>NZ_CP018822.1:80000-2492900 GCF_002000985.1 Streptococcus gallolyticus subsp. gallolyticus DSM 16831 | reverse complement strand
AGTAGTTTCCTTTTTGTGGATAATTCAATACCTATTCTAACATAAAAAATAAAAGTTTTCCACAACGGTGGAAATAAAAAATCCACATTGTTTACGAAAGTTTTCCACAGGGTGTGGAAAACAAAGAAAGTGTGATAAAACTGGGGATTATAGGCTGTTTTTTCTGTGGAAAACTGTGAAAAATAAAAAAAGAAATCAACAAGCTATTTTAGCTTGTTGATAATTCTGTTTAAGTCTTCTTCAGATTGAAAATGTAAACTCACCTCTCCTTTTGTGCCAGTTTTAGAGACGATAATTTTAACAGGAAGTCCTAACTGTTTGGTCAATTCTTCTTCTTGATTTCGAATGAAAATATCTTTCTTTTTGGGACGATTTTTTTTCTTTTTAGCAGGTTTTAGTAAATGTTCAAGTTTTCTAACGCTAATATCATTTGCTAGAATTTTTTGATACCACTTCTCTTGTTCTTCAGCACTTTTAAGGGTTAAAAGAACACGCGCGTGTCCTTGAGACAGCTCACCTTTTTCAACGGCATCAGAGAGACTTTTAGGAAGGTTAAGTAATCTGAGGCAATTGGTAATGTAGGGGCGAGATTTTCCCATAAATTGTGCTAATTCTTCATGGGTCATTTGATTTTTTTCCAGAAGTTGCTGGTAAGCTTTTGCTTCTTCGATTGGATTCAAATCAGAACGTTGCAAATTTTCAACGATAGCTAGCTGCATACTCTCCTGATTGGAGATATTTTTTATGATAGCAGGAATTTCGGTTAAACCTGCTATTTTTGAGGCTCTTAGACGTCGTTCACCAGCAATAAGCTCATAACCAAAGACAGTTGATTCTCGGACGATAATCGGCTGAATAAGCCCATTAGTTTTAATCGAACGTGCTAGTTCTTCTAGCTCTTCTTGTTTAAATTCTAAACGGGGTTGGTAGGGATTAGGTGAGATATTTTCAATTTTGATTAATATGAGTGTTTCAGGCATAAGTCTTTTATCCTTAAAAAATGAGGCTGAGGAATGCTCAGCTTCATTTTCATTAGTTATTATTTGTTATCAGTTTGAGGAAGATAAATCTTGTGTTGTCTTAGTTAATTCAATTGTGGCTGTTTTCTTATCAGTTCCACGGTAGAAGGTTACTTTGACAGAGTCACCAACAGAATGAGTATAAAGGATACTTTGAAGATCTGAAGTAGATGTTACTTCTTGGTCGTCAATAGCTGTGATGACATCATATTGTTCGAGATTACCTTCAGCTGGCATACCAGATTGAACAGCCGCCACAACGACACCGCTTGTTACACTTGTTGGAATGTTAAGTTGAGCAATTGCATTTGTTGAAAGGTCGCTCAAGTTTACCATTGAAATACCAAGTGCTGGACGGATAACTTGCCCATTTTCTTCCAATTGGTTAATAATGGATACAACATCGTTAGATGGAATGGCAAATCCCATACCTTCGACAGATTCACCAGAACTTGATGTAGATGAAATCTTACTTGAATTGATACCGATAACTTGTCCTTCAATGTTAATTAAAGCACCACCAGAGTTACCTGGGTTAATCGCTGCATCCGTTTGGATAGCATTTGTTGAGATAGTTTCACCATCATCATTTGTCATGGTTACTGTACGGCTAAGACTTGAGACAATACCTTGTGTTACAGAGTTAGCATATTCAGTACCAAGTGGGCTACCAATAGCGATAGCAGTTTCACCGACAGTCAATTTATCAGAATCGGCAAATTCAGCAACTGTAGATACGTTGTCAGAAGAAATTTTGACAACGGCAATATCTGAATAAGTATCTGCTCCGACTAGCTCACCAACAACTTTTGTTCCATCAGCAAGCATGATTTCAATTTGTTCGGCCCCATCAATAACGTGATTGTTAGTGACGACATAAGCAGAATCACCATCTTTTTTGTAAATAACCCCAGAACCTTCACTGTAAACAGTCAAATCATCTGTAGAGCTTGAATCGCTACTACTGTCTGAATCATTGCCAAACATTTGATTGTAGAGGTCACTTGTAGAAGACGACGAGTCTGATTTGTAGTTAATAACAGATACAACTGCGTCTTGAACTTTTTCCACAGCTTTTGTTGTATCGTTAGAGTTAGAATAGCTTACGCTACTTGTTGTTGTTTTTGTACTTGAACCACTGACGTTAGTGATTGAAATACCTGCCATATTTAGGACGAGTATTGTACCTGCGATACCAGCTATAAAGCCGACTAAAATGACACCCAATGGTTTTAACCAATTTTTGTAATTAAATTTTGGCAACTTGGGTAAATTTGGTAATTTTATTTTTTTCACGTCTCTACCTCCCATTTTTCTTGGATAGCATATAAAAATTGACTTAATTATACCTTAAAAGTAAAAAAAAATAAAGTAATCCACAACCTGTGGAAAACTTTTTAAAAATGTGAAAAAATCCTGATTCAAAGCTACTAAAAGCCATGTTGATGATTTATGAACATGTGGATAAGGTGTGAAAAGCTTGTGAATATGTGGTAAAATGGAGCTATGAAAGTAAAAATTATCGCTGTTGGAAAATTAAAAGAAAAATATTTAAAAGACGGTATTGCCGAATATGGAAAACGCATGAGTCGCTTTGCAAAATTTGAAATTGTCGAGTTAGCAGACGAAAAAACACCAGATAATGCTAGTGCTGCACAAAATCAGCAAATTATGGAAAAAGAGGGCGAACGCATCCTAGCAAAGATTTCAGAGCGTGATTATGTTATTGTCCTAGCCATCGAGGGAAAACAACTATCTTCTGAAGCTTTTAGTCAAGTTATTGCTGATGCGACATTAAGAGGCTATTCTGATATTGTTTTTGTGATTGGAGGAAGCCTTGGTTTAGCAGATAAGGTCAAAAAACGTGCTAATTTGCGCTTGAGTTTTGGTTTATTAACCCTACCTCATCAATTAATGCGTTTAGTTCTATCAGAACAAATTTACCGTGCTTTTATGATTCAACAAGGAAGCCCTTACCACAAGTAATTTAACCTATGGTGATATAATAAAAGAGTAGTAAAGGAGTTAATTTACCATGTCTTCTTACTACTCTTTTTTAGTTGCTTTGTTTCATGTGAAACATTTGTTAAAAATAAAAAAAAGCCGGCTTGAGCCGACTTGAGATTTGATCCCAGCAGGATTCGAACCTGCGACCGTTCGCTTAGAAGGCGAATGCTCTATCCAGCTGAGCTATGAGACCATATCAACTTAATCATTCTATCAAAATATCGACTATGCTGTCAACTAAAAATCAACTCATAACAATAAATCATGATTAGGAAGTAAGCGAGAAATAGTGTGAATTTCTACTAATCATTTTTTATAAAAAAATACCTATAAATCCTATTTTGATAACTATTTTTTATGATTTGACTGTTTTACATTTTTTACCGATAATTTTTGTAAAAAAACGTAAAAAAATTGAAAAAAACTATAGACAAAGAAAAAATATCTGATATAATAGTATGAGTGTTGAGGAGAAATCCTTAAAGCTTCTGGTCCGTTGGTCAAGGGGTTAAGACACCGCCTTTTCACGGCGGTAACACGGGTTCGAATCCCGTACGGACTATAAACTACTGCCTAGCAGTTTTTTTCTTTATCCGGCATAGCTCAGTTGGTAGTAGCGCATGACTGTTAATCATGATGTCGTAGGTTCGAGTCCTACTGCCGGAGTGATAAGACACCTTCCTAAGTTTACTTAGGATTTTTTAATACCTAAAAATAAAGCAGGCTAAATTTTAGCCTGCTTTTATCCTTAAATGATACTTTCTTCGTGCAATCATATAAGCAAGGAAAAGGATGATTCCTAATATGGATAGGTAAGCTCCTTCTTTAAAACCATTTGGGATGTAAGTTAACGTTACTTTACCTTCACCAGCTTTTACATCAACTTTCATAAAACCATCTTGCGCTTTTGAAACCGTAAGTTTTTTCCCGTTTTGTGTAGCTGTCCATCCTTTATCATATGGAATGGTGAAGAATAATGAACTATCTTCGTCTGCTTTATAAGTAGCAGTAACGGTATTTTTATCAGTTGTAACGGTAACGTCTGGATTGTCAATAATCGCCATAGCTTTTTGATAACTTGTTAAATCTAAAGCATAAAAATTAGGTTGATTGAAGGAAACTTGACTATTTTCAGGGAAAGTAAATGTGATGTCAAGCGTTTGTCCTTCTTCAAAGTAACCAAGGTCAAAGAAGCTGTAAGCATTATCGGTTGTGTATTCTGTCGTTTTTCCATTAACTGTAATTTGAACAGATTCACTATTATCATTAGAGAAAGTAATGTTAGGGACACTTACATAAAGTTGAGTATTAGCAGTGACAGTGACTTGATAAGTAGCACTTGTTGTCAACTGACCATCATTTGTAGTGGTGACTCGGTTATTAAGCAAATTAGCACCACCTGTTAGTTGAGAAGCTAAACGTGTGAAGTATTTCTCAGATAATCCTGTCAAGTTATTGATAAAATTAGTTTGGTTGTCAAGCGTGTTGACACCAAAGTCAATATCCTTGTAAATACCATTCGTTAAAATAGCTAGTTGACTAGCATATTGATTTTCATAAAGTGACACATTGCCAGAACCGTCAACATAATTGAAACCAAATTTATCAACACTAGTTTCAGAAAGATTATACTTCACAGCAAATAAACTATCCATCAGCAAGGTATTATTTTGGTAGCGAAGGTTGAGATTAGTCCCTGTTGATTTAAAGCCAAGCCGGTCTAATGTGCTACTAGAGGTCGTGTTTCGGATAGATGAAAATTGAGAGATACCATTGTAATTATATTTCATACTGTCATTGCCAGTTTGAGGTAACAATTCTTCAGTACGATAGAAAGTAGTATTCAGTTCTTGTGTTTCGTTGACAAGTTTGTCAATGTCTGTCAAATTACGATTATAACTTTGTCGAGAAGGAAAGACCCACTCGCTATCAAGGGCTGCAATTTGATAATAAGTATTTAATGATATTTCAAAAATTGTAAAGATAAGTGTAAAGCTGACAAAGAGTTTAAATGATAGATACTTATTTACATAACTGATGAGTATAATAGCATAAGCAGCTAAGAAAGCAAAGGTGATAATGACTTGCGAAGGTTCTAAAAAGTCATAATGACTTTGGAACAACGCTGTAACAATAAATCCAAGAGCCAAGGGAATAATCCCAATAAGATATTGCTTGAGTGTTAATTCTTTTAAACGAGATAATGTTTCAGCTGCTAATAGGATGATAAGAATAGAGAATGTCCAAGAATAGCGGTGAAGAAACATATTTGGCGAATGCATACCTTGCCAGATAAGGTCTAATGGTTCAAGATAAAAACTAGCAACAATGAGAGCAAGCATTATGCCATAAGCTAAACGAGTTTGCCACCTGATTGATTTAATCGTAAAGAAAATAATAGCTAATATCAATGGGAAAATTCCCACGTAAATCATCGGAATAGAACCAAATTTTGTTGTGTCATAAGAGCCAACAAAATTCTTAGCAAATAAATCAAAGAACCATGACGCATCTGTAAACCACTCTGTAAACTTAGAAAATTCCTCACCGTGTGTAGATAGGTCTAAGTAAGTTGGTAGCAGCATGATGCAGCTAGAGAGACCAGCAGAGATTGACACAACTGTAAAGTTAATAAATTTTCGTAGAATGACTTTCCATTTAAATTCTTTAGTTAATTGAACAAGGAAATAAAGAATTAAAAAGATAACAACCATGTATCCAAAATAATAGTTTTGGATAAAGAGAATCGTTAAACTTAGGTAATAAAGGATGAATTTTTGCTGACCTAATAAGCGATTAATTCCTAAAATGATTAAAGGCAAAAGAATGAATACATCAAGCCACATATTAATTTCAATTTGGCTGATAGCAAAACTCATCAATGCATAAGAAGTCGATAAGACGATGCTGAAAGGTTTCAGCACTTTAGGGTAGAGTTGTCTGAGACTATAAAAACAACTTACCCCCATACAAGCAACTTTCAGTAATGTAAAGATATAAATAGCATCAGGCATGCTCTTTAGACTGAAGAAATAAACGAAAGGTGAGAAGAAGCTTCCTAGATAGTAACTGATAAGAGCATAGAAGTTTAGTCCCAAACCACTCGTAAAGGTGTAAAAAATACTATCTGAACCGTGTAAAATATTTCGTAGATTTTCAGCAAAAATGACATACTGGTGGAAACCGTCACTAGCTAAAATAGTCGTGTCACTATTGAATGAAATATCTTCAGACAATAAGGCGAAAAATAAGATAAGAAATGGCAGAGCAAATGCTGCTAAGTAGTAAAGAGTATTAATGTTTGGTTTTAAAGATTTTAATGTCATAGCTTTAGTAAGACAGGTTGAGATAGCTTATCCCAACCTGTTTCTTTTCTCTATATTGTAAAGTTTGTGTAAACGTCGGGAAATTATTAAGAGATTAATCTTTCCAGAGTTCTTTAACTTTGGCTTGAACTTCTTCATTTTCAAGAAATTCATCATAAGTTTCATCGATACGGTCAATAACTCCATTTTTTGAAATTACGACAATGTGATTAGCAAGTGTTTGAATAAACTCATGGTCATGACTTGCAAAGATAATAGATTCTTTGAAATCTTTCAGCCCATCATTCAAGCTTGAAATTGATTCCAAGTCTAAGTGGTTTGTTGGATCATCAAGGACAAGAACGTTTGATTTGAGGAGCATCAATTTAGAAAGCATCACGCGCACTTTTTCTCCCCCTGACAATACGCTAACTGATTTGTTAACTTCGTCACCAGAGAAAAGCATGCGTCCAAGGAATCCACGAAGGAATGTGTTATCGTCCTCTTCTTTAGAAGCAAATTGACGAAGCCATTCAAGAATTGATTCACCAGAGGCAAAGTCACGTGAATTATCTTTTGGAAGATAAGAGCGGCTAGTTGTGACACCCCATTTGATAGTACCTTCGTATTCGATGTCATCCATCAAAGCACGAATAAGAGCTGTTGTTTGAATATCGTTTTGTCCAATGAAAGCTGTTTTATCACCTGGACGTAGGATGAAGCTGATATTATCAAGGACAGTTTCTCCATCAATTTTAACGGATAAATTTTCAACAGTTAAGAGGTCTTTACCAAGTTCGCGTTCTGCTTTGAAGTTAATAAATGGGTATTTACGACTAGAAGGAACAATTTCTTCTAATTCAATTTTATCAAGCATTTTCTTACGAGATGTGGCTTGTTTTGATTTAGAAGCATTGGCAGAGAAACGTGCCACGAATTCTTGCAATTCTTTAATTTTTTCTTCTGCTTTAGCATTGCGGTCTGCTTGTAAGCGAGCAGCAAGCTCAGAAGATTGTTTCCAGAAGTCGTAGTTACCGACGTAAAGTTTGATTTTACCGAAATCAAGGTCAGCCATGTGCGTACATACTTTATTCAAGAAGTGACGGTCATGGGAAACGACAATAACAGTATTTTCAAAGTCAATCAAGAAATCTTCTAACCAAGAGATGGATTGAATATCAAGACCGTTGGTTGGTTCGTCAAGGAGAAGGACGTCAGGTTTACCAAAAAGAGCTTTGGCAAGAAGGACTTTCACTTTATCACCATTGGCTAATTCACTCATGTTTTGGTAATGAAGGTCTTCTGGAATGTTTAAGTTTTGAAGTAATTGAGAAGCTTCGCTTTCGGCTTCCCAACCGCCAAGCTCTGCAAATTCGCTTTCTAACTCGGCAGCGCGGACACCATCTTCGTCTGAAAAATCAGGTTTCATGTAGATAGCATCTTTTTCTTTCATGATGTTGTAAAGGCGTTCATTTCCCATAATAACAACATCAATAGCACGTTCTTCTTCATAGTCAAAGTGATTTTGACGAAGAACTGATAAGCGTTCATCTGGACCAAGGGAAACATGACCTGTTGTTGGTTCAATATCTCCTGCCAAGATTTTTAAAAATGTTGATTTTCCTGCACCGTTGGCACCGATTAAACCATAGGTATTTCCAGCTGTAAAGTTGATGTTAACCTCATCAAACAGTTTTCTATCGCTGAAACGTAGTGATACATCAGAAACTGTAAGCAATTTTTCACCTCATAATATTTATCTATAAGCTTCATTGTACATGAAAAAGCCCCAATTTTCAATCAGAGAAAGCGGGGCTTTGCATTACATTGGTAAAATGATGTCTTTTTCGTCAAGTTTATAGTATTTTTTGAGGCTAAATCCACGTCCCATAACTTGTGTAGCAGGCATAACGACGATAAAGGCAGTTTCGTCAATTTTTTGGATATTTTTTTCTAAACGAGGGACTTCTTGACGAGAAACAGTTGTCATTAGCATGGTATGATTTTCACCTGAATAACCACCAGTAACTGGAATTTCAGTGACCCCACGGTCTGCTTTCGTAGAAATATAATGTTTGATTAAATCATTCTTAGGCGAAACAATCATGATATTTCGTGATGAAGTGACCCCAAGTTGCATGCTATTAACGACATAACCAATCGTAATCAATGCAATAATAGAATACATAACTGTGTCAATGTCAAAGGCGACAAATCCCATCGCAACACTACAACCATCAACGATTGTCATTGCAACGGCAAGAGGAAGTGGTGTGTATTTATGGAGAATTTGGGTGATAATACCTGTTCCACCTGTTGAAGAATTTCCCCAAAAGACAACCCCTAAACCAAAACCACAAATAATACCTCCAAAAAGCGCAGCTAACAAAGGATTGTCTGTTAAATTTGGCACACCTTCAGTTAGTTTAACAAAAATAGAATAAATCCATGACCCATAAACGGTTTTTACAAATGTCTCTTTTCCTAGGAAAAGCCAGCAAGCTATAAGGAGTGGAAAATTTGAAATCATAACAAAATTCCCAGTATTCCAACCAAATAAAGCTTTCAAACTAACAGCTAAACCAACAACCCCACCAGATGCAATGTGATTCTCTAGGAAAAAACTGTTAAAACCGATAGCAGCAATAAAGGCTCCTACTGTAACGAGCCCAAAATCAATTAATTTTTTCTTCATAATAACCCTCTTCTTTATAACAAACGATTCTATTATTGCAAAGAAGAAGATACTCGTCAAGATTTATGTGAAAGAAAGTTGATTACGATGTATAATTCTCATTTTTTAATTTTATTAAAAAGAAATTCCCGAAGAAACTGTATAATTATTCTTTCTAAGAAAGCGAGAATTTCCTAGGAAAATAGCTATTAGCTTGACAAAGTTTCTAGAATTTCATAAAATGAAGAAGATTCAGAAGAGTAATGTAAACGCGTACTTTTAGAGAGCTGATGGTGCTGAAAATCAGTAGTACCCTTGCATGAATGGGCTGATGTATATAATGGAAAATAATGTTTGCATTTATCTGTGAACTTTTAATAGTGGTAAGAGATGGTAGAAAATTTTCTATCAATTGAGGTGGTACCGCGTATTAATAACGCCCTCACGTAGTTTAGCTACGTGGGGTTGTTTTAATTTGAAATTAATTTTGAGGTGATAGAATGGTAAAACCAATTATTTTGACAGGTGACCGTCCAACTGGTAAGTTGCACTTAGGACACTATGTCGGCAGTTTAAAAAATCGTGTGTTATTGCAAAATGAAAACAAATACGATATGTTTGTTTTCTTGGCAGACCAACAAGCTTTGACAGACCACGCTAAGGAATCTGAAATTATCAGAGAATCAGTTGGAAATGTAGCATTGGACTACTTATCAGTAGGGCTTGATCCAGCTAAATCTACGATTTTCATTCAAAGTCAAATTCCTGAATTAGCTGAATTAACCATGTACTACATGAACTTGGTATCATTAGCACGTTTGGAACGTAATCCTACTGTAAAAACAGAGATTGCGCAAAAAGGGTTTGGAAGTTCAATTCCAACAGGATTTTTGGTGTATCCAATCTCTCAAGCTGCGGATATTACAGCTTTTAAAGCGAATTATGTGCCAGTTGGAAATGACCAAAAACCAATGATTGAACAAACACGTGAAATCGTTCGCAGTTTCAATCATACTTATAAAACAGATGTTTTGGTTGAGCCAGAAGGTATTTTTCCTGAAAATGAAGCAGCTGGTCGTTTACCAGGGTTAGATGGTAATGCTAAAATGTCTAAATCTCTTGGAAATGGTATTTATTTGTCTGATGATGCTGATACTGTTCGTAAAAAAGTAATGAGCATGTACACAGACCCTAATCATGTTCGTGTTGAAGATCCAGGACAAATTGAAGGAAATATGGTTTTTCATTATCTTGATATTTTCGGACGTGAAGAAGATCAAGATGACATTTCAGCTATGAAAGAACACTATCAACGTGGAGGTCTTGGTGACGTCAAAACAAAACGTTATTTGCTTGATATTCTTGAACGTGAATTGGCGCCAATCCGTGAACGCCGCCTAGAATACGCAAAAGACATGGGTGAAGTATTCCGTATGCTTGAAAAAGGAAGTGAAGCAGCGCGTGAAGTTGCTGGTCAAACACTTTCAGAAGTTAAAGCTGCTATGGGAATCAATTACTTCTAAAATAAAGTGAAGCGAAACTCTAAAGTAACAATTTTTACTTTAGAGTTTTTATTTGTTGAAAAGCATTTGTTTTAAATGAGAATTGCAAAAATAATCAGTCTAATAATAGGTAGAAAATACCATGTTTTTTTAAAGGTAATTTGGAAAAAAATTGAATTTATTTTATTGACAAATGATTTTGGCGTGTTATTATAGTAACAATAAAAAATTAGCTGGGGGGCTAAAATCCCCTACAAATACATAGAAAAGAGGGTTATTTAATGTCAAATTGGGACACTAAATTTTTGAAAAAAGGTTACACTTTTGATGACGTATTACTTATTCCTGCTGAAAGTCATGTTCTTCCAAACGAAGTTAACATGCAAACAAAACTTGCAAAAAATTTGACATTGAACATTCCTATCGTGACAGCTGCTATGGATACTGTAACTGACAGTAAAATGGCGATTGCGATTGCACGTGCGGGTGGTCTCGGTGTTGTTCATAAAAACATGTCTATTCAAGAACAAGCTGAAGAAATTCGTAAAGTAAAACGCTCAGAAAACGGTGTTATTATTGATCCTTTCTTCTTAACACCAAAACATTCTGTTTCAGAAGCAGAAGAATTGATGCAACGTTATCGTATCAGTGGTGTTCCGATTGTTGAAACTCTTGAAAATCGTAAATTAGTTGGTATCATTACAAACCGTGACATGCGTTTCATTTCAGATTATCACACACCAATTTCTAAACACATGACAAGTGAAAAATTGGTTACAGCTCCTGTTGGAACTGATTTGGAAACTGCTGAACGTATTCTTCATGAACACCGTATTGAAAAACTTCCTTTGGTCGATGAAGCAGGACGTTTGTCAGGTCTTATCACTATCAAAGATATTGAAAAAGTTATTGAATTCCCTAATGCTGCTAAGGATGAATTTGGTCGTCTTTTAGTTGCAGGGGCTGTGGGTGTTACATCAGATACCTTTGAACGTGCTGAAGCACTTTTTGAAGCTGGTGCTGATGCCATTGTTATTGATACTGCACACGGGCATTCAGCAGGTGTTCTTCGTAAAATTGCTGAAATTCGTCAACACTTCCCAGAACGTACATTGATTGCTGGTAATGTTGCTACTGCAGAAGGAGCTCGTGCGCTTTACGAAGCTGGTGTCGATGTTGTTAAAGTCGGAATCGGTCCTGGTTCAATCTGTACAACACGTGTCGTAGCAGGTGTTGGTGTTCCGCAAATTACAGCTATTTATGATGCAGCAGCTGTTGCACGTGAATATGGCAAAACAATTATTGCCGATGGTGGTATCAAATATTCAGGTGATATTGTTAAAGCTTTGGCAGCAGGTGGTAATGCTGTAATGCTTGGTTCTATGTTTGCTGGTACAGATGAAGCACCAGGTGAAACTGAAATTTACCAAGGCCGTAAATTTAAAACATACCGTGGTATGGGATCAATTGCAGCTATGAAAAAAGGTTCAAGCGACCGTTACTTCCAAGGTTCAGTCAATGAAGCTAACAAACTTGTTCCAGAAGGAATCGAAGGTCGTGTAGCTTACAAAGGTGCTGTGGCTGATATCGTCTTCCAAATGCTTGGTGGTATTCGCGCTGGTATGGGATATGTTGGGGCTGAAGATATTTTAGCACTTCACGAAAAAGCTCAGTTTGTTGAGATGTCAGGTGCTGGTTTAATTGAAAGCCACCCACATGATGTTCAAATCACAAATGAAGCACCAAACTATTCAGTACATTAATTTCTAGAATAATTAATTAAAAAAATCTCTGATGTGCTTATGCCTGTCAGGGATTTTTTTGATAACCTTTACAAAGTGATAGTAATTGTGATAGAATATACAGCTGTGTTCGTTTTAAAATGAAAATTTCTTTTGTTTTCTGAAAAAGCGTTTTCACACAAAATGAACGATTATTTTCATATTTACAACAGTGTAAACTTTGTTTACTTAGCTGTAAAACATATTGTAAAGGAGAAAAAATGCAAGGTATTTTATATGCATTGATTCCCATGGTTGCATGGGGAAGTATTGGTTTTGTCAGCAATAAAATTGGTGGTAAACCAGATCAACAAACATTAGGAATGACTATTGGAGCACTTTTATTTGCTTTTGTCGTTTGGTTATTTGTCCAACCAGAAATGTCAGTATCACTCTGGGTATTTGGAATTATTGGTGGTATGCTTTGGTCTATGGGGCAAAATGGTCAATTCCGTGCTATGCAATATATGGGTGTTTCTGTGGGGAATCCATTATCAAGTGGTGCTCAATTAGTTTTCGGTAGCTTAATTGGTGCAATCGTTTTTGGTGAATGGAGTAAACCTGTTCAATACACTCTTGGTATCATTGCTTTACTTTTGCTTGTTATTGGTTTTTATTTTACAAGTAAACAGGATGCTGAAAAAGTTGAAACGAATGAATTGACTGATTTTGGGAAAGGTTTCCGTGCTTTAACTTATTCTACTGTTGGTTACCTTTCTTACACAATCTTATTCAACAACATCATGAAATTTGATGCGTTGGCAGTTATCTTCCCAATGGCTGTTGGTATGGTTATTGGTGCAATGATGTTCATGAAATTCAACGTTAAATTTGAAACAGTTGTTATCAAAAATGCTATCGTTGGTTTGATGTGGGGTGTTGGTAATATCTTCATGTTATTAGCTGCTGCTAAAGCTGGTTTAGCTATTGCTTTTAGCTTCTCACAATTAGGTGTTGTTATTTCTATCATGGGTGGTATTCTTTTCCTTGGTGAAACAAAAACACGTAAAGAAACACGTTGGTTGGCAATTGGTATTGCTTGTTTTGTTCTTGGTGCTGTTTTACTAGGAATTGTCAAATCTTATTAATCGTTGACAATGTTGTCAACTTATCTGTAAACATAACAAAAAGCTGGCAAACGCCAGCTTTTTTAATTTTCTTGAATGTTACCTTGATTAACTGTAAAGATTTTTAACTCGTCCGGAAGCTGTGATAGGTGGTCGAGGCTTGTTGTTGTAATGAAGGTTTGAACGTTTTTATCAATAATCATTTTTAAGAGTTCGGTTTGTCTGTAATTATCAAGCTCGCTCATGACATCATCTAAAAGTAAAATAGGATAATCACCAGTTACTGTTTTTATTAACTCAATTTCAGCCATTTTTAGTGATAAGATTAGGCTACGGTGCTGACCTTGGCTGCCAAAATTTGCTGGCATATCATTGATGAAAAATTCTAAATCATCACGGTGGGGACCAACACTTGTATTTTTTTTGAAAATATCACGCTGATGATTTTTTTGTAAAGCTTTTAAGAAATTTGGCTTAATGTCATCCTTTTCTTGGAAGGAAACAGATGACAGATAATGGATACTAAGATGTTCAATGCCGTTTGAAATGGCATAATGATAGCGGTCGGCTTCTTTTTCTAAATTAGAAATGAAATCTAAACGATGTTCCATGACACGGCTACCAAAATCAGCTAATTGCTCATCAAGCACAGCTAAAAAATCAGTATCAACTTTTTCAGCCGTTTTAAGATAAGCATTACGCTGTTTTAGCACGTGGTTATAATTAGACAAATCAGCTAAATAAATCGGCTTTATTTGCCCTAAATCAATGTCAATAAATTTTCGACGAAGGCTTGGAGCGCCTTTGATGAGTTGTAAATCTTCAGGTGCAAAAAGAACAACGGTCATTACACCAATATAGTCTGATAACTTAGCTTGTTTTAGATGATTAACTTTTGTAACACGTCCCTTACTTGAAAGACTAATATCTAAAGGAACAGTACCACTTGAACGTTGTAAAATACCAGAAACCAGAAGTTCTTTGGCATCAAAATGAATCAACTCTTTGTCTGTTCGTGTGCGGTGGCTGCGGGTAAGAGAAAGGAAATAAATTGCTTCTAAGAAATTTGTCTTTCCTTGAGCGTTTTTTCCGATGAAAACATTAAGTCCAGGAGAAAATTCAAGCTCACTAGTCAGATAGTTACGATAATTTTTTAACGTTATTTTTTGAATCCACATGCTTAAGTTCCTGGAAAACGAACGGGTTTACGTTCATTTGTTTGTTTTGTTTTTCCTTGATTTTGTTTTTTAACTTTTTTATTTTTCTGATTGAGCTCTTTGACAATAGCAGTGACACGTTCTTTTTCAGCAATTGCTTCTAGGTGCTCTTGTTTTTCAGCTGATGTTGGTTCGACAATCTGAATCTCAACATTTTCTTCGGGAATGGTGATGGTATCGCCGATACGAATTTTTTTGCCACGACGTTTTTCATCTTGACCATTAAAAAGAACCGTTGTTTCTGCTAAATACCCTTTTATAGCCCCACCACTTTGGATAATACCAAGTTCTTTTAGTAATGCTTGTAATGTGATATAGTCATCAAATAATTTGTATTCCATTGTTTTCTCCATTTTATAATTCAAGTAATTATAACATATTTGTGAACCAAAGTCCTATAAACGTTGATTTAATAATGTTTGTGAGGTGCCTTTACCACGCCGTTTTTGAATTTACTCCCCTTTTTGTGGACTTTTACAAATTTTGGAGAGCTTTTTCGTAATAGAAAACAGCTTCTTTTTCTTTCTCTTTTGATAAATGACTGTATATGTCTAATGTCATTGTAATATTTGCGTGTCCTAGTCGGTGTTGTAGTTCTTTATAACTGATACCAGCATTGAGCAATAAACTAGCGTGTGTGTGTCTGAAAGCGTGAAACGTAAATCTTGGTATGTTACACGCTTTTAAGTGAGTTTTTAAAGCATGTTGACGATTGCCTATTTGCATGTAAGTTTGTGTGGGTGTCGCAAATAAAACACTAGGAGCAGTAGCGCCAACTTCTACAAATATTTGACGTTGTCTGTTCCTGTACTGTTTGAGCATGAGAACAGTTTTGTTATCTATACTGATAACTCTGTTCCCAGCCTTGCTTTTAACAGTGCTCACAGCGTTAGAGATATGACTGTAATTCTTGTTTATGCTAACCGTTCCATTTTTTAAATCAATATCAGACCATTCAAGGGCTGCCACCTCACCAAAACGGCAACCAGTAGCAAGTAAGAGATGATATAAAATATTGTCGTAATAATCTTTGTATTGATAAGGAGCTATCTTATCCATGTAGTCCATAAATATTTTTAGATTATCATTAGGGATATACTTAACCTTTGTTTTTGCTTTTGGTTTACGTGGGAGGATAACCTCACGCGCAGGATTGTAGTCTATTAATTGCATAGTAACGGCATATTGTAAAATCCGTTTATGAACCGATACTACAGCAGAGAAATTTACTAACTTTTTAGCTAGCTTATTCACCCAGTCTTGAATAACAACTATGCTAATATTTTCTAATGTCATAGCCCCAAAGCTTGGCAGTATATGGATAGTTAGATAACTCTTTACAACGTCTACTGTTTGAGGTTTTACCGTCATTTGATAATTTTCCAACCATAAATCAGCAAGTTCCTTATAATTCCTAATATTTGTTGCTTTAAATACCGTTGCCCCATTAGCTTTAAAATTGCTTTGGGCTTGCTGGGCTTTAGCTTTAACCTCTTTTTTCGTTCGCCCTGTTATAGTCGTTTTAACTTTCTTTCCTGTAATGCTATCTACTCCCAAATAAACATTTGAACGGTACACTTTTGTACCGTCTTTTTTAATAACTTCTTTGATATTCATGATAAACCTTTCTACAGCAGGCAAGCCATTATTAAAAAGGTTTTAGGTTTATATGAATTGTTGGAAAATGAGAGTGTATAGCTGTAGTCCTAAATTGGGATAGCAGGTTAGAAATACTTGGATTTAAAATCCAACCTTACCAAAACTACTAGAAAATACGAGAAAATCCTAGTATATGACGTAACAAAACGGTACTCCGTATTAGAAAATGTTAGAAAATATCAGTGTAAATCATCCATAAATTGGAGAGTAGCACTAGTCTTTCTTCTTAAGCTTTTGGTAGATAGTTTTTATGATACTGACAATCAGAGAAATAGCGAATATCCAAGACCAACGCTTTTCTGTCATGGTAGCTTGTGATTCGCCTAAGACAAATTGAGAACTAATATCTAAGGCAATCAAAGCAAAGAATAATTGATAGGTAAAGTCAAAAATCTCTTTTAGTATAGGTTTTAAGTTTTTCATTGATGACCTCCCAATATGAAAAAAACATGAATTTTTGAGCTATTAAAAAAAGCGATAATCGTTGCTATTATGGCGTTTGTGAGGATATGACTATTAAACCATTAATGCTTTTTAAGGTGTTAGAATTGTTGGAAAATGTGAGCATATAAGTTTAAGAATGTAGTAAAAAATAGTAGATGGCTGACCTATGTAATATCTAGGGCAGGTTAGAAATCATAGAAAATCATAGTATAGAAATAGCGAAATATTGAGCGCTACTGTAAGCCAAAATGTAGGCAAATGTTGGCGCGTGGGTTAGTCGGTTTGTTGGTCTATCCTATCATTCATTAGTTGTATATCTGCTTTTACAAAATCAAAAACTTTTGTAGATACTTCTTTTTCTAATTGTTTTATTAAAGTATCAGGAAAAAAAGTTTTATATTTTTCTTGGTTTAAAAACTCAAATCCCTCACAATCTATGTCTATAATTTTATTATTTTGAAAATGGTAGTTGATTTGTAATAAAGTTGAATATTTTATTTGTATTTTGTCAAGGACTAAATCTATATTATTAACTTCTGTATAAAGCAACTCAATATGTAGAAAAGCTGTTAAATCAGTATTTTTACGCTCGTATTGTGGGATATCATTTATTCTATAGGATAAATTTTCAGTAAGTGGAAATATTTTGGTATTCTCAGGCAGTAATTTATTAAGGTATTTAGATATGTAAGTAGCAATCTCAACAGAGGGGTCAGTAAAATCTGTATACAAGCCATAATCTTCTACAATTGATTTAGAAATCTGTTTTGCCAATTCTAATAAGTCAATATTATCAAGGTCATAGAAATTATTAGCATTTTTTAATTCATCAAAAATTCTATCTTCTAATTTTCCACAAAACAACTCAATAACTGATTTGTGCATTAAATCAGCGATTATTTTTAGATTTTCTTTATTTGGTAAATTCCTACCTTTCTCCCAATTGTTAACAGTCCCTTTTGAGGTATGGAATCTTTTACCGAATTGTTCCATTGATTCGCCAAGTGATAGGCGTAACTGTTTAATCTTAGCACCTATTAATATATTATCATTCATATATTACACCTCTTTTCTACATTACATAATAAACTATTTTTGTAAAAAAGTAAAGATAAGTATTGACATAATAAAATAGTTGTTTTATACTGTAAAAGTATTCAAAAGTAAAGGAGGTGTAAAAATGATAAATCCTAATAAAGTAAAAGGTTACAGGAACATGTTAGGTTTAACACAGGAACAAATGGGTGAAAAGTTAGGAATAACAAAACAAACGTACCATAACAAAGAAATTGGAAAAAATTCATTTTCTGATAAAGAAAAAATGACTTTTAAACAACTACTTTTACCAATTTTTCCTAATATAACTATTGAAGATATATTTTTTTAACTGGAAGTATGCAAAAGTAAATTTACTAACCCACGCGCAAAGAAAGGAAGAAACACAATGACAACACAAACCACAATGAAAATCGTATCGACAAGCTACTTTAACGGTCATCAGCTAAATATCTATGGTAGCGAACAAGAGCCACGCTTTTTAGCTCGTGATATTGCTGAAATGATTGACTATAGTAAAGCAAGCCTGAACAAATTTATGCAATCTGTAGATGATGACGAAAAGGAGCGGAAGAATGTTCCGACCCTTGGCGGAATTCAAAAAGCTTGGTTCCTAACCGAACAAGGCTTATATGAGGTACTTTTCCAATCACGCAAACCAAAAGCCCAGGAATTTAAAAAATGGGTAAAACAAGTCCTAAAGGAAATCCGTTTAAATGGCTATTACATGCAAGGCAAACTATTACACCAATCCCAACAGCCAACTGATGACCTCGGTTATCTTAAAAGTAAGATGATAGACCTATATAACAGCGCTACCACGTTAGAAGAATTACATGAGGGCTTACACCAGATTAACAATGTCCTAATTGCTTTACATAATCCAATGGTGACATTAGTACCGCCGAAAGATTAAGCGCGTGAGTAGGAATTTTGTCATCTCAAATGACAATAAAAAAATGAGGTCATTAGAAATGACCCCACAAAAAAGGGACTTGATTAACCACAACCCAAGTCCCAGAAAATGAAACACAATAACCATTTTAAATAAATAGGCAGGCAAGCCATTATTAAAAAGGTTTTATGTGTCTATTATAGCAGATTTTAAACATTTTGCCCAGACAGAGAGCGAGAACTCTTAAAACTAACAACAAGGAAGTATATACAAGAAAAAAACATTAAAAGGCGACAAGGAAAAATAATTATGAAATTTAAAGGCGTAGAAAACAAAGCAAATCCATTTAGTTTAGACCATTACACCGACGAACAGAAAGCGGTCTTTAAAAAACGAGATGAAACCAAAAAAAGAGCAGAGGAATTTTTTAAAGCAATGTACGACCAATCAACGGCTTGGGTGATTGTTGCTAATGTAATGGTTACGTACCACAACATCTATACAGATTGCGCAGAAACCTTTGAGCAGGCTTGGAACACTCTAGGTTATGAGATTACAACTGATATTGTTTACAGAGCAGTTAACGGTTTACCAGCAAGAAGCAAGAAAGAAGAGGTTAAAGCATGATATACCAAGAAATCAACTTACCTATCTGGGCGCAGTTGCTTATTATGGCTATTCTTATCCTAATTGGCATTGAAATAGCCAAAATCAAGCCTGTAGAAGCTCCAAAAGAAGTTAAGGAAGAAATACCTGACAACCATGTAAAAGAACGGTATGGGGCTTATATTCAATCACAGGGACGATATTATAATTAAGGAGACAGACCATGACGGATAAAGAATTAAATAAAATAGCTGACCTTATCAATGAACGTGTAACGTTTGCCGAATTGGAAGAATTCAAGCACTTGGAACAGCAAGAAGATAGAGCAGCATGGGTTAAAAATCAGATTGCTAAGCTAGATAAAGGAGAAATATTGCCATGACACTATCAAAGAATGAAAAAGAGCTACTAAGACGGTTGGGGCTTGGTAAAGAAAATGCCAAGACAACCAAGGAGATTATCAACGGACTACCAATCACCGAAAGAGGAGCGCGTGATATTTTAAGGCGCTTGGCTATTAGATACAGCATATCTATTACAGGGTTACGAAATAGAGATGTTAACGGCGTATTTATTGCAACAACACAAGCAGAGTTATTAGAGGGATTAACTTCTCTTATCAATCAAATTAGCGAGGAACAGAACCGAGTAACAGCACTAGCTAATTCAAACCCTGAAAAGTCTAGGGAGCTTGTCAAGAAACTGTTAGAGGGGGTATAAGCATGTTTAGTTTGAGCAGAGAGAGTGAAGAAAGTCTCAAAATGGAAGTGCTGAAGCTGGTATCTGGTTTTCTAAAGTCCTACACCAAGCCGAAGCCTAAAACATTAGGGATAATCTCACAGGATGAGTTGCAAACAGAATTAAATATCAAATATGGCACAGTGAGACGGTGGGAACAGGCAGGTTTAAAACGCTATATCCCACCAATTGAAGGCACACGCACAGTTTTTTATAAAATTGATGACATTTTAATATTTTTAGGAGTAGAAAAATGATTGACGACATTATACCAGAACTAAATGACCTACTGCTTATTGAAATTTTAGAGGAGTTGGATAATGGGAAGATATAATACACACCCTGCACAAGGTGGCGGACACTATCACAATGAGAAGCATTATAAAGACCGTCGCCCTACATTGGAACAACAAAAAGAGCGAAAGAGAATTAAAAAATTGAAAAAGAAACGAAGAAGAGGGTATTAGTATGTATCAATTAATTAATTTACAAATTAATAAGCAAGTTTTGCCTTTATTTAGTTTTCTAAAGGACAATCCAACACGAACCATAGCCAAAGACAATCATGTCATGATGACCTACTATCAACCACCAGACTTTTATATAGTGCCATTTAGCTATAAAGGTATCACGGTAACTGTAACCGACACAGACGACCTAGAAAGCTATTTAGCGGACGGTTGGCAGGTTGCTAGAGATTATCAGGTAGCAAGCGTCCAAGACAAGCTAGCGGGTATATTGGACGAGTTAGAACATGAATACCTAAATAGGCAGAGAGCAGGAAGCCCACTAGCTATTAATGGCGTTGTGTACCATTGGATAGCTTACGGACTATCTAGCAAAGAAGAAATCATAGCCTTTGTTAAGTTATTTTATCTAAACGGCTATTCATACGAGCAAATCACACAGTTGTATGCTAGCTTAACCAAAAGCAACAAGTTTAATATCTGCTTTCTAAACACTATTAATACGATTTTCAAGGAGGAACTGAATGAGCGACTTTATGAATCAGCTTGATGAAAAGGTGCCAGACCATAAAACCAATGTTACGAGTATCAACAGTAGACGACTAAAACGAGATGAGAATGGGAAAATCATCAAAAACCGAAACAACCTCTTATTATTGTTCCGTGGGGAGGATATTAAGTTAAATAAGCTGTTTAAATACAATGAAGCTACCAAAAATGTAGAGGTTACCCGAAATCAACAGTTATCCGACTATATCACTATCAAACATGGGCTATTATCTGATGATACTATTAGGCAGTTGTGGGCTTATTTGTCCGAATGCTGGGGCTTGGAGTATAAAGAAAATGACATCGCCAATGTTGTGAAAATCATTGCTTTAAACAAGAGCTATAACCCTATCAAGATATTTTTAGAGAAAGCCAAAGCAACCGCCGAACCAGTAGACCCGTTTACGATTATTCAAAAGTATATCAATATCGAAGATAACCAATATAACAGGATTGTTTTTGATTTAATGTTCCGTGGAGCTATTGCAAGGGTTTATCATGCAGGCATACAGTTTGACTATTGTCTTGACTTGGTCGGTAAGCAGGGAACAGGCAAAACAACATTCTTACGTGAGATTTTTAAAGGTTTTTACGGGGAAATTAGTTCTTACACCGAAAAGGACGACCTTTTGAAAATGGTTGAATTATGGGCGGTAAATGATGATGAGTTAGTCGCCACCAATAAAATTAGACCGAACGAATTAAAACAGATTATCACCATGAGAGAAATCAGAATCAGACGACCATATGGAAAATCAACAGAGATTATACCCGTTGATTTTGTTTTCACACGGACAACAAACGATACAGGACATTTAAGAGACTTTACAGGCGACAGGCGCTTTTTAGGCGTTGAGGTATTGCCAAAGACGGACAAGCAAGTTAACCAGATAAGCCCACAGGACTTATTGAATATCTGGGGCAACTACTATAAAGCCTATGAGGCTAACAGCAAACTTTATTATGATGATACTAGCGAAGAGGGCAAACTCATAGCTAGAGAACGTGCGAAATACAAATATCAAGATGACATTATCGAAAAATTGGAGTGGTATTTGTCTATCAAAATCCCAGAAGATTTTTTTGACGTCACCACCAAAAAACACTACCGCAAACAGTATTATACTGATTTAGAGGAAACAGGCACAGCCTACAAGACCAATGATGACCGACAGGCAGGGAGTGAATGGGTGGGAACGGTAGCGCGTGACCGTTTGAACGTCAATGACGTTATTTATGAGATATTTGAAGATGAGAGTGAGCCAGCTTCCAAAATCAAGAAGAAAATCAAAATTTATATGAACAGCCTTGACGGTTGGGAATATCAGAGGGCTATGTATTTTGGTAAGCGCAAGACAAGCGGATTTATCAAAAAACATTAAATTTTTACTCCATAAAAGACTATTTTTACTCCAAAAAATACCTCTTTTACTCCATGAAAACGATATTTTAAAAAAACTACTCCATGCCTTAATCCCTTGTATATCAAGGAGTTAGGCATATTTATAGAGTAAATATAAATAAAATTCTATATAAAAATAAAATATTTTAGTAAATAGCAGTATACCATTGCTATATATAATATAGCGGACGGAAATTTTTACTCTTTTACGCCACAAATACGGTCAAATCCTTATGTATCAATGGTTTAGGTTGTGGAGTAAAAATTTTTCAATGGAGTAAATTGGGGGTATTTTGGGGTAAAAATCAAGAAAGGAAATCATCAAAAAAATGCCAACAATTGATTATCAATCACTACCAGACAATCAAACCTATCGCCTAGAATTGCCAAACGGTCAACAAGGCTATGATTATATTAACAGAATTGTTTTCGCCGTAAGCGCCAAAAACGGTGATGATGATTTTACCTATCAAGAATTGGTAAGACGTGGATATAAATGGGTGTTTGATTGTGGTTTTGCAATCCCAACAGATACTAAGAAAGGCTAACTAAAAAATGGAAGTACATAACAATCAAAAGATGAAAGAGGTAACTAAAATGACTAACACAAACCAAACAACAGCACCAATGACCCTAGCAGAACTCAAAGCATGGGTAGAAGAAAGTTGCGAGCTATCTGATTTATTACAAACCAAAGACTATAAGAGCTATCTTCCTGAAGAGAAACAAGAAGAATTTGAAGCAATCGCTTTTAGTGTTTTCAATTGTTTGGAAAGCTTCTTGATGATGTTAGAAGATAATGAATTACATTATCAACCAAAGCCAATCGAGGAAGATAGCGACTTGGATAACCAAGCCGATGAGATGGCACAATATCATGAGCTGATGAAAGAAGTAGAGGACAGCGACAAGGAAGCGCGTGAGATTGTCTGCTATGAGTATGATGATACTATTCATGAGTATATTGACAAACGAACAGAACAACTAAAGGAACAAGCAACGTTTGAGGAGTTGCTTAACAAGGTTGCATTATATGAAAGTGAGTTGTTAGATTATGCAGAACGTTTGTTAAGTGATGAACCATTGAATGCAGATAGTGAAACAGCAATTGAAACACTTGATATGTTGGATGATGAAGCGATTGACTTATTCAAGTCTGTAGACGTTGATAATGAGTATCAAGGTTTAGAGTATTACAATACAGAATTAAACAAAGAAGACTAATAATACAGAGGAGATATTACAATGACACGAACATTAAAAGAAATTACAGAAACATTAACAGAACTTAAAACAAATAATCTTGAAGCTATCAAACAAGTTGAAGCAGAGATTGACAAGACTAATAGAGCCATTGCTAAAGCACAGCAGCAGCAGGCAGAAGCACAAGAAGCTGATGATATGAAAGTTTATGAGAAAGCTAGTAATAGTCTTTGGAAAGCAAATACAACACTAGAATTTCTAAAGAATAAGTTAGATAAGTTAAATGAACCTTTATTATCTCAAGCAGAAGCAATGGATATTAAAGCAGAGATTGAAGATATCTTTGACAGTAAGAATAAAGAGTATTTTAAAAAGGCTTACGAACTAGTTAAAGCGTTAACAGATAAGGCGGAGCAGTCAAGTGCTGATATTAATGAAGCTAACTCATTATTAGAGGTTCTGCACTATGATATCATGAAGCACCCTAAGACTTGGACGCTTGGAACTGATACTGATATCACAAAGCATAAAGATGTATTCGGTCTTTACTTTAATACAATTAGTTCAACAAACTTTATTCAAGCAGTTTTAAAACAAGGAGGTAACAACAATGACTAAGACACCTACTAACCATCCTAACTATAACCAATTAGGTATTCCAACCACCCCAGACGGGTACCTAAACCTCAATACCCTACAGGCTAGGGCTGATGAGGAGAGGCAGCAACGTGTAAAAGAAAGTAATAGTTACCTTGAAGAAATAAGCCAAGAAGCATTAAAGAAACAGCGAAACAACCAGAAATTATTTGGCAAAGCGTTGCAACAAATAAAAAAAGATAATGAAGTTAGAAAGGAAAAAGAAGTTGCAAAGGCAATAGCCGAGGCGACAGCTAGAGCTGAGAGAGAAGCTGAACGAAAGTTTGGAGTGAAAACAGAAAAAATAAAAAAACTTGATAAAGTTTATAAAGAAACATTAAAAAATTTATTTTAAAATTCTTTTTATGACATTTGCATTATTTGAAAAAATCAAATTTTAAGTGGGGGCATGGGACCCCCTCCGCTCTCACGGCCGAGGTTCAAGCCGTCACTGTACCTTTTTTCTCGCGTTATAACTTTTATAGGAGGTGTATCATGGCAGAAATCCAAATAAAATGTGTTATATGTGGACAAGCCTTTATAAGCCATACAAGAAATGCTTGTTATTGTAGTGCTGATTGTAGACGGATAGGAAGAGGTCAGAAGCGTAAACAGTGGGAAGATAAGACCAACTATCGTGAGTTACAACGTAACAGAATGAAATCACGGCGAGAACTTAAAGCACCACAACAAATTAAAAGTAAACCTCAAAAGAGTGTAGTGTTTCTTGAAAAAAGGAAAAGTCGTAAAGAACTAATAGAGTTTTGGGAAAATTATAAACAAGATATTTTAGAAAGTGAGTCACCCTACTTTGAAAATCCTACACACACTGTTGGCGGTATTGACATTCATGACGTTGATTTTGTTGAAAAAGTTGTTCAGCAACTAAGAGGATAACGAAAAAGGACTGATAGTTTTTAACCTACAGTCCTTAATTATGACTATGACAAATACAGCTCATATAAAACCGTCTTCTGTTATACAATCTAACCATGATTATATTACTAATTAGTGATATAATATAACTAGTGAATTGCAAGAAATGTGGTTTTTTTTATGGATTATAAAGAATTGGATAAAAAGCTAAAAAATATTAAAAAATTAGATAAGGAAATTCAAGTTATTCATTATGAAATTCAATACTTGGAAGAGGGGCTATTTAGGAAAAGTTCTTTTACAAATACTAAAGTGACAGAAAGCCGAACCAAAGATATTGGAGATGTTTATGTTACTAAAATGGAGCGTAAAGAAAAACTTTTAAAACGTATTGATGATTTAATGACTGAACGCGAAGCTCTTGTTAGTTTGATAGATGACAAATTGGAAAACCCAGAACAAAGAGCGGTTTTAAAGATGTTCTTTTGTAGCGACAAAAATTTTTATGAAATTCAAGACTTCTTCGAAGTAGCTGACAGAACTTTGTTCCGATTAAAACGAAAAGCACTTCAAGAATTAGCTAAGCAGATTTAAAATATATCACTCAATGGTTCTCTATAATTTGGTAAATGAGAGTTTAGTCTTGACTTATAGTGACTTTACTGTTAGAGTAACGAGTGTAAATAAGATTTGGAGTTTAAGTAATAAGTGGTATCTTTTGTTTTTCCTCTTGAATATTTTTACAAATTTATATAAAAAAGAGGTAACTCAATGGTACAAGGTACAGTAAAATGGTTTAATACGGATAAAGGTTTTGGCTTTATCTCTCAAGAAAATGGGACTGATGTGTTCGCACACTTTTCTGAAATTAAATCTAATGGTTTTAAATCTTTAGAGGACGGTCAGAAAGTTCAGTTTGACGTTGAACAAGGAAAACGCGGACTTCAAGCAGTCAATATTATTAAAATTTCTTAACGTTTAAGGGGAGCTATTTTGATAGCTTCTTTTTTATTCGGAATACCCACACGATTTTTTACGGGGCGTGTTATTGTTCGGATTCTACAACGCCGCCCTCTTCCGTGTGCGATTTTCCCTTTTTGATTTTTCTAGCACGTTATTATTAGCCCTTAAAATGCCCTATATGACGTTCTAAGTGATTGAGGTATAAATTTAATTTGTCCGAGTGTTTAAATTAACCCCCGCCCCTATCTCGTGGCAAGGAGAGCCACCACAAGGTGTTCTCTTGTATCGCAGACCAATTTTTCAGATTTTTAAGGGGTGTCATCACTTGCATTGAGTTTTGTTGTTATGCTATTTGTTAGGTAGCTAACGATATAATTAGCTCCGTTTTTAGGTATTGTCATTTTGTAGTGGAAGTAGTAGAATGAAAGAGCAAGCAGGGCTTCTTTTGCAATATAAAAAGTGTCATATTTTGTTTGCTCCCTTGCTTGCATGCGGTCGACCCTTTACATAACATAAAACTCATTTTCAGACTTCTGAACGACCGCAGGCGCTCCATTTATTGGGGCGCTTTTTAGGTATCGAAAAAGACCATGGATAAACCACAGTCCGAAAGCGAATATTTTATAAACTCAATGTAAGAAAAGCCCTGTCAATCAATTCTAAACCTCATAGACAACGTTCTTAATAGCCTACAGCAACCATTAAGACTTTCCGAGGGTAAATTATACCAGACCAGTATTTAAGTTTGATTTAGTGCCTGTAGAACGTACTTAGGAGCAAAAGAAAGGTATCGCCCTTTTTGGACGGTACCAGTGACAAATAAAACTCAAAAAGTGGAGAAGTGAAAACCACCCATAAAATGAGCGGTTAACATCACAAGTAAAAAGATTGAGTCTTTTAACTATCCACTTTTATATTCTAACACAGAATATAAATTTTTCAAGAGAAAGAGCCTTGCTAGTTGCAAAGCTCCAAAATCAGAAAGTGTGATACATGAACGAATTTAGTTTATCAGTATCTAAAAAAGTTATCAAAAGTTTATCAAGAACAACTATATTATACCATAGCCAAACTAAAAAAGCACCTTTTGGGTGCCAGTTTCTTGCCTGCTGAACTCGTTAAATGTTGTAAACTTACTTTTTTACTCCCCTTTTTTTCGTTGTGTTTTTGCTTTCCATTGTCCCCCAACGGTTTTCAGCATCGTTTTTACTCCCCCTAGTTACTGTAAACTATGCATTACAGTAAAGTAAAGATATTGAATTAATAACGTTTTTAGTGTCTGGTGTCAATCACTTTCAACCATTTTGTAAACTTTATATAATTTTTTGAAATTTGGGGCATAAAAATTTACTCCCCCTTTTGTGGACTTTTGAAAGAAATGTAAAAAAATCGGTGTAAACTTGTTTTTAAAAAAACACTTTATTATCAAGGATTAAGAGGTGTAAAGCAATCTATGAAAAATCAGAATAATAATTCAAGTAATTATAACATAAACGTGGTATAATTTTAGCTAATAATGTGTTTTTTAGTAAGGAATTTGCAATGAAATTAGTTGAGGGTGTTGAATTACATCTTATCAAAAGTGAAAAATTTAAAATGAATCACCTAGCTTTTCGCTTTTCTGGTGACTTTAGTCAAAAAACGGTTGCACGACGTGTTTTAGTCGCGCAAATTTTAGCGACAGCCAATGCGGAATATCCAACAGCTCAGCGTTTTAGAGAGCGTTTAGCTAGTCTTTATGGTGCAACGTTGTCAACCAAAGTGTCAACCAAGGGACTAGTCCATATCGTTGACATTGAGTTGGCTTTTATAAAAAATCAATTTGTAATGACAGATGAAAATCTGTTGGAAGAAATGATTGATTTTCTTTACCAAAATTTATTTTCTCCACTTGTGACGGTTGAGCAATATCAGTCTAAACTTTTTAATATCGAGCAGACCAATTTGATTAATTATTTGAACGCTGATAAAGACGATAGTTTTTATAGCAGTGAGTTGGGGCTTAAGAAACTTTTTTATGAAGATTCTGCTTTTCAAACTTCAAAATATGGAACAGCCGAATTAGTAGCCGCTGAAAATTCTTACACGGCTTTTCAGGAATTTCAGAAAATGTTGCGTGAAGACCGTTTGGACATCTTTTTATTAGGTGAATTTGATGATTATCGTATGCTACAGTTGTTTAATCGTTTTCCGTTTGAAGAACGTCATAAAGATTTAGTATTTGACTACCAACAAGAATTTACAAATGTTATCAGACAACAATTTGAAACTAAAGACGTTAATCAATCAGTTTTACAGCTAGGCTATCATTTTCCAATACGTTATCAAGATGAAGAATACTTTACACTACTAGTCTTTAATGGGCTGTTTGGAGGTTTTGCTCATTCTCGTCTGTTTACAGAATTACGTGAGAAAGAAGGTTTGGCATATACCATAGGAAGTCAATTCGATATTTACACAGGTTTACTGAATGTTTACGCTGGAATTGACAAGAAAAACCGAAATAAAACACTTCAATTAATCAATAAGCAATTTTCGGATATTAAGATGGGGCGCTTCTCTGAATCACTTTTAAAACAAACGAAAAAAATGCTGAAAGTCAATTTAAAATTGTCTTGTGATTCTCCAAGAGTAATCATTGAACGTGACTACAATCATCAGTATCTTACAGGTAATTTTAGTGTTGATAAGATAATTGACAAAATTGACAACGTTAGTAAAGAAGATGTTTTAAAACTTACAAGAAAAGTAAAATTACAGGCGCTTTATTTTTTGGAGGGAAAATAAATGACAGAATTAAAAGAGCAAATTTTTTCAGAAATAAATGAAAAAATTTACTCGGCTGAGTTAGAAAATGGATTGAAAGTTTTTCTGATTCCAAAACAAGATTTTCAAGAAAGCTGTGGAATGATGATTGTAAATTTTGGCTCTCTTGACACGAAGTTTACACATGATGGACAGTCCAAAGAATACAACGAGGGGATTGCTCATTTTTTAGAGCACAAATTGTTTGAATTGGAAGATGGTCAGGATGTTGCGGAGCTATTTACTAATGCGGGAGCAAATAGTAATGCCTTTACAACGTTTGACAAGACTTGCTACTATTTTTCTGCGGTTGACAACCTAGAAGAAAATGTGACACTTCTTCAGCAGTTTATATCAGAAACCTCCTTTACAGAAGCCTCTATTACGCGTGAAAAAGATATTATTGGTCAAGAAATTGACATGTATCAAGATGATGCAGACTACCGTCTTTATCAAGGAATTCTTGAAAATTTATATCCTAACACTGCCCTTGCTCAAGATATTGCTGGCACGCAAGAAAGTATTGAAAATATTTCGGTGGCAGATTTAAAAGAGAATCACAATATTTTCTACTCCCCACAGGAAATGACATTGCTGCTTGTTGGAAATTTCGATAAGGACTTGCTATTTAATCAAATCGAAAAAGAGCAAAAAGAAAAGGCAAGTAAAAAACACGTTGTTAAACGACAAGGTTTGGTGTATGAGCAGGTAGTGCCGAAAAAGAATATTCAAATGGATGTCACTCAACCTAAATTGGCAATTGGTTATAGAGGAGCACAGTTGCCAAAGGAAACTTCAATTTTACGTCAAGAATTGGCGTTGCGATTATTCTTTACCATGTTGCTTGGCTGGACATCAAAACGTTATCAGCAGCTTTATGAAAGTGGACAGATTGATGACTCTTTTGATTTTGAAATTGAAGTTTGTCCAGATTTTCAGTTTTTGATTATTTCTTTAGATACTTTGGAACCAATTGCGATGGCAAATAATATCCGTCAATATTTGAATAAAGTATCTCAATCAAGCGATTTGGACGATTTATCAGAAGAACACTTTAAAATTGTCAAAAAGGAATTGTATGGCGATTTCTTCAAAAGCCTAGATTCTATTGATAACTTATCAGCGCAATTTATTAATCATTTATCAAAAGATGAAACTTACTTAGATGTTCCAAAAATATTAGCAACGTTGGATTTTGCAGAAGTCTTGAAAATCGGTAATGATTTTTTAGCACATGCTGATGCAACAGAATTCACAATCCTGCCAAAATAAATCGAAATACTTTCTAAAATTTGCTATAATAGACCTGATTACATTTTATTAAAGGAAACCCGTATGAGAGAACAAACGATTGGTGAGATTTTAAGAGAAGCTCGGGTGGCAAAACACCTGACATTAGAAGAAGTCGAAGAAAAAACAGCGATTCCTTCGCCACATCTTTTGGCTTTGGAGCTTGAACAATTTAAATTAATCCCTAAAGATAAGATTGAAACTTACTTACAACAATATAGCGAAGCTGTTGAGCTTGACACCGCTGATTTGTTGGAAAAATATCATGAACAAGAAGTTGATTCATCAGATGAGGAGCAAGAAGAGCACGTAGTAGAATCTACCACTACTAATACTGAGAGTATTGTGAAAACGCCGCAAGATGAAACAATTAGCATTGCAAAATCAGCTAGCGATGATAGCTTTATTATTGGCTCACGCTCAAGCCGTTACAAAGGAAAAGAAAAAACAAATTCTTACCTTCCGATTGTGATGCTTTGCTTGGTAGCCTTGGGAATTTTAGCTTTTGTTTCTTTCGTGACTTGGAATCAATTGCAAAGTGATAGCAATAACGCAAGTACAAGCTACTCCGTTGTCCATAGCAGTAGTTCAACAACGACAGACTCAACATCATCAGAAAGTTCTTCTTCAACAAGTGAGTCATCATCTTCTGAGGAAGATACTTCTTTGAAAATGTCCACTGAGGGAAGCGGCAATAGCTTGACAGTAAACTTGTCAAATGTGACAGATAGTTTAACTGTTGAAATTAGTTTATCTGGTGCAGACAGTAGTTGGGTGTCTGTGACAAATTCAGAATCTAATGATTCTGGTACTCTTCTTTCGTCAACTGGAACAACAAGTTATACTGCAGTTCTTCCTTCTGGAACAACAAGTTCTTTGATTACTTTGGGAGTTACTGAAGGTGTGACAGTAACCATTGATGGACAAGAAGTTGACACTTCTGCATTAACAAGTACAACGCTAAGTTATATTACAATTAATATTCAGTAAGGTAGAAAAATGAAAATCGATTTTACAAAAAAAGAAAACATTCCTAATTTATTAACATTAGGACGTATCGTGATGATTCCGCTCTTCATTCTTATCCTTTGTTTCTGGAAGAGTTCGACAGGGCATGTTGTTGCTGCAATTGTTTTTGCATTGGCAAGCATTACAGACTATTTAGATGGTTATCTTGCAAGAAAATGGCAAGTTGTTACTAACTTTGGTAAATTCGCTGACCCATTAGCCGATAAAATGTTGGTAATGACAGCATTTATTATGCTTGTTGAATTAAAAATGGTTCCTGCTTGGATTGCTGCTATCATTATTTGTCGTGAATTAGCCGTTACAGGACTTCGTCTTTTACTTGTTGAAAATGGTGGAACAGTCTTAGCAGCTGCTATGCCTGGAAAAATCAAAACATTTACACAAATGTTTTCAATTATTTTCTTACTATGCCATTTTTCAATCATTGGCACACTTTTACTTTATGTGGCATTGATTTTTACCATTTATTCAGGATATGATTACTTCAAGGGAGCAGGATTCCTTTTTAAGGATACATTTAAATGACATTGAATAGCATTGACGTTAAACATTTAAAATTTAAATATGATGATAATCAGGACAATTACACCTTGGATGACTTATCGTTTCACGTGAAACAAGGTGAATGGTTGTCTATTATTGGGCACAATGGTTCAGGAAAATCAACAACAGTTCGTTTGATTGATGGGCTGTTGGCCGCTGAATCAGGCGATATTTTTGTTGAAAACGAGCTTTTAACGGAAGAAAATGTGTGGAACATTCGTCAGAAGATTGGAATGGTTTTTCAAAATCCAGATAATCAATTTGTTGGAGCAACCGTTGAGGACGATGTCGCTTTTGGACTTGAAAATAAAGGGATTCCTCTTGAGGAAATGCAGTCACGTGTTAAAGAGGCACTTCAATTAGTTGGAATGTCTGACTTTGCTGACCGTGAGCCGTCACGTTTTTCTGGCGGACAAAAACAACGTGTTGCGATTGCTGGAGCAATTGCTATGCGTCCCAATATTATTATTTTGGACGAAGCAACAAGTATGTTAGACCCAGAGGGACGTTTAGAATTGATTCAGACGATAAAAGAGATTCGTGATCAGTATAATATGACGGTTATTTCTATCACTCATGACTTAGATGAAGTTGCATTGAGTGACCGTGTGTTAGTCATGAAAAGAGGAAAAGTTGAGTCAAGCTCAACACCGCGAGAACTCTTTGCTAGAGGAGAAGAATTATTGACGTTAGGACTAGATATTCCTTTTTCAGCCAATCTTATCTCTACTTTAAAAAATAAAGGGTTTGAATTTACAGAGAATTATCTTACGGAAAAGGAATTAGAAGATCAGTTATGGGAATTACTCTTGAAAGCGTAAATTATACTTATCAAGCGGGGACACCTTTTGAAGGGCGTGCCCTTTTTGACATTAATCTTAGTATCAAAGAGGGCTCTTATACCGCTTTTATCGGACATACTGGCTCAGGTAAGTCAACGATTATGCAGCTGTTAAACGGGCTTAATGTGCCTACGGAGGGCGCCGTTATCGTAGATGATATAAAAATTACAGCTGACTCTAAAAATAAAGACATCAAACCTGTGCGTAAAAAAGTAGGACTTGTTTTTCAATTTCCTGAAAGCCAACTTTTTGAGGAGACAGTTCTTAAAGATGTCGCTTTTGGTCCACAAAATTTTGGTGTTTCCATAGAAGAAGCTGAACAATTAGCGCGTGAAAAACTAGCTATGGTTGGTATTAGTGAGGAATTTTTTGAAAAAAATCCATTTGAATTGTCAGGTGGTCAAATGCGCCGTGTTGCGATTGCTGGTATTTTGGCTATGGAACCAGAGGTGCTAGTCTTAGATGAGCCGACAGCAGGCTTAGACCCTAAAGGACGTCGTGAGCTTATGGACTTATTTAAAAAATTACATCAAAATGGTATGACAATCGTTTTAGTAACCCACTTGATGGACGATGTGGCTAATTATGCGGATTATGTCAATGTCCTTGAAGGTGGAAAATTAGTTCGTTCTGGTTACCCTAAAGAAGTTTTTCAGGATGTTGATTTTCTTGAAAGCAAACAGCTTGGTGTGCCAAAAATCACCAAGTTTGCTCAGCAGCTTGTAAAACGTGGTTTACAGCTAGAAAGTTTACCAATTACTATAGAAGAATTTGCAGAGGTGGTGAAACATGGATAAATTAATACTCGGACGTTATGTTCCAGGAAATTCTTTGATTCATCGTTTAGATCCACGTAGCAAACTTTTAGCAATGATTTTGTACATTGTTATTGTTTTCTGGGCTAATAATGTGGTGACAAACATTATTATGGTTGCATTCACCTTGATAGTTGTTTTGCTATCAAAGATTAAGTTGAGCTTTTTCTTAAAAGGTGTTCAGCCAATGATTGGTATTATTTTATTCACAACTTTGTTTCAAATGTTTTTTACACAAGGTGGTCAAACCTATTTTCAATTTGGTTTTCTTAAAATAACAAGCTACGGTTTTAGCCAAGCAGTTTTGATTTTTATGCGTTTTGTATTAATCATCTTCTTTTCAACCTTGCTGACTTTGACAACAACACCGTTGAGCCTTGCAGACGCTGTAGAATCACTTCTAAAGCCTTTTGTTCGTTTTAAGGTGCCTGCACACGAAATAGGCTTAATGCTCTCACTAAGCCTACGATTTGTTCCTACCTTGATGGATGACACGACACGTATTATGAAGGCACAGCGAGCGCGTGGTGTGGATTTTGGAGAAGGAAATCTGATTCAAAAGGTAAAATCAATCATTCCAATCCTTATTCCGCTTTTTGCATCGAGTTTTAAACGAGCAGATGCTCTTGCTCTTGCCATGGAAGCACGTGGTTACCAAGGCGGAGATGGACGAACTAAATACCGAATTTTGCAATGGCACCTAAAAGATACTTTGGCTTTAATAGTGTTAGTTATTTTAGGAATTTTGCTATTTTGGCTTAAGAAAAGCTAAAGCGCCCTATTTGTAGGCGTTTTCTTTATGTTAACACAATCTAATTGTAATAATTTTAATAAAAGACTAAAGCTCAGGTAACATTAACCCTGTATTATATATCCTATACTAATTTGTAAAAAGGAGCATATAATGCAAAAAAATACTTTAAAAAGTAAATCGAAAACTATTAAGTTAGGAGTTGCTAGCGCAGCTTTTGCAGCAGCACTGATCGCCCCAGCAGTCGCTAATGCAGATTCTTACACAGTTAAATCAGGTGATACTCTTTCTGAAATTGCCTCAACTTACAATACTACAGTTGAACAATTGGCATCATTAAATAGTATCTCTAACGTTGACTTCATTACTGTTGGTCAAGTCTTAGAATTGGATTCAACAGCTTCAACAACAGAAACTACAACTTCAGCAGCTACTACTGATGATTCATCATCAGCAACATCTACAGCTGCAAGTACAGATACAACTACTACAAGCACAACTTATTCATCAAACTTGAGCTCATCAGATGCAGCTGCTAAAGAAACAATCGCACAACGCGAATCAAGTGGTAGCTACACAGCTCAAAATGGTCAATACTACGGACGTTACCAATTAACGATTTCTTACTTGAATGGTGACTTATCAGCTGAAAACCAAGAACGTGTTGCAGATGCATACGTTGCAAGCCGTTATGGTTCATGGTCAGCAGCCCTTGCTTTCTGGAATGCAAATGGTTGGTATTAAGATTTTAGATAATTAGTTAAAAAGATTTGAGAGAAACTCTCAAATCTTTTTTGTTTGCTCAAAATGGCTTTAAAACAGTATTTTTCAGGAAAATTGGGTAAGTTTCAATGTTTTTGTAACATTTTTAACATATTTTCAATCTCCAAGTAACAATTAAATTATATGATAGAAAAAGGAGTTCTAGAGAGGTATATAGTTTATATTTATGTATAGTAGGATTGCTAAAGCAAAACAAAGAAAAATAAGAAATATTATCGTTAGTGTGCTCGGAGCAACTTTGAGCTTGGCTATGATTATTTTCCTTATTCCAAAAATAGAATTATTCTCAGATACGTTTACAACACATGCTGAGGCAGAGGTTGTTAAATCAACATCTACAAGTCTTTCATCGACTTTAAATCAAACAGTAACAAGTACAACATCATCTGAGTCTAGCTCAGCAGAAGTCAGCGAGGTGTCTGAAGAACCTGCTACCGAAGAAGTTACTGAGGTAGAAGAAGTTTACACAGAATCAGAAGAGCCAGTTGTTGAAGACACGACTGCGACAGAGTCAGCTTCTTATACGACAACAACAAGTTCAGAAGTAGTTGATGCAACAACAGCATCAAATGGAAACACTGCTGGTACTGTCGGTACAGAAGCTGCAGCGCAAATGGCAGCAGCAACAGGTGTTCCTCAATCAACTTGGGAAGCAATCATTGCACGTGAATCTAACGGTGATCCAAGTGTGACAAATGCTTCTGGGGCATCAGGTTTATTTCAAACAATGCCTGGTTGGGGGTCAACAGCAACTGTTCAAGATCAGATTACAGCTGCTATAAACGCCTATAATGCTCAAGGCTTATCTGCTTGGGGTTATTAAGCTAAATAAAAAAGAAAGCACTAATCATCTTATAGCGATGATAGTGCTTTTTTAATGTCTTGTGGTTGATGACAGATTATTTCAGCGCCGTGTTCTTGTAAACTTTCAGCAGAACCAAAGCCCCAAGTAATACCAAGCCTTCTAACGCCTGTTTTCTGACCACCAATCATATCAAATTTTGTATCACCGATGATGACAGCTTCGGCTGCTTGGATTACTTGTTCTGTAAGACAAGCGTTAATCACATCTGCTTTGTGAAAATGTTCAGGAGTTGAACCATAAACTTGCTTAAAGTTTGAAATGACACCAAGCTCGGTCAACATTAGCTTAGCCATTGGTTCGTGTTTACTTGTTGTGACATAGAGAGAGTAGCCTAAGTCATTCAATTCTTTTAGTAGGTCGGAAATACCAGCATAAAGCGAAACTTGATGAACACCTTTAGCGTTATAGTATTCTCTAAAAGTTTTTATTGCATGGTCAATATCGGCTTTCTCAGTGAAATAATTAGCAAAGGTAACTTCTAAGGGTGGACCGATAAATGTTGACAATTGCTTGTCACTCTGTAAAGGTAACTGTAATCTTTCAAAAGCGTAATTAAATGCTGCTTTGATTCCTGGACTGGAATTTACCAAGGTTCCGTCGAGGTCGAATAAGATAGATTTCATATTTACTCTCCTGTAAAATAGTGTCAACTTTCATTGACAATTTTGTCAAGATCGAATGTTTTGCTACTATAGTATTAAAATACTAAATGCTTAGCAAACTATTCTCCAAAAATTTGAGCTTGTAATCGTCGTCCTATTGGTGTGGCAGCTAAGCCACCTTCGGCAGTTTCACGAAAGGCAGTTGGCAGACTTGCTCCAACTTGATACATCGCATCAACAACTTCGTCAACTGGAATTTGAGATTCAATGTCAGCAAGTGCCATGTCAGCAGCCACAAGTGCAAAACTTGAACCAAGAGCATTACGTTTAACACATGGGACTTCAACAAGCCCTGCAACAGGGTCACAGATAAGTCCAAGCATATTTTTGATAACAAAAGCAACTGCTTGGCTGGCTTGGAAAGCAGAGCCACCAGCAGCCTTAACCAAAGCTGCGGCACTCATTGCAGAAGCAGAGCCAACTTCAGCTTGACAGCCACCTTCAGCGCCAGAGATTGAAGCATTATTTCCAATAACGAGTCCAAAAGCACCAGCAGTGAATAAAAAGTTCAACTGTTCTTCTTCAGAAAGTTTTAATTTGTCAATAGCAGTTGTCAGAACGGCAGGTAAACAACCAGCAGAGCCAGCTGTTGGTGTAGCACAAACAAGTCCCATTTTGGCATTCAGTTCATTGACAGCAATGGCATTGCGGACAGCGGTCAAGATAGTGGTATCTGACAAAGTCTTACCCGATTTAAGGTAGGTGTCCATTTTGACGGCGTCTCCACCAGTTAGACCACTAATTGATTTACTAGGTGTTAGTCCGTCAGTAACAGAATTTTTCATGACTTGAAGGTTTTTCGTCATGATGTGAATGATTTCATCACGGCTACGCCCACTTAATTCCATTTCGGTGGCAATCATTAGTTCAGCAATATTACCGTTAAAATCTTTATCGGCTTGTTCAACTAATTCTTTAATAGAATAAAACATTCTTTTCCTTTCTAATCAAAGAAATTAACATTGTGCAAATGTGGAATTTGTTGAATCTGTTCAACAGCTTTGTGACAATCACGAGAGTCAACTTCGATAATCATGATTGCTTTTTCACCAGCACGTTCACGAGTTACATTCATTTGGGCGATGTTGATATGATGTTCAGATAGAATATCTGTCACTTTGGCAATCATTCCAGGAATGTCTTGGTGAACAATAATTAAAGTTGGGGTATTCATTTTTAGCGATACAGAGAAACCATTTAACTCAGTTACCTCAATATTTCCTCCGCCGATTGATACGCCAGTAATACTCATGCTTTTGTCACCTTTTTCAACGGTAATTTTAGCGGTATTTGGATGTGGAGCGTTACTATCTTTGAGAATATCCCAATAAATGCGAACCCCTTTCTGGTGAGCGATTTCTAATGAATTTTTGATGTCAGGATTGTCAGTATCCATGCCAAGGATACCTGCAACGAGAGCTTTGTCAGTTCCATGACCACGGTAAGTCTTAGCAAATGAATTGTACAAATGAAAGGTTACGGAATCGGGAATTTCTCCGAAAATAGAGTTAACAATTTTTCCAATACGAACAGCCCCAGCCGTATGGCTACTAGACGGACCAATCATCACGGGACCGATGATGTCGAATACGGATTGGAATTTTAGATTTTTCATATCTACTCCTTTAAGAATCTATGCTTACTTATTATAACAGAGGAAGGCAAAAGGGTAAACGATAATAAATGAGAAAAAGCATTAGAATTAAGTGTAAAAGACTTACATAAATGAAATTTCGTGTTATAATAGTCTTCGCGTGGTTTCACGCATTCAAAATCGACCTTCAAATCGATTTTTGAAAAACTGGGCCCTTCAAGCCTATGTTCGAAAAAATATCTTGATGGGAGGATTATCATGTCAGATAATTCAAAAATACGTGTTGTTGTCGGTATGAGTGGCGGCGTTGATTCGTCTGTAACGGCTCTCCTTTTGAAAGAGCAAGGTTATGACGTTATCGGTGTCTTTATGAAAAACTGGGACGACACAGACGAATTCGGTGTTTGTACAGCAACCGAAGATTATAAAGATGTGGCAGCTGTGGCTGACCAAATTGGTATTCCTTACTACTCTGTCAATTTTGAAAAAGAGTATTGGGATCGTGTTTTCGAATATTTCCTAGCGGAATATCGTGCAGGACGCACACCAAATCCAGACGTTATGTGTAACAAGGAAATCAAGTTTAAAGCTTTCCTTGACTATGCCATGACGCTTGGAGCTGATTATGTAGCAACTGGACATTATGCGCAAGTTTCTCGTGACGAAGACGGTACTGTTCATATGTTACGTGGAGCAGATAATAATAAAGACCAAACTTACTTCTTGAGTCAATTATCACAAGAACAATTGCAAAAAGTAATGTTTCCACTTGGGCATTTGGAAAAACCAGAAGTTCGTAAAATTGCAGAACGTGCAGGTCTTGCGACAGCTAAGAAAAAAGATTCAACAGGAATTTGCTTTATCGGTGAAAAGAACTTTAAAGAATTCCTTAGTCAATATTTACCAGCGCAAAAAGGTCGTATGATGACTGTTGATGGTCGTGATATGGGTGCACATGCTGGATTGATGTATTATACAATCGGTCAACGTGGCGGTCTTGGTATCGGTGGACAACAAGGTGGTGACAATCAACCTTGGTTTGTTGTCGGAAAAGATTTGTCAAAAAATATTCTTTACGTTGGTCAAGGTTTCTATCATGATTCATTAATGTCAACTAGTCTTGACGCTTCAAGTATTCACTTTACACGTGATATGCCTGAAGAATTTACAATGGAAGTTACAGCAAAATTCCGTTACCGTCAACCAGACTCTAAAGTTACAGTGCATGTTAAAGGTGACAAAGCAGAAGTTGTCTTTGATGAACCACAACGTGCCATTACACCAGGTCAAGCTGTTGTTTTCTATGATGGCGAAGAATGCCTAGGTGGCGGAATCATTGATATGGCTTATAAAAATGGAGTCGCTTGTCAATATATCTAGTTGACAAAGGTGTAAAGATAAGTTGACAGGTTTGGCTTATCTATATAATCAACTATTGCTCGAAAAATTATCGGCAATTAAATTGACATTTTAACTTAATTTGATACAATAATCATAACAATAATCATGATGGTCAAAGCTCATGAGAATTGTGCGTTTTTGCCGCACAATTTTCGAGGGTTTTGGCTGTTTTTTGTGCAGTTAAGGAGTTTTAAATGGATTTTAGAACTAGAATTGGTGAGCAGAGCTTTGTTGTTAGAGCATCAGCCTTAATTATTAAAGATGAAAAAATATATTTAGCAAAATCTCCTAAAAATGAATATTATTTGTTAGGTGGAGCAATCTTAGTAAATGAATTAACTGAAGATGCCATAATACGCGAAATGAAAGAAGAACTTAATATCGATATTGAAGTTAAACAGTTGGCTTTTGTTGTCGAAAATCAGTTTTCTTTGGATCTCACAAAACATCACCAAATTGAATTTCTTTACTTAGTGAACCCACTTTCTGATCTTAATAAAGAGATATATGAGGGAGGTCAGAAGCGTATGTGTGAGTGGATTTCGTTTGAAGAACTCAGTAAGATTAACCTAAATCCAAGCTTTTTAAAAATTGCCCTAAAAAACTGGGATGGTCAAGTCAAACATTTTGTAAATAAGGATAAGGAGAAATAAAATGACACACGAATTTGCTGAAAATTATGATGTAATTATTGTTGGTGCTGGGCATGCTGGTGTTGAAGCTAGTTTGGCTGCGGCTCGTATGGGTTGTAAAACGATGCTGGCAACAATTAATTTGGAAATGTTGTCCTTTATGCCATGTAACCCTGCAATTGGGGGTTCTGCCAAAGGGATTGTCGTTCGCGAAATTGACGCTCTCGGTGGTGAAATGGGTAAAAACATTGATAGGACTTACATTCAAATGAAAATGCTCAATACTGGTAAAGGTCCTGCGGTCCGTGCTCTTCGTGCGCAAGCAGATAAGGCTCTTTACTCTCGTACAATGAAGCATACGGTTGAGCAACAAGAAAATTTGACATTGCGTCAGTCAATGATTGAAGAAGTTTTAGTCGAAGATGGTAAAGTTGTCGGTGTTCGCACAGCTACTAATCAGAAATTTTCAGCTAAAGCAGTTGTTATCACAACAGGTACAGCTCTTCGTGGCGAAATTATCCTAGGCGAGCTTAAATATTCTTCTGGTCCAAATAACAGCTTGGCTTCTATTGGACTTGCAGATAATTTGAAAGAATTAGGTCTTGAAATTGGTCGTTTCAAAACAGGAACACCACCACGTATCAAAGCAAGTTCTATCAATTACGATGAAACAGAGATTCAACCAGGTGATGAAAAACCAAATCATTTTTCATTCATGTCCAATGATGAAGATTACCTCAAAGACCAAATTCCTTGCTGGTTGACTTATACGAACCAAACAAGCCACGATATTATCAATAAAAATCTTTACCGTGCACCAATGTTTTCAGGGATTGTCAAAGGAGTAGGGCCTCGTTATTGTCCATCTATCGAAGATAAAATTGTGCGCTTTGCGGATAAAGAACGTCACCAACTTTTCCTAGAACCTGAAGGTCGTGAAACAGAAGAAGTTTACATTCAAGGGTTGTCAACAAGTCTTCCTGAAGATGTTCAAAAAGAATTAATTCATTCTATTAAAGGGCTTGAAAATGCCGAAATGATGCGTACAGGATATGCGATTGAGTACGATATCGTTTTGCCACACCAATTGCGTGCAACGCTTGAAACGAAGAAAATTTCAGGTCTCTTTACGGCTGGTCAAACCAATGGTACGTCAGGTTACGAAGAAGCTGCTGGTCAAGGAATTGTTGCTGGTATCAATGCTGCTTTGAAAGTTCAAGGCAAGCCAGAAATGATTCTTAAACGTAGTGATGCTTACATCGGTGTTATGATTGATGACTTGGTAACGAAAGGAACGTTGGAACCTTATCGTTTGTTGACAAGTCGTGCGGAATATCGTTTGATTTTGCGTCATGATAATGCTGATATGCGTTTGACTGAGATTGGTCACCGTGTCGGTTTGGTTGATGATGAACGTTATCAACGTTTCTTGAATCGTAAACGTCAGTTTGACAATGAATTGACAAGGTTGTCAACTCATAAAATCAAGCCAGTTAAAGAAACTAATGCACGTATTGAAGCACTTGGTTTCAAACCATTGACAGATGCCTTGACAGCAAAAGAATTCATGCGTCGTCCTGAAATCAATTATGACATTGCGACAAGCTTTGTTGGTCCTGCTGAAGAAAAACTTGACAGCAAAGTGATTGAACTTTTGGAAACTGAAATCAAATATGAAGGTTATATCAACAAAGCCCTTGACCAAGTAGCCAAAATGAAACGCATGGAAGAAAAACGTATTCCTGCTAATATTGACTGGGATGATATTGATTCTATCGCAACAGAAGCACGTCAAAAATTCAAGAAAATTAACCCAGAAACAATCGGTCAAGCAAGCCGTATTTCAGGTGTTAACCCAGCAGATATTTCTATTTTGATGGTTTACCTAGAAGGCAAGCAAAAACATCATAGAAAAGCGAATGATTAAGTCATAAAATTGTAATCTTTAAACCAATGACAGCTCTATCAAATAGGGCTGTTTTATGGTATAATTGTAAGCTAAGAGGTTAACCAATGAAAAGATTTCGATTTGCAACTATTCACTTAGTCATGATAGGCTTGATTTTATTCGGGATTTTGGCTATTTGTGTCAGACTTTTTCAGACGGAGTCAGCTATTTTAGCTGCAATCTTTTTGGCGCTGTCTTTGCTTGTTGCATTGCTTTATTATCAAAAAGAAACATATGAGTTATCAGAACTTGAACAAATTGAATTACTAAACGACCAAACAGAAGTCAGTTTGAAGAGTTTATTAGAACAGATGCCTGTTGGTGTTGTTCAATTTGAGCAATCTACAAATGAAGTTGAGTGGTTTAATCCGTACGCTGAACTTATCTTCACTAGTGAAGAAGGAGAATTTGAGGACGAGCTCATCCAAAAAATTATTGGCAATAAGCGTGAAGGGGATGCCAGCCAAACTTTTGAGTTAAATGGCAATAAATATTCATCTTACATTGATTCATCTTCAGGGATTTTTTATTTCTTTGATACGTCAATGGGAAATCGTCAACTAGGAGATGCTGCGCTTTTGCGACCAGTTATCGGGATTATCTCAATTGATAATTATGACGATGTAACAGATGATTTATCTGATGCGGAAATTTCTCAAATCAATAGTTTTATTGCTAATTTCATATCGAATTTCACGAAGTCTAAAAATATTTTTTATCGTCGTGTGGATATGGACCGTTTTTACTTTTTCACAGATTATGCTGTTTTAAGTAGTCTAATTGACGATAAGTTTACAGTACTAGAAGCTTTTCGTAAACAGGCTAAAGAAGAGCGTGAGTTACCGCTGACTTTGAGCATGGGGGTTGCTTATGGTGATGATAATCATCAGCAAATTGGGCAAGTGGCTCTCCAAAATTTGAATACGGCACTTGTGCGTGGTGGTGACCAAGTTGTTATTTGTGAAAATGATGAGCATAAGAAACCATTGTATTTTGGTGGTGGGTCAGTATCTACCGTTAAACGTACCCGTACGCGTACCCGTGCGATGATGACTGCTATTTCAGACCACATAAAAAATGTGGATAGAGTATTTGTTGTCGGACATCGTAATTTAGATATGGATGCTCTTGGTTCAGCGATTGGGATGCAGTTCTTTGCAAGTAATGTCATCGAGGAAGCTTATGCGGTTTACAACCCAGATGAAATGAGCCCTGATATTGCAAGAGCAATTAAAAGGTTACAAGAAGATGGAAAAACGAATTTAATTTCAGTCAACCAAGCTTTACAACTAGTGACAAGCCAATCACTATTGATAATGGTTGACCATTCTAAGATTGACTTAACGTTATCGCAGGAACTTTACAACAGATTTACAGATGTTATTGTTGTTGATCATCATCGTCGTGACAATAATTTTCCAGAAAAAGCCATATTGACCTTTATTGAAAGTGGGGCAAGTAGCGCAAGTGAATTAGTAACCGAATTAATTCAATTCCAAAATGCTGGTAAACGTCTAAGTAAAATTCAAGCTAGTATTTTAATGGCAGGGATTATGTTGGACACGAAGAATTTTTCAGCTAGTGTTACAAGTCGAACATTTGATGTTGCAAGCTATCTTAGATCTCAAGGAAGTGATAGCATTGAAATTCAAAACATTTCTCAAACAGATTTTGAGGAATATCGATTGGTTAATGAACTTATTCTCAAAGGGCGTAAACTTTATGACAACATTATCATTGCCAGTGGTGGCGATAATGTGGTTTACAGTAAAGTAGTTGCCAGTAAAGCTGCAGATACCATGTTATCTCTAGCTGGCATTGAAGCAACGTTTGTTATTGTTCAGGTTGCTCCTAATAAAGTAGCTATTTCGGCACGTAGCCGCAGTAAAATCAATGTTCAACGAATGATGGAAGAACTCGGTGGCGGTGGGCATTTTACCCTAGCAGCTTGTCAACTATCAGACATAACTGTTAGTCAAGCCGAACACTTATTACTTGAAATAATTGAAAATGATTTAAGAGAAAACATGGAGGTAGAGTGATGAAAGTTATTTTTCTAGCAGATGTTAAAGGTAAAGGGAAAAAAGGCGAAATCAAAGAGGTCCCAACAGGTTATGCCCAAAACTTTTTAATTAAGAAAAATTTAGCTAAAGAAGCGACTAACCAAGCTATTGGTGAATTAAAAGGTAAACAAAAATCAGAAGAAAAAGCACAAGCTGAAATTTTAGCAGAAGCTCAAGCGCTTAAAGCAGAGCTTGAGAAAGAAGCCACAGTTGTTAAGTTTACCGAAAAAGTTGGACCTGATGGACGTACATTTGGTTCAATTACAGCTAAGAAAATTGCCGAAGAATTGGCTAAACAGTTTGGTTTAAAAATCAACAAACGTTCTATCGAGTTAGATCATCCAATTCGTGCAATTGGTTCTGTCGAAGTTCCTGTTAAGTTACACAAGGAAGTAACTGCTGAAATTAAATTAAGCATTAAGGAAGCATAGTCCTACGTTTAGAGGTTATTAGGGGAGGTGAAGAATTTGGCAGAAGAGCCAGAATTGAGAGTTCAGCCACAAGATTTATTAGCAGAGCAGTCTGTCTTAGGTTCGATTTTTATCTCGCCAGATAAGCTTATTACTGTCCGTGAATACATTAGCCCAGATGATTTCTATAAGTATTCTCATAGAGTTATTTTTAAGGCAATGATTACACTTAGCGATCGTAATGAGGCTATTGATGCCACAACAGTTAGAACAATTCTTGATGACCAAGGGGATTTACAAAACATTGGTGGCTTGTCTTACATTGTCGAACTTGTCAATAGCGTTCCTACGAGTGCCAATGCAGAATATTATGCTAAAATTGTCGCTGAAAAGGCGATGCTGCGTAATATCATCTCTAGGTTGACAGAGACTGTAAACCTTGCCTATGAAGGTGCTACGGATTCTGAAGACGTTATTGCGGGGGCAGAAAAAGCCCTTGTTGAGATTAATGAACATAGCAATCGCAGTGGTTTTCGTAAGATTTCAGATGTTTTGAAGGTCAACTATGAAAATTTGGAAATCCGTTCTCGTCAGACAAGTGATGTTACTGGATTGCCGACTGGTTTTCGTGATTTGGATAAGATTACAACAGGTTTACACCCTGACCAATTGATTATCCTTGCTGCACGTCCAGCCGTCGGGAAAACTGCTTTTGTTTTGAACATTGCGCAAAACGTTGGGACTAAACAAAATAAACCAGTCGCTATTTTCTCTCTGGAAATGGGTGCTGAAAGTTTGGTTGACCGTATGTTGGCTGCTGAGGGAATGGTTGATTCTCACCACCTTCGAACAGGTCAATTGACCGACCAAGAATGGAACAACATTACCATTGCCCAAGGTGCTTTGGCAGAAGCACCGATTTATATTGATGATACACCAGGGATTAAAATCACTGAAATTCGTGCACGAGCACGTAAGCTGTCTCAAGAAGTTGAGGGTGGTCTTGGTTTGATTGTCATTGACTACTTACAGTTGATTACAGGAACACGTCCAGAAAACCGACAACAGGAGGTTTCTGATATTTCACGTCAATTGAAAATTTTAGCAAAAGAGCTGAAAGTCCCTGTTATCGCACTTAGTCAGTTGTCTCGTGGGGTTGAACAACGTCAGGATAAACGTCCTGTGTTGTCAGATATTCGTGAATCAGGTTCTATCGAGCAAGATGCGGATATCGTTGCCTTCTTGTATCGTGATGATTATTATCGTCGTGAGGGTGAAGAAAATGATGACGCTGTCGAAGACAATACTATCGAAGTTATCTTGGAGAAGAACCGTTCAGGAGCGCGTGGCACAGTGAAATTAATCTTCCAAAAAGAATACAATAAATTTTCTAGTATAGCGCAGTTTGAAGAGCGTTGATAAATATAAAATTACTTTATTAAGGAGCAAAGTAGAAGATGAGTGATGCATTTGCAGATGTAGCAAAAATGAAAAAAATCAAAGAAGATATTAAAGCCCATGAAGGTCAACTTGTTGAATTGACACTTGAAAATGGTCGTAAACGTGAAAAAAATAAAGTTGGTCGTTTGACTGAAGTTTACCCTTCATTATTTATCGTTGAATACAATGAAAATTCAGATGTTCCAGGAGCAATCAACAATTCTTATGTTGAATCATACACTTATTCAGATATTTTAACTGAAAAAACATTGATTCGCTATTTTGATTAATCCTTGATTAGAATTATCAGCAATAGTAGATAAAAAGGCTTTACAACGCCTTTTTTTTATGTTAAACTAAGCTTTGTGTGAAATAATAGCAGGAGAGTATGAAGCTCGTCAACAGTTGGCTCTTCTACAGTTTTTCTTCTTATAGAAAAGCTCCTAGAAGTCGGAAAAGTAATCTTGGCTGTTTAGATGAAAGTCAACTGCACGAATCAGGATTCTCTAATTTGTTATTTCCTACAAAATTTTTATTTTATAGGAGGACATTTTTAATGTCACGTTATACAGGTCCATCATGGAAACAATCACGTCGCCTTGGCTTGTCTCTTACAGGTACAGGTAAAGAATTAGCACGTCGTAACTACGTGCCAGGTCAACACGGTCCTAACAACCGTAGCAAACTTTCTGAATATGGTTTGCAATTGGCTGAAAAACAAAAACTTCGTTTCACTTACGGTGTAGGTGAAAAACAATTCCGTAACTTGTTCGTACAAGCTACTAAAATTAAAGGTGGAACTCTTGGTTTCAACTTTATGGTTCTTTTGGAACGTCGTCTTGACAACGTTGTTTACCGTTTAGGTCTTGCAACTACTCGTCGTCAAGCTCGTCAATTCGTTAACCACGGTCACATCCTTGTTGACGGTAAACGTGTTGATATCCCTTCATACCGCGTAACTCCAGGTCAAGTTATCTCAGTTCGCGAAAAATCAGCTAAAGTACCTGCTATCCTTGAAGCTGTTGAAGCTACTCTTGGACGTCCAGCATTCGTATCATTCGACGCTGAAAAACTTGAAGGTTCATTGACTCGTCTTCCAGAACGCGACGAAATCAACCCAGAAATCAACGAAGCACTTATCGTTGAATACTACAACAAAATGCTTTAATTCTCAGTTTATTGAAGTATTTAAAACCACGGTCTTCGCCGTGGTTTTTTGTTTTTTTATAATAGAAAAGTCCTTTTTGATACTTCCCTTAGGTTTCTCGCTTTTTTATTTCTAGGCTCAGACCTCAAAGCAACCAGTGGACTATTGAAGAAATCCAAGGAATTCTCAAAAACTTCCGAGATGTAGGAGAAACTTCGTTTCTCTTATCTGCAACCTTAAACAATCTCCCAGATTGTTTAAGCGGCACAAAGTATCGTTTTTGTGCTCACTTTGTTCGTAAATAATCCTGAAATCGAACAGTGAGACAACAATTGTTTGCAACTTATTTTGTGTTAAAAGTAAGTTTATCTACATTCAGAGTCGCCAAAAGGCGACTTTAAGAATGGGTGGTTATAGTGATAGTGGTAAAAGTTTTAAAATGAGGTTAGTCATTTGGCGAGGAGATTCTTTTTTGCCATTAGCTATCCAAGATTGGCAGAGACCAAAAAAGGCATAGGCAAAGTAGATACTACTGTATTCTTTTTCGACAGGGGAAAGTTCCTCACGCCCAAAACGATTTTGAAAATCAGTGTTGATAAAGATGCGCACCTTATTAACAATAAAAGCTTGAAATTCCCGCGTGCCGTTCGCCGAAATTAAGGCAGATAGCAATTGCTCACGTTTTAGAAATTCAAAAATCTCTAAAAACGCTTGTTCTTTATTGCCTTCGTGTTTTTCAAAAATATATTCAACTTGATTGAAAAGGGTTTGTTGGCAGGAATCAATCAACTCAAATTTATCCTTATAATGTGTGTAGAAACTTGAACGGCTAATGCCAGCTTCTTTAGCAATTTTGATGGTGGTAATGTCGTCAAAACTCTCTGTCTTTAAAAGGGTGACCATAGCTTCTTGAATGGCTTTTTTGGTGTTAGCTCTGCGATTATCATTTGCCATAATAAAAATCTTTTGAACACTTTTAGACAGAGTGTCCAAAAACTCCTTCTTTTATCTTGAAATTATTTTATATCTCTGTATAATATATTTTATCATAATTTTTGAACACTGTGTCCAAATTAGGAGAAAATATGTTAGAAGAATTAAAAGCACTTATAAAAAGTCCAAAACTTTGGGTAACAATGATTGGTGTTGCTCTTATTCCAGCACTTTATAACTTATCTTTCTTGGGTTCTATGTGGGACCCTTACGGAAATGTTGACGATTTGCCAGTAGCAGTTGTCAATCAAGATAAGTCATCAACTTTAAATGACCAAACGCTATCAATCGGTGATGATATGGTGGACAGTATGTCTAAAAATAAAGCTTTAGATTATCACTTTGTTAGCGCAGAAAAAGCAGAAGAGGGTCTGGAAAATGGTGATTACTATATGGTTATCACATTGCCAGAGGATTTATCTGAAAAGGCAGCCAGCCTTTTGACAGATGACCCTGAAAAATTGACAATTAATTATCAAACAACAGCTGGACGTAGCTTTGTCGCTTCTAAAATGAGCGAATCTGCGATGACCAAGCTTAAAGATACTGTTTCTGAAAATATCACAGAAACTTATACAAAAGCTGTATTCAAGAGCATGTCTAGTTTACAAGATGGTTTACAAGAAGCAAGTGACGGTGGCAATGAATTGCTCTCAGGAAGCCAACAGCTTGAATCTGGTAGTCAAACCATTACAGATAACCTCAACACAGCAGCGTCAGGCAGCCAAACTTTAGCAGACGGAACAGCGACACTTTCAAGCGGCTTGACAACTTATACAAACGGCGTGTCAAGTTTAGCGAGTGGAGCAAATGAATTAGATGGTAACTCAGCAGCACTTGTAAGTGGTGTAGCTCAACTAAAAGAAAGTTCTGCACAAGTACAACAATTAGTTGATGGTGCTAATAGTTTAACCGATGGTTTACAGAAGTTAGCAACAGCGACAACACTTTCAGCAGAAGAATCTGCAAATATTCAGTCATTAATTTCAGGTTTACCACAATTAAATGCTGGAATTCAACAATTAAATGCTTCAGTTTCTGAGATTTCTACTGAAGTTGATACTACAAAAATTTCGACTGCTTTAAGTGATATTGCTTCACAAGCTCAGGGAATTTTGAAGGCAGAAGAAAAGGATAGTTCAGCCAGATTGACTGCTATTCAAGAAACAGCTGCTTACCAAAGTTTAGATGCAACACAACAAGCTGAGTTAGTTAATGCATTAAATACTTCAGGAAATAGTGTCAGTCAACAAGCACAGCAAATTTTAACAGATGTTCAAACAATGGAAACTGCTTTAACAGAGTTATCATCATCTTTATCAAGTAAGGTAACTAAGTTACAAACGAGCGTTTCTCAAATTGCAAATCAGTCAAATGTAGCATTACCTGGTGCTGTTACAGCCTTGACAACATTATCTACTGGTTTAAATCAGGTTAATACAGCTACTACAACACAACTTGTCCCTGGAAGTAGTCAAATTGCTTCAGGAATCTCAACGCTTAATACTAAACTAAGTAGTGGCGCAAGCGAATTGTTGACAGGGGTAACAACTTATACAAGTGGTGTTTCCCAAGTAGCTTCTGGTGCTAATCAATTGGCTGCTAGCAATAGTCAGTTGACAAGTGGAGCTTCTCAATTGCAATCTGGTGCGGAAGAATTGGCTTCTGGTTCAAGTCAGTTAGCTGCTGGTAGTGATACGTTGACAAGTGGCTTGACAACATTGACAAGTGGTATTTCAACATTGACATCATCACTTTCAGAGGCAAGTGACCAACTATCACTCGTTTCTGTAACAAATAAGAATGCTAAATTGGTTTCTAACCCTGTATCAACAAAAGAAACAGATAATGATAGCGTGAAAGTAAATGGTATTGGTATGGCACCTTACATGATTGCAGTATCACTTATGGTAGTTGCCCTTTCAACGAACGTTATCTTTGCAAGCTCATTGTCAGGACGTCCTGTGAAAAATCGTTTTGAATGGGCAAAACAAAAACTCTTTATTAATGGATTGATTTCAACGGTTGGTTCATTAGTATTGTATGGTGCTATTCAATTCCTTGGATTTGAGGCTAACTACGAATGGAAAACAATCCTCCTTATCATCTTAGGTGGTTGGACGTTAATGGCTCTTGTAACGGCTCTAGTTGGTTGGGATAATCGTTATGGCTCATTCCTATCACTTATTATGCTATTGCTTCAAGTCGGTTCTGCAGGTGGTTCATATCCAATCGAGCTTAGTCCTAAGTTCTTCCAAGTTGTTCACCCATATATGCCAATGACTTACATTGTAACGGGCTTACGTCAAACCATTTCGATGACAGGTTCAATTGGTACACAAGTCGGTGTTCTTTCAGCATTCCTTGTTGCTTTCATGGTACTTGGACTTATCATTTACAGACAACCAAAAACAGAAAATTAAGATTACTAGATTGAAGAAAACGTTCATTTTGGACAATTTCTTCAATCTTTTTTTGATATAAACGATGTTCTTAGTTTTTACAATCAGATTATTTGAAAAATGAAGGGAACTTTTATACACTTAATGAGTTAACTAGAGAATGCTGATTAAGACAGCCTTTCTTTACAATATATTTACAGCGATGTAAATGATTAATTTGCTATTTAGATTGAGGAAACGATGTCACTTATTACTATTATTTTGTCATTATTGGTTGCTTTGGAACATTTTTACATTATGTATTTAGAAACAGTTGCAACACAATCACCTGCAACAGCGCGTGTTTTTGGACTATCGCAAGAAGAATTAGAACGTGAGTCTGTAAGTAATTTATTTAAAAATCAAGGTGTTTACAATGGCTTGATTGCCGTTTTTCTGATTTACGGTATCTTTACAGCTAATGCTACTTTGGTAACTGTTTTTCTAGTAAATGTCGTTCTTGTTGCCCTTTATGGTAGCTTGACCGCAGACCGTAAAATTATTTTAAAGCAAGGCGGTTTAGCCATTTTAGCTTTACTGACGTTGTTATTTTAAAACTTAAAAGGCATCGCAAATGCGATGTCTTTTAAGTTTTATTGAACTGTAATGTCACCCACGTTTCCGTCGATTGTCAACGTGTTTTTACTTGATTGATTTAAGTTTGAAGTGATATCAGCATCGCCTAGAAGATTTGTCATTAATACTTTCAAATCTTTGCTGGCAAGAGTAATGTCAACCTCACCAGTAGTCATTGTTATGGTGTTATCATTTTTGAAGGTGGCGGCATTGGCTGAAAAATCTCCCATGCTTAACTCAAAGGTTGTGTTAGAAGCTTGGCTATTTTCTAAATCAATATCACCAGTTGTAATTGAAAAGGCGACGTTTGTTAAGTTGCTGTTCTCAATTTCAGCATCCCCAGAGGTGATGTTTACTGTTCCTGAATTGAGGGTTGTGTTGGTCAACGTTAGTTCCCCAGCCAGAAGTTCGAGCATTACATTATCAAGTGAAAGCTGACTGATGTCCAAATCTCCTGAGCTAAGATTAGCTTTGACTGAAGTGAGGTCTGTATCCTGAGGAACAGAGATAACGATTGTATGTGAATTTTCGATAATACCAGTTTTAGCAATGCCAATAATATCTTTTAAACTCAGAAAATGAATATTTGCATTCCCTATTTGGGTACGAGTTCCTGTTTGCTTTACAGTAAGGGTGTCATCCTTGACTTCGTAGTTGACAGGTGTTTTTTTATTGTCTGAGTAAGAAATAAAGGGTTTGTCAATATTGGCCTTTGAAATGATGACATCAGATGTTGTGCTGTCAATATCAATTTTACTGAAATTGTCAAGGTTAGCTTTTTGATAGTTTACATTTCCTACCATATCGGTGCTATTTTCTAAATCAGAGAGTCCACCAGTTGCGAAACCATAACCTGCAAGGGCTGCTCCTAATAAACTACAACTAACGCCAATGCCTAAAATAGTCTTTGTCCACGATTTCATAATTTTCTCCTTTTGTTTGCTGTCTTTCGTGCTAAATTGACAATGCTACGTCCAACTACTTTACAAACAGCTCCTGCAGCAAGGAGGGTTAGTAATGATAAACCGAGAGCTAAAAGTCCTAGACCAAAACTAAGAGCAGTTGCGGAAAATGAAATGCTCAGGTAAGACCAGCTGTCAAATAGCATGTAAATTCCAGAAGTCAGAAAGACAACCCCAAAGGAAAGGACAACAGCGATAGCCGCCACTCCAAGAGCTAGGATAGTGATGACGGCTAAGAAAAGAACAAGAGCCAGTGGGAGAGCAACAGGGGTGATAATAACCGCTAAAATAGCAAGCCAAACCATAGATACTCTGCTTTTAGGTGTCTTTTCTTGGTCGATGATTTTTTCGTCAAGCAAACGACTAATGATGTCTCGCGCCGCTTCTTTTGGTGTTCCAAGTTCGGCGATAACTTGTGCTTCATTTTCTGGACCAGCTTCTTCAAAGTATTCACTAAAGTAGTCCATAGCTTCTTGGTAATCCTCTTTGGGTAACTTACGTAGGTATTTATCTAATTTTGCTAAATAGTCAACTTTTGTCATCCTCTAATCTCCCTTCAATAATCTCATCGACTTTTTCTTTGTACCGTTGCCATTCTTTTTTGAGAAAGGTCAACTGTTCTTTACCAGCTGCTGTGATAGCATAATATTTTCGTTTACGTCCTTGGTAGGCTTGTTGATAAGTGGTTAAATAGCCCGCTTTTTCCAGTTTTTTTAAAATTGGATATAAGGTGGATTCTTTGATGTTAGCAATTTGCTTAATGGTTTGGCTAATGGCATAACCGTAAGAGTCGTCTTTGTCAACAATGGCTAAAATGAGGAATTCGATAACAGTTGCCGAAGTTGGAAAATACATGAAAACTCCTTTTTGATATGTAAAAATTTTATATATAATTATTTTACATATAGAATATAGAAAAATAAGCAGCAAGTCAAGCATAATGTATAAGAATTTTATATGTAGGAGAGTTCATACGTGTATTTTTAATGCTATTGAGGTCTATTAAGCTTAAATAGCGATAATTAGTTGACAAAATCCACTAAAAATCTTAAAATATAGTTGATAAAGTCCACTAAAAGGAGAGAATAATGCCAGATAGAGAAACCATTTATTCGATACGTGCCTTTAATCGCATGTATATGCCTTTTATGAATTTACTCGGTAATCATTATTTGGGTTCTGAGTATTCCGTGACGGAAGCAAGGATTTTCTTTGAAATTTATGAAAATGAAGGCTGTACAGCAACACATATCGCCCAAGAGATGAATATTGATAAAAGCTATTTGAGTAGGATTTTGAAAAATCACGAGAAAAAAGGTTATATTTATCGCCAAACGTCAAAGGAAGATGGGAGAGCTTATCATCTTTTTTTGACTGATGCAGGGAAATTACGTGCGCGAGATTTTATTGAAAAATCTAATCAAGAAATTGGCGATATTATTGCGACATTGAGTTATTCAGAGCAGAAACAATTAGCAGAAGCAATGACTTTAATTACTAAAATATTGGGAAAAAATTCAGTACAAGGAGAGTAGTGGAATGAAAGTTGTACCGTATGATGAAAAATATAAAAAAGATTTTGTGGAAATGAACCTTGCTTGGATTTCTGAAATGTTTACGGTAGAAGCAGAAGATGAACGCGAGTTAACTAATATTGAGCATTATATTGAAAATGGTGGTCAGATTTTCTTTGCTTTAAATGATGAGGGAGCTGTTATGGCATCGTGTATGGTCGCTCCAAGAGAAGATGGGGATTGGGAAATCATGAAATTTGCAGCAAAAAGCGAATTTGCTGGCAGCGGTGCAGGGAGTGCTTGTTTAAAGGCGTGCATTGAGTATGCGGAGTCCCTTCATTTGCCAAAACTTATCATTGTTTCCAATCGAAAATGTCTATCTGCTGTTCATCTTTATCGCAAATTTGGCTTTACTGAGATTCCTGTTGATAAAGAAAAATTTCCTTTTGAACGTGGTGATATTGCCTTTGAGAAAGAATTATAATGTGTAAGGAAAGATTAGCATGATAGCAGTATCTTTACAACGGTGTCAACTTTGTTGTAAAGTAGTCTTTGATAACTGTTGGTGTACACAAGTGACAAACATTGTTCTTTACAACAAGTTTACAGTAGCTGAAATCAGTTTATCAAAAATGCAACCGTTACATACGGTTGCATTTTGATTATTAATCCTCAAGAACAGCATATTCTTGAACGCTTTTCTTTAAAATAGGTGAATCTTCTTTTTTGAAGTGTTGCTCTTTGTGATGTTGGATATGTTCAGGACGTTTCAACCAAGCTTTGAAATCGTCTTGGTTGTCCCAACGTGAAACGGCAGTAAAGGAAACACTATTTGTATCAGAATTATCTTGAATCCAGACCTCGTTTCCTAAACATGTTTCCCAATTTTTGAGCGAGATAGCGTCGTTGCGGAATTTTTGTTCAAATTTATCTTTAGCAGCAGCTTTTACTCCAAAAGTAACTGTTTTAATAATCATATGTTATTCCTCCTTTGGGTTACTTTAATTATACAAGGAGAAACTCAATTTTCAAAATTTTTGAGATAAAAATGATTTGGTTTAATATCCAATCAGTCAAAAATGCTATTTTTGAACTAAAAAAGCCTAGAAACGTTGATTTCATAGGCTTTTAATGTATTCAATTATTTAACTTCAGTAAAGATTACGTGTTTACGCAATTTTGGTGAGTATTTTTTCAATTGAAGACGGTCTGGAGTGTTACGTTTGTTTTTTGAAGTAAGGTACAAGCGTTCACCAGATTCTTTGTGTTCAAGTGTAATATTTACGCGCATGGTATCTCCCTTCTATTATTTAGCTGCTTTAGCGATTTTACGTCCTTTGTAGTATCCTTTAAGTGATACACGGTGAGAACGTGAGTAATCTCCAGTAGTTTCGTCAAATTTAACTGATGGAGCAGTCAATTTGTAGTGTGTACGACGTTTGTTTTTCTTCGCTTTTGAAGTGTGACGTGCAGGTACTGCCATGTTTTATTTCCTCCGATAATATTTTTTTGTTCTTGATTTTTAATCAACTTTAACATAATAACATATCTTTTTTGTAAAGTAAAGTTACTTGACAAAAAAATTGTAAATAGGTGCGAGTGTGGTTATTAATGCTTGGCTGCTAGTTAAAAACGAAAGTCATCAAGGAATAATTCATAAGAAAATCCTAAAAAAGAACAGACTATTCTTCTGTATAACTTGTTTTTGTGATAAAATAGAAATGATTGAATCGCTACAATAGTAGAAAGGAATTAGGAGCTAAATTTGTTTAAATTTGGTGCCAATATGTCTTAAATTTATGAAATTACAAAAACCTAAAGGAACACAGGATATTTTACCTAGCGAAAGCGCTAAGTGGCAATACGTGGAAGCTGTTGCGCGTGAAACATTTAAAAAATACAATTACAGCGAAATTCGTACACCAATGTTTGAACATTATGAGGTTATCAGCCGTTCTGTTGGTGACACAACGGACATCGTGACAAAAGAAATGTATGATTTCCACGATAAAGGTGACCGCCATATTACTTTGCGTCCAGAAGGTACAGCCCCTGTTGTGCGTTCTTTTGTGGAAAATAAATTATTTGCACCAGAAGTTCAAAAGCCAGTTAAGATGTACTACATCGGCTCAATGTTCCGCTACGAACGTCCACAAGCTGGTCGTTTGCGTGAATTCCATCAAGTTGGCGTTGAGTGTTTCGGTTCAGCAAATCCTGCCACAGACGTTGAAACAATCGCGATGGCTTACCAATTGTTCCAAACGCTGGGCATTAAAGATGTTACGCTTCATTTGAATACTTTGGGAAGTGCAGCTAGCCGTGCGGCATATCGTCAAGCTTTGATTGATTACCTTACGCCAATGCGTGAGCAATTGTCAAAAGACAGTCAACGTCGTTTAGATGAAAACCCACTTCGAGTCCTTGATTCAAAAGAAAAAGAAGACAAGATTGCTGTTGAAAACGCACCATCAATCCTTGATTATCTTGATGACGAAAGCCAAGCTCATTTTGATGCTGTGCGTAGTATGCTTGAAACTCTCAATATCCCATATGTCATTGATACAAACATGGTTCGTGGTCTTGATTACTATAACCACACTATCTTTGAATTCATCACAACTGTTGATAAATCTGAATTGACAATTTGTGCTGGTGGTCGCTATGACAGTCTCGTTGAATACTTTGACGGACCAGAAACACCAGGTTTTGGTTTTGGACTTGGTCTTGAACGTTTGCTTCTTATCCTCGAAAAACAAGGTATTGAATTGCCAGTTGAAAAAGAAATGGACGTTTACATTGCTGTTTTGGGACAAGGTGCAAACCTTAAAGCATTGGAACTTGTTCAAGCTATCCGCAACCAAGGTTTCTCAGCAGAACGTGACTACCTTGGACGTAAAATCAAAGCGCAATTCAAATCAGCAGACGCCTTTAATGCTAAAACAATTATCACTTTAGGTGAAAGTGAAATTGAAGCAGGTCAAGTAGCTGTGAAAAATAATAAAACTCGCGAAGAAGTGACCGTAAGCTTTGACGAAATTACAAACAACTTCGCTGAAGTATTGAATAAATTGGGTTAAATTTCTTCTTTATACATACTTAGGCACTTTAATTATTAATGAAAAGGCTTAAGTGAGAAAAGAATTTAAAAAACTCCCCCGCATGGGTGGGGTTTTTACGTGCTTTTTGCTATAATAGGTGGGAATGAATAAATTAAAAAACGGAGAAACATATCAATGAAACGTACAATGTATGCTGGTCGTGTTCGTAGTGAACATATCGGCCAAGAAATTACTTTAAAAGGTTGGGTTGGTCGTCGTCGTGATTTAGGTGGGCTTATCTTTATCGACCTTCGTGACCGTGAAGGTATCATGCAATTAGTCATTAATCCAGAGGAAGTTTCAAGTGATGTTATGACCACAGCTGAAAGCCTTCGTAACGAATTTGTTATCGAAGTTACTGGTGAAGTTGCACAACGTGAACAAGAAAATAAAAACTTGCCAACTGGTGCTGTTGAATTGAAAGTATCAGCATTGACAGTTTTGAATACGGCTAAAACAACACCTTTTGAAATTAAAGATGATGTTGAAGTTAGTGATGAAAATCGTTTACGTTACCGTTATTTGGATCTTCGTCGTCCAAAAATGCTTAACAACTTTAAATTACGTGCAAAAGTTACTCACTCAATCCGTAACTATTTGGATGAGTTAGAATTCATTGATGTTGAAACACCAATGTTGACAAAATCAACTCCAGAAGGTGCGCGTGACTACTTGGTACCAAGTCGTGTGAGCCAAGGTCACTTTTACGCTTTGCCACAAAGTCCACAAATCACAAAACAATTGTTGATGAATGCTGGTTTTGATCGTTACTACCAAATCGTTAAATGTTTCCGTGATGAAGATTTGCGTGGTGATCGTCAACCTGAGTTTACACAGGTCGATATGGAAACATCATTCTTGTCAGACCAAGATATCCAAGATATCACTGAAGGAATGATTGCTAAAGTCATGAAAGATACAAAAGGAATTGATGTCACATTGCCATTCCCACGTATGTCTTATGACGATGCAATGAACAACTACGGTTCAGACAAACCTGATACTCGTTTTGAAATGCTTTTACAAGACTTGACAGAAGTTGTCAAGGATGTTGATTTCAAAGTGTTCTCACAAGCTCCAGTTGTAAAAGCTATTGTTGTTAAGGGGAATGCGGATAAATACTCACGTAAAAACATTGATAAATTAACAGAATTTGCAAAACAATTTGGTGCCAAAGGTCTTGCATGGGTCAAATTTACTGATGGTGCGATTACTGGGCCAGTTGCTAAATTCTTAACAAGTATCGAAGATAAGTTGACAGCAAGTTTACAACTCGAAGAAAATGATTTGGTTCTTTTCGTTGCCGATACTCTTGAAGTTGCTGATAATACTCTTGGTGCTCTTCGTACTCGTATCGCTAAAGAACTTGACATGGTTGACAACTCTAAATTTAATTTCCTTTGGGTTGTTGATTGGCCAATGTTTGAATGGTCTGAAGAAGAAGGACGTTACATGTCTGCTCACCACCCATTCACATTGCCAACTGAAGAATCCGCTCATGAATTAGAAGGTGACCTTGCTAAAGTACGTGCAGTTGCTTACGATATCGTTCTTAACGGTTATGAACTTGGGGGCGGTAGCTTGCGTATCAACCAAAAAGAATTGCAAGAACGTATGTTTAAAGCGCTTGGCTTTACAGCAGAAGAAGCAAATGACCAATTTGGTTTCTTGTTAGAAGCTATGAACTACGGTTTCCCACCACATGGTGGACTTGCTATCGGTCTTGACCGCTTCGTTATGCTTCTTGCTGGTGAAGATAACATTCGTGAAGTCATTGCATTCCCTAAAAATAATAAAGCTGCGGATCCAATGACACAAGCACCAAGTCTTGTTTCAGATAAACAATTAGATGAATTGGCTTTAGCAATCGAAAACAATGATTAAGAAAACATCTTTGAAAAAGAAAACAAAGTTTATTGTTAGCCGTTGGGCAGAAAGATATGGTCTGTTAAAGACAATGCAGAGCATTTCAAGAGAGAAGTATGCGGAAAAAGTTTCCGCTTCTCTTTTTTATGGTTTGCTATCGGCAATTGCGGTTAATTTCTTCTTCCAACCAGGACACGTTTATTCAAGTGGTGCAACTGGTTTTGCACAGGTTTTATCGGCGATTAGTGAGCGTTTAATTGGCTTTAGGCTGCCAATTTCAGTTGTTTTTTATGCGATTAATGTGCCGTTGCTCGTTTTAGCTTGGTATAAAATCGGACATAAATTCACTGTTTTTACACTCATTACAGTTTCGATGAGTTCTTTCTTTATTCAAATTGTTCCTGAAATTACTCTGACGACTGATCCCCTGGTTAATGCCATTTTTGGTGGTTTGGTCATGGGGACTGGTGTTGGCTTTAGTTTAAAATCTCGTATTTCAAGTGGTGGTACTGATATCATTAGTTTGACCATTCGGAAAAAGACAGGCCGTGATGTGGGAAGCATTTCTCTCATGGTTAATGGTGTTATCATGATTTTTGCTGGCATTTTATTTGGTTGGCAATATGCCCTTTATTCTATGGTGACTATCTTTGTCTCTAGCCGTGTGACAAATGCTATTTTCACTAAGCAGAAGAAAATGCAAGCAACGATTGTGACCAACCGGCCTGAAAAGGTAATTGCGATGATTCACACCAAATTACATCGTGGGGTGACACAAATCAATGATGCCGAAGGAACTTATAATCATGAGAAAAAAGCAATTTTGTTGGCTATTATTACTCGCGAGGAATATAACGACTTTAAGTATCTGATGAAAAAAACTGACCCAAATGCCTTTGTTTCAGTTGCTGAAAATGTTCATATTATTGGACGTTTTGTTGAGGATTAAGAGGTTGAGAAAGTTCTCAGCTTCTTTGTTTATGGCGTTATAATTTACAAGACGCAGAAAATTTTGTTTTGGAGGTATGAGACATGGTTCGTGAAAAGCTTGGACAAATAAGAAGTTTGGTGTTAATTGCCATAGGTGTAGCCATTTATACTTTCGGTTTTGTCAAATTTAATATGGCAAATGCTCTTGCTGAAGGTGGGGTTGCGGGTGTAACCTTGATTGCCCATGCTCTTTACGGAATCAACCCTGCTTATTCGTCACTTATTTTGAATGTTCCTTTGTTCATTCTAGGGGCGCGAATTTTTGGACGAAAATCGCTAGCGCTAACCATTTATGGCACTGTTTTGATGTCATGGTTTATCTGGTTTTGGCAACGTGTGCCGATTCAGATTGTTCTCGAAAATGATATGATGTTGGTTGCTGTCGTTGCTGGTTTATTTTCTGGTGTCGGTAGTGGATTAGTCTTTCGTTACGGAGCTACAACGGGCGGAACAGATATTATCGGACGCGTTATCGAAGAAAAATTCGGTTTCAAACTTGGTCAGACACTGCTTTTTGTCGATGCCGTGGTTCTTACAGCGTCGCTGGTTTACATTGATTTACAACATATGCTTTACACGTTGGTAGCAAGCTTTGTTTACAGTCAAGTTCTGACAATTGTCCAAAATGGTGGTTACACAGTGCGTGGCATGATTATTATCACACAAAAATCTGAAGAAGCTGCGCAAGCTATTCTTAATGGCATTAATCGTGGGGTCACTTATCTGAATGGCCAAGGGGCTTACTCTGGAAACGAAAAAAATATTTTGTATGTGGTCTTAAATCCAGGTGAAGTCCGTGATGTTAAAGCCATTATGGCAGATTTAGACCCAGATGCTTTTATCTCAATCATTGATGTTGATGAGGTTGTGTCATCTGATTTCAAAATTCGACGAAAAAATTATGATAAATTGTAATTAATAACGAAAAGAAGAGGTGAATTTTCATTTGCCTTTTCTTTTTTTGATATTATAGTCTGACAATTTAATGATATGCTATTGAAAGTTTTGAAAGCGCTTTTTATTCAGCTCTTTTTATGGTATGATGATCCTTGTAAGGATTGTTACTGGTCAAGCAGGCAAAACCTAAATCTAACAAGAAAATTAGGAATAGCACCAATCGTTCCTCTATTTTTCTGTTGATTAGATTTAGGTTTTTGTTTTTGTCAGAAATTCTTTGGAGAACTTGTGTTCATTGTGGAAAGTATTTTCGCAAAATATAAGCACCTGTAATTTTATTTAGGAGGAGAGATTGACATGAAAAAATCAATTTCAAAGGGAATCGTTTTGAGTGCTGTTAGTTTTTTGGGAGTGTTTGCAGGAAGTCAAGTTGTATCTGCTGACACTGATGTTGCTATTGCTAAAACATCAATTGTTGTAAAGGGGTATGAATTTGGTCCAGCAGTACCAAAAGTTGTTGTAAAGTTAGACAGTAAAGTCTCTAAAGTATCAAAAGAAAATGTCACTGTTACAACGGCAGGTACAGAACGCCAAGTCAGCAAGGTTTATTTATCTGATAAAAATGGAAAAAAAGTTACCAAAGATAGTAAGTACGTCACTATTCAAATGCCAGTTACTTTTGACACCGAATCAAATTCTGGTGTTGCCAGTCCTTTCTTTTACAACATGGAAAATTTCCATAATACATGGGTAGGTGATTACACGGTTTCAATTCAAGGGTTGACAGTAACTGTAAACGGCGAAGAAAGCGAGCTTGACAGTGAGAGTAACGCTATTAACAATCGCATTTCAACAGATGTAGCAGCATTTAGCAATCGTGGGTCTTATTCTGGAACTTACACGAATCCGTTGACCAATCAAGATGAAGAACTCACCCTTCAATATGCCGCTTATGAACCAGAAAGTTTGAAAAATGGAAAGAAAAATCCTTTGATTATCTGGCTACATGGGCAAGGCGAAGGCGGTACAGATACCGATATTACATTGTTGGGAAATGAAGTTGTAGCGCTTGCTAAGGATGATATCCAATCACATTTTACAGCAGGTAAGCAAACGGGAGCCTATGTTTTAGCGGTTCAAACCCCAACGTATTGGATGGATGAGGGTGATGGTACAAATGGAGCGGGGGCAGGTGTGTCTCGCTACACAGAGGTACTCATGGATACTATTAAGGATTACGTTTCGAATCATTCAGATGTGGATACAGACCGTATTTATTTAACTGGTGGTTCAAATGGTGGTTACATGACGCTTAATTTGGCTATCAATAATCCAGATTATTTTGCAGCGCTTGTTCCGCAGGCGGCAGCTTATTCTTACTATCAATATCAGCGTAATGAGGACGGTACTTATACAACTGTTCCTAGTGATACAAGCTTGTCTGGCACAGCATTTGTCAAAACAGATGATATCTACTTTGACGAGGATAAAATTGCTGCGCTTAAAGATATTCCAATTTGGTTTATCCATGCCGCTAATGATACGGTTGTCAATCCAAGCGATTATTCTTTACCAATCTATAAAGCTTTAGTAGATAGCGGAGCAACGAATAAGTGGTTCTCATATTATGAAAGCGTTGAAGGTTCAGACATGAAAGATACCTCTTATCTTGGACATTGGTCATGGACGTATTTCTTCAATGATAAGGTGTCTGGTGTACAGAGCGTTTCTGATATTAAAGAGGCTGACGACCTTTCAGGTTTTTCACCAAACAATAAAACTAATGGTGGAACAAGCACCGCAAAAGTTGACGGAACAGCTTATGACAACATTTTTGATTGGTTAAATGCTCAGAAAAAATGAGTTTAGACAAATGAAAAAAGCCGTTTAACACGGCTTTTTTGTTAGGGGTGAAATAGGCTACCTAGCATGATAGCTAAAGCGGCATTCCCTTTATATTTTTCAGGACTGTCAGCAACTTCGTTGTAAAGTGCTGTGATTTCAGATTCTGTTTTGAGATGATGTGTTAGTAAATGTTGAGAAATGGCATGTGCCAGTTTTGTACGTGCCAACTGGTCATTTTCATTTTTTTCTAAATCCTGCGCTACTGCAAAAATATCTGCTTTCAGTGGCTCGTTATCTGGCAGGCTAGCATAGGCTTTACTGAGTTTTTCCATTAATTGATTTCCTTTTTCCATAAATAAAATCTCCTTTGTTGTTATGCTTACAGTTTATAATTTTGATAGAAAAATATCAAGAGAAAAAGAACGAAAAATAATCTCGTTCTCTTTGCTTTTATAAAGAAATAATTACATTTCGTTTGGTGCTTCAACGCCGAGCAGACGGAGCGCTTCTTTTAGAACAGTTGCAGTAGCGTAGCTAAGTGCTAGGCGGCTATCACGTTCTGGGCTTTCATCAAGGATACGTGTGTGTGCATAGTATTTGTTGAAGCTTTGGGCTAGATTGATAGCAAATTTTGCAACAATAGAAGGTTCAAAGTTGTCAGCGGCACGTTTGATGATACGTGGGAAGTCTTGGATAAGTTTTACAATTTCCCAGCTTTCAGCATCATCAAGACTGTAAACTTGGTTGACAGATGGTGTAAACTCAGCTTTACGAAGAATAGATTGGATACGTGCGTGTGCATATTGTACGTAAGGTCCAGTTTCACCTTCAAATGATACCATAGCATCAAGGTCAAAGTCATAGCCATTCAAACGGTCTGTTTTCAAATCGTAGAATTTGATAGCACCGACGCCAACAGCGTGAGCGACTGCTTCCTTGTCAGCAAGGTTAGGATTTTTAGCATTGATTTGGTCTTCAGCGCGTTTGACAGCTTCGGCAATTGTTGGTTCAAGAAGGATAACATTACCTTTACGAGTTGACAGTTTTTTACCTTCTTTAGTAACAAGTCCAAATGGAACGTGAGTAATATCTTCATTCCATTCAAATCCCATTTCGTTAAGGACCGCTTTTAATTGTTTGAAGTGAGCAGATTGTTCGTTACCAACGACGTAAATGGCTTTGGCAAAGTCGTAAGTACGTTTGCGATAAAGAGCGGCAGCCAAGTCACGTGTGATGTAAAGTGTTGCACCGTCAGATTTTTTGATAAGAGCTGGGTGTTCGATACCATATTTTTCAAGGTTAACGACTTGAGCACCTTGAGATTCTTCAAGAAGTCCTTTTTCTGTCAAGATATCGACAACTTCGTCCATTTTATCGTTGTAGAATGCTTCCCCGTTAAAGCTATCAAAAGAAACACCGAGTTCATCGTAAAGACGGTTGAATTCAACAAGACTTTCGTCACGGAACCATTGCCAGAGTGAAATAGCTTCTTCGTCGCCAGCTTCCAATTTACGGAACCATTCGCGAGCTTCTTCGTCAAGTTCTGGTTGTGTTTCAGCTTCGGCATTGATGCGAACGTAAAGTTTTAAGAGTTCGTCGATTGGGTGAGCTTTAACAGCTTCTTCGTCACCCCATTTTTTGTAGGCAACAATCAACATACCGAATTGTTTACCCCAGTCACCGAGGTGATTGATTTTAACAGCTTTATAGCCGAGTTTTTCAAAAATATTAGCCAGGCTATCACCGATAACGGTTGAACGAAGGTGTCCAATTGAGAATGGTTTAGCAATGTTTGGGCTTGACATATCGATAGCAACGTTACGCCCTTCTCCTAAATCTTGACTAGCATAGTCGCTTCCGTTTGCAATAACTTGACCTAAAACATCAGCAGAAATGCTTTTCTTGTCAAGGAAGAAGTTGATGTATGGACCAACAGCTTCGATTTTTTCAAAGCCAGTTGCATCCATTTTTTCGGCAACATCAGCAGCAATCATTTGGGGTGCTTTGCGAAGGATTTTTGCTAATGAGAAAGCAGGAAAAGCAAGGTCACCCATATCAGAATTTTTTGGAATTTCAAGTAGATTAATAATTTGTTCTTGGTCTAATTCTGGAACAATATTTTGAATGCGTTCAGCAATTGTACGTTTTGTATCCATGAGTTTCTCCTAAATTAGTTAGTCATATTATTTTAACATAAAAATAAGAAATAAACGAGACTAGCTGAAAGAAAACGTTTGAAGCAGTAAAAAATAAGTTATCATAAGGAAAACAGCGCAAAAGAGAGATGAAAAATTTTCTTTTTTTTGGTATAATTTTAAGGATAAATATACACAAAGGGAAAGTTATATGAATAAAATAGAACGTCAAAATCGAATCAAACGTTTGATTCAATCAGGTCATATTGGAACACAAGAAGAAATCAAGCGTCATTTGCAAGAAGAAGGGATTAGTGTCACTCAAGCAACCTTGTCACGTGACCTTCGTGAGATTGGTCTTTTGAAATTACGTGATTCATCAGGTAAGCTTTATTATAGTTTATCAGAAACATCAGAGACAACTTTTGGTGCTAATATCCGCTCATATATTTTGAAAGTTGCTCGTGCTGGGTTCATGCTTGTTCTTCATACTAATCTTGGTGAAGCAGATGTTTTGGCAAACTTGATTGATAGTAGCGACATTCCAGAGATTCTTGGAACGGTGGCAGGTGCGGATACTTTGCTTGTTATCTGTAAAGATGAAGAGACAGCTCAAGCATTTGAAAGAGACTTATCAACGAGCTTATGAGTAAGTACGACCAAGCAGTGGACAAGTTAGTTCAAGCTATTCAAAAGCACGATAGTGTGCAAGAATTTCAAAAAGTAGAACAAAAAATCAAAACTTTTCCAGAACTTGACAGTCTTGTTGACGATATGAAAGCTTATCAGCAGGAGGCTGTGCTTTATCACAAGATTGACAAGTTAGTGGCTGAAAAAGTAGCAGGAAAACAAGCTGACCAGCTACAAAAAGACTTATCGGATCTCCCGATTGTCAAAGATTATCGTAACAAGATGCAAGATGCTAGTGATTTGGTTCAATACATCACGAAAAACTTGGAAACGAAAATTAACGAGGAGTTAACTAATAATGACAAAAGATAAAATTTCTCCAGGCATGCAACAGTATTTGGACGTAAAAAAAGATTATCCAGATGCTTTTTTACTTTTCCGCATGGGAGACTTTTATGAATTATTTTATGATGATGCGGTTAAAGCTGCACAGATTTTAGAGATTAGTTTAACTAGTCGTAATAAAAATGCTGACAATCCAATTCCAATGGCAGGTGTGCCTTATCATTCTGCGCAACAATACATTGATGTATTAGTGGAAATGGGTTACAAGGTGGCAATTGCTGAGCAAATGGAAGACCCAAAACAAGCCGTCGGTGTGGTTAAACGTGAAGTCGTTCAAGTGATTACGCCAGGAACAGCTGTCGATTCCTCTAAACCAGATAATGCTAACAATTTCTTGGTGGCTATCGATTCTGACGGCAAAACGTTTGGGCTAGCCTATATGGACGTGTCAACAGGTGAATTTTTCTCAACAAGTCTTTCTGATTTTACAAGCCTTAGAAGTGAAATTCTGAACCTTAAAGCGCGTGAAATCGTTGTTGGTTATGAGCTTTCTGAAACAGAGCAACATAGCTTAGTTAAACAATTAAATTTACTCTTATCGTTTGAACAAGAACGTTATGAAGATGTGCATTTAATCGACCCAGATTTAACGGCTTTAGAAATTTCAGCAGCTGAGAAATTGCTACAATACGTTCATACAACGCAAAAACGTGAGCTAAGCCATTTGCAAAAATTGGTTCATTATGAAATCAAAGATTACTTGCAAATGTCTTATACGACAAAATCTAGTCTGGATTTATTAGAAAATGCTCGAACAAGTAAAAAACATGGTAGCCTTTATTGGTTACTAGATGAAACTAAAACGGCTATGGGAATGCGTCTATTGCGCAATTGGATTGACCGTCCTTTGGTGAAACAAGCACAGATTGAAGAGCGCCAAAATATTGTTCAAGTTTTCCTAGATAATTTCTTTGAGCGTAGTGATTTGACGGATAGTCTCAAAGGTGTTTATGATATTGAACGTTTAGCGAGTCGTGTGTCATTTGGAAAAGCTAATCCAAAAGATTTATTACAACTCGGTCATACTTTGGCACAAGTGCCAACGATTAAGGCGATTTTAGAATCGTTTGAGAGCCCTCACCTTGACAAGCTTGTCAACAGCATTGACACTTTGCCAGAGCTAGAATCGCTGATTCGCTCAGCTATTGACCCAGATGCCCCTGCTGTTATCACAGAAGGTAGCATTATCCGTACAGGCTTTGATGAGACTTTGGACAAATACCGTAAGGTTATGCGCGAGGGGACTAGCTGGATTGCAGAAATTGAAGCTAAGGAACGTGCTGCAAGTGGGATTACCAATCTAAAAATTGATTATAATAAAAAAGACGGATACTATTTCCATGTGACAAATTCCAATCTCTCTCTAGTGCCAGATTATTTCTTCCGCAAGGCAACGTTGAAAAATTCAGAGCGTTTCGGAACGGCAGAATTGGCAAAAATTGAAGGTGAGATGTTGGAGGCGCGTGAGCAATCAGCAAGCTTAGAATATGATATTTTCATGCGCGTTCGCGGACAAGTCGAGCGTTACATTACGCGTTTGCAAGACTTGGCTAAGGCGATTTCAACCGTTGACGTTTTACAAAGTTTAGCCGTTGTTGCAGAAAATAATCATTATGTTCGTCCAACATTCAACGATAGCCATGAGATTAAAATTGAAAAAGGTCGTCATGCGGTCGTTGAAAAAGTCATGGGAATGCAAGAATATATTCCTAATACGATTACGTTTGATGCCGATATCAACATTCAGCTGATTACTGGTCCAAATATGAGTGGTAAATCAACTTATATGCGTCAACTTGCCTTGACAGTTATTATGGCTCAAATGGGGTCTTACGTAGCTGCTGAAAGTGTCAATTTACCAGTATTTGATGCGATTTTCACGCGTATTGGTGCGGCAGATGATTTGATTTCAGGACAGTCAACGTTTATGGTGGAAATGATGGAAGCTAACCAAGCTATCAAACGTGCAAGTTCTCAATCCTTGATTCTTTTTGATGAGCTAGGTCGTGGTACAGCAACCTATGACGGTATGGCTTTGGCGCAATCAATCATTGAATATATCCATGATCATATCGGTGCAAAGACCATGTTTGCAACCCATTATCATGAGTTGACAGCTTTGTCAACAAGCTTGACACATCTTGTCAATGTGCACGTTGCGACTCTTGAGAAAAATGGTGATGTGACGTTTCTTCATAAAATTGCAGAAGGTCCAGCAGACAAATCTTACGGAATTCATGTAGCAAAAATTGCTGGTTTACCAGAAGAATTATTACAACGTGCGGACAGCATTTTGACGAATTTAGAATCAGGTGCTGCGCAGCTTCAATTGACCCCTGAGGTAGAAGCTGAGCCAATTACTGTAAAATCTGAAGTAGCAGAACCAGTGGCAGAGCAACTAAGTTTATTTGCTGATGACTCATCTAACCAAGAAGTGATTGAAGCACTCAAAAAAGTTGATTTGATGAATTTAACACCAATGCAAGCCATGAATGTTATTTATGAATTAAAAAATATGTTGTAACAATAAGAGGCAGTCTTAAAGAAGATTGCCTTTTTAGTTTGTGTTATAATAGAAGATAAACAAGCAAGAATGAAAGGAATAAGGCTGCCTTTAAAAGGCTTGCTAATAGATAAATCATGAGTAAAATTATTGAGTTGCCAGAGGTTTTGGCTAACCAAATTGCAGCGGGTGAAGTTATTGAACGACCAGCTAGCGTTGTCAAAGAATTGGTGGAAAATTCGATTGATGCAGGGAGCAGCCAAATCACCATTGAAATTGAAGAAGCTGGTTTAAAGAAAATTCAAGTGACAGATAATGGCGAAGGAATTGCTCAAGATGATGTTGCATTAAGTTTGCACCGCCATGCCACAAGTAAAATTAAAAATCAAGCTGACCTTTTCCGTATTAGGACATTAGGTTTTCGTGGTGAAGCGATACCGTCAATTGCCTCCATTAGTCATTTTACAGTCAAAACAGCAACGGCAGATGAAAATTATGGAACATTGCTAGTAGCCAAAGGTGGTGAAATCGAAAAACAAGAACCGATTTCTACACCTGTTGGTACCAAAATTACGGTTGAAAATCTCTTTTATAATACGCCAGCACGTCTTAAATACATGAAAAGTCTCCAATCCGAATTAGCTCATATTGTTGATGTGGTGAATCGTTTGAGCTTGGCGCACCCAGAGGTGGCTTTTAGCTTGATTAATGATGGTCGTCAAATGACAACAACATCTGGTACTGGTGATTTGCGACAAGCAATTGCTGGTATTTATGGGCTTAATACGGCTAAAAAAATGATTGAGATTTCGAATGCTGACCTCGATTTTGAAGTGTCTGGTTACATTAGTCTGCCAGAATTGACACGAGCGAACCGAAACTATATTACGATTTTGATTAACGGTCGTTATATTAAAAACTTTTTGCTCAATCGTGCGATTTTGGACGGTTATGGTTCAAAATTGATGGTGGGACGTTTTCCGATTGCTGTTATCGACATTCAAATCGACCCTTATTTAGCTGATGTCAATGTTCACCCAACGAAGCAAGAAGTTCGTATTTCAAAGGAAAAAGAACTGATGAGCTTAATCAGCTCTGCTATTGCAGAGAGTTTGCGTGAGCAAGATTTGATACCTGATGCTCTAGAAAATCTGGCGAAATCAAGCACACGTGGGCTTCCGAAACCAGAGCAAACGAGCCTGCCGTTGAAACAAACAGACCTTTATTATGATAAAGAACGTCGTGATTTCTTTGTCAAGTCAGATACGGTTGAAGAGCAACCAGTACAGTTATTCAATGAGGTTGACAACTCTGTCAAGGAAGTTGACAAGCAACAAACATCAGTGAAATATGCGCAGCGTTCCGAAGTAGATAGTCAAGATGATGAACATGATAATCTCGATTTTAAAAACAAGACAAAAATCAATAAGATGATTGAAAGTCTTGATAATGAGGAGTCATCAACTTTCCCAGAATTAGATTATTTCGGACAAATGCACGGAACGTATCTTTTTGCACAGGGAAATGGTGGGCTTTATATCATTGACCAACACGCTGCTCAAGAACGTGTTAAATATGAATATTATCGTGAGAAAATCGGCGACGTTGACAGCTCTTTACAGCAGCTTCTCATGCCATATCTTTTTGAGTTTTCTGGAGCTGATTTTATTAAGTTGCAAGAAAAAATGGAGCTGTTAAATCAAGTTGGTATTTATCTAGAACCATATGGAAACAACACTTTTATTCTCCGTGAACACCCAATTTGGATGAAAGAAGAGGAAATTGAGACGGCTGTTTATGAGATGTGTGATATGCTGTTGTTGACAAATGAAGTATCGGTGAAGAAATATCGTGCAGAATTGGCAATCATGATGTCATGCAAACGCTCAATCAAAGCGAATCACATTCTTGATGATTATTCCGCCCGACATCTTTTGGTTCAGTTATCACAATGTAAGAATCCTTATAACTGTCCACATGGACGTCCAGTTCTTGTCAACTTTACCAAAGCTGACATGGAAAAAATGTTCCGCCGTATTCAAGAAAATCACACAAGTTTAAGAGAGTTAGGAAAATACTAAGATGTACGATTATATCAAAGGAAAATTAACTAAAATTACCGCCAAATACATTGTTGTCGAGGCTGGAGGGCTGGGCTATATTGTCAACGTTGCTAACCCATACAGTTTTTCAGACCTTGTCAACCAAGAGGTTCAGATTTATTTACACCAAGTCATTCGTGAAGATGCGCAATTGTTATTTGGTTTTCACACAGAAGATGAAAAAGCTGTTTTTCTTAACTTGATTTCAGTTTCTGGGATTGGTCCGACAACTGCGCTAGCGATTATTGCGGTTGATGATAATGAAGGGCTTGTCAATGCGATTGACACTAGTGATATCAAGTATTTGATGAAATTTCCAAAAATTGGAAAAAAGACAGCTCAACAAATGGTCTTGGATTTAGCAGGAAAATTTGTCGATGTTTCGGTGGAAAATGGCAAAGCTTCTCAGACAAAAACAGCTACAAACGAGCAGCTTGAGGAAGCTATGGAAGCTCTTTTGGCACTTGGCTATAAAGCTGCAGAGCTCAAGAAAATTCGTAAGTTCTTTGAAGGAACAAATGAAACAGCAGAACAATACATCAAATCAAGCCTTAAAATGTTGATGAAAGCTTAATTTAAAGCTTTTTTGGCTATTGTTTCACATGAAACACTCCTCAACTTCTCAGTTGGGGAGTGCTTTTATATGCTTAAATTTGCCTGTGCTTTGCTACTTCTTTTTCAAGTGCTTCAAAAATCTTTTCTTCTTCGGTTAAGCGTAGTAGAGACATTCCTTTATCAATTAAACTATTATCATCACGACAAATGCCAAGGCGGACTTGCGCAATTCCTAAAAAGTCATAGCGTTTTAATTCCTTAGCAAGTTTGAGGGCTTCTAGAGAAAATGTTTCACATTCTTTGGTTTGATGATTGTCCAGATAAATGCTTGCGAGATTGGTTAACAAGGTCAATTGCAACGGCTTGATGTTGTAAAGGTTAAGTTAGTTAAAATTTTGGGAGTGATTGTTTTCAGAGTCTCTAGTGGAAAATGGTAAAGAATTGTTAATAGTAATTTGAAATCATTCTGATACCAAGTGTTTTGTTTTTCAAGATAATGCCAAATTTTCTGAGTTGTTTCTTGAAAGGTAGTATCTTTTGATTCCCCACCAAATTCTCTTATGTGGATAGTAGCAGTTAGTCTGTCAAGAAGTTGTTGAATCGGTATGTCATGGTGTGTTTGAAGATATTCTTGACATTGTTGTTTGAGAGATAAGAGTTCGGTGTTGTCGGTAATTGATAGATTATTATTAGCGATATTTAATAATTTTTGACGTTCACTTGGCTGATAGACGTTGCAAATGTATTCAAATTCTTCCAAGCTCATGTTGATTTGCTGGAGAAGAAAAATGAAAGTATCAAATTTAGGGATAACTTGACCGCTTTCGATACGAGCTAGAGTAGAGCGGGCGAGCATGTCACCACAAATTTCTTCCTGTGTTAACCCCTTTGATTGCCGAATATCCTTATAAACTTTTCCAAAATCCCAACGCATATCCTAATCTCCTAAAAAATTTGTGTTACTAAACGCTACAAAATGTTATGTTGACGTGTTTTTATTGTATCATATAAGTATATATTTAAATGAATAAAACCTCATGATGTGGTGTATAGTCAAGATTAAATTTGGCATAGATGTGAAAGGAGAACTATTAGGATGAAAAAGTATTTTCCATTTGTGATTATAATTGCATATATTATCAGTCTCTTTTTGCCGTATGCGTCTGGTATTTCAGTTGAAACGTATCAGTTAACGACTATTTCAGGGATTTTATTTTTGAAAAATCATTGGCTTGTTGCTAGTATTTTGATTGTTTTGCTACTGATTTATCAATGGCGTAGCAAGCAATCGTTAGTGGCTGGCAATGTTCTCCTTGTTTTAATTGGGGTAATTTTGCTGTATCTTTATCTGATTCCATTTATCGGTGCTTTTGGCGAAAGTTTTATGGTAGGACTTCGACTCATCAGGGATACACTAGCGACTAGCTTAATGATTGGTTATTATTTATCTGCTCTATTTGCTTTTGTGGGATACTTTTGGCTCATTAAAAAACGCCGTAAATAATGTTACTAAACGCTACAAAATGTTATTTTATGCTATTTTCGGTGTATGATAGACTAAAGGAGGTTTTATATGGTGAAAAAGAATATTATTATATCACTTTCAGCTCTTGTTTTATTAGGCGCATTTGGTGCTAGTTTGACAACAAAGCAAACTTCGGTTCAACCAACTAAGGTTGTGACAGCTGATACTAAAGATACAGTCGTGGAACAACAATCATCAGTTGATGACGAGGTGTCACAGATTAGCAATACAACTATTCGAGAATTTATTCAATACTTTAGAGCCACTGGTGACAACCCAGATGAGTTTTGTCTGTTTGAGGATTTGTCTGATGACAAACGTATCGTTGTCATTGATGATGGAACAACGCCCGCAGATAAAGCACCAGTAATTGGCTATTCGGCTGATGATGCAGAATCAACAGTCGTTGGTAGTTTGACAACTGAAGAGGGGACGATTACCTTTGATACCAGTGACCCAAGCCAATCCGCAACAATTGCTGAAATCAAAGCAGCCGCTGCACAATATCGATAAAAGGAAAGCTGGCCATTAGTGATTTGGTCAGCTTTTATAGGTGAAATGGATGAAAAAAGAAGAAAACTATGTCAAATATTTTTTTATACTACTAATTCTCCTTGCTTTAATCATTTTTGGTGTTTTAACCATGAAGTCTGGTCGATTGCTATTTCTTTTTGAGGGGATAGGGTTAAGCCTAGGTGTCAGTGTTACTTGGCTCTATTGGAAGAAGAAGCATTGATGAGGTTTACATGGTTGTCAATTAGGTGTAAATGTGGTGCTAACTGCCAAAAAGATTGTTTTTCTGGTTTAGTTTAAAGTTTCAAATAAATCTTGACATCATCGGGAAATAAGAGTATTCTGTAAAGAAAAATTGATATGATGAGGGTAGGTGGGAGTTATGAAAAGTATTACTAGGAACACTTTTGTTTACCTTTTGGCAAATTTTTTAGTTACGGTGGCTTATTCCATGCCGCACTCGATTTTAACGGTTATTTTATTGTCAAAAGGGTTGAGTTTGTCGCAGATTTTGATTGTTCAATCAGCTTATAGTATTGCAATTGTTCTGTTTGAATTTCCAAGCGGGTTGATTGCAGACAATTATTCCCGCAAAAACATTTATAGTCTATCAAAGTTATTTTTGATAGTGATGTTTTTGATTGTCCTTTTTAGTAACAATTTTTACCTTATCTTCGCTGCTTGGTTTTGCTATGGGATTGCTTCGGCTTTGGATAGTGGAACGCTTGATGCCTACATTATCAATCAATTAAAAATAGCTCATCGTGAGGACGACCTTCGAAAATTTCTAGCGCTCAATAATCGTTTGGAAATTGTCGGGCTTTTATTGGGAAGTAGTCTGGGTGGTGTTCTCTATCTAAGCATTGGTATCAATATTTATGTTTTAGGTATTGCCTTTTTAGTGGCTTCAACTCTTGTGACGTTTTTCTTTTTCAATGAAAATCTAAAAAATACGACACTAGAAGAGAGCCATGTTTCTGTTTTAAAACAGCAGATTACAGATAGTTTTATCGAGTTAAGAAAGCAACCACGACTGGGTGTTATTCTGATTTTTGATTTCTTGACGCAAATCTTTTTTCAAACCCATTTTCAGTTGTGGCAATCGTTTTTCCTGAGCAAAGGTGTAGATACCAAATGTTTTCCAGCCTTTTACATCGCTTTTCAAATCATCACGCTGTTTTCATATTCTATCAATATTGATGGGATTAAAAAATACGCAGGGCTTATTAAGTTTTGTCCGTTGATTATTTTTCTTCCTTTGACCTTCCTTTCAAAACACCTTTGGGTGTTATTGCCAGCTTATTTTATTTTCATCTTTGTTTTTTATGTCATTGAATTTATTTTAAATTATTATTTCAACAAAATGGTGTCAATTGACAATATCTCGTCTCTTGTTTCCTTTAAATCGACCATTAGTCGCTTGGGAAGTATTTGTTTATTGTGCCTTTTGAGCTTAATGGTAAAAGTATTTGCTGTTGAAAAAGTCATGGCAGTCAACTTTATGGCATCATTACTTTTCTTGTTTTTACTAGTCATTATCTGGTTAAGAAAACAGCCTAGGTTGACAAAGTAGTAAAGCAAGTTGACAGTGGATTAAACTAATATTTTCTCATTAAAATCTGACTTTGTAGCAAAAAGCAGCAAATTTGTTGCTTTTTTTGATAGAATAAAACTAAATTACGAATAGATAAGTAGGTGGCAATTATGAAAGCTGAAATCATTGCTGTGGGAACAGAAATTCTAACAGGACAAATCACAAATACAAATGCTCAATTTTTATCGGAAGAATTTGCCAAGTTAGGAATTGATGTGTTCTTTCAAACAGCTGTTGGTGATAATGAAGAACGTCTTTTATCAGTTATTGATTTAGCAAGCAAGCGAAGTGAATTAGTTGTCTTATGTGGAGGGCTTGGTCCGACAGAAGATGATTTAACAAAACAAACGTTAGCAAAATATTTGGGACGCGATTTAGTCTTTGATGAACAAGCTAACAAGCGTTTGGACGAATTTTTTGCGACACGTCCGCAGTTTGCTAGAACGGCTAATAACGAACGTCAAGCACAGCTGATTGAAGGGTCAATACCGTTGCAAAATAGCACTGGTTTGGCTGTTGGTGGCGTGCTAGAAGTAAATGACGTGACCTACGTTGTTCTCCCTGGACCGCCGAGTGAATTAAAACCAATGGTATTGGATTCTCTAGTACCTTTATTGTCTGGAAACCATAAGCAGCTTTATTCACGTGTGTTGCGTTTCTTTGGGATTGGTGAAAGCCAGTTAGTGACCGTTTTGACAGATTTGATTGATAATCAAACAGACCCAACGATTGCTCCGTATGCGAAAACAGGTGAGGTGACCCTTCGTTTATCAACCAAGGCAGATGATGTGGCGTCAGCAAAAGCGAAATTGGATGCTCTAGAGCATAAAATTCTAGCCAAAAAAACATTAAATAGTATTCCTCTTGAACAGTTACTTTATGGCTATGGTGATGATAACAGTATGGCGCGTGTTGTTTTTGATTTGTTGAAAGAAAAGCACAAAACTATTACAGCGGCAGAAAGTTTGACCGCAGGGCTATTCCAATCTAGTATCGCTGATTTTTCAGGGTCATCTGCAGTATTTAATGGCGGATTTGTGACGTATAGTATAGAAGAAAAATCAAAAATGCTTCACATTCCTCTTGAAGATTTGCAAGAACATGGTGTGGTAAGTCACTTTACAGCTGAAAAAATGGCAGAGCAATCACGTTTATTGACAAATGCTGATTTTGGTATCGGTTTGACAGGTGTTGCAGGACCAGATAGCTTAGAAGGACACCCAGCAGGAACAGTTTTCATTGGTATTGCTACTAGAGAAAAAGTTCATTCTATTCGTGTTGTTATAGGTGGGCGAAGCCGTTCAGACGTCCGTTATATTGCTACTTTATATGCTTTCAACTTAGTACGTCAAGCTTTATTACAAGGCTAAAATTTGGTATAATAGAGTTAGTATCTCGAACAAACAGAAAGGGAAAAATTTGGCTAAAAAGACAAAGAAAACAGAAGCTATCACTAAAAAATTTGGTGATGAGCGTAAAAAGGCACTTGATGATGCCTTGAAATTAATTGAAAAAGATTTCGGTAAGGGAGCTGTTATGCGCCTTGGTGAACGTGCTGAACAAAAAGTTCAAGTCATGAGTTCAGGTAGCTTGGCTCTTGATATTGCTTTGGGTGCAGGTGGCTACCCTAAAGGGCGCATCATTGAAATTTATGGACCTGAAAGTTCTGGTAAGACAACTGTTGCGCTTCATGCGGTAGCACAAGCTCAAAAAGAAGGTGGAATTGCTGCCTTTATTGATGCCGAACACGCACTTGACCCAGCTTATGCTGCGGCTCTTGGTGTTAACATTGATGAGCTTCTCTTGTCACAACCTGACTCTGGGGAACAAGGTCTTGAAATTGCAGGAAAATTGATTGACTCAGGTGCTGTTGACCTCGTCGTTGTCGATTCTGTTGCTGCCCTTGTACCTCGTGCCGAAATCGATGGTGACATTGGTGATAATCACGTTGGTTTGCAAGCTCGTATGATGAGTCAAGCAATGCGTAAATTGTCAGCTTCAATCAACAAAACAAAAACAATTGCGATTTTCATCAACCAGTTGCGTGAAAAAGTTGGTGTGATGTTTGGTAACCCAGAAACAACACCTGGTGGACGCGCGCTTAAGTTCTATGCGTCAGTTCGTCTTGATGTCCGTGGTAACACACAAATCAAAGGTTCTGGTGACCAAAAAGATAGCAATATCGGTAAAGAAACTAAAATCAAAGTGGTTAAAAACAAAGTTGCGCCACCATTTAAAACAGCTGAAGTTGAAATTATGTACGGTGAAGGAATTTCACGTACGGGTGAGCTTGTTAAGATTGCTAGCGACCTAGACATCATCAAAAAAGCAGGTGCTTGGTTCTCGTATAACGGTGAGAAAATCGGACAAGGTTCTGAAAATGCGAAGAAATACTTGGCAGAACACCCAGAAGTCTTTGATGAAATCGACCACAAAGTACGTGTTCACTACGGTCTTGTAGAAGAAACCGAAGATGAGAAAGCAGCAGATGTTGTTGAAGAATCAGCAGCAACTAATGATAATGTTGACGAAGTTGTTCTTGATTTAGATGATGCTATCGAAATCGAAGAATAATTCATAATAACGTTGAAACTCTGGGACAATTGTCTCGGAGTTTTCTTGTGTAAGAATGTCAATCTAAGATGAAAATATTTGAGCTGATTTTTGATTTTTTCAGAAATAAATGGAGCGTTTTCAAAATCACAAATGATTTTTTTAGATTTTTATTGAAAAAAATAATCTTTTTAATTGACTTTTTGAAAAAATAGGTCTTAGGTCCTATGTTTTCGTTAAGGTTGGTGTGCTATAATACAACTATCATGGGATAGAAAGTGAGAGTGCACATGATTAAAATTTACACAATTTCAAGTTGTACAAGCTGTAAGAAAGCCAAGACATGGCTAAACGCTCATCAGCTCCCTTATAAAGAACAGAATTTAGGAAAAGAACCACTAACACGAGAAGAAATCTTAGCGATATTAACTAAAACAGAAAACGGGATTGAAAGTATCGTTTCATCTAAAAACCGTTACGCAAAAGCACTTGATTGCGATATTGAGGATTTAAGTCTGAGCGAGGTTATTGACCTTATTCAAGAAAATCCGCGTATTTTGAAGAGCCCAATTTTGATTGATGATAAACGCCTTCAAGTAGGGTACAAAGAAGATGATATTCGTGCTTTCTTGCCACGTTCCATTCGTAATGTGGAAAATGCAGAAGCTCGCCTTCGTGCAGCGCTGTAATAGATAGTCTAAAAGCTCCGTTTTGGAGCTTTTTTAATATTTTCCTTAGCGTAGATTGTTAGAACCAAAGAATTTTTAAAGGTTATAGTAGTTGATTGCGCGTGGAAAAACGAGTGCTTTGCTCTTTTTTATTTTTATAAAGATAGTAAAAAGTTCGGTGATAGTTGAGGCATGGGGAGTAAAGGTTGCTTAATGGGACAATTGAAACGAAGGATTTGAAAATGAAAATAAACTTTGGTGAAATAAAGTCAGATTCTTGTGAAATCTTTGTGAATAAGCTATAATAAATGGTGACAGCTATTTTAGAAAGAAGGTGTAAGTATGGGATTTACAGATGAAACTGTACGCTTTAATTTAGACGATAGCAACAAGAAAGAAATTAGTGAAACCTTAACAACTGTGTATCGTTCTCTCGATGAAAAAGGGTATAATCCAATCAATCAGATTGTTGGTTATGTCTTAAGTGGGGACCCTGCTTATGTTCCTCGTTACAATGATGCCAGAAATCAAATTCGTAAATACGAACGAGATGAAATTGTTGAAGAGCTTGTCCGCTACTATCTCAAAGGAAATGGAATTGACTTGAAATGAGAATCATGGGACTAGACGTTGGCTCAAAGACAGTTGGCGTTGCTATCAGTGACCCGCTAGGCTTTACAGCACAGGGCGTAGAAATTATCAGAATTGATGAAGAAGCTGGCGAATTTGGTTTTGAACGACTTGAAGAGTTAGTTAAACAGTATAAGGTTGACAAGTTTGTTGTTGGTTTGCCTAAAAATATGAATAATACAGAAGGTCCTCGCGTGGAAGCTAGTAAGGCATACGGCGATAAAATCAACGAACTTTTCAATATTCCTGTTGATTATCAAGATGAACGTTTGACAACTGTTCAAGCAGAGCGAATGTTGGTTGAACAAGCTGATGTTAGCCGTGGAAAACGTAAGAAAGTTATTGATAAATTGGCTGCGCAGCTTATTTTGCAAAATTATTTAGATAGAATGTTTTAATCTAATCATTAATTCATTAAAGGAGAAACTTTATGGCACATAACCATAATCACGATCATAATCATGATCACGAACATGAAGTTATTACACTTGTAGATGAACAAGGTAATGAAACACTTTTTGAAATTCTTTTGACTATTGATGGTCGTGAAGAATTTGGTAAAAACTACGTTCTCTTGGTACCAGCGGGTGCTGAAGAAGATGAACAAGGACAAATTGAAATTCAAGCTTACTCATTTACTGAAAATGAAGATGGAACTGAAGGAGACCTTCAACCAATTCCTGAAGATTCAGATGCTGAGTGGGATATGATTGAAGAAGTTTTCAATAGCTTTTTAGATGAGGACTAATATTGTCTTGATATGTTGAAGGGAAGTATAGGTTGTGCCTATGCTTTTTTTCATGCTCTTTTACGAATACTAAGTAAAGGAGGTGTGAATCATGACAAAGAAAGCGTGTTTGAGCCAAGAAGAAAGAAGCTTCTTGAAGCGCTATAAAACCAAGCCTTATCACCGTTTTAGGGAAATTTTAGTTTACTGTGCTATACTCCCTAAATTGACTAATGATTAGTTTCTGTTATACTTAAAGTATGACAATTCAAGGAGAGAATAAGTGAATACATCAGAACAAGTAAATGTAGATCAGAGTACTGCACAATCTTACAGCCGTTCAAGTCGTTCAGCTCGTAAGGTTAGTGAGAACAAAAGTCACCAAGAGGCGTCTAGAAGAACAAAAGTCCCACAACCTCATAAACTTTACCTTTTAATATTGAGTGTTGTTGTTAGTTGTTTGTCTGTATCAATGCCAGTCTTTACAGATATGGCAAATAGTGTGCAATCTCAAAACCTTTACATTGGTTTAATGTTTACTAAAGGACAACTTCCGTTTACAGATATGTTTGCGACAGGTGGTTTCCTTTATTATGCTTTGATTGCTTTGGCTTACTATCTTGGTTCTACGTTGTGGTTGGTGCCAATTCAAATTGCAACGTTCTACTTGTCAGGAATCTATTTCTATAAATTGGTTAATTACTTTACTAGCAGCCAACGTGTAGCAGTTGCTTTTAGTGGTATTTTTTACCTATTAAACATTGCTCTTGGTTTTGGTGGTCTGTACCCTATCCAATTTGCGATGCCATTTGTCATGGTATCTTTGTGGTTCCTAACAAAATATTTTGCGGATATTATCAAAGACGAAGCCTTTATCCTTTATGGATTTGCTGGCGCAGCAGCAATACTTTTAGAGCCACGTACTTTGGTGTTCTGGGGACTTTCTTTCCTAACCATTATCGTTTATAATTTAACACAAAAACATTTCGCTCGAGGATTTTATCAATTATTGTGTATCATTTTCGGGACAATTCTTGTCTTTTACACAGTTGGTTACTTTATCCTGAATTTGCAGGTGTTATCATCCTATATTTCTCAAGCAATTGTTTATCAATTTACGTATTTTGCGACAAGTGATAGTAATTTTATCTTGACATTGCTATTCCAAGTTGTTGTGGCTCTAGTTTCAGGGATTTTACTTGGTGCTCTTACTTTTGGAAAAATCATCAAGGGAGCTAGTGACAAGGTATCTAAATGGCTTATCTTCCTTGTTTTCTTAGGATTCTTAGTTATTGACCTTTTGTCACAAAGTTATCATTTCTATCATTTGTTAACAGTATTGCCTTTTGGTTTGTTGTTAACCGCAATGGCATTGGGTGAACGTTATCAACGCAGCTTGACGAAAACATCACATCGTCGTAAGAAATCATCTAGTGATGACAAAGGCATTTTTGGATTATATCTAAGTCGTCATCTTTATTTGCCGATTTTGTTGCTTATTATCGGTGTAGGACAACCTGTGGTTTCTTATTTCTTGTCATCTGGTACTGATAGTGAACGCTCGACTATTGCAAGCTATTTGAAAAAACAAACATCTAGTGATGATACGATTTACGTCTGGGATACGTCATCTAAGATTGGTATTAAGAGTCAATTAGCAAGTAGTTCACAATTTACATCACCTGTTGTGAATACAACTAAAACATCTAATGAAAAAACATTAGAAGATGAATTATTACAAAATCTAGCGTCGTATATTATTGTTAATAATGATGAAAAAATTTCTGATACGATAAAAAATGATATTTCTTCAAACTATGAAGAGGTCTCAATCAGCGGTGTATCAGGCTTTACCGTCTATCATAAAAAATAGAGACTAAACGCAATATCTTGTGGTCTAATAAAAAAATGACCACAAGATATTGATTTTTTTTTCTTACGTGTTATAATAGACGAGTAAGAAGGAGTGTTCATATGATTACATTAGAAAAAGAAACAATTGCGACTCAACCAGCTGTCAAAGTTATCAAACGTGATGGACGTTCTGTGAACTTTGATGCAGATAAAATTTATAACGCTTTGGTTAAAGCAAGTAATAATGTGACAAAAATGTCACCAGTTGTTGAAGCAAAATTGGAAGCTATTTCAGATAACATCATTGCTGAAATCTTTGATCGCTTCAAAGATAATGTCAAAATTTATGAAATTCAAAATATCGTTGAGCATGAGCTTTTAGAAGCAAATGAATATGCGATTGCACAAGAATATATTAATTATCGTACAAAACGTGATTTTGCGCGCTCTCAAGCGACAGACATCAACTTTACGATTGATAAACTATTGAACAAAGACCAAACTGTCGTCAATGAAAACGCTAACAAGGATAGTGAAGTTTTCAATACACAACGTGACTTGACTGCAGGTATTGTTGGTAAATCAATTGGTCTTAAAATGTTGCCAGCTCACGTTGCCAATGCTCACCAAAAAGGTGATATTCATTATCATGACCTTGATTACAGCCCATACACTCCAATGACAAACTGCTGTTTGATTGATTTCAAGGGTATGCTTGCAAATGGCTTCAAGATTGGTAATGCTGAGGTAGAAAGTCCAAAATCTATCCAAACTGCAACAGCGCAAATTTCACAAATCATTGCGAACGTTGCGTCAAGCCAATATGGTGGTTGTACAGCTGACCGTATCGATGAATTTTTGGCACCATATGCTGAACTTAACTATAAAAAACACCTTAAAGATGCTCAAGATTGGGTAGCAGAAGACCGTCGTGAAGATTATGCTCGTACAAAAACGAAAAAAGACATTTATGATGCTATGCAAAGTCTTGAATACGAAATCAATACGTTGTTTACATCAAACGGACAAACACCATTTACTTCTCTTGGATTTGGTCTAGGAACAAACTGGTTTGAACGTGAAATTCAAAAAGCGATTCTTGAAATCCGCATTAAAGGTCTTGGTAGTGAACACCGCACAGCTATTTTCCCTAAACTTATCTTCACTTTGAAGAGTGGTCTTAACCTTGAAGTGGGAACACCAAACTATGATATTAAACAATTAGCTTTGGAATGTGCGACAAAACGTATGTATCCAGACGTTCTTTCATACGATAAAATCGTTGAATTGACAGGTTCATTTAAAGCACCAATGGGATGCCGTTCATTCTTACAAGGTTGGAAAGATGAAAATGGTGTCGAAGTTAACTCAGGTCGTATGAACCTTGGTGTTGTGACTGTAAACCTTCCACGTATTGCTATGGAATCAAATGGCGACATCAATAAATTCTGGGAAATCTTCAACGAACGTATGGGCATTGCTAAAGATGCACTTGTTTACCGTGTAGAACGTGTCAAAGAAGCGACACCAGCAAATGCGCCAATTCTTTACCAATACGGTGCTTTTGGTAAACGTCTCGGCAGATATGATAATGTTGATGAACTTTTCCGTCATCGCCGTGCAACGGTTTCACTTGGTTATATCGGACTTTACGAAGTTGGTACAGTCTTTTATGGTCCAGAATGGGAAACAAACCCAGAAGCCAAAGAATTCACAGTTGATATCATTCGTAAGATGAAAAAATTGTGTACAGAATGGTCAGATGAATTTGATTATCATTTCTCAATCTATTCAACACCGTCTGAAAGCTTGACAGACCGCTTCTGCCGTCTTGATACGGAAAAATTCGGTATCGTTAAAGACATTACAGATAAAGAATACTATACAAACTCATTCCACTATGATGTTCGTAAGGATCCAACACCATTTGAAAAATTAGACTTTGAAAAAGCTTATCCAGAAGCTGGTGCAACAGGTGGCTTTATCCATTACTGTGAATACCCAGTTCTTCAACAAAATCCAAAAGCTCTAGAAGCTGTTTGGGATTATGCTTACAGCCGTGTTGGTTACCTTGGAACAAATACGCCAATTGACCGTTGCTATAGCTGTGGATTTGAAGGTGACTTTACACCAACTGAACGTGGTTTTGTTTGTCCAAACTGTGGTAACAGCGACCCTAAAACAGTAGATGTTGTTAAACGTACTTGTGGTTATCTTGGAAACCCACAAGCTCGTCCAATGGTAAATGGTCGTCACAAAGAAATTTCTGCTCGTGTAAAACACATGAACGGCTCAACAATTAAAAATCCTGGTGATTACAGCAAACATAAAGCTTAAAATGGGAAAATAACAGGGCTCTCAGTTCTTGACAAAGTCACCAACCTGTCAGTTTGGGAGTTTTTCCTGCTTATTTTAAACGAGTCATTTTCCTTGTTTGAGACTTTCTATCACTTATATCAAATATGGAAAACGCGTTAATAAATATGGTTTAGACAGTTTCAGGACATATTGAAGCTGGAGACATTTGTCCCAGCTTCTTTATTGTATTAATAGATAGTTTAATGAAAGGAAAGCATATGGGAAAATATCAGTTAGATTATAAGGGGATGCAACAAGTTGAACGTTTTCACGAAAAACATTCAAATGTGAAAACTGACAAAAAAGCGCGTGTTAATCAGTTGAAAGCGCAGTTTTTAGAAAAAGCTAAAAAGAAAAGCAAATAGAGGTACCGTTTATGCAATTACGAAGACCTGAATTATCAGATAAAGCAGCTGTTATTGACATGATGAAAGAATTTGAGGCAAGTCAATCTGCTCATGACGGCGGTTTTTGGTCTGTGGATAACTTTGTTTATGAGGACTGGATTGAAAGAAATCAATTAAGTGAAATGGGTATTGATGTGCCGTCAATGTTTGTTCCAGCGATTCAATTTGTTTCCTTTGATGATAACGGAAGGGCTCTAGGATTTTTGCATTTACGTTTACGTCTAAATGATAATCTCTTAAATAAGGGGGGACATATTGGGTATTCGATTCGTCCGTCAGAGCGTCATAAGGGATTGGCTAAGGAACAGCTTCATCTAGGTTTACTAGAAGCTAAAAAGAAAAATATCAAGCAAGCTTTGGTGACTTGTCACACGGATAATATTGCTAGCCGAAAGGTGATTTTGGCAAATGGTGGTGTTTTAGAGGATGTCCGTGAGTCAACCGAGCGTTATTGGATAAATTTGGATGAAGAATAACCTGTGGATAAGTGGAAATTAAAAATAGAAAGAGGGCTAGGATGGAAGAAAAAAATTGGAATACTCCCGAGCCTGGTGAATGGAAGTCAGAGGAATTAAGTCAAGGACGAATCATTGACTACAAAGCTTTTAACTTTGTTGACGGTGAGGGTGTGCGTAATTCTCTTTATGTTTCTGGGTGTATGTTTCACTGTAAAGGCTGTTACAATGCGGCAACGTGGTCTTTCAAGGCTGGTATGCCTTATACACAAGAGCTTGAAGAGCAAATCATGGCTGATTTGGCACAACCTTATGTTCAAGGGCTAACGCTTCTTGGTGGTGAACCATTTCTTAATACGGGGATTCTGTTGCCATTAATCAAGCGCGTGCGCCGTGAATTGCCTGAAAAGGATATTTGGTCTTGGACAGGTTATACGTGGGAAGAAATGATGCAAGAAACGCCAGATAAGCTAGAAATGCTTAGTTTAATCGATATTTTGGTTGACGGGCGTTTTGATATTACCAAGAAGAATTTAATGTTGCAATTCCGTGGCTCTTCTAATCAACGTATCATTGATGTGCAAAAGTCGTTGAAAGCTGGTGAAGTTGTCATCTGGGATAAATTAAATGACGGTGACCAAAAATTTGAACAAGTCAGCCGTGATGATTTGATTTAAGGAAAAATATTTTTTTGATACTTTCCTTAGGTTCCTCGCTTTTTTATTTCTAGGCTCAGACCTCAAACCTTCCACTGGATGCTTTGAGCCGACGGCAGGTTCATAGTCCAGTGGACTATTGAAGGAACCCAAGGAATTCTTAAAACTTCCGAGATGTAGGAGAAACTTCGTTTCTCTTATCTGCAACCTTAAACAATCTCCCAGATTGTTTAAGCGGCACAAAGTATCGTTTTGGTGCTCGCTTCGCTCGCAATAATATTCTGTTAATATAGCAATTAATAATATTTAGAGGCTATTTTAGATAAAAACTGACTTGTTTATAAATTAAAAATTGGGGAAAAATTCATTCTTCAATTTTTTTCATTTTGGTGGAATTTCTGTTTAGTTTAAGTTGATGACAATTTTTTATTAATAAAATTGCTAGTTATCATTGCTATTAGAGGAATTTCCTAGCTAAACAATTCACTGTAGGTCTTGGTTTTGGTATAATAGGGATATGAGCAGAATTTTAGATAATGATATTATGGGTGATGAGGAATTTGCGGAGCGCACGCTTCGTCCTCAGTTTTTTAAAGAATATATCGGACAAGATAAGGTTAAAAATCAGCTAAAAATCTTTATTGAGGCAGCAAAATTACGTGATGAGTCTTTAGACCATGTGCTATTGTTTGGACCTCCAGGTCTTGGTAAAACGACAATGGCATTTGTGATTGCTAATGAATTAGGGGTGAATTTAAAACAGACATCTGGACCTGCTATCGAAAAAGCTGGTGATTTGGTTGCTATCTTGAATGATTTGGAACCTGGTGATGTGCTTTTTATTGACGAAATTCATCGTATGCCAATGGCTGTGGAAGAAGTGCTTTATAGCGCCATGGAAGATTTTTATATTGACATCATGATTGGCAATGGCGAGACTAGTCGTAGTGTTCACTTGGATTTACCACCGTTTACCTTGATTGGTGCGACAACACGTGCTGGTATGCTTTCTAATCCTTTACGTGCTCGTTTTGGCATTACTGGGCATATGGAATACTATGACGTTGAAGATTTGACAGAAATTGTTGAACGCACGGCAGATATTTTTGAAATGGAAATTGTCCATGAAGCTGCCCAAGAATTGGCACGACGTAGTCGTGGAACACCTCGTATTGCTAATCGTCTCTTAAAACGTGTACGTGATTACGCCCAAATTATGGGAGATGGTATTATCACAAAAGATATTACCGATAAAGCATTGACGATGTTAGATGTTGACCATGAGGGGCTTGATTACATTGACCAGAAAATCTTGCGTACTATGATTGAGGTTTATAACGGTGGTCCTGTCGGTTTAGGAACGCTATCCGTTAATATCGCTGAAGAGCGTGATACTGTTGAGGATATGTATGAGCCGTATTTGATTCAAAAAGGCTTTATTATGCGCACCCGTACTGGTCGTGTGGCAACTGAAAAAGCTTATGAACATTTGGGCTATCCTTATTCGGAAAAATAATTTTTTAGCTTAAGGTAAGTTTAAGCAAGCCTTTATATACTATAAACAATCCTAAAACTTTTCTTTTTCATAATCTCCTGAAAGAACTCCGCTAGTGGGGTTCTTTCTTTTTCGTTTTGAACCGCAAAATAAGTAGAAAAATAGTAAATTTAAGCCATAGGGTAGCGGAAAATAGCACAGAAAATAGTAAATTCTTGAGCAATTTCTCCCAGATTGTGGAAGTTTAGTTAAAAATAATAGAAGCTGTGGAAAAGTACACAACTTCTTTTTTTAGTGAAAATATTAGAAATCCCTTGAAATCAAGGTTTTTAGTGGGTTTTATGAAAATTTCTTCTTGTGAAAAATGAGTTATAAACAAGGTGTTTCCAAAATCTGTGGATTAGCGCTAAGGCTTGATGTTATGGGATTCTTGACGTGTTTATACACAAGTTATCCCCAGTATATAACCATACTTATCCACAAGCTGTGAATAAATGTTGATATCTGTGTAAAAAAGCTGGTGATTTTCGGCTTTTTTTACGTATTTGCAGAATACTTTGACTTGTCCACAGAAAATTTCATGAATAAAAGCCTAGCACGGATAATAAACCGCATCCCAATTGTTAGATTCTTGCCGAACTCTTGGGGTTAGGTTCGTTGTCTATGCTAGGCTTTTTGGTGCTACGATAACATGTAGTTATAAACTTGCGAGAACATAAAAAGTGACTAATGTGTGCTTTGCAACACATTGTTACCTAAGGGCGATTATAGTGAGAAACGATGTCAAAAATTGTAAAGCTTGTTAAACAACTGTCAATACCAATGTAAACCCTAAAGGTGTAAAAAGCTAATTATTGGTAATAAGATTGTTAATTCGTTTGACAATACTGTCAACTATAGGTTTACAATATGTTAATAAATGAGAAAAACTGTCTTTTCTCATAAATAGTGAAAAATCTGGTAAAAAAAAACACCTTTAATTTCCATTAACTTAGTTATCTTTGTTAGAGTTTTGTGAAACGTTGTCAAAGTAACCTGGGATGGAACTAAAAAGCAGTGCAAGATTCTTGGCGATATGTTCTGGTCTTTCGGGTTCATCTTTGGTTAACCAAAATTGTAGAACATTGAGATAAGCTCCGAATAAACCTTTTGAGATGTAATCAATGTTATGATCTGCGGTGTCCTCAACACACCAAGGGAGATTTATCGTTTTATATATTAGTTCAGATTTATCATTAAATTTTGCAGTTAAAAGCGAGAAATGTCCACTTTCGACAAGTGAGCGGATAAATTCACGATTATAGTACATGAAATTTAATGTGACGAGGAAAACGTCCTCTGCCTGTTGTGCTAATATAAAATTGTCACGTTGGAGGTAATACCCCTCAATAAAGTTATCTAAACAATAGTCCATTAAGTCAGACTTACTATTAAAGTGTCGGTAAAAGGTTCGCCGTGAGACGCCAGCTTTTTCCAAAATGTGATAGATAGTGATTTTGTCGTAATGCCGTTCAGTAACTAGTAGATAAAGTGCTTTAGATAAGCGATGTTTGGTTTCCAAAATTTGATGCTGTTTTTTTGATAAATGTGGCATAAAATAACCCCTCTACTTGAATAATGTAATATTTCTGAAAAGACAAAAAATTATATCCAATCAAGTTAGCATTGTATCATATTCTGAAAGATTAAGCCATATCATTTTGTGAGCAAGTGTTGAGATAATGACAAATATAATTCTAAATTAGCAGTTATTAAATATTAAGAATTAAGAAAATTATAAACGATGATACATTTTCTTAAAAAATGTATCACTTGTATAAAGTTTATTGTCAAATTAACTAGAAAACATTATAATATTATTTAAAAAACTATACATATAAAAAAATAAATGTAGAGATTTGTTTTTTATATTTCGTAGAGAGTAAGTGAAATATAAAAAAAACGTAAAAAGTATGTGGTAATGATTTGGAAATAATTTAGAAAGAGGTGGCGCCGTGCTTGATCCAAAACAGTTAAGAAAGCTTAAACGTTCAGACTTATTTGAACTGTTAGTTGAGCAAGCAAAAGAAATCGAAGAGCTTCAAGAGCGTGTTAACGAATTAGAAGGCAAGCTGCAGCGTCGCGAGATTAATCTTTCTGAGGCAGGTTCGATTGCTGAAGCTGCGTTGGCTATCAGTAAAGTTTTCGATGAAGCTCAAGCGGCTGCGAATGTTTACCTTAATAGTGTAAAGCGTCTTGCGGGTGCGAGCGAAGAAGATAGTGAAAAATCGTAAGAGGATACTTTTGGGATGAAGCATTTATTTCAGAAAAAATCGCAGAAAGTAGAATTAGCTGATTTACCAAAAGCAGATGCGCTTTCGGAAGAATTAGGAAAAATGAAATACCGCGAGCGTTATATACGAACATTACGAGGAACAATCTTTACGTTGCTTACAGTAGCAGCTGTTGCTGTACTCGTGGCGACAATCTGGTTGCCAGTTTTACAAATCTATGGAAATTCAATGACTCCTAACCTAGAAGCTGGAGATATGGTAGTTTCTGTTAGTAGTAAAAATTTGAAACAGGGTGATGTCGTTGCATTTTATTACAATAATAAAGTTTTGGTGAAACGTGTGATTGCGACATCTGGTCAATGGGTCAACATTGACGAGGACGGAAATGTCTATGTTGATGGCGAAAAGATTGATGAGCCATATCTTGCAGATGGTGAGAAAGCTTATGGTGAAACCAATATTGATTTGCCTTATCAAGTTCCAGATGGAAAATTCTTCGTCATGGGAGATCACCGAAGTGTCTCAATTGATTCGCGTAACACCGCTGTTGGTACTGTGAGTGAAGAACAGTTAGTTGGCAAGCTAACGTTTAGAATTTGGCCGCTCACACGAATTGGAACGATTGAATAAATGAAAAAAGATTTATTTAGAAAGGAGTCGGATGAAGAAGTTAGGGATTAAGCTAGCAAATCTGATAAAAAAGAGGGTACAAGATAGTATTATTGCAAAAATTGCTTTAGTATTATCGGTTGCTATTGTTTTTTGCACAACCTATCTTTTAATTTTGCCAGCGCTAACAATTAGTACAGATAGCAGTTCTTCTGTTATTCAGTCAGTAAGTAGTTCGGAAGAAACAACTACTGAAGATTTGCAAGAAGAAAGCAGTCAAGCAGAAAGTTCAGAAGCATCAGATAGTAGCACAACGACATCAGAAGCAGAGACAGAAACGTCAGATTCTGTCGCTGCAGGAAGTTTAAGTGCTGAAACATCAGATGTTACGGTGACGGTAACGTATGAGGATGATACGTTTTCAGAACCTGTTACGTTAAAAGTCAGCTCAGTATCAGATACGAGCGCTATTAATGACAAGCTGACATCTGTTTTGAGTGAAACAAAGCAAACTTTGGCACAAGCTTATACATATGATATTTCGTTTGTCACAGCAAGTGGTGAAGAAGTTGAACCAAGTAAGGATGTCAATGTCTCAATCGCCTTTAAGAATGCCGTTTCAAGTTCTGAACTCGGAGGTAACTGGAAGCTTTATCACTTTGTGGACAATGATGTCAATAAGGTGGAGGACCTCACAGGACAGACTGATACAACGATTAACCAAGACAGTTCAGAAAATGTCACAAGCGTTGATTTTAAGTCAGATAGTTTTTCAAACTATACTGTCGCAGATGTCACATATGCTGACTTTTCAGATTACTTGACGGGATACAGCTATGACGAAAGCTCTGTTCAAGAAGACTTGTCAACGGAAGAATTGACGATTTCATTAAAGTTATCATTTAAGATTAACCAAACCGATTTGACGAGTGAAAAAAATTATTATCTCGCATTGCCAGATGATACCTCAATTGGTGCCGACATTACACTCGGAACAGAATACACTGGTCGTGATGGTAATGGTACGGAAGCTTATAAATATAAATTTTACTATGATGAGTCAACTGGTAAATATTATATCTTGGTTTCGTTTGACGATTCTTACGTGTCATCAATGGGAAGTGGGGTTGAGTCTACAGGGTATATTAATTATGAAGCAATCTTTGGTTTAGAGCATAAGACCAGTGATGGTGGGTATACTGTTGTTTATTCAGATGATGTTAAAGTTGAAATTCCAGCGAGTGATATTACAAAGAATTACGACTTAACCACATCAAAAACTGGTACAGTTTCATACGACGGAGATACACCGTATATTACTTATACCATTACGGTAGATTCTAAGTATGGAACACCTGGAAATATTGATTTAACAGATACTTTAACAGCCTCTGGTATTTCAATTGATTCTGTTGATAATGTTTCGATTACAAAATCAACTTATGCAGGTAGTACAAGCAACGTTACAAGCACGGAGACGGTGTCTAAAAGTCCAACTTTTGATACGGCTAATGGTACTTGGTCGCTAACTTTGGATCAATTGACAAGTGGTGGAACGGATTCAGACGGAAATGCAATTGGGCATTTCTACACAATCACTTATCGTTATAAAGTTGCGGATTTAACGGCTGGTGAAGACGTGAAAGTTAGTAATACTGTCAATGCTGTTTCTAAAGACGATAGTGATAAACGTGAGACGAGTAGTAGTACAAGTGTTGACTTAAAACTAAATGAAGTTAAGAAAAGTGGTAAATATGATAGTAGCACGGGTAAAATCACTTGGATAATCACGGTCAATCCTAATGGCAATGATATTGCAGGGGCTATTTTAACAGATAGTTTCCTTAGCGAAGCGAGTGATTTGAAGATTTCTCCAAGCGATACTGGTTACACCATTCAGTATGATAGTTCTGGTAACGTTTCTAAAATAAAATTTAATGCTGTTTCAGACGGAAAAAATACTAACAACTACACTATCACTTACACTACAGATGTGAGTGACACTGGTTGGTCAAGTTCTAAAGTCAAAAATACGGTAACCCTAGATGATGACGGTGATACCACAACGACTGATGATCAAACAAAAGATTCTTCGAGCCCGTCTGTACCAGGTTCTGGTGATTTGACTAAGACTTTTGTGAGTGAAGAAGATACTGATGATTCTGATGTCAAAGTTCTTAATTGGAAAACTGAAATCACGATGCCTGACAGTGGAGTGATTGAAAAAGGAACGACGTTTACTGATGTTTTGATGGAACCATACAATCGGAATTCTGAGATTCATTGGTATTCAAAATCACAATTAGAAGATTTATACACGCAGTTGGTTAGTATTTTTGGTGAAGGGAATTTCACCTTAAAAGCAAGACAACGGTCTTCAGAGTCTTATACAGATTATGCAAACTTGGATGATAGTGTTAATTACACAGAGTTTGTCATTACACTAACGTCTGATTTTGAGTCAACCGATAATGTATCATTTGAGTATGCTTCGACAGCTAAGTTGAGTGACGGAGCGACATTAGATTTTAGAAATACAATCACTTCTGGGGATCACAGTAGCCAGGTTGATTATCACCATACTAGCAATCCAAATGTTGTTAAAATGGATGGTGATGAAAACCCAGCAACGTCAACGAAATCTAGCACAGATGGTGTGATTACATGGAAAGTTAAGGTTAACTTGAGTGATGATGCGACAAGCATGACTGTTACTGATACGTTACCAGTTGACGGTGATGGTGTAGCCCTTGTTTCATTGACTGGTTTGACTTATGGCCAACACTATGGATAAATTTCAGCCGTTATCAGTGGTACTAGTATTACCAGTGGTGAAAATGGTTGGGGAACGTATAATATTGACCTAACTGGTAGTATTTCGGATGATAATGTTGTTACCTTAAACTTTAGTACGACTGACGGTCAGACACTAAAGAATAATATTGGTGGAAATAACGATTTCTGGTTAACCTTTACAACGACTTATAATGACCTACCTGAAGAAGGAACAGTTGTAACAGATACCTTAACCAATACAGTATCTGTTATCGTTGACGGTGACCAAGATTATGGTTCTGATAGTCAGACACAGAATGTAACGATTGGTAAAGAAAAAACTGAAACCACTCCGATGACTAAGACTGGTACGTGGGATAATAACAATCGTGCTTTGCACTATAGTTTATCCATTAATCCAAGTGCTGAGGACTTGGTTGACGGAACGGATGAACTGACTTTGACAGACGTTCTAACGTTTTATGGTGCGGACATTTCGGTAGCACTAAACCAAAGCTCGGTTAAACTTTACTACGCTGATAGTGGTGAGGAAGTTCCAACAAGCGAATGGTCATGGAAAGTGTCGTTAACGGATAACGGTTATGGAACCTATACAAGTACCTTGACGGTTACCTTGAAAGATGCCACAGCTTATACGCTCGCCTATGACTATCTTGTTTCAAAAGAAAATCCAGATACGTCTAGTACGTATTGGCCAACCAATACAGCTACCTTATCAGGACTTAGTAATGGATCGACTGGAACAACTACTGAAGTAGCATGGTCGAAGATTGGTACTGATGCAGGAATTGATACCGAAAAATCATATACGATTAATAAGGTTGATGCGGATAACTATGGTTTAGGTTTGGCAAATGCGGTGTTTACTGTCTATAAATATGACGGTGATGACGATGATAGCAATGATGAAGCCATTGCAACCTATACAACGGATGCTAATGGTCACATTACAATCACGAAGTCAAACCTACCGTCAACATTTACAGAAGGTAATTTCTATTACTTCAAAGAGACAACTGCGCCGTCAGGTTATGAGTTGTCGGATAGTTCAAGTAAGTATTACTTCTACTACGATACGGAGAATACGATAACACCGACAGGTGTTCTTAGCGGTGCAGTCAACTTAGCCAAGACTTCAGATTCAGTTTACGTTGAAAACGAAAAGATTAAGACGATTGATTTAACCGTCAATAAGAAATGGTTCACGGCTGATGGTGATGAAACAAGTCGTTCTGATGGTTCTATCACTTATGATGTGATTCAGGTTGCAACGGCAGAGGACGGAACTTCGACCGAATCAACTTATAAGTCTGGGGAAACGTTAAGTCATGATGATAACTGGACGAAAACTTATACAGAATTACCTGTTTCGGGTACGGATTCATCTGGCAATGCGGTCACTTATACTTATTACGTTAAAGAGAACGCTGTTTCTGGTTATGATACTAGCTACACTAATAGTAATAATGCTGTTCCTACTGAGGAAGCAGCTGATATGGCGATTGCTTCAGATTCTGCAACGATTACCATTAGGAATACTGCTCAGAAGCAATACGACTTGCCTGATACTGGTGGTAATGGAACGCAATGGCATTACATAGCTGGTGCGGTGTTATCATTGCTTGCTATTGGCTTGTTAATCTTTAAAGTCTATAAACGTTATCAGATAGGAGGTCACCTATGATGATAACTAGTTTTATTGGTAAAGGTGGTGTTGCTTAGTCGATACTCGCCAAGCCTTAGATTATATTTTTACTCTACTCACACTAAATCAAAAAAGAAAGAAAAGGATTTTAATGAAAAACTTTAAATTAATTTTTGCTATATTGTTGGCAGCTCTTTTCACCTTTGTTGGTGGAAAGGCATTCGCCGATACAACTTATAGTTTGACTATTAGTGGTACAAGTGAAGGTCACACTTATGAAGCTTATCAAATTTTTAGTGGTGACCTTTCATCGGATGGCACTACTCTTTCAAATATTGCTTGGGGTTCTGGTGTTACTGCTTTTACCTACGACAATGCAACTGATGCAGCAACAATCGCCGAAAAAATTTCTGGAGAAAAATATGATTCAACCACAGCAAAAGCATTTGCTAAATTAGCCGGTGCAAATGTTACAACTGCTTCAGGTAGTGCAACAAGTAGTGCTGGTTCAACTGTTATTTCTGGTTTAGCACCAGGTTACTATTTGGTGAAAGATAAAGATGAGTCACAAAATGGAAAAAATGCAGCCTATACTCGTTTTATCTTACAAGTTGTCGGTGATGCAACAGCACAACTTAAAAATGACACACCTACTGTTCAAAAGAAAGTTAAAGATACTAACGACACAGCTGGTACAACTACTGATTGGCAAGATTCTGCTGACTATGATATTGGAGATACAATTCCTTTCCAATTGAAAGCAACATTACCGGCACATATCTCTGAATATGACCATTACTACGTTGAATTTACAGATACTTTGTCTGCAGGTTTGACATTTGACAAAATTACAAAAGTAACAGCTGATGGTACAACTCTTACTTCTGATCAATACACAGTAACAACAACTAGTAATTCAGCTGGTACAACAACACTTTCTGTTATCATCACTGATGTAAAAGCTGTAGCTACAATTACTAAAGATGATGATATTGTTGTAGAATACAATGCTACTCTGAACTCAAAAGCTGTTATTGGTTCAGCTGGTAACCCTAACAAAGTTAAATTAACATACTCAAACAACCCAAATAATACTGGTGATGGTACATCTAAACCAGGCGATACTGGTGAAACTCCAGAAGATACTGTTATCGTCTTTACTTACAAAGTTGTTGTAAATAAAGTTAAAGAAGATGGAACTAGTCCACTAGAAGGTGCTGGATTCACTCTTTACAAAAAAGATTCATCTGGTAAATGGAATGAAGTAGAAACAATCTCAGCTGGAGATACAACTACTTTCACATTCTCAGGTCTTGATGATGGTGATTACAAACTTGTAGAAACAACCGTACCAGATGGTTACAACAAAGCCTCTGATGTTGAATTTACAATTTCAGCAAGTCACAGTGAAGAAGCTGATGAACCTAAATTGATTTCACTTTCAGTTGACCAAACAAGTGCTGATTTTACTTCAAGCACTACTGATGGTTCTTTAACAACTGATGTTGTCAACAAAAAAGGTTCTGTTCTTCCTTCAACTGGTGGTATGGGAACAACTATCCTTTACGTTGTAGGTACTATTCTTGTTCTTGCTGCTGGTATCTTGCTTGTTACTAAAAAACGCATGGATGCTAAATAAACACTAGGCAGACTGTTGTTATAGGCGTTAGGTTGCAAGGTGGAAAATAAAGCGTTAATACTTTGTAATGAGTTTTAGACCGATTGGTCGGCTGTTAGAGCCTTGTTACCTAGCAGGGAGTGGATGAGGAGTGTCAACTTTTCTTTCGCTCCCTTTCCTATTGCAATGGTGAGGAGAGCCCTTTATTATGATAAAAAAGATTAAAGAGAATTATTTGACGATTAGCCTCGTCGGCATATTATTAATCGGGCTGTCCTTGTTATTGTATCCGACAGTTAGCGATTATTGGAATTCATTTCACCAATCTGAGGCGGTTGCTGGTTATGTGCAAGATGTTGAGGATATGAGTGAGCAGAAGAAAGCAGAGATGTTGGCTGCTGCGCAAGCTTATAATCAGACGTTGCAGACAGGGGTTATTCCTGATTTGAATTTGTCGAGTGCTGAGACTAAGACCTATGACCAGACGCTTGATGTGACTGGTACGGGGATTATGGCTTATGTTGAAATTCCTAAGTTGAATACGACTTTGCCGATTTACCATGGTACGGACGATAGTGTCTTGCAGGTGGCTATTGGGCATATCCCAGGGACATCACTTCCTGTGGGTGGTAAAGGAACGCACGCTGTGATTTCAGGTCACCGTGGTTTAGCGTCTGCGAAGTTGTTTACGGATATTGACCGCTTGGTTGAGGGCGATACGTTCATGATTCAGGTTTTGGACGAGACGTTGACTTACGAAGTGGACCAAATTTTGACGGTAACGCCAGATGACGTGTCGGCGTTAGCAATCGACCCAGAGCAAGACTATGTGACTTTGGTGACTTGTACGCCGTATGGAGTCAATACTCACCGTCTCTTGGTTCGTGGTCACCGTATCGCTAATCAGGAAAATGCTGCGCGTGTGACATCTGAAGCCAGTCAGGTGAAACCATTGATGGTTGCGCCATTCCTTGGAATATTTATTTTAATCGTGCTTTTATTGGTGGTAAATGTTTACCGCAGATTACGACATTAATGCAAAAGCAGCTGGACATTTCGTGTCCAGCTGCTTTTTTGGTTGAAGAATTTTTTTGCTATTTGCTTTAATTTCCTTGCTTTCAATTTTTAGCTCAAACTGTTTGGGCGACGGTAGGCATCATTTTTGTGCTTGCTTTGCTAGCAAGTATTTCTGAAATTGAACAGCAACAATCATTGTTTTTTCCTTAGTTAGTGTGGGTGGTAGGGCTGACAGTTCGGCAGGAAATCCGCATTTCAAAGTTTTCGAGATGTGGGAGAGACTGCGTTTTTTTATTCTCAAATAGGTGTCACGTGTTACTGTGGTTTTCGGGTTGCGAAGTCAACGAAGCGGAATTTTTCGAGTTTGTGTCTGCTTTCGGTGAATTGGAATTGGTGTTTGTTGGCGAGGTAAACTTTTGATTTGACAGAGACGACGTGGTGTTCGGCACCGATGTCAAGGAGTAGTTTGTCACGGTCAGTTAGCTGGTCAATGGTGATTTCTTTTTGAGCGTAAGCGATGATGAGGTGGAGTTGATTTTCAAGGTAATCGTAAATGGATTGTTCGGCGATTTCTCGTGTCATATTTGGCACGATTTTTTTGTCTAAATAATCAATGTCAAGGACAGAAGCGGTGCCGTCAACGACACGTTGGCGAATGATTCGCCAGACAAGGTTATTTTTCTTGAAACCTGTCAGCGTAGCTAATTTTTCATCAACGATAAGTTTATCAATGGCAATGACATTGGTTTTGGAATTGATATGGTGAGCGTCGACCAGCTCTTTATAGCTTGTGAGCTGTGAAACGGGAAAATCAATCTGCTCGTGCTTGATGACTTGAGAGCCAGAACCGTGAATTTTCTGAATAAGCCCTGCTTCGGCAAGGAGACTAAGCGCTTTGCGGATAGTGTCACGGCTCATATGGTAGGTCTGGGTTAGCTCATTTTCGGTGGGGAGATAGTCGCCTGCTTGGTAAATGCCAGAGGTGATATCGTGTTCAAGTTCTTTAAAGATTTGTTCGTATTTTTTCATGAGTTGTGTTGAAAAATTCCTTAAGTTTTCTAAAGTTGTTTTTAAATTACCATACAACTTGAAAAAATTCAAGAAAAAATGTGCTTATTTATGCCAAACAACTTGCAGACAAAATAGAAAACGATTACAATAACCTTGTAAATAAAGCTAGCAACTATTTATAGACTAACGAAGGAGTCGGTTTTACCGAAGACATATGGGAAAATTTGAAAGAGATGCCCGTGAAATGCTTGAAGCTATCGGCGGGAAAGAAAATATTGCGGCGGTAACGCATTGTGCGACGCGGATGCGTTTTGTTTTAAATGATGAGAGTAAGGCAGATGTTAAGCGTTTGGAAGCCATCCCTGCGGTTAAGGGGACATTTACAAATGCAGGGCAATTCCAAGCAATTATCGGAAATGATGTCCCTATTTTTTATAATGATTTTACAGCGGTTTCTGGTATCGAAGGGGTATCAAAAGAAGCGGCTAAATCAGCAGCGCAGAAAAATCAAAATTGGTTACAACGTGCGCTTGCAATGTTGGCGGAAATTTTTACACCTATCATTCCAGCGATTATCGTTGGTGGTTTGATTTTAGGTTTTCGTAATATCCTTGAAGGTGTAGAATGGTCAGCATTGAATGGTAAGACGATTGTTGAGGTTTCTCAATTTTGGTCTGGTGTGAACTCATTCTTGTGGTTGCCAGGTGAAGCGATTTTCCACTATTTACCAGTGGGAATCGTCTGGTCTGTGACACGTAAAATGGGAACTAGCCAGATTCTGGGGATTGTTCTGGGGATTTGTTTGATTTCTCCAAACCAACTGTTAAATGCTTATAATGTTGCCAGCACATCAGCTGCTGAAATTGCGGCAAACTGGACTTGGGATTTTGGTTTCTTTACAGTTCAAAAAATTGGTTACCAAGCTCAAGTTATCCCAGCGCTTTTGGCAGGGTTGTCTTTGGCTTATCTGGAACGGTTCTGGCGTAAGCATATTCCAGAAGTGATTTCAATGATTTTTGTGCCGTTTCTATCATTGATTCCAGCATTGATTTTGGCACATACGGTGCTTGGTCCAATTGGTTGGACAATTGGTAAAGGTATTTCAGCAGTGGTACTTGCTGGATTGACTGGTCCTGTGAAATGGCTCTTTGGTGCTATCTTCGGTGCACTTTATGCGCCACTTGTTATTACTGGTTTACACCACATGACGAATGCGATTGATACACAATTGATTGCGGATGCTGGTGGTACTGGGCTTTGGCCAATGATTGCTTTGTCAAATATTGCTCAAGGTTCTGCTGTTTTGGCGTTTTATGTGATGAATCGTCATGATGAACGTGAAGCTCAAATTTCATTGCCAGCAGCGATTTCAGCTTATCTTGGTGTTACAGAACCAGCACTTTTCGGGGTTAACTTGAAGTATGTTTACCCATTTGTTGCAGGGATGATCGGTTCAGGTATTGCAGGGCTATTCTGTACAAGTTTCAATATCACGGCTAATGCGATTGGTATCGGTGGTTTGCCAGGTATTCTTTCGATTCAAGCAAAATATATGGGCTTATTTGCCATTGATATGGTGATTGCAATTGTTATTCCATTTGTTTTGACATTTATTTTCCGTCGTGTTGGTTTCTTGACAAAAGCTGAAGATGAAGTGAAGTCAGAAGAAAATTCACAAGTTCAGGCAGTTGTTGAGGCTAAAAAGGATGCGGAAGTGCCTGCAGGAACAGTGATTTCTATCCAAAGTCCGCTTGCAGGACGTGCTAAAAATTTGAGTGAAGCACCAGACCCTGTTTTTGCCCAAGGTGTTATGGGACAAGGTGTTGTGATTGAACCGACAGAAGGAGAATTGGTTGCGCCAGTTGACGGTGTGGTGTCAGTTCTTTTCCCAACAAAACATGCGATTGGTTTGGTTTCAGATGAAGGCCTTGAATTGTTGATGCATATCGGTATGGACACGGTAAATCTTGACGGAGACGGCTTTACAGCTCATGTTAAGCAAGGTGATAGAGTGTCGGTTGGTGATGCTTTGATTAGTTTTGACATGGCAGCTATTCAAGCGGCTGGCTATCCTGTGGCGACACCTGTTATTGTGACCAATCAAAATGATTTCCAGACGGATGTTACGCGAGAATTGCCGTGTGATGTTGCGCGTGGGGAAGCGATTTTTACAGCAAGTAAATTGTGATAAAGGAGCAAAAATTGGCATTTGATAAGAGAAAAGTCGTCTATCAGATTTACCCAAAATCTTATAAAGATACGACAGGCAATGGCGTAGGGGATTTGCGTGGGATTATTGAAAAATTACCCTATTTGGAAGAATTAGGTGTTGATGTCATCTGGCTCAACCCTTTCTATCCAAGTCCTCAACGTGATAATGGGTACGATATTTCAGATTACACAGCGGTCAATCCCTTATTTGGGACAATGACTGATTTTGAAGAATTAAGTCAAAAAGCTAAGGAACATGGCATTGAATTAATGCTTGATATGGTTTTGAATCATTGTTCAATAGAGCATGAATGGTTCCAAAAAGCTTTAGCTGGGGATAAATATTATCAAGATTTCTTCATTTTACGTGATACGCCGACGAATTGGGTTTCAAAATTCGGTGGCAATGCTTGGGCACCATTTGGTGATACTGGCAAATATTATTTGCATTTGTTTGACATTACACAAGCTGACTTGAATTGGCGCAATCCGCATGTGCGTGAGGAATTGTTCAAGGTGGTTAATTTCTGGCGTGAAAAAGGTGTCAAGGGATTTCGCTTTGATGTGATTAATTTAATCGGTAAAGATGAAGAGCTGAAAGATAATACTGCTTTTGATGGTAAACCTGAATACACAGACCGTCCGATTGCGCACGATTATTTGAAAATGTTAAATCAAGCGACATTTGGTCAAGATGACAATAGCATGACGGTTGGTGAAATGAGCTTTACAGACATTCCAAATTGTATCCAGTATAGCAACCCTGACAGTCATGAATTGGATATGGTTTTCAATTTTCATCATCTTAAGGTTGACTACGAAAATGGTCAAAAATGGACGTTAAAATCATTTGATTTTGAAGAATTAAAAACACTTTTCCACACTTGGGGTGAAAAAATGAGTGAGGGTGGTGGCTGGTCAGCACTTTTCTGGAATAATCATGACCAACCTCGTGCGATTAATCGTTTCATAGATGTTAAAAACTTCCGTAATGAGGGAGCGACCATGTTAGCGGCAGCTATTCATTTGTCTCGTGGTACACCATATATTTACATGGGCGAAGAAATTGGTATGCTCGATCCAGATTATGACAGCATGGCTGATTATGTTGATGTTGAATGTTTAAATGCTTACCAAGAATTACTGACATCAGGCAAGACAGAAGCGGAAGCATTTGCCATTATTCAAGCAAAATCACGTGACAATAGCCGTACGCCGATGCAATGGGATGCTTCAGAGAATGCGGGATTTTCAACAGGCACACCATGGTTGAAAGTTGGTAAAACGTATCGTGACATTAATGTTGAAAATGAAAAAAGCGGACCAATCTTCACTTTCTATCAACAATTGATTCGTCTGAGAAAAGACTTGCCAATTATTGCGGAAGGAAGTTATCAGTCAGCTTATCAAGATAATCCTTATATTTATGCGTTTGAACGTCATTTTGACGGAAAACAGTTGTTGGTGTTGAATAACTTTTTTGCTAAAGAAGTTGAGCTTGATTTGCCAGAAGCTTATCAGTCAGGACAAGTTTTGTTAAGCAATTATCCAGAAACAAACCTTTCTGAAAAAATCACTTTAAAACCTTATCAAACACTTGCCATTTATCAAGAAAATTTATAAAGCAAGTAGGATAATGACCAGAATGGTAATTATCAATACAATGGCCAAACCGTAGCCGATTTTTCCAAGACAGCTGTGTGGATTAATGGAAATACCAAACGTTCTGATACGCGTCAAGTCGTTTGTTTGAGCAAATTTATCACATTCATACCGATTACCCAGTGATAATCATGCCAAGAATAGCAAGACATGATGTGCAAAGAAGCAGTTTAGACACTCCGTTAGACAACGATTTTCCCAAAAAGATGTCAATACACATAAGGATGATAAATAGTATTAAACAAGCATAGAGCATAATCACATGATATGGTGTATTTCCATTTCCCCCATAGCACTTTGAGACGAATCTGGCGGGTAAAAATATATGAGCAGGGAGATTTCCCTGCTCATTTTGTGTGTTGTCATTCTTCTTCTGGGTAAGTGAGGTTCCAGTCTTTGCGGAGTTTTGTCATAATGTCCATGACGTCTTTGGTGTAGTCAAGGTGCATGGTATTTTCTTGACCAGAAACGGCATTTTCCATGTCAGCGACTTCGTAGGAAAGAGCGAGTGCGGTACTTCCAGCTTCGATGACTTCTTGATGTCCGTCCTCGGTATAGGTAATCACCGCTTTTTGCCCACGAGGGTATTCGTAAAGTTCGATATAGCCTTTATCATAAGCGATTGTTCCACGTTTTGGTTGTTTGGCGTGAAGGCTTAATGTCAAGGTTGCCATTTCGCCTTGGCTATTCGTTAGCAAAATCCCAGCTTGTTCATCGACTCCTGTCGGAGCTAGTTTTACTTGGGAAGCAATTTGAGTCGGCGTTGATGTCATAAACCAACGGACAAAAGAAAGAGCATAGACACCAATATCAAGAAGTGCACCGCCAGCTAACTGACGATTAAAGAAACGGTTTGTCATATCGTATTCTTTGTAGCTACCAAAATTCATTTGAATGAGCTTCAATTCACCGAGTTTTCCAGTCGCAATGATTTCTGAAAGTTTGCGGTAAATTGGCATATGGAAAATGGTCATGGCTTCTGCTAAAATGACGTGATTTTCTTCAGCTAGCTTGATAGCTTCGTCCAATTCGTCAGCGTTAAGCGTAATTGACTTTTCACATAAGACGTGTTTGCCGTTTGCTAGGGCTTTGCGCAAAAAGTTAATGTGTGTATTGTGTGGCGTTGAGATGTAAATAATATCTACGTTAGGGTCGTCAAATACCTCATCAATAGTTTGATAAACTTTGTCAATGCCATATTTTTCAGCGAAAGCTAGCCCCTTATCATAAGTACGGTTAGCAACAGAATAGAGTTTTCGCCCTTGTTGTTGAAGTGCTTGCGCTAATTCATTAGCAATGACACCAGTTCCTAGGGTTGCCCAATTATAATGTTTTTTAGTCATAGTCGCCTCCTTGCCCTAAGTATAGCAAAAAAGTGTCAGAAAGTCCGTTATTTAATCTCTAACAAATGCGCTTTATATCTGCTATTCTCACGTTTTTTTGATAAAATGGTTTTAATAGATTAAAGGAGATTTTTTATGACTCGATATCAAGACGATTTTTATGATGCTGTCAATGGCGAATGGGAAAAAACAGCCGTCATTCCTGATGATAAACCACGTACAGGTGGTTTTTCAGATTTAGCCGATGAGATTGAAGACTTAATGTTGGCGACAACAGATAAATGGCTTAGCGGCGAAGATGTGCCAGAGGACAGTATTTTACAAAACTATATCAAGTTTCATCGTATGACTTCAGATTATGATAAACGTGAAGAAGTTGGTGTCGCGCCAGTTCTTCCATTGATTGAAGAATACAAAAACTTGGATTCTTTTGCTGAATTTGCAGGCAAAATTGCCGATTTTGAAATGGCAGGAAAACCAAATGAATTCCCACTTGGTGTTGCCCCAGATTTCATGAATGCGCAGCTTAATGTTCTTTGGGCAGAAGCTCCTGGAACAATCTTGCCTGATACGACTTACTATGCCGAAGATAACGAAAAAGGTAAAGAATTACTAGCTATCTGGCGCCAAATGCAAGAAGAATTATTGCCAAAATTTGGTTTTTCAGCTGAAGAAACGAAAGACTTGCTTGACAAGGTGATTGAATTAGATGCCAAAGTCGCTAAATATGTTTTGTCACGTGAAGAATCTTCTGAATACGTCAAACTTTATCACCCATATGATTGGGCTGATTTTACAAAATTAGCACCAGAATTGCCTTTGGACGCTATTTTCACGCAAATTTTGGGAGAAATTCCTGACAAAGTGATTGTTCCTGAAGAACGTTTCTGGACAGAATTTGCTGCTGACTATTATTCAGAAAAAAACTGGGATTTGCTAAAGGCAGATTTGGTTTTATCAGCTACGGGGGCATTTAACGGTTACTTAACAGATGATATTCGTGTGCTTTCAGGTGCTTATGGTCGTGCGCTTTCAGGAACACCACAGGCTATGGATAAGAAAAAAGCGGCATATTACTTAGCTTCAGGTCCTTACAACCAAGCACTTGGTCTTTGGTATGCTGGGCAAAAATTCTCTCCAGAAGCTAAAGCCGATGTGGAGCATAAAGTAGCGACAATGATTGATGTTTACAAGAAACGTTTGACATCAGCAGATTGGTTGGCAAAAGAAACACGTGATAAAGCCATTGTTAAATTAAACGTGATTACACCACACATTGGTTATCCTGAAAAATTGCCAGAAACTTATGCTAAGAAAATCATTGATGATTCGTTGTCATTAGTTGAAAATGCGCAAAACCTTGCTAAAATTTCAATCGCACATAGCTGGAGCAAATGGAACAAGCCTGTTGACCGTAGTGAATGGCATATGCCTGCCCATATGGTTAATGCTTACTATGACCCACAACAAAATCAGATTGTCTTTCCAGCGGCTATCTTACAAGCCCCATTTTACAGTTTAGAACAAAGTTCATCTGCTAACTATGGTGGTATTGGTGCGGTTATTTCCCATGAAATTTCACATGCTTTTGATACCAATGGTGCATCATTTGACGAACATGGTAGCCTCAATAACTGGTGGAAAGAAGCTGATTACAAAGCCTTTACAGAACGTACGGATAAAATCGTTGACCAATTTGATGGTTTAGATTCATATGGTGCGAAAGTCAATGGTAAATTAACCGTTTCTGAAAATGTGGCTGACCTTGGTGGTGTGGCTTGTGCGCTCGAAGCTGCAAAACAAGACGAGGATTTCTCAGCACGTGATTTCTTCATCAACTTTGCGACGATTTGGCGCATGAAAGCGCGTGATGAATATATGCAAATGTTAGCAAGCATTGACGTTCACGCACCAGGAAAACTTCGTACCAATGTTACATTGACAAACTTTGATGAATTCCACACAGAATTTGATATCAAAGCAGGAGACCCAATGTGGCGCGCACCAGAAGAACGCGTTATCATTTGGTGATTTGTTGAAAAAAGTTTGAAGCTGAGCATTTTAGCTCAGCTTTTTTGTTGGGATTTGTTAACCTTCAGAATATAGGAGAGGCTGTGTTTCGTTTATTTCTCTTTTAGCAATTCTTGATAATTGAGCAGCGGTAGTTATTTTTTGGAACAAAGGATTAACGGTATCTTCAAATGAATTTAAAAAAAGTATGTTACAATAAACAATGGTGTTATATTGTAACAATGCGATAAATTGTGGGAAATATGTATTCAAAGCGTAAAGACTGGCATGGTTATTGGTCAGTTGGACGCATAAAAATAATCACTTGAGATTTGATGGTGATTAAACATTTGACATAAAGGAGACTGTATGAAGCTTGAAAAGTCAATGCAATTAGGTGAATTGTACCGTGAATTAAGAATTGCTCGAGGCTTGAAATTGAAAGATATTGCGCGTGATAATTTATCAGTTTCGCAATTGTCACGTTTTGAAAATGGTCAAACCATGTTAGCGGCGGATAAATTGTTGATTGCTATTTCAGGGATTCACATGACCTTTTCAGAATTTGGTCATGCCATTAATAATTACGAAGAAACGAGTTTTTTTAAACTAGGAAATGTCATCTCTGATTTGTATAACAAGCAAGATATTGACGGTTTGCGTCGTCTGCTTGAGACTGATAAAAATACCGAATCATTTGATGTTTACAATCGTTTAAATGAATTAATGATTAAGATTACGATTCATTCTTTGGACCCTAGCTATGTTATCACAGAAGACGAAAAGAATTTTTTGACGTCTTATCTTTATGAGATAGAAGAATGGACAGAGTATGAGCTTTACATTTTTGGTAATACAATGACCATTTTATCTGATGATGACTTGATTTTTCTTGGAAAAGCATTTGTTGAGCGAGATAAATTGTATTTATCTTTGCCAAATCATAAGAAAAGTGCAGAGCTTGTTTTTCTGAACTTGATTTTGACCTTGATTAGTTATCGCAAAATTTACCAAGCGACTTATTTTATTGAATGTTTGGAGAAAATCATAACTTATCAAGATATGTTTGCGACGATTTGCTTGAATTTCTCGAAAAAAATTATTGCCCATATCGAAAGTGGGTCAGATGACCTTTCTGATTTGGAGCATTATATTGCTTGCGTCGAAGAAGTTGGCAATCCGACCATTGTTGCTTTTTTAAAGGCAAATCTATCAAGTCTTTTTGACCAAAACTAAACAAATAAAAACCGCCCTTACAGAGATTAGATAAGGGTGGTTCTTTTTGTGTCATGAAAAGAGTTTTGTTTAAAGTTTATTATTAAGGGTTGCTTATTAAATAAGTGGCAAAAGCAAAAAGATAAGAATAGGTAATAAATTAATTAAGCGTTTCAACATAGTAGATTTCCTCCTTAGATTATAACCCCATTTTAGCAGAGGAATTGATGAAATCGGTTTATTTGCAAATCTGCAAATGAAAATATTTTAATTATTCTTTTTTAGGGTATTTATTCCTCGATATGAATACTCAAAGTATCAGTGTCAATGCTTGCTTGTGCGCCGATAGTGATTGTAAAGAGTGGCTGAGTGTGGGCAAAATCAAGGTCATACATGACAGGAATGGTTTTAAGAAGTGAGTGCTTGTCTAGGATATAGGTTAATATTTCGGGTGTCATTTGGCATTCCTTTGGGAAGCGTCCGATAAGCACCGCTTTTGGATTGGGGTAAGCTTGTAAAATGGCTGCTAAATTGCGGTCAAAATCATGATAGTCATCTTCTTCTGCCTCTTCTAAGAAAAGGACATAATCGTTGACTTGAGGGGCGTAAGGTGTTCCGCGAAGAAGTCCAAAAGTAGATAAATTTCCACCAATAATGGTGCCAGAAGCTTTCCCTGCGTTGTAAATTTTCCATTCTGTTGGCATAAAATGACGTGGTTGTGTTGGGTCATACCAAGGGTCGCTCGACCACTCTTGACTTGGAACAAGGTCATAAGCTGATTTTGTCATGGCGTTTAACCAAGCCTTGCTCTGGTAATCTTGACCTTCTTTCATTTTAAAACTAGAATATGACGGTCCCATGTAAGTGAGGTTTCCAGTTTTAGCAAAAATAGCATTCAAAAAAGCTGTCGAATCCGAATACCCACAGATGATTTTAGGGTGTTTGGCAATTAAGTCGTAGTCAAGATAGGGCAACAGTTCGTTAGAATTAAAACCACCAATCGTAGCCAGAATAGCATCAACAGAGTCATCAGCAAAAGCAGCGTGCAAATCAGCAACACGGCTCTTGATTGAAGAAGAATAGAGCATATCAGATTCTAAGTAATGTTCTGAAAATGACACACGAAATCCTAGATTTTCTAACGTTTCTTTGGCAGAAAGGTTGGCTTCAAATCCACCCAAGCGAGCAATTGAATCTGACGGACTGAGTACGCGAATGTGACTGTTAGGACTTAGTTTTTTCATAAAACACCTCCAAAGATTTTTAGTATTATAGCATAAATCCCGTATTTTACAAGGAAATAGAATCGGTAAGATAAGTTCAGAATTTAAGAAATCTACTTGACGCCATTTAGATTTTAAGGTAGAATATTATTTGTTATGGCGGTATAGCCAAGTGGTAAGGCACGGCTCTGCAAAAGCTTGATCGTCGGTTCAAATCCGTCTACCGCCTTTATATAATGTGTTTACACCCAAAAGCCCGATTCTGTCGGGCTTTTGTTTTTGTGATAAGGGAACAAGAATTTATCATGGCAGATATTTTATGATAGGAAGTATGCAAAAATCTTTGCCAAAATACTTTAAAGAAAAGCTTCTTTAAAGTCGCATTTGACTTGTCAAAATGGGGCTTTTATGGTAAACTATGATAGTTGTATTATGCAACAAATACTCATTCTGGATGTATTGTGAACCTGTTGCTCTTTATGGGTGGGTTTGCAAGATGAAGTCTGGGAGAGGAAAAAAACATTATAAAAAGGAGAAACTACTCATGGCAGTAATTTCAATGAAACAACTTCTTGAGGCTGGTGTTCACTTTGGTCACCAAACTCGTCGCTGGAACCCTAAGATGGCTAAATACATCTTCACAGAACGTAACGGTATCCACGTTATTGACCTTCAACAAACTGTAAAAATGGCTGACGCAGCTTACGAATTCGTTCGTGATGCAGCTGCTAACGACGCTGTTATCTTGTTTGTTGGTACTAAAAAACAAGCTGCTGATGCTGTTAAAGAAGAAGCAGAACGTGCTGGTCAATACTACATCAACCACCGCTGGTTGGGTGGAACTCTTACAAACTGGGATACTATCCAAAAACGTATCGCTCGTTTGAAAGAAATCAAACGTATGGAAGAAGATGGAACTTTTGAAGTTCTTCCTAAGAAAGAAGTTGCTCTTCTTAACAAACAACGTGCTCGTCTTGAAAAATTCTTGGGTGGTATCGAAGATATGCCTCGTATCCCAGACGTAATGTACGTTGTTGACCCACACAAAGAACAAATCGCTGTTAAAGAAGCTAAAAAACTTGGTATCCCTGTTGTTGCAATGGTTGATACAAACGCTGATCCAGATGACATCGATGTTATCATCCCAGCAAACGATGACGCTATCCGTGCCGTTAAATTGATTACATCTAAATTGGCTGATGCTGTTATCGAAGGACGTCAAGGTGAAGATGCAGATGTTGATTTTGCATCAGAAGCACAAGCTGACTCAATCGAAGAAATCGTTGAAGTTGTAGAAGGCGACAACGAATAAGATTTTAAGGCTTAACAGTCTTTGATATGCTTTAAAACGGGGCAGAAAGCAAACCGCTCTGTCTCGTTTTTATTATTTTGGAAAACAAAAAATCCTGGAGGACATAAAAAATGGCAATTACTGCAGCTCAAGTAAAAGAATTGCGTGAAAAATCAGGTGCTGGTGTCATGGACGCTAAAAAAGCACTTGTTGAAACTGACGGTGACATGGAAAAAGCAATTGAATTGCTTCGCGAAAAAGGTATGGCTAAAGCAGCTAAAAAAGCTGACCGCGTAGCCGCTGAAGGTTTGACTGGTCTTTATGTTGACGGTAACGTTGCAGCAGTTGTTGAAGTTAACGCTGAAACTGACTTCGTTGCTCAAAACGCACAATTCGTTGAATTGGTTAAAGAAACAGCTAAAGCTATCGCTGAACAAAAACCTGCTAACAACGAAGAAGCACTTAAAGTTACTTTGGCTTCAGGTGAAACTTTGGAAGCAGCTTATGTTAACGCAACTGCAACTATCGGTGAAAAAATTTCATTCCGTCGTTTCGCTCTTATCGAAAAAACTGATGACCAACACTTTGGTGCATACCAACACAACGGTGGACGTATCGGTGTTGTAACTGTTATTGAAGGTGGCGACGAAGCTCTTGCTAAACAAATCTCAATGCACGTTGCAGCTATGAAACCAACAGTTCTTTCATACGAAGAACTTGATCAAGAATTCATCCACGATGAATTGGCTCAAATGAACCACAAAATCGATCAAGATAACGAATCACGTGCAATGGTTAACAAACCAGCTCTTCCACACTTGAAATTCGGTTCTAAATCACAATTGTCTGATGAAGTAATCGCTCAAGCTGAAGAAGATATCAAAGCAGAACTTAAAGCAGAAGGCAAACCAGAAAAAATCTGGGATAAAATCATCCCTGGTAAAATGGCTCGCTTCATGCTTGACAACACTAAAGTTGACCAACAATACACACTTCTTGCACAAGTTTACATCATGGACGACAGCAAAACTGTTGAACAATACCTTGATTCAGTAAACGCTAAAGTTATCACTTTCGCTCGCTTTGAAGTTGGTGAAGGTATCGAAAAAGCTGCTAACGACTTTGAATCAGAAGTTGCAGCAACAATGGCAGCAGCACTTAACAAATAAGAATAGCTTGCTAATAAAACTAACCACCTGAGATAGAAATCTCAGGTGGTTTTTGTGTGGATGTCTTATCAAAGAAATTGACTTGTGTGTAAAATTGTAGGGACTAACAGTTGTTTTTTAGAAAAAATCACAAAAAGATTATAAAAATTCTTAAACCGTTTTTTATATTGACAAAATAATATCATTAGTTATAATTAAATCAACGAAAGGACGATTTATGATATTAAGAAAGTATAAGGATTTTTGTCAATTATTCTTGGGACGACTTATTAGCAATTGCGGTGATTCGATTTATACCATTGTGTTATCGTGGTATGTGTTAGAAATGACTAATAGTGCTTGGTATGTTGGTGTATTAAACTTTTTAATTTTTATTCCTAATACCTTTTCTTTTATTTTTGGGAAAAAGATTGATTCTTTACCCAAAAAGCATTTATTGGTATTTTTGGAGTTGGCACAATTACTGGCTGTTTTGGGAATTGTTTTAGGTATTGCTTTGAGAGGTGTCAATGCTAATCTTAGTTTAGCGATTATTTTTAGCTGTGTTTTCATTGCTTCTACGGTTGGATTGAATACCTATACTGTGCAAGATGCTTTAGTTCCTAAAATTGTTCCCACCAAAGATTTAGCTAAGGCAGAGATGTATATGTCTGTGGCTTACAATGGGACGGAGTATGTTTTTACTGCGATTAGTGGTTTCTTGCTTTCTGTGCTGAGTTATATTCCCTTGCTACTAATTGATGTTTTGACATTTTTGAGTTCAATTTTACTTTTTAGGCAAATATCATTTAAAGAAAAGATTGAAAAGACACGTGAGCAGACGGATTTTTGGAGTGGTTTACGTTTTATCTGGCAAAATAAAGTGGTTTTCTCTATTACATTGGGAGGGGCTATTGTCAACTTTCTTTTCGGTGGTTTTAATGTTTACCAATTATTGATTGCTAAAGATGTTGGTAATTCAGCCTTTTATGGACTGTTAGTTTCTGCCTGTGCTGTTGGCACTTTATTGGGAACTACGGTTGTTGCTAATTTTGTGTTACAAAAATTCAGCTTAGGACAAGCCTTCTGGCTAGCGACTGCTATTTTTGGAATCGGGATTGGTTCTACGGCAATGGTGCATAGTCGTTTGGTATTATTGCTGATTTGGTTTATTTCATGTCTTTTTCTTGGCATAACACACGTTGCTCAAAAGCCTATTTTACAGACAGAGATTCCTGACGAGCATCTTGGGGAGGTTTTTAGTGCTTTCTATACGGTGACAATTCCAACTCTAGCAATTGGTTCACTCATTTTTGGGTATGTCGCTAAAACCATGTCGTGGCGTCTGTTTCTTGTCCTATTTGCAATGGCTTTATTACTAGTTAGTTTACTTTATTTCTCAAATCGTAAATTAAGGCATTATGATATTTCCTAAAGCTTTATTAATTGTTATAATATTAATGGAGTGGAGGGCGTATGATTACTGATATTGCGACGTTGATTAAAACTAAACGTAAAGAAAAAGGGCTAACTCAAAAAGAGTTGGCTGAAGGTATTTGTGCTCAAGCTGTCATCAGCAAGATAGAAAAAAATGAAACAACACCGTCAGTCGATTTGTTTTTTAAATTGGTTAAAAGACTAGATATTGACATGTCAGTAGTCTCTGAAATTTTTGAATTAACAAACGCCATTCATCACAATAGAGTTTATTCTGATAAAGTTAAACAATTGTTGTATATGAGGGATTATGAAAATCTGGTGTACGTCTTGAAAGCACTAGATAATACTAGTATGACAACAGAGGAACTTTTGTATTATGATTGGTTGCTGGCGATTACTGATTATATGACTAAACAGGTTAATCTACCAGAAACCATTCAAAAATTAGAAAAATTGTTACCTCAAGTTAAAAATCATTATTTCCAACTTTATTTAAAAGTTGTGTCAGCTATTGCTAGTATTTATAGTGAGAATCATGAAGATGAGCTAGCTTTACAATATTTTGAGTCGATTATTGATGATTACCAAGTTAGTGATGATTTTCGTGACCGTGTGACTTTTCTATATAGCATTTCTCGCGCTTATTTTGTAAAAGGCGATATGACTAACTCTTTAACCTATATTTCAAGAGCCATAGATGAGATTTTAGAGAAAAAATCAATTTATTTATTAGGTGATTCTTTATTGATGAAAGCCTATGTTTTAGATGAAACAAAACTCTATGAAGAGGCAAAAAAATACTGTCGCAATGCCATTACCATTTTTGAACTAGAGAATAAAGAATTACTCAAAAATATGGCTCAAAAGTTATTGATAGATATTGAAGAAAAAATTTAACCACCCAAAATACTTGTCTCAGGTGGTTTTGTATGCTTGAGAAATCTTGCTAACAGTTGATAAAAAAACAATATTAAAAGAGCTTAGTTTGTTTTCTAAGCTCTTGTTTTTGTTTTAGCTAAATGCTCCTAAGCCGAGAATTGTTAGTGTTCCCATGATTAGTCCTGCGAGGATAACACCGAGCATAACTGCAATAACGCTTTGTTTGAAGTTCCAATCAAGGATTGATGCGGCTAATGTTCCAGTCCAAGCACCTGTTCCAGGAATTGGGATACCAACAAAGAGCAATAAGGCGATAAATAGTCCACGGTCACCAGCCGTCTCAGCTAGTTTTTTTCCACCGTTGTGACCTTTTTTCAAACACCAAGTAAAGAAACCACCGATAACTGGTTTATCTGCTCCCCATTCAAGCACACGACGTGCGAAGAAGAAGATAATTGGAACGGGAAGCATATTGCCGACAACCCCGATAATAAGTGCTTGCCACATTGGAATACCAGTGGCGATTGCATAAGGAACAGCGCCACGAAGTTCTACAAGAGGAACCATGGCAATCAAAAATGTAATAATATAGTTCATTTACTTGAAACCTTTCATTTGTTACAGATTTTATTGTATCCTATCTCTTGAGCAAACACAACTAAAATCTGTCTTTCGTTGAAATTCTTTTGCCTTATTTTGGACTGAAAATGGCATTATGATTGGTGTGATTGGCTATTTGATTACCTTTCTTTGACAAGGAGTATTAACTCGTGCTATAATAATGATAACAACAAGGAGAATTTCAGAGTAATATCTGAATACAAGAAAAGCACCCTGTCCGCCAAGACTAAGGGTGCTTTTTTATGCGTTGCTAACAACCTTGCAACGTCTCAGAGAAGGACAACTATTTTTTGTTATCATCAAAATGCTTCTCTATCCATTTCGTTCCAAATAGCCGTGCTAAGTGAATCACAACATAGTTAACTATATTGCGAACGATAACCAAAAGAAGAGCTTGGCACAACATACTAACACACCTCCTTTCGCAGGCGATTGGGGTTTTTGGTTGCCAAAGCGTACACAGTTGGGGTGTTAGAGTACTCAATTTTTGCTTGCTGAATTCGCTCAAAATGCTGTATTGGATAGATTGCCTTTATTTTTATGAAACTCGAGATGGAGATATTAAATTTATCTAAATTAGTAGGGCTTATTCTCCCCTAAAAAGGATATTTTTGTTATAATGATAGTCAGTTATAGTCAAAGATAGTCCATTTGGAAATGGTCATTAATCTTGAAAAGGAGGAAGCTAATGGCAAAAAATACATCTGATAGTATTGAAGAATACATTAAGCAATTACTTGCCCAATCAGGTATTGCTGAAATTAAGCGGTCAAACTTGGCAGATACCTTTCAAGTTGTTCCTAGCCAGATTAATTATGTGATTAAAACGCGTTTCACGGAAAGTCGTGGTTATACTGTCGAAAGTAAACGTGGTGGCGGAGGTTATATCCGCATTGCCAGAGTGCGTTTTTCAGATCAACATCAAATGTTTGGTAATCTTATGGCAAACATTGGTGAACGTATTAGTGAGCAGGTTTTCACGGATTTGATTCAGTTGCTGTTTGATGAAAAAATCATTACTGAACGTGAAGGAAATTTGATTTTAGCAACGGCTTCGGATGATGTTCTTGGCAAAGATGCTCCAGAGATTAGGGCACGTATGTTGCGGAAAATTTTACAAAGATTAGATAGAAAAGGATTCCATTTATGAGTGAGTATTCGATAAAAATGCAAGAGGTTTTCAGTGTTGCTCAATACCAAGCAGCGCGTTTTGAAAGCCCATATTTAGAAAGTTGGCACGTCCTTTTAGCCATGGTTGCTATCCATGACTCAGTCGCAGGGCTAACATTTGCGGAATACCAAACTAAAATCGTCTATGAAGAGTATGAAGCGGCAGCTGTTTTAGCCATTGGGAAATCACCGTTAACGGATGTTGACAGAGTTCATTTTGTAGAGCAATCTAAAGCTCTTAGTGATGTTTTAGCATTTGCTGAGTCTATTTGTCAGGTGACTGGTGGTAACGAAATCGGGACAGAACACGTGCTTTATGCGATGTTGTTAAACCTTGATTTATTTGCCACACGTTTGTTAGAAGTTGCTGGTTTTAAAAACAAAGAAGACGGTGACGCTGTTCGTTTGATTGATTTGCGTAAGAGTTTGGCACGTAATGCTGGTTTTACAAAGGAAAATATCAAAGCTATTCATGAACTTCGTAAGCCGAAAAAATCGACAATGGGCGGTGCTTTTTCTGAAATGATGAAACCACAGTCAACAGCGGGGGATTTGTCAGATTTCACGCGTGATTTGACAGAGATGGCACGTCAAGGAAAATTAGAGCCTGTTATCGGTCGTGAAAAAGAAATTTCTCGTATGGTGCAGGTGCTCAGCCGCAAAACGAAAAACAATCCAGTTTTAGTAGGGGAAGCTGGTGTTGGTAAAACGGCTCTTGCTTACGGTTTGGCACAGCGAATTGTCAATGGTGCGATTCCGTATGAACTCCAAGGCATGCGTGTTTTAGAGCTTGATATGATGAGCGTTGTGGCTGGTACGCGATTCCGTGGTGATTTTGAAGAACGCATGAACCAAATCATCTCAGATATTGAGGAAGACGGTCATATTATTCTTTTCATTGACGAAGTGCATACGATTATGGGTTCAGGCTCTGGAATTGACAGCACTTTGGATGCGGCTAATATTCTAAAACCAGCGCTTGCGCGTGGTACGCTTCATATGGTTGGTGCGACAACGCAAGAAGAATATCAAAAACATCTTGAAAAAGATGCGGCGCTTTCTCGCCGTTTTGCTAAGATTACCATTGAAGAACCAAGTGTTGAAGATGCTTACCAAATCTTGCTTGGGTTAAAGAAATCATATGAAGATTTTCATAATGTGGTGATTTCTGACGAAGCTGTTTTAACGGCTGTCAAAGCTGCGCATCGCTATTTGACAAGTAAAAATCTTCCTGACTCAGCGATTGATTTGCTTGATGAAGCAAGTGCAACGGTTCAAGGTCTGGTGAAAAAAGAAGCGCCAGCTACTTTGACACCTGCTGATAAAGCTATTTTGGAAGGTGATTTCAAATTGGCAACGAAATTGCTGAAAGAGTCACGCAAGAAGCCAAATCGTAAACCAACTGCTGTGACAGAAGATGATATTATGGCAACGCTCAGTCGTTTGTCAGGTATTCCTGTTGAGAAAATGACACAGGCAGATAGTAAGAAATACTTGAACCTCGAAAAAGAACTCCATAAGCGTGTGATTGGCCAAGATTCAGCTATTTCAGCGATTAGTCGTGCTATTCGTCGTAATCAAGCGGGCATTCGTACAGGCAAACGTCCGATTGGGTCGTTTATGTTCTTGGGCCCAACGGGTGTTGGTAAAACAGAGTTGGCTAAGGCACTAGCAGAATTGCTATTTGATGATGAATCTGCTCTTATCCGTTTTGATATGTCTGAGTATATGGAAAAATTTGCGGCGAGCCGTCTTAACGGAGCTCCTCCAGGATATGTCGGTTACGAAGAAGGTGGCGAATTGACTGAAAAAGTTCGCAACAAACCTTATTCTGTGCTTCTATTTGATGAAGTTGAAAAAGCCCACCCAGATATTTTCAATGTGCTTCTCCAAGTGTTGGATGACGGTGTGCTGACGGATAGTCGTGGTCGTAAAGTTGATTTTTCAAACACGATTATCATCATGACGTCAAATCTTGGAGCAACCGCTTTGCGTGATGAAAAGACAGTTGGTTTTGGTGCGCGTGATATGGCTCATGATTATGAGGCAATGCAAAAACGCATCATGGAAGAACTCAAAAAAGCTTACCGACCTGAATTCATCAACCGTATTGATGAAAAGGTTGTTTTCCACAACTTAACTCAAGAAAATATGCGTGATGTCGTGAAAATCATGGTTAAACCATTGATTGCGACACTAGCTGAAAAAGATATTACGCTAAAATTCCAACCATCAGCATTGAAATATTTAGCCGAAATTGGATACGACCCAGAAATGGGAGCTCGTCCGCTCCGCCGTACTCTGCAAGATAAAGTTGAAGATGAATTATCAGAGCTTATTCTATCAGGCGAATTGGCAAGTGGAAATACCCTTAAAATCGGCGTTTCTAAAGGGCAACTCAAATTTGATATTGCTTAATAATAAAATAAAAACAGCTGCTAAGTTTAACTTAGCAGCTGTTTTTGGGTTTGTTATCGGTGAAATTTCTCAATCATCGTAAGCTGTTAAAGATTTCTTTGACTTCGTCGATGGTTTCTGCGCGTGAGACAGCTCCGCGGATTTTGGCAGCGCCAGCGGTACCACGGAGGTAGTGTGGGGCTAAGCCACGGAATTCACGGACAGCGATTTTTTCACCTTTGAGGTTGATGAGACGTTTGAGGTGGTCTTCTGCGATGTCCAATTTTTTGACAAATGGAAGGTCTGGCAGTTCTTCGCCTGTTTCAAAGTAATGATTGATTTGGGTGAAGATGTATGGATTGTTCATGGCTGCGCGTCCAACCATAACGGCATCAACACCGATTTCTTCAATCATGTATTTAGCATCGTGAACGTTACGGACATCACCGTTTCCAATAAATGGAATTTTGGTAATGGCTTTTGAAACACGAGCAAGTGTCTCGTGGTCACATGTTCCAGTGTACATTTGCTCACGGGTACGTCCATGCATAGCAAGGGCAGACACACCAGCTGATTCGGCAGCAAGTGCATTTTCAACAGCAAGCTCACTATCTGACCAGCCAGTACGCATTTTGACAGTCAATGGAATATCGAGAACAGAAGTGACTTCATTGATAATGTGATAAATCTTATCAGGGTCTTTGAGCCATTTTGCGCCTGCTTCATTTTTGACAACCTTATTCACAGGGCAGCCCATATTGATGTCAACGATGTCAGCTTTGGTATTTTCTTGGATGAATTCAGCTGCGCGTTTAAGTCCGTCTGCGTCACCACCAAATAATTGGATTGACATTGGATGCTCATTTTCATCAATGTGAAGCATGTGAAGAGTTTTTTCGTTATTGTAGAGGAGACCTTTTTCAGAAATCATCTCCATGACAACTAAGCCAGCTCCAAATTCTTTTGCAATCGTACGAAAGGCAGAATTTGTCACTCCTGCCATGGGTGCTAGCACCGTACGGTGAGGAATTTCAACATCACCAATCATAAATGATGAGCTGAGTTTAGTCATTGATTAATCCCTCCAAGTCATTTTCGGTGAAGTTGTAAGTTTTACCACAGAATTGGCAAGTAATTTCGGCACCGTGGTCCTCGTCTTTCATGGCTTTGAGTTCTTCTTTGCCAAGAGTGACAAGAGCAGCTTCAAAACGTTCACGTGAACAATCACAATTGAAGCCGATTTCTTCTTCAGCAAGGACTTTGTACTCATCCTCGCCATAGATTGCTTTTAAAAGAGCTTCAACGTGGTCGTCAGATTCCAAAAGTTTTGAAATAGCAGGCATTTCTTGGATACGTTTTTCATAGCGGTTGATTTCTTCTTCAGAAGCACCTGGAAGGACTTGCAACATAAAGCCACCAGCGACTTCGACCTTGTCATTGTCGTCAAGAAGAACGTTAAGCCCAACGGCAGAAGGTGTTTGTTCAGATTCAGTCAAGTAAAAAGCCAAATCTTCACCGATTTCACCTGAGACAAGTGGTGTTGAAGAAGTGTAAGGGTTACCTGTACCGTAGTCTGTGATGACAACGAATTGACCAGCACCCATGAATGGTCCAACCATGACTTCGCCAGTAGCGGTTTTTTTAACATCAACGCCAGTATTTTGAATGTAGCCTTTGACATGTCCTTTAGTATCAGCCACAGAGATAATGTGACCAAGTGAGCTATCACCAATAACTTTGACGGTTACTTTGCTGTCTCCTTTCTGATTGGCAGCTAGGATTTGATTGGCAATAAGTGTTCTACCTAGGGCAACAGTAGAGCTAGAAAGTGTTTGATGTTTTTCTTGTGCAGTTCTAACCGTCTCAGTGCTATCAAGCACATAAGCACGGAAAGAACCAGATTTTGAAATTGATTTTATAAGTTTATCCATAAGAACATTATAACACAAAGCAAATTTGATGGGCTAGTATTGTGGTTGGTAAAAGCGTAATCATAAAAGAGTATTAAAATGCATCTTATTGTTAGAATTTAGCATCTTATATTGAAAAAATTCCAAATAGAAAAAATCAGTTGTACAATAAAATTGTCAGAGATGACAAATCTAGATGAGAAGAGGATATTGTATGGAAAAGTATAAGAGGTTAATAATCGCTTTTAGCATTTTGTACGGTTTGATTTATGGTATTTTGTTCTTGTTTTAGAAAGGGGAGAGATCTATGGAACAACTAGAACTGAATGATTATCAAAAAGTTGGTTTAGAAGTTCAAAAATTGGATACAGATGACTTTTTGGCTAGTGATCAAATGAACTGGAGCGTTACCCTATGCTGCTGTCCATGTTGTTGCTGTTGCGTCTAATCAGACCTATGCAGATGTAGTTGTAAACAGAAAGTGCTATAGTTTGAAGCTGTTTTTACCTATAGCACTTTTTTTATGGTTATAAGTGGGTAAAAAATGAGAAGTGATATAAATTATATAGTTGATAAAAATAATAAAATCTACGTTAAGGATAAATCTAATATCTACGAGTTTAAAAATATTTCAGATACTTTATTTATTAAGTATTGGAATGAAATTCAAGAAGGAAATTTTACTATCGATAATCAAAAATCTCCCCTGAAGTCTCAATTGTTGAATTTTTTAAATTCTATTAAGGCATTTTCAGAGCCTGAAACATTTGAAGAACAGTTGAAGGATATGGGGTTAGGGAAAAAACAGAGTTCTTTCTCAGACTATACGATTGGTATCTGTGGTGAATCTGATTTAGTTGATATCTATTTAAATCATTTCCCATCACGTTTTAAAAAGTTGGAAATAGGCAGTGATGATTCAGAAAAATATGATTTTGGATTGATAATTGGTAGGGAAGACAATACAAAACATTATCTCGAATTAAATGAAATCATGTTTGAGAAAGGTATTCCTTACAATAGTTTGTTGTTTTCAAAATTTGAGGTCATAGTTGGTCCTTATACTATTCCCAATCAAACATCTTGTTTAAAATGTATGAGATTGCATGAGTTAGATAATAACTTTTATGGTCATATTTTATCTAAATTTACAGCTATCTCGGATAGAAACGAGGAAGTTATCACAAGTGAAATCTTAAATCTTGGTTTCTCTTTTTTAGAGGCGCAAGTGGTAAAACAAATTTTGAATTCTCAAGAGGTAGCAATTGAGATTGAAAATGTTCAGAAGGTTCTTTCTTATCAATTTTTAGAGGGAATGTGGGAAGAGCATTATTTGTTGAAGCATCCAGAATGTGAGCTTTGTTTCCCTGCTAGCGAACAAAATGAGCAGATTTTTGAGGTGAACTTAAAATGACAGTAACTAAAGCAGATAATTCTATATTTGTTGATGAGAAATACGGTTTAATAAAGAATATTTATAATTTGCCAACTTTTGCTGGGTTGCCACGGATACATGTGAAAATGGCTTTTGGGGGGAATTATTTTACAGCAGGTTTTAATGCAAGTGGCGCAGGAGTTACAGCGCAAGCTGCAGAAAATTCGGCTATTGGTGAGTATATTGAACGGTATTCATGTCTTCACCCAAGAGAAAAGATTAACTACTCAGATGTCCTTACCCAAATTGCCCCAACGGTTTTTAATCCAAATGCCGATAGTTGTATAGAGCATTATCAGTGGATGAAGGCGATTGATTGTATTCATAATTCAGAAGTTGGTGTGCCAGTAGATAGTGTTTATTTGACATATAGAAGCAATGATAAAGCATGGATTACTACTTCGACTGGAGCTGCTTGTGGAGAAAATCTAAATCAATGTTTGTGGAAAGGGATAGCAGAAATATTAGAACGTGATGCATTCCAGTACATTTGGCGTAGGCAGTTGCCCTGCCGTAGAATACTTATCGAAGAAAATGAAACCTTAAAAAATTTTTTTAATAAATACATTAAATCCCCTTATATTAATTTTAAACTTTATCAAATGGAAATGGATTGGGAGGTTCCTGCAATATTTGGTATAGCTTCTTTCCCAAATGGAGGCTGTGTTGTGGGAGCGAGTGTTAGAAAAACATGGTTAGAAGCTTGTGAAAAGACATTGATTGAATTATCTCAAAGTATTATTGGATACGCAGCATTAATTCTAGATAGTAAGCGAGAAAATTTTGAAGATTATTCAAAAATCAAAGAATATCAAGACCATTCATTACTATATATTTCTGATAACATGACAAAACATTTAGCTTTTTTAGATAATGGTGGTACCTTTAAAATTCCTAATGAACACAAATCAGATGATGATAAAAAAATTGCTGAATTTTTTATTAATGCTGTGAAAAGAATTGGCAAAGCAGTTTATTTTGTGGATGTTACTTCTTGTGAATTGCGCTCATTTAAGTGGCTTGTTGGAAAAACTTTGATTCCTAATATGTTAGATATTGAGCCAAATTTTATTGATATTTTAAAATCAGAACGTTTAGAAGAAATTGATCAGAATTTAATTTTACAAGGGAAACGAACAGCCGAAGAACTCCATAACCCTCAGCCGCTTGTGCCACATCCATTCCCTTAGGAGTAAATATGGAAAATTTTAAATTTACAATGATTAGTAATCATTATGCTCAAAAAATTTCTCAGAACAATAAGTTATTACAATTATTTCACCAAAATACAAAGCATAGTAAAAAGTATTTGCTGAGAAATATGTTTCAATCAAGGGTTTTATTAAATAATCCTAACTTTTTAAAAGCGAGTTCGTTTGTAGAAAAACAATATCCGCTTTTTCCAAAAATTACTTTAAAAAAACGAACAGATGATACCTTAATGCGAAGTTTATATTATAGGCGTTCTCAAGTTAAAATTCCTATAAAATCAAGTGCTTTAACAGAAAAGATTGTTTCTGATTTGTTTTGGTCTGGATATGGGGTGAATTGTAAAGGAACACGTGTAACACCATCAGGAGGAGCATTGTATCCACTAGAATTATACGGTTTGATTTTAGAGGATTGTGGAAAAATAAAAAGAGGATTATACCATTATAGACCATCTCTTAATGCTATTGAACTCATTTCTGACGATGAAGAAGTATTTGATATTGGTTCATATATCATGATGTTACAAAATTTAGAAAATCCGTCTGTTATTTTCTTTACAACTGCTATTTTTAATCGTATGACTTTTAAATATGATGCGCGTGCCTATAGATACTTACTATTAGAAGCAGGGGCAATGGCTCAGAATATATCATTGGTTGCAACAAAATATAATCTAGTTAGTACTTTTATTGGTGGAACAGATGATTTTAAAGTTGAAAAAGTATTAGGAATTGATGGAGTTAATGAAAGTTTAGTGAATTGTCTATTTATTACTAAAGATGGGAGTTGGGGAACATGGTAGAGATGTATTCTTTGAAGCGGGGAACATTATTTCCTTACAATACCTTATATTTTATTTTTCAAACAACACCATCTTTTGGGCAAAAACAATTCCATTGCATTGAACACATGGTGATGCGTGAGATAATTAATTTATACCCGTTTTTAGATTCAAAGTTAAGGGCTGTAACAACATGTGATTATATTAAATTTCAATGTTTTGATAAAACTTTTAATTTAGATCAATTGAGTGATTTTATAAATTCACAAAAGTGGTTGACGGAATCAGGTTTTAAGTTAGCCTTATCAGAAATAAAACAAGAAGATGCTCTATCAAATCAGACTTCTGGAGCACTGTTAGAAACTATTAAGGGTAAGAAAGAAAATTATGAACTGACTTTTCTAGAATTTTATGATGCTTTTCAGTTAATTAATAATTTTAGTTACCTATTGTGTAGTGAAGGAGTTTCTAGCTCTTCAAACTTTAGAAAGAACTTTCTCATCAATAAAGATTCAAAAAGAGAAACGCATGTGGACAAAGGAATGGTTCCTTATAATGGCGTTAATTTCTTTTACCGTTACATGATGATACCAATGACTGAATTTCCTAATTTGAGTAGTATTTATTTCTTACAGGATTTTACAAATACTATTAATCAAAAAATGCATAAGTTCCGCAACTTAGGAATATATTACTCGTTTTGTTTTTGTAAGTATTATAAAAAGTATGTAGAACTATATATTGTTGTATCAGAAAATCAGCTAATAAAAAATTTTGAGAGTAAAGTTGTTAAATACTTAGAAGAGATTTATAGAGGTTATGATTATATCCCTATTAGAATTGGTACAAATAGCAAAATACTTGAATTTAAAGAAGACCTAGTTGCGTTATACCTTAGTGATGAGTTCGCTAAAACAAGTGAACCGCTGTATAATCAGACACAAAAAGATTTTATTAAAAAAATAATTTGTTTACTTGGAGGGAATTGTGGTAAGTGAAGAACTTTTTAGATTAACACGGATAAAAAAGTCTTTTGGAGAAAAAAAGGTTCTAAAAGGAGTTGATTTAACCGTTAATAAGGGAGATATTGTTGGATTTTTGGGACTAAATGGAGAAGGAAAATCAACTTTAACAAAAATTTTATTAGGACTAATTACTCAAGATGAAGGTGAAGTTATTCGAAATTTTAATGTAAAAAAGGATGCTGGAGTTATGCTTCAAGAAATTTCGGTACCTGAACGTATGAAAGTTATCGAATGGATTGATATGATTAGGCGCTTTTCTAACAGTTCAAAAACTTCAGAAGAAATTTTAGAAGCTGTTAATTTATCTAATGAGCGTCATAAATATTGTAATACTTTATCAGGTGGGCAACAAAGAAGGGCGCAATTCGCGACAGCAATCGCAAGTAATCCTAAAATTTTAATTTTGGATGAACCAACTGTGGGAATGGACATTGTATCGAAGAGAGCTTTTTGGGATACCTTAATCAATTTTTCTTTTGAATCTGATTTGACAATTATTCTAATTAGCCATGATTTAGAAGAGGTATCAGAGTTTTGCAACAGAATTGTTGTATTAGACAAAGGCTTTATTAAGTTGGATCATAAAATGGTGGATATCAATAAGCAGTTGCAGAATAATTCCTTATATAGTCTAGAAAAATCAAGTATAACTGAAAAACGATTAGAAGCAATGAATCATTTGATTTTTAAATATGAAAATGACGAGCTCCTTTTTACCGATTCCGATATAGATACTGTTGTTTTTGATAATCATATTTCTGTTAGATTGTTGAACAAAAAACAAAAGACATTGCGTGAATTATTTATGGAGGTTTTGGAAAATGATTGATGTTCGTAATATGATATTCTTGATTCTTCTTGATATAAAACGTGTTTTTAGAGATATAAAATATGTCTTTTTCATTATAGCTTTACCGATACTATTTTATATTGTTTACACAGCGATATTTCCAAATAATGCTAATGTTAACGGTGTTCCTTGGTCGGAATATTGCTTGATTTCAATGATTTCATTTGGTATCATGGGAAATGCTATTAATCTTTTAGGGACAAAGGTTGCAGATGAACGAAGTAAAAAATGGTACACTTATATACGAGTTTCCCCTGTTAATTACTTTTATTATGGATTAAGTCATATTTTTTCTTACTTAACAATATCATTGTTTTTTACTTTTTTGATGTTTGTTTTAGCATTTTTCTATAAAGATATTAACTTGGGATTGGTATTGTCGTTAAAAATAGGACTAGTTTTAAATTTAGCTAGTGTCGTTTTTTTAATGTTAGCACTATTAATTGGTAGACTAGGAAGTTTATCACAACCCATAGGGACAATTTTATATTTGATGTTATCTTTTTTGGGAGGGCTATGGATGCCAGTTGCAGCAATGCCAAAATTTTTGTCACATTTAGCAGTACTTTTACCATCTTATAATTATGCTAAGCTTGGGTGGTGTCTGTTGGCGCATAAAAGATTAGCTTTTAATTCAGTTGGAAATTTACTAGCATACTTTGTTATTTTTACTCTGCTATATGTCTATTTACAAAAGAGAGAACAAATGAATTAGAAAGAATTGTTTATGGAAATAAAAAAATATTTTGGTGATATTTTAGAACTTAAAAAAAGATTGGCAGCTTGGAAGGATTTACCTCTTTCAGTTGTTATTGATGAAAAGTCACCTAAGGATATTTCACTTATTTTTGGCAATTATTCTGACAAGGAAGTTATTGATTTTTTTGAAACAAATTTTCACCCTAGTTATCGACATATTATTGGTTATAAGCAGGAAGATGGCTATGGTGATATTTTAGTTAAATGTGATTATAAAAGTATTCTTTATTTTGAAGGAATTGGAGATAAAGTTTACGCTTATTCTTCCGATATGACAGTTCTGCTAAAAAATAGACTCTATGAGGTAGAAGAATTTAGTAGATTTTATGTTAGGATTAGTAAATCATTTGTCGTTAATATTTTAGCTGTTGAAAAAATTCTTCCAGCTCTAAATGGGAAAATATTAATTGCATTGAGTGATGGTCAAGAGCTAGTTGTCACTCGTAAATATAAGAAACAATTTTTAGAATATTTGGAGGCTTAATGTCAAAAGTTTTAAGGAAGATAGCTATAATCATTTGTGTTGGAGCAATATATAATCTTTATTTTGCAATTTTAAATGGTTCAGATCGCTTAATTTTCAACTTTATTTCTTTTTTAATTATTGCTTATATTGAATTAGTCATATTAGATGCTTTATTTTATACATCGTTGATTTTTCAGAGAAATGGATACTTACAAATTATAACGATATTTTTACTTTCAAGTGTCTGTGAAATACTCTATGCAGAGATTAATGGGGCAGATTTACGAGCTTCTATTGACCTTGTTATTCTTGGAATTCCACTTACTGTGTTTGGTCTGGTGGCTTGGAAATGTTATTTGACTAAAGTTAATAATCTACTAATTAGAAAAAAGAATAGTTTCAAAGAACAACTATAAGAATAAAACGAAGTTGAACACGTATGTCAGCTTCGTTTCTTTATGCCGTGGCTTGGACTTCAAGTCTATTTTGGATTAATAACAAGAAAAATGGATGAGAAATAGAATTTCTATGAAATTCCTAGCTTGCCTTTTAATTTTAGAATGTAGTTGGCTAGTATTGTGGTTAGTAAAAGCGTAATCATCTGTGAGAAAATCAGGGTTTTAAGTCTGGTAGTTTGTTTGGAAAAGTAAAACTGCCCTATTCCTTAAAGTGAGGAGCAAGGCAGTTGGTAATTTTTATGATGTTGCAGTTAGTTGATAGCGAGTTGCTCGCATTACACTAGGCGATTCTCTTAGTCGTTTTCTGGTGTGACGTCTTTCTTTTCGACCTTTTCTTGGCTTTCTTTACCTTCGTTGAGGAGAGCTTCAACGATTTTTTGGTCACGAATTTTAACAGAATCGTTGATTGTCTCAGCAGATTTGACAACGGCTGCTTCGAGTTGAGCACGCTGTTTTCGACCGTTGTCGATTGCAGCAATAATGCCGTTATTTTGTTCGACGAGGCTTTCAGCAAGTGCGGTCACGGATTGGATTGAAACGGTTGGGCTTTGTGCTGTGCGTTCGAGCATTGGAATGGCTTCTTTGCTTGTTTCAGCAAGCATTTGAAGCGCAGCGTTATTAGCATTGACAATAGCATCAGCAGTTACGCCAGATTTGACCGATTGTTGTAGAATACCGAGTTGGGCAATTGACAATTTCATTGTCGGAATGGTGTTGCGACGTAGCATACCAAGTTTTTGACGCATATCTGATGACACTTTAACCATGTTGCGCATTTGTGGCGTTGTTGTCCAAGCGACATAAAGGCGACTGAGGTATTCGGTGTGTTGTTGTTCCAATGTATTGATAACTTCGGTCATGCGTGCCAATTCGTCTGATTTTGTTTGGTATTCAGGCGTTGCGCTATCAAGCGTAGCAATTTCGTTTTGCAATTGGTTAGCACGGTTGGCACCTTCGGTTTGAGCGGCTTCGATGAAAGCAATGACACCGACAAGATTTTCGATAGATTTGTTATTGTCCTCAATAAGCATTTCAGCAGAGACAATGTTACGTGCTAAGGTTTCTTCTTGTTTGACAACAGCGGCAGCCATGCCATCCATTTTTTGTTCAATATTTTGCGAATCAAAATAGAATTCTTGCAAAGTGTCTTTACCTTGTTTGAAAAGTTTTTGCAAGAAATTTGGTTTCTTTTCAAGCTCAGCAGGTTTAGCGTCTTTGTATTTGGCGATAAAGCCGTTTAGTTCGCGGTTGGTGTTTTTGAGCAATTCATCTACTTGAGGAATTTCAAGTTTCTTTTGCTCTGACAAAATGCGATTGACAGTCGTGTTGACTTCCTCAACAGCTGATGTTCCAAAATCAAGAAGAGCATTTTGGTCAGCAACGAAATTATCAACCAAAGCAGGTGCTTTAGCTGTAATTGCTGATTGTTGTTCAGGTGACAATTTGTCGTAGAATGAGACTTGTCCTGTTGAGCTGGTGTCGCTTGAAACAATAATTTCAGTTGTTTTATCTGTTTTTGTAATCGCATTTTCAGCAATTTTATCAATATCAAAGTTGAAAGTATCAGCCATTAGAATTCTCCTTTATGTGCAAGGCAACATTATAAGTTTGTGTCATCGTCAGCCATCATACGAAGGCTAATATCAAAGTCTTTTAAATCACTTTCGTTCAGTTTTCTCAAGGTTTCGTCTAATGCCAAGTCAAATTTTTCCATAGCTGTTTTGGCCTGTGCCAAACGTTCCTCGGCATTGTAATAATCTTTTGGCGATTTTTTGATTTTGAGATAACCCTCTAAAATATCTCGAAAACGTTCCATGTCTGCTTCGTGAAGGGCGGTTAATTCTTCCTTGTTATCCGCATTTTCAATCTTTTCCAGAATGGTTAAGTGGTCTTTTTGAATGTTGTTGTAAAGCTTGGTCAACTCGGGAGCGTATTGAAGCAATTCTTTTTCTTCACCTGAAGCTTGCGGTGTTGTTGGTGAAACGTCCAATTTTTCCAGTTGCAACAAGATATCTTCCTCGACACTCTCTGCTTTCTGAAGGATACGTTTAGAGATTTTGAGGTCCATTTTAGATTTTAAGTCAGTGACTTCAGTTTTGATGTTGCGGATTTTGGGCAATAGCTGGCGCGCAACGACAACATATTGCGTGTAATCTTTTTCATCAAGGTAATTATCCAAAAGTTTAACTTGGCGGTCAGCCAGTCTAATACTATCTTTTAAATCTTGTAAACGTTGTTCGGTATTGACTTTTTCAAGTCGTGTCTGCTTGGTTGCCAAATAATAAACACCATACCCAACCCCTGCAATAAGAACAATAGGTAAAATGATTTCTAAAAGGCTCTCAAGCAAAGCAATAAGAATAATAACTCCGATAATAGCGGTGAAAATACCGTTTCCGCCTCTTGGAGGTCTACCATAACGTGGCATAATGTTAGTCAGTCCATTTCTATCTAATTTTGTATTTATTTTATCGCAAAATGGTGCTTGGGTCAATTAAACGCTGTTATATCAAGGGTTTACGGTTTACCTAGTGCGATTTGTTGCCCCTCTTACTACCCCAGACTATTAATAGCAGACTCAAAGAAACTAGCTGAATTTTTAGCACCTTCTTTTGTGACATGAACATACGTGTTAAGTGTCATGCTGATATTGCTATGACCTAACCTATATTGTAAATCTTTTGGTTGTATACCAGCATTTAGCATAATGGTAGCGTGAGTGTGTCGCAGACCATGGAAAGCCACGTAGGATACACCAGCATTTTTTAAGTGTCGTTCTAATCGTCTTCTTAATGCTGGCTGTGAAGCATATTTATTTACGAACGTAGAAAATACAACTGTTTCAGTTCGTTTATGTTGCCATGCTTGGATTGTTTGGCGATTCTTGTAATGTTTCAACATGAGTATTGTCGCTTTGTCTATGGATATATCACGGTAACCAGCTTTAGATTTAGGACAGTTTACCTCATCATCTCGGTTTAGTGTTTTATTAATACTAATATAGCCATTATCCAAGTCAATATCAGACCATTCAAGAGCTAGTACCTCACCGATACGGCAACCAGTAGCAAGCAAAGTTTTGTATAAGACAACGTCAAATAGATTATAATATTTTGATTTGTCTAGCGTATCCAAGTAGTCGTAAAACTGTTTTAATTCTTGCTTGTCTAAGAATTTGATTTTAACCTCTTCTGTTTGCTTTTTACGTGGAACAATCACCTCACGCGCAGGGTTGAACGGTATCAATTGCATGATGACAGCATATTGCAAAATTCGTTTATTAAGCGCGTGTAATTGGTTGTAATGCTTGTAAGCGCCTTTTTTCCCTTTGTTGTAATCGTTCGCCCATTTATTGACTTGTTGCTGAATAATGGGAGTTGTTAGCTTTTCCAATTTGTAATCACCAAAGGCAGGTAATAGGTGAACCCTAATTTGTCCTTCTACAGCTTTTCTTGTATTTATTTTTACGGTGTTTTTGCAACTATCCCACCAGAGATAAGCAAGCTCTTTATAAGTCCTTATGTTGGTCTTGGTTTTAGTTGTGTATCCGTTATTGATGAAAGCAGTAATTGCCTGTTTTGCTTTTTGTTTTAGCTCTTTCTTGGTTCGTGCGGTTACGCTTGTCCGTGCTTTCTTTCCTGTAATGCTATCTACTCCAAGATAAACATTTGAGCGGTATACTTTAGTACCGTCTTTTTTAATAACTTCTTTGATATTCATGATAAACCTTTCTACAGCAGGCAAGCCATTATTAAAAAGGTTTTAGGTTTATATGAATTGTTGGGAAATGTTGGATAGAATGTAATAAAGGTATGGAATTCCATACGGTTAAAATTGGGATAGCAGGTTAGAAATACTTGGATTTAAAATCCGTAAAATACTAGAAAATACGAGAAAATCCTAGTGTATGACGTAACAAAACGGTACTCCATATTAGAAAATGTCGGACAGATTTAATATAGAGCTGACCGAAAATTGTATTAAAAATTATTGTTGTTATTCTCATCCTCGTCAAGGTAATCAGTTGTATCGTTATATAGCTTGCGTAAGAGCTTGAAAATCTGATAAGCAATATAAACCGACATAACCCCTAAACAGAAATCATCAATGGCATAAAAGACTTTATAAAGTGGTGGTAAAAACCGTCTTGCAAATGCTAGAAGAGCCAAGTAGGCAATAAAATAAAACCATAATGGCTTGTTAAATATCTTTTTCATAGTGTACTCCTTTTTGTTGGCAAATATAGGACAGAATGGGCGGTACCTGACCTATTATGTAATATCTAGGACAGGTTAGAAATCATAGAAAATCATAGTATAGAAATAGCGAGATATTGAAATAAGGATACTACGGAGATTATCCGTAGTAAGGAACAGAATAATGTTCCGCCCCTAAATTAGAGGGGAAAAGTTCCCTTTGTAACTACACTTGGTTTAGCAAAGCTCAAAATTGAGCGCTACTGTAAGCCAAAATGTTGGCAAATGTTGGCGCGTGGGTTAGTCAATTTTATCAAACACTAAACTAAAGCCGTCATTTTTTAACTGTTTGATAAGTGTTGAAACATCACTATCTTTTTTCAGAAGTAAGTTAGTAAAGTTTTTGCCCTGATATGTATTAGGGTTATCCAATCTTACACTATCAATATAATTAAAAATGTTTTGTATATCTTTATCGCTAATAATAACCAATTCAGATTGTAAAACAGATAATATTTTATTTTCAATTTTTGTTTTTTCGTTTTCATAGTTTTCTTTAGGTGAAAAAACAAGAAATTCTTTTGTTTCTTTATTCTCAAAAATTTGTTCGTCATCGTATCGCTTGGGCGTTGTGGTGAAGCCTAGTAAATAGCCCACTGATACACCGAAAAAGTCAGCAAGCTTTTCTGCCTTGTCTGGTTTGATTTGGCGTTCTCCTTGTTCCCAATAGATATAAGTTCTTTTTGTGATACCTATTTCATCGGCTAGACCTTGTTGGGTCAAGCCTTTTTCTTTTCTGAGTTCTTTCAATCTATTCATAATTTCACGACCTTTCACGATTGATTATAAATCATTTTTTGAAAAAAGTGAACGAAAAATACAATTTTTTTCAAAAAACTATTGACATTGAATAAAAAGTGCACTATAATCAAAAACAGCAACATGAGTTGCACAAAAAATTCACTAAAACTTTTCATATTTTCAATCTATGAGGAGGAGTTTTAACAGAAAGGAGAAAATCTATGAGTAAACTTAAAGGCTATCGTGTCATGCTTGGACTAACACAACAAGCAATGGCTGACAAGCTGAATATCTCTTTGCAATCTTACAATAACAAAGAGACCAAAAAAACGCCCTTTAATGACAAAGAGCGTCTGGCGATTAAGTCAATGGTTGCTGAAATTAAACCGGATATCACCATTGATGAACTATTTTATCAAGACTAGAAAGGCAGGTCAGAAATGAATCCAGTTTATTTAGACGGTGCAAAAGAGCCGTATACGACAAGCGAGATTATCGCTGAATGTGCTGAATTGAAACAGGATACAGTACAAAGCTTAATTAGAAATCACAAAGATGATTTAGAGGTGTTTGGGGTTTTCGGATTTGAAATCCGTAAACCTAGCAAAGGTTCTTTAGGCGGTCGCCCTAGAAAAATCTATCACTTAAACGAACAGCAAGCGACATTGCTTATCACTTACTTGGATAACACCAAACCAGTAAGAGAGTTTAAAAAGAATTTAGTTGGTGCTTTCTTTGAGATGAGGGACGAGTTAACCAAGATTAGGATAGAGCGAGCTTCCGAAAGACCTAAACGCTTGGCACTAAACGAAGCTATCAACCGTTGGGAGAACGCCCCTAAAATGGCTTATTCTACTGTTTACAATCTTTTGCTAAAAGGTGTTACGGGCTATAACAAAACACAACTAACCGCTAAGCGAGGTGGGGAAACTGGTATTGATTGCTTGAATAGTATTGAGTTAGCGCAGTACCAAGCATTAGAGGACATGGCAATAGCTCTAATCAATCTGAATTTTAGCTATCAGGATATTAAAACACTGGTCTTTAGACAAAAAGAAAAGCTCTCACAAGGCGCGTGAGAGCAAAGAAAAAAGGCTTAGCAGACACCACTCTAACAAGCCTTTGAGTTGGAAATAAAACACGATTAATAAAAAGCAGGCAAGCCATTATTAAAAAGGTTTTATGTGTCTATTATAGCAGATTTTAAACATTTTGCCCAGACAGAGAGCGAGAACTCTTAAAACTAACAACAAGGAAGTATATACAAGAAAAAACATTGAAAGGCGACAAGGAAAAATAATTATGAAATTTAAAGGCGTAGAAAACAAAGCAAATCCATTTAGTTTAGACCATTACACAGACGAACAAAAAGCGGTCTTTAAAAAACGAGACGAAACCAAAAAAAGAGCAGAGGAATTTTTCAAAGCAATGTACGACCAATCAACGGCTTGGGTGATTGTTGCCGATGTAATGGTTACGTACCACAACATTTATACAGGTTTCGCAGAAACCTTTGAGCAGGCTTGGAACGCCCTAGGTTATGAAATTACAACCGATATTGTCTATAGAGCAGTTAACGGTTTACCAGTAAGAGGCAAGAAGGAAGAGGTTAAGGCATGATATACCAAGAAATCAATTTACCAATATGGGCACAGTTGCTTATTATGGCTATTCTTATCCTAATTGGCGTTGAAATAGCTAAAATCAAGCCTTTAGAAGCTCCAAAAGAAGTTAAGGAAGAAATACCTGACAACCATGTAAAAGAACGGTATGGGGCTTATATTCAACTTAGAGGACGTTATTACAATTAAGGAGACATGACATGAAATTATATCACTATTCACAATTTACCAACCTAGCTAGTATAAAAGAAAATGGCTTACATGTTGGTGCTGATAATGTTGTTTATCTTGCTGAAAGTCCTATGTTAGCAAGAGCATTTGCCTATATTTACGGTTTAAAGGATTATGCATTATTTGAGGTGTCTGTAACATTAGATGACATTGAAAAGAGTACAGACCACAACGAGGACTATTTTAAGAAGCTGACAGGGGAGTTAAGTGCTGAATGTTATTCATGTAAGCATAATATACCAGCCGATAGAGTAACTTTTGTAGGTTGCTATTCATTTTCAGATTAGGAGACAGACCATGACAGATAAAGAATTAAATAAAATTGCTGACCTTATCAATGAACGTGCCACTTTTGCCGAATTGGCAGAATTCAAACACTTGGAACAGCGAGAAGATAGAGCAGCATGGGTTAAAAATCAGATTGCTAAGCTAGATAAAGGAGAAATATTGCCATGACAGATAACATTATCAATATTCAAGACATTAAAACAGAACTAGAGAAAACACGTTATAACCTAGCTGGTCTTTCTTTCGAGGAAGTAACAGCTTTAACGATGGAGCAACTCTCAAATAATCTTATTATCATTGCTGATACGCTAGAAAAAACTATAGACGTTGTTAAGACGTTGAAAGCCAATGACATTGAAATCCAAGAACAAATTATTCAGCTAGGTGACAAAGTGGAGATATTGCTATGACATTATCAAAGAAAGAAAAAGAACTATTAAGACGGTTGCCAATCGGTGAAGAGAACGCAAAGACAACTAAAGAGCTTCTAAACGGTCTGAATTTGTCAGTACGTGGGGCGCGTGGGATTATCAGTAGGTTTGCTTCTGAACATAAATTGTCAGTAGGCGGATTGAGAAACAAAGACCTTAACGGCGTATTTATCGCAGAAACAAAAGAAGAACTGATGAAAATCTTAAACCCTCTCATAAACCAAGTCAACGAGGAACAGAAACGCATTACAGCGCTAGCCAATTCAGACCCTGAAAAGTCTAGGGAGCTTGTTAAGCAATTATTGGAAGAGGTGTAACTATGTTTAGTTTGAGCAGAGAGAGCGAGAACGATTTGAAAACAGGAATGTTGAAAATTGTTGAAGACTTCTTAGATGATTATCAGAAACCTAAGCCTAAAATGTTAGGGCTAATTACACAGGACGAGTTACAAACAGAATTAAATATCAAGTATGGCACGGTGAAGCGTTGGGAAGATGCTGGGCTAAAACGATACATGCCACCAATCGAAGGCACGCGCACCGTATTCTACAAAATTGATGACGTTTTATTATTTTTAGGAGTAGAAAAATGATTGATGACATTATATCAGAATTAAATGACCTACAGACGTTAGCAACTGCGGCTTTGGTTGATGATAATTTGAACACTAGTCAAGCAGTTTTACGAGTAATTGAACAAAAAATACCACGGCTTATTGAGCTTTTAGAGGAGTTGGATAATGGGAAGATATAATATACACCCTGCACAAAAAAGTGGACATTATCACGAAGAAAGAGAATACAGAGACCGGCGCCCTACATTGGAACAACAAAAAGAGCGAAAGAAAATTAAAAAATTGAAAAAGAAACGAAGAAGAGGGTATTAGTATGTACCAGTTGATTAACTTACAAATTAATAAACAAGTTTTGTCTTTGTTTGGCTTTCTAAAGGATAATCCAACACGAACCGTAGCCAAAGACAACCATGTTATGATGACCTACTACCAACCACCAGACTTTTATATAGTGCCATTTAGCTATAAAGGTATCACGGTAACTGTAACCGCCACAGACGACCTAGAAAGCTATTTAGCGGACGGTTGGCAGGTTGCTAGAGATTATCAGGTAGCAAGCGTCCAAGACAAGCTAGCGGGTATATTGGACGAGTTAGAACATGAATACCTAAATAGGCAGAGAGCAGGAAGCCCACTAGCTATTAATGGCGTTGTGTACCATTGGATAGCTTACGGACTATCTAGCAAAGAAGAAATCATAGCCTTTGTTAAGTTATTTTATCTAAACGGCTATTCATACGAGCAAATCACACAGTTGTATGCTAGCTTAACCAAAAGCAACAAGTTTAATATCTGCTTTCTAAACACTATTAATACGATTTTCAAGGAGGAACTGAATGAGCGACTTTATGAATCAGCTTGATGAAAAGGTGCCAGACCATAAAACCAATGTTACGAGTATCAACAGTAGACGACTAAAACGAGATGAGAATGGGAAAATCATCAAAAACCGAAACAACCTCTTATTATTGTTCCGTGGGGAGGATATTAAGTTAAATAAGCTGTTTAAATACAATGAAGCTACCAAAAATGTAGAGGTTACCCGAAATCAACAGTTATCCGACTATATCACTATCAAACATGGGCTATTATCTGATGATACTATTAGGCAGTTGTGGGCTTATTTGTCCGAATGCTGGGGCTTGGAGTATAAAGAAAATGACATCGCCAATGTTGTGAAAATCATTGCTTTAAACAAGAGCTATAACCCTATCAAGATATTTTTAGAGAAAGCCAAAGCAACCGCCGAACCAGTAGACCCGTTTACGATTATTCAAAAGTATATCAATATCGAAGATAACCAATATAACAGGATTGTTTTTGATTTAATGTTCCGTGGAGCTATTGCAAGGGTTTATCATGCAGGCATACAGTTTGACTATTGTCTTGACTTGGTCGGTAAGCAGGGAACAGGCAAAACAACATTCTTACGTGAGATTTTTAAAGGTTTTTACGGGGAAATTAGTTCTTACACCGAAAAGGACGACCTTTTGAAAATGGTTGAATTATGGGCGGTAAATGATGATGAGTTAGTCGCCACCAATAAAATTAGACCGAACGAATTAAAACAGATTATCACCATGAGAGAAATCAGAATCAGACGACCATATGGAAAATCAACAGAGATTATACCCGTTGATTTTGTTTTCACACGGACAACAAACGATACAGGACATTTAAGAGACTTTACAGGCGACAGGCGCTTTTTAGGCGTTGAGGTATTGCCAAAGACGGACAAGCAAGTTAACCAGATAAGCCCACAGGACTTATTGAATATCTGGGGCAACTACTATAAAGCCTATGAGGCTAACAGCAAACTTTATTATGATGATACTAGCGAAGAGGGCAAACTCATAGCTAGAGAACGTGCGAAATACAAATATCAAGATGACATTATCGAAAAATTGGAGTGGTATTTGTCTATCAAAATCCCAGAAGATTTTTTTGACGTCACCACCAAAAAACACTACCGCAAACAGTATTATACTGATTTAGAGGAAACAGGCACAGCCTACAAGACCAATGATGACCGACAGGCAGGGAGTGAATGGGTGGGAACGGTAGCGCGTGACCGTTTGAACGTCAATGACGTTATTTATGAGATATTTGAAGATGAGAGTGAGCCAGCTTCCAAAATCAAGAAGAAAATCAAAATTTATATGAACAGCCTTGACGGTTGGGAATATCAGAGGGCTATGTATTTTGGTAAGCGCAAGACAAGCGGATTTATCAAAAAACATTAAATTTTTACTCCATAAAAGACTATTTTTACTCCAAAAAATACCTCTTTTACTCCATGAAAACGATATTTTAAAAAAACTACTCCATGCCTTAATCCCTTGTATATCAAGGAGTTAGGCATATTTATAGAGTAAATATAAATAAAATTCTATATAAAAATAAAATATTTTAGTAAATAGCAGTATACCATTGCTATATATAATATAGCGGACGGAAATTTTTACTCTTTTACGCCACAAATACGGTCAAATCCTTATGTATCAATGGTTTAGGTTGTGGAGTAAAAATTTTTCAATGGAGTAAATTGGGGGTATTTTGGGGTAAAAATCAAGAAAGGAAATCATCAAAAAAATGCCAACAATTGATTATCAATCACTACCAGACAATCAAACCTATCGCCTAGAATTGCCAAACGGTCAACAAGGCTATGATTATATTAACAGAATTGTTTTCGCCGTAAGCGCCAAAAACGGTGATGATGATTTTACCTATCAAGAATTGGTAAGACGTGGATATAAATGGGTGTTTGATTGTGGTTTTGCAATCCCAACAGATACTAAGAAAGGCTAACTAAAAAATGGAAGTACATAACAATCAAAAGATGAAAGAGGTAACTAAAATGACTAACACAAACCAAACAACAGCACCAATGACCCTAGCAGAACTCAAAGCATGGGTAGAAGAAAGTTGCGAGCTATCTGATTTATTACAAACCAAAGACTATAAGAGCTATCTTCCTGAAGAGAAACAAGAAGAATTTGAAGCAATCGCTTTTAGTGTTTTCAATTGTTTGGAAAGCTTCTTGATGATGTTAGAAGATAATGAATTACATTATCAACCAAAGCCAATCGAGGAAGATAGCGACTTGGATAACCAAGCCGATGAGATGGCACAATATCATGAGCTGATGAAAGAAGTAGAGGACAGCGACAAGGAAGCGCGTGAGATTGTCTGCTATGAGTATGATGATACTATTCATGAGTATATTGACAAACGAACAGAACAACTAAAGGAACAAGCAACGTTTGAGGAGTTGCTTAACAAGGTTGCATTATATGAAAGTGAGTTGTTAGATTATGCAGAACGTTTGTTAAGTGATGAACCATTGAATGCAGATAGTGAAACAGCAATTGAAACACTTGATATGTTGGATGATGAAGCGATTGACTTATTCAAGTCTGTAGACGTTGATAATGAGTATCAAGGTTTAGAGTATTACAATACAGAATTAAACAAAGAAGACTAATAATACAGAGGAGATATTACAATGACACGAACATTAAAAGAAATTACAGAAACATTAACAGAACTTAAAACAAATAATCTTGAAGCTATCAAACAAGTTGAAGCAGAGATTGACAAGACTAATAGAGCCATTGCTAAAGCACAGCAGCAGCAGGCAGAAGCACAAGAAGCTGATGATATGAAAGTTTATGAGAAAGCTAGTAATAGTCTTTGGAAAGCAAATACAACACTAGAATTTCTAAAGAATAAGTTAGATAAGTTAAATGAACCTTTATTATCTCAAGCAGAAGCAATGGATATTAAAGCAGAGATTGAAGATATCTTTGACAGTAAGAATAAAGAGTATTTTAAAAAGGCTTACGAACTAGTTAAAGCGTTAACAGATAAGGCGGAGCAGTCAAGTGCTGATATTAATGAAGCTAACTCATTATTAGAGGTTCTGCACTATGATATCATGAAGCACCCTAAGACTTGGACGCTTGGAACTGATACTGATATCACAAAGCATAAAGATGTATTCGGTCTTTACTTTAATACAATTAGTTCAACAAACTTTATTCAAGCAGTTTTAAAACAAGGAGGTAACAACAATGACTAAGACACCTACTAACCATCCTAACTATAACCAATTAGGTATTCCAACCACCCCAGACGGGTACCTAAACCTCAATACCCTACAGGCTAGGGCTGATGAGGAGAGGCAGCAACGTGTAAAAGAAAGTAATAGTTACCTTGAAGAAATAAGCCAAGAAGCATTAAAGAAACAGCGAAACAACCAGAAATTATTTGGCAAAGCGTTGCAACAAATAAAAAAAGATAATGAAGTTAGAAAGGAAAAAGAAGTTGCAAAGGCAATAGCCGAGGCGACAGCTAGAGCTGAGAGAGAAGCTGAACGAAAGTTTGGAGTGAAAACAGAAAAAATAAAAAAACTTGATAAAGTTTATAAAGAAACATTAAAAAATTTATTTTAAAATTCTTTTTATGACATTTGCATTATTTGAAAAAATCAAATTTTAAGTGGGGGCATGGGACCCCCTCCGCTCTCACGGCCGAGGTTCAAGCCGTCACTGTACCTTTTTTCTCGCGTTATAACTTTTATAGGAGGTGTATCATGGCAGAAATCCAAATAAAATGTGTTATATGTGGACAAGCCTTTATAAGCCATACAAGAAATGCTTGTTATTGTAGTGCTGATTGTAGACGGATAGGAAGAGGTCAGAAGCGTAAACAGTGGGAAGATAAGACCAACTATCGTGAGTTACAACGTAACAGAATGAAATCACGGCGAGAACTTAAAGCACCACAACAAATTAAAAGTAAACCTCAAAAGAGTGTAGTGTTTCTTGAAAAAAGGAAAAGTCGTAAAGAACTAATAGAGTTTTGGGAAAATTATAAACAAGATATTTTAGAAAGTGAGTCACCCTACTTTGAAAATCCTACACACACTGTTGGCGGTATTGACATTCATGACGTTGATTTTGTTGAAAAAGTTGTTCAGCAACTAAGAGGATAACGAAAAAGGACTGATAGTTTTTAACCTACAGTCCTTAATTATGACTATGACAAATACAGCTCATATAAAACCGTCTTCTGTTATACAATCTAACCATGATTATATTACTAATTAGTGATATAATATAACTAGTGAATTGCAAGAAATGTGGTTTTTTATGGATTATAAAGAATTGGATAAAAAGTTAAAAAATATTAAAAAATTAGATAGGGAAATTCAAGTTATTCATTATGAAATTCAATACTTGGAAGAGGGGCTATTTAGGAAAAGTTCTTTTACAAATACTAAAGTAACAGAAAGCCGAACCAAAGATATTGGAGAGGTTTATGCTACTAAAATGGAGCGTAAAGAAAAACTTTTAAAACGTATTGATGATTTAATGGCTGAACGCGAAGCTCTTGTTAGTTTGATAGATGACAAATTGGAAGACCCAGAACAAAGAGCGGTTTTAAAGATGTTCTTTTGTAGCGACAAAAATTTTTATGAAATTCAAGACTTCTTCGAAGTAGCTGACAGAACTTTGTTCCGATTAAAACGAAAAGCACTTCAAGAATTAGCTAAGCAGATTTAAAATATATCACTCAATGGTTCTCTATAATTTGGTAAATGAGAGTTTAGTCTTGACTTATAGTGACTTTACTGTTAGAGTAACGAGTGTAAATAAGATTTGGAGTTTAAGTAATAAGTGGTATCTTTTGTTTTTCCTCTTGAATATTTTTACAAATTTATATAAAAAAGAGGTAACTCAATGGTACAAGGTACAGTAAAATGGTTTAATACGGATAAAGGTTTTGGCTTTATCTCTCAAGAAAATGGGACTGATGTGTTCGCACACTTTTCTGAAATTAAATCTAATGGTTTTAAATCTTTAGAGGACGGTCAGAAAGTTCAGTTTGACGTTGAACAAGGAAAACGCGGACTTCAAGCAGTCAATATTATTAAAATTTCTTAACGTTTAAGGGGAGCTATTTTGATAGCTTCTTTTTTATTCGGAATACCCACACGATTTTTTACGGGGCGTGTTATTGTTCGGATTCTACAACGCCGCCCTCTTCCGTGTGCGATTTTCCCTTTTTGATTTTTCTAGCACGTTATTATTAGCCCTTAAAACGCCCTGTATAACGTTTTAAGTAATTGGGGGTATACAATTATATTATCCGAGTGTTTAAATTAACCCCCGCCCTATCTGACGTCAAGGAGAGCCACCACAAGGTGTTTTCTTACACCGCAGACCAATTTTTCAGATTTTTAAGGGGTGTCATCACTTGCATTGAGTTTTGTTGCTATGCTATTTGTTAGGTGGCTAACAATATGATTAGCTCAGTTTTTAGATATTGTCAATTTGTAGTGGAAGTAGTAGAATGGAAGAGCAAGCAGGAGGACTTTCCTTTGCAATATAAAAACGTCATATTTTATATACTCCCTTGCTTGCATGCGGTCAGTTTGTTCTTTTATCGTTGAAAAGCCAAAACCTTTAAACTCTAAATAAACATTTTCATATAGTTACAATTCCTTGACCGCAGGCGCTCCACTATTGGGGCGCTTTTTAGGTATCAAAAAAGACCATGGATAACCCACAGTCCGAAAGCGAATATTTGGTAAATTCAATGTAGAAAAAGCCCTGTCACGCAAGCCTTCGTAAATATGAAACGCTACTAATATCATAACATTTTCTATATTTATTTTGGCTTTGTGCCAATACATATATTATAACACAAAAAGGTAGAACCGTCCCACCGCCTACCGCAGACAAGTCTGTTTCAAGGGGCGTTAGAAGGGTTCTACCTTTACTTATATTGTAACACAAAACAAAGAGATAGACGACCGCGCTCCAATGGGTGCTCGACCTTCTACCTCTCTGTCTACATTATAGCACAGGAGGCAGATAATGGAAATAGATAAGAAGCTGACAATAGTAGCTATTGCTATTGTCTTTGGAGCAACTCACGCGCCACAATCAATTTTAAGCCTCACAGAAAACGTTCTTAATAGCCTACAGCAACCATTAAGACTTTCCGAGGGTAATTATACCAGACCAGTATTTAAGTTTGATTTAGTGCCTGTAGAACGTACTTAGGAGCAAAAGAAAGGTATCGCCCTTTTTAGACGGTACCAGTGACAAATAAAACTCAAAAAGTGGAGAAGTGAAAACCACCCATAAAATGAGCGGTTAACATCACAAGTAAAAAGATTGAGTCTTTTAACTATCCACTTTTATATTCTAACACAGAATATAAATTTTTCAAGAGAAAGAGCCTTGCTAGTTGCAAAGCTCCAAAATCAGAAAGTGCGATACATGAACGAATTTAGTTTATCAAGAACAACTATATTATACCACAGCCAAACTAAAAAAGCACCTTTTGGGTGCCAGTTTCTTGCCTGCTGAACTCGTAAAATTTACTACCCCATTTACTACCCCACAAAGAAAATGTATAAGGATTTATGAAAATAGGGAAAATTGAAAACGTGATAATATCAACGTTTATAAGCATTTATGAAAATATGTGGTTATGTTCCTGTATAGTATCGCAAAATAGTGCTTGATGACAAGTAATGACTGTACTTTGAGACAGATTTTTTGTTTACAGGTGTGACAGAAATTTTTTTAGATTTCTGGGAAGAGTTTTGCTAGGATTTTTGGTGTCAATGCTTGCCCTTTTCCTGCGTGGCAATAAGTGTGCATGTACATTGCTGGATTGAAATTCAGCTCGATACACGAGCAGTTTGGCTCTTCTTTACTAGCATTGAGATTTTCGTCAGGAATAATCAAATCTACCCCACAAACCCAAGCACCGATAGCGCTAGCCATTTGAGCTGCTAGTTGTTGATAAGATTTGTTCATGGTTTCGGTAACGTCAATTGAATCACCGCCAGTTGAAATGTTAGAGTTACGGCGTAAATCAACCTTGACACCTTCAGGGAGAATGTCATCTGGTGTGTATCCTTGTTGCTCTAACATGAGGCGTTCAATGTCGCCTAGTTCAATGATTTCAAGTGGTGAACGGTGATTGTAGCCACGGAGTGGATTTTGATTTTTAAGGTCAACCAATTCCGCAATCGTGTGTGTACCATCACCAACCACGTTAGCAGCAATTCGCAGAAGCACCGCTTCGCATTTACCATCAAGAACGAAGAAGCGATATTCAGTTCCAGAGATAAATTCTTCAACTAAAATCGTGTCATCTTCAGCAAAGGCAATGTCTAGAGCGCTTTGGTAAGAAGCAAGGTCAGCAGGTTCTTTGAAAATTGAGATACCTAGTCCGTAGTTAGTCGATTTTGGTTTGACAACGATAGCCTTGTCTTTAACTTGTGAAAAATAGCGGAGCGCGGTATCTTTGTCGGCGAATTCTTGTCCAGCTGGGACTGGGAAGCCTGCTTGTGCTAGTAATTTCTTCGTGACTACTTTATTTTCCATGACAAGTGGTGTAATGTAATTATCTTTGGCAGTCATATTGGCATTTTTGACGTATTCAACATGGTCACCATGCCAAAGTTTGAGAAACTGGTCATTTTCATCAAGAATATTAACGTTTACTCCTTTTTGAATGGCATCAAAAAGCAATAATTGAGTGGAAAGTTCCATATTCTCATAGCCTTTGAGGGCATAATGAGCGTGCCAAGCATAGTCGTGATAGGCTTGCCCTTTTTCTTGCCCAAATGTTTCCAAAGAGAGGTGGTCAATTTCTGTCACTAAACGTCCACCAATGGTCAATTCAGGGCGTTCAATCTGTGCTTTAACATTTTCGAGTAGGGTGTGATAATGCTCTGGCAAATCAAAGTGTTCAACGACTGCTTGCATGGCAGAAAGGATAAGGTCAGCAGGTGCTTCTTGTGGCAATTTCTCAAGTGGGTGGCTAAGAGCGATGCGGTCATTAAGCGCTTTTGCGTCAGCAATATCTTGGTCAATAGCAAAGCTATCATCTAACCAAAGAAGTGCCAAGGCGAAAAGGTGCACCGTATCAAGTGTCTCTTGGGTGATACCGCGATTGTCAAAAGGATTGATATCAAAACAACGAAACTCAAGGTACGTAATGCCTTTTTCTAAATAATCGCGATTGTGTTTGCTGCCACGAAGTCGGACAGCTGAGTAAAATTCTTTTTCAGCAATGAGTTGACCAGAATTGACATAATGTTCAATGTCAGAAATATAACGTTCAAGGCTTTGGTAGGATACTTGAATGTCGTCATGATTAACATAGCCAAGGTGACTATTGCGGAGTGAGCGAACAGGCTTATCAAGTGGTTTGTCAAGAAATCCCTGCTCTGCTATTGGCGAAGCCCCATACAAATAAGTCAATAACCAACGAAAACGTAGGAAGTTTTGAGCTAATTTGAGGTAGAGGTCGTTTTTAAAGGTGATTAGAGAGGTATAGTCACTTTCTTCAAAAAGAGCAGTCACAAGGTCAGTACCCAGCTCCATGTTGTAATGGATTCCAGACATGGATTGGAGAATCTTGCCATACACTTTTGCTAAATGGTCGCGGTATTGGCGTTCCCAGTCATCTTCTAGACTGGCAATAGCAATCTCATCTGCCGATAGTTTCGGTGGCATTGACAAAGGCCAAAGGTACTCATCTTTGTTGATTGAGCGCCCAATGACATCTGTGATAGCCCCAAGAAAACGTAGGGCTTCACTGGTAGAGTTGGCAATCGGAGTGATTAACTCTACCTGTGGCTCGCTGTAATCCGTCTGAATGTAAGGGTGAAATGAACGACTTCCCAAACATTTAGGGTGCTTAGTTTGGGCAACTCTGTGATTTGTTTTACTAATGCGAAGGCTCTCTCTTTCTAAGCCAAAAGTTGCTTGAAGGATAGGGAGAGTCGCGGGTGATTTTTGTAGTAATCCATTCAATTTCATGGCAATCTCCTCATTAATCTAACAGTTCTTTAGTGATAAATATCTTGTCAAAATAAAAAAATAGTCGGTCGTTTTTCATAAATGTAAAACTATTCTAGGGAAAAGTTGCTAAAAAAGCAAGATTTTTGACACGTTTTGCCAGAATTTTCAGGCATTTTTTCAGGAAATAAAGTAACTGTTGCATTTGTGGGAAAGGATTACTGGATGAATTTTTAACGGAAGGTCGAAAAAGTGTGTGTTTAAAGCTGTTTTTGTCAAAAAATCAAAAAAACGTTCGGGAAAAATAATATTTTGTCATCAAATATTGAAAAAAAGTCAGAAATTTCATATAATAAATTGTAAGACAAACTCGCAGGTGAGATTCCTGCCATGTTGTACAAGAAAGGATGAAGATACAATTTTATAGCTTGGAGATAGATACGTGACGCTTCATCTTAGCTAGTATCGTTTTTATTTGCTCGCTGTACAAATGTTAGTATCCATATCGAACAGAATATGACATCAGTAGTAGTTGTTGGTACCCAATGGGGTGATGAAGGAAAAGGTAAAATCACAGACTTCTTGTCTCAAGATGCTGAAGTGATTGCACGTTATCAAGGTGGAGACAATGCAGGTCACACTATCGTTATTGACGGTAAGAAATTTAAGTTGCATTTGATTCCGTCAGGTATTTTCTTCCCAGAGAAAATCTCTGTTATCGGAAATGGTGTGGTTGTCAATCCAAAATCATTGGTAACTGAATTGAAATACTTGCATGATGAGGGAATTACGACAGATAGCCTTCGTATTTCTGACCGTGCACACGTTATTTTGCCATATCACATTAAACTTGATCGTTTGCAAGAGTCTTCTAAGGGTGATAATAAAATTGGGACAACAAATAAAGGAATCGGACCTGCTTATATGGATAAAGCAGCACGTGTCGGTATCCGAATTGCTGACCTTTTGGACAAAGAAATCTTTGCAGAACGCTTGCGCGTGAATTTGGAAGAAAAAAATCGTCTCTTCGAAAAAATGTACGAATGCGAACCAATCAAATTTGAAGACATTTTCGAAGAATACTATGAATATGGTCAACAAATCAAAGATTACGTTACAGATACATCAGTTATCTTGAACGATGCTCTTGACGCTGGGAAACGTGTCCTTTTCGAAGGTGCACAAGGTGTCATGCTTGATATTGACCAAGGGACATACCCATTTGTAACATCATCTAACCCAGTCGCTGGTGGTGTAACAATCGGTTCTGGTGTTGGTCCAAGTAAAATCAACAAAGTTGTCGGTGTATGTAAAGCCTACACAAGCCGTGTTGGTGACGGACCATTCCCAACTGAACTTTTAGACGAAGTTGGTGACCGCATCCGTGAAGTGGGTCACGAATATGGGACAACAACTGGACGTCCACGTCGTGTTGGTTGGTTTGACTCAGTTGTAATGCGCCATAGCCGCCGTGTATCTGGTATCACAAACTTGTCACTTAACTCAATTGACGTTCTTTCAGGTCTTGATACGGTCAAAATCTGTGTGGCATACGACCTTGACGGTGACCGCATTGACCATTACCCAGCAAGTCTTGAACAATTGAAACGTTGTAAACCAATCTATGAAGAATTACCAGGTTGGTCAGAAGACATCACAGGTTGCCGTAGCCTTGACGAGCTTCCAGAAAATGCTCGTAACTACGTTCGTCGTGTTGGTGAACTTGTTGGTGTTCGCATTTCAACATTCTCAGTTGGACCAGACCGCGACCAAACAAATATTCTTGAGTCTGTTTGGGCAAATATTTAAGAAAAAGACGCTTATCGAGAAAATTTAGGATAGTTTAAGTTGTTCTCACTATACTAACATTACTCCTAAACTTTTCTTTTCATATTTATATTTTTTAATACCATCGGAACTTCGGTTTCGGTGGTTTTTTGATGTAAAAAAGTCTCCTAAGGATAAATCAGGAGACTTGGTTATGGTTAATTATTAACAAGGTCGAGGATAGTTTTGCCGTAGAAGAAGTCATGAACCAGATTGTCATATTCTGTCCACATGGGAAGTGTTTTGCATTTATCTTTTCTGGGACAATCAAAGGATTTGTCAGCCAAGCAAGCAACGGATGAAAGTGTGCCTTCCATGAGGTCAAGAATTTCTCCAACAGTATATTCTTCGGGTTTTCGACGAAGCTTGTAACCGCCACCTCTCCCGCTAGCTCCAATAAGCAGCTCACCTGCCACCATTTCTTTAACAATAATTTCGAGGTATTTTTTGGAAATTTCTTGTCTTTTGGCAATGTCTTTTAGCGGAATATAGTGCCCATTATTATTTTCGACGAGGTCAATCATTACTCGAATGGCGTAACGTCCTCTTGTTGATATCATGCGAACCACCTTTCTAATATGGCTTATTATACCTTAGGAAATGTTACCAAATCAAGCCATTTTAAAAAATAGGGTAATTTTGTCTATTAAAAATTAATATTTTTAGATAATTTGTAAACAAGGGGAAGTGCTAATTGGTAGAATGGTGTTAAAAAGTTGTAGATTTTGGCTTTGAAGTGTATCTGTTTTATGATAATAAACAGAAAATTTAAAATTTTTCTAAAAAAGCCATTGACATAGTAGGTGAATGGTGTTATTATAATTTCAATTATTTCAGAAAAATTTTTAGAGGAGGATTCAGACATGCTAAACATCACTATCGTTAAACAAACTGTCATGTGTTGTCGAATGCAAAATTCCCAGGCATATTATCTGACTGGGGCGTTCGATTGCGTGTCTGTACGTCCCGATACAGTATAGTCTTCGCTTTAAAGATTATGTGTAGTCAGTTGCCTGGGGCTTCATCAAATGAAGCTCCTTTTTTCGTACCTAAAAAATAGAAAAGGATATACTTATGAGAAGTAAAAAAACTTATTTTAATGGTGCTATTTATAAGCCTGATACTTGAAAAAAACAGGTTTGAGGCTTATGTTGGTCGTTTTTTATGGATGGAGGTGATGCGCTGCTGACCATTAATGACATTTAGTGATCAAAAGGAGTTATAAATGTTTTTAGGAGATTTTTGAAATGATTGTTAATGTCATGAAGTGAAAAGATGACATTATAAGATAATGTTGCGAGTTATATGCAGTAGAAGTAATTAGGAATGACGAGGTGATTCGTTGGTAAAAAATGTATTTGAGTTGGAAAACATATCAAAGACATACAAAAATGATGGCAAAGAATTTGTCGCTCTAGAAGATGTTAGTTTGTCAATCCGTGAGGGAGAAATTTTTGGCATTATTGGGATGAGCGGTGCTGGAAAGTCAACGTTGGTGAGAACTTTAAATCGCTTGGAAGAAGTTTCAGCTGGCACGGTCAAATTTTATGGGAATGATTTGGCAAGCTTGAAAACAGGGGAACTTCGAAACGTTAGACATTCGATTTCGATGATTTTTCAAAGTTTCAATCTTTTGCAACAAAGAACGGTAATTCAAAATGTCGAACAGCCTTTGCGAATTGCTGGGGTGGATAAGGTAAAACGTAGAGAAATAGCTGAAGAAATGCTAGCGATTGTCGGCTTATCGGATAAGAAAAATGCTTACCCTGAACGCTTATCTGGTGGGCAAAAGCAGAGAGTGGCGATTGCGCGTGCACTTGCTGCCGACCCAAAAGTGCTCTTGTGTGATGAGGCGACTAGCGCTTTGGATCCTAAAATCACAGGAGAAATTCTAGAGCTTTTAAAAGAGATTAATGAAAAAAGAAAATTAACGATTGTTATCATTACCCATGAGATGTCCGTGGTTGAGAAAATTTGTGATCGTGTGGCAATCATTGACAATGGTAAGCTTGCTGAGATTGGAGAGGTAAAAGAAGTTTTCCGTGCTCCGCAATCAAAAGTGGCTAGAAAATTAGTTTTTCCAACGAATCCATTTGACCCTTCAAATCCGAATGGTCGGCTTGTTCGTATTGTTTTTGACGGTTTAGCTGCTAGTGAGCCTTTTATTGCAAATCTTGTTGAAACGACAGGTAAGAAAGTCAATATCCTTAGCGCAAATACAAAGAGTGTTGGTGGTATTGGCTATGGGCAAATGGTGCTGGAGCTTCCGCCAGAAGTGGGTGATCAAGAGGTTATTATTGATTTCCTAAAGAAAAATGGGCTTAGCTTATCGGAGGTGGTTAGAGAATGAGTCAATATATCATAGAAGCGATTCAAGTTGGGATACTAGAAACGCTTGAAATGACCTTCTTTTCAGCTTTAATCGCTTATCTGATTGGGTTGCCACTTGGAATTATTTTATACGCAACGGCTCGAGGGAGACTTTTAGAAAATCGCATTATCAATCTTGTATTGGGAGTTATTGTTAATATTTTACGGTCTTTGCCGTTCTTGATTTTATTGGTTCTTCTTATCCCTTTTACAAGATTAGTGACAGGGTCTTCCATAGGAACTATCGCTTCTATTGTTCCCTTAACCATTGGAACGATTCCAATTGTGGCACGCATGGTTGAGGCGTCATTGTGCGAGGTTCAACCAGGAATTATCGAAGCTGCAACGGCAATGGGAGCGTCACCGTTTTACATTATCTTACATTTTATTTTGCCAGAAGCAACGCCGTCACTTTTGCAGGGGGCTGCGATAAATGTTGCTACTGTGCTTGGGTATTCTGCAATGGCAGGTGTCATTGGCGGAGGCGGTTTAGGCGCAATTGCTCTGCAATATGGCTACTATCGTTATCAAAAGGATGTCCTTTGGTCAACGGTGGCTTTACTTGTCATCATGGTGATGATTATTCAGGAAGTTGGCAACCTAATTGCTAAGAAAAAACGAAAATCGTAAAAGAAATTTGAAAATGTGAAAAGAAAGTTGTCATTTTATGAAAATGGATTAGTGAAAAGAAAAGGAGACGGATTATGAAAAAGAAAGTATTATCGTTAATCGTTACAGGCTTTGTGGCAACCATTTTGACTGGTTGTGGAGCTAGTCAAGCTGCCACTTCAAGCAGTACATCAGATAGCAATACCGTGATTAAGGTGGGGGCAAATATTACACCGCACGCTGAAATTCTCGAAGAAGCAAAACCAATTTTGGCGAAAAAAGGGATTACTTTAGAAATTGTGAAACTTGAGGATTCGATTACGCCAAATACGGGAGTTATCGAGGGCAGTTTGGATGCCAATTATTTCCAACACGTTCCTTATTTAGAACAATTTAATAAAGAAAATGACTCTGATTTGGTATCCATTGGAGCTATTCACTATGAACCCTTTGGAATCTATGCTGGTCGTGTAACGAAATTATCATCACTTCCAGATGGAGCTTTGGTTGCTGTTCCGAATAATGTAACAAATGAAGCGCGTGCACTACTCTTGCTTGCACAAGAGGGAATTATTACCTTAAATGACGATGCTGGCGTAAATGCAACGGTAGAAGATATTACCGATAATCCAAAAAATATCCAATTTAAAGAATTGGCGCCAGAACAGTTAGTATCTGCTCTTCCAGATGTGGATATTGCCGTTATCAACGGAAACTATGCGATTGAAGGTGGTTTGAAAGTTAGTGATGCTTTGGCGGTGGAAGCTAACGATGGTCTAGCAGCAAAAACGTATGCTAATATTATTGCAACATCACCAGATAAGAAAGACGACGAGGCGTTGAAAACATTGGTTGAAGTGCTTCAAAGTTCAGAGATTAAATCATTTATTGAGGAAACTTATGACGGTGCAGTAGTGCCTTTGGACTAAGTAATAAAGGAGTAAGGGATGATTGGATTTGAATACTATAATCCAGCAAAAATCGTATTTGGAGAAGATAGTGAGCAACAATTAACCGCTTTGCTTAAAGAAAATCACATAAGCTCACTTTTGCTCGTTTATAGTGGCGATTTTATCAAAGATTTGGGAATTTATGCTGTCATTGAAAAAGCTGTTAAAGAATTAGGTATTGTTTTTAGTGAAAATGGCAATGTGGTACCCAATCCAGAGGTTGATTTGGTTCGACAATTGGTTGAGCAAGGCAAAAAAGACAAAGTTGACTTTGTTTTGGCAGTTGGTGGCGGAAGTTCAATTGATACCGCAAAAGCTGTGGCACTTGGGATACCGTACGACGGAGATGTTTGGGATTTCTTTGACAAAGGCATTTCGCCAAAAGAGGTATTAAATATCGGTGTTATCGCCACAACGGCGTCAAGTGGTTCTGAAACGTCAAATGCTTCTATTATTTCAAATGGGGAATGGAAGATTGGTTTTGAAGATGACCGTATTATTCCAAAATTTGCAATTATGAATCCCAAATACACCGCTGGTTTGCCGCTTTATCAAACAGCAGTTGGGATTGCGGATGTTTTAGCCCACCTTTTGGAACGTTATTTTTCTGATACACAGCATTCTGATGTCACTGACTATCTTATTGAGGGAGGCATTCGAGCATTGTTGTTAAATGCTGACCGTCTGCTTGATGATTTGAGTGATATTAATGCGCGTGCTGAAATTCAATGGTTGGCTAGTGTGGCTCACAACAACTTTTTAGATGCTGGTCGTAGCGCTGACTGGGGGTCACATCGGATTGAGCATGAGTTGTCAGCACAATATCATATCGTCCACGGCGAGGGAATGGCGGTTGTGTTACTAGCTTGGATTCGTTATGTGGCAGAAAGAAAACCTTGGCGTCCCGCTTTGCTTGCTAGTCGCGTATTTGATGTAGATGCGCATGATTATGATGAAAAAGAAAGAGCGCTTATCCTTGCGGAAAAATTAGAAGCATTCTTCAAATCGTTAGAGCTAAAAACGACTTTGACAGAATTGGGAATTGACGATAAAGATTTTGAGATTATGGCAAAACGTGCAACCAGAAATGGAAGCGTTGGGCATTATGAATTGCTTGATGCTGATAGCATACAAGAAATTTTGAAACTGGCACTTTAAAAATAAGTATAAAAGTAAAAGGAGATTAAAAATGGCAAGAATTAAATTGGTAGAACTTGAAGAAGCAACAGGAGCAGAAAAAGAACGTTACGATGAATTGGCAGGTCGCAACGCTGTGACAAACATGAAAAAAGGGCTTTTAAATGACGCTGCGACATACGATGCTTACATGGGTTGGTACATATCATGGCAACGTTTGGTAGAAGTTGTTGGTGAGAAAGATGCCATTCTCTATGCTCACGCGATTTCAACAACGAACTCATGTCAACTTTGCTCACTCTTTTTCATTAGTGATGTGAAAGGGCTTGGTCTTGACCCAGCGAATTTGAATTATGATGAACGTGAAGAAGTTTTGACAGAATTAGGACGTTCTATCGTTAAAGACCCAACTGCTGTGTCTGATGAACTCTTTGAAAAACTAAGAACATTCTTTGATGACAAAGAAATCGTCGTTATTGTCGGCTTTGCTGGTCAAATGATTGCGACTAACAACTTTAACTCTGTCTTGCAAATTGATGTGGATAAACGTTTGCTTCCAATCATTGACGAATTTAAACCAGCCACATGGCGTGATAATTTGAAGAAATAAATTTTTGTAATGATAGCTATCCATTAAGTAAACGAAGCTGGGCGTTAGTCTCAGCTTTTTTCTTTTTGTCATTTTTAGTAGTAATAGAATTCAAGGGAGTGTTTCAAAAAGTTCAGTACATTTTTGCACACTTCCTTGTGTTTTTTTTGCTCTTTTTGTTTGCGCTTACATTTTCTATAATAAACATAAAGAAATTACAAAACTAATATAGAAAAGGAGTAATCTCATGGATTTCCTATTATCAATTCTTAACTGGTTTTCACAAAATATTTTGCAGAAACCAGCGTTCTTTGTAGGTATCTTAGTTTTAATCGGATACATTCTTTTGAAGAAACCTTGGTATGATGTGTTTGCTGGTTTTGTCAAGGCAACAGTAGGTTACATGATTTTAAATGTAGCTTCTGCGGGACTTGTTAGCACATTCCGTCCAATTCTTGCGGCGTTGAATTATCGTTTTAATATTGGTGCGGCTGTTATTGACCCTTATTTTGGTTTGACGGCGGCTAATAATTATATTATGGATAATTTCCCTAAATTCGTTGGGACAGCTACAACAGCTTTGTTGATTGGTTTTTTCCTAAATATCTTCTTGGTGGCGTTTCGTAAGATTACAAAGGTGCGTACGTTGTTTATCACTGGTCATATCATGGTTCAGCAAGCAGCAACGGTTACTTTGATGATTATTCTATTGATTCCAAGCTTCCGCAATCAATTTTGGGGAACGTTGGCAGTAGGTATTGTTTGTGGACTTTATTGGGCTGTTAGTTCAAATATGACTGTTGAGCCAACACAACGTTTGACTGGTGGTGGCGGATTCGCTATTGGACACCAACAACAATTTGCAATTTGGTTTGTTGATAAGATTGCTCCGAAAATTGGGAAAAAAGAAGAAAATCTTGATAATCTCAAATTACCAACTTTCTTGAATATTTTCCATGATACTGTTGTCGCTTCTGCGACATTAATGTTGGTATTCTTTGGTGCCATTCTCTATATTTTGGGACCAGATATCATGTCAAATGCAGACGTTATCACATCTGGTACGGTTTATAATCCTGCAAGTCAATCGTTCTTTATGTATGTGATTGAGACATCGTTCACTTTCTCAGTTTATCTTTTCATCTTGATGCAGGGTGTACGTATGTTCGTTGCTGAATTGACGAATGCCTTCCAAGGAATTTCAAGTAAGCTTCTTCCTGGTTCATTCCCAGCGGTCGATGTTGCAGCATCATTTGGCTTCGGTTCACCTTCAGCGGTACTGTTTGGTTTTGCGACAGGTCTTATTGGACAGTTGATTACCATTCTCTTATTGATTATTTTCAAAAATCCAGTTCTGATTATCACAGGTTTTGTGCCAGTATTTTTTGATAATGCGGCTATCGCTGTTTACGCTGATAAACGTGGTGGTTGGAAAGCTGCGGTTGTCCTTTCTTTCCTATCTGGGGTTATTCAAGTGGCACTTGGTGCCGTTGCGGTATCACTTCTTAATCTCGGTGCATATGGTGGTTACCATGGCAATATTGACTTTGAAATTCCATGGGTTCCATTTGCTTATCTTTTCAAATATGCTGGCGCGATTGGTTATGCTATTGTCTGCCTCTTCTTGCTTGCAATCCCTCAAATTCAGTTTGCAAGAGCAAAAGACAAGGAAGCTTACTATGCTGGTCAAGTTCAGTCTGAAGAGTAACAGTTTAAAAAGTAAATGCTATTTATAATGCTTTTCTATAAAGTACAAAAGAATTCAAACGGAGGAAAATAAAATGGTTAAAGTTCTTACAGCGTGCGGTAATGGTATGGGCTCATCTATGGTTATCAAAATGAAAGTTGAAAATGCACTTCGTCAACTTGGTGTTAGTAATATCGAATCAGCTTCTTGTTCGGTCGGAGAAGCTAAAGGCTTGGCAGCCAATTATGACATTGTAGTCGCTTCAAATCACTTGATTCATGAATTAGACGGTCGTACTGATGGTAAATTGATTGGTCTTGATAATTTGATGGACGATAATGAAATAAAAACAAAATTGGAAGCAGCTTTAAAATAATTTAGAACCTGTATTCATGAAGGTGGCATTTTCAGGTGACAGATGATTTTCACCAATCTAGGGAGGATTTTGCAGGAATACTAGATGTCTTTTAAAAAAACTTTAACGACTAGTAACGGAAAAGCAACTTTCTAGATAGAATGTCATCTATGAATATAAGTTCTTGACATGGGTGTTTTCAGACAAAGGAAAACACCCACGATTTTTGATAAGTATGAAAGGAAGCAGTTTATGAATTTAAAACAAGCTTTGATTGATAATGATTCTATTCGGCTAGGGGTGACAGCGTCAGATTGGAAAGAGGCGGTTAAGTTAGCTGTTGAACCTCTGGTTGAAAGTGGCGCAGTTAAGGCAGAATATTATGATGCTATTATCGCATCCACAGCTCAGTATGGTCCGTATTATATTTTGATGCCAGGTATGGCGATGCCTCATGCGCGTCCAGAAGCTGGTGTACAACGTGATGCCTTTTCGTTAATCACATTGACTCATCCTGTTAAATTTCAAGACGGTAAAGAAGTTTCTGTACTCCTTGCCTTGGCAGCTACGAGTTCAAAAATCCATACTTCGGTAGCTATTCCGCAGATTATTGCGCTTTTTGAGTTAGAAAATTCGGTAGAACGCCTACAATCTTGTCAGACCAAAGAAGAAGTTTTGGCTATGATTGATGAATCAAAGGACAGTCCGTATTTGGAAGGCTTGGATTTAGAGAGTTAATATCACATTTTTAAAACTAGCAATGAAGAGAAAGGAAATATGATGACAAAACAATTACCAAATTTACAAGTTGCTCTTGACCATTCTGATTTGAAAGGAGCTATTGCAGCTGCCGTTTCGGTTGGCAATGAAGTTGACATTATTGAGGCTGGGACAGTATGTCTTTTGCAAGTCGGCAGCGAGTTAGTCGAAGTGCTTCGTAATCTTTTTCCAGATAAATGGATTGTGGCGGATACTAAATGTGCAGACGCTGGTGGAACAGTCGCTAAAAATAATGCTGTACGCGGAGCAGACTGGATGACTTGTATTTGCTGTGCTACCATTCCAACCATGAAAGCTGCGCGTAAGGCCATTGAAGAAGTGCGTGGTGAACGTGGTGAGATTCAAGTTGAACTTTATGGCGATTGGACTTACGAGCAAGCACAACAATGGCTTGATGCGGGGATTTCACAAGTTATTTATCACCAATCGCGTGATGCGCTCCTTGCTGGTGAAACTTGGGGTGAAAAGGATTTGAATAAAGTTAAAAAGCTTATTGATATGGGCTTTCGTGTATCTGTGACTGGCGGTCTTAGTGTTGACACACTCAAACTCTTTGCTGGTGTAGATGTCTTCACTTTTATTGCAGGGCGCGGTATTACAGAAGCAGCAGACCCAGCTGCGGCAGCGCGTGATTTTAAAAATGAAATCAAACGTATTTGGGGGTAGGTTATGACGCGTCCAATTGGTATTTATGAAAAGGCGACTCCTAAGAATTTTACATGGAGAGAACGTCTAGCGTTTGCAAAAGAACTCGGCTTTGATTTTGTTGAAATGTCGGTAGATGAATCGGATAGCCGTTTGGCACGTCTGGATTGGACAAAAAAAGAGCGTTTGGACGTTGTTCAAGCTATTTACGAAACAGGTATTCGGATTCCAAGTATTTGCTTTTCGGGACATCGCCGTTATCCTCTTGGGTCTAATGACCCTAAAACTGAAGCAACATCGCTTGAAATGATGAAAAAATGTATTGAATTAGCGCAAGACCTTGGTGTCCGTACTATTCAATTGGCGGGGTATGATGTTTATTATGAAGAAAAATCCCCAGAAACACGCGCTCGTTTTATTAAAAATCTCAGGAAAGCTTGTGATTGGGCTGAAGAAGCTCAAGTTATTCTGGCGATTGAAATTATGGATGACCCTTTTATTAATTCTATTGAAAAATACTTGGCTGTGGAAAAGGAAATTGATTCGCCTTATCTTTTTGTTTATCCAGATACTGGTAATGTATCGGCTTGGCATAATGACCTTTGGAGTGAATTCTACAATGGTCATAAGTCCATTGCTGCCTTGCATTTAAAAGATACTTATGCTGTCACTGAAAACTCCAAAGGGCAGTTTCGTGATGTCCCATTTGGGGACGGCTGTGTTGATTGGGAGGCTATGTTTGCTATTCTCAAGAAAACAAACTATAACGGTCCATTTTTGATTGAAATGTGGTCGGAAAATTGTGCGACAGTTGAGGAAACAAAACAAGCTATCCAAGTCGCAAAAGACTTTTTATTACCAAAAATTGAGAAAGCGGGGTTACGTTAATGTTAGTTCCTGAATTACGTCAACGTGTTTATAAAGCTAATATGGATTTACCAGTGCATGGTTTGGTCAAATTTACATGGGGAAATGTGTCAGCTATTGACCGTGAAAAAGGATTGATTGTTATCAAACCTTCAGGAGTGCCCTACGAAGAATTATCTCCAGAAAATATGGTTGTGTCAGACTTAGAGGGAAATGTGGTTGAGGGCGATTTGAACCCGTCATCTGATTTACCAACGCATGTGGAGCTGTACAAAGCATTTGCAGAAGTTGGTGGGATTGTTCATACCCATTCAACGGAAGGAGTCGCTTGGGCGCAAGCAGGGCGAGATATTCCTTGTTATGGGACCACACATGCAGATACATTTTATGGCGCTATTCCGTGTGCGCGTGCCCTTACTCCAGAAGAAATCAATGGTGCTTATGAAAAAGAAACTGGGAAAGTGATTATTGAAGAATTCCAAAAACGCTCCCTTGATCCAATGGCTGTTGCAGGGGTTACTGTTCGTAATCATGGACCATTTGCTTGGGGAAAGGACGAACAAGCAGCTGTTTATAACGCTGTCGTTCTTGAAGAGGCGGCTCGTATGGCACGTTACACAGAAGGCATCAATCCAGATGTCAAAGAAGTGCCACAAGCGCTCAAAGATAAACATTATCTCCGTAAACATGGCAAAAATGCCTATTACGGACAGAAAAGTCTGACACACTAAACTAAACCAATGTTTTTATCCAATATTCATAATAGAAGTGACGGCGTGAAATGATTAGTTTGAATGACTAATTTTTGCGTCCCTTCTTTTTCTTTTACAAGAAAGACAAAGCTTGATTTTAAAAGTAAACAATCTGTTAGTTTGATTATTTATGGAAGAATTGTGATGTGCTGATGTGAATTAAACAGAGCGTTCAAAGGTAATGTTGAAAAATCCTATTGCTGACAGTCTTCGTGATACAATAGGTTTACATAGATGTGGAGGAGACAGTTATTATGTTAGATAAAAAAAGTTATGATCTTCTTTCTTACTTACTGACTTTGACCGAGCCAGAGACAGTGACGACTATTTCTAAAGTATTAAATCAGTCGCGTCGAAGAATTTATTATCATTTAGATAAAATCAATGATGCTTTGCCAGAGGAAATCGAGAAGATTATCCCTTACCCACGAATCGGAATCCTTCTCAATGACGAACAGCGTCAAGCGTGCCGTATCATGATGGGAGAATTGGACGGCTATTCTTATGTGATGAGTGTGGAAGAACGGTTAGAATTAAGCTTACTATACATTGCAGTTTCTAAGGAAAGAGTAACGATTGATAAACTGATGAAACTGACAGATGTCTCTCGTAATACTATTCTTAATGATTTGAACGATATTCGCCAGAAATTATCAGACGAAGAATATGACATTAGGCTTTGTGTATCAAAAGCACGTGGTTACTATTTAGCATGTCACCCCTTGTCTAAAATACAGTTTTTATATCGCCTGCTTTACAGAGTTTACACAAAGGATAATGAAAAATTTATTGCGACTATTCGAAAACGTATTATCAATTTACCAGAGGTAATGCCCTATTTTTCTGATGACATCAATGATTATCTTTATACAGAATTGTCAACGATTGAAGAACGCTTGGGCAAAAGACTTAATCCCAAAGATTTAAATTTTATGGTGAAAATTTTGCCCTATCTCTTGTTGAGTTACCATAGTATTGATTTTACTGCTGAAGAAAAAGAACGAGCAAGACGTGATTTTAGCCTAGCTTGGGAACGTTTAGAGTACCAAATGGCTATTAATATCGCTAAAAATTTACGAGAAAAATTCAATCTATCTTTAGATAGTATCGAGATTGGTTTGATTGCCATGTTGTTACTTTCTTTCCGAAAGACATTGGACCTTCATTTAGAAAGTACGGACTATGATGATATGCGAGAGACATTGCAACTTTTTTTGAACACATTACAAACAAAGTATCATCTTTCTTTTCGACATCCTAATGACTTGTTAAATCAACTGTTGACGCATTGTAAAGCATTGCTTTATCGCAAAACCTACGGTATTTTATCAGAAAATCCCTTAACAGAAGATATTAAAATAAAATATGGTCAACTTTTTAATATGACTAAATCTTGTATTTATATTTTGGAAGAAGCTTGGTTAATTCAAATGACAGACGATGACATTGCTTACTTTGTCATTCATTTAGGTGGTGAGATAGAAAATCATGATGTCAGCGATAGTCAAAAAAATCATGTTGTATTAGTTTGTGATGAAGGAGTGGGCATTCAGAAATTATTAGTCAGCCAATGTAAAAAATGTCTGGAAAATTGTGAAATAGATGCTATTTTCACATTGGAACAATTTTATAGTGTTAGTGATATCATCACATCAAACATGGTTATTTCAACAAGTGATAACGTTGAGACAACATTGCCATTGTTGGTTGTTCACCCCATTTTAACGGATGAAGATATTATCAAAATGCTACATTTCATAAGAACAAAAGGAAGGCAAAAAGAAAGCCATTATGACCAACAGCTAGACAAACTGCTTAAAATTTACGTTCCAGATTGCAATGAACGCTATGGCTTAAAAAACCAAATCGAAAAAATCATTCGCCAAGAATTTATCGACACTAGCTTAAATTGAGGAAAATGGAAGCTTATTACATTTTTATGTAATGAGCTTTTTGTTGTCGTTGGATGTCGGAAATAGATTGTTGAAGTTCAAGTCATTACATCTTGAAATATATAACTACATAGGCAAAAAATTGGGTTTTATCTCAGCTTTTTTATTTTTCTCAAGATGTTTACCTAGTTGGGTGTAATTTTTGTATTATTTTTATCCAAAAGTTAAACCAAAACGGGGGTTCATAAAGCGTTTTCATTCTGTTAATATAACATTTGAGGAAGGGGGATAAAGCATGTTATCACAAACAATTGATGAACGTTTGATTTTAATTGATGTAAATGCTAAAAATTTTGAAGATGCTATTAGACAAGCAACTAATCCATTAGTACATTGTCATTTTGTTACAAATGATTATGTAGAAAAGATTATTGAAATTTCGCATGATATCGGACCGTACATTGTCATTACTAAAAATGTTGCTTTACCACATGCGCCAAGTGACAGTGGAGCATTAAAAACGGCATTAGGTTTTACAAAATTAAAAAGACCAGTACTTTCAGGAAATAAAGCCAATGACCCTGTGAAATATCTGTTTCCTTTAAGTGCATCTGATGGGCATTCTCATATCGAAATGTTATCAGATTTAGCAACGTTACTAAGTCATAAAGATTTTGTTAACCAATTAGAAAAAGTTAGTACTAAAGAAGATTTCATTACTTTATTAAAGGAATTTGAAGGAGGAGAAAGTCATGATGCATAAAGCATTAGTAGCATGTCGAGCTGGGGTAGGCTCAAGTTTAATGTTGAAAATTAAGGTTGAAGAAGTGGTTAGAGAAAATAACTTTCCACTTGAGGTAGAACATTCGTCTTTAGACGGTCTACCAGGTTTTACAGGTGATATTGTCATTACTCTAATTGATGTTGCAGAAGAATTGGCTGAGAAACATATCCCACAAAAGATAGTTGGTATCAATAGTGTTGTCGATAAGGAAGAAATAAAGACAAAGTTAGAAAATGTATTGTTCTAACATTTTAAAAGTTAGGAGAAGGAAAAATGGATTTTGTGATTAGTTTTTTAAGTACTCCAGCCATTTTATTGGGATTAGTAGCTATGGTTGGATTATTGGCTCAAAAGAAAAAAGGTTCAGAAGTTTTAACAGGTACATTTAAAACAGTCATTGGTTTTCTAGTCTTTAGTTCTGGTGGAACAATTATGACTAGTGCCTTACAAAATTTTAATACACTTTTTCAAAAGGGCTTTAATATTGTTGGAGTTGTTGCTTCACCAGAGGCTGCAACAGCATTAGCACAAAGTGAATTTGCATTTGTGACTAGTTGTACTTTAATTTTAGGTTTTGTTATGAACTTGGTAATAGCAAGAATTACACCTTTTAAAAATATTTTCTTTACAACAGGTCACAGTTTATTCTTTGCTTGTGTATTATCTCTTGTTCTCAAAGCTCATGGAATTGGTGATATACCAGCAATTATTACTGGAGGTATTATTTTAGGTTTTTGTTCAGCAGCTCTACCACAATTATGTCAACCATTTATGAGGAAAATTACAGGAAGTGATACTACAGCTATCGGTCATTTTAATATGATTGGTTACGCGCTTTCAGGTTATATTGGTAAATTGTTCCATAAACATGAGGATGAAACAACAGAAGGATTTAACTTTCCAGGTTGGTTATCTATTTTTAGAGACTTTTTAATGGGAGTAGCTGTGGTAATGCTGGTACTTTTCTATGTATCAGCTTTGAAGGCAGGACCTAAAGCAACCCAAGAACTTGCAGGAAGTACTCATTGGTTGGTCTTTCCTTTTGTTCAAGCTTTCACCTTTACAGCAGGGATGTCTATCTTGATGACAGGTGTACGTATGTTCTTAGCTGAAATTACAGCAGCTTTCGTTTCTATCTCAGAAAAATTCATTCCAAACTCACGTCCAGCCTTAGATGTTCCAACAGTGTTTCCATTTGCCCCAACAGCAGTTATTATTGGGTTTATTTCATCTTATGTAGCAGGATTGTTGGCTGTGCTTGTTATGGTCGCTTTTAACTTCCCTGTTGTCATTATCCCAGCAGCTCATATTTGTTTCTTCTCTGGAGGAACAGCGGCTGTCTTTGGTAATTCAACTGGAGGTTGGCGTGGTGCGATTGCAGGTTCATTTGTTCAAGGATTATTGTTAGCTTTTCTGCCAGTTCTACTATATCCGCTTTATGGAAGTCTGGGAATCGAAGGGTCAACTTTCCCAAATATTGATTATAATGTCGTGGGTAATTTACTAGATTGGATATTGAATCTGTTTAACATGTAATGTTACAAGAAGTTGGTCACTCTAAATTTAGGAGGTTTTTATGAACAACTTACAATTAGATTATTTTATCAATACTTTGGACACAGAATTACATGATTTTATTAAAAGTATTGATAAGGAAAAAATCAATTTAGTAGCTGAATTGATTTTAGACGCTAAACAAAATGGAGGACGTGTCCACGTTACTGGCATTGGTAAACCTAGTCATGTCTCTCAATATATTTCAGCCTTGTTATCTTCCACAGGAACGCCAGCATATTTTTTAGATGCTACGGAATCTGTCCATGGTTCGGCAGGTCAAGTAGTTAAGGGAGATGTCGTTATTGCTATTTCTAATAGTGGAGAGACATTGGAGTTACAGCGGACTATTGAAGCGTTAAAGAAGCTGGGCGTTAAAATTGTATCGGTAACAGGTGATAAGTCTTCTTGGTTAGCTAAAAATAGTGATTTTGCATTATTTGCAGGTGTTGAAGAGGAAGGGGATAGTTTTAATAAACCTCCTCGTGCTTCAATCATTGCGGAAATATTAATTTTACAAGCGGTATCAATTGTCCTTCAAGAAAAAAGTCATTTGAATATGGAGCAATACCATCTATGGCACCCTGGGGGAAGTCTTGGGAAGTCACTAGAAGGGAAATGATATGAGAATTACAGGTATTATTACGGCAATGGTGACACCACTTAATGATGATGGTTCATTGTCAAGAGATGGAGTAGTGAGTTTAGTCAATCGTCTGATTAAAAATGGAGTTAGCGGTCTATTTATTTTGGGAACAAATGGAGAATTTTTTGGACTAAGTGATGATGAAAAAGTGGCTTATGCCAAAATGGTTGTTGAAGTTGTCGCAGGTAGAGTTCCTATTTATGTGGGAACTGGGGCAATAGGAACCAAGAAAGTTATTACTTTAAGTCAAAGAATGGAAGAAGTAGGCGTATCAGCGATTTCAATCATCACACCTTATTTATTATCATTTTCGCAAGATGAATTGTATGCCCACTATAAATTAATATCAGATACGGTTTCACTTCCCATTATTCTATACAATATCCCTCAAAATACAGGGAATAATTTAGAGCCTGAAACGGTAGGACGTTTGGCTAAACACCCAAATATTATTGGTATAAAAGATAGTAGTGGCAATCTTGAACAGTTAGCTAAATATATTGATTTAACGAGACAGGAAGATTTTTCGGTTTTAATTGGATCGGATTCAAGAATTTTAGCAGCTTTACAATTAGGAGCAGATGGTGCAGTAGCAGCAACATCAAATGTCTTAACAAAAACAGACGTTGGGATTTATGAACATTTTTTGAACCATCAATTAAAAGAAGCCGAGAAATTACAAGAAAGTATAAACGCCTATCGAAAGGTATTGAAATATTCAACTATACCATCAGTATTAAAATATACTTTAAATCAAATTGGTATTCCTGTAGGTGATTCTCTATCACCAGTTAAGTTGACTTTAACAGTAGATGAAAAAAAGGAAATCAACAAGGTATTAAAATCTTATCAAGAATATGAAAATTTTGAAGGAAAAATAAAATGAAAAAAATAGATGTGCTTAATCGATTGTATGAAGAAAAGTTGATGGGAATCATCCGTGTGACAACTTTTGAACGTGCTAAGGAAATTGCAGAAAGTTGTTTAGCTGGAGGAGTATCTTGTTTGGAAATTAGTTATACTAATTTTAATGCTGGGGATATTATTCAGCAGTTGAAGGAAAAGTATAACAATAGATTGCTGGTAGGGGCTGGAACGGTATTAGACAGTGAAACGGCTAGAGAGGCTATCTTTAATGGTGCAGAATTTATCATTGCTCCTACCTTTAAGGAAGAGGTAGCCAAAATCTGTAATCGCTATCAGATTGCTTATATGCCTGGCTGTATGACAATGACTGAAGTGGTGGAGGCATTAGAAGCAGGAGCATCCATGGTAAAAGCTTTTCCGAGCTCATCTTTGTATGGACCAAATATTATTTCAACTATAAAGACACCAATGCCGTATGTTCCTATTTTATCCTCGGGTGGGGTGACTCTAAACAATGTTAATGAGTGGTTAAAACAAGGAGTAGACTGCATGGGAATTGGCAGTTTATTATCTAAGGGAACTGCACAAGAAATTGAACAAAATGCTAGAGCATTAAGAGAAGCAGTTAATGAGAGTAAAGAACTGCTATGAAATAAATGCAGACGGAGGCGGTTATGCTAGATAAAAAATCAATTCAGATTATGAATTATTTAATTAATGAAGAAGAAATTAGTCTAACCAAACTCATGTCAAAGACTGCTCTTTCTAAAAAACAAATTCTTTACGCATTGGACCATATTAACTCTTTTTTACTAGAGAACGATAAGGCTGCGTTATCAATATTCAAAGAAAATATCATTTTAACCTCAGAGAATAAGCAATTCTTTATTGATTGTTTTATTAACAACACTTTATTTACTGACTATTTGTTAGATGCGGACGAGCGAATCAAATATATCTTCTTTCTAATTTTTAATAAACCATCCGATTATTTATCAATTAGTGATTTTCTAGTGTCACTAAAAGTAAGTAAATCAACTGTTATTAGTGATATTAAGAGATTGCAAAAGAAAATAAAACCATCCGATATTAAAATTAAAAATGATAGAAATGTTGGCTATTATTTATCAGGAGATGAAAATCAAATTCGCTATCTAGCAATGTATTATATTTTGGAAGATCTAGCTTCTGATTTTGGAACATTCTTTTATGACTATTTCTTTTTCAATGAATCTATAGATGTTTTAAAACAGATTTATGAAACTTTTATTGCTTTTTCTAAAAAGTATGATTTTACATTTACAGATAGGCAATTGACAGAAATTGTATACACTTTATCTCTCTTTCTTAATCGCTTAAAAAGTAATTCGTCTGATGATGACAATTATAAATATAAAGCTTTGGAGATATCAAAGGAATTTAAACTATCAAAGGATATCTTAAATCAATTTCTCCCAGATACTAACAAAGAGGCAATTGGCTTTCTAACTTCATGGATACTGACTTTTACCACAGTTCATATTGGTGAAGATGCCTTTGATAGAAAGATCGTATTGGAACTTGTTAATAAGGTTATTAAACGCTTTGAACTTTTATCAGGGATTGAATTTTATAACATGAAAGAAGTTGAAAATAATTTATACAGTCACTTTAGAGCGGTTCATTATAGAATGATTTATAAAATACCAATTTTGAACCAATTTTCATCACGTATAAAATCACAGTATCCCAACCTTTTTAAAATTGTAGGATTAGCTTTAAAAGAGATAGAAGATTGTTATGATTTTCCGATTCCAGAAGAAGAAATTGCCTATTTAACTTTACATTTCGCGGTTGCTATTGAAGATTATGGTATAAAAGATGATGGTAAATTGGTTGCAGCCGTTGTTTGTCAAAATGGAATTGGAAGCTCTGCACTTGTCTTTCAACAATTAAAACTTTTATTCCCAGATTTTCGCTTCCTTGGCCCATATGATAAAAACAGTTTACTTGTTGAACCTTCGAAAATTGATATGATTTTTTCAACAGAATCAAACTTAGACCTATTTTCTTTAGCGAAGGAAGTATTTGTTGTTAATCCAGTCATGACGTCAGAGGAACGCTATAATTTATTACGTAAAGTCTATAGTAAATTCGGAATTAATAAAGTTCGTTTACCAAGGGTCACAGACTTAGTTACTATCATCAATAAAAATACTGAGATTAAGGATACTAAGCAATTAGAACAAGAGCTTTATACTTATTTGTTAACACCAAATGATAAAAGAATTATTGACTGCAATAAAATTGTAGAGCCCAATTTATCCGACCTTTTAGAAATTAAATTTATTCAGACCAATGTGGAAATTTCAGATTATGAGGAAGGAATTCGTAAAGCAGCTAAACCTTTGCTCCAAAGTGGTATTATCCAAAACCAATATTTGGAAAAACTTATTGATGATTATCATAAAGGGGTAATAATGAGATTAACTTCCTTGTTTTGTATGCCACACGCTACTGATACTGGTGGAAATAATTTGGGGATGAGTTTGGTTGTCTTAAAACATCCATTTATATTTAAAGATAAAAGTAGTGTTAAATATATTTTGCTACTTTCAGCACCTAAAAGTAGTGTCCATTTACTGGCTATGAATCAGTTGTTAAAACTGTTAGGTCAGGAAAACTTTTATGAAGCCTTAGATACTTTTTCTCCTAAGGATATTTATCATTATATTTTAGAAAATCAATAGTAAAACCCTATAGCTAAAAACTTTCAGCCCAAAAATGAACACATCATCGTGTAATACTTGGTCTTTTTTGGAATCGCTTTCTAGACTATACTGTTATTGTAAATGAATAACGTAACAACACAAATAGGAGGAAAGCAAAATGGCTAATGTTAAAGACATCACACGTGAATCATGGATTTTAAATACTTTTCCTGAATGGGGAACTTGGCTCAACGAAGAAATTGAAGAAGAAGTCGTTCCTGAAAATAATTTTGCTATGTGGTGGTTAGGTAATTGTGGTGTTTGGATTAAGACACCAGGAGGTGCAAATATTGTTATGGACCTCTGGTCAAATCGAGGAAAATCAACCAAGAAAGTCAAAGATATGGTTTGGGGACATCAAATGGCAAATATGGCGGGGGTTCGTAAGTTACAACCGAACTTGCGCGTGCAACCAATGGTTATTGACCCATTTGCCATTAATGAATTGGATTACTACCTCGTCTCTCACTTCCATAGTGACCATATTGATATCAATACCGCTGCTGCCATTGTAAACAATCCAAAACTTGACCACGTTAAATTTGTGGGACCTTATGAATGTGGGGAAATTTGGAAAAAATGGGGTGTTCCAGAAGAACGCATCATCATCATCAAACCAGGAGAAAGTTTTGAATTTAAAGATGTTAAAGTGACCGCTGTTGAATCTTTTGACCGTACGTGTCTTGTGACGCTTCCTGTTGACGGTGCTAAGGAAAATAATGATAGTCTGAAAGGACTTGCTGTGACAGATGAAGAAATGGCACGTAAGGCAGTTAATTACATTTTTGAAACACCAGGTGGAACGATTTATCATGGTGCCGATTCACATTTTTCAAATTATTTTGCAAAACATGGTAAGGATTTCGACATTGACGTTGCGATTAACAATTATGGGGACAACCCAATTGGTATTCAAGACAAGATGACCTCAATTGACCTTCTTCGGATGGCTGAAAATCTTCGTGCCAAGGTTATCATTCCAGTGCATTATGACATCTGGTCAAACTTTATGGCTTCAACGGATGAAATCCTTGCTCTCTGGAAGATGCGCAAAGAACGCCTACAATATCAATTCCACCCATTTATCTGGGAAGTTGGTGGTAAATATGTTTATCCACAAGATAAAGACCGTATTGAATATCACCACCCACGTGGCTTTGATGATGCATTTGAGCACGATTCAAATATCCAGTTTAAAGCTTTACTTTAGTAGGATAAAGGGTTGGTATCAGCCCTTTATTTTATCAGAAAAAAATGAAAAGGAGACAAATAATGAAATTTTTCTTAGATACAGCCGATGTTTCGGCGATTAAAACGATTAATGAACTAGGTGTCGTGGATGGTGTCACGACCAATCCAACGATTATTTCCCGTGAAGGGCGTGATTTTGAGACGGTTATCAAGGAAATTTGCCAGATTGTTGACGGTCCCGTATCGGCAGAAGTCACAGGTGTAACAGCTGAAGAAATGATTACTGAAGCGCGTGATATTGCTAAATGGGCAGACAATATTGTGGTCAAAATTCCGATGACAATGGAAGGGTTGAAAGCAGTCAATGTGCTTTCAAAAGAAAACATTAAGACCAACGTCACTCTTATTTTTACGGTATCTCAAGGGCTTATGGCTATCAAAGCTGGTGCAACCTTTATCAGTCCATTTGTTGGACGTCTGGAAGACATCGGCACAGATGCTTACCAATTGATTTCAGATTTGCGAGAAATCATTGATTTTTATGGCTTTGATACGGAAATCATTGCAGCCAGCATTCGTAATACAGTTCATGTTGAGAACGTTGCGAAACGAGGTGCTCATATTGCTACCATTCCAGATGCTGTTTTTGATAAAATGACCAAACATCCTTTGACGGATTCAGGGTTAACACAGTTTATGCAGGATTGGAAAATTTTTAAGGGTGAATAATCCTAAAAGTTAGCAGAATGATTTCACAAGGAGAAATATTATGTCACAATTATCTGTTAATGCTATTCGTTTTTTAGGAATTGATGCCATTGAAAAAGCCAAATCAGGTCATCCAGGAATCGTTATGGGAGCTGCTCCAATGGCGTACAGTCTTTACACTAAACATTTACATGTCAATCCAGCTGTTCCAAACTGGATTAATCGCGACCGCTTCATTTTATCAGCAGGGCATGGTTCAATGTTGCTTTATGCTCTTCTTCATTTGTCAGGATTTGACGTTACAATTGATGATTTGAAACATTTTCGTCAATGGGGGTCAAAAACGCCGGGTCATCCCGAATACGGTCATACTGATGGTGTGGATGCAACCTCTGGGCCACTAGGTCAAGGGATTTCTATGGCTGTCGGACTAGCACAGGCGGAACGTTTCTTAGCTGCAAAATACAATAAACCAGATTTTCCAATTTTCAATCACTATACTTATGTTATCGCTGGTGACGGTGACTTTATGGAAGGAGTGTCTGGCGAAGCATCATCTTACGCAGCTAAACAGCAATTGAATAAGTTGATTGTTCTTTATGATTCAAATGATATTTGCCTAGATGGTGAGACAAATGCTGCTTTTACTGAAAATGTTCGTGCACGCTACAATGCTTATGGTTGGCATACTGCTATTGTTGAAGACGGCACAGATATCAATGCCATTAGTCTTGCTATCGAAGAAGCAAAAGCTTCTAACAAGCCAAGCTTGATTGAAATTAAAACAACGATTGGCTACGGTGCACCAACAAAAGGTGGAACCAATGCAGTTCACGGAGCTCCACTCGGTGCTGAAGAAACAACTGCCACACGACGTCATCTTGGCTGGGAGTATCCACCGTTTGACGTTCCCGAAGAGGTTTATGATGATTTTAAAGAAAATGTAGAGAAGCGTGGGGTTGCAGCATATCAAAAATGGTTAGAAATGCTCGCAGACTACAAAACAGCCTATCCAAATGAAGCTAAAGAAGTTGAAGCTATTATTAGAGGAGAGAACCCAGCAACGCTCACAGAAGCAGATTTTCCTGCTTTTGACGATGGCTTTTCACAAGCAACACGTCACTCGTCACAAGCTGCAATTAATGCGGCAGCAGCGGTTCTTCCTAATTTTCTTGGTGGCTCAGCTGACCTTGCTCATTCAAACATGACTTATATTAACGATGATGGCTTACAAGATGCTGAACATCCACTTAATCGCAATATTCAGTTTGGTGTTCGTGAGTTTGGTATGGCAACTATTTTGAATGGTATGGCACTGCATGGTGGGCTTCGCGTTTTTGGTGGGACATTCTTTGTCTTTTCTGATTATCTTAAAGCTGCCATGCGTCTGTCTGCTCTCCAAGGCTTGCCAGTTGTCTATGTTTTCACTCATGATTCCATTGCTGTTGGTGAGGACGGACCAACTCATGAGCCAATTGAACAATTATCAGGCTTGCGAGCAATTCCAAATTTGACAGTGCTTCGCCCAGCAGATGCTCGTGAAACGCAGGCCGCTTGGCACTATGCTTTGACACAAAAATCAACGCCGACAGCGCTTGTTTTAACACGTCAAAATCTAGTTGTTGAAAAAGGAACAAGTTTCACAGCCGTCGAAAAAGGTGCTTATGTTGTTTACGAATCAGGCACAGATTTTGATACCATTCTTTTAGCATCAGGCTCAGAAATTAATTTAGCGGTAGAAGCAGCTAAAAAATTAGTTGCCCAAGGTGGTAAGGTTCGAGTTGTTTCAGTACCGTCAACAGAATTATTTGATGCCCAATCAGCAGAATATAAAGAAATGATTCTACCAAATGCTGTTCGTAAACGTGTTGCTATTGAAATGGCGGCAACCCAACCATGGTATAAATATGTTGGTTTAGACGGCAAAGTCATCGGTATTGATACGTTTGGAGCTTCAGCACCAGCATCAGAGGTGATTGAACACTACGGTTTCACAGTTGATAATATTGTCAACACTATCAATCATCTTTAATAATGTTTTACGATACAAAGAAAGTTCCTTCTAATCTCCTCGGGAGCTTTCGTACCTACTGTATTTGATAACTCCCTTAATACAGTAGATGTTTTTGCTAATACCTAACATTAAAACGACTGTTTTCCAGTCGTTTTTTACTGATTTTTTTAACCGTGCTTAAGAAACCTAAGAAAATATGCTATACTGAAAATAATTAGTTTAAAAGGAAGTAAGTAATGGCAACGTTTGTGAATAGTATTTCAGGTGTTTTAATTATTTTGGTCATGGTTATGGTGGGCTATGTTTTAGCTAAAAAAGGTTGGTTTGATGACCAGACCCCCTCTTTGATTGCAAAATTGGTTACCAAAGTGGCTTTACCATGTTACATGATTTATACGATTGTTGGTCGTTTCACGGCTGATGAATTGTTAAAAATACTGCCACAATTGCGTTTTCCTGCTCTTTCGATGATTATTCTACTTGCGATTGCCATGGCGGTAGCGCAGCTATTTGCCGTAGATAAAAAACATCAGGGCTTGTTTGTCTCTATGTTTTTTAATTCCAATACCATTTTTGTGGGATTGCCCATCAATCAAGCCCTTTTTGGCGATAAAAGCATTTCTTACGTTTTGGTTTATTATATGTGCAACACGACTTTCTTTTGGACGATTGGAACTTATTTTATCCAAAAAGATGGACGTCATTCTGCCACGATTGACTTTCGTGACAGTTTACGAAAAATTTTCTCACCACCGCTTTTAGGTTTTATTATTGGGGTGATTTTGGTGCTATTGAACATCCAACTGCCTGCCTTTTTACTTAGCGACTTTCAATATTTGGGCAACCTTACGATTCCGCTATCAATGATTTTTATTGGGATTTCGGTGGCAAATGCAGGGCTGTCACGTCTGCGTTTTAGTAAAGACAATGTTTTGGTCCTTTTAGGACGTTTTGTTGTAGCTCCGCTGTTAATGATGGTGATTGTTAGCCACACGCAAATGCCATTACTAATGAAACAAGTCTTTATCATCCAATCAGCCATGCCTGTCATGACAAACGCCCCCGTTGTCGCAAAACTTTACGGAGCAGACGCAGATTACGCAGCCATTATGGTGACCGAATCAACCCTTCTCACTATGCTCATTGTCCCAATTTTGATGTATTTAGTGAATTATTTATAATGATAAAATGGCACTTCCAGCATAGCGGAAGTGTTTTTTTCAACACAAAAAGCCTAGCCAAAGGCTAGACTTTAAGGAGATTATGAAAAAGATACATTCACTCAGCTTGGGAGGTGCTAAAGTGAACGTTAGCTAGCAAAGCCAGCTGTGAAAGTTTTAGGAATGATTAAAGTATAAAAAGGTAGCCTTAAAGAAATCTTAAGAGAAAAATTATTTTCCGTTAAAGACAGGAAAACCAGAAAATTCACCGTAATCTTTGAAGTCAATATTTTTAAGGATAGCCATATCTTCATCTGAAATCACGAAATCTAGCTCGGCATTTGATTTCATGTGTTCAGGATTCGCTGTTTTTGGAAGGGCAACAAGACCAAGTTGAATGACGTATTTAATGCAAAGTTGAGCTACTGAAACATTATATTTGTCAGCCATTGCCACGATGTCTTTGTTTTTGAGAGCTTCACCATGTGCGATTGGCGAATAAGCTTCGACTAGGATATTGTGTTCTTTACAAAAGTCAATCAATGCTAAAGGCGTGTTTCCAACGTGCGTTAAGATTTGATTGACCGCTGGCGTTACAGCCCCATTGTCTAAAATATTTTGCAAGTCAGAAATCAAGAAATTTGACACACCAATAGATTTAATTTTTCCTGCTTTTTGAGCATCTTCCAAAGCACGCCAAGCTTCCAAATTCCCCTCGTCGAAATTCTTATCGCTATCACGCCATTCTGCCCAAGGTTGCGGACTATGGATAATCATCAAATCAATGTAATCAAGCCCCATTTTAGCCAGCGATTCGTCGATTGATTTTGCGGCGGCATCGTATGTTTTATGCTCAGCAGCGACCTTCGTGGTAACAAAAATCTCCTCACGAGGAATGCCTGACGTGTGGATTCCCTCACCAACTTCGGCTTCATTGCCATAAGCTTGTGCAGTATCAATGTGGCGGTAACCCATTTCCAATGCGTCTCGGACAGCCTGCGCAGTTTTATCAGTCGCAATCATCCAAGTTCCCAAACCAAGCACAGGAATATCACGATTGTCGTTAAGTTTAAATGTTTCTACCATGAAAATACCTCCTTTACGCTTTTATTATATACCTTTAAGTTAACTCCAAGACAAGAAAAAATTAAAGTGAATATGATTTGTTTTAAGAAATACCCATTTTTCTGCTAAATGATGAAAGAATTTTTGAAATTTCTATCCAATATTGACTCTATAACCGTTGTAGAGTTTATACTGTATATAAATAATTAGAGAAGGGAAAATGTTAATGGAAAAAAATCTTACTACGGGCAGCGTATTAAAAAGTGTCGTTTTGTTTTCTTTGCCATATTTACTTTCTTATTTCTTACAAATGCTTTACGGTATGGCTGACTTATTTATTATTGGTCAATTTGGAGATGTTGGAAGTATAACAGCGGTTTCTAACGGTTCACAGGTCATGTATATGTTTACTGTCATAATTGTTGGATTAGCCATGGGAACAACGGTTACTATTGGGCAAGCTATCGGTGCTAGAAATAAGAAACATGCAGCAAAAAATATTGGGAATACTGTGACATTGTTTATGATACTATCTGTTGTGTTAACAGTTATTCTATTGAGTTTTATACATCCCATTGTTTCTGTTATGTCCACCCCAAAAGAAGCAGTAAATGGTATGATAGTTTATCTAACAATTTGTTTTATTGGGCTTCCTTTTATTACGGCATATAATATTATTAGTTCAATTTTTCGTGGCATGGGAGACAGCAAAAGTCCAATGTATTTTATTGCTGTAGCTTGTGTTGCTAATATTATTTTGGATTATATTTTTATAGGTGGTTTACATTTTGGACCTGCTGGAGCAGCTCTTGGAACAACATTATCGCAAGCAATTAGTGTCATTGTATCCCTAATAGTCACTTTGAAACGTAAAGACATTATGATTGAAAAAGAGGCCTTTAAACCTAATCGTTTAATAATGGGAGAAATGTTGAAAATTGGTATTCCTATTGCTTTTCAAAATGGTTTAATTCAGGTTGCATTTATCATCATTACGATTATTGCAAATCTGAGAGGATTAAATGATTCGGCAGCAGTTGGGATTGTAGAGAAAGTTATGAGTTTTCTATTTTTGATTCCATCTTCAATGTTATCAACGGTGTCGGCTTTAGGTGCACAGAATATAGGAGCGAAGAAGCCAGAGCGTGCTATAAAAACCTTACAATATGCAGTTGCGCTTACCGTTATTTTTGGTATTATAGTTTCAATTATCATTCAATTTACAGCAGAGCCGATTATTGCTTTGTTTACGGATAAAACAACAATAGATGGAGCTGAAGTGGTTCGTCTTGGTGGTCAGTATCTCAGAGGGTATATTTGGGACTGTATTTTTGCAGGTATTCATTTTAGTTTTAGTGGTTATTTTTGTGCTTGTGGAAAGTCAGAATTATCATTTTTACATAATATTTTAGCCATTATATTGGTTCGCATTCCAGGAGCATATTTTACATCAATACTGTTTCCTGCAACACTATTTCCAATGGGATTAGCAACAGCAGCAGGTTCTTTACTTTCGGTTTTAATTTGTTTAATGGCATTTATTATCATACATCGTCAAAATACACTTATCTTAGAAGGAGAGATAAAGGATGAATAAAGAAAATATCTTTTCAATCGGTGAAGTGTCAAAAATGTTTCATGTCAGTGTCAGTAGTTTGCGGCATTATGAGGCTCTGGGATTACTCACCCCAGAATATATCTCGTCTGATTCGGGTTATCGCTACTATGGACCTGAGCAATTTGAAGTGCTTAATACGATACGTTATTTACGTGCTTTAGATATGCCGCTTTCTGAAATTAAAGATTTCTTGCAAAATAAAGATATTAACGTAATCGAAGAAAAATTACAGCAACAAAAAAATGTTGTCTTGGAAAAACAGCAGGAATTAAAGCGAATTGAGCAAAAGATTGAACATCGTTTAAATTGGTTGTCTGATGCCAAAACAGTGCCTGTAGATACCATTTCTTTAGTACATCTTCCAGAAAGTCGTATTGTATGGGTTGATGAACCTTTAAAAATTGATGGCTTTCTTGACATGGAAAAACCAATTCGAAAATTAGACCAATCAGACACGGAGGCTGTCGTATTTCTTGGTAAGATTGGATTAGGGATTTCTGCAGAACATTTATGTAAAGCACAGATAGACCGCTATGATGGTATTTTTCTAATTTTAGACCAAGAAGATATTTATACAGGTGAGACTGATATATTACCAGAAACATTATGCGTACGTTTACGTTTTCGTGGCAGTCACACAGAAGCTTCTAAGCAATATAAGAAATTATTAGCTTATATTGAAAAACACCAGTTACAGATTGTAGGATTTTCTCGTGAAATGACACTTATTGACTACGGTGTTACAGATGATCCAGATAAGTTTGTAACAGAAATCTGTATTCCAGTTAAACACAGAGAGTGAAGGTGAAATTATGAAATTTGTAGTTAAACAAGAAATATTTGAAAAAATGCCCAATGCTTGTTTTGGAGTGGTCGTAGCAAAAGGGGTGGATAATGGTAAAGTATATCCGCTGATTAATCAATTATTGGATGAATGTATTCAGTCAACCTCACGACAATTTGAGGGGAAAAAGGTTAAAGAAGAACCTGACATTCTTCCATATCGAGAGGCCTTTCGAGCTTTAGGAATTAATCCAAATAAATACCTTTGTTCAATTGAAGCAATGTTTACTCGTATTGCTAAAGGAAAAGGTATGCCACATATTAATCCTATCGTAGATTTAGGAAATGCAATATCTTTAAAATATACATTACCAATAGGAGCGCATGATTTAGGAGTAGATGATAAAGATATTTGTATTCGTCTTGCACAAACAAGTGACAGTTTCTTACCTTTTGGTGGAAATGTAGAAGAAACACCAGATATGGGCGAAGTTGTCTATGCAGTTGGACATCAGGTTCGTACTCGTCGTTGGACATGGAGACAAAGTGAACATGGAAAAATTACAACGAAATCGTCTAATATATTTTTCCCAATTGATGGTTTTACTAATCTAAATATCAATCGTGTAATCGCTGCAAGAGATGAACTTGAAATCTATTTGAGGCAAATTTTTAAATGTGAAACAAGCGTTGGATTAGTAGATATAAGTCATCCAGAGATGGATTTGTAACATATAATGATATGATTGTTAAAATAAGAATTATAGTATTTAAATGATTGAGAATATTTATCGGATTCAACCTTCCAAAGCCAAATGAAAGCTCAAGATATGTTATAATAAAGCCATGGAAAACAAGAAAAAATTACTTTTAATTGACGGGTCATCCGTTGCTTATCGTGCCTTTTTTGCACTGTATAATCAGATTGATCGCTTTAAAAATCGTGCTGGTTTGCATACCAATGCCATTTACGGTTTTCACCTCATGCTCAATCATTTATTAGAAAGAGTTCAGCCAACACACGTTTTGGTGGCTTTTGATGCTGGTAAGACGACTTTCCGTACAGAAATGTACAAAGATTACAAGGCAGGTCGTGCCAAAACGCCAGATGAATTCCGTGAGCAATTACCTTACATTCGTGAAATGCTTAGTGCGCTTGGCATTACTTTCTATGATTTGGAAAATTATGAAGCTGATGATATTATCGGAACATTGGATAAATTAGCTGAAAATGAGGACGAGTACGACGTTACCATTGTCAGCGGAGATAAAGACCTTATTCAATTAGCTGATAACAACACAACCGTCGAAATTTCCAAAAAAGGTGTGGCAGAATTTGAAGAATTCACCCCAGCCTACCTCATGGAAAAAATGGGAATCACCCCTAAACAATTCATTGACCTTAAAGCGCTCATGGGGGATAAATCAGATAATATCCCTGGCGTTACAAAAATTGGCGAAAAAACTGGTCTTAAATTACTCTTAGAATACGGCAGCCTTGAAGGTGTTTACGAAAACATTGACGGCATGAAAAAATCTAAGATGAAAGAAAACTTGATTAATGATAAAGAGCAAGCTTTCTTATCTAAGACTTTGGCGACTATCAATATCAGTGCACCGATTACCATTGGTTTGGACGACATCAACTATCAAGGACCAGATTTGGACAAATTAGTACCATTTTACGATGAAATGGGCTTCAAGCAATTTAAAGACAATCTAGGTGCTCCGAAGAAACAAGAAAAATTCGACGTTAGCTACACCGAGGTGGATAGCTTGAGTGCGGATATGTTCACGGATGACCAATTTTTCTATTTTGAAATTTTAGGTGATAATTATCACGTTGAAAATATCATTGGCTTTGCTTGGGGAAATGACAAGGCGATTTATGCGTCAACCAATCTTGACCTTCTTAAGGACGATTTGTTCAAAGCAGCGCTAGCTAAACCAATCAAAACTTACGATTTTAAACGTAGCAAAGTCTTGCTTAGTCATTTGGGTGTTGATTTACCAGCGCCAGCATTTGACAGCCGTTTGGCAAAATACCTCCTATCAACGGTTGATGACAATGAACTGTCAACTATTGCACGACTTTACACGGATTATGTTTTAGATAGTGACGAAGCTGTTTATGGCAAGGGGGTTAAGCGTGCCGTTCCTGAAAAAGCAGTGCTGCTCAGCCATTTAGCACGTAAGATTGTGGTTTTGAACCATTCTGAGAAAGTCATGCTAGACAAGTTGACAGAACACCAACAAGCCAGCCTTCTCTTTGACATGGAGCAACCGTTGGCAAATGTCCTTGCTAAAATGGAAATTGCAGGTATTTCGGTTAAAAAAGCAACGCTTCAAGAAATGGAAGCTTCTAACCAGGCTGTTATCGATGAGTTGACACAAGAAATTTACGATTTGGCGGGCATGGAATTTAATATCAATTCGCCAAAACAATTGGGTGAATTGCTCTTTGACAAGATGCAATTGCCAACAAGCTACACGAAGAAAACCAAGACAGGGTATTCAACAGCGGTGGATGTCTTGGAACGATTGGCGCCAATCTCGCCAATCGTGTCTAAAATTTTGGAATATCGCCAAATTGCCAAATTGCAATCAACTTATATCGTTGGTTTGCAGGATTTCATTTTGCAGGACGGAAAAATTCACACCCGTTACTTACAAGATTTGACGCAAACAGGTCGTTTGTCTAGTGTTGACCCTAACTTGCAAAACATTCCAGTACGTTTGGAACAAGGGCGCTTGATTCGTAAAGCATTTGTCCCAGAGACAGAAGATGAAGTGCTTTTAAGTTCTGACTACTCACAAATCGAATTGCGTATTCTAGCCCACATTTCAAATGATGAGCATTTGATTGCGGCTTTCCGTGAAGGAGCAGACATTCACACGTCAACAGCCATGCGTGTCTTTGGCATTGAAAAAACAGAAGATGTCACACCAAATGACCGTCGTAACGCTAAGGCTGTTAACTTTGGTATTGTTTACGGCATTTCGGATTATGGGCTTGCTAATAACCTCGGCATTCCACGTAAAGTGGCTAAAAAATACATTGAAACGTATTTTGAACGCTACCCAGGTATTAAAAATTACATGGAACGCGTAGTGCGTGATGCCAAAGACAAAGGTTATGTCGAAACGCTTTTCCACCGTCGCCGAGAGTTGCCAGATATTAATTCACGTAATTTCAATATTCGTCAATTTGCAGAACGCACAGCTATCAACTCACCAATCCAAGGTAGCGCAGCTGACATTCTCAAAATTGCCATGATTAACCTTGACAAAGCCTTAGTTGACGGTCAATTCAAGACAAAAATGCTTCTACAAGTACACGATGAAATCATTCTTCAAGTACCAAAAGATGAACTTGAAGCCGTTAAAACATTGGTCAAAGAAACCATGGAATCAGCGATTGACTTATCAGTCCCCCTCATTGCAGACGAAAATGCAGGACAAACATGGTACGAAGCAAAATAGAAATAAAAAACCGAGCTGCCAAACTTTGGTAGCTTGGTTTTTTGACATTATTTTATGTTAAATTCTGAAAATTCCAGTTTTTTATGCTATAATGATGACAAAATTTAGGGAGGAAATTTATGTTATATTTAGGACAAGTGATAGCTAGTCCTCTCCTTTTGCTGGAAGTTCAACTAAAGGGAGGGGATTTTTATGGGCTTTCATGTTTCGTTAGCTGAGTTGACCAAAGCAGCTACTAAGTTAAGCCAAGAAGCGGAGCGCTTAGAAGAACAGCTTGAAACAGCCAAAAAGAGTGTTAACAAGATTATCACCTCTGAAGCTTTGACTGGTCAAACAGGACAAGCGATTTACCACCAACTGAACAACGTTGATGCGGCGATTCTCGTTGGGTTAGCGGATACGACCAAGCTCCTTGCTAGCGATATGTACCAGTTAATCGCAGCATTTCAAGCAAGTGTTGGTGAAACCTCCACAACTGCGGTTTTAGATGAGGATTACCTTAATCAGCTCAAAGACCAGCTAAGCAACTTTAAAAATCAACATGGGGAGCAAGAAGAAACCATTGCCGACATCTATGCCAGTGTTAGTGATTTGATTTCGCTCCCTAGCCCACAAAGTAACTACGACACGGATAGTGATGCCGCTAGCCAATACCTAAGCAATACCATTGATAAGGTGACGAGCTTTAATAGTGCTGGAAGTGAGCTTAGTTCTGAAAGCCTGTTGACCGCCATTGACAGCAAGGTCAACCAAGTCAGTCAGACAACAAGCCTAAGTTATAGTGATAGTCAGTACCTAAGTTTTGTCAATGACGCTAGCTTTGCTAAAGGGATTAAGTCTGTCAATAAACAGCTAAAAGAGCAAGAAAAGCTGACTAAAGAGGAAGCTGCCAAAGAAGCCCAGGCAGCTTGGGCCAAACAACACCCTGTTGAGGCTTGGTTACAAAGTCAAGCCGCCAAAGATGCTCAATTCTTTGAGGGAGCACGACAAACCTTAGAGCAGACCCATTGGGATTACTTTGGTGGGGCAGTTGATAAATCCCTAGCTTTGTCCGTCCTTGGCTTTATCTCTAAAGCCTCGGAAACGGTAGACCAATTAGCTATTGGAATTGGCGAATTGAGTCACTTAACGGTTGAAGGGCTTGAAATGGGAGTTGATTATGTTACTGGTCATCAAACGCCCCAATGGATTAAAGACGACATAACAGGTGCTACCAATAATCTGCTTGCAGCTAGTGAGTTTACTGACAGCTTGCTGGCTCTGGACGCCGAGGCTTGGGGTGCTGTTGGTAAGGAGCTTGGGAAGATTGGAACGGACTTTGTTACTGCTGTTAAAACAGGTGACGACTATGCTTTAGGTGGCTATGTCTTTGATGTGGCTACACTAGTTGGTCCCGCTTCAGTTAGCAAACTCAAGTACGTTGATGAAGCCAGCGCCCTCACTAAACTCGCAGAAACCAGCGAAGTTGCCTCGACTGTTGGAAAAGTTGAAGATGGGGTGAAGGTTGGACAGTCAACTTACGAAATTATCCAACAAAAGCTCATTGAACATAATATAACTGAAGCAGAATTCAACAGGCTGCGTGCTACTCGTGTTGTGGATATGACTCAAGCTGAATATGATATGATGATTGATATTCGAAATGCCGTCCCTAATCCAACAAGTCAAACTGTCATGCAAAAGATTATTCCAATCGAAGAGGCTGATAATTATTTTGGAGAAAATGCTTGGGGAATCAGGGGGTATATTACCAAACGAGAAGACGTCACTAGTATCACTAATATTGAAGAAGCAGTTAAGGGGTTACGTCTAGATTATGATGGTTCCAAATTTGTAGATGCCAATGGGAATATTATTACTGATGGTTATGTCCGTATTGAATTTCAAACCAAAGATACAGGTTACATAGACATCCCATTTGGAGAACAGAATGGGATTGGATTAGACCCAGACCCTGCAACAGGGCATGGTTTTATTAAATCAGAGGAGTACTTAACACCGGAATATAAAACTGTTAAACCAGATAATAAAGGGCTCCTACTAAAAAATGGCGCTAAAATGTTTTTAAATATTGACGGTGATGAAATTCTTGTTGGGGTAGTTAAAGATGGAAAATTCGTATATGTAGGAGGATGAAATGGAAAAAATTTTTTTAGTCTATAATGGAAAAAAATTTACTAATTTTGAGGAAGAGAATGGTAATTATTATTTGATTTCTGACAGTAAAGAATCACTAAAAGAAGGTTATAAAGCAATAAAAGAAGAAATTATTGTACACCAAAATTACAATACCGGAGAAATAGAAAAGGGGTATCTAGTTACCTATAAAAAATTAATTCCTAGAGACAAAATTGAAAAAATTTATCGAGTCAGCGACGTAGCATTAATCAATGGTAAAAAATATGGAATCTTCCAATCAAGTGACGATAACTTTGATCAACCTGATTCATGGATTACCATTGTTACTGACGATGTAGAATTCTTAAAGGCAAATGACATCTGGGAAGGTGCTGAAGTGGTGGATAATCAGTACGGCCATCGTTTCTACCATTCTTCTCGAATCCCTGTCAGTGAAGTCACAATTTTAAGAACAAGAGAAGATTTACCGATTGACTAGAGAAAGGACATCATATTGGAATCAATTATTTTTACAACTAGTAGTGATAAGGTATTAACCATTGGAGATTTACTTCAAAATGAACTTTTTGAATGTATAAGCGTTGCTGCCAAAGATACACAGACTACTCCAAACCAAGATTCTAAGATTTCACTTTTCCAATCTATTCTTTTTGCAGTAAAAGGAAAATCAACATTTGGATTTCGTCTTTCTTACGAAAATTCTAAATACCAACTCTCTATTTCAGAGTTAGCGACACCTTCTGATTGGACTGGCGCTTTAATGTTTTTAAAAATGTTACTAGTGATTCTTGAGGTTAATACTGTACAAAGTCAAGGAAAAACATTTACACATGATAGTATTTTGGACTATCATTTCACATCTGTCCTTTTAAAAGCTATTGGTAAACTAGTAAAAGAACTTCAAGTTCACTCAGGTGTCCAATTATCAGGTATTAGGCGACCAATTTTTATTAATCAAAATTACTTCGGACAAATTATTAATGTTCCTGATGACCAACTACTTTTGGACAGTTATGATAAACGACTAGGGCTGACCCAACAAATTAATGCTTATTTTTCAGAGCAACAAGTTTTTAAAATTGAACAAAACAATGATGAATTCATCCTTCCTGTCAATTATCTTAACAGTGAAGCATTAACTGTTTTACCTGCAATACCTGAATTAACAATTCAACATCAACAACAATATCAAGGTAAGAAAATGTTAACTCCACGTTTGTTTATCATGGATGCTAAAGGAAAAAAACTTGCAGATATTGGTTATGAGGAATTTTTAGCATCATTGACCGATGGTATCTTCATGGTAGATGCAAAATCTGTTGCAGTTAAACCATTATCCAAAGAAAAACTTAAAAATTTACAGTAATATTTTTTTAGATACAATATTGGCATTTAAACAAATATTGTTTAATTAATTTTTAGGAGGCAGCCAGATGACAACATTTCAAAATCCTAGTCAAGATGTGATTGCTGATTATTTAAAAAATGCCAAAACCATTGCTGTTGTTGGTTTATCACATCGTGAAAATAGTCCAGCTTATGGTGTTTCAAAAATCATGCAAGAAGCTGGCTATACGATTATTCCTGTCAATCCAAGATTAGCAGGACAGAAAATTTTAAACGAGACAGCTTATGCTAGACTTCAAGATGTTCCTGTCCACATTGACATTGTTGATGTTTTCAGACGAAGTGAATTTCTACCAGAAGTTGCCAAAGATTTCATTGAAACAGATGCCGACATTTTCTGGGCGCAACTTGGTCTAGAAAGTCAAGAAGCTGCTGATATTTTACAAGCTGCAGGACGTGATAAAATTGTCATGAACAAATGCATCAAGATTGAATATCAAGGCTTGTAAGCTAACAAAAAAACTGAGAGTCGCTTTTTGCGGACTCTCAGTTTTTATGATGTTTCTGCCATTGCTGGATAGTGTCCTCAATCCAGCTCAATTGACTGCTAACACGCGAAATGGCGCGGCTTAGGATAAGGTAGTGACCGTAGGCGCGATTAATATCTTTTGAGCTTGAAAAAAGTAATTTTTCTCGCATTTTAAAATGCGCCAGCTGTTCTAGCAAAATCTGACGTTCTTCCTCTAATAAGGACAAAATCCGTGGATTAGCTTGGTCGTGGATAAAGAACATTTTTAAAGAGAAAAGGTCCTTTTGAATAGGCGCTTCCTCGACCGTCTCCTCTAACCAGTTAGAAAGAATTGCTTCCCCCTCACTCGTTAATTGGTAATATTTTTCTTTAGCATTATCTTCAGAGGTCGTTTGTTTGAGCCAATTGTCATTGGACATACGTTTTAATTCAGGGTAAATCTGACTATGAGAAGCACGCCAAAATTCGCCAATCTCATTGTCAAATTGTTTCGTAATAGCCTGCCCAGTAATCGGTGAAGAATGTTTGACAATCCCCAAAATGATATAGGGTAAGAGACGTTCTTTAGGCATAAGACCTCCTTGTAATGAATAGTTGTTTATAACTAGTATAGCAAGAATTCGCCAGATTAGATAATTATTTTTTCAAACGTTTGTAATTATCATCAAAGTATTTCCCATTACGAATGTCGTCTGGTAAGCCTTCGTATGGTGCTTCAGAGATGACATCTTCGTTATTTTGCCCCGCATCACCCATATAGGTAATGTGAGCAAATTCAGGAACGACTAATTTTGGATAAGTAGCGTATTTTTCGCGAGATTCTTCCATTAAATCAATGTGTTCATTTTGGAAGCAAACCGTAATTTCAGGATGTTCATGAACCCAAGCAGGAAAGAAAATCGTACCGTTCAATTTTTTCTCATTAGGCACGAAATCAAGGGCAACGTCAGTACCAGTTGGTTCTGTCCAAGCAACTTTATAAACACCTTCTGTGAGCATAACGATATTAGCTTCTTGGTCTTTGACCCAACGCCCAGCAACCATACCGCCATGAATACGATAATCAACAGTGTGGTCATTTTTAGCATACCATTCGTATTCCCAACCATTATCGTAAGTGTAAATAAAGTGAGTTCCTAAAAAATCGTCCAAAGTTTTAAATGTTTTTGTCATCTGTTGATCTCCTTTTGATTATTTTATGTCGTTAACGACAAATATATTATAAGACTAAACCTGAGAAATAGTCAAGAAATTTATGTCGATATTTACAAAAATCCAAAAGTAACATTTCAAAAATCCGATTTCATCAATTTTTTACTAAAAAATCTCTCAGTAACTTGAAATTGTCTGATTTTTGTAATAAAATAGGTGAGCGTGTCTTGACATGTACTTTTTTAAACTATGTTATAATTAACTTAGTAAATTAGATAAGGAGAGCTATAATGGATGTTCACACTCACCACCGTCCTTTGGATGCCTATGAGAATGTCATTGAGCATCTCAAAAAGAAACACATCCGTATAACGGAGACTCGTAAAGCCATTATTGCTTATATTATAAATAGTCATGAGCACCCTAGTGCCGATAAAATTTATAGAGACCTATTGCCAGAACACCCTAATATGAGTTTAGCAACGGTTTATAACAATATGAAAGTATTGGTTGATGAAGGATTTGTTGCCGAGTTAAAAGTAACAAACGACACCACAACTTACTATGATTTTATGGGACATCAGCACATTAACATTGTTTGTAAAAACTGTGGTGAAATTGCTGATTTTATGGATGTTGATGCCATTGATATTGGCAAAGAAGCTTATGAACAAACAGGTTATCAAATCACAAAAATTCAACTGACAGCTTATGGTATTTGCCCAAAATGCCAAGAAAAACTAAAAGCAGCAGGCGAATCTTTTATGACCTATCACGAGGATAAGTAAAGGTTCAAGTTGGACTTTGGTCATAAACCTGAACATAAAAAAATCACCTTAGCAAGGCTAGGGTGATTTGTTATATTATTCAGCATTTTCTAGTAAATCTTCGTAGAAGAAGAGGTTAGCTGTTGTGGTATATGGTAGTGTGTAGAAGTAAAGCAAACCACAAGTGAATACTGTTAAAATATGCCAACCAATGAAGCTAAATTGTAGGCAGAAGAAACGCCATCTGTTTCCTTTCATTAGTTTTGTACTCTTATCAATAATGCTACGAGGACCTTCATAAGTGCCGTTTTGGACATCATCATAAAGGATGTAGGTTGTCATGCTGTATGAATAGTTTTTCATAATAGCAAGTACAAATCCTGCAATCATCGCAATCAAACCAATAATCACAATAACCCACCCCGCAGCAGAATCATCTATAGCTGCGTAAGTAATTCCGATAGCGAAAATGAATATTCCGACACCAGCAATCAAAGACCATAAGAAGAGAAATAGCCATTTTAAAAGAGCTGTCAAAACGTATTTCCCAAATAATTCGTTTGAAAAGACAATCATGTTGTCTCCTACTTCGACGTGGTCACGTTTGAGACGAATCACGTCAAGTACAGCATAACTTGCTGACGCAAGAAATAGTGCAGACAGAATTCCAATGATACTTGGAACTGATTCTGTGATGCTAAATTCAGTACCGTTGCTTGTTGTAAAAATCGCTTGACGATAAGAAACTGAAACGGTAAGAATCGCTAAAACAATAGAAACAATAAATAGTTGATATTTACCAGAGAGTGTTTTAAGAAATTCTCTAGCTTTTCGACGTGTTTCTGAAGCTTTCATAATGGACCTCCTTTATATCCCTTAAAAAATAATTACTTCCACGTTTTCAATTATATCATATTGTATTAGAGATAGCACACTAAATCAGAGAGACATGACAAAAGATGTGATTTTTGGTAAAATCGTAAAGGTTGTGCTTTGTATTTTTTATAATACAAGGCAAGAGATTAATGAGCTTTTCAGTCTCAAATTCTCAGTCTGATTACTGTTTAATCATGACAATATTAAAAATGCCCACAACTGTTTTTTGTGGTAGCTAGGAGAAGAAAATGACAGATTATCCGATTAAGTATCGCTTAATTAAGAAAGAAAAACACACAGGTGCGCGTTTGGGTGAAATTATCACACCACACGGCACATTCCCAACGCCAATGTTTATGCCGGTTGGGACACAAGCAACGGTTAAAACACAATCGCCAGAAGAGCTCAAGGAAATGGGCTCAGGGATTATCCTATCAAATACTTATCACCTTTGGTTACGTCCAGGTGACGAATTAATCGCTCGCGCTGGTGGACTTCATAAATTCATGAATTGGGACCAAGCAATTTTGACTGATAGTGGTGGTTTCCAAGTGTATTCATTGGCTGATACACGTAACATCACCGAAGAAGGGGTGACCTTTAAAAACCACCTTAACGGTGCTAAAATGTTCCTTTCACCAGAAAAAGCCATTTCTATTCAAAATAATCTTGGCTCGGACATCATGATGAGCTTTGATGAATGTCCTCAATTCTACCAACCGTATGATTACGTTAAAAAATCAATCGAACGTACAAGTCGTTGGGCTGAACGTGGCTTGAAAGCACATCGTCGTCCACATGACCAAGGGCTTTTTGGTATCGTGCAAGGTGCTGGTTTCAAAGACCTTCGTCGCCAATCAGCTAGTGACTTGGTCAGCATGGATTTCCCAGGTTATTCAATTGGTGGACTTGCCGTTGGAGAATCACACAAAGAAATGAATGAGGTGCTTGATTTCACAGTGCCAATGTTGCCAGAAAATAAACCACGTTACCTTATGGGCGTTGGTGCACCAGATAGTTTGATTGACGGTGTTATCCGCGGTGTGGATATGTTTGACTGCGTGCTTCCAACACGTATCGCTCGAAATGGAACATGTATGACAAGTGAAGGGCGTTTGGTGGTTAAAAATGCAGCTTACGCAGAAGATTTCACACCACTTGACCATGATTGTGATTGCTACACATGTCGCAATTACACACGTGCTTACATTCGTCACTTGCTTAAAGCTGATGAAACCTTTGGGCTTCGTTTGACAAGCTATCATAACCTTTACTTCCTTGTCAACTTGATGAAAAAAGTTCGTCAAGCTATTATGGATGATAATCTTTTGGAATTCCGCGAAGATTTCTTTGAACGCTACGGCTATAACAAGAGTGACCGTAATTTCTAATATCATACCAAGTCTGGGGCAAAGCTGCTCCAGACTTTTTGCGCTTTATCAGTGAGAAGATTTCAAAAAAGAGTTAACCAATAAAAATAAATGAGTTGACTAAAAATAAATAAAGTAGTAAACTTTGTTAGGAGGTTGATGATTATGATAATTTATGGAATTAATCTTGATAGTAAAGGAAGATGCAAACATTATCATACAAAACAGGACATTGTTGCTCTCAAATGTGGTAAGTGCCAAGATTATTTTGCTTGCTATCAATGTCATAATCAGCTACGAAATCACCCTTTTGAATCAGTTTCGGTAAAAGCTGCCTCACCTGTTCTTTGTGGTAATTGCCGCCATTTTTTAACTTATGCGGAGTATAAAAAAGGGGCTTGTCCATATTGTTATCATGACTTTAATCCGAACTGTCGCTTACACGAAACCATTTATTTTAAGGAGTAATTTATGAAAAACGTGAGAGATTTACTTTATATTGCAATGATGACAACTATTCTTGTCATTTTAGGTTTTATTCCAGCCATTCCACTGGGTTTTATCCCTGTTCCAATTGTTTTGCAAAATTTGGGAATCATGTTAGCAGGTGTGCTCTTAGGTTGGAAAAAAGGGTGCTTGTCGATTCTTCTGTTTTTCCTTTTGGGGATGTTTATTCCAGCTTTTTCTGGTAGTACCTTGTTTGCTGTTTTTGCTGGACCAACGGCTGGTTATGTGGTTGCTTGGTTTTTTGTGCCAATTCTAATCAATGTGATTTTGAAAATTTTTAAGACATCATCTTTTATTAATAATTTAATTGCAATTTTACTAGGCGGTGTTTTATTTGTTGATGTGGTGGGAGCAATTTATCTATCTGTTTATATACACACACCTTTGTTGACTTCTCTTTTATCAAATCTTGTATTTATCCCAGGAGATACGATTAAGGCAATTATTGCTAGTGTTGTAGCCTATAAATTTAAAGATAGACTGATGGTGTCGTAAGAGATAGTTTTCAAAAAATGTTATAATGTGAGTAAGCATTACTAGAGGAGGATTCTACGATGAAACTCACAACACTTGGTTGCTGGGGAGCTTACCCATATAAAGACGGCGGAACGACCTCTTATCTCGTTACGAGTGAGGACGGTTTTCAATTGCTTATGGATTGCGGAAGCCGTGCTGTCACAGAATTAGAAAAAGAAATCAGCCCACTTGACTTGGATGCGGTGATTATTTCGCATTATCATCCTGACCATGTTGCTGATTTAGGCGTGCTACGCCATTATTTCCAACTATATCCCAAACATCTCTGGGAGCCTAAAATTTTGCCAATCTACGGACACACCGAAGATGAGCAAGAATTTGCTAAACTGACTTTAGACGGTGTTTCTCAAGGGAAAGCTTATGATGTCAACGGCGTTGAGAAGATCGGTCCATTCGACATTACCTTTATCAAAACCGTCCACCCTGTTCCTTGCTATGCTTTTCGTATTGTCGAACGTGCAACAGGGCAAACACTTGTTTTCACTGGTGATACAGGCTATTTTGAAGGTTTGGATAAATTTGCTGCAGGCGCTGACCTCTTTTTGGCAGATGTTTACCTTTATGCGGGAAATGAAAATCATCCAGCGCATTTGACAACCAAAGAAGCAGGGCAAATTGCCAAGGCTGCAGGTGTGACATCCCTTGTCTTGACGCATACGCCACCAGTTCCACCACAAGGCATTGATGCCGAAAATCACCTTCAAGTGCTTAAAGAAGAAGCAGAAAATTATGCTGACGGTGTTCCTGTTGATTTAGCTGAGCCACACAAATCATGGCAACTTGGTGAGCTATAATGGCTGAATTTACACAAGAAGAAAAGGAATATTTCATGCGAGAAGCGCTCAAGGAAGCGCAAAAGTCGCTAGCAAAAGAGGAAATCCCAATTGGCTGTGTTATCGTGAAAAACGGTGTTATCATTGGACGTGGACACAATGCGCGTGAAGAACGTCAGAAAGCCATTTTGCATGCTGAAATCATGGCGATTGATGATGCCAATGAAAACGAAGGTAGTTGGCGTTTGCTAGATAGCACCCTATTTGTGACCATTGAGCCTTGCGTGATGTGTAGCGGAGCTATTGGGCTTGCCCGCATTCCGCAAGTGATTTATGGGGCTGCCAATCAAAAATTTGGCGGTGCAGGCAGTCTTTATGATATTCTGACGGACGTTCGTCTCAATCATCGAGTGGAAGTGGAGACTGGGATTTTAGAGACCGAATGTGCAGCTATCATGCAAGATTTTTTCCGTAAAAACCGTGAAAAGAAAAAAGCAGCTAAGCAAGCTGCCAAAGAACAGTCTTAGTTTGCATAATCTAGAAATTATGATATAATATTCCTCGGAGCAACATCTGCGCGTGAAGTGGGTCAGGGGAGGAATCCAGCAGCCCTAAGCGATTGTAGGTGTGTGCTCTTTTTGTATATAAAACTAAAACCCTTTGAAATCAATCGTTTCAGAGGATTATTTTTTATTTAAGAGACTAAAAGGGGCGAAATAGGGGCAGGAATTAAAATATTTTAATCGTGTTTAATCGTTTAGATAAATCAAGTGTCATCTGTGTTGTGACGTGGCTATAACTGTAAAAATCTGTGAAATTTTCATCACAAAATGGTTGTTTCATGAAAGTTTTCAGCAACTTGGTAAACGCTTTATTTAAATGAGATAATTTAGTAAAAATCATTGAAAAATCATGCATAAAAGAGTAATATAGAAGAGAAATTTAATTTTTTGAGGAGTATTGTAATGACACATATTAAATTTGATTATTCAAAACTTTTGGGTCAATTCGTCGAACAAGAAGAAATCGACTTCATGCAACCGCAAGTCAACGCTGCTGACGAATACTTGCGTAAAGGTACAGGTCCAGGTTCTGACTTCCTTGGTTGGTTAGACCTTCCTGAAAACTACGACAAAGAAGAATTTGCGCGTATCCAAAAAGCTGCTGCTAAAATCCAATCAGACAGCGAAGTTCTTGTTGTTATCGGTATCGGTGGTTCTTACCTTGGAGCTCGTGCGGCTATCGACTTCTTGAGCAACCACTTCTATAACCTACAAGCATCTGCAGACCGTAAAGGTCCACAAATCCTTTACGCTGGTAACTCAATTTCTTCAACTTACCTTGCAGACCTTGTTGAATACGTTAAAGATAAAGATTTCTCAGTAAACGTTATCTCTAAATCTGGTACAACAACTGAACCAGCTATCGCTTTCCGTGTATTCAAAGAACTTTTGATTGAAAAATACGGTCAAGAAGAAGCTAACAAACGTATCTACGCTACAACTGATAAAGCTAAAGGTGCTGTTAAAGTTGAAGCTGTTGCTAACGATTGGGAAACATTTGTTGTTCCAGATAACGTTGGTGGACGTTTCTCAGTATTGACTGCCGTAGGTCTTCTTCCAATCGCTGCCGCTGGTATCGACATCGAAGCTCTTATGACTGGTGCTAACGCTGCACGTCAAGAATTGACTTCTGCTGAAATTTCAGAAAACATCGCTTATCAATACGCTGCTATTCGTAACATTCTTTACCGTAAAGGTTACATCACTGAAATCTTGGCTAACTACGAACCATCACTTCAATACTTCGGTGAATGGTGGAAACAATTGGCTGGTGAATCAGAAGGTAAACACCAAAAAGGTATCTACCCAACATCTGCTAACTTCTCAACTGACCTTCACTCACTTGGTCAATTCATCCAAGAAGGTTACCGTAACATCTTCGAAACAGTTGTTCGTATTGACAAACCACGTAAAAACGTTGTTATCCCTGAATTGTCAGAAGACCTTGACGGTCTTGGATACCTTCAAGGTAAAGACGTTGACTTCGTAAACAAAAAAGCAACTGACGGTGTTCTTCTTGCTCACACTGACGGTGGTGTTCCTAACATGTTCTTGACACTTCCTCAACAAGATGAATTCACTCTTGGTTACACAATCTACTTCTTCGAGTTGGCTATCGGTCTTTCAGGTTACCTTAACGCTGTTAACCCATTCAACCAACCAGGTGTAGAAGCATACAAGAAAAACATGTTTGCTCTTCTTGGTAAACCAGGATTTGAAGACTTGTCAGCAGAATTGAACGCACGTCTTTAATTCATCATTAACATAGATAAAAAAGCTTCCGTAAGGGAGCTTTTTTGCGTGAAAAAATTATTCGAGGTGAATAAATAACCAAATTTCTTTCCAAATTTTCTGAATATTTGTTATAATAGTAAATTATATAATAAAATTTGAATTAGAAGGATTTGAGTGTTTAGCAAGGGGAGTTTTGAATAACTGTATCTGAGCTAAAAGGGAAAACTGGTTAGTAGTAGATATTCTGCTTTACTTTTCTCGATTGAAAGGCTCTGTGAGCCGCTTCAACGCTCTGGGTATCTTAAATATGACTGCACAAAAAATGACTGCTCAAGAAATTATCGCATTTATCGGAAATGCGGAGAAAAAAACAAATGTTAAAGTGACATTTGAAGGTGAATTAGCAGCAGCTGTTCCAGAAAGTGTCATTAAGCTTGGTAATGTGCTTTTTGGTGATTGGAAAGACATTGAGCCACTTTTGGCAAACTTGACTGAAAATAAAGATTATGTTGTTGAACAAGATGGTCGTAATTCAGCTGTGCCATTGCTTGATAAACGCCATATTAACGCTCGTATCGAACCAGGGGCTATCATTCGTGACCAAGTGACAATCGAAGACAATGCGGTTGTTATGATGGGAGCTGTGATTAATATCGGTGCTGAAATCGGTGCAGGAACAATGATTGACATGGGTGCTGTTCTTGGTGGTCGTGCCATTGTTGGTAAAAATAGCCATATCGGTGCAGGTGCCGTTCTTGCAGGTGTAATTGAACCAGCTTCAGCTGATCCAGTTCGTATCGGAGACAACGTTCTTGTCGGTGCTAATGCGGTCGTTATCGAAGGGGTTCAAGTCGGTAATGGTTCTGTTGTTGCTGCGGGAGCTATTGTTACCAAAGATGTCCCTGAAAATGTTGTTGTAGCAGGTGTTCCAGCGCGTGTCATTAAAGAAATTGATGCCAAAACACAACAAAAAACAGCACTCGAAGACGCTTTGCGTAATTTGTAATAAAGGAAGTTGAGATAAAAGATGCTCAGCTTCATTACTTATGTAGTTGTAGTAAGCAAGGCGCAGTAGTTTGGAGAAACTCTGTTGACTTTAGTCAACTTAGAGTTTCCCATGCACAATTGATTAGGCACTTCAGTGCCAATCAATCACTGCTGAGTGGGTTCTAATACGCTGATGAATCAGCTTTTACAACCTTTTTGATGTCAAGCTTCACTTGACTCTATTTCCCACCTCGAAAGATTCCCCAAATCTTTCGAGCCATGCGGGGGTGAGTTAAAAAGGTTCGGTGAACCTTTTTAATCGGGGAATAAAACTTACGGAGTAAGTGTCAAAAACGGTCTGGGGATAGACCGTTTTAGGTCAGCAACAAGAAATTAAGATTTGCTGAGAAATCGAATTTCTTTGAAATTACCGATTCGCTTTTTAATTTCTAGGCTCATGAATAAAATCTCCACTGGAGATTTTATTTGTTCCACTCCCTTTTAAAAAATAAAGGAAAAAATATGACTTTAGATTTAGTTAATATCCGCCGTGATTTGCACCAGATTCCTGAAATTGGTTTGGAAGAATTTAAAACACAAGCTTATCTTTTGGAGCGTATTGCAGAAATTACGGCTGGAAAAGATTTTGTAGAGCAACGTACTTGGCGAACTGGGATCCTTGTCTTTTTAAATGGCTCAGCTCCTGAAAAGACGATTGGTTGGCGAACAGATATTGACGCTTTGCCTATTGTAGAAGAAACTGGGTTGCCGTTTGCTAGCCAGCATGAGGGGCGTATGCACGCTTGCGGGCATGACATGCACATGACCGTTGCGCTTGGTTTACTTAATGAATTGGTGCAAGTGCAGCCAAAAAATAATGTACTCTTTCTTTTCCAACCAGCAGAGGAAAATGAAGCTGGCGGCATGCTCATGTATCAAGATAATGCCTTTGGCGATTGGAAACCAGATGAATTTTATGGGCTTCATGTTCGCCCTGATTTCAAGGTTGGTGATATTGCGACTAATACCTCAACATTGTTTGCAGGAACTTGCGAAGTGTTGGTCACTTTTAAAGGAAAAGGAGGACATGCTGCTTTTCCACATGAAGCAAATGATGCTTTGGTTGCTGCTTCGTATTTTGTCACGCAAGTACAGACAATTGTTAGCCGTAATGTTGACCCAATTCAAGGTGGTGTGGTGACTTTTGGTTCTTTCCATGCTGGAACAACTAACAATGTCATTGCTGAGACAGCGCGTTTGCATGGTACCATTCGAACATTGACGCAGGATATGAGCTTGCATATTCAAAGACGTTTAACGGAAATTGCCAAAGGCGTTGCTGCCAGCTTTGACATGGAAGTTGATGTCAATTTGAAACAAGGTGGCTATTTGCCTGTGGAGAATAATCCAGAGTTGGCACAAGATTTAATGGCGTTTTTCCGAAATCGAGAGGCTGTTAATTTGATTGATTGCCCGCCTGCGATGACTGGAGAAGATTTTGGTTATCTTTTAAATAAAATCCCTGGTGTGATGTTTTGGCTTGGCGTTGATACGCCTTATGCGCTTCATCACCCACAGATGAGCCCAAATGAAGCTGCTTTACCATTTGCGGTTAGTGAGATTTCAGCTTTTCTCAAAGAAAAAGCAAAATAGTAATAACTAAAAGAACTTGAGAATTAAGACTCAAGTTCTTTTTTAGGCAGCAAAAAAGCCGCTATTGGGAGTTAGCGGCTTAAAAAGGGAAGGACATGATTTCTCAACCATGTCCAGGAGATTTATGAAAAGGGAATAACTCCCAAAAGAGCCTATTCCCAGCGGTTTGGGAGAACCGCTATTTAGGATGTTTATAGTATATCGGAGAAACCTTAAAGAAACCTTAAAGTAAATTTTAAGATTTTTGCTAAGTAAAAAACCAGTTTTGTGTTATCATAATAGCATGGAAAAATCACAGTTAAGAGTAGCTATTCTGACTCAGTTAAAAGAGTATGACAAGGCGGAGAAAGCCGCTAAAGATAAGGCTTTGTTAGAAGATTTAGTCGCGTCAGCAGCTTATCAAAATGCGCAAACAATCGCAACGTATTTAGCTTTTGATTTTGAATACGATACGCAATTGTTAATCAATCAAGCCCAAAAAGATGGGAAAAAAATTCTTGTTCCCAAGACTTATTCCAAAGGAAAAATGATTTTTTGCCCTTACGATAAGGATAATTTGGTGAAAACAAGGTTTGGTCTGTGGGAGCCAGCGGTAGCTAATGCTGTGGATAAGTCGCAAATTGATGTCATTCATGTCCCAGGCGTAGGATTCAATCCAGCTGGTTTTCGTATCGGATATGGCGGCGGTTACTATGACCGTTATTTAGCTGATTATGACGGACATACTGTTAGCACAATTTATGAGTTTCAGAAAGTAGAGTTTCAGGCAGATTGTCATGATATGGCTGTGAAGGAGGTTTTTAGTAGATGAAAAATGAAATTAAAAGAAATCCAATAACGATATTTTTACTGGTTTTAACAACACTTGTCTTTTTGGCAATGCAGATTGTTTATTTTGGTAATGCGACCTCTGGGCAAGCGATTCTTAATTTTGGTGGCATGTATGGTGCTTATGTTAGCCTAGTTCCGACACAATTGTGGCGCTTAGTGACACCGATTTTTGTGCATATTGGTTGGGAACATTTTTTCTTTAATGCCTTAACGCTTTATTTTGTTGGGCAAATTGCAGAGAAGATTTGGGGGCATCATAAATTTTTGGCGCTTTATGTGTTATCAGGAGTGGTTGGAAATGCCTTTACCCTTTTCTTTACGCCAAATGTGATTGCGGCAGGTGCTTCAACATCGCTATTTGGTGTCTTTGCAGCTATTATGGTAGTTGGCTATTTTGGTAGAAATCCTTTTTTGAAAGAATTGGGACGCAATTACCAGTTGTTGATTTTGATTAATTTACTTTTTAATTTATTTACCCCAGGTGTTGGGATTATCGGACATATTGGCGGTCTTGTTGGTGGTATTTTATGTGCTATCTTCTTGCCAACAATTGTAGAAAAAGATATGTTTAAACCTTGGCAACGTTGGCTTGCTGCAGGTGCGTATGTTATTTTAAATCTTATTTTGATTTTAGCTGCGTTGAGATAAAAATAAGCCCCTTAGAAATTTTCTAAGGGGTTTATCTTATAAGTATTATTTAGTTTCTTCTTTTTTTGAATCAGCTTCTAATTCTTTACCTAAATCGATAAGATATTGTTTCATGCTATCTTTGATTTGAGGGTGTTGAAGGGCATAGTCAATAGAAGTTTTCATAAAGCCAAATTTGTCACCGACATCATAGCGGTCACCGTTAAATTGGCGCGCAAAAACACGTTGTGTTTTGTTAAGGGTATCGATAGCGTCTGTCAATTGAATTTCATTACCAGCTCCAGGTTCTTGTGTTTCAAGGATATTGAAGATTTCTGGAGTAAGAAGATAACGACCGATGATTGCAAGGTCACTCGGTGCATCTTCAGGGGCTGGTTTTTCAACAAATGTTTCAACGCTATAAAGTCCGTCAATGCCTTCGCCTTGAGGAGCAATAACACCGTAAGATGATACTTCTTCGTGTGGTACGGGCATAACGGCGATAGTTGATGCGTGTGTGGTTTCGTAGTCGTTGATCAGTTGTTTTGTCAATGGTACAGCTTTATCGTTATTGATGTCCATAAGGTCGTCACCAAGCATAACAACGAAAGGTTCATTACCAACAAAAGCTTTGGCTTGCAGAACAGCGTCTCCCAATCCGCGTGGATGGCTTTGACGGATAAAGTGAAGATTGATAGCTGTTGTATCATTCACAAGTTTGAGAAGGTCAGTTTTCCCTTTATGTTCCAAATTGTATTCTAACTCAAAATTTGAATCGAAGTGGTCTTCGATTGAACGTTTTGATTTCCCAGTAACAACCAAAATGTCTTCGATACCTGATTTCAAGGCTTCTTCGACGATAAATTGAATGGTTGGTTTATCAACAATTGGAAGCATCTCTTTAGCGAGTGCTTTAGTTGCTGGCAAGAAGCGTGTTCCAAGACCAGCAGCGGGAATGACGGCTTTTCTAACTTTTCTCATATGAGAACTCCTTTTCATAAATTAACTATACTGGACTAAATTATACTACAATTCTAATATTAGTGCCATTCATTTTCAGAACGGAAATCATTTGACATCATACCTAAGATACTTTCACGGACGTCGCCACCTTCATAGATGACTTTGTAGATAGCGCTAGTGATTGGCATGTAAACATCTAATTCTTTAGCAAGTTCATAAGCAACTTTAGTGGTTGAAATACCCTCAATAACCATACCCATATTTTTTTCGATATCTTCGAGTTTTTCACCACGTCCAAGTGCGTCGCCAGCTCGCCAGTTACGAGAATGAACAGATGTTCCTGTCACGATAAGGTCACCGACACCAGAAAGTCCGCTATAAGTTAGTGGATTAGCTCCCATTTTAACCCCAAGACGAGTGATTTCAGCAAGTCCACGTGTGATAACAGCCGCCTTGGCATTATCACCGTATCCAAGACCGTGGAGGGCACCAGCACCAACAGCAATGATATTTTTAAGGGCACCAGCTGTTTCAACACCGACAACATCAGTATTAGTGTAAAGTCGGAAATAATTGTTGCTAAAGAGTTCTTGAACGTATTTAGCAGATTCGTGGTCTTTTGAAGCAGCTGTAATCAATGTAATATCGCGAACAATTGTTTCCTCAGCGTGGCTTGGTCCAGAGACAACAACGATTTCAGAACGCAATTCAGCAGGAATTTCTTCTTCTAAAATAGTAGAAAGACGTTCGTGTGTGCCAGGTTCAAGTCCTTTAGAAGCGTGCATGATAACAGCTTTGTGGTCAAGTGTTTCAGCTACTTGTTTTGCGACCAAGCGTGTTACCTTGGTCGGTACAACAAATAAAATAGCATCAACGTCTGTGAGTGCTTCTTTTAAATCGAGTGTCGCTTTGATATTTTCAGAGATTGTAATATCTTTGAAGTAGCGAGTGTTTGTGTGTTTTGTATTTAATTCTTCAATTTGGTCTGGGATATTTCCCCAAAGACAAACGTCATGTCCGTTGTCATTTAATACTTGCGCAAGAGCCGTTCCCCATGAACCAGGCCCTAAGACAGCAACTTTTTGTCTTGTCATTTTTTCTCCTCTCTCAAACGAGCAAGATTTCATTTCCCATTATATCACAAGAGCCCCTTGTTTGTCTTTGTTTATTGGAAAGGTAATCAGAGAATTATTTGTGATAAGGGGAAATTTCACGGTGTTTAGATGATGTTTTTGAAAAATAACTTGTGGTATAATGAAATGACGTTACTAGGAAAGGAAGAAATAAGTTGTGATTGATTTAGAAGAGATTTTATCCAAAATGAATCCCAATCAGAAAATCAACTATGACCGTGTCATGCAACAAATGGCAAAACGGTGGATGCAAGAAGAGATTCGACCACGTATTCTTGTTCATGTTTGCTGCGCACCTTGTTCAACTTATACCTTGGAATATTTGACGCAATATGCTGATTTGACGGTTTATTTTGCCAATTCAAACATTCATCCCAAGGAAGAATATTACCGCAGAGCTTATGTCGTTCAAAAATTTGTATCGGATTTTAATGAAAAAACAGGCAATAACGTTCAATTTATTGAAGCGCCTTACGACCCGTCGGAGTATTTTCAAAAAGTTCATGGTTTTGAGGAGGAACCTGAGGGTGGCGAGCGTTGCCGTGTTTGCTTTGATTACCGTTTAGATAAGGCAGCAAAGATGGCTGTTGAGCTTGGCTTTGATTATTTTGCCAGTGCCTTGACCATTAGTCCGCACAAAAATTCACAGGTTATTAATAGCGTGGGAATCGAAGTCCAAAAAGTTTATGCAACCAAGTACCTACCAAGCGATTTCAAGAAAAATAATGGCTACCGCCGTTCAGTAGAAATGTGCGAGGAATATGACATCTATCGTCAATGTTATTGTGGCTGTGTTTTTGCCGCTAAAATGCAGGGCATTGACTTCACCCAAATCAAAAAAGAAGCCAAAGAATTTATGGTCGGAAAAGACGGCGAAAAAGAATTCCCACACATCCGCTTTACCTTCGAAGGAAAAGAAATTTAATACAAGAAAAGCAGAATTAGTTTCAAGCTAGTCCTGCTTTTTTGTTGCCGATAAATAATTTTAAAAAGTATATATTTATATTTCAAAACTATGTTAAACCGTGATAAAATAGGGGGTAATTAAGAAGAGGGAAGATAGATTTGGAGATTGGGGAATAAATCGGTATGAAAATTAAAACATTTACGAGTAATTTTTATCATTTAATTTTAAGTCGTTCAACGAGAAATATAGCGGATAGTTTTTATTTGATTGCTCTTTCTATTGGTTTGGTACAGGTATATCAAATAGACGCTGCGAAATTGTCTTTATTTACTTTACTTGGTCTGCTTCCTAATGTGACCTCGATTTTCTATGGTCCTTTTTTAAATCGCATAAAGAATGACAAAAAATGGTTAATGATTTTCCAAATATCGCAATTAGTTGTAATTGTGGGAATTATTTTGTGTCTTAACTATCAATTTGCTGTTCTTTGGATGTATAGTTTGAATTTCATTTTTAATTTGCTGACAACGTTATTAAATACCATGCAAATGAAAATTACTCCTGCAACTTTGGATAATGATAGCGAGCTGATTGATAAATCTGTTGATATTCAATACAAAACGTCAAATGTGCTAGATATTATTAGTAATTTCATAGCTTCCTCTTTGTTGGCTTTTATTTCGTATCTAGTCCTTTTGCAACTTAGTATTCCATTTTTTATAGGAGCTATCTATTTTATGTTTCGAGTTAAACTTGACACTAGGGCGACAAGTCAATTTTCTAAGGAGCATGAGAAAGAAAAACTTCGTCTATTAGAATCGGTAGAGGCGTTTAGAGAGTCAAAATTTGCTTCGCTTATTATTTTCATCGAGGCTTTTTTGAGTGGGGGTACGGATTTACTGTTGACTCTTGTTCCTTTATATTTACTGCAGGAGAAAATTCCTATTGGGTATTTAGGTGTTGTGCTTGCTGTGCAACGTGGAGCAGATTTGCTTGGAGCACTTTTAGCACCACGTATCAGAATACGTCCTAGACATTTTTTCTGCATTGACTATACCATATCTGGACTGTGCTTGTTATTTGTATTCATTATTCCTTATCCATTGGTGAAATTACTGCTATTTTTTATCGCATTTGTTGTGATTGGAGTATCTGGAAATATATTTGAAAAAATGATTTATGCGGAATATGACAATAATAAAGTTGCTTTAATTTACACTGCTAGTTCTAGTTTATACGCTATCTTTGGTATTTTATTTTTGTTAATTCCAAGTTTTTATCAAAATATAACGGTTTTAGGAATTTCGATTAATATAATGACATTCGGTATCGGTGTTTATTTATTGATAAAAAGTGGCGTTTTGGTGAAGGGTGAATTATCGTAGGTTTTAGGAGAGGTTATGAAAAAATTTAGGTCATCGTTTTTTCTATTATCTGAAGCTGCTGGGATTGTAGCTAGTAGCGTTTATGGGTTAACGCTATCATTTATTGTTCAGCGTTATGTTGATAGTCAATTTTTAAATAGTTTAGTTAGCAATATCAGCGTGACATTAAGCATGCTTATGGCATTTTTTACAGGTTATATTGTTGATAAGAAATCGCCGTGGAAGTTGATTTTGTTATCAGACTTGGTTTTGATACCGCTATTTATCATTCCTATTTTTCTTTTTGAAGTTTCAATTCCGTTATTTCTGATTTCAATAGTCATTATTGACATGATTTCGATAGTTGTTTCGGAGTTAGATGAGATTTCAAGACCTGTTTATCTCAGCCTTATCACAACTAAAGAAAAATCCGTTTCGGTTTTACAGAGCATTAATATTGTTGATTCAGCCTTTGCTATTGTTGGCTATCTTTTTGTCTTTTTGACAATTTCTTTTCTCAAAATTAACACTTATTTTATTATCGTTAGCATTTGTTACCTTTTTAGTGCTATATTTATTTTTCATTTGCCAAAGGAAACAAAGGAAAAACAGCCTCTTTCTGAAACACAAGAAAGCTTTATTTTGGCCTTAAGAGAATTATTGCAAGTGATTGTAAGGCTAAAACAAGTAGGTCTTTACCTTGCCAATCTTCTCTTCATGGTGAAAAATCAGATTGTCATGAGCCTTTTGATTTTTAGAATTGGACAGATTGATAAGGGATTTACTCATATTCATATCATTGGTATCGGAATTCTGCTTAGTGTAGCAGGTGGTGCGGTGCTTAATAAGATTCTTTATTTAGCTAAGGTATCGGTAAGAAAAGTTCTTTCAATGCTCTTAATTGCTTGTAGTGGGTATTTTACCTATCTTGTTGGTCATGCACAAACTGTTGAGCATTTCCTATTGTTTGGTTTAGCGATAGGAGCTATTTTTGGAACAGGTTTACCGTGTTTTGGGTTGCTTTCAGCAGAAAGAATGCTTGTTACTCCAGATAATCATCAAAGAAAATCATTATCGTTGTTACGGACAAGTTCGGTTGTTTTAACACTTAGTCTAACAGCTTGCTTTGCTATTGTTGAAAAGCTCTGCCATTTGACAACAATCTTTTTTGACGGTAGTGCTGTTTTAGCAATAATATTGGTTTTGCTATTTTTTGCCCTACCATTTACGGAATTAAATAGTGTAAGGAAAAATAGTAATAAGTAAACTTTCTTTGTTTCCAAGCAAGGAAAGTTTTTTTGATGAATAGCTTTTATGTTATAATATGAAGATGATTTAATACAGAAAAAAGGAGACAAAATGAGTAAAATTAGAGGATTTGAATTGGTTTCACAATTTACTGATGAAACATTGCTACCAAAGCGAGAAACAGCACACGCTGCAGGTTATGATTTGAAAGCTGCGGAAACAACAGAAATTGCAGCTGGTGAGATTAAATTAGTGCCAACTGGTGTCAAAGCTTACATGCAAGCTGGTGAGGTGCTTTATCTTTTTGACCGTTCTTCAAATCCGCGTAAAAAAGGCTTGGTTTTGATTAACTCGGTAGGTGTCATTGACGGTGATTATTATGGCAATCCTGCTAATGAAGGTCACATTTTCGCACAAATGAAAAATATCACTAATGAGACTGTTGTGGTCGAAGCTGGCGAACGCATTGTTCAAGGTGTTTTCATGCCTTTCTTGGTTGCTGACGGTGACGAAGCAGACGGCGTTCGTACAGGCGGCTTTGGTTCAACAGGGAAATAAGTGATATTTGCGAGTTGATAGGAGATTTTTATGAGAATAATATTTGTTCGACATTCTGAACCAGACTATTCCATGTTAGATAGGTGTGAGAACCCTGAAAAATATAGTGGTTTTGGACGTGATTTAGCACCGTTGACCGAACATGGTCGGCATTTAGCACGAGAGGTTGCTAAAAAAGAGGTATTTCAATCTGCTGATGTCATTATCTCATCCTCGATAACTCGCGCACTTGAAACAGCAACTTATATCGCACGTGAAACTGGCTTGGATCTTTTAGTCGAGCCTTTCTTTCATGAGTGGCGACCTGATTTAGATAATTTGAATTACACAGGAGAAGCTGTTGCAAAAGCTTATCGGATTTTTGGGGAAAATAATGGAAAATTAGAAGAAAATTCTTGTTATCGATATGAGACAGCAGAACAAGTTAAGCAACGTTTTCTAGCCGCTTTGGAAAAATATCGTAGATATGACACGGTTATTATTGTGACCCACGGTGTGCTAATGCGCCAATTTGTTTCTCAGAAAGAAATTGCTTATGGTGAAATAATAACAGTAGATTTATAAGTAGGAGGTAATGGGCTATCGCTAAGAAAAAAACAACATTTATTTGTCAGGAGTGTGGCTATCATTCTCCGAAATATTTGGGCCGTTGTCCGAATTGTTCGTCTTGGACGTCTTTTGTTGAAGAAGTTGAGGTGCAAGAAGTCAAAAATGCGCGTGTTAGTTTGACGGGTGAAAAGAGTAAACCGACTAAGTTAAAGGATGTTAGCTCGATTCATTATTCACGCACGAAGACTGGCATGGATGAATTTAACCGCGTGCTTGGTGGCGGTGTGGTGCCAGGTAGTTTGGTGCTTATCGGTGGTGACCCAGGTATCGGAAAATCAACGCTTCTTTTGCAGGTATCTATTCAACTTGCAGATAAGGGAACGGTTCTTTACGTTTCTGGGGAAGAATCAGCAGAGCAGATTAAACTACGTAGTGAGCGTCTCGGCGACATTGACAATGAATTTTACCTTTATGCTGAAACGAATATGCAAGCCATTCGCGCACAGATTGAGCAAATTCAGCCTGATTTCTTGATTATTGACTCGATTCAGACCATTATGAGCCCTGATATTTCTGGGGTTCAAGGGTCGGTATCACAAGTACGTGAAGTGACTGCAGAGTTGATGCAACTGGCTAAGACAAATAATATTGCAACCTTTATCGTTGGTCACGTGACTAAGGAAGGGCAGCTTGCAGGACCGCGCATGCTTGAGCATATGGTGGATACGGTGCTTTATTTTGAAGGGGAACGTCATCACACCTTCCGTATTTTACGTGCTGTGAAAAATCGTTTTGGTTCAACTAACGAAATCGGCATTTTTGAAATGCAATCTGGTGGTCTTGTTGAAGTGCTTAATCCGAGCCAAGTTTTCTTAGAAGAACGTTTGGACGGTGCAACGGGGTCAGCTATCGTGGTTACCATGGAAGGTAGCCGTCCAATTTTGGCGGAAGTCCAAGCTTTGGTAACGCCGACAGTCTTTGGAAATGCTAAACGCACCACGACAGGACTGGATTTTAACCGTGTTAGCCTTATTATGGCGGTGCTTGAAAAACGTTGTGGACTTTTATTGCAAAATCAAGATGCTTATTTGAAATCGGCTGGTGGTGTTAAACTTGATGAGCCAGCGATTGATTTGGCAGTAGCGGTAGCCATTGCGTCAAGCTATAAAGAAAAGCCAACAAATCCACAGGAAGCCTTCATCGGTGAAATTGGTTTGACAGGCGAAATTCGTCGTGTGACACGTATTGAGCAACGTATCAACGAAGCAGCAAAACTTGGTTTTACCAAAGTTTATGCTCCTAAAAACTCCCTGTCAGGTATTGATATTCCAGACAATATTCAAGTCATTGGTGTGACAACTGTGGGCGAAGTCCTCAAAAAAGTTTTTGCGTAAAAAGTGGGAGAGTATTTCCGCTTTTTTTATTTCCTCATTTAAAGTCATTTTAGGCGACAAGAGGTATGAAAAATGATAATATAAGAAAAACTTTATTAGTCACGTAGTCAAGGAGGACTTTTGATGTCTTATTTTGAAAATTTTTTGAAAACTAACCAAGCTTATGCTGATTTACATGGTACAGAGCATTTGCCACAGAAGCCCAAAACGCATGTTGCTATTGTGACTTGTATGGATTCTCGTTTACATGTGGCACAGGCTTTGGGGTTAGCGCTTGGTGATGCTCATATTTTGCGAAATGCTGGCGGTCGTGTGACTGATGATATTATCCGTTCTTTGGTGATTTCTCAGCAACAATTGGGGACACGTGAAATTGTAGTTCTTCATCACACAGATTGTGGGGCACAAAGTTTTACAAATGAAGCTTTTGCAGCGCAGTTAGAGCGTGATTTGGGTGTTGATGTCCATGATAAAGATTTTTTACCGTTTTCTGATGTGGAAGAAAGTGTGCGTGAGGACATTGCTATTTTGCGAAATTCTCCCTTAATCCCAGAGGATGTTGTGATTTCGGGAGCTGTTTATGATGTGGACACAGGACGCATGAGAGAAATCAAATAAAGATGAATTTTCGGATTTTTGTTGACAGCTTTTTGAGGAAGTAATATAATTTTTGTATTAGCATATTGGTACAAATAAAATGAAAATATTGAGGTGTACAAGATGAGAAGTTTTGAGATTAAACAAAAACTTTGGTCATTAGCTGGCAAATTTGATATTAAAGATGAAACTGGTCAACTTGCCTATCACGTACAAGGATCATTTTTAAAGTTTTTAAAGGAATTCACGATTTCTGACAGTCAAGGGCAGTTTGTTAGTCATATCAAACATCATTTTAGCTTTCCTTTTCAACGGTTTACGGTGACTTTTGCGGACGGCAAACAGATTACGATTCAACAACGTTTTTCATTGCTCAAAGCTAAATATGATATTTCTGATTTTGGTTTGGAAGTGGCTGGAGACATTTGGAATATGAATTTTAGTCTGCTTGACCAAGGGCGTGAAGTGGCAAGTATTCATCAAGAATGGTTCAAGATAGCCTCGACTTACCATGTTGATATTTACGATGACAGTCTTGCTGATTTAGTGATTTCGCTAGTGATTGCTATCGACTACGTCAAAGCAATCGAATCATCAAGTAGCTCTGCCTCAAGCTGATTATGGAGTTGGAAAGTAATGGTCTGGAAATAGACCGTTTTAGGTTAACAACAAGAAATCAAAACTTGCTGGAAATCAAATATTGAAAAATACGTAGGAAATCAGCTGTTTTCAGCTGATTTTTTGTTCCAAGGATAAATATTGTGCTATAATAGAAATGATTGAAATTCAACAGGAGACGAAAATGCCTAAGAAAATTCGCGTGCGTTATGCACCAAGTCCAACAGGACTTTTACACATCGGAAATGCGCGTACTGCGCTCTTTAATTATCTTTATGCTCGTCACCATGGTGGTGATTTTGTTATCCGTATCGAAGATACTGACCGTAAACGTCATGTCGAAGACGGTGAACGTTCACAATTGGAAAACCTTAAATGGTTGGGAATGGATTGGGACGAAAGCCCACAAACTCATGAAAAATATCGCCAATCAGAACGTTTGGACATTTACCAAAAATACATTGACCAATTGTTGGCAGAAGGTAAAGCTTACAAATCATACGTTACTGAAGAAGAATTAGCGGCAGAACGTGAACGCCAAGAAGCTGCTGGTGAAACACCTCGTTATATCAACGAATTCCTTGGTATGTCAGAAGACGAAAAAGCTGCTTATATCGCAGAACGTGAAGCTAAAGGAATCGTTCCAACTGTTCGTTTGGCTGTTAACGAATCAGGCATTTACAAATGGCATGATATCGTTAAAGGCGACATCGAATTTGAAGGTGGCAACATCGGTGGTGACTGGGTTATCCAGAAAAAAGATGGTTACCCAACATACAACTTCGCCGTTGTTATTGATGACCATTTGATGGAAATTTCTCATGTTATCCGTGGGGATGACCATATTGCAAACACACCAAAACAATTGATGGTTTACGAAGCACTTGGTTGGGAAGCACCAGAATTCGGTCACATGACATTGATTATCAACTCTGAAACTGGTAAAAAATTGTCAAAACGTGATACAAATACCCTTCAATTTATCGAAGACTACCGTAAAAAAGGTTACATGCCAGAAGCAGTCTTTAACTTTATCGCTCTTCTTGGTTGGAATCCTGGTGGTGAAGACGAAATCTTCTCACGTGAAGAATTAATCAAACTCTTTGATGAAAATCGTTTGAGCAAATCTCCAGCTGCCTTTGACCAAAAGAAAATGGACTGGATGAGCAACGAATACATCAAGAATGCTGATTTTGATACAATCTTTGCAATGGCGAAACCATTCTTGGAAGAAGCTGGTCGTTTGACTGATAAAGCAGAAAAATTGGTTGAACTTTATAAACCACAAATGAAATCTGTTGACGAAATCATTCCATTGACTGACTTGTTCTTCGAAGATTTCCCAGAATTGACAGATGCTGAAAAAGAATTCATGGCTGGTGAAACCGTTCCAACAGTTCTTGAAGCTTTCAAAGCTAAACTTGAAGCGATGAGTGACGAAGATTTCAAATCAGAAAATATCTTCCCACAAATCAAAGCTGTTCAAAAAGAAACTGGTATCAAAGGTAAAAACCTCTTTATGCCAATTCGTATCGCTGTTTCAGGTGAAATGCACGGTCCAGAACTTCCAGATACTATCTACCTTCTTGGTCGTGAAAAATCAATTGAACACATCGAAAATATGCTTAACAGCTTGAAATAATATAATAAAAGAGTCTGGGTCAAAAGTACCCAGCTTCTTTGTTTATATAGTTATTATTTGCAAGACGCAGTAGTTGAGTGGATTCTAATGCGCTGATAAATCAGCTTTTACAACCCTTTTGACATCAAGCTGCGCTTGACTTCATTTCCAACCTCAAAAGGTTCCCCAAACCTTTTGAGCCATGCGGGGATGGGTTATAAAGGTTCGGGGAACCTTTATAATCGGGAAATAAAACTTACGAAGTAAGTGTCAAAAACAGTTCAGTGAACTGTTTTAGGTCAGCAACAAGAAATTAAGACTTGCTGAGAAATCGAATTTCTTCGAAATTACCGATTCGCTTTTTAGTTTTTATGCTCATGAATAAAGTCTCCACTGGAGACTTTATTTGTCCCACTCCCTTTTTGCTTAAAATAATGAATTTTGAGAAATATTTAAATTTGTTGTAAAAAACGTTTTCTTTGATAATGTCTATTCTAAACGTGTGTCGTTCTTGTTATAATAGGCACTGAATTTGTTTATTTCTAAGTTAAGAGGGGTTACATGAAAAAAGATTATTCGAGCTTTTTTGTTCCTGGTATCATCTTAGTGGGAGCTGTTTTGCGGATTCCATTTACAACGATACCAACGGTTTTGAGCTATGTTGCGGACGGTTTGGGCGTTTCGGTCAATTCACTAGGGATTCTAACGAGTATTCCGTTGATTATGTTTGCTTTTTGTTCGTCTTTGGCACCGCGCTTGGCAGATAAATTTGGGCTTGAAAAATTATTCACCATGGTTTTGATTGCCATGTTTATCGGCTCAAGTATGCGCGTGATTAATTTACCAAGTCTTTATCTCGGTACTATGATTATTGGGGTTAGTATTGCCATGATGAACGTTTTACTACCAAGCGTTATCTTGGCTAATCAACCGTTGCGTATTGGGCTTTTGACGACTGTTTATACGACAGCTATGGGCTTAGCTTCTTCGGTCGCTTCATCTGTGGCTGTGCCAATTGTCAAGATGACATCATGGAAAGGCTTGATTTTACTTCTTAGTTTCTTGATTTTGCTTGCTTTGGTGGTCTGGTTTCCAAATACATTCCACAATCATGTGACTGAAAAGGATGAAGAAGCACACGTTGGGTCGCTTTGGAAAAATAAGCGTGCGCTGGCATTGCTTGTTTTTGGTGGTTTGCAATCTCTTCTTTTTTACACAGGAATGACTTGGTTACCAACAATGGCAAGTCAAGCTGGTGTATCAAGCGAAGCAGCAGGTATCTTGGCTTCTATTTATTCATTGATTAGTTTGCCATTTTCATTGACAATTCCAACTTTAGCCACTAATTTATCGTCTAAGAATCGTAAAATCATGTTAGCGATTGTTTCTGCTTGTGGTATCATCGGAACTGGTATGCTGTTATTCCAATCAAGCAACTTTGTCTATTGGTTGCTTGTTAATGTTTTAATCGGAATTGCTGTTAGCGCCCTTTTCCCATATCTGCTTGTCGCTTTCTCAATGAAATCTCATACGCCAAGCCAAACCGCTCAATTATCTGGTATGGTACAATCAGGAGGTTACTTCCTAGCAGCCTTTGGACCAACACTGTTTGGTTATAGCTTTGATCTCTTTGGTTCATGGAAAGTAGCAGCCCTTTGCCTATTCATCTGTACGATTATCATGGCAGTGGCTTTGTTCTACACCGAACGTTTTGAAAAAATACTATAATAGATGAAAAACTTCTCCCCAGTAGGCTATACTGAGGAGATTTTATTAAAATTTTTAGAAAATATATACTTTTAATTGAATTTCTAAATAAAAATTGATACGATTAGTTTACTAATGATCGCCAAATAGGCGGAAACGATATTGGAAAGTGGGATGATTAATGATGGAAATGCTTAGAATTATATTATTTATTTTTGCGCCAGTAATTGCTTATCATCTCTGCTTGTTGCTCTTGCCGAGTGTTATTGATTGGTTGTACATCATTTATAATATTTTATTGATGATTTCACTTTGGTTTGCCGCTTATTTTATTGGAGAAATCAAAAAAGATGATATTTAAAGTAAAGGGTTGATTAGAAGCTGTTCATGATATATGGATGGCTTTTTGAAAAAGATAAATTGGGAGTTTTAAGTGACTAAAGCGTTTTGGAGATTATTGGTTTCACAATCTGTGGCAAATTTGGCAGATGTTTTCTTTAGAGTGGTTATCATTGCAAATATATTTGTTTTATCAGGGTCGATATTAGCAACTTCAATGGCACCTATCTTGATTGGTCTATCATCTTTTGTGGCTAGTTTTCTAGTGCCGTTAGTTACACGGAAGATTGCTCTAAATAAGGTACTTTTGTTAACACAAGGTGGTAAAACGGTTATTTTTCTGCTTTTAGTGCTTTTATTTTATCGTTTTGGAAATGTTTCTCTCCTATTTCTCTATGTTTTTATCATTTTGATTTCGTTATTAGATGGATTTGCGGCACCAGTTTCTCATGCTATTATTCCACAATATGCGACTGATTTAGGAAAAGCAAATGCTGCTCTATCCATGAGTGATGAGAGTATTCAATTAGTTGGCTGGGGGCTGGGTGGGCTTTTATTTGCGATAATGGGCTTGCGCACTAGTATGATAATTATTCTGGTAATGTTTATTATTTCCACAATCGTGATGTGTTTTTTGCTGTTAGTTGACATAGAAAAAGTAGAATCTGAAACAAGCTTTGAAACCCTAACAAAAGGTTGGTTTTTAGTCATTAAGCACCCGCAATTAAGGTTTTTAGTACAAGCAAATCTTTTAGAAATTTTAGCGAATACCATATGGGTATCATCAGTTATTTTGGTTTTTGTGACTGATATTTTGCATCAAACAGAAAGTTATTGGGGCTATGCGAACTCAGCTTATTCTTTGGGGATTTTATTAGGAGGATTTCTCGTTTTTCGTTTATCTGAAAAAATTCTCAACTATAAATGGCAAAGTATGTTTTTTTCTTTACTTGCTATGGCTATCGTAACACTTTGCATTATTCAAGTTCCAAAAGCGAATTACTTTCTGATTTTTTCTGCATTAACAGGTTTCTTGTCGCAACTCAAAGAAATTTCCGAAAGTGTTATGCTTCAGGAGTCTGTTGATGATTATAACTTAGTAAATGTTTATTCTGTTTTTGAGGTCATTTCTACGCTTGCTTTTTCATGCTTTGTATTTTTAATAGGCTTAATAACCGATTATTTCGGAGTGCTAACGGGTTTTTGGTTAGCTATAGTTTGTTTGATTTTAGAAAGCATACTCGTTTTTATCAATAGAAGTAAGCTAATTAAATAAATGGTAATGTAGTAATCGTGATATTTAGGAAAAATCATCCACTTATGGATGGTTATTTTTTTGCATAAAATCGCTCATTTTCTGTATATATACTGTATATTTGTTATAAAATCGTAAAAATTTCGCTTTTTTTTGAAAAAATATTCAAAAAAGTGTTGACAGGATTGTTTTTGATATGTATAATTATACACATAAAGTTGATAAAAACACAAAAATAAGAAAAGAGAGTATTCCTATGTCAAAAGAAAAAGTTATCCTTGCTTACTCGGGTGGTCTTGATACTTCAGTTGCCATTACTTGGCTCATGAAAGATTATGATGTTGTTGCTGTTTGTATGGACGTCGGCGAAGGTAAAGACCTTGATTTTATTCATGATAAAGCTCTTAAAGTCGGTGCGGTTGAATCTTACGTCCTTGACGTTAAAGATGAATTTGCTGAGGAATATGTGCTTCCAGCACTTCAAGCTCACGCTTACTACGAACAAAAATACCCATTGGTATCAGCGCTTAGCCGTCCAGTCATTTCTAAAAAATTGGTTGAAATTGCTCATAAAACTGGTGCGACTACTATTGCTCACGGATGTACTGGTAAAGGTAATGACCAAGTTCGTTTTGAAGTGGCAATCGCTGCGCTTGATCCAAACTTGAAAGTTATTGCTCCAGTTCGTGAATGGAAATGGTCTCGTGAAGAAGAAATTGAATACGCTAAAGCAAACGGTGTGCCAGTTCCTGCTGACCTTGACAATCCATATTCAGTTGACCAAAACCTTTGGGGGCGTGCTAATGAATGTGGTGTCCTTGAAAATCCATGGAATCAAGCACCAGAGGATGCTTTTGGTATCACAACTTCTCCAGAAGAAGCTCCAGATACACCAGAATTTGTTGATATTGAATTTAAAGAAGGAAAACCAGTTGCACTTAACGGCGAAGAGCTAAAATTGGCAGACCTTATCCAAAAATTAAACACAATCGCTGGTAAACACGGTGTTGGACGTATTGACCATGTTGAAAACCGTTTGGTTGGCATCAAATCACGTGAAATTTACGAATGCCCAGGTGCTATCACACTTTTGACAGCTCACAAAGAAATCGAAGACATCACATTGGTACGTGAAGTTTCTCATTTCAAACCAATTCTTGAAAATGAATTGTCAAACCTTATCTACAATGCTTTGTGGTTTAGCCCTGCGACAGAAGCTATCATTGCTTACATCAAAGAAACACAAAAAGTGGTTAACGGTACTGCTAAAGTTAAACTTTACAAAGGTCATGCTCAAGTTGTGGCTCGTAAATCACCAAACTCACTTTACGACGAAAACTTGGCAACTTACACATCAGCTGACAGCTTTGACCAAGACGCAGCCGTAGGCTTCATCAAACTTTGGGGACTACCAACCCAAGTTAATTCACAAGTAAACAATAAATAATTAACAGAAAAATAAATAAAATAGTTTCTAAGGCGTAACTTTGATGTCAATCAAGGAATTAAGCCGTAGAAAAAAAGTCTTAATAAGTAAGAAAAGAATTGGTGAGGAATTTTCAAAGCTAATCAAGAAGAAAAGGTGGTTTCTAAGGTGATAATTTTGATGTCAATCAAGGAATTGAGCCGTGGAAAAAAAGTCTTAATAAGTAAGAAAAAGAATTGGTGAGAAATTTTTAAAGCTAATCAAGGAAGAATGGCGCAGGCAGTACTTAGGGTACGGCAAGCCATGATGACGATGATTAGTACCGAAAATTTCCACCAAGCTTCAGATAAAAGGGGACAGGGAGCCCCATCTGAGACTCTTTTCTTATAACTTACCTATCTCGTTAATGTCAACAGAGAGTGGCATCGAGCTTAAATAATGATATCCTGTGAGAATCATTTAAGACCAACGCCCCGTGAGGCAACACCCTATAAGTCCTAGGTCGCTCCTTGGACTTATTTATTAATTAAACAAATAAGAAAAGAGAAAGGCTTTGAACGCCACGTGTTTTGGTGGTTCATTGTATCATTGTTATGGCAACAGAAAATCATAAATTATGGGGCGGGCGTTTTGAAGCTGGTCTTGAAAAATGGGTTGAAGAATTTGGGGCATCGATTTCTTTTGACCAAAAAATGGCAGAATTTGATTTGAAAGGCTCAATTGCTCACGTGACCATGCTTGGTGAAACAGGCATTATTGCAAAAGACGAAGCTGCGCAAATCAAAGAAGGTCTTGAAGAATTGCTTGCAGAATACAGGGCTGGAAAAATTGAATTTGATGTGTCAAACGAAGATATTCACATGAATATGGAAAGTCTCTTGACTGCTAAAATCGGTCCTGTGGCTGGAAAATTGCATACGGCGCGTTCACGTAATGACCAAGTGGCAACTGATATGCACTTGTACTTAAAAGCTAAGCTTGATGAAGTGATTGAAAAGCTTGGCAATTTGCGTCAAACGTTGGCGGACTTGGCTGATGAGCATGTCTATACTATCATGCCAGGTTATACACATTTGCAACACGCACAGCCGATTTCATTTGGGCATCACTTAATGGCGTATTATAATATGTTTACGCGTGATAGTGAACGTTTTGAATTTAATGTGAAACATACGGATATATCACCGCTTGGTGCGGCTGCTCTTGCTGGAACAACTTTTCCAATTGACCGTGAGATGACAGCGGAGCTTATGGGCTTTGCCAAACCTTACAGCAATTCACTTGATGCAGTGTCTGACCGTGATTTTATCTTGGAATTTTTGGCAAATAGTTCTATTTTGATGATGCATATGAGCCGTATTTGTGAAGAAATCATCAGCTGGTGCTCAAATGAATTTAAGTTTGTGACGCTTTCAGATACGTTCTCAACAGGTTCATCAATCATGCCGCAAAAGAAAAATCCTGATATGGCAGAATTGATTCGCGGAAAATCTGGTCGTGTTTACGGTAATCTTTTTGGGCTTTTGACGGTTATGAAGTCTTTGCCTTTGGCTTACAATAAAGATTTGCAAGAAGATAAAGAAGGCATGTTTGATACGGTTGAAACCATTACGGTGGCTATTGATATTTTGGCTGGTATGCTTAAAACCATGACGGTCAATAAAGAGCATATGGCTGAATCAACTGAAAAAGATTTTTCAAATGCAACTGAATTGGCTGATTATCTCGCAAGTAAAGGGCTTCCGTTCCGTCAAGCTCATGAAATCGTTGGTAAATTAGTATTAGAATGTACTAAAGCTGGCTATTATTTGCAAGACGTGCCGTTTGAACGTTACCAAGAAATTTCTGATTTGATTGATGAGGACATTTATGAAACTCTTAAATCACACACCGCTGTTGAGCGTCGCCATTCTCTTGGTGGGACTGGATTTGACCAAGTCAAATGGCAAATTAAAGAAGCCAAAAACAGTCTAAAAGCGACCCATTAACAATTTTTTCTACTTCCTAAAGCATTTTCCAATAAAATATTTAAAGATATTAAGCCCAAAATCCTTAGAGGTTAGGGCTTTTTAAATTTTTATGGTATAATAAAAATAATTTAGAATGGAGTCGTACGTTGAAGAAAACCTATCGTGTCAAAAGTGACAAAGATTTTCAGGCAATTTTTAGCAAGGGAACAAGTGTTGCCAATCGAAAATTTGTCGTCTATCAATTAGAAAAAAATCAAGGCCACTATCGTGTAGGGCTTTCTGTAAGCAAAAAACTTGGTAATGCTGTTACCCGAAATAGCATCAAGCGAAAAATTCGACATGTTGTCATGGAATTGTCACCAAATTTACGACATCATGATTTTGTTATCATTGCTCGTAAGGGTGTCGAGGAACTTGATTATCATGAAGTGAAGAAAAATTTACTCCATGTTTTAAAACTTGCCAATTTATATCAGGAAGGTCTAAATAGTGAAAAGAAAGATTAAATTATTAGGATTAAGTAGTCTTACTTTAATACTTTTGGCTGCTTGTGGTCGCAGCGAAGTAACCGCTTCATCAACTAATGGCTGGGATCAAATTGTTTATTTCTTTGCCAAAGCTATTCAGTGGCTATCGATTAATGGTCGAATCGGAGTTGGGATTGTTCTCTTTACCATTATCATTCGAGCAATCATGATGCCACTTTACAATATGCAAATCAAATCAGGGCAAAAAATGCAAGACTTGCAGCCAGAGCTTAAAAAGTTGCAAGAAAAGTATCCTGGTCGTGATACAGACAGCCGCATGAAGTTGACAGAGGAAAGCCAAGCGCTTTACAAGGAATACGGTGTTAATCCATATGCGACGATGCTCCCACTAGTCGTTCAATTGCCGATTTTGATGGCTTTGTATCAAGCCTTAACACGTGTTGCCTTTTTGAAAACAGGTACATTTTTATGGATTGAATTATCAAAACCAGACCCATATTTTATTTTGCCTGTTTTAGCCGCTTTGTTCACATTCCTTTCATCTTGGTTAACAAACAAAGCAGCGCGTGAGAAAAATATTGCCATGACGGTGATGACTTATGTGATGCCAATTATGATTTTCTTTATGAGTTTCAGATTGGCTTCAGGGGTTGTGCTTTATTGGTCAGTTTCTTATGCTTTTCAGGTATTCCAAATTCTTTTGTTGAATAATCCTTTCAAAATCATTGCCAAACGATTGGAAGAGGAACAAGCTGAAAAAGAACGTGCGGCTAAGATTCGTCGTGCTAAGAAGAAAGCGCAAAAGAGAAGAAAGTAAGAGGAAGAAAGTATGGTAATATTCACAGGTAGAACTGTTGAAGATGCTATTGAAAAAGGCTTGAAGGAGTTGCATTTGTCACGCCTTAAAGCCCACATTAAAGTGGTTTCTCGTGAAAAAAAAGGGTTCTTAGGTTTTGGTAAAAAGCCTGCTCAGGTTGATATCGAAGGGATTAATGAAGTGACGGCTCACCGAGCTAACCAAAAAGTGGTTAAGGGTGTGCCAGAGGAAGTTAATCAAAAAAATGAACCTGTGTCATCAAAATTTGAAGATACAATGGAACTTCGAAAAGTTGCCAGCATTATTAAGAAAATGGAAGAGCGTGGCGAAGTCATTGACGATTCAGTTAAAGAAGATATTGTCATGCACAAGAAAAAAACGCAAACCATTCTTGAAGAAGCTGGGCATACAGAGGTTTTAGAAGCGCTTGAAAAGGCTGAAGAACCAGTTGAAGAAGATGTTCAGGTTGACGAAAGCCCAGAAGTGGCTAAAACTGAGCAATCTTTTGAAGAATTTGTTGCTAGTGAATTTCCAGCTCAACGTGAATTGAGTAAAGACATCGAAAAAGCTACGGAAGAAGTTGCAGAATATGTCAAAAAAATCATCTATGAAATGGACATTGATGCAACGGTTGAAACTAGCCACAATCGCCGTCAAATCAATTTGCAAATTGAAACTCCAGAAGCTGGTCGTGTCATTGGTTATCACGGAAAAGTTTTGAAATCTCTTCAATTACTTTCACAAAATTTCTTACATGACCGTTATTCAAAGAATTTTTCTGTCATTTTGAATGTTCATGATTATGTGGAACACCGCACAGAGACATTGATTGAATTTACTCGCAAAGCAGCCAATCGTGTTCTCGAAACTGGTAAAGATTATGTCATGGACCCAATGAGCAATAGCGAGCGAAAAATTGTTCACAAAACAATCACAAGCATTGATGGTGTGGATAGTTATTCAGAAGGTAACGATCCAAATCGCTACGTTGTTGTGACAGCTGTTCAATAAATTTCCAGAGCCGTTAAGGCTCTTTTTTTACCGCTTAGTTGCTTTTTTTCGCCGCTTACCGTAAGATGCCTCTTTTGTTGGGGCTTTTTTGCTATAATGGTTGCAAAAGGGAGGGAAAGGTTATGTTGATTAGAACGAAGAATCTTACGAAAACATTTGGTGACCAATTGGTGATTGACCATTTGAATTTGGAAGTTGAAGAGGGAATGTTATTAGCCTATATTGGCACAAATGGTGCTGGGAAATCTACGACAATGCGGATGTTGACGGGGCTTTTGGTACCGACATCTGGTGAGATTGAGTTAGCGCCAGATTTGAAAATCGGAATGGTTTTTCAAGAGAGTGTCTTGGACGCTGAATTGACTGTTTTGGATAATTTGAGGAGTCGTTCGGCACTTTATCGTAACCGTGATAAGGAGTGGATGGGTAAATTGATTCGTTTGACGGGGATTGATACTTTTCTGAATCAGACATATGGAACCTTGTCAGGTGGGCAACGTCGCCGCGTTGATATTGTTCGTGCACTTTTAAATAAGCCTAATTTGCTTTTCTTGGACGAGCCAACAACAGGGCTTGATATTCAGACACGCGAAGCTATTTGGCAATTATTGCGCCAGTTGCAAGCGGAAGAAAATTTAACAATCTTTTTGACAACGCATTACCTTGAAGAAGCTGAAAATGCGGATATGGCTTATATCATTGACCATGGAAAGGTTTTGGCAAAAGGGTCAGCCAAGGAATTGAAAGAAACTTATACACAGCCACATTTATTAATCAAAACACAGCAAGTGAAAGCTTTTCAGGATACTGATTATTATCTACAAGCAGATGATTGTTTGAAAATTGAGGTTAACAGTGTATCAGAAGCTCTTGCGATTTTGGCGGACAAGCGAGCCGTGATTGAGGATTTTGATTACAAAAAGGCTAATATCAACGATGTCTTTTTAAGCATTACGGGAAGGGAGATGGCGTAAATGGTTGCGATGACCAAACGAAATTTGAAACTTTATTTTTCCAATAAAATGAGTGTCTTTTTCTCACTGTTGGGAGCTTTGATTGCTTTTGGTTTATACATTATTTTCTTGCAAAAAAATATGCAGGATTCTTGGTCTGGAACCCCACATTTGGAAGAAATTTTAGACAATTGGGTGATTGGTGGCACCTTGGCGATAACGAGCATTACGACTACTTGGACAGGAATTGTTCGCTTAGTTTATGACCGAGAAAATCACAAGCTAGAAGATTTTCTGTTGACTGATACGTCACGTTTTAAAGTCTATCTAGGTTATTTAATGTCAGCGAGCGTCATTGGTTTTACCATGCAAGCATTTATGTTTGTCGTGATGAAACTCTACTTTCATTGGCAAGATAATATTAGCCTTTCTGGTTCACATTTACCACAAATACTTAGTATAATGGTTTTAGGGTCATTGCTCGGAGCAAGTCTTGCTTTGCTGATTTTACAATTTTTTAAATCGATAGAGTCTAGTGAGGCTTTATCAACCATTGTTGGGACAGTTTCAGGTTTTCTTGTGGGCGTTTATATGCCACTTGGAACATTACCGAACATTGCACAAATTGTGGTTAAAATAACACCAGCAGCCTACGTCGCTGCGGCTTATCGTCAGACGTTGATTAACCAAGATTATCTGGGAAAATCAGAAAAAGTGTACTTAGGCATTGGCTTAAAATTAAAAGAATTAACAACGGTCAATCAAGAATTGCTAATCATCAGCGGTGTGCTAGTTATTAGCCTTGGCATTCTAGGAATGATGTTAATCGTCAAGGAAAAACGTCCAGTGATTAGTGGATAAGTAGAAAATGAGGGAGAGAGTTGTGCATTATCAGTTTGAGGAAGATAAGCAGTTACCAAAAGATGTTATTGAAGTTTTAGTAAAAAGCTGTCAGCTTGACAATTCCGTACAAAAAGTTCTGGATTATCTTGCTCAATTTGAGCAAAAAGAGCCAACAGTTTTGCCGATAAAAACGGTGGATCGTATTGAAATGTTGCGTGTGGCAGATTTGATTCTCGTTGATGTTGATGGCTCTGCCCTTATTTTGGAAACGACGCAGGGACGATTGTTGACTAACGACCGCTTGTATAAATTTCGCCAGCGTTTAGCAAACCCAGATTTTGTCCAAGTTTCTAAGCATGCTTTGATTAATATCAATCATCTGAAAGCACTTGAGAATAGCTTTTCAGGCAATATGTTAGCGATATTGACAGGAAAAATCAAAACAGATGTTAGTCGGCGTTATTTATCAGAGTTGGAAAAACGCTTGGAATTGTGAGGTGACATTGATGAATTATGTTAAACGAGTGATTATCTATTTCTTAATGGGAGTAGGTTTTGGGAGTTTGGTTTACTTGTTCTTTTTGTGGCAGAGTGGTGCTGAGACGCAGACGGTTCAGCATATTGCAAATGTGGTGTTCATTAGTGGATTGATTGGTTTGGTTAGTATGATTTTTGAAGTGGAAGCCATTCCTGTCGCATGGGAAATTCTGATTCATTTTTGCTTGGTTTATGGGCTATATAGTTGGCTTGAGAAACTTAACGGCATTGTCTGGTCATGGCATCTTTTAGGCGAATTTTCCCTTACTTATCTAGTCATCTGGTTTGTCATCTATATCAGTTTCAATAACCGTGTGAAAAATATTAACCAAAGATTACGTGAGAAGAATGGGTAAAGTAATTATAAAAAATTCAAGAGAACAAAAATTTGTTCTCTTTTGCTATATTTAACATTAAAATATTTTGAAAATAGTGGTACAAATGATATACTTGTTTAAAGTATATATTTTTAAGCGTTTATGGTTTTAGGAGATGGAACATTATGAAAAAGTTTATTGTAGTTGTGGGTTGCACATTTGGTTTGTTGTTTTCATTGCTTGGGGCTAATGGTTATTTAGTGGCTTCTGATGTTGATGCTAGTACGGTATCGCATAAAACTGGCAATTATACTATTGATAAAATTCTTAGCAGCTATGAGGGCGAAGAATTTTTCACAAAAGATTACGTTGATGAGATGTTTAACAACTGGAGTATTGATGAAAATACTAAAGTCATCGCTGATGAGGAAGGTGGTCTATTTTATTCTTTAACTGATAACCATGCGGTTCTAAAGACATACGATACTGACAGCGGTCAAGTCGTGGAAGAACTAAGCTTAGATTCCCCTAGAGCAACAACGGTCGGAGAGCTAAAAGAAGCCTTGTACGAAGCTTTAGAAGAATGATAACGAATGCTCCAGTTATATGCTGGGGTATTTTTAAACTATAAAAGCTCTTTGGGGTCATCTTTTAAAAGAGAGACATTGAAATAAAAACCAAGTAGTCCTTGACAGCTTCCTATTCTTATTATAAAATAGTATGGTATGTTTAGTAACTGATCAAATATAGCCGGCTAAACGAATACGAAAATCTATGAGGAGGTATTCATCGTGAAACGTACTTATCAACCAAGTAAAATCCGTCGTCAACGTAAACACGGATTCCGTCACCGTATGTCAACTAAAAACGGACGTCGCGTGCTTGCTGCTCGCCGTCGTAAAGGACGTAAAGTTTTATCTGCTTAATTGATAGAATACAAAAAGTCACCGTCAGTGCTCGAGTCTGACGGTTTTTTTTATTTTCTTGAAATCCAGTCTTACTTTTTGGGTATTCATGAAAAAATATGATATAATAAGCAATATATTCTGTAAGCGCATACAGCACAAAAGACTATCGTTTTCAGCTATTAAAAACGGAGTTTTATTTGAGTTCTGTTTTGTTAGCAATTGAAAATTTTTGCAATTGATATTTGACAATTAAAACCTATCATGATTAGTAACGTGATAGGTTTTTTGTTAGGAATAGAGCTATGCGAATATGGAATAAGACTAAAAAAACTTAACATTTGCTAATATTCTTGTGTTAATTTTGGTACAATAAAGGTAATTATTGAGAGGAGGTGTCACGGTGGCAAATTCCATTTTAGAAACAATGCAGGGTATTGAAGCCGAAGCAAAGCAAGTTTTGGCGGCTTATGATGCAAAGGTTCAAGGATTACGTTCGCAATTTACACAAGAATTGGAACGTATCGAAACGGATTGTGACCAGAAAACTCAAATTGAAGTTGAGGGGCTTTCAAAAGAACTTGCGGAGAAAACTACTCAGTTGAAAGAAAACTTGACGACAACCATTGCAAAAAATGACAGCAATGTCAGGTCGGTTTTGATGACGAGAAAAGACGGTCTGGTTCAGCAAATCGTGGACAGGGTGGTAGAAAAGTATGGCAATTAGTCAAATGAAGAAGATTTCTCTCATCTTCTCAAAAGAAACGCTTGACGCTCTGTTGCTTATTCTTCAGCAATCACAAGTGGTTCAGATACGTGATATCACACAGATGACGGATTGGCAAGAGGCTTTTGAAACTGCTCAAGTCAATCTCCCACAGATTCATTTGCAAGAGTCTGATAAGGAGTTGACTGGAGAAGAAGTGCTCTCGCATTTGGCAAAAAGACAGCAATCTTTGGAAACAACTGTTGGAAAATTGCAACATTTTATTCCAAAAGAGGGAACGATACAATCGTTACGAAAAGCTGATTTTTCCATGTCTTTTGCTGAATTAGAAGCGTTTGGTCGTGATAATTCTGCTGATGTTTTAATCAATCGAGTGAATGATAAAATCAAGCAGAATCGTAATTTGGAGCGACGAATCGCAGAACATCAAGCCGAAATCAATCGTTTAATGAACTGGCGCTCGCTTGAGGTTACTCCAAAAGAATTGAGCCATTTTGATTTTGTTCATGCGGTTGTTGGAACGATTCCTAAAACAGATGATGATGCTTTATATCATAATCTTAAAGCTAATTCAGCCTTGGAAGTTCAAGATGTCTTTAGTTCAGAATTAGAGTATGGTGTGATTGTTTTTCAAAGTGGCAAAGTGATGTCATCACTTGATGACTATGGCTTTAAGCCTTTTGATTATGACAAAAACATACTGCCAGCGCAAGCTATTTCTCAAATGCAAGATGAAGTGGCTACTTGGACGTCTGAAAAGCTGGAAGTCGAGGGTGAACTGAAGGTTTCGCAACGAGAGCTTCAAGAGTTGAAAGTTCAGACAGATTATGTCTTAGGGCTTTATGCACGTCAGGAAGCTAAGAAAAAATTGGCTAGTACCAAGCATTTGGTGGCTTTGGAAGGCTGGGCAGAAGCAGAGCAAATTGACCGTCTGAAGTCAGATATTCAGGCACAATTTGGCGATGGTGTTTTTATTCAAGAGTTGGATGTGGTTGAAGATGATTGGGAAAATGTTCCTATCAAGCTTAAAAATCACCCATTGGTAGAACCTTTTGAATTAGTGACAGAAATGTACGCTTTGCCAAAATATTATGAGAAAGACCCGACACCAATTTTGATGCCATTTTATTTTACTTTCTTTGGAATGATGGTAGCGGATTTGGGTTATGGTTTGTTCTTATTCTTAGCGACGTTTTTGGCGTTGAAACTGTTCAATTTACCTAAAGGAACAAGGCGTTTCTTGAAATTCTTTAATATTTTAGCGGTTGCGGTATCCTTGTGGGGAATTGTTTATGGTTCTTTCTTTGGCTACACAATGCCAATCGTTCTTTTGTCAACGACGACTGATGTGATGACTATTTTGCTTTTATCAGTTGCATTTGGTTTTGTGACAGTGGTTGTTGGGCTACTTTTGGGTGGTTTGCAAAAACTGCGGCTAAAAGATTATGTGGAAAGTTACAATTCTGGCTTTGCTTGGTGTTTGATATTGATTGGTATTTTACTGATTGTGTTAGGGGCAATGCTTCCTCATCTATCAGTATTGACAACAATTGGTGCGGTACTTGCCATTGCAAATGCGATTGGTATTGTGATTGTCTCGATTATTCAAGCAAAGAGTTTGGTCGGCTTAGGAAGCGGTCTTTACAATCTCTACAATATTAGTGGTTATGTGGGAGACTTGGTCAGCTTTACGCGTTTGATGGCGCTTGGTTTGTCAGGGGCAAGCATTGGCTCTGCTTTCAATTTGATTGTTGAAATTTTCCCACCAGTAGCACGTTTTACTATTGGTATTGTCATCTTTATACTTCTACACGCTATTAATATTTTCTTATCATTGTTATCAGGTTATGTGCATGGGGCACGTCTGATGTTTGTTGAATTTTTTGGAAAATTCTATGAAGGTGGAGGAAAACCTTTCCAACCTTTAAAATCATCTGAAAAATACGTTAAAGTTACTATAAAATCTCAATCGGAGGAAAACTAAAATGGAACAATTAGCTACTTACTTCTCAGCACATGGTGGTGCATTTTTTGGAGCTCTTGGTGTTGCTTTAGCCGTTGCTCTTAGTGGTATGGGCTCTGCTTATGGTGTTGGTAAAGCTGGTCAAGCAGCGGCAGCTTTGTTGAAAGAACAACCTGAAAAATTTGCGTCAGCCTTGATTCTTCAACTATTACCAGGTACACAAGGACTTTACGGATTCGTTATCGGAATTTTGATTTGGTTGCAATTATCTCCAGACCTTTCTGTGGAAAAAGGTGTGGCATATTTCTTTGTTGCCCTTCCTGTTGCGATTGTGGGTTATTTCTCAGCTAAACATCAAGGAAATGTGGCTGTTGCTGGTATGCAAATCTTGGCAAAACGTCCTGAAGAATTCATGAAAGGGGCTATCCTTGCTGCCATGGTAGAAACTTATGCCATCCTTGCTTTCGTTGTTTCTTTCCTTTTGACACTTCGTGTAGGATAATGAGAAGCAATTTTAATGACTATTTTCCTAATATAACCGTTAGGATATTATCTTAGAAAGAGGTGTTCAAGTGAGTGACACAAATGCACTAAAACAATCAATTATTGAACAGGCTCATCAAGAAGGCAAATTACGTTTGGCTGCTGCTGAAGATAAATTGACAACAGAATTTGAGGCAAACAAAGCACGTTTATTGCGTGAAAAAGAAGCAGAACGTCAAAGTCAACTCAAAGATATTAATCAACAATTTCAAATTGAAGCGCAGCAAATTCGTAACCAAGAACGTCAACCAACTTTGGTGTCTAAGCAAAAAGTCTTAAAAGAGCTGTTTGCGGCGGCAAAAGACAGTATGTTTGCATGGACAGTTACAGATGAGTTAGCTTTTATCCGCAAGATTTTGGCTAAATATTCTGGTCAGGCAGTAGTGGTTACTTTCGGTCAGGTGACTGCTGAGAAGCTTAGCGCTACTGACATCACGCAATTGCAGAGTGAGTTTCCAAAGGCAACTTTTGAAAATGATGTTATTGCTGGTCAAGCTGGCTTAGTCATTTCAATCGGACAAGTAGATGATACGTATTTGTATGCTGACTTGATTGAATCAATTTACAAGGAAGAAAGTTCTCGAATCGCTGCCGATATTTTCAAAGAGAATTAGAGGAGGTATTCTATATGGATTCAAATCTCTTTTCTCAAATTAACACAACGATTGCTGTTAAAGAAAATAGTTTTATCACCGTGGATACATTTCAAAAAATGCTTCAAGCGGGGAACAAGGATGACATCGCGCTTTTGTTGCAGACAACGCCTTATCACCTATCGGTGGAAGAATTGGACGATTTAACGGCCATTGATGCGAGTTTGATGCGAGAATTATCGCAAGAATACAAATGGGCATTTGCAGAAGCGCCTGAAAAAACGATTGTCAATATGTTTTCACTGCGTTATGTTTATCATAATGTCAAGGTTCTTCTGAAAGCTAAGGCAACTGGAAAAGATTTGTCAGATTTGCTTATTCCGATTGGTGAACATTCTTTAGAAGCTTTGCAACATATGATTTCTGCTTTAAAATCCGATTTTTTCCCTGATTTTATGGTGGCAGAGATTCGAGATATTTGGGCAGAATATGAAGATTACAAGGATATTCGCGTTCTGGAAATCGGAGCTGATTTGGCTTACTTTAACCATTTGCAAAAAATAGCAGAGCAGTCTGAAATACCAGCTTTTAGTCAGGCAGCAACGTTGATGATTGATTTTTATAATGTTACCACGGTTCAGCGGGCTTTACGTCAAAAGAAACCGCGTAGTTTTATGCTTCAATTGTTGTCTGATAATGGTAGTTTTACGGCTGATGAATTTATTGATTTGGTTGAAAATAATGACTTGATTTCATGGTTTAATCAGGTTAATCCAGGTATTTTAGATACTTCGCTGGTGGATTACGAAGAAAAAATGCGTCAAGGAACGATTTCAGTTGTCGAATTAGAGTACCTTTACGACGTGATGCAATTTCAATTGCTTGACCAAGCGCGCTATGAGGTGCAAGGTCCATTGGTCTTGGCAAGATACTTGTTAGGACGAGAATTTGAAGTTAAAAATCTTCGCTTATTATTATCTGCCTTATGTAATGAAATGCCGCTAGAGGTTGTCAGAGAAAGGATGCGACCAATCTATGGACAATAAAAAATACAAAATTGGCGTTGTTGGAAATCGTGATGCTATCCTGCCATTTCGTATGATTGGTTTTAATACTTTTCCAGTCAATCATGCGCAGGAAGCTATCAATACCCTGCGTCAATTGGCAATGAATGACTATGGTATTGTTTATCTAACAGAAGACATCGCAGCTGAAATTCCAGATACTATTGCTTATTATGACACGCAAGTGACACCAGCTGTTATCCTTATCCCAACGCACAAAGGCTCAGCAGGGCTAGGCTTACAACGTGTTCAAGATAACGTGGAAAAAGCAGTCGGACAGAATATTTTGTAATGGGCTAGACACCACTAACATCAAAGATGTTTAGTGCTGTCACGCTTGGCGTTATATCGCCAACCTAAGCCCCTTACTAGCTCGTCGGAAAGTTAAAAAACGAACTTTCCTTCTCGCGTCGTAACAATTTGTTTATCTGACTATTGGCTGACAGTAAGTGGGTGCCAACTGCTGTGGCAGTTGCCTAGTTCGCTTACTAGGATTTTAGGGGCTTATTATCGACCCCCAAAAAATCCGTTGTACCAGTTTAATTGGGAGTGGGACAAATAAAGATTAAAAAGCGAATCGGTAATTTCGAAGAAATTCGATTTCGTTATCTCAACCACTGCGCCTTGTAAATAATAATTATATAAACACAGAAGCTGAGTACTTTTGTCTCAGCCTCTGTGGGGTGTCGATCTAGGCTGCTGGGGAGTCCGTTGTGATTGTGAAACTATCTGTGGATAATTTATTAATCATTTGACATAAATCTGTTGTTTTCTCAGGTGTGGTTTTGTTTTACTTTTCGAAGAGTATTAGCAGTTGGGAACAACAAAAAGAAATGCTTATCTTAATCAGGAGGAAAAATCTTGAGCCAAGGAAAAATTATAAAAGTTTCAGGGCCGCTAGTTGTGGCTTCTGGAATGCAAGAGGCAAATATTCAAGACATTTGTCGTGTTGGAGACTTGGGCTTGATTGGCGAAATCATTGAAATGCGCCGTGACCAAGCTTCTATCCAAGTTTATGAAGAAACATCAGGAATTGGTCCTGGTGAACCTGTTGTGACGACAGGAAATCCATTGTCTGTTGAATTGGGACCAGGGTTGATTTCTCAAATGTTTGACGGGATTCAACGTCCTTTGGACCGTTTTAAAACAGCAACGAATAGTGATTTCTTGATTCGTGGTGTCGAGCTCCCAAGTCTTGACCGTGAAGCAAAATGGGACTTTGTGCCAAGTTTGGAAATTGGTGCAGAGGTTAGCACTGGTGATATTTTGGGAACTGTTCAAGAAACATCAGTCGTCGAACACCGTATCATGGTGCCAAACAATGTCTCAGGAAAACTGATTTCTATCACAGCAGGTGAATTTACCGTTGAAGAAACGGTTTATGAAATTGAACAAGCTGACGGTTCTATTTTTAAAGGAACACTGTTGCAAAAATGGCCTGTTCGTAAAGGACGTCCTGTTGCTCAACGCTTGATTCCAGAGGAACCTTTGGTAACAGGTCAACGCGTTATTGACACTTTCTTTCCTGTGACAAAAGGCGGTGCTGCTGCCGTACCAGGACCTTTCGGAGCTGGTAAAACGGTTGTTCAACACCAAATCGCCAAATTTGCGAATGTGGATATTGTTATCTACGTTGGTTGTGGTGAACGTGGTAATGAAATGACCGATGTTTTGAATGAATTTCCAGAATTGATTGACCCAAATACTGGTCAATCTATCATGCAACGTACAGTCTTGATTGCCAATACATCAAATATGCCCGTGGCTGCGCGTGAAGCTTCTATTTACACAGGGATTACGATTGCTGAATACTTCCGAGATATGGGGTATTCTGTCGCCATTATGGCAGATTCAACATCTCGTTGGGCAGAAGCGCTTCGTGAAATGTCAGGGCGTTTGGAAGAAATGCCAGGTGACGAAGGTTACCCAGCTTACCTAGGTTCTCGTATTGCTGAATATTATGAACGTGCTGGTCGTGCTCGTGTACTTGGTCAAGAAGGCCGCGAAGGTACAATTACCGCCATTGGTGCTGTATCACCTCCAGGAGGAGACATTTCAGAACCTGTTACGCAAAATACGCTACGTATTGTTAAAGTGTTCTGGGGCTTGGATGCTCCGCTTGCCCAACGTCGTCATTTCCCAGCAATTAACTGGTTGACATCCTATTCACTTTATAAAGATGAAGTTGGGAAGTACGTTGATAAAGTCCAAAAAACAAATTGGGCTGCTAAGGTGACACAAGCTATGAATATTTTGCAACGTGAGTCTAGTTTGGAAGAAATTGTACGCTTGGTTGGTATTGATTCACTTTCTGAAACAGACCGTTTGACCATGGAAATTGCTAAACAAATCCGTGAGGATTATTTGCAACAAAATGCCTTCGATTCAGTTGATACCTTCACTTCATTTGCCAAACAAGAAGCGATGCTTAACAATATTTTGAATTTTGCGGATGAAGCTAAAAAAGCCCTTGAACTAGGAGCTTATTTCACTGAAATCATGGACGGAACTGTTGAAGTACGTGACCGCATGGCGCGTAGTAAATACATTGCCGAGGAAAATATTGACCAAATCAAAGCGCTATCTGAACAAGCACAAGAAGCGATTCATCAAGTGTTAGCAAAAGGAGGTATCTAAGATGAGTGTTCTTAAAGAATATCGAACAGTCAGAGAAGTTGTTGGACCTCTGATGATTGTTGACCAAGTTTCTGGTGTTCACTACAATGAACTGGTTGAAATCAAGCTTCATAATGGTGAAGTTCGTCAAGGGCAAGTGCTTGAAGTTCAAGAAGATAAAGCCATGGTTCAACTTTTTGAAGGGTCTAGTGGTATCAATCTTGAAAAGGCGAAGGTGCGTTTTACAGGACATCCTTTGGAATTGCCAGTATCAGAAGATATGGTTGGACGTATTTTCAATGGTATGGGAAAACCAATTGACGGTGGACCAGATTTGATTCCGGAAAAATATTTGGATATTGACGGTCAAGCAATCAATCCCGTGGCGCGTGATTATCCTGATGAATTTATTCAAACAGGGATTTCAGCGATTGACCATTTGAATACCTTGGTTCGTGGGCAAAAATTACCTGTATTTTCAGGTTCAGGTCTTCCTCACAATGAATTAGCAGCGCAAATTGCGCGTCAAGCAACGGTATTAAATTCTGATGAAAATTTTGCGGTTGTTTTTGCAGCCATGGGGATTACCTTTGAAGAAGCAGAATTTTTCATGAATGACTTACGTCAAACGGGAGCGATTGACCGTTCTGTTCTCTTTATCAATTTGGCAAATGACCCTGCTATCGAACGTATTGCCACACCACGTATTGCTTTGACAACGGCTGAATATTTGGCTTACGAAAAAGATATGCACGTGTTGGTTATCATGACGGATATGACCAACTACTGTGAAGCGCTTCGTGAAGTGTCGGCTGCACGTCGTGAAGTCCCTGGGCGCCGTGGTTACCCTGGTTACCTTTACACAAACTTGTCAACACTTTATGAACGTGCGGGGCGTTTGGTTGGTAAAAAAGGTTCTGTAACACAGATTCCTATTTTGACCATGCCTGAAGATGACATTACGCACCCAATTCCTGACTTGACAGGTTACATCACCGAAGGACAAATCATTTTATCACATGAATTGTATAATTCTGGTTATCGTCCACCGATTAATGTATTGCCATCACTATCTCGTTTGAAAGATAAAGGGTCAGGTGAAGGTAAAACACGTGGTGACCATGCGGCAACAATGAACCAACTTTTCGCTGCTTACGCCCAAGGAAAACAAGCGGCAGAATTGGCTGTTGTGTTGGGTGAATCAGCCTTGTCTGACACCGACAAACTTTATGTGGAATTCACTAAACGTTTTGAAGAAGAATACATTAATCAAGGTTTCCAAACAAACCGTAGCATCGAAGAAACGCTTGATTTAGGCTGGGAATTGTTATCAATCCTCCCACGTACCGAACTCAAACGTATCAAAGACGATATGCTTGACCAATACCTTCCGCAAACTAAAACAGATGACAAGTAATCATTAAAACATTTAGTAAAGGAGGTAGGTTCTATGGCACGTTTAAATGTAAAACCCACTCGAATGGAATTGAGTAACCTCAAGGAACGTTTAAAAACCGCAACTCGTGGGCACAAATTACTCAAAGATAAACGAGATGAATTAATGCGACGTTTTGTTGACCTCATTCGTGAAAATAATGAATTGCGCAAAGAAGTAGAAGCGGCTCTGGTCGGTCATATGCAAGATTTTGTCATGGCGAAATCTCTTGAAAACACACTTATGGTAGAAGAAATGTTTTCAGTTCCGACAAAAGAGGTTCAACTGTTTATTGAAACAGAAAATGTTATGAGCGTTACTGTTCCCAAAATGCACAGCCATATTGAAAATCCGTATGGTGATGATAACGGTGACGTTGTGTACAGTTATCTAGCTTCTAATAGTGAAATGGACGACACCTTGGTTGCCATTGAGGGCTTGACAGAGAAATTGCTTCGTCTGGCTGAAATCGAAAAATCTTGTCAACTAATGGCTGACGAAATTGAAAAAACACGCCGTCGCGTCAATGGTTTGGAATACTCAACCATTCCACAATTAGAAGAAACCATTCACTATATCGAACTAAAACTCGAAGAAACAGAGCGCGCCAACCTAGTTCGCATTATGAAAGTAAAATAAAACAAAAAGTGTCTTTTAGACGCTTTTTTGTTAGGTTAAATTTGTAAGCGAATTCTTTTACTTATAAGCTGTAAGGTGCTAAACTATAGGTAATTTAAGGGCAGGAGGAAATAAACATGTCTGAAAAGAAATATGATGCAAAATTGGACCAAATCAAAGGAAATCTTAAAGAAGGTTTTGGAAAAGTAACAGGTGATAAGAAACTAGAAACAGAAGGTCTTGCCGAAAAGACTATCGCCAAAGGAAAAGAATTAGCCAGTGATGTCAAAGAAAGCGCGGAAGGTGCTGTTGAAGGTGTCAAAAAAGCTCTTCATAAAGATAACTAAATAAGACTATCTCTCTAGGGAGTCATCCTAGAGAGATTTTTTGTGCATTTTTCTTGATAGAGTTGTCTAAAAATTAAAAGAAAAAGAGAAATTATGGTATAATTGGTGTTAAATTACGGGATGGGGAGGAGATTTATGAGTAAATCATCTGCGCAAGAAAAAAAGCGCCAAGAGAGTAATGCTAAAAACCGTAGATTAGCAACTCAATATCAAAATCAAGCTAATCAACTTCAATCAACATTTAATAGTCGACAAGAAGAATTGGATCGATTAAAATCTGCTAGATCATCACTAAAAACAACAATTAGTTCCTATAAAGATGTTAAGACCAACCTAAAATCGACATTTCAAGATAATCTTGACACCAGCAATTTTAAAGGGACTATTAAAACGGGATTCGATAATAATATTACAACTATTATTTCCGATACAACTTCTGACATTCAAACCCACAGTAGTAATTTAGCTACTTTGGGGCAAGAAATAACCAATCGTCAGATGTCATTAGATTTACTAGGTTCTCAAATTACGAGCCTCAATCAAGCGGCTAGTAATTGTTTAGCGGCTATTTATTGAGGTGGTTTATGTCAAAAATCAGTCTTAATGAAAAAAAATGGAAAAAAGTTGTTTCTTCTGCTGCCAGTAGCATTGACAGTATTCAAAAGATAAAAATCATTTCTATTGAAAAAACAACATTATCACGTTTTCAACATATTGAGGAATTAGAACATAAACTCAATACTACCTTAGCAAATTTCAAAAAATATTCAGCTGAAAATGCTGAAAAAATGAACAAAGTAGCGGATAAGATTGTCAAAGAGGACAATAAAGCTGCTGATCAGATTAAGAAGAATACGGTTAGGTTTAAATGATGAATGAAGATTTGAATACTCTTTTTTGTGAACTATTATCGGAAAATGACGTTCTTGCTGATGTCGTAACGGATGATTTGATACAATTTGGGACTTATGTCGGCGGACGTCTAGAAATTCTTAAAGAATGTTATTTAGCTTTATGCCAGCATAGGGAAAGTTATACCTATCAAGCTTTTTTGGGAGCTCCAATAGAACTAAAATTTGATTATATAAAACAAAGTGTCACAATTTCACGTGAAAATCAATTTGAAGTCCGATTAACATTAGATTATTTTCGGATTTTGCTTGGATTAATAGACCTAGTGTATAGTGAAGTTTTGCCCTTGGGTAGTGTCGTCGAACTAGATACAAGACGTTTTCCAGAACAGTTAAAAGAAATGTTCTCACATACTCCTGGTGCTAAAGTTATCATTACTGGTCGTAAACTTCCCGTCGCAGATAATATTGGACACTATGTTGTTGATTATCAAGCACAATTGTGGCCACTTGGCTCTTTTCCGCCAGTTAGACCAATGACTATCTCTAACATGATGATAAAAAATATCATTGCTCGTGGCTATCAAGATAGCTATGAAACTTCTTTCAGCAAGCACTTAAAACAATCTCAGATTCAGGAAAAACGACTATCAACAGCATTTATGAGTCAAAAAGCGGCTACTCTTTTTCTTGAGCAAAACAAAGGAGGTCATTAATGGGCTTTCATGTTTCGTTAGCTGAGTTGACCAAAGCAGCTACTAAGTTAAGCCAAGAAGCGGAGCGCTTAGAAGAACAGCTTGAAACAGCCAAAAAGAGTGTTAACAAGATTATCACCTCTGAAGCTTTGACTGGTCAAACAGGACAAGCGATTTACCACCAACTGAACAACGTTGATGCGGCGATTCTCGTTGGGTTAGCGGATACGACCAAGCTCCTTGCTAGCGATATGTACCAGTTAATCGCAGCATTTCAAGCAAGTGTTGGTGAAACCTCCACAACTGCGGTTTTAGATGAGGATTACCTTAATCAGCTCAAAGACCAGCTAAGCAACTTTAAAAATCAACATGGGGAGCAAGAAGAAACCATTGCCGACATCTATGCCAGTGTTAGTGATTTGATTTCGCTCCCTAGCCCACAAAGTAACTACGACACGGATAGTGATGCCGCTAGCCAATACCTAAGCAATACCATTGATAAGGTGACGAGCTTTAATAGTGCTGGAAGTGAGCTTAGTTCTGAAAGCCTGTTGACCGCCATTGACAGCAAGGTCAACCAAGTCAGTCAGACAACAAGCCTAAGTTATAGTGATAGTCAGTACCTAAGTTTTGTCAATGACGCTAGCTTTGCTAAAGGGATTAAGTCTGTCAATAAACAGCTAAAAGAGCAAGAAAAGCTGACTAAAGAGGAAGCTGCCAAAGAAGCCCAGGCAGCTTGGGCCAAACAACACCCTGTTGAGGCTTGGTTACAAAGTCAAGCCGCCAAAGATGCTCAATTCTTTGAGGGAGCACGACAAACCTTAGAGCAGACCCATTGGGATTACTTTGGTGGGGCAGTTGATAAATCCCTAGCTTTGTCCGTCCTTGGCTTTATCTCTAAAGCCTCGGAAACGGTAGACCAATTAGCTATTGGAATTGGCGAATTGAGTCACTTGGCTGTCGAAGGGATCGAATGGGGTGGTAATACTTTATTTAACCAAACAACGCCCCAATGGATTAAAGACGACGTAACAGGCGCCACCAATAATCTGCTTGCAGCTAGTGAGTTTACTGATAGTTTGCTGGCTCTGGACGCCGAGGCTTGGGGTGCTGTTGGTAAGGAGCTTGGGAAGATTGGAACGGACTTTGTTACTGCTGTTAAAACAGGTGACGACTATGCTTTAGGTGGCTATGTCTTTGATGTGGCTACACTAGTTGGTCCCGCTTCAGTTAGTAAACTCAAGTACGTTGATGAAGCCAGCGCCCTCACTAAACTCGCAGAAACCAGCGAAGTTGAAAAGAGAGTTGAGATTATTGATAAAGTTAAAAGTGCTTTTACAAGTGGTACTGAAATCAAACAAAGAACATTGATTGATGTATTGCCTCAAAAGACGATAGATATTACAGGCAAGGTTCAAAATACTGGAAAATTTAATACTTTAGGACAGGAAATCGTAACATTCAATAATCGAGAGCTATCCCCAACGTTAAAAGCCCAATCCTGGCAGGGGAATGGATTATATCCTGGAATTGATGAATATGTAGATATTCGTTTTAATAAGGGAGATAAAATTTATATCCTAGAGTCAGATTTTGAGGTCGCAAATAAAATGCAATCTGGCTATGCGACAACTTTAGAAACAGTCGAGCAATCCGGCTATGACTCAAGAAAGTTATCTGAAAGTTTGCAAATTAAACCTTATTATGATAAAAGAGGAAATCCTTATATTGCAGAATATCGTCCACTAGTAACAGAATATACAGTAACATCAGATGATTTATATGCTGCATTTGGAGAACAGACCTTAGCTAATCCGCACTTTGGAGATGGAGGAGCTTCTCAATATTTCATTAAAGATTTCCAAGAGCAGATAGCTGCTGGAAAGCTTAGTCGAGGAACATCTCTACCAATAACTAATTTTGAAATTAGTGCAGAGGATTACAAGAAAATGATAGAAGGATTGTCAAAATAAAACTGAAAGGAAACAGCTATGGATTTAGTGATTGAAGGTATCATTGTAAATTTAGGAATGTCATACGAAGAAATACCTATAAACAAAAGAAGCCTTTTCAAAATTACACACTTTGAGTCAGATAATATGATTCTCTTAGAGCCAAATCAACCTATTTTATATAAAAATAGATTATTTACAGTTTGGATGTGGTTTAAGAATGATAAATTAACTAGCATAACTCTAGATGGTAGACTAGGAAATCCTAACTTCTACGAAGTGCATGAGGAAGATAAAAAATGGCTTCTTGATAATTTTGGAAAGCCAACAGAAGAAAAACAGTGGGGTGTAATTTATAATTTTAAAGAATTTCAAATTATTGCTGAAGTTGATCCCCGTGGGATGGATGCTCAAATTACGTTCAGACCTAGAGAAAATCATATATATTTTGATACAACCACAATTGATACTGTGGGCGTTGTTGATGGTAGTTTAGAACTATTATTAATTGATGATAATCTCTGGAATTCAGATACTGAACACGACCACCTTCTCAAACTTCAAGAAACAATCAATAATTACATTTACTATCTTGAAACTAAACAATACGTTGAAAAACATGGCGATAATTTTAAAGAAAAGGTCATCCATATCACCTTTCAGTATGTTCCATCAGACAATGGTCTTGCTTTTTTAGGGCAAGTTCAAAAGATTTTACAACCAACTGATATGAGCTTGAAAGTTACTTTACCAGATTGATTTTAAGTTACTTTTGTATCTCTTTCTGTAATTGTCTTTTTAGGCTTTGATGATGGCTATCTTGGAAATCAACCGCTCTATCGTTTAGAAGCTTCATCAGAAACTGTGGCCCAAAAGGGAATATCTATACCAAGCGGAAATGAAGCTGGAGCAAATAGCTGGTGGCGTCCAGGAGCTTGAACATATCCAGGTGATATGCCAGAAGCGGTTGTAGATGAAATTCCTTGGGGTGATTATACATTCAGACAGTTAGGAGAAAATTAATATGGGAATTACAAATATAACATGGGAAGAATATGAAACTTTTACTGAAGTAGAGACACCAGATGAACTTTACATTCGAGAGAATAACGGACACTTCTATACTTTCTTTGAACTAGGCATTGCTTCTGTTCGTCGAATTTTTGAAATAAATGCCAAAGATTTTGAAGTTTATCTAGCTGGTAAATGCTCAGGAAAAGAACTTCGCTATAAAGCTCAAAACGATGCTTGGCCACCAACTGAGGAGAAAAAAATTGCTAGTGAGGGACAATTTATTGAAGAGGGACCTGCTGCTTTGATTGCAAATCCAGAAAGTAGAAAACTATTTACTCGCGAAGAACTGGAAAGATTAATACCAATTGCTGAACAACAATGGATTGATTGGCAGGGTAAATTACCAGACGATTATGTGTCACCTTTAAAATAAACTAAATTTCTTATTTTATAAACAAGCTAGCAAAACTCAATAAAGAAATGACTTTACTTGAACTGTTGCTAAAGTTGAGAAAAGGTTGAAGGTTTGGAGAGATTTATTAAAATTAATTCTTCCCTAGTTTTTTATTTTCATATTTGAAAATGGCTAGTAATTATGAGAAAAAGTGATATAATAATGTTTGTAAGCGTTTTAAATCAAACGATTAATCATCATAATTGGGAGGTTGCGATGTTTAAAGAAATTGGGACATATATTAGGATAGTTGATTTGTTACTTGCTATTTTGTTGGTACTGGATAGAGGTGTTAAAAGCATTTTAGTGCTTGCGATAGCTATTTTTATTATTTCTGCTGCTGTGCAGTTTATGATGTCTTATAAACGCTTAAAATTCACAGCGCATCCGTAACATTTATTGTAGAGGTAGAGTAAAAAACATAGATTAAGTCTTAGACGTGTGTCCGAGGCTTTTTTGTTTTTGCGAAAAATCATCCATAGTGCTGAAAATTCTTTCTTACAATTCTGTAAGAGCTTGCGGTGAAAATTTGGTTAAACTGAACTTTAGAGGAATTGCCACAAATTTGCCCTAGTTTTGCAACAATTTGCCCAAGATTTCTCCAGTGAATTTGATTATACTGATTTAGTATGAGGAGCAAGTCATGAAAGAAATAAGTCAATTTGTCCTAAAGACATTACTTTATGTGTTGATTTTTTTAGCATTAATCTATTTTTTCAGTTATCTTGGGCGTGGTCAGGGTAACTTCATCTACAACGAATTTTAGAAAGGTAAGTTTTCATGTTACACGATATGATTGAAAGAATTGAGCATTTTGCACAGGTGCAAGCTGATTTTCCTGTCTATAATATTCTAGGAGATGTTCACACTTATGGTGATTTAAAGGCTGATTCAGATGCCTTGGCAACCTACATTGATTTTTTGAAAATCGAGGAAAAGTCGCCAGTTTTGGTTTTTGGCGGTCAAGAATATGAAATGTTAGCCAGTTTTGTTGGGCTGACAAAGTCAGGTCATGCTTATATTCCAGTTGACCAACACTCCGCCCTTGAGAGAATTGAAGCTATTTTGGCAATAGCAGAGCCAAGTTTGATTATTGCCGTTGGTGACTTTCCTTTGGAAATCACACACATTCCTATCATTAAATCCGCAGAGCTCAAGACTATTTTTGCTCAACAATCAGATTATCACCTCACACATTCTGTCAAAGGTGATGATAATTATTATATTATTTTCACGTCTGGCACAACGGGTCAGCCAAAGGGCGTGCAAATTTCGCATGATAATTTGCTTAGTTTTACCAATTGGATGATTGAAGCAGAGACTTTTTCCGTTCCGCAACGCCCACAAATGCTGGCGCAGCCACCGTATTCATTTGATTTGTCGGTCATGTACTGGGCGCCGACTTTAGCCTTGGGTGGCACGCTTTTTGCGCTTCCAAAAGAGTTGACAACAGACTTTCAACGTCTTTTTACGACGATTAATCAATTGCCAATTGGTGTTTGGACATCAACACCTTCTTTTGTCGATATGGCAATGTTATCAAATGATTTTAATCATGAAACCTTACCTAACTTGACGCATTTTTATTTTGACGGCGAAGAATTAACGGTGAAAACCGCTCAAAAATTGCGCAGTCGTTTCCCAAAAGCTCGCATTGTGAATGCTTATGGTCCAACGGAAGCGACCGTGGCTCTTTCTGCGGTAGCTATCACAGATGAGATGTTAGCGACTTGCAAGCGTCTGCCAATTGGTTACACCAAAGCCGATTCTCCCACTTTTGTCATCGATGAAAATGGCAATCCTTTGCCAAATGGAGAACAAGGTGAAATCATCGTGTCAGGTCCAGCTGTTTCTAAAGGTTACCTCAATAATCCAGAACGCACGCAAGCTGCTTTCTTCGAATTCAATGGTTTGCCAGCCTATCACACGGGTGACTTAGGTATCATGACTGACCACGGTATGCTTCTTTACGGTGGGCGCATGGATTTTCAAATAAAATTCAACGGTTACCGCATCGAGCTTGAGGAAGTCTCACAAAACCTGAATAAATCAACTTATATCAAGTCGGCTGTGGCTGTCCCGCGTTACAACAAAGACCACAAAGTACAAAATCTGCTGGCTTACGTTGTTTTAAAAGACGGTGTTGCAGAGCAATTTGAGCGTCAACTGGACATTACTAAGGTAATCAAAGAAGAACTCAAAGACATCATGATGGATTACATGATGCCGTCTAAATTCCTCTATCGTGACAGTTTACCACTCACACCGAATGGGAAAATCGATATTAAAGGCTTGATGAACGAGGTAAATCGCCGATGAGTGAGTTTCTTCAGCAATTACCGCATTTGGAAGCTTATGGCAATCCGCAGTATTTTCTGTATTTGATTGTGGCTGTGCTTCCCATTTTCATCGGATTATTTTTCAAAAAACGCTTTCCGCTGTATGAAGCCTTGGTTAGCCTAGCTTTCATTATGTTGATGTTAACAGGAAAAACGGCTAATCAGCTTGTGTCGTTGTTAGCTTATGTCGTTTGGCAAGTAATTCTCGTCTTTTCTTACAAGATTTACCGAAAACGTCATAATCATAAATGGATTTTCTATCTTTGGGTGTTTTTGTCTATTTTGCCATTAGCTTGGACCAAGCTGACACCCTTGATGACCATTGACAATCACCAATCACTTTTTGGTTTTTTAGGAATTTCTTACCTGACTTTTCGTGCGGTTGGTATGATTATGGAAATGCGAGACGGCGTGCTGAGTGAATTTACCATGTGGGAATTCTTGCGTTTCTTGCTTTTTATGCCGACATTTTCAAGTGGTCCGATTGACCGTTTCAAACGGTTTAATGAAGATTACGAGAATATTCCTGAAAAAGCTGAGCTTCTGAATATGTTAGAAGAAAGCGTGCATTACTTGATGCTTGGTTTTCTTTACAAATTCATTTTGGCTTATGTTTTTGGTAGCTTGCTATTGCCACAGCTAAAAGAGTGTGCCCTGCAAATGGGTGGTGTGTTTAACATTGCAACGCTTGGCGTCATGTATGCTTATGGGTTTGATTTGTTCTTTGACTTTGCAGGTTATAGCATGTTTGCCCTTGCTATTTCTAATCTTATGGGCATTAAGAGCCCTGTCAACTTCAATCAACCTTTTAAATCACGTGATTTAAAGGAATTCTGGAATCGTTGGCACATGAGTTTGTCATTTTGGTTCCGTGATTTTGTTTTTATGCGTTTGGTCAAGGTTTTAGTTAAACACAAAGTTTTTAAAAATCGAAATGTCACCTCAAGTGTTGCCTACATTGTCAATATGCTAATCATGGGCTTCTGGCATGGATTGACTTGGTATTATATCACTTACGGTCTTTTTCATGGTATTGGGCTTGTGATTAACGATGCTTGGGTGCGAAAGAAGAAAAAGATTAATCGAGAGCGTAAGGCGCAAGATTTGCCACCTTTGCCAGATAACAAATGGACGCAGGCACTTGGTATTTTTATCACATTTAACGTTGTGATGTTGTCATTTTTACTATTTTCAGGTTTCTTAGACCAGTTGTGGTTTCCAAAAACAGCTGGGAAATAAACCGTTTCAGATTTAAAAGGAGTTTATCACATGGATATTAAAACAGATGTATTAGCGATTATTGATGACCTTTTCATGGAAGATGTTTCTGACATGATGGATGAAGATTTATTTGATGCGGGTGTGCTAGATAGCATGGGAACGGTGGAACTCATTGTGGAATTGGAAAGTCATTTTGACATTGATATTCCGATTTCAGAATTTGGGCGTAATGACTGGAACACAGCCAATAAAATCATTGCAGGAATAGAGGAACTTTGCCATGCTTAAGCGCCTCTGGCAGATTTTAGGACCAGTTGTCTGTGCTGTACTGATTGTTCTTTTGGTTTTTATCTGTGTTCCAACAGCTAATCAAAAGCATGATTTAAAAGCTGAGAAAAAAGATGCGGTGTCATTAAGCAAAACGAGTTTTAAGAGTAAATATAAAAAGGTACGTGCCTTAACAGATGCTAAGCACCGCTTTGTTCCCTTTTTTGGTTCTAGCGAATGGTTGCGCTTTGATAAAATGCATCCGTCTGTCTTGGCAGAAAAATATCATCGCAACTATACGCCTTATTTACTCGGACAACGTGGCTCGGCTTCGCTAACGCATTATTTTGGTATTCAGCAGATTAATAAAGAACTCAAAAATAAACAAGCTGTTTATGTAATATCACCACAATGGTTTACATCTAAGGGAGCGAGCGCTAGCGCTTTTCAAGAATATTTTAGCAGCGGACAAGCGATTGATTTCCTAAAACATCAAAAAGGCAGTGTTTATGACCGCTACGCTGCTAAACGCTTTTTGAAAATGTACCCTGACTCTTCTTTTAAGGATATGATGGAAAATGTTGCGGCAGGAAAATCATTGACTGCCTCTGACAATGAAAATCTCAACACGCAACAGATGATTTTCCAGAAAGAAGATGCTCTTTTTAGCCAAATCCCTATGTTTGACAATTACGACAGCAAGATTAAACCGCAAGCTAAGAAATTGCCAGCTTGTTTTTCTTACAGCAAACTCGGTGGCATAGCTATTGCTGACGGAAAAAAACGAAGTAGTAATAATACCTTTGATATCGACAACACTTTTTTTGACACACGTCTTAAAGCGCAACTCAAACGATTAAAACAGTCTCAAACAAAATTTAATTACTTAAACTCTCCAGAATACAATGATTTACAACTAGTGCTCAGTCAATTTGCACAGGACAATACCAATGTTCTCTTTGTTATCCCACCAGTCAACAGTAAATGGGCAAATTATACTGGTCTTAATCAAGCTATGTACCAAAAAACAGTTGCTAAGATAAAGTATCAATTGCAAAGTCAAGGCTTTACCAATATTGCTGATTTTTCAAAAGATGGCGACAAACCTTTCTTTATGCAAGATACTATTCACATGGGGTGGACTGGCTGGTTAGCCATGGACAAAGCTGTTAATCCGTTTCTAAGTCAGAAACAAGCCACACCAAGTTATCACTTAAATGACCAATTTTTAACGAAAGCTTGGGCAAGCTACGACGGCTCTGTTCAGCAGTTTAATGCGAAATCTTAAAAGAATTCCTTGTCATAATCGGCAAGGAATTTTAATATTTCTGTTGTTAAATTTTCATATTTGCAAATTTCTGAAAATAGTATCTTTTGGGAGTACAATATACTTGTAAGCGTTTTATAGACCAAAAATCAATTACATTGAAACGCAAAGAAAGGAAATCATGTTAAAAGAAATTGGGACGTATGTTAGGATTGCCGACTTGTTACTTGCTGTGCTATTAATTTTAGATAGGGGTGTCAAAAGCACTCTAGTCATCGCAATAGTCGTTTTTATCAGTTCTGTTATCGTGCAGATTATGTTATCTTACAAACGTTTAAAAATAGCAAACAACTATAACTAAATTATCATTTCGCTTTCTGGATTGTTATTTTTAATTTCTAAAATCATTTTACCTTCTGAAACATTGTGATATTTTGAATTTAAAACGCTCAAATAGCCATTTAACACTTAATATTTGGAGAATATCTCCCGACTATCACAATAGGAGGTTTTTAATGATGCGAAAGGTTTTACAATCCATTTTAGTAACTTTTCTCGGACTTGGACTGTTATTGTCAGCCCAGAAAGTTGAAGCTGTCGATGCTAATCGGCAGAGCAATGTCGCTGTGACGAATACTAGCATTGTGATTAATAACTACGAGTTTGGTCCTGGTGTTGATAAAATCGTATTGCAAACGAATGCGTCTTTGCGAAATGTTGATGCTAGTTCGGCAACGGTGACAACAGCAGGTATAACACGTCAAGTCACAAATGCCTACTTGTCTGATGCAAATGGCAATGCGGTGCAGTCACGGGGCGGTAGAAACACCAGCCAATACATTACACTAGAATTGAGTGTGAGCTATAATAATGATGACCCAGCACAAAGTGCGTCACCGTTTAGTTTTGATTTAAGCACTTATCGCAATACGTGGGTGAGTAGTTATGTGGTCAAAGTCGAAGGGCTTAATGTGACCCCACTTTATGGTTACAATAGCACTCAATTGAATGCTGAACAAGAGGCTATTAATAATAAAATCACGCCTTCTGCTAATCGTTTCACGGAACGTGGCAGTTATAGCTTATCCTACGTTGCCTACCAACCTGAGTCAGCAGCAGGTGGTGAAAAGAATCCATTGATTGTATGGCTACATGGCATTGGTGAAGCAGGAACGGATATTAATTTCCCACTTTTAGCTAATGAAGTCAATCTATTAACCGAGGACACTATTCAAAATCATTTCACCTCGACAGGAACAGGTTCTCAACGTGGCGCTTATGTTTTAGTTCCACAATCACCGACAGCGTGGGGGCAAAATCAAGCAGAACTAATGGATACGATTAATCAGTATATCGCTGCTCATCCAGATATTGATAGCAGTCGTGTGTATTTAATCGGAGGCTCAAACGGAGCTGCCATGTCCGTTCAAATGGGGCTCACTTATCCAAATACCTTTGCTGCCTTGGTACCAATTGCTGCACCGCTTTCTTACCAAATGACAATAGCTGACAGCGGTGAGGAAATTTATAGCCTAGATGAGAGCACATTAACAGCTTTAAAAGACCAGCCAATGTGGTTCATCACCGCGCGTTCAGACGCCAGCGTTCCTGTGGATACCAATACTTTGCCGTATTATAAAGCTTTGCTCAATGGCGGAGCTACTAACAAATGGTTAACCTACTACGAAAGTGTCGTTGGTACAGAATTAGCCCAAGAATACAACGGTCACTGGTCTTGGATTTACCTCTTTCATGACCAAGCCACAGGCGTCCAAAATACAACGAATGTCGTTACATGGTCAGGTTTAACGGGCATGGTTGCGACAAACCCAACCAATGGTGGTGACGCCCAAGCCCAAGTCAACGGCGTTTCTTATAACAATATTTTCGACTGGCTAAACGCCCAATACGCAACCAATTAATCTAAAAACCCCCTCCTTATAGGATTCATAAGGAGGGGTTAGTGTTTATAAAGCTATTATCATTTTGCTAAGGAAAGTCCACTAAGAAATTTTTTCGATTAGGCGGACCAAATCTTTGGCTTCTTTTGAGAGGATAGCATGTCGTGAATGAGCATAGCTGACGTAGAAAGAGATACGGTCTTGCTCAGCCAGAGGCACTTTGACCAATTGGTCAGAACCTGACGTTAGCGCAATATCAGACAGCAATGAAATGCCCATGTTTTCCGCAACCATTTGCTTAATTACTGAAACATCATCGATTTTAAACAAAATTGAAGCTTGGTCATGGTAACGATGATTGAGCTGATTAAATGCGGTTAGGTGGATATTATGCTCATCTAACAAGATAAATTTTTCGTAAAGAATATCCTGAAAAGACAGTTCTTTCTGGTTTGCCAAAGGGTGTTTTGGAGAGAGAACGACATAAAAATCTTTTTTAAACAGCGGATGAATAATCAACTGGTCGTTTTTGAGCGGCGCTAGCGAACCCAACAGACTGAAATCCAATTGTCCATCTAGCAATTTCATCATTAAACTATTAGAGCCACCACGCACAGCTTTAACTTGTGAAAATGGGGCGATACTTTCATTTTTGTGAAGGAGTTCCGTCAGCAAATAATTGCAGATAATCGGTGGCAATCCAACAGCCATTATAGGATTGAGTGACTGATGCACCTCGTTGACCGCTGTCTTTATTTGAAGTAGAACATCTTCAACATGGCTTTGAAAAATATCACCTTGCAAAGTAAGTGCTGCTGAGCGATGTGACGGGTCTTTGATGACCAAATCACAGCCCAATTCTTTTTCAAGTCGTTTAATAGCATAAGTAATTGTCGGTTGACTAACTTGAAAATATTGTGCAGCAGCGGTATAAGATTTTAGCTTTGCTAATTGGTAAAAATATTCTAAATCTCGTAAATTCATTCAGACCTCCTTGCTTTATTTTACCATAATCTTTTAAAACTTATTATAAATATTATTTATCAAAACTATGGCGTTTGACTATAAGAACTGGAACAGTTTATAATGACCCGCATAAGAAATTTCTTCTTATTTAATACATTTTTAGGAGGACACGTCATGCGTGGACATGATATTTTAAATAACCCATTCTTAAATAAGGGTACTGCTTTTACCATGGAAGAACGTAAAGAACTAGGATTGCTTGGTATTCTACCACCTTACGTTCAAACAATCGAAGAACAAGCTGAACAAGCTTATCAACATTTCTTGCGTAAACCATCAAATCTTGAAAAACGCCATTTCTTAATGGAAATTTTCAACACAAACCGTACGCTTTTCTACTACCTATTCAACCAACACATCGTTGAATTTAACCCAATCGTGTATGACCCAGTTATCGCTGAAACGATTGAAGAATATAGTGAATTGTATGTTGACCCACAATACGCTGCTTACCTTGATATTAATCACCCAGAAAACATCGAAGAAACACTAAAAAATGCTGCTGGTGACCGCGACATTCGTTTAATCGTTGTGACAGATGCCGAAGGAATTCTTGGTATTGGTGACTGGGGTGTCCAAGGTGTGGATATTTCTGTTGGTAAATTGATGATTTACACAGCTGCTGCTGGTATTGACCCTGCTTCAGTTATGCCACTTGTTATCGATGCTGGTACAAACCGTAAAGAACTTTTGGAAAATCCAATGTATCTTGGTAACCGTCACGAACGTGTTACTGGTGATAAATACTATGAATTTATCGACAAATTCGTTCAAACTGCTGAAAATATGTTCCCTAAATTGTACCTTCACTGGGAAGATTTCGGTCGTTCAAATGCTGCCAACATTCTTAACAAATACAAAAAAGAAATTCCAACATTTAACGATGACATTCAAGGAACTGGTATCGTTGTTCTTGGTGGTATCTTTGGTGCCATGGACATCACAGGTGAAAAATTAACTGACCAAGTTTACCTTTGCTACGGTGGTGGTTCTGCTGGTGCTGGTATTGCTGACCGTGTTCATGCTGAAATGGTTTCAGAAGGACTTTCATCAGAAGAAGCTTACAAACATTTCTTCATGATTGACAAACAAGGTCTCCTTTTCGACGATATGGAAGATTTGACACCTGCCCAAAAACCATTTGCTAAAAAACGTGAAGATTTTGCAAATTGCGGTGACATGACTAAACTTCTTGACGTTATCAAAGCTGTTAAACCAACAATCTTGGTCGGAACATCAACAGACGCTGGTGCTTTCACTAAAGAAGTCGTTGAAGCAATGTGCGAAAACACTGAACGCCCAGTTATCTTCCCAATTTCTAACCCAACTAAGAAATTAGAAGCAACAGCCCAACAAGTTATTGAATGGTCAGACGGTAAAGCCTTCGTTGCGACTGGTGTGCCTTCAGGTACAGTAAGCTACAAAGGTGTTGATTACCAAATCGGTCAAGCAAACAATGCCCTAATCTATCCAGGTCTTGGTCTTGGTATGTTGGCTTCTGAAGCATCACTTCTTACAGATGAAATGATTGGTGCTGCAGCTCACTCACTTAGTGGTCTTGTAGATCCAGGTCAACCAGGAGCACCTGTTCTTCCTCCATTCCAATACGTTGCTGAAGTGTCAATCAAAGTTGCGGAAGCTGTTGCTAAAAAAGCTCAAGAACAAGGCTTAGCTCAAGCTGAAGAAAAAGACATGGCTAAAGCTGTTCGCGACCTTAAATGGTATCCAAAATATTAGTTTAGGAGGATAACCATTCGTATGAAAAAGTTATCTAATATCAAAATTGCGGGGCTTTCTCTTCCGCTTTATACGGCTCTGGTTATCATTTTAGCTGTTGTTATTGCAATGGGAAAACTACCGCTCAACATGGTTGGAATTACTTTCATGTTGGTCGTTTTAGGACATCTTTTCTACTTCCTTGGTGAACGATTACCATTTTGGAATACTTACCTTGGTGGTGGGTCAGTCTTTACTCTGCTGTTAGCCGCAATCTTAGCTTCAACAGGATTGATTCCAAAATCAGTTGTTTCAGCCACTTCTAGTTTTATGAGTGATTGGGGCTTTCTAGATTTTTATATTGCAGCGCTTATTTGTGGCTCAATTCTAGGAATGAACCGCAAACTTTTGGTGAAAGCCTCTGCTAAATTCATTCCTGTCGCTCTTTTATCAATGGTTATCGGTTTCTTTGCCACTGGTGCTGTTGGGGCTTTGCTCGGTCAAGGCTTTGGACATTCTGTCATGTACATTTCATTTGCCCAAATGGCAGGAGGAATGGGTGCAGGAATTGTGCCATTATCCAAAATCTATGCGGCTGGATTGCACACAGATGCCTCATCAATCTTGTCACAATTAGCCCCAGCAACTACGCTAGGAAATATTTTTGCCATTATCGGTGCCATTGTGTTGGCGCGTGGATTTGCTAACACCAAATTCAATGGGCACGGTGTGCTCATCCCTGTTGACAAAGACGATTTGAAAAAATCTGAAGCTCCGCTTGACCCTACAAAAATCGGTGTCGGAATGATGCTTGCCTTTGCCCTTTTCCTTATCGGCGTTATCTTAAATGCCTTTATTCCAAAAGTGCACAGCTATGCCTTTATGATTATTATTGTCTTTGTTCTCAAAGCGCTTGATATTGTACCAAAACCATTAGAAGAAGCAGTGGTTATGTTTAATCGTGTGATTATGACTAACTTGACACACGCTGTTTTGGCAGGTATTGGGCTTTCAATGATTGATTTGAGTTCATTAGCGCAAGCCATGACATGGCAATTTGTCCTTATCAGTTTAACATCTGTTGTGTCAATGGGACTTGCTAGCTGGATTTTGGGACAGGTTCTCGGTATGTATCCAGTCGAAACAGCTATCGGTGCTGGGATGATTAACAATTCCATGGGTGGCACAGGAAATATCGCTGTGCTTTCTGCGGCGGACCGCATGGAAATGATTGCCTTTGCCCAAATGGCAAACCGCCTAGGCGGCGCAATTGTCCTCATCCTAGGAGGAATCCTTATCCAATTTTTACATTAATTCAACAACTTCTGGAAAAATATTCATTCTTGTTCTTTGGCAAGATTGAATATTTTTTAGATGATATAATAACCATGTAAGCTATCTGTAGTGAGTTGAAAAATGACTAGAAAGTTCTAGTCATTTTTTTAAGTTCTAAATTTTGATCAACTTATTTTTAAATAATATTTGACACTGCAACGTAATTAAGTTATATTAAATATAAAATTAAGCGTGCTTAATTTTTAAAAATAAATATTTTACGGGGAGTTCTATAATGAAAAAGATAACATCACTTATATGTTTATTACTAATAATATGTATTTTGGGAGCATGTGCTACTACAAGGACATCAGAAAAGAATAAGTTAAATGTTGTTGTGACTAATTCTATATTATCTGATATTACTCAAAACATTGGTAAGGATAAAATAAACTTACACAGTATTGTTCCTATTGGTCAGGATCCACATGAATATGAGCCACTTCCTGAAGATGTTAAAAAAACAACAAATTCAGATATTATTTTTTATAACGGTATCAATTTAGAGACTGGTGGAAATGCATGGTTCACCAAATTAGTTAAAAATGCTCATAAAGAGGCTAATAAAGACTATTTTGCGGTAAGCGATGGTATTGATGTCATATATCTTGAGGGAAAGAATGACTTAGGAAAAGAAGATCCACATGCATGGTTAAACTTAGAAAACGGTATTATTTATGCAAAAAATATTGCGAAACAATTGATAGCTAAAGATCCTAAAAATAAAGAATTTTATACCAAAAATCTTACTAGCTATATTAATAAACTTGATAAATTAGATCAGGAAGCTAAGCAAAAATTTTCAAAAATCCCAGAAAATAAAAAATTAATTGTTACAAGTGAAGGATGTTTTAAATATTTTTCTAAAGCGTATGGCGTGCCATCAGCCTATATTTGGGAAATTAATACTGAGGAAGAAGGAACACCTGAGCAGACTACTAGCTTAGTTAGGAAATTAAAAGAAGGACCAACGCCGTCAGCATTATTTGTGGAGTCAAGTGTTGATGACCGTCCAATGAAAACAATTTCTAAAGAAACAGGAATTAGTATCTATTCAAAAATTTTTACGGATTCTATTGCTAATAAAGGTGAAGAAGGGGACAGCTATTATAGTATGATGAAGTGGAATTTAGATAAGATAGCCGAAGGATTATCTCAGTGATGATATGTATGATAAAGTTGATGAAACTATGAAAGGAGACAAATGATAGAGATACAAGGATTAAATGTTATTTATAATAATGATTATGAAGCCTTAGCTAATGTGTCAATTACTTTAGAAGAAGGAAATATTATTGGTGTTATTGGACCAAATGGTGCAGGGAAATCAACTTTTATGAAGGCACTATTAGGGTTGGTTTCTTGTACAGGAATGATTACTATTTCACACGAAAGAGTTAATAGTTTACGTGGGAAAGTGGCTTATGTTGAGCAAAAAAGTCATGTTGACTATCATTTTCCTATTACTGTTAAGGAGTGCGTATCCCTTGGTACTTATCAACGAGTTGGACTTTTTCGACATTTAAGCAAAAAAGAGTGGGGAAAGGTTGAGAATGTTTTAAGGCAAGTAAAGTTAGAAGAATTTAGTAATCACCCTATTTCCACTTTATCCGGGGGACAATTTCAACGAATGTTAATTGCTCGATGTTTGATTCAAGAGCAAGATATTCTTTTTCTAGATGAACCATTTGTTGGGATAGACCTAGTGAGTGAACAAATTATTATGAATTTATTGCAATCACTAAGAAGAGAGGGAAAAACGATTGTGATTGTTCATCATGATTTAAGTAAGGTAGTGGATTACTTTGATAAAGTAGTCATTTTGAATAAAAAGTTGGTAGGCTATGGGAACGTAGCTACTACTTTTACTCCTGATGCTTTAAAAAAAGCTTATGGGGATTCGATTGTTGTATTATAAGAGGGGATTTATGGAATTTATTAACGATTTAATGACCTATCATTTTTTACAAAATGCTTTGATAACGGCTGTTGTTATTGGAATTGTTTCAGGAGCTATTGGCTGCTTTATTATTTTACGTTCAATGTCACTGATGGGAGATGCAATCTCACATGCAGTATTACCCGGAGTAGCTATATCTTTTATTTTAGGAATTAACTTTTTTATTGGAGCAGTTATCTTCGGTATATTAGCTTCTTTCATCATAACTTTTATTAAAGAAAATAGTGTTATTAAGGGGGATACAGCTATTGGTATTACGTTTTCTTCTTTTCTAGCGTTGGGTGTTATTCTGATAGGAGTAGCCAACAGTTCAACAGACCTCTTTCATATTCTATTTGGAAATCTTTTAGCCGTACAAGATAGTGATAAATGGGTTACTATAGTTATTTCAGGAATTGTAATAGGGTTTCTTATTATTTTTTTCAAAGAATTGTTAGTAACCTCTTTTGATCCAATTTTAGCGGAATCAATGGGGATGAATGTCAAATTTTTTCACTATCTTTTGATGGTACTATTAACTTTAGTTTCTGTAACAGCGATGCAGAGCGTAGGGACTATTTTAATTGTAGCAATGCTGATTACCCCCGCAGCAACAGCCTATCTTTATGTGAATAGTCTTAAGGTGATGGTACTCCTATCATCAGGAATTGGAGCGATTACTTCGATTGTAGGGTTATTTTTAGGCTACACGTTTAATATAGCAGTAGGCTCTAGTATCGTTTTAACCTCATCCTTTATCTTCTTAGTTAGCTTTTTCATATCTCCAAAACAATCTTTTATGAAGTGACATTAGGTAAACAATGTATCCTAATAGAAATTAAAACCTATTTTATTGTAAAAGTCTAAACGCTTAAGTATCTGGAATATGAAGAAATACGTTTGCATGTGCTAATAGTAATAAAGATATTAATACTATCAGTTCAGAAATACTTTATTTTTAAAATTACCAAGTACTGTCAGCTAGTTGATAACCATAGTTGTAGTGTAGAGCGCAGACAACCCCTCTCAGCAGTATAAATATTGTAAATTTAGAGTGTGTCTACCGATTTGAACAAACTCTTAAAAATGCTGATATAACGGCGTTTCTAAGAGTTTTTATTTTTTAACAAAAAGAAAAAAGATTGAAGAAAAATATCCAAAATGGACTTTTCTTCAATCTGACAGGTACTAATAAGTACCTGTTTTGTACGGTATAAAGGCTGTATTTTCTACTAGCTTTCCTCGTAAATATATCCTATATCTCGATAATTTGGTCAAATAGTGCTCTATTTTCGTCATAGAGATGATGTGTAATCATGATAATTGTTAGTTCTTTGGTTTGAAGCAGACGTCGTTCAATATTAATAGCGGTCGTTTTGTCTAGGTTTGAAACACCCTCGTCTATGATGAGTATTGGTTTGTTACCAATTAATTCACGGGCAATAGAGATTCTTGCTCTTTGTCCACCAGACAAGTCATCGTTGTAGATTTGATTCAAACGTCCCTCGATAAAGTTGTCCACATGTGACAGTGATAAAGCTTTTTCAAACTGCTCTTTATCCACAGAACGACCAAGGGTCAGATTATCAAGTAAAGATTCTTTAAAAATATGTGGTTTTTGAGGAATCAAGGCAAAAATAGTTTGCAAACTTTCTAGCAGCGTATCTTTGTAATGATGATTATCAATCACAATATCACCGTCATAGCGGGTCAATTCTCCTGTTAATACTCGGATTAACGTTGATTTTCCAGCGCCCGATCCGCCAACAATAGCAACTTTTTCTCCTTTCTTAATCGTAATATTAGGATAGGTGATGCTATTGCCATTTTCAAAAGTGACACACAAATCGTGAGTAACCAATTCTTGATTAAAGTTAGTTACAGTATCGAGATTCTCAATACTTACTTTTTTAGGATATTTCTCTAGCAATTTAAAGGTCGCTTTAAAGGTAACAATGTTATAAGCAGCTCCTCTGGTGTAGTTGAATAGGCAACTGGTTAGATTGGCAATTGAGAAAATAACCCCCGTAGTGATTTCCCCCTTAATGACTAGATAACCAGTAACCATAAAAATAATTACTTGTGCCACAACACTTGACATCAATGAAAGAGAATTAGCCGTACTAGAGCTTCTTGCCAACTTAACCTTGGATTTTACCACTGTGGAAAAGTCTGCTAAAATGCGATTTTTAAAGTAAGCAGTTTGATTATTGTGGAAAAAAATGTCAAAACCACTTAAATAATCACTTGTACGATTTAAAGCAACGGTCAAATCAGATGAGACAGCCTCCGTTTCTTGCGCAATATTATTTTCAAAAATTTTAGGAAGAAAGTAAACTAAAGCAGTCATTAAAATACTAACCGCAAGTAGTAGCCAATGAAAATAAATGATAGCAAAAGCGTTAAATAGCACAGTTATAATACTTTCAATGGCGCTGTATAACTGATTAAAACCGTTATCTTTTAATAAATTCATGTCATTAATTAACCATGAATTGTATTCGTCCTTGCTATGATGAGAGTTACCTGCATATGAATGACTAATTAAAGAATCTAATAAATCATTACGAATAAGATTGACTTCTTCCTGACACAGCTTTTCTTTCAAGGAATCTTTCCAAATCTGAAAAATACTGTATCCTCCCCAACAAAGAATATCAATCACGCTCCAAAAAACAAAGCTATCCCATTTACTTTTTATCAATGAATTCAACATCCATGTTAAGGATAGCGAACTCATGACATTAGAAATAACCCAGAAAATGATGATAGCAAGCAAAAGTAGATTTTCTTTTTTAAATTTCCATAGATATGTCAACATAGGCATCCAGCTCTTCTTTTTTAATGTTTCGTTTATATTTATTATACAAAATAAATGCGAAGAGGCAAACGCTTGCGCAAATTTTTCTGAATTCTTCGAGAGAATTGAAACTAGCTAAGAAATCATTGCCTATGTTCAATATGTTATAATAAAGAGAAGATATAAATAAAAAGTTTTCTTTCAAATTCCTAGTATGAGACCTTAAGAATATCGCAGAAACAACAAGTCTTAAAGGGGGTTACCATATGGCAGATAAAATAAAAAAAGCATACCGTGCTTCAAAAGGGATTTATGATGATGTTTTGACACAAAGAAGTCTTTTTAGCAAGCTTTATATCAAGTTGTTTTGGAGCGGAGTGGACGATAATAAAATTGCCAGAGTGATTCTTGACTATATTCCAGAGGATTTTAGTGGTGTTTTGCTAGATGTTCCTGTAGGAACTGCGGTTTTTACGCAGGAAAAATGGAAGAGACTGTTAAATGCTAATATTATCTGCCTTGATTACAGTGAGGATATGATTTTACAAGCCAAAAAACGCTTAGAAAATAGCTCTTGTGATATTGTTTTGAGTATGAATGGCTTTCATGCCTTTCCAGATAAAAACCAAGCTTTTCAAGAGATATGGCGCGTGGTGAAGCCTGGTGGTAAATTTATTGCTTGTTTCTATATCAAAGGGAAATCAAAAATTACAGATTGGCTAGTAAAAAATATTCTTTCCAAGGAAGGTTGGTTTACCCCACCATTTCAAACAGAAAAACAGCTAAAAGATTTGTTAGAAAATTTATATTCAAAAATAAATCTCCATACAGAAGGGTCAATGGTTTATTTTGAATGTATCAAATAAGTGAGGATAACCAAGGAAAATTTCCTTGGTTGCTTTACGTTACAGATAGATAATTTTAGTAAAATAGAAATGAATAATATTTGGAAATTATTTCTAAGTAAAAAATAGGTGTTATATTCTAAAAAGAGTGAGTCAAACACTGATGGTTGCTTTGCCGTTATCGTTGTTTGACTCAATTTTTTTGTGTTGCAATAAAATGATGCAAAAAGTACCTCTTTATAATAAACCTGTGTTAAGTTTTTCTCATATAAATAACATATGTTAATGTGATGTCGTTTACTTAAAAAACATAAGTCATAATTATTGACAATTAATTTCTGCTAGTTTAAACTTGTTTATTGTTAATGTGAAAAAATGTGAACAAGTTATAAATATATAAATATTTGATAAAAAGTAGAAAAACTATTGACAGAGGAAAGGGGGCTTGCTACCATGAGCAGAGCAGAGCAGAGCAGAGCAGAGCAGAGCAGAGCAGAGCAGAGCAGAGCAGAGCAGAGCAGAGCAGAGCAGAGCAGAGCAGAGCAGAGCAGAGTCTAAAAAGGCTTTTTTTGGCGTACAGTTATTTATTTTAAAAGTCACTTTTTCGTGTATCTATATAATAGTTATACGAAAAAGTGACTTTTTGTGTCTCTTAAATAGCAATGATTTTATATGAAAAGGTAAAGAACTCTATGAATGAACGTACACTGAAACAATTAAAAAAGATAGAACTCTATGAGATTTTATTAGCACAAAGTAAAGAAATTGACAGATTAAAACAAGAGTTAATAGAAACTCAACAAAAGTTAGAAAATAAGCAAATTATCATCCAAGAAGCAGGATCATTGGCAGATGCCGCTCTCAAATTAACTAAAATTTTTGAGGAGGCGCAGAAAGCTGCTGATATTTATCTTAAAAATATTACGGAGAATGATGATGAAGAAAAATAAATCCACTAAACCACATCCTCTCCCTGAGACGACTGTTATTGAACAAGCTTATAAATCAGCACAATACCGTAAAAACTTTTTGGAAATGTTTAGAAGCACTACTTTTATGTTAATTGTGGTTGCTGCCTTTGCTGTACTGGTTGCAATACTATTTTTACCAATTTTACGTATTTACGGCAAGTCTATGAAGGGAACTTTGAATAGCGGAGATATAGTTGTCTCTGTCAAGAGTGGTAATTTTGAGACTGGTGATGTTGTTGCCTTTTATTATAATAATAATATTTTAGTGAAGCGCGTAATTGCAGAGTCTGGTGATTGGGTTGATATGGATGAAAAAGGAAATGTTTATGTTAATGGAAAAAAACTGAATGAGCCCTACTTGAGTAAGAAAGCCTATGGTAAAACCAATATTACCTTTCCTTATCAAGTACCAGAAGATCGTATTTTTGTTATGGGGGATAACCGTGAAGTGTCGATTGATTCACGAAATACTTCTATCGGAGCGGTTTCAGATGAGCAAATTGTTGGACGTTTAGTTTTTAAAGTTTGGCCTCTTTCAGAAATGGGAATCATTGAATAGTGGCTTTATTAGTTAATATGAGAAAGGAGGATGAGAATTTATGAAGAAATTTTTTAGGAGAGAATATTTAGCTCAGTTCAAGGCTAAGTATAAGAAAGTAATTGGTGCTATTGCTGTAATTGTCGTCTTTGTGACGACCTATGCTTTGATATTGCCAGCATTGACTTTAGATAGTAATGCTGCCAATCAAACGCCTGGTATTAATACGGAACAGTCTGGCAGTGTAGATGACAATACAACAAGCACAGAAAATTCAGACTCGCAGGCTGTTTCTGAGACGAATGTGTCTAGCCAAGATGAACAGCTAGTTACTACAGATACGACTTTGATTGCAGATGATAAAAATTATCAAGTAACAGCTGATATAACAGCTGAGGCTAAATTACCAGAAAGTGTGGCACTTGAAGTTAACCAAGTTAAGCCAGAGGATGATACTTACCAGAGTAAACTACAAAAAATACAAGACACTTTGTCTTTAAATACTGTGGCAAATATTAGGCTTTATGATATTGCTTTCATGCAAGGTGATGCTGAAGTGGAGCCGTCTGCTTCTGTGAAGGTGACCATTACTCAAAAGGATAGTTTTGAGGCTAATAAAGATAATCTAAAAGTTGTTCATATCAAAACGGATGGTTCAACAGAAGTATTGGATGCTGAAGTGGCAGGTGATGGTAATCAGGTAACAACAGTTACATTTAATAGTGATAGTTTTTCTGATTTTGCTTTAGTTGATACTAGTACATCTGATGATTCAATATTAAATAGTTCATCAACAGGAACGGATGTTGACGCTTCCGTGGAGAGCACAACAGAAACAGAGACGACGTCACAGAGTTACACCGTGACCTTCTACAATGACGATAGCGAAATCACTTCAACGCAAATTGAGGCTGGGACAGCATTAACAATTCTGCCAGAAACTCCTTTCAAATCAGGGTATCGTTTTGATCATTGGGAAAATGCAGAGACGCATGAAACTGTCACAGCAGATACGATTGTGACCAGTGATTTGACGGTTAAGGCAGTTTTTACGGAGATTTCAATTTATACGGTTACCGTAAATTACTATTATCACAATAATAGTGCCAATCAGGACGTCACCTTTGATAAGGAAATCTTCCAATTGGAAGAACGGGATACTCCCTATCAAATTACTCCACCTACCTCAACTGAAGTTAAAAGAGAAGAAGATAGTACTTTAACCGCTGATGCAATTTATTACCCACAAGAAGCAGTTATTGAACTCAAGTCAGGTGATTTGGCAATTAAGGATGAGTTAGATGGAAATATTGATGGTAAGGTGACCATCAATTTACAGTACGTGCCTTATACCGCCGAGTATACAGTATATTATATGTTGAAAAATTTAACAGGTGATGACTATACTGAGATTCAGAGTGTTACCAATCACGGTGTTCTAGGTTCTACAGTAAGCCCTCAAGTCTTGTCTTATGATTATGCTATTTTTGAAAAAACAGAAGCGACAAAATTGACACACTCACAGGGACAAAATCTCTATGTTTATTACACACGCAACAGCTACACGCTTTCCTATAATACCAACGGTGGCTCTTATATCCCTTATCAGACAGGTCTATACGAAAGTAAAGTTAGTCTGACCGATAATGTGCCGACAAAAACGGGCTACACCTTTGTTGGTTGGCATGAAAAGGAAGATTTATCAGACACTGCTAAAACCAGTGGAACGATTACGCTGGATAGCGATAAGACACTCTATGCAGAATGGAAAGCTAATACTGTTAATTACACCATAAACTACTATAAAGAAGTTTATAATAATGCTACGGGAACAACGAGTTATGTTTATGATAGTGCTGTATCAGCTAGTGGAAAGGTTGGTGCTACCGTTCAAGCTGATGAAGCTCCTGACTTGACAACAGTTCCAACAGGATACGAACGTGAAAGCGCCTATGGTATGAATGCTAACTCTAATGTTACGATTGCAGCTGACGGTACATCGGTGCTGAAAGTGTATTATAGTTTAGTAAGATATACCTTTGTATTTAATTTGAATGGTACACTTTTAAATGTCAATAGTTATCAAGTTGGCTCAACTTCTGGAAGTATGACTGTCAATGGAACGTCATATACAAGTAGTCAATATAGAATTTCAAATGTTGTTTTAGGTCAGGATATTTCATCACAATGGCCCACATCTGTCAATAGTGTAACCAGCGGGAGAACAACATATCAATTTAAAGGTTGGTATAATTCCTCTGATAGAATATTTTATGTTACCAAACGCTATGAAGTAACAAAAGATATGATTGAAAAAGGAATGAACACTAACAATGAAAAAACTTTTGTCGCTTATTGGCAAAGTGGGTTGAGTTTGTACTATGTGAATTATTATTTACAAGATGCTGATAATACTAGTGTTTATACTAATTCTTCGTACAGTCAGTCATTATATCGATCTAATGATAGTTTAAGCGGTAAGGACATTGACGGTTTTACATTGAGAACGACAACACCAGCGGGTTATTATAGTTCTGGTTATTGGAATGATAATGGCTATAACACAAATAATTACTACTACCGTTTCTATTATGATAGAAATACTTACAGTATTGATTATTACTATAATGGTAGTAATATAAATACCATTTCTAGCATTCCATTTGAGCAAAATATTAACTCTTCAACCTATAACTATACGCCTGAACGTCCGTCAGGTATTGATGCTGATTACACTTGGGGAGGTTGGTATACGGATGCTGGTTTGACGGTGCCTTATACCTTTGATACTATGCCTTCCCATAACCTAGTCCTTTATGCCAAGTGGGTTGCGCCAACTTTTAATGTGACTTTTGATTTGAATGGTGGCGATGGAGTAGCGCCTACGACACAAGAAGTTGAAAAATACAAAACAGCAACTTCGGTAGCAGATCCAAGTCGTCAATATTATAATTTTGATGGCTGGTACACAGCAAAAGAAGGTGGTGAACGCTACGATTGGTCACAACCAGTAACCTCAGATACCACACTTTACGCTCATTGGTCCTTGAAACCATTGACCTACACAGTGCGTTATCTTGACGCGGACAATAATAACAATCAACTAGCAGCGGATAAAACAGTTACCAGTCCTGCGCTAAATTACCAACAAGTGGTTAGTGAGAGTGCTTTAGCTATTACGGGTTACCGCCCAGATGCTAATAGCAAGAGCGTTGTGCTTGATTATGATGCCGACAACAATATCATCACTTTCTACTACACCAAGAAGTCTGCTCAAGTGTCTTATCGTGTCGACTATGTTTTGCAGGACAATCCGACAGTGAAAGTCGCTGAAAGCAAGTCGGTGACAGTGGACGGTAGCACGATTTCAGTTAAAGAAAGTGCGGTTACAGTTGATAAAGGCTATCTGGCTAGTCAACTCGGCACGATGCCTGAACAACTGGATGACTACTATGCTCTGACAGATGTTGAAAGCCTGACCTTGACCTCAAGTTCAGATAACAACGTTATCACTTTCTACTACGTACCTTACGACACGGCTCATATCACGGTTAATTATCTAGATATGGATGGCAATCCGATTGTGGGGCAAGCACCTTTGAACACAACACGCAAGAAACCAAGTCAATATACTGTCACTCACAAGACTATTAGTGGCTACACTTATGCTCAGTCTGAAGATAGCAATGGTGATAAGAACAAAGTTAATTACAAGATTGACAAGGGCGATAACATCACCATTAATCTCTATTATCAAAAAGATCTTTACATCGAAGCTGTCAGCAAGGAAAAAAATTATGACGGCATCGCTTTGGAAAATAGTGGCTTGACTGACCTCAAAGATAGCTACAAAGAATTACTGGAAACAGATGATAGTTTGACAGGGATTTCCTTCACAGGTAGTCAGATAGACGCGGGATCTAGTGCGGTGACACCAAGCATCGCCTTGGTTAGCAGTTCAACTGGCAAGGCGCGGAATTATTACTATAATATCATCTATGTCGCGGGTACTTTAACGGTTAATAAACAACCTGTCACCGTTATCGTCAATGGTCAAGATAAGGAAAAGACCTACGACGGTGTAGCAGAAAGTATCAGTTATGACGACTTGGTCATTAACGATAGTAGTGGTCTTTACAAAGAAAGCGACATCAGATTTACAGGTGACAAGACCTTGTCGGCAACGGATGCTGGCACCTATAATCTGACTCTACAAGGTAAATTTACCAATAGCAATGCTAACTTTGAGGTAACTTTCCAAGTAAGTGACGGTCGCCTGCTGATTAAGCCACGTCCTGTTATCTTGACCTCGGCGACTGCTGAAAAAGGTTATGATGGTATGGCTTTAACAGCCCAAACAGTAACTGCTAGTGAGCCAACAGCTGACACAGGTTTTGTGACGGGTGAGGGTCTGCTCTATGATGTAACAGGTAGTCAAACAGCTACTGGCTCGTCTGACAATACTTTCACTTATACAGCTATGAATGCTGCTACCAAACTGTCTAACTATAACATTGCCACAGTCTATGGTCGCTTGACTGTGACACCAACGGTCAATATTCAAAAGACCAAGACGGATTGGACAGCCTTGACAGGTGGTAAGTTTGAGATTAGCAAGTGGAACGGCAATACTTGGACATCTATTGATGGCGTATCGGATTTGACTATCACTTCAACTGATGGTGTGACTATTCCCGTTGGTCTAAATACTGGTCGTTACCGTATCACAGAGACAGCGGCGCCCGATGGCTATGTTATCCTTGATAACTCAGTTTATTTTGCTGTAACAGAAAGCCAAGCAGAGAATGGTCAGTCTAGCTTTGCCATTTCCCTAACAGATGAAAATGGGAATACTATTTCTAACTTAGAGAATGTGAAAGTCTTGGAGGGAAATAGTAGTTATAGTACACGTATTCAAATTGCTAATGAGACTGGAAAGGCACTACCTCATACGGGTGGTAGCGGTCGTATGTTTTACGTGTTAGCCGGACTAGCTCTGATGTTGGTTACTCTGGCTTATCGTCAATATCAGAAACATCGTGAAAGGAGTGATTTGCCTTAAGAACTCCTAAAATACGTTAAGGGCTTGATTCTAGCCTAACTTTTACAGTTTTTTTCTAAAATTATCATTATGAAAAGAAAGAGGATTCTCATGAATAACCTTAAAAAGATTTTAACTCCCTTTTTGACCCTCCTCGCGTTGGTCTTTGTGTGTGGTGCAGTAAGTGCACAAACAGTTGACTCAGGTGCTGGTGGATCAGCAACAATCACTATCAATAATGCTTCTCAAGGGCAAACCTACACGGTTTATAAACTCTTTGATGCAACTGTTGATGGCAATGGTGCCATCTCTTACAAATTACCAAGTGGTAAAACTTCCCTTGGAGACGGTTCAACTTGGTTTGAAGTAGATGCCAAGGGCAATGTCACTGCTAAGGAAAATGCAGATGTGTCATCTGATGCCTTCAAAACATGGGCAGCTAGCTTTGGTACCCAAGCAGCTACAGCTGTCGCTGCTGACAACACTGTCACATTTACCAACCTTGCCTATGGTTACTACTATGTGCAATCATCACTCGGTGCGACGATCACAGTTGATAGCACAAATCCAGATGCGACAATCAAAGATAAAAATACCACTGCACCAAATATCCCAGATGACAATAATGGCGGTGGTAAACACATCCTTGTGAATGGTGAAACTGTTGATAGCACAACTGCCAAAGTTGGTGACACAGTAAACTATCAAATCAAATTTGAAGCAACTAACTATGTTACAACTGAAACAGATTCAAAACAAATCACGAAGTATACTATTATTGATACACCAACAAATTTAAGCATTGATAAATCAACAGTAGTTGTAAAAGTTGGTGACCAAACAGTTACGACTAATGTTGATACACAAGTCGATGATTCTGGCAAAATGACAATCGTTCTCACATGGGCAGATACTGCTGGGAAAACCATCTACAACTCACCTTCAACGGTTGTGATTACCTACAATGCTACTGTTACAAAAGGTGCTGCTGACGCTGCTGCAACCAACTCAGCAACTATTGGCTATAATACAGCTGATAACCCTAATGAAGATCCTACACCAGTCAATCCTGACAAACCAACCGATACGACTGAGGTTAAAACTTACCAGTTTACTTTAAACAAAGTTGATACGTCAAGTAATCAATTGACTGGTGCAACATTCAAACTTTATGACGCTGCAACAGATGGTAACGAAATTAAAGTCGTGAAAGTATCTGATGGAGTTTATCGTGTTGCAGAAGCAAGTGAAGAAGGTACTGAAATTGAAGCTGGTTCAGCTATTATCAAAGGTCTTAAAGGGGATGATACGAAATATTATCTTGAAGAAACTAAAGCGCCTAACGGTTACAACATTCTGACAGAACGTAAAGAAGTAACAATCTCATCAACAGAAACAAATACTTCAAATGTTATCAATAAAGCTGGTGCAGAATTGCCTTCAACAGGGTCATTTGGTACTAAGGTATTCTATCTTGTTGGTTCAATATTACTCATTGGTGCCTTAATTTTCATGATTTCAAAACGTCGCATGAATAATATGTAATTTTATCAAATAGAGTTATCTTCGGAAGGTTTGGCTTAATCACTTTTTCCGAAGATTTTCTCTTTAAATCTAGTTCTCATACTTATTGGGACTAAGTTTAAAGAGAGGAACATACAGAGCACAGAGAAGGGAGGTGGTCAGCTGATGATCTGGCTAAAGCAAAAACTTTCTAAATTCGCTTTGCCATTTATTTTTATCATGGGCTTAGGGTTACTGACCTATCCGACTATCAGTGACTACTGGAATTCTTTTCATCAGTCTGAAGCTATTATGTCATACACTAAAAGTGTGTCCAAGATGTCAACAGAAGACTATAAACGCATTTTGGCAAGTGCCAAGCAGTATAATGCAACGCATGGTATGGATTGGAATTTTTCAGATGAGGATAAGGCAGCCTATGAAAAAGAACTTAATTTTAATAATGATGGTTCTATGGGCTACATTGATATTCCCAAAATTAACGTTAAGCTGACCATTTTCCACGGCACAGATGAATCTGTTTTGCAAACGTCTATTGGGCATTTGGAGGGAACTTCCTTGCCTGTCGGTGGAAAAGGAACACATAGCGTTCTATCAGGGCATCGTGGTTTGCCATCGGCTAAGTTGTTCTCAGATTTGGATCAGTTACGTGAAGGGGATACCTTTACTATTCATGTTCTCAACGAAACTTTGACGTATGAAGTGGATCAGATTCGTGTGGTAGAACCAACAGATTTATCTAATTTAACCATTGATCCTGACCAAGATTACGTGACTTTAGTTACCTGTACCCCATATGGAATCAATACTCACCGCCTCTTGGTTCGTGGGCATCGTATTGCCAATTCTGATGGTGATGCAAATGTCATATCAGATGCTGTGCAGATTAAGCCGATTTATATTGCACCATTTCTTGCGACTCCTATTTGTGTCGTTTTACTAATGTATATCTTTATCATAACAAGTAAGCACTACCGTAAAAAACACGCCAACCGCGTTGCGAATTACTTAGCTCAAAAAGAAATTAATTATCGTCCACAAGTTGATAGAAATGTTTATAAAGGTATTATTGAGCAACTAAAAAAATTCTTTGAAGATAGTTAAATGAATTAGGAAAGCTATATAACGAACGGACTCAATTGAGTTCGTTTTTTATGTTAATAAATATCTCAATATGATAAATCCATGTTAAGTTTTTCTCATAACATTAACATAGGTTAATGCGATATTATTTATTTTGCTATTTTAAGAGCATATTATTTGTGCTAATTAAAAAAATGAGATAAAATCTTGCCAGTGTGTTATAAATAAACCTTATAATAATAATAAAATTTATTTATAACAACACAATATTTACCTTATAAAATCCGTACATTTACTTATTTTTATTAATAAAAAAGCAATGTAAGCGGCAATTATTAGGTAAAACGAAAAATAAATTAATGGAGTTTTTGTTGATGAGAAAGTTTATTAGAATTGCTTTTGCGTTGGTCATAACGTTTTTAGTAAGTCTATCTGCTATTAATGTAGCTGCTGAAACGGATAGTTCTGCTACTTATAAAGGTTACATTAATAATGCAGGAAAGAGTAGTGATTCTCGTATGAGTATTAACCACTTATACGTAGATGATGATGGTAAAGCAGTTGTCACTTACTGCTTTAATTTCCATAAAAATTACCCACTTAGTAGTGGAACGCCTTATGAAAAATATGCTAATGTAACTTCAGAACAAATGAAAGCTAATAGTAGCAGCAATATGGTGGATTCTGAATTGTATGATGCTATTATGAAAGTTTTATATAACGGTTATCCAAATAATAACAGTGGTATAAAAGAAAAGTATGGCTTAACAGATGATGAGTTTAGGGCTATCACACAATATGCTATTTGGCATTTTACAGATAATACCTATATTTCTGATTCTTATTTCCAAAATGCACAGCGTCAAGGTGCTTATTCAGAACTAACTGATGTTGCAAACCTTACTTATCCAGCGGATTTCAAACTTAACTTGTATATTAGCCAAGATTCAACTAGACAGAATCTAATGGCAGCAGAAGTATTAACTGAAAATACTGTTGTTAAAGAATACACAAGTGTATCTGTCAATAAAGTTTGGGATGATGCAAACAATCAAGATGGACAACGTTCAAGTGAAGTTACTGTTCAATTGTTAGCAAATGGAGTGGAAGTCTCTGGTCAGCAATTAGTGCTAAGTGATGCCAATGGTTGGAATGGTACTTTTGAAAATCTTGATAAATATGACTCTGACAATGTTCTTATTGATTACACTGTAAAAGAAGTTACAGATTTATCTGGTTATCAATCTGTAATTTCAGGAAGTGACAATAACTACACTATTACAAATACTCATGTTCCAGAGGTAATTAATTTATCAGGAACAAAGACATGGGATGACAATAATAACCAAGATGGTATCCGTCCAGAATCAATTGTTGTTCATCTACTTGCAAATGGTGTAGATACTGGTCAAACTAAAGAAGTTTCACAAACTGATAACTGGACTTACCAATTTGAAAATTTACCGAAATATCAAAATGGTCAAGAAATTGTTTATACTGTTTCAGAAGACAGTGTTGGTGGTTATGAAACTATCATTTCTGGATTTAACATTACAAACAGTCACACCCCAGAAACGACAGAAGTGTCTGGAACAAAGACATGGAATGACAATGATGACCAAGATGGTAAACGTCCAGATTCGATTACAGTTAACCTTTTAGCCAATGGAACTAAGGTAACTTCACAAGAAGTAACAGCTGATACGAATTGGACATATACGTTTTCAAATCTTGCCAAATATGCAAATGGTAGTGCTATTACTTACACAGTAACTGAAGATAGTGTTGACAATTACACAACAACAATTAATGGATATGACATTACAAATAGCTACACTCCAGGTAAAACAAGTTTGACAGTCACAAAAGTTTGGGATGATAGCGATGATCAAGATGGGCTTCGTCCTAATTCTATTGATGTCCAATTATATGCTAATGGCAAAAAATCTGGTGACGTTGTGACGTTAACAGCAGCGGATAACTGGACATATACATGGACAAATCTTGCTGAAAAAGCAAATAAAAAAGATATTGTTTACTCTGTCAAAGAAGTGACTGAAGTTGATGGCTATACAACTACTGAAGGAAAAGTAGAGAACGGAAATGTAACCATTACCAATACGCATGTGCCAGTAATTCCAGAAGAACCAGAGGACCCTAAGACAACAGATGTGACATTTAGCAAAGTTGAAGTTAACGGTAGCGCCGAACTCCCAGGCGCATCGCTCAAAGTTGTTTCAGGTGAAACCGCAGACGGTCAAATCGCCACAGATGCAAAAACGGGTGAAAACTTAGCGTGGACTTCAGGTGATACAGCCAAAGTGTTCAGCTTGTCAGAAGGTACCTACACTATGGTGGAAAGTCAAGCCCCAGCAGGTTATGAATTAGCAGAGTCAATCACTTTCCGTGTCACAGCAGACGGTCAAGTCGAGGTAAAAGGAACAGATGGTTCATGGACAGTCCAAGCCGATGCCACAATCAAAATGGAAGATGCTAAAACACCAGTAATTCCAGAAAAACCACAGTCAAATACCCCAACAGTTGATGATCCAACAACTCCGTCAAGTAATTCTGATAAACAATCAGAGAAGAAACAAGAAAAGAAATCACTCCTTCCGTCAACAGGAGATAGCAGCGGTCTAGGATTGATGATGCTTGGTCTAGCACTTGTATTATCAGTTATCTTTGGTTTTGTTTATAAAGCCAAAAGAGCTAAAGCATAGTATTAGTTAGTAATTGAATCCAACCTTTTAAAAAAGAGAGCCAATTTGGTTCTCTTTTTGTGTTTATCTTTGATATTTTACCGCTTTACTTGTACTTGGCTTTGGTCTCTCTTGTGGTCTGTGTTATAATAAAATCATGGAAATATTTGACACACATACGCATTTAAACGCCGATGATTTTGCTGGACGTGAAGCAGAAGAATTGGCACTTGCTAAAGAAATGGGCGTCACTCGACACAATGTTGTTGGGTTTGACGCACCAACTATTAAACGTGCTCTTGAGTTAGCTGAAAAATACCCTGAAATCTATGCCACAATCGGTTGGCACCCAACGGAAGCAGGTTCATATAATCAAGAAATTGAGGAGATGATTGTTGCCAATCTATCACACCCCAAAGTGATTGGTCTTGGTGAGATTGGGCTAGATTATCATTGGATGGAAGACCCAAAAGACGTCCAAATTGAGGTTTTTAAACGTCAGATTCAGCTTTCAAAAGACCACAACCTCCCTTTTATTGTCCACACTCGTGATGCGCTTGAAGATACTTACGCTGTCATCAAAGAAGCAGGCGTTGGACCTCGCGGCGGGATTATTCATTCATTTTCAGGCTCTTTGGAAATGGCAGAGCGTTTTATCGAGCTTGGCATGATGATTTCATTTTCAGGGGTTGTTACCTTTAAAAAAGCACTTGATGTTCAAGAAGCTGCGCAGAAATTGCCGCTTGATAAGATTTTAGTTGAAACGGATGCGCCTTACCTTGCTCCCGTTCCAAAACGTGGTCGTGAAAACCGCACCGCTTATACTCGCTATGTTGTAGATAAAATTGCAGAGCTCCGCGGTTTTACCAGTGAAGAAGTGGCAAAAGCGACATCAGATAATGCAAAGAGGTTGTTTAACTGTGACTGAAAAAATCAAAATTCAAGAAGTGCTTGTTGTTGAGGGGAAAGACGATACCGCAAATTTGCGCCGTTTTTATGATGTAGATACCTATGAAACCCGCGGGTCAGCTATCAATGATGACGACCTTGAACGTATCGAAAAATTAAATGACCTTCGTGGGGTCATTGTCTTTACGGACCCAGATTATAACGGAGAACGCATTCGCAAAATCATCATGAATGCTATTCCAAACGTTAAACACGCTTTTTTAAATCGTGATGAAGCTGCGCCAAAATCAAAAAGTAAAGGTCGTTCACTCGGCGTTGAGCACGCAAGTTTCGAAGATTTGCAAAAAGCTCTTTCTGGCGTATTAGGAAATTTTGATGATGATAATCAATTCGACATCACAAGAGCTGACCTAATGCGTATGGGGCTTTTAATGGGAAATGATAGCCGCAGGCGCCGTGAATATTTGGGCGAAAAGCTCCGCATTGGTTACAGCAACGGCAAACAACTTCTCAAACGCCTAGAGCTCTTTGGCATCACTTTAGCCGAAGTAGAAGAAGCTATGGAGAGATATGAGGAATGAAAAAAGTTGCGCTTTTACGGGGAGTTACGCCAGTTGGGCAGAATCGTATTCCTAAAATGGCTTATCTGGCAGAGATTTTAACAGAAGCAGGTCTTGAAAATGTTAAGACATATATTCAAAGTGGCAATATCGTTTTTGAGACAACCTTGTCTGACGATGACGTTTGTGCATTGATTCATGACACGATTCAGGCAAAAATCGGTGCTGATTTATCGGTTATCCTCAAAACGCAAGCCCAGTTTACGACGGCTCTTGCTGAAAGTCCCTTTGATGAAAGCTACGATGACTCACGTGTTCACTTGGTATTTACCAATGACCAGCTTAACCAAGAGATATTAAATGAACTACTAGAGATGGATTTTGGTGATGAAATCTTGAAAGCTGGTAGTGAGTGCCTGTACCTCTATTTACCAAGAGAAGCAAAGAAAAAGCGACTGAATACCAATTACCTTGAAAAACAGTTACATATCACAGCAACCATGAGAAAGCGTCGCAGCATTTTGCGATTGAGCCAGATGTGATACAATAGTAACTTGCATTGATAGAAATGAAAGGAAAGACATTCCCTAACTAATGAGGGATTATTAATTATGAGAATTGCAGATTACAGCGTGACGCGTGCTGTCCTTGAGCGTCATGGATTTACGTTTAAAAAATCATTTGGACAGAACTTTTTGACAGATACAAACATTCTTCAAAAGATTGTGGATACTGCTGAAATTGACAAGAACGTCAATGTTATTGAAATCGGTCCTGGTATCGGTGCTTTGACTGAATTTTTGGCTGAAAATGCTGCCGAAGTCATGGCATTTGAAATTGACGACCGTTTAATTCCGATTTTAGCTGATACGCTCCGCGATTTTGATAATGTAAAAGTTATCAACGAGGATATTTTGAAATCAGACCTACAAAGTCGTATCAAAGAATTTGCTAACCCAGACCTTCCAATTAAGGTCGTGGCAAATCTTCCTTACTACATCACAACACCAATCTTGATGCACTTGATTGAATCAAAAATCCCATTTGCGGAATTTGTCGTGATGATGCAAAAAGAAGTGGCAGATCGTATTTCGGCAGAGCCAAACACCAAAGCTTACGGCTCGTTATCAATTGCGGTGCAATATTATATGACCGCTAAAGTTGCTTTTGTTGTACCGCGTACAGTCTTTGTACCAGCACCAAATGTGGATTCAGCGATTTTAAAAATGACTCGCCGTGAACAACCGCTCGTTCAAGTCAAAGACGAAGATTTCTTCTTCCGTGTTTCAAAAATTAGCTTTGTTCACCGCCGCAAAACCCTTTGGAACAACCTAACAAGCCATTTTGGAAAAGCAGACGAAACCAAAGCCAAACTTGAACAAGCGCTTGAAATCGCAGAAATCAAACCATCCATTCGCGGAGAAGCCCTCTCAATTGCCGAATTTGCAAAACTAGCAGACGCCCTAAAAGAAGTCGGATTATAAAAATGAGGGAGTGGGACAGAAATCGGTAATTTCGAAGAAATTCGATTTCTCAGCAAGTCTCAATTTCTTGTTGCTGACCTAAAACAGTTCACTGAACTGTTTTACTCCCACCCCCGCAAGGCTTGAAAGATTTGGGGAATCTTTCAAGGTGGGAAATAAAGTCAAGCGAAGCTTGATGTCAAGTAGGGTTGTAAAAGCTGATTTATCAGCGCATTAGAATCCACTCAACTACTGCGTCTTGTAAATAATAACTATATAAACAGAGAAGCTGGGGATTTTTGCCTCAGCTTCTTTAGGTTAATATCATAAAAATGGTTTTAGGACCATAGTTGACTAAAAAATGTAATAAAATCGGATAATAAATGGATTTTGTCCATTTAAAAATCAATCCCAAAGAAAGCCCCGCTGGGATATACTGAATGAAATCAAACCATGACCAAGATGACCAAATAACATGAACAGAGGCAAAACAGATAGCAGACACTAAAATATCTAGGTGGTAACGTGAATGTTTAAAATAAGTTGACATGAGAACACCACGATAAAATAATTCTTCATTAATTAGCGCAACAATGCCACCCCAATAAAATCTCACTAGCAATACATTTTCTGCTGAAATTATCCGACTCTCATTTAATAATTCTTGGTTTAAAGATATGGGGAGATAACAGAGAAGCGCAGCTGAAAGGGCAAGATTTGCTAGAGCTAGTAATACAACGACTCCAACATAGTGGCTATGAAACTTCACTTTGAAAAAAGCTCTGCCATTTTGTTTCAATAAATATCCCACTAATAATAAACTCACAAGGGTGTAATAAGCACATAGTAGAATGGTTCCACCGAAATCATTAATAGCGTATTTGGTAACGATTTTTCCTAACAAACATGGGAATGAACGAAAAAAGATGACATAAAAAAGAAGAGGATAGGCAAGTAGAAGTTTTTGTTGATACTGATTTGACACCTGATATTTCTCCTATCTTACTGTTTATAAACTTTTAAAAGCACCAACACGATGTAGATGAAATAAATGCCTGTATAGATTAATTTTTGTTGATAATTGAGAACGTTTAGTAATATAAAGCGTACCCAGATATAAGTAACTGCCAATAATGTTAACAGGTAACCATATCGTTTTATGAATTTTTCCATAATATCTCCTTTTGTATTTATTGAGCAAAGAAAACAAATGCAATCAGATGCCAGCTCAGATAAATATTCCATGCCATATGAACAAGAATTGATGGGTAAATCGAACGTGTTTTTCTAAAAAGAATCGCTAAAATTAAACCAAGAAAAGCATAGTTTTTAAATACCTCTAAACTAACACCATAAGAAAATAGATGAGCTACTGAGAACATCACAGCAGATAGTAAGCAATCTAAGTAAAACTTTGATTTCTCAAAAAAGCTAGTCATCAAAACACCACGATAAACTAATTCTTCTAGGATTGGTCCGACGATAAAGGGTTGTAATGCTACCAAAAACGCCTGCGGTGAGTGACGGAAAAATAGTAAATCATTATTTATATCTCCACCAACAAATAAAAGTTTATTGAAGTAGGTGTATATCACCCCAAAAGCAAGCAAAATTAATAAATAGTCTAAAGGTTTTAGCGATGTTATTTGAAATATTTCTGGTCTTCTTCGTCTTAGGTATATCACCAGTACGATAGTAAATATGATGGTAAAAATATTAAGAACAGGGTAATGATAATCTGTTAGTGGTAAATCAAGCCGCTCTAAAATAGTAAACATTACAAACTTCAATCCAAATAGATGATAATAGATAAAAAATATTGCCAATAGTTTTGGAACTAGTAAGTTCTTGAGTTTTTCTATCATAAGTACTCCTTTAATAAGATAGTTACAGGTTATTTTATCAGAATGTATCATCTTTTTTTATCCAAGTCATAAAATGTTGTTTTTTAGTCGTAAACAGTCAAATTTTAAAGAATAATGACCATTCACGACTGATTTTTGCTGTGTGATGACTTAGAAAAATTAAAGCCAGCCATTTATTATGGCTGGACTTATCAAAAATCTTTTAACAGCTTGTCTTTGTAATAATTAAAGAAAGTTTTTTTGCCGATAGTGCTGATTGTTTTGCCTTGTAAACCATATTTTAATTTGGAGCTATCTTGTTTATCAACGGTGGCTAGTGCTGTCACCTCAAAGACATTTCCTTCTTTGGTTTGTGTGGCAGAACTTGCAATTTTACTGATTTTGCCAGTGATAACAATGGCATGATTGCTAATTTTTTCAAGGGTTAGGCGAACAGTCTGTCCTTTTTTCAATTGACTAACATGAGTGGAGTCAACGTAATAGCGGATAGCGACTTGCTGTGTTTTGGCAATATCTGGGTAAATCTCTGCAATCTGACTGCCTTGCGGCAAGAGCGTTTGCCCTTCAAATTCATCAGAAACATGTAAAATGCCACTTTGACTAGCTTTTAAAACGGTGTCAGCTTTGGAGAGATTTGTCTGGTCAAGCTGTGCTTGCAAATTTTCTTTTTCTTGAGTAATTTGCGTAAGTTGTGTTTCAGCTTGTGTCAATTCCTGCTGACGCAAGCTTTCAATTTGATTAGTGGCACTAGTGTCATAACTTCCCGTTGAATAATTGGAAGCAGCTTGTGTTTGCAAACTAGAGATAGAGGCATTAATGCTATCAATCTGCCCTTGTAGGTCTGTTAAAAATTGATTTTTAACGCTTTCTTTGCTAGCAGAATTGTTGTCAGTTGAACTGCTTTGTGTATCGATTGTTTGAATTTGGCTAAGATAGCTATTAAGAGTAGTTGCATATGGATTATTGCCAGATACGTTTGTTTTATCAGTTTGAATAGCATCTTTAACTTCTTGATATTGACTGGCTTGGGTTTGTAGGTTAGCAATCTGATTGGCGATAGCTGCATTTGCTTGGTTGACACCAGCTTCTTGTTTAGCAACTGATTGGTTTGATTGAGAAACTTGAGCAGTAATTGTTTGAGATTGATTTAAAAAGCGCTCAACGGTTGCTGAATAACCAAATTCATCATCACCTGTAAAAAGGTTTTGTCCTTGTTTTAGACTTTCTTTCAATTGATTGAGTGCCTCTTGTTGACGTTCATATCTTTCGATTTGTGTTTGAATGGCATTAAGTTGACTATCTTCCAATTTGTCGGAGTATTGGATGAGTAAATCCCCCTTTTTGACTGCCTTATTTTCACTAAGATTATTGGTTAAAACGGTGTTATTGCTACTTGATTGGACAACAGCGATGACTTTTGTTGGTCGGATACTACCAAGTGTCGTAACGGTAATTTCCTTTTTACCAATGAGAGAAAAGGCAAGGAGAAAAAAGACCAAGAGTGTCATTGGAATCACTAAGACAGTCGCAAAATTATGATAACGCCTATGATAAAATTCAGCAGATTGAAATAATTTAGGATTCATATGGTCTCCTTTTATTCATGAAATAACTGTGCATAGAAACCTTGATTTTGGATGAGTTGTTTATGATGCCCTTCTTCGATAACTTGTCCTTTATCTAGAACAATGACACGGTCAGATTGTTCAGCAATGCTCAAACGGTGGGCAACAAAAATAATAGTCTTGTCTGTGAGAGATAGTAAATTTTTAATCACACGTTTTTCCGTTAGAACATCAAGACCACTTGTGGCTTCATCTAAAATCAAGACGGGAGCTTGTGTCAGTAAAGCGCGTGCTAAAGCTAAACGTTGCTTTTGCCCACCAGATAAACCAGCACCATCTGAAAGTTCGGTATGGTATGCTAGTGGCATCGATTCAATATCAGCACGGATTTCAGCGATTTCACAAGCTTTCAGAATTTCTTCTTGCGTGATATTGTCAGGTGCTCCCAAAGTTAAATTTTCTAAAATCGTCCCTGAAAAGACGTAAGACTGTTGTGGTAGGTAATTAATGTATTGGCGAATGGCTTTTTTATCAATGGTTTTTAAATCGTAGCCACCAAGGGTAATCTGTCCATGGTTAGGTGTGTAAAAATTGACAATCATTTTAGCTAAGGTTGTCTTACCAGAACCGCTGATACCAACTAGGCTAATTTTTTCACCCTTCTTAATGTGTAAATTCACATGACTCAGTGTGTCACGACCAAAACCATATTTATAAGAAACATTATCAAAGACAATATCTCCTTGTAGAAAATGGCTGTCATTTAAGAGTTGTCTGCCATCAAATTCAGATGACACTAAGTAAACTTCGTTGAGACGATTGTTAGCTACTTTGGCAGATTGTAGTTTGGTTTGCAGATTAATAATATTTTCCATTGGTGTTGTAAAGTACGACAGAAGCGTATTGTAAGTAATCAATTGACCTACTGAAATGTTCCCAGACATGACTAAACGTGAACCATACCAGAGAATGACGACGTTTAAAATCAGCTGTGCTCCCTGTTTTAACGACGTTTGCACAGCTTCATACTTACTAAGCGTAAAACTTTTATCCAAATAATCCACAAATTCACGGTCAATATTTTGATAACGGACTTCCTCACTAGTCAAAGATTTAATCGTTTCAATACCATTGATATCTTCGATAATCGCAGAGCTAACCATAGAATTGGCTTGCATGACATCGTGATTCATTCGCTCAAAAGGCTTCATAAAAGCCAAAATAATAATAGCATAGATAGGCAATGCTATTAAGGTGATGAAAAAAAGATTGGCATTTTGCAGAATTAAGACACTTCCGACAATAAACAAAATACTCACATCTAAAAATAAAGAGAGAATCGTTGATGCCAGTGCATCAATAATCGAGTTAGCATCGGTGAAACGTGAGATAACTTCACCTGTCCGCCTTGTGGCAAAAAAGGACATGGGCAATTCAAAAATATGACGAATATAAGACAAAATCACGTCAATTGTTAACCGTTGGCTCAGCACAACAAGTAAATAATTTTGTGAAAAGCTCATGATTTGTTGCATTATGTAGGTTACAATCAATCCAACCGAGACAATGCCAAGAGTGGATTGCAAATGATTAGGAATATAATCGTCTAAGATTCCTTGCAAATAGTAAGACCCAACAATATTAATCAAGGTCACGAGCAAACTTGCCAGAATGATATAAGTTAGCAGTGCCTTTTGTTTGAAAATAATTGGTAAAAAGCTTGTTAAGCCATTTTTCTTATCTTTATGCGGTTGATAATGCGGAGCAGGCGCTAAAAAGATAGCAACTCCAGTCCATTCTTTGGCAAAATGTGCTTTGGACATTTTAGTGACCCCAACGCTCGAATCAGGGTCACCGATAATAAGATAATCTTTTTTGGCTTTGTAGATAACATAGTAATGCGGGATTTTGCCTTCTTTATTAACATGAACAATAAAAGGATAGGGAATATCAGCCATATCAAACAGTTCCATATTAGCCTGAATGGCGCGTGTTTCAAAGCCGATTGCTTTAGCTGCCTCAACTATCCCTAATGCTGTTGTCCCTTCCTTAGTTGTTTTGGCTAATTCTCTCAAATGAGCCAGCGAGAAATCTGATCCATAATGCTTGGCAACTGATGCCAAAGCTGCCACACCACAGTCTCGCAAATCAATCTGACTAACATATTTATATCTTCTCATAACCTTTCCCTTTTAAAAATGAAACTAGAACTATTGTGCCATAAAACAAGATTAAAAAACGCCCAAGTCGTAAAAAGTCAAAAATAGGTCGCAAACGGTCAAAAAATTATTTTTCTTTACCATTCTTCCAAAGAAAAAATCTGATTCGGATAAAAAGATATGCTCCTAAGATGAGATAGGTAAATATTAAAAATAATGAAATGATAGATAATACGATTGCCACTTGTCGATTGATTTCGATGAAAAAATAAGTAATCCCTAGCAGAAGCAATGCAAGTGGTGCAAGCCAAGAATCAAAGACAGTTTTCAGCTTTTCTAAAAACGCCAAGGTGCGTGATGAAATAGTAAAAAATCGTGTTAGCATGGTCCCAATCTCCCTTTTTTCTCAGTAACAATTGTTCATTATGCCATAAAAATAACATTAAAAATGCCCAAGTCATAAAAAGTCAAATTTAAGTCGTAAACGGTCAAAAAATCATGAAAATACAAAAAAATTTACCATTTACGACCTAAAAACAACAAATTACGACTTGGGCGTGCATTAACCTCACAATCTGTTAGACTAAAATCTGTCAGTTGCAACGACAAAATATTATTGGGAGGTATTCAAATGAATACAAAAACTTTTGAACAATTTGATGTAATGACAGATGAAGCACTTTCTAAAGTTGAAGGTGGTTACAGCAAGACAGATTGTCTCAATGCAATGATTACAGGTATTGCTGGTGGAATTGTAGCTGGTGGTACTGGAGCAGGTCTAGTAACGTTGGGAGTGGCAGGACTACCTGGTGCATTTGTTGGTGCACATATTGGAGCTATAGGTGGTGGGGCTACTTGTGTAGGTGGTATGTTGTTTAATTAATTTTATAAGGAGAGAGTAATGAGCTTAAATAAGTTTACTAATTTTCAAGAGTTAGATAAAAATCATTTGCAAACAATTAGTGGTGGTAAAGGGAATATGGGTTCTGCTATTGGCGGGTGTATCGGTGGAGTATTATTAGCTGCAGCTACTGGACCAATTACTGGTGGTGGGGCTGCAATGATCTGTGTGGCTTCAGGTATTTCAGCATACTTATAGAATTTATGATTATAAAATATAGTATTATTATTTTTGTTAATTTAGTATGTTATTTATTAATTAACAAGGTATTTAAAGCTTCGAATGACGAGCGAGAGACAACTGGTAAAGTTTTATTGATTTTATCAATTGTTTATATTGTAGTAGATATCCTGTTCAATGCGTCTAAATAGCTATTTAAAAATTTTATAATGTATTACTATTGTGATAGTCACACATTTTCAAGCTGATAGATTCCTATCAGCTTTTGTTTTAATCAAATTTTACCGTTGACGACCTAAAAATGACAAATTACGACTTGGGCAAAAAAAGATGAAATATTCTGATAAAATAAATTTTGTCAATCGCGATGACAAAATATTATTGGGAGGTATTCAAATGAATACAAAAACTTTTGAACGACTTGATGTAATGACAGATGACGGAAGTTTTTGTAGATGAAAAATTGGAGAGCTATTCTAAAAAATATACTGTTTTTGGCAATAGGAGCGAAGGCAGTATTATCGACAGACGGTATGTTAGTAAAAGGAGTTCTCGTTTTCTTCACAATGTTTATATTGTATAGTATAAATAAAGCAAATTAATTTCTATGTACTATTCTATTTTTGTTATTTTATTCTGCATTATCTTAGCTATAATTTTTATTGACGGTTTCTTTATTAAGAAAAATAATAAAGCCTCATCTTATATCATTTTTTTGACTTGTTATGTTTTAAGTCAAAAGGAAGATAACACTAGCTTTCTGACGATAGTCTGTTTGCTTATTTTGCTATTGATATATTATGAAAATAGAGATAAAAAATAATAACTATTATTGATAATCAGATTCATATTTTTACGGCAATAATATTGCCTGAAAGAATAATTTATAATGTATTACTATTGTGATAGTCACACATTTTCAAGCTGATAGATTGCCTATCAGCTTTTGTTTTAATCAAATTTTACCATTTACGACCTAAAAACGACAAATTACGACTTGGACGTTTATTTCCAAGAGAATTTGTTAAACTGAAATGGTCAATCGCGGTGACAATCTTAATTAAAAGGAGATTTTATGAAAAAGAACGTTTTAAAATCAATAATTTTATTATCTGCAACTGTTTTATCAATGGCAACCGTTTCTGTCTTTGCTGATGATGAGCTTGTGCCTACAACTGAAACGACAGAAGTTGTGGATAATGGAGATAATGTTACAGAAAATCTAGCAACAGATATTATTGAGCCATCAAATGATATTTCAGAAAGTCAATCCGAAAAAACTGAGGAGGTATTATCAATTGAAACGGCTGATAATTCATCAGTTATAATGGAATCAACCGAAGCAACGGAAACGATAGCATCAGACACATCAGATGAGCCAGAAGAAGCTGAAGTCACCATTCCCCAATATGAAGAAAATGTCGCAGACTTTAATCACGTTCCAATGACAGATGTTTATGCTATGTTTACAGAGGACGGAAAAGAGCATGTGATTTATGTTGGACGTCCGACTTGTTACTATTGTCGTCAGTTTTCCCCAGCTTTAAAAGAGTTCAACACTTTAATGGATAATCGTCTAGAGTATTACAATACTGACAGTCAGGATTTTGATGAAGAAGCAGCGAACTTTCTTTTTGGAACGATTGGTATTCCAGGAACACCTACCATTATCCGTTTGCAAAATGGTCAAATTGTGAGTGCGTGGATTGGTGGTGGTATTTCTGGACAAGAACTTTATGACTATCTCTTTTATGGGAAAATCCCAGCGGCTATGGCAGCAGCAATGGCTGAACAATCAAATGAAGATAATACAGAAACGATAGCATTTGACGCTAAAGAAATAAAAACTGATTCTAATATTCAGAATGTGATTTTTTCACCGCAAAATGATGTTAAAACCGCTGAAAAAGCCTTAATTGTTCCAGAAAGCCCACAAGCTTTCTCTAAAAATGAAATAAAAACTAATAACAGCAACGCCCTACCTAAATTAGGCATTAAAGCAAACAACTTTTCAGCATATGGACTGTTAATTTCTCTATTGGGACTGATTTTAATGAAACTTGGCAGAGGAAAAGTAAATGAAGAATAATAAGATTCAATTATCTAAAAATATAAAGAAATATCGCTTAATGAAAAAAATGTCACAAAGTGATCTTTCTAAAAGAATTGGCGTAAGTCATCAAGCTATTTCAAAATGGGAGACTGGTGAAAATTATCCAGATTTTATGAGTTTAATTAGTTTAGCACAATTATTTGAAGTTAGTTTAGATATTTTAGTCTACCAATAATATTTGCTATTTAAAGTTGCTTTACTGATTTTTAGTAAGGGCTTACAATATAATTGTTAAAACAAAATGGAGGTATCTATTATGCAAAAAGTAACTGAGTTTAAGGAATTGTCAAAAGAGTTATTAGCGGCTTATGAAGGCGGAGCTAGTACAGCGTGTAAATGGGCAATGGTAACTTGTGCACATGATATTGCACTTGGAGGCTATGGAACATCTGATCCGGGCAGTGCCTGTGCTTATATGAGAAGAGTTTGTAAAAATTAATTTTTAGATGAAGGTTGGAAAAGTTATGACTATATCTGGAGCTAAAAATTTTGTAAAGAAGATTATTTTTCCTGAAAATACTCATGAACAGGTTTTTGTTATCAATTTGGACAATGTTCAAAAAGAAGTTCTGTTTTCAAAAGAGTTGAAATCATTGGGAAAATGGTATATCACAAATGGTAAACACTGGATTTGCCATTCAGAATTATCATTTGAAGATTTTCAAGCTAATTTTTTAAACATGTCTAAACTAAGTGACAATGATGCACAAGCTGTTGAGTTTACGATTGATTATTTGCCATTTTGTGAAATATTGGGATTATAGAATGAAAATAAATCCAATATTAAAGAAAGAATGGCTTAGAGAAAATCAAGCGTATATTAAACAATCAAAAGTAGATTTTGAATTAATCTTACATCTTATTGAATTAATTGAATCTGATGATTGGAATATACTTTATACTAAAAATTCTAAATCATTATCGTGTAGACAAGTTATAGATTATGTTAATAAAGTTGATTTTAATAACCAATCAACAATCTCAGTAGTTTACATTGTAAAAAATGAGCAAAATACGATATTAAAAAGCATAAAGAGTTTAAAAAAACTAGCTGATGAGATTATCGTTGTAGATACAGGATCAACTGATGAGACTATTGAAATTTTAACTAATTATTCGATGAATGATACTTCAATTAGTTTGTATTCTTTTGAATGGTGTGATGATTTTTCTAGAGCTAGAAATTTTGCAAATAGCAAGGCGAGTTGCGACTGGATTGTTTCTCTTGATGCTGATGAAAGAATTACCAATTTTAAATTATTAAAATTATTGTTGACCTATTTGAAAAATTTTGGTGATTATCCTAAAACAGTATTCAACTTAAATATAATTCGAGGTGATAACGTTTACAAAACTGGTAAGGTTATCCAAAACCTATCTTGTTTTTCATACCGTGGGAGGGTCCATGAAACATATTTTTCTTCTGTAGGTGATGTTCATTATACTAATATTAATATAGATATTATTAGTCAGAATAGGATGACTTTGAAAAAAGCTGATTATTATAATAAATTGCTTTTGTTAACTATTGATGAAAATCCTATGAATCTAAGGTGGTTATATTTTTATTTGAGAGATAATTTTAATAGCATTGAGTATACAGAAATGAAAACATTATGTTACGACTCTCTTTATAATGATTCTTTGAGTAGAAATCTTAAAGGAAGTTATTATAGTGTAAGAATAACCCTCTTGCTTATGTTTAAGGCACTTCAAAATAAGAGAATATCTGACTTTGAAAAATATCAATACACGATAAAAGATGTTGCATGTGAACATTCAGATTATATTTTTTTGAAATATGCTTTTAAATTGTTGAAAATTCAGGAAATAATAGGCGATGAGTTAGAAGAAATGTTAAATGTTTGTCAAAAATTAAAGACTGAGAATAGCATTTTTCCTGTCGACTATTTATATTCTGTCTTAGCAACTTATTTATTATTAGAGGGAGAGCCCCAAAAAAGTAAGAGTATACTAGAAGAATTATTTAATAGGAATAGTGATTTTCCTTGTTTTTTAACTAATTCTATGAGGGAGTTCTTACTTAGAGCTAAATGAATTATAATAAAAATTGTCTGTTATTGTACGGACAATTTTTCTATTTTATGAGAACTAGTCATATATCATTTTACTATGTTACAATAAAAAGTGACCGTTCGTGACCTTATTTTGTCTGTTTATGACTTGGAGATTTTTTTATCAATATTTCCTTTATAATGTTATTGGAGGGAATAATGATTTATGAAATATTTTAAATTTACAATTAACAGGCGAGATTATAAATTGGCTATTGACGATATCCTTTTTATTCAAGTCTCTAAGGAAAAAATTCATATGGTCAAGGTCGTAACCGCTGATGAGGAATATCACATTTATCATCAATTAAAAGATATTGAAAGAGAATATCATCAGTTCTTTAGGTGTCACCGTGATACTTTGGTAAATAGGGATAAAATACGGATAATGGATAGAGAGCAGCGACTTTTATATGTTGGAGATGAAAAGCGACCTGTACATTATGCACGAAGTAAAGGAAGTCAACTAAAAGAAATCATCTCAAATGACTGATTTTTAGAGGAGATTTATGTTAGATATTTATGTACTAGAGGATAATATCATACAGCAATTTCGTATGGAACGCGAGATTGCGACCATTATGGCAAAAAATAATTGGGACTATCGAAAGTTAGAAATGTTTGGCTCTGCAAATGAGATTATAGCTAAGGCAACTGAAAAAGGAGAGCATCAAATTTTCTTTCTTGATTTAGAAATCAGAGACGACGAAAAACAAGGAATTGATGTCGCTAAAGCTATTCGTGAAAAAGATGCAACAGCTATCATTGTTTTTGTAACAACTCATTCAGAATTTATGCTGCTGACCTACCAAGCGTTAGTAGGGGCAATTGATTTTATTGATAAGAACCTGAATGACCAAGCATTTAGTGAACGCATAGAGTTGTGCCTAAAGGAAGCCATGAAACATCAAAATGATAATTTCGGCGAAAACTCCTTTTTATTTGAAACTCCTAAAGCACGTGTGCGCATGCCATATAGTGACATTCTCTATTTTGAAACCTCTCCTGCTGTGCACCGCGTGATTATGCATACGAAAAATGACAGAATGGAATTTTATGCAACGATTGCAGAGATTGCTAAATCAGACAAACGTCTTTTTAAGTGTCATCGTTCTTTTATCATTAATGTGGATAATGTGGTCAGATTTGATAAAGCGACACGAAGTGTTTATTTCGAAACTGGGGACACTTGCCTAGTTTCTAGAGATAAAATAAAACCTCTATTAAATGAGATGAGGTGAGGATATGTTGGATTACTTATTTCTTTGCTTAATAGTAAATTCGTTTATTCTATACATTTATTCTCAAGTCAGAGGTGAGAAGTTAAACTTTTTTGAGATATTAATAGCAGTTGCTGTTTTTGTATGGGTTGATCATGCTTGGTTTTATTTTATTATATGTAATTTTATTATTCTGATATTGTTATCTTATCTAAAAAATAGGTCTTTACCACTAACACTTCATGTCTTTTATGGTGTTTTTCCTTGGATTGTTGAGAGTGTTTTTAGGCGTTTGATAGGTTTCTTTATGCTTCCAATCATTGGTTTAAATTATCTGAATGTAGGTGAAAATAATATAATTTTTATGTGTGTCGAGCTAACATCCCTAATGCTTTATATTTTGCTAGTGAAAATTTCTAAATTTGATTTTCAAAGATTTATAGAAATGGTTAGTGTCAGCATATTAAGATTTTTTCTTATTGTTACTGATGTAACGATGATTGCTTTTTATGTGGCTATTGAATTTCTAACAGGTATGGAAGTTTATGGTGGTGTCCCAAACTTGGTTTATCGCCAATGGTTGGTGGCTCTCTATTTCACTTTCTTCATTTTAATGCTGTTTTATATGAATCGCTCTTATCAAAATTGGCTTGAGAAAGAAGTATCATTAGCGCGAGAACAAGAACTGCATTCTTTGTCGGTATATAGCAAGCAAATCGAAGGCTTATATGAAGAACTAAGAGCTTTTCGTCATGATTATGCCAATATTTTAGTGAGTTTAAAAGAAGGAATCGACCAAAATGATATGGATATGGTCAGAAATATTTACAATTCTGTATTAGAAGAGTCAGGGCACCTTGTTCAGAATAAAAAATTTGATATTGGACGATTGATTAATATTGACAATGATGCAATAAAAAGTGTATTATCAGCAAAGTTTTTAGAGGCTGAGTCTTATCACATTGCCGTTCAATTAGAGGTTAAAGATAAGATCGGACTTCCTGAGATACCATTACTAGACTATGTGCGACTTTTGTCGATTTTGTGTGATAATGCGATTGAAGCAGCTATGGAAGCTGAAAATCCTGCCATGATTATTGCTTGTTTCTATCAAGGGGATGACTATTTACTAGTTATCGATAACACTACAAAAGAAGAACGAGTTCCTGTGGAATTGATTTATCAGAAGAATTATTCAAGTAAGGGCTTTGGACGAGGTGTTGGTCTTAAAACGGTTAACCAGATGTTGAAAAAGTATCCAAATATGTCGGTACAAACATCAAGTAAAAATTATCATTTCAGACAAACAATATGTATAAAAAAATCATTCGACTAATAAGTCGAATGATTTTTTACATGTGTTTTTGTGATTTCCCTTGATGTTTTTTAAACCAATCGAAAGGTCCAACAATTAAGAAATCCTTATTCTTTCCACCAATCGTTTTCTCTAATTCAGATTGATTTAATTCTTTAAACATTTTTTCTGTCATCATTTTTATAAACCTCCTTAGTGATTAATTGTAGCAGAAAAGTTCTTAAAAGCTTTTTCTAAGTCATAAAAAGTCATTTTTCGGTCGTAAACGGCAACAAAGAATATTGAAAAAGTCCAAGCCATCATTTTTATGCCATTTTAAAATCACAAGATGTCAAAGACAGCCGTAAACGGCAAGTATTAAAAAATTACCATTCGCGACTAAAAAACAACGTTTTGCGACTTGGGTGTTCGTTATGAGTTGAAAAGGAGTATAATGTAGGCGTGTTATAGGAAATATAAGTGAAAGCAGGTGATTGTCATGTCAGTGGCATCAGTAAAACAATTGATTAAAAAGATTGTTTTTCCAACCTATACGCATGAAAAAATCTATGTTATCGACCAGACAAATCTGACAAAAAAGTTGCAGTTTTCGACGACGTTGAAACCTTTGGGGAAATGGTACATCACAACGGGAAATCATTGGCTTTGTCATTCTGAGCTGACTTTGGATGACTTTCAAAAAAATTCATTCAACAAGCTCAAGTCTCTGCTGACGAAGCTCAAAAGCTAGAATTTACGACAGATTACCTGCCATTTTCTGAAATATTGGGGTTATAGGGAGTATTTATGATAAAAACATTATTTTCAAAGCATAAAACAGCGGTTTTGGTTATTGGCATCATTTTGTTACTAACCGTTTATCCGCAGATTTTTAAAATAATTTACATGTCTGGACGCGACTTTGGTCGTAGTCTTGTCAATGCTTTATTGCCTTAGAAGGAGACATTATGACAAAATTAGTAAAAGAAGAGTTGCTAAATGAGGTTTATGACCTTGTCTTGTCTGTTGACATCAAAGACGAAGAACGTCAAGCACTACTAACTTTCAAAAATGCGGTAGAAGCTGGTCAGGATTTTGATAGAGCTGTGATGTCTTTGGCATCTGATTTACGTCGAATCGGTGTTGCAAATATTGCCAAGAAAACAAAAATGAGCGCATCGGTGAACACTTTTTATCAAAAAATCGCGACATATGGAGAATTTGAAAAAAATCTCGGACGTGGTCTTATGGCTATGGGTGTCGTGGGCGGCGGTCATTGATAACTTTAGTATAAAAATAATAGAAAACATCATCACGACACTTGGGAAAGCTTGTCAATACAGCAATTATCAAACGATGATTGAAGCATTTATTTTCAAAATTGTTACTGCTGTGCTAAAAAGACAGTTAAGTCATAAAACGTCTTAATTGACATTTTTGACCTTTCACGACTATTTTTGGTCATTTCATGACATTAAATGAAATTATCACTCAAAAAGGATTATAGTAATTAGTGGTTATTAAATAACTTTCTGATGTGAGGGAATCGTGGAGAGATGTGAAAAATTTTTTCTTGAGCCGTTTGCCAAGTGTTCTTGATGATTTAGATTTCAGGGAGAAAAGATGAAAAAAATAGTTAAAAATCCAATATTAAATAGCTTGATAATAGGAATGGGAGCTGGTGTTGTAGCAGCTTTGCTCGGTACTCGCTTTCTGCCATATTACGTAGTCGCTTTACTCATTGTCACCTTTATTCGTAGAGTTTCTTTTGACTAACTAATATTACCTAACAGCGAGCTAATAAGCAGGTATTTGGAGGGAGATTTATGCCGAATTTAAAGTGGTTTTCTGGGGGAAAAGAAAGAAGAGACGAAGCATTAATCATCATTGATGATTTGCTAGCAACTCTTGATAACAATGTGAAAATCAACCCGTTACGACAATTATTGCAATCTTATCATGAAGAATTGAAAAATAGTGGGACGTCAACGCCCTATATTTTAAGTCGTTTAAATGTTGATTTATCAACTGTTTTGGTGGAAAATGCTATTCACCCAACAAGGGAACAATCGGCGAAACTAAAAGAGTTAAGAGCACTTCAAAACATCAGAATACTGTAAATTCTCTATCAATGTGATAGGGAATTTTTGATATGTTACAATAAGAGGGAGATCATTTCATGTTTAGAAAGCAAAGTTACTGTTTAGGAGAGAAGAAAATGATTGATATTTATGTTTTGGAAGATGACGTAAATCAGCAGTTTCGCTTGGAAAAAATGATTGACGAGGTGCTTGTGGACAATCAGTGGCAACATCGTTGTTTTGAATTGTTTGGTGAGCCCAGTCGTCTTATCACTCTTATTGATGAAACGGTTCCTCAAATCTTTTTCTTGGATTTGGATATCAATGGCGATAAAACGAAAGGAATTGAAGTTGCCAAGGCGATTAGAGACGTTTCGAAAACAGCAACACTTGTCTTTGTTACAACGCATTCTGAATTTATGCTCCTGACCTATCGTGCGCAAGTCAGTGCCCTTGATTTCATTGATAAAACTGACAGTGACTTGGCAATCAAGGAAAATTTGCAGGCTTGTTTAAAGAAAGTCGTTGAAGGACAAGTGCCTCGCCTAAGCTTGGATACCTTTATTTTTGAAAACAATAAAACTAAAATCAGAATACCGTTTGAAGATATTCTTTATTTTGAAACGGCGGAAGCGCACCGTTTGATGTTGGTGACACGGACAGGACAGCGTAATTTTTACGGAACAATTAGAGAAGTTAAAAAGGCAAATCATAAGCTATTTCAATGCCATAAATCCTATCTGATTAATCCTGATAATGTCGTCAGTTTGGATAAAAAAGAAGGGCTTGTTTATTTTGTAGGTGGAAAATCTTGCTACGTTTCCAAAAAACACATGAAAGAATTAAAAACTAAACTAGAAAGTTAGAGTGGAGAAGTTTTGGATTTAAGGAGTTTAATTGCGTTTTTAGAAACCTTTGTCACGTTTTTGGGGTATGCTATCCTATTTAAAAGTATTACCAAGTACCGACTTGCCGTTTGGGAATGGCTAGTATCTGTTTTAGTGTTGCCAATTCTTGCATCAGGCTTTGCGGTTGTCATGCTTTTGTGCTTTGCGGATATGGACGGTTTCAAAACTGTCATGATTAAAAATATTGTGGTGTTGTTGTGGTTTACCACCTTATCTTACCGTCATGATAGGTCCTTGCTACCAAGGTATCATATTTTTTATGGGCTTTTCCCAGTTGCGGTAGAGGATATTCTGCTTAGGACGGTGTCTTACTCATTAGCGGCGCTATTTTCCACAAGAATCAATGCTATCGGACAGTCATGGATTGCTCATGTTGACATCTGGACACCCGTTCCGATTTATTTTATGGCTTCAAAATTACTGGAAATTGATATTTCAAATGTCAAAAAGACCTTGCAAAATTACCTTAGCTCGACAAGTCTTATCTTGATTAATTTGCTAATGGCTTTCTATTTTTTTGGAATAGATTATGTCGCTTTGAAAAGTCCATTTGGTAGCGTAGGTAGCGAATCGTTTAGAGAAAGAGTTACTTTTGTTTACATTATTCTTCTTTTTCTATTTTTGTTCTATCTGAATTACAAATACGTCCGTGAACAAGAGATAGAGTTACAAAGGCAGCAGGAGCTAGAATTAATTTCGCTGGAAAATTACAGCAAACATGTGGAAAGTTTGTACCAAGAGGTCAGAAGTTTCAGACATGACTATGCCAATATTTTGTTGAGTATAGGAGAAAGTATCGAGCGAAATGACTTGGAAACTATCAAAAAAATCTACAATGACATTACTAATGATTCTGAGAAGTTCGTCAAAAATAGCAAATTCGATTTGACACGCTTGTCTCATATTTCAAATAGTGCCATCAAAAGTTTGATGTCTGCTAAATTTCTAGAGGCTGAAAATCTCGGAATCACCATTACTTTGGAAGTTCCTGAAGTCGTGGAGTGTCCCAAAATTCCACTTATTACCTACATTCGCATCCTTGCTATCTTGTTTGATAATGCGATTGAAGCTGCGGTGTTATCAGATGTTCCTAAAATATCCGTAGCGAATTTTTATCAAGATGATAACTTTGTTTTTATGATTGAAAATTCAACCAAAGAAGATAGTATTCCGATTGATAACATTTATCAAAAAGGCTATTCAAGCAAAGGAGACAATCGTGGTATTGGCTTAGCAACAGTTAGTGAATTTCAGCAAGAATATGACAATCTCTCCATTGAAACAAGCAGCTCAAATCACTTCTTTAGACAAATTTTGAGAATCTATGAATCCTAGCAATATGGTGCATTAGAAATGTTACGTTTTTTCTGATAAATTCAACAAAAAAACTTGCATTATTTTAGCAAAGGTATATACTTTGTTCGAATGCACAATTAACAAAACTTCAAATGAAAAGAGGTAAATTCTATGTTAGAAGTTTTAGCTGGTATTGCTTGTTTATTGTTAGCTGTTTATCAATTATTTACAGCTTACAAATTGTTTGACAACACAAAAAAACATGGTAACAAAAATACGTCACCATTTCTTTTGAATAGTTTGTGGAGTGGAACTCTTATAGGTATTATCCTACTATCAGTAGGTACTGGTCTTATTGTTAATATTTTTTAAAAAATTGTGTTATTCAATGCCCAATAGGGCATTTTTTTTAAACCTTTTACGAATAATATAGATAGAGAGGTAGCTAATAGCTTCTCAATCAAATTTTTCCATCACGTTTAACAACTCTTTAAAATTAGAAAGTCAACTTCTTTTGAAGTTGGCTTTATTTGTTATAAGGAAAGGACGGGATTTGAACCCGCGTGTGAATAACATCCACTTGCCAGATTTCGAGTCTGGTGCCGTACCAAGCTGGGCCACCTTTCCAAATGTCGTATTTAAGCGTTGTTTGATTTCAAATGATAATGTTGCTCAAAATACCATGCGGAAAAAGGGATTTGAACCCTCACGCCCATACTGGGCACATGCGCCTGAAGCATGCGTGTCTGCCGTTCCACCACTTCCGCAAAAGACAAAGTCATTATACGACTTTTAATCAAAAAAGACAAACATGAGAAATCTTTTGAGCTAGGTACTGAATAAAAGGGCATTTTTTGCTATAATGAGACTATCAATTATAAAAAGGAAGTACATTTGCAAGGTAGAATTATCAAGTCTCTAGCAGGTTTTTACTATGTTGAATCTGACGGAGTCATTTATCAGACACGTGCGCGTGGTAATTTTAGAAAAAAAGGTCAAACACCTTATGTTGGCGATTTTGTTGAATTTTCAGCAGATGACTATTCAGAGGGCTACATTTTAGCGATTCATGACCGAAAGAATAGTTTGGTTCGACCACCGATTGTCAACATTGACCAAGCGGTTGTCATCATGTCAGCCAAAGAGCCTGACTTTAATGCCAATTTGTTGGATCGTTTTTTGGTCTTATTAGAGCACAAGGCGATAGAACCGATTGTTTATATTTCAAAAATGGATTTAGTGATAACTCCTGATGAGATAAGGGCAATTCAAAGACAATATCAAGAAATCGGTTATCAATTTTGCACGTCTTTGGAAGAATTGCTTCCGCTATTGACCGACAAAGTGACTGTTTTCATGGGGCAAACAGGTGTTGGTAAATCAACATTGTTAAATAAAATTGCTCCAGAACTCAAGTTAGAAACAGGTGAAATTTCGGACAGTCTTGGACGTGGTCGCCATACCACTCGTGCAGTTAGTTTTTACAATGTTAATGGTGGGAAAATAGCAGATACGCCAGGATTTTCATCGCTTGATTATGAAATTACGAATGCCGAAGATCTCAACGAAGCTTTTCCAGAGCTAAGGCACCTTAGTCATTACTGTAAATTCCGTTCCTGTACGCATACGCATGAGCCATCATGTGCGGTTAAGGAAGGCTTAGAATCAGGCGACCTTTGGCAGTCACGGTATGATAATTATCTCCAATTTCTCAGTGAAATTGAAAACCGTCGTGAAACGTATAAGAAAGTTATAAAAAGAAAGTAGGTACTTATGTCAAACAATAAAATCGCACCATCAATTTTAGCAGCTGATTATGCAAATTTCGCTTCAGAATTAAAACGTATCGAAGAAACAAGTGCAGAATATGTTCATATCGACATTATGGATGGGCAATTTGTACCAAATATCAGTTTTGGTGCAGATGTCGTGGCTAGCATGCGTAAACACAGCAAACTCGTTTTTGATTGTCACCTTATGGTGGTTAATCCAGAACGTTATGTTGACGCATTTGCGCAAGCTGGTGCAGATATTATGACAATTCATGCGGAGTCAACTCTTCATATTCATGGTGCTTTGCAAAAAATTAAAGCTGCAGGAATGAAAGCAGGTGTTGTTATCAACCCAGGAACACCAGTTTCAGCTATTGAATCTGTCTTGAGTTTGGTTGACCAAGTGCTTATCATGACAGTCAATCCAGGATTTGGCGGACAAGCCTTCATTCCTGAAATGCTTGAAAAAGTGGCAAAAGTTGCTCAACTCCGCGATGAAAAAGGCTATGATTTTGACATCGAAGTTGACGGTGGCGTTGATAATAAGACTATCAAAGCTTGTTATGACGCTGGAGCTAATGTCTTTGTTGCTGGTTCATATCTCTTCAAAGCAAGTGATTTAGCTGCACAAGTAGAAACATTGCGTGTGGCGTTAAATGACTAAGATAGCTGTCTTTGCTGGCGGTCGTTTGTCAGATTTCTCGACTGATTTTGAGCTTTTTGTCGGTGTTGACCGTGGTAGTCTTTTCCTATTAAAAAATCAATTACCTTTAGATTTAGCAGTGGGAGATTTTGATTCTGTCAGCAAAGAAGAATTACAAATGATTCAAGAAGAAGCTGGCGATTTCATCAAGGCTGCTCCAGAAAAAGACGACACGGATACAGAGTTAGCCCTAAAGGCGATTTTCTCAAAATACCCACAAGCACAAGTGACGATTTTCGGCGCTTTTGGCGGTCGAATTGACCACATGATGTCCAATCTTTTTCTACCAAGCGACCCAGAATTAGCACCCTTCATGCGTCAGATAACCCTACGCGATGAGCAAAATACCGTGCAGTTTTATCCTGCAGGTTCTAATCAAGTTTTGCCAGAAAAAGAAATGATTTACGTTTCTTTTATGGCTGATGGTGACGCTGATTTGACCATTAAAGGTGCTAAATACGAGCTTGACGCCAGTAATTTTTTCAAGAAAAAAATCTATTCAAGTAATGAATTTCTTGACCAACCAATTACAGTTACCTTAAAATCAGGCTATCTTATCGTTATTCAAAGTAAGGATAGGTAAAATGTTAATTATTACATTATTATTAGGACTTCTTAGTGTCGTTTTGCTAATTTATCTTTTGCTGAAAATGGCAAAGCTGACAGAAGATGTTTCACAAAAATTGGACGACAACGCTGATAATTTATCTGATCAAGTCTCATATCAGCTTGATTTAGCGCAAAAAGACCAAGTTTTAGCGTTGAATAATCAGATAAATCGTCTGCAAAATGATTTATACACACAATTAAATGATATTCGCGATGTTCTTCATCAAAGTTTGAATGAAAATCGTGACCGTTCTGACCAGCGTTTAGAAATCATCAACCGCAATTTGACAAATTCTGTCAAAGAAATGCAAGAATCAAACGAAAAACGTTTGGAAGAAATGCGTCAAACGGTTGAAGAAAAACTCGAACAAACCTTGCAAAATCGCTTGAAAGCCTCATTTGAGACAGTTTCTAAGCAACTGGAGTCTGTCAATCAAGGTTTGGGTGAGATGAAAAATGTCGCACAAGATGTTGGCACCTTAAACAAAGTGCTTTCCAATACTAAGACACGTGGTATTCTTGGTGAGTTACAACTGGGGCAAATTATCGAAGATATTATGACGCCTAACCAATATGAACGAGAATTTCCGACCGTTTCAGGCTCTAGTGAGCGTGTTGAATACGCCATAAAACTTCCAGGAACAGATGATGACGGCTATGTTTATTTGCCAATTGATTCGAAATTCCCATTGGAAGATTACTATCGCTTGGAAGATGCTTACGAAAGTGGTGACAAAGAACAAGTTGAGCTTTACCGCAAGTCGCTTCTTAACAGCATCAAACGCTTTGCTAAAGATATTAATAAAAAATACCTCAATCCACCTGAGACAACTAATTTTGGAATTATGTTTTTACCAACAGAAGGTTTGTATTCAGAAGTGGTTCGTAATGCTAGTTTCTTTGATAGTTTGCGACGTGATGAAAATATTGTCGTAGCAGGACCGTCAACCTTATCAGCTCTATTAAATTCGCTTGCTGTCGGTTTCAAAACTCTCAATATTCAGAAAAATGCAAACGATATTAGCAAAATTTTAGGAAATGTTAAGGTGGAATTTGAAAAATTTGGTAATATGTTGGTCAAAGCTCAAAAACAAATCAATACTGCCAATAACACTTTGGATAGCCTTATTTCCACAAGGACAAATGCGATTATTCGAGCTTTAAATACTGTCGAATCTTATCAAGACCAAGCAACGGCAAGTTTACTTAACCTCCCACCATTAGAAGACGAGGAAAATCATGAAAATTAATCAAATGAAAAAAGATGAACTCTTTGAAGGGTTCTACTTAATAAAATCCGCAGAGCTTCGTAAGACGAGAGCTGGCAAGGATTATATTGCCTTTACTTTCCAAGATGATACTGGTGAAATTTCTGGTAATCTTTGGGACGCTCAGCCCTATAATGTTGAAGAATTTGTCGCTGGTAAAGTAGTATACATGAAAGGTCGCCGTGAGGTCTATAATGGAACGCCCCAAGTCAATCAAATTACCCTTCGTAATCCACGTGAGGGTGAGCCAAATGACCCAAGTGACTTCCGAGAAAAATCACCAGTTGACGTTGTTGATGTCAAAGATTATCTTGAGCAAATGATGTTCAAAATTGAAAATGCTGTTTGGCAACGTGTTGTTCGTGCGCTTTATCGCAAATACGACAAGGAATTTTTCACTTATCCTGCAGCTAAGACAAATCACCATGCTTTTGAATCTGGATTAGCCTACCATACAGCAACCATGGTGCGTTTAGCGGATGCAATTGGTGATATCTATCCACAACTCAACAAAAGTTTGCTTTACGCTGGTATCATGCTTCATGACTTGGCGAAAGTCATTGAGTTAACTGGTCCAGACAATACCGAATACACTGTACGTGGCAATTTAATCGGTCACATTGCTTTGATTGATGAAGAAATCACAAAAGTTCTCACAGAATTAAACATTGATGACACCAAAGAAGATGTTATCATTTTACGCCATGTTATCTTAAGTCATCACGGTTTGCTTGAATACGGCAGCCCCGTTCGTCCACGTGTTATGGAAGCAGAGATTATTCATATTATCGATAATATCGACGCCGAAATGATGATGATGACAACAGCATTGAGTCGTATTGACGAGGGTGAAATGACAAATCGTATTTTTGCAATGGACAATCGCTCATTCTACAAACCAAAATTATAAAAAGCAATAAAAAGCAATAAAAAGCAGAACATTTTAACATTACTCACTTAAAAATCCCTTTACATTAGGGAAAAACACAAAAAATGGACATTTTTTATTAAAATGTTCGTTTTTTTCGCCTTCTTATGATATAATGACAAAAAACAGATATGAAAATGGAGAAATTATGAAATTACGACGTAGTGAACGCATGGTTGTCATCTCCAACTATTTGATTAACAACCCCTATAAATTGACAAGTTTAAACACATTTGCTGAAAAATATGAAGCAGCAAAATCTTCAATTTCTGAAGATATCGCCATTATCAAAAAAGCTTTTGAGGAATCAGGAATCGGCGAAATTGAAACAGTTACAGGGGCGAGCGGAGGTGTCATTTTTACACCAGGAATCTCTGATGAAGAAGCTAAAGCAGTCATCGAAGAATTACGTGACCGCCTTTCAGAAAGCAATCGTATTCTTCCTGGAGGTTATATTTACTTATCAGATTTATTAAGTACCCCTAAAATTTTACAAAGTGTTGGACGTATCATTGCTAATGCTTTCAAGGGAAATAAAATTGATGCGGTTATGACAGTAGCAACCAAAGGTGTGCCTTTGGCAAATGCCGTTGCAAATATCTTGAATGTTCCATTTGTCATCGTTCGACGTGACCTTAAAATTACGGAAGGTTCAACCGTTTCTGTCAATTATGCAAGTGGTTCAAGTGACCGTATTGAAAAGATGTTCTTGTCTAAACGTAGCTTGAAACCAAATAGCCGTGTCTTGATTGTTGACGACTTCCTCAAAGGTGGGGGAACGATTTCTGGTATGGTCAGTCTTTTGAAAGAATTCGATAGTACTCTTGTGGGTGTCGCAGTCTTTGCTGAAAATGCCCAAGAAAAACGTGACCGAATGACTTACAAATCACTTCTAAAAGTTTCAGAAATTGATGTTAAAAACAACCATGTCAAAGTAGAAATTGGTAATATTTTCGATTAAAAGAGGGGGTTCCCTCTTTTTTTCTTTGAATGTTATATTGCCCAAGAGTGTTTAATCTTGACTATAATAATTTAATAGCTGCCAAAAAGTTTTATAAAAGCTATAAAATACGGTGAAATCATTTGACAGACGGTGCAAGTTGTGTTATCATAATGAACGGTACTTTTTACTTTTGGTCTCTCCAGAGTGTACAGAGACGTGCTGACAAATGTTGCAAAGTACACATTTTAGATAAGGACTGTCACCAAGTACCTTATCAACCAAAATAAAAAATCTTACAGGAGAAAAGTAGATGCCTACAATCAACCAGTTGGTACGTAAACCACGTAAATCTAAAGTTGAAAAATCTAAATCACCAGCACTTAACGTTGGTTACAACAGCCACAAAAAAGTTCAAACTAACGTATCTTCACCACAAAAACGTGGTGTTGCAACTCGTGTTGGAACAATGACACCTAAAAAACCTAACTCAGCCCTTCGTAAATTCGCTCGTGTACGTTTGAGCAACCTTATCGAAGTTACTGCATACATCCCAGGTATCGGACACAACCTTCAAGAACACAGTGTTGTTCTTATCCGTGGTGGACGTGTAAAAGACCTTCCAGGGGTACGTTACCACATCGTTCGTGGTGCACTTGATACTGCAGGTGTTGCTGATCGTAAACAAGGCCGTTCTAAATACGGTGCTAAACGTCCTAAAGGATAATAGAAGGGGGATAAGAAAAAATGAGTCGTAAAAATAGAGCGCCTAAACGCGAAGTATTGCCAGATCCATTATACAATTCACAACTTGTAACACGTCTTATCAACCGTGTTATGCTTGATGGTAAACGTGGTACAGCTGCATCAATCGTTTATGATGCATTTGAACAAATCAAAGAAGCTACTGGAAACGATGCACTTGAAGTATTCGAAACAGCTATGGAAAACATCATGCCTGTTCTTGAAGTACGTGCTCGTCGTGTTGGTGGTTCTAACTACCAAGTCCCAGTTGAAGTTCGTCCAGAACGTCGTACAACTCTTGGACTTCGTTGGTTGGTAACTGCATCACGTGCTCGTGGTGAACACACTATGAAAGATCGTCTTGCAAAAGAAATCTTGGATGCTGCTAACAACACTGGTGCTTCAGTTAAAAAACGCGAAGATACACACCGTATGGCAGAAGCAAACCGTGCATTCGCACACTTCCGCTGGTAATCTGCGATATACAGATACAAAGCTTCGAATACAATTAAACCTTTTTACTACTGGTATTCAGGCTGTGTTTAGCAAGTGTTTTGTTTGCTAATCTGTATCAAATTTAATAAAGCATGTTTAGAACGGGTAGGTCCTGCCTATCCGTTCTAAAAGTATGCTATAATAGAGTAGTAAATTAAATTTATACATAGGAGAAAAAAATGGCTCGCGAATTTTCACTTGAAAAAACTCGTAACATTGGTATCATGGCTCACGTCGATGCTGGTAAAACAACAACAACTGAGCGTATTCTTTACTATACTGGTAAAATCCATAAAATCGGTGAAACACACGAAGGTGCTTCACAAATGGACTGGATGGAACAAGAGCAAGAACGTGGTATCACAATCACATCTGCCGCTACAACTGCACAATGGAAAGACTACCGTGTAAACATTATCGACACACCAGGACACGTGGACTTCACAATCGAAGTACAACGTTCTCTTCGTGTTCTTGATGGTGCGGTAACAGTTCTTGACTCACAATCAGGTGTAGAACCTCAAACTGAAACAGTTTGGCGTCAAGCTACTGAATACGGTGTTCCTCGTATCGTATTCTCAAACAAAATGGACAAAATCGGTGCTGACTTCCTTTACTCAGTAAGCACACTTCACGATCGTCTTCAAGCTAACGCTCACCCAATTCAATTGCCAATCGGTTCTGAAGATAGCTTCAACGGTATCATTGACTTGGTTAAAATGAAAGCTGAAATCTATACTAACGACCTTGGTACAGATATTCTTGAAGAAGATATTCCAGCTGAATACGTAGATCAAGCTAACGAATATCGTGAAAAATTGATCGAAGCAGTTGCTGAAACTGATGAAGAATTGATGATGAAATACCTTGAAGGTGAAGAAATCACTGAAGCTGAATTGAAAGCTGCTATCCGTAAAGCAACTATCAACGTTGAATTCTTCCCAGTTCTTTGTGGTTCTGCCTTCAAAAACAAAGGTGTTCAAATGATGCTTGATGCAGTTATTGACTACCTTCCAAGCCCACTTGACATCCCTGCAATCAAAGGTGTTAACCCAGATACAGACGAAGAAGAAGAACGTCCAGCGTCAGATGAAGAACCATTTGCAGCCCTTGCATTCAAAATCATGACTGACCCATTCGTAGGTCGTTTGACATTCTTCCGTGTTTACTCAGGTGTATTGAACAGCGGTTCTTACGTTCTTAACACATCTAAAGGTAAACGTGAACGTATCGGACGTATCCTTCAAATGCACGCTAACCACCGTAACGAAATCGAAACAGTTTACGCTGGTGATATCGCTGCTGCCGTTGGTTTGAAAGATACTACAACTGGTGACTCATTGACAGATGAAAAAGCTAAAGTCATCCTTGAATCAATCGAAGTTCCAGAACCAGTTATCCAATTGATGGTTGAACCTAAATCTAAAGCTGACCAAGATAAAATGGGTATCGCTCTTCAAAAACTTGCTGAAGAAGACCCAACATTCCGTGTTGAAACTAACGTTGAAACTGGTGAAACAGTTATCTCTGGTATGGGTGAACTTCACCTTGACGTCCTTGTTGACCGTATGAAACGTGAATTCAAAGTTGAAGCAAACGTAGGTGCTCCACAAGTATCATACCGTGAAACATTCCGTCAAGCTACTCAAGCACGTGGATTCTTCAAACGCCAATCTGGTGGTAAAGGTCAATTCGGTGATGTTTGGATTGAATTTACTCCAAATGAAGAAGGTAAAGGATTCGAATTCGAAAATGCTATCGTCGGTGGTGTCGTTCCTCGTGAATTCATCCCTGCAGTAGAAAAAGGTCTTCAAGAATCTATGGCTAACGGTGTTCTTGCTGGTTACCCAATGGTTGACGTTAAAGCTAAACTTTACGATGGTTCATACCACGATGTCGATTCATCTGAAACAGCCTTCAAGATCGCTGCATCACTTGCACTTAAAGAAGCTGCTAAAACTGCACACCCAGTTATTCTTGAACCAATGATGCTTGTTACAATCACAGCTCCAGAAGAAAACCTTGGTGACGTTATGGGTCACGTTACAGCTCGTCGTGGACGTGTTGATGGTATGGAAGCTCATGGTAACAGCCAAATCGTTCGTGCCTTCGTTCCACTTGCTGAAATGTTTGGTTACGCAACAGTTCTTCGTTCTGCAACTCAAGGACGTGGTACATTCATGATGGTATTTGACCACTATGAAGACGTTCCTAAATCAGTACAAGAAGAAATCATCAAGAAAAATTCTGGTGAATAATTTTTGATAGAAAGGATGCTCAAAAGAGCGTCCTTTTTTATTATGAAAACGGTAATAATATTTGCAATTTTGGCGAAATAGTTATATAATACTAACGTTGAAAGGTTGATTTGTGCCTACGTAAGTTAATCTTTTCACAATTGTCTAAAAGGGAAACCTTTTAAAATAAAAATTTTTTTTGATTTTCATAAGGAGGAAATCACTAATGGTAGTTAAAGTTGGTATTAACGGTTTCGGTCGTATCGGTCGTCTTGCATTCCGTCGTATCCAAAACGTTGAAGGTGTTGAAGTAGCTCGTATTAACGACCTTACTGACCCAGCTATGCTTGCACACTTGTTGAAATACGATACAACTCAAGGTCGTTTCGACGGTGATGTTGTTGTTAAAGATGGTGGTTTTGAAGTTAACGGTCAATTCGTTAAAGTTTCTGCAGAACGTGACCCAGAACAAATCGACTGGGCTAACGATGGTGTAGAAATCGTTCTTGAAGCAACTGGTTTCTTTGCAACTAAAGCTGCTGCTGAAAAACACTTGCACGAAGGTGGAGCTAAAAAAGTTGTTATCACAGCTCCTGGTGGATCAGATGTTAAAACAATCGTATTTAACACTAACCACGAAATTCTTGATGGTACTGAAACAGTTATCTCAGCTGGTTCATGTACAACAAACTGTCTTGCACCAATGGCTGATGCTTTGAACAAATCATTTGGTCTTAAAGTTGGTACAATGACTACAGTTCACGGTTACACTGGTGACCAAATGACTCTTGACGCACCACACCGTAAAGGTGACTTCCGTCGCGCACGTGCTGCTGCTGAAAACATCGTTCCTAACTCAACTGGTGCTGCTAAAGCTATCGGTCTTGTTATCCCAGAATTGAACGGTAAACTTCAAGGTCATGCTCAACGTGTACCAGTTCCAACTGGATCACTTACTGAACTTGTTTCAGTTCTTGACAAAAAAGTAACTGCTGAAGAAGTTAACGCTGCTATGCAAGCTGCTGCAACTGAATCATTCGGTTACAACACTGACCCAATCGTTTCACGCGATATCGTAGGTATCTCATTCGGTTCATTGTTTGACGCAACTCAAACAGAAGTAACTGAAGCAGCTGACGGTACTCAATTGGTTAAAACTGTTTCATGGTACGACAACGAAATGTCTTACACTTCACAACTTGTTCGTACTCTTGAATACTTCGCAAAAATTGCTAAATAATCAATGAGTTAGCTGAAGAAGAGAGGATTCGTTCCTCTCTTTTTTGTATATTGTAAAATGATACAGAAATTCACAGGTTTCCTCGTTTAGTAGTGGCTGGCGTACAAAATGTACTGATTTTGCTACCTCTTTTACAGGTTTTGTGATATAATTAGCATGTATAAAAAATAATAAGGAGTCCTATCAAATGGCTAAATTGACTGTTAAAGACGTTGATTTGAAAGGCAAAAAAGTTCTTGTCCGTGTTGACTTTAACGTGCCTTTGAAAGATGGCGTTATCACTAACGACAACCGTATTTCTGCGGCTCTTCCAACAATCAAGTACATCATCGAACAAGGTGGTCGTGCAATTCTTTTCTCTCACCTTGGACGTGTTAAAGAAGAAGCTGATAAAGAAGGTAAATCTCTTGCTCCAGTAGCAGCTGATTTGGCAGCTAAACTTGGTCAAGAAGTTGTCTTCCCAGGTGTTACACGTGGTGCTGAACTTGAAGAAGCTATCAACAACCTTAAAGACGGTGAAGTTCTTCTTGTTGAAAACACTCGTTTTGAAGATGTTGACGGTAAAAAAGAATCTAAAAACGATCCAGAACTTGGTAAATACTGGGCTTCACTTGGTGACGGAATCTTCGTTAACGATGCATTTGGTACTGCACACCGTGCACACGCATCTAACGTAGGTATCTCTGCAAACGTTGAAAAAGCTGTTGCAGGTTTCCTTCTTGAAAACGAAATTGCATACATCCAAGAAGCTGTTGAAAAACCAGTTCGTCCATTTATCGCAATCCTTGGTGGTTCAAAAGTTTCAGATAAAATCGGTGTTATCGAAAACTTGTTGAAGAAAGCTGATAAAGTCCTTATCGGTGGTGGTATGACATACACATTCCTTAAAGCACAAGGTATCGAAATCGGTAACTCACTTGTTGAAGAAGACAAACTTGATGTTGCTAAAGAACTTTTGGCTAAAGCTGACGGTAAATTAATCTTGCCAGTTGACTCAAAAGAAGCTAACGCTTTTGCTGATTACACTGAAGTTAAAGATACTGAAGGTGCAGCAGTAGATGCTGGATTCCTTGGTCTTGATATCGGTCCAAAATCTATCGCTAAATTTGACGAAGAATTGACTGGTGCTAAAACAGTTGTTTGGAACGGACCTATGGGTGTGTTCGAAAACCCTGATTTCCAAGCTGGTACAATCGGTGTAATGGACGCTATCGTTAAACAACCAGGCGTTAAATCAATTATCGGTGGTGGTGACTCAGCTGCCGCAGCTATCAACCTTGGTCGTGCTGACAAATTCTCATGGATTTCTACTGGTGGTGGAGCTTCTATGGAACTTCTTGAAGGTAAAGTACTTCCAGGTCTTGCAGCACTTACTGATAAATAATAATTTCTTCGTTAAGAAGATTCAAAAGGACGGTCTTGCCGTCCTTTTTTGTGTGTAAAATCCATAAATGAAAAGAAAACATTTTATTGCTTAAAAGTGGTACTATTATTTTGTTTTGTGGAATTCAAGTGAGAGATATTTTGTGGTAAACGCATTCATATTGGTGGAACGCTCACAAATCAATTTGAAAATATGTTAAAATAAAGAAAATGCAAATTGGTTGTGAGTTATGAATTATTTAAAAAATCTTTTATCGAATTATAAGTTTGACCCGAGTAAATTTAAATTGGGCATGCGCACCTTTAAGACTGGTTTAGCTGTTTTTTTGGTTTTATTAATTTTCCATTTATTTGGATGGGAAGGGCTGCAGATAGGAACGCTGACAGCTGTTTTCAGTTTACGTGAAAGTTTGGACAAAAGTGTTCATTTTGGCTTCTCACGTGTGGTTGGAAATAGTGTTGGTGGTTTGCTATCTTTGCTCTTCTTTTTTATCAATCAATTTTTCCATAATCAGTTTTGGGTAACGTTGATTTTTGTCCCAATTTTTACCATGTTAGGAATTATGATTAATGTTTCAATTAATAACAAAGCAGGAATCATTGGTGGAACATCGGCGCTTTTGATTATTACCTTATCAATTCCTGCTGGAGATACTATTTTATATGTATTTGCTAGGGTATTTGAAACATTTTGCGGAGTCTTTGTAGCTATTCTTGTCAATTCTGATGTTGATAAGATTAGGGGGGGGTTACGCAAAAAAAGCTAAAAATTTTTCGTTTATGTCATATTTTCTTACATAAAGGGTTGACAGTTTAGAATTTTCAGACTATAATAAGTGTCGGAAGGAGGTCATCATGAAAGAAAAAGAACTCAGACGTTCAATGGCGGTATTTCCTATTGGAACAGTAATGAAATTGACGGATTTAACAGCACGCCAGATTCGTTATTATGAAGATCAGGGTTTAATTACCCCAGAGAGGACGTCGGGAAATCGTCGTATGTATTCGTTAAACGATATGGATCGATTGCTCGAAATTAAAGATTTTCTTGATGAGGGGCTTAATATTGCGGCTATTAAGCGTGAATATGCGGAGCGACAAGATAAAGCACATCAGAAACAAAAATCTTTAACTGATGCTGATGTTCGTCGTATCTTACAAGATGAACTCCGTAACCAAGGTCGTTTTTCGGCCCCATCACAGTACATTAGCAACTGGCGCATCTAAAAATACGCGTCGCTCGGTTATTTCGGTTTTAAAAAGGAGACCTTAATTCATGACTATTACAGCAGCTGACATTCGTCGCGAAGTCAAAGAAAAAAATGTAACTTTCTTGCGTTTAATGTTCTCAGATATCGCTGGGACATTGAAAAACGTGGAAATTCCAGCAACTGATGAACAACTTGACAAAGTATTGGCAAACAAAGCAATGTTTGACGGTTCTTCAATCGAAGGTTTTGTTCGTATCAACGAATCTGATATGTTCTTGCATCCAGACCTTGATACTTGGACAGTATTCCCTTGGGGTGGTGAAAATGGTGCTGTTGCAGGTTTGATCTGTGACATCTATACTGCTGAAGGTGAACCATTTGCAGGTGACCCACGTGGAAACTTGAAACGTGCTCTTCGTCATATGGAAAAAGTTGGTTTCAAATCATTTAACCTTGGTCCAGAACCAGAATTCTTCTTGTTCAAATTGGATGAAAAAGGTGAAGCAACTCTTGAAGTAAACGACCGCGGTGGTTACTTCGACCTTGCACCAACTGACCTTGCAGATAACACTCGTCGTGAAATCGTTAATGTTTTGACTGAAATGGGATTTGAAGTTGAAGCAAGTCACCACGAAGTGGCTGTTGGTCAACATGAAATTGACTTTAAATACGCTGATGTTTTGAAAGCTTGTGATAACATTCAAATTTTCAAACTTGTTGTTAAAACAATTGCTCGTAAACATGGTCTTTATGCTACATTTATGGCTAAACCTAAATTCGGTATCAACGGTTCAGGTATGCACTGTAACATGTCATTGTTCGATTACGATGGAAACAATGCCTTCTACGATACTGAAGATCCAAAAGGTATGCAATTGTCAGAAACAGCATATTACTTCCTTGGCGGTTTGATGAAACACGCTTATAACTACACTGCAATCATGAACCCAACTGTAAACTCATACAAACGTTTGGTTCCTGGTTATGAAGCACCAGTTTACATTGCATGGGCTGGACGTAACCGTTCACCACTTATCCGCGTTCCTGCATCACGTGGTATGGGTACTCGTTTGGAACTTCGTTCTGTTGATCCAACTGCTAATCCATATCTTGCACTTGCTGTCCTTCTTGAAGCAGGTCTTGACGGTATTGAAAACAAAATTGAAGCTCCAGCTCCAGTTGAATCAAATATCTATGTCATGACTGAAGAAGAACGTAAAGAAGCAGGTATCCGTGACCTTCCTTCTACTTTGCACAATGCTGTTAAAGCTTTACAAGAAGATGAAGTTGTCAAAGCAGCACTTGGTGAACATATCTTTGTAAACTTTGTGGAAGCTAAGAAAATTGAATGGTCAAGCTATGCGGCCTTTGTTTCACAATGGGAAATTGATAACTATCTAGATTTATACTAAGAAGTAGTAAAGAGACAGCTTCTGGCTGTCTTTTTTTTACCAATTAACCACATTAGCAGTTAGAAAAGTTCAAATAAGAACTATTCTAATCTAGCATAATGTGGTATAATTTAAAATAAATATTCTGAATAATTAGACTATTTTGGACTATTTGTACTAATGATAGGAGTAGAAGCTATGAATGAAAGTGCTTTGAGAGCGCAACAGACAACGCTTTGGGATCCATCTTTTGAATCGGATGCTTGTGGTATGGGGTTTGTTGCACAGCTTGATGGTAAAGCTAGCCATACTTTGATTGATTATGCCTTAACCATGTTAACTCGTATGAATCACCGTGGAGGTACAGGTGCAGAACCTGATACAGGAGACGGTGCAGGAATGCTGCTTGCTTTGCCTGATGAATTTTTCCAATTAAAGGCTAAAGAAGCAGGCTATGTTTTGCCTAAAAAAGGCGATTACGCCGTTGCGCAATTATTTTTACCTCAGGATACTGAAGCTAAGGTAAGTCTTTTGGAAGCTGTTAAAGCTGAAATTAAATTAGCAGGTTTTCATGTCTTGATGACACGTGATGTGCCATTTAATTACGATAATTGTGGTCCAGCAGCCCAAGAAATTATGCCAAGTTTTGTACAAGTTTTTGTTAAGAAACCTGATGACACAAAAGCTGGCCGTGATTTTGAGGATAAATTGTTCCGCTTACGTCGCCAACTTGAAAAGAGTTTTTCAGCTGATGAATTTTTCATTTGCTCACTTTCAAGTAAGACAATTGTGTACAAAGGAATGCTCCATGCTTTCCAAGTTGGGCTTTTTTATCCTGATTTGCAAGATGAACATTTCAAATCTCATATTGCGTTGACACACTCACGCTTTTCTACAAATACTTTCCCATCTTGGGATCGTGCACAGCCATTCCGCTTTTTGGCACACAATGGTGAAATTAATACTCTCCGTGGTGCTGAAAATTGGATGCACAGTCACCAGATTGAAGTTTATAACGAAGAAAATTCGGACTCTGCCAAGTTGGAAAACTGTCTAGAATATCTTTACCGTAATGGTCGTGATATTCCACAAAGTCTTTTAATGATGGTACCTGAAGCTTGGGGTGATGAATCAGGGCTTTCAGATGATTTGAAGGCATTTTATGAATATGCGTCAAGTTTCGTAGCTCCATGGGATGGTCCAGCAGCGCTTGTTTTCACTGACGGTGATATGGTTGGTGCGCGTTTGGACCGTAATGGATTGCGTCCTAGCCGTTATTCATTGACAAAAGATAATTTCCTTATTTGCTCAAGTGAATCTGGTGTTGTCGATCTTGAACCAAGTCGTGTTATTGAAAAAGGTGTGCTTGGACCTGGTAATATGATGTTGATTGACACGACTTCAGGAAAATTAATGCGCAATGAAGAAGTGAAAGCATACTATGCTGCACAACATCCATACAAAGAGTGGGTTGATGAAAACATTGCTCATCTTAACGACTTTGAGGCTGCTGAATTGACTCAAGAAACAAATGACATTGAAACAATGTGGAAGGCTTACGGCTACAATGAAGAAGTTATTCGTACGGTCATTCTACCAATGTCTGAAAAAGGTGAAGAACCTGTTATTTCAATGGGATTTGATAGCCCACTAGCAGTTCTCTCTAATAAGAGCCAATCGCTTTTCACTTTCTTCAAGCAACAATTTGCGCAGGTTACTAATCCGCCAATTGATGCCATTCGTGAACAAATCGTTGTGTCAACTAGTGTTTACCTCGGTGGTGATGGTAATTTCAAAGCTGATGGTGCTGATAACTGTGTCAAAGTAAAAATTGACAGCCCAGTTCTTTCAAGTCAAGATTTTGCGAAAATTGCTAACTTGAAAGATGACCGTTATTGTGCAACAACCCTATCTACGGTTTATGACGTGGTTGAGCCGTCACATAATCGTTTGCAACGTGCGCTAGAAAATCTTTTCAAAGCTGCTGAAAAAGCCGTTGATAATGGTAGTAAGATTATTATTCTTTCAGACCGTAACGTTAAAGAAAATCAAACAACTATCCCAATGTTGTTAGCTGTTTCTGGTTTAAATAACTACATGGTTGTCAAAGGAAAAGCAAGCCAATTCTCAATTGTTGTCGATACAGCGGAAGCTATTGAAGTTCATCATTTTGCAACCTTGGTTGGTTATGGTGCGGCTGCGGTTCACCCTTATGGCGCTTATGCGACATTGAAAGAATATGGCAAAGACGAGCTTGCTTTTGAAAAATATCGTAAAGCTGCTGAAAAAGGTATTGTTAAAGTTATGAGTCGTATGGGGATTTCAACAATCCTTGGTTACAAAGGGGCTCAATTATTTGAAGCCGTTGGTTTATCTGACTCTGTTGTTAACAAATACTTTACAGGTACAGTAACTCGTATCGGTGGTTTGTCACTTGACCAAATTGAAAAAGAATACCTTCAACGTATGGAAGATGCTTTTGGTCCTCGTCGTGGAGATTATCTCCAAAGTGGTGGTATTTATCAATTTAAAGCAGATGGCGAGTATCATCTTTTCAATCCACATACTATTTATAATTTCCAACAAGCTGTTCGTAAAGGGGACTACAAACTCTTTAAAGAATACACAGCTGAATTGGACAAAGAAGCATTATCAACGCCGACAACACTTCGTTCTATTTGGGAATTTAAATCTGACCGTCCAAAAGTTGACCTCTCTGAGGTAGAACCAGCAGAAACTATTGTTAAACGTTTCAAAGTTGGTGCCATGAGTTTTGGTTCACTTTCTAAAGAAGCACATGAAACAATTGCTGAAGCCATGAACTCAATCGGAGCGAAATCAAACTCTGGTGAAGGTGGCGAAAATCGTAATCGTTTCAAAGTGCAACCAGACGGACGTAATTTGAACTCTAAAATCAAACAAGTTGCTTCTGGACGTTTTGGTGTTAATGCAGAATACCTCATGTCTGCTGAAGAACTTCAAATTAAATTAGCACAAGGTGCGAAACCTGGTGAAGGTGGTCAATTGCCTGGTCAAAAAGTCTTCCCTTGGGTTGCAGAAATTCGTGGTGCAACGCCTGGTGTACGCTTGATTTCACCACCACCTCACCATGACATCTACTCAATTGAAGATTTGGCGCAATTGATTTATGACCTTAAAGCCATTAATCCTTATGCTAAAATCAATGTTAAATTGGTTTCAAGTACTGGTGTTGGTACAATCGCTACGGGTTGTGTAAAAGCTGGTGCTGATAAGGTTGTTATTTCTGGTTACGACGGTGGTACAGGAGCTTCTCCACGTAACTCTGTCCGTGATGCTGGGCTTCCATGGGAAATGGGCTTGGCTGAAGCACACCAAACATTGTCACTTAACCGTCTCCGTCAACGTATGACTCTTGAAACTGATGGTAAATTAATGACTGGTCGCGATGTTGCCATTGCCACTCTTCTTGGAGCGGAAGAATATTCATTTGCAAGTCTAGCATTGATTTCTATTGGTTGTGTGATGATGCGTGTTTGCTCATTGAATACTTGTCCTGTTGGTGTAGCAACTCAAAATCCAGAACTTCGTAAACATTTTGCAGGTAAACCTGAACATGTGATTAACATGATGATGTTTATGGCAGAAGAATTGCGTGAATATATGGCTGAACTTGGTTTCCGTTCTGTTGACGAAATGGTTGGTCATTCAGAAATCTTGAAAGCGAAATTCATTCCAAAAGGTAAAGCAAAATCGCTTGATTTTTCACGTATGCTTGGTACAGCCTATCCAATTGACCGCAAGACAGAAGATCCATTTGCTGAAGCACGTCAATGGAAAGAATTAGACGGATTTGCCAAAGCTGCTGTTGATAATGGCGCAAGCGTGACGGTTAAAGAATCAATTAACAATGTTCAACGTGCAGTCGGTGCTCGAATGGCAGGCTGGATGGCTGAACGTTATGGAAATGATACCGTTGAACCAGGTTTGATTAAATATGAATATACTGGTATTGCTGGTCAATCATTTGCAAGCTTTATCACACAAGGTATGGAATTAACACTAGTTGGTGAAGCGAATGACTACATTGCCAAATCAATGTCAGGTGGACGTTTGATTGTTAAGCCGCCGCATGATGCTGCTTATGATGTTGAAAATTCACCAATCGTTGGTAACGTTGCTCTCTTTGGTGCGGTTAAGGGTGAAGCTTATTTCGCTGGTCGCGCAGGTGAACGTTTCTGTGTTCGTAATTCTGGTGCTAAAGTTGTTGTTGAAGGTGTCGGAGCACACGGTTGTGAATATATGACAGGCGGTGTTGCTGTTATCCTTGGAACAACAGGACGTAACTTCGCTGCTGGTATGAGTGGTGGTGTTGCCTATGTTTATGATGTGGACGGTGATTTTGCCGAAAAAGTTAACCAAGAAATGGTTGACCTTTACAAAGTCGGTGAAACTCGTGGGGATGATGTCTTGGTTGATATGATTCAAAAACACTATGAATACACAGGTAGCGCTAAAGCAAAACGCTTGCTTGACAACTGGGCACAAGAAGTTGATAAATTCATTAAAGTTTATCCAACTGAATTCCATGAAATTAACAATATTGAATACGCACTTGCTAATACTGGCTTAGAAGGTGATGAACTTGAATTGCGTACCTTCGAAATTGCCACAGGTGGTGCAGAAACTGCTGCTAAGAAAGAAGAACTTCTCGCACAAGTAACAGGAGGTAAGTAAAATGGCTAATCCATTTGGATTTTTGAAATATGAACGTAAAGATAATCCGTTTCGTCCTGTTGCTGAACGCATCTTGGACTTCGAAGAATTACAAGTTCCATTGTCAGAAGAGGATCGTCAAAAACAAGCCGCACGTTGTATGGCTTGTGGGATTCCTTTCTGTCATTCTGGACAATTCTACGGTGGTGGACGTGCGGTTTCAGGTTGTCCAAATGACAACTTGATTCCTGAATGGAATGATTTGCTTTATAAAGGCGATTACAAACGTGCTTTTGAGCGTCTTTCACGTACAAATCCTTTCCCAGAAATGACTGGACGTGTTTGTCCAGCGCCGTGTGAAAAAGGTTGTACAGAAGGTCTCAATGGATCTGGTGTCACTATCCATGATAATGAACGCTTTATCATCGATACAGCCTTTGAAAATGGTTGGGTAGAGGAGTCAGGTCGTCCAGCCTACCGTACAGGATTTAAAGTTGCTGTTATTGGTTCTGGACCTGCAGGGCTTTCAACTGCTTGGCGCCTTAATAAACTAGGTCATACAGTAACTGTTTATGAACGTAGTGACCGCTTTGGTGGACTATTGATGTACGGTATTCCAAATATGAAATTGGATAAGGAAATTGTTCAACGTCGTATTGATTTGATGGAAAAACTTGGTATCAATTTTGTTGCCAATACGGAAGTGGGACGTGATGTAACAGCGGATGAATTGTTGAAACAATATGACCGTGTTGTTCTTGCAACTGGTGCAAGTGTTCCGCGTGATTTGGATGTCCCAGGTCGTCATCTATCTGGTGTGCGTTTTGCGGTTGATTTCTTAACTGAAACGACTAAAAATGTCCTTGCTTCTGATAATAAAAAACTTGGTCCAACGCTTGAAGGCAAACATGTTCTTGTCATTGGTGGCGGTGATACAGGTAATGACTGTATCGGTACGGCTGTTCGTTTGGGTGCAGCAAGTGTTAAACAGCTTGAAATCACTCCAGAACCGCCAGAAAAACGCTTACCAACAAATCCATGGCCACAGTATCCAATGATTAAACGCGTCGGTTATGGGCAAGAGGAAGCCAATTTCGTGCAAGATACAGAATTGACAACTTATGCCACATCAACAACTGAATTTATCGGTGCTGACCGTGGTCAAGTCATTGCTGCTAAGACTATCAAAGTTGGTCCTGGTTTCAAACCAATTGAAGGAACTGAAGAAATCATCAAAGCAGACCTTGTTTTACTAGCAATGGGATTCACAGGTGCTGAAAAATCATTATTTGAACAATTTGGAGTTCAAAGTGTCTATGATGACTATTCAACAAATAATGACCGTGTCTTTGTTGCTGGTGATGCACGTCGTGGTCCAAGTCTTGTGATTTGGGGAATCCGCGAAGGACGCAAAGCTGCAGAAAAAATCGACCAAGGTCTTCGTATCATGGTTGCACAATAAAACTAAGAAAGCTCGCTTTTATGGCGAGTTTTTTGCTTGGATTCAAGATGGTCTTTAGGTTTATGGACAATGGCGTCTTTATGGTCATATTTTAGATGTGGTAAATTGAAATATAACGCTTACATGATTTTATACAATTTGTAACAATTCCTTGATATACTAATGGTAATCAAAAATTGGGAGACGGATGTTTATGAATCGAAAAACACAATTAGCTTTAGCAACAGCAACAGTTTCAGGAGCTCTGCTATTTTCACAAGTAAATGCAGATGCTGACACTTATACACTACAAAGTGGAGATTCTTTTTATAGTGTATCACAATTGTACGGTATGGATGTTTATGATTTGGCTGCTTTGAATGGCATGTCAATTTATGATACGATTGTCCCTGGTCAGACACTTCAAGTACCAGACCAAGTTTCGGTAGAAACAACGTCAACTGAAGAAGTAGCAACAGAGACTAGCACAAATAGCGATAATACCTATCCAGTTGGTCAATGCACATGGGGAGTTAAAGAGTTAGCGACATGGGCAAGTAACTGGTGGGGAAATGCTGGTGATTGGGCTGCTAATGCTGCCTTGCAAGGATATACTGTCGGAACACAAGCGGAGGTTGGAGCGATTATTTGTTGGACTGACCCTGACAGTTACGGACACGTAGCGTATGTAACAGCTGTTAGTGCCAGCGGTGAAATTCAAGTGCTCGAATCAAACTACGGTGATAAACAATGGATTGATAATTACCGTGGCTGGTTTGACCCAACAAATAGCCAAACAGCAGGCACAGTTAGTTACATTTATCCAACGACTTATTGATATCAATTTAAAACATAGAAAAAGCAGTTTGAAAAATCAAGCTGCTTTATTTTTGTGGATAAGTTGTGGAAAAAGGGAAAATGTGATTTTATTCATGAACTTAAAAATTCAAAAGCAAATCGCTAACTTCAAAGAGATTTGATTTTTTAGCTAGTCTTAGTTTTCAGCTGCTGACCTAAACTGATTTGTTCCCGATTTCTGCGTTTTGTCATTTATCATTTCGTAAACAAAGAAGCTGAGCACTTTTGTCTCAGCTTCGTTAATTCTATTTTTCATCTGGTGTGAGAATCATTGGGATAATGATTGGTTCACGTTCTGTTTTTTCGTACAAGAATGGACGAAGTGCGTTAACGATAGCACCGTTAACAGATTGAATGCTTGCGTCCTTGTTTTTCAAGGCAATGCGAATCGCGTTGAAAAGAACACGTTGACTTTCACGGATGAGGTCGCCTGATTCGCGCATGTAGATAAATCCACGGCTGAGAATGTCAGGACCTGCTAAAATCATTTGTGTGTCAAAATCGACAGTTGCGACAGCAAGAACGACACCGTCTTCTGATAAATCGTGACGGTCGCGCAGTACGGCAGCACCAATATCTCCAATACCATTACCATCAACATAAATGTCTTGAGCATTGAAGTGTCCAGCACGGCGAGCTGAATTAGCTGTAAGAGCTAGGACATCACCGTTTTCCATGATAAAGATATTATCTTTTGGCACACCTGTGTCCATTGCTAAACCAGCATGAATCTTCAGCATACGGTATTCACCATGAACTGGCATGAAGTATTTTGGTTTCATCAAGCGGAGCATGAGTTTTTGCTCTTGTTGACCACCGTGACCAGATGTGTGGATATTATTGACTTTACCGTGGATAACTTCGACACCAGCTTCTTGGATAGTGTTGATAAGTTTATTAACACTTGTTGTGTTACCAGGAATTGGGCTAGATGAGAAGATAACGGTGTCGCCAGGTTGTAGTGTGACTTGGCGGTGTGTACCATTGGCAATACGTGCTAGTGCAGCCATTGATTCTCCTTGACTACCTGTACACATGATTAAGATTTCACTAGCGTGATAGTCTTTGAGTTCACTTGGTTCGATAAATGTTCCTTTTGGAACTTTGATATAACCAAGTTCGATACCGTTGACAATGGCTTTTTCCATAGAACGTCCAAAAACAACGATTTTACGTCCTGTTTTAACGGCAGCTTCGGCAGCTTGTTGGAGACGGAAGATATTTGAAGCAAATGACGCGAAAATAATACGTCCATGAATGCCTTCAATAATCTTCATGATAGATTGTCCAACGACTTTTTCTGAATTTGTAAAGGTTGGAATTTCAGCGTTGGTTGAGTCTGATAATAAACAGAGAACGCCATCTTCACCAAGGGCAGCCATGCGGTGGATATCTGCTGGCTCACCAACTGGTGTCCAGTCAAATTTGAAGTCCCCTGTGCAGACAATTTTACCTTGTGGTGTGTGGATAACGATTCCAAGAGGTTCTGGAATTGAGTGGGTTGTGCGGAAGAAAGTAACACTAAGGTTTTTAAATGTTAATTCTGTGTTAGCATTAATTTCATAGAGTTTAGCATCACGGAGAAGTCCGTGTTCTTCCAATTTTCCTTTAATAAGTGCAAGGGCTAATGGTCCAGCGTAGATTGGGATATTAGCTTGTTTTAAGAGAAATGGGATTCCACCAATGTGGTCCTCATGACCGTGGGTAATAACGAGCCCTTTGATACGGTCAATATTTTCAACGATATAAGAATAATCTGGAATGACATAATCAATTCCGAGAAGGTCATCTTCAGGGAATTTGATACCAGCATCAACGATGATAATTTCATCTTTGTACTCAATACCGTAAGTATTTTTTCCGATTTCTCCAAGACCACCAATTGCGTAAACCCCAACTTCTTCGGGTTTTAAATTGATTTGTGACATGTTATAACTCCGTTAATTTAAAGACACCTGTTTCTTTTTCGTAAGCTAGGTGTTTATCTGATAGAAGTTCAATAAATTCAACGTTGTAAGGTGTTTTTTCTTCAACGAGTTTGCGTGTTTTGATGCGTCCTTCGAGTTCAGTTGTGGCATCAATGTCTAAGTAGAGCACTTTAGTTTGCTCACGGCGTGGGTTACGTTCTTTTGTTTCTTGGTAAAAAACTTTATAAATCATAGTTTTCCTTTCTTTATACCTGTGGCTAATCAAACTACAAAAAACCTGCCAAATAGCTTTACATCTACTTGACAAACATCTATGAAATTTTTACGAGTAATTGATTTAACCTTGATTCGTTGCAATTATTAAAATTATATCATAAAATAAGAGGTAGAATCAAGTGAGGGAATTTAAATGATGAAAGTTTTAGCCTTTGATACTTCAAGTAAGGCTTTGTCTGTTGCCATTTTAGATGGCAAGAATTTGTTAGCTGATGTAACGGTCAATATTAAAAAAAATCACAGTATAACATTAATGCCTGCGATTGATTTTTTGATGGCATCTGTGGATTTGCAACCAAGTGATTTAGGTAGAATTGTTGTAGCGCAAGGCCCAGGGTCTTATACTGGTTTGCGCGTGGCGGTTGCGACAGCTAAAACGTTGGCATATACGTTAAATATTGAGTTAGTAGGGGTGTCAAGTCTGTATGCACTTGCTGCGGCAGCTGATTTTGATGGCTTGGTTGTTCCTATCATGGATGCCCGTCGTAATAATGTTTATGCTGGTTTTTATAAAAATGGTCAGCTTGTTAAAGCAGACCAACACATGAGTTTTACAGCTGTTTTAGAAGCCGTTAAGGCTGAAGCTAAGGTTATGTTTGTTGGTGAAGTGGATAATTTCCGCGACCAGATTGAAGAAGCTCTACCACAAGCTGTTATTTTACCTGTTTTGCCATCAGCTTATGCTATTGGAAAATATGGTCAAAGTCTTGAACCAGCTGATGTTGACAGTTTTGTACCAAATTATCTCAAACGTGTGGAAGCAGAGGAAAACTGGCTTAAAACGCATAAAGAAGATTCAACTGCAGATTATGTCAAACGTATCTAACATGAAAGATTTATCAGAAAAAGTGACTGCTGTTTATGCTATCTTGTCTGATGTCTATGAAGTGTCACCATGGACAAAAAAGCAAATTTTAGCAGATATGCAGCAGGATAGTGTGGATTATTTTTTTGTGGAAAAAGACAAGGAAATGGTTGGTTTTCTTGCAATTCAGCAACTTGTTGGCGAATTAGAAATCACAAATATTGCGGTTAAGAAAGCTTATCAAGGTTGTGGTTTAGGTAGTCAGTTATTGACCAATTTAGACCAGATTGACTTTCCAATTTTCTTGGAAGTGAGAGCATCAAATACTTCTGCGCAAGCTTTGTACCAAAAATTTGGATTTAAGGTGATTGGTGAGCGTAAGCGATATTACCATAATCCAATTGAGGATGCGATTATTATGAAGCGTGAAGGTAATGAGAGGTAAAAAAGATAAATGAAAGATAGATATATTTTAGCTGTGGAGAGCTCTTGTGATGAAACAAGTGTTGCCGTTTTAAAAAATGAAAGCGAGATTTTGAGCAATATTATTGCTAGTCAAATTGAAAGTCACAAGCGTTTTGGTGGCGTGGTGCCAGAGGTTGCTAGTCGTCACCATGTCGAAGTGATTACAACGTGTTTCAAAGATGCTTTGGATACGGCAGGAATTGAAGTGAGTGACCTTGATGCGGTTGCTGTAACTTACGGTCCTGGCTTGGTTGGAGCGATTTTAGTGGGGATGGCTGCTGCTAAAGCTTTTGCTTGGGCGAACCATTTGCCATTGATTCCTGTTAATCATATGTCTGGGCACTTGATGGCAGCTCGTCAAGTCAAAGAATTAGCTTATCCATTAATGGCATTATTGGTTTCTGGTGGACACACAGAATTGGTTTATGTGTCTGAACCTGGCGATTATAAAATTGTCGGTGAAACGCGTGATGACGCTGTTGGTGAAGCATATGACAAGGTTGGTCGTGTCATGGGGTTGACTTATCCTGCTGGACGTGAAATTGACCAATTGGCACATCAAGGAAAGGATATTTATGATTTTCCGCGTGCCATGATTAAAGAAGATAACCTCGAATTTTCATTTTCAGGTTTGAAATCAGCTTTTATTAATTTACACCATAATGCTGCGCAAAAAGGTGAAACACTTTCAAAAGAAGATTTATCAGCATCATTTCAAGCTGCCGTTTTGGATGTTTTGATGGCGAAAACAAAAAAAGCTTTGGAAAAATATCCTGTCAAAACACTCGTTGTAGCTGGTGGTGTGGCTGCTAATCAAGGCTTGCGTGAACGTTTGGCAGATGAAATTACAGAAGCAGAAGTTGTTATTCCACCATTACGCCTTTGTGGCGATAATGCTGGCATGATTTCGCTAGCAGCAGCGATTGAATACGATAAAGGACACTTTGCTGACTTAGACTTAAACGCTAAACCAAGTTTAGCTTTTGATAGTTTGGATTAGGGGATTATTTTCCTGTAAACTAATGTCTAAATAGAAGGTAAAAAGGAATGAAAACGGCTTTATTTTGATTGATATTCAAAACGGCTTTTTATCTGAAACGTTTGGGAAACGTTATGACCCTTACGCTGAGAAAAGAATTTCAGAAATAGTAAACTATTTTAGACAAAATAAACAACCTGTTAACCACGTTGTAATATACTGACTGTGAGATAATGGTTGACTTTGAGCCGAAAGGTGATGAGCCGGTATTTGAAAAGCAAGTTAATAGTGCTTTTATAGGAGCATCTTTAGAAGCATACTTAACAGAAAAAGAAATTCATAATTGGTTATAGTTGGTTTTACTTTGTCACATTGTGTTTCAACAATGACTCGCATGGCAGGAAATTTGGAATTTGACGTTATTTGATGGTTGGATACTACAGTAACCTTTTCATTCCCTAATTTATCTGGTGAATTATTGGAACCAGAGAAGTTGCATCACTTCAAGGTGAATTTGTCTTTATCATGGCAGTAGATGATTACATTAATCGAGTAATCAATGTTTAGTCTTTTTTTGGGTATAATAATTTCTGATTGGAATAAAAGTCCCTAGAATTTCTAGGGACTTTTATTTGTTATGCCAGAATAACGGTTGTCTCTTTTTCAATAATTGAACGTTTGGCTTCGTCAGCATCTGAATCTGTAATTAGAGCGGTAATATCTGACCAGTCACAAATTTTATAGAGACTTTTTCTTTCAAATTTACTAGAATCAGCTAAAATGAAAGCTTTATCGGCTTGTTTTATTATTTCTTGGTCAATAGACACATCTGAAGAAGATGGGCTTGAAGGACCATCAATATTTGAAAAACCATCTGAACCAAGGAAACAGATATCAACGAAGACTTGTTTGATTTGTGAAATGGTCCATCCTCCGAAGACTGATGAGCTTTTAGGACGAAATTCTCCACCAAAAAAGAATAGCTGATTATCTGAATTAACCAAAGCATTTGTAACAGGTAAAGAATCTGTAAAAATTTTATAGCCAGATTTTTGAGCTAATAAATAAGCTAATTCAACAGTTGTACTACCTGTACCAATGATAATTGAAGCATTGTCTGGAATGAGTTCAAGGGCTTTTTGGGCGATTCTTTTTTTATCAGAAGTATTTTCTTTTTCACGTGTGTTGTAAGATAATTCGATAGCATTTTGTTTTAAAATAGCCCCACCATGGCTTTTTATAAGCAGTCCCTTTTTTTCCAGATAGGATAAATCTTTGCGAATTGTTTCATAGCTAACTTCAAATTGTTCAGATAATTTGCTGACATAGACAGTTCCATTATTTTTTAATTCATCAAGAATGAGTTGACGTCTTTTTTCTAATAACATAGTTTAACCTCGCTTGTTTCTAAAGATAATTATATAGTAAAACCAATAAAAAACAAGTATTTTACTTTAAAAGCCAACAAAAAATAATAAAAACCAATAAAAAACTATTGACACCAACTAAAACCAATGCTAAAATACAGATATAAAAAAGAAAGCGATTACGAGGAGGTAACAAATGAAAACAAAAATCGCAATTGCCTGTGATGATTTGGGATTTGAAACAAAAGAAGCTCTCAAAAACTATCTTATCGAAGAAAAAAATGCTGAGATAGTTTATGATCCTGTAAAAATCCCAGAAGATGGTGTCAATACTTTTGCAGTTCTGGCGGATGAAATGGCTGAGGTTATTCAACGTGACAAATGTCGATTAGGAATTTACATCTGCGGTACTGGAATTGGTTTTACTTGTCAAATCAATAAACATTGGGGAATTAGAGCGACAGCTGTAACGAATCCTTACTCAGCAAAGCGTGCAAGACTTAGTAATAATACACAGGTTATTGGTCTTGGTTGCCGTGTCAATGGTCTTGAATATCTTAAACAGATTGTAGATGCTTGGTATGATGAACCATTTGATTTTAGTACAGCTCGTGAAAATTCAAAGAAAAATTTATTGGAAGCAGAAGCTGATGATAATCGTTTATTGAAAAAGCCTGATTATGTCGCGTGGAACATGGGCTTTAGACCTGAATAGTAAAGGAGGAGGCTAGTTATAAGCTGGCTAGTAGAAAAATGGAAGTTGTTACAAATTTTATTAATGATTTAGGAAATTTTATTTTTATTCCACTAATTTTCTTGATTTTCATGCTGATTTTACGTCGACCGCTTTCCGAAGCAATTCAATCAGCAATGAAGGTTGGGATTGGTTTTATTGCTTTATCTCTTGTCATTAATTTCATGTTAGATAAAATGGAGCCAGCCATTACTGGACTAGCAGAAAAGACAGGATCTTCTTTAAGTGCTATTGATGTTGGTGGTGCTGCGACTGCGGTTATGGGATTTGGTTCAAATATGGGAGCAATTATTATTCCACTATGTGTTGGTATTAATATTCTTCTTCTTGTTTTGAAATTAACTGACTGTGTTAATGTTGATGTTTTTAATCTTCATCAAAATGCATCAATGGGTGCAATTGTGGCTGTTTATTCTGGTAATTTCCTTTATGGAGTTTTAACAGCAGGACTTTTCCATGTCTGGGCACTTATTGCAGCTGATTTAGGTGCAAAACGTAATAATGAATTTTTTGGGTTACCAAAAGGAGTTTCCATTTCACATCCTGTTGCTAATACTTATCTTTTATTTGCTTACCCGTTTAATTGGATTTATGATCATATTCCTGGTTTGCGTCATTGGAATGTTACCGCAGAGTCTATCCAAAAACGTTTTGGAGTCTTGGGTGATCCAACAGTTGTAGGTTTTATTCTTGGTGTGCTTTTAGGATTATTTGGTTATGATTGGAGTAACCCTTATACAACAATTATCTCAAGTTTACAGCTTGGTATGTATTTGGCAGCTGTTATGCTTCTTCTTCCTAAGATGACTTCAATCATGATGGAAGGACTTGTTCCGCTTTCAAATGCTGCGCGTAAGAAATTGGTTAAAAAATTCCCAGACCGAGAAATTACAGTTGGTATGGATACGGCACTTATTGTTGGTAATCCATCAGTTATCGCTCCAGCCTTACTTCTTATTCCTGTAATGGTGATTCTAGCAGTCATTTTACCTGGGAATAAAGTCATGCCGTTAGGTGATTTATCACAGTTTGTCTTCTTCATTGCGTGTATGGTTCCTGTTTTTAATGGAAATATTATTCGTACTTGGTTGACTTCAGTGATTCTATTTGGTGGTGGTCTCTATATTGCATCATGGATGACACCAGCAACTAACGAGGTCTTCCAAAAATTTGGTGCAGGTGCTAAAGAAGGTGTTATGTATTCTTCTTTAAACCCATCCGCTAATCCTTTTACAGGTCTCTTTGCGGCAGTATCACATATTGGATTAATTGGTTATATTTTAGTTGGAGCAATTCTTGTTGCAGTAGGCTATCTACTTAAGAAAAAAGAACATGCTCAAATTGAAAATGCTTAATAAATAGAAATAGAGGTAATTATTATGGCTAAAAAAATTCTTGTCGTTTGTGGAAATGGTATTGCTTCATCATCAATTATGGTGTCAGTTTTACAAGATTTCTTAAAAGATGAAAAAATTGCTGATGTTCAAGTTGATAAAGCTTCTCTCATGGATTGTTCAACTGAAAAGTTCAATAGCTATGATTTAGTTGTTTCATCTACAAAACTTGAAAATGAAGGTTTAACAGTTCCAGTTATAGTTGGAGCAGGTTTACTTACTGGTATTGGTGAGGATGAAATCTTTGATGCTGTTAAAGGTGAAATGATTAAATAGGAGTTTATTATGGTTTATGTTGTAGTGAATGATGCAGATGAAACTGTAAACGATTATCAATCGGCAATTCGTTTTGCGGGAAAAGCACTTCTTGAAGTAAATAATATTAAAAGTGACTATATTCAAGCGTGTATTGACCGTGAGGTTGATTTTCCCACAGGTTTATCGTTGGCAAGTGGACAAGGCGTAGCAATGCCGCACGGTAATTCTGATTTTGTGACTGAAGATAGCGTAAGTGTTGTACGTTTATCAAAACCAGTTGCTTTTGGATTAATGGAAGATAAGAATCAAAAAGTTGACGTTACATTAGTTTTTAATCTAGCTTTGTCATCAGGAAAACAGCATATTGCAGTTTTACGTAAAGTGATTGCTCTTTTTCAAGATGACGTGTTTATTAAGAAATGCCAAAAAAATAGTGTTGAAGAAGTAGCTAGTGACATTAAAGCAAAACTAGATTCTTAAAAGTTGAGGTAGACAAAATGGAAGAATCTCAAATTATTCTATCTGATATTGAAAAAGCGGTAAATCAGATTGACGATGAGAAATTGGATGATTTGGCGAATAAAATTGTAAATTCACATCATATTTTTTTAGCAGGTATGGGAAGGTCAGGTTTGATGATTCGTGCATTTGCTAATCGGTTAATGCATTTAGGATTATCAGTAAGCGTTGTTGGAGACATTAATTCCCCCCACACACAGCCAAATGATTTAGTGATTATTGGCTCTGGTTCTGGAGAAACAGATAGTTTAGTTTCATTGATAAAAAAAGCTAACACGTTATCGTTAGATTCAGCTCTTATTACAACAAATTTATCATCTACAATTGGGAGATTATCAAATTTAGTTTTGGTGATTCCTGCTCAAAATAAAGCTAGTGAGCAAGTTGGAAAACAACCTATGGGTTCAGTATTTGAACAATCTAGTCTGGTTTTATATGATATTCTTATTTTAAAATTAATGAAGATTTTAAACGAATCTAATGAAAGCATGGTAAAACGTCATGCAAATTTAGAATAATAATCTCCGTTCTAAATCCCAAAATACCCTTGCAAGCTATGCAAGGGTGTTTTATAATGGTAACTAATATTTAATTGTCCAAATGGTAGAGAACTTAGATGTTTTCTGATTGATGTTACTATATTTAGGGAGTTTGTATGCAGGAAAAAGGGTTTAAAGCGGGGCTTCAAGATGCGCTTCCAACGGCTTTGGGTTATATTTCGATTGGATTAGCTTTTGGAATTGTGGCGTCTGCTTCAGGATTATCAGCTTTAGAAGTTGGCTTGATGAGTCTTTTGGTCTATGGTGGTTCAGCTCAATTTGCCATGTGTGCCATGTTGCTTGCTCATGCTGATTTGGCTTCAGTAACGTTGACCGTTTTTTTAGTTAATTTGCGTAATATGTTGATGAGTTTGCATGCAACAACTATTTTTACCAAAACAAGCTTCCTCAATAACATTGGGATAGCTAGCCTAATTACAGATGAAAGTTATGGTGTTTTGTTGGGAGAAAATGTTCACAATAAATCAATTGCAGCTAGCTGGATGCATGGTAATAATTTACTGAGTTATGCAGCATGGGTTTTATCCACAATTGTAGGGACACTCCTAGGAGGTATTATCCCCAATCCAGAAAGTTTTGGGCTTGATTTTGCTCTGATTGGTATGTTTATTGGTTTACTTGTCTTTCAATTTGATGCGATGTTGAGTGAAGGCATTAAAAAACTATTGCTTGTACTAGCAGCTGTGGCTATTAGTTTTTTAGTCTGCGCTGTTTTTCTATCAAGTGCTTTAGCGGTTTTAGTGTCAACGTTAATTGGTTGTAGTGTGGGGGTAATGTTGGATGAGCGTTAGTAGTTATGTTTTGGTAGCCATTCTTTTAGGATTTGTTGTGTCGTGGGTTCCGCGAGTTGCCCCTTTTATCTTGGTAAAATATAAAGGCTTGCCCGAAATTGTCATTCGTTTTTTGAAATATTTGCCCGTTTCCATTTTATTTGCTTTGACGTTTTCAAGCCTTTTTGACGTTGAAATTGGGCATTTGCCACAAGTAAAGGACTTGGAAGTTCTAGCCAGTCTTCCCACTTTTTATGTCGCCTTAAAATCTAAAAATTTATTATATGCCGTCATTACAGGAATTGTTAGCATGGCGATTTTACGGTTAATATTTTAATTTTGCCATTAATTGTTTGAGTTGAGCAATTTCTTCTGTGGATAAGTTTGATAAAAGAAAATCAGATTGCTTTTGTTCATATTCGTGAAGCTGTGGATAAATGTCCTTGGCTTTTTCTGTTGGATAAACACGTTTGATTTTCTGGTTAACAGCATCTTTCTTTAATTCAAAATAGCCGAGCGTAGCTAATTTTTTTATCGTTCTAAAGGCAGTTGTACGGTCAATTTGGACATTGTCTGCCAACTCGCCCAAAAACATTCCAGGTTTTTCACAGACACGAATAATATAGATGAATAGATTGTTATTTAGTCCAAGTTCTTTAAAATGATTATTAGAGTCAATTTGAATGGTGCGCGTGACAGCACCAATAGTACGAATAATATCAAACATAATAGTTTCTCCTTGCTAAAAATTTTAACAAAAAAATATTGCATTTACAATAAAAAGTGATATAATAATCTCAATATTATTGTAAATGCAATCAAAAGAGGTGCTAATATGTTACATTTTGAAAATGATTATAATAAAGGAATTCATCCACAGCTACTCCAAGCGCTTGTGGATAGTAATCAAGAAAGTCTTGCTGGTTATGGCATGGATAGTTATTGTGCACAGGCTGTAGAAAAGATAAAAGAAGCTTGCCATTGCCCTGAAGCTGAAATCTTCTTTTTATCAGGTGGCACACAGACTAATCAAGTGGTTATCGATAGCTTGTTAACCTCTTACGAAGGTGTCATCGCTGCTGAAACGGGGCATGTTAGCACTCATGAAGCTGGTGCTATTGAATTTACAGGACACAAGGTGCTAACACTTCCTTCTCATCAAGGAAAAATTCAGGCGGCTGAGCTTGCTGCTTATGTGGATAACTTTTATCATGATGGCAACCATGACCATATGGTTTTTCCAGGGATGGTTTACATTTCTCACCCAACTGAATATGGCACGCTCTACACCAAGGAAGAATTGACCGCCATTTCAGATGTTTGTCGTCAATATCAATTGCCACTCTTTATTGATGGCGCACGTTTAGGATATGGTTTGGCAGCTAAGGAGACAGAGGTCGATTTGCCAACTATTGCTGCATTGTCAGACGTCTTTTATATTGGTGGTACTAAAATGGGAGCCTTTATTGGTGAAGCCGTCGTGTTTACAAAACAAAATACACCAAAACATTTTGTGACAACAGTCAAGCAGCATGGAGCACTTTTGGCAAAAGGTTGGCTGATTGGTGTGCAATTTGACCGTTTCTTTACGGATAATCTTTATTTTGAAATTGGTGAGCACGCTATTAAAATGGCAGAGCAGTTAAAAGACATTTTACGTGAAAAAGGCTATCGTTTCTATCTGGAATCACCAACAAATCAACAATTTATCATTATTGAAAATGCTAAATTAGCCACTTTAGGTGAAGTCCTTGCTTATAGCTTCTGGGAAAAATATGACGATACTCATACGGTTATTCGTTTGGCAACAAGCTGGTCAACAACGCAAGAAGATATTGATAAATTACGAGAGGTTTTATAGAGGTAAGGTATGCGGATATCTATTTTTGAACCAAAGTTTAATCAGGCGGTGATAGACTTGATACTAACTATCCAGCAAGAAGAATTTTCGCTTCCTATTTCCTTAACGGAACAACCTGATTTATTGGACATTGAAAATTCTTATCAAAAACAAGGTGGTCAATTCTGGGTAGCTATCAATGAGAGGAAAGAAGTGCTAGGGTGTATTGGCTTAGTGGCTCTTGAACAAGACAATGTCGCTTTAAAGAAAATGTTTGTAAGTAAAAATTACAGAAAAGCAGGTTTAGGAAAAGAATTATTGAAGGCTTTTGTAGCTTATTGCCAAAAAGAGCAGAAGAAGGCTATTTTTCTTGGAACAACAACAGATTTTGAGGCTGCTCAGCACTTTTACCGAAAATTTGGTTTTCAAGCAATTGAATCGTCAAATTTACCTGCTGATTTTCCACGTTTAGCTGTGGATAATCGTTTCTATACTTATATTATTAACTAAAAAAGCTGGGGACATCCCAGCTTTTTGTGTGATAAAAACTTTTGTCTTTCTATTTTTTGAGGATTACCAGCTGGCTTTTTTGACGCCAGGAAGTTGTCCTTTGTGAGCAAGGTCACGGAAGTTGATTCGGCTAACGCCGAATTTACGCATGTATGCGTGTGGGCGTCCGTCAATGCGGTCACGATTTTTCAAACGATTTGGATTTGAGTCGCGTGGCAATTTACGAAGCGCTTCGTAATCGCCTTTTGCCTTCAATTCACGACGTAAGTCGGCATATTGCTCAATGAGTTTTAGTTGTCGGTTGTATCTAGCAATTTTTGATTTTTTAGCCATAATGTCTCCTTTTGCTTAACTGGTTAACGATATTTATTATAACACCTTTGAGGAAATAATCAAGAGAAAAAACTTAACTAGTTAAATATTTTTTAAAAAAGAAACCCACAAAAGGATTTCTCAACAATTGTTAATAATGTAAACTTCCAGCGACCCAGCCTGTGCATAACGCCACAGTGATGTTAAAACCACCTGTGTGGGCATTAATATCAAGCACTTCACCAGCAAAATAAAGTCCTGGGACTTGCTTACTTTCAAGGGTTTTGGGATTAATTTCTTTCAAATTAACGCCACCTTTAGTCACAAAAGATTTTGCCAGTGACATTTTTCCAGTTACTTTAATCGGCAGCTCTTTGATGTTATCCACAAGTTCTTTTTCTTGTTGTGGCGTTAGTTGTTTGACTTTTTCGGGAAATGACTGTGCTAAAAAGCTTGCTAATCGTTCTGGAAGAATCACTTTAAGAGCATTTTTGAGGGATTTCTCACGCTGCTCCGCTAAAAATGTGTGTAGCTCTTCTGTGGATAGTTTGGGGATAAGGTCAAGTGTAATGATTTCGCCACCCTTGATAAAACTTGATAGGCGTAGTGCGGCAGGTCCAGACAAACCAAAATGCGTAAAGAGCAAATCATGTGTAATATGGTGTTTTTGATAGCTCAAACAAACATCATCAAGAGAGATTCCTTGAAGTTCCTTATGTGGAAAATCTGTTAATAATGGACTTTCAGCCGCTTCAAGTTCTGTAAGATTGAGTTTAAAATGCCTGGCAATCTCATAACCAAAACCTGTTGACCCTGTGGAAGGATAGGCTTTACCACCTGTTGTGACAATGAGTTTTCCACAGATGAACTCATCTGTCGCAGATTTGACGTGGAAAAGGTTGTCGATTTTCTTGACAGAAACAACTTCAGTATTGGTTAAAACGGTGCCACCGAGTTCATTGATTTTATGGGCAAGAGCATCAATAATCGTTTTTGATTTATCAGTTTTTGGGAACACACGCCCATGGTCCTCAACTTTTAAAGCAACGCCATTTTCTTCAAAAAATCGGATAATGTCGTGGTTGTCAAATTGTGAAAAGACACTGTAAAGAAAGCGTCCATTTCCAGGAATGCCTTCCATGAGGTCATCAATGGTACCATTATTAGTGACGTTACAACGTCCACCACCCGTTCCAGCTAGTTTTTTGCCGAGTCGTTTATTTTTTTCGATAAGTAATGTTTGGTTGCCATAATAACTGCTTGAAATGGCAGCCATCATACCAGCGGGACCGCCGCCAATGATAATTGTATCGTATGTATTCATATAGCTATTGTAGCATAAAATATTGCTATCTTGATAAGCAAGTAATGGGATTTGTGAAAAGAAAGTCAGGACGTTTACAGAAAATGACAAAAACTTGACAGTAGTTCTAAAAAACAAGTTAATATCAAGTAAAAAGCGCACCAGAAACTTGGTAAAAATTGACAATTATAGACTGTTATGTTATCCTTTTCATAAGAAATTTCAACGTAAAAGAGGATATTATGGCAATTGAGAAAACAGTTAGCGAGCTGGCTGAGATTCTAGGAGTTAGCCGCCAAGCGGTTAACAATCGTGTCAAGAGTCTGCCAGAAGAAGATGTCGATAAAAATGAAAAGGGAGTTACCGTTGTCAACCGAAGTGGCTTGATTAAATTGGAAGAAATCTACAAAAAAACCATTTTTGAAGATGAGCCAATTGATGAAGAAACAAAACAACGCGAACTTTTAGAAATTTTAGTGGACGAAAAAAACACTGAAATTACACGTTTGTATGAGCAGCTCAAAGCTAAGGATAAACAGCTTGCTTCAAAAGATGAACAGCTTCGTGTTAAAGATGTGCAAATTAGCGAAAAAGACAAGCAGCTTGATCAGCAACAACAATTGACGCTTGCTGCCATGGAAGACACAAAGCGCCTTCAGCTTGAACTTAATGAAGCTAAGGCTGAAGTCGAAGAAATTCAAACGAAGTCAGAAGAAAAAATTCAAGAAGAAGCAGCTCCGAAGGGATTCCTAGCGCGTCTTTTTGGTGGAAAATAAGAACTCGAAATTTATCGGAAGCTGGGACAAAAGTTCCAGCTTTATTTTATAAACTCATTTTTAGGAGGTATCATGGAAAAATTAGCGGAGTACATTGCATTTGATTTGGAATTTAATACGGTTGCTGAGAAAAGTCATATTATTCAGGTTTCAGCAGTAAAATTCAAAGAAGGTCACGAAGTTGACAGCTTTGACACTTATGTTTACACAGATGTGCCATTGCAGTCATTTATTAATGGATTGACGGGTATTACATCAGAAAAAATTGCTAACGCTCCAAAGCTTGATGAAGTGCTTGCTGACTTTAAAACATTCGTTGGAGAGACTGCTTTGGTTGGTTATAATGCGCTAAAATCAGACCTGCCTTTACTTGCTGAAAATGAATTAGACTTGACAGAGCTTTACAAGGTTGATTTGTATGACGAAGCTTTTGAACGTCGTAGCACAGACTTGAATGGAATTGCCAATCTCAAGTTGACAAGTGTTGCTGAATTTTTAGGTATTTCAGGACATGGTCATAATTCACTTGAAGATGCTCGCATGACTGCGCTTGTTTATGAAAAGTTCATGGAATTTGATGAGAATAAATCTTATTTGAATCAGCAAGAAGAAGAGCATGGTGACAATCCTTTTGCAGCTTTAGGTGGCTTTTTTAGCTAAAAGCTCTGCTATTTTTTCAAAAAATAAAAAATCATCTAGGGTAACCCCTTGCTTGTGACGTTGGGGCATGTCCTATAATAAGGGCAGAAAGGAGGTGAAAGGAATGTCTCGCTCTTATACAACTGGCGATTTGGCGAAGTTGGCAGGTGTTTCAGTTCGCACGGTCCAATATTATGATAAACGTGGTATTTTGTCGCCATCTGATTTGACAGAAGGTGGACGGCGAATCTATGTGGATAGTGATTTAGAACAGTTGCGCATGATTTGTTTTTTACGGGAACTTGATTTTTCAATTGAACAGATAAAACGGCTGTTTGCTGAGGAAAATGCAAGACAAGTTTTAGAGTTATTGCTTGTTGAGCATATCAAGGAAACAAAGCGTGAGCTTGCTGAGAAGAAAGACAAACTTGACACTACTGTCAACTTGCTTGACAGGGTAAAAAATCAAACAGGTCAGTCGCTAGAATTTTTATCAGACATTTCTCTTACCATGAAAAATCAATTAGCTTGGCGTCGTTTGCAAAAACGGATGTGGATTAGTAATCTAGCAACGATTCTTATTTTTGTTCTTTGTGTTGCTTGGCTTGCAAGTCGTCCACAATCTGTTGTTTGGCAAGGTGTTGGTATCGGTATTGTTTTGGTGTATGTTGGCACATTATTAACATTGTCTTATCATTTTTCACGTAAAATAGCTTATATCTGTCCCAATTGCCACCAACTTTTCCAACCAACGTACAGGGAATTCGCATTTGCTCGTCATACTCCTAAAACGCGAAAATTAACTTGCCCACATTGTCATGAAAAATCTTATTGTTTAGAAACAGCAAAAGAAGCTTAAAAAGCTCGAACCTTAAAAGGTTCGAGCTTTTTTGATTATGTCATTAAAATGGTAATTTTCCTGCAAATGCGCCTAGTGTTTTTTGTGTGGCATCATCGATTTGAGAAAGTGCATCGTTGATAGCTTGTGTTGTCATGTCTTGAAGTGTTTCAACATCATCTGGGTCAACAATGGCATCTTTAAAAGTGATGTTCACTAATTTTTTATCACCTGTAAACTCAACAACAACTAAATCTTGAGCTGATTTTCCAGTGAAAGTTGTACTAGCAAGTTCAGATTGTTTTTTCTCCATTTGTTTTTGGAGTTTTTGAGCTTGACGCATCATATTTTGCATATTCATCATAATGTTTTTGTGATTCCTTTCGTAGCAAGGGGTTAGACCTTGTTTATTTGGAGATATATCTTGAAAAAAGATATTAACATTATAGCATCTTTCGGATAGAACTTAAAGTTTGGAAAAAGCTTGGCGTGAAATTCTTAGCAAGTTTTGGAATGATTTTACAAAAATTTTACAAAAACTTGGTAATAGATTTGATACTTGCTCATTATAATAAGTAGCATAAAGATGTTAAAGGAGAATATCATGAAAAAATGGAAAATGCTAATGTTACTTGCATTTGTTGGAGTGGGAGTTGTTTTGACAGCTTGTAGTAAGTCAAATTCATCAGAATCCAAACAAATCAGTGTTGTTTCTCGTGAGGAAGGTTCAGGAACACGTGGTGCTTTTATAGATTTATTTGGGTTAGAGGAAAAGAATAGTAGTGGTGATACTGTTGATTTAACAACTGCGAATGCCATCGTGACTAACTCAACATCAGTAACTCTAACAACTGTTGCAGGAGACGATTTAGCAATCGGTTATGCCTCTTTAGGTTCTTTAAATGATAGTGTTAAAGTTTTAAAAATTGATGGCACAAAAGCTAGTGTAGAAACCATAAAGGATGGTTCTTATAAAATCTCACGTCCGTTTAATATTGTGACCAAAGAAGATATTAGTAAGGCTGCGAAAGATTTTATCAATTTCATTTTAAGTAGTGATGGGCAAGCCATTGTTGAAGAAAATGGTTACATTCCCTTAGACAATGTGGATACGTATCAAGCGAGTGTTACTTCTGGAAAAGTTGTTATTTCGGGTTCAAGTTCGGTGACACCTGTTATGGAAAAATTAAAAGAAGCCTATACGAAGGTGAACTCTGGTGTTACTATTGAAATTCAACAAAGCGATTCTTCAACGGGAATTACGGACACGATTGATGGAACATCAGATATCGGAATGGCTTCACGAGAACTAGAAGATAGCGAGATAGCACAAGGTGTTAACTCAACGGTTATTGCTATGGATGGTATTGCAGTTATTGTCAATAAAAATAATACGATAGATAATCTTACGAGTGAACAAGTCAAGAGTATTTTCTCTGGTGAGATCACAACTTGGAAAGAACTATCTGATTAAGAGGATTTCATGAATCATAAAAGCGAAAAAGTAATGCAAGCGGTATTTTTCCTTACCGCCTGTATTTCCATTGTTTCAGTTTTACTTATTTGTATTTTTCTATTTTCAAATGGACTGCCTGCGATTAAGGAAATAGGTATTATAAAGTTTCTATTTGGGGAGGTTTGGCGTCCATCTAGTAATGAGTTTGGGATATTGCCAATGATAGTAGGCTCACTTTATGTGACGTTGGGCGCTCTAGTCATTGGTGTTCCAATTGGAATTTTGACTGCGGTGTTTATGGCATATTTTTGTCCCAATAAGCTATATAAGCCATTGAAGGCAGGTATTAATTTAATGGCAGGTATTCCTTCAGTTGTGTATGGCTTCTTTGGTCTAGTAGTTTTGGTTCCCTTTGTTCGTGATTATATCGGTGGTTATGGTATGGGAGTTCTAACAGCAGCCATTCTTCTAGGAATTATGATTTTACCGACAATCGTTAGTGTTTCTGAGACGGCTATTCGTGCTGTCCCTCATCACTACTATGAGGGAGGTTTGGCTTTAGGGGCTTCACATGAGAGAAGTATCTTTTTTGTTGTTTTACCTGCTGCTAAGAGAGGCCTTTTAGCAGCAATAATTCTTGGACTTGGGCGTGCTGTTGGAGAAACCATGGCAGTTATTATGGTAGCAGGTAATCAAGCTATATTGCCGAAGGCATTAACATCAGGGGTGAGAACTTTAACGACTAATATTGTTATGGAAATGGGTTATTCAACGGGGCTTCATAGAGAGGCACTTATTGGTACAGCTGTTGTTCTATTTATTTTTGTACTCATTATCAATATCTGTTTCTCCCTACTGCATAAAGAGGAATAAGGTGTATGGAAAATATTAATCAAAGAACGTTAAAGCAGAGGGCAGCATCTCGTAGACAAGATTTTGTGTCATTCATCCTTTTTGGTTTGGTCTATTTCGCGGCTTTCTTAAGTTTTTTAGTGATTATTTTTATTGTTGGTTATATTTTAGTCAAAGGTGTTCCACATCTCAATAAAGCTTTATTTTCTTTTACTTATACAACGGAAAATGTTTCGTTACTGCCAGCTCTTATCAATACTTTATTTATCACAGGGTTGACGTTACTTATTGCAATTCCAATAGGTATAGGTGGTTCCATTTATTTAACAGAATATGCTAAGAAAGGTAATCCGATAGTAAATATCATTAGAATTGCTACGGAAACATTATCAGGTATTCCATCAATTATTTATGGATTATTTGGAGCACTTTTCTTTGTAAAATATGTACATTTTGGACTTTCTTTGTTATCGGGTTCGATGACGTTGAGTATTATGATTCTTCCTTTAGTTATGAGAACGACCGAGGAGGCCTTACTTTCGGTTCCAACTAGTTACCGTGAAGGAGCATTTGCGCTTGGCGCTGGAAAATTAAGAACTATTTTTAAAATTGTCCTGCCGAGTGCTATACCAGGAATTTTTTCGGGAATTATTTTGGCAGTTGGTCGTATCATTGGAGAGTCGGCTGCTCTTATTTTTACAGCAGGTACAGTAGCTGAGGTTGCAAAGAATGTATTTAGTTCGTCTCGAACGTTAGCGGTTCATATGTACGCTATTTCGGGTGAAGGTCTTTATATCAATCAAACTTACGCGACAGCGGTTGTTTTATTGCTTTTGGTCATTGGCATTAATTTTTTATCTGGTTTGGTAGCAAAACGTTTAGGAAGCGAGATGGATGATGAGTAAACTAATTATTGATAACTTGGATTTATATTATGGGGAATTTCATGCTTTGAAATCGATTCATTTAGAAATTCCAGCAAATGAGATTACAGCTTTTATAGGTCCTTCGGGATGTGGTAAATCCACACTTTTAAAGAGCCTTAATCGAATGAATGACTTGGTCAAAGATTGTCGTATTACAGGAAAAGTGCTTTTGGATGGTGAAGATATTTACTGTGATTTAGATATTAATAAGCTTCGTAAAAAAGTTGGAATGGTCTTCCAAAAACCGAATCCGTTTCCGATGAGCATTTATGATAATATTGCCTTTGGACCAAGAACGCATGGAATCCATGCTAAAACGGAGTTAGATGAGATTGTTGAACGTTCTCTGAAACAAGCGGCTATTTGGGATGAGGTGAAGGATAGGTTAAGCAAATCTGCAATGGGGTTATCGGGGGGACAACAGCAGCGACTTTGTATTGCGCGTGCATTGGCTATTGAGCCTGATGTTCTTCTAATGGATGAACCAACAAGTGCCTTAGACCCTATATCAACGTCAAAAATTGAAGATTTGGTTATTGAGTTGAAAAAGAAATATAGCATTGTTATGGTTACTCACAATATGCAACAAGCTGTTAGAATTTCAGATAAAACAGCATTCTTTTTAATGGGGGAAGTTGTTGAGTTTAATAAAACTAGTCAGTTATTTTCACTTCCTCAGGATGAGAGAACAGAAAATTATATTACAGGGAGATTTGGATGATTCGTTCAAAATTTGAAAATCAATTGCAAGAGTTGACTAAAAATGTTATCTTCATGGGGGCTTTGTGTGAGGATGTTATTTCTAAATCTGTCCAGTTTTTAAAAACTGACGATTCTTACTTGGTTAATAATGTTATTAAAACATATCAGAAAATTGAGCAATTAGAACGTGATATTGAAGAGCAATGTTTGAAATTACTTTTACGGCAGCAACCTGTCGCTAAAGATTTGAGACGTGTTTCGGCAGTTTTGAAAATGGTATATGATATGAAGCGCATTGGCGCACAGGCGGCTGAGATTGGTGAAATTATCAATCAAGGACATATTCAGCCTGGTCGTGAATTAGATCATTTGCAAAGTATGGTTAGTCATGTGGTTGAAATGGTTACGATCAGCATAGATGCTTTTGTTCATGATGATGAATCCTTAGCTAACCAAGTTATCCAAAATGACAATACAGTTGACCAAGAATTTGATACAATAAAGATGGATTTGATGACTTACTTTTCAGGCAGTGATGTAGATGGTGAGCATGCTATTGATGTTCTGATGGTTGCTAAATACATCGAACGCATTGGAGACCACACAGTTAATATTGCTAAGTGGATAATTTTTTCGATTACAGGGCAATTAGAGGGAGACGACTGATGATTTATTGTGTTGAAGATGATGATGATATCCGTGAATTAATGCTGTACACGTTAAAGACGACTGGTTTTGTTGCGCAAGGATTTTCAAATGCTGAGCTATTTTGGCAAGCTATAGAAAGTCAGAAACCTGACTTAATTTTATTGGATATTATGTTGCCTGGAAGTGATGGCTTAAGCATTTTAGAAGAATTAAAAGGAAAAATGTCTACTGCGGACATTCCAGTGATTATGGCGACTGCTAAGGGGACAGAATTTGATAAAGTTAAAGGATTGGATATGGGGTCCGATGATTATTTGGTTAAACCTTTTGGCATGATGGAAATGATTTCGCGTATTAAAGCTGTTTTACGTAGAAGCCAAAAATCGCAAAGAAAACAGATATTACAGGTTGGAAACCTTTCTTTAGACATTCAAAATTATACAGTAAAAAAAGATGGTAAAGACATTAGCTTAACGCTTAAAGAGTTTGAACTACTTGGACTTCTTATGAAATATCCAAACCGCGTCTTTACACGTCAAGAATTATTAAATCAAGTCTGGGGAGAATATTTCGTTGGTGAGACTAGAACTGTAGATGTTCATATTGGAACTTTGCGTACAAAGCTTGGCGATGCTAGTCACTTGATCAAAACCATTCGTGGCGTGGGCTACCGATTGGAGGAAGAAAATGGTTAAAAAAATCTTTCGCTCAACACTCTTCGTCACTTTAGGTATCCTATTGTCAGCAACTCTTTTGATAATGGGTGTACTTTATAGTTATTTTACGCAAGTTCAAAAAGAACAGTTACAAACAGAAACTGTTTTAGTTGCTCAAGGTGTGGCACTAGAAGGTGATAGTTATTTTAACACATTAAATGTATCTGGTCTTCGTATCACATGGGTAGATAACGAGGGGAATATTCTTTATGATAATCAGTCAGATGCTACAAAGATGGATAATCATGCTAATCGTAAAGAGATCAAAGAGGCGTTGAAAGATGGTTATGGTGAAAGCACTCGTTATTCTGCTACATTGACTACAAAATCTTTGTATATTGCACAACGATTGGATGATGGCACAGTCATTCGTTTATCGATAACGCAGCATAGCATTTTGCTATTATTTATCAGAATGTTTCAACCTTTGGCATTGATTATTATTTTAGCAATCTTTCTATCTGTATGGGTGGCACGTTATACAGCAAAACGTGTTGTTGCACCTTTAAATGATTTGAATTTGGATCAGCCATTAAAAAATGATACTTATGATGAAATTTCGCCGTTGTTGAGACGAATTGATTATCACCAAAAGGAATTAGCTAAGCAGGAAGCTTTACTTAACCAGAAAAGAGACGAATTTGATACGATTATTTCTAAAATTAAGGAAGGAATTATCCTATTGGATGCTCAATGTCGTGTCATTAGCATTAACTCGGCAGCACAAGAGCTTTTTCAAACAGATCAAAGTTGTCTAGGAAATGATATTTTAAAAATTACAAGAGATTTATCGTTTAATCATTGGTTAGAATCTGGTCTTCAAGGTAATAAGCAAGAAGGTGTTTTACAGTTTGACCAAGAAAGTTATAAAGTGCTTATTCGCCCAATTTTGTCTAATGGTGTTGTGACAGGTCTAGTTGTTCTCTTGGTTGATGTGACGGAACAGTTACAAATTGAAAAACTGCGTCATGAGTTTACAGCAAATGTTTCGCATGAACTTAAAACACCATTACACGTGATTTCAGGTTATTCAGAGATGTTAGTGAATGGTTTGGTATCGGCTAATGACATTCCGCATTTTGCTGGAAAGATTTATAACGAATCACAGAGAATGGTGCAGCTGGTTGAAGATATTATCAATTTGTCTCATTTGGATGAAACAGACCAAGTACCAATGGAAAAGCTGGATATTTATGCTATTGCACAAAATGTATTGGAAAGTTTATCAACGAAAGCAAGCCAACGTCAGATTGGTTTGCATTTGAAAGGGCAGCCAACGACTATTACTGGTAATTCGGCGCTTATCCATTCCGTTTTGTACAATCTTTGCGATAATGCGATTACTTATAATCGGGATAAAGGCGCTGTTGATGTAACAATATCGTCTAATGAGGATAATGTTTTTTTAGAGGTTAAAGATACTGGTATTGGCATCTCTAAAGAAGAGCAAGAACGTATTTTTGAACGTTTCTATCGTATTGATAAGAGTCGTTCACGAAAGCTTGGTGGAACGGGTTTGGGCTTATCTATTGTTAAACACGCGCTGAAATTACACGATGCTTCGATCCATATTCAAAGTCAATTGAATCATGGAACAAGGATGTTGCTTACTTTTAAAAAATAGTCAAAAGAGGCTGAAGCAAAATAAACTGCACCTCCAAACGTTAGACAAAAATCTAACGATAGAGGTGCAGTTCAAAGTGCCAGGCTTCCTTTGATACTTAGTTATGACTGTAAGATGTAGTGGTGGTTTGCAATTGTAACTAGATAAAAGAAGAGGTTGAGAACTTTTTGTCTCAGCCTCTTTTTCACTCTCTTTGATTTATTTATTGTTCGACTGGCAGTTCGATGCTTGATTGGTCTAAATCAACTGTCAAAATGTAATTGCTATTGTCACGGATAGTGTGCTCAAAGTCTGTTGTGTAGAGAAGCACACGGAGAGTGTCGCCTTTTTCCAATTTGTAGATACTTGGTTGAAGGGTGAAATCAATGGTCATCCACTCATTTGCAGGAATATCTTCGATTGTTAACAAGTCTGTACGATTTTGAAGATTTAGAACACCTTTTGTGATGACACGTTCTTTGGCTTTGGTAAATGGCAATTCTTTGAGAGCTTCACGTGAGAAATTGCGTCCATTATCAATAGCGTATAAATCAAGTACAGAAGGAACATCTTTAAAACGTTTCTTTTCGCCATAGTCTAGGACTTGGGCAGACAGAATTCCTTTATTTTCACTAGATTTGACGGTTAGGTGTAGAGTGATTTGCCCATTGATATGGTAATCGTGTTCAATCGGTAAATCGAGGCAAATGGCATTTGCTTTTCCAGTAAATAACTCACTCTTGAAAGTTCTGAAATTCTTGCTATAACGTTCAAATTCAGCTTTGGCGTAATGATTGTCAATGATTTTTTGGTCTGTACCAAGAGCTAAAGTTGCTTGATTGTTACTGCCAAATTCAGCTAAGCTTGTCCAAGCTTGTTCTTGGCTATTATCTTGCCAGATAAGTGTTGGCAAAACGAAATGATTATCTTGTCCAAGCATTTTTTCAGAAAGTAAAGTGTTCATGCTTTCACGGAAATCAATGGATTGCCAGTTGTGCATGTAGACATGCTCACCGTGGTGAAGAAAAGCGTGTTTTTCGACAGTATCTGGAAGGGCATTGAAAATATTGAAGATGTGACGTGGTTTGACATTCCAGTCTTGGAGCCCATGAGTGAATACGCAGGTTGCTTTAACCTTGTCAGCGTGTGGCAGATAATTACGGTCATGCCAAAATTGATTGTAATCACCAGAAGCACGGTCGAGTTGCGCAGATTGCTCGTCAAGGAGTTCTTGGTAATGTGCATTATTACGAAGATAATCGCCAGTCAGCAGATTACGTGAATAAGTCAATTCGGTCAGCACATCAAGGTCCTCACCAGGATAGCCGCCAGGGCTGCAAACCAACCCATTTTCACGATAATAATCATACCAAGATGAAATAGCTGATTCAGCGATGATAACTTTCAGCCCCTCAACACCTGTCGTTGCTAGAGCGGTTGACATGGTTCCAAGATAAGATTTTCCAGTGGTACAAACCAGTCCACTTGCCCAATCAGCAACAACTTTTTGGTCACGACGGTGGCTAGAAAAGGCGATTGCTTTTCCATTTAACCAATCAATGACTGCTTTAAAACTTTCCACTTGCGCATAATCTCCGCTGGTCATAAAACCGTCAGAGCCTGCAGTTCCAACCCCAGAAACGTAGATATTTGCGAAACCACGTGCAAGGAAATAATCATTGAGCGTGTAGGGGTCAATAAAATTGAAACGTTCTTCACTTTCTCCGACAGGAAGGTCAACATCAGGAACAGCTAACGGTTCAAAGTCACGTGTTTCAACGTTGATTGTTCGTGCTGGTTTTACAGCTAAATCACCTTCCATTTTGTAAAGTTTTTTATCGTTAGCAACGACATTTGTTCCTTGGTGATAAGGACTAGCTGTCATCATGGTTGGCAATTGGTGGCTTGTTTTAGGGCGAATAATATTGACCTTAATCAAATCGAGTTGTCCGTCTTGGTCAGTATCAAGCGGTGATTGCACATAAACAACTTCACGAATCAAATCAGTTGTATCAAACGTTGCTAGTGATTTGCCATTGAAAAAATGATAATCATTATCTACTGGAATAAGCCCCTTACTAATTAAATCATCAAGCAAGGTCATACCGGATTTTTGGCGACTAACTAGCAAATGATAAAGCGCCTCAAGGATGTGTCCTTTTTGATAATTAATCGGAAAGGCAATTTTTTCTAAAAAGTCAGTTGTATTTGTAAAGTCAACATGCGGAATAAATCCGAGAAGTTGTAGTGAAATAGTGTAAAAAATATCCGCTGTCAATGGACGTTCAGAATTAAAAAATGTTAATAAATCTGTCTCAAAATCAGCGATTAATTGACGAAGTGGGTAGTCCGTATCTTTGTAATTAAAGAAAATCTTACGGCAGAAATTTTCAAGAGCTTTTTTATCAGCTTGTTGGTGGGTAATATCAAATCCCAAGGCTTGCAACTCTTGCTCTGCAATAGCGATAGGTCTTGGAATGAAAGAGAATTGATTATATTTCATGAAACTTTCCCTTCTAAAAAGTAAACGTTTTAATTTTACAGATAACCTTTACATTATCTATTATACTTGATAAAATGTTAGTTGTCTAAACTATATTTTTTTTCGGAGGAAACAAAAAAACATGGATGTTACATGGACTGTGAAATACATCACAGAATTTATCGGAACAGCCTTACTTATCATTCTTGGTAATGGTGCTGTTGCCAATGTTGACCTTAAAGGTACAAAAGGAAATAACTCTGGTTGGGTTATCATCGCACTTGGTTATGGTTTCGGTGTTATGATTCCTGCGCTTATGTTTGGTAACGTTTCAGGTAACCACATCAATCCAGCCTTCACACTTGCACTTGCAGTTTCAGGTTTGTTTGATTGGTCACACGTTCCACAATACATCATTGCTCAATTACTTGGTGCAATGTTTGGTCAATTGCTTGTCGTTATGACACACAAACCATACTACCTTAAGACTGAAAATCCAAATGCTATCCTTGGTTCATTCTCAACTATCTCAGCTGTTGACGATGGTACAAAAGAAAGCCACAAAGCTGCTTGGATTAACGGTTTCTTGAATGAGTTCTTAGGTTCATTCGTACTTTTCTTCGGTGCTATGGCACTTACTAAAAACTACTTCGGTGCAGAATTAGTTGCAAAATTGACTGACTACGGTTATGACGCTACTACAGCAGCAAGCCAAGTTGCACCTTACACAACAGGTTCACTTGCTGTTGCTCACTTAGGACTTGGTTTCCTTGTAATGACACTTGTTGCATCACTTGGTGGTCCTACTGGTCCTGGTCTTAACCCTGCACGTGACCTTGGTCCACGTATCGTCCATGCTTTGCTTCCTAAATCAGTTCTTGGTGAACACAAAGGCGATTCTAAATGGTGGTATTCATGGGTACCAGTTATCGCTCCAATTCTTGCAGGTATCGCAGCAGTAGCCTTATTCAAACTCTTGTACCTATAAGAATGAGACATATAGGAGACCTTCGGGTTTCCTTTTTTTATTTTTGATTGGCGCTAATAAAATATCTAATCAATTTGTGCATGAGAAACTCTGTTAGCTAAAGTTTTTCATCACTATTCTTATGTTTTTGATGTGCTCTTCACCAATTTTATCCCTAAATCTCTTGAACTTTGTGAATTATCACTGTATAAATAAAGAAGTTGGGTACTTTTTATACAAAAATTCCTTAAAAACGCATAATTTCTTGTCAAACTAAATAATTTTTTCTAAAATAGAAAAGACCTAGTCCTTATTTTGTAGGAACTGTATTGAAAATTTAATAAAAGAAACATTGTGAGGAGACAGTTATGACTTTATTTGACGAAGTCACGTTTAGGCATCCCGTTTTGCGAATCAATAATCGTGACCACAACATTGAGTTTTATAAAAAATTAGGTTTTAAACTAGTTAACGAAGAAAATGCAATTGCTGAGTTTTCGACCAAACAAAAAAATGCTCGTTTTGTTATTGAAGAATCACCAGCGCCCGATACACATGCTGTTGAGGGAACAAAAAAAGTTAATAAGATTGTTGTTAAAATTCCGAATGCCGATGAAGTGACAGCTATCTTAGGAAATGGTATTGCTGTTGAGCGTCTCTTTAAAGGTAAAAATGGGTATGCCTTTGAAACGTTATCACCAGAAGGTGACCTTTTTCTTTTACATTCTGAAGATGATATTCAACAATTAACTGAAATCGATAGTGTCAATTTCCCTAAAAATGATGAGTTAAAAGAAGTTTCTGACTTTAGCTTCGAAAGTATGACACTTAACGTGGCTGATGAAGCAGCTGCGCGTGCTTTTTACAATGATGTCTTTGAAGGACAATTTCCGCTTGATATCCAATTTGTGCAAGCGCAAGGTGCAGATTTAGCCGTTGACCCGCTTGAAACTTGGGATGTGGAAATTTTAGAATGTCAAGTTCCTGACAATTATGATTTGAAAGCTTTGGCTAGCTTTTTAGAAAATAAAGGGCAAACTGTTTATTTGGATAAAAAAGCGAGTGTCTTAGTACTTTCTGACCCTAGCAATATTGAAATTTGGTTTATCAAATGACAAACTTGTTAGAAATTATTAATAACCAGATCAATCGCAATATTTACCATGGAGCTAGTTTAGCTCTTTTTAAAGACGGTCAATGGTCAGAACATTATATTGGTACGATTGACGGTGTCACTCCTGTAAAATCTGGCTTGATTTATGATTTAGCGTCTGTTTCCAAAGTAGTTGGCGTTGGAACAGTTATTATTTCTCTTTTATATCAAGGAAAATTAGAGTTGGATGCGCCTTTAGTGCGGTATTATCCTGATTTTCACGAGTCATCTGTAACCTTACGACAACTTTTGACACATAGTAGTGGGATAAATCCTTTTATCCCTAATCGTGATAATCTGAATGCAGCTGAGTTGAAAGAAGCCATTAATCACATTACTGTGGAGAGCAAGAAAGAGTTTCTTTACACAGATATCAATTTTCTTTTGCTTGGCTTTATGCTAGAAGAGATTTATGGCAAGTCACTTGATGTGATTTTTAAAGATGAAGTCTTTCAGCCTTTTGGCATGACAAATACTGGTTTTGGTCCAGTAAAAAATGCGGTGCCTACGGTTGCTGGCATCGGTGACGGGCTTGTTCATGACCCAAAAGCCAAGGTTCTTGGTGTTCATTCTGGTTCAGCAGGGTTATTTTCAAACCTGCAGGATTTAGAAAAGTTTTGTCAGCATTATCTAACAGATGATTTTGCGAGTGATATTTGGCAAAATTTCAGTCAAGCGAATAAAGAACGTTCGCTGGCATGGAATAAAGAGGGCGATTGGCTTGACCATACTGGTTACACAGGCACTTATGTGACAATCAATCGTAAGGAGCAAAAAGCTGCTATTTTTCTGACTAATCGTACATATGCTTATGATGATAGACCTCTGTGGATTGAGGAACGTCAGAGAATTTCACAATGGATTCAGCAGAATTATTAAAAAAACAGATATTTCTTTGAAAACGTTTTGTTTTTATCAGCCTTTTTAGCCCTAAAGTGTTATAATGAGGGTGATAAAGGAAAAGGAGGAACAAGATTATGGCAAATGTACTAACTGTTGTTTTTGATGTTGAAAGCGAAGCCTACCAAGCTTTTTCAGAACTAAAATCATTCAAGCAGGATAATGATACACAAATTGCACAGATTGCATTGGTGAAAAATGAAGATGGTAAAATCACTATCAAAGATTCTATTGACTTTGATGATGCTAGTCGTGATTATGCAACTGTTGGCGGTATTATCGGCGGTCTGTTGGGCATTTTGAGCGGTCCTATCGGTGTTATTATTGGTTATGGTATCGGTAGTCTTGCTGGTGCAGCAAGTGGAAGCATGACTGATGCGAGTGACAATAGCTTGATTGAAGAAGTGACAACAAAATTGCTTGATGGTGATGTTGCCGTTATTGCTCTAGTTCACGAAGAAGATGAAAGTATTTTAAACCATGTCTTTGCTCCTTATAAAACGAATATTATGCGTTGGGATGCCCTTGCTCTCGCACGTGAAGTTGAGCTTGCAGGACAAGTCCAAGATGAATTGTACGATAAAGTTCAAGAAGATTTGAACGAACGTCGTCTAAATCATCTCAAAGAACAAGGAAATGACATCGCAGATGCTATTAAAGCAACTTTCCGACGCCTAAGAGGAAAAGAATAACTTTAAAAGGTGGTCTATCAGCGTATTAGAACCTATTCAGTGGTGATTACTTAAATAGTTGAAAATATTGTTTGAGGTTTGGAAATCTAGCTTGCAAAGCAAGTGTTAAAAAGTGCTTAATCAATTGCGCATGGGAAACTCTAAGTTGAAAAGTTGGCAATTTATGTTTTTAGATTTCTTGACAGCGACCTTCAACAATTGATTTCCAGATTCTCGAAGTCCAAACCACTGTATTTTGCTTATTACAGCTATATAATAGCGAGGCTGAGCACTTTTGTCTCTCAGCCTCGCTTTTGTTATGTCAAATTGCAAATCACCCCGATATAATGAATCTAAGCCAGTAAGCGGTTAAAAAGTTTTATAATGATTTTTCCATACTGATGTGCATGATACCAGCTTCTTCAAATTCTTCGCCGAAGTAAGTAAAGCCAAGCTTGTCGTAGAAACCTTTTGCTGTTAATTGCGCGTGTAATACCATGCGTTTAAAGCCTTGTTTTTGACAGAATTGAATCACATCCTCTAAGAGAAGTTTTCCAAGATTTTGTCCTTGATAGGCTGGTAGTACCGCCATACGTTGTAGTGTCGCTTCACTATGGTCTTTATTTGGCAAAATACGGCAGGTAGCGGCAGCTTGACCTTTCTCATCATAAAGGACAAAATGAAGGCAATAAGCCTCGTTCTCGTCGATTTCAAGCGACATTGGCACACCTTGTCCCTTAACAAAGACTAATTGGCGGATTCTGACAGCGTCTAGATATGTATCTGATAATGTATTTCGTGTCTGTTTGATTTTCATAGCTATATTTTAAAAGCAAAAAAAGACCTTGTCAACTGACAAAGTCTTTTCTTCTATTCTTATTTTCCAGCAACGGCTTCAGCAGCGTCGTCCATTGAAAGGACTTCGTGGAAGACACGTTGTGTCAATTCAGTTTTTTGCTCTTTTGTAAGATATTTAGTGTTGACACAGTAACCAGAGATACGAACGATAACATCTTCACCACTCATAATCTTGTCATAGACATCTTTAAGGTCCATAACGTTCAAGTTAACGTGTTGTCCACCGTTTTCGAAGTAACCATCAAGGATAGTTACCAAGTTATCAACTTGTTCATCGAATGTCTTACCAAGGGCACGTGGAGAAACTTGAGTTGTAAGTGAGATACCATCTGCAGCGTATGAGAAGTCAAGGCTTGCAAGCGAGTTAAGATTTTGCAACCAACCACCACGAGCTTTGTTAGATGGATTAGCACCTGGAGAGAAGAATTCAAGTTTAGAAAGGTTCACAGTGCCATCTTCGTTAAGGTAAACACCTTTGTGGACTGGAGAGTTACCAGTTTGTTTAGAATAAGCAACGTTTGAAGTGATTGTAAGAAGTGATACAGTAGCTTCTGCATCCTTGTAGAGTTTGTGGCTACGAAGACGAGTAGTGTATGCTTCTACCAACCATTCTGCCAATTCGTTTGAACGAGGGTCATCTTCACCCCAACGAGGGTAATCACCAGTTGTTTCGTAATCGTAGATGTAACCATTTTCATCACGGATTGGTTTAACAGTAGCGTATTTGATTGCTGACAAGGTATCAACAGTATTTGCAAAACCACAGATACCGAATCCCATGTTAGCACGTTGTTTTGTTGGTAAGAATGCCATTTGGACAGCTTCGTAGTTGTACTTATCAGTCATGTAGTGAATGATGTTAAGGGCATCTACGTAAGTTGAAGTCAACCAATCAAGTGATTTTTCAAAGTTAGCTTTGACAGTTTCAAAGTCAAGAACTTCGTCACGGACAGGGTCAATATCAAAGACTTTGTAGTCTTTGTGAACATCGTCGTAACCACCGTTCAAACCAGTAAGAAGAGCTTTAAGGACGTTTACACGAGCACCAAAGTATTGGATGTTGTGACGTTGTTCTTCATTTTCTGGGTCAAGTGGTGATACACAACATGAGATACATGACATTTCACCATAACCGTCTTTAGCCATTGTTGTCACACCTTCGTATTGGATTGAAGAGTGTTTGTGTGACATTTTCATACAGTAGCGACGGAATGAATATGGCAATTTGTCAGTCCAGAGAACTGTCAAGTTTGGTTCTGGAGCATTACCAATATTATCAAGTGTGTTCAAGAAACGGTAGTCCATTTTAGTAACACGGTGACGTCCGTCAGCACCCATACCAGCCATAGAAGTTGTGATGAATGTTGGGTCACCTGAGTAAAGTTCGTCGTAAGCTTTTGTACGTGCGAATTTTACAGTACGAAGTTTCAAGACAAAATCATCAACGAATTCTTGGATTTCTGATTCTGTAAATGTACCACGAGCAAGGTCACGTTCTGCAAAGATATCAAGAACAATTGGCACACGTCCAAGAGAAGTTGCAGCACCGTTGATAACACGACAAACAGCCATAAATGCGATATTTACCCATTGGATAGCTTCTTTAACGTTCATCGCTGGTTTGCGGACATCAACACCGTAAAGGTCACCAAGTTTGACAACTTCACCAAGTGCTTGGTATTGCAAGTTAACTTCTTCACGAAGACGAATTGATTCTTCATCAATTTCAGTAATTGCATTCCAGTCGTTGGCTTTTTCTTTCATCAAGTAGTCAGCACCGTAAAGAGCAAGACGAGCATAAACACCGATGATACGCCCACGAGAGTAAGCATCTGGAAGTCCAGTTACAGTGTGTGCGTGACGTGCACGACGGATATTTGATGTATAAGCACGGAAGATACCGTCATTTACTGTAGTTACGTGTTTTGTAAAAATTTCGTGAACAGCTGGGTCAGGTTCATAGCCATGTTCCTTGAGAGCTGTTTCTGCCATACGAATTCCGCCTTTTGGCATGAAATTCAGTTTGAATAACTCATCATTTTGAATACCGTAGATTAGTTCGTCGTCTTTTGAAATATAGCCGGCAGGAATATCTGCGATTGATGTTGGACGAGTATCCATTGGGAAATGAGTTTCTTCGTAGTGAGCTTTAGTTTCTTCAATGATTTTTTTCACTTTAAGTGAACGTTCTGTAGCAGGAGCTAAGAAGCTTTCATCACCATCATAAGGTGTGTAGTTAGCTTGTACGAAACGAGAAACGCTGGCTTTTTCTTTCCAGTCAGTACCTTTAAAGCCTTCCCAGGCTTTTTCAAAAACATCTGTATTAGTTTTAACAGTCGCCATAATGAGATTTCTCCTTAAATTCTAGTAACAGACCATCTGTTACATTTACAAGTATAGTTTATCACAAAGGAAGCGTTTTCCAAAGCAGAAAACTCGCAAAAAACGATAATCTTTTCTAGTACAGTTTCATAAAAAATACTTAACTGTACTAGAAATTTGTAAGTTTGGTTGAAAACCATGAAAATTGTTATAATAGATTCAGAAACAATCAGAAAGGACAGGCTTATGTTGATTTTTCCTTTAATTAATGACACTTCTCGAAAAATTATTCATATTGATATGGATGCCTTTTTTGCGTCGGTAGAAGAGCGGGATAATCCAGACTTGAAAGGTAAGCCTGTCATTATCGGTTCTGATCCACGAAAAACAGGTGGACGTGGTGTTGTTTCAACTTGTAATTATGAAGCCAGAAAATTTGGTGTTCATTCAGCCATGTCCTCAAAAGAAGCTTATGAGCGTTGTCCGCAAGCCGTTTTTATCTCAGGTAATTATCAAAAATACCGAAAAGTCGGTATGCAGATTCGTGAGATTTTCAAGCGTTATACGGATTTGGTTGAACCCATGTCCATTGATGAAGCTTATTTAGATGTCACTGAAAATAAACTCGGCATCAAATCAGCTATTAAAATTGCCAAAATGATTCAATATGATATTTGGCAAGAAGTTCACTTAACCTGCTCGGCAGGTGTCTCTTATAACAAATTTTTAGCTAAACTCGCTTCGGATTTTGAAAAACCGAAAGGATTAACTTTAATTTTACCAGAAGATGCCCAAGATTTTCTAAAAAAACTTCCTATTGAGAAATTTTACGGTGTCGGAAAACGGTCTGTTGAAAAATTGCATCAACTGGGTGTTTTTACGGGAGCAGATTTGTTGGAAATTCCTGAAATGACCTTGATCGATCTTTTTGGTCGCTTTGGCTATGATTTGTACCGTAAGGCGCGTGGCATTTCAAATTCGCCAGTCAAGTCTAACCGCATTCGCAAATCAATTGGAAGTGAGCGAACTTATGGTAAATTATTATATGAAGAAGATGATGTCAAATCGGAAATTTCAAAGAATGCCCAGCGAGTGGTTGACACGCTTCAACGTAATCATAAAGTTGGTCGGACAATTGTCTTAAAAGTGCGTTATTCGGATTTTTCAACCTTAACCAAACGAATAACCCTTGATGATGTCACCAATGATTTTGAAGTGATTGACCAAGTTGCTAAAACGATTTACGATAGCTTAGACGAGTCAAAATTAGGTGTTCGCTTGTTGGGGGTGACTGTCACAGGTTTAGAGGATAATATCCAACCCTTGAATTTATTTGACAATTAAAATACCGCCTTAGTAAGTTGCTGAGACGGTATTGATTTTTATAGATTATAATACTTATTCAGCTTCAGTGACAGCCTCGTCATTTTCCTCTTCGTCTTTATCTAATAATTGCCCTGCTTTTGCATAGACATAGCCATAAAGAGCTAGGAAAATAACTGGGAGAAGGAAAGTTGTAACTGATAATGTGCTACCTAAAACGACTGCAAGAATAATGCCCGCTACATTATAGACAACTGTGTAAACCAAACCAAGGCGGTAAGGTGTCAAGCTTGGAGCATCTTCTTTGATTTTAGGTAAATTTTTGAACGCTAAGAAGGCAATGGCAATATTTGCAATCAAAGCAACAATCATGATAATAACGTTCCAGATATTTGTAGCTGCCACGATTGTTTGGTAAGTATCGGCATCATAAGTACTTTTAATGGTGTCAAGATTATTCAGTAACGTGAAATAGCTGATAATAGTAAAGATTTTTGCAAGGACTGCAAGAACATTTACCCATGCAATAAAGAGCGTCCAAGAACGCAATGATTGACGAATTTTTTCATAAGAAACCATATCAAACCTCCTAAAACAATGGTTATACTAATGTGATAGTACAAATATTATAACACAAAATTTCTCTCTGTAAATAGCTTTTTATCAATACTTAGTATTTTGATAAAGCTTGTCGTTTCAAGGGATTGGACTGTTTTAAATATCAAAATATTTTAAGTATAGAAGCTTTGAAACACTTGTATCACATTCTGAGTTATAAATAACCCCATGATTTTGAGCATCATGGGGTGGCTGTTATTTCTTAAAAAATTGTTCAATGTCGGCTTGGGTAATGCCAATCATTGGGTTGATAAATGCCAAGTTTTCTTCTGTCAAGCGATAGATTTTTGGTTCTTGCTCTGTTTGTGTTTGCTCATTTTCGGCAATATCTAGTGTCAGTTGAATGTTTTCTTCTTTAAAAATATTTGTTTGGGGAGAAGTTGGAGAGGTGATTTTCTCAGCTTCATTATCTGTTTTAGGTGATGTTTGTTGAGAAATTTCAGTTTGTAAATCAATACTTTCTTCTTCTTGTGCGGAGCTTGTAAAGCGTTGAACAAGATAGGTGTTGCGCTTAGCGCCTTCGTTTTTTATGGCGTAATCAAAGGCGGCAATTTCCCCTAACATCACTAATTTACTCTTAGAGCGGGTGATAGCTGTGTAAATGAGGTTACGTTGTAAGAGTCGGTGACTTTGGCGAGTGATCGGCAAAATGACAACCTGAAATTCGCTACCTTGTGATTTGTGGATTGACATGGCGTAAGCAAGGGTGATTTTATGCCATTCATTACGAGGGTAGATAACTTCGTTGCCGTCAAAAGACATGTAAAGCTCGTCTTGTTTGGATTCGGTATATTTAGCAGGAATAAGGTCTGTAATATAGCCGATATCACCATTGAAAACATTGAGTTCAGCATCGTTGATGAGGTGGAGAACTTTGTCACCCTTACGGAAATTCATCTCACCAAAGGCAAACGAGAGTTGATCTTTAAGCGGGTTAAGTAAATCCTGAATAATGATATTAAGTCGATTAATCCCAGCTGCGCCACGGTACATTGGGGCAAGAATTTGTATTTCTTGTGGGTCAATGCCACTCTTAACAGCTGCGCTGACAATTTTAGGAATCATTTCTGGGATATATTGTGCACTTGCTTCAAAATAAGAACGGTCAGCTTTCTTTTGTGTGAAGTCAGCTGGTAATTTTCCAAGTCTCATCTGATTAGCAAGTGTAACAATGGTTGAATCTTCCGATTGTCTAAAGATTTTAGTCAATGCTAGTTGAGGAAGAGCTTCAATTTTTAATAAATCAGCTAATACTTGCCCAGGACCGACAGACGGCAATTGGTCACTATCTCCAACGATGATGACTTGAGTATTGGACGAAATGGAACTAAAGAGTTGATTGGCAAGCCAAGTATCAACCATTGAAAATTCATCAATGATAATCAAGTCACAGTCGAGATAGTCATCAATAGCTTGGTAGTCGTTATCGCCATTTAACCCCAAATGGCGGTGAATAGTCGCACTTGGCAAGCCTGTTAATTCATTCATACGGCGGGCAGCACGTCCTGTTGGCGCTGCTAAGATGATAGGAATATCTTTTTTCTCAAGGTCAATGTGATGAAGGTCTGCGTAGGCAGCAATCAAACCGTTGATAACAGTCGTTTTTCCCGTCCCAGGACCACCAGTCAAAATAAACACCTTGCTCTTGAGCGCTTCTTTGATAGCATTTTTTTGCACATCATCGTAAGAAATGCCGAAAGCTTCCTCAACGTCAGCGATTTCTTCTTGCAAGTCACCATCTGAAAAGTTTTGGTCGAGTGGCGTATCAAGGATACGTGTCAGGTGTTTTTTGATACCTGATTCAGCATAGAAAAGAGTATTGTCAAAAATTTTGGTACCGACATTTTGCACCTTATCTTCAGCGATAAGCGTTGATAATTCTTTGGCAACGGCTGCGGGGTCTAACTCAATTTGTCTAGCTTCTTCAAGGGTGGTAATGGCATTTTCAAGCAAATCACGCGCTTCGACGTAAGTATCTCCTCGTTCAATAGAAGTTTCAAAAAGACTGTGCACGAGAGCAGCACGAAAACGTTGAGGGGCATCTGCTTCGATTCCTAATTGTTCAGCGAGTTGGTCAGCGATTTTAAAACCAATCCCTTGAATGTCTTCGACCAATCGATAAGGATTTTCTTGGATAATATCAAGACTGTCTTCCTTGTATTGATTAAAAATTTCAAAGGCAACGCGGTTAGTCAAGCCATACTCTGCTAACTTGGATAAAATGAGCTCTGTACCATAATTAAGTTTGAGTTTGGTTAAAAAGTTGTCTTTATTTTCCTTAGAGAGCCCAGAAATACTGTCTAATTTACTAGGGTCTTCTAGGATTTTATCAATGGTATTGTCGCCGTAAAGCTGCACAATTTTTTCAGCAGTTTTTTTACCAATTCCTTTGAAATGGTCGCTTGAAAAATATTTAATAAGACCAGAAGAAGTTGGTTTGCTGCGCTCGTAACGTGTGACTCTGAGCTGTTCGCCATATTTTGGGTGTTGCGTTAATTCACCCCAAAACGTATAATTTTCTCCCTCGATAATATCGGCAATTGTTCCAGTAACAATGATTTCAAAATCATCAAAGTCTGAATCAGTATCCTCAATTTCGAGCAATAAAATTTTAAAGAAATTACTGGCATTTTCAAAAATAATACGGTCAATTGTGCCAGAAAAGAAGTATTCCATAACGTGTCCTTACTTGATTACTATAATGGTTTTATTATATCATTGCTAATCAGATAAACAAACTTTTAATCTGTTTAGGTAGTGGGAGTTAAGAAATTAAAGTCAAGTGTAACTCTAGCCAAAGGGACTATAAAAGTCGGTTTATCTACGTACCAAAATTCGTTTGGTTGTAATCACTCAGCAAATAAAAACTCATTAGAAAGAGACGCAAAATGCGTCTCAAAATTTAATAAAAATAAGAAATTTAGTTTATTTTAAAGGCGATACATAATCATCTGGTAATTTACCCTGCCAATCAATCCATTGTTGTTCAGCAATTGGCATTAATCTTTCCAGTTCTTCGCGAGTAAATAGTTTTCTACTTTCTGGATTTGCAATCAAAGCAGTAGGTCCCTCTTCAATAAATTGTCTCTCACTAGCAATTTTTTCCTCCTCAGTTGGTGGCCAAGCATCGTTTTGCAACTTAAAGTGAATTTCAGAAGAGGTCTTTTGACCACTATCAAGCAGTTGAAAGAGTTCATCTGATAACTCATAGACGACAAGTTGAGGAGCAATGCCTCCCTCTTCTGTAACAAAATAATACTGTCCGTTATGACGCCAAACAATTTGACCATATCCTTCAATTTCCTCAAATTGACTAACATCTTCCCATCTTAATTGGCTATGTGCCATAATTTTATAGCCATCCTTTAGCTTTTAAAAATTTATCTGGTATACGGAGTTCAATTTCTTCCATGATATCTTTAAGGTAACTGTCCCAATCTGTAATCTCGCTGTAAGCTAGTCTTTTCCCCAAAGATGTTCCAAATTGGTCATTAAAAACTAGTGAAAAACCACAAAGTCCGTTTTCATAGTTAAATTGAATCCAGAAATAATCATAAGCTGCAAAATTAAGTTTAAACATATGATGATTCGGGACATCAACAACATCATAAATTGAGAGATTCTCTACTCGTTCCTCAAAAATTTCTTCAATTTTATCGCAGAGCGACATAGCCTTTTTGTCCATTTCATTTAATTGCATACCAATATTCTCCTATCTTTTTTAAACGTTTAAATTTATATTCATCTTTTAAATAATTCCATTCCCAATCAAGTGCAGAGCCTTCGTATTGTTTTAAACGAGGGTCGTGAGAAAAACGTATCTCTTTACCTGCAGCAACAGCATCATCTAAGGCAGGTTGATTAAAATACCTAAACATATCATGTCCCTCAGTATCTAGATGATAATTAGAAATTATCTTATCCCATTCGCCTCCCAAACTAAAGAAGGTAGTATCTCCAGCCATAACAGTATAAGAATCTGGACCTGGAACGAACCAATCAAGACTACCATCAGAATATACTGTTGGACGGTACTTTCCAAGGGTTATTGTATCAGATTCAGGGTTGATAATACTCATTTTACGGTATGTATTATACTCACTTAAAAATCATTTTGATATGCCAGTTTTAATAATTTCCCCTGTTTTTACATCAATTATTACTTTTCTAGCGTAAAAATCTGTTGCTACTAATTGGTCATCACTAATTTGACTCATATTTTCATAAGGTAAAGGATTTTTCCATTTATCACATGATGCGACCCTCCAGATGACTTCCCCAGTCTTTAGTGAAATAGCATAAATATTATCTAGACTGTTGCTATTAAATGGGATAGAAAGCAATACTAATACACAATCTTTAAAGTTAATAATAGTTCTAATATCAAAATTAAAAACTATTTTTTTCCCAGCTACAACAAGGCAGTTTCCGTTCTCTATCATCCTATAATTTCTCCAACACTCGAACACAGTCTGATGGACTGATCCCCGCCTCAGTATACTTGTTCTATTGTTTATAACGCTGTACGTCATCCAGTTATTACGATAATCAATTTTATTATTTGGTAAAACCTATGATTTTTAATTCACCAGTCGTAATATTGACTTCAAATTGTCGCCCCATGAAATCAGTAGCAATTAGTTTCCCATTAATTGAAGTTATATTAACAAGCGGCGAGCATTGAAATTGAGAAGTTGGCTTTTTAAAATTTGCTTTCCAAGCAATTTCGCTTTCAGAATTCAACTTAAATAAATTAAAATAATCATCTTCTGTTAGCGGTTTTCCAAAAGGAATTTTTAATAAAACGAAAACTTCATCATTTATTTCAAGAAATTTAGAGATAGTATTTTTAAAAATACATTCTTTAGAATTCATCATTAATTTGTTATTTATAATTTTTATATCAAATTTCATTTATTAATCTCCATTAAGTGGTAGTTTTCCTAATTCTTTAAAGTCTCCAACATATTGTCCCATCAAATCAAATTGTGTTCCACCACCTTGTTTTCCAAATAAAGGATTAACCTCTCCAACTCTTAGCGTCACACCTTGTGGTAAATTAACTTCTCCAACATATTTAGGAAGATTCGGAAGTGCAAATTTTTCTTGTATCTGAGTGGGAGATAAGCCAACAATATCTTCTGCTTTCATGACCCAACCACCATACAAATTTGAATTTTCCCCATCATAAACTCTAACAAATTTTGTCGGCTCAACTAACGTAATTTCACTAACTGAGCTATTTAGAGCATATGGAGGTTCAGTGTAACCTTGCTCAGACCACCATCTATTAGCATAAGATGAATCATAGCTTTTTTTCACAATCCACTGACTACCAGACAGAGTCACCTCGCTATCAACTTTTCCAACAGTCGAAGCAACTTCGCTGGTTTCTGTGAGTTTAGTGAGGGCGCTGGCTTCATCAACGTACTTGAGTTTGCTAATTGAAGCGGGACCAACTAGTGTAGCCACATCAAAGGCATAGCCACCTAAAGCATAGTCGTCACCTGTTTTAACAGCAGTAACAAAGTCCGTTCCAATCTTTCCAAGCTCCTTACCAACAGCACCCCAAGCCTCAGCGTCCAGAGCCAGCAAGCTGTCAGTAAACTCACTAGCTGCAAGCAGATTATTGGTGGCGCCTGTTATGTCGTCTTTAATCCATTGGGGCGTTTGATGACCAGTAACATAATCAACTCCCATTTCAAGCCCTTCAACCGTTAAGTGACTCAATTCGCCAATTCCAATAGCTAATTGGTCTACCGTTTCCGAGGCTTTAGAGATAAAGCCAAGAACGGACAAAGCTAGGGATTTATCAAGTGCCCCACCAAAGTAATCCCAATGGGTCTGCTCTAAGGTTTGTCGTGCTCCCTCAAAGAATTGAGCATCTTTGGCGGCTTGGCTTTGTAACCAAGCCTCAACAGGGTGTTGTTTGGCCCAAGCTGCTTGGGCTTCTTTGGCAGCTTCCTCTTTAGCCAGCTTTTCTTGCTCTTTTAGCTGTTTATTGACAGACTTAATCCCCTTGCGTCATTGTGAGGGGAAATGTATAGAAAGAGACGCAAAATGCGTCTCAAGGTTAGTCTGATAAAATCACATCAAAAATAATACCCATAACTTTATTCAAGAAGTTTATTCCAATTTTAGTGGGTTGCTCTTGAACCTTAGGCTTATGATATTTCTTCTTTAAAATACGAGATTTTATAATATCATCATTTAGCGCATCAAGCTCATTATCAAAAAAACTAGCTATTCCTTGTTGTCCTGCACGTTCATTTGTTGCATAGACTATGATTTGTTATGTTTCCTGTTTAAAACAACCCCATATTCTTGAACTGGATGTTCAAAGTATAAATTAACAGGTAAGTTTTCTTTATTTATAAAATCGATTAATTGTTGTTTAATCATTGTATCAATTCTATAGGAGTACCCAAAATTGTTGTAATTTAGTATTATCTTCACTTACTATAAAGTTCCTCTATCATATTTTTAACTAATACAATATTAATACTCACTTCGGTACCTTCGAAAAAAATGAAAGTTGTGTTTAGTCACCTTTAAATTTAGAGATTTTATGAGCCTGACTTAATAGATTTTGAAATTCTTCCTCCGAAAAGAGTTTTCTATTTTCTTCAATGTTATTCAAGATAAACTTAGGGTGTTCTCTTAAAAATTTGCGATCAGACTCTTCTTGGGTTAGATGGTGTTTCAATTTCCATATACCATTACTAGCATAGGATATTAACTCTTTTCCAGTATGTTCACCTGATAAATAGCCATCAACAGCTGTTTTTGGAATTTCTTTTACTATTTCAGGCATAGTTATATTAAAGGTTGGGTATTTCAAAAAATATTTATCACCATCTTTATAAATTTCTAAAATATCTTCTTTACTAGTATAAATATGTTCCATAACAGTCTCCTTATTTCCATAGTTCAATAATTTCTACTTTATCAATTGTTACAGGATCGATGACAGATTCTGGTACTCCACCAGGGTAAGTTAACCCTTCTGGACGCCACCAGCTATTTGCTCCAGCTTCATTTTCGCTTGGTATAGATATTCCCTTTTGGGCCACAGTTTCTGATGAAGCATCTAAACGATAGAGCGGTTGATTTCCAAGATAGCCATCATCAAATCCTAAAAAGACAATTACAGAAAGAGATACAAAAGTAACTTAAAATCAATCTGGTAAAGTAACTTTCAAGCTCATATCAGTTGGTTGTAAAATCTTTTGAACTTGCCCTAAAAAAGCAAGACCATTGTCTGATGGAACATACTGAAAGGTGATATGGATGACCTTTTCTTTAAAATTATCGCCATGTTTTTCAACGTATTGTTTAGTTTCAAGATAGTAAATGTAATTATTGATTTTTTCTTGAAGTTTGAGAAGGTGGTCGTGTTCGGTATATGAAAGCCAGAGATTGTCATCAATCAATAATAATTCCAGATGATCTTCAACAACACCTATGGTGTCTATAGAAACTGTATCCAAAATAATATCTCTATTTTTTAGTAAAAGCTTTGCTTCATCAGACTCAAGATAATCTTTTAATACTTTAAATGCAAACTCTACTTCTTCTTCTTTTTTGCCGGAAATGTGTCTGATACGTTTTTCAATTGTTGGATCTTTAATGACACAATCTAAAAATTGTGTTTCTGAAAAGGAAGATGTTGGATAATCAGGGTCGGGAAGAGAAATAGTCACGGTTCCCCCTTCCCCAATTTCAAATTGTTGATGTTTTCCTGTTGCTGCAACTATAATTATTATAGGGATTCTGTTATAAGTGAGATCAAACCTAAAGTTTTCATAGCCACCTTCACGAATAGTAATCTTGTCTAAATCAATCTGAAATACATTCCATAACGCCGTTTTTACATTTTTATAACCTAAACTTTCTTTGATTGGTAAGTAATTTTCGTTCATTTTATTGCCATTTTTGGATTTCCTCTTTTTTGCGTTTCCCATACTCAGGACTAATTAAAGTAAATAACCTAATTTTTTCCTCATTACATTTTTTTTCATAAAGAGAAAAATCACCATTAATTGCTTCCCATGCAATATCACTTGCTTTTTGGATAACATAGTAATCTAAAAGCTCATATATCAAATCATCTAAACTATCAAAAATTTTATCAAAAGTAGTTTTTCCTCGTTCCTTTGATATTATATGATATCTATTTTCGTCCATAAAGATTGTTCGTTTATCTGAAAAAAATAGTTCTGGTTTTTCGTCAAGAATAATATCGTCATCTTCTAATTGGTAAACGTCAATTTTTTTAAGATTATCTAATAATTTTTTTTGAATTATTTCTTTTAAATGAGTCATCAATATTCCCTCTATTTTAAAATTCTTATATAGTTTCTATCAATTAAATCTTTTACAGATAATTCAGTAAAATACTGTATTCCCATTCCAGGTTGATTAAACCAAGGTGCAATTATACCAGCTTTTGAATTTATAGGCTTCAAAATAATATACTTCCGGTACGGTTCATTTATCATAAATGGAGGAAGTGCTCGATTCTCAAAATTAGTGCCAATAGGTGAAAAATACCGTCCATTAGAATTACTACCATATCTATCAATAATTGTCCCTGGCTGTAATGTTATATTATCAAATTTTCCATTAAGAAAACCATCTACATGAACGCTACCATCTATTCTTCCTAGCGCACTTTCAGGTGTTCCAGGGTATATAAACTCACCTGTTAATTGATTAACAAAATCTGGATTATCATAAATATTTTTATGCGATAGGTAAAAATTATCTTCAGGTGCGTATAGCCAGTCGGTTAATTTTATTCGACCTTCAGGCTCTATTCCCGCCTCAGCATACTTGTTCCACTGGATATACTTTTGAGCATCTTCGGCAGACATTAATTTTTCGAATGATAAACTCACCCCATCTTCAACCTTACCAACAGTCGAAGCAACTTCGCTGGTTTCTGCGAGTTTAGTGAGGGCGCTGGCTTCATCAACGTACTTGAGTTTGCTAATTGAAGCGGGACCAACTAGTGTAGCCACATCAAAGACATAGCCACCTAAAGCATAGTCGTCACCTGTTTTAACAGCAGTAACAAAATCCGTTCCAATCTTCCCAAGCTCCTTACCAACAGCACCCCAAGCCTCGGCGTCCAGAGCCAGCAAACTATCAGTAAACTCACTAGCTGCAAGCAGATTATTGGTGGCACCTGTTACGTCGTCTTTAATCCATTGAGGCGTTTGATGACCAGTAACATAATCAACTCCCATTTCAAGCCCTTCAACCGTTAAGTGACTCAATTCGCCAATTCCAATAGCTAATTGGTCTACCGTTTCCGAGGCTTTAGAGATAAAGCCAAGAACGGACAAAGCTAGGGATTTATCAAGTGCCCCACCAAAGTAATCCCAATGGGTCTGCTCTAAGGTTTGTCGTGCTCCCTCAAAGAATTGAGCATCTTTGGCGGCTTGGCTTTGTAACCAAGCCTCAACAGGGTGTTGTTTTGGCCCAAACTGCCTGAGCTTCTTTAGCAGCTTCCTCTTTAGCCAGCTTTTCTTGCTCTTTTAGCTGTTTATTGACAGACTTAATCCCCTTAGCAAAGCTAGCGTCATTGACAAAACTTAGGTACTGACTATCACTATAACTTAGGCTTGTTGTCTGACTGACTTGGTTGACCTTGCTGTCAATGGCGGTCAACAGGCTTTCAGAACTAAGCTCACTTCCAGCACTATTAAAGCTCGTCACCTTATCAATGGTATTGCTTAGGTATTGGCTAGCGGCATCACTATCCGTGTCGTAGTTACTTTGTGGGCTAGAGAGCGAAATCAAATCACTAACACTGGCATAGATGCCGGCAATGGTTTCTTCTTGCTCCCCATGTTGATTTTTAAAGTTGCTTAGCTGGTCTTTGAGCTGATTAAGGTAATCCTCATCTAAAACCGCAGTTGTAGAGCTTTCACCAACACTTGCTTGAAATTCTGCGATTAACTGATACATATCGCTAGCAAGGAGCTTGGTCGTATCCGCTAACCCAACGAGAATCGCCGCATCAACGTTGTTCAGTTGGTGGTAAATCGCTTGTCCTGTTTGACCAGTCAAAGCTTCAGAGGTGATAATCTTGTTAACACTCTTTTTGGCTGTTTCAAGCTGTTCTTCTAAGCGCTCCGCTTCTTGGCTTAACTTAGTAGCTGCTTTGGTCAACTCAGCTAACGAAACATGAAAGCCCATAAAAATCCCCTCCCTTTAGTTGAACTTCCAGCAAAAGGAGAGGACTAGCTATTACTTGTCCTAAATATAACATAAATTTCCTCCCTAAATTTTGTCATCATTATAGCATAAAAAACTGAAATTTTCAGAATTTAACATAAATTAATATTAAAAATTAAGGCAAATGTTTCTCAAATTAAAAACATTGCCTCAGTTTTTTTATTTATTAATTAATAAAGCCGATTTTTGAGAGTGGCCAGAAGCGGAATTTGACTTCACCGACGATGTCTGATTTAGAGAAAGTTCCCACTTCACGACTATCTTTTGAAACGATACGGTCGTCTCCGAGGAGATAATATTGTCCTTTTGGAACTTTGACTGTAAACTCGGTATTGCCATCACTATCAGTTGTGAAAGCATCTGAGCTTTCAGCTAACTCTTGGAATAAGGTATTGTACGAATAAGTATCTTGCAGTTGGTCGTTCTCAAAGGCTTTTTTATATTCGTCTAAGTAGTCCTCATCAACTTTTTTGCCATTAACGTAGAGGACATCATTTTTATAAGTAATGGTATCGCCTGGCATACCAATCACGCGTTTAACAATTTCTTTTGTCTTACCGTCCTCGGTTTCTTTAGCAACAACAATGTCAAAACGGTCAATAGATGTGGTTGATAGGACAATAAGACGCTCACCGTCAGCTAACGTTGGATCCATTGAATGACCGTCAACTTTTACAGGTTGCCAAATAAAGGCACGACTAAGTATAAGAATAAGAAAGAAAAGGATTAGTGGTCCCCATTCTTTAATAAAGTGTTTCATAAATCTTCCTCTACTTTTATTTTTTTAATAATGCTTGCGCTTTTTGGGTATTTGCAAAATGAAGCTTGGCAGTATGTTCTAAGCCAGACATGCCATAGGCTGCTAAAATTTGACTTGCGACTTTATCTGACTGGCTACCAGCACCGCTTGGGAGTTTGTATTGCACCTCTTGGCTAAGTTTGTCGAGATTTTCTAAGAAAAGGTTGCGAGCGATGATTGAACTGACGGCAACTGCCAAATATTTTCCTTCGGCTTTTTCTTCGAGTGTCAGCGGATTAGCAAATTGATTGGCTTCATTTTTAAGGTATTTTTGATAATTTTGCCGACTGGTAAAAGCATCGATAACAATTTTTTCAGGCTTGACACCGTCTTGGAGAAGTAGATAAATCGCTTGATTGTGAAGAGCTACCTTGACAGAGACGGCGTTGTGCATTTTTCCTTTACCGACGACTTGGTTGTATTTTTGTGGGGACAATAGCAGAGCTTTATGCTTGATATTGTTTTCTAAGACTGGGGCGATTTGACGGATTTTGCTGTCTGTTAAGTTCTTGGAATCATCTACTCCAAGCTTTTTAAGCAGGGCATGGTCATCAGGGGTCACAAAACTAGCAACAACAGCCAGTCCACCAAAATAAGACCCATTACCAACCTCATCTGAGCCGATAAGGGGCATATTCTGACCACTAACGGTGTCGCTTGTTGACTGGTTAGCTGATTGATAGCCAAATTGTTCAGCGATAGTTTCCGCATTTGCGCCCTGAAAGACGACTTTGCCAGACGTGTAAACAAGAACCGTAACACCCTTTACTTTTGCCGCAAAAGTGACATAGGGATTGTTATTGTTGACTTGCTGGCTAGTCAGCGCCTTTATCAGATTTTGCAAATCATCTTTACCCATTTTCATAACAATGGTATTCATGATTTTATTTTATCATAAAAACGCTCTAAGAGGGCAAAACAGCTGGTAGAAAGTGAGATTTTTCCGTGCTTACATTTTACGAAATGCTTATTTTAAGGTATAATGTCAAGGAGGTGACTATATGAAAAGTAAAAATCGTTATAAATTCGTCTTTGGTGACAAACCACTCACATTGACAACGGATAAGGATAATCTCTTCATGGAAGAGGTTGAGCGTGTAGCCAAAGAAAAATATAATACTATCAAGGAAAAATTACCGCAAGCTGATAATGAAACGATTGCTATTTTGATGGCTATCAATTCGCTTTCTACTCAGCTTAGTCGTGAGATTGAAGTTGAAAAGATGGAAAAAGAATTGACGGCTCTTCGTTCTGAAGCGATTGTAGATATTAAGGAGAAAGCCAGCAAGTCTGATTCCGATGAGGATTAATTATGTTATCAATTCTTCTTGTATTGATTTTAATCTGGCATTTTTATATCGGTTATTCACGTGGGATTATTTTGCAAACCTACTATTTTATAGCAAGTATTGTCTCACTTGTGATTGCTAGCCAGTTTTATCAAACATTAGCTGAAAAAATAACGCTGTGGATTCCCTATTCTAATGCTAGTCAGGGAGCAACGGTGAATTTTTTCACGGACGTTAATATTTTTGATTTAGACCAAGTTTATTATGCGGGAGTAGCTTTTACAGCCATTTATGTGGTGGTTTATTTGCTTTTTCGCTTCATCGGTATTTTGGTGCATTTGGCGCCAATCAATCACTTTGATAATGTTAAAATGAATTGTGTCAGTGGTGTTTTAGCGATTTTAGTCACACTGATATTTTTCAATCTTGTATTTACAATATTAGCGACTGTTCCTATGACGACGGTGCAAAATATTCTATCAGGCAGCTTTCTTGTGCGCGTGATTGTCAATGATTTTCCACCTTTATCGAATATTATAAAAGCGTTATGGGTAACAGCAATTCTGGGATAATAAAGGAGTCTGGGGTAAATCACCTCAGACTTGTTCAATATATAATAAAAGCATCAGCGTGCCTAGGAAGCACGAGAAAAGTTAGGTTTTTGGTATAATAAAGATATGAACAACAGAATTTTAGAACAGTTAGAATTTGATAAAGTCAAGCAACTTTTTGCTGGCTATTTACAGACTGAGCAAGGCCAAGACGAGTTACGTAAACTTGAGCCAATGACTGAGCCTGACCGCATTTCACGTTCTTTTGATGAAATGTCGGACATGGAACAGATTTTCATTGAACACCATTCTTTTGGAATGGGCAGTTTGCGTGACATTTCTGAAAGTATGCGTCGCTTGGAATTGGATGCTGACGTTAATATCTCAGAAATTATCGACATCAAGAAAGTCTTGCAAGTCTCAGCTGAAATCAAACATTTTTATAATGATTTGGAAAATGTAGAGTTGTCTGCATTAAATACTCTTTTTGAGAAGATTGAATTGTTGCCAAGTCTGCAAGGTAGCTTACAAGCGATTAATGACGGTGGTTTCATTGAAAATTTTGCAAGTTCAGAATTGGACCGTATTCGTCGCCAAATCAATCATGACGAAGGTAGAGTTCGTCAAATTTTGCAGGATATTTTGAAAAAACAAGCTGATCATTTGACAGAGACTCTGATTGCTAGTCGTAATGGTCGTGCGGTTTTGCCTGTGAAAAATAGCTACCGCAACCGTATTTCAGGGGTTGTGCATGATATTTCGGCATCAGGAAGTACGGTTTACATTGAACCGCGCGCAGTAGTGCAACTTAATGAAGAAATCACGCAATTGCGAGCAGATGAACGTCACGAAATGGCACGTATTTTACGTGAATTGTCAAATATGCTTCGCCCACATACTAATATTATTCGTAACAATGCGTGGGTTTTAGGGCATTTGGATTTTGTTCGTGCTAAGTTCCTCTTCATGCAGGAAAACAACGCAATCGTGCCACAATTATCAGCAGATAAAACCGTGCAACTATTGCAAGCTCGCCACCCGCTTTTGACCAATCCAGTTGCCAATGACCTTCATTTTCTTAACGAATTGACCGTTATTGTTATTACAGGACCAAATACTGGTGGTAAGACAGTCATGTTGAAAACATTGGGCTTAGCGCAGCTTATGGCACAATCAGGTTTGCCAATCTTGGCTGACAAAGGTAGTAAAGTTGCCGTATTTAATGAGATTTTTGCAGATATTGGCGATGAGCAATCTATCGAACAAAGTTTGTCAACATTTTCAAGTCATATGACAAATATTGTTGAGATTTTGGCAGCAGCAGATAAAGATAGTCTTGTCTTGGTTGATGAATTGGGAGCAGGAACTGACCCACAAGAAGGTGCCAGTCTTGCGATTGCCATTCTTGAACACCTTCGCCTCATGGAAATTAAAACCATGGCAACGACACATTATCCAGAATTGAAAGCTTACGGTATTGAGACAGAATTTGTGGAAAATGCCAGCATGGAATTTGATACAGAGACGTTAAGTCCGACTTATCATTTTATGCAAGGTGTACCAGGGCGCTCAAATGCCTTTGAAATTGCTCGTCGTCTTGGTTTAGCAGAGATTATTGTCAATGAAGCAGAGCGTTTGACGGACTCTGATACGGATGTTAACCGCATCATCGAGCGTTTGGAAGAACAAACCCATGAAAGTCGTAAACGACTTGACCATATCAAAGAAGTGGAACAAGATAACCTCAAATTCAATCGTGCGGTCAAGAAACTTTATAACGAATTTTCACATGCCAAGGACAAAGAACTTGAAAAAGCTAGCGCCAAAGCGCAAGAAATTGTGGATAAAGCCATGGCAGAGAGTGAAGAAATTCTCAAAAATCTTCATGATAGAGCAAGCCTTAAACCGCATGAAGTTATTGAAGCCAAAAGTCAGCTGAAAAAATTGGCGCCTGAAGTTGATTTGTCGAAAAATAAAGTCCTCAAGAAAGCTAAAAAATTGCGCGCACCGCGCGTGGGTGATGACATTGTCGTCACAGCTTACGGACAACGCGGAACATTGGTTAACCAAGGGAAAAACGGGAAATGGGAAGTGCAAGTTGGTCTTATTAAAATGACACTTAAAGAGGACGAATTTACTCTTGTTAAAGTTCAAGAGGAAGCCCAAAAGCCGAAGAAAAAACAAGTCAATGTGGTCAAGAAAAGCAAAAAATCAGCTGGTCCACGTGCCCGCCTTGATCTTCGTGGTAAACGCTATGAAGAAGCCATGCAAGAATTGGATGAATTTATCGACCAAGCCTTGCTAAATAACATGGCACAAGTCGATATTATTCACGGTATCGGAACAGGTGTTATCCGTGAAGGTGTCACAAAATACCTTCGCCGCAACAAACACGTCAAATCATTTGGTTACGCCCCACAAAACGCAGGTGGCAGAGGCTGCACCATTGCAAACCTAGGGTGAAGATAGAAAAGTCTAGGACAGTTCCTAGACTTTTTAAATATATTTATTAAGAGTTTTTACGTGATAAATCAATAACTTGGTCATAATGATTTAAAGTTTCATCTGTATAATGATGAATAACCTCGATGACTGTTTGTGGAATTGCTAATAAAATTTCTTCAATTTGTTTGGCATTAGCCTTATCCAAATTTGATTTTACCTCATCGGCTAAAATTAAGTTGCTATCATGATACAAACTTCGTGCAATTTCTATGCGTTGTTTTTCTCCACCTGATATTTTATTGGGGTTAATGCTTTTCCCTTTCAAATAGGCAATGTTGACTAGATTCAGTATTTTATTCATTTTATCGACATCGAAAGTTTTGCTTAAAGCAATATTTTCTTCTAGTGTTAATTCGTCGAAACAATAACTATCTTGAAGAATGTAAGCAGTAGATTGCATTATTTGTTGTTTTTGTAAAGATTTTCCGTTAAATAAAACTTGACCAGAATCTGGCAGCATTTCGCCATAAATGATATTAAGTAGGGTTGATTTTCCACAGCCACTTGGACCGATAACGGCAATTTTTTGACCTGAAGTTATCTGATAAGAAAAATTAGAAAAGATGACCTTGTTATCAAATGTAAGATTAATATTTTTTAGCTGAATAGGAAACAAATCGTTGTGACTTCTCATGATATCAATGGTAGGAATATCGAAAATTTGTTGATATTTTTGACGTAAATTTTTACTAGATTTAAAAGTATTAATGTAATACGAAAGATCTTGGAATTGATAACTAATGTTGTATGATACTAAATAAATAGCAACGAAATTTGCGCCTGATAATTTACCATAGAAGGTCATAAAGCCACCAATAATGATTGGAAAAACGGAGCAAAAAGCATCAATTCCATTAACAATGCTAATATTGATGGTACGTTGTTTTTCATAGTTGATGTTTTGCTTGATATTGTTATGCAATTCTTGTGAATATTTCTCATAAAAGAATTCTTCACCATGGTAATTTTTTATAACTCTTGCGCCACCAATGATATTTGTTAGTTTTGAAAGATAAGATTGATTAATTTTTGATTTTTGCATGGAAATAAGGTCGAGTTTTGTTGATCCAATACCACTACAAAGAGCAGGTATTGAATAAAATAGGATAAAAATAAGACCTAATAAAAAATTGGTACATAAAGCATAAATCGCTGATACAATGGTAAAACCAAGAGATGATAGAATAATAACTGATGGTTCAATACAGTTATCTTCAAGCTGTTTGATATCATTTTCTAAATCAGACAAGATATCATTAGTTGCTATTGAATCACTATATAGGAACTGGTAAAAAATCTTTTTCTTAAGTTTGAAGTTAAAAAAAGCGATTAGTTTAGCATAGAAATACCTTTTTCCTGATAAACCAATCAAAAGGATAATATTTCCAATAATTCCAAGAGCAAGAGCATACCAAAGCGTTTCTAATTTTTGATGCTCAAAACCCCTAATAACCATGCTAACGATACTTGGATTAATGATTGCTTCCAGCCATGTAATGGAAATACAGACTAAATAAATTAATAAAATTTTCTTAGAAATGAATTCTTTAAGCATACCTTATGAACCTCTCAAAGTTATTGACCAGTTTGAATAGTTTGTTTTCGTCCTTAGCAATAGCAATGATTTTATAAATACAGTATTCCATTAACTCTTGTTTTTGACAACCTAGAAAAACTCCAGTTTCAGATATGATGGAAGAGTAGCCATCAATCATATTTGCTACACATTCCATACACATGTTTTTACACCAACAATTTTTGCATCTAGAAAAGTTATCTTTATTATTAAATTTTTCTACTCTCTTACTGTGATGCTTTCCCCAAAATCTAAAACAAGCCTCTTTGCTTCCATCGACATCATATGTTCTTGTATTCATTGTATTGATGTCATCACAGAAAGAAAGACTTTTACTTTTATAAATCATTGAAATTAAAACATCATATAAAATAGGACTGATAAATGAATTAACATTATCATTAATAATGTCATTAATTGATTGGTCAATGAATGATTTCCTTTTTTTCATTGGCATCTCAGCCTCTTTTACTGTTAAAACTTTATTTTTGCTAAATACATTATTTATATTAAATTTCACCTTCATTTCAACAAGATAATTAAAAATATCACTTTTAGCAATATTATTTTTTTGATGTACATTTGTGTAAGTAGCAGCTATTTCAAATTTGTCATAGTTTATGGACTTTAGATAATTAATAAATTTTAAAGTTTTTTGGTGTTTTCCTTTCCCCCTTAATTTATCATGAATCAATTGCGGACCATCTAAGCTAACTGTTAAAAAAGGTTGATACTTTTCAATCATTGATTTTACTCTTGAATTAAGAATTGTACCATTGGTAACTGTTTCGACTTTTTTGATATTTAAAAATTTTGATAGCTTATCAATAAAATAAGTAAATATATTAATATTTAAAAAAGGTTCGCCACCAAAAAGTATTAATCTATTAATTTGTTTTATGTCATCAGAAATAATATCGCCAATAATTGCATCCGCTGTTGTTTTATCCATAATTTTAGAATCTACACCATAATTTCCCCCATCTGCATAACAATATGCACATGATAAATTGCAACTATTTGATATATTAATTACCACTTTTTGTAATACACTTTTATCTGTATAAGCAGTCTTATCATTTTTTATGCTTTTTTTAGATGTAGATAGAGTGAAATTGTCTGAATTAAAATAATAAGTATCTGAAGTAGTTTGAAATTTCTTTAACATACATTTTCCCCTTGTAAAATAAAAAGATGAGATAGGTATTTATCTCATCTCAAATAAACTAACGACCTCCACCGCAAGAGTGACTTGGACCACAGTGCCCATCCCTCAACATCTCCTGCTTAAAATCTAACATACTTTCTAAGTCGATAATTTTTACATCTTCCATTAGAGAATGCCTCCTTTATTTGATAACTCTATTCTACTCTTAAATGAAGTAGTCTAAAATTTATTCCCATATCTGCGTTTTGTTAATTTGTTGTCAATAATTTTTTTAGATGATTTTCAAAAGTTTCTGCTAGTCGATAACTATCAGCTAATTTCATGGTTGCGATACATTTTTTCATTTCAATAATAGAAAGTTTATTTTTGCTTTTTTTAAATTGATAAAAGTGTCTTGCGTAGCGGAAAACTAATCTCTCATAAAGTTCCGTTTCTATGAAAAAACAATTATTTAGCTGTTTTTCAAAATAAAGAGCATCCATTAATTTGTTACGTTCAATACAAGTAATATAAGAGTTTAGAAGCATTGTAGAAATAATGCGACGATTATTAGGAATTTCTTTGTAAAAATATGAGCGTTTAATCATTTCTTTTGATAACACTATAAATGACTGATGTTTTAAAGTATTTAGGCAGTTTGCAAAAAGTAGCAACTCATAATTTCCCCAGTTTTCTACGCTAAATAAGTAGTCAGTTAAATAATCAATGTCTTGTTCAGAGAAGTATTCTTCTCCAGATAAATCTTGAAGTTTAATTTTTATTAAAATAATATTTAATTTATAAAAGTTTTCTCTACTGTAGCATTTTTCTTCTTGCTTTATCAATAATTTTTTAAGCCCTGCTATATTTTTATCAGTCACATATAGTCGAATTTTCTCTAAGAGAGTGTTGAATTCATTTTGTTGAAAATCATGTGCAGCATACATGAATTCCTCAATTGGGACATTGATTTCATCAAGAGCAATCATAAATTTTGTAATGGTTAAATCAGTTTCACCATGTTCAAATCTAGATAACTGAGATTTCGATAATCCAGTTTTTGCTACTTCTGTTAATTTCATGCCTCTAGATTCACGAAATGTTTTAAAAATTTTTCCTAAATACGCCATCCCAAACCTCCAAGTTGTAAAAAGGGGAATTTTTATATTCTTTTAAAGTCTATACTATAATAATAGTAACTGAATTGAGGTGATTTTATGAAACTTCTAAGATTAAGTACTATAGCTTGCCTTGTTATAGAAGGAATTTTAATTATAGTAGTTGGTTAGTATTTTAATTTATCAAAGAATTGTGATTGACTGAATCTTTTTATAAGAATCGGTCTTTTTCATAAATAAACCCATAGTTATATTTGTATATACTTATAAATTATACTGAATTAAAATCCTATTTTCAATTTATTTTTGGTCAAGAATCATTCAATAAAATAAATTGTATAGGTAATGTCCAAAATAAAAACGAATAATTTTAAAACTCTGTTTTACAGAACCATTAAAATTGTTCGTTTATTTTTATATACTAATCAATTTATTTTTGTCCGAGTAGAATCATTTGGTCAATAGAGCGGCGTGCACCGTTGATTGTTTCTTCATCTAGGGTGATTTCTTCGCCTGCTTGACCGAGTAGGCAATTATAAATGTCAGCTAGTGTTGTCATTTTCATATTGTGGCAAACGCACTCGGTTGATAGCAGATAGAAACGTTTGTCTGGACATTCGAATTGCAAGTGTTGGACAATACTGCTTTCGGTACCGATGATAAATTCTTTTTCAGAACTGTTTTTGGCGTAAGCCATGATTTCTGTGGTACTTCCTGCAAAATCAGCTAATTCGGTAACTTCTGCTAGACATTCTGGGTGGACAAGAACCTTGGCATTTGGATGTTCTTCACGCGCACGAATGACATCACGTTTACGCATGCGCATATGCGTTGGACAGCCACCTTTGAAAAACTCAAATTGCTTATCAGGACATTGTTCAGCGACCCATTGTCCAAGATTGCGGTCTGGAACAAAAAGGATTTTATCATTGTCAATGTTACTGATGATTTTGACAGCAGAAGAAGATGTCACACAAACGTCAACAAGTGTTTTTACTTCTGATGTTGTGTTGATATAAGCAACAACGGTGTAATCTGGGTGAGCTTCTTTTAACCAGCTGACTAACTTTTTATCAATTTGCGCAGCCATTGGACAGCCAGCCATTGGATTTGCTAGGATAGATGTTTTTTCAGGAGATAGAACCTTGACAGTTTCTGCCATGAAACGAACGCCACACATGATAATTGTGTCTTGTGGTGCTTTGGCAGCGTATTTACTCAAGGCAAAAGAGTCACCGACAAAATCAGCCACTTCCCAAATATCCTGACTTTGGTAGGCATGGGCTAAAATGCAGACCCCCTTTTCCTTTTTGAGACGTAAAATCTCATCTTGCATCTCTCTTGTATTCATTGTAGATTGTGGTATCCTTCCTTGAATTGTCTTAGTTATATATTATAGTCCTGTAAACGCCAGGTGTCAAGACACCTGTAAATAAAATTAGCTTGGTGTCTTGTCAGGTGTAAGGTTTAGTGGTAAAATGTTTCCTAAGTCGTATGATTTAATAACTAACCTATTTTAAATAGTGTTAATAAAAGTGACGGTTACAGTTTTAGTTCACTTGTAATTGTCAAAAAAGAAGGTTTGTATGAAAACAAATGTACTTATTGTAGGTAGTGGTTGTTCAGGGCTTTATACGGCGCTGAATTTGCCACAAGAACTGCAAATTACTATTATTACTAAAGATACATTAGAAAATAGCGATTCCTTTTTAGCTCAAGGTGGGATTTGTATGTTAAAAGATGATTCGGATTATGAATCGTTTTTTGAGGACACTTTGCGAGCTGGTCATTATAAGAATGACAAGGTTTCTGTTGATTTGATGATTAAGTCATCACCTGATGTTATCAAAGATTTGCTTGATTTTGGTGTGGATTTCCAACGTGACGAAAATGGCAATCTAGCTTTTACACGTGAGGGTGCGCATTCGGATAAACGTATTCTCTTTTATCAAGACACAACAGGAAAAGAAATCACAAGCAGATTGCTTGCTGCGGTTAAAAAGCGTCCAAACATTACGTTGATGGAACATACTTGTTTGCTTGATATTTTAGAAGAAGATAATCGTTGTTATGGTGGCGTGGTGCGTCTTGAAAATGGTGATTTGGAAAAAATCACAGCTGACGTGACTGTTCTTGCCAGCGGTGGTGTTGGTGGTTTGTATAAAAATAGCACCAATTTCAAACATTTGACAGGTGATGCGCTAGCTATTTCTCTAAAACATGACATTGAACTCAAGGATATGTCTTATGTGCAAATTCACCCAACCACTCTTTATCAAGAAAATCCAAAAGAACGCTCATTTTTGATTTCTGAATCCGTTCGTGGGGAAGGGGCACTGCTTTACGATAAAAATATGAATCGTTTTGTGGATGAATTGCAGCCTCGTGACGTTGTAGCACAAGCTATTTTAAAACAAATGGAAAAAGACGGCACAGACCATGTTTGGGAAGATTTACGCACCATTCCCAAAAAAGAATTGGAAGAGCATTTTCCAAATATCTTGGCACATTGTCGTGAGGCTGGCTACGACCCATTCACAGAATGTATTCCTGTCGTGCCAGCGCAGCATTATTTCATGGGTGGAATTAAGGTTAATCACCACAGCAAAACAACCATGGATGCTCTGTATGCGGTTGGTGAAACAGCTTGTAATGGTGTGCATGGGCAAAACCGTCTGGCAAGTAATTCGCTGCTTGAAAGTCTCGTTTTTGCGAAACGTGCGGCTAAAGATTTGGTGGCTCATTATGAAACCGTTGCTAAATTGCCAGAAAGCTTGTCAGAGCTAGATTTGGAAGATTATCAAGACCAAGAAAGTCTCGAAGAGGACTACAAGAAAATGGTGCTTGAAAAGTTAACCGAGCAAAATCAACTGGCTAGTTATATTGTATAGTCAGAATTGAGAAAAGAAAGGATAATGATGTTAGACCCAATTACCCTAAAATTAAACGTTGACCCGCTCATTTTGAGTGCTTTGTCTGAAGATATTAACAATGAAGATGTCTCAACGAATAGTGTTATGCCTGAAAATGTGGCTGGTCAAGTTGATTTGATTTGTAAAGAAGATGGGATTATCTGTGGCTTACCTGTTTTTGAACGCGTTTTTTACTTGCTTGACCCAACGACAACCTTTGACGTTTGGGTGAAAGACGGTGAATCTGTCAAGGCAGGACAACATTTGGGAACCGTTCGTGGTGATATTCGTGTCTTACTGTCAGGCGAACGTACGGCTCTTAACTATTTGCAACGCATGAGTGGCATTGCGACTTACACGCATGAAATGGCAGAGCTGTTAAAAGAGAGTCCGATTACACTTCTTGATTCACGTAAGACCACGCCAAATAATCGTATTTTTGAAAAATACGCTGTTAAAGTTGGCGGCGGTAAAAATCACCGTTACAATTTATCAGACGGTGTCCTGTTGAAAGATAATCACATTGGCGCAGCAGGTGGCGTCAAGGAGGCTGTTCTTGCTGCTAAAAATTATGCTCCGTCTGTTCGTAAAATTGAAATTGAAGTTGAAACGCTTGAAATGGTCAAAGAAGCTGTGGAAGCTGGTGCTGACATTATCATGCTTGATAACATGGATCATGACACAATGAAAGAAGCAGTTACTGTGGTTAACGGCAAGGCAGAAATCGAAATTTCTGGAAATGTGACTAAGGAAAATCTGGCTTCTTATGTTGATTTGAATGTCCAATATGTCTCAAGCGGAGCGATTACTCATTCTGCTAAAATTTTGGATTTATCCCTTAAGAATCTACATCCTGTTGATAACTGAGTTGATAAATTTCCAAAAGCAAAAATTATGGTTTGAAAAATCCCCAGCTCTTTAAAAGTTGGGGATTATATGTTGATAACTAAAAAAGGAAAAGCAGTAATCCACAGACGATTCCAACGAGAAAACCTGCCATGACATCGCGAGGATAATGTACACCGCCTAAAACGCGGCAAAGTGCAATCACTAGGGATAATATCAGAAAGAAAATGCCCAAAATAAGGTTCAACCGTAAAATAGCCATGCTGATAATGGTTGCCGAAAAGACATGACGACTTGGCATAGATTGTCCCCTGGTATTTTTTAAAATAAGTGGTGTGATGTTCCAAGTCTCGTAAGGACGAGGGGCATTGAGCAGCTTGCGTACAACTGATACTAGCATAAACGAAAGAGCTGGGATAAGAACGAAAGCAAGCAGTCTATTTGACCGTGCGCAAAACAGGTAAATTAGCATTAGTGGATAAATCAAATACATGATTTTTGTTAATAAACTGTTGACAACTTGCAGGCAACGAGTGGCAGTTGGCTTATTCTGAAAACCTCGTGTTAGCTTGTTATAAAATGTAGCGTAATTTTTCATAGCAGTCCTTTGTGTAATAATAGCTTCATTATAGCATATAAGTCAGACAAATATGGAAAATGAGAATTTTTTCAAAAAAATCGTTTTCCGTAGCAATTAGTTGTCAAATCAACAATTTTCTCGTAAAATAGGCTCATAAACTAATAGAAAAGGAAATGAACTTTAGGATTGTTTAGCTGGTTGTAGTTTACTATTTAGAAATAGTTTGCCTTTTAATAAGGTATTTTCCAGTAGCTTCTAGAGTTCTAGGTAATTTATTATGGCACATAATATTACAGATGCGACATTCGAAGCAGAAACAAGTGAAGGGCTTGTCCTTGTTGACTTTTGGGCAACTTGGTGTGGTCCATGTTTGATGCAAGCGCCAATTTTGGAACAATTGTCAGAAGAAATCGATGAAGATGAACTTAAAATCGTCAAAATTGATGTTGATGAAAATCCAGATACCGCACAAAAATTTGGGATCATGTCAATTCCAACATTGCTGTTTAAAAAAGACGGCGAAGTTGTGAAACAAGTAGCTGGTGTGCACACAAAAGAACAAATCAAAGAAATCGTTGCTGAATTAATCTAACGACAAGGTCAGGGGAAGCTCTGACCTCTTTTTTATCAATTAATGAAGTTTTCGGCTTGACTTAGAGTTAACTCAAAGGTATATAATGACTGTGTCAAGAGGATGAAACTCTGACAAGGTTTACTCCCTAGATGTTGTGAACTAGAAAATAGAAAGGTTTGGTTGTCATGTTTGGTGATAATTGAACTTGCCTAATGATTTTGTAAACTCATTTAGAAGCGTGGGAAACTTGTAAGTGAGAGTTGTTATCCCAAATTTTAGAAAGGAAAGGTTCGATTGTCATGTTTGATATGATAATTGAACCCGCCCTACCGACTGTGTAAAAAAGATAAATCTTCCTAGATGCAAGCTTCGTCGGTCGATTTCCTATTTTTACTTTGTCGTATACGGGCTCGGTATCTTATTTATGAAATCTGCTATTTTTGAAAAAGCTGGTCTGATGACTGTTGAAGAAGTGGCTAAGCCAACTTTGCAAGCTGACGATGATGTTATTATCAAGGTTGTTCGTGCTTGTGTCTGCGGTTCTGACCTTTGGTCTTATGCTAATGGTGATGAAAAAGCTGCACATTCTGAAAACTCAGGTCATGAAGCTCTCGGTATTGTTGAAGAAGTTGGTTCTGCCATTACGACCGTACAACCTGGTGATTTTGTCATCGTGCCATTTACTCACGGTTGTGGGGAATGTGATGCTTGCCGTGCTGGTTTTGACGGAACGTGTGATAACCACCCTGGCTATACAAACTGGTCTTCTGGTTTCCAATCAGAATATGTCCGCTTCCACTATGCTAACTGGGCTTTGATTAAAATCCCTGGGCAACCGTCTGATTATTCAGAAGGTATGATGAAATCACTCCTTACTTTGGCTGATGTTATGCCAACAGGTTACCATGCTGCGCGTGTTGCCGACGTAAAACGTGGCGATAAAGTCGTTGTTATTGGTGATGGAGCGGTTGGACAATGTGCCGTTATTGCGGCGAAAATGCGCGGAGCTTCTCAGATTGTCTTGATGAGCCGACACGAAGACCGTCAACAAATGGCGCTTGCTTCAGGAGCTACCGCTGTCGTTGCTGAACGCGGTGAAGAAGGCATTGCTAAGGTTCGTCAAATTCTTGGCGGAGGAGCTGACGCTGCTCTTGAATGTGTCGGTACAGAAGCCGCTATCGAGCAAGCTCTCGGTGTTATCCACAATGGCGGACGTGTTGGATTTGTTGGTGTCCCTCATTACAATAATCGTCCGCTAGGTTCAACATTTGCACAAAACATTACTGTCGGAGGCGGTTCAGCTTCTGTCACTACCTACGACAAACAACTCCTTCTTAAAGCAGTCCTTGACGGTGACATCAACCCAGGTCGCGTCTTTACAAACACTTATCGCTTGGATGACATCAACCAAGCCTACAAAGACATGCAAGACCGCAAAGCAATCAAATCAATGATTGTCATGGACTAACCTAACGCTTAAGCTGTTAACATAACCTCCCGAAATTTTTCGGGAGGGTTTTCTTTCTTTTTTCGAATAAATAGGTAGGAGGGAAAAATGAGAGTAGTGAGTGTGTTGGGGTTGTTACTCCTATCTTTTTTATTTTATTGTGGTGATGTTAAGGCTGAAACGGCTGATAATATTTGTTTTGTTACGCTTGATGCGGTGAAAGAAAAAATGGCGGCTAAAGAGGAATTTTTCCTTTTTGTTGGTCGTTTGGATAATGTGGATACGCAGAGAGGTTTGAAGCGGCTTGAAGCTGTGGAACAAACGATTTATTTTCTTGATACTAAGGAAATTGATTATGTTGCTTATAAGAAATTTACCAAGAAATACAATATCAGAACCATGACACATTTGGGACATTTTAAAGGGAAATATCAATTTGCGGTGGCTAATGTCTTTACGGTAGATTTGCCAAGTTTTCTAGGTTATCAAGGTATTCTCTTTCAAAATTAGCAAAATCTGTTATACTAAAGCTGACATAAAAACACATCGCAGTTGGTAGTCTGTGAGTACAACATGTATCAGTAACCTTCCCCTTCCGAGGTCGTCCATTGTCAATTTTTTTAAGGAGGGGCTGTTATGAAAATGACAGTATATTTTGATGGGGCATTTTGGTCGGCTTTGATTGAATTTACGGATTCGAAGAAACGTTACAAGGCTTTTCGTTACGTGTTTGGCAAAGAACCAAAGGATGATGATATTCTAAACTTTATTGATGTTTCTTTGGGAAAATGGCTGCGCAGGTATGATAAGGTCAAAGTAAGCTCTGAGTTTTCAGCGCCAGCTATTTCACAGAAAAAACGAAATCCAAAACGAGTGCAACGTGATATCAATAAGGCAAAGTGTAAGCCTGTGGTGTCAACGAAAGCTCAGCTTGCTATGCAGGAAATGCGTGAGGAAGTCAAGAAAGCTCAAAAGTCTAAGCAAAAGGTGAAGCGTGAGCTAGAAAAGGAACGAAAATACCTGCTTAGGCAAGAAAAGCGTCATCAGAAAAAGCGGGGACATTGAAAAGAAAAAAGTTTAAGTTTTCTGTAAGAAAAAATTTAGGTTTAGTTAAGCAAGCGGCTCTATACTATAAACAATCCTAATAAACTTTCTTTTTCATAATCTCCTAGAGGTTCCAGTTTTAAAAAGCTGGAATCTTTTTTTGTAAAAGTTATAAAATTCTGATGGCTATCGTAAATCTCCTAGAGAGCCCTAGCTTGAAGAAGCTGGGGTTTTCTTTTGTTATCTGAAAATAAAAAACAAGATGAGAAATTCTCACCTTGTTTTTAACTTAACCCAGATATTCTGCGATAGCGGTGTCGGTTGCGATGCGACCGAATGTGAAAATGTCTGTTAGCGAATTTCCACCGAGGCGGTTACCAGCGTGGAGTCCGCCAGCTACTTCGCCAGCTGCAAAGAGCCCTTTAATCGTTTGCCCGTTTTCGTTAATAACATGGGCTTTGGTATCAATTTTCAAGCCACCCATGGTGTGGTGAACGGCTGGTTTGCGTGGTGTCGCGTAAAATGGTGCTTTTTCGACTTTGAGGTCGAAGGCACCTTTGTCAAATTCAGGGTCGTGACCAGCATCGACGTATGAATTGTAATTGGTGATTGTTTCTACCAGAACGGCTGGGTCAATATTGATTTGCTCTGCTAATTCTTCCAAAGTATCAGCGCGGAAAAGCGTTCCAGCTTCTACTTGAGCATCAATTTTTTCTTGGCTTGTATTATAAGCTGTTTCTTTGATATTTTCATCAGCAATCAAGTAGAAAAGTCCACCGTTATCAATTGCAGCTTGGGACAATTGGTCACGGCTGCCGTATTCGTCAACGAATCGTTTTCCTTTGGTATTGACCATGATAAAGTTAGCTGGTGGGACTTGGAGACCTGAGAAGAGAGCACCAGTAACTGGGTCTGATACGGGCATCATTTGGCTGAATCCCATTCCAACCAAGTCAGCACCGACGGATTGACCAAGTAAAATGCCGTCACCAGTGGCTGCTGGGGTATTAGACGTGGCAATGTCGTCATCAATTTCTGACCAGTAAGTATTGTACTGTTGGAGCATTTTAGTATTTGCTCCAAAGCCACCTGTTGTCAGAATGACAGCTTTCCCATTTACGGTAATGGTTTGACCATTGCGTCCTATTCCCTTAACACCTGTGACAATACCGTCTGTAATAAGCAATTCTTTGACTTGTGTATCTGTTAAAATAATGCCACCATTTTTTAAAACAAAGTCTTTCAAAACAGAAATAAAGGCAACACCCATTGGAACTTTTGGTTTATGACCGCGGCGCCAGAGAGCTCCAACTGGCATGGTGACTTCGTCACGGACAAATTCAACACCGATATTTTCCAGCCAGCGGACAGATTCGAGGGCGCGCTCGGTTAAAACGCTGATTAATTGATAATTTCCATGAATTTCATTACCTTTAAGGTCTTTTCGTTTACCGCCAAGATAAGTTTGGATACGGTAGAGTAATTTTGAATCAAAGAGATAAGTGGAGTCTTTGAGGTATTCTTCGATTTCAACTTTTAAAGCACGGAAATCATCGATAAATTCAGGGGCGATTGTTGCTTCGTCAATGTCGTGCAATTCTTGAAGCGTATTAGCTTCACCAGGGTTAGCAGCAAATGTATTTTGCCAAGCAGGGTCAGGAGCATTCATTGGTCCACCGGCACGAACAGTGTTTCCACCAACAGATGGGAATTTTTCAACGACAACCACTTTTTTACCAGCTTGAAGGGCACGAGCTGCAGCAGCAAGCCCTGCTCCGCCGCCACCGACAACGACGAGTTCGGTATCGTAAGTTCTATCTTCTTTATCAAGCGCTGATGGTGCTTTTGGACGTGAGCGGAGCGCATCTGGATTGGCACCTGCTTGTCGAACAGCACGAGCAACTCCGTCAAGAACACCATTTGATGTTACCGAAGCACCTGATACCGCATCAACATTTAAAGTTTGTCCTTCAATAATTTCACTTGGGATACGAGTAAAGACAACGTCAGCAATTCCGCCTGTTTCACCAGAAGAATCAATGTCAATAGCTTCAATACGTTCTTCTGAAAGGGTTACGGACATTGGCAAATCTCCGTTGTGCCCAACTGTCGTGACTTGATAAGTACCAGGTTCAAAACGAACTTCTTCTGGTTCATTGAGTTGATTGGCAATGGTTGCAAAGCGAAGGAATCTGAAGAAACATGATTCTAGAAAATCAATAGTTCCTTGGTCTTTAAGGTCACCATTTTCATCAAAAGCAGTTTGGACACGTCCTAGTAAAAATTCACTTCCTGGCATGACAGTAGCATTAACACCTGGTGCATCCAAAATTTGGCGGAGATGCAATTGCGCACGAGATGAGCCTTGAATGTCATAAGAAGCTCCAACAATCATGGTTGGCTTGCCAGCTAAAGGATGAATGTTGAAAGAAAGCCACTCAAGAAGGCTGTTTAAGCTTGAAGGAATCGTGTGGTTGTGTTCAGGTGTGGCAATGATAACACCGTCCGCTTCTGTGATTTTGCTATTAAATTCTTGAATAATAGCTGACTCTGTCTGGTCATCTGTTTCATTGAACATTGGTACATCTGTGATTTCTAAAATCTCGATGTCTGCCTTTTTGGCAAAATGTCTTGCCATGTATTGTAATAGCAGTCGATTATATGATTTTTTGGCGTTAGTTCCGACAATAGCGACTAATTTCATAACTTGTCACCTCCTATTTGGCTTCCCAAGCAAATGCTCTTTTGCGGTCTGTGTCTGCTTGGCTAACGATTTGATTACTAATCTCAACAAATGATTGGAATTCTTTGAAATTATCTTCAAGTTCGGCGACTTTTTCAGGGTTATTGAGATTAAAATCATCATCTAAAACTTGTTCAGAATGTCCGAGGAAAAATTCTGTTCCTGGCATGATGCGTGCTTTTAATTCAGGAGCATCAAGGATTTGACGGAGATGAGCTTGTGCGCGTGAAGTACCGAGAGCACCAAGAGAAGCCCCAACAATCATGGTTGGTTTATTGATAAGCACACGGCTAGTGTAGGCAATCCATTCAAGAGCAGAGGCAAGTGGTGCAGGAATCGTATGGTCATATTCTGGAGTTGCGATAATGACACCATCCGCGCTAGCAATTTTTTGAGAAAAATCAGCGACAGGATCAGGAGCTAACTTATCTTCTGGTTCGTTGAAAGCTGGCAAGTCTTTGATTTCAAGGATTTCAATATCAGCTGAATCAGAAAAATGCTTCGCCATAAATTTTAATAATTTTCGGTTGGTAGAACGGTCTGAATTCGTTCCAACGATAGCAACTAATTTCATATAGTTTACCTCTTTTACACAAATAATTACCTATATCATACTCCTTTTTTAAATAAAATGTAAACGTTTTTATAGACAACCTACGATAGTATCAGTTTTTAATGCTATAATACAATTTTCTGATTTTTTTAGTATTTTAGTATTAATTTTTTACAATGTAAGCGTTGACATTTTAAGGCGATTTTGTTATTATCTTTGTCAAAATAAGGCAAATGTAATCCAAAAGGAGGTCTCTTATGGATAAAAAAATAAATCGCTGGCTAGTGCTGGCAGCCTCGACTGCTATCTTACTATGCACAGGTGCAGTTTATGCTTTTTCAACTTTTGCGCAGCCTTTGAGTGAACAGACAGGCTGGACAATGCCCCAAATCATGTTAGCTTTTTCCATTAATTCAGCCATTGGTCCGATTCCGATGATTTTAGGCGGATATTTTGCGGATAAAGGCTGGGTGAAGTGGTCAATTGCGATTGGTGCGATTCTTTTTGCTAGTGGTTTTTATCTCACGGGTACGGCAACTAGTTTAGCGCAGTTGTATATTTACTACGGTTTGATTGCAGGGCTTGGTCAAGGTTTTGCTTACTCTGGTTACCTGTCCAATACCTTACGACTGTTCCCAGATAAGCGTGGCCTAGCTTCTGGGATAATAACAGGCGGTATGGGTTTAGCGGCTGTTTTTGCTTCACCGATTGCTAATAGCTTGATTTTATCTCATGATGCTCAGTACGCCTTTCGGACAATTGGTCTAGCATATATTGTCATTGTTATTGTGGCAAGTGTCTTTGTCCAAAAAGCACCTGCAGGATATAAGCCTGACGGTTGGAATCCACCGACTTCGTCAGCGCAAAATGTGGTCAACAAAACATGGATTGACATGCTAAAGACACCAGTTTTTTACGTTGTTATTGCGATGTTTTTTGTCGGAGCTTTTTCAGGACTTATGATTGCTTCAAATGCTCGGACGATTGGCACGTCAATGTTTGGGCTTTCGGCAACGGTCGCCGCTCTTTACGTATCACTCTATTCAATTGCTAATTCGAGTGGACGTTTTATCTGGGGAACTGTTTCAGATAGGATTGGGCGTTCAAATACCCTCTATATTATTTTCACCGTTATTGCCTTAGCGCTCGCGGTTCTGGCATTTGTTCCAGGACAAGCTGGTTTTGCTGTTGGTATTATTGGGCTTGGCATTTGTTTTGGTGGTGTCATGGGAGTTTTTCCGTCAATTGTTATGGAAAATTATGGTCCTGCCAATCAAGGTGTAAACTACGGTATCGTGTTTACAGGATATTCAGTAGCAGCTTATTTTGCACCAAGTATCGCTTCAAATATAGCAGTAGCAAATAATGGCAGCTTCTCAATTGCATTCTACATTGCTATCATATTAGCACTTGCAGGGCTCTTGCTCAATTTCCTATACGGGAAAATTAGCCAAAAAGCTTAAATAAAAATAAGGCTGAGACAAAAAGTGCTCAGCTTCTTTGGTTATATAGTTATTATTTACAAGACGCAGTAGTTTGGAGAAACTCTGTTGACTTTAGTCAACTTAGAGTTTCCCATGCACAATTGATTAGGCACTTTTTGACGCTTGCTTTGCAAGCTAGATTTCCAACCTCAAACAATTCTCAATTGTTTGAGCAATCAATCACTGCTGAGTGGATTCTAATGCGCTGATAAATCAGCTTTTACAACCCTTTTGACATCAAGCTGCGCTTGACTTCATTTCCAACCTCAAAAGGTTCCCCAAACCTTTTTGATGTCAAGCTTCACTTGACTCTATTTCCCACCTCGAAAGATTCCCCAAATCTTTCGAGCCATGCGGGGGTGGGTTATAAAGGTTCGGGGAACCTTTATAATCGGGAAATAAAACTTACGAAGTAAGTGTCAAAAACAGTTCAGTGAACTGTTTTAGGTCAGCAACAAGAAATTAAGACTTGCTGAGAAATCAAGTTTCTGTGAAACTACTGATTCGCTTTTTAATTTTTAGGCTCATGAATAAAGTCTCCACTGGAGACTTTATTTGTCTCACTCCCATTTTATTTCAATTATTCAAGCCATGGGAATTTCTGGCTGTTGTGAATGTGTTTGCGTTCGAGTAAGGTTAAGTCTTGTTCGCAACGGTCAATTGTTCCCAGTTTTAAAGTAACTTTATCTGGCATATCATCTTTGATGTGGTAAATTTGGCTGTGACAATTCTTGCAATAATAGCGGTATTTTCCTTTAGAGGATTCATAAGTCACAAGCTCATCTGCACCAGATAAGATTTGAAAATCTTCAACGTTGACCAGAGAATTAACCGAAAAAGCCGATGCTGAAGCCTTTTGGCAGGCGGTAAGTCAGAAATCTATGATTTCGTTGACGCACCCCCGTCAGGATGATTAGGATTGTCATAGTCCAAAGGACGAAGAGAATCCAATCAGCTACGACGCTACGAACAGTGGCAAAACACGATAGGTCCTAACAGTTTTTGGGCTTGGTAAGTGACAGAGACATGAACCCGTAATCATTTTATTTCTCCATTCTCAGATACTCTTTTAACATTTTCTTTTGTGGGGTTGCCATGGGGTAGGTGGAAAGTTGGTCTTGTGCGACCCAGCGGAGTTCCCTATCTTTGGTAAACTCATTTGAGTTGACTGAGCCTTCGATGAGTTCGATTGTCCATTTTTGGTGGCTAAAGGTATGCTTGACGTGATTGAAGGTTTGATTTGTCCAAGTTGGGGTTAGTTGATAATCTTCCTTAAATAACGTTTTTTGCGACGTTGTTTTGAGAGTGTTTTTGGCATTATCTGTTTCAAATAAATCAAGCTGTTGTCCGATAAAATCAGTTTCCATGATTGGAAATGACCAGAAACCTCCGAGCAAGCGTCCGTCAGTATTCTTTTCTAATAGGAAATCACCTTTGCTGTTGCGAATGACAAAAGCTTGAATTTGCAACGGTTTTGGCTTTTTCTTTGGCAATTTGATAGGGTATTTGTCATAAGTGCCGTGTAAATAAGCTGCGCTGAAAAAGCGAATTGGTGATTCATCTGGGCGAGGATTTTTAGCAGACTCAATATCTGTGCCCAAATCCATAAGTGCTTGATTGAAATCCCCAGGACGTTCAGGGTCAATGAGCACTTCCATAATAGCCTGAAAGATTTTGCGATTTTTAGGGTCACCAATATCATAATTGACCTCAAAAAGCCTTGCCATAACACGCATGACATTGCCGTCCACAGCTGGCTCGGGAAGGTCAAAAGCAATGCTTGCAATCGCACCAGCCGTATAAGGTCCAATTCCTTTTAGGGAGAGAATATCATCATAAGTGCTAGGAAATTCGCCATTAAAATCGTCCATGATTTCTTGCGCAGCTTTTTGCATATTGCGCACGCGTGAATAATAACCTAAGCCTTCCCACGCTTTAAGTAATTTTTCTTCAGGAGCTTTGGCGAGAGCGTCAATGGTTGGAAACCAAGCTAAAAAGCGTTCATAGTAGGGAATAACAGTAACAACTTGTGTTTGTTGCAACATGATTTCAGACACCCAAATGTGATAAGGATTTTTGGTTCTGCGCCAAGGCAAATCTCGCTTTTCATTGTCATACCAAGCAAGCAGCGTGCGACGAAAAGAAGCAATTTTCTCATCATCCCACATCTCAATGCCATAATCAGTAAAATTAATCATATCTCTATTTTAGCAAAGAATGATTTCTTTGAATAACAAAAACGCTTATTATTTTATTTCATCAAAAATGAGATTTTTGACTATTTTTTAGAAAAATGAGTATTTAGGTATTGACAAAAGTAAGCGGTTACACTATAATAAAAGTGTAAAGAAGGATGACAAAAGTAACGAAGTAAGGAGGTAACAGTTCTTATGATGAAACCACATGTCGCCCGGTACAAAAATGGTGATTAGTCTCCTAGTCGGAGTGAGTAGGCACAGTTGACTTTACGGAGGTGGCGCTTATGTTAGCTTTTAACTTAGGACGCTATAAAGATGGTGATTAAGCATCTTGTTTAGCCTTGAAAACCAAAACTTGTAACAAAGTACATCGGAGGAACGCCTTATGTTGATGTTTAATGTAGGTCGTTACAAAAATGGAGACTAACGACTTGTTGCAGAAAATAGCGATAAAGGAGTGATGTCACATTTTAGGTGAGAAAATATTATTGGAAGTAAACGGTTAGAAATGGCTAGTGCAAGAAATATTACCGGTTGATCTTGTTGCTAGTAACAGTAGTAATCGAAAGGGCTTCTAATCATATTGCTTCCATGTTTGAAAAAGCTTTTAAAGAAAGTTGTGATAGATATGAAAGCAATCAATGTAGGCCGTTACAAAAATGGAGACTCTAAACAGATATGGCGACGAGTCAATCGCTGTATCAATCAAAAAACAGAAAAACAAATTAAAAATTAGGTGATTATTATCGTTGTTATGTGAGTATTTTCAGATTAATGGAGGTATCTTATGAACGTAGCAAGATATAAAAATGGTGATACTTTAGCTAATTGCAGAAAATAGCTAAAGGAGTGAAACCAATGTAAAAAGTAGTGATAAAAAAAGTCGTGGAGGTATGTACAATGCTGAAAATGAATTTAAGTCGCTATAAAAATGGAGATAATAATCCAACAGCCTAACTCCTTATGAGATTGGTATGTTGGTACAACATACGCAATATTTTTAAAAGGGTCTGGAACACTTAGGTGTTCCAGATTTTTTGTTTTTTTCTAGCTTATTTTTAACGGAAAATTTGTGGTAATTAATAGTTTAAGCGCTTCTTTTCTTTTGCCGTGCTTAAGATAGCATTAAGTTTTAAGGTGGATAATGGTTGCCAAGTAAATTTAACAGAAGGAGCAGCCATTTTGCCAACAGAAGCGAAAAAAAAGAAGAGGTACCTTTATGAGGTTGACCTCATGCGCTGTATTTTTATTTTTGGAGTGCTGATTAATCATGTTAGTTCTCTATTTACCAACGCCGTATCTAAAAGTTCAGGAGCTTATGAATTTTTCACGGCAACTCACTTAATGCCCCATTTTACACGTATGGGGTTTATGTTTGTCACGGGACTTGTGCTATTTTTAGGAAATTATAAAAAGGACCATTTGGATATTGTACCTTTTTGGATTAAACGTTTTAAAGGTTCAGGAATTCCGTACGTTTTTTGGAATGGATTTTATATTCTAATCACGTTATTGGTTATGGGAAGTTTTACTTTTCCTGAATGGCTTGGAGAATGGGGAGATGCCCTTTTACATGGGAATCGCTTTTACCTTTACTATATTTTGGTAACCATGCAACTTTACTTGATTTTTCCAATCATGCTTTGGTTGTATAAGCGATTTGTGAATCGACATAACCTTATTATTTCCATTTCAGCGCTTATTCAGTTGCTTTTTCTTTTCTATATCAAATACATTTTTCCACATCAAGACCATACGAATTGGCCATATCTTTTCCGGTCCTACGGAATGTTTGTCTTGACTTATCAATTTTACTTTATGGCTGGTGCTTATGTGTCTATTCATTATGATAAAGTCACGACACTTTTGATGACTTATCAAAAGCGAATTTATGCGATAACCGCTTGTCTAAGTCTGGGGACGATAGGGCTTTATTATTACAATACAAAGATTCTTGGGTTAAGTCGTCATTATGCGCATTTGGTTCATCAGCCTTACATGATGATTTATGCGATTTTCATGATTGCAACGATATTTGCGCTTAGTTTGCATTACGCTAGAAATCGTGAAAAATCAAGTCTCCAATGGTTACGTCGCTCGGTTGATTTGTCGTCGAAATTATCATTTGGGATTTATCTGACGCAAACAGCCTCTCTTGCCATTTTTGGCTTAGTGATTGATTGGATTAATCCGTATTTGAGTGATGTAGCCTTGGCTTTGCTTTTCCCATTGGGTTATCTTTTGGTATTGGGTGGTGCGTGGCTAATTTCTTATTTTTGCTACAAAGTATCGCCATTTGGCATTTTAATTGGTCGTCCAAATCATATAAAGAAAGGAAATTAAGATATTCATGACACAGTTAGTTGATGATTTAAAGGCACGTTTGTTGGAAAATGCGGAGCGTGAATTTTTAAAAGATATCTCTCTTAATCGCTGGTTTACGGGGCAAGATGTGGAAGATGATATTGCTATTTTTCAAGAGGCTTTTAGGCGGAATGGTCTTGGAAAAGATGATGTCGTTTTTATGGCTCTGGAAAATTCAGCGGTTTATATTCCGATGAATCAGGCGATGTGGCGTTATGGGATTACCGCGCATCCTGTGGCAAGTACAACACCGATTGCAGAATTGGTAGCAGATTATGATGAGAATCAGTATCCTGCAATGATTTTCAATCAGGAAAAAGCGGCTGCTTTCAAAGAAAATGCTGAATTGCGCTACGAAGTGTTACATCTTAAAACATTTCCAGATTTGGTCTTGCTAAGTCGTAAGGACAATGATAATACGCACAAAGAAATGGCACCGACTGAAGATACCTTGGGCTGGATTTTGAATACGTCTGGGACGACAGGAAAGCCTAAGCAAGTTGGACTTTCGCACCGTTTTATGCGCTTGGCTGGTGAGGACGACTTGGTGTCGCACCGCATGACAAAAGACGATACTGTTTTGATTGTGATGCCTATGTTTCACATCAATGCGCAAGAATTGATTGTCGTTTCGACCTTGTTATCAAATGGTCGGATTGTGATTGCACCGAAATTTAGCGCTAGTCACTTCTGGCAATGGATTACTGCACATCATTGTACATGGAGTTCTGTGGTGCCAACGATTGTAACGATTTTGCTGAAAAATCAACAGTCGTTAGATAATTTTGACCCTAATCATCAATTGCGTTTTATTCGTTGTGCATCAGCCATGTTGCCAATCAATCGTAATCGTGAATTTTCAGAAACATTTGGTGTGCCAATTCTTGAAGGCTATGGTATGACAGAATCTTGTAGTCAATGTACTCTCAACCCAATTGATGCTATAAAGGTTGGTTCTGTTGGTAAACCTTATGGTAGTGAAGTCAAAATCGTTGACGGTGATGACTTGACCATGAAAGCTGGCATTGAAGGTGAGATTGCCATTCGCGGACCACACGTTATTACAGACTATTTATCACCAAGTCCAAAATCATTCAGAGATGGCTGGTTGTTAACAGGAGACCTTGGTTATTATGACGAGGATGGTTATCTTTGGTTAAATGGTCGCAGTAAAAATGTCATCAATCGCGGCGGCGAAAAAATCAATCCGACCGTCATTGAGAATGTTATCGGAAATTTAGATTTTGTCAGAGGAATTGCGGCGGTGCCATTACCAGATGATATTTATGGTGAAATCGTTGCGGCGGCTATCATTTTGCAACCCGATGTTGTGGCAAGTGCTGAATTAAAAGAAGAAGTCAGAGAATATTGTGCCAAACATTTGGTTAAACACGAGTGTCCGACAGAAATTTATTTTGTGGAAGCTTTCCCACTCAATCCAACCAATAAAATCATGCGTCCACAGCTGTCACAAATGCTTGCCAAACAACGAAAGGCTGAAACTGTATGACCGAACTAACCAAGACATTAACTGAAAAACTATCTGAAAATGCTCAAAAACCGATTATCAAGGACATTCAGCTAGACACTTGGTTTACAGGGCAGGATATTCTTGATGACATCAAGCAGCTTCAAGATTTTTTTCAAAGGCAGGGAATGGGTTATCAAGATACCTTGTTTTTGGCGTTTGGAAATTCGGCGCTCTACGTTCCTCTCAATCAAGCCCTTTGGCAACTGGGAATGATTGCGCATCCCGTATCTGAAACGACACCAGCTAAAGAATTGCAAAAGTATTATGAAGCAGCTGATTACCCAGCTATCATCGTAGAATCTGACAAGATTGAGGCTTTTGAAAAATATGCAGAGCTGACAGCGCATTATCTTCCGCTGAAAACTTGCCCAAATTTGATTATTTTAACGAAGTCAGGTCATCTAGCCCCTTCAAAGTTGCCTATGGAGACCAGTCTGGCGCTCATTCTTAACACTTCAGGAACGACAGGAAAACCAAAACAAGTCGGCTTAACGCATCAACAGTTGCTAATTGGTGCTAAAAACAGCATTGCTAGCCACCCTCTTACTGAAAATGACCGTGTGTTGGTTGTGATGCCCATGTTTCACATCAATGCTCAGAATATCATTGTCAATGCAACGCTTTTGTCATCTGGACAGCTAATCATTGCACCCAAATTCAGCGCTAGCCGTTTTTGGACATGGATTCAAGACTATCGCATCACGTGGACATCTGTCGTGCCAACGATTGTAACGATTTTATTGAAAAATGAAACATCACGCAATACCTTCAAGCCAATTTCTCATCTGCGATTTGTTCGGTGCGGCTCGGCTATTTTAGCAAAAAGTAAAGAAATTGCCTTTCAAGAAACGTTTGGTGTCCCCATTTTAGAGGGAATGGGAATGACCGAAGCAAGTGGTCAGATTACCTTAAATCCGCCGACAGCAATCAAGCAAGGGTCAGTTGGGAAACCTTTTAAGATTGATTTGGCAATTGTCAAAGATAATCAGCTGACTAAGCAAGCCATGCAAACTGGCGAGCTTGCCCTTCGTGGACCGCAAGTGATTACTGATTATTTGCAACCAAGTCCGTCATCGTTTAAAGATGGCTGGTTACTGACTGGAGACATTGGGCATTTGGACGAAGATGGCTACCTTTACCTTGAAGGACGGAAAAAAGATTTTATCAACCGAGGTGGCGAGAAAATTAGTCCTGTTATTGTCGAGGATGTGTTGGCGCAGCTCGATTTCATCAAAGATGTTGCTGTCATACCAGTAGCTGATGAGGTTTACGGCGAGGTTGTGGCGGCTGCCATTATCCTGCAAAATGCTGTCAAACCTTCAGCAGCCTTGGAAGCTGATATTATGGCATTTGCCGCAGAACATCTGGCAAAATATTGTCAACCAACACAGCTTTATTTTATGGCTGACTTTCCGAGAAATCCAACTGGAAAATTATTACGTCGCCAGTTGATTGAGGAAGTTCACCAATTATCCCTTGAGAAAGGAAAATAGATTGAAAAATAAGAAAATCGCACGAAAAAGTTTTATTTTTGCTCTGTTAGTCTGCTGGATTGGCGTGGCATTTTACGGCTGGAAACAAACGCAAGCTGACGATTCAAGCAATTTGCAGACGATTGTTATTGGTTACCAAGCAGGTGATGAATTTGATATTTCGCAAGCGCGTGGTGAATTAGTTGAAAAAATGGAAGCGCAAGGCTATAAAGTTGTTTTCAAAGAATTCCAAAATGGTTCTGCTGAAATGCAAGCCTTGGCATCTGGTAGCATTGATTATGCTCGTATCGGTGACACGCCAGGGGTATCAGCGCTTGCTGCAGGAACAGATTTAACCTACGTTGCTGTTGGTGGTAAGAAAGACCAAGGTTCTGGTATTTTGGTGCATAATGATTCTGGAATTGATAGTGCCGAAGATTTGGCTGGAAAAACGATTGCCTACACGCAAGGGACAAGTTCACAATACCTTGTCATGAAAGCTCTAGCCGCAGCTGGCTTAACAACAGATGATGTTAATCTTGTGAGCCTTGACCAAAGCGCCGCAAGTGTTGCCTACGCGGACGGAACTGTTGACGCTTGGGCAAACTGGGACCCAGCAACATCACAAGCAGAAGTAACTGATAATTCAAAATTAGTTGTCAGCGGCTCTGATATTGGTGATAACAACTGTTCTTACATTGTAGCTGCTAGTGATTTCGCTGAAGAAAATGAAGAAGCCACAGCTTTGTTGATTGAATACACCAACGAGGACATGGAATGGGCTAATGAAAACACTGATGAATTGGTTGACCTTTTAACAGATAGCCTCGGTGTTGACCAAGCTGTCGTTGAAAAAATGGTATCTCGCCGCACGTATTCTATGACAGCAATGACATCTGAATCTGTTTCAGAACTACAAGATATTGCCGACTTATTTTACACTGAGGGGTTAATTGAAAATAAAGTAACCGTTAGTGACCATGTGCAATACGCAGAGGATTGATTAGAAAGGCAGTCTTATCATGAAAAGATTAACAGTAAAAAAATCAGATGTTGTTTTAAATATCCTACCGTGGTTAATCCCAGCTTTGCTCATTATCTTTTGGCAAATCGGTGTCATGGCAGGTTGGATTACCAGTTCTTTTATCCCTTCACCTTGGAGCGTTTTAAAACAAGGCGTAAGCTTATTTAAAAAAGGAACGCTACAAGAAAATATCAGTATCAGTTTATACCGCGCTAGCGTTGGCTTTGTCATCGGAGGAGGAATCGGCTTTCTTCTCGGTGTCATCAACGGCGTTTCACGTGTGGCGCGAATGACCTTTGATTCAACCATTCAAATGTTGCGAAATATTCCACATTTGGCTTTGATTCCTGTGGTTATCCTAGTGTTGGGAATCGGTGAAACAGCCAAAATCAGTTTGGTTGCTATCGGTTGCCTATTTCCAATGTACATCAACACTTACCACGGAATTACGTCTGTTGATTCGCACTTGGTAGAAATGGGAAAATCCTACGGATTATCACGTCTGCAAATGTTCCGTAAAATTATTTTCCCTGGTGCCATGCCAACGATTCTAATGGGTGTCCGCTATGCTTTGGGTGTCATGTGGACAACGTTGATTGTTGCCGAAACAGTATCAGCGGATTCTGGGATTGGTTACATGTCAACCAACGCCCAACAATTTATGAACATGAAAACGATTTTCCTATGCATTCTCATCTATGCCTTGCTAGGGAAATTGTCAGATTTCATTGCTAAAAATCTGGAAGATATTTTACTAGACTGGCGCAATTAGGAGGAAACTATGACAGATTTGATTACCATTGATAATGTCACAAAGAAATACGGTGATAAAACAGCGCTAGCAAATGCTAATTTAGCTATTGAAAAAGGTGACTTTGTAGCCCTTGTCGGCATGAGCGGTAGCGGAAAGACTACCTTACTACGAATGGTCGCAGGGCTCGAACAACCAAGCCAAGGAACCATCAGCCAAAATGGTGTTCTGATAAGGTCTTTGAATGAGAAAGCGCGTGTCATGTTTCAAGATGACCGCTTATTGCCATGGATGACTGTGCGAGAAAATCTTTCATTTGGAAATAAGTCAGATAAAATGACAAAAGAAGCTGACGAGCTTTTAAAGCTTGTTGGTTTGTCGGATTTTGCGGATTATTACCCAGCTCATTTGTCAGGAGGGCAAAAACAGCGTGTGGCTTTGGCGCGTGCGCTTATGTATCACCCTGAATTGTTGCTGCTTGATGAACCATTAGGGGCTCTTGATGCTTTAACACGTCGAAAAATGCAGGACTTGATTCTTGATATTTGTCAATCACGCGATTTTACGACGATGCTTGTCACGCATGATATTGACGAAGCTGCACGTATGGCAAATAAAATCGTTGTCGTCAAACATTCGACTATTGTTGATATTGTCGATAATCCTTATCGCAAAGACGATAGCTATGAAGGAAAAGCTAAACGAGCAGAAATTGTTGACAACATTTTAGCCACGATTTATGCTGAATAAACAGAAGAACTTGAGAAGATTTTCTCAGTTTTTTTGTTTGGAATTGAAATTAATAGATGTTTGGTATCACTTATAAAATTGTCTATACAACTATAGAACATATTGTTGGACATTGTGCAAAGGTTTACATATAATGTAGGGGATTGAGAGTGTTTAATTATTTTAGACATTTTTAATCAACTATAGTGAATAAAATAATAGGAGGACTAGCACATGTCACTTATTGGAAAACCTATCGTTGAATTTTCAGCAGATGCTTATCATAATGGAGAATTTATCAAGGTATCAAATGATGATTTACAGGGAAAATGGGCGATTTTTTGTTTCTATCCCGCTGATTTCTCGTTTGTTTGTCCAACGGAACTTGGTGATTTACAAGAACAATATGCAGAGCTTCAAAAACTTGGTGTTGAAGTGTATTCCGTTTCAACAGATACGCATTTCGTTCATAAAGCTTGGCACGATGATTCTGATGTTGTCGGAACAATCACTTACGCTATGATTGGTGATCCAGCTCATGTTTTATCAGAAGGCTTTGAAGTTCTTGGTGAAGATGGTTTGGCACAGCGTGGCACATTTATCGTGGATCCTGATGGTATTGTTCAAGCCGTTGAAATTAATGCCGATGGCATTGGACGTGATGCAAGTACTCTTTTAGATAAAGTGCGTGCTGCACAATATATCCGAAAACATCCAGGAGAAGTTTGTCCTGCAAAATGGAAAGAAGGAGAAGACACATTAAAACCAAGTTTGGATTTAGTAGGTAAAATCTAAGGAGGTTTTATATGGCATTAGATGCAGAAATCAAAACACAATTGTCGCAATATCTTGCATTAATTGAATCTGATATTGTTTTTCAGGCTAATCTTGGAACAGATGAAAATTCTAAAAAAGTCAGAGATTTCATTGATGAAATCGTCTCAATGAGTGATAAGATTGGTTTTGAAGAGAAGAAGCTTAGTCGTACGCCTGCTTTTCGAATTGCTAAAAAAGGACAAGAATCTGGTGTTGAATTTGCCGGCTTACCACTGGGACATGAGTTGACTTCATTGATTTTGGCACTTTTACAGGTTTCTGGACGACCACCAAAAGTAGATGAGGAAGTCATCGACCGAATTAAAGCTATTGATACTCCTCTTCATTTTGAAACTTATGTCAGCCTTAGTTGTCATAATTGTCCGGATGTTGTACAAGCTTTCAATATTATGGCTGTGATTAATCCGAATATTAGCCATACCATGATTGAGGGAGGTATGTTCCAAGATGAGGTCAAGGCTAAGGGGATTATGTCCGTTCCAACCGTTTTTCACAATGATGAAATACTGACTTCAGGACGTACCAACATTGAGCAATTACTTGATTTGATTGCAGGACCAGTGTCAGAAACGACATTTGCAGATAAGGGAATTTTTGATGTCTTGGTTATTGGTGGCGGACCGGCTGGAAATAGCGCAGCTATTTATGCTGCACGAAAAGGAATCAAAACAGGCTTATTAGCCGAAACGTTTGGTGGACAAGTGATGGAAACCGTCGGAATTGAAAATATGATTGGAACATCTTATATAGAGGGACCAGCGCTTATGTCCCAAGTAGAAGAGCACACCAAATCATACGATGTCGATATCATGAAAGCTCAAAAAGCGATAGCTATTCATAAAAAGGATGTTATCGAAGTTACGCTAGCTAACGGTGCTATTCTAAAATCTAAAACAGCCATTCTATCTCTTGGTGCCAAATGGCGTAATATTAATGTTCCGGGAGAAGTTGAATTTAGAAATAAAGGAGTCACTTACTGTCCTCACTGTGATGGACCACTCTTTACAGATAAAAAAGTAGCTGTCATTGGTGGTGGTAATTCAGGGCTTGAAGCTGCCATTGATTTAGCAGGACTTGCTAGCCATGTCTATATTCTTGAATTTTTACCAGAATTAAAAGCTGATAAAGTCTTACAAGATCGTGCAGAAGCACATGATAATATTACTATTTTGAAAAATGTTGCCACAAAAGAAATTTTGGGTGATGAGCAGGTTACGGGACTAATTTATACGGATAGAGAAACTGGCGAGGACAAAACACTTGACTTAGAGGGAGTCTTTGTTCAAATTGGTCTCGTTCCAAATACCGACTGGCTAAAAGATTCTGGCATTGACCTTAATAATCGTGGTGAAATTATTGTGGATAATCAAGGAAGTACAACTGTTGCAGGTATTTTTGCAGCTGGCGACTGTACGGATCAAGCATACAAGCAAATTATTATTTCTATGGGAAGCGGAGCCACTGCAGCCTTAGGTGCATTTGACTACCTTATCAGAATGAATGATTAATTTTTAGGTTGAAGAAAAATCCTATTTTGGATAATTTTCTTCAATCTTTTTTATTTTCTAATCAAAAAATATAAAATTTGGCAATATTTCTGTTGTAAGGATTATAAGAATTTTGTTATTGGTAACTAATGTCTACTAGTTTTAAAGGTTTTTATTTTATCATAGTTTAATGTTATAAAAGATTAATAATGTCGCTACAAGACGAAAAGAAAATTTTGCTTGAAAACAGTTAACTCAAATGTTATAATTGGTTAACTGTTTTTTAGGAGGTTTTCTATGATTTCAAAAAGAGACTGTTTAAATATTTTACAAAGTGACGGAAATTGGTGGGAATATTATGCGCAAGCTATTTTAGTGAAAAAAAATAGATCAGGGAATCGTATTAGACTAAATACTCTACTGAATGCCAAAAGTGGTTTGTGCGCTGAGGATTGTGGCTATTGCTCTCAGGCTAAAGGTAGTAAGTCAAACATTGAGCGTTATGGATTATTACCTAAAAATCAAATTATTAGACAAGCTATTATTGCCAAACGAAATAATTCCAGCGTTTTTTGTATTGCATTAAGTGGTACAAGACCAACAGATAAGGAAATTTCTATATTATGTGATGTTATATCGGAAATAAAGCGTATTATGACTATTGAAATTTGTCTATCTATTGGTTTAGTTCGTGATGACCAACTAGTAAAATTAAAAGCAGCTGGTGTTGATAGAATTAATCATAATTTGAATACGCCACGAGATAATTATCCTAAAATTACGACGACACATACTTATCAAGATCGTTTAGATACGCTAGAAGTTTTAAGAAGAAATAATATCAATACTTGTTCGGGATTTATTTGTGGAATGGGAGAAACGGATGAACAGTTAATAGAGTTGGCTTTTGATTTGAAAAGTCGAGAACCTTACTCGGTTCCAGTAAATTTCTTGTTGCCTATTAAAGGAACGAAATTAGAAGGAAGAAATGAATTAACTCCTATGAGGTGTTTAAAGATTCTAGTGATGTTGCGTTTGCTTTTTCCGGATACCGAATTGCGTATTAGCGCTGGTCGTGAATATCACTTAGGGGAGATGCAGCAATTAGCAATATTAATTGTGGATTCTATTTTTCTGGGAAATTATTTGACAGAAAAAGGAGCAAAAATTTCTGAAGATCAAAAACTAATTCAGGGTTTAGGATTAACAGTAGAAGGTGAATGTAATGGATAATCAATTTATAATTTGCGGAATAGATACTGATTGTGGGAAATCCACAGCGTCAGTATTACTACATCAATATTTCAAAGAGAAATTGAATAAGAATTCTATCATCATTAAACCTCTTCAAACTGGTAAAAATTTAGATACTGATTTTTATACTTCTTGCGGGATTCCACAGGAAAATATTATTAATTTTGAAACCTATAGATCAGAAACTTCACTTCATCTAGCTGCATTGCTTGAGCAAAAAAATATTCAATTAGAACACATTGTTCAACAGATTATAAAACAAGTAGAATCTCATAGTTTATCACCTGTTATTATAGAAATGGCAGGTGGGATAATGTCTCCAATTAATCAAAAACAATCAATGTTAGACATTGTTAAAGCTGTCAATCTTCCTGTTATTTTAGTAGTATCTTCATACCTTGGGTCACTGAATCATACTTTACTAACATTAAAAGTTTTACAATCTGAAGGGATTGATATTTTTGGAATAATATTTAATCAAGTGAGGACAGTAGAAGGGATAATCACAGATAGCAATGAATATATAAAAAATTTAACTGAGTTGCCGATATTAGGATACATACCATATTTGAATGATTATAAACAAAGAATGAAGTCAGAAAATGACAAGAATAGACTCATAAAAAATTGGAGAGTGTGATGAAAACAAAAAAAGTTGTTTTGATGTCAATTATGCTTGCTTTACTAATAATTAGTTCAAAGCTAATTATTCCATTGCCGTTGTTAGATTTTATTTCAATACAGATAATTATTGTGTATATGCTATATCCTATTTTGGGAAAATACCATAGTTTCTTAACTCTTTTTATTTATCTTTTGTTAGGAATATTCGGCTTACCTGTTTTTGCATCGGGTGGTGGTATATTATATATTTTGAGACCAAGTTTTGGATATTTACTTGCCTTTTTGATATTACCATTTATTCAAGATGAGGTAGAGAAACTATTAGGAAAGAAAGTAGTAACCTTTACTAATATGTTTATACAGAATTTGATATGTTTGCTATTTATTTACTTATTCGGCTTAACATACAAAACAGTTATCCTTTTAGTATTTTATGGAAAATTTGAAGTCTTTCACGATATACTATTTTTTAGTTCACTTGTTGATTTTTTAGTAGATTCAGGTCTGACTGTTATTATAACTTTAATGATGATAAAACTAAGAAACTATCATTTTAATAATTGACTCTTTTAGTTTAAGACGACTTTCAATATAGTCATTCTAGAGTAAAAAGATGTATTTGATAGAAAATATTAGTTTAGCAGGAAATTACCTGATTTTCGTGTTATAACACTCAAAAAAATATGTTAAAACAATTTGAATATTATATTAAAAATTCAAGACAAGACAAAATTTTGTTACAATTTATGCTATAATGTATCTCAAACTAGCGAAAAGCGAGGTAGGGATATGTGGGTTGTTCGGAAAATGTATTGGCGTAGTGGTCAACAATATGTACAAGCACAGAAAATGTTTGAAACCCGCGAAGAAGCGGATAATTTTAGAAAAGGCTTAGAGTTTGCAACGGAGCTTTATGAAACGAATCTCCCTGTCTCTAATAAAGGTGAATTTTAATTTAATATTTATATAGAAAGCACGCCTGTGCTTTTTTATTGTCTTGTTTAATAGTAGATAATATCATTTTAACAATGCCCACAATGGACAAATGAAATCTTTCTGTAATACATAAATCTCTTGCGTATTCGCTCTACATATAGTATAATAATTTATTGTGAGTATCCCTCACTTACTCGTGACGAGGGTCACGGGTCATTAGACCAAAAGGAGGAAAAATATCAATGGCTAAATACGAAATTCTTTATATCATTCGTCCAAACATTGAAGAAGAAGCTAAAAACGCTTTGGTAGCACGCTTTGACTCTATCTTGACAGACAACGGTGCAACTGTTGTTGAATCAAAAGATTGGGAAAAACGTCGTCTTGCATACGAAATCCAAGATTTCCGTGAAGGACTTTACCACGTTATCAACGTTGAAACAGAAGATGCAACAGCTCTTAACGAGTTTGATCGTCTTTCAAAAATCAACGGTGACATTCTTCGTCACATGATCGTTAAACTTGACGCGTAAGAAGGTATTTTATGATTAATAATGTAGTACTTGTCGGTCGTATGACTCGCGATGCAGAACTCCGTTACACACCATCTAATCAAGCTGTTGCCACATTTACACTTGCTGTAAATCGCAACTTTAAAAATCAAAATGGTGAACGTGAAGCTGATTTTATTAACTGTGTGATTTGGCGCCAACAGGCAGAAAATCTGTCTAACTGGGCTAAAAAAGGCACATTGATTGGTGTTACAGGTCGTATCCAGACTCGTAATTATGAAAATCAACAAGGTCAACGTGTTTACGTAACAGAGATTGTTGCAGATAATTTCCAAATCTTGGAAAGCCGTGCTACACGTGAAGGTCAATCAGGTGGTTCATATAACGGTGGATTCAACAATAACAATTCATCATTTGGTGGCTCATCAAACGATGGTGGTTTCTCATCGCAATCTTCACAATCACAAACACCTAACTTTGGTCGTGATGAAAGCCCATTTGGCAATTCAAATCCAATGGACATTTCAGATGACGATCTTCCATTCTAATGGATATGGACAACTCAAGTGAAAAACTTGAAACAACAATAATATAAAGGAGAATAAAACATGGCTCAACAACGTCGTGGCGGATTCAAACGCCGTAAAAAAGTTGATTACATCGCAGCTAACAAAATTGAATATGTTGATTACAAAGATACTGAGCTTCTTAGCCGTTTCGTTTCAGAACGTGGTAAAATTCTTCCACGTCGCGTAACTGGAACTTCAGCTAAAAACCAACGTAAAGTAACAACAGCTATCAAACGCGCTCGCGTTATGGCTCTTATGCCATTCGTAAACGAAGACTAATTCGTTACTTAAAATAAGAAAAAATGACTCCGCAAGGGGTCTTTTTGTGTATGCAAATACTTTACAGAGCAAAATTATTGTTTTATAATAATTTCGAAAAGGTAATTATCGTAAAACAATAATCGAGGTGTGAAATGAAACAGATTGTTTTTAAGGTTAGTAGGGAAGTTGTCACAATCATACGCTATTTAGCAATTATTGGAATTATTGTCATGTTTTTAGGCATTCTAGGTGTTGTTCTTGACGGCTGGAATCAAAATGGAATGTTGACACTAGATTATAGCTCTCAAATTGCTCAAGTGCCGATTTGGTTTCCGATGCTTATATTGCTATTAGCGGCTGCTATTTTTTATATGGTCGTTATGATTATGCGAGCGTTAGACAAACTACTAATGAATTTTCAGAAAGAGTCCTATTTCAATTCTGAAAATATCACTTATCTTTCTAAAACCTTGCGTTGCTTGCTGATTGCGACAGGTATTCAGTTGGCTGTTAACCTTATTTTTAATTTTTTGAATCTTGAACATGTTAGTGATTTATTTGAGCTATCATTGAAAGATTATTGGTTCAACATTGTATTACTTGTTGCCAATTATATTGGTATCCTTGTGATAAAACACGGCGTTCAACTTCAAAAAGATTACGATGAGATTATTTAGCTATGGAAGAAATACAAGTACATTTAGATAAAATGCTTAAGTTGAGAAATATAACCTCCAAAGAATTGGCTGAAAAAATTGGGATAACTGAGGCGAATTTATCGATTTTAAAGACTGGAAAGGCAAAAGGTGTTAGGTTTAATACGTTGATGAATATTTGCCGCGAATTAGACTGTCAACCAGGAGATATTTTAAAATATAGGAGAGACTAAGATGAAAAAGAGAAAATTTTTGCTAGGACTGTCAGTGCTGTTGCTAACTATTTTGGCAGGATGTGGTGCTGATTCAGAATTAACTGACGTGTCGCAAGACATTCAAACGGAGATTAACAAAGATTATTCAGCAGAGTTGTCAGAAATGAAGATTATGGATATTATTTCAGTTGAGAGCGATGAGGAACAACAATTATCAGCACAGTTTTCGGGTACTCTTTATATCATGGCTACCAAAGAGGACTTGCAGAAGTTATCTTCTGATGTCGATTTTGCTTTAAATAACGTTTCATTTACGGCTGTTAAAGAAAATAGTGACGATGATTTTAACCTTAGGTATAACAATAAGACGTATTTTTCGGTTAAGAAAATTGATGTGACAGATATTGATAAGGTGAAAATTACATCAGATTGGTCAAAGAAAATTATCGTGGCATTGCGTAATACCTAAAAAAGTCCCGCTAGGTTACCTAGCAGGACTTTTAATGTTTGAAATTATTGTTGCGGTGTCATGGCATTAAGGATATTATATTTCTTTTGAAGGAAATAACGTCCAAGAAGCGCAGCTGCACCAATGATTAGCATAACGATAGCTGGTAATTGTGGGTTGATAGCTGCTGGCAAGAATGCTGTTGCAGTGTAAAGGAGAACCCAACCAAGCATTGCTAAAACGAGCACCAGGATAGTTTTAGCCCAACCTGGACGTTCGCTTTTTGGTTTACCAGAATGGCGATAGATGAAGTGATAAGTGGCATACATAGCAGCACCACCACCAAAACCAAGGGCAAGCAATGAAAGCAAGCCAGAACTTGTTGTCGTTGAATTGAAGAAACCAATGACAGCATTAAGAAGGGCAACAACACCAATGAAAAGAAGTGATGTATCAAGCCACATTAACCAAGGATTATCATTTTTGGCAGTTTGCTCAGCTTTCTTGTCTGAAGCTTTTTCAGTAAATGAAGCAGCCCAAACGGTAGGTGCGCCGAAAAGAGCGCGCGCAGTCAAACCTTTTTTCTGATTTTCAACGATTGTTGGTAAAACTTCTTCTAAAATCGCTTTGATTTCATCATCAGATTTGCCATCTTGAATCAATTGATTAGTAGCAATGTGAATAAATTCTTGATTCTTTTTAGTAAGATTAGTTAAATCCATAATATATAGTCTCCTGTTTTTGTGAAATAGAAGTGTTGCTAAGAACATCCAGTAAAGCCCATGATTAAGATGAATTACTAGTGAGAGAAAATAAAACAGTTACTTCCTCTAATTAATAACCACCATAAATACGCTGCCGATAAAATATCAAACTTTCGTTACTCAACATAGCCCAACATATCAAATTAACGCAAAAACATTGGCTTGATAATAATCACTTTTCGAACTAGTAAGCTGCCTAGGAAGAATCCTAACAGCTTCTTCCGTAATGCTGTTAACGACCTTAGTCGCAACAACGATTGAAAGATTATGACGTGAAAAGTTTGGTTCGATAATAACCAAACTTCAAGCTAGTAAGAGTTTTAGCTGTCGGCATTAATGTTACGACATGAGAGATTTGATTCGATAATAATCACTTTTCGAACTGGTAAGAGAGTTAGGGAAGTCATATAAGACTTCCAATTTATACCTTCAACGTTGACAAATGTTACGACATGAGAGAATTGATTCGATAATAATCAATTCTCGAATTAGTGAGTGGTTTAGGTTGTCTCCGCAAAGTTACGACGAGAGAAAAGTGATTCGATATTAATCACTTTTCGAACTAGTAAGCTGCCTAGGAAGAATCCTAATAGCTTCTTCCGTAATTCTGTTAGCGACCTTAGTCGCAACAGAATTTGGCAGGTTAAAACCATTTCTTCCTAAAGAAATAGATAACAACGAAGGCGCTCATAGCAGCGGCGATAAAGACAATGTACCAAAAGGCGTGTGGCAGACCATTTAGTGGTAACCAGTTATTTTGGAAGTTCATGCCATAAGCTGAGAAGATAACGGTTGGAATATCCAAAGCCATGGTCATCAATGCCAAGGTTTTCATGATGGTATTCTGATTGTTGTTAATGATTGAAGCAGTTGTTTCTGTCATGGCGTTCAAGACATTTTCATAAATGCCAGCCATCTCAATCGCCTGTTGCGTTTCAATCAGAGTATCTTCAAGCAAATCTTCATCTTCGATATATTTTTTCAAAGAGCTGGTACTACTCGAAAGTTTTTTAACGATACGTTCGTTGAATTTCAATGAGGCTTTCAAATAGACAATAGATTTTTCCAACTCCATCATGTCAATTAATTGCTCATTACGTGTGGCGTTTTCCAATTCAGCTTCGATTCGGTCGCTTTGACGGTCGATAGAACGAAGGGCTGTTAGGAATAGCTCTGCATTACGATAAAGCAATTGGAATACAAAACGTGTTTTCATGAATGTGTAAAAGTTTTTCACACGACGATTGAAAAAATTATCAAAAAGCGTCAATTCTTGCAAACACGTTGTGATAACAGCGTTATCTGTCACGATAATACCGAGCGGAATAGTGACATAGTAACTTTTGTTATTACGTTCTTCGTAGGTTGGCACATCGACGATAATCAATGTATAATCATCTTCAACGGCAATACGTGATGTTTCTTCAAGGTCGAGTGGCGCACGAAGGTCTGTAATATCAATATTGAATTGCTCAGATAATTTGACAGATTCTTCCTGGGAGGGGTTGACCAAATTAATCCAAGCGCCGGGCTCGAATGTATTGATTTCTTTAAATTCTAACGCTGTTGATAGAAACATTTGTTCCATAAAAACAACCCCTCCTTTTACTCTAAGATACAAAATCTAGTTAGTTTAGCGTATAACATTGGATTTTGTTCAATTCATTTTTGCTGTATGTCATATTAAAATCCTTAGCTTGATATTTTCAAGAGGAGAAAATTTTACATACTAATCTATTATACTACAATTAGCAGTTTTTTGGGACAAAGAATAGTAGAAAATTTGTTATAATAAGGTAAGAATCTTAGAAGTAGCTATGAAGAAAGGACTAGGACATTGGTAAAAAGTGAACCTATCGGATGAAGGATCATCAAGATAGGTTATTCATTTTGCTGATGAATAGATTATGCAAGATAAATTAATTATTCGTGGGGCACGTGCCCACAATTTAAAAAATGTCAATGTTGAAATTCCGCGGGATAAGTTGGTTGTTGTGACTGGTTTGTCTGGTTCAGGAAAGTCAAGTTTGGCATTTGATACGATTTACGCAGAAGGGCAACGTCGTTATGTAGAAAGTTTGTCAGCTTATGCGCGTATGTTTCTTGGTAATATGGAAAAACCAGATGTTGATTCGATTGAGGGTCTCAGCCCTGCTATTTCCATTGACCAAAAAACAACTAGTAAAAATCCTCGTTCTACGGTAGGGACAACGACAGAAATCAACGATTATCTGCGTCTTTTGTATGCTCGCGTGGGGACACCGTATTGTATCAATGGGCATGGTGCCATTACGGCATCATCTGTTGAGCAAATTGTTGACCAAGTTTTGGAATTGCCAGAACGGACGCGAATGCAGATTTTAGCGCCAGTTGTGCGTCGTAAAAAGGGACAACACAAGACGATTTTTGACCGTATTCAAAAAGATGGTTATGTGCGTGTGCGCGTGGATGGCGAGATTTTCGATATTTCAGAAGTTCCTGAGTTATCTAAGAGCAAAATGCACAATATCGAAATCGTTGTTGACCGTTTGATTAATAAAGACGGTATCCGTTCGCGCTTGTTTGATTCGGTGGAAGCTGCGCTTCGATTGGCTGATGGTTATGTGATTATTGATACTATGGATGGTAATGAATTGCTCTTTTCAGAGCATTATTCATGTCCTGTTTGTGGTTTTACCGTTCCCGAATTGGAACCACGTCTTTTTTCATTTAACGCACCGTTTGGTTCATGCCCAACCTGTGATGGCTTGGGAAGCAAATTGGAAGTCGATTTGGATTTGGTGATTCCTGACCGTAGTAAAACGCTTCGTGAAGGGGCTTTAGCACCGTGGAATCCAATCTCATCTAACTATTACCCAGCCATGCTAGAACAAGCCATGACTTCTTTTGGTATTGATATGGATACACCATTTGAAAATTTGACAGAAGAAGAACAAAACTTGGTCTTGTATGGCTCAGGTGAGCGTGAATTCCATTTCCACTATATCAATGACTTTGGTGGTGAACGTAATATCGACCTTCCGTTTGAGGGAGTCGTCAATAATATTGACCGCCGTTATCATGAAACAAATAGTGACTTTACACGTAATGTTATGCGTGGTTACATGAATGAATTGCCATGTGCAACTTGTCATGGTTATCGTTTAAATAATCAAGCACTTTGTGTTCGTGTTGGTGGCGAAAATGGCTTAAATATTGGGCAAGTGTCTGATTTGTCAGTTGCTGACCACTTGGAACTTTTAACTCACCTCGAACTCTCTGAAAATGAAAAGACGATTGCAACGCCGATTGTTAAGGAAATCAAAGACCGTCTGACCTTCTTAAATAATGTTGGCTTGAATTATTTGACCTTGTCGCGTTCTGCGGGGACTTTATCTGGTGGTGAAAGTCAGCGTATTCGCTTGGCAACGCAAATTGGTTCAAACCTATCAGGTGTCCTTTATATTTTGGATGAACCGTCGATTGGGCTTCATCAACGTGACAATGACCGTTTGATTTCAAGCTTGAAAAAAATGCGTGATTTGGGTAACACCTTGATTGTCGTTGAACACGATGAAGATACCATGCGCCAAGCTGATTGGCTCATTGATGTCGGACCAGGTGCAGGTGATTTTGGTGGGCAAATCGTTGCCTCTGGAACGCCAGAAGATGTTGCAAAAAATAAAAAATCAATTACAGGGCAGTATTTGTCTGGAGCGAAAGAAATTCCTGTGCCACTAGAACGTCGTAAAGGAAATGGGCGCGTGCTTCGTGTCAAAGGTGCTTCTGAAAATAACCTGCAAAATATTGATGTGACTTTCCCACTTGGTAAATTCATTGCGGTGACAGGTGTTTCGGGTTCTGGAAAATCAACCTTGGTTAACAGTATTTTGAAGAAAGCTGTTGCTCAAAAATTAAATCGCAATTCTGCCAAACCTGGTAAACACAAGGCACTTGAAGGTATTGAGAACATTGAACGCTTGATTGACATTGACCAAAGCCCAATCGGCCGTACTCCGCGTTCAAATCCTGCAACTTACACAGGTGTTTTTGATGATATTCGTGACCTTTTTGCTAAGACCAATGAAGCTAAGATTCGTGGTTACAAAAAAGGACGTTTCTCATTTAACGTCAAAGGTGGACGTTGCGAGGCTTGCTCTGGTGACGGAATTATCAAGATTGAAATGCACTTCTTGCCAGATGTTTACGTACCTTGCGAGGTTTGTCATGGCACACGTTATAATAGTGAAACGCTTGAAGTTCATTACAAAGACAAAAATATCGCTGAAATTCTTGATATGACAGTCAATGATGCGGTTGAATTCTTTGCACCAATCCCTAAAATCGCACGCAAATTGCAAACTATCAAAGACGTTGGACTTGGTTATGTTACTCTTGGACAACCAGCCACAACGTTGTCTGGTGGTGAAGCACAGCGTATGAAATTGGCGAGTGAACTTCACAAACGCTCAACTGGTAAGAGCCTTTATATCCTTGATGAACCAACGACAGGACTTCACACAGATGACATTGCTCGTCTGCTTAAAGTCCTTCAACGCTTCGTGGATGATGGAAACACCGTGCTTGTCATTGAACACAATCTTGATGTAATTAAGACAGCTGACCACATTATCGACCTTGGACCAGAAGGCGGTGTCGGTGGCGGACAAATCGTTGCCACAGGCACACCAGAAGAGGTCGCCAAAGTTAAAGAATCCTTCACAGGACAATATTTAAAAGACAAATTGAAATAAAAAGATACCCAGATAACGAAAGTTATCTGGGATTTTTTGTTAAATTAGATTTAGAGCAAGTTTAATTAGTAAAAAGTAAATTTATTAATAAAAATATTGAATAATCTCACTTGAAACACTTGACAAAACGCTTGTTATACTAACTATAACAAGGCTTGACTTAGGCGCCAAGCCTTTCTAATTGTGATTAATATGGAAATAAAAATATTGGCAAAATTATTAAAAATATCATCTGTATAGTGTATTGAATAGGAGCAATTATGAATCAAGAAGATTATGAAAAACAACAGGAAATGGAGAAATTGCTTGAAAATGATCGTAATCAGAGGATTAATCAAGTTGAGCAACTCCAGAATCAAAATATTTTGGAACAAGAACGTTTAAATAACGAAAAATTACGTTATCAAGAAGAGTTACTTCGCGAACAGAACACACTTCAGTTTGAGAAAGAAATGGATGACCGTATTTTTCAACTGCGTATGACTTTAGCGCAAACTTCAGATACTCTTAGCCGCAATGCTCTTCAAGCTCTCTTAAACGAAGAAGAAGCTAAACGTGATCGCTATTATGCCGAAAAGGAAGCACGTAGAAAAGCTGCTGAGCTAGCTGAGCAAGAAAAGGTGGTTAAAGAACAAGAGTTAGCTAAGAAACCAGACAAAGGTAAGGGAAAAAAGTCTAATAAGAAGAAAAAGAGTAGTACCAATACCCTAGCGACGATAGTTCTAGGAATATTGACATTAGTAGCTGTTATTATTTTAGTAACGGTTTATAAAAGTTATAAACAAAAATATGCTACCGAATCAACATCATCTACCAGTACGACTACCGTTCACAAAGGTTCGGTAACTTCAACAACTAGTGATACCAAAAAACAATCGAATACTAGAAGTAAGCAAGCTAGTTCTTCTCAGAAAGTATCATCTAAGTCATCTAGTAAAATAAAAAATTCTGTTTCAGCAAGTTCTTCGAAAAAAGTAACGTCATCGTCATCGATTGGAAGTCGTGCCTCCAAAGATTCATCAGGATTTAAGATAAAAGATTATACAGGGCAAGATTATAAAATAGCTGTTAAAGATTTAGTCAATAATTACAGTATTTCAGAATCGCAAATTAAAATTGAAGAGATTTCAACATCAGATTATAAAGAAGGTTTGATTATCAGTCAATCACCAAGCCAAGGTGAGACCTTTAAAGTAGGTGGTGATGACAAAATTGTTTTTAAAGTAGCCGTAGAAAGCACAGTAGCAATGCCAAATCTGACAGGCTATACTTATTCAGAAGCTATTGCTGCCTTGACGGCTCTAGGTGTGTCAAGTTCACATATTACGGTTTATCAAGCCGACCCAAATTCTTCTACGGGTTATGTACAAGTAAGCTCACGTCTTCAACAGCAACTGTCACTGCTCAGACACCATATTATGGTAATACACTAAGTGATAACGTGGTACTTTACCTAGCAGCTGATGAAGAACAAGAAGAAAACTAGTGTAAGGGTTGTTCAGTTGATGAAATGAATTTAGAAAAGAAATTCATGGTTTAAAGTCACCAAATTGTGATAATAAAATGGAATTAGTGACTGATAAACCTAAAAAAAACGTGTCATTATTTGATATACAGGAGAGAACAGTATGCTTAATGTTTTTATGTTTTTATTTATGTGGTTATGTGAACAGGGACTTATAGGACTATATTTTATCTTGGGGACGGGCTCGTTACCAACATTTGGTTACATTGAACCAATTTATATTGTACTATACATTCTGGCGACCTCTGCGATGACAGCATTGTATATTTTGCCAGCGCTTATTTGTAAAACGAGTGTGAAGATTATTATCTTTATTTTATGTTTCTTTACTAGTTTTACAGGACTAGGTTGGATATTACTCATGGTTTGGGCAGTATCGTCTAATAACAGTCAACGTCGGCGTGAACATGAGGAAGAATTACTTGATATTTTAAGAGATCGCTATTAAATTATTCACTTTCGATAATAAAAAATACACTCTGAAAGCTGATTGAAATCTGGTTTTCGGGGTGTTTTTTATCAACTTTTTTTCACCACTTAAGCTTTTTTGGAAAAAGTCGGTAGAATACGATTGTGTTGGTGTTTTTTTGGTATAATAAATTTAAAATACCTACTAAGGAGAGTTGTATGCTAGCGAGAGTTGAGCGATTTGAGGCTAAGTTGAATCAATCAGAGGTTGATGCGTTTTTGGTGACTGGTCAAAATAATATTTATTATTTGACAGGGTTCTGGGGAACGTCAGCGACTGTTTTTATTTCTAAAAGTCGTCGGTTGTTTGTGACGGATGCTCGTTATACCTTGATTGCTAAACAGTCTGTTCAAGGATTTGACATCATTGAAAGTAGAGATGCTCTCCAAGAAATTGTTAAGGTAATTCAGGCGGATAATCTAAAAAAAATTGGTTTTGACAGCCAAGTATCTTTTGCTTATTATCAGACTTTGCAGGGTGTGTTTGCAGGTTATGATTTGGTAGCTATGACGAATTTTATGGAAGAATTGCGCATGATTAAAGATGCTTCTGAAATTGCGACGATTCGTAAGGCTTGTTCGATTTCTGACCGCGCATTTACGGATGTGCTTGATTTTATCAAAGCTGGTCAGACGACTGAACTGCAAGTGGCTAATTTTCTTGATTTTCGTATGCGAGAATATGGCGCCTCTGGTGTGTCTTTTGAAACCATTGCAGCTTCTGGTTACCGCTCTGCCATGCCTCACGGCGTAGCCAGTGAGAAAGTCATCCAATCTGGTGAAACGTTGACGCTTGATTTTGGTTGCTACTACGACCATTATGTCAGCGATATGACACGTACCATTCATATCGGTGAGACGACTGATGAAGAGCGTGAAATTTATGACGTGGTTTTACGTGCTAATCAAGCGGTGATTGATTCGGTCAAAGCAGGAATGACACGCCGTGATTACGATAAATTGGCGCGTGATGTGATTGCAAAAGCGGGATATGCTGAGCAATTCACGCACGGCATTGGACACGGCATTGGGCTTGATATTCATGAAATTCCGTTCTTTGGCAACTCAGATGAGTTGGTTGAAGTTGGTATGACTATTACGGATGAACCAGGAATTTACCTTGATAACAAATATGGTGTCCGTATCGAAGATGATTTGGTTGTGACAGAAAATGGCTGCGAAGTCTTAACCTTAGCACCAAAAGAATTGATTGTGTTGTAGAGTTAGATAAGGAGGAAAACGATGACTGATAGACTTTCTTGGCAAGATTATTTTATGGCAAACGCGGAGCTGATTTCCAAGCGTTCGACTTGTGATCGTGCTTTTGTTGGTGCTGTTTTGGTGAAAGATAATCGCATCATCGCAACTGGTTACAACGGTGGTGTGTCAGAAACTGACAATTGTAATGAAGTTGGGCATAAAATGGAGGACGGACATTGTATCCGCACCGTTCATGCTGAAATGAATGCGCTCATTCAGTGTGCTAAGGAAGGCATTTCAACCAAAGGTACAGAAATTTACGTCACACATTTTCCTTGTATCAACTGTACCAAGGCGCTGCTTCAAGCGGGAATTAAAAAAATTACTTATAAGACTGCTTATCGCATGCATCCATTTGCTATCGAATTAATGGAACAAAAAGGCGTTGAATATGTTCAACATGACGTTCCAGAAGTTAAATTGGGAATGGATGAATCGGAAGATTAGTGAAGTTTAGGGAAAATGATTTATGAAAAATAAGGGAATCATTCTTGCAATATTAGGGATTCTAGTTTTATTCTTTAATCTCTCTCAACCAGTTTATGCAGGGGTTGGCAATACTGAAAGTGGTGGTAGTGTCACGACTGGCGGTGACGGAGGTTCTGGCTCTTTTGATGGTTCTTCAGGCGGATTTTCGAGTGGTTTCTCCAGTGGTTCAAGTTCGAGCAGTAGCACGTCAACATCTAGTGGAGACGGTGATTTATTCGGTGCTGTATTTTTGCTTGTCATGCTCTACGCGTTTAAGAAAACAGGCAATGATGGGAAAGTAGAGCCTGAAAATGACGAAAAAGCCATTGAAGCTATCAAATTGGTTCATCCAGATTTTGACGAATACGATTTTATTTCATACACGAAAGAATTATATTTAGAATTGCAAAATGCGTGGATGGACAAAGATTGGGAACGCGTTCGGCATTTAGAAACAGAGAGCCTTTTCCGTCAGCATAATATGCAGTTGCAAGAGTACATTGATAATCACACAACCAATCATTTGGATAGAGTTTGTGTTGACCGAGCTATCATCAAATCGTTTAAGATGTCAGATGACCATGATGTGGTTAAAGTGATTTTGTCATCGTACATGTGTGATTACATCAGAAACGATGACACGGGCGAATTAATTCAAGGTGACCCAACAGAACACCTCTATACTGTTTACAATATGGAATTCATTTATGAAGAAGATGATGTTTCTGATTCAAATCCTTACCAACATTGGAAATTAAACACCTATGAAGTAGTGGACGAAGATGAATTTTATTTGAAAAAAACGAAATTTTTTAGCAAAGGATAACTAAAAGCGCACTCATCTGGGTGCGCTTTAAAATACAAAAAATAAATTTTTCATTTTAATTTATCATTTAAAATTTTTTCATCAACTTCTGAAGCAGGCATCCAACCTTTTGCTAGCAAATCATTGATATAACAATTATTATATAAGACGGCAAAGGCAATGTTAAGACCAAGACTGACGTTAGCATCAATATTGAGAATCGTTGTTAACATCAAACCTGCAATGATTGAGCCAATCATAATTCCCAGCCATTTCCAATCCTTGCGAAACAGTGGCACAAAGAAGAAAAAGAAAAGTGTTGTCCAGCTAAAGCCAACTTTGACTTCCTTGATTTGACCGCTTGTATTTTCAAGTCTTGCTGTCATCCATAAATCTCCCTTAAAATAAATAGTTGATAATTCATTTTAGCAGAATTAATTTTCTTTAACAAGAAAGATGTAGTAATGCCTTTTCAAAGATTAAAAACATTTGAGCCATAGCGTATTTTATGGTAGAATGAAGTGATAAATAATTTATAAGAGGTAATTAATAAATGATTGAAGCAAGTAAGCTTAGAGCAGGTATGACTTTCGTAACATCTGATGGAAAACTCATCAAAGTTCTCGAAGCAAGTCACCACAAACCAGGTAAAGGTAACACTGTTATGCGTATGAAACTTCGTGATGTACGTACTGGTTCAACTTTTGATACTACTTATCGTCCAGAAGAAAAATTTGAACAAGCAATCATCGAAACACGTGCTGCACAATACCTTTACAAAATGGATGACACAGCATACTTCATGGATACTGAAAGCTACGAACAATATGAAATTCCAGTTGTTAACGTAGAACAAGAATTGCTTTACATCCTTGAAAACTCTGAAGTTAAAATCCAATTCTACGGTACAGAAGTTATCGGTGTGACTGTTCCTACAACAGTTGAATTGACAGTTACTGACACTCAACCATCAATCAAAGGGGCTACTGTTACTGGTTCAGGTAAACCTGCAACTCTTGAAACAGGTCTTGTTGTCAACGTACCAGACTTCATCGAAATCGGTCAAAAATTGGTGATTAATACGCAAGAAGGTACTTACGTATCACGTGCCTAAGCTTGCTAGTAGAGCGGGTAGAGAGGGCACCGCTCTCTTTGCTTTTATCCTTATATTTTAATTAGAAAGGAATGCTTATGACAACTGAAAATATCGGTGATATTGTTATTTCACCACGAGTACTAGAAGTTATCACAGGTATTGCTGCAACAAAAGTCGATGGCGTTCATTCACTTCGTAATAAAGCTATGACAGACAGTTTCAGCAAAACAGTTTTAGGTAAAGGTGTTTACCTTCAAACAGAAGAAGACGGCACAGTTAATGCAGATATTTACGTTTATCTTCAATACGGTGTTAATGTTCCTGCTGTCTCAATCGCAATCCAACAAGCTGTTAAAGCAGCTGTTTACGATATGGCAGAAGTAACGATTTCATCTGTTAATATTCACGTTGAAGGTATCGTTCCTGAAAAAACACCAAAACCAGATTTGAAAGCATTGTTTGATGAGGATTTCTTGGATGACTAATAATTTTACAAATTCGAGACGAGACCTTCGTGAACGTGCTTTCCAAGCGCTCTTTAGCCTAGAATTTGGTGGAGAATATTTAGCAGCCGTACAATTTGCTTACACTTATGACAAGACAATCGAGGAAGACGATACAATTGATGTTCCTGTCTTTCTTTTAAATCTTGTTAAAGGCGTACAAGATTTCCAATCTGAAATCGACCAACAAATTGAAACACATTTGAAGTCAGGCTGGTCATTAGAACGTTTGACATTAACTGACAGAACCTTGCTTCGCTTGGGGCTTTACGAAATCAAATATTTCGAAGAAACTCCAGGACGTGTAGCGGTAAATGAAATCATAGAAATTGCTAAAAAGTATTCAGATGACACTTCAGCAAAATTTGTCAATGGCTTGTTGAGCCAATTTGTCGTAGAATAATAAAAAGAGCGAAAGTTAGAAGCTTTCGCTCTTTTTAAGTAGCAACAGTCGGTTATCTAAATAGAAAAACACCAACTATTTTTGTGATAGTTGGTGTTTTCATGTCTAAATACTTCCGCCAGGTAGAAGTGATATTGGTAAAATGTAATCTTTGCTTGTCTTTTCGCCTTTGATTTTCTTTAACAGAACATCCACGATTAGGCTTGCAATTTCATCAATCGGTTGTCGAATAGTTGTCAATTGTGGGAAAAAATTCTCAATAAATGATGTCCCATCATAACCGATAATCTTCAAATCTTCAGGAATATTTAACTCAAGCTGGTGCGCGATTTTCATCGTAAGAATAGCTGTTAAGTCATCTGAAACAAAGATGCCGTCAGGTTTATTGCTTGCGATGATTGACTTGATTTCCATTTCACGGCGAATCGTCGATAAGTTATTAGGAACTTTGAAAATCTTGCCGTCTGGAATTTGGAAAGAAAAACCAAGTGCACGTAAGCCCGTCGGCGAATCGGTGTTGTCATTCCCTGTAATCATGATGATGTTTTCACAGCCATTTTTCTGGAGTGTTCTAGCAGCTAATTTTCCACCTTCGAAGTTATCAGAAGAAATAATTGGGACATTAGGAGCTAAATTTCTATCAAAAGCGATAATAGGTGCGCCAACGCGTTCATAATCGTCAATACCGAGGTTATGGCTAGAAGAGATGATACCGTCAACTTGGTTAGCTTCGAGCATTTCAAGGTATTCACGTTCCTTGGCAGGGTCGTTTTGACTGTTGCAAATGATAGTTTTATAACCATGCTTGAACAATTCGATTTCAAGATATTCGATAAGTTCAGAATAGAAGATATTGCTAATATTTGGGAAAATAAGTCCGATAAGCTGAGCAGATTTTCCTTGAAGTCCACGAGCCAGATTGTTAGGTTTATAACCTAGCGTTTTCATAGCCTCTTGGACTTTTTGTTTTGTCTTTTCTGACAAATAGCCTTTATTATTAATAACGCGTGAAACGGTTGTTGGGCTAACACCAGCTAATTCAGCGACATCTGTTAGTTTTGCTACCATATTAGTATTTTAATTCAAAGTATGTTCCAGTTGGCTCACCTGATTTGATTTGAATACCATTTTGTCCTTCTTCAGGGAACACACGGCTGGTAAATACTTTTTCTCCTTTATTAATAAAGATTTCAATGATCGAATTATCTACAAAAATATTGGCACTTGTTTCTTTAGGGTCAATCGAACATTCGCGAGTTGTGCCAAATTCCGTAGCGTATTGAACACCGGCTTTACTGCGGTCAAGGATAATTTTACCGTCTTTAGTATCGACAGTCAAGCTGAGTCCGTTGCCTTTGCCGTCAGCGAAAAGAAGAATTTCAGATTTTTGGTTAGCTGGGAATTGTAATTCAAGCTCGTAAGTATTGTTTGTTTCAGCTTTTGCTGCAAAATTTTCAGATTCAGCACGAAGTGACGTGATAGCTTCAACTGGGTATTGATAGAGTTTTCCATCTTTGATAGAAAGTTCTTTGACAAGGCTCATTGCGCCTTGATAATCGTATTTATCCGTTGGGTAGTCAACGTCAGGGAGTCCAATCCAACTGACAATCAAAGTACGTCCATCAGGAGCGTTAAATCCTTGAGTGGCATAGGCTTCAAATCCATAATCAAGGTTTTGAATTTCTGAAGCTCCAACCAATTTTGCATTTGCTGTGTCAAACGCTTGACATACTTTATAAGTATTTGGGTAAATGTTGCCGTAATTAAGTTCTGATTTATCAAGACCTTGTGGGCAGTAAAGTAGCACAGGTTTTTCATCTACAAAAACAAGGTTTGGACACTCAATCATGTACTCTGAACCGGTACCGCCAAAGTCAAGATTGCCAACTTCTTCCCAGTTTTCAACATTGTTATCAACGGCTTTATAAAGCTTAACGAAGCCTGATTTATCAAGGCTTTGAGCACCGACGATTGCGTAGAATTGACCTTTGTAATTAAAAATTTGTGGGTCACGGAAGTGTTCAGTAACATCGCTAGGTTGGTGAATAAGAACATCTTCACATTTTGTAATGTTATAATCTTTATCCATCCAAGCCCCAATTTGAAGCGGGTCACGTACCCAGTTTTCATCACGAACATTTCCTGTATAGAATAAGAAAAGTTTGCCATCAATTTCATAGGCAGAACCAGAATAAGCCCCGTGACTATCGTGTTTTGTATCAGGACGAAGCTCAGCCCCAGTTTCATGGAAATGAACCAAGTCATCTGATTCGGTATGAACCCATTCTTTCAAACCATGAGCAGCTCCAAATGGCCAGTTTTGATAGAAGAGTGTGTATTTTCCATTAAAAAAAGAAAAACCATTAGGGTCGTTCAACAACCCAGTTTTGGGCTCAATATGATAGCTGGCATGCCAAGGGGATTGTTTGACATTGTCGTTGATTTTTGCAATCTCGTCTGTGCTCCAATCAGCATAAGCACGGTATCGCACTTCTTGAGGTAAATTCATATTTTTCTCCTTTTGTTAATCTATCTACAACTAATATAGTAAACGTTTTCTGCCTAAAAATCAATTATTTTCCGCAAAAAACAAAAAAATATGATAAACGCTTGACATATTTCTAAAATGTGTTAGAATGTAAATGTAGTCAAGTGAAACGCTTTCACAAAAGATTCACTAAAGAAAATTATAAAAGGAGTTTTTGTAATGGATAACGCACAGATTGCAAAAGAAGTTGTCGCTGCTTTAGGTGGGCGCGAAAACGTGCGTAGTGTCGCGCACTGTGCAACGCGTTTACGTGTTATGGTTGTTGATGAAGAAAAAATCGACAAAAACAAAATTGAAAATCTAGATAAAGTTCAAGGAGCTTTCTTCAACTCAGGTCAATACCAAATTATTTTTGGTACAGGTCTTGTTAATAAGATGTATGACGAAGTTGTTGCTCTTGGCTTGCCAACTGCATCAAAAGATGAACAAAAAGCAGAAGCAGCTAAACAAGGAAACTGGTTCCAACGTGCTATTCGTTCATTCGGTGACGTTTTTGTACCGTTGCTTCCAGCTATCGTAGCAACTGGTTTGTTCATGGGTATCCGTGGAGCAATCAATAATGATACAATTCTAGGACTCTTTGGAACAACATCAGAAGCTTTCTCATCTTCAAACTTTTACACTTACACTGTTGTATTGACAGATACAGCATTCGCTTTCTTCCCAGCGTTGATTTGTTGGTCAGCCTTTAATGTATTTGGTGGAAGTCCAATCGTAGGTCTTGTTCTTGGTCTTATGATGGTTAATACGTCACTTCCAAATGCTTGGAATGTTGCTTCTGGAACTGATTCACCTCTTTACTTCTTTGGTTTCATTCCAGTTGTTGGTTACCAAAACTCAGTGCTTCCAGCATTCTTTGTTGGTTTGATTGGTGCTAAGTTAGAAAAATGGTTGCACAAAAAAGTTCCAGATGTTCTTGACCTTTTGGTTGTTCCGTTCTTGACTTTCTTAGTAATGTCAGTCTTGGCACTCTTTGTCATTGGTCCAGTATTCCACAGCGTTGAAAATTACGTTCTTGCTGGTACTAAATTCTTGCTTAACTTACCATTTGGACTTTCTGGTCTTATCATTGGTGGACTTCACCAAGTTGTCGTGGTTACAGGTGTTCACCACATCTTTAACTTGCTTGAATCACAATTGATTGCTGCTGACGGTAAAGATCCATTCAACGCAATTATCACTGCCGCTATGACTGCCCAAGCTGGTGCAACTCTTGCTGTTGGTGTTAAAACAAAATCTGCTAAACTTAAAGCTTTGGCATTCCCAGCTGCTCTTTCTGCAGGACTTGGTATTACTGAACCTGCTATCTTCGGGGTAAACCTTCGTTTTGGTAAACCATTTATCTTAGGTCTTGTCGCTGGTGCTGCTGGTGGTTGGTTAGCTTCAATCTTTAACCTTGCTGGTACAGGTTTCGGTATCACAATTATTCCAGGTACACTTCTTTACCTCAATGGTCAAGTGCTTAAATACATCATTATGGTTCTTGCTACAACTGCTCTTGCATTTGTCTTGACTTACATGTTTGGTTATGAAGACGAAGAAGAAGTTACTGAAGAAGCTGCTCCAGCTGCTAAAGAAGCAGAAGTTGTTGCTGAACCAGCTCAAACTGGTGTTTCTGCTGAAACAATTGTTAGCCCACTTGCTGGTGAAACAGTTGCTCTTACATCAGTAAATGACCCAGTATTCTCATCAGAAGCTATGGGTAAGGGTATCGCTGTAAAACCAAGCGGAAATACAGTTTACTCTCCAGTTGACGGTACAGTTCAAATCGCTTTTGAAACTGGTCATGCTTATGGTCTTAAATCTGACAATGGTGCTGAAGTTCTTATCCATATTGGTATCGACACAGTATCAATGAATGGTGAAGGATTTGCACAAAAAGTTACTGCTAATCAAAAAGTTAAAAAAGGCGATGTTCTTGGAACATTTGATACTGCAGCTATTGCAGCGGCAGGTCTTGATGATACAACAATGATTATTGTGACAAATACTGCCGACTATTCAGAAGTAACTCCAGTAGCTGAAGGTACGGTTGCAGAAGGTGCAGATTTACTTGAACTTAAATAAGTATATATGTATATTTTAAGAGGTGAATATTCACCTCTTTTTATATGGGGCAAAGGTTGATTTTACAAGGGTTTGAGCTATTTTTGTTCTTGCGTTATCGCTTTCTTTTGTGTATAATATTTAGTATAAAATTAGCAATTGAGGGAGAAAAAATGACTAAATTATACGGTAGTGTAGAAGCAGGTGGTACAAAATTTGTTTGTGCAGTTGGAGATGAAAATTTCCAAGTTGTTGAAAAAGTGCAATTTCCAACAACAACACCTTATGAAACAATTGACAAAACAGTAGCATTCTTTAAACGTTTCGAAGCTGATTTGGCAGGGATTGCTATTGGTTCTTTTGGTCCAATCGATATTGATGAAAATTCAGAAACTTATGGATATATCACAACAACTCCAAAACCACATTGGGCTAACGTTGACTTGGTTGGATTGATTTCAAAACACTTTAAAGTGCCAATTTATTTCACAACAGATGTTAACAGCTCTGCTTATGGTGAAACAATTGTTCGTAAAGGTGTTAAGAGCCTTGTTTATTACACAATCGGTACAGGTATCGGTGCTGGTGCAATTCAAAACGGTGAATTTATCGGTGGTATCGGTCATACAGAAGCTGGTCACGTTTATGTGGCTCCACATCCACAAGACGTTGCAAACAACTACACTGGTTTCTGTCCTTTCCACAAAGGTTGTCTAGAAGGTATGGCAGCAGGACCATCACTAGAAGGTCGTACAGGCATTCGTGGTGAATTGATTGAGTTGAACTCAGAAGTTTGGGACGTTCAAGCTTACTATATCGCACAAGTTGCTGTTCAAGCCACTCTTCTTTACCGCCCACAAGTTATTGTCTTTGGTGGTGGTGTTATGGCTCAAGAACACATGTTGAAACGCGTTCGTGATAAATTTACTGCTTTGTTGAACGGTTATGTACCAGTTCCAGATGTAACAGAATATATTGTAACACCTGGTGTTGCCGAAAATGGTTCTGCTACTCTTGGTAACTTTGCTTTAGCTAAAAAAGTATCAGAACGCTAATTATTAATGTCATAATAAACCATTTAGATTGGGGAAATCCAGTAGGGCTTTCTTCAATCTTTTTTCATCTGAAATCTTGCGACGTTGATTTAAGGTGTTTTCTTGTTGTTAGGGCAAAAAAAGGGTATAATCGTAGCGGGTTAAAACTCTGAAAATAGGAATCATTAAATTTAGATAAGAATTACTCATTTTAATCTTGCGAGCTCATCGCTTCAACGGTGAATTCTTGAATTAGAGCGCTTTTTGTGTTAAAATGTGATGATAAGTTTATCGAAAGGAATTGGGATGGCAAATATTCTACGGACTGTTATCGAAAACGATAAAGGTGAATTAAGAAAATTAGAAAAGATTGCAAAGAAAGTTGAGTCATATGCTGACGCTATGGCAGCTTTGTCTGACGAAGACTTGCAAGCAAAAACACCAGAATTTAAACAAAGATATCAAAATGGTGAAACATTAGATCAATTGTTACCAGAAGCCTTTGCGGTTGTCCGCGAAGCAGCAAAACGTGTGTTAGGACTTTATCCATACCGTGTTCAAATCATGGGTGGTATTGTTATGCACAATGGTGACGTTCCTGAAATGCGTACTGGTGAAGGTAAAACATTGACAGCGACAATGCCTGTTTACCTTAACGCCCTTGCTGGCGAAGGGGTGCACGTTATCACAGTTAATGAATACCTCGCAACACGTGACGCTACTGAAATGGGTGAAGTTTACAGCTGGCTTGGATTGTCTGTTGGTATCAACTTGGCAGCTAAATCACCATATGAAAAGCGCGAAGCATACAATTGTGACGTAACCTATTCAACAAACTCAGAAGTTGGTTTTGACTATCTTCGTGACAACATGGTTGTTCGTCAAGAAGACATGGTACAACGTCCATTAAACTTTGCATTGGTCGATGAAGTTGACTCTGTCTTGATTGATGAAGCAAGAACGCCATTGATTGTTTCAGGTCAAGTAAGTTCAGAAACAAGCCAACTTTACATTCGTGCGGATCGCTTTGTAAAAACATTGACAAGTGTTGATTACGCTATTGATGTACCTACAAAAACAATCGGTTTGACTGATTATGGTATTGATAAAGCAGAAGAATACTTCCACTTGGAAAATCTTTATGACTTGGAAAATGTTGCTCTAACGCACTACATTGATAATGCCCTTCGTGCTAACTACATCATGCTTTTAGATATTGATTATGTGGTTAGTCAAATGGGAGAAATCTTGATTGTTGACCAATTTACAGGTCGTACAATGGAAGGACGTCGTTTCTCTGATGGTTTGCACCAAGCTATCGAAGCCAAAGAGGGCGTGCCTATCCAAGAAGAATCTAAAACAAGTGCCTCAATTACTTACCAAAATATGTTCCGTATGTACAAAAAATTGGCTGGTATGACAGGTACTGCAAAAACAGAAGAGGACGAATTCCGCGAAGTTTACAATATGCGCGTCATTCCAATCCCAACAAACAAACCTGTGGCACGTATTGACCATTCAGACCTTCTATATCCAACACTTGACTCTAAATTTAGAGCTGTTGTTGCAGATGTTAAGGCTCGTCATGAAAAAGGTCAACCAGTCTTGGTTGGTACTGTTGCGGTGGAAACATCAGACCTTATTTCTAAGAAATTGGTTGAAGCTGGCGTGCCACACGAAGTTTTGAATGCGAAAAATCACTTCAAAGAAGCACAAATTATCATGAATGCTGGTCAACGTGGCGCTGTTACGATTGCGACAAACATGGCTGGTCGTGGTACCGATATTAAACTTGGTGAAGGTGTTCGTGAACTTGGTGGGCTTTGTGTCATTGGTACAGAACGTCACGAAAGCCGTCGTATTGATAATCAGCTTCGTGGTCGTTCAGGTCGTCAAGGTGACCCAGGTGAATCACAATTTTACCTTTCACTTGAAGACGATTTGATGCGTCGTTTTGGTTCAGACCGTATCAAGGCATTTCTTGACCGCATGAACCTTGAGGAAGAAGAAGCTGTCATTAAATCTAAAATGTTGACACGTCAAGTTGAATCAGCTCAAAAACGTGTTGAAGGTAATAACTACGATACTCGTAAACAAGTCTTGCAATATGATGACGTAATGCGTGAACAACGTGAAATTATTTACGAAGAACGTCGTGATGTTATCACAGCAGACCGTGACTTGGCTCCTGAAATCAAAGCTATGATTAAACGCACAATCAATCGTGCCGTTGATGCTCACAGTCGTGCAGACCGCGAAGAAGGTATCCAAGCAATCTTGAACTTTGCCAAAGCAAATTTGGTTGCTGAAGATTCAATCAGCTTGTCTGATTTAGAAGATTTAGACTTTGAAGCAATCAAAGAAAACTTGTACGAACGTGCTTTGAAAGTTTACGATGCACAAATTGCTAAATTACAAAACCAAGAAGCTGTTATCGAATTCCAAAAAGTTTTGATTTTGATGGTTGTTGACAACAAATGGACTGACCATATCGATGCTCTTGATCAATTGCGTCAATCAGTTGGTTTGCGTGGTTATGCCCAAAATAACCCTGTTGTTGAATACCAAGCTGAAGGTTTCCGTATGTTCCAAGCAATGATTGGAGCGATTGAATTTGATGTCACACGTACAATGATGAAAGCTCAAATTCACCAAAAAGAACGTGAACATTCATCACAACGTGCAACAACAATGGCAGAAAAGAATATTGCTGCGCAAACTGTTCGTGCTCAAGCTGACAGCGATATTGATTTTTCTAAAGTTAAACGCAATGACTTGTGTCCTTGTGGCTCTGGTAAAAAATTCAAAAATTGCCACGGTCGTAAACAATTTTAAAAAGTCGATAGAAAATTCTGAAAAATCAATTGAAAACCCGCCTGAAAATGGTATAATAGAAAAAATCTAAAGTTTCTATTCAGGAGAGGAAAATTCATGTCATTTAAAGCAACAAGTAAAAAGATTAATTTCGATGCTCTCAAGGAAGAATCTGCCTTAACAGGTGACGTTTTAGCTAAAAAAGAAGCACGTGATCGTGAACTAGAAGCTATTATTAAGGGTGAAGATGACCGTGTTCTTTTGGTCATCGGTCCTTGCTCATCTGATAATGAAGAGGCAGTTCTTGAATATGCACACCGTTTGGCAAAACTTCAAGAAGAAGTTAAAGATCGTGTCTTTATGGTTATGCGTGTCTATACAGCAAAACCACGTACAAATGGTGATGGCTACAAAGGCTTGATGCACCAACCTGATACGTCAGAAGCACCAAGCTTGATTAATGGTATCAAGGCTGTACGTAACCTTCATTATCGCGTTATTTCAGAGACAGGATTGACAACAGCAGATGAAATGCTTTATCCTGAAAATCTTCCATTGGTAGATGACTTAGTTTCTTATATTGCTATTGGTGCGCGTTCTGTTGAGGACCAACAGCACCGTTTTGTGGCATCAGGTATCAGCGTTCCAACGGGAATGAAAAACCCAACATCAGGTAACTTAAATGTTATGTTTAATGGTATTTATGCTGCGCAAAACAAGCAATCTTTCCTATTTAACGGCGAAGAAGTTGAAACGTCAGGTAACCCATTAGCACACGCAATCCTTCGTGGTGCAACTAATGAGTATGGTAAAAATGTACCAAATTATTATTATGACAATGTTATTGATACGATTGAGCAATATGAAAAAATGGGCTTAGAAAATCCATTTATCGTTATTGATACAAACCATGATAATTCAGGTAAACAGTATTTAGAACAAGTTCGTATCGTCCGTCAAACATTGATTAACCGCGATTGGAATGAAAAAATTAACAAATATGTTCGTGGTTTCATGATTGAATCTTACTTAGAAGATGGTCGTCAAGACGCACCAGAAGTATTTGGTAAATCTATTACAGACCCATGTCTTGGTTGGGAAAATACAGCACAACTTGTTCACGAAATTTATGACACATTAGGTAAATAATCTATGGGAATACATCAAAAAAGTGCAAAAATTGATATTGCACAAGTAAAAGAACTTTCAAAATTAGAAGGTGATTTTCTTGCTAAGAAAGCTGCGCGTGATGCAGAATTGGCAAAAATCATCACAGGTGAGGACAATCGTATCCTTTTGGTTATCGGTCCTTGTTCATCTGATAATGAAGAGGCTGTTCTTGAATACGCTAACCGCTTAGCGAAACTTCAAGAGGAAGTTAAAGACAAAATCTTTATCGTTATGCGTGTTTATACAGCGAAACCACGTACAAATGGTGATGGTTACAAAGGATTGATGCATCAACCTGATACCTCAAAATTGCCTGACCTTATCAATGGTATTGCTGCGGTTCGTCATCTTCACTATCGTGTTATCACAGAAACTGGCTTAACAACAGCAGATGAGATGCTTTATCCAGCAAATCTTCCATTGGTAGATGACTTGGTTTCTTATCATGCTATTGGTGCACGTTCTGTTGAGGATCAAGAACATCGTTTTGTGGCATCAGGTATTGATGTTCCGACAGGTATGAAAAATCCGACATCAGGTAACTTGAACGTTATGTTTAACGGTATTTATGCCGCACAAAATAAACAAAACTTTATTTATCATAACGCTGAGGTTGATACTGACGGAAATCCATTGGCACACGCGATTCTTCGTGGAGCAACGAATGAACATGGCGAAAATGAACCGAATTATTACTATGATGATTTGTTGAAAGCTATTGAGCTTTATGAGAAAATGGGCTTAGAAAATCCATTTATCGTTGTTGATACAAATCATGATAATTCAGGGAAAAATTACCTTGAACAAATTCGTATCGTTCGTCAAACATTGATTAATCGTGATTGGAATGATAAGATTAATAAGTACGTTCGTGGTTTCATGATTGAATCTTACTTAGAAGATGGTCGTCAAGACGCACCAGAAGTATTTGGTAAATCTATTACAGACCCATGTCTTGGCTGGGAAAAAACAGAACAACTTATTCGTGAAATTCATGCCACACTAAGTCATGATTCTTTTGAAGAATTGCTATTCTAATAATTGAATAACCTATGGGGCTGGGGAATTTTCTCAGCTCCTTAGTTTTGGAAATCATTAAGCGGTTAAGCTGATAAAACGTTTGAATTGGTAAAAAATCGTTTTTCATAAAGGAGACGTATGATTATTGGTCACGGCATTGATTTGCAGGAAATTGATGCAATCAAGCGAGCCTATGAGAAAAATAACAGATTTGCTAAGCGAGTGTTGACGGACAAAGAATTCCAATGCTTTTCGGAGCAAAAAAGCACGAAACGACAGATGGAGTTTTTGGCGGGACGCTGGGCGGCAAAAGAAGCCTTTGCAAAGGCAATGGGGACTGGAATTGGAACACTTGGTTTTAAGGATATTGAAATTTTAAACAACCAATTAGGTGCGCCTGTGATTACCCGGTCACCTTTCTCAGGGAAGTGCTTTATTTCACTTTCTCATACAGGAAACCTTGTTCAAGCTAGTGTTATTTTAGAAGATAATAGCTGAACAATGAAACTGAAACAAAAACATTCAAAAAATTTTCTAGCTTTGGAGGAGATAAAATGATTTCAAGTTTACACAGACCAACAAAGGCAGTCATTGATTTAGATGCCATTTGTCAAAATATTGATGCGGTTAAAGCCAATATACCACAAGATAAAAAAGCTTTTGCAGTTGTTAAAGCTAATGCTTATGGACATGGTGCCACAAACGTAGCGCAAGCTATTCATCATCTTGTGGATGGATTCTGTGTGTCAAATATTGATGAAGCTTTGGAATTACGTGAAGAGGGTATTGAGGAAACAATCCTTATTTTAGGTGTTATTATGCCTGATGAGGTGGCTTTGGCGCGTGATTACCATGTTACTTTGACAGTTGCTAGTCAAGAATGGCTTGATTTGGCAAATGAACAAGGTATTAGCTTAGCTGGTTTGGACGTTCACTTGAAAGTGGATTCTGGTATGGGGCGAATCGGTGTGCGCAGTCTTGATGAAGCAGAAAATGTGATTGCGAATTTGAAAAAAGCTGGCGCTAACGTTGCAGGTATCTTTACGCATTTTGCAACAGCAGACGAAGCTGACGATACGAAATTCAATGAACAGTTGGAATTCTTTACGAATTTGGTTAACAATTTGAGTGACAAGCCTGCCATTGTCCATGCTAGTAATTCAGCAACAAGTATTTGGCATAGTGAAACCATTTTTAACCTTGTTCGACTTGGGATTGTCATGTATGGATTGAATCCAAGTGGAACAGAGCTTGATTTGCCTTATCCGCTTAAACCAGCGCTTAGTTTGGAATCGTCATTGGTTCATGTTAAGACGATTCCTGCTGGTGCAACGGTTGGCTACGGTGCGACCTATACTGCTCAAAAAGAGGAATATATCGCGACTGTTCCAATTGGTTACGCAGACGGTTGGACACGTGATTTACAAGGTTTTTCAGTGCTTGTGAATGGTGAATTTTGTGAAATCGTTGGACGTGTGTCAATGGATCAAATTACCATTCGCTTGCCAGAAAAACTTCCAATCGGAACGAAAGTTACTTTGATTGGTCAAGAGGGCGATAAGGTTATTTCAGCGACAGATTTGGCTCAAAAACGTGGCACAATCAATTACGAAGTTCTTTGTCTATTGAGTGACCGTATTCCACGTGTTTATTCAAAATAAATGATAAAAAGATTCTATCTTGCTGTAAGAAACTTGCGGCGATTTAGAATCTATTTTTTGTTATAATAGTAGCAAAGTGAGGTCATATGAATTTACAATCATCAATTGTGGAATTAAAAGGAATAGGGGCTAAGTCGGCGGAAAAATTTTATAAGTTAGATATTTATACCATTGAAGATTTACTGCTGTACTATCCTTTTCGATATGAAGATTTTAAGAGCAAGCGTGTTTCAGAGCTTGCTGATGGAGAAAAAGCTGTCATTACGGGAACGGTTGTGACACCTGCAAATGTGCAATATTATGGTTATAAGCGTAATCGTCTGTCGTTTAAAATCAAGCAGGGCGAAGCGGTTATTGCGATTTCTTTTTTTAACCAGCCTTATTTAGCTGATAAAGTCGAGCTTGGCAGCGATATCGCGATTTTTGGAAAATGGGATGCCCTGAAATCAGCGGTGACTGGTATGAAAATTTTAGCGCAAGTTGAAGATGATATGCAGCCAGTTTACCGTGTTGCTCAAGGTATTTCACAAAATGCACTGGTCAAAGCTATCAAATCAGCTTTTGAAATTGGTGCTCAGAATTGGTTGCCTGAAAATTTACCGCAGCTACTTTTGGACAAGTATCGTTTGTTAGGGCGTGCTCAAGCAACGGCTGCTATGCACTTTCCGAAAGATTTAGCAGAGTATAAACAAGCACTTCGTCGGATAAAATTTGAAGAACTGTTCTATTTCCAAATGAATTTGCAAGCTTTAAAGGCAGACAATAAATCAGAAGCTAATGGTTTGGCGATTGCTTATGATGAGCAAAAAGTTGCTGATAAGATTGCAGCTCTGCCATTTACCTTAACGGGTGGTCAAAGGCGGAGTCTTGATGATATTTTGGTGGATATGCGTTCTGGTGGTCATATGAATCGTCTCTTGCAAGGAGATGTCGGATCTGGTAAGACGGTTGTGGCTAGTCTTGCCATGTATGCTACTTATACGGCAGGTTTTCAATCAGCTTTGATGGTGCCAACGGAAATTTTGGCGGAGCAGCATTTTGAAAGTTTGACCCAGCTTTTTCCAGCTTTGTCCATTGCAATTTTAACATCAGGGATGAAAACAGCAGCCAAACAAGCGGCACTTTCGGCGATTGCGGATGGTTCGGTAGATATGATTGTTGGTACGCATGCGCTGATTCAAGATGCGGTAACTTACCACCGCTTGGGGCTTGTCATTACTGATGAACAACACCGTTTTGGTGTCAATCAACGTCGTGTTTTCCGTGAAAAGGGCGAAAATCCAGATGTGCTCATGATGACCGCGACACCAATTCCACGGACACTTGCTATTACGGCATTTGGTGAAATGGACGTTTCGATTATTGATGAATTGCCTGCAGGACGCAAACCGATTATCACGCGTTGGGTTAAACATGAACAGTTGGAAGTTGTGCTTGATTGGGTCAAAAAAGAATTGCAAAAAGGGGCACAAGCCTATGTGATTTCACCTTTAATTGAAGAATCTGAATCACTTGATTTGAAAAATGCTGTTGCCTTGCACGAGGAATTGTCAGCCTATTTTGCGGATAGTGCAACCGTAGCGCTCATGCATGGTCGCATGAAAAATGACGAAAAAGAAGCTATCATGCAAGATTTCAAGGCACAAAAAAGTCAGGTTTTGGTATCGACAACTGTCATTGAAGTTGGTGTTAATGTCCCAAATGCGACCATTATGATTATTATGGATGCTGACCGATTTGGGCTTAGCCAGTTGCATCAGCTTCGTGGACGAGTTGGGCGTGGAGATAAACAATCTTATGCTATTTTAGTTGCCAATCCCAAAACACAAACAGGAAAAGAGCGCATGAAAATCATGACAGAAACAACGGATGGTTTTGTTTTAGCAGAAGCCGACCTTAAGATGCGTGGTTCAGGTGAGATTTTCGGCACACGCCAATCAGGAATTCCAGAATTCCAAGTGGCAGATATTGTCGAAGATTACAATATTCTCGAGGAAGCTAGACGCGTTGCAAGTCAGATTGTTTCCGAAAAAGATTGGCAAAACAATCCACAATGGCAAATTGTTAGCCAAAATCTCAAAGACAAAGGAACTTTTGATTAAGGTTTATGAAAGTTTTCTGCAAGGATAGGTTAAGCTTTGCTTCTTATAATGACCCTATCAAATGAAACGAGAGGTAAAGCTTATGACAGTAAAAGTAACCTACAAAAAGTATTTTGCTAAAAAAATTCATGTGAAACCAGCTTACGGAAAGTAAGCTGAAAAAAGAGTACTCTTTTTTGATAAAACGCTATGGCAGTAGGGTAAAATCCCATGATAAGACACATAAGACCATAGAAAATATCGAGCTCAGCTGACGGTGGCTGAGCTTTTTGGGTGTTTTTAGAGTTAATTTTTAGCTCAAAAAAGGTGGAATCTTGCAAAAAAATATCGAAAATCAATAAAAAAGTGTTGCAAAACATAAAAATTGTGATATACTAAATATATCGAAAAACAATAAAAGATTTTCGAAAAAGAATAATTACATATTGTAAAACGGATTTAAAAACTGAGCTCACAACAAATCCAAGAAAACCATTTTTAGGAGATTTATCATGAACACAAAAACTATCGAAAACATTACAAAAACAGTCGCTAAAGTCGCTATCAATCTTACAACTATTGTTCTAGCTTTAACTATTATTGCTGATTTGGTTTCACATATTTACGGTTATGATACTGTCCACGTTGGTCATTATGGTGTCATTGATTGGTCAATCGGTAAGGAAACGAACACATGGTTGGTGACTGCTTTAACCATTCTAACAAACAGCGCTATCATCTATGGTCTTGCAAAATTAAAAGCATTTATTTCAGAATTCACAATCAAAGAAGTTTTAACTGACAAAACATATCTTTTCTTGAAACGTGCTACTATCTACACATTTGTTGTATCATTGCTTCAAAATATCTTGTCAACATCTCTCAACCAAGCAAACATTATCTTTGACTTTTCAATCTGTGGCTACATTCTACTAGCTACTTTGGCAGTTAAATACTTCCGCACACGCCACTTAGCACAATAAAAAAGGATACGATTTAAGGAGAATATCATGAAAAACGATACAAAAAAATTTAAATGGATTTTGAACTTTGTAAATTTCTTATATGGAGTGAATATCTTGGGAATGATAGCACTTGTTCTTGGTGGGCTTGTAGTTTTTGTGTTAAAAGATAACTCTCCATTTAAAGTGCATGAATTTGGTAATGGCTGGAGCTTTACATTTATAAGTGGCTCAGTTGCAATAAGTAGTTTCTTAACTATGGCTTACAGTATGATTATGATGATTTTAATCTTAGGAACAATTCGAAAATTTTTAAAGAATTTGATTAATGAGCAAATCTTTATTAAAGAAAATGTTACATTAGCTAAACGTGCGAGTCTATTCTTGCTATTAGCTTCTTTTGATGGTGGAGCTGAGGCAGTATTAGCGGTTAATGGTTCGGGATTTATCAATTTAACATTTGTTTTTGCGGCACTTTTGATTTGGGTTTTTGCTAAACTTCTTGAAAAAGCTGTTGTGATTGCTGAAGAAAATGAATTTACGATTTAAGAAAGGAATACTCATGAGTAAGAAAGTTAAAAATATTATTTTAGCAGTTCTTGCAACTTTAGGAATTTTTACAATGGTTCAGTATGTGGGAAATAATGAATTTATTACGACCTATGGATATGTTAACTTTGAAGATGAAAATGAAAAAATTAATGATGTAATATCTGATAATAGTGATAGTGACGAACAATCTTTAGAGAATTTTATTCAAGTACATCAGACACCATTTTCTAAAACAGTAATTAAGGATGATGATTAGGAGGAAGCATATGATTCGAATTAATCTTGATGTTGAGCTGGCAAAGCGGAAAATGAAATCTGGGGAATTGGCGGAACGTATTGGGATTACGAATGCTAATCTCTCTATTCTTAAAACAGGAAAGGCTAAAGCTGTTCGGTTAACGACTTTAAATGCCATTTGCCGTGAATTGGGTTGCCAGCCTGGGGACATTTTAGAATATATTCCTGATTAATAAAAAATCTGAGACACTGTCTGTCAGTTTGGCAGAATCAATGTTTCAGATTTTTTTGTATTAATTAACCTTCAATGTATTCTTTGAGGGCTTGTCCTTTTAAGCCAGCGTTTAAGGCAATGAGCAATTTCAAGCGTGCTTTTTGGGCGTTGAGTTCTTTGACAAACATGACACCAGCTTTGGCGAGTTGGACACCGCCACCTTCATAAGCATAAACTGGCTCGGCGATTCCGTTGAAACAACGTGAAACGAGAACAACAGGTACACCTTGTTTGATTAAATCAACGATTTCTTGAGCTGCGCGTGGTGGCACATTTCCAGCGCCAAGGGCTTCGACAACAACGCCACAGACATTGCTAGGATTTAGGAAACTGATAATGCCGTCTCCTCCCATACCAGCGTAAGCTTTTACAATAGGAACCGTTCCTGAAATATCCTGCAAATCAAAACGGACACGTGGGTCGGTCGTTCTAAAGAAAAGAATGTCATGTTTTGTAATCAGACCAAGTGGACCGTGGATTGGTGTTTGAAAGGTTGAAACGTTAGTAGTATGCGTTTTTGTGACGTATTTGGCTGCGTGAATCTCATCGTTCATGACAACGAGAACACCTTTTCCGATAGCTTGGTCATGACTAGCCACACGAAGGGCACTAAGATAATTATAAACACCGTCACTACCAAGCTCGTTTGATGAGCGCATAGCACCCGTTAGGACAATAGGAATATTGGGAATTTCCATTGTATCAAGAAAATAAGCCGTTTCCTCTAGGGTATCTGTGCCATGAGTGATGACAATGCCGTCATAATTATCAGCGTTTTTCTTAATCTCTTGGTAGAGTTTTAGCATATGTTTAGGTGTAATGTGCGGGCTTGGAACATTAAAAAAATCAAGTGCCGTCACTTGAATGTTTTCAAGATTAACCCCAACATGATTCATTGGATTATCAGTATCTGGGCGGACATTACCTGCTTCATCAGCGTGCATAGAAATGGTACCACCAGTATGCAGAACAAGGATTTTTTTCATTATTATAAAACTTCCTTTAAAAATGTGTTATAATCTATTTTAACATAAAGATGGAGGGCAAGGAACCGATTTGGCGATAAAAGCAGTCTTTTTTGATATTGATGGAACTCTTTTAAATGACCGAAAAAATGTGCAACAATCAACACAAAAAGCCATTAAAAGTTTGAAAAAACAAGGAATTTTTGTTGGTCTGGCGACAGGGCGCGGACCGAGTTTTGTACAACCGTATCTTGAAAATCTTGGCTTGGATTTTGCGGTAACCTATAACGGGCAATATATTTTTACACGTGACCAAGTGCTTTATCATAATCAATTGCCTGTTTCAACCATTTATCGTATTATTCGTTATGCGAGTGATAGGCGCCGTGAAATTTCTCTGGGAACAGCATCTGGTTTAGTTGGTTCACGTATTATTGATATGGGAACTAGTCGTTTTGGACAAGTGGTTAGCACGATTGTCCCAAAACGTTGGGCAAAAGCAGTGGAGCGCAGTTTTAAGCATTTGATTCGTCGTTTCAAACCGCAAAATTTGAACAATCTGTTAACCATTATGCGTCAGCCAATTTACCAAATCGTTCTTGTTGCAACTGAAGGTGAGACTGATAAGATTCAGGAAGCTTTTCCTTATATCAAAATCACACGTAGTAGCCCTTATTCTGCGGACTTAATCTCAAAAGAACAATCAAAGATAAAAGGGATTGAGCGTGTGGGTGAGATGTTTGGCTTTGAATTAGCTGAAGTCATGGCATTTGGTGATTCTGATAATGATATTGAGATGTTATCAGGTGTCGGTATTGGTGTGGCTATGGGAAATGCCAAAAGCTCGGTCAAAGAACTCGCTCACTATACAACTGACAGCAATAACAATGATGGCATTTCAAAGGCTTTGGCTCATTACGGCTTAATTCATTTTGAAGTTGAAGAAAGTTTTGAAAGTCAAGACGAGAATTTCAATAAAGTTAAGGATTTTCATCATCTTATGGACGGTGAGACTTGCGAAACACCACGATTGTACGGCAGTGAAGAGGCAACACATCGTTCTGATTTTAAAGTGGAAGAAATTGTCGAATTTTTACATGCGGCAAGTAAGGGGAATCCAGAAGCGTTTGAAAAATCGATATCAGATTTGCATGCTGCCATTGATAAAGCAGTAAATAAAGTACGAAGTAAAGAACATCCAGAAACACCGCTGGTTGGTCAGGTAGATGCTTTGACGGACTTGTTATATTTGACCTATGGTTCATTTGTTTTGATGGGAGTTGACCCAAAACCATTTTTTGATACGGTTCATGAAGCCAATATGGGAAAAATCTTTCCTGACGGAAAAGCGCATTTTGATCCTGTAACACATAAAATTTTGAAACCGGATGACTGGGAAGAACGGTTTGCGCCTGAACCTGCTATCAAACGTGAACTTGACCGTCAAATTCAAAAATCATTAAATCGTAAAAAAAGAAACCAAGCTAGTCATTAAACTAACTTGGTTTTTTTTGTAATTATAGAAGATTGATTAAAAATTATTATTAAAGAGTATCGATATGGCGCAAGACTTAGAAAGTCTTTTCGCTATCACGAACAACTAGCAAATCGACTTTTGCATGACGCATGATGTATTCTGATGAAGAACCGATAAGAAGTCGTTCAAATGTGTTGAGACCAGTTGCCCCAACCATAATCAAGTCAACTTTTTCTTTGTCAGGAATATCTCGTGCTAGGAGAGTTTTAGGATTACCAAATTCGATAACTTGTTTGACTTTCGTTAATCCTTTTTCGCGTGCTTGTTGCTCATAATCGTTCAATACATCTTTTGCTTCCTGTTCGAGCTTTTCATAAATGTAAGTGTCGAAAGTAGCAACACTTTGAAGTGCGCGTGTATCAATAACGTGTGTTAGTAGCAACTCAGCATTATTGCGTAGTGCAATATTTACCCCTTTTTCAAAAGCCAACTCTGATTCATAAGAACCATCAATCGCAATTAGGATTCGTTCATAATGATGTGACATAACTGCCTCCTCCTTAATTATGCTAGCAAGAGCGTAAAAGTGACCGAAAATGTAGGATTAATAAGAAATCTTGGTTTTAGTGACCTAAGGTTAGTTATCCGTGTGCTATTACATCAGGTAAAAGCATCCCGCATTCCAAACTTTCAGCCCATATCAATAAGTTTAATAAGCTAATTGCGGGATGAATAAGTAGCGTTAAACGCTTACAATTATTGTTAAAACATCCCTAAACTTATTATACTCTTTTTATATAAAAAATGAAAGCGTTTGAAGTATTTTTCTGAATATTTTTTGCTATAATAGAAAAAGCGAGGGAAAAAGTAATGAGAAAAGATATGGTAGCTGTTTTAAAAGATTTGTATCGTCATAAATACACATACATTTTACGAGCAACGATTTTACAACTCCTAATCACGACAGTTGGGGCTTATGTCTTGTCACTGTTAATTAGGGTTGTTTTGGTTGGTTCTGATATTCCAGGAATGACAACTGATAATATCTTTTCTTTTTTAACCAATCCGTTAACATTAAGTGTTTTGGTGATTTATCTTTTTTTGCTAGCTTTTTTAGTTTACCTAGAATTTTCGCTTCTCGTTGAAATTATTCGGCATAAGGAAGCAAAACTACGGTTGACTTGGACGCGGTTAAAAGAAGATGCAATTTACTTTTTTAAAGCCATTTCAGGTTGGCATTTCTTGGCCTTTTTGGCTTATCTTGTTTTAACGATTCCGTTTTTGAATGTGATGTTTTCATCAGCTTTGTTAGAAAATCTCTATATTCCGAAATTTATCTCAGGTGAGCTTTTGAAAACGACGAATGGAAAACTACTCTATTATGGGCTTTACCTTGTTTTAGGCTACCTAAATCTTCGATTTTTATACACCTTGCCCTTGACGGTGACTGGAAAAGGTGAACGTTTTGGGCGTAATATGGCAACATCTTGGCAACTAACACGTGGTAAGAAAATTTTTAAATTATTTGGGCTTGCTATTGTTCTGATTAGTGTTATAGCTGTTGTTGCTGTGTTTAGTTTTCTTGGCATCAGTTTAGCGGCTTTGGTTGATGGCGCAGATAAATCGTTTTGGGTTGAAACTTTATTCTTATCCTTTGTTTGGGGAGTATTGTTTGCAGGGCGACTGCTGTTCAAATTAGCATCGATTTCCTACTTATTACAAGTGACAGAAAATAGCAGTAGCACTTTAGCATCTGCTAATCAAGGAAAAAGACGACATCGTTTGTTAGCTTTGACTGGACTTATTTTGGTCATTGGTGGTATTAATTATATATACAATGTTTTGAAAGTGTCTGGCGAACCTGTGGAGCACTTAGAAGTGATTGCACATAGGGGAATGGTTTCGCAAGGGGTTGAAAATTCTCTGGAAGCTTTGGAAGGTGCGGCGAATGCTGGCGCTGACTATGCTGAAATGGATATTATTTTATCAAAAGACCAGCAATTTATCGTTAGCCATGATGATAATCTCAAACGCTTAACGGGCAAGGATATCACGATTTCACAATCTAATGCCAAAGACGTTATTGGTTTGAAAACAAGTCAAAATGGATACCAATCGCAAATTGTTTCTTTCGAGGATTACGTCGCTAAGGCAAAGCAACTCGGTATTAAATTGTTAGTCGAGTTAAAACCAACAGGCAATGAACCTGCAAATTATGAACAATTGTTTGTTGATAAAATGAAAGAGCTGGGTGTTGAAAAATCTTATATGACCATGTCTGCGGACCTAAAGACAATTGAAACGGTTGAAAAACTTGACCCAACAATCAAAACAGGTTATACCATTTCTTTGCAAATTGGAAATTTCACCAGCCAGAAAGTGGATTTTTATGCGATTGAGGACTTCTCATATAATGAGCTCTTAGCACGTACAGCGCATAAAAATGGCAAGAAGATTTACGTCTGGACGATTAATTCAACTGATGATATTGAAAAATACATCGAAACCAGTACAGATGGGATTATTACCGATTATCCAGACTTGGTGAGTGATATTGAAGTATATTTAGCAAACGATAATAGCTATCTTGACTATTTTTTGCGTCTAACTAACCTTTCTTGGATTGAAAATTTGTAAGGGAAAGTTTATAATATCTAAAACGAGGTAAAATCTATGAAAATATTTGATAAATCTTCAAAGCTAGAACACGTTTCTTACGACATCCGTGGACCAATTCTTGACGAAGCCACTCGTATGATTGCTAATGGTGAAAAAATCTTGCGCCTTAATACTGGTAACCCAGCCGAATTTGGCTTTACAGCACCAGATGAAGTTATCCGAGATTTGATTGCCAATGCTCGTAATAGTGAAGCCTATTCAGATAGTAAAGGGATTTTTTCTGCGCGTAAGGCAATTATGCAATATTGTCAGCTAAAGGGATTCCCACATGTGGATATTGATGATATTTATCTAGGAAATGGTGTGTCTGAATTGATTTCAATGTCTCTTCAGGCGCTTCTTGATGATGGCGATGAAGTCTTGGTGCCAATGCCTGATTATCCATTGTGGACAGCTTGTGTTAGCTTGGCGGGCGGTAATGCTGTTCATTATCTTTGTGATGAAAAAGCTAACTGGTATCCTGATATTGATGATATCAAATCAAAAATCACTTCTAACACAAAAGCGATTGTTGTGATTAACCCTAATAACCCAACAGGCGCTTTATACCCTGATGAGCTTCTTAAAGAAATTGTTGAAATTGCTCGTCAAAATGATTTGATTATCTTTGCTGATGAAATCTATGATCGCTTGGTAATGGACGGCAAAAAACACACAGCAATTGCTAGCTTAGCACCAGATGTTTTCTGTGTGTCAATGAATGGTTTATCAAAATCTCACCGAATCTGCGGTTTCCGTGTTGGTTGGATGGTCTTATCAGGTCCTAAAAATAATGTTAAAGGCTACATTGAAGGACTTAATATGTTGGCAAATATGCGTCTTTGCGCCAATGTTTTAGGTCAACATGTTGTTCAAACATCACTTGGTGGCTACCAATCAGTTGATGAATTGTTGATTCCTGGTGGTCGAATCTATGAACAACGTAACTTCATCTACAAAGCTGTTAATGAAGTTCCAGGGCTTTCAGCTGTGAAACCAGACGCAGGACTTTACATTTTCCCTAAAATCGACCGTGAAATGTATCAGATTGATGATGACGAACAATTCTGTTTGGAATTATTGAAACAAGAAAAAGTCATGTTGGTTCCGGGTAAAGGATTCAACTGGAATGAGCCAGACCACTTCCGTATCGTTTATCTACCACGCGTGGAAGAATTGGCAGAAGTTCAAGAAAAATTAACACGAGTATTAAATCAATACCGACGCTAAAGAGAAAGCTATTAAAATGTTGGAAATTTACAGTTTGATTGAAAAATCAACTTTAAAATCCGAACATTTTGATGCTTTTTTTGATTAAAATTCGCTTAAAAAGAATGCGTTTACAAAAATGTCAGAAGATAAAGGAATTTTCAGATAATTGTTTGCAAAATAAGGATTCCTTTGATATAATTGTAACGCAAATAACGCAAAGGAAGTAGAAAATGCCGAATTTATTAGAAAAAACACGAAAGATTACATCAATTTTGCAACGCTCTGTTGACAGCTTAGACACTGAATTGCCATATAATACAATGGCTGCTCAATTAGCTGATATCATTGATTGTAACGCTTGCATCATCAACGGAGGAGGTAACCTTCTTGGTTATGCAATGAAGTATAAAACAAATACTGACCGCGTAGAGGAATTCTTTGATGCCAAACAATTCCCAGAAAGCTATGTTAAAGCGGCTAGTCGTGTTTACGACACAGAGGCAAACTTGTCTGTGGATAATGAATTGACTATTTTCCCAGTAGAATCAAAAGACATCTATCCTGATGGCTTGACAACTATTGCACCAATTTATGGTGGTGGTATGCGTCTAGGTTCTCTTATCATTTGGCGTAATGATAAAGAGTTTTTAGAAGATGATTTGATTCTTGTTGAAATTGCCTCAACAGTAGTTGGTATCCAATTACTTAATCTTCAAACTGAAAATCTTGAAGAAACCATTCGTAAACAAACAGCTGTTAATATGGCTATTAACACGCTATCTTACTCAGAAATGAAAGCTGTATCAGCTATTTTGGGTGAATTAGACGGTACAGAAGGTCGCTTAACTGCATCAGTTATTGCTGACCGCATTGGTATCACACGTTCAGTTATTGTTAATGCCCTACGTAAATTGGAATCTGCGGGGATTATCGAAAGTCGTTCATTGGGTATGAAAGGAACTTACCTTAAAGTCATCAATGAAGGTATTTTCGATAAATTAAAGGAATATAATTAATGAAAAAAGCTCTTATTTCAATTGACTATACCTATGATTTTGTAGCAGATGATGGCAAGTTAACGGCTGGAAAGCCAGCACAAGCTATTGAAGAAGCTATTACGCGTGTCACCAAAGAAGCCTATGAAGCGGGGAATTATATCTTCTTTGCTATTGACGGTCACGATGAGGGGGATGATTTTCATCCAGAGACAAAATTGTTCCCACCTCATAATATCAAGGGAACAAGTGGTCGTGATTTATATGGTCAGTTAGCTGATTTATATGCAGAAATCAAGGAAGATAGCAAAGTATTTTGGTTGGATAAACGTCATTATTCAGCCTTTTCAGGGACGGATTTGGATATTCGATTGCGTGAACGTCGTGTGACAACTGTTGTATTGACAGGCGTTTTGACGGATATTTGTGTCCTTCATACAGCTATCGATGCTTACAATTTAGGATATGACATTGAGATTCCTGCGGAAGCAGTTGCGAGCTTAACAGAGGAAAATCATCAGTTTGCACTAAATCATTTTAAAAATGTCTTAGGTGCAAAGATTGTTTAAAAGTTTGGAAGAAGTGGTAGACCACTTCTTTTTTTCATGTTAAAGAGGCTTAAAATATGGTATAATTTTAAGGACTGTATTGTAATTTAGGTTACGATTTAATTTAATCAAGGAGAGATAGAGATGAAAATTTCTGAAGAAGAAGTTCGTCATGTGGCTGATTTGTCAAAATTGTCCTTTTCTGAAGAAGAAACAGCAGAATTTGCGACAACTTTGTCTAAAATTGTAGATATGGTAGAACTCTTGAATGAAGTTGATACAGAGGGCGTCCCTGTAACGACAACAATGGCAGATCGTAAGACTGTTATGCGTGAAGATGTGGCAGTAGCTGGTGATGACCGTGATGAGCTCTTTAAAAATGTGCCTCAATCTGAAAATTACTATATTAAAGTTCCTGCTATCTTAGAGGACGGAGGAGATGCCTAATGTCATTTAATACAAAATCAATTGATGAGTTGCATAATCTTCTTGTCAATAAAGAAATCTCAGCGGTTGAATTAACCAAAGCAACACTTGAAGATATTAAAGAACGTGAAGCAGTTGTTGATTCTTTCATCACTGTTTCTGAAGAAGCAGCTCTTGCACAAGCGGCAGCCGTTGATGAAAAAGGAATTGATGCTGATAATGTGATGTCAGGGATTCCTTTGGCTGTCAAAGATAATATTTCAACACGTGGTATTTTAACAACGGCAGCGTCTAAAATGCTTTACAACTATGAACCCATTTTTGATGCAACTGCGGTTGAAAAACTTTACGGTAAGGATATGATTGTTGTTGGTAAAACAAACATGGACGAATTTGCCATGGGTGGTTCAACTGAAACATCATACTTTAAGAAAACAAAAAATGCTTGGGATCATAGCAAAGTTCCTGGTGGATCATCTGGTGGTTCTGCGGCAGCTGTTGCTTCAGGTCAAGTTCGTTTGGCATTAGGTTCTGATACTGGTGGTTCAATCCGCCAACCGGCAGCCTTTAATGGTGTTGTTGGTTTGAAACCAACTTACGGACGTGTATCACGTTTTGGTTTGATTGCATTTGGTAGCTCACTTGACCAAATCGGTCCATTTTCTCAAACAGTTAAAGAAAATGCGCAATTGTTGAATGTGATTGCTGGTCATGATGCTAAAGATGCGACATCTTCTGACCGCGAAGTGGCTGATTTCACAGCTAAAATTGGTCAAGATATTAAAGGCATGAAAATTGCTTTGCCAAAAGAATATCTTGGTGAAGGTATCGACCCAGAAGTGAAAGAAACAATTCTTAAAGCGGCTAAACACTTTGAAAAACTTGGTGCAACGGTTGAAGAAGTTAGCCTTCCACACAGTAAATATGGCGTAGCGGTTTACTATATCATTGCCTCATCAGAAGCTTCTTCAAACTTGCAACGTTTTGACGGTATTCGTTACGGTTACCGCACTGAAAACTACAACAATCTTGAAGATATTTACGTTAATACACGTAGCGAAGGTTTCGGTGATGAAGTGAAACGTCGTATCATGCTTGGTACATTTAGCTTGTCATCAGGTTATTACGATGCTTACTTCAAAAAAGCTGGTCAAGTTCGTACATTGATTATTCGTGATTTTGAAAAAATCTTTGCGGATTATGATTTGATTTTAGGTCCAACTGCTCCAAGTGTCGCTTATGATTTGGATTCGCTTAATCATGACCCTGTTGCTATGTATTTGGCAGATATTTTGACAATTCCTGTCAACTTGGCTGGGCTTCCAGGGATTTCAATTCCTGCTGGATTTGCTCAAGGGCTTCCAGTTGGTATGCAATTGATTGGTCCAAAATACAGCGAAGAAACTATCTACCAAGCTGCAGCAGCCTTTGAAGCAACAACTGATTATCATAAACAACAACCGATTATTTTTGGAGGTGACAAATAATGAACTTTGAAACAGTCATCGGGCTTGAAGTCCACGTTGAGTTAAATACAAATTCAAAGATTTTTTCACCGACATCAGCACATTTTGGTAATGAACAAAATGCCAATACAAATGTTATCGACTGGTCATTTCCAGGTGTTCTTCCTGTGATGAATAAAGGTGTTATTGACGCTGGTATTAAAGCAGCCTTGGCACTTAACATGGATATTCACCAAAATATGCACTTTGACCGTAAAAACTATTTCTATCCTGATAATCCAAAAGCTTACCAAATTTCACAATTTGATGAGCCAATTGGCTACAATGGTTGGATTGAAATTGAGCTTGAAGATGGGTCAACTAAGAAAATTCGTATCGAACGTGCTCACTTGGAAGAAGATGCTGGTAAAAATACTCACGGTACTGATGGTTATTCTTATGTTGACCTTAACCGTCAAGGTGTGCCATTGATTGAAATCGTATCAGAAGCTGATATGCGTTCACCAGAAGAAGCTTATGCTTACTTAACAGCCCTTAAAGAAGTTATTCAATACACTGGTATTTCTGACGTTAAAATGGAAGAAGGTTCTATGCGTGTGGATGCCAACATCTCTCTTCGTCCATATGGTCAAGAAGAATTTGGTGTGAAAGCTGAATTGAAAAACTTGAACTCATTTAACAACGTGCGTAAGGGGCTTATCTATGAGCAAAAACGCCAAGCACAAGTTCTTCGTTCAGGTGGTCAAATTCAACAAGAAACACGTCGTTATGATGAATCAACTGGTGAAACAATCTTGATGCGTGTTAAGGAAGGGTCATCAGATTATCGTTATTTCCCAGAACCAGACCTGCCACTTTACGAAGTGTCAGACGAATGGATTGAATCAGTTCGCAAAACATTGCCAGAATTTCCAAAAGACCGTCGTGCCAAATACGTCAATGAATTTGGTTTGACAGCTTACGATGCTGCGCAATTGACAGCAACGAAAGCAACATCTGATTTCTTTGAAAGTGCAGTTGCGCTTGGTGGTGATGCTAAACAAGTTTCTAACTGGTTGCAGGGTGAAGTTGCTCAATTCTTGAACAGCGAAAATAAGACACTTCCAGAAATCTTGTTAACACCTGAAAATCTTGTTGAAATGCTTGCTATCATTGCTGACGGCACTATTTCATCAAAAATTGCTAAGAAAGTCTTTGTTCATTTGGCTAAAAATGGTGGTTCTGCGCGTGAATACGTTGAAAAAGCTGGTTTGGTTCAAATTTCTGACCCTGCTGTGCTTATTCCGATTATCCACCAAGTCTTTGAGGACAATGAAGCTGCTGTTGCTGACTTTAAGTCTGGTAAACGTAATGCCGATAAAGCCTTCACTGGATTCTTGATGAAAGCCACAAAAGGTAAAGCAAACCCACAAGTTGCCCTTAAATTGTTGGCACAAGAGTTGGCAAAATTAAAAGAAGACTAATAAATTAAAATCATCCTTCGGGGTGATTTTTTTGTACCAGCATGACAGAATTTTTAGAAAGATTATTTTACAAAAAGTGTCAGAAGTGGTGTGTTTTCTTTGATTCAAATATGTTATACTGATAGCTGAATTTATTTTTGATGTGTTGAATGGAGTTAAGATGAATAAGAATTTAAAGGGAACAATTATGGTGCTTATGGCAGGTATTGCTTGGGGGATTTCTGGCATCTCAGGGCAATATCTTATGGCACATGGGATGAACATTAACTTGTTGACAAGCGTGAGATTGATTGTCTCAGGGCTTTTGTTGACTGCAATGGCGATGATTTCGCAACCACAGCATTTTTTTCGTGCGATAAAACAGCCGAAAGTTCTTGGTGGTATCGCTGTGTTTGCCATTATTGGGCTTTTGATGAATCAATATGCGTATTTGATGGCAATTCACTACACGAATGCTGGTACGGCAACGGTTTTACAGTATGTGGCACCGATTATTATTTTGGCTTATGTGTCGTTGAAAAATAAGCAACTCCCGACATTGTCAGAATTCTTTGCGATTCTCTTTGCGATTTTAGGTACCTTTATCATTGCAACGCATGGTCATTTTGATGGTTTGGCAATGACTCCGAAAGGCTTTTTCTGGGGGCTATTTTCAGCAGTAACTTATTCTTTTTACATTGTTTTGCCTGCTAAATTAATTCGTGAATTTGGCAGTTTTACGGTGATTGGACTTGGCATGCTTATGGGGGGCGTTGTTTTTCCAATCGTGACACGCTCATGGCAGTATCCTCTAGTGTTAACATCAGGGAATTGGTTAGCTTTATTTGGGATTATCATTATCGGAACTGTCTTTGCTTACACTTTCTTCTTAAAAGGGACTACGATTATTGGGGCTGTGAAAGGGAGCTTGCTTGCAGCGATAGAACCAGTCTCATCAGTTTTTTTCTCGGTAACCATTATGCATGAAATTTTCTACCCAATGGATTTTGTGGGAATGATTTTCATTATCGTAGCCGTTTTAACGGTTTCTCTTCGTGACTTAATCGCTGTGCGTAAACAATTGCATTAATCATAATATTAAAGGGTTATAGTTGAGCAGATTTGCTTGCTATAACTTTTTTTGTTTTGCCCCTTGACATTCTTGTAAAAGAAGCTTAAACTATATTTTGTTAGCTTTCTAACAATTAGCTAACTAACAAAAATGAGGAAACGTTATGGAAAAAAATATCGGACGTTTGGTCAAAAAGGCAAGTAATCAATTGGGACGAGAGTTTGACCAATTCGCAAAACCTTTTGATTTGACTGGTATGCAGATGTCTATCATTGATTTTTTAAGTCAAGGTGTAAAGGAAGAATATTTCCAACAAGACATTGAAAAAGAATTTAACATTCAGCGTTCAACGACGACGGTACTTTTGCAACGAATGGAGAAAAAGGCACTGATTTATCGTCAAGTATCACAACAGGATGCCAGACAAAAATCTGTTCATTTAACGGAGAAAGCTCAAGGTTTAGTGGAAGAATGTCGCTCTTACTTCAGAAACCAAGAAAAAGAGTTGGAAAAAAACTTTTCAGAAGAGGATATTGCCATTTTTGAGAAAATTTTACAGTATTACATGAAAGAAAAATAGGAGGACTCATGTCAGAAGAAAAAATTTCACCTAAAGTCATTAGAGCCATTGTTGGTGCGGGAATGTTATCATTTTGTGGTGTGGTTGTCGAAACAGCTATGAATATCACATTTCCAACCTTGATGACAGAATTTGGAATTAATACCTCAACGGTTCAATGGATGACAACGATTTATCTTTTGGTTGTTGCGTCAGTTGTGCCTTTGTCAGCTTACTTAAAACGTTCATTTAAGACAAAATCTGTCTTTTTAGCAGCCAACTTGTTGTTTATTTTGGGTGTTCTAATCGATGCTATTGCACCAAGTTTTGCCATTCTTTTATTTGGTCGTGTGGTCCAAGGGATTGGTGTCGGAATTGCCCTTCCTTTGATGTTTAATATCATTTTGGACCAAGTGCCAATGAGTAAAATCGGTGCAATGATGGGAGTGGGAACGTTGATTACAGCGGTCGCTCCAGCGGTTGGACCAACATTTGGTGGTTTGGTCGCTTCAAACTTAGGTTGGCGTTTTATTTTTGTTCTGTTGATTCCGTTGTTATTAGTTTCTTTGGTATTAGGTGTGACATCTATTGAACAAAAAGATGAAGTGGTGCGTGAAAAATTGGATATTCTTAGCGTGATTGTGATTCTTTGTGCCTTTATTGGTCTGATTTTAGGAATTAATAACCTTGCTGATTACGATTTTCTTAGCTTGCCTGTTTTAGGTAGCCTATTTGTTGGTATTGCAGGGCTTATCGTACTTGTGAAACGTTCAGCTCAATTAGCTGTGCCGATCGTTGAGTTATCCGTTTTGAAAAATGGAAAATTTGCAGGACACGTTGTGGCATTTTTCCTTTTCCAAATTGTTAACTTGGGATTATCATTCTTGATTCCAAACTATGTTCAATTGGTTAATCATTCAACATCAACGGTAGCAGGTCTTTTGGTTTTTCCAGGAGCGTTTATTGGTGCTTGCTTTGCTCCATTTAGTGGAAGCATCTTGGACCGTTTGGGAGCTAAAAAGCCAATTATCTTTGGGGTAAGCATGCTTGTCTTTGCTCTTTGTCTTTATAGTATTTTTGGCTTGCATTTATCAAATGCTTGGTTGACAATTTTCTACATCTTATCAATGGGTGGAACTGGAATTGCTTTTGGCAATGTCATGACAAGTGGTCAAAAACAAGTAGCATTTAAGGAGCGTGCAGATGCTAACGCAATTTTTAATACACTACAACAATTTGCTGGCGCTGTTGGAACAACAATCGCTTCATTGATTGTAGCCCTAAGCCAAACAAACAGCAGCCTTAGTTACTCTGCAGCAACAGCCCAAGGCTCACGAAATGCCTTTATCGTCTTGCTAATTCTAGCAGCTATCGAACTTGTCATCTTACTACGAGTTGTTGACGGAAAAGAAAAATAAATTATAGAGAGAGTGGCTTGCCACTCTTTTTTCATTAAATTTCCTTATGTGGGAATGGTTTTCAATTCGCCATATTTTGGCAAATATGTTAAAATGAATAGTAAAATATATTTTTTGGAGAAGAATTTGAGTATAGACGATTATAGGCCGACCTTCGTGGTTGAGGCAGTTTATGATTTAAGAGCAGATGATTTATTACGACGTGGGATTCATGCCGTGTTAGTGGATTTAGATAATACCTTAATCGCATGGAATAATCCTGATGGAACGCCTGAAGTGCGTGCATGGTTAGATGAGATGACTATGGCGGATATTTCAGTTGTTGTCGTATCAAATAACAAGCATTTTCGTGTGAATCGTGCGGTTTCGCGATTTGGTGTGGACTTTGTTAGCCGTGCCATGAAACCTTTCACACGCGGTATCAATATGGCAATCAAACGTTATGGTTTTGATCGTGATGAGGTTATCATGGTTGGTGACCAGTTGATGACGGACATTCGTGCGGCACACCGTGCTGATATTCAGTCCGTTTTGGTCAAGCCATTAGTGACTTCTGATGCTTGGAATACAAAGATTAATCGTTGGCGCGAACGCCGTGTTTGGGCTAAACTTGAAGAAAAATACGGAAAAATTCAATATCAAAAAGGAATTTAATGGAAGAATTATTATGTATTGGCTGTGGAGCCAAAATTCAAACAGAAGATAAGGAAAAGGCAGGATATACCCCAAAAGCTGCTCTTGAAAAAGGTTTAGAGAGTGGCGAATTGTATTGCCAAAGATGTTTTAGATTACGTCATTACAATGAAATCACCGATGTGCACATTACTGATGATGAATTTTTGAAACTTCTGCACGAAGTTGGTGATAGTGACGCCCTTGTGGTTAATGTTGTGGATATCTTTGATTTCAATGGTTCAGTTATCCCTGGCTTGCCACGTTTTGTTTCTGGCAATGACGTCCTACTTGTCGGAAATAAAAAGGATATTTTGCCAAAATCAGTTAAGGATAGCAAAGTGACACAATGGCTGACAGAACGTGCGCACGAAGAAGGACTTCGTCCAGTTGATGTCATTTTGACGAGCGCCCAAAATCATCAAGCTATCAAGGACTTGATTGAAAAGATTGAAAAATTACGTCGTGGGCGTGATGTTTACGTCGTGGGTGTTACAAACGTTGGTAAATCAACCCTTATCAATGCTATTATCAAAGAAATAACAGGGGAAAAAGATATTATTACGACATCTCGCTTCCCTGGAACAACCCTTGATAAAATCGAAATTCCATTGGACGACGGTAGTTATATTTTTGATACACCAGGGATTATTCACCGTCACCAAATGGCACATTATCTTGGGGATAAAAATTTGAAATACATCAGTCCTAAGAAAGAAATTAAACCGAAAACTTATCAGCTCAACCCTGAACAAACGCTGTTTTTGGCTGGTTTGGGACGTTTTGATTTTATCTCAGGAGATAAGCAAGGTTTTACAGCTTATTTTGACAATAATTTGAAATTGCACCGTACCAAGTTAGCTGGTGCTGATGCTTTCTATGACAAACATGTCGGCAGTCTTTTGACACCACCGACAGACAAGGAATTAGCTGATTTTCCAAAATTAGTCCGTCATGAATTTACCATTAAAGCTAAAATGGATGTGGTTTATTCTGGGCTGGGTTGGATTCGCATTAAAGCTTCGCAAGATAGCCCTGTTAAAATTGCTGCTTGGGCGCCAGAAGGTGTGGCAGTATTGCTTCGCAAGGCATTGATTTAAAAGAATAAAAAGAAAGGAAGTTCAGGTCAGTTTTTGAGTGACTTGAACAGAGGCGGAAAATTTACTGAAAAGCCAACTGAACAAATTAAGATTTTTTGTTGAGTGTGTTTTCAGCGGATTTTCATGCCTGATATGATAATTATGTTAACATCAAAACAACGTGCTTTTTTGAAATCACAAGCACACTCAATGAAACCAATTGTGCAAGTTGGGAAAAATGGTCTTAATGACCAAATTAAAACAAGTGTCCGAAATGCTTTGGATGCGCGCGAATTGATTAAGGTAACGCTTCTTCAAAATACCGATGAAGATATTCACGAAGTTGCTGAAATCTTAGAAGATGAAATTGGTTGCGATACTGTTTTGAAAATCGGACGTATCCTTATTCTTTATAAAGAATCGTCTAAAAAACAAAACCGTAAAATCTCACCAAAAGTAAAAGAATTGAATCAATAAAGTCAAGTTTACGAATTGACAATGTCGTTTAAAGAGTTAGTCGTTTAAGAAGTCGCCTGGCTTGGAGGTAGTCAATATGGCATTAGAATTGTTAACTCCATTCACCAAAGTTGAATTGGAGAAGAAAGAAAAAGATAAAAATCGTAAGCAGATTGGAATTCTAGGAGGTAATTTCAATCCTGTTCATAATGCACATCTCGTCGTTGCAGACCAAGTTCGCCAACAATTGTGTTTGGATAAGGTTTTTCTTATGCCCGAATACGAGCCACCACACGTTGATAAGAAAAATACAATCGATGAAAAACATCGCTTGAAAATGCTTGAATTAGCCATTGAAGGTGTTGATGGTTTGGGGATTGAAACCATTGAATTGGAACGTAAAGGCATTAGCTATACTTACGATACAATGAAGCTTTTGATTGAAAAAAATCCTGATGTTGATTACTATTTCATCATTGGCGCAGACATGGTGGATTATTTGCCAAAATGGTATAAAATTGATGAATTGATTAAAATGGTGCAATTTGTCGGTGTTCAACGTCCTAAATACAAAGCTGGAACGTCTTATCCAGTGATTTGGGTTGATGTGCCGCTGATGGATATTTCATCTAGTATGATTCGTCATCATTTTGAAAATGGTTGCCGTCCTAATTTCCTAATGCCACAGGCAGTTATTGACTACATTGAGAAAGAAGGACTTTATCATGACTTATGAGGCTTATACCGCAGGGATTGAACGTGCTGAGCTTTTAGGCAAAGTTGCATCAGTTATGAGTGAAAAACGTTTTAACCATGTCCTTGGCGTGGAAAAAACTGCCATTGAATTGGCAGAGCGTTATGGTTATGATACGGAAAAAGCTGGACTGGCTGGATTAATCCACGATTATGCCAAAGAGATTTCAGACCAAGAATTTTTAGATTTGATTGATAAGTATCAGCTTGACCCAGAACTAAAAAAATGGGGCAATAATGTTTGGCATGGCATGGTCGGTATTTATAAGATTCAAGAAGATTTGGGCGTGACGGACAAGGAAATCTTGCGTAGTATTGAGACTCATACCGTTGGTTCAAGTGATATGTCTTTGCTAGATAAGATTGTTTATGTGGCAGACTATATCGAGCCAAATCGCCGTTTTCCCTTGGTGGAAGAAGCGCGCGTGATTGCTAAAGAATCGTTAGATAAGGCGGTTGCCTACGAAACTGTTCATACCGTAGAACATCTAGCGCACCAAGCCTTTCCTATCTTCCCACAAACCATTGAGACTTATAATGCGTATGTTGGGTTTATGAAAGATGACAAATGAAAACAGCTCTGTTAGTGGTTGATATTCAAACAGCCTTGATAGAGGCTAAACCGTATGCTGTTGATAACTGCTTGTCTGTCTGGCAAAAAGCAATCGCCACTTGTCGTGAGAAAAACATTGAGGTGATTTACGTTCGCCACAATGACGACGAACTACTAACAGGAAGTCATGGCTGGGAAATTTACGAAGCTATTGCTCCAGAAGTTGACGAGAAAATCTTTGATAAGCATTATAATAGTGCTTTTAAAGAAACTCATTTACAGACTTATCTGGATCGCCAAGCTATTGAGCGGCTGATTATCATTGGCATGGCAACGAATTATTGCATTGATACGACTGTTAAGGTGGCGTTTGAGTTTGGCTATAATTTGGCAGTTATTAAAAATGGCACGACTACCTTTGCTGAAAGAGAAATTACAGCAGAACAATTAATACAGTATTATGAAAGCACTTGGAATGGACGTTTTGCCCAAGTGGCTGATTTAGAAGAAATTTTAAAAGAGGATTAAATGGATAAAAAAGAATTACTAGAATTGGTTGTCAAGGCAGCTGATGAAAAACGTGCAGAAGACATGGTTGTCTTAGACCTTTATGGATTGACTAGTGTGACAGATTATTTTGTAGTGGTTAGCGCTATGAACACACGTCAACTGGACGCTATTGCAGAAAATATTCGTGAAAAAGTTAAAGAAGCTGGTGGTGATGCCAGTCATGCTGAAGGTGATAGTCGTACAGGTTGGGTACTTCTTGACCTTAATGATGTTGTTGTCCATATCTTCTCAGAAGACGAACGTGAACACTACAACATTGAAAAACTTTGGCACGAAGCACCAATGGTTGACGTATCAGAATACCTTGCTTAATTTTGCAGCATTATTCTTATAATCTGGGGCACTTGTCTCAGATTATTTCATTCTAAGAATGATAGAAGTTTGATAGGACAAAACAATGAACAAAAACTACGAAAAATTTGCATCGGTTTATGATGCTATCATGGATGACTCCCTTTATGATAAATGGACTGACTTTTCGCTCCGCCATTTTCCAAAAAATAAGAAAAAACTCTTGGAATTAGCCTGTGGAACTGGGATTCAGTCAGTACGTTTTGCCAAAGCTGGCTTTGACGTAACAGGGCTTGATTTGAGTGAGGATATGCTTGAAATCGCAAGAAAACGTGCAAAAGCAGCTAGCGAAGCTATCGAGTTCAAACAAGGTAATATGCTCGATTTGTCGCAAGCAGGAAATTACGATTTGGTGACCTGTTATTCAGATTCTATCTGTTATATGGCTGATGAAGTTGAGGTTGGTGATGTCTTTAAACAAGTTTACGACTGTTTGAATGAGGACGGAGTATTCATCTTTGACGTGCACTCAACTTACCAAACTGACACCGTTTTTCCTGGTTATTCTTACCATGAAAATGCAGAAGAATTTGCCATGGTTTGGGATACCTATGCTGATGAGGCACCACATTCTGTTGTGCATGAATTGACTTTCTTCCTGCAAGACGAGGATGGACGCTTCACACGCTATGACGAAGTTCATGAAGAACGCACTTATGAAGTCCTAACTTACGATATCCTCTTGGAACAAGCAGGCTTCAAATCATTTAAACTCTACGCCGACTTTGAGGACAAAAAGCCACGCAAAAAATCAAACCGCTGGTTCTTTGTGTGCCAGAAGTAGGGGGATGGCTGATTTTTAAAGAGAAGTGGTATAAAATGGAATGTTCTCAAAATAGTAATATAAATAGTGATTTAGAAGATGAAATTAGTTATTTGATTGAACTTCATCAAGAAGGAGAATATTGGGATTTTAAACGTCAATGGTATGATTCTAGTAAAAGTGCTGATCTTTTACATGATATTATATGTATGGCAAATAATTTAGCTAACCATGATGCTTATATTATTATCGGCGTGGATGATGCTAATTTTTCTTTATATGATGTGGTTGCAGATCAAAATCGGAGAAACACTCAAAAAATTGTTGATTTTTTGAAGGATAAAAAATTTGCAGGAGATATTCGACCAGTTGTAACTGTAAAACAGGTTTTTATAGAATCGTCTACTCTAGATGTAATAATAATTCATAATAGTGGACAAACACCATTCTATCTGAAAGAAAACTTCAAAAATTTAAAAGCAAATCACATTTATACAAGAATCCAAGATAGTAATACTCCAAAAGATAAGTCTGCAGACATAGATAAGGTTGAATATTTATGGAAAAAAAGATTAGGTCTTCTTCAAACACCAATTGAAAAATTTGAAATTTATTTAAAAGATACAAAGAATTGGATAAATACTTCAGATTATATTATGGAAATGTATTATAAATTTTTCCCAGAATATAGATTAATTTATGATTTTGATGAAAGTCGACATGGTTATGAATATTATCACTTTTTTCAATCAGATTCTACTCCTAGTTATTTAAAAATACAATTATATTATCATCAAACTTTACTAGCAGATTTTGTAGGTTTATCTTTAGATGGTGGAAGATATGCTACTCCATGTCCAGAAACTGATGGTATAACTTTCAATGCTAATAGAAGATGGGATATTACGTTTAAATACATGGAAAAAGATTCATTAATTTTTAAGCTTAATGAATTCTTGTATTGTAAAGAATATACTGATGATGCAAGAATCTCTAGAAATAATTTTTTTGAAAGTATTTTGGTATTTAACTCAAAAGAAGAAAGATTAAATTTTAAGCGATTTATTAAAAGGAATTGGGAAGAAAGCAGAAAATATTACTCTAGTGAAATTCAAAGTATTGTTCCTACAGTTCCAAAATTAGGAAATGGCTATACTTATGGTGCATTTAAGCAGGAATGTGAGGACATATGTATACTTCAAAAAATGTTAAGTGAATATAGAAGAATAGATTATTAGTATAAATTTAGGAGCACTCCATGACTGTTACTGGTATTATTGCTGAATTTAATCCTTTTCATAATGGGCATAAGTATTTGCTGTCGCAGGCTGAGGGGGTCAAGATTGTTGCCATGTCGGGAAACTTTGTCCAACGTGGTGAGCCTGCGATTGTGGATAAGTGGACACGCGCGGAAATGGCGCTGCGAAATGGCGCTGATTTGGTGGTTGAATTGCCATTTTTGGTGGCTGTTCAGTCAGCGGATTACTTTGCACAAGGTGCGGTGGACATTTTAGAGCGTTTAGGTGTGGATAAGTTGGCATTTGGCACTGAAGAAAATCTGGATTATCAACACTTTTCACAGATTTATGGGGATAATCAACAGAAAATGGTGGATTACTTGCAAAGTTTGCCAGATAATTTGTCTTATCCACAGAAAACGCAGAAAATGTGGGAGACTTTTGCTGGTGTGAAGTTTACTGGAAATACGCCAAATCATATTTTAGGGCTTTCTTATGCCAAAGCTTGCGCTGGAAAAGCTATTCAGCTGACTCCAATCATGCGTCAAGGAGCAGGTTATCACTCGCTTAAGACAGAAACACCGTTTGCGTCCGCGACAAATTTGCGTGTCCACAGAAAAGACAAAGCTTTTGTGGATAAATTCATGCCAAATGCGGACCTTTTCCTCAACGCCCCTCAGGTGACTTGGGATGATTATTTCCCTTTGCTCAAATATCAAATCCTGACAAATGCTGATTTGACGGGGATTTTCCAAGTTAATGAAGAACTAGCCAGCCGTATTCGCTCTGCTATTAGGAGTGTAGCGACTGTGGACGAGTTAGTGGATAAAGTTGCCACGAAACGCTACACAAAGGCGCGTGTGCGCCGTATTTTGGCTTATATTTTGGTGGGAGCTGTGGAAAAGCCCTTGCCAGAAGCTGTTCATGTGCTGGGATTTACGCCAAAAGGGCAGGAACACCTCAAAACGGTGAAAAAATCTGTGGATATCGTGGCTCGAATCGGTGCAAAACCGTGGGATGTGGTAACGCAACAAGCCGACCAAGTTTATGCGCTAGGAAATCCACACATTCAAGAGCAAAACTGGGGAAAAGTTCCAGTGATAATAAAGAAGTAAGCGGTTACGAGTAAAAAACTTCATTTTTTCTCTTGACCCTAACGTAACGTTATAGCCTATACTTATCATCGAGAGGAGCTAGTACATGAAAACAGTAAAAGAGATGAGCCAGATATCAGGCATTAGCGTGCGAACGTTGCATTATTATGACCAGATTGGTCTTTTAACTCCCTCTTTTATTGGGGAAAATGGTTATCGCTTTTATGATATGGACGCATTTGAACGCTTGCAAGAAATTCTTCTGTTTCGTGAGCTAGAATTTCCTCTTAAAAAAATAAAGGAAATCCTGTCGGACCCAAGCTATGACAAAGAAGAAGCTTTATGTGAGCAGATAAAATGGCTCGAATTGAAAAAAGAGCATTTGGAAAAAGTTATTTGTCATGCCAAGTCCTTGCAGGAAAATGGAGGAAACATGATGACATTTACGGCTTACGACAAGTCAGAATTGGAAGCTTTTCAAAGAGAAGCTAAAGAACGTTGGGGAACGACGGAAGCTTATCAAGCATTTGAAAAAAATCCACAGACTGATTTTTCGGTCATTACGGAAGAAATGGCAGCGATAATGAGAGACTTTGCAAAGCTAAAAGAGTTTTCTTTTTCTGATGGCAAGGTTCAAAAACAAGTTGAAACTTTACAAAGCTATATTAGTGAGCATTTTTACCCATGTGATATGGAGATTTTGTCAGGTCTGGGGCAAATGTATATTGCGGATAATCGTTTCACAGCTTTTATCGATAAAGCGGCAGGTCAAGGGACAGCTAGTTTTGTCAGTTCTGCCATTGCAGAATATGTTAAAAATAACGGATAATTTATAAGTAGCCCAAGCTTTTAAAAAGCTTGGCTTTTCATTTTCAAACCAAATGTCAGCAGTTTTTGTGAGCTCATGCTAAAATGAAGGTGATTAAAGCTAACGGAGGAAAAAACATGACGACATTAGCGATTACTGGTGTGACGGGTCATTTGGGTGGTTTTGTCGCCAAGGAATTATCAGAAGCAGGTGTTGCGGCACGTCACTTGGCGCGTTCGCCAGAACGTGCTCCCAAACTGGCAGGGGCAACTGTGAAAAAATGCAGTTATGAGTATTCTGATGAAGCTATCGCGGCTCTTTCAGGAATTGATGTGCTTTTTATGATTTCAGCCAAGGAGAATCCTGAACGTTTGCAACAACACATAGCTTTTATTGATGCTGCTAAAGCGGCTGGTGTTAAGCATATTGTTTACACTTCGTTTTACAATGCTAGTCCAAGTTCAACCTTTACTTTGGCACGTGACCATGCGGCAACGGAGCAATATATTAAGGAAAAAGGATTGACTTACACTTTTTTGCGTGATAATTTTTATGTTGATTTTTTTGTTGATATGGCACGCCAATACGGTGAAATCAAAGGTCCAGCAGGTAATGGAAAAGTTTCTGCTGTTGTGCGTTCGGATGTTGCCGATGTGGCAGTAGAAATTCTTAAAAATCCTGAAAAGTGGGCAAATCAAACCTTAAATATGACAGGACCAGAAGAATTGACATTATCGGAAATGGCAGAGCAAATCAGTCATTCTCTTGGAAAAACGGTGACGTACGTTGAAGAAACTGTTGAGGAAGCTTACGACTCTCGCAAAATTTGGCAAGCCGAGCAATGGGAATACGATTCTTGGGTGTCAACTTATACCGCAATCGCTAAAGGGGAACAAGCAGGTTTATCAGATGATATTGAGTGTGTGCTAGGAAAGGCACCGACGTCATTGGCAGAGTATTTACGAGATTTGAGCTGATTTTTAATCATTTATGTACTGTAAAAGGGCTTCTTTTTCTAAAAAATGGTCGTTTAGTCGATTGTAAGGGATTTAAACACCGTCCCCCATTTTACACAGCCCCGTCAAAGTGCTATAATATTAAGGATTACGAATTTAGCTTTGCTAGTTCAGTAGTTCAATGATTTGGGGCTTTAGGGTGTCCAAATCAATTAATCATGCTAAAATAAAAATAATCTTTACAAAGGAGACTACCCATGGGACGTAAGTGGGCTAATATTGTTGCCAAAAAAACTGCCAAAGATGGTGCTAACTCTAAAGTTTATGCGAAATTTGGTGTTGAAATCTATGTTGCTGCTAAAAAAGGTGAACCAGATCCAGAATCAAACTCAGCTTTGAAATTTGTACTTGAACGTGCAAAACAAGCGCAAGTACCAAAACACGTTATCGACCGCGCAATCGATAAAGCAAAAGGTAATACAGACGAAACTTTCGTTGAAGGTCGTTACGAAGGATTTGGACCAAACGGTTCAATGATTATCGTTGATACTTTGACAAGTAATGTTAATCGTACTGCCGCTAACTTGCGTACTGCATTTGGTAAAAACGGTGGTAACATGGGAGCATCTGGTTCTGTATCTTACATGTTCGATAAAAAAGGTGTTATTGTCTTTGATGGTGATGACGCAGATAGTGTTTTTGAACAATTGCTAGAAGCTGATGTTGATGTTGAAGACGTTGAAGCAGAAGATGGTGTTGTTACTGTTTACACAGCGCCAACTGATCTTCACAAAGGTATCGAAGCTTTGCGTGCTAACGGTATTGAAGAATTCAAAGTAACTGAACTTGAAATGATTCCTCAATCAGAAGTGACACTTGAAGGTGAAGATCTTGAAGTCTTTGAAAAACTTGTTGACGTTCTTGAAGATGACGAAGACGTTCAAAAAGTTTACCATAATGTATCAGATTTCTAATATCAGACATCATTGATAAAATGATAGGATATTCAGTTCAAAAAGGCTGAATATCCTTTTTATTTTTGGTGATAAGCTAAGGCTATCTTGGTGATAAAAAAAATCTATTGGCAATTGGTGCGAATTTAGGATAGAATAATCTTATCACAGTAAGATAACCTTAAAACTAATGAAAGTGAGGACACCAAATGAAACAAGTCATTGTTGGGATTACAGGAAATATCAAAGAAATGCCAGCTATGTCAGGAATGCATTTTGATGCGGTTTCTCGTCATTTATCAGATGGTGTTAAGGTAGCTGGAGGGGTTCCAATCATCATTCCTGTGGGAACACCAGACCTTGCTAAAACCTATATCAGTATGATTGATAAATTAGTTTTATCAGGTGGGCAAAATGTTACGCCAGAATTTTACGGTGAAGAAAAAGAAGTTGATAGTGACGATTACAGCTTAGAACGTGATGAATTTGAATTTGCTTTGGTGAAAGAAGCCATTCGTCAAAATAAACCGATTTTTGCAGTCTGCCGTGGTATGCAATTGCTTAATGTTGCTTTGGGTGGCACTCTCAATCAAAAGGTTGATAATCATTGGCAAGATGATATTTCAGGAACATCTCATGAAGTGGAAATTTTGCCGAATAGTCGTGTCAGCCATTTGGTAAAATCAGGTTCATGGATTAATTCATTTCATCATCAAAGTGTCAAAGATTTGGCACCTAATTTGATTGCGACAGCGCGTGATGTTCGTGACGGGACAATCGAAGCCTATGAAAGCAAACACGGTGCGCCGATTTTGGGAATTCAATGGCACCCAGAACTTCTTTTAGAAAAAAGTGAAAGTCGTTTGTTGTTCAATTATTTGGTAAAAACACTATAAGATAGATAAAGCTGATGTCAGTCAGCTTTTTTGGTATCCAGATATTTAGGGGGAATGAAAATGAAAAAAGTTTTATTGGGATTGGCAGTTTTATTGAGTGCTAGCTTGAGTGTCCGTGTGGAAGCGGCTGATAAAAAAGCAGTTGTCGCAACGACTGGTGACATCAAGCCTTTTTCTTATCAGAATAAGAAAGGGCAGCTAACAGGCTATGACATTCAGGTGATAAAAGCAGCTAGCAAACATATCAACGGTTATAAGATTAGTTTTAAAAAGACGGCTTGGGATTCGATATTTGTTGGTTTGGATAGCGATATTTACCAAGTGGCGGCTAATAATCTATCCTACACGGAAGAACGTGCCAATAAATACCTCTATTCGGTGCCGATTGCTAAAAATCCGTTGGTTCTAGTCGTGAAAAAGGGTTCTAAAATCACTTCTTTGGATGATATTGGCGGTAAGACGACTCAAGATGATACAGGCACATCAACTGCTAAATTTGTTGATGATTGGAATAGTCAGCATAGTGATAACCCGTCAACGATTGACTATTCTGGAGAAGATGTGACCAAGCGTTTGTTGGATTTGGATGATGGGGAATTTGATTATTTGATTTTTGATAAAATCTCAGTTGAAACGATTATTAAACAAAAGAATCTGGATTTGACGGTTATTGAGCTGAATACAGATGATAATCCGAATAACTACATTATCTTTTCAAGTGATAGCAAGCAGCTACAAACAGCTTTTAATAAAGCCGTGAAGAAATTGTATAACAATGGTACTTTGGAAAAATTGAGCCAAAAATATTTAGGTGGTAGCTATTTACCAGAAGCATCAGCATTAGAGGTGAGCAAATGACAGCAGAACTTTATGAAAAATTAACTAAAATTCGTCGTGATATTCATCAACACCCAGAAGTGTCTGAACGTGAATTTAATACGACAGAGTTCCTGAAAAATCATATTTCAAATCTTGGGATTCGCATTGTCGAAACAGGTTTAAAAACAGGATTTATTGCCGAAATTGGACAAGGTGAGCCGATTATTGCGCTTCGAGCTGATATTGATGCTCTGCCGATTCGAGAAGCCAATACGTTTGATTATGCGAGTAAAAACGGTGCAATGCATGCGTGTGGACACGATTTTCACCAAACGAGTTTACTGGGAGCAGCCGAATTATTAAAGGCAAAAGAAGCCGACATCAAGGGAACCATTCGATTGATTTTCCAGCCAGCTGAAGAAGTGGCGACTGGTGCTGATGCGGTGATTGAAGCAGGTGGTATCGAAGGAGTATCTGCAATTATCGGCTATCATAATAACCCTCATCTTAAACCAGGGCAAATTGGCTTGCGCTCTAAAGCGATTATGGCTGCGGTTGAAAAATTTAAGGTTACGGTAACTGGCGTTAGCGGTCATGCTGCGCGTCCAGATTTTGGCATTGATACGATTTTGACTATTACGACCATTGTAAATAATTTGCAGGCGATTATCAGCCGAACGGTTTCGCCATTTGAAGCGGCGGTGCTATCGGTGACACATATTGATGCTGGAACGACATGGAATGTTTTGCCGGACTCAGGCTATTTTGAAGGAACGATTCGATCATTTACACCAGAAAATCGTCAGCATTTGCGCGAGCGATTTACCAAAATTGTGAAAAATACGGCCGAGCAATTTGGCGCACAAGTTACTATCGAGTGGGGAAAAACACCAACGGTGACTTATAACGACGAGACGTTGACACCGCTTATTTTTGAGCATTCAAAACAGTTTGCGGAAGTTTTAGAAGTTGCTCCATTAACAGGAGGAGAAGACTTTGCGACCTACCAAGAACATATTCCAGGCGTTTTTGCCTTGATTGGCAGCAACGGTGATGACAATGCAGCAGATTTGCACCATGATACCTTTACCGTAAAAGATGAAGCCCTACCAACAGCTGTTAATTATTATGTGCAAAATGCTCTGTATCTACTAGACTATTACCGTTCTAAAAAGGATTAGCCGTGTGTGATAAGTTTTATTTATCACTGTGATAGATTTTAAGTATTTGTTAAGTGAGCTTGGTGATGTTAAGATGTAAGCATACCTTTGAAAGGGAGTTTCAAAAATAGGAGACAATTATGACATTAATGAAAAAAATCCTTGGTGTAACAGGTGTTGCACTAGCCTCTACAACCTTTTTAGCAGCTTGTTCATCAAGCTCATCTTCATCATCTAGTTCTTCAGGAAAGGAAGAAGTTGTCTTTGCAACAGTTGGAACAACGGCTCCATTTTCATATGAAGAAGACGGTGAATTGACAGGTTATGATATTGAAGTCGCAAAAGCAGTCTTTAAAGATTCAGATAAATACGAAGTAACATTCAAAAAAACAGAATGGTCTTCAATCTTTACTGGACTTGATTCAGGAAAATATCAAATGGGTGGTAATAACATCAGCTATACTGAAGAACGCTCAGCAAAATACCTCTTCTCATACCCTATCGGTTCAACACCGTCAGTACTTGTCGTGCCAAATGACAGCGATATAACATCTTACGATGATATCGGTGGTCATTCAACACAAGTTGTTCAAGGAACGACAACCGCTGCTCAATTGGAAGAATACAATGAAGAAAATGCAGACAATACTGTTGACATCAATTATACAAATGAAAACATCACTCAAATCTTGACAAATCTAAATGATGGCAAATATGATTTCAAGATTTTTGATGCCCCAACTGTTAATTCTGTCATTAAGAATCAAAGTTTGGATAATTTGAAAACCATTGATTTGGAATCCGAAGAGCAGCCATACATCTATTTCATCTTTGGACAAGACCAAGAAGATTTACAAGAATTTGTTAATAAACGTTTGAAAGAATTGCAAGAAGACGGTACATTGACAGAACTTGCTGGAAAATACCTTGGTGGAGATTACACGCCTTCTGCTGATGATTTGAAAGTTCCAACATCAGATTAAAAAGTGTGGGTTATAGTTTTAAACTATAAGAAAACCTTATTAATAACAATTTGAAACCTAGAATCAAATAGGATAAAATAAAAACACTGATTAAAACGAAAGAGGACATATCTATGAAATTGAAAAAATTATTTGGATTAGCTAGCGTAGCTTTTGCGTCAACAGTCTTGTTGGCAGCATGTGGAAGTTCTTCAAGTTCATCATCTTCTGATGACACAACACTTAAAGTTGGTATCATGACTTTGGATGATGCAACAGAACCACTTTGGGACAAAGTTAAAGAATTGGCAGAAGACAAAGGCGTTAAGATTGAACTTGTTGAATTTACAGATTACAATCAACCAAACGAAGCTCTTCAAAATGGCGAAATTGATGTCAATGCTTTCCAACACAAATATTTCTTGAGCAACTGGAATTCTGAAAATGATGGAACTTTGGTAGAAGTTGCTGATACGCTTCTTAGTCCAATTCGTCTCTTCTCAGGAACTGACAGCGACGGTGATGCAAAATACACTGACGTTAGTGATATTCCAGATAAAGGAACTATTTCAATTCCTAATGACGCTTCAAATGAAAGCCGTGCCCTCTACCTTCTTCAATCTGCAGGTTTGATTGAATTAGACGTTTCTGGTGATGAATTGGCTACAATTAAAAACATTTCATCAAATCCGAAAAACTTAGATATTAAAGAAGTTGATGCTGCTCAAACTGCTTCTACATTGACATCAGTTGATGCTGCAGTTATTAACAACTCTTATGCTCAATCTGCTGATGTTGACTATGACACAACACTTTACAAAGAAGCTGTTGATGAAAACTCAAATCAATGGATTAACGTTATTGCAGCCCAAAAAGGTTGGAAAAAATCAGACAAAGCTGATGCTATCAAAACTTTAGTTTCTGTTTACCAAACAGACGAAGTCGGAAAAATCATCGAAGAAGCTTCAGACGGTGCTGATATTCCTGCATGGGATGGCGCAACAACATCTTCATCATCTTCTGATGACGATTAATATAGCCTATTGAAAATGAAAAATTAGAGGCTGGGATAACTTCCCAGTCTCTAAATCATTATTTCGTATTTTATGGAGAGTTAATAACTTCTAAATTGCTTCTTTGTTGGGAGTGGATTTTAAAATAATTAGCAATATGGTAGAATAGTAACTTGGAGAGTTTTCAAAACTGTGCTACCGATGTGTTTTGAATTTTGAGAGGTAGAAAATGGTAGTAAGTGATAATAATCAGTTGCAGAAGTTTGAAAATGATGACGTTGCTCAATATTATTTTGAGATTTTACGTCAGTTAATTGCTAAAAAATCGATTTTTGCACAGCAGATTGGGTTAGCAGAAGTAGCAAATTATCTAGGCGATATTTTTACTGAAGCTGGTGCTGAAGTGACGATTGATGATACTTGTACGGCGCCGTTTGTTTTGGCACGTTTTAAGAGCAATAGACCTGATGCTCAGACGATTATTTTTTACAACCATTATGATACTGTGCCAGCTGATGATGACCAGCCTTGGTCGTCAAATCCTTTTGAATTAACCGTCCGTGATGGCTACATGTATGGACGTGGTGTTGATGACGATAAAGGGCATATCACAGCACGATTGACAGCCGTTCAGAAGTATCGCCGTGAGTTTGGAGATTTTCCAGTTAACATTATATTTATTATGGAAGGTTCGGAAGAATCAGCTTCTGTGGGTCTTGAAACCTATCTTGAAAAATACGCTGATGAGCTCCGTGGCGCGGATTTATTGGTGTGGGAGCAAGGTATTTCAAATGCCAAAGGTCAGATTGAAATTTCTGGTGGAACAAAAGGTATTGTCACCTTTGATATGATTGTTGATTCTGCTAAGGTTGATATTCATTCGAAATTTGGTGCGGTCATTGAGTCAGCATCATGGTATTTGCTTAATGCGATTGCTAGCCTTCGTGATGAAACTGGTCGCATTTTGGTTGACGGGATTTATGACCAAGTCATTGAGCCAAGTGAGCGTGAGTTGTCACTTATCCTAGAGCATGCCAATCTTGATGCCGATAACCTAAAAACACTATATGGTTTGAATTTGCCAATGTTGACAAGGGATAAGGAAAAGTTAGTTCGAACGCTTTTCTTTGAACCAGCTATCACGATTGAGGGAATTTCAACAGGATATCAAGGTCAAGGTGTCAAAACGATTCTACCAGCTAAAGCTCAGGCTAAAATGGAAGTTCGTTTGGTTCCTGGGCTTGAACCAAAAGATGTTCTTCAGAAGATTGAACAACATTTGCAACAACATGGCTTTGAACAGGTGGAGTTGGTTTACACATTGGGTGAAAAGGCTTATCGTAGTGATATGTCTGCCCCGGCTATTCTCAATGTGATTGAGATTGCAAAGGCATTTTCACCAAATGGTGTTTCAGTTTTGCCGACGACTGCTGGTACTGGACCAATGCACCAATTCTTTGAAGCATTAGAAGTTCCGATTGCTTCTTTTGGTATTGGCAATCCAGACAGCCGTGACCATGCTGGAGATGAAAATGTTAATTTGGCGGATTATTACACCCACATTGAAATGATTGAGGAGTTGATTAAGAGTTATGACAAAACCGATTATTAATTTAGAACATATTGACATTACGTTTTATCAGAAAAAACGTGAGATAGAAGCGGTAAAAGACGTTTCTATTACGATTGACAAAGGTGAAATTTATGGAATCGTTGGTTATTCTGGAGCAGGAAAATCAACCTTAGTTCGTACGATTAACCTATTACAGGCACCAACTTCTGGAAAAATTACGATTGGTGATGATGTGACATTTGACAATGGTAAAGTGCAGTTAAAAGGTGCAGCTTTACGTCAAAAACGTCAAAAAATTGGGATGATTTTCCAACATTTTAATTTAATGGCACAAAAAACAGCGCGCCAAAATGTGGCTTTTGCGCTTCGCCATTCAAAATTATCAAAAGAAGAAAAAGACAAAAAAGTCGCTGATTTGCTTGAATTAGTAGGCTTGTCAGATCGTGCTGAAAATTATCCTGCTCAATTATCAGGTGGGCAAAAACAACGTGTTGCGATTGCGCGTGCTCTTGCCAATGACCCAGAAATCTTGATTTCTGATGAATCAACATCTGCCCTCGATCCTAAAACGACAAAACAAATTTTGGCTTTATTGCAAGATTTGAATCAAAAACTTGGTTTGACTGTGGTTATGATTACGCACGAAATGCAAATTGTCAAAGATATCTGTCACCGTGTTGCTGTTATGCAAAATGGGCACTTGATTGAAGAAGGTTCTGTATTGGACATTTTCTCAAATCCAAAAGAACCATTGACGCAAGAATTTATCAAAACAGCTACTGGTATTGATGAAGCCTTGGTTAAAATTGAAAAGCAAGCTCTTGTGCAACATTTGCCAAAAGACGATTTGCTTGTTCAATTGAAATACGCAGGAACATCAACAGACGAGCCTATTTTAAATCAGATTTACAAACAATTTGAAGTAACAGCGAATATCCTTTATGGAAATATTGAAATTCTAGACGATACACCAGTTGGTGAAATGATTGTTGTCCTATCTGGTGAAGCCGATGCGCTTGCTGCTGCCCAAACAGCTATTCTTGAAGCTGGAATTGAATTAACTGTATTGAAACGAGGTGCTTAAATGATTGAATGGATTGAGACAAATTTACCAAATGTTTACCGCATTGGTTGGGAAGGAACGAATTCTTGGTCAGATGCCTTTTCAGCAACGCTTTATATGACTGGCTGGTCATTTGTGATTGGTGGTATTTTAGGGCTTTTAATGGGATTATTTTTAGTTCTAACTGGACCAAATGGTGTGCTTAGCAATCGTATTGGGTTTAAAATTTTAGATATTTTCACGTCAATTGTTCGTGCCATTCCTTTCATCATTTTGTTGGCTATTTTGAAAGGTTTCACCTATGCTATCGTTGGAACCAACCTAGGTCGAACAGCGGCGCTAATTCCGCTATCAGCAGCAACATTTGCCTTCTATGCTCGTCAGGTTCAAGTTGTCTTTTCGGAAATGGATAGAGGTGTTATTGAAGCCGCACAAGCTTCAGGAGCTACCCTTTGGGATATTATCAAAATTTACCTTAGCGAAGGTTTGCCAGAACTTATCCGCGTCTCAACAGTAACGCTCATCTCACTTATCGGTGAAACAGCTATGGCGGGTGCGATTGGAGCAGGTGGTCTTGGTTATATTGCCATTTACTACGGTTATAACCGCTCAGCAACAGATGTCACTATCGTTGCAACAATCTGTATCCTTATCCTAGTCTTTATTATCCAATTTATCGGAGACTTCCTCACTAAAAAACTAAGTCATAAATAGAAAAAAGCACTTCTGTGAAAACAGAAGTGCTTAATGATTGTTTTGTGCTATTTTATTGTCCATGTCTGTAATGAGACTAGCAAGAGTGATATTCTCGAGAGAAGCTTTAAAATTTTCTTGAACCTCATCAATACGTGGTTGTAAAACGGAGTTCACCACGCGACCAACTGGGCAATTTGGGTTGGTATCATCATTAGCTTTAAAAATAGGCTTGTTTTTATCTTCGACTGCTTGAAAAATATCCCAAAAAGTGAGTTCTTGAGGTGATTTTGTCAAATGCGCTCCGCCAACACCAGCTTCTACCTTTACGAGTTCAGCTTTTTGTAATTTACCCAATAAATTTCGGACAATCACAGGATTGGTCTGGATACTGTTAGCGAGAAAGGTAGATGTCACTTTTTCTTTATTTTCAAAATGATAAATAGCTAATAGGATATGGACAGAAGTCGATAATCGTGCAGAGTAAGGCATTTTTTCTCCTTGTACTAATCTAATTTGTTAAGAGTATTATAGCATATTTTTGTTGTAATTAAAAAACTTACAACTTTTTCAGTTGTAACTGTTGACATTACATCTAAAGAGGAATATACTATAGATGTAGTTGTAACAAAATATATTACAACGAAAAGAAATTATTTATATTTTGGAGGAATCATTATGAAAATTGCAGTAGTTGCCGCAAATGGTAAAGCAGGTCAATTAATCGTTGAAGAAGCGCTTAATCGCGGACATGATGTCACAGCAGTTGTTCGTAGTTCTAATAAATCAAAAGCTCAGAAAGTTATTGAAAAAGACTTATTTGACTTAACAAAAAAAGATTTGGCTGGCTTTGATGTGGTTGTGGATGCTTTTGGGGCTTGGACAGAAGACCAACTTCATCTTCACAGCGATTCACAAAAGCATTTAGCAGATTTGTTGTCAGGAACAGATACACGCTTGATGATTGTTGGTGGTGCAGGAAGTCTTTATGTCAATCCTGAACATACCATGCAATTGGTTGACACACCAGAATTTCCTGCTGTTTTCAAACCATTGGCTAATGCGCAACGTCAATCATTGGCAGAAATTCGTGAACGCAATGATGTCAAATGGACATTTGTTAGCCCAGCAGCAGATTTCCAAGCTGACGGTAAGCGTACAGGGCAATATATTCTTGCTGGTGAAGAATTAACCACAAACGATAAGGGTGAAAGTATTATCAGCTATGCAGACTATGATGCTATTGGCTTTGTTGATGAAATTGAAAATAGCAAACACATCAAAGAACGCATCAGTTTACTTGGAAAATAAGATAGAATAAACCCACCAAACTCATTTGAGCTTGGTGGGTTTTGTTAGTAATCATATTATCTACACTCGTGGTGCTAGTTATTCTCAAGATGAAGACCGAGCATTTTTGTTTTTTTACGAGATAAGGCAAGAACGCACCTCAGCCTCGTTTGTCCGTTAAAATTTGTAAAAACTATTGTGAACAGTGCTGTTATCAAGCATTGCCAGTTGACGGTATATCAAAAACAGAATCTTTGACCTTATTCCAATCTGAGTAAGTCCCGCCAATATTTATGCTTAAACTACCTTTATCACTACTATAATTCAAATCCATGTCAAATCCTTTTAGGTAAAATGTTTTTTTTACAAATCGGATTTCGAAATCTTTCTCCATTTCCGTTTGATCTACACCTGTCAAACTCAGATTTAATTCATCGCTGAAAAGCGAGATCAAGTCAATATTCTGACTACGCAGGCTCAGAACATAGTCATCATCATCCTCTTCAATCGTCAGATCGTCTGACATTTTATAGATAATATCTAAGAAAGAAAAATAGTCAGGATCCAAATCAATCGTTTCCCATTCCCCATTTCGCCACTGACCGTTCTTATCTGACCGCTGATAATAGGTAAAGGAATTATTATCGGTTTGAATGGCAATCACTTCATCATATGAAGTCTGGCTACCAGATGTTTCTTCAAGTTGTGAATTCACTTTGGTTAATTCACCATTATCATACTGCACCTGCGCCAGAAAATCCTGATGAGTGTTTTTAGAGCCCGATTTGAGATCCATCTACATACCAACTGCTACCGAAGTTACCTTATTATTTGCTTTCTTGGCCTTTTTTAATAGCTGCTTGACTGTCAGCTCCTGCTGGGAACTGGATTCTTTCGTTTGTTTTGTCTGTCTATCACTTGTCCCGCAGGCTGTTAAGCAAATTAACGCAAGTAAACAGATAAAACCATAGTAAAGCTTTCTTCTCATAAGTTGACCACCTCCTAATAGGTCTTATTATATCATTTTTTTGAAAGTGTTTTCATTAATTTCTTAAATCTGTTAAAGAACTGTAATAATTAAAAACAAGGTTAGAAAATTCTTATAATAAGTATTTCTAACCTTGTTTTGTTATTTTTAAATTTCGGTCGCTTCACTTTCATTCAGTCTGCGGCCCATTAGATATTAGGCATATGACTAATCTATGCTTTTTTGACTTTTGTGATAAATATGCTAAGAATGAAGCCGACGAGGGCAAAGCTAATCCAACCCATTGAGAATTGTCCAAATGGAACAATTGTTGTGAAGAATTCAACGAGGCTTGTTGGAAGTGTGAATAAGCCAGTCATTGTAGATAATGTTGAAAAGGCATCATAAAGTGCTGGAATGGCGGTGAAACCAATGGTTAAGCGATAAACAATTGGACTATTATTGAAGAATTTAGCAAGGAGTACCAAAAGTACAATCACGACTGTAAGTGGATAAAGAAGGTAAAGAACTGGCAATGACCATTTAATCAACTCAGAAAGACCACCAAAGTAGAAGAATAAGGCAATCAAGGTAAAGATACTTGCCCAAGCAACGTGAGATAGTTTTGGTTGTAGTTTGTGGAAATATTCCGCGCAGGCTGTGATTAGCCCTGTTGCTGTTGTTAAACAAGCAAGGAAAATCGCTGCCGCAAGAACTGCTCGTCCAATGCTTCCAAGATAGAAATAAGCTGCTTGTCCCAGAACATTTCCGCCATCGATAGCAGCGCCATTAAATGTAAATTGTCCGTTAGTAAATGTAAATAAGCTTTGTGATGTTGCGCCGATACGAGCCACAAAAATGTAAATAAGCGCAAGCAATACGGTTGCAATGATACCAGATTTGAAGGTCAAAAGAGCGACTTCTGACTGATTTTTGGCACCGTGTTGTTTACTAGCATCGATAACGATAATGGCAAAAGCAAGGGAAGCAAGAGCGTCCATTGTACCATATCCTTGAATGAGCCCCGCAACAAAAGGCACATCTTTAAAGGCATTACTAATATCATTAGCGGCGTTATAAGCAGTACCAATGTTACCAGCTGGTTTGATAAAGGAAGCAATCACCAAGATCGCAAGAATGATAAGAAGCGCAGGTGTCAAATATTTCCCAATACGGTCAGCAATCTTGCTTGGTTTAATGGCTAAAATGTAAGAAAGACCAAAAAAGAGCAAACCGTAAGCAATTTTTACGCCAATGCTATCACCTAAAATTGGTTGGATCCCAATCGAAAATGACGTAGCACCTGTCCTTGGAATCGCAAAGAAAGGTCCAATTGACAAATAGAGGGCAATTGAAAATAACAAGGCATAATGGCGTGAAACAGGGCGTGCAAAATCCTCGACGTCGCTAGCACCAGAATAAGCAACAGCAACGACTCCAAGCAATGGCAGGGTGACGCCTGTCAAGCAGAAGCCAAGAATAGCCAAGGCTAAGTTACTTCCAGAATATATGCCTAAAAAGGCAGGGTAAATAAGGTTACCCGCTCCAAAAAATAGAGCAAATAACATGAAACCGATAATGACATAAATATTTTTAAATGGTTTCATATGTCCTCCTAATAATGAAAAATGCTTACAATTACTTTTCAATTGAGTAAAATTGTATGACAATTATTATAGCGAACAGAGAAGCTGTCGTCAATAGAAGAAAAGTTCAAAAATTATAAACAAATTCTCATAAAAAACTGACAAGCCGTGTCCTAAAGCTATAAAATGCGCTAAATAATGTCATAAAAAGTATCATCAAAAAATTTAAATTGTGAAAAAATTTGGAAAATAGTGTATTTAAGCGCTGTCATTTAACAAATCTTGTGAGAGGATGTTTGACGAAGTGGCAGTTTTGTATTATTATAAAAAAGTTATTACTATATGAGGAGTTACTATGAGACATTTTATTGGCGTTTGGAATAGAACTAGCCTAATCAAACGCATCATTATCGGAGTTATCCTTGGTTTAATTCTGGGAGTAGCCTTTCCAAAATTATCAGGAATCGGCATTTTGGGAGATTTATTTGTAGGTGGCCTTAAAGCTGTTGCACCATTATTGGTTTTTGTTTTGGTTGCCAATGCTTTATCACAACATGAAAAAGGGCAAAAGACCAATATGTCAACAGTTGTCGGTCTTTACCTTGTTGGGACATTGGCTGCGGCGTTAGTGGCAGTATTAGTTAACTACATTTTCCCGTTGAAATTGACATTAGACAATGTAGCAGAATCGGATTTATCAGCACCAGAAGGGGTAGCAGAAGTTTTCAAAGACCTCTTGCTCAAAGTTGTGGATAACCCTGTTAATGCCATCGCATCTGCTAACTATATCGGAGTGCTAGCGTGGGCGGTTGTCTTTGGGCTTGCAATGCGTAATGCTAGCCAACAAACGAAAGACTTACTACAAACCATGGCAGAAGTAACGTCGCAGGTTGTGCGTTGGATTATTAATTTAGCACCATTTGGTATTTTAGGTTTGGTCTTTAACACCATTTCTGATAATGGTATTGGAATTCTGGCTAATTATGGTTTCTTGATTGTAACTCTAGTTGGAACAATGCTTTTTGTGGCTCTGGTGGTCAATCCATTAATTGCATTTGTGATGATTCGTCAAAATCCTTATCCACTTGTTCTTCGTTGCTTGAAAGAATCTGGTTTGACAGCCTTCTTTACGCGTAGTTCAGCGGCAAATATCCCTGTCAATATGAAACTCTGTGAAGATTTAGGTTTGAATAAAGACACTTATTCGGTATCTATTCCTCTCGGAGCGACAATCAATATGGCTGGCGCAGCGATTACGATTAACGTCCTAACACTTGCTGCGGTTAACACTCTTGGAATTAGTGTTGATTTTCCAACAGCTTTCTTATTGAGTGTGATTTCAGCGGTATCTGCTTGTGGTGCTTCTGGTGTGGCAGGGGGGTCTCTCCTATTGATTCCAGTTGCATGTAGTTTATTTGGCATTTCAAATGATATTGCTATGCAAGTTGTTGGTGTTGGGTTTATTGTTGGTGTTGTCCAAGATTCTTGTGAAACAGCGCTTAACTCATCAACGGACGTTCTTTTTACAGCGGTAGCTGAAAAATCTGTCTGGGGTAAAAACAAAAAAGCAAAACATAGCTAATCACCGTAGCTGGGCAAATTGCTCAGCTATTTTTTATATTAAACCCCTTGCTATAACCTGTATTTATAACTAGTTCAAGAAATAAGCTTCTTTAAATTGAACCTTATTTATGATAAAATAAAACAACATCAAAAAGGAGGAAATATCATTTTGAGCAATCATTTACTTGTTTTACAATCGGATTTTGGTTTGGTTGACGGGGCAGTTGCTGCCATGGTTGGAGTTGCCTTGCAGGAAGAGCCAACTTTAAAAATTCACAATTTAACTCATGATATTACTCCTTATAATATCTTTGAGGCCTCTTATCGCCTTTTTCAAACGGTGGAATATTGGCCAGAAGGAACCACTTTTGTTTCAGTGGTTGATCCAGGAGTTGGTTCAAAGCGAAAAAGTGTTGTTGCTTTAACAGAGAATAACCAGTTTATCGTGACACCTGATAATGGCACTTTAACCTATATCAAAACACATGTTGGTATCAAGGCAGTTCGAGAAATTTCAGAGGTTAAAAATAGACGCAAGAATACAGAGTATTCTTATACATTCCACGGACGTGATGTTTATGCTTATACAGGAGCAAAACTAGCTAGCGGTCATATTTCATTTGAAGAAGTGGGACCAGAATTACCTGTTGAAGCCGTTTTGGAATTGCCTGTCGTTGAGACAGAAATTCTGGAGAATGCTGTGCGTGGGGCAGTTGATATTTTAGATGTTCGTTTTGGGTCATTGTGGACGTCAATTAAACGTGAGGAGTTTTATACGTTATCGCCTGAATTTGGTGACCGTTTTGAAGTGACCATTTTTAATAACGATATGTTGGTTTACCAAAATCAAGTGACTTACGGAAAATCGTTTGCTGATGTGCGGATTGGTCAGCCAATTATCTATATTAATTCACTTTATCGTGTTGGGCTTGCTATCAACCAAGGGTCGTTTGCCAAGGCTTATAATGTTGGAGTTGGGTCTAACTGGCGCATTGAGATTAAAAAATTAGGAGTATCATTATGAAAAATAATTCGATAAAAACCGTTGTTGCGACAGGGATTGGCGCAGCCTTGTTCATTATCATTGGAACTTTGATTAACATTCCAACGCCCATCCCAAATACCAATATTCAATTACAATATGCCGTAATTGCTCTTTTTGCTGTGATTTATGGTCCGACGGTTGGTTTCTTTTCTGGTTTTATTGGACATGCTCTAAAAGATGCCCTTCAATATGGTTCACCTTGGTGGACATGGGTGCTTGTTAGTGGCTTGATTGGCTTGGCTATTGGCTTATTAGCTAAGAAAATCAATATTGAAAAAAGTCCTTTAACTGCAAAAGATTATGTTTGGTTTAATGCCGTACAGATTATTGCTAATGTTGTTGGCTGGGCTTTGATTGCCCCTTACGGTGACATTTTGATTTACAGCGAACCAGCAAGCAAAGTTTTCGCTCAAGGTATTTTATCAGCAGTTATCAACAGTTTGACAATCGCTATTGGTGGCTCGCTTTTGCTTGCCGTGTATTCTAAAACACGCACGCAATCAGGCAGCCTAACCAAAGATTAATACAGAAGTAGAAGCAGGGATTCCCTGCTCTTAATCATTTTTTAGGAGAATAGTCATGAAGCCCTTTATTCAATTTAAGGATTTCACTTTTAAATATGATATTCAAGCAGAACCAACCTTAAAATCTCTCAATTTAACGATTGAAAAAGGACAAAAGGTACTCATCATAGGTCCATCAGGTTCTGGAAAATCAACAATTGGTCACTGTCTTAATGGGATTATCCCTAATATTTACCATGGGGAGAAATCTGGGCAGTTTACGATTGATGGTAAAGAAGCATTTGGCTTGTCTATTTACGACAAGTCTCATTTGGTTTCTACGGTTTTACAAGACCCAGATGGTCAATTTATTGGGTTAACCGTGGCAGAGGACTTGGCTTTTGCGCTTGAAAATGACTGTGTTTCTTTGGAAGAAATGCAAGAAAAAGTTGCTCATTGGGCAAAAAGGCTTGATTTAACAGAGTTTTTAGACAATCGTCCACAAGATTTATCAGGTGGACAAAAACAACGTGTTAGTTTAGCAGGGGTTCTGATTGATGAGAGTCCGATTTTACTTTTTGATGAGCCGCTTGCCAATCTAGACCCAAAATCAGGTCAAGAAACGATTGATTTGATTGACCGTATTCATCATGAAGAAAAGGCGACGACGATTATCATTGAACATCGTTTGGAAGATGTGCTCTATCGTCATGTGGATAAAGTCGTTTTGGTGAATGATGGTCAGATTTTATTTGATGGTCATCCAGATGAGCTATTACGGACAGAGCTTTTGATTCAAAATGGCATTCGCGAGCCACTTTACGTAACGGCTTTGAAAGATTTGGGTGTTGATGTGACATCAATGGAACATCTATCAGACCTAAGTCAAGTTGATTTGACAAATATTGCCGTGACGGCGCCTAGCTCATTTCAAGAAGAAGCGCCGCAAGATAAGCTCTTAACGGTTGAACAACTGCATTTTGCTTATCAAGAGAATCGTCCTATTTTGAAAAATATCAATTTTGAGATTAATCAAGGCGAACGGATTGCCATTGTTGGAAAAAATGGTGCTGGCAAGTCAACTTTGGCAAAAGCTATCTGCCAATTTATCACGCCAGAAGGCGATATTCGTTATCGAGGACAATCGATTATGACGGATTCTATCAAAGAGCGTGCTGAAAAAATCGGTTATGTTCTTCAAAATCCAAATCAGATGATTAGTCAGACGATGATTTTTGATGAGGTGGCGCTTGGGCTTCGTTTGCGTGAAGTAGATGAGCAAGACGTTGAAAAACGCGTGTTGGAAACGTTAAAAGTTTGTGGTTTGTATGAATTCCGAAAATGGCCTATTTCTGCGCTGTCTTTTGGTCAGAAAAAACGAGTGACAATTGCTTCGGTTCTGGTAATGAATCCTGAAATCATTCTTTTAGATGAACCGACAGCAGGTCAAGATAAGCGAAATTATACTGAAATCATGAATTTCCTTAATCAGCTCAATAAGGCAGGGCACACTATTATCATGATAACGCATGATATGCAGTTGATGTTGGAGTATTCTGATCGCAGTATTGTAGTGAGCAACGGTGAAATCATTGCGGATTGTTCGCCAGTGGCATTATTCAATCAAAATGCTATCCTAGAAAAAGCTAACTTGAAAAAGACTAGCTTGTTTGAATTAGCAGAAAAATTAGCAGTTGACCCAATTGCCCTGACGCATTATTACATTGAAAAAGAGGGAGGTATTCATGGCTAGTCATCTTATTGGTTATCAGAGTGGTCGTGGTTTCCTTTATCAATTGTCAGGTGCCAGCAAATTAATTTTCTTTGTTTTGGTATCGATTGCTTGTATGACAACCTATGATACGCGTTTGATAGCAGCGATTGGAATTGCTTCCCTTGTTTTGTTTAAAATAGCAGGCATTCGTTGGCAGCAAGTCTCTTTTGTCGTCAAATTTATTGGCTTTTTTGCTCTTTTAAATGTGGTCATGGTGTATTTGTTTGCACCGAATTATGGTGAAACAATTTACGGAACTAAGACTATTTTGCTACAAGGCTATGGGCGATTTTATCTTACCAGTCAAGAATTATTTTACCTGTTTAACCTTGCTTTGAAATATTTTTGCACGGTTCCGTTGGCTGTCTTATTTCTTATGACAACGCAGCCAAGTCAATTTGCTTCAAGTTTGAATCAAATCGGTGTACCTTATAAAGTTGCCTATGCAGTTAGTTTGACGCTACGCTATATTCCTGACGTGCAAGAAGAATTTTACATGATTCGAATGTCACAAGAAGCGCGTGGACTGGAACTATCACAAAAAGAAAAACTAATGAAACGTATCAAAGGAAATCTACAAATTGTCATTCCCTTGATTTTCAGCTCACTTGAGCGAATTGATACGGTGTCAACAGCTATGGAGCTACGTCGTTTTGGAAAAAATAAAAAGCGTACTTGGTACACTTATCAAAAATTTACAACAGCGGATTTGCTGACCATTGCGATTGCTGTTTTACTAGTTATCATTAGTTTGTGGCTTTTCCACCTTAACCAAGGACGTTTTTACAATCCTTGGCATTAAAAAAGCGTATAAACCAGAACAATTAGCTGTTCAACGGTTTATACGTTTTTTCTTATTTCAAATAACCAAGATAATCAAATTTTTCAAACGTATTGTCATTTGCAATGGCAACGACTTCAGTATTGGCTTCAAAAGCTTGGTTGGGATTGATATGGGTATCAAGACTTGACGTTGATTTTTTACGAATACCGATTAAATTCAGGTCGTATTTGTGTCGAAGGTCCAGCTGAACCAGACTTTTTCCAACCCAAGAATCAGGAATAGAAAATTCAATCATAGCAATATTATCCTCAATGTGAATAATATTTTCAATATGGTGGCGAAGCATATTTGAAGCAACTCTTTTTCCAGAGTCGCGTTCTGGTGTGATAACTTTAGTCGCCCCAATGCCGTAAAGCACCTCTTCATAAGTCGCATTTTTGGCTTTGGCAAGAATGGTTTTTACTCCTAATTTTTTACAGTGCATAATGGCAAGAACTGAAGATTCTAAGGTATTTCCAGTTGCAATCACAACAACATCACATTGCGCAATGCCGACGGCTTTTAAAAATTCAATCTCTGTAATATCACCAACAGCTGCCTTAGTTGCCATATCAGCCACATCTTGAACGAGATTTTCATGTCTATCTAAAGCAATGACCTCTTGCTCGAATTTACTTAATTCTTCAACAACAGTACGTCCAAAAATTCCTAATCCAAGAACTCCAAAAATCTTTTTTGTCATAATAATTTCCTCTAACCAACATTAATATTTGTTTGTGCGTAGCGAATATCTTTTTCTTTCTTTTGCAAAAGACTAAGCAGGACAGTAATCGGTCCAACACGTCCGATAAACATAAGTGCCATGATGACAAATCGCCCTGCTTGCGATAATTTAGGCGTTAAATCCATGGAAACGCCAACCGTAGCAATCGCAGAAATGGCTTCAAACAGCAAAGCTAGCGGGTCATGATTCGGTTCAAATTCCAAAAGTAACAGATAGCCGATGATTAAAATAGTAAAGAAAAAGATTAGCACGGTCAGTGTTTGTTTTATCGCTTTATTGGCAATAACGCGGTGGCGGAAAGTGACTTCATTTTGCCCTGCAAGTTCGGATTTGAAAAGCAAGAAGGCAATTGCGACTGTTGTCACCTTAACACCGCCAGCCGTACCACCAGGAGCACCACCGATAATCATTTGAATCATATAAAGAATATTTGTCGCTGAATGCGTATCAAGATAAGAAATCGTTGCAAATCCAGCCGTCCTCATGGTTACTGATTGGAAAAAGCAGACCATGATTTGCTGAAAAATGGTGTAGTGCCCAATTGTCTTAGCATTTTTAAATTCGATTAGCCACGTCAATGCTGTTCCAAGCAGTAAAAGAATTCCCGTTGTGGCAAGCACTAAGCGTGTCTGATTGCTTAATGAGCGAGAAAATGCAGAAAAGCGATAAGGTTTGTCTTTGATAAAGTGTTTGATAGCTTTTTTCAAATCCATCCAAACAGCAAACCCGATTCCACCAGATACGATTGCGGCAGCAATTGCCACATTAACCAAGGGATTCAGAACGAATTGTTTAAGGCTAGCATCGCCAAAATTATCAAACCCAGCATTACAAAAAGCAGAGACAGCAAGAAAAATGGCATTAAAAATACCGTGCCACAAGCCAAAACGTGGAATAAAATCAAAGAGCAATACAATAGCAACCAAGGACTCGATGATAAAAGTAATTTTGTAAGCATGAAAAAGGTAATGCCTAAGGTCATTGTTATTGTCATAGCTAAGCGCTGATTGCAGCAAACTTTGCTCTGATAAATTCATGCGACGACGTAAAAGGTAGGTACTGATTGCAATTAAAGTAACCAATCCTAGTCCGCCAATTTGCATGAGACACATTGCAATCACTTGACCAAGTCCATTATAAACACTTGCGACAGGAACGACTGATAATCCCGTCACACAAACCATTGAAACCACATTGAACAAGTGGTCAAGGTAAGTAGTGCTAGGAGCGTCGGCATAGTGAACTATCGGAAGTGAGAGTAACAAACTCCCAATAAAAATGACGATGACAAAACTAAACGTTAACCGTCGCGTACTCGTTAAAGATTTAAAAATGCTATTCAAAGAGTATTCCTCCTAAACTCCAAAACGGTTTTCAAAGCCTTCTAAAAGAGCCTTACGGCTCATAACATATTAAAGAGGTTTTTTATTTGGCATCCCAGCCTTACGTGGGTATTTATTTGGTGTCTCTTTTTTCTTTTCAAGAATTGTGATTTGGCGACTATCGCCATTTGGCAATTCATAATGATAATTGTCTATGAGTTTTGAAAAAAGAATTGTCATGGCATTTTTGGCATCTGCCAATTCTTCTTCGGCAGCGGAAGCTTTAAGAGCAATTAATTGCCCACCAACTTTTAAAAATGGGATTGTCAATTCGGTCAAGACTTGGAGACGAGCAACAGCTCGTGCTGTTACAATATCATAGCTTGCGCGGAAATGCTTATCTTGACCAAAATCTTCAGCACGTCCATGGTAAAAATGAACTCCCTCTAAGCCAAGTTCATCTGCCAATAAATTAAGAAAATTAATACGCTTATTTAGCGAATCAATGATAGTAACATCAATATCAGGGCATAAAATCTTGATAGGAATACTTGGAAAACCAGCTCCAGCTCCAATATCTAGCAAACGAATCGCTTGATTTGTTATTTTTCCTTGAAGAACAGGAGCAATAGAATCATAAAAATGTTTCAAATAAACCCCCTCTTCATCCGTAATAGCCGTCAAATTAATCTTTTGATTCCATTCAACCAAAAGCTCAAAATAACGTTCAAATTGCTTTTTTTGTGTATCTGTCAACTCAAAACCTTGTTGACTAAGTTTCTTATAAAATTCTTCAGGTGTCATGATTATCAGTAAAGAAAGCATTAGCAGCCTGCAAAACACAAACCACCACAACTTTCTCTAATATCCTTTCAATTCCAATATACGTCATCTTATTTTACCATAAAATCCCACCCAATAACATTCTTAGAAATGGTTATAACACCCGAAAAACTATTTTTCCTCCAACTTCCTATGTAATCACTTTAAGAATTGAAAGAAAATTGATATAATAAGCCTAGAAAGTATATTTTTATCTATTTATTTTAGTAGTTTATCAAAAGCTTTTGTGTAGCGGTAGGTTACAAAAAGCAACTGATTTTGGAAGGGTATGTCATACCTAAGGAGGAATTTATGATTTTTGTTATTATCGCTATTATTGTTGTTTTAGTGCTTTGGATTATTGCTGTCTATAATGGTCTTGTTAAAAGTCGTATGCAAACTAAGGAATCTTGGAGTCAAATTGATGTGCAACTCAAACGTCGTAATGACCTCATTCCGAATCTGATTGAGACTGTAAAAGGCTACGCAGCTTATGAAGAAAAAACATTTGCTAAGATTACAGAATTACGCAGTCAAGTTGCCCAAGCAGAAACACCAGCAGAAGCAATGCACGCGTCAAATGCTCTTACTAAACAACTTTCAAGCTTGATTGCTGTTGCTGAAAATTATCCTGAACTTAAAGCTAATAACAGCTTTATCAAGTTGCAAGATGAATTGACAAATACAGAAAACAAAATTTCTTATTCACGTCAATTGTTCAATACAACAACAGCAAATTATAATGTTAAATTAGAAACTTTCCCAAGTAATATCATCGCAGGTATGTTTGGCTTTAAACCAAGCCAATTCTTGGAAACACCTGAAGATGAAAAAGAAACACCAAAAGTATCATTTGACTTCTAAAAAATGGTGTTTTGAGAAGTTGTTTTAAAGCAACCTTTAATAAAGAAAGGAATAAAATGGAAGGTCTCTTGAAATGGTTGGTGACTTTAACAACTCAAAGAGACTTTCTATTTTCTTAATAAAATCATGTTATACGATCAAATTTCTAGTAACAAGCGAAGAACGGTTGTTTTGATTCTTGTTTTCTTCTTGATTTTGTCAGCTATTGGTGCCGCAGTTGGCTATCTTTGGTTAGATAGTCTAGAATTCGGTGTGGTTATCGCCTTAATCATTGGTGGAATCTATGCTGCTAGTATGATTTTTCAATCTACAAATGTTGTCATGTCAATGAACAATGCGCGTGAAGTCAGCGAGGAAGAAGCCCCTGAACTTTATCATATTGTAGAAGATATGGCAATGGTGGCACAAATTCCAATGCCGCGCGTGTTTATCGTTGAAGATGATTCTTTAAATGCGTTTGCGACAGGTTCAAGTCCTGAAAATGCTGCCGTCGCAGCCACCACAGGATTGTTAGCTGTGATGAATCGCGAAGAATTGGAAGGTGTTATCGGACACGAAGTTAGTCATATTCGTAATTACGATATCCGCATTTCTACCATTGCTGTAGCCTTAGCCAGCGCAGTGACTTTGATTGCTAGTATCGGTAGCCGCATGATGTGGTTTGGCGGAGGTGGCAATCGTCGCCGTTCGAATAACCGTGATGAGGGTGGTCTTGGTATTTTGATGTTGCTCTTTTCGATTTTATCGTTAATTTTAGCACCACTTGCCGCAACTCTTGTTCAATTAGCCATTTCACGGCAACGTGAATACCTTGCTGATGCCAGTTCTGTTGAACTCACTCGCAACCCTGAAGGAATGATTAAAGCACTTCAAAAACTGGAGCAATCTTCTCCAATGCACCATCCTGTTGATGAAGCAAGTGCGGCACTATATATTAATGACCCTATCAAAAAAGAAGAAAGAACAACATCATTGTTCAATACACACCCATCTATTTCGGATCGTATTGAGCGTCTTCGTCAAATGTAAGTATTTTTCTCCTTCACACGCTTGTGTGAAGTTTTTTGTTGCTACATTATTCAATAAGCTTTATTATTGGTAGTAATATGTACAGACAATACCGTAAAAAGTTGGTATAATAGTAAAGAAATTTTAAAAGAGGTAGTAATAATGATGTTTTCAATTTCGGAAATAAAAAAGAATCCAGATGGAATTAATTTTAATTCTGTTTTAGAAATTAAAGAAAAATTAATAGAACGTAACAAAGATGTGCTAGATGTTAAAGAGATTTTTGTACAAGGGACTATTTCCTACGATGATGGATTATATTTGTTAAATTATACACTTGATTATACAATTACATTACCGTCAAGTCGCTCAATGCTGCCTGTAGATGTACATCAAGTTGAAGAAGTCTCAGAAATTTTTATTGAAGCAGTGGATATTCATGCAAAAGAAGATCTTGTTAGAGAAAATCTTGTTTTAGTACTTGAAGAAGATTATATTGATTTAGAAGAGAGCGCTATTGATAATATTTTGTTAACGATTCCAATGCAAGTTTTAAGCGAAGAGGAACAAAATTCTGACACAATGCCATCAGGAAATAGCTGGTCAGTTTTGACAGAAGAGCAATATGATGCCCTGCAAGATAAGAAGAAAAAAGAAAATAATCCGTTTTCTGCTTTAAATGGATTGTTTGAAGATTGATACTATTTTTATTAAAAAAAATAAAATATTCTTGAATTATCGTTAACACTTTGATATACTTTTAAAGCGATATAGTATACTTATCTTTATTGTTTATTTTGAGGATATTATAACAAAGTGATGAAAATGCTATAATCTTTTTCTCATTGGGAAACAAAGAAGGTGCTCTGTATAGGAGTGTATACTTTAGCAAAATAGAGATTTTATAATCTTTAAAATAATAAAAGGTTGGTGACAATGAGTAAAAAGATTTTAATTATTGAAGATGAAAAAAATCTTGCACGCTTTGTGTCTTTGGAGTTACAACACGAAGGTTATTCTGTAGTTGTAGAAACAAACGGGCGCTTAGGGCTTCAAACGGCTCTTGATGACGATTTTGACTTGATTTTGCTTGATTTAATGCTTCCAGATATGGATGGATTTGAAATCACGCGTCGTCTTCGATTGGAAAAAGAAACTTCTATTATTATGATGACAGCTCGCGACTCTATTATGGATATTGTTGCTGGGCTTGATCGTGGTGCAGATGACTATATTGTCAAACCATTTGCAATTGAAGAACTCTTGGCTCGTGTTCGTGCTGTTTTCCGCCGTCAAGATGTTGAATCTAAACGTGAACAAGACAGTCAAGGAAAAGAAGGATTGCTTGGTCTACGCTTAAATCCTCAAAATCGTTCAGCGGTTCGAGGTGATGATGAAATTTCGCTTACAAAACGTGAGTACGATTTGTTAAGTGTTCTTTTGTCAAATGTTAATCGTGTAATGACACGTGAAGAACTGCTAGCCAGTGTTTGGAGATACGATACAGATATTGAGACAAATGTTGTTGATGTTTATATCCGTTACCTTCGCGGAAAAGTCGATATTCCAGGTAAAGAATCTTACATTCAAACAGTTCGTGGAATGGGATACATTATTCGAGAAAAATAATGATAAAATGGGAAGAAAAGTCTTTATCTAGAAAAATATCGATTTTCTCTTTGCTTCGGATTCTCCTTGTGTTAACTATTTTTAATCTAATCGTGTACTTTGGGACTACCCAAATCTTTTTAGCACGAGAACGTTACGATGTTGAGCAAGGTGCCGAAGTAGTGAGAGATTTTTTGTCTCAAGAAAGTGCACTGACAGTTGATAATCTTTTGGATCTGTTGGATGAGTATAATGCTACGGGGTCACTTGTTGAGGAAGATGATGCCCAATATATCCTAGATAAAAGTGGTGGGATTGATGATTTGACTTCTGATAATCAAGATGTCGCCATTTTTAACAAGGATAAGCAATTAGTTTTAACGACTGATAAGTCAGTTGCAAATTTTAAAACAGGTACAGTTGGCAAGACAAAAATCTACCGTGCACCTGCTTTTACAGGTTACTATTCAACGGCGAAAGTTTACTCCAAAAACACAAGAGAAGTTATTGGTTATGTGACGCTTTTTCAACACTTTAGCTCCTACTATCTAATGCGACATTGTCTTGTGGCAATCCTTTTGATTGCAGAGTTAGTTGAGATTGGGTTAATTTTACATGTTCTTTTCTCTTCAACAAAACGCTTTTTACGTCCGTTGGAAGAATTTCAAGGAATTGTTAGTAATATTGCTGAAAATCCTGGTGATTTGACTGTCCGTAGTGATATTCATTCTGGAGATGAAATTGAAGAAATTTCTGCTAACTTTGATAAAATGTTAGACCAAATTGAAGGGTATACTAAAAGACAAGCGCGTTTTGTTAGTGATGTTAGTCATGAATTACGAACACCGATTGCAGTTATTAAAGGACATCTTGGTTTACTGAAACGTTGGGGGAAAGAAGACCAACATATTCTTGAAGAAAGTTTAGATGCTGCTTATCATGAAACGGATCGAATGTCCATTATGGTTAATGAAATGCTAGATATGGTTCGTGTTCAGGGAAGTTTTGATTTACACAAAGGTGAAAAAACAGATTTGAAAAAATCAATCGAATTTGTTTTGGGAAATTTCCGTATTTTGCACCCAGATTTTAATTTCCAATTTTCAACAAGTGTGGAAGAATGTGTCTTTGCAGAAATTTACAAAAATCATTTCGAACAGGCAATTTTGATTTTAATTGATAATGGCGTAAAATATTCTTCTGGAAGCAAAATAATCCATGTGACTTTGGACATCCAAGGAGATGATGCTATTGTCAAAGTTAAGGATGAAGGAGAAGGTATTTCTCAAGAAGACCTAAAATATATTTTTGAACGTTTTTATCGAACAGATAAATCACGTAATCGTGTTTCGACACAAGGAGGTCTTGGGATTGGTTTAGCTATTCTTAAGCAGATTGTTGATGCTTATGAGCTCAATGTTAGCGTTAATAGTGTTGTTGACGAAGGCACGGAGTTTACATTGGTTATTCCGATACTTAAGACAAAACAAGATAAGACAGACTGAGTTTTTCTCTCGGTCTGTTCGTTTTTCTAATAAAGCATGATTGAACAGTCATTTTTTATTAGAAAAGGGACAAGGTTTAAGAAATGGGGAAAAGTTTTGGCTGATATGGTCAAACTGGTATTACTTTCATAATGATTGATTTTATGTTAGAATAAAGTATTAAAATAATTGGTAGAATGGGGTGTTTGCATGCGTTGTCCAAAATGTAATTATAATAAATCAAGTGTTATTGATAGTCGCCAAGCTGAAGACGGAAATACCATTAGACGTCGTCGCGAATGTGAAAATTGTCATACACGTTTCACGACTTTTGAACGTGTTGAAGAATTGCCCTTACTAGTCATTAAAAAAGATGGAACGCGTGAACAATTTTCTCGTGAAAAGATTTTAAATGGTATTTTCCAAAGTGCTCAAAAACGTCCAGTATCAAGCGATGATATTGAACAAGTTGTTTCACGTATCGAGCAAAAAGTTCGTAGTGAGTACGAAGGTGAAGTTCCGAGTACAGCCATTGGTAATCTTGTCATGGATGAGTTAGCTGAACTTGATGAGATCACTTATGTGCGTTTTGCCTCTGTTTACAAATCGTTTAAAGATGTTGATGAGATTGAAGAACTTCTACAACAAATTACCAACCGAGTTCATAGTAAGAAGAAAAGAAGTAATTTAAATGAGACCGATCGATGAGTTTTCTTATATCAAAAATAATAAGGTTTTATTAGATTCTGATAGTCTTAGCCAGCTGTATCACCCAGTGATTGGAAATCACGCGGTTTTGCTTTATGATTATTTGTTGGCATTTTTTGATGATGGTGTTAAACGTCACAAATTTAGTGAGATTCTCAATCATTTGCAATTAAGCATGCGTCAGGTGGAAGAAGCTTTTGCAATTTTGACTGCTGTTGATTTGCTTGTTTTGTACCAAACACGTGATGCTTATGTTTTAAAATTGCAGCCAGCTTTGAATCGTGAGACTTTTCTTAGCAATCCTGTCTATCGTCGCTTGTTAGAGCAGGAAATTGGTGATGTTGCAGTGGCTGAGCTGGATATTAAAATTCCGCAAGAGGCTAGAGATATTTCCAAAAAATTCTCGGATATTTTTTCAGCAGAAGGAACACCAAAGCCAAAAGCAAATGTGTCAAAAAATCATTTTGATTTGGATAGCTTTGAGCGTTTGATGTTGCGTGATGGCCTGCAATTTAAAGATGAAAAAGCAGATGTTGTTTCGATTTACAGCCTTGCTGACAAATACACCATGAATTGGTTTGATACCTATCATTTGGCAAAAAGCACGGCTATTAATGGTAAAATTTCACCACAACGAATGACTGTTCAGTTGGAACAACCCAAAAATTTGAAATCACAAGGTCAAAGCAAAGAGCAATTTGACACCAAGGAACAAGTGATTATTCGTGAAGCCAAGCAAGCTAATGCAAGAGAATTTTTGGAGAAAATCAAGGCACCACGTCGTGCAGTGGTTACCGAGAGCGAGCGAAAATTGTTGGAAGAATTAGCCAACATGAGCTTTTTAGATGAAGTAATTAATGTCATGGTGCTTTATACGTTAAATAAAACGCAGTCAGCTAATCTCAATAAACCTTACATTATGAAGGTGGCAAATGATTTTGCTTATCAAAACATTACGACTGCTGAAGCTGCTGTTTTAAAAATGCGCAGCTTTGCCCAACGCAATAAAGACCGTAAAGCACAAGCAAAAGTTGCTAAAAGCAATGTCCCTGAATGGACAGCAAAAGAATACAAGCATGTTGCTACTGCTGAAGAAAAAGCGAAATTGGAAGAACTCAAACGTAGCATGTTAGAAGATTAAGGAGCGAGTGATGGAAAAAATCGGACAAACCTTGGCTAAACAGCTTCGCCAAAGTCGCACAGACCTTAATGAATTGACCCAAGTTATTTTAGCAGATAAGGAAATTGCTGATTTTATCACGTCAAATGGCTTGACTCAGGAGCAAATTAACCGTAGCCTACCTAAGTTTAATCAATTCATGGTGGAGCGTGAAAAATTTCAAAATCAGGATGAATCCTATATTGCTAAAGGGTACAAGCCTGCTCTTAGTATGAATGAGGGCTATGCAGATGTCATTTATTTGGAAACACGCGAATTAGTTGAGGCTAAAAAACGTCAAGATATTAAAAATCGTGTGACTTTGATTGGCTTGCCAGCTAGTCTCAAACACATTTCAACAGATGATCTTGATTTAGGAGACCCAAATCGTATTGAAATTTACAATTATTTGAACGATTATCAAAAAAATCTTGAGACAGGAACTCAAAAAGGGCTTTATGTTTTTGGAAATTTTGGTGTTGGGAAGTCTTATTTGATGGCTTATCTAGCAAATCGTTTATCTGCCAAGTACGGCAAGTCAACGACTTTGCTTCATTTTCCAACTTTCTGTGTTGATATTAAAAATGCTATCAATACAGGAACGGTGAAAGAGCAAATTGACCAAATCAAACAATCTGAAATTTTAGTTCTTGATGATATTGGGGCAGAACAACAAAGCCCATGGATTCGTGATGATGTTTTGCAGGTTATTTTGCAATATCGAATGCAAGAAAATCTCTTGACATTCTTTACATCAAATCTTGATTTTAAAGGACTTGAAGAACACTTTGCAGCATCACGCTCAGGTGATGAAACGTGGCAAGCAAAGCGTGTTATGGAGCGTATTCGTTATTTGGCTCGTGAAATTCATCTGCAAGGTGATAATCGTCGCTAATCGTAAATCATTAAAAGTGATAAATAGATAAAAGAATTTGAAAGGAATAAATTCGACAAAGGCATTTTTGAGAAATCAAAATGTCTTTCGTGTGGAAAAATCCACTTAAAATAGTTGAGACTGTTTTAACGAAGCTGGTACTAGAAGAATTATGGCTTTACCTACTGTTGCTATTGTCGGGCGTCCAAATGTTGGAAAATCGACTTTGTTTAACCGTATCGCAGGTGAGCGCATTTCAATTGTGGAAGATGTCGAAGGTGTTACACGCGACCGCATTTACACAACAGGTGAATGGCTTAACCGCAAGTTTTCATTGATTGATACTGGTGGTATTGATGACGTTGATGCGCCGTTTATGGAACAAATCAAACACCAAGCTGACATTGCGATGACTGAAGCAGATGTTATCGTGTTTGTGGTTTCAGGAAAAGAAGGCGTTACAGATGCTGATGAATATGTTTCAAAAATCTTGTATCGTACTAATAAACCAGTGATTTTAGTGGTCAATAAAGTTGACAACCCTGAAATGCGTAGTGATATTTATGACTTTTACTCACTTGGTCTTGGGGATCCATACCCAGTGTCATCTGTTCATGGGATTGGTACGGGGGATGTCTTGGATGCTATCGTTGAAAATCTGCCTGTTGAGGAAGAGGATGAAAATCCAGATATTATCAAATTCAGTTTGATTGGTCGTCCAAACGTTGGTAAATCAAGTTTGATTAACGCGATTCTTGGTGAAGAACGTGTGATTGCAAGCCCAATTGCAGGGACAACACGTGATGCTATCGACACAAACTTTACGGACAGCGAAGGTCAAGAATATACAATGATTGACACCGCAGGTATGCGTAAATCTGGTAAGGTTTATGAAAATACTGAAAAATATTCAGTAATGCGTTCAATGCGTGCCATTGACCGTTCAGACATTGTTCTTATGGTTATCAATGCCGAAGAAGGAATTCGTGAGTACGATAAACGTATTGCAGGATTTGCTCACGAAGCTGGTAAAGGAATCATTATCGTTGTTAACAAATGGGATACGATTGAAAAAGACAACCATACAGTTGTAAAATGGGAAGAAGACATTCGTGACCAATTCCAATTCTTGTCATATGCACCAATTATCTTTGTTTCAGCAGCGACAAAACAACGCTTGAACAAATTGCCTGATATGATTAAGAAAATTAGCGCAAGCCAAAACAAGCGTATTCCATCAGCTGTGCTTAATGATGTTATCATGGATGCCATTGCTATCAACCCAACACCAACAGATAAAGGGAAACGTTTGAAAATATTCTACGGCACACAAGTTTCTGTTAAACCACCAACGTTTGTTATCTTTGTTAACGAAGAAGAACTCATGCACTTCTCATATATGCGTTTCTTGGAAAATCAAATCCGTGCAGCTTTCGGCTTTGAAGGCACACCAATCAATTTGATTGCCCGCAAACGTAAATAAGACTTAAAAGCACCGTTTGTGGTGCTTTTTTGGCTGCATTTGGAAAATATCGCTAAAAATAAAATCAAAAGGATTATTTTTTCAAGCTAAAGAAGGCTGAATTTGATATAATAAAAGGATAAGGAAAAAGGTGGTGGCTAAGAGTGGGTAGAATGATTCCAGGTCGAATTCGCAATCAGGGAATAGAACTTTACGAACAAGGTTTGGTTGATATTGTTAGTAAACGAGAAGAAGTAATTCAAGCGAAAGTTGGTGCACATCATCTTCAGTATGCTTTAGAAGATGAACAGGTGAGATGTGATTGTGACCTGTTTGCCAAGAAAAAATATTGTGAGCATTTGGCGGCTTTAGAGTATTTCCTAAAAAATAATACAGAAGGCAAAGAGTTGTCAGATGAGCTTAGTTCACATCAAGAAATTCAGCAAGAAACGAAAAAAGTGACCTCATTTGGTAGTGTCTTTTTGGACGGCTTGGTTATCAACGATGACGACACAACAAAATACCGTTTAGCAGCTTATGGTAGTCAGAGTCCCTATTCATCAGATTATTGGTGGACGTTAAAAATTAATCGTTTGCCTGATGACCGTGCTTATGTTGTCCGAGATATTAAAGCCTTTTTAGCGGTTGTTAAAAGCGAGGGCTACTATCAAATTGGGAAAAATTATTTTGAACCCTTGTCTTTGATTCAATTTGATGAAGCTAGTAAAGACTTGATTCAATTTTTATGGCGTGTTTTGCCAGATAGTGACCGTGTTGATTTGGAGTATATTTTGCCAAATCACGGTCGAAATCTTGCGTTGACAAGTGGGACATTTGAGGAAGGCATTTCATTGTTAAACGAGCTTTATGATTTCTCATTTGAACACAATCATCAGAATTATGGGCAACTGGTTTTTAGACCATTAGATGGCTCAGAAGGGCTGTTGTCATTTAAAGTCATTGTTCACCGTCAATCAATTGAACTGGTTATTACAGAAAAAACATTTCAGCCACTTTTTGACAATGCTTTCTTATTCACAAATGGTATGATTTACGGTTTGAATTTGAAGCAACAAAAAATCTTAGCCGCTGTTCGTAGCCTGCCGATTGAGTCTGATTTAGCGAAGCATTTGTTCTTTGATTTGGATGACCAAGCAAAATTAGCTGCTAGTTTGCTTGATTTTAAAGAGCTTGGAGTGGTTGAAGCTCCGAAAAGTTTTGAAATTCATGACTTTGTACCTTCTTTCCATTTAATGTTAAATGAATACCAAGAGATTGCTTTAAAGGTGACTTTTGATTATGGTATGGTTAAGGTCAGTAGTAAACGTGAACTTGAAGACTTACCATTTGCTAGTCATTTTAAGCATGAAGAACGTGTGTTTAGGACTTTAGAAGCCAATGGCTTTGCTGCCTCGTTTTCATCTTACCATGCACCATTGGCAAATGAAGATTTGTACGACTTCTTTACCAATACCTTGGAACAATTGGAACGTTTGGGTAAGGTAACCTTGGCTGATGACCTTGAAGAAATGCGTCAGTTTGAGCGCCCACAAGTTTCTGTTCAGACAAATGGTGGTTTGTTGGATATTTCTTTTGATTTTTCAACTATTTTTGAAAACGATATTGATGATGCCTTAGAAGCACTCTTTAAAAATCAACCTTATTTTGTGAACGACGCTGGTAAATTAGTTGTTTTTGATGAGGAAACACAACGTGTCAGTAATGCTTTGCAAAATTTACGAGCTAAGCAGCTGAAAAATGGGCATTTGCAATTAGAAGCTATTTCAGCGTTCCAAATTTCAGATTTATTCCAAGACAATGACCGTGTGACATTTTCAAAAGAAGTTGAACAGTTGGCGCACGATTTGAGACACCCAGAAAGTTTTGAGGTCACCATTCCAAATTTAAACACGCAGTTACGAGATTATCAGATGACTGGTGTTCGTTGGTTATCTATGCTTGACCATTACGGATTTGGTGGCATTTTAGCTGATGATATGGGACTCGGTAAGACCTTGCAAACAATTGCTTTTCTAGCTTCTAAACTAACGCCAGAGACACGCATTTTGATTCTATCGCCGTCAAGTTTGATTTACAATTGGCAGGATGAATTTACCCGCTTTGCACCAGAAATTGATGTCGTTGTGGCTTACGGTTTAAAAGCAGTGCGTGATGATATTATTTCGCAAAATCATCAGGTTGTGATTACTAGTTATTCCTCTTTCCGTCAAGATTTTGACGAATATAGCCAATTGAATTTTGATTATTTGATTTTGGATGAAGCGCAAGTGATGAAAAATACACAAACGAAGATTGCTCACTATTTGCGCCAATTTGAGGTTAAAAATTGTTTTGCGCTTTCTGGGACACCGATTGAAAATAAATTATTGGAAATCTGGTCAATTTTCCAAATTGTTTTGCCAGGATTATTGCCAGATAAAAAACGTTTCCTCAAAATGGAAGCTAAGCAAGTGGCGCGTTTTATTAAGCCATTTATCATGCGTCGCCGTAAGGAAGAAGTTCTTCCAGAATTGCCAGATTTGATAGAAATTAATTATCCTAATGAGCTTGACCATAAGCAAAAAGCGATTTATTTAGCACAGCTTCGACAAATGCAAGAAACGATTGCAGGAGCATCTGATGCTGATATTAATCGCCGTAAGATCGAGATTCTATCAGGAATTACCCGCTTGCGCCAAATTTGTGACACGCCAAGTCTCTTTATGGATTACAATGGAGAAAGTGGCAAACTAGACAGCCTTCGCACTCTTTTGACACAAATCAAGGAAAATGGACACCGTGCTCTTATCTTTTCACAATTTAGAGGGATGCTTGATATTGCGGAAAAAGAAATGGAAAAGCTTGGCTTAACTTCCTATAAGATTACGGGGTCAACACCAGCGAATGCCCGTCAAGAAATGACACGAGCATTTAATAATGGCTCAAAAGATACCTTCTTAATTTCTTTGAAAGCAGGTGGTGTAGGACTTAACTTGACTGGTGCCGATACCGTTATCTTGATTGACCTTTGGTGGAATCCAGCTGTTGAAATGCAAGCCATTAGCCGCGCCCATCGTATTGGTCAAAAAGAAAATGTCGAAGTTTATCGTTTGATTACACGCGGAACCATTGAAGAAAAAATTCTAGAAATGCAAGAAAGCAAGAAAAATCTTGTAACAACGGTACTTGACGGCAATGAAACACGTGCTAGCATGACCATTGAAGATATTAAAGAAATTTTAGGTGTCGATTAATCATCTTAACGTCAGTTTTTCAGCGATGAAAGACTGACTTTCTTTTATGAAAACTTTGAAAAAATACCTGAATTAGTTTATAATAAAAATGCTACAAAGTTGGGGCTTGATTTGAGCTAATTTTGGCTTCTCAGTCTATTTTGAGACGATATTAGCAATGGAAGCTTTTAGTTACTAGGACGTAGGTCATGGTAGTGACTATTTACCTTGATTTCTTAGTGAGTGATGATAATTAATTAGCACAGTGCGTTAAGAAAGGAAGTGACGCTGTGAGTAAAACTGTAAGACGCTTTCCCTTAGTTGCTGATGGTGAGCCAGTAAGTAATCCACCAAAAGCAATGGCTTTATACGAAAACGAAGATTTAATTACCAATATTCATGGAACGTATCATGACAAAGACTACGACGACGTTACTAGAGACTATAATTTTGTTGGCAAGACAGAAAAAGATGCAGAGCGCATAAAAACAGTTAGCGAAGGTAAATCTTATGCGGAATTAGCGCGTGATGAAGCAAGACGAGATATTAAGAAAAAACGTCAAGCTTACCTATCTAACGACGTTAAAAAGATGCCGTCAAAAGCAACTTTTCAGCAACAATTAAAGGCGACACTGCCTAAAGCTCCTGCTAAACCGACTAATAAACTTAGCCATTTAACAGAAAAAATGCATCAAGAAGACTATATCTTGGCAGAGATTCCCGTAACGTATAAAGAGCCAGATAATTCTTCTGTACCAAAACCAAAGAAAAATAACTATGATTTCTTGAAACGTAGCCAAATTTACAATAAGGAAGCTCAACAAAGCCAAAGAGAGCACAAAGTTGCTCAAGAGTTAAATTTGACACGCTTTGATGACGCTAATTAAACTGCCTAGCAGTTATTAATATAGAGGAGAAAAAATGTCTAAAACCTATCATTTTATCGGAATTAAAGGGTCTGGTATGAGTGCCCTTGCCTTAATGTTGCACCAAATGGGACATAAGGTTCAAGGGAGTGACGTTAGTAAATATTACTTTACACAACGTGGTTTAGAACAAGCAGGCATTAAAATCTTGCCATTTTCTGAAGACAATATCACATCAGACGTTGAATTAATTGCCGGTAATGCTTTCCGTGAAGATAATAATGTTGAAATTGCCTATGCCGTTAATAATGGCTTTAAATTCAAAAGATATCACGAATTCCTAGGTGATTTCATGCGCCAATTCACAAGTTTTGGTGTTGCAGGTGCACACGGAAAAACATCAACAACAGGTTTATTGTCACATGTATTAAAAAATATTACAGATACCTCTTATTTGATTGGTGATGGTACTGGTCGTGGGTCTGCTAACAGCAACTATTTTGTTTTTGAGTCTGATGAATACCAACGTCATTTCATGCCTTATCACCCAGAATATTCTATTATTACAAATATTGACTTTGACCACCCTGATTATTTCAAGAGCATTGACGATGTTTTTGATGCCTTTAATGATTATGCAAAACAAGTTCAAAAAGCTTTGTTCTTGTATGGTGATGATGCTTATCTTCGTAAAATCACGTCAGACGCTGACATTTACTACTATGGATTCAAAGATACAGATGACTTTGTTGCCTACGATATTGTTCGTACAACAAACGGTTCTGCTTTCAAAGTGAAACACGGCGATGAAGAACTTGGTTCATTCCATCTTCCAGCGTTTGGTCGCCACAATATTTTGAATGCGACTGCTGTTGTTGCCAATCTTTATATCGCTGGTATTGATATGGAATTGGTAGCAGAGCATATGAAGACATTTGCAGGGGTTAAACGTCGTTTCACTGAAAAAGTAATTAATAACACGACTATTATCGACGATTTTGCACACCATCCAACTGAAATCATTGCGACACTTGATGCTGCTCGCCAAAAATATCCAAGCAAGGAAATTGTAGCGATTTTCCAACCACACACATTCACACGTACAATTGCCCTTTTGGATGAATTTGCGGATGCTTTAAACCAAGCAGATTCTGTTTACTTGGCACCAATCTATGGTTCAGCACGTGAAGTTGACCACGGTGACGTTAAAGTCGAAGATTTGGCTAGTAAAATCCAAAAATCAGCTAAGGTGATTAGTCTTGAAAATGTATCACCATTACTTGACCATGATAATGCTGTTTATGTTTTCATGGGGGCTGGTGATATCCAAATGTATGAACGTTCTTTTGAAGAATTGTTAGCAAACTTGGCTAATAATACGCAATAAAAAACTGTGATGAAAAGGAGCAAACAGCTCTTTTTCTTTTGAAGGTGATTCTATGATGATAAGGAATGTATGTCTTGAGGATTTGCAAGATATTATAGATATTGAACGCGAGAATTTCTCTGCAGAAGAAGCAGCAAGCCTAAAAGATATGAAGGAACGCATTCTGACTATTCCAGATACTTTTTTAGTAGCTGAGATTGACGGAAAGATTTGTGGCTATGTTGAAGGACCTGCCATTTTTCAACGCTATTTAACAGATGATTTATTCCATCAGGTTGTTTCAAATCCAGCTAACGGCGGATTTATCGCAGTCACAAGCCTTTCGGTAGCTCCAGATTTTAAAGGACAAGGCATTGGAATGGCTTTACTAGCGACAATGAAAGATTTAGCAATTGCCCAAAAACGGATAGGGATTACACTTACTTGTCATGAAAATTTAATTTCTTACTATGAAAGAAATGGTTTCAGTGATGAAGGTGAATCAGAATCTACCCATGGTGGCTCTAGTTGGTATAACATGGTTTGGGAATCACCAATGATTGAGTGATGACATTATTAAGAATAGATAACAAACCACCCCGTCAGTTGATTTTACGCTATTTTTAGGTTATAATGGCGATTGACTAAGATTAGGAGGATAAGCTTTGACCGAATTTAACGACGATAAGCCAAAAACTCAAAAAGAAAAAAGTTTCAAGGAGCAAATTTTAGCTGAGCTAGAAGAAGCCAACCGTTTGCGTAAGCAACACGATTTAGAACTTCAGCAGAAAGAAAAAGAAGCAGAAGAATTTGCGCGTAAGACAGCAGAATTGATGGCAGAATACGAAGCCGAGGAGCGAAAAGAGCGCCAAGAGGCGGAAATTCGTGAAGAAAAGCGTCGCCTTGAAGAAAAAGCTCAAACAGCTCTTGCTGAAAACCAAATTGAAACGACGGTAGATGACAAAGAGATTAATGATGTTTTGAGAAATATTAATCAAACTTTCAATCCCAACGGTTCAGATTCAGAGGATAATGCTGAAAACGAACAAGAAAGTTATCTTGTCCGAGCAACAGATGGTGTCGGCTTTGCTGGTATTCCAGATATTCCTGACGACATTACAAGCGATGATTCTCAAATTGCTGATTCTGATATGCAAGCTGAAGAAAATGTTCAGGCTGAAGAAAGCGCTGCGAATAGCTCAGCAGAGACTAATACAGACTTGGAGAAAAACGTGGGAACAAAACGCAAAAGAAAACGCCAAAAAACAGATAGTTTGGCACGACGCATTGCCTTGTTCTTGATAACAGCTATTATTATTGCTTTGTTAGCAACTGGATTTTTTGTTTATCGCTATGTTGATAGCGCTGTCGGAGCACTTGATAGCACATCAACAGAGTACGTTACCGTTGAAATTCCAGAAGGTTCGGGGAACAAATATATCGGACAAATTCTAGAAAAAGCTGGCGTTATCAAGAGCGCAACGGTCTTTAATTACTATACAAAGTTCAAAAATTATAGTAATTTCCAAAGTGGCTACTATAATCTACAAGCTAGTATGGATTTAGAGGAAATCTGTAAGCTCCTTAAACAAGGTGGAACAGCAGAGCCAGAAGAACCTTCTCTAGGAAAAATTCTGGTGACAGAAGGTTATACCATTAAACAAATTTCAGAAGCTGTTACGAAAAATACAGCGGATGATGATTCATCAACACCTTTCACAGCAGATGACTTTTTGTCAGTTGTTCAAGATGAATCATTCATTTCAAAAATGGTTGAAAAATATCCGAAATTATTAGCGAATTTACCAAGTGCAGATGAAGCGACGTATCAATTAGAAGGTTACCTTTTCCCAGCTACTTATAGCTACTATGAAGATACAACCATGGAAGACTTGGTTGAGCAAATGATTTCAACAATGGATTCGTACATGTCCAGTTACTATGATACGATTTCTGAAAAAGGCATGACTGTCAATGAAGTGCTTACGCTAGCCTCATTGGTTGAAAAAGAAGGTTCAACAGATGATGACCGTCGCAATATTGCAAGTGTCTTTTACAACCGTTTAAATGCTAACATGGCTCTTCAAAGTAATATTGCTATTTTGTACGCTATGGGCAAACTTGGTGAAGAAACGACATTATCAGCGGATGCAAGTATTGACACATCCATTGATTCACCGTATAATGTTTATACCAATACTGGTTTGATGCCTGGTCCAGTTGATAGTCCAAGCTTATCAGCTATTGAGGCGACTGTTAATCCAGCTTCAACAGATTACTACTATTTTGTAGCTGATGTGAACACAGGAACTGTTTATTACGCAGAAACCTACGAAGATCACGAAGCAAATGTTGAAAAATACGTTAATAGTCAATTAGATGAATAATAAATACTGACAAACATGGTGTGGTTCACATCATGTTTGTATTTGTAGATTATCCAAATAAATTTTTAGAAAAGAGATAGAAAATGGCAGAAAAAACTTATCCAATGACCCTTGCTGAAAAAGAACAACTCGAACAAGAATTAGAAGAATTAAAATTAGTTCGTCGTCCAGAAGTTGTTGAACGTATTAAAATCGCACGTTCATATGGTGACCTTTCTGAAAACTCAGAATACGATGCTGCTAAAGACGAACAAGCTTTCGTTGAAGGACAAATCCAAATCTTAGAAACTAAAATTCGCTATGCTGAAATCATTGACAGCGATGCTGTTGCCAAAGATGAAGTAGCGATTGGTAAAACTGTTACTGTTGAAGAGGTTGGTACAACTGATAAAGACGTTTACCATATCGTTGGTGCAGCTGGTGCTGATATTTTCTCAGGACGTATTTCTAATGAAAGCCCAATTGCGCAGGCTTTAATCGGTAAAAAAACAGGCGACATCGTTACTATCGAATCACCTGCAGGAAGCTACGACGTTAAAATCGTTAGTGTTGAAAAAACAGCTTAATAAACCAAAAGCCCTCTGTGGGGCTTTTTCTTAATGTTAAAAATTAAAAAGGAACAGGAAGTAATAAACTTCCTGTTCCTTTTGGTTTAATTATTTACGTTTACGTTGTTTACCGGCGTTGCGGTTGCTTTTCTTAGGTTTGTTGCTAAGTTGTGCGTTGTTAGCAGCTGGCGTTACGTCTTTACGAGCTTTTGACTTGTAAGTTTTTGGTGGATTTTTTTCAAATTCAACAGCAATTTTCTTACGAAGTCTTGGTTTAATGATGAACATAGTAATCAATTGTTGGATAATTGAGAAGAAACCACCGACTAACCAATAAAGGAGAACACTTGCTGGCATGCTCATACCGAAGAATACCATCATAAGTGGCATAACGTACATCGTACCTTTCATAGCAGCACGTTGTTCTTCAGCAACACCTTGCATAGACAACCATGATTGGAAGAAGTACAAGACGGCGATAACAGCTGTCAGAGGGATACTACGTGTACCAAGGTCGATTCCTAAGAAAGTACTTTCAGAGACACCTTGTGTGTATTGCGCAGCGAAATACATTGCTGAGAAGAATGGCATTTGGACGAGAAGTGGGAGACATCCCATACCACCAAGCATATTGATGCCATTTTCTTTTTGGGCAGCCATCAATTCTGTTTGCGCAGCTAATTTTTCTTCTTGTGTTGTTGCATTACGCATACGCTCATTGATTGGTTCAAAGATTGGTTTAAGGTAAGCCATCTTTTCAGATTGATAGCTTGCTTTCCAAGATTGGTAAAGTCCGAGCGGTAGAATAATACAACGAACAATAATAGTTACTAAGATAATGGCTAAACCAAAGCCAAGTCCAACATTATTAGCAAAATATTGGATAAGTTTTGCCATTGGTTCACCAAGAATGTGCCAGATAGTACCAGTAGGATTACCACTTGAATCACGACTGACACAACCAGTTAGTAAGAACAATAATGATAAGCTGAGTCCTGAAAAGAGGACACGATTTAGTTTCTTTTTCAATAGATTATTTCCTTTTATTATAATACCCTACTATTTTACTGTTTTTTGGTTAATTTCTCAATACATCTGTGGTCTTATTTTTTTGTGTATTAGTTGGCAATGCGAAAATCAGTGAAATCTTCGAAATTAGCAATTTTAACATCAACATAGGTAACCTTTGACCATTGTGAAGGACCTTTGCGAATTTCTTGGATGAATTTAGCTATTTTAGCTGAGTCCTCGGATTGAGCGAGAATTTCTACGGTGCCATCGTCATTATTCCAAACGCGACCATAAATATCCCCGAGTTCAAGGGCTAGGGCATAAGTTGAGTAACGGAATCCGACACCTTGAACACGCCCTGAGACAATTAAGCGTACTTTTTTCATCTCACTTTCCTCCTTTTATATGCTATAATCTTCTTATGACTATTATAACCTCAAAATCGAATAATCTCATTAAAAAGACTAAAAAATTATTGAAAAAAAAGTATCGTGACCATTCTTATCTAATTGAAGGTTGGCATCTTTTTGAAGAAGCGGAAAAAGCAGGGGCAGAATTTTTAAATATTTTTGTTCTTGAGGACTATGCTGACCGCGTCAGCCATTTTTCAATGGTAACGTATGTAACGCCTGAGGTTTTAAAAGAATTAACGGATTCTAAGACACCGCAGGGGATCATTGCTGAACTTGCTATGCCGAGTTTGCCTTTAGCGGATTTAAAAGCAGGGCGATATTTGGTACTGGAAGATGTTCAAGACCCAGGGAATGTGGGAACAATGATTCGTACGGCAGATGCTGCTGGTTTGGACGGTGTTTTGATTTCGGAAAAATCAGCTGATATTTACAATCAAAAAACGCTACGTTCCATGCAGGGAAGCCATTTCCATTTACCGATTTGGCGTACTGATGTGTATGAGGCTTGTCAGAAGCTACAAAATCTTGATGTATCGCTGATTGCCACAACGCTTTCTAAAGAGTCTGTGGACTACAAGACCGTTGAGCACAATGGAAATTTTGCGCTTGTCATGGGAAATGAAGGAAATGGTATTTCAGAGTTAATGACAAAGCAAGCTGATATTTTGGCACATATTATCATGCCTGGGCAAGCAGAAAGTTTAAATGTTGCTGTGGCGACAGGAATTGTCCTTTTTCAGTTGATTTAATTTGAAAAATGTGGTGCAAGAAAAGTAATTTTTGAGAACTTGTTTTCAGTCTAATTTAAGGTCATATGCTATAATTAGGTTGAAAGAAGGTGGTTCTGTATGGAAGCATATAAAAAAGATAAAGAATTTATGGAGCTTGTTGGTCATCTTATCCAACACCCTCGTTTTCAAAAATTAAATAATATTCCACAGCATCACTATTCGACGCGTATGGAACATTCTATTAATGTGGCTTATACGAGCTACAAGATTGCCAAAAAATTTGGTTGGGATGAAAAATCCACGGCGCGTGGAGGACTTTTACACGATTTCTTTTATTACGATTGGCGAGAAACGAAATTTAATAAAGGTCATGCTTGGGTACATCCGAGAATTGCTGTGCGCAATGCCAGAAAATTGACTACACTAAATAAACGTGAGGAAGATATTATCTTGAAACATATGTGGGGAGCAACGATTGCTCCGCCGCGTTATAAAGAAGGTTATATCGTGACAATGGTGGATAAATATTGGGCTGTCAAAGAAGCCATTACCCCATTTCGTAATCGTTTTAATAAGAGAAGACGTTACAGTCGTAAAATTTTACCTAGTAATCATCGCTAGAATAGATTGAGTTTAGAAGGATTTTCTGATAGTAAGAGAGGAGATTTCATGAATCATAACGATGTTATTTACACACAGACAGATAGTGCACTGAATCGTTTCTTTGCTAAGATTTACGGTTTGGTCGGCGTTGGAATCGGGTTATCAGCTTTGGTATCATTTTTGATGCTATATGTGTTTACTGATAATATGGTTAATATTATTGTTTACCATCCATTTGTTTATTACGGTGCTATCTTTTTAGAGCTTGCTTTGGTTTTCTTAGCTAGTAATGCTGCTCGTAAAAATACGCCTGCTGCGTTGCCGTTATTTCTATTTTATTCGGCATTAAATGGCTTTACGCTTAGTTTTGTTATTGTGGCATACACGCAAACAACGGTTGTTCAAGCCTTTGTTTCATCAGCTTTAGTCTTTGGTGTTATGGCTATTATCGGAACTTTTGTTAAAAGAGATTTGTCTGGAATGGCTAAGGCACTTATGGCAGCATTGATTGGTATCATTATTGCTAGCTTGGTCAATATGTTTATTGGTTCAGGCACAATGAGTTATATCATTAGTATCATTTCAGTTTTGATTTTCTCTGGTTTGATTGCTTATGATAATCAAATGATTAAACGTGTTTATGAGAGCACTGGTGGTAATGTTGGTGACGGCTGGGCAATTTCAATGGCATTAAGTCTTTACCTTGATTTTATTAACTTGTTCTTGAGTTTGCTTCGTATTTTTGGAAGTGACGATTAAGATGAAAAAGAGCTGGTACAGTTAAATCTGTATCGGCTTCTTTTATTTTTAGGGGATTTCCATTGGTGATTTTGGCGCTTTGTGTTATAATAGTCCTAATATTTTGAAAATTCGAGGGATAAATATGAAAACACCTTTTATTTCAGCTGAAGAGCTCCAAAAAATTACTGATGAATTTCCAACGCCATTTCACCTTTATGATGAAAAGGGTATTCGTGAAAAAGCTCGCGCCTTAAACAAAGCTTTTGCTTGGAATAAGGGGTTCAAGGAGTATTTTGCGGTTAAGGCAACACCGACACCTGCGATTTTGAAGATTCTTCAAGAGGAAAATTGTGGTGTGGATTGTGCGACAGAAGTGGAATTATTGATGAGTCACAAGCTTGGTTTTACCGATATTATGTTTTCATCGAACGATACTCCTGCGCGTGAATTTAGATATGCTAAAGAAATCGGAGCAACGATTAATCTTGATGCTTATGAGCATATTGCTTTCTTGAAAGAAGTGGCTGGACTTCCTGAAACCGTTTCGCTTCGTTACAATCCAGGAGGTGTTTTTGCTCTTGGAACAGATATTATGGATAACCCCGAAGAATCTAAATTTGGGATGACTAAAGCCCAATTGATTCAAGGGTTCAAAGATTTGAAGGCAGAAGGCGTCAAAAACTTTGGTATTCATTCATTTCTTGCTTCAAATACAGTCACAAATGATTACTATCCTGAATTGGCGCGTCAATTATTTGAATTGGCAGTTGAGGTTAAAGAAAAAACAGGTGTGGCTGTCAGCTTTATCAATTTGTCTGGTGGTGTTGGGGTCAACTATCGTCCCGAACAAGAACCAAATGACATTGCTGTGATTGGTAAAGGCGTTCACCGTGTCTTTGATGAGGTATTGATTCCAGCTGGACTTGGTGATGTCAAAATCTTCACCGAACTTGGTCGCTTTATGTTGGCACCGCATGGTTTACTTGTAACCAAAGTTCGTCATCGTAAACAAACTTATCGAACTTATATTGGGGTTGATGCGTCAGCGGTTAACCTGATGCGCCCTGCCATGTATGATGCTTATCATCATATCACTAACGTGTCTAATCCTAATGGCAAACTTGAAGTGGTTGACGTTGTCGGCTCACTTTGTGAAAACAATGATAAATTTGCGAAACAGCGTGAACTGCCAGAAGCGCGTGTTGGTGATACGCTTGTGATTCATGATACTGGTGCGCATGGTTTTTCAATGGGGTATCAGTACAATGGTCGCCTACGCTCGGCTGAAATCCTTTATCAAGAAGACGGTAGTGCTCGCTTAATCCGCCGTGCAGAAACACCAGAAGATTACTTCGCAACTATCAAAGGATTTGATTTTGATAACTAAATAACACCATAAAGCACTCGCTTGTGCAATCAAAGTATCGATTGACATAAAGCGGGTGTTTTTTAGTTAAAAAGAGTTACAATTCATTTGATAAAAACCATCCAAGAATTTGTAAACTCTTTCTATTTCTGCTATAATGGGTGTTGTAGAAAAACTTAGGAGAAAAATATTCATGACAACATTTCTTTGGATTTTGTTAGTTTTGGTTGCCCTTCTTGGTGGCCTTGTTGGCGGCGTTTTTATTGCTCGTAAACAGTTTGAAAAGGAAATTGGTGAACACCCACGTTTGACGCCTGATGCGATCCGTGAAATGATGAGCCAAATGGGTCAAAAACCTAGCGAAGCTAAGATTCAACAAACTTATCGTAACATTATCAAACAATCAAAAGCAGCTGCAGCAAAAGCTAAAAAATAATCTTTAAGCTTTGGTTTGAAAAAATAATTGTCAATTGCTGTGATTGGTGTCGTTGATATTCCAAAAAGTCAGTCTTTTGGCTAAGATTTTCGAGCACAGAGCTCAGAAATGAATGACTCAGTTGGCTCACCAACTGAGTTTTTTCTAAGTCCATGATTAGAAAGAAGATTCTATGGATAATAGACCAATTGGTTTTTTAGATTCTGGAGTTGGTGGATTAACAGTTGTACGTGAGTTAATGCGTCAGCTGCCACATGAAGAAATTGTATATATTGGAGATTCGGCTAGAGCGCCGTACGGTCCTAGACCTGCTGAACAGATTCGCGAATACACTTGGGAATTGGTTAATTTTCTCTTGACACAAAATGTTAAGATGATTGTATTTGCTTGCAATACCGCAACAGCAGTCGCTTGGGAAGAAGTTAAGGAAAAACTGGATATTCCTGTTTTGGGAGTTATTTTGCCAGGTTCTAGCGCAGCCATTAAATCAACTCGTAATGGAAAAATCGGTGTGATTGGAACGCCGATGACAATCAAGTCGGGTATTTATCATCAAAAAATAAAATCATTGGCACCGCAAATGAACGTTACAAGCCTCTCTTGTCCTAAATTTGCTCCTCTTGTAGAATCTAACGAAATGACATCAAGTGTTGCTAAAAAAGTTGTTTATGAAACGTTAGCACCGCTTGTTGGTAAAGTCGATACATTAGTGCTCGGATGTACACACTATCCTTTGCTTCGTCCGATTATTCAAAACGTAATGGGACCGAATGTCAAACTTATTGATAGTGGGGCTGAATGTATTCGTGATGTATCGGTTTTGTTAAATTACTTTGAAATTAATCGCAGTCGTACACAAGATGACGTGACTCATGCGTTTTACACAACAGCAAGTAGCCAGAGTTTCAAAGAAATTGCTGTGAATTGGCTCGCTAAAGATATTGATGTGCAACACGTTGATTTGAAAAAGCTGAACAAATAGAAATAGGATTGTAATAAATGACTGATAAAATTTATGAGTATAAAGATGCAGAAAATTGGTTTCTTGGTGAATGGGGCGGATTTAATGCCATTTCAGGTTTAGGAAATGTTTGCAATGATGCCGTGTATGAATTAAGTCAACAACTGGCTAAATTGAACACAAGCAAGTGTTGTGGCAATTGCCACGGAGATTGTCATTCCGATGATAGAAATGGTTATAATGTGACTGTTGTGAAAAAATCATCAGATTTTCAATTGATTCGTTTTGTCGCTGATATGATTAATCAAGAAACAAATCGCAAGCTTGAAGTGACACAACGTGCGGGAGCAGTGATTGTTACGGAAGCTGAACAATTGCTCTTGGTTCATTTGCCAGAAAACGGTGTTGAAGCAGCGGCTTTCTTTGGACAAACTTCTGAAACTGCCTTTGGTGATACGATTTTGATTGCAACACGTAATGAAGGCAAGACCAAAGAATTCCGTAAGATGTTTGAAAAAATCGGTATCAAGGTTGAAAATCTTAATGATTATCCTGATTTACCAGAAGTTGAAGAAACTGGCATGACTTTTGAGGAAAATGCACGTTTGAAAGCTGAAACCATTTCAAAATTGACAGGAAAAATGGTCTTGGCAGATGATTCAGGATTGAAAGTTGATGCTCTTGGTGGACTTCCTGGGGTTTGGTCAGCTCGTTTTTCTGGACCAGATGCGACAGATGAATCAAATAATGCCAAATTACTTCATGAGTTGGCTATGGTATTTGACCATAAAGACCGTTCTGCACAATTCCATACTACTTTGGTGGTTGCAGCACCAGACAAAGACAGTTTAGTTGTTGAAGCTGACTGGCCAGGATACATTGCAATGGAAGCAAAAGGCGATAACGGCTTTGGCTATGACCCATTGTTTATGGTCGGTGAAACTGGACGTCACGCAGCTGAATTGACTGCTGAAGAAAAAAATGATATTTCGCACAGAGGATTGGCTGTTAAGAAATTAATGGAGGCATTCCCAGTATGGCAAACAAAACAATAATTGTAATGAGTGACTCTCATGGCGACCGTGAGATTATCAATGATATTAAGACAAAATACCAAGGGGAAGTAGATGCTATTTTCCACAATGGTGATTCTGAATTGCCAAGTTCGGACACGATTTGGGAAGGTATCAAGGTGGTTCGTGGCAACTGCGATTATGACAATGGTTATCCTGAAAGATTAATCACTTATCTCGGTGATGTTGTTGTGGCACAAACACACGGTCATCTTTATAATATTAATTTTACGTGGGATAGATTGGATTTATTTGCCCAAGAAGCGGATGCTGATATTTGCCTTTATGGTCATCTACATCGTCCAGCAGCTTGGCGCAATGGTAAAACAATCTTTATCAACCCAGGTAGTGTTTTACAACCACGTGGTGATGTGAAAGAAAAACTCTATGCCAAAGTTGACATTACTGATGATAAGATTAAGGTAAATTATTACACACGTAATCACGACCTTTTCCCTGCACTTTCTAAGGAATTTGACAGATGATAGCAAAAGAATTTGAAGAGTTTCTTCTCAGTCATTTGGAACATTATTTGATTCCAGCAGAGGATTTAGCTATTTTTATTGATACTCATAATTCTGACCATGCCATGCTTTTATTAGCTAACAATGGTTATTCGCGTGTTCCAGTTATTACCAAAGATAAAAAATATGTTGGAACCATTAGTATTGCGGATATTATGTCTTATCAAGCTAAAAATCAGCTGACAGACTGGGAACTAGCTCAAACAGATATTGGTAAAATGGTAAATACTAAAATGGAAACGATTAGTGAAACGTCGAATTTGACGGATATCATGCACCTTTTGGTAGATTATCCATTTTTACCTGTTTTAGATAAAAATGACCAGTTTTTGGGCATTATCACTCGTAAATCGATTCTAAAGGCGGTGAATAGCCTTTTACACGATTTCACTGATTATTACACGATTACTCCGAAAGATGATTGATTTTATCCAAGATTTTATTGATAGCAAGCCCTTATCTGAAAATACAAAGAATGCCTATTTTTACGATTTGCAACAATTCGTTGAAGCTATTGATGGCAAAGTTAGCAAAGAAAAGCTGGCATTGTATGAACACTCTTTGTCACCTTTAAAAGCTTCGGCTAAAAAACGAAAAATTTCAGCGGTCAATCAGTTTCTGTATTTCTTATACGAAACAGACCGACTGGACCATTTTTACAAGTTGAGTAATAAAGAGAAAATAACAACAAAATCAGTTGAACTGGCGCTTTTGGATTATCGTTCTTTTTATCAGGAAACGAATTGTCAAATAGGGCAGCTAATTGCGCTTTTGATGATTGAGCTTGGTTTATCACCAAGTGACATTCAACAGTTAAAAGTTGCTGATTTTGATTTGACTTTTGCTGTTTTGCGCGTGCAAAGAGCTGGTTTAGTGAGGGTTTTAGAGCTTCCTGAAAAATTATTGCCTTATGTGGCAGCAGGTTCTTCAGAGAATCAGCTTTATCTTTTTGACAATCAAGGGAAAACTTATTCACGTCAATGGTTTTTCAATCAACTAAAATCATTTTTAGCAACCTTGGATTTAGATTACTTATCTGCGCAGGCAATTCGCCAGCAATACATTTTGCATCAAAAAGCAGCAGGTAAATCAATATTGGAGGTTAGTCGTAATCTGGGCCTTAAAAGTCCAGTGACTTTAGAGAAATTTTATAAATAATGGATATTAAGTTAAAAGATTTTGAAGGGCCTCTGGATTTGCTTTTGCACTTGGTTTCAAAATACCAAATGGATATTTATGATGTGCCAATTGTAGAAGTTATTGAGCAATATTTGGCTTATATTTCAACCTTGCAAGCCATGAAATTGGAAGTGGCTGGTGAATATATGGTTATGGCAAGTCAGCTGATGTTGATTAAAAGCCGTAAGCTTTTGCCAAAAGTTGTCGAGGCAGAGCCAGAAGAAAATGACCCTGAACAAGAATTGCTGACCCAAATTGAGGAATACCGCCGTTTTAAAGCGATTAGTGAGGAGCTGTCAGCGCAGCACGACGAACGTGCTAAATTCTATTCAAAACCAAAGCAAGAATTAATTTTTGAAGATGCTGTGTTAACACACGATAAGACGGTCATGGATTTGTTCTTATCGTTTTCGCATGTCATGGCTGAAAAACAAAAAGAATTAAAAAATAGCAATACAGTTATCGAACGTGATGATTATCGCATTGAGGACATGATGACAATCATTGTGGAGCGTCTTAATGCGACAAAAAAACTAGTGTTGACAACCGTTTTTCGTGAATGCCAGACACTTCCTGAAATGATTACCATTTTTTTGGCAACTTTGGAATTAATCAAAGTTCACGAAGTTGAGGTTGAACAAGAAGAAAATTTTGGTGACATTGTTTTACGAAGTGTTAGCTAAGTTGTCAAATCTTGTAGAAGGTATTTAGCAAAAGAGGATTAAGAAAGGAAGTTACATGAACTATTTAGCTCAGATTGAAGCCCTCCTTTTTGTGGCAGGTGAAGAGGGATTGAGCTTGCGACATTTGGCTAGTATGGTTAATTTAACACCGACAGCTCTCCAACAACAATTGGAAAAATTAGCCCAAAAATATGAAACAGATGAGACATCAAGTCTCTGTCTGATTGAAACCGCAGGTAATTATAAAATTGTAACGAAGGAAATCTTTGCTGACTTACTACGAGAGTTTGCTAAGGCACCTGTCAACCAAAGTTTATCACGTGCGAGTTTAGAAGTTCTATCTATTATTGCTTATAAGCAACCTATTACACGTATTGAAGTTGATGATATTCGTGGGGTGAATTCAAGCAGCGCTATTAGCAAACTAATGGCTTTGGGACTGATTACAGAAGCAGGGAAAAAAGAAGTCATTGGTCGTCCAAATCTATATGCGACAACTGATTATTTCTTAGATTTCATGGGCATTAACGACTTGAGTGAATTAATCGACGTTTCCAATATTGAGTTGGTCGATGAGGAAATGACCCTTTTTGATAATTCTGGCTTGCCTGAAGAAGGTTAGACAGTCGCTAAAAATAACGAAATACTGTAAAATAACAATAAAATCAATTGGTATTTTATAGCATGTAGTAAAGGAAAGAGAATGAGAATTAATAAATATATTGCCCATGCGGGAGTTGCTAGTCGTCGAAAAGCTGAGGAGCTTATCAAAAAAGGCTTGGTAACGATTAATGGTAAGGTGGTTACAGAACTAGCAACAACGGTCAAATCTGGCGATGTTGTTGAGGTTGAGGGCTCACCGATTTATAATGAGGAAAAGGTTTATTACCTTCTTAATAAGCCTCGTGGTGTCATTTCAAGTGTTTCAGATGAAAAAGGTCGTAAAACAGTTGTTGATTTGCTGCCAAATGTTACCGAACGCATTTATCCTGTTGGACGTTTGGACTGGGATACAACTGGGCTTTTGATTTTGACTAATGATGGCGATTTTACAGATGAAATGATTCACCCACGTAATGAAATTGACAAAGTCTATTTGGCGCGTGTTAAAGGCATTGCAACGAAGGAAAACTTGCGCCCATTGACACGTGGTGTGGTGATTGATGGTAAAAAGACAAAACCAGCACGCTACAATATTGTCAAAGTTGACCCTGAAAAAAATCGTTCAGTCGTTGAGTTAACTATCCACGAAGGACGCAATCACCAAGTCAAGAAAATGTTTGAATCTGTTGGACTTTTGGTGGATAAATTGTCTCGTACACAGTTTGGAACGCTTGATTTGGCAGGACTTCGTCCAGGCGAATCACGTCGTCTCAACAAAAAGGAAATCAGTCAATTGCATAATCTGGCTGTCAATAAACAAAAATGATGAAAAAAAGTCTTATTGCTCTTGTGAAATGGTATCAAAAACGGATTTCACCCATGTCACCGCCGTCATGTCGCTATCGCCCAACGTGTTCTAATTACATGATTGGCGCGATTGAAAAGCATGGTTTAAAAGGTATTTTAATGGGAATTGCACGTATTCTACGTTGTCATCCATTTGTGACAGGTGGCGATGACCCAGTTCCAGACTATTTTACGCTTCGACGCAATAAAGATTTTCGCACAAAGAAAGAGGAAGGCTAAAGCTTTCCTCTTTTCGTTATTTAATATTTTGACCAAGTTCTTGGAATGAAGAGTAGTAACATTGGGTAAATTTCCAAACGCCCGGCAATCATAGCAAAAGACATGATTAATTTTGAAAATGGGCTAAAGATAGCAAATGTGTCACTAGTACCAAGCATTGGTCCGATATTATTGAAGGTTGAAGCAGCAGCGCTGACAACGACCATAAAGTTATTACTATCTAACGATAAGATTAAAATGAGTCCAACCAACAGTGTGATGTAGAGTGAAAAATACTTCAAGACACCACGTTGCGTTTCTTTGTCAAGTGGTTGATGATTGACATGGAGAGTCATAATGCGATTAGGGTAAAGCGTTGATAAAACTTGATTTCTTGAGATTTTGGTTAAAATCAATGCTCGCATAACTTTGAGCCCACCAGCTGTAGAACCAGCCGACCCACCGATAACCATCAGAATGAGCAAGATAACTTGAGAAAAGAGCGGCCAGACGGTTAAATCAGTAATTCCGAATCCTGTTGTCGTAATTACATTAGCAACTTCAAATAGTGCATTTTCCAATCCTTTACCAGCACTTGCATATAGCCCACCAACATTGAGCCAAATAAGCGCCGTAGCAATGACAATGATGCCGATATATGTTCTTAGTTCTTCATCTTTAAAGAATGCTTTGAATTTACGAAGGAGTAGGAAATAATACAAGTTGAAGTTGATTCCGAAAAGAAGAACAGCAACAGAGACAATATTGGTAATGAGTGAGCTGTTATAGTGAGCAATCGAATCATTATAAACAGCGAAGCCACCAGTACCTGCACAGCCCATGGCTGTAACGATACTATCATATATTGGCATGCCGGCTATTTTTAAAATAATAGCAAGTACAACGAACATTGTCAGGTAAATAATGTATAAAATCTGTGCCGTTTCTTTTAATTTGGAAACCACTTTACCAAAAACAGGTCCAGGGACTTCAGCTCGCATGACTTCGAGGTGGCTATTTTTACTATTTTCCATAATGGCTAGCGCGAAAACAAGCACTCCCATACCACCGATTAAGTGGGCGAAACTTCGCCAAAAAAGAAGTGAGTGCGTTAAGACGCTGACATCAGGTAAAATGGTTGCTCCCGTTGTTGTAAATCCTGAGCTCATTTCAAAGAAGGCATCGATGATGCTTGGAATTTGCCCAGATAAGACAAAAGGCAGTGCTCCGAAGAAAGACCAGAGTATCCAACAAAGAGCGACAATCAATAACCCTTCCTTGGTATAAATGTGGTAATTTTTAGGCTTGAAAGCAGAACCCAGCAAACCAAGAATAAGAAGGATACCAATTGTAATGCCAATACTGTTGAGCACACGCAATGGCTCACTATAAATAATGGCGACCAACATTGGTACAAGTAGAAGCGCCGCTTCAATTAAGAGTAATTTTGAAAGGAGGTAACGAACCATACTTCTATTCATAACTTACCTCGCTAACAAATCATAAATGCGTGTGATGTTTTTCAAGAAGGTAACAACGACAATTTTATCACCAACTTGTAGAACATCTTCACCTGTAGGATAGATTGTTTTTCCTTTGCGGATGATGGCAGCAATCAAAATATTATCTCTGAATTTCAATGACGATAGGCTCTTACCAGCCATTTTATTGGATTCACGAATTTCAAATTGCAAGGATTCAATGCGTCCGTTGGCAATGTGGTGCATGGCATCAAGGTTTGAATCTTGTGCATTAACACGTCCGCGAATGAAGTGCATCATGGTATCAACAGCGATACTTTTTGGTGTGACAATACTTGAGAATTGACTGGTATCAATAATCTCAAGCAAACTTGTACGGTTGACTTTGGTAATATTTTTTTGCACTCCCAAGGTCTCAAGGAACATTGAAGTGATAATATTTTCTTCGTCAACCCCTGTCAAGGTAGCAACAGCATCAAAGTTTTCAACGCTTTCTTCCAATAACACACTTTTGGCAGTACCATCACCTTGAACAACATGGACATCAGGAAACTCTTGGCTAAACAGTTCAGCACGTTCCTGATTGTTTTCAATCACTTTAAGATTGATTCTTGTATGTTTTAAGATGTTGAGGAGATAGTATGCGATTCGTCCTGCGCCGATAATCATCAGATTTTTAATGATTTTGGTTTTGACAAAGTTGTGGAAGAGAATCATTTCCACACGATTTCCTGTGACAAAAATCTTATCTCCCGTTTTGAGAACGGCATCACCATCTGGAATAATCAGCTTACCTTGGCGTTCAATGGCACAGATGACAATATTGCCAAATTTCTTTCGGAATTGGCTAAGTGTCATTTGACAAAGCTTACTGCCGTCAGCAATCATAAATTCCATTAACATGACGCGACCGTTGACAAAGTGTTCTACGGAAAGTGCATTTGGAAAATCAACTGAGTTGGCAATGTAGCGAGCTGTTAGCAACTCTGGATTGACAACAAGTGAAAAACCAAGAAAGTCTTTATCTTTAAAATAGGCGTTAGAGTATTCTGGATTGCGCACACGAACAACGGTTTCTTTAGCTCCCATTTTTTTAGCCAAAACAGCTGAAATCATATTGACTTCATCTTTGGCAGTTAGGGCGATAAAGATATCACAGTTGCTAACATCTGCTTGTTCGAGAATTTTAAAATTGGCTCCGTTACCAACAATCCCCATAATATCTTGACGTTTGGTGATGTTTTTTAAAACGGATTCTTTCTCTTCAATTAAGACAACATCGTGTTTTTCTTCAACAAGAGAGCGACAAAGTGCGGTACCAACCTTACCTCCGCCGACAACAATTATTTTCATTCTTACCTCCGAAATGTATCACCCCTATAATACTCTTTTTTTTCTAAAAATACTAGCTATTTAATCATTTGTAAGCCCTTTCTTTATAGAGCTGTTTTCCTATTTAAAAAGAATGGTTGAGATAGATTCTGTATTTTTGAAAAATTTACAGAAGGTAACATTGATTGTTAAAATTATATAACATTTTTACAAAATACTTGCTAAATGAGAAGGGGAGAATTATAATAAATCGTTATCTAATTTTAGGGAGAATTTCAATGCTTGAAAAGTTAAGAAATGTTTTTATCGGTAATCCATTAAAATCAGCTGGCGAGTCTGATGAAGAACATTTATTGTCTAAATCACAAGCGTTAGCGATGTTATCGAGCGATGCTCTTTCATCTATTGCCTATGGACCAGAACAAGTTATCTTAGTTTTAACAACGATTTCTGCGGCAGCTATTTGGTGGTCTCTACCGATTGGATTATTGGTTTTGGTATTGTTAGCTAGTTTGACAATTTCTTACCAACAAGTTATTCACGCCTATCCAAAAGGTGGCGGAGCATATATGGTTTCAACTGAAAATCTATCGCCAAGTATGGGATTGATAGCTGGTGGTAGTCTTTTGGTTGATTACATGTTGACGGTAGCAGTATCCGTATCATCTGGTGCTGATGCGATTACATCAGCTTTTCCTGCTATTAAAGAATTTAATCTGGAAATTTCCATTGTATTGGTTTTGATTTTGATGTTTATGAATTTGCGTGGTTTGCGTGAATCAGCGACATCTCTGATGATTCCAGTTTACCTTTTCATTGTTAGTATCCTTTTTTTAATTGGTTATGGTGGCATTCAAATTGCAACGGGGCACCTTGCTTATAGTGCAACAGCACATGTTGGTAAAGTTGTTCCTGGAGTATCTTTGATTCTTTTACTAAGGGCTTTCACAAGCGGTTCGGCTTCCCTTACTGGTGTTGAAGCTATTTCAAATGCGGTGCCATTTTTCAAAAAGCCTAAGGAAAAAAATGCTGCTGGCACGCTTGCTATCATGTCAATCATTTTAGGTGTCATGTTTGCAGGCATCACTTTCTTGAACTATTGGTTGGGCATTATGCCGTCAGCACATGTGACTGTCTTGGCGCAAATTGCTCAAAAAATCTTTGGCGATTCAGCAATCGGAAATGCGCTTTTCTATATTTTCCAATTGTCAACAGCTCTTATCTTAGCTGTGGCAGCCAATACTGGCTTTTCAGCCTTTCCAATGTTGTCTTTCAACATGGCTAAAAATAAATACATGCCACACCTTTTCATGGAAAAAGGAGCTCGTTTAGGCTATTCTAACGGGATTATTACCTTGGCAGTTGGAGCAATTGTTTTGCTTTGTATTTTCAATGGTTCAACAGAACGCCTTATCCCACTTTATACAATTGGTGTTTTCATTCCATTTGCGCTTTCACAAACTGGTATGGTCATTCACTGGAAACGCAAATTTGGCAAAGGGTATTTGAAACATTCAGTTGCTAATATTTTAGGAGCAATCATTTGTTATCTGATTATCTTGATTTTATTGATTTTTAGAATCGGTGAAATCTGGCCATTCTTCCCAATTATCGTGGTCTTGATGATACTATTTTATTCAATTAAGAGCCATTATAATAATGTTGCCATGCAGTTGCGTTTAACAGATGATGTCAAAAATATTCATTACGATGGCAATACGGTTTTGATTTTGGTTGGGAATATCACACAAGCAAGTATTCGTGCCATTAATTATGCCAAAAGTATTGGTCAAACCGTTGTTGCTATGCACGTCTCAACGTTAGAAACCCGTGAAAAAGATTTGGAAATTGAACAAGAATTCAAGACCTATTTCCCAGACGTAACGTTTGTTAATATCGAATCAAACTACCGTGATATTGTGAAACCAACAATGTCATTTGTTCAAAAAATGAATCAGGAAGCCAAGAAAAACAACCACACCATGACAGTGATTATTCCAAAATTCATTCCAAAACACAGTTGGCAAAATGTTCTTCACAACCAAATGAGCTTGCGCTTACGTGCTCGCCTACGCTGGTATGAAGATATTATCATCGCAACTTATTCCTATCATTTGAAAAAATAAATGCATAAAGCCCTGAATTTCAGGGCTTTTTTATGTTAAATGATTAATCAGTCTTGATACCTAAATAGGTTTTTATTTTATTTTCAAGAAAATTGATATGTTGGTTAATTTCGGACTGTTGACTGTGTAGTTCATCAAGTTGTAAAAATAAGAGTTCTAGTCGTTTAGGAATAGTAGAGTCACCTTGGTATCTTAACTTCGCATATTCTTGCATATTTTTTATTGACATCCCCGTTTTTTTAGTCTGATAATAAATTGAGTCCATGCGATATCAGATTCTTTATAATATCTCCGATTATTTTTTTCTCTATGAGAGTAAATAAGTTTTTCTTGTTCGTAGTAACGAAGTGTAGATATAGGCAACCCTGTCTTTTTAGCGAATTCTCCAATAGAATAGTGAGTCATATATTTCTCCTTTTCTGGTATTTTTGATTATTCTACCACATTAATAAAAAAATATTATTCATCCTTGACATAAAGTTAACTTTACTATGTAAAATACTTTACATCAAAGAGATTTGATTCAATCTGAGCGTAAGGTGGTGAAGCTATGACATAAAAACTATCAATGATATTTAGTAAAAAAGTACAGAGAGGATAAAAATAATGGAAATTCTAAAAGATTATACTTGCATTACTGGTGCAAGTTCTGGTATTGGAGCAGAAACAGCAAAACAATTTGCAAAGCTGGGAAGTAACCTTATCTTAGTTGCTAGACGTCAAGAAAAATTAGAAGAATTACGCGAGACTATTTTGTCACATTTTCCAGAATTAGATGTGATTATTAAGGTTGTTGATCTTTCTAAAAGTTATAATGTTTTTAAACTTTACGAAGATTTAAAATCGTATCACATAAAAACGTGGATAAATAATGCTGGCTTTGGGAACTATGATAGTGTAGAACATCAAAATCTAAAAAAAGTTTTAGAAATGTTACACTTAAATATTGAGGCATTGACAATACTATCTAGCTTATATGTAAGGGATTATAAGAACTGTGAAGGTGCTCAACTTATTAATGTTTCTTCTAGAGGTGGTTATATGATGGTACCTGATGCAGTTACTTATTGTGCTAGTAAGTTTTATGTTAGCTCATTTACAGAAGGCTTAGCGCTAGAATTAAGAGAAAATCGCAATTTATTGAGAGCAAAAGTTCTAGCACCAGCAGCAACAAAAACGGAGTTTGGACAAATTGCTACTGATTCTGATAAGTATGATTATGACGAAGCATTTTCTAAATATCATACAAGTGAAGAAATGGCACAATTTCTGATTAAACTATATCAAAGCAATCAAACAGTTGGTTTAGTGGATGTTAAGACTTTTGAATTTCATCTTAGTGAACCACTATTTAATCACTAATTATCAGATATAGATAACGATAGGCTTTGTCCTGAAATCCAACCTAATTTCAAAGTTGGAAAGCAAATATCGGTTAACAGAAAATAATGTTATATTTCGCTGAAGCGTCTGTGAAAATGGGCGTTTCATATTTTTTGAAAAAAATTGAAATGAAAAGTATTGAAACCGTTATTTTTAGGAAAAGAATCAAAAATTCTTGAAAAAACACGCAAAAACATCACAAAATCATGTCAAATGCGTTGACTTTAGTTATTAAAGTGTTATAATAAATATCAAGAATTCGTTAGTTTAAATCAAACCTGTTATGATTTAAGTTAATGAATCGCCGCCAACCACATTGTTTGCTGAGCTTGACTCCGAGCAGTGTGGTTTATTTTTATGTCGAAATGAAAGGGTAAGTTATGAATATTGAAGAGCTTGACTATCACGAAGAACCGAATAAAGCGATGAATCATATTGTTCTTTTTCAACCACAAATTCCACAAAATACAGGAAATATTGCCAGAACTTGCGCTGCGACAAACGCTCCTTTGCACATTATTCGTCCAATGGGATTCCCAATTGATGACCGTAAAATGAAACGCGCGGGGTTGGATTATTGGGACAAACTTGATGTGACATTTTATGATAGTTTGGATGAATTTATGGAAAAATGCGATGGTGAGGTTCATTTGATTAGTAAATTTGCCAACAAAGTGTATTCTGATGAAAATTATAACGACGGGAAGCACCATTATTTCCTTTTTGGGCGTGAAGATAAAGGTTTGCCAGAAGAATTTATGCGAGCTAATCCTGAAAAAGCTCTTCGCATTCCGATGAATGATGAACACGTTCGTAGCCTAAACTTATCAAATACTGTTTGTATGATTGTTTATGAAGCTCTTCGTCAGCAAGCTTTTCCGAATTTAGAATTAAGTCATACTTACGCACACGATAAATTAAAATAAATCATATGAAAGCAGTCAAAATGGCTGTTTTTTTGATAATAGCAAGGTTTTTGTGCGAAAAATATTGCACGAATGCTGTTTTTTTGCTATTCTAGAATTGTCTTCAGGGCAGGGTGTAATTCCCGACCGGCGGTGTTGCCTCTCGTTGTCTGCCTTTTGCTTTTATTCGTCATTGACTTCCCTTGCCTAAGGTCAGTTGTGTCTGCGGGTTGTCACCTAGACTAAAAGCAAAAGATTAAACAACTTAATTAGTTTAGAAAACGAACGAGAGTGATTTAAAGTCCGCGAGCTGCAGGGCAGCTGATCTGGTGCGATTCCAGAACCGACAGTATAGTCTGGATGGGAGAAGACCAAGAGTTTGGCTATGCTGTTTTTGTTATGCTACCACATACTCGAACGCCTTCTTTCAATTTGAGAAAATTGGAGGAACTTTTTTATGCCTGAAACAATGACTAATACGCGTAAAATCGCTCATATTGCGATTTTATCAACACTTTCTTTTTTGCTGATGTATCTTCAGTTTCCACTGATTCCGTCAGCTAGTTTTTTACAGTTTGATTTTTCAGTTTTGCCTGTTTTAGTTGGGCTTGTGATGTTTGATTTGAAGAGTGCTTTGGGAATTTTAATTCTTCGTACTCTGCTAAAGCTTTTGCTAAATAACGGTGGTATTTCAACGATTATTGGTTTGCCAATGAATGTCGTTGCTCTAGGTGTTTTTGTAGTAGCGCTAGCTATTCTTTGGAACCAAAAACCAAGCTTGAAAAATTACCTACTGGCATCAGTCGTGGGAACGCTTGGCTTAACCGTGGCAATGTTTGTGCTTAATTATGTTTACGCTGTGCCACTTTATGCCAAATTTGCGAATTTTGATATTTCTGCTATTTTAGGTTTGGGAAACTATCTCTTTGCCATGGTCATTCCATTTAACCTAATTGAAGGGATTATCTTTTCGGTGACATTCTTTATTTTATATAGTTGCCTTAAACCAATTTTAAAAATAGATTAAGTTGAAAAAGGCTGAGACAAAAGTACTCAGCTTCTTTATTTATATAGTTATTATTTACAAGGCGCAGTAGTTTGGAGAAACTCTGTTGACTTTAGTCAACTTAGAGTTTCCCATGCACAATTGATTAGGCACTTCAGTGCCAATCAATCACTGCTGAGTGGGTTCTAATGCGCTGAGAAATCAGCTTTTACAACCCATTTGACATCAAGCTGCGCTTGACTTCATTTCCCACCTCGAAAGATTCCCCAAACCTTTTGAGCCATGCGGGGGTGGGTTATAAAGGTTCGGGGAACCTTTATAATCGGGAAATAAAACTTACGAAGTAAGTGTCAAAAACAGTTCAGTGAACTGTTTTAGGTCAGCAACAAGAAATTAAGACTTGCTGAGAAATCAAGTTTCTACGAAACTACCGATTCGCTTTTTAATTTCTAGGCTCATGAATAAAATCTCCACTGGAGATTTTATTTGTCCCACTCCCTTGCTTTACGCTTAAAAATGGTATAGTTTAAGTGAGTTTTAATTGAAGTGAGGAAAAATAGATGTGGGTTTTATTTGCGATTTTATCGGCGGTATTTGCTGCGTTAACGTCTATCTTAGCTAAAATTGGGATAAGTGGTGTCAATTCAAATTTAGCGACAGCTATCAGAACAGTTGTCGTGGTTTTTATGGCTTGGGGAATAGTCTTCATCACAAATGCTCAGAGTGGTATTGGTGATATTAGCCGAAAAAGTTGGTTGTTTTTGATATTGTCTGGGCTTGCTACTGGTGCTTCTTGGTTATTTTATTATCGTGCTTTGCAAATGGGCGACGCTTCAAAAGTAGCTTCGATAGATAAATTAAGTGTTGTCATCACCTTGATTTTAGCTTTCATTTTTCTAAATGAGCAGCTAACTTTAAAGTCAATGCTTGGGTGTTTGCTGATTGTGGTTGGAAGCCTTTTGATGATTTTGTAAACTGTTTAGAATGATAAATTCCTACAATTTTGCCACAGATTTTTCGAGGATTTATCTGGGATTTGAAAACTAACTAAGGTATAATAGACTTATGACATTTTGATAGAAAAGGTATTGTAATATGAAACATAAACAAAATTATCTTGTAGGAGCTTCATTTTTTCTTGTCATTTTTATGATGTTAGGCTATTTGGTTAAATTCTTTCCTGAGACTTTGGCTGGAATTGACTCAAGCATTCAAACAAGTGTTCGTGGCGATCTTCCTGCCAATGCAACAGCTTTCTTTAAAATCGTAACGAATTTTGGACATGAAGTTTTTATCTTTGTTTATGTCTTTGCCATTGCTTTTGTATTTTATTTCTGGAAAAAGTGGAAAGCAGAAGCTATTTTGCTAGCTGGGAATTTAGTGTTAATGGGCATTTTTTCAACAGGTTTTAAATACCTTTATAATCGTCCGCGTCCAAGTATTCAGTACCTCATTCCAAAGCCAATGGGACCGTCATTTCCGAGTTGGCATGCTGCGGCGACCATGGTTGTTGCTTTGAGCTTGGTTGTGATTATGGAACAACACTTAACCAAGACGACACTCAAACGTTGCTTACAAGTTTTAGTTGTGGTTATCGCTTTGACAACAGCACTTTCAAGAATTTATTTAGGGGTTCATTATCCGTCTGACATTTTAGGAGGTTGGTTACTAGCATTTGCTATCGCAGCCGCAACCTATCCATTTTATGATAAAAAACGCTTTGAATGGCGTTTCCAAGGAAAACAAGAGTGAGATAAATTAGAATGAGATAACAAATGAGCTGGGGTCATCCCAGCTTTTTTATAGCTAAGAATACGCTTACGACAAGTGATAAGAGTTTGTTTGTTTTGGGGAAAGTGTTATAATATAAGCTATGAAAAAGCGTTATAATACTTTAAATGATTATTATCGTCAGATTTTTGGGGAGAAGATTTTTAAAGTTCCTATCGATGCGGGCTTTGATTGTCCAAATCGAGATGGTACGGTCGCACATGGTGGCTGTACATTTTGTACCGTATCTGGTTCAGGAGATGCGATTGTTGCTCCTGACGCACCGATTCGTGACCAATTTTACAAGGAAATTGATTTCATGCACCGCAAATGGCCAGATGTTAAGAAATATTTGGTTTATTTTCAAAATTTCACAAATACGCATGATACCGTAGATGTCATTCGTGAGCGTTATGAGCAAGCCATTAATGAACCTGGGGTGGTTGGTATCAATATTGGGACGCGTCCAGATTGCTTGCCAGATGAGACGATTGCTTATATTGCTGAGCTTTCTGATCGTATGCACGTAACGGTTGAACTTGGTTTGCAAACAACTTATGATGAAACATCCAAAATCATTAATCGCGCGCATACTTATGACCTTTACGTTGAAACGGTTAAACGCCTGCGTCAGTTAGCGCCGAAAGTTGAGATTGTTTCACATTTGATTAATGGTCTGCCTGGCGAAACGCATGACATGATGATTGAAAATGTCAGACGTTGTGTGACAGATAATGAAATTGACGGGATTAAGCTTCATTTATTGCATTTGATGACAAGTACGAAAATGCAACGTGATTACCATGAAGGGCGTTTAAAATTGCTGGGTATGGAAGAATATGTTAATATCATCTGTGACCAACTGGAGATTATTCCCAAAAATATCATTATTCATCGTATTACAGGTGACGCTCCGCGCGATATGCTCATTGGTCCAATGTGGAGTCTTAAAAAATGGGAAGTCTTAAATGCCATTGATCAAGAAATGGACCGCCGTGGTTCTTATCAAGGGTGTAAGCTAGAAAATAAGGAGGTCGTGTTATGATAAAACGTCCTTTGCATTTATCTCATGATTTTTTAGCTGAAGTTTTGGATGAACAAGCTATTGCAGTTGATGCGACCATGGGAAATGGCAATGACACAGCTTTTCTTGCCCAGCATGCTAAAGAAGTTTATGCTTTTGATGTGCAAGAACAAGCTTTGCAAAGCACGAAAGAACGTTTAGAAAAACAAGAAATTCACAACGCTCATTTAATTTTGGATGGGCATCAACATATTGACCATTATGTGAATCAACCAATTCGCGTAGCTATTTTCAATCTAGGGTATTTGCCAAGTGCTGATAAAACGGTTATCACTAAACCTGACACAACCTTGATTGCTGTGGAGAAAATTTTAAAAAAGCTTGAGGTTGGTGGTCGCTTAGCTATCATGATTTACTATGGACATGAGGGCGGCGACATGGAAAAAGATGCTGTGCTAGAATATGTCAATCAGCTAGACCAAAGGCTTTTTACTGCCATGCTGTATCAACCTTTAAACCAAATTAATCAACCACCATTTTTAGTGATGATTGAAAAATTAAAACAGTCGAAAGAGAGTTAAGCATTATGCAAACCGTAACGGTTCGTGAAAAATTACATCAAATGCATCAAAAATATTTAGATGACGCAAACACTAAACCGTGTGCCAAGTTGTCAGAAGAAGATGCAGAGAAAATCTTGACAATTAAGAAAAAGTTAGCCAGTCTTGAAAAAGAACGTTGCGTACGACTTCGTGATCGTAAAGATGTTACGGCTATTGATCAAAAAATTGCCAAGCAAAAAGAACGTTTTACTGTTTATTGCCGCCAAAAACAACGATAAGGAGTGATGGTTTATCGAGAGTTCTATCCTTGTTATAGCATTTTTATTAATGCTCATTGTTTCCAACGTCATTAATCGTCTTTATCCTAAATTGCCTTTACCTTTTATCCAAATTGTTTTGGGAATTTTGGTGGGTGTTTTAGCAAAAGAGACGACACTCACTTTAAATTCAGAGCTATTTCTGGCTTTGGTAATTGCACCGCTTAATTTTAGAGAGGGGCAAGAAAGTGATGTGACGACCTTTGTCAAATACAAGTCGATTGTGGCTTATCTGATTTTGCCAACTGTTTTGATAACAATGCTGACAGTTGGTTATGTGACTGGTAAGTTATTGCCTGTTGATGTCCCCTTGGCTGCTAGTTTTGCCTTGGGAGCAGCGCTTGCTCCGACAGATGCCGTTGCGTTTTTATCAATTGCAAAACGGTTTAAATTTCCAAAGCGCGTCGAATCCATTTTGACAATAGAAGGGCTTTGGAATGATGCCAGCGGTTTGATTTCTTTCCAATTTGCTGTGACGGCTTTGACCACTGGAGCCTTTTCTTTGCTTACTGCGAGCTTTAGTCTGTTTTGGGCAATTATTGGTGGAATGTTGGTCGGGCTATTTTTTGCCTTGTTAAATCGAGGCGTCATGGCTTTTCTTGAAAAAATTGACGTCGCTGATGTGACAGGGGCTCTCTTATTGGAATTATCATTGCCGATTGTGTCATACTTTGTTGCCAGTCTTTTTGGCGTATCAGGTATCATTGCTGTCGTGATTGCTGGATTATCACAAGCCAGTCGTTTCAAACGAATTCGCTTATTTGATGCTGAGGTGGACCGTGTCAGCCAGATTATTTGGGAGACGGTCAGCTTCATCTTGAATGGCTTTGTCTTTATCGTTTTTGGCTATGAATTGACACGTATCGTTGAGCCTGCTTTGACCAATCCTTTGGTTAATAATTATCGTCTTGTGGCGATTGTGTTAATCGTGACAGCTTTGCTCTTTTTAGTTCGATTTGTCATGGTTGGGTTTTATTATATTCTCCATTATCGTAAAGGAAAACGTTCAAGTAAATCACTATTGAGAGAGGTTTTGCTGTTAACTTTTTCTGGTGTAAAAGGGACGGTATCAATCGCGACAATTTTGCTATTGCCACAGTTTGAAAGTTACGCTTATAGCTTGATTTTATTTACCGTAGCAGCGGTGACCTTGCTAAGTTTTCTAATTGGAGTATTTGTTTTACCAAACTTGGCACAAAGCTCTGATGATACTGATACCACCGATTATGTCACTCAAATTGCCATTTTAAATGAAGTGGTTAAGACATTGGAGCAAGATTTAAAAGAAGTCGAGGACAAAGGTCCACTTTATGCAGCCATTGATAATTACAATGGGCGTATTGAGCACTTGATTTTGGAACAAGAGCCGACTATTGTTAAAAAAGAATTGGCTTACTTGCGCTTGATGATTCTTGGAATTGAAAGCGATGGTTTAGAGCATGCTTTTTCAGAAGGCAAAATAGAATTAGTTGAATACCGTTTGTATCAACGTTACTTGCAAAATTTGGAACGTCAGATTAATCGCGGTTTTATTTCAACGTTTAGTTATTTCTTCACGATTAGCATGCGAGTGATTCGTCGCTTAGTTCGTGAAAGCTTCAGTTTTTGGCCAACTATCCGTCACTTTCTTTCTGGAAAATCACGCGAAATCAAATTGACAGAAGATAACCGTGACCGCTTGACAGAACTTTATTTAAGCAATACGGAGCTGGTGTTAGAAGGGTTACAAGATTTGGAAGGCATTTATAATTCTGAGCTGATTGGCTTTCTTCAAAGGTCACGCCTACAAGAAGCTAATATCATTGAATCGGGCGTCTTTGTTGAACGTGTCATTGCTCATATGAAACCTGATAATATTGATGAAATGTTGCGAGGGTATTATCTTGAGCGCAAAGTGATTGCCGAATATGAAATGCGTGGTGACATCACATCAAGCTATGCAACCTTCCTACGCCGCAATGTCAATAAACTCGAAAGTTATTCGTTAAAAGATGATTACGGAACACTACCATATAATTACTTTATTATAAAATGACCCCTAGAACGAAAATGTCCTAGGGGTTTTACTGTTATGATTTAAATTCAGGTTTGATGTAAATGCGTTCGTCGCCTAGTGGGATGATTGAGACGGTTTGGTCATAGAAATCGGTTAAAATGTCCTTAGTTAAAACATCATTTTTAAGACCTTGGGCAATGATTTCTCCTTTTTTCAGCAACAAGACATGAGTCATTGATTGTGTGATTTCTTCGGCATGGTGTGTTACGTAGAGAATTGTTGGAGCATTAGGAAGGCTTGTGATTTGCTCAATTTGTGTCAGTAGTTTTTCACGCGCAAACAAATCAAGCCCACTTGTAGCCTCATCTAAAATTAAAATTTCAGGATTTTCCATTAAACTACGTGCGATAAGGAGCAGTTGTTTTTCACCTTGTGACAGACTAGCATAAATACGTCCAAGCAGATGTTCGCCACCAATTGAAATCAGCATTTGTCGTGCTTCATCAAGTTCTTTTTTACCGTATTCTTTGTAAAGAATGCTTGATTTGTATTTCCCAGTCAAAACGATTTTTTCGGCAAGCATATTGGCTGGAAGTCGCTCAGCAATAAATGAGCCAACGATACCAATTTTGGTACGAATATCGCTAATATCAGTACCACCAAATGGTGTTCCTAAGACTTCCACCTCACCGTCTGTTTTCCAATATTCAGCCATGATAAGCTTTAAAAGCGTTGTCTTACCAGAACCGTTAAGCCCTAAAATAGCCCAATGTTCCCCTTTGTTAACTTCCCAGTTAAGATTTTTTAATAATAATTTATGTTGACGTTCTAAGCTGACATTTTTAAGTTTTACTTGTAACATCTGGAGACCCCCATGTGTTTTTAATAGTTATTATATCATTTTTCTGAAAATTTTGATATTTTAGTTTAGCATTGTAAAATATGGTTGATAAGGCTGTTTGTCTATTACATAAAATCAAAAATATGCTATAATGTAGTCACTATACTATTTTGTCGTGGAGAATAAAATCTTACCATAATAGATATTTTAAGAATAGGAGTAGAATTGATATGGAAGACCCCAGTCAGAATTTAGTTTTGCAATTTGTTTTATTATTAATTTTGACCTTGCTAAATGCCTTTTTCTCAGCTTCTGAGATGGCATTAGTTTCCCTTAATCGTTCACGTGTTGAACAAAAAGCAGAAGAAGGCGATAAGAAATTCATTCGTCTATTGTCTGTTTTGGAAAATCCTAATAACTTTTTATCAACAATTCAAGTTGGTATCACCTTTATCAGTCTTTTACAAGGGGCTAGCTTGTCTGCCTCGCTTGGAAGTGTTATTGCTTCCTGGTTTGGAGATTTTGTCTGGGCTCAGACAGCAGGTAGCGTTATTTCCCTTGTCTTTTTGACCTATATTTCCATTGTTCTTGGTGAGCTTTATCCAAAACGTATTGCCATGAATCTCAAGGAAAATTTGGCTGTCATTTCTGCCCCTGTTATCATTTTTATTGGAAAAATTGTCAGTCCTTTTGTTTGGCTCTTATCAGCGTCAACCAATCTTCTCTCACGTATCACACCAATGCAATTTGATGATGCAGACGAAAAAATGACTCGTGATGAAATTGAATACATGCTGTCAAATAGTGAAGAAACGCTAGATGCTGAAGAAATTGAGATGTTACAAGGTGTCTTTTCACTTGACGAACTAATGGCGCGTGAAGTCATGGTTCCAAGAACAGACGCTTTCATGATTGACATCAATGATGATACACAAGAAAATATCCAAGAAATTCTTAAACAGAATTTTTCACGTATTCCTGTCTATGATGATGATAAGGATAAGATTATTGGTGTACTTCACACCAAACGCCTGCTAGACGCTGGTTTCCGTGATGGTTTTGACAATATTGTCTTGCGTAAGATTTTGCAAGAACCGCTCTTTGTTCCAGAAACGATTTTTGTGGACGATTTGTTACGCCAATTGAGAAATACCCAAAATCAAATGGCGATTTTGTTGGACGAATACGGTGGCGTTGCAGGTATTGTCACACTTGAGGACTTGCTTGAAGAAATCGTCGGAGAAATCGACGACGAAACAGATAAAGCAGAGCAATTTGTCCGTGAAATCGGTGAACATACTTACATTGTTCTTGGGACAATGACACTCAACGAATTCAATGACTATTTTGACGTCGATCTTGAAAGTGATGATGTGGATACTATTGCTGGTTACTACCTAACTGGTGTGGGAAATATTCCAGACCAAGATAGTCGTGAAACGTTTGAAGTGGATACGAAAGAAAAACACCTTGCTTTGACAAATGATAAAGTTAAAGATGGACGTGTTACAAAACTGAAAGTTATTTTTTCTGATATAGAACAGAGTATTGAAGAAGACTAAGCTAATCTTAGTCTTTTTCCTTTAGAAAATGTTATAATGAAAGCAGGAAAAACGGTTACAAAGGAAGAAAAAAATGACTGAAATTGATTACGGAAAAGTAACTGGGATGATTCACTCAACAGAAAGTTTTGGTTCTGTGGACGGTCCAGGAATTCGGTTTGTAATTTTTATGCAGGGCTGCAAGATGCGCTGTCAATATTGCCACAATCCAGATACTTGGGCTATGGAAACCAATCAATCGCAAGAACGCACAGTTGATGATGTGTTGGCTGAAGCCTTGCGTTATAAGCATTTCTGGGGAAAAAATGGTGGTATTACCGTATCAGGCGGTGAAGCCATGTTACAGATTGAATTTGTCACAGCACTTTTCACAAAAGCAAAAGAATTGGGCATTCATTGCACGTTAGATACTTGTGGTTTTGCTTTTCGTGACACACCAGAATACCATGAAATTGTGGATAAATTGTTAGCAGTAACAGATTTGGTTCTTTTAGATTTGAAAGAAATTAATCCTAAACAACATATTGTCGTGACACGCCAGCCAAATACTAATATTTTGGCATTTGCGCGTTATTTGTCTGATAAGGGGGTTCCTGTTTGGATTCGTCACGTTTTAGTACCTGGCTTAACTGATTTTGATGACGATTTGATTGAACTTGGCAAATTTGTCGCAACGTTGAAAAATGTGGATAAATTTGAAATTCTTCCTTATCATACCTTGGGTGAATTTAAGTGGCATGAGCTTGGCATTCCATATACTTTGGAAGGCGTTAAACCTCCAACGAAAGAGCGTGTGCAAAATGCCAAAGACTTGATGCATACAGAATCTTACACCGAATACATGAAACGAATTCATCAGTAAAAATATTGACATTAGCTTGAAACTTTGGTAAGCTCTAGCATAAGGTGGAATCTATGAACAGTTACAAAGTTTTAAAATTTGACGACGAATTCGTTTATTTGACGCAAGACGGAAAAATAAAAAAGCTTGCGCGTGATTTATTTGATTTTGACATCAAACTAGGAGATAGGGTTGATTATATTCAAGACGGGGACATTGTCCTTGTTTTGCCAAATCAAGATGAGGCAGCTTTGGATTTAAACGACGACAAGTCTGTAAAATCTGGGCTCTTACAAGGTATCTTGAACCTTTTCCTTGAAACATTGTCTATCCATAACAATGACCTAGGTAATCTGAAAAAGATTTTTTCTCAATTATTGGTGACACTTTTTATGGCTTGGAGTTTACTTGGTGTCATTGCGATTGAAATCTTACTCTTGATTGAATCACTTATTACCTTTATTTGGCGTTTGCTAGTCAAAGGTGTGAAGGGATTGCACATTGTGGATAATAGCCGAAAATACATGGCTTATCGCAAAGAACAAGAAGCTATCCGTAATCAAGAAAATCGTGAGGAGGAAGAACGCTTGTTGCGCTTAGCCTTAGAGCAAGAAAAAACGGCAAAAGCAGAAGCTGCCAAGGACGATTCTTCTGATAATGAAACACCTGATGTCAAAGAAACCAACATTGATTCCACACAAAACACAACAGAAAAAGACTAAAATAGAAGCATTTTTATCAGTAATTAACAATAATTAGTGATAAAGGTGCTCTTTTTGTGCTATTATTGCGATAAAAGCAGCTACTGACTTTGCTATCTCCCTTAAATTTTGCTAAAATAAGAATAAATAATTATTATGAGGTAGAAAACATGTCTAAAATTTTAGTTTTTGGTCACCAAAATCCAGACTCTGATGCTATCGGTTCATCAGTTGCTTATGCATATTTGAAACGTGAACTTGGTGTTGATGCTGAAGCTGTTGCTCTTGGAACACCTAATGAAGAAACAACTTTTGCTTTGAATTACTTTGGTGTAGAAGCACCACGTGTTGTTGAATCAGCAAAAGCTGAAGGGGCTGACCAAGTTATTTTGACAGACCACAACGAATTTCAACAATCAATCTCTGATATTCGTGACGTTGAAGTTATCGAAGTTGTTGATCACCACCGTGTTGCAAACTTTGAAACAGCTAACCCACTTTACATGCGTTTAGAACCAGTTGGTTCAGCTTCATCAATCGTTTACCGCCTATACAAAGAAAATAACGTTGTTATTCCTAAAGAAATGGCTGGTTTGCTTTTGTCTGGTTTGATTTCAGATACACTTCTTCTTAAATCACCAACAACTCACGCAACTGACCCAGCTGTTGCTGCTGACTTGGCAGAAATCGCAGGTGTAAACCTTGAAGAATATGGTTTGGCATTGCTTAAAGCTGGTACAAACTTGGCAACAAAATCTGCTGAAGAATTGATTGACATTGACGCTAAAACATTTGAACTTAACGGAAACCAAGTTCGTGTAGCACAAGTTAACACAGTTGATATTAACGAAGTTCTTGAACGTCAAGCAGAAATCGAAGCAGCTATTACAGCAGCAAATACTGCAAATGGTTACTCTGACTTTGTACTTATGATTACTGATATTCTTAACTCAAACTCAGAAATCTTGGCACTTGGTTCAAACATTGACAAAGTTGAAGCTGCCTTCAACTTCAAACTTGAAAACAACCACGCATTCCTTGCAGGTGCTGTTTCACGTAAAAAACAAGTTGTCCCACAATTAACAGAAAGCTTCAACGCTTAATTAATAAGGGATAATAAAAAGGCGACGTGAGTCGTCTTTTTTTGAGAAGTTAAGGAAACGAAATATGACAGACGAAAAAATACTCTATCATAAAAAAGGAAAACATTGGGAGATTACACTTTCAAAAACGTCAAAAAGAGAAAAGGTAGAAGGTGTAATAGGACTTCTTATTCTCATTGCACTCATTGCTTATTTTTTGATGAAATAATGTTATTTTGGTAAATTCTAACAAAACAAAAGCAAACGAATCGTTGGTTTGATTGGTTTGCTTTTTTATTTTGGGATGTTATTCTTGTTCACGGATAAAGGTGATGGTTTGGTCTTGGGATAATTCTGGTGAGAATTGGAAGCCGTCAAAGGTTAGGTGTTTGATTTGCTCAATGGTTTCAATTTGTTTTTCAGCCATTAGTGAGACCAAACGACCACGTCCTTTTTTAGAAATGGTTGAATGAACTTTTGGCTTTCCGTTTCTATTTTCCATAAAGACAATTTTAACTATGCGTTTGCGGATATTTGGAGAGAAAACTTGCTCAAATTCTGATGACAGTAATGAAATGATGAGTTCGTCATCTTGGACTTCTTCGTCGTATTGTTGTCTCCAAAATTGTTTTAATGATGTGTTGTCAATCTTGAGATTTCCTTGAAAATCAAGGCGATGTGGTACGATTAACGTCATGGGACTGATTAAACCGTATAAGGCAGTAGCGATACGAAGGTGGTTATCAAGATAATGTCGCTCCGCTTCGGTTACCTGAGTTCGTTTCATATACCGATACATGAGACCGTCATATAATAGCCATGCGGGATAGGTTTTGGCTTGTTTATCTGCTAGACGTTGCCAACGTGTCCATTCTTGGTCAGCTTTACTTGAATTGATTTTGTAGAAATTAGCCAAACTTTCGACGGAGTATTTTTGTAAGGTTTTGAGCACTGCTTGGCTCTTGGCAGATAATGGTTGGCTTGGAAAAGCATCTTGATTGGTATGTAATTCTTTGGCGTTAGGAATTAATATTTTCATACTGGCATTATAGCATAGACCTCAAAAGTTCTTCAAAGATAAAAACTTATTAAAAAGTGAAGCTTATCTTCTTATAGCAGTCGTTCTTGTTTTTTGTTACAATAAAGCTATGAATATTCAAGAATTGCGAGCTGGCGATTTGCTTTTTATGTGCGGAATTTCCGATATGTCGCAAGCTATCCAGAAAGCAACTGGACAATATAGCCACGTTGCTATTTATTTTGACTCAATGATTTATCACGCGACCAAGGATAAAGGTGTTATTAAACAGCAGTTAAGGGAATTTTTGAAAACGAAGCAGCATAGAATTTTTGTTTACCGTTATCCTAGGATTAAGGCTGAGCAGGTTCAGGCAGCAGCGGAGCATTTGCTGGGCAGACCTTACAATTACAGTTTCTATCCAGATAATGGTTCTTATTATTGCTCACAATATATTGCGGATATTTTGCCGATTTTTGAAACGATTCCCATGCAGTTTGGTGATGATAAGCATACAATTTCTGAGTTTTGGCAGCAATATTATGATGAGCTTGGAGTGGCTGTTCCGCTAAATCAATCTGGGACTAACCCTAGTCAATTGGCACAGTCTGAGCATTTGCAGTATTTAGGAGAATTACATGATTAACATTTTTAATCCAGATAAATTAACCAGACAAGCTTTTTTTCAAGACTTGATTAATTTTCTTTATCAAACAGATGATGTGACCTTACGCCAAATCAAGGCAAACTTTCCAGAAGTTCCCAAAATTGACCGTTTGATTGAGGAATACGTGCAAGCAGGCTACATTATTCGTGACAATAAACGCTATACGATTGGTTTTGACTTGCTTGATAGCCTAGAAAATGTTAGTTTAGACAGTCAACTTTTTGTAGATGACCAAAGTGCTATCTATGAGGACTTGATGGCTCTGACTTTTGAAACACGTTTGACAAATGAGGCTAATGATTTGGTGCTTGTTGAAAAAACAAGTATCGCTCGTAGTGAGTTAACCTTGTCAAATTATTTCTTCAAATTAGCAGATAATTTACCAATGTCTAAAGCGCAAGCACCTTTGTATGACTTGCTTGGAGACGTCAATCCACAATACGCTTTGAAATATATGACAACCTTTTTGTTAAAATTTGGTCGTAAGGACGAAGTTGCCCAAAAACGCCCAGATATTTTTGTAGAAACGTTGGAAAAATTGGATTATATCCGAAAAAATGACCAAGGCAAGTACGAATTGAACATGCTTTTTGACAAAGAAAACTTGATTTTTACCAGTAAAGCTTAAAAAACCTGTCCAGTGGACAGGGTTTTCATGAGCCTGAAAACAAAAAAGCGAGTTAGGTCCAGCGGACTGTTTTTTCACGAGCTTGAAAATAGAAAAGCGAGTCAAGTCCAGTGGACAGTTCAGAGCATAGCCCCTCTTCAGCAGTATAAATGTTGTAAATTTAGAGTGTGTCTATCGACTTAAATAAACTTTTAGAAATACTGATATAACAGTATTCCTAAGTTTTTTATTTTTTAACAAAAAAAGATTGAAGATAAATTTACTTTTAACTCAAATAAGTTGCAAACAATTGTTGTCTCTCTGTTCGATTTTAGGATTATTCGCGAACGAAGTGAGCAACAAGACGATACTTACCGCTGTGGTGAAAGTGGCTAAGGTATTGATAAAATCAGCCACACGGAAGTTTTGAGACTTTAGGCTCAAAACTTAGGTATGGAATTCCGCAGGAAGTCGCTGCCGTCCACACCACCTAAGGGAAGTATCAAAAAAGACTTTTTCTTCAGCATGAGAATTAAAAATCGAGTTAAGTCCATTGGACAATTCACGTTGTTTTTATCATTAGATAGAGAAAATAAGGTGCTCCGATAACGGCAACGACAAGTCCTGTTGGAATTCCTGTGCCGACTAAGAAAACACGTCCAATCGTATCGGCGATTAAAAAGATAATCATTCCGATTAACAGACTAGACGGAAGGCTAATGCGGTGGTCGCTTCCTAATAATTGGCGCGTGATGTGACCAGCAAGCAGACCGATAAATGTAATATTGCCCACAAGAACAACACTAAGCGCCGCCAAGGCAGTCGAGAATATTAGTGTGTAGAGACGTTCTCGTTTTAGATTTAAACCTAAAGCGATAGCTGTTTCTTCGTTAAGGCTCATAATATTTAGTGCATAACTTTGAATGTAAGTTAGTAGCCAAGTGACTAATAGCAGCGGTGCTAAAATCATCAATGTCTGCCAATTGCCACCACTTACTTTTCCGCTTAGCCATGAGACGATATAATCCGTCTTACTCGTATCAAGGTTAGCAATGATTGAAATCATGATACCTGAAAGCAAGCTAGAAATCCCAACACCTGTAATGATAAGGCGTGTCGGACTAATCGGCTGATTTTTCTGACGTGAAACAAAATAAACAGTACAAATGGTCAGAATACCACCTAACATGGCTAAAAATGGCATAAGCGCAATCATCATTGAATTGGTAACATCCAAAAGCCCAACCATAATCGCAATCACGAGCCCAGCTCCTGCATTTATTCCTAAAATACCTGAATCGGCTAAGGGATTTTTAGTGAGTGTTTGAAGCAAGACACCTGACATGGCAAGCGAGCCGCCACTGAGCATACAAGCCAAAATGCGCGGCAGTCTGATTTGCGTGACAATGAAAGACATGGTTGCATCTGATTTTCCTAAAAAGACCTTGCAAACCTCTAGAAGTGAGGAATTAGCATATCCTAGAGATAAGGATAGCAGGAAAATAAGACATAACAGAAAAATGAGAACGCTGAAATGACAAGCTACCTTCTTTCCAGATGTCATAAATTTTCCCCCCTTCGCACCAACCACAGAAAGCATGGTAAGCCAACGATACTAACAATCGCACTAACTGGCGTTTCTGCTGGCGGATTGATTGTACGGCAAATCAAATCGACCCAAAGCATAAAAGTGCTCCCAGCAAATGCTGTTAAAGGAAGGATAATCCGATAATCTTTCGCCACAAACATTTTGACAAAATGAGGAATGATAAGCCCGACAAATGCAATGCTGCCAACAAGAGCCACGGCGGCAGCCGATAAGATAACCACAATAGCAAGGAAAGTCATGGTCATGGCAAAAGTTCGTTGCCCCAGAGCTTTAGCAACTGTTTCATCAAGACTTAGAATGGTTAATTGACGCGCAAAAAGCTGCGCTAATAGCAAGCCAAGGATAATAAAAGGCGCAATAATTCCCAACATTTTCCAATTTATTTGTGCTAAGCCACCAGATTGCCAACCGATAACTGCTTTTGACAAATCAAAATACATCGTTATTGCCTGACCAAGTGATGAAAATAGGGTTGAAATCATAGCACCTGCTAAAATGAGTCGAAGTTGTTGGTATCCTTTTCGAGGATGATAAGCTATTCCAAATACTAAAATAGCAGCTAAAATCGCACCAAACAGACAAATGATTAAAATCAAACTGTAATGCATACTACCAAAAATGGCATAACCTACAATCAAGGCTAAACCAGCGCCAGCATTAATGCCAAGCAAACCAGGGTCAGCAATAGGATTACGAGTAACGCCTTGAATAATGCTACCAGCTTGTGCCATGGCAGCCCCAACTAAAATAGCAGCAATGGTTCTTGGAAGCCGCAAATCAAAAATCACATCTTGTAAGCTAGAATCAGTTAAAGGGTGTCTAAAAACACTCATTAATTGAGCATTAGAATAAGCTACCGCACCAAAGCGAAGGCTTAAATACCAACCAAGGATAAAAAGAAAACATAGGCTGAAAAAAAGAAGCCACACTCTTAAACGTTTATTCTTTTGAAAAAGAAGGTACAGTTGTTTCATTGTCTTTCCCTTTCAGAGAAATCAGCGAAAACTGCCTAGCGTATGGATTGCAGGCAGTTCTCAGCTGGTAAGTGAGTTTAACTATTAGCTTGCTTGATTGCTGATACAAAAGCATCCAGCTGTTTATCAAGCGACATTGGGTCTGAGAAGTAGAAGAGGCTTTCATCAACTTCTAAAACGTGATTATTTTTCACAGCAGAAATATTGTTCCAAACATCGCTTTCTTTTAGGGAAGCTGCCGCTTCTTTAGTGTCGTCACTAACATTAAGAACAACGTAGTCTCCGATATAATCTCCAAGAACTTCTTGTGAAATGCCAAACCAGCCAGCAGGGAAAACATCATCTTGGACTTTTTGTGGTGCAGCATAACCAAGCGAATCATAAATCAACTCACCACCACGTCCCCAGTTATTACCATAAAGGTAGATATCTTTGTCGTAAAAATCCATAACCGTAAAAGTCGTTGATGAATCAATGTATTGACTCAGTTCTTCTTTAGCTTCAGCAGTTTTAGTTTCCCAGTTATCAAGCCATTCTTGTGCTTCATTTTCTTTATCAAAAACTTTTCCGAGATTAGTCATCATTTCCAAATAATCACTTTTACCGTATTCAATGACTAAAACAGGAGCAATTGCTTTCAAATCATCAAGATTTTCATCTGTTGAAAAAGCAATGATAAGGTCTGGTTTTTGGGCAGCAATAGCTTCGGTATCATCTGATGTTAATTGGACAGCGTCAGCTAATTGATCACCAAAAGCAGGGCTATTTTTTTCTAAATCAAGTGAATAACTTGAAACATTGACACCGAGTTCTAATAAATAACCTGTGTATGAGTAGGCAAAATTAATGACCTTTTGAGGATTTTTAGGAATATCTCCTTCATAAGAAAATCCAGTAATTTTAGGCATGCTAGATAACTCGGTATCATCTGAAGTCGATGATGTATTATGGCAAGCAACGAGTAAAAATGTTGCTAGAAAAGTCGTTAAAACGGCGAAAAACTTTTTCATGTCTATTCTCCTAATAAAAATCTATGTTAGCTGATAAGTCAGCAAAATAGGATGATTGTGGATAGGGTCTTGAACGATATGGGCTTCGATATTAAAAATATCACGTAAAATGTCTGCTGTCATGATGTCTTGAACCTTACCGTGATATTTAATCGCGCCAGCTTTCATGGCAATCAATTCGTCAGAAAAACGTGCTGATAAGTTCAAATCGTGCAAAACCATAATAATAGTTTTCTGGGTATCTTGGTTAAGTTCTTGGAGTAATTCCAAGATTTCCAGCTGGTGGTTCATATCTAGATAAGTTGTTGGCTCGTCTAAAAAAATAGTATCTGTGTCTTGCGCTAAAGCCATAGCAATCCAAACACGTTGACGTTGACCACCTGAAAGCGAATCAACTTTTTCATTGGCAAATTCAACAACTTTGGTTATTTCCATTGCCCAGTTGATTTTTTCCTTGTCTGTGTCGCTCAAACTTCCCAAATAGTTTTGATGTGGAAAGCGACCGTATGAGACAAGCTCATAAACTGAAATCCCTTCAGTCGCCTCAAGCATTTGGGGGAGTAGTGCTAACTTTTTGGCAATTTCTTTAGTTGGTAAATGAGCAATTGCCTCTCCGTCAATAAATACTTGACCAGCTTTAAGGGCATGAATGCGTGTTAAAGCTTTTAATAAAGTTGATTTACCACAACCATTGGCACCGATAATTGTCGTGATTTTTTGTTTTGCTATGGTGGCAGATAAGTCATTGATAATCACTTTATCATCGTAAGCTACTGAGATGTTTTCAGCGTAAATATCTGACATAATCGACCTCCTTTCAAAATGATTTTAGGGGAATTTATCTTCCCAAAAACAAGTCCCTAAATCGAGAATTGTTTTCTTATTGTAACAAGAAAAAAGGCCTCTGAAAAGCCTTTTGTTTAAATATTTTTATTACATTTTAGTGATTAGAATCATTCAAAATAATACTTAAAATTGTTCTAATTAAGGTAATTTTTGGCGATGTTCAAATCACCAGCATAAGCTGTGCGTTCACCGTTTACGATTTGATAAGCGTCAGCTCCTTTACCAGCGATAATAACGGCATCTGTCTCATTATTAGTTCGTGCCATAGCTTGTGAAATAGCCTTTTCACGGTCAACTTGAATGTCAAGTGGACGTGTCACTTGACTAGCAATTTCTTCGGCAATAGCTTGTGGGTCTTCGTAATTAGGGTCATCAGCTGTTAAGATAACGTGAAGATTTGGGTGAGCATTGATGACACGAGCAAAGTCAGCACGACGGCTTTCTCCCTTATTACCAGTTGCACCAAGAATCAGGTGAAGATCGCCTTTTTGGTGTTCCTCAACGACAGATAACAGTTTTTCAAGACTGTCACCATTGTGTGCATAATCGACAAAGACTTTAGCACCATTAGTTTGCGTAATGACTTCCATGCGACCAGGGACACTTGTTTGGGCAATTCCTTTTTGAATGTCAGCTAGACTTGTTCCCAAACGCAGACAAGCAAGACCAGCAGCAACCGCATTTTCTTGGTTAAATGAGCCAATGAGCTGAATATCATAATGTCCTGCTAGTTTGCCAGTCACATCAAAGTCAAAAGCTCTGCCATTTTCAATCGTATTATCAGAATCCTTGCCGTAAAAATCATGAGGAGTATTGGCAACTTGTTGTGCGATAACATCAAAGTAATCCATTCCTGCATTGACAACCACAGCTTTGCTATTTGCCATTAAAAGACGTTTGTGGTAGAAATAATCTTCAAATGTTGGGTGTTCAATCGGTCCAATATGGTCTGGACTGATATTGAGAAATGCTCCGACGTCAAAAGTCAATCCATAAACACGTTCAACCAGATAAGCTTGACTAGAAACCTCCATGATAAGGTGTGTCATACCATTTTGGACAGCCGTTGCCATCATTTTGAAAAGGTCAAGACTTTCAGGCGTTGTTAATTTTGATTTAAAGAAAGTTTTGCCGTCCAAAGTTGTGTTCATGGTAGAAAACATCGCAGGTCTGTGGCTTTGTTTCAAGATATTGTAGGCAAAATAAGCAGCGGTTGTTTTCCCTTTTGTTCCCGTAAAAGCAATGATTTTCAAATCATTTTCTGGATGACCATAAAATTCCATGGCGATTAAGCTCATGGCTTTTTTGATATCAGTAACGATAATCGCTGGAATATCAAGCTCATAATCAACTTGGCTAACATAGAAAGTCAAGCCATTTTTAATTGCTTGCTCAAGATACTCTTTTTTAAAGGTCGCACCTTTGGCAAAGAAAAGTGTGGATTTGTCTGCTTCGCGACTATCAAAACTAATCTTAGAAAAACTTGGATTTTCTTTCCAATCTAAAGAATAGTGATTATGGAAAATAATTTCGCGAAAATTATGGTCATTTTTCAGAATGTCGAGGGTTTTTTCAAGTGTAATCATACTCTCTATTTTAGACTTAATGTCTTTGTTTTACAAGTCACAATCAAAAGTTTATAATAAAAAGTAACGCTTATTTTAAAAATTAGGAAGAATACTATGTCTGAAAACAAAACAAATATGACACAGCAGCAACAGATGGTGCGCGGGGCGGCATGGTTGACAGCGTCAAACTTTATTAGTCGCCTTTTGGGTGCTTTCTACATTATCCCTTGGTATGCTTGGATGGGGACTCACGGTGAGCAAGCCAATGCACTTTTTGGAATGGGCTATAATATTTACGCCGTTTTCCTACTCATCTCAACCGCGGGAATTCCTGTTGCCATTGCTAAACAGGTTTCGAAGTATAATACGTTAGGTCAAGAAGATACTAGTTATTATTTATTACGTAAAATTTTAAGATTGACCTTGGTATTGGGGCTTATTTTTGCGGCGATTATGTACATTGGCTCACCAATTCTAGCTGCTTGGAGTGGTGGCGGAGCTGATTTGGTTCGTGTTATGAAAAGTCTATCTTGGGCACTCTTGCTTTTCCCGTCAATGAGTGTTCTACGTGGCTTTTTCCAAGGATTTAATAATTTAAAACCTTATGCCATGAGCCAAATTGCAGAGCAAATTATCCGTGTTATCTGGATGCTTTTAACAGCTTTCATGATTATGAAAATTGGCTCTGGTGATTATGTTTCAGCCGTTGTTCAATCAACGTTTGCTGCTTTTATCGGAATGATTGCTAGTGTCCTCGTCCTCCTTTTCTTCCTTTGGCGCGAGGGTAAATTGCAAGCTATTTTCTCTGCAGGAAATAATGATGTTGATATTGATGCCAATGCGATTATCATTGAAACGATAAAAGAAGCTATTCCGTTTATCATTACAGGAGCAGCGATTCAACTCTTCCAGATTGTTGACCAGTTGTCATTTATCAACACAATGAAGTTGTTTACGTCGCATACGACCAAAGAATTGCAAATTTTATATGCTTATTTGTCAAGTAATCCAAATAAAGTAACGATGATTTTGATTTCTTTGGCTACTGCCATCGGTGGAGCTGGGATTCCCCTTTTGACAGAAAACTTTGTTAATAAAGACAAAAAAGCAGCAGCGCATTTGGTTATTAATAGTTTGCAAATGCTGTGTATGGTGCTTTTCCCAGCAATGCTTGGGGCGATTATTTTAGCACAACCAGTCTATACGCTTTTCTACGGTGCGCCAAATAGCACAGCCCTTTGGCTATTTGTAGGTGCCTTGGTGCAAGTAATTTTCTTAGCACTTTATAGCCTTTTAGCGCCTATGCTTCAAGCCTTATTTGAAAATCGCAAAGCTATTCGATATTTTGGTTACGGTTTAATTATTAAGATTGTTTTGCAAATTCCGTTTATCTATTTCTTCCACGCTTATGGCCCACTTTTATCCACAGCCATTGGTTTAACAATACCAATTATTCTGATGTATAAGCGCATTCATGAAGTGACACGCTTTAACCGTAAAGCTTTGTGGCGAGGAATTCTTCTCGTTAGTATTTTAACAGTTATTATGGGTGTTATTGTTGCCATAGCAACCGTTGGACTTCATTTTATTGTTAGCCCAACGACACGTGTCGGTAGTGTTGTTTATATTGTGCTTGTAGGTGCCTTAGGTGTGCTTGTTTACGGCTTCCTTGCTTTGGTAACTCGTCTGCTTGATAAATTAATTGGTGGCAGAGCAAAAGCACTCCGCCAAAAACTACATTTAGAATGATGAAAACAGTCCACAGGACTGACTCGCTTCTTTATTTCAAGGCTCGTGAAAAAAAACGTCCACTGGGGTTAACTCGCTTTCTTTTTTCTAGGCTCGTGAAAAAACAGTCCACAGGACTGACTCGCTTCTTTATTTCAAGGCTCGTGAAAAAAACGTCCACAGGACTGACTCGCTTCTTTATTTCAAGGCTTGTGAAAAAAACGTCCACAGGACTGACTCGCTTCTTTATTTCAAGGCTCGTGAAAAAAACGTCCACAGGACTGACTCGCTTCTTTATTTCAAGGCTCGTGAAAAAACAGTCCACTGGACTGTTTTTTTAGTTATAGTTTTTACTTATAGCTGATTATCAAGAAATAGAATAACGAAAAAGTCATGCATTTCAACGAATAAATGATAGAATAGTTTATAAATTTTAATAGACCAGTATAGCTGGTAGTGATATGTTTTGAGGGGGAGACACCATGAAAAGTGATTGTAGATTGGCAACTATTTTAGCACATGCAGGAATAAAATCAGATGAAGCGACAGGAGCGTTAGCAGCACCTATTCATTTTTCCACAACTTATCAACACCCAGAGTTTGGAAAATCAACAGGTTTTGATTACACAAGAACGAAAAATCCAACACGCGCAACACTTGAAAAGACACTTGCAGCGATTGAAAAAGCAGATTATGCACTTGCAACGTCATCTGGTATGAGTGCTATTGTTTTAGCCTTTGAAATTTTTCCTGTTGGAGCCAAAGTAGTTGCCGCACGTGACTTATATGGTGGCTCTTTCCGTTGGTTCAATGATAAAGAAAAAGAAGGGCGTTTTTCGTTTGAATACACCAATACAGAAGCAGAGCTTTTAGCAGCGATTTCTGATGACACGGATATTGTTTACATTGAGACCCCAACGAACCCACTAATGGTTGAATTTGACATTGAAAAAGTGGCGAATGCGGCTCATGCCAAGGGCGCTAAGCTTATTGTGGACAATACTTTTTACAGCCCAATTTATCAAAATCCAATTCCACTTGGAGCTGATATTGTTGTGCATTCAGCCACAAAATATTTGGCAGGACATAATGATGTCTTAGCAGGCGTTGTGATTACAAACGACAAAGAGACATATGACAAACTTTTCTACAATCTCAATACGACTGGTCCAACTTTATCACCATTTGATTCTTATATGTTGATGCGTGGGCTAAAAACCCTTAAACTTCGCATGGAAAAATCAACTGAAAATGCGCGTGATATTGTTGCATTTTTGGAAAAATTACCTGCTGTTAAAGAAGTGCTTTATACGGGTAAAGGTGGCATGATTTCTTTCAGAGTGGTTGATGAAAGTAAAATTCCAGATATTATCAATAGCCTTGACATCATTACATTTGCAGAAAGTCTTGGTGGTGTGGAAAGTTTAATCACTTACCCAAGAACCCAAACACACGCAGACATTCCTGAAGAGGTTCGTTTGTCTTACGGATTAACCAATGATTTATTGCGCTTATCTATTGGAATCGAAGATGTTGAAGATTTAATTGATGACCTAAAACACGCATTGGAGGCTTAGTATGGGAACATATGATTTTACAACGAGACCAAATCGCCTAACACATTTCACATATAAATGGCAGACGTCTGAAAATGACCCTGACTTGCTTCAACTTTGGGTTGCTGATATGGATTTTTTGCCTGTTCCAGAAATTAAAGAAGCGATTATCGATTATGGACAAGAACACATCTTTGGCTATAATTATTTTAAGGATTCTCTTTATCAATCAGTGATTGATTGGGAAAGAAATGAACACGGCTACAACATCACTAAAGATGACATTTCTTTCATTGACGGTGTTGTTCCTGCCATTTCGGTTGCCATTCAGGCCTTTACTGAAAAAGGCGATGCGGTGCTGATTAATTCGCCAGTTTATTATCCTTTTGCACGGACAATTCGTCTAAATGACCGTAAATTAGTGGAAAATTCTTTGGTTATTAAGAATGGGCATTTTGAAATTGACTTTGACCAACTTGAGAAAGATATCGTTGATAATCAGGTAAAACTTTATGTTTTTTGTAGCCCACACAACCCTGGTGGACGTATCTGGTCAGCACAAGAATTGCAAAAAATCGGTGAGCTTTGTGAAAAACATGGCGTTATCTTGGTTTCAGATGAAATTCATCAAGACTTAGCGCTTTTTGGCAATAAACACCATTCTTTCAATACTATTGATGACCGTTTTAAAGAATTTACGCTTATCCTGTCATCAGCTACGAAAACATTTAACATTGCTGGTACGAAAAACAGCTTTGCGATTATTCAAAATCCGAAACTTCGTAAGCAATTTAAACGTGTCCAATTGGCTAATAATCAACACGAAGTTCCGACTCTGGGAATGATTACGACAGAAACTGCCTTTACTTATGGCAAGCCATGGTTGGAAGAATTAAAAAAAGTTATCGAAGAAAATATTAATTACGTTGTGGATTATTTTGAAGAAAATACCAAGATTAAGGTCATGAAGCCTGAGGGAACTTACCTTGTGTGGCTTGACTTTTCAGCCTATGGCATTGAACAACCACAATTAGATGAAAAACTTCAAAAAGAAGCAAAAGTGGTGTTAAATGACGGCGCACATTTCGGAAAAGAAGGCAAAAGTTTTGCTCGTCTAAACGTTGCTGCACCACTAGAAACTGTAAAAGAAGCCAGCAAACGCATCGCTAGCGTCTTTGGAAAGTAAAGACATCAGTCCAATTGGCTGATGTTTTTTTCATAAAACTGAGAATAATGACTAATTTTAAAAAAGTATGACATTCGTCATAATTAGTGAGCATATTTTGCCATTTTCTGCTATAATTGATAAGGTTAAACTAAATTCAGTATAAAAGGAGTACATCATGGGAAAATTCCAAGTTATCTCACACCCGCTTATCCAACACAAATTATCAATCTTGCGTCGCACAACAACTTCAACTAAAGATTTTCGTGAATTAGTTAACGAAATTGCAATGCTTATGGGTTATGAAGTATTGCGCGACCTTCCACTTGAAGATGTTGAAATCGAGACACCGATTACAAAAACAACTCAAAAACAATTAGCTGGTAAAAAATTAGCAATTGTTCCTATTTTACGTGCTGGTATCGGTATGGTTGACGGTTTCCTTAGCTTAGTTCCAGCTGCTAAAGTTGGTCATATTGGAATGTATCGTGATGAAGAAACATTGCAACCTGTTGAATACCTTGTGAAATTACCAGAAGATATTGACCAACGTCAAATTTTTGTGGTTGACCCAATGCTTGCAACAGGTGGTTCAGCTATTTTAGCCGTTGATTCTCTTAAAAAACGTGGCGCAGCTAACATTAAATTTGTTTGTCTCGTATCTGCACCAGAAGGTGTTAAAGCTCTCCAAGAGGCACACCCAGATATCGACATTTACACAGCCACTCTTGACGAAAAACTTAACGAACATGGTTACATCGTTCCAGGTCTTGGTGACGCTGGTGACCGCCTATTCGGTACAAAATAAGATTAAGTTGATTGCTTAACTAATAATAAAAAAGTTTGTGTTCTATAATGAACGCAAACTTTTTGTTAGTCGTGGATAGCGCTAGAAATATTTTTGGCAAATTGTTGCGCTGCTAAGGGAAGTGTCTGCCAATTTTTCCATGCAAGAACAACGGTTCTAAATGGATTTTCGCTAATCTGACGAACAGCTAAATCCTCAAGAGATAAGCCATCAAGGAAATTTTCATAAAGCAAACTGACTCCCAATCCTTGTCGAATCATCTCCAAGATCGTATAGTCGTCATAAATTTCATAGGTAAAGGTCGGCACGATATTTTCCTTGGCAAAGGCGGTACGTGTCAAACTGTGGTCACCTTCATCGAGTAGAATTAACTCTGTCTGAGCTAAATCAGCCAGTGAGATTTCGGATTGCTGAGCTAAGGGGTGTTTGCTAGGCAAGACGGCGTAAAGAGAATCTTGATAGAGAATTTGCGATTGCAGTTGCCCAACGTAGTCCATATGGGTAAATCCTAAATCAACTTGCCCAGTTTCTAGCCATTGGTAAATACTAGTATATTCTCCCTGTTTGAGCACAAAATTGACACTTGGATAATTCGCCTTGAATGCTTTGATAAAAGGTAAAATGAAATTCCGACTAGCCGACGTAAAGATACCAATACGTATCTCGGCTTTATCCAACCCTTGCAATTCCTTGATTTTTTTGGTTGGCTGTTTTTCACCTTGGACGATTTGTTGGAAATAAGGATAAAGTGTTTGTCCGTCTTTTGTGAGCTTTATTCCCTCATTGCCACGCGTTAGTAAACGTGTTCCAATCTCTTCTTCGAGATTTTTAATCGTCTGGCTGACAGCACTCTGTGAATAATTTAGTTGCTTTGCTGTTTTGGTAAATGAGCCCAATTCAATAACTGAGCAAAAAATAGCATATTTTGAAACCATAACTGTATCTCCTAATAAGTAAAACTTATAGTTATATTATAAACTTTAATTTTACTTATGACTAATGTCAACTTATAATAAAACAAGAAATGAAAAATCGAGAGGTGACGTTATGATTCAGAAACACGCTAAATTGTTTTCAGCAACTGTTCCTCTTGCGTGGGGAATGTCTTATCTTTTTGTGGCACTTGGAGCTTCTGAAATTCCAGCCATAGAGTTAGTCTCTTTACGCTGTGGTCTAGCTTTTGTGGCACTCGTTTTGCTTTTTTTCCGCCATTTGCAAAAGACGTTCTCGTGGAAAATGATGATTTACAGTGCATTTGCAGGATTATTACTATTTGCTGTCTTTTATGGCTTAGTCGTTGGTGTCGTTGACACATCAGCTTCAACAGCAGGATTTCTGGCTTCTACTACGGTAGTTATTGTTCCTATCATTCAGGCTATGATGACACGAAAAATACCAGATTTAAAGACAATAGTAGCAATTCTGATTGTTTTATCAGGGCTTTTTTTATTGACTGGTGCCGATTTATCGCAATTTAATTTCGGCGCGATTATGTGTCTAATGGCTGCAGCTTTATATGCTATCTATATCATTCTCTCTAAATATTTTGTTGAGCGAGTAGATGCGATGAGTTTGGGCATTTGGCAGTTGGGCTTTGCTAGTCTCTATGCTTTAATGGGGACGTTTGTGCTTGAAAGACCTGTTTTGCCTCATAGTGGGACGGTTTGGGCAGCTGTCCTTGGTTTAGCATTGATTTGTTCAGCTTATGGTTGGGTGATGCAAACTATTGTTCAAGCTTATGTCAGCGCAGAATTTACTAGTTTTATGTTTTCGCTAGAACCTATTTTTACAGCCTTTTTTGCCCTTTTATTTTTTGGAGAATGGCTGAGCGGTTTAGCTTATTTGGGAACTGTTTTGATTTTTATCGGTGTGGTTTTAGTGACTTATCAGCCTAAAAAAGACAAGCAATCCATTTTACTTCAGGAAAAAATCAATTATTAACGTTTTTTATTTGACCTTTTTTGACCAATTGACTATAATAGTTTCAGATTGATTATTAAAACCAGACATGGACTAAAAGGTGATAGTCACCATTTCAATTTGTCCGTGTATCTTAATAAAGGAGAAAATATATGATTCCTGTAGTTATTGAACAAACGAGCCGTGGCGAACGCTCATACGATATTTATTCACGCCTTTTGAAAGACCGTATTATCATGTTGACTGGACCAGTTGAAGATAATATGGCTAACTCTATCATTGCCCAATTGTTGTTCCTTGATGCACAAGATAACACTAAAGATATTTACCTTTATGTTAATACTCCTGGTGGTTCAGTATCAGCAGGACTTGCCATTGTTGATACAATGAATTTCATTAAATCAGATGTTCAAACAATTGTTATGGGGATGGCAGCTTCAATGGGAACTGTTATTGCGTCATCAGGTGCAAAAGGTAAACGTTTCATGTTGCCAAATGCTGAATACATGATTCACCAACCAATGGGTGGTACTGGTGGCGGTACACAACAAACAGATATGGCAATTGCTGCCGAACACCTTTTGAAAATACGTCAAAACTTGGAACAAATTTTGGCTGACAACTCTGGTCAAACATTGGAAAAAGTTCACGCTGACGCCGAACGTGATAACTGGATGAGCGCACAAGAAACCCTCGAATACGGCTTCATCGACGAAATCATGGTAAACAACGAATTAAACTAATTGAAGATAATACTATATTAAGCCCACCTTTGGTGGGTTTTTTTGTTCTGAGCTGACCGAGGATACATTTAACGTTAATTGTGGTATAATCGTTTTATGTTGACAATTGATGAACAATTATTTGATATTGATGAGGCTATTGATGAGGTTGTCGCATCCTTTCTTGAGTTGGAAAGTGTCAAAGACTATCGGAAAGCACGTGAGGTTTTCTTGGCAGATACTATGCTTCAGGAAAAAATTATGCATTTTCAAGCCTTGAAACAAAGCTATGAAGATGCTAAGCCGTATGCAGCTTTTCGACCAGAAGTTGCTGAAATGCGTCATCAACTTTTTAAGGAAAAAAGAGCCATTGACATCAACGAAAAAGTGAGTCAATTGCGACAAAGTGAAGTTGCTGTTCAAAAAATTTTAGCAGAACTATCACAAAAAATCTCATCAGCTATTTCATCTGATATTTTTGTAGATACAGGTTTGCCTTTGGCACCACATAAATCACACCATGGGAATTGTAGTAAAGGAGGACGGAAAAAGCATGTTTAAAAAGCAGGAACGTCAGGGGATTATCGTTTATTTATACTATAATCGTGATGCTCGAAAATTAAATAAATATGGTGATGTTTTATACCATTCGCGTAAAATGCGATATCAGGTCTTGTATGTGAATAAAGAAGAAGCAGAAGATATCGCAAAAGAAATTTCAGAATTGAAATTTGTTAAAGAAGTATCATTATCACAGTTTGATAATATCGATAAAAATTTTGTAGGCAATTTAGCTCGTTTTTGATATAATATAATCTTGTATGACTAAGAAGTACGCAAAGAATATTGACAATTTTCTGATAATTCAGTATTCTCTGAAGTAACTTTTTATTAGAAATTTAAGGAGAGAAATTCTTATGCATAAAAAGATTGCGCTTACAGCGCTAACTTTTTTAGCCTCAATTGCTTTAGCAGCTTGTAGTAAGTCGCCAGATGTCACTGCAAATGCCACAGGAACAACGATTGGTGACACCTTGAAAATTGGTGTTAACCTTGAATTGACTGGTGCAGTAGCTGCTTATGGTAATGCAGAAAATGACGGTATTAAACTTGCCGTTGAAGAGATTAATAAAGCTGGCGGTGTTGATGGTAAAAAAATCGAACTCGTTACGAAAGATAATAAATCTGAAAACGCGGAAGCTTCTACCGCAGCGACTAACTTGGCTATTCAAAGTCAAGTTAATGCCATGATTGGTCCAGCCACTTCTGGTGCGGTTTCTGCCGCTAGTTTGAATGCCCAGAAAACAGGTGTTCCGTTGTTGACTCCAAGTGGCACACAGGATGATTTGACAGTGGATAGTGATGGCGTTAAAAAGTACGTTTTCCGTACGACTTTCCAAGACAGCTTCCAAGGTCAAGTTTTAGCACAGTACGCTTATAGCAATTTGAATGCTAAAAAGGTTGTTCTTTATTATGATAACTCAAGTGACTATGCTAAAGGGATTGCTGAGGAATTCCAAGAAAAATATCAAGGAGAGATTGTTGCAACAGCGACATTTGCTTCAGGGGATAAAGATTTCCAATCAGCCTTGACAAAATTCAAAAACTTGGATTATGATGCGATTGTAATGCCAGGTTATTATACAGAAACTGGTATCATTACAAAACAAGCGCGTGATATGGGTATCGAAGTTCCAATTTTGGGACCTGATGGATTCAATGATGATAGCTTTGCTGACTTGGCTGGTACAGCAAATACGCATGATGTTTATTACGTATCAGGTTATTCAACGAAAACAGCACTTTCAGATAAAGCAACAGAATTTATTGCAGCATATAAAGAAAAATACGGTTCAGAACCAAATATGTTTGCAGCGCTTGCTTATGACTCTGTTTATATGATTGCAAAAGCAGCAGAAGGCGCAGAGACTTCTATTGATATTGCTAATAACTTAGCAAATCTGACAGATTTTGAAGGTGTTACTGGTACAATGACTATCGATGAAGATCATAACCCAATCAAGACAGCCTTGATGGTTAAGATGAAAGATGGTGTTGAAGATTCGGCTGAAGCCGTTGAAATTACAGGAGATAACTAGAGGTCATTTTCCTTTAGCTTTATATCACATAACTAGAAAGTTTGGTATTATATGTTTTTAGAACAGCTCCCCCAACAACTGGTTAATGGTATTATTCTAGGAAGTATCTATGCGTTACTTGCTCTCGGTTATACCATGGTTTATGGGATTATTAAATTAATTAATTTTGCTCATGGCGATATCTATATGCTAGGTGCATTTATCGGTTACTATGCTATTAGTAGCCTTCACATGAATTTCTGGATTGCACTCATTTTTACAATGATTGCAACAGCTTGTCTGGGAATGATTATTGAGTTTTTGGCTTATCGTCCATTACGTCATTCGACGCGTATTGCAGCTTTGATTACGGCGATTGGTGTGTCATTCTTCCTTGAATATGGCATGGTTTTCTTGGTCGGCGCAAATACACGTTCATTCCCGCAAGCTATCGACATTGTCAGCTATAAGATTGGCTCTGTAACGGTGACAAACATTCAATTGTTGATTTTGATTGTTTCCCTTGTTTTGATGGTTGCGTTGCAATTAATCGTTAAGAAAACAAAAATGGGGAAAGCAATGCGTGCTGTATCTGTTGATAGCGATGCAGCTGAATTAATGGGAATTAACGTCAATTCAACAATTAGTTTCACATTTGCGCTTGGTTCAGCACTTGCAGGTGCCGCAGGTGTGTTAATCGGTCTTTACTATAACTCAATTGAACCATTAATGGGGATGACACCTGGTATTAAAGCCTTCGTTGCCGCTGTTCTTGGTGGTATCGGCATTATTCCAGGGGCAGCTTTAGGTGGATTTGTTATTGGTATTTTGGAAACTTTATCAATTTCGCTCAACCTTTCAAGTTATCGTGATGCCATTGTTTACGGTGTTTTAATTATCATTCTTTTGGTAAGACCTGCTGGTATTCTTGGCAAAAACGTGAAAGAGAAGGTGTAGAAAATGAAAAAGAATCTAAAAATCAATCTTTCTTGGCTTGCTTTGATTGTTGTTCTTTTTGGGATCTTAGAATTTCTAGCAACAACTAATATTTTGAACCTTTACTACATTCAAATTCTCATGGGGATTGGGATTAGTATTTTAATGGGACTTGGTACTAACCTTGTGCTCGGTTTCTCAGGACAATTCACACTTGGACAAGCTGGGTTTATGGCAATCGGTGCTTATGCAACAGCGATTATCACACAACAAAATCCAACTTACGGTGGTTTCTATTTCTCAATGCTTGTTGGGATTGTGATTGCTGTTCTTGTGGCGCTTGTCTTTGGTATTCCAACACTTCGTTTGAAAGGTGACTACCTTGCGATTGCAACGCTTGGTATGGCTGAAATTATCCGTATTGTTATTGTCAATGGTGGCGATTTAACCAACGGTGCGGCTGGTTTGACAGGAATTTTGCCATACACAACATGGCCAGTTATCTTTATCTTTGTCGTTGCAATTACGATTTTGATTTTAAATTTCCTACGTTCATCTATTGGACGTCAAGTTATTTCTGTTCGTGAAGATGAGATTGCAGCAGAAGCAATGGGTGTCAACGTCACAAGAATGAAAGTCTTGATTTTTGTAATGGGAGCTATCATTTCAGCTATTGCTGGCTCACTTTACGTTGGTTACATCGGAACAGTTGTACCAAAAGACTTTACTATCATGAAATCAATTGATTACTTGATTATTGCCGTTCTTGGTGGGCTTGGTTCTATCACAGGAACTATTCTAGCAGCCATTGTTTTAGGAATTCTTAACATGTTCTTGCAAAACGTTTCAAACCTCCGTATGATTATCTATTCATTGGCATTAATCTTGGTAATGATTTTCCGTCCAGGAGGACTTTTAGGAACAAAAGAATTCACATTATCACGTTTCTTTAATAAAACTAAGGGGGGCAATCATTAATGGCACTTCTTGATGTTAAAAATTTAACCAAAAATTTCGGTGGTTTGACAGCCGTTGGTGATGTCACAATGCATTTAAATGAGGGAGAATTAGTTGGTCTTATTGGTCCAAACGGTGCTGGTAAAACAACGCTTTTCAACCTTTTAACAGGTGTCTATGAACCAAGCGAAGGTTCAGTTTCTTTGGATGGCACATTGTTAAATAGCAAGAAACCTTATAAAATCGCATCACTTGGTCTTTCACGTACTTTCCAGAACATCCGTCTCTTTAAAGATATGACCGTTTTGGAAAATGTACTTGTTGGCATGGCTAATCAAAATAAATCACATGTCTTTGCAAGCTTTCTTCGTTTGCCAAAATTCTATCAAAGCGAGGAAGAGTTGCGCCAAAAAGCTATGGATTTGTTAGCTATCTTTAATTTGGATGGGGATGCAGATACCCTAGCTAAAAATCTTCCTTACGGTCAGCAACGTCGTTTGGAAATTGTGCGTGCCCTTGCAACTGAACCCAAAATTCTCTTTTTAGATGAACCTGCTGCTGGGATGAACCCACAAGAAACAGCAGAATTGACACAGTTAATTCGTCAAATCAAAGAAGAATTTGACATTACCATTATGCTTATCGAACACGATATGAGCCTTGTAATGGAAGTGACAGAACGTATTTACGTTCTTGAATATGGACGTTTAATTGCTCACGGTACACCTGATGAAATCAAAAATAATCAACGTGTTATTGAAGCTTATCTTGGAGGTGAAGGATAATGACAATGTTAAAAGTTGATAATTTATCAGTCCATTACGGCGTTATCCAAGCTGTAAAAGATGTTTCTTTTGAAGTCAATGAAGGAGAAGTTGTCACACTTATCGGTGCCAATGGTGCTGGTAAAACTTCTATTCTTCGTACGATTTCTGGTTTAGTTCGTCCAAGTGCTGGTAAAATCGAATTTTTAGGACAAGAGATTCAAAAAGAACCCGCTCGAAAAATCGTTGCTAGTGGTTTGTCACAAGTTCCTGAAGGGCGCCATGTTTTCCCAGGCTTAACTGTGCTTGAAAACCTTGAACTGGGAGCTTTCTTGCGTAATGATCGTGAAGAAAATCAAAAGAATTTGAAGAAAGTTTTTGACCGTTTTCCACGACTTGAAGAGCGTAAATCGCAGGATGCAGCCACACTTTCAGGTGGTGAGCAACAAATGCTTGCTATGGGACGTGCTTTGATGAGTCAGCCCAAATTACTTCTTCTTGATGAACCGTCAATGGGGCTTGCGCCAATTTTTATCCAAGAAATCTTTGACATCATTCAAGATATTCAAAAACAAGGAACAACTGTCTTGTTGATTGAACAAAATGCCAATAAAGCGTTAGCGATTGCTGACCGCGGTTATGTTTTAGAAACAGGAAAAATTGTTCTTTCAGGAACAGGTAAAGAATTGTTAGAATCAGAAGAAGTTCGCAAGGCTTACCTCGGTGGCTAACAAACCGTTAACTGAATTTAGTATTTAACCAAGTCTAGGATAGTTGTTATCCTAGGCTTTTTATCATTAACAACATTCTCGTCTGCTTTATTTTCATTATTTTTTCAATCTTTGGTGAAACCGTTTGCGGTTTGTGGTATAATAATAACAAGAAAATAATGCGGAGAATTGTTATGGCAGTAAAAGATTTTATGACTAAAAAAGTTGTTTATGTGTCTCCTGATACAACAGTAGCACATGCGGCTGATATGATGAGAGAACAAGGCTTGCGTCGCTTGCCTGTTATCGAAAATGATAAGCTTGTCGGGATTGTTACCGAAAGAACAATGGCAGAAGCTAGTCCTTCAAAAGCAACGACTTTGTCAATTTATGAGATGAATTATTTGCTTAATAAAACTAAAATTCGTGACGTGATGATTCGCGATGTTGTGACGGTTTCACCGTACGCAAGTCTAGAAGATGCGATTTATACCATGATGAAAAATCGTGTTGGAATTGTTCCTGTTGTCGAAAGCGGCCAAGTCTATGGTGTCATCACAGATAAAGATGTTTTCAAAGCTTTTCTTGAAATTTCTGGTTATGGCGAAGAAGGTATTCGCGTGGCTATTTCGGCTGATGATACGGTTGGAACTTTGGCAAAAATTGTAGATACGATTTCAAACGACAATCTCAATATCAAACGTACCGTTGTTGCCACTCGTAAATCTGGAAAAGTTGCTATTGAAATTCAAATCGACGGTAAAGCTGACGTTGCAGATTTGCGTGAAAAATTGCTTAACCAAGGCATTCAAGTTGATGCGATTGAATTAACAGAAGCAAAATCATTGGATTGATTGGTAATCTAACTGAGAGAGCAGAATTTAGTTTCAAACTAGGTTCTGTTTTTTTGAGGGACGAGATGTAAAGTCATGTTTATTAACTTTTTATGCTTGAATCCAATAAGTTAGCGAATTTGCTAGTGTTATTTTTGCCTGTTTTTTGTTAAAATAGAAGCATAGAAAGAATTTTAAGGAATTTTCATGAAAAACGGTATAATTATTTCATTTGAAGGTCCAGATGGGGCTGGAAAAACCACAGTTTTAGAACAAGTTCTTCCAGTTTTGCAAGAAAAGGGCTATGATATTGTAACCACACGTGAACCTGGTGGTGTTGAAATTGCAGAGCGTATTCGTGATGTCATCTTAGATGTCAATCACGTTGCTATGGATAGTAAGACAGAGTTGCTCTTGTATATGGCAGCAAGACGTCAACATTATGTTGAGAAGGTTCTGCCAGCTTTAGAGGCTGGTAAAGTGGTCTTGATTGACCGTTTTATTGATAGTTCAATCGCTTACCAAGGCGCTGGACGTGGCTTGGATAAAGATATCATTACGAGATTAAATGACTTTGCAACAGACGGTAGAAAACCAGACTTGACGCTTTATTTTGATGTTGAATCAGAAATTGGTTTAGCCAGAATTGCTAAAAATGCTGAGCGTGAAGTTAATCGACTTGATTTGGAAAAAATAGACATGCACAAGCGTGTTCGAAAAGGTTATTTAGCCTTGGCTGAACAAGAAAAACGTATTGTGACTATTGATGCGTCACGTGAATTGGCAGATGTCGTGTCAGAGACACTTCATACCATTTTTGAACAGTTAGCAAAAAATGAGTAGAGGGATTTAGATGGAATTAGAGCACTTGCAACCCCAACTTTTTAAAGAGTTTAATCAAATTTTGAAATCAGATAGGATGAACCACGCCTATCTTTTTTCAGGGGATTTTGCGAGCTTTGATTTTGCTCTTTACCTTGCTAAAAGTCGTTTTTGCGAAAATCTCCAAGATGGTTTGCCATGTGGGGAATGCCGTGAGTGTCAGTTAATTGCTGAAAATGAATTTTCGGATGTTAAGATTGTCAAACCAAGCGGGCAAGTTATCAAAACTGATACGATTCGTGAATTGATGCGCGATTTCTCACGTTCAGGTTTTGAAGGTAAATCACAAGTTTTCATCATTCAAGATTGTGAAAAAGTGCATGTTAATGCTGCAAATAGCCTTTTGAAATTCATTGAAGAACCGCAAAGTTCTTCCTACATGATTTTGTTGACTAGTGATGAAAATAAGGTTTTGCCGACGATTAAAAGTCGAACACAGATTTTCCGTTTTCCGAAAAATAAGCCGCTGTTGATTGAGCAAGCTGAAAAAGCTGGAGTTTTGAAAACACAAGCAGAAATATTAGCAGAATTGGCAAAAACACCGAAGCACCTTGATGAATTGATGCAAGATAAAAAAATATTGGATGTCATTCAAACTTGTGAGCGTTTTGTCACGGTTCTGTTTAAGGAAAAAATGCTAGCTTATTTAGAAACAGGGCGTTTGGTTCAAGTTGCTTTAGAAAAATCTGACCAAGAACTTGTTTTTCAACTCTTGCCGCTATTTTTAGCAAAGCAATTTAATCAAAAAGAAAGTTTGGTTTATTTAGAAAAAAGTTATAAGGCGCAACAAATGTGGAAAAGCAATGTAAGCTTCCAAAATGCGCTAGAATATATGGTGATTTCATGACAGAAGTATTGAGCGTAAAATACGAAGAAACAGGCAGTATTGTCTATGTTTTACCAAATAAAAAATATAAACTCGGCGATTATGTCGTCGTCAAAAATAAAAAAGGGTGTCGTTTGGCGCAAGTTGTCACTAGCAACGAAGTCATCGATGAGGTCAAATTACCTGCTGAGATGGATTCTGTGACGCGTCTTGCCAACGAAAAAGATAAACAAGCCTTCCAAGAAAATATTGACTTAGCGAAGCATTCGTTTTCAACGGTTAATGAGCTGATTTTAGCCAATGACCTAAAAATGAAAGTGATTGATATTATTTTCCCGTTGGAAAGAAGCTATGTGCTTATCACGTTTTCAGCAGAAGAACGTGTTGATTTTCGTCAATTGCTACGTGACTTAGCAGGTCATTTCAAAACAAGAATTGAACTTCGCCAAATCAATAGTCGCGAAGAAGCTAAGGTTTATGGTGGTGTTGGACCGTGTGGTCGTGCCCTTTGCTGTTCAAGCTTCTTGGGAGAATTTCCACCTGTATCTATTAAAATGGTCAAAAATCAAGGAATGTCACTCAGCACAGGAAAAACAGCAGGCATCTGTGGACGTTTGATGTGTTGTTTGAGTTTTGAAGATGACTTTTATAAAACCTCTAAGGAGAAATTCCCTGATGTGGGAACGGAGATTGAAACAGCTGATGGCTTGGGAGTTATTGCGGGGATTGATGTGTTTTCTGATACCGTCAAAGTTCGTTTACCAGAAAAACACACGCTTTTAACCTATGCTTTAGAGGAGGTCAAAGTACGTGGATAAAAAAGAATTGTTTGATGCCTTTGATGGTTTTTCACAAAATTTAATGATTACCTTGGCTGAAATTGAAGCCATGAAAAAGCAAGTGCAATCGCTCCTAGAGGAAAATACAGCTTTGCGTCTTGAAAATGATAAAATTCGCACGCGCCTAGCTCAACTTGAGCAAGATACGCCAGCTAAATCTTCTAAGCAAGGAAAACGATATATCGAAGGCATTTACCATGATGGTTTCCATATTTGCAACGACTACTATGGTCAACGTCGTGAAAACGATGAAGAATGTATGTTTTGTATGGAAGTTTTAGATAGGGAGTAACTGCCTATGAAAGTACAAAAAAGTTTTAAAAATCAGACAACCTATGGCAAGTTATATCTTGTTCCAACACCAATTGGCAATATGCAAGACATGACTTATCGTGCCGTGGAAATGCTAAAAAATGCTGATTTTGTCTGTGCAGAAGATACTCGCAATACAGGACTTTTGCTGAAACATTTTGACATTTCAGCCAAGCAAATTAGCTTTCATGAACACAATGCCTATGAAAAAATTCCTGAATTGATTGCTCTGATGAAAGAAGGAAAAATTTTGGCACAAGTGTCTGATGCTGGGATGCCTTCTATTTCTGATCCAGGTCATGATTTAGTAAAAGCAGCTATCGCTGAAGAGATTCCTGTCGTTGCTATCCCAGGGGCTTCTGCTGGGATTACGGCGCTTATTGCGAGTGGTTTAGCACCGCAACCGCATATTTTTTACGGTTTCTTGCCAAGAAAAGCTAAGCAGCAGAAGGAATTTTTTGAAGCTAAGAAACAGTATCCTGAAACACAAATTTTTTATGAATCACCTTACCGTGTCGCAGATACATTGGACAATATGTTAGCAATATATGGTGACAGAAAAATTGTTTTGGTTCGTGAGTTAACAAAACTTTATGAAGAATATCAGCGCGGATACATCTCAGAAATTTTGGAATACATTGCCCAAAATCCTTTAAAAGGAGAGTGTTTAATCGTTGTATCTGGTCAAGACGAGACAGTGACATCAGAAGAGATGCCAGAAGATGTCAATCCTGCTGAACTCGTTGCTCAGTTAGTCGAAGCTGGTGACAAACCAAATCAAGCCATTAAAAAAATAGCTAAAACTTATGGTTTAAACCGCCAAGAAGTTTACAATGCTTATCATCAACTTTAAAGATTATTAATCAGTTGAGACAACCACCGATGATTATGGAGTTATCATCGGTGTTTTTTTGTCTTCAAAGCTTTTTTACTTAGATTTTACAATTCTATGTTAGAAAATATAACATCAATAGTTATATCGAAAATAGCGACTTAACTAACATTTCTATGTCAAGTCATATAATTGATAAAAACAGTATTATCAAGGGAAGAAGAAAGTTTTTAAATGCCGAAAATGGCTAACATTTTATGTAATAAATACAGAAAATTTAGAAAATTTACTAAAAAACACTTTACTTCACCAAAAAATAATGTTATATTATCTAACATAAAATCTCACAACGCTTGTTGTAGTATTTTAGAAAATTGACTTTAAGGTTTAAAGTCTTAAAATATAAAAGGAGTTTTTGATATGGATGCAGGAAGTATAGCTTTTATGATTATCTGTGCTAGCCTAGTCTTTTTGATGACACCAGGTTTAGCATTCTTCTATGGTGGTTTAGGGAGACGCAAAAATGTCATTAATACAATGATGATGTGTGTGATTCCGATTGCTGTTGCTTCAGTAATGTGGATGATTTGTGGGTATTCCCTTTCATTTGGTGGTGATGGAAGCCTAATTGGTAATTTCTCGCATCTCTTTTTCAATGGTGTTAGCGAAACGGCTAGCACACGTGGTTTAGAAATTCCTGATGCGTTATTCGCAGCGTTCCAAATGATGTTTCCAATCATTACGGTTGCCATTTTAACAGGAGCGGCAGCAGGACGTATGCGTTTTACACCTTTGATTATTTTCATCATTTTCTGGCTTCTCTTGGTTTATTTCCCATTTGCTCATATGGTCTGGGATGAAGGGCTTTTGGCTCAATGGGGAACAATTGACTTTGCTGGTGGTGATGTTGTTCATATTACCTCTGGGGTTTCAGGTTTAGTTTTGGCATTGGTACTTGGAAAACGTCGAGATTATAACCGTTTAGAATACCGTCCGCATAACGTGCCATTTGTTTTCCTTGGTGCAGGTCTTCTCTGGTTTGGTTGGTTTGGATTCAATGCTGGTTCTGCCCTTGCAGCAGACGGGCTTGCAGTCCATGCCTTTGTCACAACACACATTTCAGCAGCGGCAGCAATGTTGTCTTGGTTGCTTGTTGAAAAAGTGTTAACTGGAAAATTCTCACTTGTTGGTGCTTCAACAGGATTGGTAGCAGGGCTCGTCGCTATCACGCCAGGAGCAGGTTTTGTTTCAACTTGGAGCTCTCTTCTCATCGGTCTTTGCGTTAGCCCAGTTTGTTATTTTGCGATTTCAGTTCTTAAGAGTAAATTCGGTTATGATGATGCTTTAGATGCCTTTGGTTGTCATGGTATCGGAGGGATCTTTGGTGGTTTGGTAACAGGACTTTTCACTACACCAGAACTCGCTCTTGACGGAAACAATATCGGTTTAATCTATGGTAATGCGCATTTATTCCTAGTAACAGTAGCAGCTATCATTTTTACAATTGTTTGGTCAGCGGTAGCAACTTTTGTTATTATTAAAGTGATTTCAATCTTCACAAGTATTCGTGTTGAGGATCGTGCGGAAGCTATTGGTCTTGATGATAGTGAGCATGAAGAAACAGCTTACCCAACATTTATGGGGCTTGATTCATAATTAAAGGATAGTTAGAAATCTGAGCTAAATAGAAACGTTTAGAAAGAGAGTGTATTATGAAAAAAATAGAGGCGATTATCCGTTCAGACCGTTTGGAAGATCTCAAAGATGCCTTATCTAAAGCAGGATTTACCAAGGGAATGACAGTCAGTCAAGTGCTTGGTTATGGAAACCAACGCGGTTTTGCAGAATATGTTCGTGGTCAAAAGATTGTGCCAACTTTGCTTGCGAAAGTAAAAGTTGAAATTGTGACACACGATGCGGCGGTTGATGAAATTGTGGATATCATCTGCAAAGCTGTTCGTACAGGTGAAGTTGGAGATGGTAAAATTTTTATTCTTCCGATTGAAGAAGTTGTTCGTATTCGGACAGGAGAACGAGGTGGTGATGCCGTTTAAGTTTTAAAATCTCCGAAGTTTAGTCAAGCAAAAATAGTGGTAGAAAACCTGAATTCTTAAAGGATTCGGGTTTTTGGGTATAAAAAAGCTGAGACAAAACTGTCCAGCTTCTTTGTTTATATAGTTATTATTTACAAGACGCAATTAATTTTTGTTCCGTGCGCAGCTTGGGCACCTGTTTTTTCAATAAGTTCTTGGTAATTATCAGCTGTGACACCGCCACCAATCATGATTTCAATACGACCGTCAGCGTGATCAACAAGCTCTTTAAGGTGAGCAATGTTTTCAAAAATGTCATTATTTTGAGCAGACCCGTGTGTCAAAATACGTGTAAAGCCTAATTCAACCAATTGGTCGAGTGCTTCTTTTTGCTCTTCAAGCGGAATGTGGTCAAAAGCCATGTGAAAAACAAGTGGCAATCCTTGTGTGGCAGGAAGAAGTTGTTCGATACCATCTTGGTCGATGTGATTATCTTCTGTTAATAATCCCAAAACTAAACTGTCACTTTCAAGTTCAACGGCATGAAGAATATCGTCTTCCATGATGCGAAGTTCGCTATCATTATAGACAAAGTTACCACCACGAGGGCGAATCATTGTTGCTAGTGCGATGTCTTTTTCATGCAGGTAGCGTGCCGCTTCTTTGATAACACCATAAGATGGCGTTGTACCTCCAACGGCTAAATTATCACAAAGTTCAACACGTTTAACAGACTGATCGAGTTGATTGAGAAGTGTTGTATTTTCGGCACAAAATTCTTTGATAATCATTTGGACTCCTTAATTATTTACTACTTATCATTATATCATGATTATTTATAAATATTTTGAGTAAAAAATCTCAAAAATCTTTACAAAATTCAGAAAATTGTGTTATAATTTATACCATTATACGGAGGTATTTTTATGACAATTTACAATTTCTCTGCAGGTCCTGCAGTGTTACCGAAACCAGTGCTTGAACAAGCACAGCGTGAAATGCTTGACTACCAAGGTAGCGGCATGAGTGTTTTAGAAATGTCCCACCGTTCCAAAGAGTTTGATAATATCATTAAAGAAGCAGAACAATTATTGCGTGAATTAATGGCTATTCCAGATAATTATAAAGTGATGTTCCTTCAAGGTGGTGCATCTACGCAATTTACAATGCTTCCTTTAAACCTTGCTAAGGGACGTAAGGCATATTATCTAGTTGGTGGTTCGTGGGGTAAAAAAGCTTATGCAGAAGCTGTTAAATTGTCCAAAACTGTTCCTTTTGAACCATTGCTACTAGCATCATCTGAAGATACAGTATATGACCATATCCCTACTTTTGATTCAAAAGATATTGACCCAGAAGCTGCTTATGTTCACATCACAACAAACAATACAATTGAAGGAACGTCTATTTATGATCTTCCTGATACAAATGGTGTGCCAATTGTAGCGGATATGTCTTCAAATATTCTGGCTGTACGTTACAACGTTGAAGATTTTGCTTTGATTTATGCAGGTGCCCAAAAGAACATTGGTCCTGCAGGGGTTACAGTTGTAATCGTCCGTGAAGATTTCTTGAATGATGAACCAACGCTTTCTGCTATGCTTGATTACCGTATCCAAGCAGAAGCGGGTTCACTTTACAATACACCGCCTGCATATAACATCTATATTGCAAAACTTGTTTTTGAATGGGTGAAAGCTTTCGGTGGTGTTGATAAAATGGAAGCTGCTAACCGCGAAAAATCAGGTTTGTTGTACGATTTCATTGACCAATCTGACTTCTATACAAACCCTGTTAAAAATCCAGCAGAACGTTCAGTAGCTAATATTCCATTTGTAACACCAAGTAAAGAACTTGATGCTAAATTTGTTGCTGAAGCAACGCCGCTTGGATTTAAAAATATCAAAGGTCACCGCTCTGTGGGTGGTATGCGTGCTAGTCTTTACAATGCATTCCCACGTCAAGGGGTACTTGATTTGATTGAATTCATGAAAAAATTTGAAGCTGAAAATAAATAATTGTTTTATTACCACTTTCGCATCGAATTTGTTATAAAATAGATTCATAATCATTAGAAGAGGTAATAATATGGAAATTAGACAAGCTTTTCCCAATGAAGTCGACCAAATCATGCTCGTTATTGAGGACGCACGAAAACAATTGGCAGCAAGCGGTAGTAATCAATGGCAAGGGAAATATCCTGATGAGGATACGATTTATGATGACGTTTTGACTGGTCAAGGGTATGTAGCCTTATTAGATGGGCAAATTGTAGCCTATGCAGCTGTTATCACTGATGGTGACCCTGCTTATGACAAGATTTACGATGGTCAGTGGAAACACAATAATCACCGTTACATCACATTTCACCGTGTTGCTGTTTTGTCTAGCGTGACTGGTCGAAAGGTTGCTCAAACATTTCTTCAAGGATTGATTGAAGGAACTGATGGACATGATTTCCGTTGTGACACCCATGAAAAGAATGGTGCCATGCAACACATTTTTGAGAAACTTGGTTATGTCTATTGTGGAAAAGTGCCAATTGATGGTGAACGTCTAGCTTATCAAAAAATTAAAACTAAGGATGAGAATGCTCTCTATCAAGAAGTTGATGAGGCTGATCACCATAGTTATTAACAATAACGGAAAAGGAAGGCTTTTTGTAGCCTTTGTGTGAAATAAATGGTATATAGTGTTAAAACGTTTAATAATATTAATCAAGTAGGGCTTAAAGAATTAGGAAATCATTTTCAAATTGATGGTGAGTTAGCTGAGAATCCAGATGCCTATATTCTTCGTAGTCAAAATTTGCATGGAACAGTATTTCCAGAAAATTTAAAAGCGATTGCGCGTGCAGGTGCAGGAACAAATAATATTCCGATTGATGAAGCAACGGCAGCAGGGATTGTTGTCTTTAATACGCCTGGTGCAAATGCTAATGCTGTAAAAGAAGCTGTTCTTGCTTCTATCTTGATGTCAGCGCGTGACTACATCGCTGCTAATGCGTGGGTAAACACCCTTTCTGGTGATGATGTTCCAAAACAAGTCGAAGCTGGTAAGAAACAATTTGCTGGTAATGAAATTTCTGGTAAAACGCTAGGCGTTATCGGACTTGGTGCTATCGGTGGTCGTATTGCTAACTATGCACAACGTCTTGGTATGAATGTTCTAGGGTATGATCCATATGTTTCTATTGAAACGGCTTGGAATATTTCTCATCACGTCAAACGTGTGGCTGACGTCAAAGAAATCTTTGCGAATTCTGATTATATCACTGTTCATGTGCCTTTGACTGATGAAACACGCCATACATTTGATAGTGAAGCGTTTGGTTTGATGCAAAAAGGAACGGTTGTTATCAATTTTGCGCGTGGTGAATTGGTTGATAATGCGGCGCTTTTTGAAGCTATTGAAGCTGGTGTTGTGAAACGTTACATTACCGACTTTGGTACAGAAGAGTTGCTTAACAAAGATAAAATCACAGTTTTTCCTCACGTAGGTGGTTCAACGGCTGAAGCTGAACTTAATTGTGCGATTATGGCTGGTAAGACAATTCGTCAATTCATGGAAACAGGTGAGATTACTAACTCTGTTAACTTTCCAAATGTTCATCAAGCATTGACTGCACCGTATCGTATCACATTGATTAATAAAAATGTGCCAAATATCGTTGCTAAAATTTCAACAGCGGTATCTGACTTAGGCATTAATATTGATAATATCATCAATCGTTCAAAAGGTGACTATGCTTATACGCTACTTGACCTTGATGAAACTGATAAGGCGAAAATTGATCACTTAGTTGCTAATTTTGAAGCTAGTGATAATATCGTTCGTGTACGTTTAATCACGAAAAAATAACAATAGAGATTGGAAGAGTTGGGAGTATTTCTCAGCTCTTTTTTTCTTTTTTTGCTATAATGGTTAAAACGATTTCAAAATTAGGGGAGGGAGATAGTTTATGGATAAAAAGCAATTAAAAGAATACCAAAAACAGTTAAGAGAACGATTTTTCAGTGTTCGATTTGATAATAAAAAACAAAATTTGGTTCTGTTAGTTGACTGTGAAACTGGAGTAGAATATCTTGGAGTGACGGTTGGTCTAGGTGATCCTTCGGGGATAACACCTTTACTTAATGCGGATGGGACACCTAAGATTAATACAGAATGGCAGAACCATCAGTTATAGATAAGGAAGCAGAGCTTGCTTTTTCTATTAGGCATATGGATTAAGTGGGAGTGATAAAATGTTAAGAAAGTTGGTTTATCAGTCTGAGTTAGGAGAAATAGTAGTATTAGCTAATGAAAAAGGGCTCTTAGGTTGCTATTTTCTAGGACAAAAGTATTTTGAATATGGTTATGAACGCGAAAAAATTATTGAAGAAACGACCATTTTTTTAGATGAGGCAAAAGTTTGGTTGGATGATTATTTTGCTGGTAAAAATCCCGACCCGAGTCGATTGACCTTGGTGCCTTATGGTACGGCTTTTCAGAGGAAAGTTTGGAAAGTCTTAGCGCAAATTCCTTATGGGGAGACAATGACCTATGGACAAATTGCCGAAAAAATTAACTGTGGTTCGGCACAAGCCGTTGGTGGGGCTGTTGGTAAAAATCCCTTGTCTATCATTGTTCCCTGTCACCGTGTTTTAGGAAATCAAGGGCAATTAACAGGCTATGCTGGCGGAGTAGAGCGAAAGTGTTGGCTATTGGAACATGAGAAAGCTAATTTTTAGAAGGAGAAAGAAATGTTTACTTTTTATGAATATCCAAAATGTAGTACGTGTCGCCGTGCTAAGGCGGAATTGCAAGAATTAGGTGTTGATTTTGTAGCTGTCGATATTACAGTTGATACACCTAAGGCAGAACAATTGAAAGAATGGATTGAAAATTCAACATATACTATCAAGAATTTTTTCAACACTAGCGGACAAGTCTACCGTGCACTTGGCTTAAAAGATAAAATCGATAGTTTGTCAATTGATGAGGCAGCAAGCCTCTTGGCTTCAGATGGTATGCTCATCAAACGTCCAGTATTGGTTAAAGATAATCAAGTCTTACAACTTGGTCACCGCAAATCCTATGCGGAATTGCTAGAAAAATAAAATCAACCACTTTCGTTATAGAAAGTGGTTTTTTGTGGGAATTTTTGCCCAATGAAAATTAGACTGGTGAGCCGATGTTGATAGATTATTTTTTCAAATTAAGCTAGTGAGGTCTGAATTTGATTTTCAACGAATGTTAATTATCTTGCAGGAATTCGTTTAGTAATTTTTGGAAATCTTGGACGACTTCTCGGTGATTATCTTTTCGTTTGACGATAGAGCAAGCGATTCCTGATGTTTCTTCAAAGGGAATCCATGTGAGATTTGGTGTATTGTCCTTTAAAAATCCTGGGACGAGGCAAACCCCACGACCAGATAAAATATTGGTAATGGTAGATGAGTGATTTGGGCTATTAAAGGTTTTTACTTGGGATTTAGAGATTACTTTTTTCTGAGCTTCTTTGAGTTCTTTGGGGCTGATTTGGCTGACCATTAAAGTTTGATTGTTGAGGTCAGTAGATTTAGCTGTTTTCAAAGTTGATAGGGGATGAGAATTTTCAACAACTAAGTAAATCGGGCTTTGGTATAAAAAGGTTGCTTCCAATTCTGTGATGTTTGGCAATGATGAAGTGATAGCCAGTGCTATGTCCAGTTGCCTGTTTAACAATTGTTCGAGAGCATCCGTAGCATTGAACTGCACATCAATATAGGTATTTGGGTGCGTGTGTGAGAAAATTTTTATGGCTTGAGGTAAAATAGGCAGAGCTTTAATGTCAAAAATAGCTAAGCGAATGGTTTCGTTATAACGGTATCCAAAATTTTGCCCACGCTCAATGGCTTCTTGAAGATGATTTTGAATTTGGCGTAAATCTTGTGTGAATTGTTTACCAGCAGGTGTTAAGACGGCGCCTTTTCCTGAACGCTCAAAAAGTTGAAATCCAATTTCATCCTCTAATGTTTTGATATGATAGGACAAGGTCGGCTGAGTGATATAAAGATTTTCAGCAGCTTGCCCGAAATTTAATGTGAGTGCTAATTCCAAGGCACATTCAATTTGTTTAGAATTCATCAATTCTCCTTATAGAAAAATTCTATCAATTATCTAAATTATCAGTTAGATATTTCTATTTTAACAGATTATAATAAAAATAGAAATTAAGAGAGGTGAAAAATATGGCTAAAGAAGTGATTGTTTTACTTGGAGCTGGCAAGATGGGGCTGGCTATTGTTAGACGGATTGCGAGCGGAAAGAAAGTTGTTCTCGGTGATTTAAGTTCAAAAGTTTTGGAGACAGCAAAAGAAGAACTTTTAGATGCTGGTTTTGATGTTGATATAAAAATTGTCGATGGTTCAAATCGTCGTTCTATAACAGAATTTGCAGAATACGCAGCGAGTTTCGGTCAAATTTCCCGTTATATCCATACCGCAGGAGTTTCACCTAATATGGCGAAGCCAGAAGATATTATTAAAGTTGATTTGATTGGGACAGCTATTGCTCTTGAAGTCTTTCGTGATTATATTGGAAATGGCGGAGCTGGTTTGGTGATTTCTAGCCAAGCAGGTCATATGATTCCTTTTGCGGCTGATTTTGAAAAACAATTAGCGCAAGTACCTGCTGATGAGCTTAGCGATTTAGCAGAAATCAAAGCGGTTGATAATTCTGGTTATGCTTATGGTATGGCAAAGCGTGCGAATATTGTCCGTGTTCAACATGAAGCAATCTTGTGGGGAGATAAAGGAGCTCGTATCAATACTGTGAGTCCTGGAATTATTATTACTCCGCTTGCTCGTCATGAATTGCAAGCACAGCCTGAATCCTACGCGCGCATGATTGAAGCTAGTGCGACAGGACGTACAGGAACGCCAGACGAAGTAGCGCGAGCTGGAGAATTTTTGCTTAGTGATGATAGCAGTTTTATTACAGGAACAGATTTGTTAATTGATGGTGGTGTTATGGCTGCTATTAAGGCAGGACGTTATCAATTAGGAATGTAAAAGGAGATAAAAATGGAACAAACTTATTTATCATTAAATAATGGCTTAAAAATGCCACAATATGGTGTTGGTGTGTATCAAGTTGCACCAAAAGATACGAAACAAAATGTATTAGAAGCTTTGAAACTCGGTTACCGTCATATCGATACTGCACATGCTTATCAAAATGAACGTGAAGTCGGTCAAGCGGTTAAAGAATCTGGGCTTAAACGTGAAGATATTTTTATCACTTCTAAACTTTGGCCAAGCGATTATGCAGACAGTTCTGCCATTGATAAAATGTTGGCACGTTTGGATACTGATTATATTGATTTGCTTTTGCTTCATCAACAATTTGGTGATTATATGACAGCTTATCAAAATATGGAAAAGGCTGTGGCAGAGGGAAAAGTCCGTTCAATCGGACTAAGTAATTTTGAGTCAGAACGTTTGGAAGAAGTTTTGGAAGCAGCTACGATTAAACCAGCAGCGCTGCAAGTTGAATGTCATCCTTATTACCAACAAGATGAGCTTAAAAAACGTATTGCACCTTACGGAACAATCATTGAAAGTTGGTATCCATTGGGGCATGGCGACAATGCTTTGTTAAATGAGCCGCTGTTTCTCAATTTAGCAGACAAATATGGTAAAACACCAGCACAAATTATCTTACGTTGGCATATTCAAGCTGGAAATGCAGTCTTTCCACGCAGTTTACATCATTTAGATGAAAATATTGCTATTTTTGATTTTTCATTAACAGATGAAGAAATGAATCAAATTAAACATTTAGACAAAGGAACTCGTTACTTTACCATGACGTTAGAAGAGCAAGAAAGAGCAATGGGTTCTTGGAAGCCAGCGGATTAGGAGAGAAAATGTCTGTCGAAGAAGAAATTATTGCCATTCATAAGCGGATAAATGAAGCGATTGTTGCGCGTGATTTTGAATGGCTTGAGCATTATTATCCTGATGATATGGTAATTCGTCATTCTGGCGGTGTTACTCAAACTAAATCGGAATGGCTGAAAACGTTGAAAGACGGGACATTTCGTTATTATGATTATCATTTGTTTGAAGCCAATGTGACACCAATCGGAAAAGAACGTGCCATTCTAAGTTTTCGAGCAACTACGGATGCTTCGATTTACGGCTATCGAAAAGTATGGAAAATGCAGTTTGATACAACGTTCAAAAAGATTAATGGCGAATGGAAGCCCACATGATAACACAAAAAAGTTCCTTTCAAGAGAGAGGAACTTTTTATTGATTATTTTTCCTACCTGAGATAATCATAGTGATTCCTAAAATGAGGAGGCTTGAAAAAACGCAGGTGCCTAGGATAATGGTAATGAGCCAGCTAAAGTAGGCATCGGCTGGACCACTGAATTGTCTTAGCATCATGGTTTGAAGGAAAAAGAGTGAAAAGAGTGAAGAAGCAAAGGAAATGTTTTTGCTTGCCTTGAGATAAGCAGAGCTACTTCTACGAAGGCGAAATAGCTGAATCATTGAACTGATGAAATTAATAAAAGTAGCTAGTGCAATGAGATAGACTAAAAATGGATAGGCAACTCCGATATTGTCATCGTGTTGTGAAACAAAAATGACCATGATATGGAAAATAAAGGCAGCTATAATCAGAAAGTAGCCGACATATTGATAAAATTTCCAGCTGTTCCCTTTGTTGCGCTGCATACTTTGTCCTGTGTAAAATTTCGCGATTGCAAAGAGTAGGTGGTAAGCGGCGTAGATGAGATACCAGACAGATTGCAATGCAAAACATGACACCAGCGACATGATGACATAAAAAGCATTATAAATAGCACCTGTTGTCATGGAAATTCTTGCCTTTAACCAATTATTTTTTAAGAGTGCAAAATGATTTAGAAAAAGACGTATGAGGCAGATGATTAGCCAAGTATCAAGCGCAGCTATTATTCCTGAAAATACGGATAGAAAATCAACGAGTATAACATTGCTAAGGCGGTGAGAAATTACCAAAGCGCCAGATATTATCATCAGTAGATTAAGTCCTAGAAAAATCAAGCGATGCTTTTTAAATAACACAAGTGATTTTTGAATAGTCTCCAAAAGCCCCTCCTAAAAAATAATAGTATGAATGATTTTGATAATGTAGGTAATGTCGTCGTGGCAATCGTCCATAACCCAGTCATAGATAATCCGACGAATACCAGCGGTGTAGAAGTGTGTCATGTAGCGAATCATCTTTTCATCGGTAAATCCCTTGGCGTGGTAACGATTGAGAAACTGCTCGTTAATATGCTGTTCAACAACTTTCTCATGCTGAAAATCAGTGGGATTTTTGAGGTAGATTTTATAGAGTTTTTGATGATTTTTAATGTAAGTTAGGTAAGGCAGAAGATAGTAAGAATCAAGCAAACTGTCATGCTCTTTTTCAGCTTCAAAGGTTTCCTGAAGTGATGCAAATTCGGCTGTGAAAATATCTGCAAGGTAAGCCATAGCATCCTCTAGTAAATCAGATTGATTGTCATAGTAGGCATAAAAAGTGGAGCGGTGAACACCTGCCTCTTTGCAGATTTTACTGATTGAGATTTGGTCAAAATCAAAATCGTCTAGTAATAGAATTAAACTTTGTTTGAGTTTTTCTTGAGCAGAATGCGTCATAAATGTCTCCTTATTTCTAAAACCATTTTAACAAAAAAATCTTACAAGGTGTATGTTGAGCTATTATTTTTAGACATTTAAATCCGACAAATTATTGTAAAGGTGCTACTTGCTCTCAGCTGCCCTAAAAGTGAAAAGTAAGAAGGCTTGATTTTTTAATAAAAATAATCTCCTAAGCTAAAAAACTTAGGAGATTTTATGTGGGTTATAAATCAATTTCCAAGACAATTGGTGTGTGGTCTTGGCGTGCGCCTGAGTCAATCATTTCTGATTTTGTGATTTTGTCTGCGATACGACTTGATATGAGCCAGTAGTCAATACGCCAGCCACTATTGTTGATTTTGCTTGTTTTGCTACGTTGCGCCCACCAGCTATAAACATCAGGAATATCGCCATGGATGTAGCGGAAAGTGTCGGTAAACCCTTTTGCTAGTAAGTTGGTGAATCCTGCACGTTCTTCGTCGGTAAAGCCAGGAGAACGACGGTTTGAACTTGGGTGTGCCAAGTCAATTTCTTTGTGAGCGACGTTGTAGTCACCTGTTGCCAAGACAGGTTTTACTTGGTCTAATTCTGCCAAGTAATCCGCATATTTTTCGTCCCAGATTTGACGTTCAGCCAAACGTTTTAAACCGTCACCAGCGTTTGGGGTGTAAACTTGTGTGACGAAAAATTTGTCAAATTCAAGGGTGATAATGCGCCCTTCACTATCCATGGTGTCAGGAGCACCGATTTCAGGATATGAAATGCTTGGTGTCAAGCTACTTTTGTAGAGAAACATGGTACCAGCATAGCCTTTTCTGGCAGGCTCAACAGATGAACGCCAAGAGACCTCGTATTCAGGAAAATAATCTTGCAAAATTTGCAAATGCTTTTTGGTCGGACCTTTGGCTGACAATTTTGTTTCTTGAATGGCAATGATGTCAGCGTTTTCAGTAATCAAGGTGTCAATAACAGCGCGAGACATAACAGCGCGTGCAGAATCGCTAGTCAAAGCAGCGTTAAGTGAATCAATATTCCACGAAATAAGTTTCATAACTAAGCTACCAGAACCTTGTAGGAAAACAAGATTCTCTTCTTTCTAAAAAAATCTAATCGTTACCCCCTATTTTAACAAAAAAAGAAACAGTACGCGACTTTGATGATTTGAAAGGTGGTTTTTTCTTACCATAAAAGATGAAGAAAGTGTTATAATCTATTTAGAAAAATATCTAAATAGATTTTCTAAATAACGAAGGGAGGCAGCTATGGGATTTGCAGAGACTTTTAAAGCGTTATCACACCCAATTCGGCGAGAGATTCTGGAGTTATTAAAATCAGAACGCTTGCCAGCAGGTGATATTGCTGGACATTTTGACGTTGCAGGTGCAACAATTTCTCACCACCTTAATATTTTGAAAAAGGCTGGTTTGGTTGTTGAGAAACGTGAGAAAAATTTTATCTATTACGAATTAAGTACGTCAGTTTTAGAAGATATTATGACATGGTTAGCGGATTTAAAGGGGGAGTCAGGAGATGAAGATTAATAAAAAGAGTTTGGTTAAGACAAGTCTTGTCATTCTTTTACCAGTTCTTATCGGAATTTTATTGTGGAATCAATTGCCAAGTCAAGTGGCGACACATTTTGATATTAGTGGAAATATCGACGGTTATAATAGTAAAATTTTTGCCATCTTTGCTTTTCCGATACTTTTCTTACTTTTTCAATTGATTGTGCTAGTATCGTTAGAAAAGGATTCTGTTAAAGCTACCACGCCAGCTCGTATGGTAAAGATATATGCGTGGCTCATTCCTTTTCTTAGTTTAATTGTCCAGTTGTCGATTTATGCGAATGCACTTGGAGTTATCAAAAGTAGTCCGGCACTTGTAACTGCTTTTCTGGGCATCATCTTTATTTTTATTGGAAATTACCTTCCTAAAACACAACGAAATTATACGATTGGCATTCGTTTGCCATGGACACTTTCTGATGACCGCAATTGGTATAAAACGCACCGTTTTGCTAGTAAGATTTGGGTGCTGGGTGGCTTGCTTCTTTTATTTGATAGTTTTTTCCAACTTGCTTTGCCTTATGTTTTGGGTGGTGTTATTGGTTTAATGGTTATTGTGCCAGTGCTTTATTCGTTTGTGCTTAGTCGTCACTCAAGCAAGTAATTTCAGGTAATAATGTGTGATTTCAATAGCTTCGAGGTCTGGTTGGGCGTGTAGCCACCAGCTAAGCGTTGTTAAAAAAGTATCAATAATATATTGGTCCAACAGTTGGTCAGGTAACGCGTTTTCTTTAAAGTAAATGGGCTTAAGAATGGGAACCAAATATTTTTGAAGTTCTGCTTGTAGACTGCGACTAAAATAATCGTCTTCCAGCTGGTAAAGGGTTGTCACTTTATCAGCATTTTCTTTGAAGTGTTGGTAAAGGTGAGTTACTTGCTCTTCAAGGCTGCCTTTGTGTAAGGATTGGTTGGTTTGATGTTCAGCAAGCGAAGAAGTCACAAAAACGTGTTGAAAAAGCTGTTGACAAACAGCGATTAGCAAATCATCTTTGCTCGTAAAATGACTATAAAAGGTTGAACGACCAATATTAGCTTTCTGACATAATTCGCCAATGCGAATATCGTGAAATGATTTTTGGGCTAATAAATCAAAAAATGCGGTAAAAATGGCTTCCTGTGTTTTGACTTCCTGACGTGTCATGAGATTTCTCCTGAAATGGACATTTTTTCTTTTTTGTCTATTATTGAACATTATAATATTTTTGCGTATGGTTTTAAAGTTAAAAGTTTAAGATAATAGAGATAATTTAAAGAAAGAAGTAATCTTATGACAAATACATTACATAAATCCATTTTAAATCTTGCGATACCAGCAACGATTGAAAATATTTTACAGACCTTGGTGGGCTTTATTGATACCTTGATGATTGCAAAGCTTGGCTTGACAGCGGTGACAGCAGTAGGTGTTTCTAATACAATTCTTAATGTTTACTTAGCGGTTTACATTGCCATTGGGGTTGGAAGTTCAGCACTGGTATCGCGAAATATTGGTGCGAAAAATAGCAAAGCTGCAAAAAGCGTTGCTGTTCAGTCGATTTATTTAGGACTCATTGTTAGTTTGGTTTTGGGACTGGTAGCGGTGCTGTTTGGACATTATCTTTTACTTTGGATGGGGCTTGATGCAACAGAATTGGCAGCAGCCAAAACTTATTTTTACCTTGTTGGCGGATTGACGTGTTTTAATAGTTTGATGACTGTTTTAGCAAGTATTATTCGTGCAACTGGTGATACCAAGTCGCCGATGACGATTTCAGCTATCACAAATGTGACGAATGTCTGTGTTGACTATGTTTTGATTTTTGGGATTGGGTCGTTTGCTGGACTTGGAATATTGGGGACGGCGATTGGAACAGTAATTGCCAGAATCTTTGGAACGGTTTTGTTGTTTAAAAAATTACAATCTTCGGCACTAGCCTTGAAAAGAGAGGATTTAAGGTTTGGAAGTCGTGATAAGGAATTGATTTTCTTGACCATTCCGGCGACAGCAGAGCGTTTGGTCATGCGTTTGGGACAAGTGGTTTATATGAGCTTGATTGTTGCGATTAGTAGTAAAACGTACGCCAGCCATAATATTGCAGGTTCAATTGAATCATTTGTTTACATGCCAGCTTATGGTTTAGCAACGGCAGCAGCTGTTTTGATTGGTATGGCAAAGGGTGAAAAAGATTATCATAAAATTCGTCAAGTTGGTTTTTGGTCAACCCTTTATGGCGTTGTTATCTTAGGATTTTTCGGGCTATTTCTGTTTTTTGGTGGAGCTTATTTTGCCACTTTCTTTACCTCTGATAGCTCTGCGATTGCCCAAGTGGGCATTGCTTTAAAAATTGATGGTTTTATCCAACCTGTTTTGGCGATTAGTTTGATTTTAGCGGGAGCTCTTCAAGGAATGGGGGATACCAAAACGCCTCTTTACAGCACAATTATTGGCATGTGGGGAATACGCGTGGTTGGTGTATTTCTCTTAGGACAATATCTTGGTTTAGGCATTGCAGGTGTTTGGTTATCGATTCTAATTGATTTAGCCATTCGAGCTATTTTTCTATCTTATCGCTTTAATAAAGTCACTAAAATCTTGGCGTGATTGCCAGGATTTTTTCGCATTGTTATGCGATTTTACCTATAATCAGCTATAAATTTATGTTATAATAAAGTGTTATCAATAAAGGAGTTTCATTAGCTCCTATTTGAAAGGAAAGAAAATGACTAGTAAACAACCATTTTACATTACAACACCTATTTATTATCCATCTGGTAAGCTTCACATTGGTTCAGCTTATACAACAATTGCTTGTGACGTTTTAGCACGTTACAAACGCATGATGAACCACGAGGTTTTTTATTTGACTGGTCTTGATGAACACGGTCAAAAAATTCAACAAAAAGCTGAAGAAGCAGGAATTACACCACAAGCTTATGTTGACGGTATGGCTGCTGACGTTAAAAAACTTTGGGAAATGCTTGATATTTCTTATGATAAATTCATTCGTACAACTGATGATTACCATGAAAAAGTCGTTGCTGATGTTTTTGAAAAATTGTTGGCACAAGATGATATTTATTTGGGTGAGTATTCTGGTTGGTACTCAGTGTCAGATGAAGAATTTTTCACAGAAAGCCAATTAGAAGAAGTTTTCCGTGACGAAAATGGAAAAGTCATCGGCGGGATTGCCCCTTCTGGACACGAAGTAGAATGGGTTTCAGAAGAATCATATTTCTTACGTCTTGGAAAATATGCTGACCGCTTGGTAGAATTTTTCCATGCACACCCTGATTTCATCCAACCTGATGGTCGTATGAACGAAATCATCAAGAACTTCATTGAACCAGGTCTTGAAGATTTGGCTGTCAGCCGTACATCATTTACGTGGGGCGTTAAAGTGCCTTCAAATCCAAAACACGTTGTTTACGTGTGGATTGATGCGCTTCTTAACTACGCTACGGCACTTGGTTATGGTCAAGAAGAACACGCAAACTTTGATAAATTCTGGAACGAGGGAACAGTTTTCCATATGGTTGGTAAAGATATTCTACGTTTCCACTCAATTTACTGGCCAATTATGCTCATGATGTTAGACATGAAATTGCCTGACCGCTTGATTGCCCACGGTTGGTTTGTCATGAAAGACGGTAAAATGTCTAAATCTAAAGGTAATGTGGTTTACCCAGAAATGCTTGTCGAACGCTATGGACTTGACCCACTTCGTTATTACCTCATGCGTTCACTTCCAGTTGGTTCTGACGGAACATTTACGCCAGAAGATTACGTTGGACGTATCAATTATGAGTTGGCAAATGACCTTGGAAACCTTCTTAACCGCACAGTTGCCATGATTAATAAATATTTCGGTGGCGATGTTCCAGCTTACGTTGAAAATGTCACAGCATTTGATGCTGATTTGGCAGGTGTTGTCGAAGAAAAACTCGCTGAATACCATAAACAAATGAACGCTGTTGATTACCCACGCGCACTTGATGCGGTTTGGAGCATTATTTCACGTACAAATAAATACATTGATGAAACAGCTCCTTGGGTTCTTGCAAAAGATGACGCTAAACGTGATGAACTGGCAGCAGTAATGGCTCACTTGGCAGCTAGTCTTCGTGTGGTGGCTCACCTTATTCAACCATTTATGATGACAACATCAAATGCTATTATGGAGCAACTTGGTCTAGGAAGTGACTTTGACCTTGAAAATCTTACCCTTGCAGGCTTCCCAGAAGGTGTTAAAGTTGTTGCCAAAGGAACACCAATCTTCCCACGCCTTGACATGGAAGCTGAAATCGACTATATCAAAGCTAACATGGGTGGAGCAGCAGCTGCGACAGAAGAAAAAGAATGGAATCCAGCGGATGTTGAGCTAAAAAATGAAAAGAAAGCTATCAAATTTGATGACTTTGACAAAGTAGAAATCCGTGTCGCAGAAGTCAAAGAAGTATCAAAAGTTGAAGGTTCTGAAAAATTGCTCAAATTCCGTCTTGATGCTGGCGACGGGGAAGACCGTCAAATCCTTTCAGGAATTGCAAAATTCTATCCAAATGAACAAGAGCTCGTTGGTAAAAAATTGCAAATCGTTGCTAATCTGAAACCACGTAAAATGATGGGCTTGCTTAGTCAGGGAATGATTCTATCGGCTGAACATGATGGCAACTTGACTGTTTTAACAGTTGACCCAAGCGTGCCAAACGGTAGCCAAATTGGTTAATAGTTGTCACAAAAGATAATGAAAATACTCAGTACCTATAATGGTAACTGGGTATTTAACTTGTCTTTTTATGAAAAGAAATTCGCAAAAAATGAAAATAAATTTCAAAAATGACAATTAATTTTCATTTAAGTTTCCTTTGATAATTTTTAATGGCGAATTTTATTATGGTGAATTAGAATCGAGAAAAACAAACATGACTTTAAAAATCTTATCACGAGAAGATTATGAACAAGTGAGTGCCACATTTAAAGAACGTTCGTTTATGCAATCTGTTGAAATGGCGGATTTGCTTGAAAAACGTGGGTTTGACATTACTTTTCTAGGTTTGGAAGTAGATGGAGCTATCCAAGTGGCGGGTGTTTTGTACAGCATGCCGATGACAGGCGGACTTCACATGGAAATCAATTCGGGTCCTGCTTCGACAGATACGGCTTATCTGACTGAATTTTACAGAGAATTACAAGCTTATGCCAAGGAAAATGGGGCGCTTGAACTGATTGTCAAGCCTTACGATACTTATCAAACATTTGATAGTCACGGTGAGCCAAATGACGACGAAAAGCCTGAACTGATTACGTATCTGACAGAACTTGGCTATCACTTTGATGGTCTGCAAACTGGTTATCCTGGTGGCGAGCCAGATTGGCATTATGTCAAAGATTTGACAGGATTGACACCTGAAACGCTTCGCAAGTCATTTAGCAAAAAAGGACGTCCGCTAGCTAACAAAACAAATTCTTTTGGTATTAAAGTGCGTCGTCTAGAGCGTGATGAACTCCACATTTTTAAAGAAATTACAGCATCAACTTCAGAACGTCGCGAATACATTGATAAACCGTTAGATTATTATGAAGCTTTTTACGATAGTTTTGGTGATAAATGCGAATTTATGATTGCAACGATTAATTTCCAAGATTATCTTAAAAATCTTCAGGCTAGCCATGAAACGATTGCTTCTGAACTAGCTGTTTTAAATCAAAAAATTGCTGACGGTGTTAACTCAGCTAAGGTCAATAAACAAAAGGCACAGTTAGATAAACAAATTGCAACCTTTGATGTTCGTATCAACGAAGCCAAAGAGTTAATTGAAAAACATGGTTCAGAAGATGTGGTTTTGGCAGGTAGTCTCTTTATTTACACACCGCAAGAAGCTGTTTATCTCTTTAGTGGCTCTTATACGGAATTTAACAAATTCTATGCACCTGTCGCCCTTCAAGAACACGTGATGACAGAAGCATTAAATCGTGGCATTCATTTTTACACTTTCCTTGGTATTCAAGGGATTTTTGACGGTAGTGATGGTGTTCTTCGTTTCAAACAAAACTTTAATGGCTATATTGTCCGCAAAATGGGAACATTCCGTTATTATCCACGTCCAATGCTACACAAAGTAATCACGCTTTTAAAGAAAATCTTAGGACGATAACCTATGAAATCAATCTATATTAGATTGGTTTAGACTGGAGAAAAAGTTTTTTCTGATACTTTCTTTAAGTTCCTCGCTTTTTTATTTCTAGGCTCAGACCTCAAACCATCCACTGGATGGTTTGAGCCGTCGGCAAGTTCAATAGTCCAGTGGACTGTTGAAGGAATCCAAGGAATTCCTAAGAGTCGCAGTGGTTGACTGGCAGTTCTCATTTTGCTTCGCAAAATTGCGACCAACCTAGTCAACTGTGCGGGGGTGGTACAACGAACTATGAATATTGGGATTCTGTACACTCCCTCAAAACTTACGGATGGCTGATTTTATTAATATTTTAGCCATTTTCACCACGGTAGGAAGTGTTGCTTTTGTGTTCGCTTTACTCACAAATAATTCTGAAATTAACTAGAAATAATAATTTTTTGTAACTTATTTCTAGTAAAAAGTAGCTTTGTCAACATCTAGAATCAACCTATCTTGGGTTGATTTTTTTATTTTCACTATTTTGCTTTACATAATAGTGAAAATGTATTACAATGATAGTAAATTAACTAGTTTGTAATACATACTAGTCTAAAAAAGAGGGAGGTTGGTATGCGCGAAACACAGTTGCTAAAAGGGGTGTTAGACGGTTGTGTTCTTCAAATCATTGCCAAAGAGGATATTTATGGCTATGAATTGGTTCAGCGATTGAAAGCGGCTGGTTTTACCAATATTGTTGCAGGAACGGTCTATCCACTTTTGCAAAAATTGGAGAAGAAGGAAATGATTACGTCATGTATGAAACCTTCTCCAGACGGTCCACCACGAAAATATTTTCAAATAACGGTAAAAGGAGAAGCGTATTTAGCAGATTTTTGGGATGAATGGCACGATTTGGTTCACAAAGTGTCACAATTGGAGGCGAAAAAGAAAGATGGAAGAGATTATTAAGTCGTATTACACGGAAACTAAGAAAGTTTTGGATAGCTTATCTCAGTCAAATCGAGAGTATTTTGAAAAAGTTGAAGATTACATGATTTTTTCAGGCATATTTTATGATGAAATTTCACTGAGAAAAGTGATTTTGCAAATGGCTCTTGATTTAAAAGATGCTGAGCAAGATGGTCTGACAGCAGTGGAATATTTTGGAGACAATCCCAAGAAAATGGTAGATAATGTCATTCGTGAGGCGAAAGTCGATACGAGAATATCACAAATAAGCTTGTTTACTATTTTCATTGGGGTGATTTGCTATTGTCACTTTTTGAGTGATTTTTCTTCAGATGGTTTAGTAACGATTAACGTTTTTGAATACCTAAGTAGTGTTGTTTTTGGATTTGTTGTTATGGCTGTCTTTTTGACTTTTTACAAGCAAAGCATTTATGGGCTGACATTGCGTAAAGATAAGTTGGGTAGCTATCTTACGATTGTAGTCATAGCAGCGCTTATTATTGCCCTTGTTTACCTGTTTGACCGATTCAGAATGGTATTTGTCGGACCAATTTATACCTTCTCAACGCTTGTGAGTATCGTGATAGCTAGCATTTTGGTGATTGGTGGCTTGTTTTTGGTGACCAGAAGAAAACTATTTCGAGTATTTATACCAGTAATCGTTGGCTACTTTTTGGCAGGCATTTTAGCGCTAGTCATTAACACAGCAGGCATTCAACATAACGTGCTACAATTTGCTCCAATCATCGTTATTTGCCTTAGTTTACTGGTATTTCTAATCATGTCTCGATTACTAATTTTTAAATGATTTTATCAATTGCAACGAGCTTACGAGCTCGTTTTTTGATATACTAGACTTAGTAAAATCAAGGAGAAAGAAATGACTTTTGAAGAAATTTTGCCTGGTTTAAAGGCTAAGAAAAAATATGTCCGCACAGGCTGGGGTGGCGCTGAAAATTACGTTCAGCTATTTGACACGCTTGAGCAAAATGGCGTGGTATTACCAGTGACACCGTATTTTCTCATCAACGTTTCAGGTGACGGTGAAGGCTTTTCCATGTGGTCGCCGACCCCATGTGACGTTCTAGCAACTGATTGGGTTGAAGTCCATGACTAAAGTTCTCATCACAGGCGTTAGTTCTGGCATTGGACTCGCACAAGCACGACTTTTTTTGAAAAATGGCTGCGCGGTATATGGCGTTGACAAATCGCAAGCGCCTCAGATTCAAGATGACAACTTTCATTTCTTGCAGTTGGACTTGACGACGGATTTAGCTGCGCTGTACGATTCTGTTCAGGACGTGGATATTTTGTGTAACACCGCTGGAATTCTCGACGCTTACAAGCCTTTGCTTGAAGTATCAGACGACGAATTGGAACGTGTTTTTCAGACCAATTTCTTTGCGACAGTCAAAATTACACGCCACTATTTAGCCAAAATGGTGGAACGAAAATCTGGTATCATCATCAACATGTGCTCAATTGCGTCATTTATCGCAGGTGGTGGCGGAGCAGCTTACACCGCTAGTAAACACGCTCTTGCAGGCTTCACGCGCCAGCTGGCACTTGACTATGCTAAGGATAAGATTCAAATTTTTGGTATCGCACCAGGTGCGGTTAAGACAGCCATGACAGCTAGCGATTTTGAACCTGGAGGATTAGCTGACTGGGTAGCCCAAGAAACACCAATCGGACGTTGGAGTAATCCCGAAGAAATCGCTGATTTGACAGAATTTTTAGCATCAGGCAAAGCAAGCTCCATGCAAGGCGAAATCATCAAAATCGACGGCGGCTGGAGTTTGAAGTAGTTATCGGTTATTTGCAAGCGTAGTAAATAGCATATTTAGAAACGAGATTTTAGCAACGGGTAGATAAACAATTCGGCATTGCTTCAAAGGTAGAACAATGAAAGGGAGGCTTCAAAATGAAGAGGAGAAAACCATAGTGGGAAATTCTGTCAAACGGATTGTAGGAAGAAGTAAGACAGAAAAGAATAGGAGATAACCATGAACGCACAAGAACTTTGGAACAAGTATAAGAAAATCAATCCTTTAATCGGAGATGACATTGACGCTTGGCAATTTGGGCTAGAAGCTGATTTGTTAGCGAAGCTAGTCCTTGAGGGCACAAAAACGGCGACGGCATCAGCTTATGACTTATATGCTGTTGATAATGACCCGCTACCTGAAGTTGGGTCTTATGATGTGATTTTAGATAGCAAAGACCAAGCAGTTTGCATTATTCAGATTAAAAAAGTCTCTGTTGTACCTTTTAAGGAAGTCTCGGAGAAGCATGCTTTCAAAGAAGGTGAGGGTGACAAATCGCTTGCTTACTGGCGAGATGTTCACGAAGCATTTTTCAAACCCTATTTTAAAGAATGTGGGTTGACATTCACACCAGAAAGCTTAATCGTTTTAGAAGAATTTGAAGTGGTTTATCCCACAGTTTAGCAAGATACGATAGGAGGAAATTCATGAAATTAGCCATTTTAGGAACAGGAAAAATTGTTGACGAAGTGTTACCGGTTTTAAAAGAAATCAATGGCATTGAGTTAAGTGCTATTTTATCAACACCACGAAGTCTTGAAAAAGCACAAAAACTCGCTGAAATTTACGGCATTTCTCAAGCAAGTAGCGATTATGATAGCATTTTGGCAAATCCAGACGTTGACACCGTTTATGTGGCACTTCCAAACCACTTGCACTATGATTATGCTAAAAAAGCACTTCTTGCTGGGAAACACGTCATTTGTGAAAAGCCATTTACATTGACTTTAGCAGAATTTGAAGACTTGGCAAAAATAGCAGAGCAGAACAATCGTATTTTGTTAGAAGCTATTACCAATCAGTACCTTGGCAATTTTGCAGCTATTAAAGGCAATCTGGCTAAGCTTGGTGATATCAAAATCGTTGAATGTAATTATTCACAGTATTCTTCACGTTACGACGCCTTCAAACGTGGCGAGATTGCGCCTGCCTTTGACCCAGAAAAAGGTGGCGGAGCACTGCGTGACCTTAATATTTACAACATTCATTTGGTAATTGGCTTATTTGGTAAACCTGAAAAAGTACAGTATTTGGCAAATATGGAACGTGGTGTGGATACCTCAGGTATCCTAATCATGGATTATGGTCACTTTAAAGCTGCTTGTATTGGTGCCAAAGATTGTGCAGCAGAGATTAAATCAACGATTCAAGGCAATAAAGGCTCAATTGCTATTATTGGCGCTACGAATACCTTGCCAGAATTAGCTTTAAGCTTGAATAATCAAAGCATGACAATGATTAATGAAAATACCCTAAATCACCGTATGCACGATGAATTTGTTGCTTTCCAAGCCATTATCGAGCAAGAGGACATGACGGCTACAAAACTGGCGCTTGAGCATAGCCGTGCCGTTATGGAAGTCTTGGATGCAGCCGTTAACAGCTTGTAATGGTTAGAATGTGCACCTTGATTGCCATAAAATTAAGCTCAAAATAAGTAAATGTGATATAATGGAGTAGCTTGTGTGAGAAAAATAAAGGAATGTAACCTTGTTTATCCCACAAAACTACTCTATTTTTTAAGGAATTAGTTATGTCAAATTATGCAATTATTTTAGCTGCTGGTAAGGGAACACGTATGAAATCTGACTTGCCAAAAGTCCTTCATAAAGTTTCTGGCATTACAATGTTAGAACACGTTTTTCGTGCCGTATCAGCTTTGAATCCAGAAAAAAATGTGACGGTTATTGGGCATAAAGCCGAAATGGTTCGTGAGGTTTTAGCTGATAAATCAGAATTTGTCATGCAAACAGAACAACTCGGAACTGGTCATGCGGTCATGATGGCAGAAGATGAATTGGCTGGTCTTGAAGGTCAGACCCTTGTTATCGCTGGTGATACACCGCTTATCACTGGGGAAAGCTTGAAAGAATTAATTGATTTTCATGTTAGCCACAAAAACGTTGCCACAATTTTAACAGCGACAGCCGAAAATCCATTTGGTTACGGACGTATCATTCGTAATGAAAACGGCGAAGTGCTTAAAATCGTTGAACAAAAAGACGCTTCTGAATTTGAACGTCAAGTCAAAGAAATCAACACAGGAACTTATGTCTTTGACAATAAACGCCTTTTTGAAGCGCTTAAAAATATCAACACTAACAACGCCCAAGGGGAATATTATTTGACTGATGTCATTTCAATTTTCCGCAATAATGGTGAAAAAGTCGGAGCTTACGTGCTTCATGATTTTGATGAAAGTCTTGGTGTTAATGACCGTGTGGCACTGGCGACAGCAGAAGACATTATGCGCCGTCGTATCAACAAAAAACACATGGTCAACGGTGTGACTTTTCAAAATCCAGCAGCAACTTACATTGATGTTGACGTTGAGATTGCACCTGATGTGATGATTGAAGCCAACGTTACCCTCAAAGGAAATACTAAAGTTGGTTCAGGGTCTGTCTTGACAAATGGTACTTATCTTGTTGATGCAACAATTGGTGAAAATGTCGTTATCACAAACTCAATGATTGAACAATCTGTTGTTAAAGATGGTGTAACCATTGGACCATTTGCCCATGTTCGCCCAGATTCAACGCTTGAAAAAAATGTTCACATTGGTAACTTTGTTGAAGTAAAATCATCTATCGTTGGTGAAGATACTAAAGCAGGACATTTGACATACATTGGTAATGCGACCGTTGGAAGCGAAGTTAATTTTGGTGCTGGTACAATCATTGCCAACTATGATGGTCAACATAAATTTAAAACAACCATTGGTAACAATGTGTTTGTTGGAAGTAATTCAACAATCATTGCACCAGTTACTTTGGGAGATAACGCTTTGACAGCAGCAGGTTCAACGATTTCTGATGACGTTGAAAAAGATGCTTTAGCGATTGGACGTGGTCGTCAAGTTAACAAAGCAGGCTATGCCCTTAACAAACCACACCACCCAAACAATAAAAAGTAAGCATATTTTAGGAGGTTTAAATCATTAAGCTGTACTCTAAACATGGGCAATTTTTGCTTATATTCAGGGGACAGCATTAACTTGATTTGATCTCTTTTTTATGATTTTTTAGAGACATTATGGCAATTAACCGTGTAAGAATGGCATTTCTTGCTATTTTGTAGTAAAATTTAATTTGGAAATATTTTTAGGGAGAATGCTTAGTATGGATTTTGAAGAAAAAACGCTCAAACGAACAGAGATTTTTGATGGGCACATTTTTAAAGTTGTTGTTGACGATGTCGAATTACCAAATGATTTAGGTCAAGCTAAACGAGAACTCATTTTTCACCGAGGAGCTGTTGCTGTTTTAGCGGTGACTGATGAGAATAAAATTATTCTGGTTAAGCAATATCGCAAGGCAATCGAAAAAATTTCTTACGAAATTCCAGCAGGCAAACTCGAAATTGGTGAAAACGGCTCTGAACAAGATGCCGCTGCGCGTGAATTAGAAGAGGAAACAGGATACTCTGGCGATTTAAAACAAATTCATGAGTTTTATACTGCTATTGGTTTTTGCAATGAAAAAATTAAGCTATATCAAGCAACTCATTTGCAAAAAGTGCCAAATCCACGTCCGCAAGATGATGACGAAGTCTTAGAAATTCTTGAATTAACCTATCAAGAATGTATGGATTTGGTGAAATCTGGAGCTATTGAAGATGCTAAAACAATCATAGCCCTTCAATATTATGCTCTGCATTTTGGAGGATAGACAAAATGGGAAAACCACTTTTAACAGACGAGATAATCGAACGTGCTAACCGTGGTGAAATTTTTTATGATGACCAGTATCTAGAAGATGACGAGGAGACAAAAGTTATCCGTACAGACCTTTATGACACCATTGTGCCATATGAAAAAGAGGAAGAAGAAACCCAAGGATTTCTGGATAAATGGAAAGATCGTAAGAAAAAAGACCAATACGTTTATAAAAGTCGTCGCATTGAAAATGCTAAACGTAGCAAGTTTCAACGAAAACTTAATCTAATCATGTTTGTGGTTATTGTTTTATTGATTGCACTCTTTTTCGCGGTGTTTAATCTCTAATTAAAAAAGTTAAGAAGGAGTAAGCAAGAGTTAGAAAACTAACTTGGAGAATCATCTTAGTTGAAAACTCTTGTATTTTTGTGATGAAAATTGGAATTATTGCAGCAATGGAGCAGGAATTAAAGCTTCTTGTGGAACATTTGGAAAACAAAATTGAACATCAAGTTCTAGGGAATACTTATTATGAAGGTAAACTTGGAAATCATGATGTTGTTCTTGTCCAATCAGGTGTTGGAAAGGTGATGTCAGCGATGTCTGTAGCTGTTCTTGCCGATCATTTTGGTGTTGATGCTCTTATTAACACAGGGTCAGCTGGTGCTGTTGCTACGGGTTTAAATATTGGTGATGTTGTCGTTGCCGATAAATTAGTTTACCATGACGTTGATGTAACAGCATTTGGCTATGACTATGGTCAAATGGCAGGTCAACCACTTTATTTTGAATCAGACAAAGGCTTTATTGACACTTTTGAACAAGTTTTAAATGAAGCTAACGTTGCTAGTAAAATTGGTTTGATTGCAACTGGAGATTCTTTTATCGCTGGGCAAGATAAAATTGATGCCATTAAAGCAGCATTTCCAAAAGTTCAAGCTGTTGAAATGGAAGGTGCTGCGATTGCGCAAGCTGCCCACAGTTTGAACAAACCATTTATCGTTGTTCGTGCCATGTCTGACACAGCAGCCCATGATGCCAATATTACATTTGATGAATTTATCATCGAAGCTGGTAAACAATCTGCCAAAATTTTAATGGCATTTTTAGAAAAATTAGCATAATAAAATATCCTGAGATAATTCATCTCAGGATATTTTTTCATCACTTAGTCAACTTTTTCAACATAAATTTGTTCGGCAATTCTTTCTGGGATAACCAGTTGTCGTGAGTGGTAGGCGAGTGTGTGCGTTTTGGCATAGTCATCGACTTTTACCAACTCGACAAAATCATTGATAGCCAACTCATGTTCTTCAAGGTAGTTTAGTAAATGAGCTTCGTCGTGCGTGCGACTGATTTTGTAAGTACCCAATGTTTCAATTTGACTGAGCGTTTGATGATGAATTTCTACTAAAAAGTCACCCTTTTTTGGAATTGTTCCACCGTGCGGACAAAATGCGGGAAAATTAAGATTTTCTTCCAAACGATCGATAAAAATGGTAGAAACCGTGTGTTCTAAAACTTCAGCTTCTTGGTGAATTTCATCAGCATTGTAATGAAGATGGTTGGCTAGAAAAACTTCTATCAAACGGTGTTTTCGGTAAAGTTCTGAAACCAAAAGCAATCCTTTTTTGGTCAGGTAGTAGCCAAGCTCTTTATCTTTGACAATGAGGTCCTCGGCAATCATTTTTTTGACCATTTCAGAAACAGCTGGCGCAGATACTTTCATTAATTCAGCAATGCGTTTGTTCGTGATTTTAGTTCTGGTTTCTCCAAGTTCATGAATACATTTTAAGTAATCTTCTTTATTTGGCGTCATATCGTCTCGCTTTCTGTTCTTATATTATAGCAAAAAATCTGTTTTTCTTGGGAGATTTGGCGTTTTAGCGGAATGATTTTAATAAAAAGGCAAGCAAAAAACCAAGGCAGGCTATCCTAGCTTGATTTTTTAATTATTTGAGGATCAATTCATTAATCAAAATCGTAGTCTTTCACGACCTCAATGCTTGCGATGGTAACGTCAGTCGTTGGTTTATCATTGTCATCAGTGTCAACCACAGCGATTTTATCAACTACATCCATGCCATCAATAACTTGTCCAAAGACAGTATAGTTTTTATCTAAGCTTGGGTTACCGCCGTTAGCATAAGCATCAATAATCGATTGAGGATAATTATCTGATGAGAGTTGGCTTGATTGGTCATCTGAATTTTGGTTGATGAAAAATTGGCTACCGTTGGTATCAGCACCAGCATTTGCCATGGCAAGAGCGCCACGAATATTATAGAGGTAGGGTGAAATTTCATTGACAAATCCATTCCCTGAGTCGATACTCTTGTCTTTACCATTCCAGATAGATTGACCACCTGTGCCATCTCCGTTAGGGTCACCTGATTGAATCATGAAATCTGAAATTACACGGTGAAATAGCAGACCATCATAATAACCGTCCTTGGCGTGTGTGAGGAAATTCTCGACCGCCAAAGGTGCGTATTTTGGAAAGAGTTTTAAGGTAATATCTCCCATAGAAGTGTGCATAATAACTTCTGCTTCGTCATCTGCGACGTCTGTTGATAATTGAGGAAAGGCAGATTGGTCAGCACTCAAAGCTTTCTTTAATTCTTTTTGGTAAGCTTTTGATGAGGATGCGCTGGCGCTTGCTGAAGCAGAAGCAGCAGCTTCTGAAGAACTAGCCGCTATTTTTGCATCGACATAATCATCACCCCGAATAGCGCGTGTAATGCTTTCACAACCAGATAAACTAGCTAGGCATAATACCATTAATCCAAAAGACCAAAATTTTTTCATGTTGCCTCCTAAACAGCTCAAAATCATCAACAGCTTGTGGATATTCTGGTGATAACACGTGTGCATAATCATCATTTGAAATCAACTTATCCACAAGTTTATAGTAATAGAAGTGATATTAGTTATTCCATTTTATCATATTTTTATCGAAATAACCTAAAAGCTTAAAAAATGCTATAATAAGGTTATGGCAAAATCAAAAAGTAGAAAAAAAGGTCGTAAATCACGGCGACCAACAAAAGCAGAAATAAAAAGACAGAAAGCACTGCAACGTTTTATTTTGGCAATTGTGACAGCTGTTATTTTTTTCTTTGCGATTGCTCGTCTAGGAATTTTTGGCATAACAGTTTACAATATCGTCAGATTCGTGGTGGGAAGTTTGGCTTACTTCCTAATGTTTGCGGTACTTATCTATTTAATTGGATTTAAATGGTTTCATAAACAGACAGGGCTTGTCGGTGGTTTTGTGGTGACAATGATTGGGTTGTTGCTTGAATGGCATGCTTACCTATTTTCATTGACAGCTTATCGTGACAAGGAAGTCTTTTCAACAACAGCTCGCTTGCTTTATGGTGACATTATCAATTTTAAAGTAAGCAAGTTTGTCGGTGGAGGAATGCTTGGTGCTGTTCTTTATAAACCCGTAGCCTTTCTTTTTTCAAATGTTGGCACATTTCTGATCGGGGCGTTGTTTATCATCTTGGGGCTCTTTTTGATGAGTCCGTGGGAAGTTTACGATATCGTAGAATTCTTTAAAGAAAAATCCCAAGAATGGGCTGCTAAAAACGAAATTAGAAAGCAAAAACGTTTTTTAAAACGAGAAGAGAAAAAAGCACTTGCTGAACAAAAACGTCAGGAAAAAGCTCAGAAAGAGGAAGAAGAACGCTTGGCTCAAATGACTGTTGACCAAGAAACAGGAGAAATTTTAGAGAATCCTACTGACAATGAGACTTCGCTATTTGATAATCTTCCAGAAAATGACTTACCTACTGAACCTGAAATTTTGGCATATGACCACACTTTGGACGGCTTAGAAGAACCGCCACTTGAAGATTATTCGACAATGGATTCGGCACCGTCGCAAGAAGCTGCGCAAGCTATGCTTGATGAAGAAGATGACGGCGAACCGTTAGAAGTTGATTTTACGGCGAAAGCAAATCTTCTTTATAAACTACCAACGATTGACTTATTTGCACCAGATAAACCTAAAAATCAGTCTAAGGAAAAAAATCTCGTTCGCAGAAATATCAAAGTCTTAGAAGATACATTTAATAGCTTTGGGATTGATGTCAAAGTTGAACGTGCGGAGATTGGACCGTCTGTTACGAAATACGAAGTCAAACCAGCAGTTGGGGTGCGTGTTAACCGCATTTCAAATTTGGCTGATGATTTGGCACTTGCACTTGCCGCTAAAGATGTTCGTATCGAGGCACCAATTCCAGGAAAATCGTTGGTCGGTATCGAAGTTCCTAACTCAGAAATTGCAACGGTAACCTTCCGTGAACTTTGGGAACAAGCAAATACAGACCCTAATAAATTGTTGGAAGTGCCACTTGGTAAGGCTGTTAACGGGACAGCACGGACTTTTGACCTTGCTCGTATGCCACACTTGCTTGTCGCTGGTTCAACAGGTTCTGGTAAATCAGTTGCCGTTAATGGGATTATTGCAAGCATCTTGATGAAAGCTCGCCCAGACCAAGTCAAATTCATGATGATTGATCCTAAAATGGTTGAATTGTCAGTTTATAATGATATTCCGCATTTGCTAATTCCTGTGGTAACCAATCCACGTAAGGCTGCAAGAGCACTTCAAAAAGTGGTTGATGAAATGGAAAATCGTTATGAACTCTTTAGTCATTTTGGGGTGCGAAATATCGCAGGCTACAATGCTAAAGTTGAAGAATTTAATGCGCAATCTGAGCAAAAACAAATTCCTTTACCATTGATTGTAGTTATTGTTGATGAGTTGGCTGACTTGATGATGGTTGCCAGCAAAGAAGTGGAAGATGCGATTATTCGTCTAGGACAAAAAGCGCGTGCTGCGGGTATTCACATGATTCTTGCCACACAACGTCCGTCTGTTGACGTCATTAGTGGTTTGATTAAGGCTAATGTGCCGTCACGTGTTGCCTTTGCCGTATCATCAGGGACAGATAGCCGTACCATTTTGGATGAAAATGGTGCTGAAAAACTTCTCGGTCGTGGTGACATGCTTTTCAAACCAATTGATGAAAATCACCCAGTTCGATTGCAAGGCTCTTTCATTTCTGATGATGATGTGGAACGCATTGTTGGCTTCGTTAAAGACCAAGCTGACGCAGATTATGATGATAACTTTGACCCAGGTGAGGTTTCTGAATCAGATTTGAAATCTGGTGGTGGTGGCGCCCAAGAAGGTGACCCACTCTTTGAAGATGCCAAAGCTTTGGTACTTGAAACACAAAAAGCAAGTGCCTCAATGCTCCAACGTCGTTTGTCTGTTGGATTTAATCGTGCCACCCGTTTAATGGATGAATTGGAAGCAGCAGGTGTCATCGGACCAGCCGAAGGAACAAAACCACGTAAAGTTCTGATGACTAACCCAAATCCAGAAGCATAATAAAAAACGTTAGCTCAATTGGCTAGCGTTTTTTATGTAATCGTAAAAATTAAAATCAGTATCATAATGTAAAAGAGAAAAGTCAAAATAAAACCAGAGCGCCAGAAAAATTTCCCAAAACGGCGGTAAGAAAAAGAATGATCTCTCCTAAGAAAAGTTACCGTTAAAATAATAGCGAGTAGTGACAGACAAATCAAATAATAAAAGAAAATACTACTCCCTAAAAATTTATTTCCCACCAATCCGATTTCAAAAGCAAAAATCGGAAAAGCAATGTCGGTAAATAGAATGCCAAAACGTTTTAATTTGAAAAATGTCACTAAAATATAAGCAAAAATTGGTGTCAAAAACACAAACGAGAAAGAAAATAATTTGTACATCATCATACTTTATATTTTATACTGAAACCTAAAAGATGTAAATGATTAGAGGGCTTTTCCTAAAATTTAGTTTGACTTTCTTTGTCAGTAAAAATGGACGTCAATAATTTAACGTGGAATGGAAATAGATTATTAGGAAAATCAATAGTGCCTGATGAAAAAAATAGCTTGAAAGTGCTTAAATTTGATAACAGTTAATAAAAGTTGTCAAATCAAGGATTTTTAAGAAAATAAATGCAATAAATTCCTTGCTTTTTCCTAAAATTAATGTATAATGGTAAGGTATGCTATTGAGCATATCTGTGGGAGGTAAAAATCTTAATTACCGCCAAAACCACAACAGGAGGATTTTATAAATGGCTAAAAAAGTCGAAAAAGTTGTTAAACTTCAAATTCCTGCTGGTAAAGCTACACCAGCTCCACCAGTTGGTCCAGCTCTTGGTCAAGCAGGTATTAACATCATGGGATTCACTAAAGAATTTAATGCTCGTACAGCTGATCAAGCTGGCATGATTATCCCAGTTGTTATCTCAGTATATGAAGATAAATCATTTGATTTCGTAACTAAAACTCCACCAGCTGCTGTTCTTTTGAAAAAAGCTGCAGGTGTTGAAAAAGGTTCAGGAACACCTAACACAACTAAAGTTGCAACAGTTACTCGTGCACAAGTACAAGAAATTGCTGAAACTAAAATGCCAGACTTAAACGCTGCAAATATTGAATCTGCAATGCGTATGATTGAAGGTACTGCTCGTTCTATGGGATTCACTGTTGTTGACTAATCAATAGCAACCCAATCTGTGATTAATTGAGGTAACCACACTGTACCGTTGAGATTAATTCACGTTAGACCCGCAAGACTTCATCGTAATTTGATGAGTGACGTGGGAGATTTTAAATCAAATCGATATGACCACATTACAAGGAGAATTTTAAATGGCTAAAAAAAGCAAACAAATGCGTGCTGCACTTGAAAAAATCGACAGCACAAAAGCTTACAGCGTAGAAGAAGCTGTAGCTCTTGCAAAAGAAACTAATTTCGCAAAATTTGATGCATCTGTAGAAGTTGCATACAAACTTAACATTGACGTTCGTAAAGCAGACCAACAAATCCGTGGTGCAATGGTATTGCCAAACGGTACTGGTAAAACACAACGTGTTCTTGTATTTGCACGTGGTGCTAAAGCTGAAGAAGCTAAAGCTGCTGGTGCAGACTTCGTTGGTGAAGATGACCTTGTTGCTAAAATCAACGACGGTTGGCTTGACTTTGACGTAGTTATCGCTACACCAGACATGATGGCTATCGTTGGACGTCTTGGACGTGTCCTTGGACCTCGTAACCTTATGCCAAACCCTAAAACTGGTACAGTAACTATGGACGTTGCTAAAGCAGTTGAAGAATCTAAAGGTGGTAAAATCACTTACCGTGCTGATAAAGCAGGTAACGTACAAGCTATCATCGGTAAAGTATCATTTGATGCAGATAAATTGGTTGAAAACTTCAAAGCTATCCACGAAGTTATCGTTAAAGCTAAACCAGCTACTGCTAAAGGTACATACATGACTAACTTGTCTATCACAACTACACAAGGTGTAGGTATCAAAGTAGATCCAAGTTCATTCTAATGTGATGATACAACAGAAAATCCGTTTCACTGAAACGGATTTTTTTATGGACTGTGTGAATGACGTAGAAAGCAAAAAAGGGAGCATTTTGTCATTGTAACATCATGATTTTGAAACCTTGAATCTTTCAAAATTCAGAGAATTTTGCTAGGTAAAACAGGTAAATTATGATAAAATAGTAAAGATAAAAGAAGGAGTAACTTGTAGTGGAACCTAAGTATAAACGTATTTTAATTAAATTATCTGGTGAAGCGTTAGCTGGTGAAAAAGGTGTGGGAATTGATCTTACAACCGTTCAAACTATCGCGAAAGAAATTGCTGAAGTACATAGTTCAGGTGTTGAAATTGCTTTGGTTATTGGTGGGGGAAATCTTTGGCGTGGAGAACCAGCTGCCGCAGCTGGTATGGACCGCGTACAAGCCGATTACACTGGTATGTTAGGTACAGTGATGAATGCCCTTGTAATGGCTGATAGTTTGCAACAATATGGAGTTGATACTCGTGTTCAAACAGCTATTCCAATGCAAAATGTAGCAGAACCTTATATTCGTGGTCGTGCACTTCGTCATCTTGAAAAAGGTCGCATTGTCATTTTTGGTGCTGGTATTGGTTCACCATACTTTTCAACAGATACAACAGCTGCCCTTCGTGCTGCTGAAATTGAAGCAGAAGCTATTTTAATGGCGAAAAATGGTGTTGATGGTGTCTATAATGCCGATCCTAAGAAAGATGCTAATGCCGTGAAATTCGATGAATTGACACATGGCGAAGTCATTCAACGTGGACTTAAAATTATGGACGCAACAGCTTCTACCCTTTCAATGGACAACGATATTGACCTTGTTGTCTTTAACATGAATGAAGCTGGTAATATTAAACGTGTTGTCTTTGGTGAAGCCATTGGTACAACTGTTTCAAATAAAGCTGAACACCACAAAAAATAATTTATCAGCTCTGCTATTTTCCAAAAAATAAGAAATGAGGATTAATAAAATCTATGGCTAATGCTATTATCGAAAAAGCTAAAGAACGCTTTGAACAATCACACAGTTCATTGGCACGCGAATTTGCAGCTATCCGTGCTGGTCGTGCTAACGCATCTCTTTTGGACCGTATCCAAGTAGAATACTACGGTGCCATGACACCACTTAATCAATTGGCTTCTATCACAGTTCCAGAAGCACGTGTTCTTTTGATTTCACCATTTGATAAATCATCTTTGAAAGATATTGAACATGCTATCAATGCTTCAGACCTTGGTATTAACCCTGCTAACGATGGTTCAGTGATTCGTTTGGTTATTCCTGCACTTACTGAAGAAACTCGTAAAGAACTCGCTAAAGAAGTGAAAAAAGTCGGTGAAAATGCTAAAGTTGCTATCCGTAATATCCGTCGTGATGCTATGGACGAAGCTAAAAAACAAGAAAAAGCTAAAGAAATCACTGAAGACGAATTGAAAGTTCTTGAAAAAGACATTCAAAAAGCAACTGACGAAGCTGTTAAACACATCGATGCTATGACAGCTAACAAAGAAAAAGAATTGCTTGAAGTCTAATCAAAAAGAAGGTATGGGGGTGGACTTTCCACCTCCTTTTATAAAGGAAAGAATACATGAATAATTTACTTGCCACTATTATCACAGGTCTTGTGATTGATGAGAATGCGAAAGCGTATTTTGTGCAAAAAGATGGCGTGACTTTTATGCTAGATAAGGCAGAAGGTGAGCATAAGATTGGCGATATGGTCAAAGGGTTTGCTTATACTGATGTGCACCAAAAAGCTCGTTTGACAACAGCTGACGTTGCCACAACACGTACGACTTATGGTTGGGGTGTCGTGACAGAAGTACGTCGTGATTTGGGTGTCTTTTTGGACACTGGACTTGCGGATAAGCAGTTTGTTGTTTCACTTGATGTGTTGCCAGATATGAAGGAATTGTGGCCTAAAAAAGGTGATAAACTCTATGTTCATCTGGACGTGGATAAAAAAGACCGTATCTGGGCAATTCCAGCGCAGCCAGAAGTTTTCCAAAAAATGGCTGGACCTGCTTACAATAATATGCAAAATGAAAAATTGCGCGCCATTGTCTATCGTTTGAAACTATCTGGAACATTTGTTTATCTCCCAGATAATAACATGCTTGGCTTTATTCATCCAAGTGAACGTTATGCTGAGCCACGTCTTGGTGAAGAAGTAACGGCACGTGTCATTGGTTTTCGCGAAGTTGACCGTACGCTTAATTTGTCATTGAAACCACGTTCGTTTGAAATGTTGGAAAATGATTCCCAAATGATTTTGACGTATTTACAATCAAATGGTGGTTTTATGACCTTGAATGACAAATCATCGCCAGCTGATATTAAAGCAACGTTTGGCATCTCAAAAGGTCAGTTTAAAAAAGCGCTTGGCGGCTTGATGAAAGCACGAAAAGTCAAACAAGACCAATTCGGAACAGAATTAATTGACGAAGAAAAATAGCTTTGAAAAAGAATGCTGATGTTTTAGAAAGTGATGAATAGTATTTTTTGAGCAATAAAAAGCCTTGTCCAAAAAAGCTTAAGGTTGGGAATTAAATAAACTTGCTATTTAGTTTTCAGGCTCGAGAAAAAAGTATCCGCTGGCTAACTCGCTTTTCGGTTCCAAGGCTCGTGAAAAAAATGTCCACTGGACATTTTTTTTGCTATAATATATTCACCATATTTTGGAGGTCATAGGATGGAACGTGCGATTTTTGCGGGTGGTTGTTTTTGGTGCATGGTACAACCTTTTGAAGAGCAAGAGGGGATTCTATCTGTTCGTTCGGGTTATACTGGGGGACATGTTGCAAATCCTACTTATGAGCAGGTTAAGGCGCATGAGACTGGTCATACAGAAGCGGTAGAAATCATTTTTGATGAGGAAAAGATTTCTTATGCGGATTTAGTTGAGATTTATTGGGCACAGACGGACCCAACGGATGCTCTCGGTCAGTTTGAAGACCGTGGTGATAATTACCGCCCTGTTATTTTTTATAGTGATGAGCGTCAGCGTCAAATAGCAGAGCAGTCAAAGGTAGCTTTGCAAGCTTCAGGTCGTTTTAAAGAGCCAATCGTAACAGCAATTGAGCCAGTTCAACCATTTTATTTGGCAGAAGATTACCATCAAGGTTTTTACAAGAAAAATCCTGAGCACTATGCCGAAAGTAGTGCTATTAGACATCAATTTTTAAAGGAGAATTGGCAATGAGAAAATCATTTTATACTTGGTTAATGACGCAACGTAATCCTAAAAGTCATGAGCCAGTAGCCATTTTAGCGGATTTAGTTTTTGATGATACAACTTTTCCGAAACATACTGACAATTTTGAAACCATTAGTCGTTATTTGGAAGATGAAGCAGATTTTGCCTTTAATCTTAGCGAATTCGACAAAATTTGGGAAGAATACTTAGCGCATTAAGAGGTGAATCACCTCTTTTTTGTTTAACAAAGCTGGTACAATATCGTAAGAAATTTATTCTCTGTGAATTTGCGTGAATCGGCTTTATTTTCAAACTTTTTGTGCTATAATGGATAGCAATTACGATACAAAAACATAGAAATTTCAAGGGAGAGTGGGCTATATGCACGTAGGTCAAATGATTTAACTCAATAACTGGCATTTGATAGGCTTTTAACTGACTTATAGGTCTGTTTAAAAGAAATCAAATTTTAAAATCTTATTTTGTTAATAATCTATGACTCTATGGAGAGTCTGACATATTTTAAGGAAATTTACTATGTTTAAAAAATCGTATCGTCATAATATTGCTTTAGTTGGAGCAAGTGAATTTTTCGGTTTTTTCGGAATCACAAGCTTCTGGCTTCTCTTTCTTAGTCAACATGGCATGAGTTTTGGTCAAATTGGGATTTTAGAAAGTCTTTTTCATCTGACCAGTCTCTTGTCTGAAGTGCCTTCAGGTGTTCTAGCTGACCGTTTTACTTACCGCACAAATCTTTATTTGGGACGCTTGATGTCAATATTATCGTGTCTATTTATGCTATTTGGGCAAGGTAATTTTTGGATTTATGCATTTGGAATGGTGCTGAACGCATGGGCATACAATTTTGATTCTGGCACAAGCACTGCCATGTTATTTGAATCGGCTAAAGAAGCAGGGTTAGAGAACAAGTTTCTCAAATTTTCGAGTTTTTTGTCTGCTGTTGCTGAAGCAACAAGAACGTTAGGCGCTGTTGTTGCAGGTTTCTTTGTTCATGGTTTATTGGATATGACGTATGTTATCCAAATTTTCTTCTCTTTGATAGTCATTATTTTGATTGCTATGATGAAAGAGCCAGCGTTTAAGAAAGAACGAGAAGAGCCTGCAAGTTTATTGCGTATTTTAAAAACGGTTGTTCGGGAATTTAAAGTGAATCGACACTTATTTTATTGGCTCATCACTAGTCAAGTTTTTTGTGTCATGATGTGTATGTTTTATTTTTACTATCAAAATGAATTAGAGATTTTGCCGTCATGGCAGATTAGTTTGCTGATGCTTATCTCTAGTGTTATCAATATTGGGGCTGTTTGGTTGGCAAGTAAGATTGGTCAACGGTTTAAAGCAGTCGCTCTTCTTCCTATCTTAGTTGGGTTAACGGGAATGCTTTACGTTTTAGCAATCACGAAATTACCTCTGATTTATATGATTATTTATTTGGTAGCAGATGGGCTTTATGCTTTCTTTTTACCAATCTTTAATAATGACCTTCAAGTGATGATTCCAAGCGATGTGAGAGCCACAATGCTTAGTGTTACTGCCATGTTTTTCAGTCTGTTTATGATAGTCATTTTTCCGATGACTGGCTTTTTGATTGACTGGTTGGGTTTTTCACTAACATTTCTACTTTTAGGTATTGTATTAATGCTTTTAGCTCCGCTTTTAATTTTGAAGCGCAATGATTTGAAATAAAGATAGTTAAGAAATCACGCAAGTCGTGATTTTTTACGTTAAATAAGCTATAATAGGCTTATCAAACACAAAAGAAAGAGGGACTCTATTTGCAAGAGTATTCTGTTGAGATAACATTAAATCATCCTGATGACGTATTGGCGTTGTTTGGGTCAAATGAACGTCATTTGAAGCTGATTGAAGATAATCTTGGCGTTATTATCCATGCACGAACTGAGCGTGTGCAAATTTTGGGAGACGATGAAGAAAGTGTTGAGCTTGCGCGTGTGACTATCCAAGCGCTTTTGGTTTTGGTTTCGCGTGGTATGCTGGTTAATACATCAGACGTTGTGACAGCTCTTTCCATGGCACAAAACGGTTCAATTGATAAATTTGTTGCACTTTACGAAGAAGAGATTATTAAAGATAATTCTGGAAAGCCTATCCGTGTTAAAACTTTGGGACAAAAAGTTTACGTGGATAGTGTCAAATCACATGATGTGGTTTTTGGGATTGGACCAGCAGGAACTGGGAAAACTTTCTTGGCAGTAACTTTAGCGGTGACTGCTCTCAAACGTGGACAGGTCAAACGTATTATTTTAACGCGTCCAGCTGTTGAAGCTGGTGAAAGTCTTGGCTTTTTACCAGGGGATTTGAAAGAAAAAGTTGACCCTTATCTTCGTCCAGTTTATGATGCCCTTTATCAAATTTTAGGAAAAGAGCAAACAACACGTTTAATGGAACGTGATATTATTGAAATTGCTCCGCTGGCTTATATGCGTGGACGAACACTTGATGATGCTTTTGTGATTCTTGATGAAGCACAAAATACGACAATTATGCAAATGAAGATGTTCTTGACACGCCTTGGTTTCAATTCGAAAATGATTGTTAACGGTGACACTAGCCAGATTGACTTGCCTAAAAAAGTTAAATCTGGGCTGATTGATGCAACTGAAAAATTACAACACATTAAACAGATTGATTTTGTTCATTTTTCAGCTAATGACGTTGTTCGTCATCCAGTTGTTGCTGAAATCATCAATGCTTATGAAAAAGCTGCACCAAAACAGCGCAGCCATTCTCCAAAAGCGTCAGAAGAAGCTGTGGCTGAATCGGGTTTTGCAAGCTATGAAACCATTGGTCAACCAGCTAGTGATAAAGAAGCAAATAATGATTAGAAAAGCTAGATTAAAATCTGGCTTTTTTTATAAAAATAATTTTCAGATATGCGAAAATGAAAGATAGCCATAAAATCGTGCTATAATTGAGGTTAGTTTAAAATTTTGAGGAATGTAAAAATGGTATTTTTAACTGATATAACAATAAAGTTAACATCATCTGCAGATAGCAGGATTACGGGAGGTAGTCATGAGCTCTCGTGAATTGTCAGCAGAAGAGTTGCGTAAACTGGCTAATTATCTATCACAACAAGCTAATGATCTCGAGATGACACTAGAAGCTGTGAAAAAAGTCGCTGTGTCGTCTCAAGAAATTGCTGATGAAGCTGAAATGCTCTCAAAAATGGGAGAAAACGCCAATTATTTAGCTAATAGTGTTCAAAAAATTATAGCGCATGAAATGGAGAAAATCAAAAAGTGATAACAGAGAGATTGCGCCAATATCAAATCCTTGAAACAGAGCGCTTAATCTTGCGCCCTGTGACGTTGGCAGATGCGGAGGCGATGTTTGCTTACGTTTCAGACGAGGAAAATACGCGCTGGAATTTTCCAGCCAATAAAACGCTTGAAGAAACAAAGGCTGCTATTAAAAACATTTACCTTAAAACGCCTTTGGGTCGTTACGGTATTGTCCTAAAAGGGACAAATGCTTTCATAGGTACTATTGATTTGATGAATTTTTCAGATGAAAAAATGGTAGAGCTAGGCTATATTATCAATAAAAGGTATTGGAATCAGGGGCTAGCGACCGAAGCTAGTCAGAAGCTCATAGCGCTGTGCTTTGAAAAATTAGGATTAGAAGAAGTGCATGGCTATTGCGCTCTCAATAACCCAGCCTCAGCGCATGTTCTCGAAAAACTTGGCATGACAGAGCTCGAACACATACCAAATGATAAGATATTAAACGGTCAAAGCATCACAAGCCAACATTTTGTCATAACAAAAACAAAGTGGCAAGAAATACAAAAGTAAAACTGGGACGCTGTCTCAGTTTTTTGATTTCATAATGTGTTTTTTTGAGACCAATTTTTTGATAGTGGGCAAAAAATAGATTAAATTGTCTAAATTTTTTAGTTTTTTTGTTGCGTTGGGGATTTTTTGTGATATAATAAAAAAGAAATATGCAACCGATTGCAATAAAAATTTAGGAGGACTTGCCTATAAAACAATTTTAACAACCATTCTACTTTCCTCAATTGAGCAGATTGTGATGTGATATAAGTTATTTAGTATCATGTATTTTTCTGCTTTTGTTTTTAATAAAAATGAAAACGGTTGCGTATTTTGTCTATCTTTATAGGAGATTATTTATGGTATTTCGTAATAAAGAAAAAATGAAGAAAAAGTTGAAACTGGGATTAGGATCTGCTTTGATTTTTACAATACTTGGTACTGGAACATTTGTTCAAGTTAGTGTTGTTAATGCTGATACAGAGCAGGTATCGATGAAAGAAGGAACAGTGCTTCACGCTTGGTGCTGGTCTTTCAATACTATTAAGGATAATATGCAAGCGATTAAGGACGCTGGCTACACTAGCGTTCAGACGTCACCGATTAATGCTGTTGTTGCAGGAAATGGTGGCAATAAAAGCTTGACAAATTGGTATTATCAATACCAACCAACGGTTTATACTATTGGAAATTACCAATTAGGAACAGAAGAAGAGTTCAAAGAAATGAACCGTGTGGCTGACCAATACGGTATCAAAATTATTGTTGATGCTGTGCTTAACCACACAACTTCTGATTACAATCAAATTGACCAACAAATCAAAAGTATTCCAAACTGGACACATGGCAATACTCAAATTACCAATTGGGGAAATCGTTATGATGTCACACAAAACTCGCTTTTAGGGCTTTATGACTGGAATACCCAAAACGAATACGTCCAACAATATTTGCTTAATTTCTTAAAACAAGCCGTTGCGGACGGTGCAGATGGTTTCCGTTACGATGCTGCTAAACATATTGAATTACCAGGTGAATACGGTAGTAATTTCTGGAATGTTATCTTGAATAATGGTTCAGAATTCCAATATGGTGAAATTTTACAAGATAGCATTTCAAACGAAGCTGGTTATGGTCAATTGATGAGTATTACAGCTTCAAATTATGGTCAACAAATTCGTTACGCTTTGAAAGATCGCCGTGTTGCAGCAGGCAATCTTGCCAATTATCAAGTGTCTGGTGTTGACCCAGCAAACCTTGTTTTGTGGGTTGAATCACACGATACTTACGCCAATGATGACCAAGAATCAACTTGGATGAGTGATGAAGACATTCGTCTTGGTTGGGCAATGATTACAGCGCGTGCCAAAGGTACCCCATTATTCTTCTCACGTCCTGTTGGCGGAGGAAATGGTACACGCTTTACAGGTCAATCACAAATTGGTGATGCAGGTAGTGACCTTTATAAAGATGCAACAGTAGCAGCTGTTAATAAATTCCACAACGCTATGGTTGGTGAATCAGAATACATCCGTAACCCTAACGGAGACGAACAAGTTGCTATGATTGAACGTGGAAGCAAGGGGGCTGTTATTGTCAACCTTGTCAGCGGCGACAAATATTTGGATTCTGAAACAAACTTGGCAGATGGTACTTACACAGACCAAGTTTCAGGACGTCAGTTTAACGTTTCAAATGGACGTATCACTGGTAGCGTACCGTCACGTTCAGCTGTTGTGTTGTATGATGCAAAAGACGATGAAACAGTTTCAGCATCAATTGATGGTTACAACGAAGGTAACAATTCTATTTCAGCAGCAACAGAAGTGACATTGAAAGCTAAAAATGCGCAAACAGCAACTTATAAGATTGACAATGGTCAAGAAGCTGCTTTCCAAGACGGTGATAAAATCACAGTTGGTGAAGGTCTTGAAGTTGGTCAATCAACAACAGTCACAGTCAGTGCAACTGGTACAGATGGACAAACAGCAAGCAAGAGTTATACATTCACCATGAAAGATCCGAATGCTGAAACAAACATTTACTTCCAAAATCCAGATAACTGGTCAGATGTTTATGTTTACATGTATAATGCCACAAATACCCAACTTCTTGGTGCATGGCCTGGAACTAAGATGACAAAAGATTCATCAGGGCGTTATACAATTTCAGTTCCAGCATCGTATGAGACAGAAGGTGTCAAAGTCCTCTTTACAAACAATAGTGGTGCACAATATCCACAAAATACAGGATTTGATTTTAAAGCAGAAGGTGTTTATTCTAAAGACGGTTTAGTTGCAGATGTTCCTGAAGGAATGACACGTATTTCATTTGATAATCCTGGTGGTTGGGATAGCGCAAATCTCTATGCTTATTATGGCAACCCAGTCCAAATGCCACTTGGTGCGTGGCCTGGTCAAGCCATGACAAAAGATGCTCAAGGTAATTTCTATATTGATCTCCCAGAGGAATACCTTGATTTAAACGTTAAAATCATCTTTAGCCAACCTGGTACTAGTAACCAATTCCCAGCTAGTATCGGCTTTGATTTGGTAAAATCAGGCAATTATAACAAAGATGGTTTGAAATGATGATAGGACTTCTGATGAGAACTAGTCCTTAACACTCCTCCTTGAAGAAGTAGCTTTACCCCGAGCTACTTCTTTTTTATGAGAAAATCAATCTTGCTGTCAGTTAAAAAATAAAAAATGACAAAAGTTGACCTGCTAAATTCTTGAGATAGCGGGGATGAGTGTTGTAAAGCGTACAGTAGCGGGCTTTATTTTATTATGGTATAATAGCCTTGATATAATTAGTTTGAAAGAAGATTTATATGTACGTTGAAATGATAGATGAAACTGGTCAAGTTTCAGAAGCAATAAAAAAACAAACCCTTGATTTATTACAATTTGCAGCTGAAAAGACAGGTAAAGACAATAAAGAAATGGCCGTGACTTTTGTGACAAATGAACGTAGTCATGAGTTGAACTTGGAATACCGTGACACAGACCGTCCAACAGATGTTATCAGCTTAGAATACAAACCAGAATCAAGTCTGTCATTTTCAGAAGAAGACTTAGAAGAAAATCCTGAACTGGCTGAAATGCTAGATGAATTTGACGCTTACATCGGTGAATTATTCATTTCGGTTGATAAAGCGCGTGAACAAGCAGAAGAATATGGACATTCATTTGAACGTGAAATGGGCTTCCTTGCAGTACATGGCTTTTTACATATCAATGGTTATGATCATTACACCCCTGAAGAAGAAAAAGAAATGTTTACTTTACAGGAAGAGATTTTAACTGCCTATGGACTCAAGAGACAATAATTCACCTAAAAAGTGGAAAAATCGCACGTTAGTAGCGAGTATGGAATTTGCCATTACAGGTATTATTACAGCCTTCAAAGAAGAAAGAAACATGCGCAAGCATATGGTTTCAGCTATTTTGGCGAGCATAGCTGGCGCTGTTTTTCGAATTTCGGCGATTGAGTGGCTCTTTTTGCTACTGGCAATCTTTTTAGTCATCACGTTTGAAATCATTAATTCGGCGATTGAAAATGTGGTCGACCTTGCTAGCAATTACCATTTTTCAATGTTGGCTAAAAATGCTAAGGATATGGCAGCAGGTGCGGTTTTAGTCATTTCAGGCTATGCTGTTTTAACAGGATTGATTATTTTTGTACCGAAAATTATTGCCTTGATTTTTGGTGAATAGCCAAAACTTAGTTAGAGAGAATTGAAAGGAGTAGGGCGTTTAACGTCCTTTATATCTTATGTTTAAATCAGGTTTTGTAGCGATTTTAGGTCGCCCAAATGTTGGAAAATCAACATTTTTAAATCATGTTATGGGGCAAAAAATTGCTATCATGAGTGATAAAGCTCAAACAACTCGTAATAAAATTATGGGAATTTACACGACGGATACGGAACAGATTGTCTTTATTGACACACCTGGGATTCATAAGCCCAAAAATGCACTTGGTGATTTCATGGTGGAATCTGCTTACAGCACTCTTCGTGAAGTTGAAACAGTCCTTTTTATGGTGCCTGCTGATGAAAAGCGTGGTAAGGGTGATGATATGATTATCGAGCGCTTGAAGGCTGCTAAAATTCCTGTCATCTTAGTCATTAATAAGATTGACAAAGTGCACCCAGACCAACTTTTGGAACAAATTGATGATTTCCGTAGTCAAATGGATTTCAAAGAAATTGTGCCAATTTCAGCTCTTCAAGGGAACAATGTTGAAACATTGATGAACATTTTGAAAGATAATTTGGAGGAAGGGTTCCAATATTTCCCTGAGGACCAAATTACTGACCACCCAGAACGTTTCTTGGTGTCAGAAATGATTCGTGAAAAAATCTTGAAATTGACTGAACAAGAAGTGCCACATTCTGTTGCGGTTATCGTTGAATCTATGAAACGTGACCCTGAAACGGATAAAGTGCATATCCGTGCGACAATTATGGTTGAACGTGATAGCCAAAAAGGGATTATTATCGGTAAGCAAGGGGCAATGCTCAAGAAAATCGGTAAAATGGCACGTCGTGATATTGAAATCATGCTTGGTGACAAAGTTTACCTTGAAACATGGGTTAAAGTTAAGAAAAATTGGCGTGATAAAAAACTTGACCTTGCTGACTTTGGTTACAACGAGAAAGAATATTAAGCGTAGCCTAGGTAGCTTTGTCAAAAATAACACTAAAGCAGAGTGTTTGCTTAAAAGCAGCACTCTGTTTTATAATAAGCGTAGAAATGCTCAATCAAGAATTAAATGAATTTTAGAAAGGAGAGGGATTTGTTCGTGTTACTTCGAACACGGATTAAAGGCTGTCCCTCTATTCTTGAAATGATGTTTAGAAAGGAAAGGCGAGAGGTTCTCAATTGAACCCGAGCGGAAAAGCTAGTGAAAAAGATGATGCGAATGGAAGGTAAGTATTTGCTTTTTCCAGAACAGGTGCCTGATAACAAACATTTTCATGTTCTTTTTCAACTTGATGATGGTTCAACGTTGGTTTATCAAGATGTTCGTAAGTTTGGGACAATGGAATTGTTGTATCCAAATCAGATAGAAGCTTATTTTCAAAAGAAAAAGCTCGGTCCTGAACCGACAAAGGAAACATTTGACTTATCAGAGTTTACTAGAAAATTGAAGGCTTCCAAGAAGATTATCAAGCCTTATCTTTTAGACCAAACCTTGGTTGTGGGGCTTGGAAATATTTACGTTGATGAGGCGCTTTGGGCAGCGAAAATTCACCCAGAGCGTGTCAGTTTAAGTTTGACAGATTCGGAAATAGCTTTGTTGCATGACGAGATTATTCGGATTTTACAGTTAGGAATTGCTAAAGGTGGAACAACAATCAGAACGTATCATAATGCCTTTGGTGAGGATGGCAATATGCAGCAGTTTTTGCAAGTTTACGGTAAGACGGGCGAACCTTGCCCACGTTGTGCAACGCCGATTGAAAAAATCAAAGTAGGAGGTCGTGGGACACACCTTTGTCCTGCATGTCAAAAACGATGACAAAAATTATTGGAATCACGGGCGGAATTGCTTCGGGAAAATCAACAGTTGTGGCTGAAATTCGAAAACAGGGCTATCAGGTTATTGATGCAGACCAGGTTGTGCATGAATTGCAAGAAAAAGGTGGCAAGCTGTATCAAACTTTAGTTGAATGGCTTGGAAATAACATCCTGCAAGAAAACGGAGAGCTTGACCGTCAAAAATTAGGAAAAGTTATTTTTGGAAATAAAGAGATGATGGCAAAATCATCAAGGCTGCAAAATGAGATTATTCGTCAAGAATTAGCTAATCGTCGGAATCAATTAGCCCAGACAGAGGAAGTTTTTTTCATGGATATTCCGCTGTTGATTGAACTTGATTATATGGATTGGTTTGATGAGGTCTGGTTAGTTTATGTTGATGAAAAGACGCAGTTAGACCGTTTAGTGATGCGAAATCATTACACGCGTTCTGAAGCACAAAAGCGCATTGCGAGTCAGATGTCAACAGAAGCTAAAAAAGCTTACGCTGATAAATTACTAGACAATCGTGGTAATCTACAAGCGCTAAAAGAGCAGGTTGACCGATTGTTACACACATTATCGGACTGATTTTTAGCTTTATTTTTAGTGATTAAAAAACAATACTTGTATAGGCAACTTTCTTTCTCATTTGACTAATATTGTGCTATAATATCAATTGACGTTTTTTAGAAAAGAGGGTGAATAATCATTAACAGTGAAATTAATTGGAAACAGAACTTGCGGGTAGCTTGGCTTGGTAACTTTTTTACTGGGGCAAGCTTTTCACTTGTCATGCCTTTTATGGCTTTATATGTTGAACAACTTGGAGCACCTAAAAATAAGGTAGAATGGTATGCTGGTCTAGCGGTGTCACTATCAGCTTTAACTTCGGCTCTTATTGCTCCAGTATGGGGACGTTTGGCAGACCGTTATGGTCGTAAACCAATGATGGTAAGAGCGAGTTTGGTGATGACTTTTACCATGGGTGGTTTAGCCTTTGTTCCTAACGTCTTTTGGTTATTAGTTTTGCGTATTTTGAACGGTTTGTTTTCTGGCTATGTCCCTAATTCAACAGCCTTGATCGCCAGTCAAGCTCCCAAAAATCGTTCAGGTTATGCGCTTGGAACACTAGCAACTGGTGTTATCGGTGGTAGTTTGGTAGGACCGTTATTGGGTGGTGTTCTTGCTGAAATCTTGGGCATTCGTCAAGTTTTTCTTTTGGTCGGCTTTATTTTATTGATTTGTAATCTGATGACCGTTTTTCTTGTTAAAGAAGATTTTCAACCAGTTACTAAGGCAGAAGCTCTATCAACACGTGAGCTATTCTCCTCAATTAAGGATAAGCAAATTTTAATTGGTCTTTTTGTGACTAGCATGATTATCCAAGTATCAGCACAATCTATTGCCCCAATTTTGACCTTGTATATTCGTCATCTTGGTCAAACAGAGAACTTGATGTTTATCTCTGGTTTGATTGTATCAGCACTAGGATTTTCAAGTATGCTCTCAAGCTCGACTCTTGGGAAAATTGGTGATAGAATAGGTAATCATAGATTACTTTTGATTGCTCTATTTTATAGCTTTAGTATGTATGTGCTTTGCGCCCTTGCTCAGAATTCATTGCAATTAGGTATTGTCCGCTTCTTGTATGGTTTTGGTACAGGTGCGTTGATGCCGAGTATCAATTCATTGTTGACTAAAATCACACCACGCGAGGGAATTTCACGTATTTTTAGCTATAATCAAATGTTTATGAATATGGGACAAGTTATTGGACCTTTTATTGGGTCAGCAATCGCAACTGGTTTGGGATATCGTTCGGTTTTCTACGTGACTAGTCTTATTGTCTTTGTAAACTTTGTCTGGAGCCTTATTAATTTTAGAAAATACTTAAAAGTTAAGGAAATCGTGTGAGAATAAAGATTAATTTAAAATGCAGCAGTTGTGGCAGTAAGAATTATTTGACAAGTAAAAATAAAACAACTCATCCAGAGCGTATTCAGGTCTTAAAATATTGTCCGAAAGAGCGAAAAGTGACCTTACATATTGAATCTTAGGGATTTTTATGTTAGAATAATCAAGACCATAGTGTAGGAAAGGAATAGAACTCAGACTGAAAGTGTCAAATCATGACCAATTCAATTGATTTGAAAATAACTTTCTGACGCGTTCTTAGTGAAAAAGATGTACAATATACTACTGACAACTTTGCTGGTATTATCTGTTATTATTGTGATTGCTATTTTCTTGCAACCACAAAAAAATCCAAGTAGCAATGTATTTGATAACAGCGGTTCAGAAGCTTTGTTTGAACGTACTAAAGCGCGTGGCTTCGAAGCGTTTATGCAACGTTTTACAGCAGTTCTAGTTTTCTTTTGGCTAGCAATTGCTTTGGCGCTAGCGATTTTATCAAGTAAATAGATAGCAACTAACGAGGCTAAATAGTGGCTTACGTTGGCTGCGCATCTTGAATTTTGTACGAAAATTCATGGGCTGGTCACTCAGCTCATTTTTTATTATGAAGTCGTAAAAGTCTTGTTTACGACCTGTTAGAATAAAGTAGAATACGAGAGGAAAATTATTGAGTTAAGCCTAGCTAGGCATTTTATGCCTGATTTTTACTAGGAATACTTACAATCACAAATTATGAACGAAAAAATTATTGCTTATTTAGAGGAGCATGGAAAAGTCAATATTAATGAATTGGCTGCTGGGCTAGACATGGCTGGCGCTGAAAAATTTCCAAAGCTTATCAAAGAGATTTCAAAATTGGAAAGTCAAGGAAAACTGCGTTTTGATGACCATGGGAACCTTGCTCTTCGTAAAAAAATAGAGAAGAAAAAAGAAATCACCGTTACGGGTGTTTTTCGTGCTAACAAAGCTGGTTTTGGTTTTTTAGCGGTTGACGAAAATGAAGATGACATGTTTGTCGGACGTAATGATGTTGGTCATGCGGTTGACGGAGATACGGTTGAAGCGGTTGTTAAAAAGCCAGCTAATCGCTTGAAAGGTACAGCAGCTGAGGTTCGCATTGTCGGCATTGTTGAGCGTAGCTTAAAAACGGTTGTTGGGAAATTTATTCTTGATGACGAAAAACCAAAATACGCTGGTTACATTAAATCTAAAAATCAAAAAATTCAACAAAAGATTTATATCAAGAAAGAGCCTGTTTTGCTTGACGGCACTGAGATTATCAAGGTTGACATTGATAAATACCCAACACGTGGTCATGATTATTTTGTTGGTCATGTGCGTGACATCGTTGGACACCAAGGTGATGTTGGTATTGATGTGCTTGAAGTCCTTGAATCAATGGACATCAAATCAGAATTCCCAGAAGATGTTATGGCTGAAGCCAATGCGGTTCCAGATGCGCCGTCTGAAAAAGACATGATTGGGCGTGTTGATTTGCGTAATGAAATCACCTTTACCATTGATGGTGCGGATGCCAAAGACTTGGATGACGCTGTCCATATTAAATTGCTCAACAATGGTAATTTTGAGCTCGGTGTTCATATTGCGGACGTTTCATACTATGTTACAGAAGGCTCTGCGCTTAATCGTGAAGCCGTTACTCGTGGGACATCAGTTTATGTGACTGACCGTGTAGTTCCAATGCTGCCTGAACGTTTGTCAAATGGTATTTGTTCGTTAAATCCTAATGTTGACCGTTTGACACAATCATGTTTAATGGAAATTGACCGCAATGGTCACGTTGTTAATCACCAAATTTGTCAATCAGTCATTAAGACAACTTTCCGTATGACTTACAGCGATGTCAATGACATTATTGCTGGTGATGAAGAATTGATTGAGCAATACCAACCAATCGTTGACTCTATTCATCATATGACTGCTCTTCACAATATTCTTGAAACCATGCGCGTGCGCCGCGGTGCTCTTAACTTTGATACGAGCGAAGCCAAGATTATTGTTAATGATAAAGGAATGCCAGTTGATATTGTGCTTCGTCAACGTGGTATTGCTGAACGCATGATTGAATCTTTCATGTTGGCAGCTAATGAAACAGTTGCAGAGCATTTTGCAAAACGTAAATTGCCATTTATTTACCGTATCCATGAAGAACCAAAAGCTGAAAAATTACAAAAATTCCTTGATTATGCTAGCATTTTTGGCGTTCAAATCCATGGTACAGCTAATAAAATCACTCAACAAGCTTTGCAAGATTTCATGGCAAAAGTGGAAGGTAAACCAGGCGCAGAAGTGTTAAACATGATGCTTCTTCGTTCAATGCAACAAGCACGTTATTCTGAGCATAATCACGGACACTATGGTTTGGCTGCGGAGTACTATACTCACTTCACAAGTCCAATTCGTCGTTATCCTGATTTGCTTGTTCACCGCATGATTCGCGAATACACACAACTCACTGATGAGAAAATCGAACACTTTAGAAATGTGATTCCAGAATTGGCAACGTCATCTTCAACCCTTGAACGTCGTGCTATTGATGCTGAACGTGTTGTTGAAGCCATGAAAAAAGCCGAATACATGGAAGAATACGTTGGTCAGGAATTTGACGGTGTGGTTGCTAGTGTCGTGAAATTTGGGATGTTCATCGAATTGCCAAATACAATCGAAGGACTTGTTCACATCACAACTCTGCCAGAATTTTACAATTACAACGAACGTACATTGACCCTTCAAGGTGAAAAATCAGGAAAAGTTTTCCGTGTTGGTCAACCGATTAAAATCAAATTAACACGTGCTGATAAAGAAACTGGCGATATTGACTTTGAATACATTCCAAGTGAGTATGATGTGGTAGAGAAAGTTAAAAAATCACGCAAAGACCGTTCTGGTAAAGAAAAACGTCGTCCAAAAGCGGATAAACACAAAGGTTCAAAATCAAGCAAACCACGAAATCGTAAATCTTCCGCTTCAACTTCTAAAAAGTCAGGCAAGAAACCTTTCTACAAAGAAGTTGCTAAGAAAAAATCACGTAAAGCTAAAAAATAAAACTGCTAATTAAGATAATCACTAATTTTCAAGAGAGGTATCTAATATGCCAAAAGGTGACGGAAATGTCGTTGCACAAAATAAAAAAGCGCGTCATGACTATAACATCGTTGATACAATTGAAGCAGGGATTGTTCTGACAGGAACAGAAATCAAGAGCGTTCGTGCTGCACGTATTCAGCTCAAAGATGGCTATGCCCAAATCAAAAATGGTGAAGCTTGGCTGATTAATGTCCATATTTCACCTTTTGAACAAGGAAATATTTGGAATCAAGACCCTGAGCGCACTCGTAAATTATTGCTAAAAAAACGCGAAATCGAAAAATTATCAAATGACCTAAAAGGAACAGGGATGACCCTTGTACCACTTAAAGTTTATTTGAAAAATGGCTTCGCTAAAGTTTTGCTTGGTGTGGCAAAAGGGAAACATGATTATGATAAACGTGAGACCATCAAACGCCGTGAACAAGACCGCGACATCAAACGCCAAATGAAAAATTTCAATGCAAGGTAAATAGGAAATACTTACAGAGACTTTTAGTCTGTGATAATCGTTAAAAGAGGTTGGAACAATAGGTTCCAACCTCTTTATAATTTTCGATGAGCCATATTGAGCAAAATCTCAACAAAAATCATAGTGATAGCCTGCGTATCTACAATAGATTGTTTTGAAATGGAATTTCCAGGAAGAGTAATGACATGGTTAAAGTATTTCGCGGCAGCAGCGTGCTCATTTAATGTAATTAGATAGGAGTTCTGTGGCATATTTTTTGAGATAGCACTTAATGTGTTATTGAAATTGGCTGACGACCCTGAAATAGAAAACATAATAAGTGTATCTTCTTCATCAATAATATTGGAAAGATGATTTCCGCTGTTTAAATCACTTGCTAATTGACTAGCGATACCTAAATCTTGTAAACCAAAATGTAAGTACCTTGCAGGGAGTGATGATAGAAAAATACCAAGAATATGCAGATGCTGTCTTTTTAAAATACAATCAACAAGTTCGTCAATTGCTTGACGTTCTAAATGTTTCATTTGATTTAGAATAACGCTATAATTATCCGCAATTTGGTCAAGAATATCTTCGTTTTCTTCTTTTGGCTTTTGATGAATATAATTGATAGCATCGTAGCGAAAATCTTTAAATCCTTTATAGCCCAAAATTTGGCAAAATCGTAGGACGGCAGATGTAGAAGTATGTGAATTTGTTGCAATTCTAGTAATTGTCAACGTTTCTAATTTCTCAAAATTCTCCTTGAGAAAGTGATAAACTTTTGCTTCAGATTTTGAGTATTCTTGTTCGTGGAGTTGCATTTTTTGTAAAATGTTCATAATCAAAATACCTTTCTAATCAAGTATTTTAAGCGTTTTTGACAAAAATGTCAAAAATAATTATAAAAAATATCAAAAAATATTGACATCGTTTTCAAAAAGAACTACAATGAGGGTGTAAAATTTTACAAAACAAAATGACAAAAATTACAAAAAGAGGTTAGCTATGGATTATAAGAAGTTAGCACAAGAAATTGTCACAAATGTCGGTGATGTTGACAATATTCAAACCTTGTCTCATTGTATGACACGGTTGCGGTTTCAACTAAAAGATGCTTCAAAAGCTAATAAGGAGGCTTTAGAAAATCTAGAAGGAGTCCTAGGTGTTGTCTATGCTGGTGGTCAGTATATGGTTATCTTAGGGCAACATTTATTGCAAACTTACGATGTGATGGTGAATGATTTTAACATTACATCGGGTGGTAGTATCGATGAAAATTTGGATGGTGATTTAACTCCTAAAGAACCATGGACGTGGAAGAATGCAGGTAGTAAAATTATTGGTTTTGTATCAAGTTCAGTTACCCCAATGATTCCTGGTCTGATTGCTGGAGGGATGTTAAAGGTTGTCTTATTATTGATTGTGACCTTTATTGATAGTAATTTTGCTACTTCATCAAGTTATTTGCTATTATCAGCTATTGCAGATGCCCCATTTTATTTCATGCCAATTTTTGTTGCTTACGGTGCGGCTAATAAATTAGGTGCCACACCAATTTATGCAATGGCTTCGGCAGCAGCATTATTGCATGGGAATTTTACAGGTTTAGTAACAGCAGGTGACCCCATTACGTTATTTGGTATAAGTGTTCGTTTGCTTTCGTATGGAACATCGCTTTTACCTGCTCTACTAATTGCTATTCTTGCTTATTATGTCGAAAAATTTCTTAATAAGATTATCCCAAATATTTTTAAGGCAATTTTTGTCGGAATGGGAACTATATTTGTAGCGGGAAGTTTAGGGTTTATTATCTTAGGTCCACTTGGAAATATGATTGGACAAGGTATTGCAAGTTTGTTTATGTTCTTGGAAGGAACTGTAGGACCGATTGCTGTGGGGCTTTTGGCTGCTGCTCTTCCTTGGATGGTTATGGCTGGAATGCATACCGCATTAGCACCATTTATGACACAGTTACTGACTAATCCTGGATACGATGCCATGATTCGTCCTGCCTTTCTTTTACATAATATGGCTGAAGGTGGTGCTGTTATTGGTGTTACGGCACGTACTAAGGACAAAGCTAAACGAGGTGAGCTTCTATCTATTGCTATTGGTTGTATTGTGGCAGGTGTCACAGAACCTGCAATTTATGGGGTTAACTTGAAGTACAAGAAACCAATGTATGGTGTTATGGCTGGTGGCTTTGTTGGTGGTATCGTTGCTGGTATTCTTGGTGCTAAAGCTTATGAAATGGGGTATTCAAATATTCTTGCTCTACCAATCTTTGGCAAAACTGTTTTAGCAGCTGTTGCTGGAATTATTGTGGCTATTGTTGTTGCAGCGGTTGTAACTTATCTACTTGGAATTGATACTAGCAAAGAAGATGCTAAGTTGACTGTCACGGAACCTGTTCGTCAGGTTGTACCAGATGATGCTATACTTGCGATTGCTGATGGTGAGTTGGTGCCATTAGAAAAGGTGAATGATGAAGTATTTGCTCAAAAATTAATGGGAGATGGTATTGCCTTCAAACCAACAAGTGATTTTATCACAGCGCCTGCCAATGGTGAATTAACAACTGTCTTTCCAACAGGGCATGCGTTTGGCGTAACACGTCCTGATGGCGTTGAACTATTGGTTCATATTGGCATTAATACCGTTGAGCTAAACGGAGAAGGCTTTGATGTTTTGGCAAGAGCTGGTGATAGTATTCGCGCGGGTCAACCGATTGTGAGAATTGATCGAGACAGGATTAATCAAAAAGGTTATGATACAACAACTATGTTAATTATTACAAATGCTAATGGAAAAACGATTGAACTACCTCAAATGGGTGATGTGAAGCAAGGGCAACGTTTGGATAAGGAGGAAAACTAATGTCATACGAATTACCAAAAGGGTTTCTCTGGGGAGGAGCCACAGCAGATTTTCAATATGAGGGTGGCTTTGACGAAGGAGGACGTGGTTTACTTTCACATGACTATGAAACAGATGGTTCACAAGAAAATCCACGTCATCATACCATGCAGATGCCAGATGGTAGCATTATCAATCCGCGTAGCTCATTTTTCTATGCAGATCCTGTTCCGAAAGAAGCACTGCCTGTCTTTTTAGAAGATGAATATTATCCTAGTCATCGTGCAGTTGATTTTTATCATCACTATAAGGAAGATATTGCTTTGATGGCTGGCATGGGATTTAATGTTTTTAGATTTTCAATTTGTTGGTCACGTATTTTTCCAACAGGTGAGGAAGAAACGCCTAACGAAGAGGGGTTAGCATTTTACGATGATGTGATTAATGAAATGGCAAAATATGGCATGGAACCTTTGATTACGATTTGTCATGATGAGTTGCCGATGCATTTGGCGTTGAAATATGATGGTTGGTCATCACGTCATGTCATTGATTGTTATGTAAAATATTGCAAAACTCTCTTTGAACGTTACGGCGACCGTTGCCGTTATTGGTTGACTTTTAATGAAATCAATGCTGTGCGAGGATTTGGTCCATGTGGGACACGACAATCAGAAGGGCAAGACCGTTATCAAGCTGCCCACCATATGTTTGTAGCTAGTGCGCGTGCTGTTAAACTTGGACATGAAATGATGCCAAATAGTCAATTTGGTGCAATGTATGCTATGAGTGAACTATATCCAGCAACTTGTAAGCCCGAAGATGTTTTTCATCGCTTGCAGGAACGTCGTGAAAATTGGTATTTTATTGACATTATGGGGCGTGGTTATTACCCACGTTATGCAAAAGAAATCTGGCGTCGTCGAGGCGTGAAAGAAATTGTTTTTGCTGATGGTGATGAAGAAATCCTTAGAGAAGGTCAACTTGATTTTATTTCTTTTTCTTATTACCGTTCTAATACCACTAAAGCTGGAGATGACTGGTTTAATGTTGGTGGCTCTACGAATCCATATCTTAAAGAGACGCCGTGGGGATGGCCAGTTGATCCCTTGGGACTTCGTCATGTCATGAATGAGATTTATGATCGCATACAAAAACCAATTTTTATTGTTGAGAATGGTATGGGTGCCATTGATGAGCTTGATGAAAATGGTATTGTTCAGGATGATTATCGTATTGATTATTTACGTGATCATCTTCAAGCAATGGCTGACGCTATTATCATTGATGGTGTAGAATGTTTAGGTTACACCATGTGGGGACCTGTTGATTTAGTCTCACTTTCAACAGGAGAAATGAAAAAACGTTATGGCTTTATTTACGTGGATATGGACGATAAAGGTAATGGCAGCTTGAAACGTACTCCTAAAAAATCCTATGCTTGGATGAAAGAAATTATCGCTTCAAATGGTGCTAAGTTATCTGAAATTTAGAAAGAAAAATTCAATCAATAATGAGTGTAATCTTCTCTTGTCATTGATTTTATAAACAAAACCAGTCCTGAACGTCAACATTCAGAACTGGTTTTTGGTTATACGGTGTTAATGAAAGGTTAATTTTCTCTTTGAAAAGGATATGTAGTAGTTGACTAATATCTTTTCATCGAGGATAAGGGAGTGGGTTTCTATATTTTTAATCGAGCCATGTAATGACTTCTTCACGAGGTTTACGTGAGCGTGGGTGTTTAGGGTCGCGTAGGCGATAACCAAATGATACCATACTTGCGATACCTTCGTTGTCAGGATTAATGATGCCTGCATTAGCTAAAATGCTATTGACTTTTTCGTAATTGAACCCTTCGATTGGGCAAGAGTCAATGCCAAGCATGCTAGCTGTGGTCATCATATTTCCAAGTGCGATATAAGTTTGTTTGGCAGTCCAGTCAAACAAAGCGCGTGGATTATCAGCCATTTTCATATCATTTTTTTGGAAAGATTCGTAGGTTGCTAAACGGCTGTTAAGAGCATCACCTTCACCGAGACCACGTCGAATAAGGCTATTTTTGACCGATTCAGAATCATAGCGTGCATTTTTTTCAGCAATGAGAAGAACAAAATGGCTTGCTGTATCTAATTGGTATTGAGCCCCCCAAGCAACGGCTTTGAGTTCATCACGAAGTTTTTCAATTTGTTTGCGGTCAAGAACAACGAAGCGCCAAGCTTCCAAACCAATAGAAGAAGGGCTCAACCAAGCTGTATCAAGGATAAAATCCATATCATCATGGGAAATTTCTTGGTCGTTGTAAACGCGGACAGCAACACGGTGGTCAAAGGCAGTACGAATTTGTTTTTTGATATCTTCTTTTGACATAGCTTTCTCCAGTTTTCTTTCTATGATAACACTTAGAAGCTATTTTTTCTAGTCTTTAGCAAAGGCAACAAGTCCGTCTAACCAAGCTTGGTGACCAAGCATCATTGTATTAGGAACAGATTTTGCTAACTCTTTAGCAGGTGTACCGATTTGAGATTCTTGTGTCAAGATACGAACACGGTTACGGTCCAATTTTTGAACTAACCAAGCATGGTAAACGTCAAGAAATTCATCGCCTTCAGCTTCGTTCCAACCATGCCATGCTAAGCGTAAAACACCATTTTCAGCATCTAAATCATATTCTTCAACTTGAGCTTCAACGTCAAAACCAAATGTTTTAAAGCGGAAGCGTGTGTCGTTTTTAAGAACAGTAGAGTCTTGGTTATACATGTGCACGTCTGATGAATTTTCGTAATAAGTTTCCCATTTACCAGCGTCAAGCAGACCGTCAAGGATTTTGTCAAAGTCAAGGTCTTTAAAGACAACTTCGTTTGAAACAAAGTTATCAGTCAAACCTGGTGTGAATTTTTCTGGAAAATTAATAGATAACATAAAATATACCTCTTTCATTTGTTAATGGAGATAGTATAACATAGATTGTTTGTACATACAACTATTTTAACTCAAAATTTTTAAAAAATATAAAAATCGGAGTTTCTTGCTCTCCGATTATCTCAATTTTTCTGAATTGATATTGATGATAGAAGCCAAGTCATCAGCGTAATCATCACCAAGAATAGCTTTATAACGGGCATGCAAATTGTCCCAAGCTTCTCGGATATCTGGTAAAAGTTCTCTGCCATTGACTGTAAGATAAACTTTTCGAGTACGTCCTTCAGTTTGTGTTGTGACATAACCTTTATAGACCAATTTCTCAACAAGGCGTGTCAAGGTAGAAGGTGCGATATAAAGTATTTGTGCAATATCCTTTTGCAATCTGCCATCTTCTTCCGCAAGAATAAGAAGAATAAAGGCATAAGTTGGAGTCATTCCAACTTTTTGGAAAGATTCCTCCGCCAATTTGTTGAGGGCACGATCCAGCTTTTTTACAGTAAAAAATAGGCAAGAGTCAAGTGATTCTTGAATATTTTTTGACATGACATTCTCCTTAATATAAGTTTTATAGAAAATATGATAACACACTTAAATGAAGAATACAAATGAGGTAGCTTTTCAAAAGCGATGTCGGACAATTAATATAACAGAGGCTAAGATATAGTATCAAAGCATTGGGAGAGATGATTATTTTTTCTATTAAAAGTATTCTAATAAACTTAGAAAACTTACAAATCATTTTTTCTATGATAAGTTAAAAAAATGAAATAGCAAAAAAATTTCAATAACTTAAACAGGTGTGATTTTTGAACATAAAAAAGAGATAAAATTATCTCGCCGAAAATAATTTTATCTCTCTACGTATGTGACATGTTGAATGTTTAAAAATGATAGTTATTATAGCAATGGTAGAATAACATTAACCCAGAACCAAGAAAGTGGCATGACGAGAATCATGGCTGGTATCATATCGGCAATTGGGAACATTTTCAGTTTTACCATACGGAAACCTGTGGCAAGCATTAGAAAACCACCGCAGGCTTTGAAATCAGCAATCATATCAGGTGTTGTAAGTGGCACGATGAAGGCTGACAAGAAGAAGAGGCAGCAGAAAATGATAAATTGTGGAATGGCAACAAGTGATACCACATAACCTAGATTACAAGCAAAAATAGCTGCTGTAAAGAAGTCCAAAATTGATTTTGAAATCAAGATTGTTGAATCACCAGTCATTCCTGCATCTAGACTACCATAAATACCAGTACCGCTTGCGCAGAAAAGTACGATAACAGTTAACAAGGTAGCAAGGTAATCTTCATGAGATAGTGATGAATGGTCGTTTGGCACGATCTTTGCCATGCTACGTTGCATGAGGGCACCGCCTTTGTTAATCCAATCACCGAGATGAAGTGCAAGTCCAATCCCTGTTCCGATAACGATAGCAAAGATAACAGCGGGCATGTATTTCATCAATCCGATAGATGAAATCCCCATTCCCATTGAGCAGACCCCAAAAATCATATTGATTTGTGTCTTGAAGTCTTCTGATAATTTGTTTCCAACAAGACCACCTAGTAGCCCTCCAAAAACGACTGATAGGGCATTAATGATGACGCCAGTAGGCATACAATTTTCCTCCTTCATAAGAAACAAAGTCATTAACAGTTTGAAAACATTAGTGTTGACTGCTAGACCGTGTTCTATTATTGTGAATTCTTTCTTTTCTGTTACATTTTAACACCAACTTTTTAAAAAACAATTCAGATTTTTGTGATATACTATTCTAAAATGGAATAGTATTAAGAATAGGAGCAGGAAATGAATTTCCAAAAATTTCAAGTCTTTCTTAGCTTGTGTGAAACGTTGAATTACACCGAGACAGCAGAACAACTTTATACAACGCAAGGAAGCATTTCAAAGCAAATCATTGCGCTTGAAAAAGAGTTGGGTGTGATTTTGTTTAATCGTAAACATCGTCAAATTTCTCTGACAGAAGAAGGGGAGATTGTGCGAGTTTATGTTCAAAAGATTATGGGCACTTTTCAAGAAATGCAAGAGACATTAGAGGATTTGTCTGAACAAGAAAAACATAAACTAACCATTCATGGTATTCCGAGTATGTCTTCTTATCCTATTATTTCAGATATTGCAGCTTTTCAAAAGCAGTATCCTGATTACACGGTTGTTGTCGAGGAAGAAGAGGCTGACCAGCTGATGCATAGTTTAGATGATGGCATCTGCGATGTGGTCTTTACGCGTTCTTTTACCAAAGCTGCTCCTGATATTTATGATAGTCTAACCTTAGATTATGACCGTTTTGTCTTGGTTTTGCCTGAAAATCATCCCTTAGCCAACAAGGAAAAACTTGATTTGGCTGAATTGAAAGATGAGACATTCTTCCAACTTGGCAATAAAACGCAGTTGCTCCAAAAAGTACGAGAACTTTGTCATACCTATGGTTTTGAACCGAAAATGGGCTATCAAGGAAATCGTATCAATCTCATCATTGACTTTATTGAAAAAGAAATGGGTGTTTCGGTGATGATGGAAAAATTGGTTGCACCGTTTAAAACGAAAGCAATTATCTGTCGTCCGTTGGAGGTTGATATGGTGTCAGAAATGAATCTAATCCGTCGTAAGAAGAAAACAACACCAGCTTTGGATGTATTCTGGAAAGGAATGCAAGAAAAATATTCCAAATAGGAATAGGAAAACGCCTAACTTGAATTGTTTATCGGTGATTGAAGGTTTACACTTTTAATATGAAATCTTTAAGAAGGAAGTAAATCTTATGTCAGAACAACCTTATGATTTGCGTAAAGTCTTGGAAGAACTTAAAGAAATTCCAGGACAATACCATGAAACGGATGTTGAAATCGATCCAAACGCTGAAATTTCTGGCGTTTACCGTTATATCGGAGCTGGCGGTACCGTAGAACGTCCAACTCAAGAAGGTCCAGCAATGACCTTCAATAACATTAAGGGATTCCCTAATGTTCGTGTCAATATTGGTACAATGGCAAGCCGTAAACGTGTTGGTCATATTCTTCATCATGATTACAAAGACCTTGGACATCTTTTGAACAAAGCCGTTGAAAATCCAGTGAAACCTGTTAAAGTTTCTAAGGACCAAGCACCTGCTCAAGAAGTTGTTCACTTAGCAACTGATGATGATTTTGATATTCGTAAGCTCATTGCTGCGCCAACAAATACAGAATACGATGCAGGACCTTACATCACAACTGGTTTGGTTTATGGTTCAACGCCAGATAAATCAATGAGTGACGTTACAATTCACCGTATGGTTTTGGAAGATAAAGATACTATTGGTATTTATATCATGCCTGGTGGTCGTCACATTGGTGCTTTCTTGTCAGAATATCAAAAACTTAACAAACCAATGCCAATTACAATCAATATTGGTCTTGACCCTGCTATCTTGATTGGGGCGACATTTGAACCACCAACGACACCACTTGGTTACAATGAACTTTGGGTTGCAGGTGCGCTTCGTAACGAACCTGTTCAATTGGTTGATTCTATCGCTGTTGATGAAGTTGGTATTGCACGTTCTGAATTTATCATTGAAGGTGAAATCCTTCCAAATGAAACAATTCAAGAAGATATTAATACGCATACAGGTCATGCTATGCCTGAATTCCCAGGTTACAATGGTCCAGCCAATCCAGCTTTAAATGTTATCAAAGTTAAAGCGGTTACTCACCGTAAAGATAATCCAATTATGCAAACAACAATTGGGCCTTCTGAAGAACACGTGTCAATGGCAGGTATTCCAACAGAAGCTTCTATCCTTAACTTGGTTGACAAAGCTATCCCTGGTAAAGTGCTTAATGTTTACAATCCACCAGCTGGTGGCGGTAAATTGATGACAATCATGCAAATCCGCAAAGAAAATCCTGCAGATGAAGGTATTCAACGTCAAGCTGCATTGCTAGCATTCTCATCTTTCAAAGAACTCAAAACAGTTATCCTTGTTGATGAAGATGTGGATATCTTTGATATGAATGATGTCATGTGGACAATCAATACACGCTTCCAAGCCCACAAAGATATTATGTCGTTGGAAGGTATGCGTAACCACCCACTTGACCCATCAGAACGTCCAGAATATTCACCAGAACACATCCGTGTACGAGGAATGTCATCTAAACTTGTCCTTGACGGTACAGTACCATTTGACATGAAAGACCAATTTGAGCGTGCTAAATTTAAAGAAGTTCCTGATTGGAAAAAATATTTAGATTAATTGCTAACTCATTTTAGATAACAAAACTGTTGATAAAATGAGATAGAAGATAAGGCAAGTAATCATTAATAAGAGGCTGGAGCTAATCTTCCAACCTCTTATTTTAAGAGACAAAGGGCGTTTAAAGAGCAAAGAAAAAATGGCGGTAAGCCAGAAATCTATGATTTCCTCTGCTTAACCCTGCCAGAACGACTAGAAAGGTGCGGTTGACTGTTAAGGTGACAAGGTTTTCAGTCATTTACGGCTGGTAGTAACTAGTTAACGATACAGATTTCCGACCCCCTCACTCTTTCTTTTCTTGGTTCGGGCTGAAATCATCCACTGGATGATTTCACTGCATAGCCTAGGGTCGTCTTCAATTAAGAATTTTTAAGTTGGTAGTCGTTGGTACGCTAGCTAAGCAAGTGGCAAGTTAAAAAACGATTGTCCTTATACGCTTTGAAAATCGGACTTAGATATTGTTGACTTGATTTGATGACCTTCGGTTCTATCTGCATTTGTGCTACTTAGTCTAATGTTGATTTTCAGTGAGTATTCATTACAAAAGTGAGGTGCTTATGAGCAAAAAACGTATTGTGGTAGCTATTTCTGGCGCTTCAGGCACAATCTATGCTATCAATTTATTAAAGAAACTAAAAGAATATCCTGACATTGAAACGCATGTGGTCATGTCTGACTGGGCACATGAGAATTTAAAACTGGAGCTCGATATGTCACATGATGAATTTGCCAGTTTGTGTGATGTGCTTTATTCTAACAAGGATTTGGGTGCCAAAATTGCTTCAGGGTCTTTCTTGACAGACGGTATGGTGATTGTTCCAGCTTCCATGAAAACTGTTGCAGGTATCGCTTGCGGTTTTTCAGACAATCTTATTGGTCGCGCAGCTGATGTGGCTTTAAAAGAACAACGCAAACTCATCATTGTCCCACGTGAGACACCGTTAAATACGATTCATTTGGAAAATTTGACAAAATTATCACGGATGGGTGTACAAATCATTCCGCCTGTACCAGCCTTTTACAATCATCCTAAGACTTTGCAAGATATTATCGACCACAATACTGCTAAATTACTAGATGCTTTGCACATTCGCAATGATTATGCTGGACGTTGGGATGGTGATTAGATGGCAACATTTGAAGTGACAGACTATGGGTATTCTATTCAAGCGCAGGTTGACTATATTGGCGCTGACTTGTTTATTCAATTGACAGGCGGAAGCCATCCTCATATTGGCACAGTAACCACTTATTGTAAAGAAAATGCGGACAAGCAAGTGGTGCGTTTTCCAAGCCATTCAGGGCGTTTTCATAAAGATGACGTTTTGGCTGATGTTCTTTTGGAAGAAATAGCAGAGCTGTTGCCGCAAAATTGTGTAATCACCTCAGGTGTCCATGTTGACGGTATTAGCAAAGAACAAATTGCTGGCGCTTTTGAAATGACCAAAGAACTTGCTAGCAAGATTGGCACATGGTTAAAAATTGAAAAATCACCAATCAGTCACCCAAAATACCAAAAAAACACCAAACAATAAACTAGTTTAGACAAATACAACTCAAAAAAACGAAACTCCTTTTAATCCATTTCAGTGAAAAAATAAATAAGCCACCCGTTTTCAACAATCGGGTGGCTTTTGGTTGTTGCGTTAGTTTTTCATTTGTTTGGCATAATGTGTGACAAGGAGTTCTGTGAAGATGTCAAACATAATTGGGGAAATGGAATCATATTCCCAGTCTCCTGAAAGAGTTGGGAGTGTGATGACTTTATCAAAATGCTTGCGATATTTGGCATTTGGATTGGCTGTTACTAAAAGTGTTTTGCATTTCAAATTGGTGATTTTGCGAATGTAAGTGGAATCGCCGCCTGCTGAAAAGATAAGCAATAAATCGTCTTTTTTGAAATAGTTAACGGCATCATCAAGGTAATCTGTTGAATAAGATGACACATAAACTCCCATTTTCCGCATCAAGGTTTCAAATAATTTGGCACTTAAAAAACTTTTGGCACCACCAGTGGCAAATAAATGCTCGCTTTGTGATAAAAAGCTTGCTAAATCAGTCATAACCTCATCGGTCAACGTTGCCTTAGTGAGTTCGAGTAATTTGGTGAGGCGCGTGAAATATTCATTGTCCTCATCGGTGTTTGTGGCGTTGTTTGATGAAAGCCAGTTGATAAAGTCAAAGCGAAAATCTTGATAACGTTTATAGCCAAGTTGTTTTTTGACAAAACGAGTTAGCGTTGGCTGAGAAACACCTGCTTTTTTGGCTAAATCAGTCGTCGTAGCATGGGTGACTAAAGACGGTTGTTTTTTGATTAAATCATAAATAGCTAATTCTGCTGGTGAGAATTGTTCTTTCAAACTTTCCATGATAATTAGTGGATTCATATACCATTCGTTCCCTTCTCTTAAATTTATTATAGGTGATGACGTAAATAATGTAAATAAAAAATTTAAAAAATATTAAATAAAATATTTACAAAACACAAATAATGTTGTATATTATATTTATAGAAGCGCTTCCAAAAAAATATGTATTTGAAACAAGCTTTTAACGCCCTTTGTATCTTAAGTAATCAGGAGGATTAAATGTCAATTAATCAATGGATTTTTGATGAAACGAATAATTGTTATATGTCTTTGAAGAATGTTTATTGTGCTCAGCCGAAGGATAGTGAACTAGAGGCTTTACATATCTTTGTGCCAGCAGTTTATATGACTGCAGATGGTACAATTGATAGAGACGCTGTGGTTACAAACAAAAATGGCACAACCTACACAAGCCAGACGGTTCCTATCATTTTTTACAATGATATTGGTGGCTATGCTGAATGTCAACCTGCAATGGTAACGCCGCGTAATCAGCGCTATTTGGAAGATGGTTATGTCCTTGTCAGCGTGGGAGCTAGAGGTCGTCAGTCGCAAAATGGCATTGGAAAAGCTCCTGCAGGCTTGGTGGATTTAAAAGCGGCTGTTAGGTGGCTTAGAAAACATCACAATGACATTCCTGGTGATATTGAAAAAATCATTAGTGTGGGAACGAGTGCTGGCGGTGCGATGAGCAGCTTACTAGGTAGCACAGGAAATCGAGCAGAATATCTTTCTTTTTTAGAAGAAATTGGTGCTGAGCTTGACCAACGTGATGATATCTTTGCCGCACAATGCTTTTGTCCGATTACAAATTTAGAACACGCTGATATGGCGTATGAATGGATGTTCCAAGTAAAGAAAATTTATACGTTTAATTCACGTGTTAGACCTCAAATTATCAATAAACGTCAACAGTTATTAAGTCAGTCTTTAGCGGCTGAATTTCCTGAGTATGTGAACAGCTTGCACTTGGGTGAATCCTTGACGGCAGATGGTCGTGGTGGGGATTTTTATCAAGGTATTCTCAATCAACTTAGCTTATCACTCAATAAATTTCTCGCCAAACATGCTCAAACAAACGATGAAAAGGAAGAATTGGCTCGTGAATTAGACCCGCAAGGATTGTGGTGCCATTTTGAGAATGGTCAAGCGACTGTCTTTGACTTGGATGCTTATGTTGTAAACTATATGGGACGTAAGAAAGATTGCCCTGCGTTTGATAGCTTAGATTATCAAACACCTGAAACAGAAGTGTTTGGAAGTCGTGATAAAAATCATCGTCACTTCTCTGAAAACGTAGCTAAGCATGTTGAGAAATTGCCAGCATTGAGTGCTTATCAGAAAGCATTTCAAGCTGATTTGGCAGAAGAAGATTTGATATTAGCCAGAAAACTCTTAAATCCAATGACTTTCTTGCAGTCTGATTTGGAGGAAAAACAGCTTGCTTCTCATTATCGTATTTGTTTAGGGGCAAAAGATGCGGATACCTCATTTGCGATTTCTTACTTATTAGCGTTAGCTTTGAAAAAGCGTGGTATTGATGTTCATTATGAATTGATTTGGGGAATGGGGCATGCTGATGCCGATTATAACGAAGAATTTAGTCAATGGGTGGATGCCATTGTTCATTAAGAAAGGAAATTATTATGGCAAAAAATCAAGCAGATTTGGTTAGAAGCATTATTGAAAACGTCGGTGGTAAAGATAATGTGATATCATTGACGCATTGTGTTACACGGTTACGGTTTGTGTTAAAAGATGACCATTTAGCTAATGAAAAAGCGTTAACTGATTTGGATGAAGTCATGACGGTTGTTCAAGCTGGCGGGCAATACCAAGTGGTTGTCGGTGAAAAATTGGTGGTTCCTCTTTATGATTTGGCAATGAGCCAGCTCCAATTGGCTAGCGGCGACAAAGAAGAGCCAGTAGCTAAAGAATCGACAGGCATTGTCTCAAAAGTTATGGATTCCATTTCTGGTGTTTTATCTCCAATTTTAATGGTTTTGGCAGCAGCAGGGCTTGTCAAAGGGCTAATGTCCTTCTTCTCATCATTGGGGTGGATTGATACCGATAGTGGATTGTACATGATTTTGTACGCACTTGGTGATGGCTTTTTCTATTACTTCCCAATCTTACTAGGAATTACAGCTGCTCGTAAATTCAAAGTCAATGAATTTGTCGGTGCTGCTATTGGTGCCGCTTTGACTTACCCAACAATGGTTAACCTTAGCTCAACAGCAGATGTTTTAGGAACGGTGTTCCAAGGAACGTCGTTTGAAATGAGTTACTACACGACTGTATTTGGCATTCCTGTCATCATGCCTGGTAGTGGCTACACGTCAAGTGTTATTCCGATTATTTTAGCCGTTTTATTTGCTGCGAAGTTGGATAGAAGTTTGCGCAAAGCATTGCCTGATGTGCTGAAAAATATTGTTGCACCGTTTGTAACATTGATTGTAACCGTCATTTTGACTTATCTAGTTATCGGACCAGTTGCTACGCTTATTTCAAATAGCCTTGCTTGGTTGGTTTCTGCTTTGTATAGTATTCCTTATGTTGGTGGAGCCATTGCTGGCGCTATTCTCGGTGGAGGTTTTGGTGTTCTGGTTATGTTCGGACTTCATTGGGCGGTTCTTGCTATCGCGATTTCTAATATTGCGGTCAATGGATTTGACTACATTGCCGTTGTTACAGCAGTTGGTCCATTTGTCGGTATGGCTCAAGGGCTTGCTATCTGTGCTAAAGCACGCAGTACAAAAGTTCGAAACCTCGCTTTACCAGCAACCATTTCACAAATTTGTGCCGTTGGTGAACCATTGATGTACTCAATCCTCTTGCCATTGAAGAAAGAATATGCCATTAACATTGTTTGTGGTGCGATTGGTGGTGTCTTACTTGGTATTTCAGGCGCGAAAGCTTACCTCATGGGTGGACAAGGTCTCTTTGGCTTAGCCAATTATATTGACCCTGCCACTGGCAATATGAGTGATTTCTATAAAGTCCTCATCTGCCTTGCTATCGCCATGGTATTAACCTTTATCGTCGAATTTATCATGTATAGCGACAAACGTGCCGAAGAAGCTTTGCAATAAATAAGAAAACACCCTTGTAGTTTGTTAACTATAAGGGATGTTTTGTGGGAGAATGTATAATCATGCTATCGAAGAAAAGGAGCTATAAAAATGAAAAAGAAATACTATTTATTATTAGGCACTATAATTTTTATAATTTTAGTAGTTATTGGTTATAAAGCCGTATCTATATCAGATGATTCTGTAGGAAAAGCTGTTACGGAATCCAATATTACTGCTGAAGACTTAACAAAAGCTGCCTTGTATTTTAAAAATACTAGCGAGCAGACTGATACTAATGAATATGATTTAGAATATAAGTTTGCAAAAGCAGCAGCAGAACTAGGAAATGCCGATGCCATGCTCTATATGGGTGAAATGTATCAAGGAAATAAGATTAGTCAAGCTGCCAAAGGTGATAATGTTCAGAGTGCTATTGAATGGTGGGAAAAAGCTGCTGAAAATGGGCAACCGCGGGGCTATACTAATATTGGTTTACTTTATATGCACGAATCTATCCCTGGTGGTGGTGAGGACTTTGGTGACATTGAGTATAATGCAAAAACAGCTATCAAATATTATAGGAAAGCTGCTAAAATGGATGATTTTAAAGCTTATCGCTATTTGGGGCTTGCTTATCAAGCCGGTGTAGGCGTAACACAAAATGACGAAAAAGCTTATGAGAATTTTAAAAAAGCGGCAGACCTTGGAGATAGCACGGGACAGCTTTATCAAGCAGATTATTTACTAGAAGGTAAAGGAACAACACAAGATGTAACAACTGCTATCAGTTTATATCAAGATTTGATAGACAATGAGGCTCACGATAAAGCTACAGCTGCGTATCAATTAGGTGCTATTTATCAAGAGGGAATTTATACAGCCGCAGACATCGAAAAAGCTAAGTCTTACTATCAACTTGCTTTAGATACTGCGACAGAGGAAAATAATACCGAATTAGTCACAAAAGCAAGCCAAGCATTAGAAGCACTTGGATAGGAACTTTTTTAAAATCTCACTTGACAACGCTTACAAAATCAACTACAATAAAACTATAATTAAACAAGGATTGTTACTCTTCGGGAGGCATTACCGTTCATCAAGTAAAGGGGTGTGGTATGTCTTCGAAGAGTTTTTTTGTGCAGGACAAATAGCATAAATAGAAAAAGGTAGATATGATGAGAGTTGTGAAGAAAATCAATAATAATGTGGCAGAATGTCTTGACAATAATGGTAAATCGTTGGTCGCCTTTGGACGTGGTATTGGTTTTCCAAAGACGCCTTATGAGCTAGGGGATCTTTCAAAAATTGATATGACATTTTATAAATTAGATCCTCATTTTCAATTACTTTTGGATGAAATTCCAGAAGATTTGATGTTGCTTAGTGTGGAAATCGTGCAAAATGCGCAGAAGGAGTTGTCTGGAAAACTCAATCCGACTTTGATATTTAGCTTGGCAGACCACATCCAATTTGCTATTCGTCGATTGAAAGAATTTAAGGAAATGAAAATTCTTTTTTCACAGGATGTTGCTCAGCTCTATCCTAAGGAAACGAAATTAGCAGAAGATGCCTTGGTTTTGATAAATACTTCATTAGGTGTTAATCTCCCACACAGTGAAGTGACCAGTATTGCCATGCATTTTATCAATAGCCAAGCCGAATTTGACATTGACAACGAAAGTCAGGCTATCGAAGAATTGATTGAGATTATGACACAGATGATTGAAAACCAATTAGCAATTCGTATTGAGCGTGAAGAATTTAATTACCAAAGGTTTCAAGCACATGTTCGTTATTATCTGAAACGACTACGTGAAAATGAATCATTTATTAATGGGAATGAGACTATTTTACAAAGTCTCAAAGAAAGTCAACCTCATATCTATCAAGTTGCAGTCGTTATCATGGATTATATTCATCAAAGTATGGGATATAGTCAATCTGATGACGAGTTACTTTACCTGATGATACACATCAACAGGTTGTATGAAAAAAATAGCGGAGAAAAATAGTGAAGCTCCGCAAAGGAGAAAGTTATGGTCGATAATAACAAAGTTATCGCAGAAAAAGTGCTTGCTGCGGTTGGTGGTAAGGAAAATGTGATGAGTGCAACACATTGTATGACACGTTTGCGTTTGAATTTAAAGGATACTTCCGTTCCTAAAAAAGACGAGGTAACCAGTATCCCAGGTGTTCTTGCTGTTGTTGAGTCTGGTGGACAGTACCAAGTTGTCATTGGGCAAAATGTTGCAAAAGTTTACCCTGAGTTTGCTAAATTAGCAGGGGTCACATTGGAAAAACAAGTTGACGAGAATCTGGATAAACCAAAAGAAAAATTAACATTAAAAGGTGTGGGAATGGCAATCCTTAATTATATGTCAGGCTCAATGACACCTTTAATCCCAGCTATGATTGCTGCGGCAATGTTTAAAACGATTCAAGTCGTTATTGGACCAGATTTACTTGGATTGGTTTCTGAAAAGAGCGATATGTATGTTTTATGTGATATTATGTATAGTGCTTTTTTCTACTTCTTGCCAATTTTTCTTGGTTTTACTGCTGCTAAAAAACTTGGTGTGAGTCAGGTCATGGGGATAATGTTAGGGGCGATGTTGCTAGTGCCTGACTTTGTTGCTTTGGACGGTCAAAAATTTACCATTTATGGTTTTCTAACAACAACTGCTCATGATTATTCGCAAACGGTTTTACCTGTTATTATTTCTATTTGGGTAATGAGTTATGTTGAACATTTTTTCAAAAAAATAATTCCTGATGTTTTATCAACGATTTTCGTGCCATTTCTAACGATTTTTGTTATGGTTCCTATTACCTTTGTTGTTTTGGCTCCAATTGGTAATCTTGGTGGTGAATTAATTGGGAATGGCTTGATTGCTTTTGGTAATGTTGGTGGCTTTCTTGCGATTGCTGTCGTTGCAGCCTTGTGGGAATTCCTTGTTATGTCAGGAATGCACCAAGTTTTGATTGTTTTTGGGATTACTGCTATGATGCAAAATGGTTATGATAGTTTTGTTTTGACAGCAGGTGGTTATGCAACTTGGGCAGCATTTGGCATGGCTTTTGGAGCATTTCTGCGTTTTCGTGAAAAAGATGCTAAGGCTTTGGCGTTTGGTTATTTTGTTTCAGCGATTATAGGTGGAGTAACCGAACCAGTTCTTTACGGTATTGGACTTCGCTATAAACGTCCTTTTCTTGCCCTTGCAGCAGGTGGCTTCTGTGGTGGACTTTACGCAGGGTTAACCCATGTTGGAACTTATGTTATGGGAGCTACGAATTTTCTAGCTGTTCTTGGCTATGTTGGTGGTGGAACAGTGAACATGATAAATGGCTGTATTGCGGCAACGATTGCTTTTGCTGTAACTGCTGTTTTAACGTATCTTTTCGGTTTTAACAAAACAGAAAGTGTTTTGCAAAGAAATTAGGTGATTTTATGAAAAAAATTCTTTTGCGTGCTGATGATTTAGGTTATTCTGAGGCTGTTAATTATGGTATTGAAAAGTCGGTCAAGGAAGGGTTGATTTCAAGCCTTGGTGTTATGGTCAATATGCCTGCTACGCAGCATGGCGTTGATTTAATCAAAGATTGTCCTTTGGCTCTTGGGGTGCATACCAACATTTGTGCTGGGAAGCCTTTGACAAATCCTGAGCTTATTCCGAGCTTGGTGGATGAGAATGGTAATTTCAAATCTTCTAAACAATTTCGGGCGGCGAAAGAGGATTTTGTCGTTTTTGAGGAAGTTGTCTTGGAAATTGAAGCGCAGTACCAGAAATTTTTAGTCTTATTTGGGCGTCAGCCAGATTATTTTGAAGGGCATGCGGTAGCGTCAAGCAATTTCTTTAAGGGATTAGAAACTGTCGCAGAAAAGCACGGCTTGAAATACTCAGGATTTTCAACAGGTGGCGCACCATTGACAATTGGGAACTCTCTTGTGCAATTCAATATGGAATCAATAGCGCCGCATTATGAGCCTTTTGACATGCTAAAACGCATGGTAGCAAAAGCCGATGACCATGTGGTACAGTTGGCTGTTTTTCACCCTGGTTATCTTGATGATGACATTCTAACGCACTCTAGCCTAACCATTCCTCGAACACAAGAAGTTGCTATGTTAATCAATCCTGATGTCAAACAATGGCTCAGAAAGCAAGATGTTGAACTCATTGATTACCGAGATTTGTAAAACAGTATTTGTTGGCTATAATCTGCTTTTCAATGTCATGTGCTTGTAAACCAGCTGTCTATTGGACAGTTGGTTTATTTATTCCTGTTTAGAATAAAAGGTTATCAAAACAGAATTGTAAGCGCTTTACTTTTTAGGTAATATAGTTATTGCGAGGAGGGATAAAAAGTAAGTGAAGTGAATTTGGATTTCTTATTTCCGATTCAAGTCTATTTATTGGTCTTATCCTCAAAAGATTAATCTTAAATAAGAGAGATGAATAATAGTTTTCAGGAAATAGTTAGCAACGTTTGTGGCTTAGAAAGGCAAATAAAATGGTTATTGATGCAAATATTTATTGGTTTGACGAAAAAATTTTTCATGATGATGCCTATGCAGAGCAATTTCTAGCTGAAGTCCCTCGTCTTTACCAGACGGAAGGTAAAATGGAGATTTTGCCTAATGGACGTAAGCAGGTGGTCATTGAAAAACCCTTTGGTTATGCCAATGTGAATTATGTTGAAGGTGACTATATTTTGGAAAATATCTTAGCAGATATGGACCAAGCAGGTATTGATGTGGGTATTCTCAAGTTGCCTTGCTATCATGAATGGCTAAGTTTAGAGCTTTGTAAAAAATTTAATGATGGTATGGCAGACTTTGCGAAACGTTCAGGAGGTCGTCTGCGTGGGCTAGGAGTTGTTCCACCGCGGGCTAGTCAAGCAGTTAAAGATGAGATTGACCGTTGTCTAAATACTTTGGGCTTTACTGGTTTACAAATGGTGGCACATTACGGTGATCATTATTTGGATGATGAACAATTTGCTGAGTTCTTTGAGTACATTAATGAACTTGGTTTGACTGTTTACATTCATCATAACCCTGTACCTGTGGAGTTTAATCAACTTTATGAATACAACAATGTCAGACGTTCTTATGGGCGTAATGTTGACCAAGGCACAGCAATTATGCGTGAATTGTTCAGTGGTTTTTTTGATAAGTTTCCTAACATTAAGTTTGTTCATTCAATGTTGGGCGGTGGTTTCTTTGCTTTTAAAAATTTGATTTTACCTAAAAAGGCGACAAAAGCAGAAGACGTTCAACGATTTCAAACAGATAATGGCGATATTGCTCGACATCTGGAAAAAAATCTCTTTTTTGAAATGTCACATGCTCAGCCTTGGGGAAAAGATCAGCTAGAAGCAGCTGTCAAAATTCTTGGTGCCGATCATATTATTTATGGGTCGTCTTACCCTGTCCGTAAAGAGTGGTTAACAGCAGGTCCAGATTTTGTTAGAGCGCTAGATATTAGTGATTCCGACAAAGATATGATTTTGACTGAGAATGCCAAACGATTGTATAGATTGTGAGAAAATCAGAACTTCTCAAAAGATTCACAAGACAAAGTCACAAAGATAGGTAATGTGACTGTTTGAGTTCAGCTAAGCTTGTGAGGTTAGTTGAAAAATGTGAAGAATTTTGTTCATGATTAATCGCCTTATGAGCGATAATCCTCTATTGATGAAAGAGATTAGCTTTCATCAAGTAACCAATTAACATGCCCTATAAGCAAAGGGAAATTGGGAGTTCTTCTTACTTTTTAAGGGGCTTGGTATTTTTAACAAGGAGTAAATATTATGGTTGCGACAACATCGAATGTAGAAGTATCTACAAATAATAGTGGTGGCGGTAAGCTTTTAAGATGGAGACAGCGTGTTGGTTATTGGCTATATGAAACAGGTCGTTTTACTGCTAATTTGTTGATTCAGACTTACTTGATGATTTATATGACAGACACCGCTCGCTTATCGGTAGCTGCTGTTGGAACACTTTTCCTAGTGTGTAAGATTATTGATGCTGTAACAGACTATTTGGCAGGGCTTTTGATAGATAGGACAAATTCACGTTTTGGTAAGAGCCGTCCTTGGGCGTTTCTTGGAGTTATTCTTGTTACAGTAGGTCTTCTCACAGTCTTTAATATTCCGAGTGACTGGGCTTCAAATTCACAACTGGTGTATGCTTATGTTACTTATTGTGTTTTCTCACTTGGTTTAACGTTTTTAAATATTCCTGAATTTACGATTTTGCCAACACTCTCTGATGATCCTGAAGAACGTACGGTTCTTGCAACATGTCGTCAATTGGCTGGTAATGTTATCAATTTCTTTGGGACAACAGTATTTGCATCTCTACTTGTTTTCTTTATTGGTAAAGGATTACAAGGTTATGCGCAAGTGGCGCAACTTGTTACGGTATTTGTTGTTGTGTGTATCGTTGTTAGTCTTTTGCTTTTGAAAGAAATTTATGTTGATAATGTTTCAGCAGATAATGACGAAGAGGAACAACCAAAGCACAATTTGCTAAAAGCTTCTGTTCTTATTCTTAAAAACAGACGTTTCTGGCTCTTTGGTTTAATGGCTGCATTTATTTCATTTGCGTTTATGATGACGTTGATGTGTGGAGCGTATTACTTCAAAAACGTTATGGACAATCCAGTCATGCAAGGAACAGCCATGATGTGCCTTAGCGGTGCTCAATTTATTGGGATGTTCTTAACGCCAATGCTTGGTAAAAAATATTCTAAACGTGTCCTTATCATGGTTGGCATTATCATGGGAGAGTTAGGTTACTTTGGGCTCTATCTTGCTCAACCTGCGCTTGTTCTAGTTTCTTACTTCATCATTGGTTTTGGTTTCTCAATTGCATTCACAATGTACTTTGCATTAATGCCTGAATTATTTGATTATCTTGAATACGAAATTGGTCACCCAGTTTCAGGGATTACATCTTCTTTAACTCAATATCTTGTTAAAGTTGGTGAAACTCTTAATAACGTTGCTATTGCATGGGTATTGGTCATTGGTCAATATGATGCTTCACTTGAAGTTCAAAAAGCGGTGACAAAACTCGCAATTCGTCTTAATATTTCGCTGATTCCAGGGATTATCGGACTTTTAGGTCTGCTATGTGTTTTCTTCCTAGACCTAGAAAAACTTTATCCAACAGTTCGTGCAGCTTTGAATAAACGTCAAGGAAAAGTTGAAACAGAAAACGTTCAAAAATAAGTTTGAGGGTTAGATATGAAAAAAATGAAGTTGGTAGTCTTTTTAGGAGTTATGCTGGTTAGTATTTTCGCTTTAGCAGCTTGTTCAACAAATAGTAGTTCTAGCAAATCTAAAACGACAACTATTAATGGCACAAAATATACTTTACTAAAAACATTAGTTGCTAATCGTGATAAGGGATTAACGGATTCCGATTATAACGATTATTTTAGTGGAGATGATTCTAGTGCAGCCATTATGGCGATTGTTAGTGCAGGAAATGTCTATGTCAATGGTTATCAAATCCCATACCTAACTGACGATGGAACAGCTAGTACGGAAGAATTAGTCGTTGATGGTCAAAAAATGATGTGGCTTGATGGCGGCGCTGGCTATGAGACTTGGTATTGGGATGCACAGAAAATGTGGCAAGGTTCTGGTCGTGATTTAACAACGACAGCTTATGATTTTACGATTAATTTGGGTTACCGTGAAGGTGAAGCGATAAAACTCTACGCTAAGGAAGGTGAAAGCACAGCCAGTTTAATCGAATTTACGGTTATTAATACCGCTCTTGTAACAGGATTGGATACAGACAGTTCTAGTGATACAGTGACCATTACAACAACTTCAGAAACAGATGATGGTGATGTTACAGCGACGGTTGACGTTGCTAGTGACCGATTTGATTCAGATATTGCGATTGGTGATATTGTCATCTTAACAGATGATGCAGACAAAGGTTTGTCAGCGAAAAAGGCGACAGCTGTGACAGGGAAACTTGTTGAAACAGATGACATTAAAAATCCGCAATGGTTGGCAACCGATTCAGATAAAGCAGTAGATTTTTCTGATGGTTTAATTGACCGCAGTCATGTGCCTGAATATGCTAGAAATACCCAATTCATTCGAGGACAACGTCGTCTTAATCTTTACGACTATGATGCTGATGTTACCATGTGGCAAACCAGTACAGGTTATAGCATTGGCTTTACTCGTGGCGATGCAGCAAAAGGAGCACTTGAATATGGGATTAACTATGCTGAATCTCAAACGTCAGAAATTGTCGTGAGTACAGACGGTAGCGATGTCTCTAGTGATACTTATTGGGTTACACAAGATATTTGGGACACTTATCAAACAGAGTTAACAAGAGCCAAGGCACTTTTGGAAGATAGTTCAGCAACCAATCTAGACTATGATGCTGAAATTTTAAATTTGGCAAATGCTTTAGGTGGTACAGAAGATGTTGGACAAGATTTTGTTCAAAATCCACTAGGAGTTATCGGCAGTATGCAAAAAGGAACAAAATCATCATAAACATTGTAAAGCGATAACTAAAAATGTAGATGAGGTGGGGCAATATTGCCCTACATTCTCATCAAAAATCGATTAAGTCAAGAAGTTTTTATGACGTAGAAAGTAGAGGAAAGTTAATGAATACAATTACTGTAAAAGGTGTTAAAGAAAATTTTGAGATTTCTCGTATTGCCTTTGGTACTGGGTCAGCTTTAAAGGAATTATCAAAAGAAGAGTTTTTCCAACTCTTTGATACTTTCTTTGCAAAAGGTGGAACGGTTTTGGATACAGCACCAGGTTACAATCGAGGAAAAAGTGAAAAATACATTGGTGAATGGATGGCTGAACGTGGCAATCGTGATAAGGTTATTATTTCGACAAAAGCTTGTCATACTTTTGAGGGAGAACCAAGCCGTCTAACTTTGAAAGATATGCTAGAAGATTTGGAATTGAGCTTGTCACAGCTTCAAACAGATTACATTGACCTCTTTTGGATTCATAATGATGACGTTACAAAGCCTGTTTCAGAAATCATTGATGCGGTAAATGAAGTTATTAAAACTGGAAAAGTTCGTGCTGTTGGTTGTTCAAACTGGAGTATTGAACGTATTGAAGCGGCTAATAACTATGCTAAGGAAGCTGGTTTATATGGTTTCTTTGCCAATCAAATTCAATGGAGCTTGGCGCGTGTTGAGACAGATGATTACAAGAAAGCTTTCAACGCTTTAGTTATGGATGATGAAAGTTATGATTGGTATGTCAAAAATGACGTGGCTGTTTTTGCCTTTAGTTCCGTAGCACAAGGGTTCTTCTCTATCGCTGCCAAAGGTGGCTTGGAAGCTTTACCAGAGCTAACACGCCAATTTTTTGAAACACCTAATAATATCAAACGTCTTGAAAATGTTAAGGCGTATATGGCAAAACATCACGTTCCTGCTTCAGTTCCAGTTATTGGATACATTACGAACAATAAATTACCAGGTGTTGCATTGACAAGTGCAACAAATGTTGACATTCTTAATGAAACAATGGCAGCTGCTGATGTTCATTTAACGGAAGAAGAAGTTGACCAATTATTTAACGTTGACTAATGAATGCGAAGTTCACTGAAAGTTGGCTATATGGTTGTTGGTTTAGCTTCTTAAATCAAACGGATAGTTAGTTTTCTTTTAGATTATCTTAATAAAATCTAATTATCAATATGTTAATGGTCAATGTGACTGAAAAAACAATATAGCAAAGAAAGTGTAGTGAAAATGAATAGATATTATACTTATCCTGACATTGATATGATGTCTATGGATTATTGGAAAGATCGTAATAGCATGGTCTGGCCGCTAGGTGTTTGGATTAGTGAGCATAATGGAAAATATGCAAGAGAAAATGCTAATCTTAGTCTTTATAATCATCGTACGGACGGCATTTTTAATTCAAAAACGCATAGTAACACCTATCAAGACGTCGTAGATAATTGGCAAAAACAAGGACTCTATCTTCGTACAGGTGAAATGGCAGGTGTTTGTTGGGCAGCAATGGTACCTGAGGGCGTTTATCTGAAACAAAATAAGAATGCCGAGATTTTAGTGGTTCTTCATGAAGGCGACTATTCTAATCCTAATTATTTGATGAATGCTATTGCTTATTATCAAAAATACAACGATATGGCACTTAGAGACAATCGAATTGTTCTTTATGTTATGCCAGATGGCGTGGATAAAAATGCGATGTTTATCCCTGTTCTTCAAGAACTGTGTGCGATTTTACACGTAGAGCCTGCTAGTATTTTCTTAGATGTTAGCCCAGTTTATCGTCTAGGCAAACAGTTGGTAGATATTCCAGATTTTCATTACGTGGACCGTTATGGCAAAGAAGTTAATCCTGATTTGGCTGTTTGTGAGGTAGATGATATTAAAATGCTCGATATTACCGACCATTGGGCAAATACGAATAGTTCATTAGTTCGTTTCATCAATGGTGGGGCATTTAATCATCCTTTGTTCAATTTAGATGATTATATTCATTCTCCAGCTGGACGTCGTGTTGCAGAAGCAGTTGTTTTAGAAAGAGATTTTAAGACGCCAGATGATTCTGCTTTATTAGCAAAATGGGAAGAAATGGGGCTAATCTATCAGGCTCATCAAACAGAGGGAGAACAATGGTTAAGCTTTGTTCCAAAATCAGCTTTTGATGAGCAGGCAGAAAAAGTCCCTGTTGTCGCTATTTTCCAAGAGGTCAATGCTATTAATCCTTTCTTGTCCATTTCAGCCTTTGCTAGCTTCTATGACTGGTTTGACATTGCTGCTAATGGTGACGTTGCATTGCTATTTTTCGCTCTTGAATCAGCAGATGATAATGATTTATATGCGGATATCATTAGAGAAGCTTGTGCGTATTATCCACTAGATGCACAGCGTGTTTATTTGACAGGACATTCACATAACGCTCAGTTTGCTTGTGAATTTGCTCGGAGACATCCTGAAATGTTGGCAGCTATTGCACCAACTGGTATGTCACATACCATGCCAGCTCCAGATTATTCCTATGAAGTGTTGAAAGTAACAGATGAAATGATTGAACAATCAGCCAAACTTGATTTGCCAATTGTTAATATCAATGGCTACTGTGAAAATGAGGTTGGTTGGTTAGAACAAGATTCTGAACGTTATCGTCTTTTTGTCCAAGCCTTGCAACGTCGTTTTAAAGCTTTCCGTTGTCCAATCCCAAGTGTTGAGGAAATAGAAGCAGCGCGTGTGAGCCAAGACAAGATCACGCAATTAATGGGAATTCCTGCGGATAGAACCTCAGTTCAAACTCGCCTAGGACAAGAATGCTACATTTTGGACATTAAAAATAACGAAGGAAAAGAACATATGCGTTTGATTTCAATTGAACGAATGATTCATGCTCCAGCTCCACAAATGGCAGGATTGGCTTGGGATTTCTTGAGACGATTTGAACGTGATTTAGAAACGAATGAAATCATCGAACGTTATTAATAAGCTGATTAGCATTGTTTCCTTATTCATTTAAAAAGGAAGCATTCAATTGAGAGACAGATACAGTATGGAGAGAAAAATTATGCCAAAAATTTATTTTAGTGAAAATCCAAATGTGCAACTCGTTCAAAATTTTTATGACTATGTCCGAAAAACGGAAAAATCATATGACAAGGACAAAATTATTGAGTGGGTTGATAGCCATTTAGAACAATTAGGTGATAAAAAGGCGTGGTTGTTAACCGGTCAAGATTACAAGAGAAGCTACGACGAGTGGGAAAAATGGTTACTTGACAATGATTATAAAGTCGTTATTGATTGTCGAGGTTGGGGACAAGTCCTTTTTGGAGACACAAAATTTCATTATAAAAATCTAAAAGAAAGACTCGAATCTAAAGGAGTAGAAGTTTATAGCCTTCACCGCGATTGATGCCTTACAAAAATGATTTTTCGGTGGACACCATTTATGATTTTGTATTAGAAAGTGAGAAGAAATGGTCGATTTAAAAGCAAAACCATTTTATCTGGATGAGCGTGCTGTTCAGTGGGTTGAAACAACATTGAACAATATGTCTTTAGATGAAAAATTAGGGCAAGTTTTTATTCAGCTGGCACAACCCGATAAAGATTATCTGGATGAGAAAATCCTTGGTAAGCATGTTGGTGGGATTCTTTTTCGCCAAAATGAAGCAAAAGTGGTACAAGAAACCTTGCGCTACATTCAAAAATCGTCAAAAATTCCTGTGCTATTTTGCGGTAATTTAGAAGAAGGTGGTATCGGTCTAGCTAAGGAAGGGACATATTTTTCTAAGCAAATGGAAACCATTGCTACTGGCAATACGGACTTTGCTTATCAAAATGGTCGTGTATTAGCTAGAGAAGCTAGTGCTTTAGGATGTCATATGTCATTTGGTCCAGTTGTGGATATGACTATTGACTGGCGTTCAGCCATTACATCAACAAATACTTATGGAGCCGATGCCGACCAAGTTTTGAAATATGCTTCTGCCAATATGCAAGGGCAAATGGATAATGGTCTGGTAACAGCGGTTAAGCATTTTCCAGGGGAAGGTGCAGATGACCATGACCAACATTACAACTGTGAAATCAATGAGATGTCTATTGCCGAATGGGACAATGTTTTTGGTAAGGTGTTTCAAGGTTTGATTGACCAAGGCACAATGAGTATCATGCCAGGACATATCGCTCTTCCAAGCTATCAAAAATATTATGCTGATGATATGAGTGGGCAAGTGATGCCAGCGACATATTCTAAAGCATTATTGACCAATCTTCTTAGGGAGAAACTTGGGTTTAATGGACTTATTGTCAGTGATAACACTTGTATTGCTGGCGCAAGCAATTATCTTCCACGCTATCAAGCGGTACCACAGATGTTAATGGCAGGAATTGACTTAATTCTGTATAGCTTTGATATGGATGAGGATTTAGATTATCTAAAAGCAGCACTCCAAGATGGTCGTTTGACTATGGAACGCTTGAACGAAGCTGTGACTAGAAATCTTGCTGTCAAGGCAAGTTTAGGCTTGCATGATAAGCAAAAGGAAGGAACATTAGTGCCAGACGAAGCCGCTTTGGATGTTTTGGGCTGTGTGGAACACCGTGATTTGGCAAGACGTTGTGCAAGTGATGCTGTGACATTAGTGAAAAATGGGCAAAATCTCCTCCCCCTAAACACAAAAGAGCATCAAAAAATTTTGTTAACCGTTATTTCAGATCCATGGGAACGTGAACATGTCGAAACTCTTGTTAAGAAGCAGCTAGAAGAAGCAGGGTTTACAGTCACGGTTTCAAATCCTAATGATTCTATTCCTAAGGATAATAGTGTACGTAATTGGCAGAAAAAATATGACTTGTTCCTTTATATTTCTCATCAGGAGTCAGCTCGAAAAGATAAATTATCTCTTCGGATTAACTGGCATCAAGCAGGCAACCTTCCACGTTTTTCTGCGGATATTCCAACCGTACATATTAGTTTTGGTAATCCTTTTGAATTGTATGACCTACCAAATATAAAGACTTATATCAATGCTTATTGTTTAACAGACATTGTTGTTGAAGAAACATTGAAAAAAGTTTTAGGTCAGAGCGATTTTAAAGGGATTAGTCCTGTCGATCCTTTCTGTGGAAAAGATTATTTACGATACTAATTCAGGAAGATAACTTATGATTAATTTAACTCAAAACCCCTTTTATTTGACCGAAGAACAGAGTGCCGAGGTTATTCAACTGGCAAATCGTTTAACGGATGAAGAGAAGGTTGGTCAATTATTTTGTTTGTTAGGTTCTATTTATTCAGATGATGAGTTGAATCGTTTGGTTTCTGACTATCATGTGAGTGGTTTTCTCTTTCGACCTATGCCAGCAGACGACCTTCAGAAAAAATGGGCTCGGCTAGACCAGCTCACTCAAATTCCTCTTTTAAAAGCTGCAAATCTTGAAGAAGGCGGATACGGTGCAAACGAAGAGGGTACTTATTTTGCCAATCCTTTACAGGTTGCCGCAACTAATGATTTAGAAATCACTAGAAAATTTGCAAAAGTATGTGCTGTTGAAGGAAAAGCAGCAGGCTGTAATTGGAATTTTGCACCAGTTAGCGATATTGATTTCAATACCCAAAATCCGATTACTAATGTTCGGACTTATGGTTCTGATGTGCAAACGGTCGTTGACAATGTGAAATGCTATGTCCAAACATTGCAGCAAAATGGAATGGCTGCAGCTTGCAAACATTTTCCAGGAGACGGTGTTGATTATCGTGACCAACATTTGCACCCTACCTACAACAGTTTGTCGGCAGAAGATTGGTATGCTAGTTACGGTCGTGTTTACAGCGAAGCTATTGACGTCGGGCTGTTATCAGTAATGGTAGGACATATTGTTCAACCAGCCTTAGAAAAAGAAATTAATGCCAAACTAGAAATCGCAGATATGTTACCAGCAAGTCAAAGTAAGCAGCTGTTATCAGGTATTCTGCGAGGAAAACTTGGTTTTAATGGGCTTATCATTACAGATGCTACTATTATGGGTGGCTACTGTATGTCACTTCCACGAAAGGCAGCCTTAACGGCTTCTATTAATGCAGGCTGTGATATGTTCTGTTTTTCAACGGATTTTTACGAAGATTACGGCTATTTATTGGAAGCATTGCATGACGGAACACTTTCTCGAGAACGCTTGGATGAAGCAGTCATCAGAATCTTGGCTTTAAAGATGACATTAGAATCAATGTCCTATCCACAGGAAACTATTGAGTCGATTGCTTGGCGCAATGAGTGTGCGGATAAATCAATTACTTTGGTCAAAGATATTCAACATCTTATTCCGTTTGATCGTGAAAGATTTCCTCAAATTGAAATAACCGTTGTCGGAGAAGATGAGATTGCTGAGGGTTATAAAATTAGCCTACTAGCTGAAAATTATTTTAAGAGCCAAGGGTTTGAGGTTAGCCATTATCATCCACTTGAAGATGACCTACATGGAACTTCACAATTATCAAAGGATAAGTTGCGTTTGATTTTGGTTAACTGTCCCACAGCTTCCAATCAGACGACGGTTCGGATTAATTGGAGCCCAAAACACGCTCTTGATATGCCTCGATTTGTGGACGAAGAAACTTATGCTATGATTTCGTTTAATAATCCTTATCATCTCCAAGATGCTCCTCGTGTTCGCACATATATTAATGCTTATTCACCAACTAAAGCAAGTGTTTTAGCTAGTTTTGATAAAATGCTGGGCTATTCACCATTTGTCGGTGTAAGTCCTATTGATGCTTTCTGTGGTTTGGTGGATACACATTTGTGAGGAAATGATATGAAATCATACAAAGGAATTATATTTGACTTAGATGGGGTTATCTGTACGACGGATAGTTACCACTATAAAGCATGGAAGAAAATTGCTGATAGGCTAAATATTCCATTTTCAGAAGCAGATAATAGTCGCCTTAGAGGTGTTTCGAGAAGAGAAAGTTTAGAAATCATTCTTGAACGCTATTCTGGACAACCTTTAACAGACTCTGAAAAAGAGCAATTATGTGATGTTAAAAATGACATTTATCGTGAGAGTTTGCAGCAACTTTCCTCAGCTGATATCAATGAAACAGTCGTTGAAACATTGAATCAGTTGAAAGCGTTAGGTTATCAATTGGCTATTGGGTCTTCTTCTCGGAATACAGAGATGATTTTAAAGAAACTTGGTTTATTTGAACAATTTGATGCCATTAGTGACGGAACAAAAATCACACATTCTAAACCACATCCAGAAGTGTTTTTACTAGCTGCGGATTTATTGGGTGTAAAACCTCAAGAGTGTTTAGTTGTCGAAGATGCTATATCAGGTGTAGAAGCTGGGCATGCAGGTGGTTTTAAGGTGGCTTGTGTAGGCGATGCTAGTCAAAAAGAAGCAGGTGATTTTAACCTGAAACGGTTACTAGATTTATTAAAAGTTATTGAATGAGGTGATAAAAATGGGAAAACAATTGGTTATTTCGGGTGGAACTGCAGGAATTGGCAAGGTAATTTCTGTCTCTTTTGCCATAAGAGGATACGATATTGTTTTTTTGACACACAATATCCCGATGACCGAAGAACTTATTAATGAGTTATCTGAACAATTTGGCGGGAATTATGATTACCGAGTTTGTGAGGTGACAAATGAAGTTGATGTCCACCAAACGTTAACAGAATTAACTCAAACCTTGGGTGATATTGATGTTTTTGTTAATAATGCTGGCTATGGCCCAAGTATATCAGGTTATCCTTTGCAACCAATCACAGAAATTAGTGAACAAACATGGGATAATTATTTAGATAATTGCCTCAAAGGAATTTTCTTTAGCATGAAATATGAATTGCAAATTGCCAAAGAGCAAAAGCATGGTGTTATTATCAACACAGTGTTAGAGCCTGTGACCTATCATCCTGAGCATTTGCTTTATGATATTGCTAAAAATGGGATTCGAACGTTAACCCAAACAGCTCAAAATGGTTTTAGTGATGCTACAATCCGAGTTTCGCTGGTAGAAGGTGATATGACAAAAGGTGATAAAGAATGGAATCGTATTGTGGCAGAGATTCAATCTAATTGCAATTAAGCTCTTATTGAAATGAAGCAGTCAAATAATAAGTTTTCGATAAGAGCTAGTCTGTCAAGCGCTTCTCCCGCTTGACTTTTTTATTAACAAAAGGAGGAAAGGGTGTTGTTTAAACGATTAAATTTAACTACAGAACCAGTTTTAAAAAGTCTATTACTATTTTCCCTGCCCATTTTAATTTCAAATGTTTTTCAACAGTTGTATAATACAACAGATACTATGATTGTTGGGAATTTTATGGGAAGCCAAGCTTTGGCTGCTGTTGGTGCAACATCTTCCTTATTTGAATTGATTGTAGGTTTTGCTATTGGTGTTGGAAACGGGATGGGAATAGTGATTGCAAGGCACTATGGAGCCAAAGAAAAGGAACTTGTTAAAAAATCAGTAGCAGGTGCCATTGTTGTTGGTGTGGTATTAACCCTTTTTATCATGCTGATTTCTTTATTACTATTACATCCTCTTTTGACCTTGTTACAGACTCCAGAGAATATCATTGGACAAGCTTATGATTACATTTTTATCATCATGATATTTGTTGGTGTTACAATAGCTTATAATCTTGGTGCTGGTGTGCTTCGAGCAATTGGTGACAGCATGACAGCTCTTTATATTCTCATTCTTGCAGCAGTATTTAACGTTATCTTAGATTTGCTTTTTATCGTTAAATTTCAAATGGGAGTACAAGGGGCGGCTTTTGCAACGATAGTAGCACAGGGAATGGCTGCGCTACTTTGTATCTTTTACATTCTAAGAAAGGTTAGATTGCTTATCCCAAGCAAACGACATTTTAAACTTGATAAACATCTGTATCGTGATTTGCTAGGACAAGGCATTTCGATGGGGTTAATGACCTCAATTGTTGCCATTGGTTCGGTTATCTTGCAAACAGCTATTAATCAATTAGGAGTCAATATCATTGCCGCTCAGACAGCAGCTAGAAGAATTCAAGGTTTCTTTATCATGCCACTTAATTCAATCGCATTGGCAATGGTTACTTTTGTAGCTCAGAATTTTGGTGCTAAGAAGTTTGATAGAATTATTCGGGCGATTAAAATCTCACTTGCTTTATCAGCAACTTGGAGCCTATTGACAGTTATCCTATTCCTATTTTCAGCGACTACCATGGTTCGTTGGATTTCAGGTTCAACTGATACAGAACTGCTAGCCAATGGTACGCAATTTTTGCATATTGCTTCTCTGTTTTACATCGTCTTAGGCATTCTTTACATATTGAGAAATACATTGCAGGGTTTGGGAGAAAAAGTCATTCCCCTAATATCTAGCGTTATTGAGTTAGTTGGAAAGATTATTTTTGTAGCATTCATTATTCCGCGGCTGGGATATCTAGGTGTCATTCTCTGCGAGCCACTTATCTGGGTTGTCATGACTGTGCAATTAGTATATCTTTACAGAGGTGTCCGAAAAGAAAAATTAAGCTAAGTCAGCCTTTAAGTTCCAAAGGGGTTCATCTTTGGAAATACTCGTAAAATAGCCATGACAAACCTTTATTAATAGGCGGTCGTTTATACTAAAAAAGCTTGAAGCTTTAAGCTCCAAGCTCTTTTTAATGCAAAGTGTTATTTAATAAGCTCATTTTGGATGGTTTTAGCATTAATGTAATCTAATAAATGTTTGGCACACGGGGATAACTGGACATTTTTCCGATAATAAATATAAAGGCAAGGAACAGGAGTTGAAGAAATGATATCTACAAATTTGACACCGTCCAATTGATGTTGGAGGGCAAAAGATTTAATCATAATAGATACGCCAACCTCTTCCTTAACAAAACGTACCACATCTCTTCCGATACAGCCACTAAGTGCAATTTTAGGCTCAAATCCTGCTTTTTGGCAAGCTTCAATGGCAATAGCATATTCCTTAGCTCTTTGTGATAGCATAATAAAATTTTCGCCTTTAAGCTGCTCTAGTGAGATGCTTGTCTGGTTGGCTAAGGGGTGACTATTTGGTAAAACAGCAACTAGACTATCTTGACGATAAAAGACAGACGTTAAATCTTTTTGTTCTTCTTTCTCATATAAAAAAGCTAGTTCACATTTTCCAGAACGTAGTTGCTCCACCATTTCGTGAGGTGGGACATGGCGAACGTGAATAGTAATGTTTGGATTTTCTTTCTCAAATGACGCTAATAGGTTAAAAATGGGATATTCAAAACAAATATTAATAGCACCATTAATGTTATTAAGTTTATTGTGAAAATCTGTTAAGCAAGCATAGCGAATTTCGCTGATTTTAAGCGCATGTGGCAATAGGAGTTGACCGTATTCGTTCAGAGTTGCACTACGATTTTCTCTGTTGAATAGAGGGACACCTAATTCCTGCTCCAAAGATTTAATATGTTTAGAAAGAGCAGATTGTGAAATAAAGAGTTTCTCAGCAGCTTCTGAAAAATTCTTACTTTCAGCTAAAACAGCGAATTCGTAAAGATGTTCCAGGTCCATGTAAAATTCCTCCAAATACTCTACTTAAGCCATTATATCAAAACGTGAATACGATTTCAAACGACCTTTCAGTCTTGCTCTTGGTACTTAAAAAGTGTCAATAAATTTCTATTGGTCAAGCTTCAAAATTTTGTAAAAAAATCTCTACCCAATCAGTCTTAGTGACTGTTTCCATTTTTACAAAAAAGTTGTTTAAACGGAATTGAAAGCGTTTCTAAAAATAGATATGATATTAGTAACAAGAGCAGAAATGTTATCTGATATGAATCGTTTCATTTTAGAGGTATTGTTAATCTTATTAGGCTAAATTTGATACTCTTGTCGAAAAAATGAAAATTCACGTAGCTACATTTAGAAGGGAAATTAAAAAATGATTATTGATAGTAATTTATACTGGTTTGATGAAGATATTTTTGAGTCTGAAGAAAAAATGGAAGCTTTTCTAGCGAGTGCTCCCAAGCAGTATGATACCAAAGTCCATGCTGGAACTTTACCAGACGGACGTCAGCAAATTATCATTGAACGTCCTAAAGGATTTGAAAATTTGAATTATGTTCAAGGGGAATATAAGCTTGAAACGATGTTGGCTGATATGGACTTGGCTGGTGTTGATAAGGCTGTTTTGAAAATTCCAGGTTGTCAAGAATGGTTGACTTTGGAGCAATGCAAAGCTTTCAATGACGGTATGTATGATTACATGAAGCGTAGTCAGGGGCGTTTGGTTCCTTTAGCTGTTTTACCACCATATGGCTCTAAGGCTGTTTTTGCAGAAATGAAACGTTGCTTTGAAGAACTTGGATTTACAGGTGTTCAATTGGTTGCTCACTATGGCAATTACTACCTTGATAATGATTTGTTTGCAACATTCTTTGAAGAGCTTAATAAGTATCAAGCAACGGTTTACGTTCACCATACACCAGTTCCTACACAGTATGATGCGCTTTATGAATACACAAATGTCCGTCGTTCTTATGGACGTTGTGTTGACCAAACAACGGCAATTTGTCGTGAGTTGTATAGTGGTTTCTTTGAAAAATACCCTCAATTGACTTTTGTGCATTCAATGCTCGGAGGAGCATTCTTTGGGTTGAAAAATGTCTTAATGCCACATAAACCAAGCAAAGCTGATACTGTTCAACGTTTTGGTGGGGATGATAAGCATATCGAGGAACATTTTGCTGAAAATATTTATTTTGAAATGTCACATGCGCAACCTTGGGGAAAAGATGCTTTAGAGTATGCCGTGCAAGTTTTAGGTGCTGACCATATTATCTTTGGCTCATCATATCCTGTCCGCCAAGAATGGCTAACAAAAGGTGCTGACTTTGTTAATAATTTGGATTTGACAGCAGAAGAAAAAGACTTGATTTTAGGAGGTAATGCGCAACGACTTTACCATATTAACGATTAATGGAGGTAGCTATGTTACAAGCAGGTGCAGGGAAATCTCGCATTCAGCTGACAGAACAATTATTGCCGCTTGAAAAATTTACTTATTGTCATGATGACTTGTACTGCCGAGCTATTATTTTAGAGGATTTTGTCTTTATATCACTTGATGTGACGTCTTTACAAAATTACGCGATTAGAGCCATAAAAGACAAGGTTAAGGCAAGTTGTGAGGTTTTAGATAGTCATATTTTTATTAGTGTCACACATACTTTTTCGGCGCCTCACACGCGTTCTTTAAAGGCATTGGAAAAAGCAGACACGGAAACCAAGCAAAAAAATCAATACTATTTAGAGCTTTTGCTTCAAGCTGTTGAAGAAGCTTTGCTTTTAGCCAAAAACAATTTACAGCCAGTTTCCCTCTCTTGCCAAAATGTCACGGCACAAGCTCAGGTAAACCGCGATATAGAGCTAATAGATGGGTATTGGTTGGGAAAAAATCCGCACGGTTATTCTAATCATATGATTCCGATGTTGACAATCTCCTCGACGTCAGGAGCGTTAATAGCCATGATTTATAGTGTGGATGTTCAGTCGTCTATCGTTGAAAAAATAGGTGACGGGGCTATTAGCAGTGATTTTATCGGTTTAACCACACAAAAAATCGAAGATAAGCTTAACTGTGTTGCTTTATTTATGCTTGGAGCAGCTGCTGACCAGACACCTAACGTCAGCCAAGAAAGTTTTGACAGCCTAGAACGCTGTTCAGATGAATTAGCTTCGGCAATACTATCACAAGTGACAGAAAATGAACATTTCGAGGGTGATTTTAGCTTAACCCAAATCAGCGTTGAGCTTGACGGACAAGCCATTCCTGATATGAAAAGCTTAAAACCAACGAGGGAGTATCACTTTGAATTGCAAGGTAAAAAGCAAGTTGAGTTAGCGATTTTGACCATTGGAGATTTTGGATTAGTCATGCTAAAGCCTGAATTGGCAAGCATTACAGGCAAGGTTATTAGAGAACAATCTCCTTTTTCCGTAACAATGATTGCCACGATGATTAACGGTGGTCAAAAATACATGGTGGATGAGAAAAGTTACGATAATTATACTTATGAAGCAATGAATTCCATGTTTGCGCGTGGTAGTGCTGAAAAAGTTAGTAAGGCTATTATTAAGATATTAAAAGAGAGGAAGTGAGCTTATGAAGGTTGGATACGGTCGTGCAGACATCACACCGACAGCCCCATTTTACTTATTAGGATATAAAACTCCCAAACGAAATCAACCCGCTAAAGGCATTCATGACCATATTTACATTAACGGTATTTTATTTCATAACAATGAAGGTCAAGAAGTTTTTCTGGCAACAGGAGACCTTCTTGAAATAGAGGATGCTGTTGCCGCAGATATTCGACGTGAAATCAGTCAAACCTATCAGATTCCTTTTGAAAATATTATTATCGGTGTCACACATGACCACCATTCGGTACGTGATTTTCATAAAACTTGGGAATTTGGGCGCTACAATCAAGAGTATTATGATTTCTTTGTGCAATGTTTTCTTGATGTTGTCGCACAATGTCGGCAGAATCTTGTCGAAGCTAGTGTGGAATACGGGCAAGATTTAGTGCTTGGTTATTATAGTAATCGTAATCATAAAGGAAGCCAATCAGATAATATTGTCTCAGTGACAAAATTTATTCACGATGGCAAAGCTATTGCAGGAATTGTCAATATCGCTGTCCACTCAACGGTTTTGAGTGGCGAGAATATGGAATTGACTGCGGATTTAGCAGGAAATCTGTCAACAAAATTAAAAGAAAAATGGGGATTTTACCCATTGATGTTAATAGGCTGTGCAGGTGATTCTAGTAATCATTACGACCGACTGGGGCGTGATTTTGCAGAATTAGAACGTGTGACAACTGGATTAGCTGAGCTTATCGCTCCTATAAAAACAACTGAACTTTCTCTTGGAACAGAAAGCATTAACGTTTTGGAGCTTAGTCACGAGGTCATCAATGACAAAAAGGCTTATGATAAAGACCTTTGTTTGCGAATTGCTGGCATGAAAAATGGGACTATTAAGACCGTTGGCGCTCAGCCAGTCGAACATTTGATTGAAAAGTGTGAAGAGCAGCTAACAATGCCACAATTTTATGACATCTTACAACTTGGAATCTTGGATATTGGAAATTTAAGATTCTTCATCTTCCCTGGGGAGCTAGCATCTGCTGGCGGAGAATTATTGAGAAATGCAACGGATAAAACAGTGTTGATTGCTGGATATAGCAATGGTTTCCACCATTATTTCTTAGAAGCTAAGGATTATGGGCTAAGTTTTGAAACGATTGGTAACCCTGTTCCAGCAGGAACTTTTGAAACTATTATTGAAAAATTTAGTCGTGCAAGTCACTTGCTAGATAACTAACGAGCCGTAATCGGGGCTGTGTGAAGTCGATTGAAGATTTTAGATAGGAGTTCTAGTTATGGACTACAATAAATTAGGAAAAGATATTCTCACTCAGGTGGGGGGCAAAGAAAATGTTAGCAGTGTTAGTCACTGTATCACACGTGTTCGCTTTATTTTAAAAGACGAAGCCAAAGCTAACGACGACGTTATTAAAAATATGTCTGGTGTCCTCGATGTTGTCAAACAAGGTGGTCAATACCAAGTCGTTGTCGGACCGAGCGTTGAAAAAGTTTACAATGCTATTATTGAAGATGGCGATATTGCAACGAACGAGGGTGATAGCACAGCAGCAAATACAGAAGATGATAAAGGTTTCATTAACAAAGCTTTAGGTCTTATTAGTTCTATTTTCATTCCAGTATTGGGTATGTTATCTGGTTCAGGGATGATTAAGGCTGTTCTGGCTCTTCTTAGTGCTTTTGGTTGGATGTCAACTGAGGGTGGGACTTACATTATCCTAAGCGCTTTATCAGATGCACTATTTTATTTCTTCCCAGTTGTATTAGGTTGGAGTGCTGCTAAACGCTTTGGGTTAAAAGAAATCTATGGTATGACACTAGGGGCTTTCCTCGTCTATCCAACTTTAGTATCAGCTGCTAGTGGCGATGCTATTAATACGCTATTTTCTGGAACCGTTTTTGAAATGGATTATCAATTAACATTTCTTGGCATTCCAGTTGCTCTTCAAAGTTATGCTAGTACCGTTATTCCGATTATTGCGGTAACATGGTTTGCTAGTTATGTTTACAAATTCTTTAACAAACACATTCCAGATGTTTTGAAAATGGTCTTTGTTCCATTTTGTACCTTGATTGTTGCTGGCGCAGCTAGCTTGATTGTCATTGGTCCAATTTCAATTGTCCTTCAAAACTTATTGAGTAGCGCTGTGATGTGGCTCCTTAATCTCAACATTGGTATTGCAGGTTTCTTGATTGGGTCTCTCTGGTCTATCTTGGTTATGTTCGGGCTTCACTGGGCAATCCTACCATTCTTCCAAATCAATGTTTCTGAATATGGTTACGATATCATCAACCCATTGATTTTCTCAGGTGCTCCAGCCGTTCTTGGTTCTGCACTTGGTGTTGCTCTTCGTACTAAAAATAAAGATACACGTTCAATGTCATTTGCGGCAGCCGTTTCATCATTCTTTGGTGTTAGTGAACCAGCACTTTACGGTGTTATGATTCCTCGTAAAATGATTTTGGTTACTGGTCTTGCTGCAGCTGGTGTCGGTGGTGCCATTGCTGGACTTGGCGGTGCTAAACTTTACACATTCGGAGCTCACGGACTTCTTGGCTTCCCAACATTTATCAATCCTGACGGTATTGATGGCGGCTTTATTGCTCTTTGTATCTCAGGTGTTGTTGCCTTTGCGATTGCCTTGGTATCAGCCTTAGTTATTGGTGATAAACAAGACAGCGCAGCGTTACTAGCAAAAAAAGCAGAAGAAAAAGCACCTGCTAAAGCAAAAGAAGTGACAATTGTTTCTCCTGTAAATGGTCAAGCTGTTGATTTGACAGGTGTTAGCGATCAAGTCTTTTCACAACTACTCTTAGGTGACGGTATTGCAGTTATTCCAAGTGATGGCAAGGTCTATGCACCAGAAGATGCGATCGTCCGTGTTGCCTATCCAACAGGTCACGCGGTAGGATTAGCAGGTACTGCAGGTGATGAACTTCTCATTCATATTGGTGTTGATACGGTTAACTTAAACGGACAATACTTCACTAGTCATGTTGAACAAGGGATGAAAGTGAAAAAAGGTGACCTTCTTGTTGAATTTGACCTTGATGGCATTAAAAAAGCAGGTTATGACCCAACAGTTATGGTCGTTGTTACCAAGACTGAACAACTAGATACCGTAACACCATTAACACAAGGAACAGTTGACACAACGACTCCATTACTCTCTATTAATTTAAAATAAAACCAAAAAAGAGTTGGCGACGCTACGCTAACTCTTCTTTTTACAAGGAGAATAAGATGAAGAAAGTGATAATATCTCATTATGGACTACCCATCGTTAAACTGATGGTGATTTTGGTTGTGGGCATTTTGGTTCTAGGTATCAGTCATACGGTTCAAGCTTTAACAAGAGAGGAAGTCGCAGAAAATTTAGCTATAAATGTCGAAGATGGACTATCATCAGAGGAATATTTTGCACTTGGGCAACAATACGAAACGGGTGATGGCGTTGTCCAGTGGTATGCCAAGGCTTTGGCATACTACAAAGCAGCAGAAGAACAAGGCTTGGTTGAAGCGAGGACAGCGATTGATAATCTTAATGCTTACAAAGCAGAGGTCCTTGCCGACGGTGACCAAGGGGCTATCTTTACATTCTATCGTACAGGTGTGACAGCTAGTCAAAAAGGAGACTATGAGCAAGCTTTTGCTATTTATTACGATGACAGTTTTTTCTTTGAAGATCCACAAGATCGTGGTTTGGGAGGATTAGCTGATCTCTACCTAGCTGGTGACGGTGTTGAGCAAAATGTTTCTTCTGCTATGAGTATTTATGAAGTGATGGCTGTGGAACAAGGAAAAGGAAATGGATACACAGCTTTAGGAAATATTTATGCGGCAGCTACAGGGACTTATCCTGGGGTTAATCAAAGTAATGATACGGCATTGAAGTATTATTTATTATCCTTCCAAAGTGATAATTTAACAGCGACAGATTTTAAAGGACCTCGTTACGCTGCTAATTTTTATGATTCAGGTTTTTATCATGATGACGGCACTTGGGAAAATCCCAATTATACCTTAGCGGAAGAATATTACTTAATTGCCGTTGCTGGTAATGGTAGAACGTTTGACGGAACAGCTGCTTATAAGTTGGGAACGTATTATGAATATGGCAGAGAAGGAATTGCACAAGATTATAGCAAAGCTGTTTATTATTACGAAAAAGCTTTATCAGATTCTAATGTGCATTCAACCATGCTAGGAATTCCAGATACTTATTTAGCACTCGGACGATTTTACGAAAATGGATTAGGGGTAGCAATCGATTTAGAAAAGGCTCTTTCTTATTATTATCAAGCTCAAGCTGCTGCGCAAGATAATCTGGATTTAGGTGGTAATGTTGCTGGCTACGAAGCCGCCCTTAAAGTTTATCAAGAAGCCACCGAAGCTATCCAAAGATTAACTCAAGGAACAAATGACACTGAGACAACGACAGAAAATCAACAAACTACTACAGATGACACGACGACAGAAACTACTAGCAGTGATGAAAATCAAGAAGTTGTGACATTATCAGATGCTACCACAGGCGTATCTGTAATTGGAACACAGGCGGCACTATCTAATGCAGTTACTGTTGTTGTGATGAGAACTACGGTAGCTGCCTTGAAAGACTTAAACTATGATGCCTATGATATTACACTTCAAGATGCTTCTGGAAATGAGGTTCAACCTAGTGAAGCCGTTCAAGTAATATTGCCAGTCACTTACGAAGTATCAGCGCTTTATCATGTTGCGAACGATGATAGTTTAACTTCCGTCGATGTTATTCAAAATGGAAATAAAGTAACCTTTACAATAAGCCATTTTAGTATCTATGCAGTTGTCTATAAAGAACAAATAGCCTTAGAAGAAACCTCTTCAGACGTCGCTGTCTCAGAACCTCAAAAGAAACAATTAGACACATTACCTAAAACTGGTAGCCAATCAAGTAAGCCTCTCACTTTCATTGGAGTGGCATTGGTTATGATACTATCAGTATTCACCATAAATTATTTTTTAAAACAAAAAAATAATGAGTAGGAAATAGAAATATTAGGTAGGAATCTTTATGAAAAAAGGTATATTATTTTTTGTAAGCGTTTTAGCAGTGCTTGCCGCATGTTCAAATACTGGAAAACAAGAGTCATCCAAACAAACAAATGAATCGCAAAGTAGCTATTATCAAGTGACATCTGATGACATTTCTATCACAAAAGATGCCACATATAGCGTTACGCTGACTACAGAAGACACTTGGCAGTTTGTGGCTGAGGCTGGTCAAGACGTTACCGATTGGCTTGTTTTGAAATCAGATAAGCAAGCTTTAACAGATACCTCTGGAGTTGCTCAAATAACGGCTGTTGATAGTGATTCTTCAGCTATTACCATTACTATTGATAGTAGTAAAATCACAGGATTTTCAAGCAATGGTGGAGCAAATCTTTATATTATGCCAGACTCCAGTAGCATTGTAGGAACTGGCGACAATCACGCACATTATAGTGAAATAAGTGCTAAAATTGGGAAATACGTTATTCCAAAAGTAAGTGTTGACGGCACTATTGAGGGAGAAGTAACACAAGAAGACGGTCTAACATTTACAGAAAATCAAATTACTTTCCAATTCACAGTTGATGGTGAAGAAGCAGACAGTAGCTTAATGAATACTGAGGCTGCTAACATTGTATTGGCAGAAGGAGACGGTTACTACACTAGTGATTACACCTATAGCGACCAAGGTTTATCAACTAAAATGAAAAATGGAAGTATCAGCTACACCATTGAACCAGAAGATTTGCAAATAACCAATTCAGGATACGAACTTGGCGAAAACGGAGGTGGTCGCAACTGGTCAGAAATCGGTGGCGACGGTAATGGTAATTACCATTTAAATTTTAAATTATCAGGTTTAGAATACAACGGTTTGCCTGTAAGTGTTGAAACATTTACGGCGGATGTTTATTGTTACGGTAGAACCTTTGAGGTTGATGACGGAAGTATTTACGCTAATGATGTCGCTAAATGGTCAACAACAGCTGAAAATGATACTCCAGTTCTTTGTGATGATTACACAGATGATCTCATTATTGATTGGGCAAATGGCTTTGATGCCTCTAAGCTGAAAGCTAAAGACCTTACTTTAACGATGAAAAGTCAATATGGTGACACCTTGACTCTAACGGCTGGCGATGATTTTACGATTGAAACCAAGAAAAATCGAACAACGATTCATGTTAATTATACTTATTGGGCATATACCCCAGTTTACCAAACACTGACGGTTGATGTTGCCAAGAAGCATTTGACCTGGGATGAGGATGAATACAAAGTTGACGACATTTCGCATGATTACAGCATTGCTAGTGTTTATGTTTATAATGTTATGGCAGGCGGTCAGACAGGCACACAAACATGGACAATCTATGGCTTAGACGGGCTAGAAAATTGGCAACAGATTTTTAATACCCCAACTTATACTTTATCTGCTGAGATAGACGGTGAAACACGCTATTATTCAGAAGCAAATGGTGGCAGCTTAGTTGATGAAGCGTCAGCGACAAGCTACGATGCCTCAACTGATACAAATCTTCAATTGCTTGATAACACTATCTATTTAACACGTCAGTATAATCAGACAGAAGTCAAAAGTATAAACGGACAAGATGTGACTTTCACCAAAGTTTATTCGCAAGCTGAATCAGCTATTAAAGCTCCAAAAGATGTTACCAATGTGACAGTTAAATCTGGCTTCATTCTCGGTGACACTTGGGAAGAACACTTGAGATGGCCATGGCAAACCTTTATTAACGAAGGCTACCAAGGCGGTCGTTCATAATAAAAGCTCCTTAGGCATTTGCCCTAAGGAGTTTTTTGAATCCTATGAAATCTAGTCTATCTTTTTTAGAAATTCTAGTAAAAAACTTTCGGCGAGCGAACCGTCTTTGATAGCTCTCTTGGCTTCCTCAATTGAAAACCAATCCCAATCGTCAATTTCGTGGTTAGGTGACACATTACCAGTAACTGTTACCGCAAAATTAATCATGAGTGAATTGCTGCGCTCATAATACTGACTGGCGTTAAACGTCAACGATTTAACCCTTAAACCAAGTTCTTCACCAATCTCACGCGCCACAGTCGTCTCGGCATTTTCCCCTTGAGACACATAACCAGCTAGCAAGATATGCTCAGCCATGTCATATTGCTTAATCAAGAGAATCTTATCATGATTTTCATTAAATAAAATCGCACTAATTGCCGTATTAAAGACTGGAAAACGAAAACTCGCACATTGTGAACAATAAGGAATATCTCCCTCATCTTTTAAGAATTTTTTCTCCAAAGGATGCCCACATTCGGGACAATAAGTCATTGTTTTGTAAAACATAGAAGCCTCTTTTTTAAAGTTCTTAAAAGCAATTTTACCAGTAAAATCAAGACCACGCAAGACATTGAAATAAATCAAGACTTGTTTTAAATTTATTTTAAGCTAGACTAAACTTATCGGCTATTGGTTCTGAAAAAGTGTCTGCCACAGTTTTACTACAAATTCTCATGACTTTTGCCAAGATTTCTAAAAAACGGATAGCTATAATAGCTCTTAGAGCAAAAACATGACATATAGGAGGTTAAAGACATGTCATACTTACATCTTTTTATCGCCATTTTAGGAGAGTTATTGGGAACTAATTTATTGAAATTATCAGACGGTTTTACAAAGCCTATTCCAACCGTTTCTGCCCTGCTTAGCTATGGCGTTTGTTTCTATTTCTTATCACTGGCAATGCGAAAAATTCCTTTAGGAGTAACTTATGCAACATGGTCAGCTGTCGGTTTAGTTTTGACAGCCTTTATCTCAGTAATGATTTTCAAAGAAACACTAAATGTTTATAGCATTATCGGTTTAATTTTGATTATCATTGGTGTTGTCATGGTTAACTTATTAGGAAATGCAGGACATTAATAAAACCAAGCCATTTGGCTTGGTTTTTGTGTATTATCCTTCAAAATAAAGCAATTCTTTTGGTGTGTGTGTAAAGACTTCAAAGCCAGATTTTGTGACGTGTCCGCAATCTTCGATACGTACGCCAACTTTTCCAGGGATGTAAATGCCAGGTTCGACAGAGAAGCACATGCCTTCTTGAATTTCCATATCGTTACCTTCCATGATTGAAGGAAATTCGTGGCAAGTCATACCGATACCATGTCCAAGACGGTGGTTGAAGTATTCACCGTAGCCTGCTTTTTCAATGACATTACGTGCAGCAGCGTCAACTTCGCTAGCAAGAACACCAGGTTTGATGAATTCTTGAGCTGTTAATTGGGCTTCTAAGCAAAGTTCGTAAATATCTTTTTTGAATTGGTCAGGTTTACCAACGGCAACAGTACGCGTCATATCACTAGCGTAGCCATGCATATCTGTTCCAAGGTCAAACAAGAGTAGTGAGTTATTTTCAATTTTGTTCGTACCAGGGATACCGTGTGGATTAGCAGCATTATTTCCAGTTAAGACCATAGTGTCAAAACTCATTTTTTCAACACCTTGTTTTTTCATTTCAAACTCAATCATGGCAATGACGTCAGTCTCTGTATTGTCTAATGAAATATTATCAAAACCAACTTGAACCGCTTTATCAGCAAACTGACCAGCAATTAGCATTTTTTCGATTTCATCTTGTGATTTGATGAGACGCATTTTTTGAATAAACGGTGTCAAGTCTTCAAAACGTCCGTCAAAAACAGTTTGCAAACCTTGGAATTTTGTCACATTGAGGTTGTCAAATTCAGCAAAAACTTTCGCGCTGTCAGTTGAAGGCAGAACAGATTTGATTTTTTGCCAAGGATTTTCAGAATCCATGTAACCAAAAACAGGGAAAGTGACGATTTGGCTTGCGCGTGCCACTTCAAGCGCAGGAACGAAAAGCACGGGTTCACGGTCGCTATACACAAAAAGGAACATTTGGCGTTCGTGTGGGTCACAGTAAAATCCCGTTAAATAATTTACAGTAACAGGATCAGAAAAAACAGCAATATTAGCTTTTTCTTGACTAAGATACGAGCGGATTTGATTTAATTTTGACATGAGAAACCTTCTTTCTAATTAACCCCATTTTTTCAAAAAAAGTAGAAAAAATCAAGACTTGAGTCAAAAAAAGTGAACTTATAGAGAAAAAAATAGCAAATGAGATAAAAGGAAGTTTTCCCATAATTCTAATGAAAATTTTCACAAATTATTTTGAAAAGCCTCAAATTTTGACTTTTCAAGTAGTTTGATACAGAAATCAACCAATTAAACGCTTACAATATATGAAAAGTTTTCAAAAAAGACCACTTACCCCTTGAAAGTGTTTCCAAAAGATGATAAAATATCCGTGAAAGCGAAATTTTCAAATAGAAAGGAAGTCCAATAATGAACACTGATGATACGATTACAATTTATGACGTTGCCCGAGAAGCAGGCGTCTCTATGGCAACAGTTAGTCGTGTTGTAAATGGCAATAAAAACGTAAAGGAAAACACACGTAAAAAAGTCCTTGAAGTTATTGATCGTTTGGATTATCGTCCAAATGCCGTTGCCCGCGGTTTAGCAAGTAAAAAGACAACAACAGTAGGTGTTGTTATCCCTAATATTGCTAACAGCTATTTCTCAATTCTTGCTAAAGGGATTGATGATATTGCCGCTATGTACAAGTACAATATCGTACTTGCTTCAAGTGATGAAGATGATGATAAGGAAGTTAACGTTGTTAACACCTTGTTTGCTAAACAAGTTGACGGTATTATCTTCATGGGACATCATTTGACTGAAAAAATTCGTGCAGAGTTCTCTCGCTCACGCACGCCAGTTGTACTTGCGGGTACAGTTGACTTAGAACACCAACTCCCAAGTGTTAATATTGACTACAAAGCAGCCGTTGCTGATGTTGTTGATATTTTGGCTAAAAACAATAAAGAAATCGCCTTTGTTTCTGGTCCACTTATCGATGATATCAACGGTAAAGTGCGTTTAGCTGGTTACAAAGAAGGTCTTGAAAAAAATGGCTTATCATTCAAAGAAGGTCTTGTCTTTGAAGCTAATTACAACTATAAAGATGGATTTGAACTTGCACAACGTGTGATTAATTCTGGTGCAACAGCAGCCTTTGTTGCCGAAGATGAATTGGCAGCAGGATTGTTGAATGGCTTGTTCGAAGCTGGCAAAAAAGTTCCAGAAGACTTTGAAATCATCACAAGCAATGATTCACCAATCACATCATACACACGTCCAAACCTTAGCTCAATCAGCCAACCAGTTTATGACCTTGGTGCTGTCAGCATGCGTATGTTGACTAAAATCATGAACAAAGAGGAACTCGAAGAAAAAGAAATTCTTCTTAACCACGGTCTTACAACACGTGGCACAACACGTTAATAGTTGACTAGTTATATCAAATTAAAAATCAGTCCTCGGACTGATTTTTTTGACTCTTGGTGAAAAAAAATACAAAATAAGATATAATAGAAATTATGAAAGTTTTACTGTATTTGGAAGCCGAGAATTATTTGAGAAAATCCGGCATAGGACGTGCGATTAAGCATCAAGAGCGTGCCCTTACAATGGTGGGGCAAGAATATACAACTAACCCGAAAGACGATTATGATTTAGTACACATTAATACTTATGGGCTTAAAAGCTGGCATCTGTTGATGAAATCTAAAAGAGCTGGTAAAAAAGTGCTTATGCACGGTCATTCAACCGAAGAAGACTTTCGTGATTCATTCATTGGTTCAAATTTAGTATCACCGATTTTTAGATGGTATCTTTGCCGTTTTTATCAAAAAGCGGATGCTATTATCACACCTACGGAATACTCAAAATCTTTGATTGCAGGTTATGGCATTAAACACCCAATTTACGCTGTTTCAAATGGCATTGATTTGTCACGCTATGTTCCAGATTCTGCAAAAGAAGAAGCTTTCCGTCGTTATTTTGATATTAAACCAGATGAAAAAGTTGTTGTTTGTGCTGGGCTTTATTTCATGCGCAAGGGCATTGATGAATTTGTAAAAGTCGCAGAACAAATGCCAGACGTCCGTTTTATCTGGTTCGGTGAAACAAATAAATGGGTTATCCCACATAAAGTCAGAAGCATTGTGACTCGCAAACACCCGTCAAATGTGACCTTTGCTGGTTACATTAAAGGTGATGTTTTTGAGGGAGCAATGAGCGGAGCAGATGCCTTTTTCTTCCCAAGTCGTGAGGAAACCGAAGGAATTGTTGTCTTGGAAGCTCTTGCTAGCCACCAACACGTCGTGCTACGTGATATTCCTGTTTATCACGGCTGGGTAGATGAAAGTTGTGCAGAATTAGCGACTGACGTTGACGGATTTGTAGGAGCGCTTCGAAAAGTCTTAGCAGGAAAAAGTCAAAAACAAGAAGCAGGCTACAAAGTGGCTGAAAGCCGTAGTATCGATAAAGTTGCTCATGAATTAGTTGACGTCTATGAAAAAGTAATGGAGTTGTAAAATGAGAATAGGTCTTTTTACAGATACCTATTTCCCTCAAGTTTCAGGGGTTTCAACAAGCATTTGCACCCTAAAAGAAGAATTGGAAAAAGAGGGACACGAGGTTTATATATTTACTACCACTGATAAAGCCGTTAAACGCTACGAGGATCCAACGATTATTCGTCTGCCTAGCGTTCCTTTTGTGTCGTTTACTGACCGCCGTGTGGTTTATCGTGGGTTAATTTCGTCTTATAAAATAGCAAAGCAGTATAAGTTGGATATTATTCACACTCAGACTGAATTTAGTGTTGGTGTTTTAGGGAAAATGATTGCTGCTGCGCTCCGCATTCCTGCGGTACACACTTATCATACTCAGTACGAGGATTATGTTGGTTACATTGCCAAAGGGAAAATCATCAAACCTGGCATGGTTAAGTACATTATTCGCGGTTATTTGAACGATTTAGACGGTGTTATTTGCCCGTCACGCATTGTCTTAAATCTGTTAGACGGTTACGATATTAAAATTCCTAAACGTGTTATCCCGACAGGTATTCGTGTGGAAGAATACGAACGCAAGGATATTACAGCAGAAGATGCTAAAGCTCTCCGCGATAAATTAGGTATTGCTGATGACGAAACCATGCTGCTTAGCTTGTCACGTGTTTCTTACGAAAAAAATATCCAAGCTATCCTAAAACAATTTCCAGAAGTTTTGTCAGAAAATAAACGTGTTAAGTTAGTTGTTGTTGGTGATGGACCCTATCTCCAAGATTTGAAAGATTTGGTAGCAGAGTTGGGCATTGAAGAAGCTGTGATTTTTACAGGAATGGTCCCACATGACGAGACAGCTTTGTATTATAAGGCAAGTGATTTCTTTATTTCAGCTTCTACTAGTGAGACACAAGGATTGACCTACACAGAAAGCCTTGCCAGCGGAACGCCTGTCATTGCTCATGGCAATCCTTATTTGGACGATATTATTGACCAAAAGATGTTCGGGACACTCTTTTATCATGAAGAAGATTTAGCAGATGCAATTTTAGATGCGATTGCCGATACACCAGCAATGGACGAAAGGACATACAAAGAAAAAATGTACGCTATTTCAGCAGAGCATTTTGGAAAATCAGTCTATGCCTTTTATTTAGACGTCTTGATTTCAGCCAAAAATAAGAAAAAATCAAAATTATCATTGACAGTGCGAAGCCAAGATGAAAAAACATCTATCAAATTTGCTCAATCAGCGATAAAAATGCCAGCTAAAGCTGTTAAAGCGACAGCTAAAACATCAGCCAAAGTTGTCAAGGCTCCAAAACGATTAATTAATTCAATTCGAGATTTCATTGATTAAGTTCTTGAAAAATAAATTATTCGTGTTATAATAACTTACGAAGACAAGTTGAACAGGGTTAAACCTTTAGAGCGAGTGCCGGTTGGTGAGAAGGGCGCAGGGTTAGCTGATTCAATACTACTTCCTTGCTTTTATGCAAACATAAAACGGTAGCTACGATATAGCTAATTTGAGGTTTACGACTCTTTTTTGTCGTAGATAAATGAAGGTGGAACCACGTTACGACGTCCTTTTGGGACGTCGTTTTTCTTTTATCTCGGAAAAAAGTCTCATAAGCTGATAACATTCCTTTTGCTTGGTTCCCCAAAAAGGAATTGTCAACATTGTAAATTATTAAAAGGAGAGAAATATGGTTAAAATCACTTTTCCAGATGGCGCTGTGCGCGAATTTGAATCTGGTGTAACACCTTTTGAAATTGCTCAAAGCATTAGCAATTCACTAGCTAAAAAAGCCTTGGCTGGTAAATTTAATGGTCAATTGATTGATACAACCCGTGAAATTACTGAAGACGGTAGCATTGAAATCGTGACACCTGACCACGAAGATGCTCTTGGTATCTTACGTCACTCAGCTGCTCACCTTTTTGCACAAGCAGCAAAACGTCTTTTCCCAGACCTTTGCCTTGGTGTAGGTCCTGCTATTGAAGATGGTTTCTACTACGATACTGATAATAAAGCTGGTCAAATCTCTGATGAAGATCTTCCTCGTATCGAAGAAGAAATGAAAAAAATCGTTAAAGAAAACTTTCCATGTATTCGTAAAGAAATCACAATTGATGAAGCGCGTGAATTGTTCAAAAACGACCCTTACAAACTTGAATTGATTGAAGAACATGGTGCAGACGAAGGTGGTCTTACTGTTTATTCACAAGGTGAATTCACTGACCTTTGCCGTGGTCCACACGTGCCTTCAACTGGTCGTATCCAAGTTTTCCACCTATTGAACGTCGCTGGTGCTTACTGGCGTGGAAATAGCGACAATGCGATGATGCAACGTGTTTACGGTACTGCTTGGTTCGACAAAAAAGACCTTAAAGCTTACCTTAAACAACGTCAAGAAGCTAAAGAACGTGACCACCGTAAACTTGGTAAAGAACTTGATTTGTTCATGATTTCTCAAGAAGTTGGTCAAGGTCTTCCATTCTGGTTGCCAGACGGTGCAACAATTCGTCGTACGTTGGAACGCTACATCGTTGATAAAGAAGTAGCTTCAGGCTACCTTCACGTTTATACTCCACCTTTGGCTTCAGTTGATTTGTACAAAACATCAGGTCACTGGGACCACTACCGTGAAGATATGTTCCCAACAATGGATATGGGGGATGGTGAAGAATTCGTTCTTCGTCCAATGAACTGCCCACACCACATCCAAGTTTATAAACACCATGTACACTCATACCGTGAATTGCCAATCCGTATTGCGGAAATCGGTATGATGCACCGTTACGAAAAATCAGGTGCTTTGTCAGGTCTTCAACGTGTTCGTGAAATGTCACTTAACGACGGTCACTTATTCGTAACACCTGAACAAATTCAAGAAGAATTCCAAAAAGCTCTTCAATTGATTATCGATGTTTACGCAGATTTCAACTTGACTGAATACCGTTTCCGTCTTTCACTACGTGACCCTAAAGACACTCACAAATACTATGATGACGACGAAATGTGGGAAAATGCACAATCAATGTTGAAAGCTGCCTTGGATGAAATGGGTGTTGAATACTTCGAAGCAGAAGGTGAAGCAGCTTTTTACGGTCCAAAACTTGATATTCAAGTGAAAACAGCTCTTGGTAACGAAGAAACATTGTCAACTATCCAACTTGACTTCCTTCTTCCAGAACGTTTCGGTTTGACATACATTGGTGCTGATGGTGAAGAACACCGTCCAGTTATGATTCACCGTGGCGTTATCTCAACAATGGAACGTTTCACAGCTATCTTGATTGAAAATTACAAAGGTGCCTTCCCAACATGGCTTGCACCACACCAAGTAACTGTTATCCCAGTTTCTAACGAAGCTCACGTTGACTATGCTTGGGAAGTTGCTAAAGTTCTTCGCGACAAAGGCGTTCGTGTTGACGTTGATGAACGCAACGAAAAAATGCAACTTAAAATCCGTCAAAGCCAAACTAAGAAAATCCCTTACCAATTAATCGTTGGTGACAAAGAAATGGCTGATAAGACAGTTAACGTTCGTCGCTATGGAAGCAAGCAAACTCACACAGAAGCAATCGATGAATTTGTTGACAATATCCTAGCTGACATTAACCGCAAATCACGTCCAGATGCTGAATAATACTTCCATTTGCACAATAATATAAATTCGGCAGAAAAGAAGTCCAATAGTGGGCTTCTTTTTTACTTGTGGAAAATTTTTCTGATTTAGCGGAAGAATCCTATATATGCAAATTTAAGTTAAATCACAACTCCTGCCTAGAAACGAGGACGTTTGCATGACTTTGAAGAAAATTTCTTGATTTAGCACAGGAATTCCATATATGCAAATACAAAATTAAAAACCAAGTCAATCAAATAGTCTTATTTGTTAACGAAAACGCTTATATAACCCAAAATGACTTATAGATAATTAAATAAGATTATTCTAATTTATAGAAAAATTTCATATATGCAAAAACTTAAAAATAGACATTATCCATGCTAAAATAAATCCACGCTTGTGGGAAAGGAGATAAAATGAAAACAACAAAACAAGTGTTATTAGTATTGTTTAGTGCCATTTTTATGGTTAGTATGACACTAGCGGGAATGTCTAGTTTGAAAGTAGATGCCTCAACAACGGTATCTTGGAATTTCAAAAACTCAAGTTTCAAAAATCTTGGAACAATTTCTAGCACAACGACGGTTGATGGCTTGACGTTGGTAGCAACAGATAGCTTGACCATGCAGGTTAAGGCTAAAAATGCGACGGTTTCTGGAGCTGATTATACCTATGCTTTGGCGCTTAGTGGGAGAGGTGACCAAAACGGCAGAGCTGTCAAGGTTCCAGTGTCTGGAAATGACGTGATTAAAGTAACCTTGCAAAGCTCTTCAAGCACAGACGCAAGAACTTTGATTGTTGCTGATTCAGCAGGAAATCAATTGACAACAATGTCTGCTGGGACAACAGCTAGTACACAATCTTACACTTATACAGGTGGTGGGGATGATATTTGGTTGTATTCACAAGATAGTGGTATTGATATTTTTAAAATTCAAGTTGATTCAAACGGGACAAGCAGTACATCAACTACCACAACAACTTCAGATACTTCTGCAACCAACACATCAGACGGTACAGTTGTAACAAGCTATTCGGAATTGCTTTCAGCGATTAGCCAAGCAGAAAATGCTGGTGGTGGCAAAATTTACGTATCAGGGACAAGCATTGCTTGTAGCGGACAAATTGCGCTTTCAAAAGTCAATTCAAATGTCCAAATCATTGGTGTGCAAAACGCAGACGGTACTTACCCAGAATTGGATTTCTCAAGCTTTATGTCAAGCTATATTGGTAAAGCGTCGTCAGATTCAGCGGTTGGTATCAGAATTACAGGGTCAAATTATACGCTTCAAAACTTGATTGTGGAACATGCCCCAGATAACGGGATTCAAATCAAGGGAACAAGCGCAGGAAACAATAAAGTGTCAAACTGTATCACACGTTATAATAATGATGCAGGTTTGCAAGTAACAGCAGGCGCTTATCAAAATACTATCGAATATGTTTGCAGTTACCGAAACTGTGATGTCTATACTCGTGGTGGTAATGCAGACGGCTTTGCACCAAAACTTGGTGCTGGTAGCGGCAATACTTTCTCATACTGCTATGCTTGGGATAATTCTGATGACGGTTGGGATTCATATGACAAATCAGGTGACGTGACACCAGACATCAGCTACACTTATTGTGCAGTGTGGAACAATGGTAACCCAGATGTCTTTACAGGAAAATATGATTTTGACAATGGTAACTCACTTGATGAGAACCTCTTATTGGTTCAATTGATTGAAGCTCAAGACAGTTCTTTTGCAACAAATTACGCTAATGGTCAATTCTCATTGCCAACAAGTAGCTTTATTCAAACAGATGCAGGGACAGTTAGTCCTTCTACTTGGACTGGAAGTTCTTATGACGGTAATCCAAACGGCTTTAAACTTGGTTCTGCTTATTCAACCTCTAGTGCAACAAGAACACTTTCTTATTGCTTAGCGTTTGATGAATCTAAAAAAGGTTTTGACAACAATAACAGCTCTGTTACTGGTAATTTCAATCACTGTATTGCTTTTGACAATGGTTATAATTACTATATTCAACCACTTACGATTATAGGGTGGTCAGCTGTTTATGGCTTTAGTGGAACAAGTAGTGATAAACTTCCAAGTGGTTATTCTGTCAGCACACCATCTACTAGCACACAATCTTCAATCAGAAGCACAGTAGAAAGCACCAAGAATGCCATTATTGCAAGCTGTCAAGCAAACAAAATCCCAGGAAAAGTAACCTTTAATATTTTCTAAAATAAATGTAATAACGAACTCTACTTTTGATGTAATATAAATGAGCCCCAAATTGGGGCTTATTTTTTACAGTAAAATTAGAGGTAAATAAAAATTAAAATTTACTGATTTTTTAATTGATTTTTTGCGTTATATAAACTAAAATATTTTTGTGGCAAAAATGTTACTCAAATGGAGGAGATCAAATGAAAAAAACAAAACGCGTATTGTCGTTGATGTTTAGTATCCTATTACTTGTTGCCATGACACTAACAGGAGTGTCACTTTTGAAAGCGGATACAAACACACAGACAACAACTTCTTGGAATTTTGAGGATTCCAATTTTAAAGATTTAGGAACACTGTCTGATACGCGGACAGTCGATGGCTTAACGTTGGTAGCAACAGATAGCCTACCCATGCAGGTCAAGGTAAAAAATGTTACTCTGGGAGATAAAAGTTTTACTTACGCTTTAGCATTAAACGGCAAAGGTGACCAGAATGGTAGAGCAGTTAAAGTTCCAGTAGCAGCCAATGATGTGGTTAAGGTGACCTTGCAAAGCTCATCAAGCACAGAAGCAAGAACCTTAATTTTAGCAGATTCTGCGGGAAACCAATTGAGCACAATGACTGCAGATGTTACGGCTAACACACAATCTTATACTTATACTGGGAATGAAGATGCCATCTGGTTGTATTCACAAAATAGTGGGATTGATTTATTTGAAATTGAAGTAGAGTCAACTGAAACAAGCACGGGTGATACAGCTACCCCTGATTCAAGCGCTGATGAAACAGTAACAATTGATACTAATAATCTTTCTGATAATCAACTTTCTAGCGATCAATTGGCTGAAAGCAAGGTTGCCAGCAATGCAGCGCAAAACTATCTAGCTGACGGTTGGTATTACCTTAAAAATATTAATAGCCAAAAATACTTAGATGTTTCAGGAAAACGAGACGCTGACGGAAGCAATGTGATTCAATATTCAGGAAATGGCGGCGATAACCAAAAATGGTATGTTACCAACCTTGGCAATAATTACATCACTTTGAGAAGTGGTCTATCAGGTGGACGAATGCTTGATGTTGCTAACGGTGGACGTACAGACGGAACAAATATTCAGATTTATTCTGCCAATGGAGCTGACGCTCAAATTTTCCAAGTTGTTCCAACGAAAACTGCCAATACTTACTGTTTGTTAACGAAATGCTCTGGTGGCACACAAGCAGTAGATGTGAACGGTTGGTCTAAAGAGGACAACGGCGACATCAAAACATGGACTTATAATGGCTACGAATGTCAGCAATTTAAGTTTGAATCAACAACAGCAAACTCTGGTAACAGTTCTTCTGGTGGCTCTACAAATACATCAGACGGAACAGTCGTTACCAATTACAAGGACTTGCTTTCTGCGGTTAGTAAAGCTGAAAAAGCTGGTGGTGGAAAAGTTTACGTCAAAGGAACAAGCATTGCTTGTAGCGGTCAAATCGCTTTATCAAAAACAAATGCTAATGTTCAAATCATTGGTGTGAAAAATTCAGATGGTACTTACCCAAGATTGGATTTTTCAACTTTTATGAACCAATATATTGGCAAAGCTTCTTCAGATACAGCGGTTGGAGTCCGAATCACAGGTTCTAAATACACGCTTCAAAACTTGATTGTGGAACACGCTCCAGACAATGGTATTCAAATCAAAGGTTCAAATGCAGGAAATAACAAAGTGTCAAACTGCATCACACGTTATAATAACGACGCTGGTTTGCAAGTGACTTTGGGAGCTTATAAAAATACCATTGAATATGTTTGCAGCTACCGAAATTGTGATGTTTACACACGCGGTGGTAATGCAGACGGTTTTGCACCAAAACTTGGTGCTGGTAGTGGCAATACGTTCTCATATTGCTATGCTTGGGATAATTCTGATGATGGTTGGGATTCTTTCGATAAGGTAGGCAATGTAACACCAGATATCAGCTATACTTACTGTGCGGTTTGGAATAACGGAAACCCTAATGTTTTCACAGGAAAATATGACTTTGATAACGGAAAAGCTTTAGATGAAAATCTACTTTTAGTTCAATTAATCAAAGCTAAAGACAGCTCATTTGCATCAAAATATGCCAAACGTCAATTCTCATTGCCAACAGGCAACTTTATTCAAACAGATGCAGGAACAATCAGCCTTTCAGCTTGGACAGGAAGTTCTTTTGATGGTAATCCAAACGGCTTTAAACTTGGCTCTGCCTATTCAAAATCAAGTGTGACACGCAATCTTTCTTATTGCTTAGCTTTTGATGAATCTAAAAAAGGTTTTGACAACAACAATAGCTCGGTTACTGGTTACTTTAATCACTGTATCGCCTTTGACAATGGGTATAACTATTACATTCAACCATTGACCATTAAAGGGTGGTCATCAGTTCAAGGATTTAGCGGCAAGAGCGGTGATAAATTGCCAAGCGGACGTTCGGTCAGCACACCGTCATCAAGCAGCCAAAGCTCTATTAGAAAATCAGTTGAAAGCACCAAAAATAGCATTATCGCTAGCTGTCAAGCCAACAAAATCCCAGGCAAAGTAACCTTTAACGTCTTTAATTAATGGAATGGACAGATAAGCCACAGGAGGTCGTAATCGACCTCTTTTTAATTGAAGAAAAATTTTTCCGGTACTTTTTATTTCAAATCGTTCTTTTGTTGCCTATTTCGCTCGAAAATAATACCTCATCACAAGTGACAAAAATAAATAAAACTTGTGGTTAAAGCACGTCTATCAACATTCTGATGTGATTTTTAATTTTTTTAAATTTAGTTTTATGGTAAAATAAATGTAATTTTAGACGGAGCAAAAGGGAGTATAGGATTTATGACAACAATTAGGAGCGATAGGGAAGTTGCCCAGACGTATGCCAGTCAATTGGCAAATGCTTGTCAGAATCTCACTGCTGTTAGTGAGGTGACAAAAGATACCGTAACGGAATTAGAGGGAAATACACGTCATCATGCGGTGATTGACCAAGCCAAGTCCTTTTTGGCACAAATTACTGCTGCTGTTGAGACGGCTTCTGACCATCTGCATTCGGTGGCTAGTGACTTTGAAGCGGTTGACCAAGCAGGTGCAGAAAGTTTTGAGGGCGAGCATGACTGAAAAATGGGAAGCATTGAATCGTAAAGAACGCCAATTGTCTTACCAATTAGAAGATATTGAAAATACCCGCTTTCGAGCCGAACAAGTGTTGGGAGACTTTGAAAATTATGACTACGGCGGACGAACAATCTCGTTAAATAATGCATGGGATGCTGCTTATGGGAGTAAGTATGCGACTCAATTGGGAGAACAAGGCGAACAATTACATGAGTTGAGAAATCAAGTCTTTGAGACCTTTATTGACGGTGTTGATGAACTCAAACATCAAGCTCGTCAAATCGAAGATGAGATGGAAGCCGTTTACGTTGCTAAGCGCAAAGAAAGTTTAAAGTAATTTAGGGGGAGATTGAAATGGGACTTAACATGACCTTAGAGCAGTCACAGGCACAAGCTGAGAGTGTCGCTAGTGTCAGTCAGGCTCAAATTGAAGGCTATCAAGCCTTGCAACAAGCTATTCAGCAATTTGCGGATGACACAGAGAGTTTAACAGGGAAAGCCTATGAGGCAGCTAAAGCTTATTATCGTGCCGTTCTTTTGCCACTAGCACAAGGTGGCGAACTGTATGCGGAAATGTTAGCTAAGGCGAGTGCGAAACTGCCTGAAAATTATCAGGAGAGTGTGGATACTAAGAGTTGGAGTGAAGAGCAGCTCTTAGAGTACATCCGTCAGGAAGAAGACTTGATTAATCAACTAGATGAGATTAACCAATCCTTAAGTCGTTTAGAACTGCCAACGACGCAAAAACGCCAAATGCAACAAGGCACGGTTGACTTGATTCGTGGTCACCATGCTAATAAACGTGTCTATGAAACGATTTTAGAGGACTTACGAGCTTATAGTACGGATTCGGTTCGTTTATTTGATGAGTTAGATAATATTGCCTTGCAACTCTCAACGGGTTTAGCACAAGCAGAAACTAGTTGGAACGCTACGGACAAGTCGTTTACGATCCCAAGTGATTTAAGCTGGGCGACTTATTTATCGGCTTATTCTGCGACGAAAGATTTAGAGCTTAGCCGAGAGGAACGGGCATTTGTCAATACCATGATGACAGAGTATGGCTTTGATGTGGAGACCGCTAAGCAACTGCTGACCATTAAGCGGGGGATTGATAGTCAATTTTCTTATTTTGCAGGCTACACGTCACAGGAGCGTGATTATATCTTTTTACGTTTGATTGGCGCTGTGAGCTATGATGGCGTGAAGTGGGATGAAACAGCTGGTTATTTGAGCAATTATTTTTACACTGAGACCATTAGCAATTTCTTTACAGGTGATACGCAAAAAGTGCCTATGTCGCTTTTAGAAATCTTTCAAGTTTTAGGACTTAGTGAACAAGAAGCCAAAGAGTTAACTTATAATCTCCGATTGCAACATGCTTTAGCAAATGGTGGAAATACTGTAAAACAAATGCATGATATTGATTTTACTGAAGGTTCTGATACATATGAAAATGCAAAGATAAATTATAAAAATGCGTATGGAACAACGAAAGGTTTTGATGACTTTTGGGATGAACATTTAAAAGCTTATTCTAATAATGGAGCAGGGAATGCAGATTTTACGCACCAATCCATTACCATGGCAACACACTTGAATCCATCTGGTCTGCAATTGTCGGACTTTTATGGTGGGCGAGAACATGTGAAAGCTTTGGCTGGCTGGGAGGGTGATACCACCTATAATGCTAATGATGAGAAGCCTAGCATTGGTGAAGATGATTATAAAGCCGACTTGGATGCTGTTAATATTGTTGGTCGAATGGCACAAGGGCAATCTTATGAACGGGCGATGAGCGGTTATTATAGCGACGTGACTAAGGATGAGACCGTTCGTGAAAAAGAATTCTTGAAGAATGAAGATTTGGATAAGGTCAAAGGCACTATTTATGCTAGTCTAGTTCCTGTTGATATTCGTAGAAAAGGTGAAGAAGCGACAAGTAACTATATTTCTGAGCATTATGAAGATGTATCGAAGTTCCTTAGTCGTTTAGAAGCCGTGGGGGAGTAGTTTTATGAAAAAGAAACTCATTAGTTTAGTCATCTTATGTGTACTTGCTTTGTCAGCTGGGGTTTATTACTATATTCATCAACCAAAGAATATCTTTGATGAAATCTATTGGGAGATGAAAACAAATTATTTAGGAACAAATATTTTTTATCAGATTAAGGATGCTGAAATTAAGAATTATAAAATCTATGATAAAGATATGAATGAAACTAATAAATTTAGCCCAAGTATTAGCTATCCAGATTACTATTTAAATGATCGAAATCCTAATTTGAGAATAACTTTTAATTTATATCAGGAGAAAGGGTTTAATATCTATTTTGAAAAGTACATTGATTCCAAAGTGTCAATAAATTTTAGTGTTCATTATATAACTATGAAGAAAACATTAAATAAAAAAATTAGTATAACCAATTCAAATAACTACATCGAAGATGAATCAAAAGTGAAATCTTACTTGCAAGGCTATGGTATCACCGCCGCTGATTTAGAGAGTTATTATAACGAAATCGTCAATCAAAAAGTGTTAACAGACTGGTGTTCAATTTACGATAGCCAATTCTCACCTGAAGATTATGGCAATGTGACTGTTAAAACACAATGGGAAAATTGGTAAATTTTATGAAAAAGAAACTCATTAGCTTAGTCATCTTATGTGTGCTTGCTTTGTCAGCTGGGATTTATTATTATATTCATCAACCAAAGAATATTTTTGATGAAATCTATCAGGAAACAAAAAGAACATATCGAAGCAATAATATTTTAGGACAGATTGAAGATTTTGAAATTCGAGGTTCATGGCCTAGTGATAATAAAGATAATAAATATATGCCTTTTGGAGGGTATAGTGAAAAGGAATTATCTGAGAGTTATTCTGAGGTAAAAATTGGTTTTAATTTTGAAAGAAAGTATAGAACGTCAAATATCGTTTTTGAAAAACGAATAACTTCAAAAGTTAGGGTGAGAGTATGGAGTATATATTCTCATACTGATAGTGTTTTAACTAAAAGAGTAAAAATTGCCTTAGAGAACGGTGATTCAAATAACTACATCGAAGATGAATCAAAAGTGAAATCTTATCTACAAGACTACGGTATCACCGCCGCTGATTTAGAGAGTTATTATAACGAAATTGTCAATCAAAAAGTGTTAACAGACTGGTGTTCGATTTACGATAGTCAATTCTCGCCTAAAGATTACGGTGACGTGACTGTTAAGACGCAATGGGAAAATTGGTAAATTTTATGAAAAAGAAAATCATTAGTTTAGTCATCTTATGTGTACTTATTTTGTCAGCTGGGGTTTATTACTATATTCATCAACCAAAGAATATCTTTGATGAAATCTATCAAGAAACGAAAAAGACGTATTGAAGCAATAATATTTTAGGGCAGATTGAAGATTTTGAGATAGCAGAATGGTGGCCAACGGATGATCCTAATATTTCACAAACACCTTCTGGGTTATACAATGAGTCAGAGGCACCAGATGGCTATTCTAATATTAGAATCGGATTCAATTTTAAGCAACGTCGAAAAACAGTATCAGTATCTTTTCAAAAAGAATTGGACTCAAAAGTTAGTTTGTCACTATGGAGTATGTATAGCGCTAAAAAGCAAACTTTAACTAAAACGGTAGAAATTTTAATAAAAGAGAATGATTCAAATAACTACATCGAAGATGAATCAAAAGTGAAATCTTACTTGCAAGACTATGGTATCACCGCCGTTGATTTAGAGAGTTATTATGATGCAATCGTCAATCAAAAAATTTTAACAGACTGGTGTTCGATTTACGATAGTCAATTTTCGCCTGAAGATTACGGTGATGTGACTGTTAAAACACAATGGGAAAATTGGTAAACTTATGCAAAAGAAAATCATTAGTTTAGTCATCTTATGTGTACTTATTTTGTCAGCTGGGATTTATTACTATATTCATCAACCAAAGAACATCTTTGATGAAATCTATCAAGAGACGATGAATAGTGGCTATGTGTTTCGTCAATTAAGTGATGCAGAGGTGAAAAGCCAAGAAATTTATGATGATAATATGAATGAAGCAGGGAAGCATACAGTAGTGATAAACTATATCGATGAAGCTCTTCCTGAAGACTGTGCTAATATTGTGATTAATTTTTATCCTGAATTAGGAAAAGACATGAGCATTCGCTTTGAGTGGCGACCAAATTCCGATATTACTATTTGGTATTTAAGTTATTATAAGCGAAATAGTAAGACGCTTACAAAAGAAGTTGCTATTTTTGACGAACCAAGAAAAGCGGGAGAGTATATTGATGATGAAACTCAGGTAAAGGCATACTTAGAGCAATATCATATTTCAAGTGTTGATTTAGATAAACATTATAACGAAATCGTCAATCAAAAAGTTCTAACAGACTGGTGTTCGATTTACGATAGTCAATTTTCGCCTGAAGAGTATGGCAATGTGACTGTTAAAACACAATGGGAAAATTGGTAAGTTTAACTTTATAGCAAAAACGGCTAGAGATTTTCTGGTCGTTTTTGATTTGAAAGGATAGGAAATCTTTACCTTGTTTTCTAGTAAAGTGAATAGAAGTTTTTATCTTCGTTTTAAAACAATGACATAACAAAAAGGAAATGACTAGAAAATTCTAGTTGTTTTTTACATAACTTTTTATACATGTTTTAGTTTCTTTAAATATGAAAACGAATTATTAAAAAATGCTTATAATTTTAGATTTTGTATTTTTTTGCATAAATGATACAAAAATACAGAATATTTTTTCAATCAGAAATATTCTAAAATCTAAAAACATAACACAGGTTAAGTTTTTAGATAAAAAATAAACTTTTTTCGAGAAAAGACTTGACAGAATTCAAATTGTAAAATATATTTTTAACTTGTGAAAAATCAGTACATTTATTTTAAATGTATAGTTTTTTATACAATTATTGTTGAATTCGTTGTCGTCTTATTTAATCAATCGATTAAAAATGGCGTGCAATGCTTTGCTAAATAAATGGAGTTTGATGATGAGAAAGTTTATTAGAATTTTTTTGGTGTTATTGACAACACTATTAACACTCACAGGTATCAGTGCAAAGGCTGAGGAAGATGTGTTTTATACTGGCCATACTGGCTATAGTGATGGTAGTGATATGAGTTATAATTTTCTTCACACCTTTAGCTATGGAATAGATGAAGATGGGGGAAGTATACGAGCTTATTGTTTTAACCATGTCAAAAGTCGTCCACCGGCAGCATCAGAAGAAGGAGAGGCTAAATACCGAAAGATAGCTGATGTAGATTACGTTCGCTTGAAAGAAAATTGCGACAGCGACATGGAAGGTCAAGAACTCTACGATGCAATCATGAAGGTTATATACAATGGTTATCCTAATAACTGTAGTGGCATCAAGGAGAAGTATAATTTAAAAAATGGAGATTTTTGTGCTATCACACAGAAGGCTATTTGGCATTTTACAGATGGTGTCGATAGTGATGGAACTGGGGATTATAGTGCTTTGGGTGTATCGTCTAGTAAGAAAACAGCGTGGGATATAAGGGGCAAAAAAGCTTATCTTGAGTTGATTGATGTGGCTAATCTCAGCTATCCAGCAGGTGCCAAGCTTAATTTATATCTTTATGATCACGGAGCTGGGAGTGATGTACAAAATCTAATAACAGTAGATGTAGGATATACAAACTTATCTGTTGAGAAGGTCTGGAATGACAACGATAACCAAGACGGAATACGACCATATGCGATAGATGTTCAATTACTGGCAAATGGTGTAGAGGTTGAAGGACAAAAAATAGAATTATCCCGTTCTTCCAATAGTAATTGGCAAGGAGTTTTTAGAGGCCTTAGCCTCTATGATTCAGATGGCAACCCCATTGAATATAGTGTAAAAGAAGTAGAACAATATAGTGGAGAGCTAGATGGTTATCAGAGTACAGTTACTAATACTAAAAGTGATAGTGGTTATAGTTATACTATCACGAATACCCATGTTCCAGAAACGACAGAAATTTCAGGAACAAAAACATGGGATGATAAGGATAACCAAGACGGTAAACGCCCAAATTCGATTACAGTGAAGCTTCTTGCCGATTTTCGTTATGATGATGGAGAAGAGTTTGCTCCACAAGAAGAGATTGCTTCACAAGAAGTAACAGCTGATACTGATTGGAAATATTCGTTCAAAGACCTACCGAAGTATAGAGATGGAGTAGAGATTAGCTATTCTATAGTCGAAGAACCTGTCAGTGATTATGAAACTACTATTTCGGGCACAGATATTACCAATACCCATGTTCCAGAAACGACAGAAATTTCAGGGACAAAAACGTGGGATGATAATGATGACCAAGATGGTAAACGTCCAACAGCTATCACGGTTAATCTTCTTGCTGACGGTGTAAAAGTTGATTCCAAAAAAGTCACCGCAGCTGACGACTGGAAGTACGAATTTAAGGACTTACCGAAATATAAAGCTGGGCAAGAAATTAAGTATAGTGTAACAGAAGAAGCCGTTAAAGATTATGAAACAAAAGTTTCAGGCACAGATATTACAAATATCCATACCCCAGAAACGACAGATATTACAGTTACCAAGATTTGGGATGATAGAAACGATAAAGAGAAAAAACGTCCAGACTCAATCAAAGTGACATTGAAAGCTAATGATAAAGACCTTCAAACAGTAACTATCACGGCAGAGGATGATTGGAAATACGAATTTAAAGACCTCCCTAAATATGAGAACGGAAAGCAAATTAAATATAGTGTTACCGAAGAAGAAGTGACTGGCTATACGACAACAATCGAAGAAGATGAGTCAGGTAATTTTGAAATCACTAATAAAATTCCAAGAGACTACTTATTCCCTAGTACGGGTGGCAGTGGTACGATTTCTTATTATGTGATTGGTTTATTTATACTATTGGCTACAATCTTTATGAGCATTAGAGTTCGTAAAAATAAAGTAAAACTGTAAAGGATGTGGTGCTTTCGTTTAAATTTATGTAAATTTTATCAATGTTATCAAATTATTTATTTTTATGGAGGAATACAAGATTATGAAAAAGCTTAAGTTAATTTTGGCTACTTTATTGTCAATTCTTTTTGCCTTTACAGGTGTAAAAGCCTTCGCTGATGAGTCAACTTATACGTTGACAATTAACGGAACAACAACAGACCACACTTATGAAGCCTACCAAATTTTTAGCGGTGATATTTATACGACAGCTGATGAAAATGGAAATAAGGTAACTACCCTTTCAAACATTACTTGGGGTTCTGATGTTAATGCATTTACTTTTAACACTAGTTCAGATGCAGCTACAATCGCTGAAAGTCTTGACGGAGCTTCAGATGATTCAGACGTGGCAAAAACGTTTGCCACTACAGCAGCAGGCAAGCTAAAAACACCTACAAAAACAGTGACTAGTACAGCAAATTCAACAACCTTTACAGGTTTAACTGCTGGTTACTACCTCGTAAAAGATAAAGATGAATCACAAAATGGGAAAAATGCAGCCTATACTCGTTTTATCTTACAAGTTGTCGGTGATGCAACAGCACAACTTAAAAATGACACACCTACTGTTCAAAAGAAAGTAAAAGATATTAACGATTCAACAGAAACAGCATTGACTGGTTGGCAAGATTCTGCTGATTATGATATTGGAGATACGGTTCCTTTCCAATTGAAAGCAACATTGCCAAAACAAATTGACAATTATGACCATTACTATGTTGAATTTACAGATAATTTATCTGCTGGTTTTACATTTGATGGGATTACAAAAGTGACTGCCGACGGAACAACTTTGAAAGAAAGTGACTATCGATTAACTACAAGTAAAAACTCTGATGGCTCAACGAAAATTTCTGTTGTCATTACTGATGTGAAAGCTGTAGCTACTATCACTAAAGATGATGATATTGTTGTAGAATACAACGCAACTCTTAATTCAGATGCTGTTATTGGTTCAAAAGGTAACCCAAATACCGTAAAATTAACATACTCAAACAACCCAAATAACACTGGTAATGGTGAATCTAAACCAGACGATACTGGTGAAACTCCAGAAGATAAAGTTATTGTTTTTACTTACAAAGTTGTCGTTAATAAAGTTGATAAAGAGAAAAACCCTTTGGTAGGTGCTGGATTTACACTTTACAAAATGGTTAATGGCTCAAAAACTAAGATTAAAGAAATCAAAGCAAATGATTCAACATCTACTTTTGAATTCAAAGGTCTTGATGATGGGGCTTATATTCTTTCTGAAACAACAACACCGGATGGCTATAACACAATTGAAGACATTAACTTTGTAGTAACCGCTGAACATGATGTAGAAGCTGATAACCCAGCATTAACTTCACTTTCAGGAAAACTTACAACTGGTGATATTGTATTTGAATCAGACCTCTCTAAAGGTTCATTAACAGCTGAAGTAGTTAACGAAAAAGGGTCAAAACTTCCTTCAACTGGTGGCATGGGGACAACACTTCTCTACGTTGTCGGTACTATTATTATTCTAGCAGCTGGTGCTTTACTCATCACCAAAAAACGTTCGAGTGTTAAATAAATATTAAAAGGATATTATTCTAGGAAGTAGGAAAAATAACTATATAAATTTATCCTATTTTGCCCCTAAAGGAGTGAGGAAAGAAAAGCTTTTCTATGCTCCTTTTCCTAGTTATAATACGAGAATCTATGATAATAAAAAAGATTAAAGAGCATTATTTGACGGTTATTCTTGTTAGTATGTTACTAATTGGACTATCCTTGGTGCTATACCCAACAATTAGCAATTATTGGAATTCTCTTCATCAGTCCAGAATAGTTGCTGGTTATGTGCAAGATGTTGAGGATATGAGTGACGAAAATAAAGCCGATATGTTAGCTGCAGCGCAGGCTTACAATCAGACGTTGCGACAAGGTGTTACGCCTGGTTTGGATTTGTCAAACTCTGAAATAGACTTCTATAACAAAACCCTTGATGTTAGTGGTACAGGAATCATGGCATATGTCGAAATTCCTAAATTAAATACGATTTTGCCAATCTATCATGGAACGGATGAGGGTGTTTTACGGATAGCTATTGGACATATTCCGGGGACGTCTTTACCCGTTGGTGGTAAAGGAACACATGCTGTGATTTCAGGACACCGTGGTTTACCTTCTGCAAAGCTGTTTACTAATATTGACCGTCTGGCTAAAGGTGATACGTTTATGATTCAGGTTTTAGATGAAACGCTGACATACGAAGTGGACCAGATTTTAACAGTGCTCCCTAATGATATGTCTGCTGTGGCTATCGATCCAGAACAAGACTATGTGACTTTGGTGACTTGTACGCCTTACGGAGTTAATACTCATCGTCTTTTGGTACGCGGTCACCGTATTCCTAATAAAGAAAATGCTGTGCGTATCACTACCGAAGCTAGTCTGGAAAATAATCTGTTAATAGTAGTAGCTGTTATTATTGCTATTATTCTTTTAATCATAATAGGTATTTATCACAAATTACGACATCGCTAAAACTTATTCTCCTCTATTTCCCAAAAAAGTTAACATTTACGTAGCGATGATTTTCATATTTACTAACTATACTAACTGAAAACGACTAGAAAATCTCTAGTCGTTTTTGCTATGTTAGAAATGGTTATCTTAAAGTAAGTGATATTCTTTGAGTAATTCTTCAATATAAGTACCGTGAATTTTTTTGAGTGCTTCTTTAAGAACGGCTTTTTTTGCCCAAGGAAAATCAATTTCAGTTAGTGATTTTTGGTCATTCAAGTAATAAAGTGCATTGAGCATCATGCGAATATCGAAGGCTGATGCAAAAACTTCTGGAACGCCACGGTCAACATTTAATAATGTATAGACGGCTTCCATGGCTGTTCTGACAGAATACTCTGTGGTAAATACGGTATCTTTTGGAGTTTCAGCATAATTTCCGATGAAAGCAAGGTTTTTACTATGTTCTGGTACGACTAGAGGACGGTCTTTTAAGCCACGTGGCATGAAATATGTTGTAATATAAGGCATATGGCAAGGAATGGTAGAAGCTGCTTCAGCAATTTCCTTGATGTCAGTTTCAGGAACTCCCATGTGATAAAGCCATTCTTGGCAAAGCTCCTTACCACTACATTCATCAGGTCGTTTTTCGATATAGTTTCCCTTGCGGTCAGTATAAAGTGCGTAGAGCCAAACGACTAGCTCATTTTCTTTTTGAGCTTTAAAGTGTGGTTGGCGACTGATTGAATAACCTAAGAGCCAATTAGAGTCTTTGATACTCGTTGGTCCACTAGTCACAATTGAGCCACTATAAGGGTCTTTATGATTAATATTTTCAATATAAGGCGCAATGCGTTTGTCTTTAAACGTGATAGTGGCAGAAATTGTCCAATTGCTATCAGGGATATTTTCGCAGAATTTTTCAGGATGACCAAAGTCCTTGTCTTGGGCAGCTAATTTTTTCCATAATTCCCAACTTGCTCCCAATTCATGTGTAGTAGGGGCTGGATGGTCATTGTCACCGTAAGTGCTACTTTCTGTGATAGAGCCATTTGTGACAAAAACAAGGTCATCTTTAGTTAAAAAGATTTCTTGTGCTTGCTTGTCTTTTGTGAATTCGATTTTTGTAGCCACTTTATCGTTACCAGTACGATTGATGAGAATATTAGTAACTGTTGTATTGTAGCTAAAATCAACTCCGTGCTCTTGTAGATAATGAATCATTGGTAAAATTAATGATTCATATTGATTAAATTTTGTAAAACGTAGAGAGGATAAATCTTTCAGTGCATCAACGTGTTGCACAAAGCGCATGAGGTAGCGGCGCATTTCCATAGCACTTGACCATGGTTCAAAAGCAAACATGGTACTCCAATAAAGCCAAAAATTTGAAGCAAAGAATTCTTCTCCAAATACTTGGTCGATTTGGACATCTTCTAATTGCTTTTCAGGAGTTAAGACGAGGTCAATAATTTCTTTAATTGCTGTTTCAGAAAGTGTTAATTGCCCATCATCAGGAATAGCTTTTCCACGATTATGGATGACACGTGTTTTAGCGTAACAAGGGTCTTCCTTATTTAACCAATAAAATTCATCCAAAATGGAGTTTTCAGGATTTTCAAGTGAAGGAATAGAGCGGAATAAATCCCAAAGCACTTCAAAATGTGGTTCCATTTCACGACCACCGCGGATAATGTAGCCAAGACGGTCATTTTTGATACCATCCATACTACCGCCAGGAAGACTTAATTCTTCTAAAATATGAATGTGCTCACCAGGCATCTGTGCATCTCGAATAAGAAATACAGCAGTGGATAGGGCAGCTAACCCACTTCCGACGATATAAGCGGATTTGTTTTCAACATTTTCAGGTTTTTTAGGACGTGCAAAAGCTTCGTAATTACCATTTGAATAGTACATAAGCGTAACTCCTTTTCTATTATTGTCTCCATTAAAACGCTTTTTTCAAGCAAATAAAATAGACAGGCGGTCGCTCCTGTCTAGAATTTTGACAAATAAAGGATTTTGTCTAATTAAAGTTTTTCCAGTAACTGATAGATATGTTGTACCAGATCTTGTGGATTTTCTTGCAAGCCAGAATCAATCCAATCTAAAATGAAACCAACTAGCCCATATTTATAAAAATGACTGCGGAAATCAAGTTCTTCTTGTGTTAAATTAAGTTCTTTTTCCTTGAGAACAGGCTTAATCAATTCATAAGCTCTGTCATATAAAAAGTGCTCCAAGTAATTACGATTAACAGAATAATAAGTATTGCAGACAAATGCTTTATTTTCTTGAATATAGCGAAAAATAGCAAGCATTCCTTTTTCCCATGAATCATCCGTTCGATTATCACCAATCATTTGCTCACCGTCAGCAATATAAATCTGCTCTAGCAAATCGTACAAATCATTATAATGGTAATAAAAGGTTTGACGGTTAACATTTAAACGTTGTACCAATTCTGTCACAGTTACCTTATCAAAGGATTTTTCCTGCATAATCTCTTTTAAAGCTTTTGCAAAAGCCTGCTCAGTTAAGGTATTCATAACTTCTCCTCTATCGTGATGTTCTTATTCTACCATTATTTACCAAAGATAACAGTGTAAAAAAGTTCTTCCGTTATATAGTAACGTGAAAATATAAATGCTTAATTTAAAGGCATTTTGAACTATTTTTTATATGTGTAGTAAGGAAACTAACCAAGTAATATATTTTTAATCAATTAGGTATAGAATAAGGTTGTTAAGTTTTTTTATTTGCATATTCTAAATTGGTATCTTATAATATATCATAAAAGATATACAAAGAGGTATGATGTTATGGCTTTAGCTTATGATAAAAGTTACAATTTAAGAACTTATCAAAAAATTTATAACCAAGCAGAAAAAGTATTTAAGGAAAATAATTTAAATACCGCTCAGGCTTTAAATTTATTTCTAAAAAATGTTGCTGAAACAGGTCAACTTAATTTGAAAACAGAAGAAGAACTTAAAAGAGAAAAGTTGTTTAAAAATCTTCAAGCAGAGATTCAACAAAGTTATGCTGAATTTGATGAAGGGAAATTTTATACTGATGAGGATTTGGTAGAACGCTATGGATTATAAGAAGTACAAGCTTATCTATTCTCAAAGGGGCATTGACACGCTTGATGATATTTATCATTATATTGCTAATGAAATAGGCTCAACAATTAACGCTAAAAAGAAAATTGCAAGTATTAGGAAAGATTTACAACGCTTGGAGTTTTTTCCAGAGGGTGGTTTTGATGCTGATGAAAAATTTGGAAAGTGTCTGGATCCCAAGTATAAAACAAGAGGTTTAACGTTGAGTAAGGACTATATTGCCTTGTATAACATTTTGGAAAATGAGGTTCGTATAGCATATTTGTTACCTACTCGCAGTGACTATATGGATTTATTTAGATAAGTTACAATAACACTATGAAAATCGGAGATAAAGCATTTTTTAGTTTTTGGGAAGATAGCAGAGCTGTGACAAGTGCCAATCAAGCAAAGGAAGTCTTGGAGAAAGTCATGGCAATTGCTCAGATGCCTTTAGAATTAACTGGGAACGTCAGTCAGACGCGCGAGTTAATAAATCAGTTTTCGGATAACTTGGCACCAGACCATGTCTTTTGGCAAGAATTTGCAGAGGTTGTCCAACTTGCCTTTCCAGCAGAAAGCATGGCAGCCGATAATTTACTGGCTCACCAAATTCATCAATTTCGTTATGTGATTTCTGCCTACCAAGCACAGTGGGTACGAGAATATTTTCCAGCTCAAAATGACCGTTTATCCTTGTTGACTTATCTAAAAGGAAAGAAGAGACGACGTTTTTGGCGGAAACAATTTGATTTTGATTTAACAGAATCGTCACGCCTTCACAATAAAGCTCCTAAACAGCCTATTTTGGGATTTTCGTTACCCGTTAATTTGAAAATTGTAATGGGATTTCACACGGAATTTATCCTAGATAGCCAAGGGCGCTTTGCAAATGAAATTGACCCACAGGGTACCAATCATAATGGTATTATCAACGGTGCTAGTTTTAACTATGCGAATCAGAATGACAAAAGGCATTATGAACTTGATATTGCTCCCATCAAACCACATGATCCTGCATTTCGGAAACAAATCTTAGCCAATCAAGGCAATCGTTTTTCAGCGCCACTTTTAATTAAAAAACGCCAACACGAACAATGGGAGTACAGCTATTTTAATAAAAAAGGGCATTATGCCCAAGCAGGGAAATCTGCTTATCAGCAAGTCAAAGTCTTGCGACGCTCCTTCCAAAAGGAATTAAGAAAGTTGAAAAAATAATAGAACAAATATGAGGTATTTCTGTGGCAAGTCCAGTTGGGCTTGCCATATTTAGTGCAATTTATGGTATGATGAATGTAAGAATTTACGTTTTAGAGGTGTTAAATGGCTAAAGTTTATGTGGCAGATGATGAAAAAAATATTCGTGAATTGATTGCATCATTCTTACGTGAACAAGGACTTGATGTTGAGATTTTCGAGACAGGAGACCAATTGTTGCTGCGTTTTATGGAAGAAGAAGCAGATGTAGTGATTTTGGATGTTATGATGCCAGGGACAAATGGTGTTGAGATTGCAACCATGCTTCGTAAACGCTCTGATGTTCCCATTATCCTACTGACAGCGCGTGATAGTGATGCCGATTTTGTCAAAGGTTTTTCAGCAGGGGCAGATGATTATTTCACCAAGCCATTTTCACCGTTAAAATTAAGCTTGCGCGTGAAAGCTATTTTGGCACGCCAACCGCAATCGCAAGAAGTGGCTAAAGGAACCTCAGATGTCGTGACTTACGAAGCGCTGACCTTATCCGAGAAAGAACGCACGGTCACCTATGACAACCAAGTCTTAAAACTGACCAACACAGAATTTGAATTATTAAAAATGCTGATGAATCATGCCGAAGAGGCTGTTTCACGTGACGAACTTTTGCATCACATTTGGGGATACGAAAGTAGCATAGAAACACGGGTAACGGATGATACCATTAAACGCTTGCGTAAAAAATTGAGAGGAGTCGATAGTCATGTCCTTATTGAAACGGTTTGGGGCTATGGTTTCAAACTCACGAAAAAACAATAAAAAACAGCTCAGTCACCCGAAAAAAATATTGCAGAAAAAGCGTCGAAATTTGCGTTTCAAAACGACATTATTTGTCCAACCTTTAACCATTATTATCGTTTCTTTTGCTATTATTCTTTTAGTATTTAATGTGCTTTTGAAATTATTTATTGCTGAGCAGGCATTTACAGCTGTACAAAATCAATATGATACTTTGGACACCTTATATGTCGGTGATACTCCAGAAACGACAGCAGAAGGAAATATTTTTGAGACTACTTATGTCATTGCAGACGACTCTTTTGATATCAAGTACATTTCAGCTTCTATGTACGATTTATCAGAGAAAAAAATCTCTGAAAAGATTATTGATTATTTTTCAGATAATGACGATATTGAATGGTTTGATGATATTGATGAGGATGATGCAGACTATAGTGATTACCAAAATAGTTTAAATTACTTTAAAAAAGTTGAAATTGATGGTTCAGCTTACATGATCAAAATGCAGGAATATCCTGGCACATTAGCAGACAGTTATGTCAAACAAGACAATAATGACGATTCTCCAACATATTATATTTTCGTTTTTGCTAATGTCACACCGATTGAAGAATTGGAAGATTATATTAATTTTATATTATTAGGTTTGATGGTTATTGTCGGAATCGTTGCTAGTATCAGTATTTTTCTTACCGCTCGAAAACTTGACCGAAATTTTGGTAGTTTGAAATCTTATATTTTACGTGTTGGCAATCGCGAAAAAAACTTGCCAACAGAAAACTTTGCCTACCGTGAATTTAATGAAGTTGGGCAAACTGTTGAGCGGATGAATGATATGATTGATGCCAACCAACGTAGTCAACAACTCTTCTTTCAAAATTCTTCTCATGAATTGCGGACGCCTTTGATGTCTATTCAAGGCTATGCTGAAGGTATTAAAGAGGGGGTTATTGATGCCAAACAAGCAGCTAGTGTCATTGTTGATGAAAGTCAGAAAATGACTGATTTGGTGGATGATATTTTGACACTTTCGAAAATGGAATCCGTCCAAACACAATTACAGCTTGAAAAGCTGAATATTACAGACCTTCTTTATGATGTTAGTTGGCGCTTGAAAGCCAAAGCTGATGAACGTGGCATTACCTTTGAACATCACTTTGACGATGATTATTTGGAAATAGAAGCCGATGAAAAGTTATTGGAACGTGCATTTACCAATATTTTATCGAATGCTGTCCGCTACGCTAAAACACAAATCAGTATTTCAGGAAAGCTGATAGAAAATCAATTACAAATCACTATTTCAAATGATGGCGAAGCTGTTTCAGAGCAAGATCAAGAGCACTTATTTGAACGTTTCTACAAGGGAAAAGGTGGTCATTTTGGCATTGGACTTGCCATTACCAAGGAAATTGTTGAGCGCCATAAGGGAACAATCACTGTAATCTCAAATGTCCAAGAAACGAGTTTCATTATTTATTTGCCAGTAAAGTAACGAGGTAATAATAAAAAATACGAAGCTGAGCATCTTGTCTCAACTTCGTATTTTTGTTCTCATTTAGTCTACCTCAAATCTTTCAATCGTCTTACAATTTTGTAAGAGCGCAAGTGCTGAAATCTAGTAAACTAGACTTAGAAGAAATTGCCACACTTTTGCCACAGCTTTTCGATACTTTAGCCGAGATTTTTCAAAAAAGCTTGGTTATAATAGACATATAATATCGAAGAGAGGAAAAGATGACAGTTTCAAAAAAGTTTAAAATTGGTTTGATGAGTGTACTAGCAGTGATTTTAATAATCTTGTCTATTTACGCCTACAATAATCTTGGTTACACTTTAAGTAGCAAAGAAGCTTATCAAATTGCTTATCAAAATGCTGGTGTTGCAAGCAAGGACCTTCTCTCAAAATCTTTTGAGAAAAGTCGCTTGGGATTAAAGGCAACTTATCATATTACCTTAAAAACTGAAACGACGGATTACAGTTACACCATTGATGCCTCAACGGGTTCTATCATGCAACGGCAATTTCACGAAAAGTAACTGTTAAGACCCTTTAATTTAAGATATTATTTTAATGAAACGAAAGAGACATGGCATTTAGCTGGTAGCAGCTAAGTGATAAGGAGACTAAAATGAAAAAATCTAAGAAATCAATACTTTATATATTACTTTTACTGGTTTTACCGTTAGCACTTATTGTTTATCTTTTAGAACTATTTGGTCTGAAGATTATTAGTTGGCGACGTTGAAGCGATACTTTCATTTTTGAGACAAGGGAGGGGAATCTATGGTAGAAGCTGGAACTCAGAGAAAAAATATTCAAATTTTAACCGGAATTGGTTTTATCATTTCTATTGGATTGTTAATTTTCTTTAAACAACACCCAACATATTTCCAAGTTGGAGGAATCTTTCAAAGTTACCTTGGACAACTTGGGTTCTTTGCACCGCTTATCTTTATGCTCTTGCAAGTGATTCAAGTCGTTTATCCGATTATTCCTGGTGGGATGACAAGTGTTATTGGTTATATTGCATTTGGACCTATCTGGGGATTTATTTATAACTTTACTGGTATTTTTGCAGGTTCTCTATTAGCTTTCGGGCTTGCTAGACGTTATGGTGAGACTTTTGCCAAAGCCTTTGTCTCACAAGAAACTTATGATAAGTATGTCGGTTATCTAGACCGCAATGATGGTAAATTTTACGCTAAATTTTTAGGAGCAGCCTTTGCTCTACCAGGTTTTCCAGATGATTTCCTTTGCATGGTATCTGGGCTTTCAAAAATGACTTGGAAGAAATTTATCACGATTTTCCTTATTACCAAACCAGTGACACTTTATATTTACACCGTTGTGGCGTATAAAGGGTTGAACTATTTATTAACACTATTCCATTAATGATTTGATTGAATAAACAATAACTTCTTTTTGACATATGACAGCAAAAAATCCCTTACTCAATGTGAGCAAGGGATTTTTGTTTGATTTATTATTCGGCAGCTTTTTCCCATTTTTTAGCCAATCGGCGTGAAATTGTTGAAATGGTAAAGTTAATCACAAAGTAAATGGCAGCAATCAAAGCATATAGTGTAAAAACTTGGTCTGCTTCAAAGTAACGTCCCATCAAGATTTGGCTTTTACCAAATAATTCTTGAATAGCGATAACTGAATATAGCAATGACGTATCTTTGATAACTGTTACGAATTGTGAAATGATAGCTGGCAGCATTTTACGGAATGCTTGTGGAAAAATAATGTAAATGAAAATCTGGAAATTTGTCATCCCTTGTGCTAGACCAGCTTCTGTTTGCCCATCATCAACACCATTTAACCCTCCACGAATGATTTCAGCAAGAGCAGCAGAAGTAAAGACAGTGAAGGCAGTAATTCCTGCTGGCGTTGATTTCATTTGAAAGACAAGGAAAATAATGAAAATCCAAAGCAAGTTTGGAACATTGCGGACAAATTCAATATAAATACTTGAAATCCAACGAAAAATCGGATTTTTTCCGTTACGCATGACAGCAAGCACTGTTCCGATAAGTGTTGATAGTACAATTGAAATAAATGAAATATAAATCGTTAGCCACAATCCTTGGAGGATAAAGCTAATGTTGGTAGGTGTTAATACTGACATTTATTCTCCTCCTAAAGTGAATATGATTTCTTGTTTTCTTCTTCTTTACGACGTGCCCATGTTGCAAGAGGGAAACACATAATGAAGTAAAGAAGTGCTGCACCAGCAAAGGCAGGAACATAATTAGTTGTTTCATATGCCCAAGCTTTCGCTGTAAACATGATATCTGCTCCTGAGATGATAGCGACCGTTGATGTATTTTTAATCAAGTTAACCACTTGGTTAGTGAGTGGTGGCAAGATTGTACGCACCGCTTGTGGCAGGATAATTAAACTCATGGTTTGACTATAAGTGAATCCTTGTGAAAGAGCAGCTTCTGTTTGCCCCTTTGGCACAGCTTCAATCCCCGAACGAATAACTTCAGCGATATAAGCACCGTGGTAAATCCCAACGCAAAGAACAGCTGTGAAGAATGTTGAAATCATGATAACACCGTTAGTCATAATGGCAAGACCGTAATAAACGAAAACGAATTGCACTAGAAGAGGTGTATTCTGGAAAACTTCGACATAAACACGGGCAATTGCTTTTAGAACTCTATTCTTAGATGATGACATAGCACCAAAGATAACCCCTAAAACAAAGGCTAAAATCAAGGCGCAAATAGACATTCCCAACGTATATAAGAAGCCTTTTGCAAATTCACCAAAATTGGCAAAGAAATCTGCCCAACGTGAGAGGGCAAATGGACTTGCAGCTTCGGTTAATAAAAACATGTCAATCTCTCCTCTCTTAATTATCGTCAGCCGTTGCAGGCGTTAAATCGTATTTGTCATAAAGTTTTTGCAAACTACCATCAGCTTTCCAATCAGCAAGTAAGTCATTGATGTAATCAATCACAGACTGATTAGATTTTGTTGCCGCGATACCGTATTCTTGGGTGTTGAACCCTTCGTCAATGATTTCTGTTTTCTTGCTGACATAACCAGTCAAGATAGATTTATCAACAGAGAAAGCACTGATACGATTAGCATAAAGTGAAATGGCTAATTCTGGATATGAACCGAGTTGAACAAAATTAAAGCTTAGATTGTGTGCTTCACCATATTCTTCAATAGCTGATTTAGTTGTTGAACCTTGGGCAACACCGATTGTCAAGCCGTCCAAATCAGCAATACTATCATAACCTTTTGATTTATTAACCAAGAAACCAATCTCATCATAATAATAAGGGTCAGAAATCGCATAAGAAGCCTGACGTTCTTCAGTAATGGTATAAGTTGCGATCAAGATGTCAATTTGCCCATTATCTAAAAGTGCTTCACGTGTTTGAGCAGTAACTGCTGTAAATGAAACTTTAACCCCTAATTTTTTAGCGATTTTTTTAGCTAAATCAACTTCCATACCTTCGTATTTTCCAGTTTCGGCTGAATAATAACCAAAGTTTGGAACGTCTTGTTTAACACCGACTTTTAAAACGCCAGCGTCTTGAATTTTCTTGACTTGTTCAGATACGCTATCTGCAAATGTTATTTTGCCAGCAAAAAGTGTCAATAAAATAAGTGACAGACTGGCTAAAATGGCTAAACCTAGTTTTTTCTTCATAAGCATCTCCTTATTTCTGAGAGACAGTGTCACTTGTGTGATTAATGACTTTGCTCAAGAATTGTTTAGCACGTGGTTCAGTTGGGTTGTCAAAGAAACCTTGGACATCAGTAGTATCTACCAAAATTTCTCCTTCAGCCATAAAAATAATGCGGTCAGCAACTTCACGGGCAAATCCCATTTCGTGCGTGACAACGACCATGTTCATTCCTTCTTTGGCAAGATTTTGCATAACAGCAAGAACATCACCGATTGTTTCAGGGTCAAGAGCAGAAGTAGGCTCATCAAAAAGCAATAACTCTGGTTGCATTGCCAAACCACGAGCAATTGCCACACGTTGTTTTTGTCCACCAGAAAGCATTCCTGGGAATGAATCTTTACGATCCCACATGTTAACATAAGTCAAGTATTGCTCAGCGATAGCTTCAGCTTCTTGTTTTGATTTACCAAGAACCTTAATTGGTGCCAAAGTCACATTTTCTAACACCGTCTTATGCGGATATAAGTTAAAATGTTGGAATACCATGCCAACTTCTTTGCGAAGTTGCACAAGGTCTTTAGCTGTTGCAGAAGCAACCTCATGTTCGTTTACTTTTAAGCTCCCTGTGTCAATAGATTCAAGGGCATTCATTGTACGGATAAGTGTTGATTTACCAGACCCTGAAGGACCTAGAAGTACAACAACCTGACCTTTTTCAATTTCTAAGTTAATATTTCTAAGGGCATGATATTCCCCGTAGTATTTTTCGACATTTTTAAATTCAATTAGTGCCACACTTGTCTCCTTTTCAAAGATAAGATTTCTTTGTCAGATAATCTTACATCTGACATTATAAGTTAGTTTATATTAACATAAGGGGTACCAATTGTCAAATATATTCAGAAAATTTCAACAAATAAAGGGTTAAAAATAATAATTTGTTTCAAATGTTACTTTATGATGTCAAAAACGCCCAATGTTTCCAATTAAAGTCGAATTTTGATATAATTTAGGGTAGAAGTCATTTTGGTGACTAAACATGAAATCGTTGTTTGAGAATTTTTTAATAACTTACGAAGAATAAAGAGGTGACATATGAAAAAAATTCTTATCGTTGATGATGAAAAACCAATTTCGGATATTATTAAATTTAATTTAACTAAAGAAGGTTATGAAACCGTAACGGCTTTTGATGGTCGTGAAGCTATTACAAAGTTTGAGGAAGAAGATCCAGATTTGATTATCTTGGATTTGATGTTGCCAGAATTGGACGGACTTGAAGTGGCTAAAGAAGTTCGCAAGACAAGTCATATTCCAATCATTATGTTGTCTGCTAAGGATAGCGAGTTTGATAAAGTTATCGGACTTGAAATTGGTGCAGATGACTATGTAACCAAACCATTTTCAAATCGTGAATTGTTGGCGCGTGTTAAAGCGCACCTTCGTCGTACAGAAAATATTGAAACAGCAGTTGCTGAAGAAAATGCTTCTGCTTCAAATTCAGAAATCACAATTGGCGACTTGAAAATTTTACCAGATGCCTTTGTGGCACAAAAACGTGGTGAAGATATCGAATTGACACACCGTGAGTTTGAATTGCTACATCATTTGGCAACACATATGGGACAAGTCATGACCCGTGAATATCTTTTGGAAACCGTTTGGGGCTATGATTATTTTGGTGATGTGCGTACGGTTGACGTAACGATTCGTCGTTTACGTGAAAAAATCGAAGACACACCAAGCCGTCCAGAATATATTTTGACACGTCGTGGTGTTGGGTACTACATGAAGTCATATGAATGATACAATGTTACAAAATTTAACTTATTTTGAACAAGCCATTCTCTTTCTTTTAGCATTTGTCGCAGTTTATTTTGTTTATTTAGCGATAAGAGATTATCGAACTTCTGTTAATATTCGACGTTTGAGTGGTAAAGTGCGAGAGCTTATCACAGGAAAATACACAGAAGATATTATTATTGAAAAAGATAGAGACTTAGCTGAGTTAGCTGACCAATTAAATGATTTGTCAACAGTCTTTCGTTTAGCGCAGGAAAATTTGGCACAAGAAAAGAATCGTTTGGCGAGTATCTTATCTTATATGACAGACGGTGTCTTGGCGACTGACCGTGCTGGAAATATCACAATGATTAATCAGACCGCGCAACAACAACTCAATTTAGAGCGTGAAGAAGCTTTGCAGATGAATATTGTTGATATTTTGGGTTCTGATAGCACTTATAGTTATCATGATTTGGTGTCAAAAACACCTGAAATTGTCTTGAACCGTCGTGACGAAACAGGTGAATTTATCACTTTACGTATTCGCTTTGCTCTAAATCGTCGTGATAGTGGCTTTATTTCAGGGTTGATTGTTGTTTTGCATGACACAACCGAACAAGAAAAAGAAGACCGTGAGCGTCGTCTTTTCGTTTCTAACGTTAGTCATGAATTGCGAACACCATTAACATCTGTAAAATCTTATCTGGAAGCTTTAGATGAAGGAGCGCTCAAAGAAGACATTGCGCCAAGTTTTATCAAAGTATCTTTAGATGAAACAAACCGCATGATTCGTATGATTTCAGACTTGCTTAATTTATCGCGTATTGATAATCAGACGGTTCAATTGGAAGTGGAAATGACAAATTTCACAGCATTTATGACATCAATTCTTAACCGTTTTGATCAAATTAAAAGCCAACATACAATCAGCGGAAAACAGTATGAGATTGTCAGGGATTATCCTATTAAATCAATCTGGCTTGAAATTGACCCTGATAAGATGACGCAGGTTTTGGATAATATCCTTAATAATGCTATCAAATATTCACCAGATGGTGGAAAAATCACAGTTAGCATGAAAACGACGGAAACACAGTTGATTATCTCAATCTCTGATGAAGGGCTTGGTATTCCTAAGAAAGATTTGCCATTGATTTTCGACCGTTTCTATCGTGTGGATAAGGCTCGAAGTCGTGCCCAAGGTGGTTCAGGACTTGGCTTAGCTATCGCAAAAGAAATTGTCAAACAACATAAAGGTTTTATTTGGGCACAAAGTACTTACGGAAAAGGGTCGACCTTTACGATTGTACTTCCTTACGAAAAAGATTCTGAAATTTATGATGAATGGGAGGATGAAGAAGAGTAGATGTCTGAAAATGCTTTTAAATATAGTATTTTAGCCTCCGGTTCAACTGGAAATTCTTTTTATGTGGAAACACCACAAAAACGTTTTTTGATTGATGCGGGTTTGACTGGTAAGAAAATTACCAGTCTTCTTGCTGAAATTGACCGCAAACCAGAAGACTTAGATGCTATTTTTATTACACACGAACATTCTGACCATATCAAAGGGGTTGGGGTGTTAGCACGTCGTTATAATCTTGATGTTTATGCGAATGAAAAAACGTGGCAAATGATTGATGAGCGAAATATGATTGGAAAGCTTGATTTAGCTCAAAAACATATTTTTGAACGTGGGAAAACATTGACACTTGGTGACATTGATATTGAAAGTTTTGGTGTTAGCCACGATGCCGTTGAGCCACAATTTTACCGTTTGATGAAAGATAATAAATCGTTTGTTGTCTTAACAGATACAGGTTATGTTAGTGATCGCATGGCAGGGATTATTGAAAATGCTGACGGTTACTTGATTGAATCGAATCATGACGTTGAGATTTTACGTTCAGGCTCTTATCCGTGGAGTTTGAAACAACGTATCCTATCTGATAAAGGACACTTGTCAAACGAAGATGGTGCTGGGACAATGATTCGAACGATTGGAAATCGCACGAAGAAAATTTACCTTGGACATTTGAGTAAAGAAAACAATATCAAAGAATTGGCTCACATGACCATGGAAAATAATCTTATTCAAGCTGACTTTGGGGTTGGTTATGACATGAAAGTCTTTGATACCTCACCAGACGAAGCAACACCATTAACAGAGTTATAAAAGTTTAGGTTTGTGAAATTGTTTTTTTGACACTTCCCTTAGGTGGTGTGGACTGTCGAAGGAATCCAAGGAATTCTATGCCTAAGTTTTGAGCTTGAAATCTCAAAACTTCCGTGTGGCTGTTTTTATTGATGATTCAGCCACTTTCACCACGGCGGGAAGTATCGTTTTGTTGGGAGCAAAGCTTGCAAAGAGTTCTAAAATTGAACAAAGGTAATAATTATTTGTAACTTATTTTTGGTTATATAGTAAGTTTGATTACATTCTAACTGTCCGTTGGACAGTTTTTATTGTGTATTTACACTATAAATTCAAGACCAAAATAAATTGCATTAAATAGAAAGAAATTAAGGGGATTTTTTGGAGAAATTCCCTTTTTTATGACTTTTCTGGTATAATAAAATAGTCTATGGTAGAAAAAGCGTTTTAATCACTCAATGAATGATTGAAAAGAAACGTTTTAATAAGATAAGGATATAGACTATTTTTTGAAGGGAGATTTATCATGCAAGCTTTAGATACAAAACTTCAGCGAGATTTCGGAATTGTTTTTGAAGATAAAACTTTGCTAGAAACAGCTTTTACCCACACTTCTTATGCTAATGAACATCGCCTCCTAAACATTTCACACAATGAACGCTTGGAATTTTTAGGAGACGCGGTTCTTCAACTTTTGATTTCGCAATATCTGTTTAAAAAGTATCCGAAAAAACCAGAGGGAGACTTGTCAAAAATGCGTTCCGTCATTGTACGTGAAGAGTCTTTAGCAGGTTTTTCACGTTACTGTGGATTTGATGAATTTATCAAATTAGGAAATGGTGAAGAAAAATCTGGTGGTCGTAATCGTGATACGATTTTAGGTGACTTATTTGAGGCATTTCTTGGAGCTTTGTTGATGGATCAAGGTGTTGAAGCCGTCAATAAATTCTTAAACCAGGTGATGATTCCACAAGTTGAAAAAGGTAATTTTGAGCGCGTGAAAGATTACAAAACAACACTTCAAGAGTTGTTACAAGGTCACGGTGATGTGACGATTGATTATCGTGTTTCAAACGAATCAGGACCGGCACACGCTAAAGTCTTTGAAGTGACTGTGTACGTTAATGATGAAGCCAAAAGTCAAGGAATCGGAAGATCTAAGAAATTGGCTGAGCAAGATGCTGCTAAAAATGCTCTAGCCTTGCTTCAATAAGACATTTGAAAGGAAATTGATGAGGCAAATGTCCAACCTGTCCTAGGCGATATGTGATAAACCTAGGAAAAGAAGGCTAGTTAAATAGCTTCTTTTCAGGAAGGTAATTTGCCTTTTTATCTCTTATTTTATGTATTTAAAAGAAATCGAAATGCAGGGCTTTAAGTCCTTTGCAGACAAGACAACCATTGAATTTGATAAGGGAGTTACAGCTGTTGTAGGTCCTAATGGCTCTGGTAAGTCCAATATTACAGAAAGTTTGCGTTGGGCGCTCGGTGAATCTTCTGCCAAAAATTTGCGTGGTGGCAAGATGCCAGATGTTATTTTTGCAGGAACTGAGAATCGTAAGCCATTAAACTATGCACAGGTTATTGTGACCTTGGATAACTCTGATGGCTTTATTAAAGACGCCAAAGAAACGATTCGTGTAGAACGTCATATTTATCGTAATGGCGACAGCGAGTATTTGATTGACGGACGTAAGGTGCGCTTGCGTGATATTCATGATTTATTTATGGATACAGGCTTGGGACGTGATTCGTTTTCTGTGATTTCACAAGGGCGTGTCGAAGAAATTTTCAACAGTAAACCTGAGGAACGTCGTGCTATTTTTGAAGAAGCCGCAGGTGTTTTAAAATACAAGACACGTAAGAAAGAAACCCAAACCAAGCTTAATCAAACACAGGATAATTTGGACCGTCTGGACGATATTATCTATGAGTTGGAAACACAAGTGAAGCCATTGGAGCGTCAAGCACAAGTGGCTAAAGAATTTCTTGGCTTGGAAGATGAGCGTAAGCAACTTCATTTGAATATTCTGGTTGAAGATATTCAGGCGGATAAGGGGCGTTTAGCAGAATTAAATCAGTCTTTAACAGCTATTAAAGCTGAGTTGACAGCTTATTATGAACAGCGCCAGCAATTTGAAAGACAAAATCAAAACTTGAAAGAAAAACGTCATCAACTGTCTGAAGAAATATCAAGAAGACAAGAAGGATTGCTTGATATTACCAGAGCAATTTCTGACCTTGAGCGCCAAATGGATTTGATTGCCTTAGAATCAAGTCAAAAAGAAGAGAAAAAACAAGCTGCAAGCTCGCAATTGGCTGATTTGAAGGAAAATCAAGCGAGATTAACAGAAGAATTGGCACAAAAAGAGCAGCAACTCTCACAATTAGATGCCAAATTAGCCCAGACGACAGCTGATATTCAAGCATTGCAGGCTGAATTAGACCGTTTTTCAACCGACCCAGACCAAGTTATCGAAAAACTTCGTGAAGAGTTTGTTGGGTTAATGCAAAAAGAAGCTGATTTATCGAATAAATTGACAGCAACGATTGCTGATATTGACAATCAAAAACAATTGTCAGAATCAAAATCAGAAGAATTGGCGCAGACACAAGAAACGCTAGCAGAAGTAAAATTAACGGCAAAAGAAGCTTTAGAAAACTTTGAAGCAGCTCGTGAAAAAGTCAAAGTCTTGCTTGATGACTATCAAACGTTACACGTGCAAACTGTTCAAGCCGAAAAAGATTACCAACTAGAGCAAACTAAAATGTTTGACCAATTGGATGTTATCAAATCAAAAGAGGCTCGCAAGGCTAGTCTGGAATCTATTCTTAAAAATCACAGCAATTTCTATGCTGGGGTTAAGTCGGTTCTACAGGCTTCAAGTCAGCTAGGTGGTATTATTGGTGCGGTTAGTGAGCATTTGACATTTGAGCGAGATTATCAGACTGCTCTTGAGATTGCACTTGGTGGGTCAAGCCAGCACGTTATTGTCGAAGATGAGGGAGCGGCTAAACGTTCGATTGCCTTTCTAAAGAAAAATCGTCAAGGACGTGCGACATTCTTGCCTTTAACGACTATAAAACCACGTCACTTATCGCAACAAAATCATTCGATTTTGGCTTCAAGTCAAGGTTTTCTTGGTGTTGCAAGCGATTTGGTTTCATTTGATAATCGTTTGGAAAATATCTTCCAAAATCTTCTTGGGGTAACTGCGGTTTTTGACACGGTTGACAATGCTAATAAAGCTGCGCGTGCGCTTCGTTATCAAGTGCGTATTGTAACACTTGATGGTACAGAAATTCGCCCTGGTGGTTCTTTCTCAGGTGGGGCAAATCGTCAAAATAATACCACATTTATCAAACCTGAACTAGATAATCTTGTGGCTGAATTACAAGACTTGCAAACTCAGCAAATCAAACAAGAAAAACGTGTGCAAGAACTCCAAGATGCTTTGAGAGTTAATAAGGAAACTTTAGCTAGTCTCAAAGCGCAAGGAGAGGAAGCGCGTTTTGCTGAACAAAAAGCAGAGCTTGAATACCAACAATTGGCTGAACGCTTGAACGACATTAACCAGCTTTGCGAACGCCTGCAAGAATCAGAAACAGATGGTGGTTCACATGATTTGGAATCACAAAAAACAACACTTGAAGCAGAATTAGCAGAAATAGCTGCGCGTAAACAAGCTTTAACAGTTGAAATTGAGCAAATTAAAGAAAACAAAAATACTATTACGCAAAAAGTTGAAGCTTTGCGTCAACAAGTGTCACAAGCAAAATTAGCTGAACGTGAGTTGTTGAGTGAGCGCAAATTTGAATCGGCTAACAAAACACGCTTAGAAGTTAGTTTAGCTGAAAATAAAGCTGAAATTGCAAAATGCGAGGATTTGTTAGCTTACCATGCTAGCGATAATCAGACTGAAAGTTTGCCAACCTTGCAAAAACAGCATGATGAGGCTGTTACTAGAAAAGCCAGTGAAGAAGAATGCTTAGTTAGCCTCCGTTTTGAATTGGAAGATTGCGAAGCTAATTTAGAAGAACTTGAAGAACAAGTTGCAAAAGAAAATCAGAAAAATGAGGAATTGATTCGTCAGCAAGCGCAATTAGAAGCTCAAATCAATCAAGTTTCTGACCGCTTGCGTACCTTCTCACATGATTTGACAGAAGATTATCACTTGACTTTGGACGAAGCCAAGGAAGCTAGTCAACCAATTGATAATATGGAAAGTGCACGTCAACGTTTACAAGAATTGCGCCGTCGTATCAAGGCATTGGGTCCAATTAACTTAGACGCCATTTCACAATACGATGAAGTGAACGAGCGTTTGACATTCCTTAACGCCCAAAAAGAGGACTTGGTTCATTCTAAGAATCTTTTGCTTGATACGATTAATGACATGGATGATGAAGTGAAAACACGTTTCCAAGTGACTTTCAATGCTATTCGTGATTCATTTAAGCAAACCTTTACTCAAATGTTTGGTGGTGGTTCAGCTGATTTATCACTAACAGAAGGAGACTTGTTAACAGCTGGGGTTGAGATTTCCGTGCAACCGCCAGGGAAGAAAATCCAATCACTTAACCTCATGTCCGGTGGGGAAAAAGCCCTCTCGGCTTTAGCTCTGCTATTTGCCATTATCCGCGTCAAAACCATTCCATTCGTCATTTTGGACGAAGTGGAAGCTGCGCTTGACGAAGCTAATGTGAAACGTTTTGGAGACTACCTCAATCGCTTTGACAAATCAAGTCAGTTCATCGTCGTTACTCACCGTAAGGGAACAATGGCTGCCGCTGATAGCATTTACGGAGTAACCATGCAAGAATCAGGTATTTCTCGTATCGTTTCTGTTAAATTAAAAGAAGCCGAAAATCTAGTGGAATGATAAAATCCACTCCTAAGCTTTAGCAAGAATAACGAACAACCTCCCAACTAGAATCAGTTGGGGGGTTTTGTTGTATTCAAAAGTTTTAGTTTGTTACCGCAGTTTCTGTTTGTGATTCTGTTGTTTCGTCAGCTTGGTTGTCTGATGAAGAAGTTGTGAGTGTGTCATCACTTTCTTCTTGATTATCTGAGAGTTCTGCTGTGTCAGATTCGGTTTGTGTGTTCTGGCTGTATTGCTCTGAAACTTTGTAAAAGACATTGCTGACAAATTGATTAGTTGATTCATAATCAAAACGGCTACCTTGTGTTGCAAATAGGCGGTCACGACCGTAATCAGACGGGTCAGTCTCTGTTATGCTAAAATGCCAGCTAGGAATTTGGCTACCAGCAGCGTAATAATGTAAAATGAAACCACCTCCACTTTCAGTATAAACGTTAGAAATAGCTTCACCGTTTTCATCATAAACGAGAGCAGACAAGATTAATTTGTCGTCAATAATACCTTGTGGTGAAAATTCAAAAGTGTAACCATTAGCGTCCATCCATGTGCCAGCAAGACTTGAGAAATCTGATTGCGCTAGCGCATTGAAATCAAATTGACTAGTCTGTTGACTGACTTGACGGGTGCTAATAAGATTTTCTCCGTCTTTTATCAGTTGCTCTGTGACTTGTTTTTCAGTAGGTGCTTTCAGCAAATCCGCGCGTTTGCTAGCAACGTGGTTCTGTGTTTTTGTTGAAGAGTTTGTTGATTTTGAAAGTTTTTTCTGAGCGTGATGATGTTGGCTAGAAACCGTAGAAGTGTGGTTGTGATTTGAATGGTGTTTTAGAGTAATGACACCGCCACCAACCGCAAGCAGTACCAAACCAGACACTAGGAAGTATGATGTTCTTTTTTTCATTGTAATCCCCTTTTATTTTTTATTTCACTATATATATTCGAAAAAGAATTTTAAAAACTGGAAAAAATTTCAGCTTTATTTAGAAGATTGAAAAGAATGTGTTATTAGCAAGAAAATTGCTGTGTTTTTTGCTAAAATAGAATTATGTAATTCTTTAGGAGTATAATAATGGTAAAATTAGTTGCAACAGATATGGATGGTACGTTTTTAACAAGTAATGGCTATTTTGATAGTAAGCGTCTCCATGATATTCTAGAAAAATTTGAAAAAAATAATATGCTATTTGTCGCAGCGAGCGGACGTTCACTTATGGCTTTGGAAAAAATGTTTGCTGAGCATGCTGATAAAATGGCATTTATTGCGGAAAATGGGACTTTGGTAAAAGTTGGTAAAGACATTGTTTTTGAATCTGGTTTGAGTAAAAAACAATATTTGGAGGTTATTGATACCCTTCTTGAAAGCCCATATATGTTAGGTTATGATTTCCTTTTATCAGGTGAAAGTGGGGCTTATTTACATCCAAAAGCTAGTGATGATTACCTGAATTTTATTAGCAATTATTATGAAAATGTTCAACGTGTGGCTGATTTGGCGCAGGTTGAAGATAATATTTTAAAAGTCACTGCAAACTTTTCAGAAGATACTGTTCGTCAAGGCGAAGCATGGTTTAATGAACGTATTAGTTACGCGCAAGCGGTGACGACAGGCTTTAAATCCGTCGATATTGTTATCCGTGACGTTAATAAACGAACAGGACTAGAAGCACTTTGTCAAACCTTTAACATGGATAAATCAGAAATTGTGGCGTTTGGCGACAATCTTAACGATTTTGAAATGCTTGATTTTGCTGGGACTGCAATTGCGACAGAAAATGCTCGACAAGAAATCAAAGACATCTCAAATGAAATCATCGGGCATTGTGATGAGGAGTCTGTCATGGCTTACATGGAAGGATTGGTAGAGTAATGGCGGATATTAAATTATTAGCCTTGGATTTAGACGGTACACTTTTTAACAGCCAAAAGGTTGTTTCACCAGAAAATAAAAAAGCTTTGCGAGCAGCACGTGATAAGGGAATTAAAGTTGTTATTACGACTGGACGTCCTCTAAAGGCGATTAGCGGTTTGCTTGAAGAGCTAGATTTGATTTCTGATGAGGACTATATCATCACTTTCAATGGTGGTTTGGTTCAAAAGACAAATGGCGATATTTTAGATAAAAGTGAGCTAACACGTGCGCAGCTCAAACGTTTACACAGCACGCTTGAACCGCTTGCTCTTCCATTTGATGTGCTTAGTGACGGAATTGTTTATAGTCTTGCCAGTCAAGGCAATCAGTCCCTTTACCCACAAGCCAACCCCAAACTTAAATTTGTAGAACTAACTTCTTTTGATGATATTCCTGAAAATATTATTTATAACAAAGTCGTTAGCGTGACAAATCCCGAATTTTTGGACAAGCAGATTTTGCAATTTCCGAAAGAATTATACAATGAGTTTGAAATTTTCAAATCACGTGATATTATATTGGAAATGATGCCTAAAGGCGTCCATAAAGCAGCAGGTTTAAATCAGTTGATTCAGCATTTGAACTTACTCCCTGAAAATGTTATGGCTATGGGAGATGAAGAAAACGACCTCTCAATGCTTAAATGGGCTGGTTTAGGTGTCGCAATGGCAAATGGTGTTGCTATTGCGAAAGAAACAGCTAATGCGGTAACAACACGTACCAATGACGAATCAGGTGTTGCAGAAGCTGTTGAAAAATACATTTTAAATGCGTAGTAGAAAGGAAAAGTGGATAAGGTAATCTTATCGATTTTGGTACTTAGTATGGGATTATTTGACCGTTTATTTGGAAATAAGAAAAAAGAAGTTGAGGAGACGGTTGACAGCCAAAGCCAAGAAGAAACACTTCAAGAGGTTGTCGAAACATCAGAACAAACTAGAGCCTCTTCTGATACAGTAAAAGAAACTGTTGAGGTTTCAGAACAAGCAGAAATCGTCAACGATACTGTGGAAGAAACTCCAGAAGTTCAAGACGTTGTTAATGTCAATGGCGAAGCTGAATTTGTTGAAACAGAAACGCTTGTTCAGTCTGAAAATAGCGAAACTGTGGTTGAAAATACAGCTAACCAAACTGAAGAAATTTCAGAAGCAACCGCAGTAACTAATGAGGCTGAAACAGACCAACATTTTTCAGATGTCATGGCTGATTATTATGCGAAAAAAGCAGCTGCTCAAGAGGCTATTGACCGTGGTGAGACAGTTACTTTTGAAGCTGTCGAAACACGTCAAGAAACTGAACCAAAAGAAGTAGTTGTGCAAGAAGCAACCGAAACCGAAGAAGAAAAATACAATCGCAGTCTGAAAAAGACCCGTACTGGTTTCAGTGCACGTTTGAACGCCTTCTTGGCTAATTTCCGTCGTGTTGATGAAGAATTCTTCGAGGAACTAGAAGAAATGCTCATTCTTTCAGACGTTGGAGTGAATGTCGCAACACAATTAACAGAAGATTTGCGTTATGAAGCCAAACTTGAAAATGCTAAGAGAGCTGATGATTTAAAACGTGTTATCATTGAAAAATTAGTTGATATTTACGAAAAAGACGGTGTTTTCAACGAAAAAATTAATTTCCAAGATGATTTAACCGTTATGCTTTTTGTTGGGGTTAATGGTGTCGGAAAAACGACGTCAATCGGTAAATTAGCCTACAAATATAAAAACGAAGGCAAGAAAGTTATGCTTGTTGCTGCTGATACATTCCGCGCTGGTGCGGTTGCGCAGCTTGTTGAATGGGGACGTCGTGTCGGTGTGCCAGTTGTAACAGGACCAGAAAAAGCTGACCCAGCTTCTGTTGTTTTTGACGGTATGGAAAAAGCTGTCGCTGAAAATGTTGATATTCTTCTCATTGATACAGCAGGACGTCTGCAAAATAAAGATAATTTAATGGCAGAGCTTGAAAAAATTGGTCGTATCATTAAGCGTGTCGTGCCAGATGCACCGCATGAAACACTCCTTGCGCTTGATGCTTCAACAGGTCAAAATGCGCTTAGCCAAGCTAAAGAATTCTCAAAAATTACACCGTTAACTGGGCTTATCCTAACTAAAATTGACGGAACGGCTAAAGGTGGTGTTGTTCTTGCCATTCGTCAAGAACTTGATATTCCTGTCAAATTTATTGGATTTGGTGAAAAAATTGATGACATCGGTGAATTTGATTCTGAAGACTTTATGCGTGGTCTCCTAGAAGGGATTGTTTAAAAGCTAATGTTAGAATTTGTCAAAGCACATTTATCAACAATTCTCTTAACGTCATCTACCCTTGTTTTAACAGCCATTTATGCCTTTGAGGCAAACTGGGTTATCATGCTTATTTGGGCATTCGTGTCACTCATAAACATTGGACGACTAGTTTATGCTTATAAACATACTAGCTAACTATTTCATAGTCAAGAATAGAAATCTGAGCTTTGCCTCAGATTTCTTTATTTTTTTCACAATCAACATTGTCAAGGTAAGCTTCCAACTCATGTTTTAATCGGTCATGTTCTTGAATGGTTTGTTGTAATTTTTCGTCAGAAACTTGAATGGCTTTTTGTAACAACTTTTTACGGTCGCTAGATTTAGTTGGGTCATATTGGTATTTTTCAAAAAATTGGCGAATTTCTTTGAGAGACATTTGACTTTGTCTAAGAAATTTTATGGCGTACAACCAATGAATAGAAGCTTCATCAAAAATACGGTTGTTATTCTCATCACGTTGTAAACTTGGGATTAAGTCAAGGTCACAGTAGTGGCGAATAGTGTGTAAGGTTAGCCCAGTTCGTTTGCTAGTTTCTTTAATTGTATATGACATAATGAAATCCTCTAAAAAATAATAGTAAATAGTTGACTTCGGGTTACCCGAGGGGTCTATAATCATGGTATCAAAAAAAGACTACAAAAGTAAAGGAGAAACTTTTATGGCAACATTAGTTCGTGTTCACGGTCAAGGGATTGACCAGTTACAGTTGGATGAGGTTGAACTTCGTGAATTAGCCTCAAATGAAGTGAGAATGACTGTCAAAGCGAGTCGAATTACTGGCGACCAGCTAAACTACATCAAGGGATTGCGTTTGCCAGGAGAAGCTATTCATGAAATTAGCTCTCTTGGATATGAGGCTGCTGGGATTGTGACTGCTATTGGAAAAGCGGTTGATGAAAAGTGGCTTGGTAAGCGAGTTATGCCTGTGGGACCATATGATTTTGAACGTTATCCAAGTTTGGGAGATGATATTATTGTTCCAGCCAGTCGTCTGGTTGAGATTCCAGATAATGTAGATTTTACAGCAGCTGCTAGTACTTGGGTACCATATCTAACAGCTTACCCTGTTTATAGTCAGAGTAATCTAAAATCGGGTGATTATGTGTTGATTATCGCAGGGACTTCTGCTGTTGGTCAAGCGGCGATTGATTTGGCACGTGAATTAGGAGCAATTCCAATTGTGACAACCCGCTCACGCCGTAAAGCAGCGCAACTACGTCATTTGAAACAAGTCGAGCATATTGTCATCAGCTCAGAAGAAGATTTAAAAGTAGCTGTTGGAACGATTACAGGAGGAAAAGGTGTTCAATTCATTTTTGATCCTATTGGTGGTAATACATTGCCTGACTTGCTTCAGGTGGCTAGCGTAGGAGCAAAAATTTATGAATATGGCATTCTTGGTGGCAGTGAGTGCCAATTTTCGGCAGGACTTTTGCTTGGTAAAGGCTTAACGCTTAAGGGGTGGACAGTAAGTGAACTTGTTGAGGATGACTTGGCAAGAAGCCAAGCGGTGACTTACATTTGTGAAAAATTAGCACTTGGTGATTTTAATCCTACTATTGCTAAAACTTACCCTTTAAATCAGATTTGGGAAGCTTATCGTAAACTTGAAGAGAATGACTTTTTAGGAACGATTATTATTGAACCATGACATAGTAGCATAAGCTTCTAATCATCAAGCAAAAACCCCCTTCCAGTTTTGGAGGGGGGCTTGTGTTTAAAAGACACGATAAACGTAAGGATTATCGGGTTCACTAGTCTCTTTCATTTCTGTAATATGAAGAACTGGGAGTGTTTGTTCAAGGGTTTGGTTGTATTCGAGGCTGATTGTGCCTGTTGCGGTAATCCAAGTGTTATCAGCGTAGCTTGTACTGTTTCCAGTTGTCAATAAGCCATAAACACCAGAATCCGCAATACAGTGAATGATACCAAAACGGAAAAGGAATTGATAGCCTTCGTGACCAGGCTCGTTATAAACAAATCCAGTATAAGTAATCTCACGTCCCATAAATTCGTCAGGATAGAGATAGATGAGTTCCATGACTTCCATATAATTTTCGGTTGTGATTTTAAGTTCGCCTGAACCTTTGTATTTTTTGAGTTCTTTCTGCATTTCTTTTTCGTAAGCAGAAGATGTAAAATACAAACTTGTGTCAGGTTTCAGGTATTGGACTGTTGTTCCATCATCACTAACCGTACCAGCAGAACCAGCAGCAAGTGGGAAATTATAGCCTTTGGCAGCTACTGTCGTTGAATCCAGCGTTACCGTAGGAACTAAGAGTCCTACCAAAACTGGAATGACCAAAATCATCGGACTAGTCAGCTTCGCTATTTTTCCATGTAAATGGCTGTGCAATTTCAGGTTTTTCATCCAAATAACCAGTTGAATAACCGCTAAAAGAAATGATAAAACCATGGAAATGTAGGCTAAATAAGCATAGTGAGTATTGATGTATTGATCCAATTTCCCAGAGATTTGAAGATACATGGTTAATTCAAAGTAACCCGCTAAAATTAAAAATCGAATCATCAAATCACCCCCACAAGTAAACAGTAAATAATAATCATCCCAACAGATACTGTGATAAATTGAACGATAAAGCGAGGTTTAAAGGAATTTACCATCATCATTAGGTTTTTAATATCTACCATTGGTCCAATCAAAAGAAAGGCTAGAACAGGTGCTGTACCAAAACTTGATAGCAAGGAAGCTCCGATAAAGGCATCTGCTTCACTACAAAGAGAAAGAATGAATGCCAGTAACATCATGACTAAAATGGCTGTAAGGGCATTACCACCAATTCTGGTCAAAATGCGTGTTGGCAGGTAAATTTGCATTCCTGAAGCTACCAGGGTACCAAAAACCAAATAACGTCCAGTATCGAAAAATTCATCAATTGCGTGCGCAAGAGCTAAGAAAATTTTGCGATACCATGTTTCACCAGAATAATCATGAAAATGTGTTGGTTTAGCATTTTCCTTGAGGATATTTTCATCAACCACAAATCCCAGCATGATACCCAACGTAATAGCAACAATAATAGCACCAAGCAGTCGTAAACCTAAGAAGCGCCAGCTATTTCCAAAGGCTGAATAGGTGGCAAAAAGGACGATTGGGTTGATAATCGGAGCTGTTGCCAAGAAAGGAACAGCGGTGTAACTAGGAACTTTTTTCTCTAAAAAGCGCGTGATAATGGGAACAATACCACATTCGCAGGACGGAAAGACAAAACCGATAAAAGTTCCAAAAAGGATTCGTAAAAAACGATTTCGAGGTAGAAAACGTTGTACCAAATCAGGCGTAACATAAACCTCAATGAAGCCAGAAAGAATAGTTCCTAGCAAAACAAAAGGCAGTGCCTCGATAATGATTGAAATAAAAATCGCAAACCATTGTAAGACACTAGCAGGTAAATTATTAAAAATTTCCATAAAAATTAATCAGTCGCTTTCTCAGCTTTTTTGTCCTTAACTTTCTTTTCTTTTTCAGGGTCGCTAGAGATTTTAGGAATACTTGCAAAGCTTGCAAACATTGACTCTAAATCATCTTGACGTTTATGTGTGATAGCCATAAGGCACCTCTTTTCTATATGTAATCACCTCTTATTATACTATCAATCCTCAAATAGTACAAAAACTAAGCAGACAAGTTAGCTATTTTAATGCGAAATAGTATGTCATTTAGACATTTATCTGCCTAAGAAATTGGCGTGAATTTCTCATTATTGCATTTAAAAATCTAAGTGAAAACCTGAGATTCAGCTGATTTATGATATAATAGAAGCACTATGGAAAATGAAAATGTAACAAAAATTGCTCAAGATTTAAACATCAAAGAGAGCCAAATTGCCAAAGTTCTAGACTTGACTTCACAAGGGAATACCATTCCTTTCATTGCTCGTTACCGTAAGGAAATGACAGGTAATTTGGATGAAGTACAAATTAAAGCTATCATTGACTTGGATAAAAGCATGACAGCTTTAGCAGACCGTAAAGCGACTGTTCTTGCTAAAATTGAAGAACAAGGTAAGCTTACTGCGGAACTCAAAAAAGCTATTGAGAACGCTGAAAAGTTGGCAGACGTTGAGGAACTTTATCTTCCTTACAAGGAAAAACGTCGTACTAAAGCCACTATCGCCAGAGAAGCAGGGCTATTTCCACTAGCTCGTTTAATTTTGCAAAATAAGCCTTCGCTTGAAGTAGAAGCAGCGAATTTTATAACAGAAGGGTTTGAAACAGCTGACAAGGCACTTGCTGGCGCTTGTGAAATTCTTATTGAAGCTTTTTCGGAGGACAACAAGCTCCGCTCATGGGTTTACAATGAAATCTGGTCTTACAGCTCAATCATATCAACAGTTAAAGACGAAGCTGCCGATGATAATAAAACCTTCCAAATTTACTATGATTTTTCAGAGAAAGTTTCTAAAATCCAAGGTTATCGTATTTTGGCACTTAATCGTGGTGAAAAACTCGGTATTTTAAAAGTTGGTTTCGAGCATAACATTGATAAAATGGTGCGCTTCATGGGAGCTCGTTTTAAAAATAAAAATGCTTATATTGATGATGTCATCGCAGGAACGATTAAGAAAAAAATCGTTCCTGCTATGGAACGCCGTGTTCACAGTGAGTTAACAGAAAGTGCAGAGGATGGTGCAATCGAACTGTTCTCAGAAAATCTTCGCAATCTCCTTTTGGTGTCTCCTTTGAAAGGAAAAATGGTGTTAGGATTTGACCCAGCCTTTCGTACAGGAGCTAAGTTAGCTGTTGTTGACCAAACAGGAAAATTGATGACTACCCAAGTTATCTATCCTGTTCCGCCAGCTAGTCAGGCTAAAATCGAGCAATCGAAAAAAGATTTAGCAGAGCTCATTCGCACATATGGTGTTGAGATTATTGCTATCGGAAATGGGACTGCTAGCCGTGAAAGTGAAGCCTTTGTGGCACAAGTTTTGAAAGATTTTCCAGATGTTTCTTACGTGATTGTCAATGAAAGCGGAGCTTCTGTCTATTCCGCATCTGAATTGGCACGTCACGAGTTTCCAGATTTGACCGTTGAAAAACGCTCTGCTATTTCCATTGCGCGTCGTTTGCAAGACCCACTTGCAGAATTGGTTAAAATCGATCCAAAATCAATTGGTGTCGGACAATATCAGCACGACGTTAGTCAGAAAAAACTTGCCGAAAACCTTGATTTTGTTGTAGATACCGTTGTTAACCAAGTTGGTGTTAATATCAATACAGCAAGCCCCGCGCTATTAGCCCACGTTTCAGGATTAAATAAAACAATTTCTGAAAATATTGTCAAATACCGTGATGAAAATGGACGAATTGCTTCGCGTGAAGAAATCAAAAAAGTTCCACGTCTGGGAGCTAAGGCTTTTGAACAAGCAGCAGGTTTCTTGCGTATTCCAGGGGCAGAAAATATCCTTGACAATACAGGCGTTCACCCAGAGTCTTATAAAGCCGTTGAACGTTTATTGAAAGAATTAAATATCACAGATTTAGATGATTCAGCAAAAACAAAACTGCAATCTGTTTCAATTGAAACGATGGCTGAAACCATTAATATCGGGCAAGAAACGCTTAAAGATATTATCGCTGACCTCTTAAAACCAGGGCGTGATTTGCGTGATGATTTTGAAGCACCTGTGCTCCGCCAAGATGTTTTGGATATTTCAGACCTTGAAATTGGGCAAAAATTAGAAGGAACTGTCCGCAATGTCGTTGATTTTGGTGCATTTGTTGATATTGGTTTGCATGATGACGGTTTGATTCATATTTCACAAATGAGCAAGTCCTTTGTCAAACACCCAAGTCAAGTGGTTTCTGTCGGAGACGTTGTGACGGTTTGGGTTTCAAAAATCGATAAGGAACGCGGAAAAATCAATCTTTCCTTGGTAGACTTACGTGAACTTAACTAATTTTATCAAAACAGTCTCACGAGAAGATTTCGGAAAAGAATTTCGCCACACGGCAGTTTGGAATCCACGTTTGCGGACAACAGGTGGTCGTTTTTTCCCAGCTGATGGGCATTTGGATTTTAATCCCAAGATTTATGAAGCATTTGGTGTTGACGTTTTTCGAAAAATTGTTCGCCATGAGCTTTGCCATTATCATTTGTATTTTGAGGGAAAAGGCTATAAGCACGCTGATGCCGATTTTAAAGCATTATTGAAAGCAGTTGATGGTCTGCGTTACGCGCCAGCCATGCCCCAAAAGACGGAAAAATACCTATACCGTTGCCAAAAATGTGGACAAGACTATCACCGAAAACGTCGTGTCAATACCCAAAAATACCGTTGTGGACGTTGCCACGGCAAGCTCTTAGAAATCAAAAATCAAGAAATTTAGAGAAACATTTTTTCTTCAGTATAAAATCAGTCGTAGGACTGATTTTATTTTAAGGGCGATTAGGTATAATAATCATAGTGAGATAAAAAGAAGGAAGGGACTAAAATGAAATCAGCTCTTTATAAACAGCGAAAAAATAAACTGGTTTGTGGTGTCTGTGCCGGAATTGCTGATAAGTTTGGTTGGGACTTGCCTTTGACGCGTGTCCTGACAGCATTGCTGATGTATTTTTATGGCTTTGGCATTGTCATTTATATTCTTTTAGCAATTTTTCTTCCTTACAAAGAAGATATCACTCGCGACCATTATGGAACGGGACCACGCCGACGTAAGGATGCTGAAGTCGTTGACGAAGATGACGACAACGACGGTTGGTTTTGGTAAAAACTGACAGTTCAACTTCAATGTAGCAAAAACTTGACACTTATAGGGATAACAGGAACTTATAAAGGTCTTTCAAAACAGGAAAAGCTCAGAGCATGATTGTTCTGGGCTTTTGATTTGGTAGCTTTTTATTAGCAGGAAATTGACAATATTTTTGAATAAGTCTGCGTGAGCGCTTACTTTTGCAGGTTAATGTGATATAATAATGAAAAAAAGAGGAAAAGGATTGAACAAAAATTGATGATAAACTGAAAATAGCTTGTGGTTTAGTCAAGCTTATTTTCTAAAATTTTCAATTTATTTACACAGTCACGAGGTGATTGGTAAATGGTTCATGGTACATCAAATGTCGGTTACTGTAAAAATGTTGGTGGACAAGGTCAAGCTAGATGTTATCTACGGTGATGATGACTTATTAGCTAAAGAAATTACAACGTCAGATATTTCACGACCTGGGCTTGAGATGACAGGTTATTTTGATTATTATTCGCCGGAACGCCTGCAATTGCTAGGGATGAAAGAGTGGTCTTATCTTACCAAAATGTCATCACATAATCGTCATCAAGTTTTGACAGAAATGATTAAGCCAGAGACACCTGCCATTATTGTGGCGCGTAATCTAGCCATTCCAGATGAAATGTTGGCAGCTGCTAAAGAAAAAGGCATTGCTGTCTTGCAAAGTCATGTGCCAACAAGTCGTTTATCTGGTGAAATGTCATGGTATCTGGATTCTTGCCTTGCCGAACGCACTAGCGTTCATGGTGTTCTCATGGATATTTACGGTATGGGAGTTTTAATTCAAGGTGATTCAGGAATTGGTAAAAGTGAAACTGGTCTTGAATTAGTCAAACGTGGTCACCGCTTGGTGGCTGATGACCGTGTCGATGTATTTGCCAAAGACGAGGAAACACTTTGGGGTGAACCCGCAGAAATTCTCCGTCATTTGCTTGAAATTCGAGGTGTTGGTATCATTGACGTGATGAGCTTGTACGGTGCTAGCGCTGTTAAAGATTCATCACAAGTTCAATTGGCAATTTACTTAGAGAATTTTGAATCAGATAAAATCTTTGACCGCTTAGGAAATAGTAACGAAGAAATCGAGTTATCTGGTGTAAAAATTCCGCGCGTGCGTATCCCAGTAAAAACAGGACGTAACGTGTCAGTCGTTATTGAAGCAGCAGCCATGAACTACCGTGCTAAACAAATGGGATTTGATGCAACTAAGACATTTGAGGACCGCCTCACTCAGCTTATTAGCCAAAACGAGGAGGACTAATGATTGATCCAGTTGCTATCCAGTTAGGTCCTATTAGTATTCGTTGGTATGCGATTTTCATTGTTTCAGGGTTACTTCTTGCTGTTTATTTAGCGATGAAAGAAGCACCGCGTCGGAAGATAATTCCTGATGATATTTTAGATTTTATTTTAATTGCATTCCCACTTGCGATTATTGGTGCTCGTGTTTATTATGTCATTTTTGATTGGTCTTATTATGCTAATCAGCCATTGAGCGAAATAGTTGCCATTTGGAACGGTGGCCTTGCTATTTACGGTGGCTTGATTACAGGAGCAATCGTATTGTTTGTTTTTTCTTATTACCGAGCAATCAATCCACTCGATTTTTTGGACATTGCAGCACCTGGTGTCATGATTGCGCAAGCTATTGGACGATGGGGAAATTTCATAAATCAAGAAGCTTATGGTAAAATAGTAGATAATCTGAATTACCTACCAGATTTTATCAAGAACCAGATGTATATTGATGGTTCGTATCGTGTTCCGACATTTTTATATGAATCATTGTGGAATTTATTAGGATTTGTGATTGTCATGAGCCTAAGACACCGACCACGTTTCTTCAAACAAGGTGAAATTGCCTTCTTTTACCTCATTTGGTATGGTTGTGGGCGTTTTGTCATCGAAGGAATGCGGACAGATAGTCTAATGTTACTCGGAATTCGAGTATCGCAATGGCTTTCTGCTCTACTCGTTTTGATTGGTGTGGTCTTGGTTATCTGGAGAAGAAAACAGAAAGATGTTCCGTATTATCAGGAATAAAAATAGGTAGATGGGAGAAAAAATGTTTGAAGTAGCACTATTAATTATTGCCATTGCTTTTGCTGTTTTGGTTGGCGTTTTTATACCACTTGGTGTTAAACTATATAAAACAGTTGATGTTGTAAATGAGACAATTGATGAAACAAAGCAGACCATAAAAGTGTTGACCAGTGATGTTAACGTCACTCTTCATCAGACCAATGAAATCTTGGCTAAAGCTAATGTTTTAGTTGAGGATGTTAATGGCAAGGTGTCGACAATTGATCCACTTTTTGTGGCAGTTGCAGAGTTGTCTGAGACTGTTTCGGACTTGAATACACAAGCTCGTAACATCACTCAAAAAGCTACTCAAGCCTCATCAAATGTTAGCAAAGCTGGTGCAGCATTTGCTGTTGGTAAAGTTGCCTCAAAATTATTTCGTAAAAAAGGAGAAGAAGCATGAGTAAACTATTGAAAAACGTGATTATTGGTGTTGCCTCTGGTGCAGCCGCAGCTTATTTCCTATCTACCGAAAAAGGTAAGAAATTCCAAAAGAAAGCCGCTAAAGCTTACGAGGCTTATAAAGAAAATCCTGCTGAATATCATCAAAAAGCAAAAGATAAAGCAACAGAATACACAGATTTAGCTGTTGATACCTTCAACGACTACCGCCAAAAATTTGAATCTGGTGAATTAACAACCGATGAATTTTTGGATACAGTAAAAGAAAAAGGTAAAGCCGCAGCCGATTTTGCTTCTGAAAAAGTCTCAGAATTCACTTCTAAAGTATCTGAAGCGGTTAACGAAGCAGAAGAAGCTAAAGAAGAAACAAAAGCAGAAGTCGATGACATTATCATTGACTACACACAAGACGAAGAAGCCCCAGCAACTGAAAAGCCTGAGACTACTACCGAAGAAGCTGATGAAGAATAATAAAAAGGTCCAGTGGACCTTTTTATGTTCGAGCCCGAAAACAGGAAAGCGAGAAGGTGCCAGTGGACCTTTTTATGTTCGAGCCCGAAAACAGGAAAGCGAGAAGGTGCCAGTGGACCTTTTTATGTTCGAGCCTGAAAACAGGAAAGCGAGAAGGTGCCAGTGGACCTTTTTATGTTCGAGTCTGAAAATAGGAAAGCTAAGAAAAATATCAAAAATCATTCTCACAATCTAAAAAGCGGTCAGTTGAACACATGACCGCTTTTCTAATATGGAAAATATAAAAACAACCCCAAAGTGGAGTTGTAGTAGTTCATTTCAATGTCTTAAAGACCAAATAATACTTGAAACAGCTGACGTAATAGCTAGGCTAATAAGAGAGGCAAATAAGAAAGCCCAGATTGGAGCTAGATTCAAGACCAGCAAAAAGAATGAAATGACGACAGTCGAAATTCCAAATAATGCAATACGAGCAAAAAACATTAACTCTTTTAATTTAGCATTTCTGTGGTCAATTTCTTGAAATTCTTGAAATTTTGGTGCATTATCTTCTTGATAATGCCGTTCTTCAAGCTCTTTGTGTTGCTTTAATGGTGTTGGCATAATCCTCTCTCCTCTGATACTTAGATATCATACCATAAATTAACAAATTTGTCACCTTTTTTTAAAAAATCCCTTGACTGATGTTAAAAAATATGTTTAAAATAGTTGTTCCTCTTTTTTGTTTCAAAATGAGGATTTCTTTTTGAGCCTCTCCTCTCATAAAGTTTTTCTCATTTTGAGATGTCACTAAAACTTTTTAGAAAGCTATAACAATAAGATTTTAGAGGATATCTGTGACTAATTGTTATAGGAGTGGTATAATTAAAACGTTATGGAAAAAATAATTATTACTGCGACAGCTGAATCTATTGAGCAGGTCAAAGAGCTTTTAGATGCAGGTGTTGATCGTATTTATGTGGGTGAGGAAAACTATGGTTTACGTTTGCCTCATAATTTTACTTATGATGAACTTTCTGAAATCGCTAAGCTAGTTCATGATGCTGGAAAAGAACTAAGTATCGCTTGCAATGCTTTGTTGCACCAAGATATGATTAATGCGGTTCGCCCATATCTTGATTTTTTGAAAGATATTAAAGCCGATTATCTAGTAGCAGGAGATGCAGGTGTTTTTCACATCAATAAAAATGAAGGCTACGATTTCAAGATGATTTATGATGTTTCTGTTTTTGTAACATCAAGTCGTCAAGTGAATTTCTGGGGAGACCATGGCGCTAGTGAAGTCGTTCTTGCTCGTGAAATCCCGTCGGTCGAATTGTTCAAAATGTCAGAAAATCTTCGCTACCCAGCTGAAGTGCTTGTTTACGGAGCTACTGTCATTCATCATTCAAAACGTCCATTATTGCAAAATTATTACAATTTTACGCATAATGATGATGAAAAAACACGTGAGCGTGGTCTTTTCCTTGCTGAACCAAGCAATAAAGACTCTCATTACTCAATTTTTGAGGATAAACATGGCACACATATTTTTGATACTGATGATCTTGATATGATGCCAAAATTGACAGAGTTAACTGACCATAATTTCACTCATTGGAAATTGGACGGTATTTATTGTCCAGGGCATGATTTTGTTGAGATTGTTAAATGCTTTGTCAAAGCTAAAGAATTGATTGAAGCAGCTGAATTTACACAAGACCAAGCTTTCTTATTGGATGAAGAAATTCGTAAATTACATCCAAAAGGTCGCACACTTGGAACTGGATTCTATGAATTTGATCCAGAGGAAGTGAAGTAAAACTACCCAAAAATGAACTCTTGTCATGATTGAGTTACTATTTCAGGGCATGACAAGTTAGCTAATTAACTGAAATTGTTGTAAAGATATTTATCTTTAAATTTTACTATCTTGGAAATAGGAATATAATAATGTCAGAAAAAACTTTAAAACGTCCAGAGGTTTTAGCACCTGCTGGTACTCTTGAGAAATTAAAAGTCGCTGTTGATTATGGAGCTGATGCAGTCTTTGTCGGTGGACAAGCTTACGGTCTTCGTAGCCGTGCTGGTAACTTCACGATGGAAGAATTGCAAGAAGGGATTAATTATGCCCATGCGCATGGCGCTAAGGTCCATGTCGCAGCAAATATGGTTACCCACGAAGGAAACGAAACTGGTGCAGGAGAGTGGTTCCGTGAACTTCGTGATATGGGCTTGGATGCCGTTATCGTATCTGACCCAGCACTTATGGTAATTTGTTTAACAGAAGCACCAGGTTTAGAAGTCCATGTGTCAACACAAGCTTCGACAACCAACTATGAAGCCTTTGCTTTCTGGGAAGAAATTGGTGTGTCTCGTGTCGTTTTGGCGCGTGAAGTCGGCATTGCTGAAATTGAAGAAATTCGCAAACACACCTCACTTGAAATTGAAGCCTTCGTTCACGGCGCAATGTGTATCGGTTATTCAGGACGTTGTGTCCTTTCTAATCACATGAGCCACCGTGATGCTAACCGTGGCGGTTGTTCACAATCTTGCCGCTGGAAATATGACCTTTACGATATGCCATTCGGTCAAGAACGTAAAAGTCTTGAAGGTGAAATTCCAGAGCCCTTTTCAATGTCATCAGTTGATATGTGTATGATTGAACACTTGCCTGATTTGATTGAAAATGGTGTTGATAGCTTTAAGATTGAAGGTCGTATGAAATCAATTCATTACGTATCAACAGTCACAAACTGCTACCGTGCAGCTGTCGATGCTTACCTAGAAAGCCCAGCAAAATTCGAAGCTATCAAAGGTGAATTACTTGATGAGCTTTGGAAAGTTGCCCAACGTGAATTGGCAACTGGCTTCTACTACCAAACACCAACAGAAAACGAGCAACTCTTTGGTGCTCGTCGTAAAATACCACAATATAAATTTGTCGGTGAAGTTGTTGCCTTTGACGAAGAAACAATGACAGCAACAATCCGTCAACGTAACGTTATTCTCGAAGGAGATGCCGTCGAATTCTACGGACCAGGATTCCGTCATTTTGAAACTTACATCAAAGATTTGCATGATGCTGATGGCAATAAAATTGATCGTGCTCCAAATCCAATGGAATTATTGACAATCACTGTCCCTCAAGCGGTTCAAGCAGGAGATATGATTCGTGCTCGTAAAGAAGGACTTGTGAACCTTTATAAAAGCGACGGTTCTAGCAAAACTGTTAGAGCATAATCAGTAATAATTATTAAAAAATGAACGACTCTTAAACGTAATGGCGTAGGGTCGTTCATTTTTTGTCTAGTTCTTGAGATTTACGGACAGTTGGTGGTACCAATGTCAAACGATTGATATCGCTGATAGCGATGATTGTTGAGATATTCTTTTGGAAGTTTTTGAGGATTAATTTGTCATTTTTGGGGTCGTATTTGACCAAATCACCTGTAAAACTGCCGTCTTTGTAAATAGCATGGAGCGCTAATTGCTTTTCTTGCGCTTCTTTGATGGTTGTGATGATTTTGTGAGTTTTCAGATTAATATCTGCGGCTGGTTGAGCACGAAAGTCAATATACGCCTGTGCTTGCCTTTTTAAACGTTTGATAAGATTTTTCATAGTCATTTACCTAAAAAATTGATAAAATGATTATACACCTTTTGAAGAAAAAAATAAATAATCAAAAGTTTAGAAAGTTTTTTTACGAATATATATATTAGGAGGAAGATTTATTATGTCAGAATTTAAATTTGAAATTGTTGAACACTTACTTACCCTATCTGAGAGCGATAAAGGTTGGACAAAAGAATTGAACCGTGTCAGTTTTAACGGAGCAGAGCCAAAATTTGATATCCGTTCATGGAGCCCAGACCACAGCAAAATGGGCAAAGGTGTGACACTCACAAATGATGAATTTAAAATCATCTTGGACGCTTTCCGCGGCTAAGTTAGAGATAAAAGAGGCTGAGACAAAAGTACTCAGCTTCTTTATTTATATGGTTATTATTTACAAGGCGCAGTGGTTTGGAGAAACTCTGTTGACTTTAGTCAACTTAGAGTTTCCCATGCACAATTGATTAGGCACTTTAGTGCCAATCAATCACTGCTGAGTGGATTCTAATGCGCTGATAAATCAGCTTTTACAACCCTTTTGACATCAAGCTGCGCTTGACTTCATTTCCAACCTCAAAAGGTTCCCCAAACCTTTTTGATGTCAAGCTTCACTTGACTCTATTTTCCACCTCGAAAGATTCCCCAAATCTTTCGAGCCATGCGGGGGTGAGTTATAAAGGTTCGGGGAACCTTTATAATCGGGAAATAAAACTTACAAAGTAAGTGTCAAAAACGGTCTGGGGATAGACCGTTTTAGGTCAGCAACAAGAAATTAAGACTTGCTGAGAAATCAAGTTTCTACGAAACTACTGATTCGCTTTTTAATTTTTAGGCTCATGAATAAAGTCTCCACTGGAGACTTTATTTGTCTCACTCCCTTTTTTATGCAAAATAGGCAGTATTTTTCAGAGAGATAAATAAAGGTTTACTGATAGCTGTAATAGCTAGAAGTTTTCCAATTTCAGGAATGATAAAAGGTACAACGCCAGCTAAGAAAGCAGCTTGCCAGCTCATATTTGCTAAAAAATGTAAGCCAATCACTCCGCAAATAAAAGCTAAACAATTACCGAGTAGATTGCTAACAAAAATCTTAACCAAAGAGCTTTCCGTATTGGTTAGGTAAGAAGTTAAGACAGCGTAGAAAAGAAAGCCCCAGAGAAAACCAGATGTTGGACCTGATAATGCTGCAATGCCGCCGCTACCGCCTGCGAAAACAGGAAGCCCAATAGCGCCAAGTAGCAGATAAAGCGCCACACTGAGTGTAGCTTCACGTGGACGGAAAATTGAAGCGATAAGCCCAACAGCAAGTGTTTGAAGTGTAAACGGAACCGTTCCGATAGGAATTACAATCTGTGAAAGTATTGCAATCAAAGCAGCACCAAATGCTGGGAGGATGAGCGTTAAAAGCTTATTTCTAGACATAAAATCTCCTTAGTTATTTTAGTTAACTTATAATTATATTTAGGTTAACTAAATTTTATCCAAAGCTAAGCAGAATGTCAAGAAAAAATCGCTTTTTCAGCGATTTCATTTTCCTTTATGGTTGAGATAATCTGCTATCCCAATCACTCCAAAAACAATTCCCAGAATGATAAAGATTGCTTTATGCTCTAACAAGCCATAAGCTAAAAAGATGATAGCAGAAATGAAATAGACAATATTTTTTGACATAGCAATTCCTTTTGAATATAATACTTACCCACATTGTAGCATAAAGTAGCTTTCTTTGACATTCTAAGGCTAGTCAAATCACATATTTTTCTTTATAATGAAATTTGGAAACGTAATCATAATCATTAAAAAGGCGAGGAAAAATGGCAGATTTACAATATAAGAATTACATTTTTGACTTTTATGGAACACTTGTAGATATTTGGACAGACGAAGATGACGAGAAGCTTTGGAAGCGGATGGCTGCGCTTTATGCTGCTTATGGCGCTGATTATTCTGCTGCGGAGCTTAAAGCAAATTATGATAACCATATTAAACGTCAAGAAAATCAATTACGCAAACGTTCTCAGTTAGAACATGTTGAGGTTGATTTGGTGGTTGTTTTTATTGAATTGCTGTTAGAAGCACCGCACAAACACGCCACAGATAGCATTATTCTAGACCTTGAAACATGGGGAAATCTAATTGCCCAAACTTTTAGAATGTTGTCACGCAAGAAATTGCAAGCTTACGAAAATACCTTAGCGACTTTGAAAACACTCAAAGAAGTAGGAGCAACAGTTATTTTATTGTCAAATGCCCAGCGAGCTTTCACCCAAGCTGAAATTGAAGTGACAGGCTGCAGAGAATTTCTTGATAAGATTTACATCTCGTCTGATTACAAAATGAAAAAACCACAAGTTGAATTCATGAATCTGGTCTTGAACGACAATCAACTTAATCCAGAAGAAACCGTTATGGTTGGCAATGATTTTACGAGCGACATGGTAATCGCACAAGCAGCAGGCATCGACGGTATCCTGCTTAACACATTCCCATACAACCAATCAGAAATCGAAACCCTCAATACCATGAACGCCAAAGTAATTGAAGATATCAGTGAGTTGGTGGTGGAGTGAAAAATCATATCTAACTTTATGCTAGGGACATTTTAGGTATTTAATCAGAGACGGTAACAGCTGTATGATTGATATATTCATAAATAGGTGTTCTGATAAGCCTCAGAAATTCTCCTTTAAATTGCTTAGGTGGAGAAGGATTATCTTGAGTAATCCAATTTTTAATAACAACTACAGTGAGTGATGTAACGAGTTGAACCACTTCTTCATTTGAGAGATTGAATTGTCCTTCTTTTGGGACAATATTTGAAGCACCCCATTTAGTGTAAGTAGATACAATAAAATCTTCAAAATTAGGATCGATATTTGTAGTATAGAGACACCTTATCCACTGTCTCTCCTTCCAAATTGCTGGTAAAACATTTTCAGCTATGTAATCTAAAGGGTTGATATTACTGGAGGGATTATAATTATTAAATACTTGGCAAATCTCTTTATCGATGAGATTATGGACATACAATATAATTTCATTGAAATTTTTAAAATGTTTTTGATAAATGGCCTGTCTTGAAATGCCAGCTTTTGAAGCAATCTCGGAAATTGTAAAATTTGATTTCTCTGGATTTTCTGAAGCCAATGCAAAGAAAGCATCGATGATTTTTTCACGCGTATATTTTGCCATAGTGTGAACCCCCAGTAAATTTATAGGTATTTTAACACAAGCAGAAGAATTTATCTAATTTGCTTAGAGAGTGAATATTTTCTCATTTTATTTGTTGAAAACCTTATGAAATAGGGAATTCTAGTCGATTAATATTTTAAGTTTTAAAATATTAATTGACATAATGTAAATAAATAATGAAAATTTTTTAGAAATAAGATAATAGAGTTAGGAAGTAAAACTTTATTTTTTAAAATAAGGAAAAGGACAAATAAAAAGTTTTAAACCTGCTTTTAGATGCGTTGTTGTACTATAATAATACTGGGAGCACTTCACAAAGTATGTATGTGGTAAAAAGCACATTTTTTATTGGTACATAAATTGATAATTTTCACATTGGTGATAATCATTATAGTATTAGCTCCTTCTGCCATTTAAGAGAGCTATCATTTAATATACATTTTGATGGTGATTTGAATAATCGATTAGGAATTTAGAATACTAAATTTTGGAAATGATTGTTAGAGTGTTTAGCCATGTTTTTCGTAATTGTGAGGATACAGAATAACGAGTGGTTTATGTAGCTTTATTTTCTATATTAAATGAGCTATTTAAAAATGTAAAAGTTTTTCCATGTATATATTTCTAAATATAAAGTTGAGGTTATTCAATATATTAAAATGTAATGAATAGTGATTTAAGATTAGAAGATTTTTTAAGCTTATTTTCCAATATAAACCTCATTATCATTATTTAGTACTAAATAAAATCAGAATTGCATATACTAAATGAACAAAATAAACAAGGAAATCTACTGTGAGGAGGGGAATAGTATGATTAATATTAGTTTAGGAATATCTCATTCAAATATTACGGGGAGTTTTAGTGTTAGTGATTTATTGAAAAAGATTAGAGATTGGAATGTTGTTAGAAAATCAAGGATTGAAAATTTAGAATTTATATCACCTGTCTCATCGTCTTTAGAAATAGCTGCCATTACAAAGTATAAACATAGTTTTTATGTTTTTCATTCTTTGTCATTTCATGGGAATTTTGGGGATGATCCTGATGTGTTCTTGATTTACTCAGAGAATGATAGTAAGATTTCCTTTGATAGCAACAATCAAGCGTTATATGGAGATAGCCTATCCGTAAATAAGTTGAAAAAAGTTGGGTTGTCGAACGGTAAATATGAGTATAAGTTATCAAAACAGATGTGCTACTATTCTGATAAGGAGTCGGAGTATGATATTCGTCCCTTTATAATAGTGATAATTGGGAAAAATAATTTAGGGTTAGCTACAATAACGCTGATAAATAAGTCATTTTCAAAAAGAGTTAATCAAGGTGAAGGAAGAATGCAATTGCCTATTGGGGGTAAGAATATATTCGTCCCACAAGCAAGGAAATTGGTATGGCCTAGTGGTAACGAATTGTATAAGAAATTACGCGAACCGCAAACAGGAAGAGTATTTTATCTAGATAAAGAAGATGTAAATGTTGTATTAGATTTAAAGCATTACTTCATCAGTATTTTACAGTCTAAAGAGGGAAGAGCATATAGTTCAAAATACTTAGGAGGTAACTGACAGTAGAATTTCTGCTGTCAGTTTTCTTTTATTTTAAACTAAAAAATATCCCTTGAATTATTCAAGGGAAGGTTTTAAATGATTATATAATCTAATTTACTTCATCGTTGGGAACAACAAGACGTCGCGGATTGTTGTTGTGTCTGTGAGGAGCATGACTAGGCGGTCGATACCGATACCAAGTCCACCTGTTGGTGGCATACCGTATTCAAGGGCTTCGACGTAGTCGTAGTCAATTCCAGTTGCTTCGTCGTCACCAAGTTCTTTAGCTTTTGCTTGGGCTTCAAAACGTGACAATTGATCGATTGGATCGTTAAGTTCGGTAAAGGCATTACCGTATTCTTTAGTCATGATGAAGAGTTCGAAGCGGTCAGTGAAGCGAGGATCTTCTGCGTTTTTCTTAGCAAGAGGAGAAACTTCAACTGGGTGTCCATAAACAAATGTTGGTTGAATCAATGTTTCTTCGACAAATTCTTCAAAGAAAGCGTTGATGATGTGACCAACTGAAGTGAAGTGTTTTTCAACTGGTACATTTTTCTCTTTGGCAATAGCTTGCGCTTCTTCGAGAGTCATTTCTTTCCAAAAATCAACGCCAGTAACTTCTTTAATGGCATCAACCATGTGAACACGTTTAAATGGTTTGTCAATGGCAATTTCAGTTCCTTGGTATGAAATAGGACCGTCACCTTTAACAGCTTTTGAAGCGTGTTGGATAATGCCTTCTGTCAAATCCATGATATCTTTGAAGTCGGCATAGGCTTGATAAACTTCGATAGATGTGAATTCAGGATTGTGTGTGGCATCCATACCTTCGTTACGGAAGATACGTCCAATTTCGTACACTCTTTCCATACCACCAACGATAAGACGTTTCAAGTGAAGTTCAGTTGCGATACGAAGAACCATGTCCATATCTTGTGCATTGTGGTGAGTGATAAATGGGCGAGCAGCAGCACCACCAGCTTCGTTGTGAAGGACTGGTGTTTCAACTTCTAAGAAACCAAGTCCGTCAAGGTAACGACGGATTTCTGAGATGATTTTTGAACGAGTCACAAAGCGTTCAAAGCTTTCACGGTTTGAAATCAAGTCAAGGTAACGTTTACGATATTTTGTTTCAACGTCTGTAAGTCCGTGGAATTTTTCTGGGAGTGGACGAAGCGCTTTAGACAAGTGAGTAAGGTGAGTAGCTTTGATTGTCAATTCACCCATGTCTGTACGCATGATTTCACCTTCGATACCGAGGAAGTCACCGAGGTCTGCTTTTTTGAAAATTTGATAGTTTTCATCACCGACAGCATCTTTGCGGACATAGATTTGGATTTGACCGTCGCGGTCTTGAATGTGCGCAAAACCAACTTTACCTTTACCACGCTTAGTCATCAAGCGACCAGCGATAGTAGCTGTCTTGTTAATTTCATGCAATTCTTCTTTAGTTTTGTCAGCGTATTTTTCTTTTAATTGACCAGAAGTAGCTGTGCGTTCAAATCGAGTTCCGAAAGGATCGATGCCTTGTTCAGCCAAAGCTGCCATTTTTTCACGACGCACGATTTGTTGGTCGTTTAATTCTTCAATGTGTTCGTTTGACATGTTTTCCTCCAATAAGTATTCTTTCCTATTGTATCATAAAAGAGGCTAGAATACACCTTATTTTTGCGTGCTTTGCTTGGGAGTGAGACAAAAATTGGTAATTTCAAAAGAAATTCGATTTTTTAGCAAGTTTTTTCTTGTTGCTGACTTGAAACGGGGCTATTTTCAGATTGTCAAAGTCCAAAACACCATGTTTTGTAAATATAACGACACAAACAAAGAGATTAATCACTTTTGTATCAGCTTTGTTTTCTTGTCTTTGATTGAAAAGAAGGCTAAAAAATAGTATAATATGTGACGGTAAAAATTATTAGAGAGAAAAGAGATTCATGATTACTTCAATTGTTTTTGATGTTGATGATACGATTTATGACCAACAGGCACCTTATCGCATTGCCGTTGAGAAATGTTTCCCTGATTTTGATATGAGTAAAATCAATCAGGCTTATATTCGTTTCCGTCATTATTCAGATGTTGGATTTCCGCGTGTAATGGCAGGTGAGTGGACAACTGAGTATTTCCGTTTTTGGCGTTGCAAGGAAACCTTGTTAGAATTTGGTTACCGTGAAATCGATGAAGCAACTGGCGTGCATTTTCAAGAAATCTATGAAGAAGAATTGGAAAATATCACAATGCTTGATGAGATGCGCATGACGCTTGATTTTCTTAAAGAAAAAGGCGTTCCAATGGGAATTATCACGAATGGACCAACGGAACACCAATTGAAAAAAGTTAAAAAACTTGGTCTTTATGATTATGTTGATCCAAAACGTGTCCTTGTCAGCCAAGCGACTGGATTCCAAAAACCAGAAAAAGAGATTTTCAACCTTGCTGCTGAGCAATTTGACATGAACCCTGCAACAACACTTTACGTTGGTGATTCATATGACAATGACGTTGTCGGTGCTTTCAATGGTGGCTGGCACTCAATGTGGTTTAACCACCGTGGTCGTAGCTTGAAACCTGGTATCAAACCAGTTTATGATGTTGCTATTGATAACTTTGAACAATTGTTCGGAGCTGTGAAAGTTCTCTTTGACCTTCCTGATAATAAATTCATCTTTGATGTCAATGACAAGAAAAATCCAATTCTTGAAATGGGTATCAATAACGGATTGATGATGGCAGCAGAACGTCTGCTTGAAAGTAACATGAGTATTGATAAAGTTGTTATCCTGCTTCGTTTGGACAAACAACAAGAAAAAGTTTTGCGCCTAAAATACGCAAGAAATAACTAATAAATGAACCCTCCTAAACGCTATTTAGGAGGTTTTTTTGTCTTTAAGATTTCTTTTGTTTATAAGATGTGTCATTCCATTTTAGGCAAGTGAAGGTTTTAAAATCCTTGGTCTCTAAAATCGTCACACTACCGTTATCAAGTCCGCCTTTGGCACGGAGAACGGCTGGTTCATATCCTAATAAAGTACGGATAGAGGCGGTAAAATTAGCACCATGCCCAACTAACAAGACATTCTGATAAGGTTGATTTTTCATTGATTTAATGAATGACTCAACGCGTTTAGTGGTTTGATAAACAGATTCAGCGTCAAATACATCATTATCGAATTTAGCTAAATTATGTCGAAAAGCTTGCATTTGTTGAGGATAAATAGATGTTATCGTTGCAATTTTGCTGCCTTCCAATCTTCCAAGATGCCATTCACGCAGCGAGGGTTGAAAGCTGATTGGCTTTGGATAGTGGCTGCGTGACATGATAATCTTGCAAGTATCGCTGGCACGTTTTAAATCGCTTGAAAAAACGGCATCAAATTTAACATCTTGGAGATAATCACCTAATTTTTCCAAATCATGGACGGATTCCTCCAAGAGTGGGGAGTCACCATTTGCTCCTTGGAAACGTCCTTCTAAGTTCCATTGTGTTTTACCATGACGTACAAAATAAAATTTCATCAGTTACTTTCCAATCTAAAAATTAATGTGAATCGTCAATCAAGTCAGCAAAGCTGGCACCAACAAAATCTGCCAAGGTTTGACTGTCAATGCGGATAGAACGTCCAATTTCACCAGCAGAAACAATCATCGTACCCATTTCTAAAGCACGGTTGTCAATGAAAATCGGAAAATTGTGTTTCTGATGAATACCGACAGGATTATTTGCTCCGTGAATGTAGCCAGTCGTTTTTTGAAGATTTTTTTGTGGAATCATGCTGACTTTTTTGTTGCCAGAAACTTTGGCTAATTTTTTCTCAGAAAGATGTTCGGTGATTTGAACAATTCCGATTAGAGGACCTGTTTTGTCACCTGTTAAAGCAAGGGTTTTGAAAATATCAGATTTTTCAATGTCATCTGGTAAGTCTCCCTCAAGTGCATTGATTGCTAAACTGTCGTGTTCGATTTTTGCCTTGTCCAGAATTTGGTCAACAAGTGTCTTTTTTAATTTTGCTTTTTTTGCCATTTTCCCTCTCAATCTTTCTATTTATTAGTCAATTACTATTTTACTAAAAAAATAAAAAGGTACAAGTTTGCACCTTTTAGAGAGCATTATAATAAGCTTGGACGAGTTCGACAAAATCTTCGACGTCATAGTCCGTACCGAAATAATCATTAGCGGTTTCTGTCCAGTAATCAGTTGGATCAACGTGGTCAGTACCACCAAGGTAAAGGCTGACCATTTCATGTGTCCAAATGGTTCCTTCGCCATCTTCTTGACCAAGTGTTACAGGAAGGTCATATTTTTTGAGCATGTAGGCAGTATAATAAGCTGCGTTTGCTAGTTGCTCGGCGAAGCCTTTTTGAGAATCCTCATGTGTTAATTCAAATTGAATGTAATAAGGATTGGCATTGGCACCAGCACCCTGAGCTTTGTAATCTTCATCAGCAATGCGAAGAATGGTATCACTATCAATGAAAGAGTGGACAAAGACACCTTCTTCATCATAACTTTGAACCATATAATTCACTTCGCTTTCAATCGTTGAATTGTCAACGCCAGTATCATGAATAATTACCCCAAGAGGTTTTCCGTCATCTGTCTTATAAGCGGCTTGTTCAAAACTACTTTCAATGTCATCGGTAATATCAGTGTGCGAATAACCAAGTGTTTCAACGATATAAGCATTAATAGTATTATCCTGCTCAAGCGAAATATCATTCGTGTCGATATAGTAAGTATCACCGTTCATGCTAAATTGAGCTAAGGTGATATCTTCGTCATCGAGCGTCGCATCATAGTAATAGGCACTGATTGTAATCGCAGTATTTTCACTAATTTTGCTGCTAGAACCATCGTTAGTATACATAACAGCGTCAGAAGTAGAGACCGTAGCTGTTTCGGAAACGTCATAAGAATTGGCATTTGATAAATCCAAACTTCCGTCTGAAGCTAAAGTTGTGACTCCTGAAAAAATCAGTTTAGCGAGAATTAGGACAAGTGCGACTGCTGCCGTGACAAGCCCAGCTATTGTTATTATTTGAGATTTTTGTTGTCGTTTTCTACGTGAATAATTTCTTGTTGGCATAGTTTTACTATAAGTTTTAACCCTTAAATTAATATTAATTTGAGGGTTAAAATTGTTGATTTTGACATTAAAAATCACAGGATTTTTCAGAACTTTTTTATAAAAATTGAGTTAGCAAAAAAGCTAGGATAGTATTTCCTAGCTTTTATTTGCTACTACTTGTTGTACTGCTTGAACTTGACGTGCTACTGCTTGAGGTACTTGTTGTACCGAAAAGTTTTTCGTACGTTGTTTTCGTATCTTTTGTGACGGCAATTTGGTTTAAGTCAAGTGGTGAACTAAAACCATTGATGTAACCTTGTGAGGTGTATTGATGGAGGTCATAGTCCAAATCAGTTTGTGGCGCAGCATCGTAATAACCAGTGTCAGAACCATAAGCAGGAATCCACACTGCATCGAAACCATCCACGGAAATTTCTTGTTCATCCATGAAATAAGTTCCAATGTAGATACCGACATTTTCCGCACCGAGTTTTTTGAGCTCTTTTAAGAAAGCCTGTACACCTTTATTCATGTCAGACATAGTCGCCTCTTCAACATCAATCCAATAGAATGTTGGACTGTAAGGTGAAGCATTCTCATAGAAAGTTTTTGCTTCCTCCTTCATCTCCTTGACGGTTGTACCGAGAGCGTAGCTATAAACGGCTACAGGAACATTTCGTTTCTGTAATTCTTTGATATGTGTCTTAAATGATTTATCAATACCAGTTGTATAGGCGGCATTGCTATCTTTACTGATTTGTGACCCTCCATAAACACGAACGATAGCACCAGAAATATTCTGAGATAAAGTATCATAGTCAATTTCGCTTGGAAGTTGCCAACCTGAGATATCAATAATCGGATTAAGAACAAAATCTTCATCAGTTTCAGAAGTTGATGTAGTGGTAGTACTCGTGCTACTCACAGTTGGAATAGAATCCTTAGCTGAAGCTAGTTGTTGCTTTTGTAAGCTATCTGAGTGAGCTTTACCAATCACGAGAAGTAGCCCACAGAGGGCAAAGAAAACTACAACAACAATGGGTTTTATTCGTCTTCTCATTAGTCATATTTTAGCGTAAAAAGGCTTAAAAATCAAAGCAATGCTCATTTTGTAACCATTTTGTCATATTTTTTAATATTTTATCTATGGACTGTTACAAAAGAAGTAATGCTAGTAAAGGCGCTGCAAATAGTCTGACAGCTATTTGTCATTGATAAGGCTTTCAATTTCTGTAACAATTGTTTCAGGTTCTGTTTTTGATGAAAAACGTTTGATGACATTGCCATTTTGGTCGATAAGAAATTTTGCAAAGTTCCATTCAATACGTTTGCCAAGCGGTCCCTTTTGTTCACTTTTTAGCCAATCATAGAGTGGGTCGGCTTCTTTACCGTTGACTTTTATTTTCGCAAAGCGAGGAAAAGTTGTCTGGTAATTCAAGGTGCAAAAGGTATTGATTTCGTCGGCGTTTCCTGGCGCTTGATTTAAAAATTGATTACAAGGAAAATCTAAAATTTCAAATCCTTTGTCATGGTAAGTGTCATAAAGTTTTTGTAGTCCTTCGTATTGTGGGGTTAAGCCACAACCTGTTGCCGTATTGACAATGAGTAGGATTTTGCCTTGGTATTTTGACAATTGGACATCAGAGCCGTCTTGGGCTTTGACAGTAAAGTCATAAAGATTAGTCATGATTAAGCTCCTTTGTATAAGCAATAATTTGATCAACGGTATCACTTAAAAATTGAATGGTATCACGGAGTGGTTGTGCGGTGGAAATATCGGCACCAATTAATTTAGCGGTGTTAAGCGGCGTACGTGAACCACCTGATTTTAAGAAATTCAACCAGTCGTTAGCACCATTTGGGTTATTTTTTAGATTAAGATACCCAGAAGTTGAAATAACCATACCTGCAGAGTAAGTGTAGCTATACAACCCAGCATAATAATGACTTTGGCGCATCCAAGTTAAAGCAGCATCGTCGTCAATATCAATGGCATCACCCCAAAATTGGCTAAGAACATCTTTCATTATCTTGTTAAGTTGTGTAGCACCGAAGGTTTTTCCATCTTCAATGAGATTGTAAACCTGACGTTGAAAAGCAGCTTCAAGTAAGTGAGTGATAAAATTATGGAAATAAGTATCTGTCAAACGATGAGCGAGGGCAAAGCGTTTCTGACGTGGAGTGTCAAATTGTTTTTCGAGGTAATCGCTGAGCAGAAGTTCGTTGAAAGTAGAAGGGGCTTCGACGTAATAAGTTGACATATGGGTATTAAAGTAACTTTGGTTGTTGTCTGAGAAGATAAATTGTCCAGAGTGACCAATTTCATGGATAAGTGTGTACACATCAGACATACGACCAGTCCAACTCATTAAAACGTAGGGATGAACTTTGTAAGGGTCAGTAGCGTAGCCACCAGAATCTTTATTGGCATTAGCAGCAAAGTCAACCCAACGTTCTTCTTGATAACGTGAGACTTCTTGAGCATATTCGTCACCAAGTGGGGCAACGGATTTCATCACCAAGTCATAAGCATCATCAATCGTAACCTCTGGATTAAGCTCGCTATCCAAGTCAAGCTTCCAGTCTGCAAAAGTCATTTTTTTAAGACCATTAACTTGAGCAACGTGTTTGAGGTATTTTTGCGCAACAGGAGCAAATTCTGTCATGATAAGGTCAATTTGACGGTCAAACATGTCACGGTTAACTTCTTGTTCGGCTAAGAGGTAATCAAAAACAGAGTCGTAACCTCGCATATCAGCAATGATTTTTTCTGATTTGACTTGTGCTAGATAAGCACTTGCTGCGGCATTTTGATGTTTACGAAGTCCTGCAGAAAAAGAACGAAAGGCTTTTTCACGGACTTGAGCATTTTCATGATTTTGATAAAAATTTTCATAGGTGACAAAAGAGTTTTGATAGACCTTGCCATCAACTTCAAAATCTTCCATTTCAAAGTCACCTGCACGCATTTTGGTGTAGATATCTTCTGGCGCTTTAAAAACTTCACCAAGGTTCGTCAACGCTTTTTCAACTTCTGGGGAGATAAAATGACTTTTTTGAATTTTCGCTTGGCGAATAGCTGCGCTAAAATGCGGATTTTCTTCTAAAGTATCAAGGATTTCTAAGTCGGCAGTCGCTAGCGCAGTATCAAAGAAGCTTAATGCTACATTGGCTTTCGTGAAAAAATCAGCACCAGCTTGTGCAATCTGAGCAAATTCTTCATTACTAAAGTCGCTGGTTTGCGGCATGAAAGAATAATTATCGATATGGCTCATCTCGATATAAATTTGTTCAATTTCATAAAGCGCTCTGGTAAAATCTTCCAAAGTCGTCAAATTTTCCTCGTAATTTCGTTTAAAAAGATTAATATCTTCTAACGTTTTTTCGATACTTCGCAAAAAATCCTCACGGTCTTGGTAAAGGGCACTCAAATCCCACAATTCATTTTCAGGAAATTCCGAACGTTTTTTTAATTCCATCTAGTATTACTCCTTTGCAAAACTTTTGTCATGGACCAGTATATCAGAAAATAACACCTAAACAAAAAAGAAAGTTTCCCATTTTCTCAAAAAGAATCCTTCAATATTTTTTCAAAACTAAAAACGCTAACAACCTATTTGTTAACATGCTTTGTTAGTTTTTTAGATATTTTGTCTCAAAATAAATATCGTTTAAAATATCAGAAAATTTATAAAATAATGGACAATTTGACATAAATTGGGTTACTTTTGACGTAAAAAGTGGTATGATAGAGTAGTACGCTTGTAATAAAGGATTAAAATCCGAACAAAAAAGGAGTGAAGAGTGTGACAATCAAAAAACTGGAGAACAATAGCACCCAGTCGATTATTACCGAGGAAGTCAAAGTATTAAAAGACTTGCTCGATGAGACAACTCATCAAATGGTTGGTGATGAGGTGTTTGCCAAAATTCAAAACATTGTTGAATTGTCAGCAAGTGATGAATACGTCAAACTTGAAAAATTAGTAGCTCAATTAACCAACGATGAAATGGTTGTAGTGTCTCGTTATTTTTCAATTTTGCCACTTTTAATCAACATTTCAGAAGACGTTGATTTTGCTTATGAAATCAATTACCAAAATAATACCAATCAAGATTATCTTGGTAAACTCTCTTTAACCGTAGATATGGTTTCAGAAAGCGAAAACTCTAAAGAAATCCTTGAAAATGTCAATGTTGTGCCTGTATTAACAGCTCACCCTACACAAGTTCAACGTAAGACAGTCCTCGAATTGACAAATCACATTCATGACCTTTTACGTAAATACCGCGATGTCAGAGCGGGTGTTGTGAACCGTGACAAATGGTACACTGATTTGCGCCGTTACATTGAAATCATCATGCAAACGGACATTATTCGTGAGAAAAAACTGAAGGTAAAAAATGAAATTACCAACGTTATGGAGTATTACAATACATCCTTAATTCAGGCGATTACCAAGTTGACTTCAGAGTACAAACGCTTAGCAGCTGAAAAAGGCATCGACCTAGAAAATCCAAAACCTATCACAATGGGAATGTGGATTGGTGGTGACCGTGACGGTAACCCATACGTAACAGCTGAAACACTTCGTTTGTCAGCAACGGTTCAAAGTGAAGTCATCATTAACTACTACATTGAAAAATTAACAGGTCTTTATCGCACATTCTCACTTTCAACAACCTTGACTAATATTAGTCCAGAAGTTGAAAAATTAGCAGAATTGTCAAGCGATAAATCTATCTACCGTGAAAATGAACCTTATCGTAAGGCATTTAACTATATTCAATCAAAATTAATTCAAACCTTAATTGAATTAAAAGCTGGTCCAGCTATTTCTCAACGTGTTTTGGAAAGTAGCAACAACATCAGTTCAGATGTTTACACAAGCACTAACAACGCTAGTGTCGTTACAAAATACTTGCAAACAAAATTCTCTAAAGTTTCATCAGAACTTCAAGAAGAAATTCCAAGCTATAAAACAGCCAAAGAATTTAAAGATGATTTGCTTATCATCAAACAATCATTGCTTGACAATGGTGATGATGCGCTCTTGACAGGTGATTTTAGCGAATTGCTTCAAGCAGTTGATGTCTTTGGATTCTATCTTGCAACGATTGATATGCGTCAAGATTCAAGCGTTAACGAAGCTTGTGTTGCAGAATTGTTGAAATCAGCTAATATCGTTGAGGATTACAGCGCACTTTCAGAAGAAGAAAAAGTAAAAGTTCTTCTCAAAGAATTGCAAGAAGACCCACGTACGTTGTCATCAACAAATGCTGAAAAATCAGAACAACTTCAAAAAGAATTAGCAATCTTCCAAACAGCTCGTTACCTTAAAGATAAATTAGGTGACGAAGTCATCAAACAACACATCATTTCACATACTGAAAGTGTTTCTGATATGTTTGAGTTGGCTATCATGCTTAAAGAAGTCGGACTTCTTGATAACCAAAAAGCACGTGTTCAAATTGTGCCACTCTTTGAAACAATTGAGGACCTTGAAAATTCACGTGCTATCATGGAAGAATATCTTGATTATGATATTGTTCGTCGCTGGGTTTCAGCTAACAAAGGTTACCAAGAAATCATGCTTGGTTACTCAGACAGTAACAAAGATGGTGGTTACTTATCATCTGTTTGGACACTTTATAAAGCTCAAAATGAATTGACTCGTATTGGTTCAGAACGTGGTATTAAAGTGACATTCATTCACGGTCGTGGTGGTACTGTTGGTCGTGGTGGTGGTCCATCATACGAAGCTATCACATCACAACCATTCGGTTCAATCAAAGATCGTATTCGTCTTACTGAGCAAGGTGAAATCATTGAAAATAAATACGGCAATAAAGACGTTGCTTATTACAACCTTGAAATGTTGGTTTCAGCAACTATCGATCGTATCGTGACACGTATGATTACAAATCCAGATGAAATTGATGATTTCCGTGCAACAATGGACGGCATTGTCACTTACTCAAATGGTGTTTATCGTGATTTAGTATTCGGTAATCCACATTTCTATGATTACTTCTTTGAAGCAACACCAATCAAGGAAGTATCAAGCTTGAACATTGGTTCACGTCCAGCTGCTCGTAAAACAATCACAGAAATTTCAGGTCTCCGTGCAATCCCTTGGGTATTCTCATGGTCACAAAGCCGTATCATGTTCCCAGGTTGGTATGGTGTTGGTTCAGCATTCAAAAACTTTATTGACGCTGAAGAAGGAAACTTGGCAAAACTTCAACATATGTATGAAAAATGGCCATTCTTCCATTCACTTCTTTCAAATGTTGATATGGTCTTGTCTAAATCAAATATGAACATTGCTTTCCAATATGCTCAATTGGCAGAAAGCGAAGAAGTACGCGATGTCTTTAATACTATCCTTGACGAATGGCAATTGACTAAAAATGTTATTTTAGCAATTGAAAAACACGAAGATTTGTTGGAAGAAAACCCTTCGCTTCAAGCAAGCTTAGATTACCGCTTGCCATACTTCAACGTTTTGAACTACATTCAAATTGAGTTGATTAAACGTTTACGTCATGAAGAATTGGATGAGGATTACGAAAAACTCATTCACACAACTATCAACGGTATTGCCACAGGATTGCGTAATTCTGGCTGATATCAAAATATTCTGAAAGTCTGAGATTAACTTCTCAGACTTTTACTTTTTTTTAGGGTCGAAAGATGATATAATGGCATATGATAAACTCGAATGTATGTAGGGGAATCTATGAAAATTGATAAAAGGCATTTATTAAATTATTCTATCCTTGTGCCTTATTTAATTCTGTCTGTTATTGGGCTGATTGTTGTCTATTCAACAACGAGTGCGACACTTGTCCAATATGGTCTTAATCCGTTTGCGTCAGTATTAAACCAAGGGCTTTTTTGGATAGTCAGTCTGATTGCCATTCTTTTTATTTATAAACTGAAATTAAACTTTTTAAAAAATTCACGAACGCTGACCATGACAATGATGGTCGAAATTATTTTGTTGCTCATTGCGCGTTTCTTCACTAAAACCGTTAATGGTGCTCACGGTTGGATTGTCATTGGACCGATCAGTTTCCAACCAGCTGAATATTTGAAAATTATCATTGTTTGGTTTTTGGCATTTACCTTTGCAAGGCGTCAAGAATTGATTGAAACCTATGATTACCAAGCACTTACCAAGCGGAAATGGTTTCCTAGAAAATGGAGCGATTTGAAGGATTGGCGTGTTTATTCGTTAGTCATGATATTGCTGGTCGCTGCCCAACCTGACCTTGGAAATGCGGCAATTATCGTTTTGACAGCCTTAATCATGTATTCTGTTAGCGGGGTTGGTTATCGTTGGTTTTCAGCCATTTTAGCTACCGTAACAGCTTTGTCAGCTGCTTTCTTAGGTTTGATTGCGGTTGTCGGGGTTAAAACCATGGAAAAAGTTCCAGTCTTTGGTTATGTTGCCAAACGTTTCAGTGCCTTTTTCAATCCATTTGATGATTTGACGGACTCAGGACACCAGTTAGCACATTCGTATTATGCCATGAGTAATGGTGGCTGGTTTGGTCGTGGTTTGGGAAATTCGATTGAAAAAGCTGGTTACTTACCCGAAGCAACGACAGACTTTGTCTTTTCAATTGTCATTGAAGAACTTGGCTTAATTGGTGCGGGGCTCATTTTAGCATTGCTATTCTTTTTGATTTTACGTATTATGCACGTGGGCATTAAAGCTAAGAATCCTTTCAACTCTATGATTGCTCTTGGTATCGGCGGAATGATGCTCATGCAAACTTTTGTTAACATCGGAGGAATTTCAGGGCTTATTCCGTCAACTGGTGTTACCTTCCCATTCTTATCCCAAGGGGGAAATAGTTTGCTAGTTTTATCAGTCGCTATCGGCTTTGTGCTAAATATTGACGCCAATGAAAAACGCGAAGAAATCATCCGTGAAGCAGAAGAAGAATTAAAAGCCAAGGAAATAACACAAGAATACGATGACAACGTTATCGACCTAGATAGTTTTTATTAGAAATCTCCCCTTTGCGGGAGTTTTTTTGTAACCAAAAGAAATGTGATTCGTTATAAAAGTGAAAAGGGAGGTGAGTAGGATTAAGCTGGATGGTTATGAGGTGGAATTGTTAGGATTCGCTGAGGAGATTAGTTATTATTTGCAAAAATCGGGGGCTAGTGCTGAAAATGCGCGTGATATTAGCCAAGATGTTCTCGTTAAAATGCTAGAAAGCGAGATTGTCCTTCCTTTCGAGAAAATGCGGGCATGGATGTATCGTGTAGCAGTTAGGCTCTACATTGACCGCTATCGGCGTGATAAAAAGTATTGGGAAATCTTGCAACGTGAATTCTTTAAGGATGAAAATGTCATTGCTTTTGACACCCCAGATTATGAACCACTTTATCAAGCCGTGGCTTTGTTAAAGGAAAAATATCGCTTGGTGATTGATTTGTATTACTTCCAGAATCTTTCTATAAAGGAGATTTGTCAAGTTCTTGGTATTTCAGCAAGTAAAGCCAAGATTGATTTGATGCGAGGGCGTCGCGATTTGCAAAAAATATTAGAGAAAGAAGGGTATTATTATGACGATTTCAAATGATTTTGAAAAAATTGCTACGAAAAATAAGCGAAAAAATCGCTTGAAAACAGTTGGGATTAGTGTCGGTGCGATGTTGATTAGTGCTTTGATTATCTTTTTAGGATTACGTTCATTGACAGCACGTCATGCAGAGATGGTCAAAGAAAACTATCTGTTGAGGTCAGAGATTGCCTATCCCAATATCGACTACACCACTTGGGGCTTTGAAGCAAATTCGGAATTTACAGGGACCTTTTATTCACACCGTTATAAAAATATTGACGGTATTAGTGTCCCTTTTGAAGAGTATCAAGGAAATTATTCAATAATTCGTCCTATGTCAGCTAGTCAAAATGAAGACTTGGAAGAAGGAGATAGCAATAGCTCCAACTATACACATGGCAATCTCTATAAAGTACCAATCTTCTATAATGTTAATGCTTCCGCTAAGACAGTAAGTATGGAAGTCACACAAGATATTAGTAAGGTTGCAGAAATGACTGGACAGGCTGTGGAAGTAGCAATTACATTTGATAAACCTTACACCTATCAAGAAATTACAGACATGGTCCCTGATAACCTTTTGGTCAATTGGTACTGGATTGGCACATCGAGTACTGTGGATACAGCGAATTTAGCTCTAGATGCCCAATTAGGTTTCGCTCCGTCTTCAATTAATGATTATGAGGCTGATTTTAAGAACTTCAAGTCAAATTTGAAAAAGGCGATTGAGTCAGGTGGCATTGGTTCTCAATATAGCATCGAAGATGAAACATTGTCATTAGAAGATGATGCCAAAACTTACTTGAAAAATAATTCAAATTATAAAACAGCAACCTTTTCTGGGGTTATCCTGACTGGGCGTGCTGAAAATTTTGCCCAGCTTGAAGATAAGGATTGGGTTTACGCTTCGAATATCGGACAGAGCGTCACAATTCAGCCATATCACACACTTACGAAATAAAGAAATCATAAATAAAATAGTAAAATACTTGCAATTCCCGCATAATTTGTTAAAATAGTAAGGTAAAGTTAGACTGTATTGCCTACTGTCTATCTATAAAATATATTTTATTGGAGGCTTTTACCCAAATGGCAAAAGAAAAATACGATCGTAGTAAACCACACGTTAACATTGGTACAATTGGACACGTTGACCATGGTAAAACTACTTTGACAGCTGCAATTACAACAGTTCTTGCTCGTCGTCTTCCAAGCGCAGTTAACCAACCAAAAGACTACGCTTCTATCGATGCTGCTCCTGAAGAACGCGAACGCGGTATCACAATCAACACTGCACACGTTGAATACGAAACTGCTAAACGTCACTATGCTCACATCGACGCTCCAGGACACGCGGACTACGTTAAAAACATGATCACTGGTGCTGCCCAAATGGATGGTGCTATCCTTGTAGTAGCTTCAACAGATGGTCCAATGCCACAAACTCGTGAACACATCCTTCTTTCACGTCAAGTTGGTGTTAAATACCTTATCGTCTTCATGAACAAAGTTGACCTTGTTGATGACGAAGAATTGCTTGAATTGGTTGAAATGGAAATCCGTGACCTTCTTTCAGAATACGATTTCCCAGGTGATGATCTTCCAGTTATCCAAGGTTCAGCTCTTAAAGCTCTTGAAGGTGACACTCACTACGAAGATATCATCATGGAATTGATGGACACTGTAGATGAATACATTCCAGAACCAGAACGTGATACTGACAAACCATTGCTTCTTCCAGTCGAAGACGTATTCTCAATCACTGGACGTGGTACAGTAGCATCAGGACGTATCGACCGTGGTACTGTTAAAGTCAACGACGAAGTTGAAATCGTTGGTATCCGTGACGACATCCAAAAAGCTGTTGTTACTGGTGTTGAAATGTTCCGTAAACAACTTGATGAAGGTCTTGCAGGGGATAACGTTGGTGTTCTTCTTCGTGGTATCCAACGTGATGAAATCGAACGTGGTCAAGTTCTTGCTAAACCAGGTTCAATTCACCCACACACTAAATTCAAAGGTGAAGTTTACATCCTTACTAAAGAAGAAGGTGGACGTCACACTCCATTCTTCAACAACTACCGTCCACAATTCTACTTCCGTACAACTGACGTTACAGGTTCAATCGAACTTCCAGCAGGTACTGAAATGGTAATGCCTGGTGATAACGTAACTATCGACGTTGAATTGATTCACCCAATCGCCGTTGAACAAGGTACTACATTCTCAATCCGTGAAGGTGGACGTACTGTTGGTTCAGGTATCGTTTCAGAAATCGAAGCTTAATTTTAGTTAATTAATTAAGTTCCCAGATAACAATTATTAGTCAGATAGTAATTGTGGAAGAGTCCCGTAAGGGGCTCTTTTTTTGTGATTTCTTTGAGGTTTGTCGCTAAAAATCCCGTCGAACCTTTAAAACCTGCTAAAAATATGATAAAATAGGGGAGTAAATAAAAAAAGAAGAGGTATGTGAAATGTCACGTAAACCATTTATCGCTGGTAACTGGAAAATGAACAAAAATCCAGAAGAAGCTAAAGCATTCGTTGAAGCAGTAGCTTCTAAATTGCCTTCATCAGAACTTGTTGAAGCTGGTATCGCAGCTCCTGCACTTGACCTTTCAACAGTTCTTGCTGCAGCTAAAGGTTCAAACCTTAAAGTTGCTGCTGAAAACTGCTACTTTGAAAACGCTGGTGCTTTCACTGGTGAAAACAGCCCTAAAGTATTGTCTGAAATGGGAACTGACTACGTTGTAATCGGTCACTCAGAACGTCGTGAATACTTCCACGAAACTGACGAAGATATCAACAAAAAAGCTAAAGCAATCTTTGCTAACGGTATGCTTCCAATCATCTGCTGTGGTGAAACTCTTGAAACTTACGAAGCTGGTAAAGCTGCTGAATTCGTAGGTGGACAAGTTTCAGCTGCTCTTGCTGGATTGTCAGAAGAACAAGTTTCTTCACTTGTTATCGCATACGAACCAATCTGGGCTATCGGTACTGGTAAATCAGCTAGCCAAGATGACGCACAAAAAATGTGTAAAGTTGTTCGTGACACAGTTGCAGCAGACTTCGGTCAAGCAGTAGCTGACAAAGTTCGCGTTCAATACGGTGGTTCAGTTAAACCTGAAAACGTTGCAGCTTACATGGCTTGCCCAGACGTTGATGGTGCCCTTGTTGGTGGTGCATCACTTCAACCAGAAAGCTTCCTTGCTCTTCTTGACTTTGTAAAATAATCAAGAAACATTGAAGTCATTTAAACCTACTTGTCTTAGGACAGGTAGGTTTTTGTGTTCTCTTGGTTTATAGATTTGAACGATAAAAAATATAGCTTGTAAAGCAAAGAGCAACAAATTTGGAAGTTAAGTTCCAACTAAAAAGCCTTGAAACGTTTGGGTTTCAAGGCATAATTTTTAATGACGTCTCAATATTTTTTTGAGATTATGAATTAATTTGTATTTGAGTGGGTGAGGGTAGTAACGGAAAGTTCCCATTTTTCGGGTAATGTAGCCATTGTAGTTTTGTTTGAAGCGTAGAACGCCGTCTGAACCGTCAAATTTTCCTGTGATGCCAAGAAGATTATAAGTTGTAATGCCACGTTTTATGGCTTCTAACATGACGTATTCTTGAAGCAGGGCAGGTGCGTAGAATTTATTGAACTCAGGGTAAGAACCTGAGAAGAGATAGACAGCTTCCTGTTTGGTATAAACAAATAGGCTTCCTGCAAGGACAACGTTTTGTGAACCGTACTTGCCAATGAATTCCTTAGCTTCTGCCATGCGTGTATCAAATGTTGCAGATTGACTGGATAATTCGCGAAGCTGATTTTGTTTCTTTTCAGAAACATTGTTATTTTCAATGGCAGTTCGGAGTTTTTCGATTCGTTGGTCAAGTTTGGCTTTATCAGTTTCAAGGTGTGCTAAATAATCTTGAAAATTCAAACTTGCAACCATGAATTCACAAGAATCTCCAAAGCTATCATAGAAATCTTGGTAATAATCAAGGGATTTATCATCGTAATCTCTGCGGTCTGATGTGGCAGAAGTGATTTCCTTGAAAAGGGGCAATTCATTACGGTTAAGTTTTCGTAAGGTGATGCCGAAGGTCTTAGCTTTTTTGACCAATGGACGACCTTTTTTGCTAAAAGATTTTAGTAACGTTTTTTCATCTAAGTCAGTCAAATCTTTGACATAATGCCAGTCAGGCTCACCACCTGGGTAACCAGTCAAAAGTCCATCGTGTTGATAACCGAGTGATAGAAAATCGTCTAATAGTGCCGTGTTTTCTTGGTCGGTTGGCTGACCAGTAGTGTCAAAATGCTGATAGGTATCATAAGGTTTGACCAGTAATTCAAGAGCTCCATTTTCTTTAGCATAGCTTTGAAGTTCTTGGTAGAATTGTTTCAGATAGTGTTTATCACGTGAAACAGGACCAGAATTGATTTCCATGCGGAGCCCACCTGTCATTGGCAAGCTAAAGAGAACGGCAGCAACTTGTAGTGTCCCTTCATCTTTTAGCCCAAGATAGGTTACTTGGTACCCACGTTTTTTTAATAAATCCGCCATCTCTACCGATTGCATAAATGATTTGTAAGAGACGGTGTTGCAAAAAGTCTCAAAAACTTTTTTTTCGATAATCTCAAGAGAGGTCATTAATGGCTATTTCTCCTTTGTTTGCGAATATTGTAAGCCAAGTTTGAAAGTTTGTAAAGGAATGGATTGACTGGAATGTTAAATTCTCCAATGAATTCTTCAATAGTTGGGTTGAAGTTTGATTTAAATTTAGTTAAACCGTCATCAAGTGTTCCTTCAACACCACCCATATTTGCCCAAATAATATCGTCAGCGTAAGCATCTTCGAATACTTTTGGATAAAGGGAATATTGTGGGTAGAATTTCTTGAATTCATCATTCATACCAGCATAAAGCATTTCCATGACATTACCAAATGATACAGATAAGATACCTGCAATGATGAGTTCATCTGGGTATTTTTCAACAAATTCTTCAAACTCAGTAATGTATTTTGTAACAGAATTTTTTTGTTGTGTTAACTTAGTCAAACGTTTTTTCTGATGTTCAGCAGTTTCAGACAAATCTTTTTCGATTTGAGCGAGTTGTTCTTTGTATTCAGTTAGACGTTTTGGCAAATTAACTTTGGCAAGGTGTAGGTAAGCATCGTCACCGTAAGTTTCCATCATTTTACGGAAATAATCTTCATTACGAAGGGCAACGCCTTTACGATTTTCAGTAAGAGCGACGACATCAGCGAAAGCTTTAACGTCATCGATTGTACCACGGCTAGTGATGACACCACGGTGAATAGCATCTTTCATCAAACGTTTTGTGTGTTTAGGGAAAGTTGCTGTCATGTCTTCTTGGGTATAGACATTTGCTTGGAAACGAGGTTGGATACTTTCAGCAATTGTTGTTGTGCGTCCAGTCCATTCGCAACCCGCTGCTTTCAAGTTATCAATAGCAGTAAGTGTGTCTTTGTTTTCATCAACTTCTTCACCGATTTTGTATTGTTTAAGCAGTAAAGCAGGGTCAATTTTGATGAAGAGGGAGCGTTTTGTTTTACCATACTTCTTAAGGGAGCTAATGACAAAGGCAACGAGTTCTTTGTCACTGTAGTCCATGATTGGTCCACGAGGGATATAAAGCATGGTAAAGCCAAGTGGCAAAGCTTTGATAAGGATAGAAGCAGAAGCAACTAAGGCATCGTCTTTGTAGAAACCAATGCGTTCGTTATCCCAATTATCTTTAATTTTTGCCCAATTTGATGATTGTAAAAGGTTTGTTTGGTTACTTGATTTTGCAAAATTATCGTGTTCTTCCGCAGAAATACCGATTTTATAGCTATACATTATTTTAAGACCCACTCTCTAAGGGCGTATGCAACGCCACTTTCTTCATTTGATTTTGTAATATATTTAGCGATTTCTTTGAGTTCTGGTGTACCATTTTCCATGACAACAGGGTTACCGACGGCTTCAAGCATGGCACGGTCGTTTTCAGCATCGCCAATAGCCATGGTTTGGTCTTTGCTAAGCCCCATTTTTTCGGCAAGGTGTGTAATGGCATTGCCTTTGCTAGCACTTTTGTTCATGAATTCTAGGTAAAATGGTGTTGATTTGACAATGGTGTATTTGTCATAAAATTCTTGTGGAATTTTAGCGATTGCAGCATCAAGAATTTCAGGTTCATCAATGAACATCATTTTAATAATTTCTTTATCGCCCATTTCTTCTGGGGTGCGATAAAAGATTGGCATGTTAACCAGGGTTGATTCGTGAACAGTGTATTTACCAATGTTGCGGTTTGCAGTGAAGATACCTTCTTTGGTAATAGCGTGCATATGAACATCTAACTTACGGCTAAGGAATTCAATATCAAGATAATCATCGTAAGTCATGGTTTCAGTGATAATGTTCTCACCAGTAGCGGTATCTTGGACTAAACCACCGTTGAAAGTGATGACATAATCGCCTGATTCTTTCAGGTTTAATTCATCGAGAAGTGTTTGAACGCCTGGAATTGGACGTCCAGTAGCAATGATGACTTTAACACCTTGTTTTTTAGCATCTTGAACGGCTTCAAAAACTTCAGGTGTGACTTTGCGGTCATTGGTCAAAAGTGTGCCGTCGATATCGACAGCGACTAATTTAATAGACATAAGGTTATTTTACCCTTCCTAAAGAATCTCTACCTATCTATCTTACTAAAAAGTGGCTTATTTGTCATGGGGAACACAAGGAAATCTGAAGTGGAACGTTTTCAATGCTAAATAAGTCATGATACGCTCTTAAAATTAATTATGATAAACAAAATGTTCGTTTGAAATATAGCTCATAAAGGCTTTCTTATCAACAGCAAATAGGTCGTTATCAACTAGCATTTCTTTTGGAAAATAGAATCGTCTATCGCCATAAATAGTACCCGTTAAGGTTTTGACGATTGGTGAAATTGTTGATAATTCTACAACAGAGCCGTCTTTTTGAATCATGTTAATCTCGGTTCTTGGTTCTTCTTTTTCAGGACGGTAAATGTCATAAGGCAAGTCAAAATTGACATGGATGCCTGTGTAATAATCAGGGTCAAAGCCAACAGATTTGACAAGGTCAACAAGGTGACTGAGTTCTTTGCGTGACGATTCTTCGAAAGTCACCGATTTAAAGACTTTACGATTGACAAAACGGCTTGCCAAATCAGCCAAAATCTCATCTTCAGCAGTCATCCAAGTTTGAAAATAGGTATTCATCACCCCATCATCTAAAGCAAGATAATCAGCTAAGTTAGCATGATTTTCTAAAAATGGAATCAGATTTGGTGATGTTCTTTCAAAGAAATCGGTATCAGTTTGGTAAAGGTATTTTGCGCGCTTTAAAAGATTTTGTAACAATACTTCCATTCCGCGGCTAGCAGGGTGAAAATACACTTGCATATACATTTGAAAACGACTGACAATATAGTCCTCAACGGCGTGCATGCCATTGTATTCAAAAACAATACCGTCTTCGGTTGGGCGAATCACACGTAGAATGCGATTCAAGTCAAATTGACCATAATTAGCGCCGCTATAGTAAGAATCGCGCAAAAGGTAGTCCATACGGTCACAGTCAATTTGGCTAGAAATGAGTTGGACAACTTGTTTATTATGATAAGTGTGGTTGATAACACTAGCGACTTTTTCTGGAAAATCAGGCGAGACACGACGCAAGATAGTATTGATTTCAGTATCTGGACTGGTGATAATCTCTTGTGTAACGGCTTCGTGGTCGGTATCAAAGAGTTTTTCAAAAGTGTGTGAATAAGCACCATGTCCGACATCATGTAAAAGCCCAGCCACCATCGTTAAGAGATTGTCATCAGAATTCCAAATATCAGGAAATTTGTCATCAAAAATTTCAGTCACACGTCTTGCAATCTCGTAAACCCCTAAACAGTGTGAGAAGCGGCTGTGTTCTGCACCATGAAAGGTGAAAACAGTTGTCGAAACTTGTTTGACCCGTCGTAGGCGCTGAAACTCTTTACTATTGATAAGGTCGTAAATGACCTGATGATTGACAGTTATATAGTTGTGAACAGGGTCACGAAATACTTTTTCATTCATACTTTCATTATAACAAAAAACTTTGTAAAGCTGATTTTTGAAGGTTTGGGATATTTACGAATACTTGGATTTGATTTATAATGTTGACTATGACAAATGAACTTATTCTTCGTATAATTCAACTTTTTTTGATTTTTCTCATCTTTTGGACAATGGGAAATATTCTGGTAAATGCTAAAAAGCATGGCATTAATTTAAAGGAAAAATTCTGGACGGGGCTATGGATTGGTTACGTGACAGATTTATTAGATACGCTAGGGATTGGAACCTTTGCAACGAGTATAGCACTTTTTAAAGCGACAAAACTGGTTGAAGATGATAAAAAAATCCCTGCAACCCTATCGACAGCGCATATTATTCCTGTTTTGATTGAAGCGCTTTGCTTTATTACCATTGTTGAGGTTGACTTGACCACTTTATTTGCTATGGCCATGGCATCTTTTTTAGGAGCATTTGTAGGAACACGAATAACTAAAAATTGGAACACACGCCAAGTCCAACGTGTTTTGGGAATTCTGTTAATTGTTGCAGCATTCATTATGGTTTACCGACTGATTGCCAATCCTGGTACTAATATTTCTGAAAGTGCTCATGGCTTACATGGTATTTGGATTCTTGTCGGAGTGATGTTTAATTTTACGGTTGGTATTTTGATGACAATGGGGCTAGGAAATTATGCACCAGAGTTAATCTTTTTCTCAATGTTGGGTATTAATCCGTCAGTTGCACTGCCTGTGATGATGCTTGATGCAGCAGTTATCATGTCAGCGAGTACGACAGATTTTATTAAGTCTGGGCGTGTCAACTGGCCTGGTGTTTTAGGAATTATTATCGGTGGTTCTTTTGGTGTTCTGACAGCAGCATTTTTCTTGAGCAAACTTGATATTAATCATTTTAAAATTTTGATTGTCTTTATTGCTCTTTTCACAGGAACAAGTTTACTTCGCTCATCTGCCATTAAACGTTAGGCTTATAGTGGCTTTAACACGTCAAAATTGCTATAATTTTAGGGAAAGGAAAGATATTTTTATATTACATGAAACTTCACATTAAGAATAAAATTGATTTGGATGGGCAGGTTGAGCTGGTTGAACAATCTTATCCTGTCAAATTAACGGAAAAAAACGGGCATATTTACCTTACTTATACCAATGAGGAAGAAGAAACGGTGATGCTCAAATGCAACGAGCAAGAGTTGGTCATGACACGTTATTCAACGCCGAAATCAATTATGCGTTTTCACCGTGAAAATCCTGCTTTGGTTGCCATTCCAACGCCAGTAGGCTTGCAGCATTTACAAACGCAAACAAGTGTTTATGAGTTGGATGCTGAACAACAACATCTTAAAATTCATTATCAACTCAAACAAGTTGATGGTGAGAGTGTTTTTGCGAATTATCAGTTAGAAATTAATTGGGCATAAACACGCTATAAATCCGATATTATCGGCGTTTGAGTGGGAATGTATTCAGTTGACAAAAAAGGTAAAAATTGATATGATTACTCTGTATTCAAGGGAGTAGCAGGCGATTTTTACCTTTGTTTTTGCTTCCTCTGTCGGCGTCTTGTTTTGTTGGATTTAAGTCCAATCTGCAATTGCGGTGCTTAGGATGAACAAAACGAATGGTAAACATTCAGTGCGCATTTGCGACTGAAAAATCGCGTTTATGTCGTCATTACGAAATCATTGATTTCCGGCATAATCTTAAACAGCGAGACTTGTTTTTTAAAAAACAGGTCTCTTTTTCTATTTAAAGGAGACCAGAGGAGGAAGCTATTTTGTCTAAAGAACAAAGTAAAGCCTTGTTTTACACACAAGGAAAAGATGAAACGTTAGAAGCGTTGCAATCATCACGTGAAGGGTTATCGACAGCAGAAGCCCAAAAACGTTTGGACGAATATGGTCATAATGAACTTGAAGAAGGTCAAAAACGAGGTTTACTTGCAAAATTTCTTGACCAATTCAAGGATTTAATGATTATTATTTTGTTGGTTGCGGCAGCCCTTTCTGTGATTACCGAAGGTACTGAAGGTTTGACAGATGCGCTTATCATTTTAGCGGTTGTTATCCTTAATGCAGCATTTGGTGTTTACCAAGAAGGTCAAGCCGAAGCGGCAATTGAAGCGCTCAAAGACATGTCAAGCCAAATCGCACGTGTCCGTCGTGATGGTCATGTTGTCGAAATTGATTCACGAGAATTAGTTCCTGGTGATATTGTTATGCTTGAAGCTGGTGATGTGGTGCCTGCAGATATGCGTCTCTTGGAAGCTGCGTCATTGAAAATTGAAGAAGCAGCTCTGACTGGTGAATCTGTCCCTGTTGATAAAGATTTATCGGTAGATGTTGCAGCTGATGCGGGTATTGGTGACCGAGTTAACATGGCTTACCAAAACTCAAATGTCACTTATGGACGTGGTTCAGGTGTTGTTGTCAATACAGGAATGTACACCGAAGTTGGTAAGATTGCTGATATGCTTGCAAATGCTGATGAAACAGACACACCACTGAAACAAAACCTTAACCAATTGTCTAAAGTGTTGACCTACTTGGTGGTAGGTATTGCTATTATTACCTTTATCGTGGGTGTCTTTGTTCGTGGAGAAGCTCCGCTTGAAGGCTTGATGACATCTGTTGCTCTTGCTGTTGCTGCTATTCCTGAAGGTTTGCCTGCCATTGTTACAATTGTGCTCTCAATGGGGACAACAACACTGGCTAAACGTAATTCAATCGTGCGTAAACTCCCTGCTGTTGAAACACTTGGTTCAACTGAAATTATCGCTTCAGATAAAACTGGTACTCTTACAATGAACCAAATGACGGTTGAGAAAGTTTATACCAACGGTCAATTACAAAGCTCTGCTAGTGAAATTGCAAAAGATAACAATACGCTTCGTATCATGAACTTTGCAAACGATACGAAAATTGACCCAAATGGCAAATTGATTGGTGACCCGACAGAAACAGCTCTTGTGCAATTCGGACTTGATCATAGTTTTGATGTGCGTGAAGCTCTTAAAGAAGAACCACGTGTGGCAGAATTGCCGTTTGATTCTGAACGTAAATTGATGTCAACTATTCATAAAGAAGCTGATGGTAAATACTTTGTTGCAGTAAAAGGTGCACCAGACCAACTTCTTAAACGTGTCACTCGTATTGAAGAAAATGGTCACGTTCGTGAGATTACTGCGGACGAAAAAAAAGCTATTCTTGCTGTTAATAAGGAATTGGCGCAAAAAGCTCTTCGTGTCTTGATGATGGCTTACAAATACGTTTCTGAAATTCCAACACTTGAGTCAGAAATTGTTGAGTCTGATTTGATTTTCTCTGGCTTGGTCGGAATGATTGACCCTGAACGTCCAGAAGCTGCAAAAGCTGTTGCTGTTGCTAAAGAAGCTGGTATTCGTCCAATCATGATTACTGGAGACCACCAAGATACAGCGGAAGCTATTGCCAAACGCCTTGGTATCATTGAAGATGATGGTCAAGACCACGTTTTTACTGGTGCTGAACTTAATGAACTTTCTGATGAAGAATTCCAAAAAGTTTTCAAACAATACTCAGTTTATGCACGTGTGTCTCCAGAACACAAGGTGCGTATCGTAAAAGCTTGGCAAAATGAAGGTAAGGTTGTTGCCATGACTGGTGATGGTGTCAATGATGCGCCTTCACTCAAGACAGCTGACATTGGTATTGGTATGGGGATTACAGGTACAGAAGTATCTAAAGGCGCTTCTGATATGGTTCTTGCTGATGATAACTTTGCTACAATTATCGTTGCAGTTGAAGAAGGACGTAAAGTTTTCTCAAACATTCAAAAATCTATTCAATATCTTCTCTCAGCTAACATGGCAGAAGTCTTTACGATTTTCTTTGCAACATTATTTGGTTGGGATGTGCTTCAACCTGTTCATCTTCTTTGGATTAACTTGGTAACCGATACACTACCAGCTATTGCGCTTGGTGTTGAACCTGCCGAACCTGGTGTTATGAGCCACAAACCTCGTGGTCGTAAGTCTAATTTCTTTGACGGTGGTGTCATGGGAGCGATTATTTACCAAGGAATTTTCCAAACTGTTCTTGTTCTTGGTGTCTATGGTTGGGCGTTGATGTTCCCAGAACATGCTGCTAATCGTATGGTACACGAAGATGCTTTGACAATGGCATTTGCGACACTTGGTTTAATTCAATTGGTTCATGCTTTCAATGTTAAATCTGTTTATCAATCTATCTTTACTGTCGGAGCTTTTAAAAACAGAACCTTTAACTGGGCTATCCCAGTAGCCTTTCTTCTTTTGATGGTAACAATCGTAGTACCTGGATTTAATGATTTGTTCCATGTTTCGCACCTAAGCGTTACACAATGGCTCGCAGTTATTATTGGAAGCTTGCTTATGGTTGTTTTAACTGAAATCGTTAAAGCTGTTCAACGTGCACTTGGACAAGATGAAAAAGCAATTTAAAAATATAAAATTGAATCAGATTGATTCAGCAAAAAGCAAATCTCACACATGAGATTTGCTTTTTATTATAATTCAAAAATAGTCATGGATTTTCGGAATTCTTGTGCCAAATTTTGACGTTTGTAATCAGTAAAGTCATCAAGTTTTTTGACAATGTTGTAGCGTTTGCTAAGATTCCAGGTCTGATTTGGGTTGAGTTCGGGGTGTTGATTGACATAATCAATAGTCAAATCCCACTCGCGGATATAACCAAGCGGTTTAGCATGGTAAGTAATATTGTCAATTTGCTGCGAAGCGATACTATGATGAGTATGCCCAAAAATCACGTTGTTAACCTGATGTTTTTTGAAAATATCATGAAAAACTTGACTACCTAAAAAAGCATTAAATGGTTTAAAACGCTCATGTTGCAAGGTAAATTGGTAATGTGGTACAAAATGCAGACTGACAATCACGTCATTGGCAATCGTTGATAAAGTTCTATCGAGTTTTTGTGTTGTTTGGTGCGTGAGTTCTTTGTCGGAAAAGTTGCGATTTAAACGTCGATCAAACCAGAAAGTATTTTTAAATTTGATTGTTTCAGCTTCAGATTTTTCTGGGAAAAAGGAATAATCATACCAACCATGAAAAGCCAAGAGTGTCTTTTGCCCCAACGGAATAATCTGAAAATCTAAATCATCAATGACCTTGTCATCTAAGTCAAGCATATCATGATTTCCGAGATTATAAGTAACGTCAAAATGTTTGCTCATTGTTTCTAAAAATGGGTAAGAGATGTCATAAAAATGGTTGGAAATATCCCCAGCCAAATGCAGATGAGAAATTTTTTCTGCGTTTAATGTGTCAATGAGTGTCTGGATTTCAAAATCATCAAACTGATTCAAATCGATATGTAAATCACTCATAATAGCTAGTTTTGTCATGGCATTATTGTAGCAAAAAATCTTCGAAAAAGCCCTTGATGTGTATTTTTATCTCTTCTGAAAATATGATAGAATATTTTCAGGAGGCTTTCATGATAAAGGCAATAATATTTGATATGGATGGTGTCTTATTTGACACTGAGAATTTTTATTTTAAACGACGTGAGACATTTTTAGGCAGTAAAGGTATTTCGGTCAAACACTTGCCGCCAAAATATTTCATTGGCGGGCGCATGGATCAATTTTGGGAAAATATCTTAGGTGATAAGATTGCAAATTATGATACTAAAGCACTAGAAGCCGAATACACAGCTTATAAAAATACTCATCGACCAGCTTACGATGAATTAGTTTTTGCCGATGCCAGCACGGTTTTGGCAACATTAACAGCCAAGGGAATCGTCCTAGCATTGGCTTCCAATAGTGCGCGTGAAGATGTCGAAGATGCCTTGGAAAAATCAGGCTTAAAGCAGTACTTTACTCATATTTTATCGGGAAGTGAATTTGCAGAAGGGAAACCTAACCCTGCTATTTATAATGCCGCTTGTGAGAAATTAGGCTTTGCTAAAAAAGATATTGTGATTATTGAAGATAGCCAAAAAGGAATTCAAGCAGGTGTGGCAGCTGGCGTACGTGTCTTAGCCATTCGTGATAAAGTCTTTGGCGTTGACCAATCAAAAGCAGATGTTTTGATTGATAGTTTGACAGAAGCGTTGCAATTTGTCGAAAATGAAAATCATAACAGCTCTATCTAACATTATTTTTTGTTACCGTTTTGTAATTGTCCTGCCTTATTTGAATTATATTTTTAGCTTAAAATAGAAGCTGCTGGGTGTTAATTTTCTACAGAAATATTTTTAGTGGTGAGAAAGCTACTTATTGTGTGGTTTTGATGCAAATGAAGCATGGCGTATAATGGTAATTTTGCGGGCTTTATGGTAGAATAAGAAAACAGTAGTAATATAGAATAAGTCCTAAAGGTAGCGTGAAAATTCAAATTTTTACTTTGCTTTCTTAACGGACTTAGTATCTTAATTAATTGAACACGTTCTACGAGCTGTGCAAAAAAGATAGATTTCATTGTGTACAAGCACATGTCAACTTAAAGTTCGTCGTGGACGTCTGAACTTTCTTCGTCCTTGTAGTCCTTGAGAGTTCTAGTCGTCCTGACGAGGGTGTGTCAACGAAATCAGAGATTTCTGACTTACCGCTTATTTTTGCTTTGCTCGTTTAACGGACTTAGTATCTTAATTAATTGAACACGTTCTACGAGCTGTGCAAAAAAGATAGATTTCATTGTGTACAATCACATGTCATCTTAAAGTTCGTCGTGGACGTCTGAACTTTCTTCGTCCTTGTAGTCCTTGAGAGTTCTAGTCGTCCTGACGAGGGTGCGTCAACGAAATCAGAGATTTCTGACTTACCGCTTATTTTTGCTTTGCTCGTTTAACGAACTTAGTATCTTAATTAATTGAACTCGTCCTAAAAGCGTCGTGAAAAAGATAATTTTCCTTGTGTCTTAGGACACAGCGTCAAATTCCTATTTTCATCTTGCTTTCTTGACGGACTTAGTATCTTAGTAAAAGGAGTTATTTCATGGAAGTGGCTGAAATTCGCCAAAAAATAGTAGAAAATCAAGAGAAGTTGACTAGCTTCAGGAGGTCTCTTTGACTTAGATCGTTTGGAAGAGGACATTGCGCTTCTTGAAAACAAAATGACTGAGCCAGATTTTTGGAATGATAACATTGCAGCTCAAAAAACGTCTCAAGAGTTAAATGGTTTGAAACAAACTTATGAAACTTTTAATGAAATGCAAGAGTTGTCTGACGAGACTGAACTTTATTTGGAAATGTTGGACGAAGATGATTCTGTTCAAGCTGAATTAGAGGAAAGTCTTGAAAAGCTTGATAAAATCATGACAAGTTATGAAATGACCTTGCTTTTATCAGAGCCTTATGATCGCAACAACGCTATTTTGGAAATTCATCCAGGGTCAGGTGGTACCGAAGCTCAAGACTGGGCTGATATGCTTTTCCGTATGTACACACGTTATGGCAATGCCAAAGGCTTCAAAGTTGAAACCCTTGATTATCAAGCAGGTGACGAAGCTGGTATCAAATCTGTCACTCTTTCATTTGAAGGTCCAAATGCTTATGGGCTTTTGAAATCTGAAATGGGTGTTCATCGTCTAGTGCGTATCTCACCGTTTGATTCAGCCAAACGTCGTCACACGTCGTTTTCTTCTGTCGAAGTTATGCCAGAATTGGATGACACAATTGAAGTTGACATTCGTGATGATGATATTAAAATGGATACTTTCCGTTCAGGTGGTGCTGGTGGACAAAATGTCAACAAGGTATCAACTGGTGTTCGTTTGACTCACATTCCAACAGGAATCGTTGTAGCATCAACGGTTGACCGTACTCAGTACGGAAACCGTGACCGTGCGATGAAAATGTTGCAAGCCAAACTCTATCAATTAGAGCAAGAGAAAAAAGCGCAAGAAGTGGATGCTCTTAAAGGTGATAAAAAAGAAATCACATGGGGAAGCCAAATTCGCTCTTATGTCTTTACGCCTTATACAATGGTAAAAGACCATCGTACAGGCTATGAAGTGGCTCAAGTTGATAAAGTTATGGATGGTGACATTGACGGCTTCATCGACGCTTATCTAAAATGGCGTATTGATTAACTCAAAAGTAAAATTTTAGGATAACAAAATCGTAAAGGAAAATACAAATGGCATTAATTGAAATGAATGGTGTAACCAAGAAGTATCACCGCTCAACAACTGCTTTGAGAGATATTACCGTATCTGTCAATCCAGGTGAATTTGTTTATATTGTTGGTCCTTCTGGTGCTGGTAAATCTAGTTTTATTAAATTATTGTACCGTGAAGAAAAAGTATCTGCTGGAACCCTTAAAGTTGGGGAATTTAACCTAACAAAATTGAAAAAACGTGATGTTCCAATCTTGCGTCGTAGCATTGGGGTTGTTTTCCAAGACTATAAACTTCTTCCTAAGAAAACGGTTTTTGAAAATGTTGCCTATGCAATGCAAGTTATCGGTGAAAAACCACGTGAAATTAAAAAACGTGTACCAGAAGTTCTTGATTTGGTTGGACTTAAACACAAAATGCGTTCATTCCCAGATCAACTATCTGGTGGTGAACAACAACGTGTCGCAATTGCGCGTGCGATTGTTAATAATCCTAAAGTTTTGATTGCTGACGAACCAACAGGTAACCTTGACCCAGAAATTTCATGGGAAATCATGCAATTATTAGAACGTATCAATCTTCAAGGAACAACTGTTTTGATGGCAACGCACAACAAACAAATTGTCGATAATCTTCGCCATCGCGTTATCGCTATTGAAGACGGTCGCATTGTACGTGACGAAGAGGAAGGAGAATACGGATATAATGATTAGAAATTTTTTCCGCCATTTATGGGAATCCATTAAAAGTTTGAAACGTAATGTCTGGATGACCATCGCTTCAGTCAGCTCTGTTACCATTACATTGACACTTGTTGGTGTTTTTGCCGCTGTTCTATTGAACGTTGAGCGCATCGCAACAGGTATTGAAAATAACATTCAAATTAATGTTTATTTGGATGTTGACTCAACAGATAGCTCTGAAACAACAACTAACGAAGCTGGTGAAACAGTCGCTAATGATTCGTATCACCAAGTTTATGATCAAATTTCAAAAGTTTCAGGTGTTGAATCAGTTACTTATTCAAGTAAAGATGAACAACTTGAAAAATTACAACAAACTTATGGAGATGATTGGTCACTTTTTGACGGTGACTCAAATCCATTGCAAGACGTTTACATTGTTGAAGCAGACTCACCATCAGATGTGAAGAAAGTGGCTAAGAAAATCGCCAACATTGAAGGTGTTGAATCTGTCGATTATGGTGGTTCAAACTCAGACCAACTCTTCAGCATTGCTAAATTCATTCGTACATGGGGATTTGCAGGAACAATCCTTCTAGTGGTTGTGGCTATCTTCTTGATTTCTAACACAATTCGTATGACAATTATGTCTCGTCAACGTGACATTGAAATCATGCGTTTAGTGGGTGCTAAAAATTCTTACATCCGTGGACCATTCTTCTTTGAAGGTGCTTGGGTAGGACTTCTTGGAGCAATTGTTCCATCAATTATCATCTACTTTGCGTATAAGACTGTTTATTCATCAGTTAATCCACAATTTGAAGTCCAAGGCTTGTCATTATATCCAATTGACACATTCCTTCCACTTGTCATTGGAGGTATGTTCTTAGTCGGAATTATTATCGGAGCACTTGGTTCAGTTATCTCAATGAGACGTTATCTTAAAATTTAATATCGAAAATGCCCTTCTGATATTTCAGAAGGGCATTTTTTAATCAATAAAATTAGTAATGGCTGAAATGATTTGGTTTTCTTGTTCTGTTTGGGAAATGGTTGCTTTACCGTCTTTGGTTTGTTTGCCGTAATCGCCAAAACCACTGTGATTACCACCGACGATAGTCAAGTATTCGGTATCGTCAGGGAGGCGTTTTTTAGCTTTTTCGTAATTGTCCCATTGCAGCACCTTATCATTGCTAGCAGTGATTGATAGGACTTTTAAATCACTATCTGATAAGTCAGTTTTTTCGGATGGGTAGCTTGCAAGTAGAATAAGCCCAGAAATGGCTTGAGACTCAGAATCAGCGGCATTTAAGCAGGTAACAACGCCACCTAGTGAATGTCCAGCTAGGTAAACATTGGAGAGATTGTTTTTCGCAATCACTTTTAAGGCTTTGTTGCTTGATAAAACTGGCAGATTCAAAGGTGTTTTTAAGAGATAAACGTCAAAACCTTCTTGCGCTAAGTTTTTTGCGAAACTTGCGTAGGCTGTTTCCTCGACGAGAGCGCCTTGGTAAAAAACAATACTAGCTTTAGCGGTGCCAGAACTTTGAAAAAACAGATAATCTTTTGTACTTTCGGCAGTTTTAGCAGCTGTCTGTGCTTCTGAACTTGCTTGGTAAGTTTTTTGATGAAGTACCACTCCACTAATGGCAATTAGAGTAGCAATAATCAGAAGGAAACTTAAAGTAAATTTCTTGATTTTTTTCATGGCTAGTTAAAATATGGGTTAAAATTCTTCTCGTGGGCAATAGTCGTTTCACGACCGTGACCAGGGTAAACCATGAAATGATTTGGCAAGCTGAAAAGTTCAGTTTTTATACTATTTAGTAATTGTTCAGAATTTCCCGTTGGCAAATCTGTGCGTCCGATTGTTTCACGAAAAAGAGCATCGCCAGTTAAAACCAATTCGTCATCTGGAAATACTAAGGAAACACTACCGCAGGAATGTCCAGGCGTTTGACGAACATGAAAACGAAAACCAGCGATTTGATAATCATCATCATACTGATAATGATGTTCGGCAGGCGCTAAGACAACATCTGGCAAATCCGCATGGCGCTCCAAACCTGAAAAATTATCTTTCGGCGAATAAAGCCAAGACGCTTCTTTATCAGAAATGTAAACAGGTGGGTGTCCAAAAGCGTCACGAATGACATCAAGCCCCATAATATGGTCATAATGAGCATGTGTGATTAAAATTGCCACAACTGGTTTATCAAATGAGGCAATCTTTTCTTGAATATGGTCAACATCACTACCTGGATCAACAACAATAATGCCTTGGTCATTGACCAATAAATAAGTATTTTCACGTGCAACGTGATTTAATAATCTAAAAGTCTTCATAAAAAAAGTGTATCAAAAATTTGGCTAAAAGTCATATTTGTGAAATGCGACAATGAGTTGATACCAATAATCACTTTCTCTAGCAAGGAGAAGAAAGCAGTGGTTTGGACGTTAACAATCTGAGAATCGATTATTGAAGGTCGCTGCCAAGAAATATTAAACCAGCGATTACCAACTTTAGTCAACTTAGAGTTTCCCATGCACAATTGATTAGGCACTTTTTGACGCTTACTTTGCAAGCTAGATTTACCACCTCGAACAATTCTTGATTATTTGAGCAATCAATCATTATTGAGTGGATTTTTATGCGCTGATAAATCAGGTTTTACAACCCTGCTCTCATTTTTAGGACAACTTCCTAGATATGTTCTTAAAATTATGATAAACTTAAGGAAAAATTGAGAATTGAGAGAATATTATGTCAAGACCAATGAATTTTGTAATGATTTCTCCGCATTTTCCTGCTAATTTTGAAACGTTTGCTGTGCGTTTGCATGAGGCTGGTTTTCATACCTTGGGAATAGCGGATGCTCCATATCATGAATTATCAGAGGGATTACGTGCCCATTTAACGGAATATTATAGAGTTGATAATATGGAAGATTACGACCAAGTTTATCGTGCGGTAGCTTATTTCGCTCATAAATATGGGCGCATTGACCGCATCGAATCGCATAATGAATATTGGTTAGAGTTAGATGCTCAATTGCGCACGGATTTTAATGTTTTTGGCTATAAAACAGATGATATGTTAGCTGTTAAAACTAAACGCCAAATGAAGAAAATTTTTAGTGAGCATGGATTGAAAGTGGCAGCAGGGGATGTTTTTCATTCTGATGACGAAGCACGAGTTTTAGCTGAAAAATTGGGCTTTCCAGTTATTATCAAGCCAAATTCTGGCGTGGGTGCTTCGGATACTCATAAGATAAAATCAAGTGAAGAACTTGAAGCCTTTTTTGGCTATCAAAATCCAAAGGTAGAATACATCATGGAAGAATTCATCGATGGTGATATTGTCACTTTTGATGGTCTGACTGACCATGACGGGGAAATTGTCTTTTATTCTAGTTTGGAGTATTCAGAAGCGGTTTTGGATACCGTTGAAAAAGACGATGATATGTATTATTATGTGCCTCGAACCATTCCAGATGACCTTGTGGCATTAGGGAAAATTTGTGTGGAAGCCTTTCATGTGAAAGAACGTTTTTTCCATTTTGAATTTTTCCGTGTCAAGGAAACCAAAGAACTTATGGCGCTTGAAGTCAACTGTCGTCCACCAGGTGGTCTAACAATTGATATGTGGAATTATTCTAACGATTTTGATATTTTCCGCGAGTATGCCAATATTGTTAAGGATAATTTATTTGAAGCCGAAATCTTACGACCATATAACGTTGTTTATATTTCTCGAAAAGCGAATCAAACTTATGCTCATAGCATTGATGATATTTGGGCGAATTTTGGAGATAACATCATTTCTATTCAATCTGTTCCAGGAGTGTTTGCTAAGATTATGGGAGAAGAAGGTATTTTGGCACGTACTCAAACGATTGAAGAGATGCGTGAGCTGGCTCAATACGCACAAGCTAAGGCTTAATATTAGAAAAATTTGAAAGGAAGAACCTTAAAAATATCGTTTTAAGGGGTTCAGAAAGATAAAAAATGCATTTTGAAAGAAGAAACCATTGGTCAGGTGAGCTTGGTAAGGAAATGTTTTTCAATGTTTATGGTCATGCTGGAAAGCCGATTATCGTTTTTCCGTCATCTGGCGGAAGTCAAAATGAGTATGGGGATTTTGGCATGATTGAAGCTTGTCAAGATTTTATTAACCGTGGATTGGTCAGGTTTTACACACCAGATTCTTATGATAATGAGTCTTGGCTTAATACGTGGAAAACTGGTCATGATAAAGCACTCGCTCACGAAGCTTATGACCGTTATATTGTGAATGAATTGGTACCGCTGATTCGCTACGAGTCAAACTGGCAAGGTGGAATGTTAGCGACTGGTTGCTCAATGGGAGCTTTTCATGCGGTTAATTTTGCCCTTCGTCACCCTGATTTGTTTGATGTAGCTGTTGCTCTTTCAGGTGTTTATGATGCTCGCTTTTTTACGGGTGATTATAATGGCGACCTTGCTGTTTATTACAATTCACCAATTGACTATCTTTGGAATCAAGAAGATGATTGGTTTTTAGACCATTATCGTCATAATCGTTTTATTGTGGCTGTTGGTCAAGGTGCTTGGGAAGAACCCCATATTTTGGATATCAAGCGTTTGGAGGAAGTTTTTGCAGCCAAGTCTATCCCTGCTTGGTTTGATTTCTGGGGGAAAGACGTTGCCCATGACTGGGAATGGTGGCGTGTGCAAATGCCGTATTTTCTCGGAAAATTGGAAGAAGAAAATAGATTATAAAACAAAATAAGAAGCTGAGACTAAAAATCTCAGCTTCGTTTGTTTATGCCATTATAGGAATTTAGAGTTTTATAAATCATGTGCTAATTAAGGCAAAATTGTAGAAATTCGGCAAAATGATCAGCCCAATATTTTTCATGATGAATTTCATTTGCCATAATGCGTAATTGTACATTTTCCATTGGAAATCCTGTACGTAGTAGGGATTGGTAGTAGTGCAAACTGCAATCAATATAAGCTTGGTTCATATTTGGGGCGAATTGTTCATCAACGTCGTCCCCTTCTTTTGTTCCAACTTGAATATAGACTTTGTTGTCAGAATGCAGTGGATGAGAGTCACAAAAACGTAAAAAGTCACGCTCACTAAACCAAGAAGCAAGTGAAAAAACACCTAGATTTCCAAAAATCTCTGGATAGGTCGCGCCCATATAAGCGGTGATAATGCCGCCCATAGATGAACCAGCAAGAAGCGTATTTTGACGGTCTGTCTTGGTACGATAAGTTTTATCAATAAAAGGTTTTACGGTATTTACCACCCAATCACCGTAAGCCATTCCGTCTCCGCCAGCAGAAGCTGTTTCAGGAGTTGTTCCAACGTCAGTCATCCAAGGAGCGTATTCATTAAGACGATTATCTTGGGCGTTATCAATCCCCACGACAATCAATTTCGGCAACTCTTTGTGATTCTTGATAGTAGGGATAAGTTTCCATGAATAGCCTGAGAATGATTCCTTGCTATAAAAAATATTTTGCCCATCGTGCATGTAAAGAACAGGGTAGCTTGCCCATTCTTCTTTATCGTAATCTTTTGGAAGAAGAACACGAATGCGTCGCTCTTCGTCATAATAAGGAACGTACAGGCTGTGTTCGACCATTTCAAGGTAATAGTTGTTTAATTTTGTCTTTCTCACCATAAGCACCTAGCTTCTGAAAATTTATAAAGTCATTATAACATAGAACATTTTTTTGAGCCAAGATAAAGCTAGTTTAAATCCGTTACGCAAGTAGCAGCCAAGTGTGGTATAATCTATGTGTTATGATGCAAGTAAATTCTCAAAAATATGCTATTGTGGATTTGGAGGCAACGGGTGCCCATGCAATGGCAGAAATTATTCAAGTTGGGATTGTGATTATTGAAAATGATGAAATCGTCAAGACCTATCAAACGGATGTCAATCCCCACGAAGCTTTATCTGAACATATTATTAATTTGACTGGTATTACAGATGAGCAATTGGCAAAAGCGCCAGATTTTTCACAAGTTGCGCAGGAGATTTTTAGCCTAATTGAGGATTGTGTTTTTGTGGCTCACAATGTCAAATTTGATGCCAATCTGTTAGCAGAACAATTATTCATGGAAGGCTATGAATTACGAACACCTCGCGTTGATACGGTTGAATTGGCGCAGGTTTTTTATCCAACTTTTGAGAAATACAGTTTGGGAAATTTAGCTGATGCTTTAGCTTTAGATTTGGCAGATGCTCACACGGCAATTTCAGATGCCTATGCGACTGCGCAGCTATTTTTAAAATTGAAAGCAAAAATGAAAAGCCTGCCCAAGGAAGTCTTGGAATGCCTTTTGCCTTTAGCTGATAGCCTTTTGTTTGAAACAGGGATGTTAATTGAGGAAAGCTTCAAACAGGCTAAGGTTTTATCGCCAAAAGATTTTCAAGAAGTTGGTGGTTTAGTGCTCCGACAACCAAAAACGATTGGTGAAGCGCGTCAATTATCAGAAGCATTTGATGTCAATTTGGCGCTTCTGGGCTTGGAAGCGCGTGAAAAGCAAAGTCAGTTTGCACAGTTGGTTAAAGATGATTTTCAATCGTCACAGGTCTCATTTTTAGAAGCGCAAGCAGGACTTGGAAAAACCTATGGTTATCTTTTACCTTTGCTCCAGTTGACTCAAGATGAGCAGGTCATTGTTTCCGTACCAACTAAGGTTCTTCAAGACCAAATCATGGCAAATGAAGTCAGACAGATTCAAGATATTTTTCACATACCGTGTCAATCGATTAAAGGTCCTGGTAACTATATTAAATTAGATGCCTTCGCGGATAGTTTGCGACGTGAAGGGGATAATCGTTTGGTAAATCGTTATAAAATGCAGCTTTTGGTTTGGCTGACTGAAACGGAAACTGGCGATTTAGATGAAATCAAACAAAAACAGCGATTTGAAGCTTATTTTGACCAGATTAAACATGATGGAAATTTAAGCGAAAAATCCCTTTATAAGGATGTTGATTTTTGGAATCGTACTTATGAAAATGCGAAACATAGCAAACTATTGATTATTAATCATGCTTATTTTTTGGAACGTGTGCAAGATGATAAGGCGTTTGCGGCTAAGAAAGTGCTTGTTTTTGATGAAGCCCAAAAATTGATTTTAAATTTGGAGCAATTTTCACGTCGTCGTGTTAACGTAACGCAATTGGTGCAAAAACTTGAAAAGCACTTAGATGCAGCTTTACCGACATTGGAAAAACGATTGATAGAAAGCCTTTCTTTCCAATTGAGCCATTTGGCAACACGCTTTTACCAAAATCAAGAAGTCTATGTGACAACAGAGGACGCTCGTCGTTTAGAACAAACAACCAATGAATTGCTGGCTTTCAATCCTGATTGGCGATATATTTGTTTGGAGGATTTGTTAGCCTTATTTGCGCAGCCTTTTACTGATTTTTGGTTTGAGACAATTGTTGAAAATGAAAAACGTCAAACTTACCTAAATGCTAGTAGTGAAGAATTGTTGAATTTTCAAGAATTTCTACCCGAAACACGCAAGACTTATATGATTTCGGCAACCTTGCATATCAGTCCGCAGGTTAGTTTAGCTGATTTGCTAGGCTTTGAACACTATCATTTCATGAGCATTGCGCATGATAAGCAGAATGCCCAACATATTTGGATTGATGAGGAAATGCCAAATGTCGCTGATATTTCTGAGGAAGAATATGCTTCAGCCATTGCGGAACGTATTTATCAGTTGAAACAATTGGATGAGCCGATTTTGGTGCTATTTAATGCTAAGAAAACAATGCTTGATGTTTCTGATTTGCTAGATGATATGGCACTTCATCATTTGACGCAGGAGAAAAATGGCACGGCTTATAATGTCAAACGCCGTTTTGAACGTGGTGAAAGTCGTATTCTGCTTGGAACAGGCGCTTTCTGGGAAGGTGTGGATTTTGTTCAAGCTGATAAAATGATTGAGGTCATCACACGATTGCCATTTGAAAATCCTAAGGATTTATTTGTGCAAAAAATCAGCAATCATTTGCTAGCGCAAGTCAAATCACCATTTTATGATTATTCATTACCATTAGCAATCTTGAAATTAAAACAAGCGATTGGACGTACGATGAGACGTGACAATCAACGCTCAGCTGTGCTCATTTTAGACAATCGGATATTGACAAAATCGTACGGAAAAATGATAAATGATGCTTTGGCAGAAGAATTTTACCTTTCTTCTCAAAAATTTTCAAAGAGTCTAACAGAAATAAAGAATTTTTTGCTATAATAAAGGGGATAAACTAAAAGGGAGAAGTAAATGAAAAAATTAACACCAGTAAAACAGTATTTACTTGGTTTTAGCTTGATTTTCTTAGTTCTCTTGATTTCTGTGGTGACAGTTTTGTATCTATCAGTGAAACCAAGACTGGATGCAGAAAAATTGGCTACCCAAGTTGCCGTTGAAAAAGCTGATTTGACAGACACATCTTCAGTTGACCTTTATAATGGTTCAGAGACTTATTATAGCGTTTATGGGACAACATCATCTGGAGAGCAAAAGATTGTGTCTGTTGGCGAGGACAATGGTGAAGTTTATGTCTATTCTGTAAATGATGGTATTAGTCGTAAAGAAGCTAAGCAAGTTGCGACAGCAAACGGAGCGACTGGTATTTCTAAGGTTGTTTATGGTATTTATGACGAAACGCCTATTTGGGAAGTAACAGCTACTAATGGTTATTATCTTGTGAATTTTGAAACAAGTGAGCTCGTGAAGAAGGAGGGCATATGACAAACTTATCAAATCGCGTGTTGAACATGGAAGAAAGTGTGACACTAGCAGCAAGTGCGCGTGCTAAAGCCTTAAAAGCAGAAGGTCGTGATATTTTATCACTTACTTTGGGAGAACCTGATTTTGTAACTCCTAAAAATATCCAAGATGCAGCTATTGAGGCAATTCAAAATGGTAAAGCAAGCTTTTACACAGTTGCTTCAGGACTACCTGAATTAAAAGATGCTATTAATAGCTATATGGAAAAATTCTATGGCTATTCAATCAATCGTAATCAAGTGGTTGTGGCAACAGGTGCGAAATTTATCCTTTATACTTTCTTTACAACTGTTCTTAATCCAGGCGATGAAGTCATTATCCCAACACCATGCTGGGTGTCTTATGTTGACCAAGTCAAAATGGTTGATGGTGTGCCAGTAACTGTTGCGACAACTGAAAGCAATCATTTCAAAGCGACCGTCGAACAACTTGAAGCAGCTCGTACAGAAAAAACAAAAGTTCTCTTGTTAAATTCGCCGTCTAATCCAACAGGTATGATTTACACACGTGATGAATTGGAAGCTATCGGAAATTGGGCAGTAGAACACAACATTCTAATTCTTGCTGACGATATTTATGGACGTTTGGTTTATAACGGTAATGAGTTTACACCAATCTCAAGTATTTCAGAAGCTATCAGAAAACAAACTGTTGTGGTTAACGGTGTTTCAAAAACTTATGCCATGACAGGTTGGCGTGTTGGTTTTGCGGTTGCTGAAGAAGAAATTATTTCAGGAATGGCAAAAGTTATCAGCCAAACAACCTCAAATTTGACAGCCGTTTCTCAATATGCAGCCATTGAAGCTCTTACTGGTCCACAAGATTCTATTGAGACAATGCGTCAAGCTTTCGAAGAACGCCTTAATACTATCTATCCATTGCTTAATGAAGTTCCTGGATTTGAAGTGATTAAACCACAAGGGGCATTCTACCTTTTCCCTAACGTGAAAAAAGCGATGGAAATGAAAGGCTATACAGATGTCACAGCATTTACAACAGCTATTCTTGAAGAAGTAGGTGTTGCTCTTGTCACTGGTGCAGGTTTTGGTGCTCCTGAAAATGTTCGTTTGAGCTATGCCACTGACTTAGACACTTTGAAAGACGCTGTTAATCGTTTGAAAGCCTTTATGGAAAAATAAGCTATGTCTAAAAGACGAAAAATCATTATTGTATTAGTCGCCTTTTTAGGAATGGTATTAGTCGGATTGGGAATTCATTTCAAACCAAGCTCTCCCAAGCTAACAGAACTTGGAGATTATCGTGTTAGTACAGATGAAAAGACCTTTGAAATTGATTTGGCTAGTAACAGCAGCACGGGATATTCTTGGGTAGCTAGTGATGTTAATAGCGAAGCTATTGCTTTAGAAGGTGTAACTTATCACACTTATCCAAGTAAATCAGATAACGTAGGTTCTGGCGGTTATAGTCAATTGACAGGAAAGGTGACAAAATCTGGAAAGCAATCTTTCAAGTTAACTTATTGTCAAGACTGGGACGGCGGCGAAAAAGAAATGACCTACCAAGTCACAATCAATAGCACAAAAAATAAAATAAGTAAGATTAAACTGACAGAAGTGTCAGAGTAATAGTTGAAAAGAGGAAATATGTCTAAAGATTACGTATCTATTATTGATGTTAAAGACCATGTTGGTGAAGAAGTTACAATCGGTGCTTGGGTTGCCAACAAATCAGGAAAAGGAAAAATTGCCTTCCTACAACTTCGTGACGGAACAGCATTCTTCCAAGCTGTTGCTTTCAAACCAAACTTCATCGAAAAATTTGGTGAAGAAGAAGGAACTGAAAAATTCAATACTATCAAACACCTTAACCAAGAAACTTCTATCCTTATCACAGGTATTGTCAAAGAAGATTCTCGTTCAAAATTTGGTTATGAGCTTGATGTGACAGACCTTGAAATTGTTGGTCATTCAGAAGATTACCCAATCACTCCAAAAGAACATGGTACAGATTTCCTAATGGATCACCGTCACTTGTGGTTGCGTTCACGCAAACAAATGGCTATCATGCAAGTTCGTAATGCAATTATCTATGCAACTTATGAATTCTTTGATAAAAATGGCTTCATCAAATTTGATAGCCCAATCTTGTCTGGAAATGCGGCTGAAGATTCAACAGAATTGTTTGAAACAGATTACTTTGGTACACCTGCTTACTTGAGCCAATCAGGACAATTGTACCTTGAAGCTGGTGCTATGGCGCTTGGTCGTGTCTTTGACTTCGGTCCTGTTTTCCGTGCTGAAAAATCAAAAACTCGCCGTCACTTGACTGAGTTCTGGATGATGGATGCTGAATATTCATTCCTTTCACACGAAGAATCTCTTGATCTTCAAGAAGCTTACGTTAAAGCTCTTATCCAAGGTGTTCTTGACCGTGCTCCACAAGCCCTTGAAATCTTGGAACGTGACGTTGATTTGCTTAAAAAATACATTGCAGAACCATTCAAACGTGTTTCTTACGATGATGCTATCTCGCTTCTTCAAGAACATGAAAATGACGAAGACGCTGATTACGAACACCTAGAACACGGTGATGACTTCGGTTCACCACATGAAACTTGGATTTCAAACTATTTTGGTGTTCCAACATTCGTTATCAATTATCCTGCAAGCTTCAAAGCTTTCTATATGAAGCCAGTTCCTGGTAATCCAGAACGCGTTTTGTGTGCTGACCTTCTTGCACCAGAAGGTTACGGTGAAATCATCGGTGGTTCAGTCCGTGAAGATGATTACGATGCTCTTGTGGCTAAAATGGATGCCCTTGAAATGGATAAATCAGAATACGAATTCTACCTTGACCTTCGTAAATATGGTTCAGTACCACACGCTGGATTTGGTATCGGTATCGAACGTATGGTAACATTCGTGGCTGGAACAAAACACATCCGTGAAGCCATTCCATTCCCACGTATGCTACACCGTATTAAACCTTAGTATATATAAAAAGACGCTAATAGGCGTCTTTTTTGTATGCAGGATAACGAGTACGACTATTTGAAGCGCTTTTAAAATTTGGTTTCTTTTAAGTTTTCTTTGTTATGTTTTTAGTGGAGGTGATAAACATGATAACTTATATCACGGAGATTACCTTTTTTGATTCAATTTTTCGTGTTGCTCTAAAACTTCAACGAATACCAGAAAAACTTTTACTGGAAATAAAACGACAACTAAATCAAGTCGAACACGACTTGAAATCTTGGGAAGAAAAATTTTCCCAAAGCGATAACTTTTTTTCTGACTTAGAACGATTTTATAGGGCATTTTTTATGTGGATTCTACAAAATAATTTCTCAAAACTTGGGCAACACGAAGCAATTGTTTCAATCACTTGTAAGAAACTTTAATAAAGGGTTAGATTACAAAAGCCAGCTGATTTCAGCTGGTGTTTTTTGTCTAATAAAATAAATTATACCTGTCTATCATCTCTTGGAGAGTGCCCAAAGTAAGCACGGTATTTATCGTAAAAGTAGGTTTTGTTTGAAAATCCAACACTCTGTGCAATTTCGTAAATTGGCATACGAGTGGATTGAAGAAGTAGCTTAGCTTTCATCAATTTTTGTTGAGTAATGAGTTCGGTAAAGGTTTTTCCTGACTTCTCTTTGATAAGATTACTAAGGTAGTTTTTATTGAAGTTCAATTCTTGTGCTAAGCTAGCTAGTGTTAAATCTTGATAATGTTTATCAATTAAACGTAGTACCTGTAAATAGGGTGTTTCTTCAAGTTCAATTTTTTGGCTATGGTCAATTTGTCTGAGATTTCTAGCCAATTCATAGAATAAAATCGGTAGATATTGACTAATGATTTGTTGTGAAAAATCATGTGGCATAAAATACTCAGTCATCATTTGTTGAATAATGTGTTGCACATGCTTGTTATTTTTAGTTGATAAAATGAGATAATTTGAATGGTGATGAGTTGTTGAATTAGCTAATAACAGCTGGTAGATTAAGCTATTTTGACCTTGAAGTTGTGTTAACCACTCTAGTGAAACGTTGCTATTTTGAAAGAGAATGTTAATCAAAATATCCTCTTTTTCGAGTGCTGAAATGGAATGTCTACTACCAGAATCCATTAGCAATATATCGCCTTCCTGCAAAGTAAAGTCTTTTCCATTAATGACCTGATGGCAAGTTCCTTTAAACATAAAATTGAGTTCTAAAAATTGATGAGAATGTTCGGGGTAGTCAGCATAGCGATTGTGTTTGGAAATATAGATATCTTTATTGTTAAAGAATAAAGCATTTGGTAGTTGCATGATTCCATCGATGATTTGAGTATCTTTTAAGTCTGGAATAAATCCCAGGCTTTTTTGCTGTTTTTCATGTTCTGTTTCTTTTAATAAAAATGTTTCAAGATTCATTTAAGACTCCGTTCCACACTTATCTGTAAAAATGATACGATTACTCTTTCTATCTGTTATTGTACCATAAAAAGAAATAGTGTTAAATATAAATGTAAACGTTTAATAAATGATGAAAGGAGAAAATAATGACTTATCATGTAGCGATTGATATTGGTGCTTCAAGTGGACGTGTGATTCTTGCAAATAGGGAAGATAAGCTTGAAATTAGTGAAATCCATCGTTTTAAAAATGGCTTTACAAAGAATAATGGTCATGAGCGATGGAATATTAATCATTTAATTGATGAGATTTTACTTGGTCTTGAAAAAATAAAAGCGTGTGGTGTTAAAACCTGTACAATTGGTATTGATACATGGGCCGTTGACTATGTTCTTTTAGATGAAAATGGGGAATTGTTAGCTGAACCTGTGGCTTACCGTGATGCACGAACACAAGGAATGATGCAAAAAGTTTTTGAAAAAATTTCTAAAAATAACGTCTATCAAAAAACGGGTATCCAATTTTTGAATTTTAACACTTTGTATCAATTGTGTGCCGAGGATAGCGACTTACTTGCTAAAGCCCAAACAATTCTTATGGTACCAGATTATATTGCCTATCGTTTAACTGGGAAAAAAGTTGGAGAAGTTACAAATGGATCAACCACTCAGTATTTGAATATTCATAGCCGTGATTATGATAAGGAACTACTTGATGTTGCTGGAGTTGATTTAGATAAATTTCCAGATTTGATAGAAACAGGTGAAATTATTGGAAATCTATCTTCTGAACTTTACGCAACTTATGATTTACCAGAAGCTAAGGTAGTTGCTGTTGCAACGCATGATACAGCTTCAGCAGTGGTTGGAGTGCCAGCTACCAGTGAGAACTGGGCATATCTTTCAAGTGGAACATGGTCTTTGATTGGTGTTGAAAATCAAGAGCCAATATTAAGTCAGAAGGCATTTGAAGAAAATTACACAAATGAGTGGGGAGCCTATAAGACTTACCGTTTCTTAAAAAATATTACTGGCATGTGGACAGTGCAAGAAATTGCGCGTATGCTTGATTATCGATACACTTTTGCAGAAATGGCAGAGCAAGCATATCAAGTTGAGCCATTTTTACAATATGTGAATTTAAACGATGACCGTTTCATTAATCCGAATAATATGATTACAGAAATTCAAGATTATTGTCGTGAAAGTGGACAAATTGTTCCTGAAACAGTTGGTGAACTAGTCATGTGTGTGTATTCAAATCTAGCACTTGCTTATGCACACGAATGGACAATTCTTGAAAACTTGATTGGACATAAATTGGATGTACTTCATATCGTCGGTGGTGGTAGCAACGTGAAATTGCTCAATCAATTAACCGCAGATGTTATTGGAAAGCCTGTTATTGCAGGACCTGGCGAAGCTACAGCATTTGGAAATATCATGGTTCAGATGATAACTTCAGGAGAATTGCAAGACTTGAAAGAAGCACGATTATGGTTGAGTGAACATCAATCATTGGAATGCTACGAACCACGTCCAATTGCTGACCGTGACCATTTAGAAATTTATAAAAAAACAGTATTTAATTAATAGAGGGTAATATTATGGTAAGTAAAGAAACAATTGAAAAAGCATATGAAGCAGCAAAAGCACGCTACGCAGAAGTAGGTGTTGATACGGATGCTGTTCTTGAAAAATTACAAAATGTTAAAATTTCAATGCACTGCTGGCAAGGCGATGATGTAAGAGGTTTCTTAACACCAGATGGTGAATTGACAGGCGGCATTATGTCAACTGGTAATTATCCAGGTGCTTCCCATACGCCGGAAGAATTGCGTGCTGATCTTGAGAAAGCTTATTCACTTATTCCAGGGAAACACAAACTTAATCTCCATGCGATTTACCTTGATACGGATGAAGCTGTGGATTTGAATGAAATTGAACCAAAACATTTTGAAAAATGGGTTAGGTGGGCTAAAGAGCAAGAAATTGGTCTTGATTTTAATCCAACATTTTTCTCACATCCAATGATGAGAGATGGGTTTACCCTTTCTCATCCCGACAAAGAAGTTCGTGATTATTGGATTGAGCATGGGAAACGTAGCCGTCGTATTGCAGAATATTTTGGTAAAGAGTTAGGTGAAACTTGTTATACTAATTTCTGGGTGCCAGATGGCTTTAAAGATAATCCGATTGATCGCTTGGCACCACGTAAGCGTCTTATGGAATCACTAGATGAAATCTTCTCTGAGGAAATTGATGAAGAATACAATGTTGACACCGTTGAAAGTAAATTATTTGGACTGGGTGCTGAAGCTTATACTGTGGGTTCTCATGAATTCTATATGGGATATGGTTTGACACGTCAGAAGACAATTTTGCTTGATGCAGGGCATTTTCATCCAACAGAAGTTATTTCTAATAAGATTTCTTCTCTTGCCTTATTTAGCAAACGTCTAATGCTTCATGTGTCTCGTCCAGTTCGTTGGGATTCTGACCATGTTGTGATTATGGATGATGAGTTACAAGAAATCACTAAGGAAATTGTTCGTAATGATTTGCTTGATCGTACAGCGATTGGTCTTGATTTCTTTGATGGTACAATTAACCGTATTGCTGCTTGGGTGGTTGGAACTCGTAATACCCAAAAAGCACTTTTAAAAGCCATGCTTGAACCAACACAAGATTTAAAGGATATGGAAAATCAATTTGATTTCACATCACGTTTAGTTCTGACAGAAGAATTAAAAGATTTTCCATATAGCGACGTTTGGAATTACTTCTGCTTTAAAAATAATGTGCCAGTTGGATTTGATTGGTTTAAAGAAGTCAAAGATTATGAAGCAAAAATTTTAGCAGAACGCCATTAATAGCTAGCAGTGAAAGGGAGAAAAATGACAAAATTTGTAGAATCATCATTTGTAAAAGACATGCGCGATGTCACACGAGAATCTTATCTTCGATATTGGGATGAACGCAATGGTGGTAATGTTTCTTATCGTTTGACAGCTGAGGAAGTGGAAGATTTTGAAGATGTAGCAGACGTTAAACGAACTTATGAGCTTGGTTTTGACGCTTCAGCTTTAGCAGGTTACTATTACCTTGTTACGGGGACCGGTTGTCATTTTAGAAATGTCTATGGCAATCCAGAACGTGATCTTGGTTTGGTAAAAATCTCTGAAGATGGTAAATCTTATGATATTGTTTGGGGATTTGAAGCAGGTGGACGTCCAACATCAGAATTTCCAAGTCATTTGATGAGTCATATTGAACGATTGAAAGTTAATCCAGAACAGCGTGTTGTTTTCCATTGTCATCCAACAAATTTGATTGCTTTATCATTTACACAAGAATTATCAGAACGTCACTTATCACGTCTACTATGGAAAATGCAAGCAGAATCAATTGTTGTCTTTCCAGAAGGAGTCGGTGTGATTCCTTATATGACGCCAGGAACAAATGAAATTGGTGAAGCTACAGCTACTAAAATGGCAGATTATCAAGCTGTTCTTTGGCCACATCATGGTCTCTTTGCCTCAGGAATATCATTAGACGACACTTATGGTTTAGTTGAAGTGCTGGAAAAAGCTGCCATGATTTTCTCACAAATTGGCGTTCAAGGTGGAAATATTAAACAAGCCATTACAGATAAACAGTTACAAGAAATTGCTGACTACTTCCACGTAACGCCACACGAAGGTTTCCTAAATTAAAACTTACGAATATGGTCTCCTCAAAAAATAAGTCAAACTTAGGAAAAGTTTGGCTTTTATTTTTAATTGTTTGGTATTTTAATGGGTATTAGGAGAAAGGGAGTTGGTTTTTAGCATAAAAAAGATAACTTATTTTTGTTAAAATGAATTAACAAGTCAGTAGGAGGAAAATTTTGATGAGAAATACACGAGAAAGTTGGCATGGGAAATGGATTTCAACAGATTTTGCTACGGTATCTCAAGAGCCTGAATTTACATTAGAAGAAATGTTCTCTGGAAAAATTAAACTACAAGAGCCAATTGAAGAACGCCTTAATCCTAGTATTTATTTTAAAAAAATTTTTGAAGTCTCTAAATTGGTTCGTAAGGCACGTTTAATTATAACTTGTCAAGGAATTTATCAGGCTTATTTAAATGGAAAAAAAGTAACAGAGGCTATTTTTACTCCTGATTATACCGACTATAATGATTTTTTGATGTATCAAACTTATGATGTTACGGGTTTGCTAGTGGAAGGTATGAATACCTTAGCAATTGAAGTTGCAGATGGCTGGTTTGCTGGACGAATTAGTGTTCAGGGAGGTAGCATTCAATTTGGGAATCAATTGGCTTTGTTAGCTGATTTAGAAATCGATTTAGTTGACGGTGAGAAAGAGGTTATCGGAACAGATGAAAGTTTTACGTCGGGTACTGGAAAGCACTGTTATGCTGATATACAGATTGGTGAAAAACAGGATTTCAGACTGGATTCAAACTGGAAAACAAGTTATGAAAACCTATCTGGAAAGGTCTTTGAAATTGAAGCAGATTATGCTCGTTTGGCTCCTCAAGAAGGGCCACAAGTTTATCGAAAACAGTTTTTAGCTCCTAAGAAAATCTGGCATGAATCAGAGGATATTATTGTTGATTTTGGACAAGTTATTGCGGGACGTGTTCGTTTGGAATTAGCTCTAGAAAAAGATCAAGAAGTCATTTTAGAACATGCTGAAGTGCTTAATGAAGAGGGAAAGTTTTTCAAAAATATCATTGGTCGTAATAAAGATGCTACTGATATTTTCGTTGGAAATGGTAAAAAAGAGATTATGGAACCTGATTTTACTTTTCACGGTTTTCGTTATGTAAAAATTACAGGACTCAAAGAAATTCCAACTAATGCAATTCAAGCGGTAGCTATTTATTCGGACTTACCGGAGACTGGGTATTTCTTAACAAATGATTCGTTGGTTAATCAACTATTATCAAATATTCTTTGGAGTCAACGTGGTAATATGTTATCTATTCCAACAGATTGTCCACAACGTGAACGCGTTGGGTGGACAGGTGATATGCAAGTTTTTGCACCCTCATCGACATTTTATATGGATACTAATGCTTTTATTCGTCGTTGGTTAAGAAGTCTTCGTATTAATCAACGTCGCAATGGTGAAATTTTGGATTATTCACCAGCACCAGCTGATGCTCAAAAGAGTGTTGCTTTTACAGGATCTTATTCCTCAGCAGGGTGGGGAGATGCAATAATCATGGTTCCCTGGACACTATATGAGCGTTATGGAGATATTACTGTTCTTGAAGAAAACTACGATGCCATGCTTAAATGGTTTGATTTTGAACGAAAAAGTGCTGCAAGAGGTAAGAAAGGTGAGGCATGTTATATCTGGGATACAAAGTTTCATTACGGCGATTGGATGTTTCCAAGTTTTATGATGGATAATCCAAATCCGATGAAAACGGCTGAAGTGACAAAAGATATTGTTGCCACTATGTTTTTAGCACATTCAGCAGAACTCTTAGCGAACATCTCAGAAATTATTGGTAAGGATGTTAAACCTTTTAAAGACTATTGTCAAAAGGTAAAAACAGCTTTTAGCCACTATTTTATTACAACTAAAAACCAGTTGTGCAGTGACTTTCAAGGGTGTTATGTTTTAGCTTTAGCCTTTCATATGATTCCTGAACATATAAAATCTGATTTTGTAACACGGTTGGTAGAAAAAATTCACGAAAATGGTGATCGCTTGGATACTGGCTTTTTATCAATTCCTTACCTTTTAGATGTTCTTTGTGAGAACGGTTATCAAGAATTGGCAAAAACAATTTTCTTCCAAGATGCCTGCCCATCTTGGTTTTACGAAGTGAAGCAAGGAGCAACAACTATTTGGGAATCATGGGCTGGTATTCATCCGGATGGAAAAGTAGGGGCTTTTTCGTTTAATCACTATGCTTTTGGCTGTGTCTTGGATTGGATGATACGAGAAACTGTTGGGTTACATATTAGAAAATCAGGTTACCGAGCTATTACCATTAAACCAAGTGTAGAAATTGTTGAGAACTTTAACTTTAATTTTAAATCACCACAAGGCTCTATTTCTATTATCAAAGTAGGAAAAGATTGGAAAATAACAGTTCCTAAAGCAATTGATATGATAGTTGACTTAAGTAAGGTTGGTGGGAGAGTTAGTGATTAGAAAAAATGAGCCTGTAAGCTCATTTTTTTATTCGATATTCAGCTGGAGTCATATGGTATTGTTTTTTAAATACTTTATAAAATTGGTTGAGGTTTGAAAAGCCGACGTCAAGAGTAATGTCTCGTATAGATTTTTGAGTCTGTTGGAGTAAGACAAGACTGATAGATAGGCGTTTTTCTTGAACGAGTGTCTTAAAGTTTTTACCTGTACTTTCCTTAATGTGTTGGCTAAGGTAGCTACTATTGTAATTTAACTGGTTAGCACACTGATTTAAATGACAATTTTTATAATTTTGGTCAATGTAATTCATAACATCAAACATAAATTGCTGATTAGCATTTGTCGTTCCATTGTCTTCAACAGAATAATAACGAATAAGTTCTAAGAAAATTAGTTTTAAGTAGTTTGTCAGATAGTTTTCGGAAAAAGGGAGAGGCTCTGATGAATAGTATTCACATAATAGTTCTTGGAAAAAATAATGTAATTTTTGAAAATGATTACTCCTAAAAAAGAGATACTGATTATGATTGTTACTTTCTGAAATGGCTCGAAGGATAAATTTAGATAGTAGCGTATCTGGAGCTAGTTCAGTATAAAAGTACTTTGTAAAAAAATCTTGTTTTATCAACATACTAATAATAATGTCATCTGTCCCAAGGGCATCGGTTTGATGTGGTATACCTGTGTCAATAATAATTAAATCTCCTTGTTTTAAAGTGAGTTGCTGTCCATTAATTACTTGCGTATAGCTCCCATGGTAAACATAGTTAATTTCAATGGTGTCATGAATGTGTTCAGGGACAGGAACAAAACGGCTTTGTTTTCGAATAAAAAATGGTAGCTGTCTAAAATTGTTAGCTAGAGACGTATTCAAATAAAAAATATCTTTTCCTTGATAGTTGAAGCGTGGCATTCTATCTGAAAAAGCTTGTATAAAAGGGTTCTGTTGATAATTTTTTTCGTGTTGTGTTAGTTCAAATAGAAAGTTATCTAATTGTTTTATGTCCATAATAATACCTAAAAAAATGATAGTGTTTGTCTACAAATCTGCTATTTCTATTATACTATGAAAGCGCTATAATTCAAATATAAAAATAAAGGAGAAGTCAAATGGCAAAAAAAGAGAATTATAGTCTTTTTGCAAAAGAGATTGTTAAGTTAGTTGGTGGAAAGAGTAACGTCAAAAATGTTTTAAATTGTATGACACGTTTGCGGTTTGAACTGAAAGATGAATCATTAGCTGATGAAAAGGCAATTAAAAGTCAAAAATTGGTTAAAGGTGTTGTTCGACAAGGTGGACAATATCAAGTCATTGTAGGAACTGAGGTCTCAGAAATTGCTCCCCTAGTTCGTTCAGAACTAGGAATAAATGACGAGAAAGAAATTATTGAAGATACAAAAGAAGATGGCGTTCAAAAAGATAAGCTGTTCAACCGTATTTTTAAAATTATATCCGGTTGTATCATGCCACTTTTAGGTGTGTTGGTTGGTTCGGGGTTAATCAAGGGATGTTTGGTTATTTGTACAACGTTAGGTTGGCTATCTGATACAGACGGAACCTATATTATCTTATATGCGGCGTCAAATGCAGTATTGTATTTCTTACCGATTTTTGTAGGTTTTAATGCTGGAAAAGTTTTTAAAATGAATCAATTCGTTGCTGCAGTCATTGGTGCTTCTATTATGTATCCAACGATTCTAACGGCTGTTAATGAAGGAACAACGTTAACATTTTTGAAACTACCAGTTCAATTAGTAGATTATTCTCAAAGCTTGCTTCCAATTATTGTAGCAGTGTGGTTAGCATCTTATTTAGAGAGATTTTTAAAACGCATTTTACCACAAATTGTTCACTTGATGTTTGTTCCTGCTTTAACTTTGGCTATAGCTGTTCCTCTAACATTATTGGTGGTTGGACCGATTATGACAATAGTATCTCAAGCGTTATCTACCGTTGCTTTAGCTATCTTTAATTTTAGCCCTCTTTTAGGTGGTTTATTATTTGGTGCTTTGTGGCAGTTAATGGTTTTACTTGGTCTACATTCTGCTTTTATTCCTGTTTTAATGAACATCTATTTCGAAAATGGAAGTGATCCAATTAATGGTGTTTTAGGATTGACGGTTTGGGCTCTTGCTGGTGTTGCTCTAGGATATGCTTTGAAAGTTAAAAGTAAAGAGGAGAAGTCATTAGGAACAGCAAATTTAGTATCTTGTCTATGTGGTGTTACTGAACCAACAATTTATTCATTGATTGTACCCAATTTTAAATTATTTATAGGTGCTGCTGTTGGAGGAGGAGTTTCTGGAGCTATTTTTGCAAGCCTTGGTGGGAAAATGTATGCTATCGGAGGGGATGGTCTGTTCCGCATACCTGCTATGATTAACCCAGCAGGATTAGATATTAGCTTTTATGGTTTTATTGCTTGTGCAGTATTAGCTCTCATCATTTCAACGATTGTGACATTTTTTGTTGTTACTCCTCAACAAAAAGAAGGATGATACAGTATTAGAACGGAGTTTTAGTTTATGGAATTAGTAAAAAATCATCTTTATCCATTCTTCTGGCAACATGGTGAGGAAGAAGAAGTATTGATTGAATATGTTGAAAAAATTTATCAATCTGGTATGAGGGGACTTTGTGTGGAGTCTCGTCCTCACCCAAATTTTGTAGGAGAAAAGTGGTGGAAAGATTTAGGAATCATTATTCGTGAATGTCAGAAGCGTGATATGAAAATTTGGGTGCTGGATGACTCTCATTTTCCAACTGGTTTTGCTAATGGCAAAATTAAGGAAAATTATCCTGATTATTTGAAGCAGTATTTGGCAATGAGGCGCTTTGATATTGTAGGGCCAATGAAAGGAGCACGAATTGATGCTTCACAATTGAAAGGACGTCCATGGGAAATTGGACAAGCTGAAATGATTGATATCATTGGTGTTTATTTGGCAGAACGCTCTACAGGCAACCGGGCTGGAGATCCAATTAAAACAGAAACTTTAGTTGATATTACGGAAAATTTTCAAGGTGATACGATTTATCTTGATATTCCAACAGGAGATTGGAGTGTCTTTGTTGTTTTTTCAACACATGAAGGCGGTGAAGAAAGTACCAAAGATTATCTTAATCCGTTGGTTTCTGAAGCGACACAAATTTTAATTGATGAAGTTTATGAAAAGCATTTTAAACATGTAGGACAATATTTTGGTGATACCATTACGGCATTCTTCTCAGATGAACCTCGTTTTGGAAATGTCAAGGGAACAGATGCAACAATTGGAAAAAAGAACATGGTTTTACCTTGGCGTCCTAAACTGGAAAAAGAATTAGAGTTTGATAATAAATTCTTACCACTTTTGTGGATACCAACAGATAATAAAGCTGAACGTGAAGTTCGTTACGCTTATATGGATTTAGTTACACGTGAGTATAATAAAAATTTCACCAAAGTTTTGGCTGATTGGTGTGAATTGCACGGCGTTGCTTATCTAGGTCACAATATTGAAGATAACGGTGCCCATGCTAGACTTGGTTACGGCACAGGACATTTTTTCCGTGGCCAAGAGGCACAACATTTTTCTGGGATTGATGTCATTGGTGGTCAAGTAGTTCCAGGAATGAATTATCATCATGATGCTTATCAGACTGGTGGTTCAAATGGAGAATTTTATCATTATGCCCTAGCCAAGTTGGGGGCTTCTGCGGCTGATTTATACCCTCATAAAAAGGGACGTGCTATGTGCGAAGCCTTTGGTGCTTATGGTTGGAATGAAGGTTTAAAAACAATGAAATGGATTGCTGATCATTTAATTGTACGTGGTATCAATTATCTAGTGCCTCATGCCTTTAATCCTAAAGAATATCCTGATTTTGATTGTCCACCTCATTTTTACGCTAGAGGAAATAATCCACAATATCGCTATATGACTTATTTCTCAGATTATGTCAATCGTTTGATGTCTATGTTTAGTGATGGAAGTCATAAAGCGCCAGTAGCACTCTTTTATCCAGCAGAATTTGAATGGGTTGGCGATTATATGCCAGTTGAAGTTCCAGCTCGTGTGTTGACGCAACATCAAATTGATTTTGATATTATCAGTAACGATTTGCTTCAAACGGCAAGCTTTCAAAATAAAAAATTAGTAATTAACCAACATGAATTTGATGTTCTTGTAATTCCATATGCTGAGTATCTTCCAAAAGTTGTGGTAAATGCATTGAATAATGTTCTTTTATCAGGAACTGAAGTGATTTTTTTGAAAGAATATCCTGAAAATATTGCTGAACTTGTTAAAAATCCACAGCTTGCTAACTTAAGTGAACTTCCTGATATTTTAGAAGAGTCTACTGAAATACGTTTGAGCAAATATTATCCTGAATTGGTCTATTACCATTATCAAAAAAATGACAAAGACTATTGGATGTTTTTCAATGAAAGTTTAAGCCAAACTATTGATGCGCAAGTTTATTTCTCATCTTCAGAAAAGCCAAGCTATGCTTATGAAGCCTATGATGATGTCAAAAAAGAGATTGTTAACAATCAACTCATATTGGCGCCTTATCAAACCATTGTATGGGTTTTTGATAACGAAAATCATACTGAAATTTCTCAAGAAGAAAAATCAAACTTGGATGAAGCATTAACTCCAAATTGGGAAGTTGAATTAGCTTCAGCAAAAGAATACCCAAAATTTAACGTCATTGGGAAAATGGCAAAGCTAAAACCAATTAATACTTTACCATCATATGACCGTATTACTGGCACAGTAGCCTATACAGCAACAGTAAATCTAGATAACGTGGAGCAAATTTGCAAAATTGATTTAGGTGCCGCTTACGAAGTCGCTCAAGTCCTTATTAATGGTAAATCGGCGGGTGTTAGAATTGCACCACCATACATTTTTGATGTCACTAATCTATTCCATGAGGGAGAAAATACGATTAGAATCGAAGTTACAAATACACTTGGAACACAGTTTAGAGGTGGATTAAACCAATACCTTTTGGTTGAACCATTTGGTTTGACTGAAACTGTAAAAATTGCAAGAAGAAAATAGGAAATATCAAGATTATCTGAGAAACCACTTCTGGGGAATTTTAAATATGGTTAAGAATTTATTAAGTTTAAACGATTATATTATAAACAATCCTAAAACTTTTCTTTTTCATAATCTCCAACAAAGTAGAGTCATAAGAGTGTGGCTCTACTTTTTCAATTTTTATCTGTTTAATTTTTACATAAAAAACAAGCTGAGGAACTGAACAGCTTCCCCAGTTTATTTTTTACTTAATTTTTCTACGGCTAGCTTGAGTAATGGTTATTACGGCATTATTAGTAGCATAGATACCTTGGACATCACCCGTGTTTAGAGCAGCGATTACTTCGTTTGAAAAATGCATGGCATTAATAGTGAAGCTGATTTCTTGGTTATTGCTTGTTGCTTTGAAAATCTTGCTGTCCTTGGTATTTGTAATACTAAGTGTTTGTGGTAAGTCAGAAAGTTCACCGATTTTTTCGTTGACTTCTAAATCAAGGACTTTAATGTGTTTGTAAATCGAAAACTTATTATTTTGAGTTTTCTCAAGCGTGAGTGTGGCATAGTGATCATTATTAATCATAATTGCTAAACCAAAAGCACCATTATTGGGGTGACTTTCTGAGCTAATGTCAACTTGGAAAATTTCTGCGTGTTCTGTCTGGCGTACTGCAAGAAAGCTTGGTACTCCGAGGGTTTCAAGTTTTTCAGATGAGCCAGTGAGGCTTAGGGCATTATTTTTGATAGTGATTCGATTAGCTAAGCTATCACGCAAACTGAGCCATTCAGGATTAAGTTCAGAAGTTTCAAAGGTATCGACAAAATCAGTGAATTTTTGCGGTGAAAGTGTTTGAGCATGTTCTGGGAAATTCGTCATATTGACAGTGTCAGTTGGAATTCCATTGTTGATAAGAGGCCATTCTCCTGACCAATCCACGGGGTACAAAAGTGTTTCACGACCAATATTGGTATACTGGACGAAGCCAACTGTAGCTGGTCGTGTGCCAAGGCAAGTTAGCCACCAATTACCAAGTTGATCTTGAAAAAGGTCAGCGTGTCCAATGTTTTGAAGAGCTTGCTCGGCACGATCACGATTGGTAAAGAGTGGATTATTTGGTGCAGCTTCATCGTAAGGTCCCCAAAGATTTTTGCTTCGAAACATGGTAATCATATGACTAAGTCCAGTTCCCCCTTCAGCAAGTAGAAGGTAGTAGTAATCACCTTTTTTGATAATGTGAGGTCCTTCAACATCACGTCCACCAGAGCCATAAGAAAGAATCTCAGCTTGTCTAAGTGTCTGACCAGTTGTGATATCTATTTCGATTTGACGAATGGCTTTTTGATCGTTTTCGAGGTAACCAGTGAATTGGATATAAGTTTTATCACCTTCAAAGTATAAGTCAGGGTCTATACCTGGAAATTCAACTTCAATTCGATTATTTTCCCAAATAACGCTTTCTTTATCAGGACTTAATTTTCCACGAATAATAAAGTTTTTCCATTCAGCAAAATTTGTGGTGATAACGTAGAAGTAACCTTCGTGGTATTGAATGCAAACGGCAAAAATGCCTTCATTAGATTTAGCTTTGCGCAAATCAGCTTGGTTATGATTTTTAGCAATACTAGGCAATTTTGTCCAGTTAAGAAGGTCTTTTGATTTTGATAGAGCGATTCCTGGATAATATTCGAATGTTGAGTTAACAAGGTAAAAAGTATCATCGACTCGTACAATGGATGGGTCAGGATACATACCTCGTAATATTGGATTTTGATATGCAGTCACTATCATAAGAAATTCCTTTCGTTGTGTAAAAGTTGAGCAGGATGCCCAGCTTTATTCTTTAGTTACGATGATAGGCTTGCCAAGCCTTTTTGATGTCCTGATAGTTTAGGTCAGAGGTTGTTTTAAAGCGTTTATTGGCATGGTTAAGCTCATCTTCACCTACACCGATGGAGACGCTTCCTGCTTTGTTAATAGCTGTAACACCAGCGATTGAGTCCTCGATGCCTACGCAATCATAAGGAGAGATAGCTAGAGCAAAGGCTGCTGCTAGAAAAATATCTGGAGCAGGTTTGCCACTGGTAATCTTAGCAGGGTTTGCGATAGCATCAAAAGAGTTTGTTAAACCAAGTTTTTTAAGAATGAATGGTCCGTTTTTACTAGCAGAGGCAAGAGCGATTTTTATACCGTGTTGTTTTAAATCAATAAGAAGTTCAGATATTCCTGGGAGAATATCATTTTGTGATAAATTTTCCAAGGTATGAACGTAAAGTTGATTTTTTTCAGCAGCTAAAGCAGCAAACTCTTCCTTAGAAACCTTAATATCGAGGTAATCAAGGATGATTTGTAAAGAATCTTCACGGCTAACACCTTTTGTTTTTTCTTCTAGTTCATCTGGTAAGTCAGCGTCAAAATGTGTTTTTACTAATTGACACCAAGCTGCAAAATGGTAAATGGCTGTGTCAGTAATAACACCGTCAAGATCAAATAAAGCACCTTTCATGAGTTAATCCTTTCTTTGAGAAATGACGGGTGTTGCTTCAAGAAGTTCGACAATTTTGTCAAGGTTTTCTTGTGAAATAGTGATAAACGGTAAAATTTCATTTAATTTCTTAAGGGACAATTTACCAAGACCGCCATTAAGAGCATCTGGGTCATTGCGGAAGAAGTCAAGAATTGGATCAATTTTATCAATTTTTTCAACTAGATAAGCATCTGACATAATTTCTGCGGCTGGAGTTTCAGCGGAATAACGTTCGATGTAATCTTGATTTGGTTGGTAGCTGATAGTATAAGTACCAGCAGTTAAATCAAATTGTCCACCGATAATTTCGTGATTGTTAATCATTATAGTAACATTCTCAGAACGTGGTAGTTTCACATGAGCAGTTGCACCGAAAGGAATGCTAAGAGTCATCTTAATTGTATGATTGTCGTCTGTTTCAATTTCGTAGGCGACAGCAATTTTTCCATATGATGATTCATAGTAACCACTTACTTTGTTTAAGCGAGCATCAAATTCTGGTGCTAAATCAAATTTTTGATAACCTTTTTTAGAGTTTCTGATACCTAAAACGTATTTATAAGCCCATTCCATGATAGCACCAATTGAATAGTGGTTTAGTGAATTCATCCCTTCAGGGTTCATGGAACCATCTGGCATTACAGAATTCCAGCGTTCCCAAACTGTAGTGGCACCGAGATTAACAGCATAAAGCCATGATGGGTAATCTTCATGCAAAAAGATAGTTGTTGCTAATTTGTGGTAACCATATTTTGAGAGCATTTGGTTGGTGTATGGAGTACCGACAAAACCAGTTTTAAGGTGATTATCATCTTTACCAATACGATTGACAAGGTCGCTAACAACTCGACTAGTTTGTTCATTTGGAATCAATTTAAATTGAAGGGCAAGAGCATAAGCTGTCTGAGTATCAATTGTCAAACGACCATTTTTTGAAATGTACTCATCGTGAATGGCTGTTTTGATGCCTTGAGAAAGTTTAGCGTATTTCATTTCATCTGCAGTATTTCCAATCAATTTTGCAGTTTCAGAGACGATATAAGCTGAATAATAGTAATAAATAGATGCAATAAAATCTTCATCGGTTTTTCCTGTTGGCATAGCTGGATTTTCGCCATCTAAAGCTAACCAATCGCCAAATTGGAAACAATCAGTCCAAAGATTTGGAGTTGCTGTATGTCGGGTAATCCAGTCTACCCAGTCACGCATGGCATCATAATGTTCTACTAAGATACTAGCGTCACCTGTTGCTTGATAAGCATTCCATGGAACAAATGTTGTTGCATCGCCCCAGATAGCTCCTCCACCATCTTCGTTACCGAATGCAGGAGCGTACATTGGTGCACGACCATCATTTAGTTTTTGTTCAATGGCAACATCTTTTAAAAATTTACGATAGAAAGCATAAGCGTTCATGTTTAGAATGGCTGTATTTGAAAAGACATTGGCATCTCCAGTCCATCCTAGGCGTTCATCACGCTGTGGGCAGTCTGTTGGAGAATCAACAAAATTACTCTTTTGGCCCCAAATAACATTTTGGAATAAACGATTGACTTTGCTATTTTGAGTGGTAATGTTACCAGTGCTTTCCATATCAGAATAAATCACGTCAGCTTTAAAATCATCTGGGTTAAGGTTATCAATTCCTTCAACTTTCATGTAACGATAGCCGTAGTAAGTAAAGCTAGGTTGTACCCATTTTTCAATACCATCTGAAATGTATTCAAATGCTGCGCGTGCTGTGCGGAGATTATCGCGGTAGAAATTACCTTCTTGCAAAATTTCACCAACTTGAAGATAAATTTTAGTGCCTTTTGGAGCACGGTTGTAAAAACGGAAAAGTCCAGCATGGTTTTGCCCAAAATCAAGCATGTTTTCCCCAGCAGGTGTTTGAATCACTTCTTTGACATCGAGCGTTTCTTTGACGACTAGTGGAAGACTAAGTCGGTCAGATAAAATACTTTTGTCTGCATTGGTGATAGCAACGGGTTGCCACTCAGTTAATTCAATCGTATCATCACGGTCTTCACCGTAATAAATAGAAGATTTTGTGATATTGCCAGCTGTAGTTTCCCAACTTGAATCAGTAGTAATTACTTCATGGCTACCGTCTTCATAATCAATATGGTATTCTGCAATAGCGCGGTGTTGGTCCCCATAAATGCAGTCTACACCTTCAATAAAACCATAAGGTCCCTTAAACCAACCGTCAGCTGTTGAGATAAGACATTCATGTTCTCCTTTTTGGAGAGCTTTTGTAATATCATAAGTCTGCACTTGAATCCATTGTGTGTAGTCGTCAACACCAGGAGCTAAAAATTCATTTCCCACTTTTTGGCCGTCAATAAAAGTTTCATAGACTCCAAGAGCTGTCATATAGAGGCGAGCTTTGATTACTTTTTTAGTAATACTTATATTTTTACGAAAAAGTGTATTTTGAATTGTTTTGTCATTATTAGTAATCCATTTTGCTTCAAAAGCTTCAGTCATTTTTCCTGTTTCAAAATGAGAAGTGGAACTAACAATCTCGCCAGATTCACGTTTGAGGTTAATTGTAACGTCGTATCTTGTGCGAGGGGTTAATGGAAAATCTGGTTCAAAAATATTATTATCATAAATCAGAAAATCTGTTTGATAATCTATTTGTTCTTGATGTTTGATAATGAGCTGTTTTTGAATGGTTTCACTTGTTTCAGAGTTAATTTTAAAACTGATGTGAAGTTTTTCTAACAGAAATCCTAGGGGTTCTGTCATATGGTTAATACTAATAGCTGTTATTTTCATAAGTTATCTCCTCGTAAAATAAGTTTATGGGGATTTTTCAATCCCAAGTGTTAACAATTTTTTATAACTTGACTATTGCAAGGTTTTCCAGAACAATAGAGTCATGGAATGGACTCATGGTTGTTTCTTTTTCTCCTTGTTGCTTAGACTTCATTTTTAAGTCTGTTACCCAAGCGTTGTTCCTACTTCCAACACACTAGCTGTTTCCACTACGCTCACTTCTGTGCGTAGTAGCGTACAGGCGGCAGGTGAGCTAGTGATTAGAATTCTCTTAGGCGAGGCTGTTGGTTCAACGTGTTTCTGGGGAACCTTACAGTAGTCAAGAAACTTTCCAAATACAAATGAAAGGAGACCTTCCAAATGAAATGTTTTGTCGGTTTAGACGTTAGCTCTACCAAATTAGATGTCTGTATCATGCTTAGTGATACAACAACTCCCTTTGTATCTTCTCTTCCTAATAACTTAATCGGTGCTCAAGCAATCAAGAACCAAATTCTTGAACTCAATGACACCTATTCATTTGAACGTATCGTCATTGGCATGGAAGCCACTAGCCTCTATAGTTTTCATCCTGCTATGTTCTTTCATGAAGATAGTAACTTAAAAGCTTTAAACGTTGAAGTCATGGTGGAACAACCCAATAAGATTAAGAAATATCGAGATGCCTTTGAAGAAAGTAAAAATGATACCATTGATGCCTTCTACATAGCCGATTATTTCCGTATTGAGCGATTTTCACCTGCTTTTCTCAAAGAAGAAAAGTATATGGCTCTCCAACACCTAACGAGAACAAGGCTTCAACTCATTGAACAGTTGACAAGAACAAAACAACACTTTATCGAAAATATTTATTATAAGTGCAATACCTTATCAACTGAAATCAAGAATGAGAATCTAACGACCTCTCTTTGGTCTAGCGCTATCATTTCCCTAATGACCGAAGACTATACTCTAGACGAATTAGCGACTGTTCCTCTCAAAGACCTAGCGGACTTTATCCAAAAATTAGGGAGAGGACGATTCAAAGCTCCTGAAAAGCTAGCTAAAGCTATTCAAGCAGCTATCAATGGCTCTTATCGTCTCTCTAAACTCCAACAAGATTCCGTCAATGTTGTTCTCGGGCTATTAGCTCGAGAAATCAGAAATCTGGAACAAATGATTAAAGATATTGATAAAGCTATTGAAGACATGGTAGAAGTCATCCCTGAATACCAGTGCTTAACTTCTGTTCCTGGTGTTGGTAAAGTTTACGCTGCAGGGATTATCGCTGAGATTGGGCAGATTGAACGCTTTAAAGACCATCCTCAAGTCGCTAAATATGCGGGATTGAATTGGAAACAGAATCAATCTGGGAACGCTAATTCTCAAAATACTGACCTTGTCAAACGTGGCAATCGCTATCTCCGTTATTACTTAGTTGAAGCCGCCAACTCTGTCAGACGACATGATAGCGAGTATCAAGCCTTTTACAAGAAGAAGTATCAAGAAGTTCCTAAACATCAACACAAACGAGCCATCGTCTTAACCGCTAGAAAATTTGTGCGTCTGGTGGATGCGCTACTACGTAACCGCCAACTCTATACGCCACCAAGGAGGCCTATGGAAGATAAGTGATTATCGGCACAAGTCCTTGGTTAAGCTAGTGAAAAAAGCGTTTTTTGCTAGGTATTTTTAGTGCACCCTTTTTTCTAGAAAATCAACTAAAAATTAATCAACTTTCTATTGACTTTTTACCACTAGACTTAAAGTGCTGCATTGAAATCACCGCAAGTAGGGTCAATAGGGTTAATACCTTCAAAATTTTCTTGTCCAGTCATTTTACGAATAATTGCTTTAACGTTGGCTGGGTTTCCAGTATAAGCGTTGATATAGGTTGAAAGGTAAGGAACATCGAATAAGTGATAAGGATTTGCGGTTGAAACAAAAACTGTTGGAATGGCTTTAGCAAACCATGGTGCATTGGCAGCCATGAGATGAATCCAATCAAGTCGTGTTGTGGTTTGGTTAGAAGCAGTTTCGACATTAGCAACGTAAAAAGCAAGGTCGAATTTTTCTTTTAAATCAGCGACACCTTCTTCAAACATTTCGTGGAAGTCCATTTGATAAAGCGAAACGTCAAAACCAACTTTTTCGAGTTCTTCTTTAAACAAATCTGTAACTTTTCCACCTTCTTTAAAACCACCATCGTCAGAGTCTCCAAGGACAATTAAACGAACACGTGGTGTTTTAGCAGGTGAGATAGGAAGAAGATGGTCACGGTCTTTAACAAGTGTGACAGATTGTTTAGCGATTCTTTTCGTGATTGCTTGGTGTTCGTTAGTTTTAAGAGTTAATGTTTCAGGGATTGTAATTCCAAGTTCACCATCCGTCGTTAGTACTTTTTGAGAAACTTTTGTTGCAAGGATGCGAGTTACCGCCTCATCAAGTCGTTCTAGAGAAACGACGCCAGTTTTGACTGCAGTTGTGATGGCTTTATAGTCTTCATCGATATTTTTATTAAAGAGAATCATATCAACACCAGCGTTGATGGTAGCTGGGAGCAGTTCTTCACGGGAAAGGATAACATTGTAGCCAACCATAGCAGTTGCATCAGTCATTGCAAGTCCATTGAAGCCAAGTTCTTGGCGTAATAAGCCGTTGATGAGTAATTTTGATGCAGAAGCTGGACGAAGATCTTGGTCTTTGATGCCTGTTTGCAATTTGCGCTCCCAAGCTGGTTGATAGATATGCCCAATCATAACAGTTGAAATGCCTTGGTCGATAAAGGTTTTATAAATGTGCCCGTATGTATTTGACCAGTCATCAGCTGATAAACTATTAATACTTGAAAGTAAATGCTGGTCACGCTCATCAACACCATCACCGGGGAAATGCTTGATAACAGGAATGACTTGGTTTTCTTCTAAACCTTTTCGTTGTGCTTGTGCCATACGGAGAACACGCTTAGGATCAGAACCGAATGTTCGTGTGTTTGTAATCGGGTTACGGAAGTTATTGTCGATATCAACGATAGGAGCAAAAGACATGTTGCAACCAACTTGATTGGCTTCATATCCTGCTATACTACCTAATTGAAAAGCGGCATCGGTGTTGTCAGTGGCTGCCATTTGCATTGGCATTCCAAGCCAAGTTCCTTCATTTACGATACCATTTCCACCAGATTCTAGGTTAGCTGCAAAAAAGAGAGGGTATTTGCTGCGGCTTTGAATCTGTTTGATTTGGCGTTTGATATCTTTTGCTGGGCCAGGTCGAAACATCATGCCGCCTGGTTTGTATTTATCGATAAATTCATCAAGGTTAACGGTGTTTTCATCTTGACCAATGACAAAAAATAATTGCCCGATTTTTTCATCAACTGTCATTTGATTAACTTGTTGGTAAACATAGTCAATCTCATCTTTTGTTAAATAATATGGATTTGTAGTCAAATCAATCATAATTTTTCTCCGATTCTAAAATGTTTACGCTTACAGTGTATCTTAAAAAAAGAAGCGATACTATTGCCAAATTAAAGTACTTTTGTGTCGATTTCACAGATTTATAAAAATGAACTTGTACTTTGATTTTATTTTACGTAAAATAAAAACTAAATTGAATATAATAAAGCGACACTTTTTAGAAAATAACTATGAAAATACAATAAGTTGATGAAGGAGTTAAAAATGGATACTAATGTTCTTGAAAGATTGCGTCATAATAATCAAAATCCTGTTGATTGGGAAAAAGTCAAGTACGGTTTTAAAGCGGATATTACAGGTCATATTGATAATGAACCAATTTATAATTTTTTTCAAACACTAACGGATAATCTTGAAATTACTGCCAATGCTATTTCAGTTTCAGTTCAACCCATCCGCTCTTATATTCCCTTTCATGTTCATAATTATGTTGAAATCATTGTTCCTCTTTTAGGAAATTGCCGATTTGAATCACGTAATGGTATTATTGAAATAGGACAGGAAGATATTATGATTGTAGGACGAGGTACTGTTCATCGTGTTCATGAAATTGATCCAACTACTATCGTTGTTAATATTGCTTTACAACCTTCAGCATTTTCATTTAATGATTTAAACTTTATGCTACATCCAGGAGGTGGACAAAGTATTTCTAATATATTGTTTACTATTTTGAATGATGAAAATTACGGAGATAGCCAGTATAATCTTTTTAGGATTCAGCATGACAAAAAGATAGTTTCCCTGATTTATGACATTATTGATGAATATTATCAGAATGATATTCAAGCTAATCAAATCATTCATTTTAATGTTTTAACACTTTTTTCACGTTTAATTCGTCACTTTTATCATACGGACTATTCTGTAGAGCAATCAAAAAATCATCAGAATACATTAATGCCTATGTTATTATACATTGAAGAACATTATGCTGATATTACCTTAGAAAAGATGGCGGATTATTTTGGTTTTAATCCTAATTATCTTTCTTCATATCTTAAAAAGAATACAGGGATGACATTTATTAAGTTAGTTCATTTACAGCGTGTGAATGTAGCTGCGGAGTATCTTCAGTATACAAAAGCACCTATTGAGCAGATTTCTGTAAAGGTCGGCTATGAAAATCCTTCTTATTTTTATAAAATGTTTCGAAAAATTTTAGGTGTCTCGCCCAAAGAGTATCGGATAGAAAATAGTTAAAGCACAGGATTAGTTTTCCTGCGCTTTTTGTGTGCGGTATTGATTAGGTGATAGTCCAGTTTCTTCTTTGAAATAATGGTAAAAATAATTTTCAGATGAGAAGCCAAGCCCATTAGCAATATCCGTAATTTTCATATTTGTAGTATGAAGCAGCTGCTTTGCCTTACTAATACGGATAGATTTGGCATATTTAATGATAGTCATCCCGCTCTGTTTTTTGAGGAGGCGGTTAAGATATTCAGAATTATAGTGAAGTTGTTTTTCAATATCCTTTCGTGAAATATTTCCATAATGTGATTCAATTAGACTAATTAATCGACTAACTAAAAACTCCTCTTTGTTAAGGTCAATATCGACTCTATTTAGTTGAAAGATATTAGGATTTTCAAGCTCTGTTAATAGACGAAGTAATAAGCCTTTTTGAAAATACTCAGCTCCAATTTTAAAAGTGGCTAGTTCTAGTTGTATAGCATCTAAAAGTGTTCTAAAAATTGGATTATCAACCGGAGCACATGGAGAAAATTCAATATAGCTGCGCATCCAGTCATCTTCTCCCTGCAGATTGGATAATAAGAATTGGAAAATCTTTCCTTGGATCTCTGGGGTACTTTTAAGAGGGAGAAGCACTTCTTTTAAAATATCTTCCGAGATATTTAAAACTAGAAGATGACCATTTTTTAAAATGTCACTATGAGTAATCCGCCGATTTAGTAAGCATCCTTGACCAGCATGGTAAATAAATTCTTTATCTTCAATCTTGTTAATCACTGTTCCAGATAAAACATAGAGAAGTTCAAATGCAGTGTTTTGATGCATTTGATCATAATTTTCAGCGATAAAATATTGAATTTTTTCTTCCTGAACATTAGTGTAAAGGACTTTATCTTTAACTCCTTTTTTATAAAAAAGGGCTAAAGAAGCCGTATTTTCAAGTCTAGGGACATTATTAGTCATAATAGTTCCTTCGAGTTTTTGGAATTCTTTTTTAGCAGATTCTAACATGAAAAACTCCTTTCTAAGTTGATTTTTTATAGTAAACGCTTTCTAATGATTGGATATTTGCATTATAACACAATTTTATTTGGGATAAAATACAGTCAGAAACTAAAAGAAGAAGGAGAACAGGATGAGACAGAAAATTTCTTTGAATCATAATTGGCGCTTTCATTTAGGAGAATTTCCACAGCCTCCCAAAAAAGTAGCCAAGAAAGCTTATGCCTTTGGTGGTTTTACTGCAAGTCTCCCAGAAGAGAACCAACAACGGTTACCAGTAAGCTCTGGTGGAGAAAACTTTTTAAAATTAATTGCACAAGGAAATATGGAAGAGGGATTACGAAACCTATGTGCAACAGACTTAGAGAGTCAATTAGATGACTCTTGGAAAACTGTTGAGTTACCACATGATTGGAAGGTGACTCTTCCTTATGAAGATAATCCTGCTAATTTAATGGCAGGCTCAAAGGCTGATGGTATTGCTTATTATCGTAAGCGATTTAAGATAGATGATGATATTAAACAAGAAAATCGTATTATTCTACAGTTTGATGGTGTTATGCGGATGGCTGATATTTGGCTTAATGGCTCCTATCTTGGGCATAATAATAGTGGTTATACGATGTTTGAATTTGATATTACTGAAATGCTTTATTATGGAGATGAAGGAGATAATATATTATTAGTTAAAGTAGATACAACATCAGGTTCAGAAGGATGGTGGTATGAAGGAGCAGGGATTTATAAAGAAGTATCACTGAAAATTATTCCTAACCTTCACCTCAATGAAGAAGATTTCTATGTTTATACTAAATCATTTGAAGATGGCAATGCTCAGTTAGGAGTTGAAGTCTCCGTTACTAATGATGGTGATGACACTGTTTTAATTTCACCAAAGATTAATATTGCAGGCACAGTTATCAAGTTATCTGAAAAAATAGTTGCTCCACTAACAACAGAAATTTTTACAAAAGAAGTAGTTTTTGATAATCCGACACTATGGTCTCCAGAAAATCCATACCTCTACCAAGCAACTGCGGTTCTTGAAAACGATAAAATTGTCAAAAATTTTGGAATTCGTACGTTTGATTATGATGAAAAAGGTTTTTACCTTAATGGAAAGCCATATGAGTTACACGGTATTTGTGAGCACCAAGATTTTACAGGAGTAGGAGTAGCACTAAATAAGGATATCATTCATTATAAAATTAAAATAATGAAAGAAATGGGAGTGAACGCTTATCGTAGTGCTCATCATTTTGCATCAAAAGACTTGTTAGAGATCTGTGATGAATATGGAATTCTTGTGATGAACGAAAATCGTATACCAGAAAGTAGTCCTTGGCGATTAGCTGATTTAGGAAAGGCAGTTAAACAATCGCGGATGAATGCCTCTCTTGCTTTCTGGTCAATTGGAAATGAGGAATTAACAGGAAACACTACTTTTGGTGGACGCAATATTAAACGTTTAGCACAAATCATTAGAAAATTTGATAAGGAACACCTCTTGTTATCCGCGGAATTATTAAGTCCTGAAGGCTTTGTTAATGAGGATTATCTTCAATATTTCGATATTTTAGGTGTGAATTATCCAGAAGCTGGTGTTATGGGAGCAGGAGCTGAATTAATTCACCAAAAGTATGCTAAGCTTTCAATGATGTCTACTGAAAATGCTTCGTATTTTTCTACAAGAGGAATCTATAAAGATAATGGAGACAAGTGCCATTGTAATAATTTTGGTTCAATGTATTCAATGGTTTTGCCTGGAAAACGCCAACCAGGGGACCCAGGTGTTGGAGGGACAGCTCATCCAGAAGAGGTGCTTAATTATCTCTCAACTCATCCTTATATGGGCGGTGTCTTTCTTTGGACTGCATTTGATTACTTTGGTGAGCCATCTCCATTTGTGTACCCTGCGATTAGTTCACAATTTGGTATTTGTGATTTAAATGGATTTCCAAAAGATTATTATTACTATTACCAAGCTCATTGGACCGATGCCCCAATGGTTCATTTGATGCCTCACTGGAATAAAGAGGGTCTTGAAATTGATGAACGTGGCTACACTCCTATTCGCGTCTTTTCAAATGCTGAAGAAGTAGAGTTGTTTATCAACGGCATTAGTCAAGGAAAACTTCCACTTAATGATTGTCAATCTAATTATAAGGTTCTTTATCAAGAAGGAGATATTAAAGTTTTAGCTTATCAAGATGGAAAAGTCGTTGCCACAGATTATCACGTGACTTCAGAAAAAGTAAGCAAACTTTCCGTCGAAAAAATTTATTCAGGTAATCGTTTTGCTTTGTTTGCCATCTCCGCATTAGACCAATATGACCATTTTGTTCCAATGGCTGATAATTCTATGTCTATTAAAGGTGAAAAAGGAACAGTTGTGGGTCTAGGAAATGGCAATCCAAGTGATACCTCAGATTACAATTTACAAGAAATTAGCCTATTTTCTGGGAAAGCAATGGTAATTGTTGCATTAGATGAAAACGGCAAAGCAGAAATCTCGGTTAAATTAAAATCTGTGAAATAGACATATAAGACCTTTAATATGAATATAGAGAAAACGTTTACAAATAAATATACTAGAGTCGTAAAATAATTTCAGAAAGGTAATACTTACTATGAGTACTGCAAAAACAAAAATCGGTGTCGTTAGCATGGCAACACTAGCCATGTCAGGTTCTGTAGCAGGATCAGCTATCGCAGCAATTTCAGCTGACTTTCCCAACACTCCTATTTCAACGGTTCAACTTCTTTCGACTTTACCAGGACTCGGGTCACTAATTATCACGCTAATTGCTGGTCAAATGGCTATGCGCATTTCTAAAAAGAATCTTGTTCTTCTTGGAGTAGCACTAGTGACGATTGGTGGTCTTATTCCGGCTGTTTGGAATAGTTCAATGGTTGGATTACTTACTTGTTCAGTTATTCTAGGTATGGGAGTTGGATTCATTTCAACAATAAACCCAATGCTTTTATCACAATACTTTGATGGCGAAGAACGTTCTGGTATGATGGGAGTCAATACTGGTATGACATCACTTGGAGCGATGATTTTAACTGGTGTTGGTGGTATACTTGGTGGACAAAATTGGCGTAATCTTTATTGGGTATTTGCGATTGGTATTTTAGTTTTTCTTTTAGTACTTTTTTGTTTACCAAAAGATGAGCCCGAAAAAGAAATGGTAACAGCAGATGGTAAAAAAGAAAAAGTATCAACAGTCGCAGTTTTAAAAGAGTTAAAAGCCCCAGTTTATATCATTATTTTTATTGCATTCCTTCTAGGAATTGCCTACACAGCATATGCAGCAAACCTTTCAATTGTAGTAGCTGAGCGTGGTGTTGGTGGTACTGCAATGACTGGTATTATTAACGCAGTAGGTACTTTTGGTGGTATTTTTGCAGGATTTGGTCTAAAGTATATCCGTAAAGTAACTAAACCAAATACTCTTGCTTTTGGATTTATCTTCTTATTGATTACTTTGCTTTTGACTTACTTTTTTGCTAATCCATTTGTCTTGATGATTGCAGCTGTATTTGCAGCAATGGCAATGGTTATGGTAATGGCGACTTGTCCATTTTTACTTTCAATGGTTTCCAAACCAGTTCAAATTCCAGTGGTTATGTCAGTTTATGCTTTTGTAAATGCTCTTAGCTCAGCTATTGCTCCTAAATTAATTAGTTGGCTTCAAGTGCCAGCAGGGGTGCCATCATTTATCTTTGCAGGTGTTGTTTCGCTTATCGTTGCTATTGTTTTAATGATAACTCGTTTTGGTGAAAAAGTTGAAAGTGGCTCACTCATCCCTGATGGACGCGGCACAGCAGAAGAAGCTTTAGCTGATTAATTAAGGAGACAAGTAGATGACTGATGAAAAAATATATATTTGGGGAGAAAAAATCCCTGGAAATAGTCCAAAAAGTAAAATGGATATTTTAGACATTCACAAAAACTACACTACTCAGGATTTATTTGAAAAATACCCAGGTATTTGGGATAAATCTACATCAAAAATTGATGATATGTCTGGAAATGATACAATGGTCTATCGTCAAGAAATTGAAAATGGGCCAGCTCAACTAACTTATGAGGATAAACCTTTTCTTATCCCTTATCTGGTTGAGGGGAGTGACAAATGTGTCATCATTTGCCCTGGTGGGGCCTATTTAACGAAATCAATGATTGAAGAAGGAAAAGATGTTGCTGAATTTCTTAATCAGGCTGGAATCTCTGCTCTGGTTCTTTGGTACCGCACATATCCTTATCGTGCGCCACTGATGTTTTTAGATTGTCAACGTGCCATTAGATACGTGCGTTATTATGCTAAAAATTTTGGAATAAATCCTAATAAAATTGCAATAGTTGGCTTTTCTGCTGGAGGAAACTTGGTATCAGTGACCAACTTTATCATGCGTAATCAAACAATTATTATTGATGATTATCAACCAGATGAGATTGATAAAATGGATGCCTCGGTTGCTGGTTTAGCAGGAATTTATCCAGCAGTTGCCATAGCAGAAGATAAGATTATTGCAGCAATAGGTGGGAAGGACATTTATAACGATCCAACGAAACGTCAAAAATTCGCTGAAAATTACGATGTTTTTAGCCATATTCAGAAAGGTGATGCGCCCTTATTCTTGTGTGCAGCTATGGATGACGAGGTGGTTCCTGCACACCACTTGTTACGATTAACTCAAATTGCTCAAGATAGAAAAATTCCAGTTGAGTTACATCTTTTTCCGTATGGTGGTCATGGTTTTGGAGCATGTTTAGGTGAACAAATCCCACAATTTTATCATGATAGAAGTTTGGTCAGACAATGGAAAGATTTATTCGTAACATGGTTAAATCATTTATTTGAGGAAAAATAACAATTCTTAGTTCATGTTTTTTTCTGTAAATTTGATACGAATAATCTAATTCCTAGTTCTTGTCAAAACTGCAAGAGGTGCTAAAATAAAAATGTAAACGTTTTCTAAAAGATAAAAAATAAATTTTAGGAGGATATGTTCATGTCAGACTTTTATGTTCCGTCAGTTAATTTAATTGGTTGTGGTGTTGTTAATGAAATTGGAAGTCATATTAGGGAATTAGGATATAACAAAGCACTTTTGGTTACTGACCATTATATTGCTGGAAGTGATATTTTATCCAAAGTGACTGCACCATTAGAGAGTGAAAAGGTTGAATATGTCATCTATAGTGAGGTTGATCCAAATCCAACAGTGAAGAATGTTGAAGAAGGTCTAGCTATCCTAAAAGAAAATGGCTGTGATTTCATTATCTCACTGGGAGGAGGCTCGCCACAAGATGCTGCTAGCAGCATTTCAATCTTAGCAACTAATGGTGGTCGCCCACAGGATTATGAAGGTGTTCATAAGTCAAAAGAAAAAGGTCTTCCAGTTGTAGCTATTAATACAACAGCGGGAACGTCAGCTGAAATTACGATTAATTATGTCATTACTGATGAAGAACGTAAGGTTAAAATGGTAATGGTTGATAAGAACAGCCTAGCTTTGATGTCAGTCAATGATCCAGAGTTAATGGTTTCAATGCCAAAATCTCTCACTGCAGCAACTGGTATGGATGCTTTGACACATGCTATTGAAGCCTTGGTTACACCAGGTGCGTACGGAGTAACTAAAAAACTTTCTATTGGAGCAATCGAGCTTATCAAAGAATTTTTGCCTCGAGCTGTTGAAAAAGGTGATGACATGGAAGCGCGTGAAGCCATGGTTAATGCGATTTTTCTTGGTGGCATGGCTTTTAACAATGCTGGTCTTGGTTACGTGCATGCCATGGCACATCAACTAGGTGCTGTTTACCATCTGCCACACGGCGTTTGCTGTGCCATGATTTTACCAATTGTAGAACGTGAAAATGCTAAACATGTCCCAGAAGCTTTTCGTGACGTTGCTAAAGGACTGGGACTTCATATTGAAAATAAATCCGACCAAGAGTGTGCCGACTATGCTATTTTTGAAATCGAAAAATTATCAGCTGCTGTTGGCATTCCTAAAAAGTTAACAGAACTTGATATTAAGGAAGAAGAATTCGATTTTGAATTTCTCTCTAAAAATGCACTCCTTGATGCCTGTGCACCAGGTAATCCATTTATGCCAACTTTGGAAGAAACAATTGCGCTCTATAAGCAACTCTTTTAATAGTTAAATATGAAAAGAAATAAGCCACATAATCTCCTGTGGCTTATTTTTTACCTAAAATATCTTTGCAAAAATGCAATAATGTGTTAAGATAGTAGCTAAAAAATTTATTAAGGAGGCTAACTTGGATAAAACAACATTAAAGGATTTAGCAAAAGCAGAATTACATTGTCATTTGGATGGTTCTATCTCGCTGGAGGTCATTCGTCAATTGGCAGAAATGGCAAATATAGTGGTGCCAGTGTCAGATAAAGAGCTGAAACAATTGGTGGTTGCGCCAGAAAATGCAGAATCTTTAATGGATTATCTCAAAACTTTTGATTTTGTTCGTCCACTTTTACAGACCAAAGAAGCGCTACATTTGGCAGCTTATGACGTTGCAAGACAAGCAGCGCAAGAAAACGTAATTTATACTGAAATTCGTTTTGCGCCTGAATTGTCAATGGATGAGGGCTTGAGTGCTTCTGAGACGGTAGAAGCAGTGCTTGCTGGGCTCAAGCAAGCTGAAGAAGAATTTGGCATTGTCGCTAAAGTGCTCGTCTGTGGCATGAAGCAGTCGCCAAAAGAAGTGACGCGAGATATTTTTGAACATGTTGTTGAGTTAGCTGAAAAAGGTTTGGTTGGTTTTGATTTCGCGGGAAATGAATTGGACTTTCCACCTGCTCAATTGGCCGATTTGATTAAAGAAACACAAGCGCTAGGACTTCCAATGACTTTTCATGCTGGAGAATGTGGCTGTGCGCATTATATTGCAGACTCTATCGCCCTTGATATTAAGCGCATCGGGCATAGTACAGCTATTTACAATCAGCCTGAATTAATTCAAGAGTTCATCGAAAAGGGTGTTACAGCAGAGCTATGTTTAACAAGTAATTTACAGACAAAAGCCGCTAAATCATTGGATGAATTTCCATTTCTAGCTTTAAAAAATGCTGGCGCTAAAATTACGATTAATACGGATAACCGAACAGTTTCTGATACCAATTTAACCAAAGAATATGCTCTTTTTGTCAAACACTTTGGGGTAAGCGTAGCTGATTTTCTAGCCTTTAATAAAAATGCTATCCAAGCTTCTTTCACAAATGAAGCCCAAAAAGCTGAATTATTATCAAAAATAGACAATTTATATGAAACATTTCTGTAAAAATATGCTACAATAGTGGTAATTTATGTTTGGAGGAAACTATGGCTTTAGTTAAGATTGTCTATGCCAGCATGACAGGAAACACTGAAGAAATTGCTGACATTGTAGGAAATAAATTTGAAGAACTTGGACACACTGTCGAAGTTGACGAATGCACAACTGTTGATGCAGCTGATTTTGAAGATGCTGATGTTGCTATCGTAGCATCATACACTTATGGCGACGGTGAATTGCCAGACGAAATCGTTGATTTCTACGAAGATCTTGCCGACGTTGATTTGTCAGATAAAATCTTTGGTGTTGTTGGTTCTGGTGATACTTTCTACGATTATTTCTGTAAAGCAGTTGATGAATTTGAAGCTCAATTTGCATTAACTGGTGCTACAAAAGGTGCTGATTCTATCAAGGTTGATTTGTCAGCTGATGATGAAGATATTCAAAAATTGGAAGCTTTTGCAGAAACAATTTCTGAAAAAGTAAATTAATCAAAAAGAGGTTCAACCTCTTTTTTTGTTGCCTAAATGCTGATAAAAGTTATTTTTATGTTAAAAAGCTGTATTTTAATACTTTTTATGTGAAAATCTTTGCCAAAGAAGGTATAATAATTAAAATAGCAAGGCTTTGATATTACTGAATTTTGAAGCGTTTTGCAGCAATTTAAGTAATTTTCTCTCTTTGCAGAGTTTGACTGATAAAGAAAGTTTTAGTTGGTCATATAAGGACGAAGTCTTGTTTAGAAATGAGGTTTTATATGGCAAAAAATAGAGAATACGATTACGGTTTTCACGATGATGTCAATCCGACCTATTCCACAGGTAAGGGGTTGACAGAGGAAATCGTACGCAATATATCAAAGGTGAAAAATGAGCCTGATTGGATGCTTGAGTATCGCTTAAAAAGTTTGGAGCTGTTCCATAAACTCCCAATGCCTGATTGGGGTCCGGACCTTTCTGGAATTGATTTTGATGATGTCATTTATTTTCAAAAGTTATCCGACCGTCGTGCCAATAACTGGGATGATGTTCCTGACAAAATCAAGCAAACCTTTGAACGTCTTGGAATTCCAGAAGCGGAACGCCAATTTTTGTCAGGTGCAGTAGCACAGTATGAATCTGAAGTGGTTTACCACAATATGAAAGATGAATTCAAGAAGCAAGGCATTATCTTTACAGATACAGACACAGCCTTGCAAGAATACCCTGACCTTTTCAAAAAATATTTTGGGAAAATCGTCTCTAATAGCGAGCATAAATTCGCTGCTTTAAACGGTGCTGTTTGGTCAGGTGGAACCTTTATTTACGTTCCTAAGGGCGTGCAATGTGAAATTCCTGTTCAAACCTATTTCCGCATTAATGGTGAAAACGCTGGGCAATTCGAACGTAGTTTGATTATCGTAGATGAGGGTGCTTCTATTCAATACATCGAAGGCTGTACTGCGCCAAATTACACAACCAATAGTCTGCATGCGGCAACGGTTGAAATTATCGTTAAACGTGATGCAAGTTTCCGCTACACAACCATTCAAAACTGGTCTGACAATGTCTATAATCTTGTTACCGAACGTGGAACAGTTGAAGAAAATGGTATGTTAGAATGGATTGACGGTAACCTTGGAAGTAAGGTTAACATGAAATACCCATGTTCTATCTTAAACGGACCACACGCCCGAACATCAGTTCTGTCTATGGCATTTGCAAATTATGGACAACATCTGGATGCGGGTTGTAAGGTATATCACAATGCTCCACACACCTCTTCAACCTTGATTTCTAAATCAGTTGCCAAAGACGGTGGTAAGACAGATTATCGTGGTTCTGTTTATTTTGGCAAAAATAGCGGTGGCTCAAAATCCCACATTGAATGTGATACGATTCTCATGGATGATTTATCAAGTTCAGATACAATTCCATTCAATGAAATTCACAATTCAAATGTGGCTTTGGAACATGAAGCTAAAGTTTCCAAAGTATCTGAGGATCAGTTGTACTACATGATGAGCCGAGGTATTTCAGAAGAAGAAGCAACAGCAATGATTGTCAACGGCTTTATGGAGCCAATTACGAAAGAATTACCAATGGAATACGCTGTTGAATTAAACAGTCTGATTACCATGAGCATGGAAGGTTCAGTTGGTTAATCAAATAAGATGCCTTAATCATTTTAGCTAACATGTTCAAAAAGCCTTCTACACTCATCTTGTCAAGTGAAAAAGTTTTCTTTATAATGGTAGCGGTATGAAAAAATTTAAGTACGGGTACGATGACCTACGCAAGATTTTAATAACGATTGGTGTTATTGCGGTAGTTAGCTATTTTGTGATTTATGTGATCGGGCATTGGGACATTATTGTCACTTTTTTGCAATCACGCTCTCAAGCTGAAATGAAAGCTATTCTGTCGCAATTGCGCTCAAAAACAATCCTCAATTTTGTTATTTTAATTTTGTTAACGGCGGTTACGGCTGCCATTCCATTTATGTCTAATGCTATCTTTGCGATATTTAACGGTGTTGTTTATGGTCCTGGTATCGGATTTTTGATGAACGTTTTTAGCAATATTTTGGGAAATTTTGTTTTTATCAAGATTCTTAAAATGATTGACATCACAGATAGTGAGAAAAAATTGAAAAATCGATTTGCTGGTATTGACGCACTTGAAAATACAGATTTTGGAATTATTTTAGGCTATATGATACCGATTATGCCAACGATTCTTGTCAATTATCATGTCGCTGAAACCAAGCTTTCTTGGCGTAAATGGCTTCTCTATATAACCATTGGAGTGACTCCGAGCAGTTTCGTTTACGCGCTTGGTGGTGATGCGGTTGTTGCAGGTAATTTTAAACGTATCGTAGTGCTTTTGGTTATTGTTGCTGTTGTTTATTTAGTCGTTACTTATTTGAAGCGAAGAGGTAAAAAGAAAGCATAATATAAAAGTGAGCTATTAGTTTAGAAAGGGCATCTTATTGATGAATTTAGATACTATCCGTCAGGAAATTGATCACGTTGATCAGGAGTTGGTCGCTTTATTGGAAAAACGCATGCAGTTGGTTAATCAAGTTGTTGCTTATAAGAAGGCTACAGGAAAACCTATTTTAGATACTAGCCGTGAAGACGCAGTGCTTCAAAAGGCGGCAAGTCGTGTCGAAGATAAAGCGTTTGAACAAACGATTGTTAACACATTTGCAGATATCATGAAAAATTCACGTGACTACCAAGCAAAACAACTCGATAATGATTTAGCTTGAGAGGTGCGAGAAGATGATAAAGAAACTGAAAGACAATGAAGATTATTCTTATCTGCTCTTGCTAAAATTAGTGCTAGTTAGCATTGTTATCGGGCTTTTGGTTGGTTTTGTTGATACCGTATTTGGTCGCGTGTTACTTTTTCTTAGCGATTTTCGAACAGAGCATTTCAACTATCTTATCCCATTTTTAGGAATTGTTGGGCTTTTAATTGTTTTTCTTTATCAAAAGGCAGATGAGCGAGCAAGCAAAGGAATGGGCTTAGTTTTTGCGGTTGGTCAAAGCCAAGAAAAGGAAATTCCGCTTATTTTGGTTCCTCTAGTCACTTTGGCAACATGGTTGACACACCTTTTTGGAGGTAGTGCTGGACGAGAAGGCGTAGCGGTTCAACTAGGGGCGGCGATTGCTCATGGTTTTAGCCGTTTCTTTGATTTTGAAAATAACTCGCGCCTTTTTCTGGTTACAGGTATGGCAGCTGGTTTTGCAGGGCTTTTCCAAACGCCCATAGCAGCCGTGTTCTTTGCATTAGAGATTTTGGTGCTTGGCAAATTGCAATTACAAGCTTTGCTTCCGATGACTGTCGCTTCTTTTGTAGCAAGTGCGACTTCACACTCATTGGGATTGGAAAAATTTTCTCACCTAGTGAGTGCAGATTTGACACTTGATGTGATGACTTTTTGCAAATTAGCTGTACTAGGCATTATCTTTGGCTTGGTTGGAAATCTTTTTGCAAAATTGTTGGCTATTGCTAAAGAAAAAGCTAAAGATGTCATGGATAATCCTTATTACCGTATTCTATTTGGTGGTATCTTATTAAGTCTGATTTTTTTGATATGCTATCATGGACGTTATTCAGGTTTGGGAACAAATTTGATTGAAGCAAGCTTTGCAGGCAAAGAAATTTATCTCTACGATTGGTTACTCAAATTGCTTTTAACGGTAGCGACTTTGGCTATCGGTTTTCAAGGTGGCGAAGTGACACCACTCTTTGCGATTGGTGCATCTCTTGGAGTTGTTTTGGCAAATCTTTTTGGCTTGCCTGTTGAATTTGTCGCTGCAGCTGGTTATATCAGCGTATTTGGTAGTGCAACCAATACACTTATAGCCCCTATTTTTATTGGTGGTGAAGTATTTGGCTTTGCTAATTTACCATATTTTGTTGTGGTTATGATTTTTGCTTACAGCGTTAATCGAAAACATTCTATCTACGGCGGACAAGAAGTTCTGACATTTTAAATGATTTATCAGCAGAGTTTGGGTAATGACTAAACTCTGCTTTTAAAATTAAGTATTTTTTATTAAAAATTCATCAAAAAAGTTGCGAGATATGGCTTTACACCACCAATGTTTTTTGTTAAAATATGAAGAGTGTGTAATGGACACACAAAAATACGGCTAATCCGCTGGGACAAGCACCTAATGATTAGTAAGATAGGAGAAAAAATAATGAATCCATTAATCCAAAGTTTGACTGAAAGTCAATTACGTACTGACATCCCTACATTCCACCCTGGTGATACTGTTCGTGTTCACGCAAAAGTTGTTGAAGGAAGCCGCGAACGTGTCCAAGTTTTCGAAGGTGTGGTTATTTCACGTAAAGGTCAAGGGATCTCAGAAATGTACACAGTTCGTAAAATTTCAAGTGGTATCGGTGTTGAACGTACATTCCCACTTCACACTCCACGTGTAGAAAAAATCGAAGTTGTTCGTCATGGTAAAGTACGTCGTGCTAAACTTTACTACTTGCGTGCATTACAAGGTAAAGCTGCTCGTATTAAAGAAATCCGTCGTTAATTTTGACGATAACTATTCGACGATAAAAATCTGTCCTTGTGACAGATTTTTTCATAGCTCCCCTTAGTTCAATGGATATAACAACTCCCTCCTAAGGAGTAGTTGCTGGTTCGATTCCGGCAGGGGAGATAGAACTATATTAAAAAAGCCTTGATTTTAGGGGCTTTTTTGATTTACAGAGCAGATAACCCTTGAATTATTTCGTCTTTTTTTCAAATCTTTCTTACAAGAATCAGTTGGTAATTTATTGAAAATAGAAAGTATAGCTTTTTAGTTTTTGCTGAAAATTTATTTTATTTTCACAAGCTTTTTTCCTCAATTTTGATTAAAAAATGATATAATTATTTTTGATCAGAAACGAAGGAAGTACAATGGCGAGAAAAAAATATTCTATTGATAGTCGGATTGATTATTCTGTAATTTTACCTGTCTTTTTCCTTTTGTTAATTGGCTTGGTGGCAATCTATATCGCAACCATAAATGATTACCCAAGCACAATTGCAAAAGTGATGACACAACAAGTGATTTGGATACTTTTAGGGTGCGGTGTGGCGTTTGTTGTCATGCTATTTAGCACCGAATTTTTATGGAAAATAACGCCGTTCCTATACGGTCTTGGATTGATATTAATGGTGCTGCCGCTCATCTTTTATAGTCCAGAGTTGGTTGAGTCAACAGGGGCGAAAAACTGGGTTACAATCGGTTCGGTAACGTTATTTCAGCCCTCGGAATTTATGAAAGTGTCCTATATTTTGATGCTTGCCAGATGTTCCATTTGGTTTCGCCAAAAGTTCAAGGAAGATTCTTTGAAAAATGACTGGAAACTCCTTGGAATTTTTGCGCTTATTACCTTACCTGTGATGGTGCTACTAGGGCTTCAAAAAGACTTAGGAACAGCAATGGTTTTCTCAGCGATTTTAGCTGGTTTGATTTTATTATCAGGGATTTCGTGGTGGATTATCCTTCCAGTTGTTATTATCGTTGCTCTTGCATTTGGTGGTTTCATGTTAATTTTCCTTTTGCCAAATGGGAAAGAATTCCTTTATGGTTTGGGAATGGATACTTACCAAATTAATCGTATTTCAGCTTGGCTAGACCCGTTTTCATATGCTAAAACGATTGCCTACCAACAAACACAAGGAATGATTTCTATTGGTAGTGGTGGTCTTACTGGTAAAGGGTTCAATGTTGTTGATTTATCAGTGCCAGTTCGTGAGAGTGATATGATTTTCACCGTTATTGCTGAAGATTTTGGTTTTATTGGTAGTGCTGTTGTCATGGGATTGTATCTTTTGTTGATTTATCGTATGATTCGTGTAACTTTTGAATCAAATAACCGTTTCTATACTTACATTTCAACTGGTTTCATCATGATGATTTTGTTCCATATTTTTGAAAATATCGGAGCAGCAATTGGTATTTTGCCGTTAACGGGTATTCCTTTACCATTTATCTCACAAGGTGGCTCATCGTTGATTACCAATTTGATTTGTGTCGGTCTGATTTTATCAATGAGTTATCAAAACAACCTACACCGTGAACAAGAAATTACAGAACATTTTAAAAGAAGTGACCGTTATTAATAAAAGTTGAGCGTTAGCTCGACTTTTTTCTTATATACTAACATGTAAATTGATACAGTATAGACTATAAAAAAACTTAAAAATATGATATAATAGGGCGTATGAATTACCATGATTATATCTGGGATTTGGGTGGAACGTTGCTTGATAATTATGAAATGTCTGCTCAAGCTTTCGTGAAAACTTTAGCGGAATTTGGACAATCTGCCTCGCATGATGAGGTTTATAACAAGCTAAAAGAGTCCACGGATGCTGCTATTGCACAATTTATCCCAAACGAACCTCAATTTTTAAAGGCGTACAAAAAATTGGAAGCCGAATATTTGAAAACGCCAGTTTTATTTGCAGGAGCGCATGACGTTTTGCAGGCAATTGTTGCAAGTGGCGGGCGAAATTTTTTAGTATCGCATCGTAACAAACAAGTCCTTGATATTTTAGAAAAAACTAATTTGTTGTCTTATTTTACGGAAGTAGTCACTTCAGAAAATGGCTTTTCTCGTAAACCGAGCCCAGAATCGATGTTGTATTTGAAGGAAAAATATGACATTAAAGAAGCACTGGTAATTGGAGATCGTGAGATTGATAGGAAGGCAGGTCAAGCTGCTGGCTTTGACACGTTATTAGTTGATGGAAAAAAATCCTTAATGGAGATAGTGAAGTAAATGACGGAAGAAAATAAAAATTTAGCAGAATTAGCGAAAGAGTATGACGCCAGTCAGATTCAAGTCTTAGAAGGGCTTGAAGCTGTTCGAATGCGTCCAGGTATGTACATTGGTTCAACGTCCAAAGAAGGCTTGCACCATTTGGTATGGGAAATTGTCGATAACTCTATCGATGAAGCATTAGCTGGTTTTGCGACTCATATTGAAGTTTTTATTGAAAAAGATGATTCGATTACAGTTGTCGATGACGGGCGTGGTATTCCTGTTGATATTCAAGAAAAAACAGGTCGTCCCGCCGTTGAAACAGTCTTTACGGTTTTACACGCTGGAGGTAAATTCGGCGGTGGCGGCTACAAGGTTTCAGGTGGTTTGCACGGTGTAGGGTCATCTGTTGTTAACGCACTTTCAACACAATTAGATGTCTCTGTTCACCGTAACGGTAAAATTCACTATCAAGAGTACCGTCGTGGACACGTTGTTAGTGATTTAGCTGTTATTGGTGATACTGACCGTCATGGAACGACTGTTCACTTTACTCCAGACCCAGAGATTTTCACAGAAACAACGGTTTTTGATTTTGATAAATTAGCCAAACGTATCCAAGAATTAGCCTTTTTGAACCGTGGCTTGCGTATTTCAATTACTGATAAACGTGAAGGAATTGAGCAAGAAAAACATTACCATTACGAAGGTGGTATTTCAAGCTACGTTGAATTTATCAACGAAAATAAAGAAGTTATTTTTGAAAATCCAATCTATACTGATGGTGAATTAGACGGCATTTCTGTTGAAGTAGCCATGCAATATACAACTAGTTACCATGAAACAGTGATGAGTTTCGCCAATAACATTCACACGCATGAAGGTGGTACGCACGAACAGGGTTTCCGTACAGCTCTAACACGTGTGATTAATGACTATGCTCGTCAGAATAAATTGCTAAAAGAAAAAGATGACAATTTAACTGGTGAGGATGTTCGTGAAGGGTTGACGGCAGTTATTTCTGTTAAACACCCAAATCCTCAATTTGAGGGACAAACGAAAACAAAACTTGGAAATTCCGAAGTTGTTAAAATTACGAATCGTTTGTTTAGCGAGGCTTTCAGCCGTTTCTTATTAGAAAATCCACAGATTGCTAAGAAAATCGTTGAAAAAGGTATTCTGGCATCTAAAGCTCGTATCGCTGCTAAACGTGCACGCGAGGTAACACGTAAAAAATCAGGACTGGAAATTTCAAATCTTCCTGGTAAATTGGCTGACTGTTCTTCAAATGATGCAACTATGAATGAACTGTTCATCGTCGAAGGGGACTCTGCGGGTGGTTCTGCTAAATCAGGACGTGACCGTGAGCACCAAGCAATCTTACCAATTCGTGGTAAAATCTTGAACGTTGAAAAAGCTAGCATGGATAAAATTCTTGCTAACGAAGAAATTCGTAGTTTATTTACAGCTATGGGAACAGGTTTTGGTGCTGAATTTGATGTCTCAAAAGCGCGTTATCATAAGCTTGTTATCATGACTGATGCCGATGTTGACGGAGCTCATATTCGTACCCTGTTGTTAACGCTGATTTACCGCTTCATGCGTCCTGTTTTGGAAGCAGGGTATGTTTACATTGCTCAACCACCGATTTATGGTGTCAAAGTTGGTAGTGAAATTAAAGAGTACATTCAACCAGGTGCTAATCAAGAAATTGAATTGCAAGAAGCTATGGCACGTCATAGTGTTGGACGTTCAAAACCAACGGTTCAACGTTACAAAGGGCTTGGAGAAATGGACGATCACCAGCTTTGGGAAACAACAATGGATCCAGAGAATCGCTTAATGGCGAGAGTTTCTGTTGATGATGCCGCTGAAGCAGATAAGATTTTTGATATGCTTATGGGAGATAGGGTAGAACCGCGTCGCGAGTTCATCGAAGAAAATGCGGTTTACAGTACGCTTGATATTTAATAAGAATATTGACGAAAAATTACTGCATACAATCTCTAAGTATGTTATAATCGTAATGTTATAGCTATTTTTTACGATAAAAAGACAATTTATAAGGAGTTTTAAATGTCGAGCGGAATTATATTACTGCTTGTAGCAATAGTTTTATTAGTAATTGTTGCTTACCTAGTTGGCGTTATTGTACGCAAGCGAAATGATTCATTGATTGCAAGCTTAGAAGAAAGAAAACAATCATTATTTGGTTTACCTGTTAATGAAGAAGTCGAGGCTGTTAAAAATCTTCATCTTATCGGGCAAAGTCAGACAACATTTCGTGAATGGAATCAAAAATGGGTTGACCTTTCTTTAAATTCTTTTTCGGATATTGAAAATCATATTTTTGAAGCTGAAAATCTAAATGATAGTTTTAAATTCATCAGAGCAAAACACGAAATTGATAATGTCGAAAGCCAATTAAATTTAGTTGAAGAGGACATTAATTCGATTCGTGAGGCACTTTCTGTCTTGAAAGAACAAGAAGAAAAAAATAGTGCTCGTGTTAAACACGCTTTGGATTTGTATGAAACATTACAAGCTTCTATCTCAGAAAAAGAGGACAATTTTGGCTCTACAATGTCTGAGATTGAAAAACAATTGAAAAACATTGAAGCTGAATTTTCTCAATTTGTAACGCTTAACTCAACTGGTGACCCTGTTGAAGCGTCTGAAGTGCTTGACCGTGCAGAAGAACACACTATCGCACTTGGTCAAATTTCAGAACAAATTCCAGCGATTGTTGCAAAATTAGAAGATGATTTCCCAGACCAACTTGATGATTTAGAGCAAGGTTATCGCCGTTTGCTTGAACAAAATTATCATTTTGCTGAAAAGAATATTGAAACACGTTTCCAAGAAGTTCGTGATTCTATTCGTGCCAATTCTTCTGAACTTGTTACATTGGATTTGGACCGTGCTCGTGATGAAAATGAGCACATTCAAGAGAAAATCGATTCATTGTATGAATTGTTTGAACGCGAAATTGCTGCTCATAAGGCTGCGCTTAAAGATAGCAAGATTATTCCTGACTATTTGGCTCATGCTAAGGCAAATAATGAACAACTTGCTCATGAAATTAAGCGTCTATCTCACAAGTACATCTTGAATGATAGTGAAAGTCTTAGCCTTCGTTCATTTACTAAAAACTTGGAAGAGATTGAAACAGAAGTATTGCCAATCGTTGTTGCTTTTGAGACACAAGACAAGCCATTCTCTGAATTACAAGTGACTTTTGACAGAACCTTAAAAACATTGGCTGCTGTCGAAGAAGGGCAAATGGAAGTCTTTGAACAAGTTAAGAATATCGAAGAAATTGAGACGGTTGCTCGTCAAAGCTTGGAACAATATATTAATCGTTTGCATATGATTAAACGTTATATGGAAAAACGTAATTTGCCAGGTATTCCACAAGATTTCTTGAGCGCATTTTTCACAACAAGTTCACAATTGGAAGTGTTAATTGATGAACTTAGTCGTGGGCGTATCGATATTGAAGCTGTGTCTCGTTTAACAGATGTTGCGACATCAGCTATTGCAAATCTTGAAAATGCAACTTATCAAGTGGTTCAAAATGCGACATTGACAGAACAATTGTTGCAATACTCAAATCGTTATCGTAGTTTTGAACCAAGTGTACAAAGTAGTTTTGAACACGCTTTGAAATTATTTGAAGTTGATAATGACTATCAAGCATCATTTGATGAAATTTCATATGCACTTGAAACGGTTGAACCAGGTGTAACAGATCGTTTCGTATCATCGTACGAAAAAACACGTGAACAAATTCGTTTTTAAAACGACTGTGTTGACTGATACAATATAAAGGTTTGGAAAAATTGCCAAACCTTTTTTGATAACTAAAATGAGGAGTGATAATGAAAAAGATTGGTATGGTAGTGGCTGTTGAAATACAGTCAGTCATGAGAAAATACGCTGATAATCTCAAAAGAGAAGATGTCAGAGGATTTAAAGTTTATTCGGTTACATTTGATGATAAAATTTTATATATTACACAGTCAAGTGCAGGAGAAATCAGAGCTGCTGCTTGTACGCAATTATTAATTAGCTTTTTTGATGTCGATTTAATTGTTAATTATGGTGTGGTCGGCGCTCTTACGGAAGAATTAAAGGTAACCAATATTTGTTTGGTTGAAAAGGTGGTTCATTATGATATGGATACCTCAGCTGCTGACCATTGCGAAGTTGGACGTTATTTGGAATATCAAGATATCTATTTGCCAACAACGACGAAGTATGTGCAGTTGGTGAAAAATCATCATCCTTTTATTCGTCCAGTTATTTGTGCTTCTGGTGATAAATTTATTGCTGATGAGACAAAGAAACGTGCCTTAAATCATGACTTTAAGGCTGATATTTGTGATATGGAAAGTGCAGCAATTGTCTTGATTTGTGACCAGAATAACATTCCAAATCTTATCCTTAAAACGGTTTCGGACAGTATAACGGGTGGTGCGGCAGAATTTCGTTCATCTATTGAAAAAGCTGCAGATATTTGTCTAGAAATTTTAGACGATATTCTGAAAGAACTATAATTAATCAGAGATTCTTTGAAATTAGCCGACGGCATAAAGCAAGTTTGAACTTAAAAATGCAAATTGAGGAACTTAAAAGAAGCATCAAAAAAGACTTTTTTAACCTAAATCAGCTAAATTTTGCTGATTTTTTTGTATAAATATAAAAATCTTGATTTTAAGCTTGCTATTTTCAGAATTTTCTTGTAGAATATTTTTAAATATAAAAGTGTTGATAGAAAAAGCCTGAGACAACAGACAGAGAGTGCTTGGTGGTGAGAAAAGCGTGCAATCCTTGGGCGACACATTCTTGAGCGCGTGTGCGAACTCAGCTGATAGAGCTGACAGTAGTGCACGACGGGTGGTTCCACGTTACGGAGCAGAAGTCATGTACTTCATGAGAACAGTCTAGGCGACTGGCTGTTGAATCAGAGGTGGAACCACGTTTTTAACGTCCTTGCAATTTTTTTGCGAGGGCGTTTTTTGAATATCAGAAATAGAAAGGGCGTTATTATGACAACTATTAAAGGATTGAGAGATATTGAATCTTATGTAGCTGGTAGCCAGCCAAGCGGTGAAAATTTAATAAAATTGAATACAAATGAAAATGCTTATGGACCAAGTCCAAAAGTAGCAGAAGTGTTTTCAAATTTTGACGTTCATCAATTGCGGAAGTATTCAACTTTGGACCAAGAATCACTACGTGTTGTGCTTGCTAAGCAACATGGTCTTGATCCAAGTCAAATCATTGTTGGTAATGGATCAGATGATGTTTTGTCTATGGCATTTCTTGCATTTTTTAATAGTGATGAGCCTGTTCTATTTCCTGATTTGACTTATGGTTTTTACAAAGTCTGGGCTGATTTGTACCGCATTAATTACCATGAAGTGCCGTTAACTAGCGATTTTGAGATTGATGGTAATGATTATATTGTTGATAATGGTGGTGTTGTTCTGACGAATCCAAATGCACCGACGGGCATTTACAAATCTTTAGAGGCTATTGAGGCGATTATCAAGGCTAATCAAGATGTGGTGGTTATTATTGACGAAGCATATATTAACTTTGGTGGTGAAACAGCTCTGCCATTGCTCAAAAAATATGACAATGTCTTTATTACACGAACATTTTCAAAAGATGCTTCGCTTGCTGGTTTGCGAGTTGGCTATGGTATGGGAAGTCCAAAATTAATGTCGGTTATTAATGCCGTTAAAAATTCGGTCAATCCTTACAATGTTGATTTAATTGCTGAGAAATTAGCTGTGGCGGCTGTTGAATCATGGGATTATTACGAAGATACGTGTCAAAAAATTATAGCGACAAGAGATTGGTTTACTAAGGAATTACGAGACCTTGACTTCTCAGTTTTAGAATCAAAGACCAACTTTGTCTTAGTGGAATGTCCTCAAAATGATGCAGCAAACTTATTTGATTATTTGCAAGCTAAGAATATCTATGTTCGTTATTTCCCGAAAGTTGAACGTATCAAAAATCATTTGCGAATTTCAATCGGAACGCAGGCTGAAATGGAACAAGTGATTGAAGCGATTAAAGAATATCAGAAAGCCTAATTTTAATGATGTTAGGAGTTGACAAGATGAAAAAAACAACATTACCTGTGGGAATGCATGATAAGTTATTTAAACGTGCGCGTGTTACCTACAAAATAGAACGTGATATCAGTGATTTCTTGATGAGTCAGGGATTCAATCGAATTGAAACACCGACCTTGGAACATTTTGAAGTCTTTAGTGATACGATTACGAAAAATAATTACAATTTCTTTGATAAAAGTGGTGAATTGCTGACGCTTCGTCCTGATATTACCAGTCAGATTGGACGTGTCATTGCTTCGACGCAAGTTGAAACGCCGATTAAATTCTCCTATTCGGGCAAGGTCTTCAAATACAACGAAGAAATGCGTGGTTTGATGAATGAGCACACGCAAGCTGGTGTTGAGATTGTTGGTTTTCCAGCTAAGGAAGCTGTTTTTGAGGCAATCCAATCAGCCAAGGAAGCTCTTGATAGAGCGGATATTCCGTCTTATCAATTTGAATTTTCACATGCTGCGATTTTACAAACCATTTTTGAGACTTTGGCTTTGCCACAAGCAGTTGAAGAAACTTTGGCACAAGCGATTAAAGATAAAAATATCACTCAGTTAAATGAATTTACCAAAAAATATCCGAGTGAATTTGATGAGTTTTTGAAAAATTTGCCTTATCTTTTTGGAGAAAGTCATCAAGTTTTAGAGAGTGCGCGTGAACTTGTCAAGAATCAAGCGATTTTGGCTGCTTTGACAGATTTGGAAAACTTGCTTAATCAAGTATCTGAAATTTTACCAAAGAGCAACATTGATTTGGCACAAATTCCGACAATGCCGTATTATACTGGCGTGATGTTCAAAGTCTTTGGAGATAAGGTGCCAGACGCTTTTGCCTCAGGTGGGCGTTACGATAAACTTTTTGAACGTTTTGGGGCTAAAAAATTGACTGCGGTCGGTTGGGCAGTAGATATTGATGCCGTTTACCAAGCTGTACATGATAATTTAGAAGGAGGTGCCTAATGGAAAATCAAATTACGATTGCTTTAACCAAGGGACGTATTGAAAAAGATACGGTGAAACTTCTGGAAAAAGCGGGTTTTGACATGACGTTTATGGAAAATAAGGGACGTAATCTTATTTTTGAAAGCCCAGATAAAAAATTCCGTTTTTTGCTCGTCAAGGCACCTGATGTGACAACGTATGTGCGCCATGGTGTGGCTGACCTTGGTGTGGTTGGAAAGGACTTGTTGATTGAGCACCCAACAGGCTATCTTGAAATGCTTGATTTGAATTTTGGTTTATGTAAATTCTCAGTAGCTTCAACGGATTCTTATGACCCACATGACCATAAACGAAAACGAATTGCCACAAAATACCCAACCATTGCGACCGATTATTTTAATAAAAAAGGAGAAGATGTCGAAATCATTTCAATTCAAGGAAGTGTTGAGATTGCTCCTGTTATTGGTTTAGCGGACGCTATTGTTGATATTGTTGAGACTGGAAATACGCTAGTTGCTAACGGTCTTAAAGTTTATGAAGATATTTGCCGCATTTCAGCGCGATTGATTGTGAACAAAGCGGCTTTGAAAAATAATCCTGAAATCATGCCATTTATCCAAAAATTGGAAAGTATCGTTGGAAATGAGGAGGTAGCTTTTAAATGAAACGTTTAACAGGAACGACAGAAGAAATTTCAAAAATTCTCTACCAAGAACAATTAGAATTAAGCAAAGAAAATCTTGATGTTGATGATGCGGTTCGTCAAATTTTAGAAGATGTCAAAGAAAATGGTGATAAAGCACTTAAAGCCTATTCAGAAAAATTTGACAAGATTACGCTTGATAATTTTGAAGTTGGCAAGGAGTTGGTTGACCAAGCGTTTGAGGAAATTGATGCCGAGGTTTTGGAAGCTCTCAAAAATGCCAAAGCGAATATTGAAAGTTATCACAAGCAACAGTTGGAAAAAGGATTTGAGGACCAACCAACTGAAGGCGTTGTTCGTGGGCAATTGATTCGTCCGATTGAGCGTGTTGGGGTTTATGTCCCAGGTGGAACTGCTGCTTATCCGTCATCTGTTTTGATGAATGTCATTCCAGCTAAGATTGCTGGTGTTAAAGAAATTATCATGATTACACCGCCACAAGCGCATTTCGAACCTGCGATTTTGGTGGCTGCTTCGTTAGCTGGTGTTGATAAGATTTATCAAGTTGGTGGGGCTCAAGGTGTTGCTGCTTTGGCATATGGTACAGAAACGATTCCTCGTGTTGATAAGATTACTGGACCAGGAAATATTTTTGTTGCGACAGCTAAAAAACTTGTTTACGGTATTGTTGGTATTGATATGATTGCAGGTCCGTCTGAAATTGGTGTGATCGCAGATGACACAGCCAATCCAAAATACGTTGCAGCAGATTTGCTCTCACAAGCTGAGCATGATGTGCGTGCGCGTGCGATTTTGGTGACAAATTCAGCAGCGTTAGCGGATGCGGTTGAAAAGGAAATCGAAGAACAACTTAAAACCTTGCCACGTGAAGAAATTGCGCGTGCTTCTGTTGAAAATAATGGTCGTATCATCATTGCAGATTCTGTTGAGGCAATGTTTGAATTGATGAACCAAGTGGCGCCAGAACATTTGGAAATTGCTATGGATAATGCTTATGATTATCTTGATGCGATTGAAAATGCGGGTTCTGTTTTCCTTGGGCATTTTACGAGTGAACCAATCGGTGATTATTACGCAGGGGCAAATCATATTTTGCCAACAACTAGCACAAGCCGTTTCTCATCAGCGCTAGGTGTGCATGATTTTGTCAAACGTATCCAGTATATGCAATATTCAAAAATTGCTGTGAATGCAGCTAGTCACGATATTACAACACTTGCTTATGCTGAAGGATTACAAGCTCATGCTAGAGCTATTGAGGTGCGTCATGACTAAGGTAAATGGATTATTGGTAATGGATGTGGACTCTACCCTCATTCAAGAAGAAGGAATTGATTTATTGGGTGAAGAAGCGGGTGTTGGTGAGAAGATTGCTGACATTACTGCGCGTGCCATGAATGGTGAACTTGATTTTAAACAAGCGTTAGATGAACGTGTCGGTTTGTTGAAGGGCTTGCCAGAAAGCATTTTTGATAAGGTGCTTGCGCGCATGCATTTTACAAATGGTGCTGAAAAATTAGTGGCAGAATTGCATCGTCGTGGTTATAAAGTGGCTGTTGTGTCAGGCGGTTTCCATGAAACGGTTGATGTGTTGGCAAAACGTATCGGACTTGATTATGTCAAGGCTAACCGTTTAGAAGTTAAAGACGGTGTTTTGACAGGCAAGGTTCTTGGCGAGGTCGTCACTAAAGACGTCAAGAAAGCTAGCTTGATTGAGTGGGCAGCTGAAAATGGCTTAGAATTAAGTCAAACCATTGCTATGGGAGATGGTGCTAATGATTTACCAATGATTAAAACAGCTGGTATTGGTATCGCTTTTTGTGCTAAGCCAGTTGTACGAAAAGAAGCGCCTTACCAAATCAACGAAGCAGATTTGTACAAAGTCATTGATATTTTAGATGGTAAAAACTAGTGACGTTACTTGCACAGAAAGAAAAGGATATTTTATGAGACAAGCAGAGATTGAACGTAATACCTTTGAAACAAAGATTAAGTTGAGCCTTAATTTAGATGCTCAAGAACCAGTAGAGATTGATACTGGTGTTGGTTTTTTTGACCATATGTTGACCCTTTTTGCAAGACATAGCCGTATTTCCCTTGTAGTAAAAGCAGATGGTGATTTGCATGTTGATAGTCACCATACGGTTGAAGATGTGGGAATTGTTTTAGGACAAGCTTTGAAAGAAGCCCTTGGCGATAAGGCTGGCATCAATCGTTATGGTACAGCTTTTGTTCCCATGGATGAAACGCTTGGTATGGCAAGTCTTGATTTATCAGGGCGTAGCTACCTTGTTTTTGATTGTGAGTTTGATAATCCAAAACTTGGCAATTTTGATACAGAATTGGTTGAAGAATTTTTCCAAGCCTTGGCATTTAATGTTCAAATGAATTTGCATTTGAAGATTTTACACGGAAAAAATAATCACCATAAATCAGAAAGTCTTTTTAAGGCAACTGGTCGTGCTCTTCGCGAAGCGATTACCATTAACCCTGAAATCCATGGTGTTAATTCAACAAAAGGATTGCTTTAAAATACAGAGAAAGGAAATCAGCCGTGACACGTCTCATTTAGTAGTGTGTGGAAGGCTTGAGAGCTGAGATATGATAATTGTGATTGATTATGATGCAGGTAATACTGCTAATGTGTTAAGAGCTTTACAGAAAATCGGTGTTCAGGCTGAATTGTCTAGTAATCGAGACAAGATTTTAGCTGCGGACGGTCTGATTTTGCCAGGGGTTGGTGCTTATCCTGCTGCCATGGCTGAGTTACAACAGCGTGGCTTGGTTTCTGCTATCAAGGAAGCAGTAGCTAAGGGAACGCCGTTACTGGGTATTTGTTTAGGAATGCAGGTCTTGACAGAGATTGGCTTGGAACACCAAGAAACACAAGGACTTGGCTTTATCCCAGGTGTTTGTCGTGAAATTCAAGCAACTAAGACTATGCCTGTTCCGCATATGGGATGGAATGATTTGACAGTGAAACAAGATAGTCCGTTAACAGCAGGGCTTGCTGGCAAATCCGTTTATTTTGTGCATAGCTATTTTACAGATGTTCCGAAAGAATACATTGATGTGACTGCTGATTATGGTATTGAAGTACCAGCCATGATTCACAAGGATAATGTTTACGGAGCGCAATTCCACCCTGAAAAATCAGGTGACGTCGGTTTAGGAATTCTTGAAAAATTTATTGCCCTTTGTGGTGACTAAGAATGATTTTAAGTTGCTTAGAGTAGCGTTTTATAAAGAAAAGGAGTTTATATGCAGATTCTTCCAGCGATTGATATTAAAGAAGGACAGGCAGTTCGTCTTTTTAAAGGTGATTTCAACCAAAAAACGGTTGTTAATCCAGATGTGCTTGGACAAGCAAAAATCTTTGCGCAAGCTGGTATTGAATTTATTCACGTTGTTGATTTGGACGGAGCGCTTGATGGGCGAGCAACGAATCGCGATTTAATTGCCAAGTTGAAGCAAGAATCAGGGCTTGGTGTCGAAGTTGGTGGCGGTATTCGTACCCTTGAGCAAATTGAAGATTACCTAGCGGTTGGCATTGACCGTGTGATTATCGGGTCTATGGCAGTGAAAAATCCAGATTTTGTCAAGGCAGCTTTAGATAAATTTGGTAGTGATAAAATTGTGGTTGGTATTGATGCTAAAAATGGTTTTGTGGCAACTGAAGGTTGGTTAGAAACGAGTAACGTTGACTACATCAGCTTAGCTAAAGCCATGGAGAAAATGGGGGTGACCCTATTTGTCTATACAGATGTTGACCGTGATGGCACGCTAACAGGACCAAATTTTGAACATTATGAACGTTTGGTGGCTGAGTTAACGACAGCTAAAGTTATTGCTTCTGGCGGCATTGCTGAGAAGAATGATTTGGTGAAATTGCAAGAAATTGGTGTTGCTGGGACAATCGTTGGTAAAGCTTATTACAACGGCAATATTAGCCTTGACGAATTGAAAGCTTTTGGAGGATAGCTTATGCTGAAAAAACGCATTATTCCTTGTCTTGATGTTAAAGATGGGCGCGTGGTTAAGGGGGTTAATTTTGTTAATTTAACAGATGTTGGTGACCCTGTTGATGCGGCGCGTGCTTATTATGAAGCTGGGTGTGATGAATTGGTGTTCTTGGACATTACCGCAACACATGAAAAACGTGACACAACTGTGGAAATGGTGAAGCGTGTGGCTGACCAAGTATTCATTCCTTTTACAGTTGGCGGTGGCATCCGCTCGGTTGAGGACATGAATAAAATGCTTAAAGCTGGTGCGGACAAGGTCGCAGTTAATTCTTCTGCGGTAGCCAATCCTCAACTCATCAAAGATTGTGCTGAAAAATTTGGCAATCAATGTGTGGTATCAGCTATTGATGCTCGTAAAGAAGCTGATGGCACTTGGCATGTTTATGTGGCAGGTGGGCGCAAGGATACTGGCATTGATTTGATTGAATGGGCAAAGACTGTTGTCAGCCTTGGTGCAGGTGAGATTTTACTAACCAGCATGGATAAAGACGGCACGAAGTCAGGATTTGATTTGGATATGCTAAATGCTGTCGCTGATGTGGTTAATGTCCCAATTATTGCGTCTGGTGGTGCAGGAAATATTGACCATATGGTTGACGTCTTTGGAAAAACAACTGCAACAGGTGCGCTTGCCGCTTCCATTTTCCACTTTGGCGAAGTTTCAATTACTGACACCAAAGCTGCCATGGCTGCTGCAGGAATTGAGGTGAGACAATGAGTGAAATAAAACTTGATTTTGCGAAACAAGATGGTCTTGTTCCTGTGATTGTGACGGATTACCAAACAGGACAAGTACTGATGTTAGCCTATATGAACGAAGAAGCGTATCACTTAACATTGGAAACCAAGCAAATGCACTACTGGAGCCGCTCACGTCAAGAAATCTGGCATAAAGGGGCAACCAGCGGTCATTATCAATACGTCAAATCAATCAAAACGGATTGCGACTGTGATACCTTATTGGTCGCTGTTAAGCAAGAAGGTGCTGCTTGTCATACAGGCGCTTACAGCTGTTTTTTCAATGATATTTTGTGATGATAGAAAGGATAAAGACATGCTAGAAACATTATATAAAGAAGCAATAGACCGTAAAGAAAATCCAAAGGAAGGTTCTTATACCAATTACCTTTTTGATAAAGGATTGGATAAAATTCTTAAAAAGGTTGGGGAAGAAGCGACAGAAGTTGTTATTGCAGCCAAAAATGCAGACAAAGATGAAATCGCCAATGAAACAGCAGATGTTCTGTACCATTTGGCAGTAATGTTGGTCGAAACTGGCGTTAGTATTGAAGATGTTGATGCTGTTTTAAAAGCACGCCAAGGTAAGAAAAGTAATGTCCACGACCGACCAGAAATTACTAATTATTAAGCACTGCATTTGCATGTTTAACGATATAACCAAAGAAGCTGAGCCATGCTCGGTTTTTTTTGTATTTTGAGGCAATCGATTGCACTTAAGACAACGCAAATTATATAATATTTATTTTTGAACTTCTGAATAACTATAAAAAATATTTACGAAAACGCTTGCGTAATTTTAAAACATTTTATATACTGAAAGCATAAAAAATCATTATGTTGAAAGATACGGAGGTTCTATATGAAAAAGGTAAGTCGGCTTTCTTTTCTTGAAAAACGGCAGTTTTTTGGAATTCGTAAACTAAAAGTTGGCGTTGCTTCTGTTGCTATTGCGACGGCTCTTTTTTGGAGTGCCAGTTTAGCAAATAGCGTCTCTGCTGACCAAATCAGCGCTGAAACAGCAACGGAATTGGTAGCAAATCAATCGGAAATAGCAGAGCAAGCTATTGATGTCGCACAAAGTGAGACTGATACCTTGGCTGACACACAAGTTGAGGCTGATACGCAAATTGAAGTTGAAAATGTTGAATCAATAGTTAGCGAAGATAATACTCAAATTGCTACGGCTGAAACTGATGTTGACCAAGCTGTTGAGGAAGTAGTCACAATTGAAAACGTAGCAGAAGTTAATGTTCAAGAGGCGAGTAATGACACTACTAGCCTTGACCAGTTAGCAACGGATGCAACTGCTGAAAACACTACACAAACTAGTGAGGTTACACTTCTTAACGCCACACCAGAAACTGCTGAGAATACGGCACCTGCCATTGCAGAAGATACCATTCGAGTGCATTTTCAAGAAGTGACTGATGACAATTTTAGTCAGTATAGTTTATGGACTTGGGGTGCTGTTGCTGAACCGTCTGACGGGAATAATTGGCCAGCAGCCGCAATGGCTTTTTCAGAAAACCAAAAAGATGATTTTGGCTACTACATTGATGTCAAACAGACTGCTAGCCATGGTGAGATTGGCTACCTTCTCTTAAAAAATGGTGAGAAAATCAGCGATTCTGACCAGAATATAACGCCTTTATCTCAAGATGTTAACGAAGTTTGGGTGACCTCTGATTTTAAGACATATACCTACAAACCTCTAGCTGATGATAGTATTATTCGAATAAATTACCAACGTGATGACGGCGATTATGATGGTTGGGGCGTTTGGGTATGGGGAGATGTGGCAGGTGAAGTTTCAACTTGGCCAACTGATGCCCTTGATTTCACGCAAGAGGGAGCATACGGACGTTATGTTGATGTTCCGCTATCAAAATTATTAGATTCTAACATTGGCTTTTTATTGGTTAATCAAAATGACCCAGACGGTGTCGGCAATAAAACGATTGATTTGAGCTTCTCAGAACGCGATAGTCATAGCCAAATCTTCTTGCACAATGATGATACGACAGTTTACACCAACCCATATTATATTGCGACAGTTACTGGGCAAGATTTTTCAAAAGCCACGCCTGGTGTTCATCAAGTGACTGTATCAGCCAGCAGTTATCGTTCGTTTAATTATAACGAAACCGACTTGATTGATGTTGTTGTTACGAATCCTGAAAATGTTGACATTACACGTATGCAAGTGGATACAACAGCAATTGGTGGAGGCATTATTGAAATTTCGCCTGAGCTTAATCGTGTGACAATCACAGCAACTTCTGACACAACGCCTGGAGACTATGACTTACCTGTCCGTGTTTATGATAGTGACAACGGCTATTATGATACAACTGTTACGGTAACCATTACAGAACGTGTTAAGCAAGAAGGTGAACTTGATTGGGATGAACAAGTGATTTACTTCATGCTGACAGATCGTTTTTATAATGGTGATACTAGCAATGACAATCCTTACAATCAAGATTATGCTGGAGCAATTAACCAAGCTGGTACTTATAAAGGTGGGGATTTCAAAGGCGTAACAGCAAAATTAGATTATCTCAAGGAACTAGGCGTAACGAGCATTTGGGTAACACCAATCGTGGAGAATATTCCACAAAATGTGGGTACCGAAGAAGGCATGGAATACTATGCTTATCATGGTTATTGGGCAAGTGATTTTGAAGCGCTCAATCCACATCTTGGAACACTTGATGATTTCCATGAATTAATTGACGAAGCGGCAGAGCGTGGTATCAATATTATTGTAGATGTGGTTTTGAACCATTCTGGTTATGGTACGGAAGAAACATTTGCAGGTATGGTTCGGACAGCAGAGGAGGACAAGGGCGACGACATTCAAGGTTCACAATCTGGTCTGCCTGATTTCAAAACTGAAGAAGAAACTGTCCGTGAGCAGTTGGTAGCATGGCAAACAGCTTGGCTTGAAAAGTCAACAACTGCCAAAGGCAATAGTATCTATGCCTTTCGTGTAGATACTGTCAAGCACGTTGATGACACTACTTGGCAATATTTTAAAAATGAGCTAGCGCTGAAAGATGCGGATTTTCATCTGGTAGGTGAAAGTTGGGGAGCGAGCTATAAGGACACCAAAGGCGACTTGGGTACTGGCAGTATGGATAGCTTACTGGACTTTGGCTTTAAAGATATTGCGAAGTTGCTTGTTAATGGCAATCTGAAACAAGCCAATGAAGAATTAATCGCGCGTAATGATGTGTTGACAAGTTCTTACACTTTGGCACAATTCCTTGGCAGTCATGACGAAGATGGTTTCCTTTATAGCATTGGTGGTGACCTTTCCAAATTAAAAGTTGCTGCAACGCTCTTATTGACCGCCAAAGGTCAGCCTGTGATTTATTATGGTGAGGAACTTGGTCAATCTGGTGCCAATAACTGGCCTTATTACGATAATCGTTACGAGTTTGACTGGGATGATGTTGAGGGCAATGATGTTTTGGAACATTACCAAAAATTATTAGCCTTTCGTCGTGACAACAGCGAATTGTTAGCACGTGGTAGCCATAGCACGGTAGCGGTTAATGATAGTCAACAATGGCTACTGGCTAAACGTGAAAATGATACGGATGCTGCGTACATTTTGTATAATCTTAAAGATGAAAGCCAGACTCTTCGTTTGTTATTGTCTGATGATGCCGTGGTGACAGATTATTATAGCGGTCAAACTTACCAAGCGGTGCTTGGCGAAGATGGCGCTTATTATCTTGACCTTGAAACACCAGCCATTTCAGCTGGCGGTACCATGCTTCTTAAAGTGTCAACAGGGGCAATTACGTCTGCTTTTATTGCACAAACTGAAGAAGAACCAATTGCCGAAAATACCATTCGCATTCATTTTAAAACCTTGCCGACAGATGATTTGTCTAGTTTGGGATTGTGGACTTGGGAAGACGTTGAAACACCGTCAGAATCTTGGCCAAATGGCGCTATCAATTTATCCAATCTAAAACAAGATAGCTATGGCTATTATATTGATGTGAAATTGGTGGACGGAAATCGTCAGAAAGTAGGGTTGCTCATCAATAATACCAATGGTGATAATTTGACAGGCGATAAAGTTGTCAATTTAATCAGTCAAGAGATGAATGAAGTTTGGTTTGATGAGAACTACGCGATCAATTATTACGAACCACTTGAAGAAGGAATGATTCGAATTAATTACTATCGCAGTGATGGTAATTATGACAATTTAGCGCTTTGGCTTTGGGGAAGTGTTGATTCTTCCGTTACAGACCGTTTGGGGTCATGGCCAGACGGCATTGATTTTGAAAATGTAGGTAAATACGGCGTTTATATGGATATTGCTCTATCAGATTTCAATGAACTTGGATTTCTCTTACTAGATGAGTCTAAGGAGGGCGATGATGCCAAAATTCAGCCAGACAATTATAGCTTTAAAGATTTAGCTAATCACACACAAATTTTCTTGAAAGACGAGGATAAGACAATTTACACGAATCCATATTTTGTAAGCACTGTTCGTTTGACATCAGCTCAGCAAACAAGTCCGACAGAGATTGTTGCTATCGTTAGCAATTTAGCTGACGCTGATAAGGATGACTTGTTTGAAAATGTTAAGGTAACTGATAAAGATGGTAATCTGATGACTATTTCTGACCTTGTATTGAATCCTGAAGCTAATCAGTTAACGATTGTTGGTGATTTTTCACAACTTTTAGCACCATACACGGTTAGTTATGCTGGTGATGACTATCAAGCTAAGACCAATTGGCAATATACAGATTCTCTTTATGCCTATGATGGTGAGTTAGGCGCGCGCGTATCAGAAGAAGGAGCGCGTGTTGATTTGACCGTTTGGTCACCAAGTGCAGATAGTGTTTCGGTGGTTCTTTATGATAAAGATGACCAAACTAAGGTTGTTGGAAAGATTGCTATGGTTAAAGGTGATAAGGGCGAATGGTCAGCAGCTTTGACGCAAGAATCAGGTCTTGGTGTTTCTGATTATCGTGGTTATTATTATCATTATGAAATCACACGTGGAGATGAAACGGTTCTCGCACTTGACCCTTATGCCAAATCATTAGCGGAATGGAATAGTGATTTGATTGGAACTGACCCGTCATACAAGGTAGCAAAAGCTGCGATTGTAGATACTAGTACAATTGGCAATCAAGAATTGACCTATGCTGATATTAGCGGATACACAGACCGTGAAGATGCTATTATTTACGAAGCACACGTTCGTGATTTCACATCAGATACCGCTATTTCAGATGAACTCCAACATCAATTTGGGACTTTTGCAGCCTTTGTTGAAAAATTAGATTACCTTCAAGAGCTTGGCGTGACGCATATTCAACTTTTGCCAGTGATGAGCTATTATTATGTCAATGAATTGGCGAATGCTGAGCGTTTGACGGACTATGCTTCTAGCAATACGAATTATAACTGGGGATATGACCCACAGAGCTACTTTGCTTTGACAGGAATGTATTCAGAAGACCCAACTGACCCAGCAAAACGCATTGAGGAATTCAAGAATTTGATTGCTGAAATCCATAAACGTGGGATGGGTGTTATTCTTGATGTGGTTTACAATCACACAGCTGACCTTGCTATTCTTGAAGATTTGGAGCCAAATTATTATCATTTCATGGAAGCTGATGGAACAGCTAAAACAAGCTTTGGTGGCGGTCGCCCAGGAACAACGCATTATATGACAAGACGTTTGGTGCTTGATTCAATTGCTTATTGGGTTGATGAGTTCAAAGTTGACGGTTTCCGTTTTGATATGATGGGAGATTTGGATGCCGAAACGGTGCAAATGGCATATGATACGGCTAAAGCACTGAATCCGAATATTATCATGCTTGGCGAGGGCTGGATTTCTTATGTTGGAGATGCTAATGATAGCCGACAACCAGCAGACCAGACTTGGATGTCACAAACTGATAGCGTCGCTTCTTTCTCTGATGACATTCGTAACCTCCTCAAATCAGGTTATCCAAGTGAAGGAGCGGCAGCATTTATTACAGGTGGCGCAAAAGATTTGCAAACACTCTTTAATAATATTAAAGCTCAGCCAAGCAATTTCACCGCAGATGACCCAGGTGATGTGATTCAATACATTGCTGCTCATGACAATTTAACGCTTCATGATGTGATTGCAAAATCCATTCAAAAAGACCCAGCTGTTGCTGAAAATGAGGCAGAAATCCAACGTCGTTTGCGTTTAGGAAACCTTATTGTCTTGACATCACAAGGAACTGCCTTTATTCATTCTGGTCAAGAGTACGGTCGTACGAAACAATTCCTTGACGAGGATTACAAGACACCAGTTTCAGCAGATAAAGTGCCAGCAAAATCTGATTTGTTGACCAATGCTGACGGCACACCGTTTGAATACCCATATTTCATCAGTGATTCTTATGATTCGACAGATGCGATTAATCATTTTGATTGGGCTAAAGCCACAGATAGCGAAGCTTACCCAGAAAATACGCAAAGCCAAGCTTATACAAAAGGTTTGATTGCCATTCGCCGCTCAACAGATGCTTTTACGCTTAAAACCAAAGAAGAAGTTGACCGCAATGTGAGCTTGATAACCATTCCAAATGAAAATGGTGTTGGGCAAGAAGATTTGATTATTGCTTATCAAACAATTGCTAGCAATGGCGATATTTACGCTGTTTTTATCAATGCAGATACCGTGGCGCGTGATTTTGTATTGACAGATGATTACCGAAATCTCCTATCAGCTGAAATCATTGCGGATGGTAAGCAAGCAGGAGTAGAAGCGATAGAAAATCCAAGCGGTGTCACAATGACTGAAACAGGATTAACCATCGAGCCACTAACAGCTACCATTTTACGTTTGAAAAAAGCTAGCGCTGAAACGGAACGTACACTTTATGATGAAGCAAGTGGTGTTAGCGTTATTTTAGGAGCAGGTGAACGTGATGACATCAAGAAAATTAAGGTAAGTCACCAAGAAACAAATGATGTCAAAACACCAGAAGTTCTAAAAGGAACAGATTACGATTTGTTTGATATTCAGCCAACTGACGATTTTGGAAATGTCTTAGCTATTACAAAAACAGCGCGAGTTATTTTACCAATTGATGCTGGCAAGACTGTTGCTCAAGTCTTTTATCTCCCAGAAAATGGACAACCACAGTCACTAGCATTTGAAGAAATCAGCCGTACTGTGGCAGGACAAACATTGAAATTTGTCATCTTTGATACGGAACATTTTAGTCAATACGGCATTATTTATGCTCAAGAAGCTGCTCAATCATCATCAGCTATGGCAACACAAACCTCAGCTGAAAATGGCGTGACACCTGATGACCAAGCGCAAGCTTCTGTCGTGGAAACGACAACTACACCTATCACAGTAGATGCCAATCTTGAAACACTATCAAGTACTGATGCTGCTGATACTTTACCAGCGACAGGTGAAAAAGATGGCACACTTCTTACCTTTGCAGGTGTTTTAAGCCTAGCAAGCATAGCTTTGCTCGAACTCAAACGCCGCAAAAAATCAGAATAACTTACAGTAGGCACAAAAAGAGAGGTTAGGGATAAAATCCTAGCCTCTTAATCATCTAAAAATAATGTTTCTATCAGTAAGCGGTGTCGTGGAACGACTGGGTGTGTTTCTAAAAATGCTTTTAACTTTTCTTTTGCCACCCATTGGTACGAAATGGTTTCGCTATTTTGGAGAGTTATGGTATCTTTGGGAGAATTTACCAGAGCAAGGTAGCTATCCATGATACAGTTGTCATCTTTGTAAACAGTCCTTTTTGAAAATGTTAATTCAACTGGTACAAGCCCAGTTTCTTCCAGTAACTCACGTCGAACAGCTTGTTTAGAATCCTCACCATAAAGAGCAGATCCGCCTGCACTAGCTTCAAAAAATCCTGGAAAAGCCTCTTTTTCTAAATGTCTTTGCACAAACAAAATATCATTGTCAACATGTTGCACCAAACAATCTACTGCCAAGTGGTACAAATCATCAGGAATTGACTGACCACGCGTTAAGATACAACCTGTTTTTTGCCCATTTGCTAAATAAGCATCCCATTTTTCCATGTTTTTCTAACCTCTTTCGTTCAAAAAATTATATAATAGTATTATATATAGTAACATATGAAGGGGAGTTGGTACCATGCACATATTGATAGCACCCGATTCATTTAAGGAAAGTTTATCTGCCCTCGATGCGGCAAAAACCATTCAAAGGGGATTTAAAAAAGCACTGCCAAATGCGACTTTTGACTTAATGCCGATTGGCGACGGTGGCGAAGGAACCTTGGAGACCTTAACTGATGGCTTGCACCTAAGGCGTGATAGCCATATTGTTACGGGAGCATTAGGTCAGCCTGTGGAAGCTCACTATGCGACCAATGGTCAATTAGCTGTTTTTGAAATGGCTGATATATGTGGCTTGGAAAAAGTTCCACTTGATAAGCGCAATCCGTTAACATTAACGACAAAAGGTGTCGGTGAAATGATTGGACACCTTGTTGACCTTGGTATCAAAGAAATCATGATTGGCGTTGGCGGCAGTTCCACTAATGATGGTGGTATTGGAATGGCAGCAGGATTAGGCTATCGTTTCTTTGACGAGTCTGGTCAAGAAGTTGCTGCAGTTGGTGATAATCTTGGAAACATCACAACGATTTCCTATGAAGATTACCATTGGGATTTATCACAAGTTGAGCTAACAATTATTACTGACGTTACCAATCCACTATGCGGTCCTAATGGCGCAACCTACGTTTTTGGTGGACAAAAAGGGCTTGCAAACGAAAAATTTGCAAGTGTAGATAAGGATATGGAGCAATTTTACCAAAGCTTCTTCCCAGTAATCCTTGATTTAGCGGGAGCAGGAGCAGGCGGCGGAATGGCAGCAGGGCTAGCTGCGTTTACTGGCGGACGAATTATCTCTGGTATCGACGCAGTCCTTGATATGCTTAACTTTGACCGTCGAGTCCAAGTTGCGGATGTCGTCATTGTTGGTGAGGGACGCATGGATAAGCAAAGTTTGTCTGGGAAAGCCCCTGTTGGCGTTGCTAGTCGTACGCCAAGAGGCAAATTAGTTATTGCCATTTGCGGTAGCTTAAAAGATGATTTGCCAGACTTTCCAGTTGCTAATATTCAAGCAGCTTTTCCGATTATCTCAGGCGTCGATTCTTTGGAAAATACGCTAGCGCAGGCACCTCAAAATCTAGAACGCACCGCCCAAAATATTGGCAATCTACTAGCCTTTACCAAACGTTAATCTTTATTGAATAATTTTGACCAGAAGCCCTTTTTAGGGGCTTCTTTTGGTTTGTCATGTGCTTGTGGAAAACGCACTGCTAACAGTGGATTATCAACATTTTCAGCTTGATTCGAATGAACGATAATCCCATAAGGTGAATGCGCATTTTTTTCATCAACGATTGTTGCTTGAATTTCAAGATTTTGCGCTATTTTCATATAGTAACATTGGTCGGCAACCGCTAATTTTGGCGAAATTTTGACAAATAGCGTGTCATAATCACTCGCTAGATGTTTTAAAATATCCTCGAAACGTTCTTTAGTATCTTCCAAACGACTGTCATCAAGCGGTATTGACAAGACCACACGTTCGGCAAATGTTCCAAAATAGCGTCGTTGTTCATCAGGATTAAGTCGATTTTCCCCTGCAGCAGCATGTAAAACTTTACTTTCTAAATCACTCATACTATTAACCTCGATTATTTCTTAACTTCATTATAAGTTAAATTTACTAAACTGTCATTTCTCAGCCGTAAGCGCATAAAGTATTTTGAAAAAAGGGCATGAAAGTTAAATTGGTTTTTCAAAATTTCTCGTTTTTATTTGCCTAAGTGGCGATATTATGGTATTATTTTAGTGTAAAAATATTAAAAACTCATAAGGAGAGTAACATAATGTCAATTATTACTGATGTTTACGCTCGCGAAGTCCTTGACTCACGCGGTAACCCAACACTTGAAGTAGAAGTTTACACTGAATCAGGTGCATTCGGACGTGGTATGGTTCCTTCTGGAGCTTCTACTGGTGAACACGAAGCAGTTGAACTTCGTGACGGAGACAAATCTCGTTACAACGGTCTTGGTACTCAAAAAGCTGTTGACAACGTTAACAACATCATCGCTGAAGCAATCATCGGTTTCGATGTTCGTGACCAACAAGCTATCGACCGTGCAATGATCGCTCTTGATGGTACTCCAAACAAAGGTAAACTCGGTGCAAATGCTATCCTTGGTGTTTCTATTGCCGTAGCTCGTGCAGCAGCAGACTACCTTGAAGTTCCACTTTACAGCTACCTTGGTGGTTTCAACACTAAAGTTCTTCCAACTCCAATGATGAACATCATCAACGGTGGTTCTCACTCAGACGCTCCAATCGCTTTCCAAGAATTCATGATCGTACCTGCTGGTGCACCTACATTCAAAGAAGCTCTTCGTTGGGGTGCTGAAATCTTCCACACTCTTAAGAAAATCCTTAAAGAACGTGGTCTTGAAACAGCTGTTGGTGACGAAGGTGGATTTGCTCCTAAATTTGACGGAACTGAAGATGCCGTAGAAACAATCATCAAAGCTATCGAAACTGCTGGTTACAAACCAGGTGAAGATGTATTCCTTGGATTTGACTGTGCTTCATCAGAATTCTACGATAACGGAATCTATGACTACACTAAATTCGAAGGTGAAGGCGGAGCTAAACGTACTGCTTCAGAACAAATCGATTACATCGAAGAATTGGTTAACAAATACCCAATCATCACAATCGAAGATGCAATGGACGAAAACGACTGGGACGGATGGAAAGAACTTACTAAACGTCTTGGTAAACGTGTTCAATTGGTCGGTGATGACTTCTTCGTAACTAACACTTCATACCTTGAACGTGGTATCAAAGAAGAAGCTGCTAACTCAATCCTTATCAAAGTTAACCAAATCGGTACTTTGACTGAAACATTCGAAGCTATCGAAATGGCTAAAGAAGCTGGTTACACTGCCGTTGTATCACACCGTTCAGGTGAAACTGAAGATTCAACAATCGCTGACATCGCAGTTGCAACTAACGCTGGTCAAATTAAAACTGGTTCACTTTCACGTACTGACCGTATCGCTAAATACAACCAATTGCTTCGTATCGAAGACCAACTTGGTGAAGTAGCTGAATACCGTGGATTGAAATCATTCTACAACCTTAAAAAATAATCGTTGATATATCAACGTTTTAAGAGCCTATCTATTTCGGATAGGCTCTTTTTTGTGTATAAAGGGTAGCTGAATTCTGTGATTTAAATTTAAATATGGCTAGAGGTTGTTTAATACCTAATCATCTCTGCTTTAAAAGTGCTTAATTTTTGATTAAGGTGACTTTGTTATGGTAATTAGGAAGCTTGACTACAAACAAAAAGGACTGCGATAAACTGCAATCCTTTTAAGGTTATTTTTCAAATTCGGCTTTACTTTTAGTATCGGCATACTCTTCGGCAACTTCTTTTGAAAGAATGTCATCGTAACTTGGTAGTGTAATACTAGAACCGTATTTATTTTTTAGAGCTGTTGTCACTAGGCGGTAAGCAAGGTTGGCATTACGTGAGAGGATAGGTCCGTGGAAGTAGCTGCCATAGACATTTTTATAATGAACACCTTCAGTGCCGTCCTCTTTGTTGTTACCATTTCCGTAAACGCAGATACCAAGTGGTTTTTCGTCATCAGACAAGAATGTTCGACCTTGGTGATTTTCAAAACCATAGTAAGTTTCGTTAAATTCATCGTTATGAATTTTGATATCTCCGATGAAACGATTATTTTCTTGGTTGAGGGTGTAATGTCCCATAACACCAATACCATTGATTTTTTCACCATTGGCTTGAACATAGTATTGACCAAGGAGTTGGAAACCACCACAGATAGCTAGAATGACTTTGTCTTTGTTGATGAAGTCAGCAATGGCTTCTTTCTTACTTGGAAGGTCTTTGGCGACAATAGTTTGTTCATAGTCTTGACCACCACCAAAGAAAACCATATCGTAGTAATCAGCGTCAAAGGTATCTCCTAATGAAACAATGTCAAAGGTCATTTTAGCTCCAAGCTTTTCACCGACATATTTCATCATGAGGATATTACCATTGTCACCGTAGGTATTCATCAGATTGCCGTAAAGGTGGGCAACGTTTAACTCATAGTTGTAATCTTTTGTGTTAGGAGATTGTAGCGAAGTGTAAGTCATTTTAATTCATCTCCTTTCCAACGGCATGGCGACTAGCTAGAATTTCTCGGAATTGCAACATAGCGGTATAAGTTGCAAGGATATAGGCGTGCTCAGTTGTTTGTGATTCAATTAATGCCATAATCTCCTCGAGACTTTCGGCTTCGGTGATGTTGTTTTCATCGTAGCCTGTCACACGCAAACGACGAGCAATTTCAGAATGACGAACACCGCCTGCAAATGCTTGAGGAATATCCATATCTAAAACAGCCTCGAAGTTAGCATCCCAAATCCAACTGGTATCAATTCCGTCAGCGTAATTGGCATTGAGTAGGACAGAAAGTGTAAATGGATAAGGGGCTAATTTTATCATATCAAGTGCTTGACTAGCGCCAACTGGGTTTTTAATGAGAACCAAGGTACAAGATTTATCACCGATTTTAAAGGTTTCTTGGCGTCCAAAGACGGCGCGACTCTTATCAAAACCAGCTTTAATTTTTTCAGGAGCAACTTCGAAAAATTCAGCAACAGACACCGCAGCAAGAGCGTTATAAATGTTATAGAGGCCACCGACGTTGATTTTGTAATCTTGACCGTCAATGACAAATTCAGAAGTTGTATTGGTGATTTTCGTCAATTCTGTCAAGGCATAATCGAGTTTTGGACGGTGGAAACCACAATTTTCACAGACATAATCACCAAGGTTTGCATAGGTGTTCAATTTGTATTTTAGAATTTGCTGACATTGTGGGCACAAAATGCCTTCGGTATTATAGTGTGCGAGTTCTGGAGTGTGTTTTTCAGTATCAAAGCCATAATATTTAACAGGATTTACCACGTTTGTAGAATTGAAAAGTGGGCTGTCTCCGTTGGCTAAGATTGTTGCTGTTGGAGCTTTGGCAGCACCGTCTAAAATCATTTGGTAAGTGGTATAAATTTCACCGTAACGGTCCATTTGGTCACGGAAAATATTGGTGAATACAAAGAGACTTGGTGTGATGTATTCTGTGATTTTTGGCAGACTAGCTTCGTCGATTTCAAGCACGGCAATTTTTTTACCAGATTTGGCTTTTTTGGCTGTCAAGAAAGTTGAAGTAATCCCAGTAATCATATTGGCACCGCTTGGATTTGTGACGATTTCACCAAAAGTTTCACGTAAAATCCCAACTGTAAGAGCAGTGGTCAAAGTTTTACCGTTTGTTCCTGTTACCACAACGATTTCATAATCTTTAGCGATAGTGTCTAAAATATCTTTGTCGAATTTGAGGGCGATTTTTCCAGGCAAGGTTGAGCCACGTCCCATTTTTGAAAGGACAAAGTGAGCTGACTTCCCAGCCGTGATTCCCATAAGTGTGTTTACTTTCATAGAAATATTGTACCACAAAAAGATATATTCTAATAAAGAAAATCTGTTTTAAACGTGGTATAATAGAAAGGTAGTTTTAATTAGTTAGAGAAAAGAGATGCATGTATGAGTAATTTTACGGCTATTGATGCTAAATTTTGGGCAACTTTAGTTGAAAACCCATGGACAATTGTCGTTCACATTTTGGATATTTTAATTGTTGCGTATTTTATTTATCGTTTAATCAAAGCCCTTGCGGGTACGAAAATCATGTCCTTGATTCAAGGGGTCGTGTTCTTCATTTTACTAAAGTTTGTAGCTGAATGGATTGGCTTTACGACGATTACTTACTTGATGAATCAAGTCATCACCTACGGTGTTATTGCGGGTGTGGTTATCTTTGCTCCTGAAATTCGTTCTGGTCTTGAGAAATTTGGTCGTTCAACACAAGTTTTCCTACAAACACAGCAAGTGAGTGACGAGGAAAAATTGGTTGAAGCACTGGTGAAATCGGTGGCTTACATGAGTCCGCGTAAGATTGGGGCTTTAATCTCAATTGAGCGCACGCAAACTTTGCAGGAATATATTTCAACAGGAATTCCTTTGGACGCGGATATTTCAAGTCAGTTATTGATTAATATTTTCATTCCAAATACGCCTTTGCATGACGGTGCTGTCATTATCAGAGGCAATAAAATTGCGACGGCTTGTTCTTATCTTCCTTTGTCAGAATCAATGGCGATTTCAAAAGAATTTGGGACACGTCACCGCGCAGCGATTGGTCTGTCAGAGAATTCGGATGCCTTAACAATTGTTGTTTCAGAAGAAACAGGTGGTATTTCAATTACGTCAAAAGGTGAATTTTTACACGATTTGACCAAAGAAAACTTTGAAGCTATTCTTCGAACACAATTAATCACAGAAGTAGAGGAAGAAGAACACTGGTATCATAAGATTTGGAGGAAGAAACAATGAAGAAATTTTTCAATAGTCAATTTTGGTTGGTTATTGTATCCATTGTCTTTTCCATTCTCCTATTTTTAACAGCCACATCAAGTAATTACACACGGACAGGTTCGCAAGTATCGGGGGCAACAGAAACTTATACCCATACTTTGGAGAATGTTCCCATTGATATTAAATATGATACTGATAAGTATTTTATTAGTGGTTATTCTTATGAAACAGAGGTTTATCTGACATCGATTAATCGTGTCAAATTGGATTCTGAGATTAATAGTGATACAAGAAGTTTTAAGGTAGTAGCTGATTTGACAAACTTGGGTGAGGGGACACAGACCGTTCCTTTGCAAGTGACAGATTTGCCGTCAGGGGTTACAGCGACAGCTTCACCAAGTAGCATTTCAGTAACAATCGGTAAAAAGAAAACAAAAACATTTGAAGTTCAAGGTGAAGTAGATTCTAGTCAATTGGCTACTGGCTATGAGTTGAAAAAAGTTTCGACAAATATTTCTGAAGTTGAAGTTACAAGTTCGGAATCAATTATTGACCAAATTGACCATGTGGTTGCTAAATTGCCAGAAACAGAAGTGTTGGACAGTAATTACAGTGGACGCGTAGCCTTGCAGGCTGTGGCAGCAGACGGCACAATCTTAGCTAGTGCTATCAACCCTTCGAAAGCCAAATTAGAAGTGACCGTGAAAAAATTGACAAAAACAGTTCCAGTAACTGTGAAAACAACAGGAGAGATGAGTGATAAAATCTCTGACATTTCATACAAATTAAGCCAAAGCCAAGTAACGATTTCTGGTAGTCAGGATGCTTTGGATGCGGTGGATGAAGTTGTTGCTAATGTTGATATTGCTAATGTTACAAAAGACACAAGTGTCAGCGTGAATTTATCAGCAAATAATGTGACTGTTGACCCTTCTGTTGTGACTGTTCAGTTGACAGTAACGAAAAAATAATAGATAATAGCAAAGACTATATATTAATGAATTAATGATAATTTAAGATGAAAATGTGATTTTTATAATGCAACTATTATTTTAGATTATCTTAGGAAATGAATTTAGTAATGGAGGAAGCGATTTTTCGCTAGTAGAATAATGGGAAAATATTTTGGTACAGATGGTGTTCGTGGAGAAGCAAATGTCGAATTGACACCTGAATTGGCGTTTAAATTGGGACGTTTTGGTGGCTATGTTCTTAGTCAGCATGAAACAGGACGTCCAAAAGTATTTGTGGCACGTGACACACGTATTTCAGGGGAATTGTTAGAATCTGCCTTGGTTGCTGGGCTTCTTTCTGTTGGGATTGAAGTTTACAAGCTTGGTGTTCTAGCAACTCCAGGGGTATCTTACCTAGTTCGTACAGAAAAAGCGAGCGCTGGTGTCATGATTTCAGCTAGTCACAATCCTGCATTAGATAATGGGATTAAATTCTTCGGTGGCGATGGTTTTAAATTGGCTGATGACCAAGAAGACGAAATCGAAGCATTACTTGACGCTCCAGAAGATACGCTTCCACGCCCTTCAGCTGAAGGTTTAGGAACATTAGTTGACTATCCAGAAGGACTTCGTAAATACGAAAAGTTTCTTGTTTCAACAGGTGTTAGCTTGGAAGGGATGAAAGTTGCCCTTGATACCGCTAACGGAGCTGCTTCTGTATCAGCGCGTGATGTTTTCTTGGATTTGGATGCTGATATTACTGTTATCGGTGAAAAACCAGACGGTCTTAACATCAATGATGGCGTTGGGTCAACTCACCCAGAACAATTGCAAGAATTGGTTAAAGAATCTGGCGCAGCAGTTGGTTTGGCATTCGACGGTGATAGCGACCGTTTGATTGCTGTTGATGAAAATGGCGACATTGTTGACGGTGATAAAGTCATGTACATTATCGGCAAATATTTATCAGAACGTGGACAATTAGCTCACAACACTATTGTTACAACGGTTATGTCAAACCTTGGTTTCCACAAGGCGCTTGACCGTGAAGGGATTAACAAAGCGATTACAGCAGTTGGTGACCGTTACGTTGTTGAAGAAATGCGTAAATCTGGTTACAACCTTGGTGGTGAACAATCAGGTCATGTTATCATCCTGGACTATAACACAACAGGTGATGGTCAGTTAACGGCTATTCAATTGACAAAAGTGATGAAAGAAACTGGCAAATCACTTTCTGAATTGGCTGCCGAAGTTACTATTTACCCACAAAAATTAGTGAATGTTCGTGTTGAAAATAGCATGAAGAGCAAAGCCATGGAAGTACCACCTATCGCTGATATTATCAGCAAAATGGAAGCTGAAATGAATGGCAATGGTCGTATTTTAGTGCGTCCAAGTGGTACTGAACCGCTTCTTCGTGTCATGGCAGAAGCACCAACAGATGAAGAAGTAAGCTATTACGTGGATACCATTGCTGACGTTGTTCGTAAAGAAATCGGTATTGACTAAAATCATTTTCATAAAAAGAGGAGTATGGGAAATGCGTTTTGCCTGCTCCTTTTCTTTCGTAATAAAGTCATTGGTTATCCTTGGCAAAAATGTTATAATAGCGTCATGTTAACAAAACCAACATCAGCTTATGTTCATATACCATTTTGTACGCAGATTTGTTATTATTGTGATTTTTCAAAAGTATTTATCAAAAATCAGCCTGTTGACGATTATTTGCAGGCTCTTATTCGTGAATTTGAGAGTTATGATATTAAACAATTGCGGACTTTATATATCGGAGGTGGAACGCCAACCTCAATTACCGCGCAGCAATTGGATTATTTGCTGACGAATTTGACAAAGCATTTAGATTTGAGCGTCTTAGAAGAATTTACCATTGAAGCAAATCCTGGGGATTTGACGGATGACAAGATTGAAGTGTTGAAGAAATCTGCTGTTAATCGTGTGTCGCTTGGTGTTCAGACTTTTAATGATAAGCAATTAAAGAGAATTGGGCGTAGCCACAATGAATCGCAAATTTATTCGACGATTGACCATTTGAAAACAGCAGGCTTTGATAATATTTCGATTGATTTAATTTATGCGCTTCCTGGTCAGACAATGGAAGATGTTAAGGAAAATGTTGCTAAGGCGATAGCGCTGGATATTCCTCATTTGAGTTTGTATAGTTTGATTTTAGAAAATCACACGGTTTTCATGAATAAAATGCGTCGTGGAAAATTGAATTTACCCCAAGAGGACCTTGAGGCGGAAATGTTTGAGTACATTATTGCTGAATTGGAAGCTAATGGCTTTGAGCATTATGAAATTTCTAATTTTACCAAGCCAGGTTTTGAAAGTCGTCATAATTTGATGTACTGGGATAATGCGGAATATTATGGTGTCGGTGCTGGGGCGTCTGGGTATTTAAACGGTGTTCGTTATCGTAATCGTGGGCCGATTCAACATTATTTAAAGGCTGTTTCTGAAGGAAATGCTAGGTTGTCAGAGGAGGTCTTGACCAAGGACGAAATGATGGAAGAAGAACTTTTCTTGGGCTTGCGTAAGAAATCTGGCGTTTCCATTGCAAAATTTGAAGAAAAGTTTGGCGTGTCTTTTGAAGAACGTTATGGTCAAATCGTGACAGAACTTTGTCAGCAGGGGCTTTTGGTGCCAGATGATAAGGTGGTTCGAATGACTAAAAAAGGTCTCTTTTTAGGAGACACGGTAGCAGAGAGATTTATATTGGAGTAATGACATGGGATTAAGTTATCAAGAAAATTATCAAGTACCTTTTTACGAAAGTGACATTAATCACAACATGAAATTGCCGCAACTTTTATCGTTAGTGTTGCAAGTTTCAGGGAAACAGTCACTTAGTCTGGGGATGAGTGATGATTATATTTATCAAACGTACAATCTTGTTTGGATTATCACAGAGTATGCGATTGAAATCGAGCGTTTGCCAAAATATACTGAAAATATCGTGATTGAAACGGTACCTACGGCTTATAATAAGCTCTTTTGTTACCGTGATTTCAATGTTTATGGTGAATCTGGTGATAAAATCATGACGATTCATTCGACTTTTGTCCTCATGGATTATGATAGCAGAAAGGTTCACCCTGTTATTGATGAAATCGTTGACGTTTATGATGTTGAAAAGATTAAAAAAATCTCTCGTGGTCCTCGTTACGAAAGCTTGGAAAATCCAGAAGAAACAACTTATCACGTTCGCTTTTTTGACCTTGATTTGAATGGTCATGTTAACAATAGCAAATACCTTGAATGGATGTATGATGTGTTGGACGTGGCGTTTTTAGAGGAACACATTCCACACCACATTAACCTCAAATACGTGAAAGAAGTCCATTATGGGCATGATATTAAATCACGTGTTGAAACAGATGGTTTGATAACAAAACATGAAATTGTTACCCAAGGTGCTGTTCATGCACAAGCTCGCATCGAGTGGAAGGAAAAATAATGACTGTTGATGATAAGAAGTGGGTTGATTGGCTTGTTCGTTTGCAATCTTTGGCACAAGCAGGGCTAGCTTATGGTCGCGATAAGTATGATATTGAACGTTTTAAGGAAATTCGAGAGATTGCAGTTGCAATGATGGCTGAATTATCGCAGTTACCAGCTCAGAAAGTGGCTGATTTGTTTGCTAACGAAACGGGCTATCAAACCCCAAAAATCGATACACGCGCAGCTATTTTTCAAGATGACAAGATTTTACTAGTGCAAGAAGCTAATGGAAAGTGGGCGCTGCCAGGTGGTTGGTGTGATGTTGACCAATCTGTGGCGGAAAACACGCTTAAAGAGGTGAAAGAAGAAGCTGGACTTGATGTGGAATTGGAGCGCGTGATTGCTATTCAAGACCGTGAAAAACACAATCAACCAGTTTCTGCTCACAAGATTTGTAAGATTTTTTCATTATGCCATGCCAAAGGTGGGCATTTTACAAAGAATTTAGAAACGATAGCAAGTGGGTATTTTGCGTGTGACAACCTGCCTGAGCTTGCTGAATCTAAGACAACGAAAGAGCAGATTGCGATGTGCTTTACTGCTTATTACGATGAGAATTGGAAAACACTAATTGACTAAGGATAGTCAGAGACTTTTTAGCTAGAAAGTCTTTTTGGTGTTGTAAAAATGGAGGAAAGAATGACTTATAAAGGCTATTTGATTGATTTAGATGGAACAATTTACAAAGGGAAAAATCGTATTCCTGCTGGGGAACGTTTTATTCAACGTTTGCAAGAACGTAATATTCCTTATGTTTTGGTGACGAATAATACAACACGCACACCAGAAAAAGTTCAAGAAATGCTTGCGACACAATTCAATGTGCATACACCGCTTGAAACGATTTATACAGCAACAATGGCGACGATTGATTACATGAATGACATGAATCGTGGAAAAACAGTTTATGTGATTGGTGAAACGGGTTTGAAAACAGCTATTGCTGAGGCTGGCTATGTTGAAGATACTGAAAATCCAGCATATGTGGTTGTCGGACTAGATACGCAACTAACTTATGAAATGCTTGCCGTTGCAACGCTTGCCATTCAAAAAGGAGCAGTCTTTATTGGAACGAATCCTGATTTGAATATCCCAACGGAGCGTGGGTTAATGCCAGGGGCTGGTTCGATTAATAAACTCTTGGAGACTGCAACACGTGTGCAGCCAGTCTTTATCGGCAAACCAAATGCGATTATCATGAATAAAGCTTTGGATGTTCTGGGAGTTAAACGTGAAGAAGCTATCATGGTTGGTGATAATTATTTAACAGATATTATGGCAGGAATTCAAAATGATATTGCTACTTTGCTTGTGACGACTGGTTTCACCAAACCAGAAGAAGTGCCTACCCTTCCAGTGAAACCTGACCATGTCCTTGCTAGCTTAGATGAATGGAATTTTGATGAAAAATAAACTTTGGACGTTTAGCACTTGGCTCTGGCTCCTTGCTCTAGCTGTCTTGGTAGCTATTTATGGTGCTTGGCTGATTTACCCTTTGGAAGTTGATTGGCTCAAACTAACCCTTCAGGTCACGATTACAAAAGACGACCTCTTGAAAAACTTTAATATTCTGATGACCTATCTGACCAATCCACTTTCGCACACCCTTTCTATGCCAGATTTCCCGTCATCAACAGACGGGCTCAAGCATTTTCGTGACGTTAAGCATTTATTTCACCTAGCGCAAGCTGTTTTTGTGGTGCTGCTGTATCCGTCTTGGCGTTTTTGGAAAAATAGCAGAGCTGAAAAATCACTTTTTCTACATCAAAGAGCGTTTACTTTAGCAGCTGTTTTACCTGTGCTAATTGCAGTAGCAGGATTGCTGATTGGCTTTGACCAATTTTTTACGCTATTTCATGAAGTGCTTTTCCCTGGTGATTCAACATGGCTGTTCAACCCCGCCACAGACCCAATTATCTGGGTTTTACCAGAGGAATTTTTCTTGCATTGTTTTATCATTTTCTTTGTCACTTACGAAGTTATTATGATTGGCTTACTTGTCATTGCTCGCCGTCAATTGACTAAACGTCTGCAAGACCAACAGAAACATCCGAAAACCATTAAGGTAGAAAGGAACGATTAAGATGTCCCTTGCATGGTATTATTGGCTATTATTTGCCGTTTCGTGGCTGTTTGCCATTCTTCTTTGGATTAAATCAACGACTATCCCTCAAAAATGGTTGAAAGCCCTCTTTGTGATTTGTGGCTTAATTGCCTTTGCCCTCCCATTTTTCTGGGGTTGGTTGGTGAGTTAGTAAGGAGAGACTAACCAGTCCAGTTTTTACTAGGAGATTATCTATTTTGTCCAGTTGTAAACTGGGCTTTTTTTATTTAGACTAAAAATGTAAACGAATACATTTTTAGAAGGAGCAAATATGTATCATAAGACGTTAGATGATTTTCCGAAAGAGTTTTTATGGGGAGCGGCATCGGCTGCTTATCAGGTCGAAGGTGCTTGGGATGCGGATGGTAAAGGCCCATCAGTTTGGGACCAATTTTCTAAGATTCCAAATAAGACCTTTGAAGGCACTAATGGAGATGTGGCAGTTGACCATTATCACCGCTACAAAGAAGATGTTGCTTTAATGAAGAAAATGGGCTTGAAAGCTTATCGTTTCAGTGTGGCATGGTCACGTGTCATTCCAGACGGTGATGGTCAAGTCAATCAAGCTGGTTTAGCTTTTTATGCTAATTTGATTGATGAATTGATTAGCAATGGCATTGAGCCTGTTTTGACGCTTTATCATTGGGATTTGCCACTTGCTTTGCAAGAACGCTATGGCGGTTGGGAATCACGCAAAACCATCAATGCCTTTTTGAAATATTGTGATATTTTGTTCACGGCTTTTAAAGATAAAGTGAAATATTGGGTGACCTTTAATGAGCAAAATGTTTTCACGACGCTAGGTTATCGTTTGGAAGCACACCCACCTGGAGTTCGTGATTTAAAACGAATGTATGAAGCTAATCATATTGTTAATTTGGCGAATGCGAAAGCAATTGCACTTTTCCACCAAATGGTGCCAAATGGTTTGATTGGTCCAAGTTTTGGTTATGGTCCTATGTATCCGTTGACGGCAAATCCAACAGACGTTTTGGCAGCTGAAAATGGGGAAGCCTTGAATAATAGCTGGTGGCTTGATGTTTATTGTAAAGGGCAATATCCTAAGGTTATTTTTAAACAGTTAAAAGCCTTGGGCTTGGCACCAACATTGGAGGAAGGTGACGACGAGATTTTGAAATTAGGCAAGCCAGATTTTGTCGGAATCAATTATTATCATGGCGGAACAGCTAAAGTTAATGGTTTTGAAGATACAGAAGAAGCTGTCGCTACGGATAAAGACTCGAATGTCACAGATCCTTATTTAATGCAAAATAATCGCAGCGAAGAAGCCTCACCAGAAAAAGTCATGTTTGCGGTTGTTGACAATCCTTATTTGGAAAAAACGGACTGGGGTTGGGAAATTGACCCTGCAGGGTTCAGAGTGGCTTTGCGCCGTATCTATGACCGTTATGACTTGCCAGTTTTTGTTACTGAAAATGGTCTAGGTGCCATTGATGAATTAACGGCTAACGGAGAAATTCATGACGATTACCGTATTCAATACCTCGAAAAACACCTGCTTGAGATGAAAAAGGCAATTACTGACGGTGTTGAGGTTATTGGTTACTGTGCTTGGTCGTTTACCGATTTGTTGAGTTGGTTGAATGGTTATAAAAAACGTTATGGTTTTGTCTATGTTAATCGTGATGAATATTCTGAAAAAGATTTGGCAAGAATTCCTAAGGATAGTTTTTACTGGTATCAAACTGTCATTGAAACCAATGGTTCTGATATCAACTAGCGGAGGCTTCAGATGACACAATTTCAAACGATATTATTTGGTGGAGATTACAATCCTGAGCAATGGCCAAAGGAAATTTGGCAGGAAGATATGCGCTTGTTTGACTTGGCTCATATCAATTCAACGACAATCAATGTGTTTTCTTGGGCAACGATTCAACCGTCAGAAAATGAGTATGATTTTGAACAGTTGGACGAGATTGTCAATATGCTGGTAGAGCGTGATTACAAGATTATTTTTGCCACCTCGACGGCGGCTTTACCTGCTTGGCTTTGTCGTCGTTATCCAGAAGTGACGCGGACAGATTTTGAAGGACGTCATCATCGTTTTAGTCATCGTCATAATGCATGTCCAAATAGCCCAGTTTTCCAATATTATGCTAAAAAATTAGCTGGAAAATTAGCAGAGCGTTACGGTCATCTTGACAATGTTGTTTGTTGGCATATTTCAAATGAATATGGCGGTGAATGTTATTGTGATAACTGTGCTAAAGCGTTTCGCGTATGGTTGAAAGCAAAATACGGCACAATTGAAGCGGTCAACAAAGCATGGAATATGCAATTTTGGGGGCATACGCTGTATGACTGGGATGAGATTGTCCTGCCTAATGTGTTAGGTGAAGCCATTGGAACTGAAAAAACAGCTTTTGCAGGGCTATCGCTCGATTATCGCCGTTTTATGTCGGATTCTATTTTGCAAAATTTCAAAGATGAGCGTGATGCGATTAGAGAATTTGATTCAAAAACACCTGTCACAACCAATCTAATGGGAACTTACAAGCCACTTGATTATTTCAAATTTGCGAAAGAAATGGACATTGTTTCGTGGGATAATTACCCTGCCTATAATACGCCAGCTAGTTTTACAGCTATGACGCATGATTTGATGCGGGGATTAAAGGCTGGACAACCTTTTATGCTAATGGAACAGACACCTAGTCAGCAAAATTGGCAACCGTATAATTCCTTGAAGAAGCCAGGTCAAATGCGAAGCATGAGCTATCAAGCCATGGCACATGGAGCGGATACGGTTCAATTCTTCCAGCTTCGTCGCTCGGTTGGCGGTTGTGAAAAATTCCATGGAGCAGTGATTGACCATGTGGGACATGAGCACACTCGTGTTTTTAGAGAAGTTAGTCAGCTTGGAGTGGAACTAGCTCGCCTTGGCGACCAATTTTTAGGAGCAAGAACACCTGCTAAAGTTGGTATTATCTTTGATTGGCCAAATTACTGGGGCTTAGAATACGCCAGTGGACCGACAATCGATTTAAAATATGTTGACCAAATTCATCATTACTATAAAGAATTGTACCGCCGTCAGATAGATGTTGATATGGTTAGCTTAGAGCAAGATTTCAGTCAATACGATCTTTTAATTGCACCGTGTCTATATATGGTCAACCAAGAGCAAACGCGAAAGATTGAAGACTTTGTGCGAAAGGGTGGGCATTTTGTTACAACGATGATGAGTGGCATTGTTGATGAGACAGATAATGTTCATTTGGGTGGTTACCCAGGACCGTTAAAAGATGTTTTGGGGATTTGGGTTGAAGAATTTGACGCCTTGCCACCAGAATATCGTGAAAATGTCCAATTTAAATCAGGGGAAAGAGCGAAAGCACAGCTCTTATGTGACGTTATTCATTTGAATGACGCGCAGGCATTGGCTTATTATGATAGTCAGGAATTTTATAATAGCTATCCTGTGGTGACACAAAATCATTTTGAAAATGGTAACGCTTATTATGTTGGCACAATGTTAGACGAAGTTGGTTTGTCAGCTTTGTTTGATAGCATTTTGGGAACACTAGGCATTGAAAGTCGGGTATTGCCAGACGGATTGGAATTAAAAACACGCCGCAAAGGTGATAAAACATATCAATTCTTAATCAATCACACAGCCCAAACAATCCCATGCAACTTAGCATTGACAGGCTATGATTTACTAAGCCAAAAGCAGATAGAAAATATCACAGAAATTCCAGCATTTGACGTGAAAATCATTGTACAGTAAAAAAGAGGTCAGCGACCTCTTTTTAGTTATCATCATCAACTTGTCTTTGGAGTGGGAAAAGGAGTTTAATCATGGTTCCTTGTCCTTTTATGCTGCTAATAAATAGTCCGTATTGATCACCGTAATACTGTTTAATGCGGTTGTGAACGTTTTTTAGTCCAATGTGGCTAGTGTCTTCAATGTCATTTTTAGAAATGTCCTCTTGAATGCGTGCGAGTTTAGCAGGTTCAATACCTACTCCGTTATCACTCACGCTAATGCAAAGGGTGTTAGGTTCTTGTAAGGAAATGGCTAGTGTCACAAAACCATTTTGAGCGACTGATTCTAAACCGTGTGAAATGGCATTTTCAATCAGCGGCTGAATCAAAAGTGGCAAAAGATAAATCTCTTTTGGATTGAGTTCAGGGTCAATGATACAGTTGTAATGGACACGTTCGCCAAAACGAAGTTGCTGAATTTGGGTATAAACTTGAATAGCATCTAATTCCTCTTGCAGGCTGGTAATGCGTTTTCCTTGATTGGACAAGGTGTAACGCATTGATTTTGACAGCAGGCGAATGGCATTAGCGACATCACGGTCTTTGTGCTGCAGAGCTGTCATCCGAATCGTTTCCAAGGTGTTAAATAAAAAATGTGGATTAATCTGGCTAGCTAGAATGCTAAATGCCATTTTTTGTTGCTGGTTGAGCAGTTCTTGCTCCGTGATTTTTGATTGATAAATTTCTTCTTCTTTTTTCTTGATGTGATTGATAATCTTGTGAAAATTAAGCGAAATGGTTGAAATTTCATCATGACCGGCGATTTCATTGAAGAAACTATAATCTTCGATAGAAGCACGGTAAACAGTCTCTTGAAGTTTTTGGATACGGCTTGAGAAAAATCGTGAAAAATAAAGCGTGAGTATAATGGAAATACTCAAAATGAAGATGAGAATGCCTGACCAGCGGAGCCCATTTTCAAGAATGGCTGAAAAAGCGTTAGTATCAAAAGAGTAGATATACACCGTATCCGAATTGGTACCATTTGACAATGGCAGAGCAGTGTAGGCTAATAATGTGGTTTGGTTGTTATTGTTGTGAACATAATTGGCGGCAACTTTTGTGCTGACACTTTCGTTAATGCTGATGGCTTTCGTGCTAACTTCAGAAAATTTATCAGAATAAAAAATCGTATCTTGGTTAAGAAACATCTGATTGAGATAATTGGAATTGTTGATTCTATTTTTTAAATAATTGTAATCCATTTTGATTTCAAGAACAGCCATGTTGTCCGACAAAGGCATGGGAACTCGTTGATAAATGGTCAAATATTGAAAGTCATCATCATCGTCAGGAATGGTTAGCCAGAAGGCACTCCATTGCTCACTAGCCTTTTCATACCAAGCTTCTTTTGCCATGTCATCATGTGTCATTGAGATGAAATGTTGGTAATTTGGCAGGCTTGTGTTATCACTATAAACTAAAATGCTTTTGATAGCAGTATCTTGCTTGTAAACATTATTAAGATATTGATAATTATCAATGGCTTGAGTAGCACTTTCATTATCAGAATAGTTTTCTTCTAGCAAGCTTCGCAGCTGGCTATCATTGGTGAGAGCGTCGGCGTATTTTTTGAAATTGCTGCACGTGTCATGGATAATGGAGCGTGTGTGCTGTGCATCTTGAGTGGCTAAACTATGATAGTTTACGTTTAATTGCCGTGTTGAGTCATACACCAGATAACCACCGATAATAAGCACAGAAGAGACCAGAATAGGTAAGATAATCAAACGGAGTTGATGCTTGATTGAAAAATCATTAATTGAATGCTTAAAAAAATTTATTTTCATATGTTTTATCGCCATTCAAATTTTTTAAATAATGATAATAGGCAAAAAGCAGAGCAATAAGCGCTTAACGAAGCTCCAAATAAGACAAGGAAAATCTTAAACGAACTCATAATCACTCCCAAGCAGAGTAATGCCACAGGAATAGAAAGAATGATAATGGAATGCCAAGGGGAAGCAATTGCCAATAAAAAACTGTTCTTGAGTGTCTGGCGTAAGCTGTTTTGATAGCGTCCGCTAAGCGCACAGCAAATGATAAATGCAACGATAAGAAGCAGAAGAAGTGCTAAACAAATCACTGCAAATATAGTTCCGATAGTTGTTTGGACTGAAAACCAAAATAAGGTTAAAAAGCTAAGCAGAGCTCCAGCCAGCAAGAAGATAAAACTAATCAGAAATCTATTTTTTAAATCGGATTTTAATTGAATAAGGTAGTCTTTTACGAGATAACCACTCTTGTCATCAGCGTATCGTAAGGTGACATAGAACAAAGAAGAAAGGGCAGGTCCAATGGTTATAATTGGAAAACACGTTATTAGAAACAAAAGATTCAATGCGATAAAATTGCAGATTTCAGTTACTGCTTGGAATAGTCGATTATTGTAGTCAAATTTCATGGAACTGCACCTCTTATCTTTCTGTATTCATTATAGCAAAAAGCCCAAATGAAAGGGCTTAATTTTTAGGGAATGTCTATTTTTTACAGTAAGGTGGTATAGTTTTAGCTAGTGGCAAACGGTTGAAAAGATGATATTATCTTTTATGTAAACGATTACAAGAGAGGTGAAGGTTATGATAAAACCTAGTTCGCACAAATCAAAACAGACCATAAGCGACAGGCATTCCCGCGAAGGGAAAGTGATGTTTTTAACGGTTCTCCCTTTTTTGATTTTAGTGTTTCTATTTTCTTATTTCCCGCTGCATGGTTGGATTTATGCTTTGTATGATTACAAGCCAGCTCTGGGGCTGTCGGGAAGTGAATTTGTTGGTTTGAAATGGTTCAAGATGATTGTTTCTAGCAAGACCCAATTAGACCAACTGGTACAAGTAATGAAAAATACATTTGCCATGAGTTTCTTGGGCATTGCGACATCATTCTTTCCAGTTTTATTTGCCATTTTTCTAAATGAAATTAAGAGCAAATGGTTTAAGAACATCGTTCAAACCTTGACAACATTGCCAAACTTTATCAGTTGGGTGCTTGTTTACACGATTGCTTTTAGCCTTTTCTCAAGCACTGGTTTGGTTAATACGTTATTAGAGCATTATGGCATTATTACAGAGCCTGTTAAGTTCCTCGATAGTGATAAACATACTTGGTTAATCATGTGTCTGTGGGGCATTTGGAAAGGACTAGGTTGGGGAGCTATCATGTACTTGGCTGCGATTGCTGGGATTGATCCTGAATTGTACGAATCAGCACAGATTGACGGTGCTAACCGTTTTGATTTAATGCGTCATATTACCTTGCCAGCTCTTATGCCGACTTACTTGGTAATGTTGATGTTGTCTATTGCTAATTTATTAAGTAATGGTATGGATCAATATTTTGTATTCCAAAACGCCTTTAACAAAGAACATATCCAAGTTTTGGATTTATACGTTTATAATATCGGTCTTGGTGGTAGTAGTTTATCATTTGCCACAGCACTTAGTATGTTGAAGAGTGTTATCAGTGTGGTTTTATTGGCAGTTGTTAATATTGCTTCCAAGAAAATCCGTGGCACAAGTATTGTTTAGGGTGGTAGAAAAAGATGAAGAAAAAAGATCAGTTAACACGCTCGGATATAACATTTAATATTTGTAACTATTTATTCTTTATAATTTTTACATTTATCTGTTTTTATCCATTCTATTATTTAATTATTAATTCGATTAGTAACAATGAATTAAGTGCCTTGGGAGAAATTCGTTTCTTACCAAAAGAAATTCATTTTGAAAATTATATTCAAATTTTAAAACTGGGTGGTTTGCCAACGGCTGCAGTTGTTTCAGTTGCTAGGACTGTGATTGGTACAGCAGCGACGGTTTTAGCTTCGGCTTTCTTGGGATTTATGTTCACCCAAGAGCAGTTTTGGAAAAAAGCATTTTGGTACCGCTTTATTATCATCACAATGTACTTTAATGCAGGTATGATTCCAATGTTTATCACTATGAAAACGTTGGGATTGACCAATAATTTTTGGGTATATGTGCTGCCAGCCGTTGTTCAGCCATTTAACATTATTTTGGTTAAGACTTATATCGAATCAATTCCAAAATCATTGCAAGAAGCAGCTGAAATTGATGGGGCAAATATTTTACAAGTTTTCTTTAAAGTCATTTTGCCAAACTGTACCCCAATTTTAGCAACGGTAGCGATTTTCTCAGCAGTTGGTCAATGGAATTCTTTCCAAGATACCTTGATTTACATTACTGACCAGAAGCTATACTCTCTGCAATATTTGCTTTATACTTATATTAATCAAGCTAATAGCTTAGCGCAAATGGTGAAAAATACAGGTGGAGCAGTTGGTAGTGTGGTTTCTGCGGCAACGACTCAAACACCAACATCAATTCGCATGACGGTTTCTGTTATCGTGGTTTTGCCGATTATGTTTATTTACCCAATGTTCCAAAAATACTTTGTAAAAGGGATTATGTTGGGTGCTGTAAAAGGTTAATGACTTTCAATTGGTATGCAAAATTGGTTAACAGCCAATGTAATATAAAATAAGGAGAATTTTAATGAAAAAAAGTTGGAAAAAGCTTGTGACATTAGGAATTATTGCAACTTCTTCTTTGGCATTATTGTCAGCATGTAGCAGTAAAAAAACGGCTAGCGTAGATAGAAGCGAAACCATTACTGTTGATGTTTATGATGATGTTGCCAACTATATGGGAATCCAAAAAGGGTGGTTTGCACAACTTGTCAAAGATAAATTTAACATCGAATTAAACATTATCGCACCAAACGTTGCTGGAAATGGTGATACGCTTTACCAAACACGAACAGCCGCAGGTGATTTGGGTGATATTATTATCACAGGTAGTGGTGAGCATTACAATGAATTGGTGCAAGCTGGCTTGCTTTACGATTCAACAGAGCTCTACAAAAAAATGGACAATGTCAGAGAATATGATGCAGCTGTTCAACATTTAAATAGTGATGGGACTATTTATGGTTTCCCAACAGAAGTTTCAAGTACTTCCCCAACGGAGCCTTCAGAAGCTCAAGACCCAACCTTCGGAACTTATTTGCGCTGGGATTTGTATGGGAAAGTTGGTTACCCACAAGTCAATACGCTTGAAGATTTGTTGCCAGTTTTAGCGGCAATGCAAGAAGCCAACCCAACATCTGATTCAGGCAAAAAAGTCTATGCCTTCTCACTCTTTGGCGATTGGGACGGCAATATGATGGGAGCTGCGAAACAATTGGCTGCGCTTTATGGTTATGATGAATTAGGCTTTGTTTTAGCCAAAGCAGACGGCTCTGATTATCAAAGTATCATTGACAGTGATTCACAATATGTGCGTGCTTTGAAATTCTACTTTGAAGCTAATCAACTAGGACTTGTTGACCCAGAATCAACAACACAAAACTACGATACCCTTTATTCAAAATTCCAAGACGGACAAGTTCTCTTCTCATGGTGGCCTTGGCTTGGACAAGCAGCCTACAACACAACTGACAATTTAAATGCAGGTAAAGGCTTTATGTCAGTTCCTATTAAAGACCAAAAAATCTTCTCATACGGTGCCTATGCTTACGGTGGTAAACAATTCATTGGTATCGGCTCTAATGCCAAAGACCCAGAACGCATTGCTGAATTTATTGACTGGTTGTATTCACCAGAAGGTGAACGTGCCAACAGTTCATCAAGTCAAGGTAGTGCAGGTATCGAAGGCTTGACATGGGATATTAACGATGACGGGCTACCAGAATTGACAGACTTCGGGAAATCAGCCCTCTTGTCTAGCGACGGTGCAGAAGTGCCTGAAGAATACGGTAGTGGTTCATACAGCGACGGTCTTTCAACATTGAACGTTGACACAATCATTCCAATTGATATTGACCCAGATACCAATAGTCCATATTACTTCACTTTGTGGGATACTTACCAACAAGAATACAACACAAATCCTGTCATTACTGACTGGAGCTCACATATGGACAATGCCGAAACAACCATTGACTATCTTGAAAAGAATGACCAACTTCTTGTTGCACCAGGAGCAAGCTATCTTGCGCCTGAAGATGACTCTGAAATCGAAACTCTTCGAAATCAAGTGAAATCAACGGTGGTTGAATATTCTTGGAAAATGGTATTTGCCAAAGATGAAGCAGAATTCAACTCATTGTTAAAAGAAATGCAAGATACAGCTAAAGGTTTGAATTACGACAAAGTGTTAGCGATTGATATGCAAAATGCCAAAGACCAACAAAAAGCGCGTGAAGAAGTCGTCAAAGAAGCCAAAGCTGATGATAACGATTAATGTCTAGTTGCGGGTGGGGTGGGACCTTGGTCTCACTCCATTTTTTGACTTGTGAGGAGAAAACATGAGCATTACCATTGAAGAAATCAAACGTATTGCCAATCAAGGACCATATTTACCAACGTGGAAATCTCTGTTTCAGTACCAAGTGCCAGAGTGGTTTTTAAAGGCTAAATTTGGAATTTTCATTCATTGGGGCGTGTATAGTGTTCCTGCTTATCGCAACGAATGGTATTCAAGGAATATGTACATCACATCACACCCAGAATTTCAGCACCATGTCAAAACTTACGGCGAGCATAAAACGTTTGGTTATAAAGATTTCATTCCTATGTTTACCGCTGAAAAATTTAATGCAAAAGAGTGGTTAGCAATTTTTGAAGAATCTGGTGCGAAATATATTTTTCCTGTTGCTGAACACCATGACGGTTTTCAGATGTACCAAAGTGCCTTATCACCGTTTAATGCTGTTGAAATGGGACCAAAACGCGATATTCTTGGAGAATTAAAAAAGGAAGCTGAGAAACGAGGGATTCATTTTTGTACCTCATCGCACCGCGCCGAGCATTATTTTTTCTTTGGACATGGTAAGGAATTTGAGAGTGATATTGTTGCCCCTTTAACAAAAGATAGCCTTTATTGGCCAGCCATGCCTGAACCTGACCACCAAGATTTATTTAGTAAGCCTTACCTAGACCAAGCTTTTTTAGAGGATTGGCTGCTGCGAACGGCAGAATTAATCAGAGATTACCAACCAGAAATACTTTATTTTGATTGGTGGATTGAGCACGACAGTTTCAAAGACTATCTAAAACTAATTGCTGCTTATTATTATAATTTAGGTGTCAAGTGGCAAAAGCCAACTAGTATTTGCTATAAACATGATGCCATGATGTTTGGGACTGGCATTGTTGAAATGGAACGAGGTGGTTTTGAACAAGCGCAGCCATTTTCTTGGCAGACAGACACGGCTATCGCTCGCAATTCGTGGTGCTATACGGACAGTTTGGCATACAAAACACCTTTAGAAATCATTCAAACCTTGATTGATGTTGTTGCTAAAAATGGCAATTTACTGCTTAATGTAGGACCAAAAGCTGACGGAAGCATTGCGAAACATGACCAAGATATTTTAGAAACCATTGGGAATTGGCTGTCTATTAATGGGGAGGCGATTTATGGTGCAAAAGTGTGGCGGAAAGCCCAAGAAGGACCAACTCGTCAACCGAGCGGTCAATTTTCAGACAGCAAACCAATTTATTACACAACAAAAGATTTTAGATTTACGGTGAGTGGCAATTCAATCTATGTTTTTATCATGGGAAGACTTTCAGGTCCAGAACAGCTAACCATTAAAGCATTAGCAACGTCGAAAGACCAAGATTTACCAGAATTTCATGGGATTATTGAAAAAGTATTTCTACTTGGAAAGAATCAATCGCTTCTTTGGAAGCAAACATCAGGTGGACTTAAGGTAGAAATTCCTAAAGTTTCTAGTGATTTGCCACAAGTTTTAAAAGTTCAAGTTAGATAGGAGTTTCTATGCTTTATAAAGAATTTTCGATTACTGACCAAAATGGGAATCAAGCCACTTTAACCACTTATATTTTAGAAAATTCCCCAGAACTAAAGATTGAAAAGCGTCCAGCACTTCTCATTTGCCCAGGTGGAGGGTATCAAATGACGTCAGATAGAGAAGCAGAACCCATAGCTGTAAAACTGTTACAATATGGTTTTGCTACTTTTGTCCTACGCTATTCGGTAGCTCCTGTTAGATATCCGTCAAGCCTTGTTCAAGTAGCAAAAGCAGTGGCTTTTATCAGAGAAAATGCGGTGCCATGGGGAATTGATACTCAAAAAATCGTTGTGGCAGGTTTTTCTGCTGGTGGTCATTTAGCTGCTAATTTAGGTGTTGATTGGGCATCAGATATTCTCAAACAAGCACTTGGGGATGATGTGGAGCAATGGAAACCTAATGCAATTTTATTAGCCTATCCTGTTATTTCTAGCGGTTCTTTTGCTCATATTGACTCTTTCAAACAGTTGTTAGGGGATGATTTTGAACAATTAGCAAAATACTTATCACTGGAAAATAAAGTATCTTCTCAAACACCCCCAACATTTCTTTGGCATACGGGTGAGGATGAGCTTGTGCCAGCTGAAAATAGCTTAGCTTTTGTTCAAGCTTTACGAAAATATCACATTCCTGTTGAATACCATTTATTCTCGTACGGAGGCCATGGTTTATCTCTTGGTAGTGAAGCTAGCGCAGCTCCAAATGGGTATGGCATTGAAGAAAATATTCAACCATGGGTAGATTTATTTGTGCAGTGGTTTAAAAAATTACCATCTCAAAAGAAAAATTCTCATTAAAAAAGTGCTTGTGCCATGAAACGAGACTTGATATAGTAGTATGTAAGGAGGATTCTTGTGAAGAAAAAGAATCTTTTTGTCAAAAATTTGGCAATAATATCAGGGGGGAGAAAAGTGAAAAAAGTATTGATTGTTGATGACGAAAAAATTATCAGAGAGGGATTGAAATACTTAATTGATTGGGAAAATTATGGCTTTTCTGTTGTTGCCATGGCAAGTAATGGTAAGGAAGGTTTGCAGGCGATTGAGACCTATCACCCAGATTTGGTTATCACAGACATCAAAATGCCTGAACAAACGGGTCTTGAAATGGTTCAAACAGCCAAAGAACGCCTTGACTATCCTTTTTATTCCATTATTTTATCAGGGTATTCGGAATTTGAATATGCTCAACAGGCGGTATCGCTAGGTTTCACGTCATATCTGTTAAAACCAGTTGATGAGGACGAACTGATTGCTGTATTGAAAACTATCCAAGAAGAAACAGCCAAGCTTGATGAAAATGATTTTGAAAAACGTTTGTTTGATAAGATTTTCGGTACTGACAAGACAGGCTTGACAGATTATCAATTTATCAACTGCTCACGCTTTGACCAAGCTATTCCAGTTGATATTTTGGAACAACTAGAGGAGCTTCCTCTGAAATACGTCGTGTTGAACAATCTCTCAAAATATTACCTTATTTTGCTGACAACTGCGCCGCTAAATCAAGACGTTTATCAATTTACCAAAATCTGTGCGAATCGCGGGAAAATTATCAGCACAGGCTGGGTGAGTGCCAAGCAAGATTTGACAGTCATTCCAAAACAGTTAAACGATTTATCCGAAGCAGCATTTATGTTTCCAAATCAGTTGATTTTACCTGAAAAAATCACGAGAATGTCACCAGAAATCATGATTCCAGTCACTTTAGATGACCTCGTATCAAAAATTATTGCCACTAATGATTTGACGACAGTCGTTATGGCTTACGGTCGTAGTCTTTGCGCAGATTATTACCTAAAAGATGACCTTATTTGGAAAATGCGTCACGATTATGCAACGATTCTTGATAAGATTAAGGAAAAATTGCAAAAATCAATCGCTGTCGATGAAAGTGCGTTTTGTGAGAAAGCTAGACAAGCAGATTCTTACCCCGAATTAATCACTTTATTTAAGGAAGAACTTGAAAAGCTATCCCGTCAGATTGCGGAAGAATTTAACAATATTGATATTATTGACCAATTGATTTATTATGTTGACCGTCATTACGAGGAAGATTTGACCTTGAAAGATATCGCAGACCATTTTGGCTACAATAGCGCCTATCTCGGTAAAAAATTCAAGTGAAAAATGGACGAATCATTCTTGAATTACCTTGAAAAAGTTCGTATGGAAAAAGCTACGGATTTATTGAAAGAATCTCATTTAATGGTTTATGAAATCGCAGACAAAGTCGGCTATAATAATATTGATTATTTCTACAAAAAATTTAAACACTTTTACCATATTTCCCCAAACGAATATCGCAGACAAATTGCTCAAAAATCAAAATAGACTAAAAATGCCAGTAAGAATATCTAATCTTGCTGGTATTTTTGTAGCGTATTTTTGTCTATAATGAGAATTAAGAAAACGCTATCATAGGAGGTGGCAGATGCCGTATTTTTGTATAGATGTGGGTGGTACCATGGTCAAATATGCTTTGCTTGACGAACACGAAGCAGTCCTTGAACATGACGAAATCCCAACACAAAAAGAAAGTAAAGAAGCCTTTATTCACTCACTTAGCAAGCTCATCAATCCTTACCTGACATCTTTTGAGATTAAAGGAATTGGGATTAGTTTTCCTGGGCACATTGTACCAGAAACTGGCGTCGCCTTGCAGGCAGGAGCAATCGGTGTTTTAAGTGGCTGTAATGTCATTGACTTAGTACGACAAGAATTAAGTCAGCCAGATATTCCAATAATTATCGAAAATGATGCCAATTGTGCAGCAATCGCTGAAGCTTATTCGGGTCGTGGACAAGATTGTGATGATTTTTGCTTGATTACCATTGGAACGGGCATTGGCGGTGCTTTTGTCCATGATAAAAAAGTGGTTCATGGGCATTCTTACAAAGCAGGTGAGCTTGGGATGATGATTATCGATTACCAAGAAAGTGGTTATCAAACCTTGCATGACCTCGCTTCAACCAGCGCTCTTGTCAAGCAATATAAAGTCTTAAAAGGATTGCCTAGTGAAGAAACTATTCATGGCGCAGCTATTTTTGAAGATAATGACCTAGCTGTCAAAAGACTTATCCAAGAATGGTCAACCAGATTAGCCATAACGATTTTTAATGTGGTTTGTCAAAATGACCCAGACAAGGTGCTTTTGGGTGGAGGCATCAGCCGCAATCCACATTTATTGCCTTATATTTTGCTAGCTCTGGCAAAAAATCCTTTCTGGGAGACCTTTGAAGTGCCAATCGAAATTTGTCAGCATCAAAACTTAGCAGGATTGCTTGGTGCTTATCATTTGTTAAAAGAAAAAGGAGAATAGATACGATGAAATTTTTAAACGGTGGCTGGCTAGTCAAAGACGGCTACGAAGTCAAATACGCCACACATCTGTACGATTACCGTGTTGAGCCCAATCGTCTAACGGTTTACATGCCATATTCTTATGTCGCTCACAAGGGCGCAACGCTTGACGGTGGTTTAATGACTATGGAAATTTTTACGCCGCGAGAAGAGATTATCGGTGTGAAGATTTACAATCACAAAGGACAAGTCAAAAAAGCACCGCAGTTTGAATTGTCAACAGAAAAAGTAGCATCTCAGATTTTTGATAATGAAGAACAGCTAACTTTGACTTCTGACGATTTAAGCATTTCAATCAGCAAAGGTGAGCAACTGACAGTCGAATTTGCTTATAAGGGAAAAGTCATCGCGCAAAGCTTACCACGTAGTAAGGCTTATATTACTGATGATAAGAAAGTCGCTCATGTCAGCGAACAATTAACGATTGATGTCGGTGAGAAAATTTATGGGCTCGGTGAGCGTTTCACAAATTTTGTCAAAAATGGACAAACGGTCGATATTTGGAATGAAGACGGCGGAACAGGAACTGAGCAAGCCTATAAAAACATTCCATTTTATGTCAGCAATAAAGGTTACGGTGTTTTTGTCAATTCGTCTGATAAAGTCAGTTTTGAAGTTGGCAGCGAGAAAGTTTCACGTGTCCAATTTTCAGTCCCTGGAGAAAGTCTGGAGTATTATGTCATCGCTGGAGATAGCATGAAAGACGTCTTAGGACACTATACTGATTTGACTGGGAAACCAAGTTTACCACCAGCTTGGACATTTGGGCTGTGGTTGAGCACATCATTTTTAACAGATTATGATGAAGCAACAGTTAATTCTTTCGTGGATGGCATGATTGAACGTGATATTCCACTAGAAGTTTTCCATTTTGATTGTCTCTGGATGAAAGAATACGAATGGTGTAACTTTGAATGGGATGACCGTACTTTCCCAGACCCTGTCAATATGCTCAAACGTCTTAAAGAAAAAGGTTTGAAAATCTGTGTTTGGATTAACCCTTATATCGGACAAAAATCTCCTTTATTTGATGAAGGGGCTGAGCATGGCTATTTTCTGAAGAAAGCAAATGGTGATATTTGGCAATGGGATAAATGGCAAGCAGGAATGGCAATCGTTGATTTTACCAATCCTGAAGCATGCCAATGGTATGAATCAAAATTGAAAAATCTCCTAGATATGGGTGTTGATTGCTTTAAGACCGATTTTGGGGAACGTATTCCAACAGATACCGTTTATTATAACCATGCTGATCCTGCTAAAATGCACAATTATTATGCGTATCTCTACAACGAAGTGGTGTTTAACTTGCTCAAACGTGAACGTGGTGATAAGGAAGCGGTTGTCTTTGCGCGTTCGGCTTCTGTCGGTTCTCAAAAATTCCCAGTCCATTGGGGCGGTGATAGCACATCAGATTATCCTTCAATGGCGGAATCACTTCGAGCAGGTTTGTCATTTGGTTTAGGTGGTTTTGGTTACTGGAGCCATGATATTTCAGGGTTTGAAGCAGGAGCTAATCCTGATTTGTATAAACGTTGGACACAATTTGGCTTACTATCATCACACAGTCGTTATCACGGTAGTTGGGAGTATAAAGTGCCATGGCTCTACGGTGACGAAGCTGTTGATGTCACACGAGCCTTTACAAAATTGAAGCTATCATTAATGCCATATTTGCAAAAAGAAGCTGTCCAAACCTCACAATCAGGTGTTCCAATGATGCGTGCCATGGTTTTGGAATTTCCAAAAGACCTAGCAACGCATGACCTTGACCAACAATATATGCTTGGTGAGTCATTACTGGTCGCACCGATTTTCAATGACAAAGGGCAAAAAGATTTTTACGTACCAAATGCTGGCGGCGCGTGGATTGACCTCTTGACGGATAAAGCCTATTCAGCAGGACAGTGGTATCAAGAAAATTTTGATTATTTCCACCTCCCAGTCCTTGTCCGACCAAATAGCATTTTGGTGAGAAAAGAAGCTGTCAACAGAGCAGAATATGACTATAACCAACAAGTCACCGTTCATGTCTATAACCTAGAGGACGGAAAAACAGCACAAACAGCTATTTTTGACACCCAAGGTCAAAAAGCAGCAACTATTAAGATTAGCAGAAAAGGAGGTGATTACCACCTAGAAACAACAGGTCTCATCGATGCACTCCTCCACATCCATTATATCGATGACGACAAAGTAAAACACTACAAAACAGCGCTTAAAGATAATCCTCAAACAATCACTTTAAACGCTTAAAATCTCCTCTTTTTCCCTCCTTTTAAACAGAAAACAAGCGCCTTGAAAACGCTTGTTTTTTTATATTTTAAAGAGTAAAATAAAATTGTTTAGTTTTGTTGAAATTATTTGTAGGAGTACAAAAAATGCACCCGAATCGGGTGCCACTTTTACAAGTTGTGTACGGACAAAGCCTTATTTTAACTCGCTGTGTTGTTTCGAATAGTTCCAACAAGATTATTGTAGTATTTTACTAATAAATTTGCAAGTAATTTATTGAAAAAAGGAGATAAAAATGAAAAAATCTTATTCAATTGGACTTGACATAGGTACTAATAGCGTAGGTTGGGCTGTGATTACTGATGATTACAAAGTTCCAGCTAAAAAGATGAGAGTTCTAGGAAACACTGATAAAAGGTATATTAAGAAAAACTTACTAGGCGCGTTATTATTTGATAGCGGAGAGACTGCTGAAGCGACTCGTTTAAAACGTACTGCTCGCCGTCGTTACACACGCCGTAAAAATCGTTTACGCTATTTACAAGATATTTTTACTGAAGAAATGGCAAAAGTTGATGATAGTTTCTTTCAACGCTTAGATGAGTCGTTTTTGACAGATGATGATAAAAATTTTGATTCACACCCAATCTTTGGCAATAAAGCAGAAGAAGATGCCTATCATCAGAAATTCCCTACAATTTACCATTTAAGAGAATATCTTGCAGATTCATCTGAAAAAGCAGATTTACGCTTGGTTTATCTAGCTTTGGCACATATAATTAAATATCGTGGACATTTCTTAATTGAGGGGAAATTGAATGCCGAAAATACAGATGTTCAAAAACTATTTACTGATTTCGTAGGAGTGTATGATAGAACATTTGATGATAGTCACTTATCAGAAATTACGGTTGATGCTGCAAGTACTTTGACAGAAAAAATTAGCAAATCACGCCGTTTAGAGAATCTTATTAAATACTACCCAACAGAAAAGAAAAATACTTTATTTGGAAATCTTGTTGCTTTGGCTTTAGGATTACAGCCTAATTTTAAAACGAATTTCAAATTATCTGACGATGCTAAATTGCAATTTTCTAAAGATACCTACGAAGAAGATTTAGAAGAGTTACTTGGGAAAATTGGAGACGATTATGCAGATTTATTTACTTCAGCTAAAAATCTTTATGATGCAATCTTACTTTCAGGTATCTTAACTGTTGATGATAATTCAACTAAAGCTCCTTTATCAGCTTCGATGATTAAACGTTATGTTGAACACCATGAAGATTTAGAAAAGCTAAAAGAATTCATTAAGGCAAATAAATCTGAGTTGTATCACGAGATTTTTAAAGATGAAACCAAAAATGGTTATGCGGGTTATATTAAAAATGGTGTCAAGCAGGATGTATTTTATAAATATTTAAAAAACACTCTCTTAAAAATGGGTGGAAGTGATTATTTCCTAGATAAAATTGAACGTGAAGATTTCTTAAGAAAACAAAGAACATTTGATAATGGTTCGATTCCGCACCAAATTCATTTACAAGAAATGCATGCAATTTTGCGTCGTCAAGGTGATTATTACCCATTTCTAAAAGAGAACCAAGATAGAATTGAAAAAATCTTGACTTTTAGAATCCCTTACTATGTCGGACCGTTAGTGCGAAAAGATAGCCGATTTGCATGGGCAGAATATCGTTCGGATGAGAAGATTACACCGTGGAATTTCGATAAGGTAATTGATAAAGAAAAATCAGCTGAAAAATTCATTACACGCATGACTTTAAATGATTTGTATTTACCAGAGGAGAAAGTTCTACCAAAACACAGTCATGTATATGAAACATATGCGGTTTATAATGAATTAACCAAAATTAAGTATGTCAATGAGCAAGGAAAAGAGTCTTTCTTTGATTCAAATATGAAACAAGAAATCTTTGACCATGTTTTTAAAGAAAATCGCAAAGTTACCAAGGAAAAACTTTTAAATTACCTTAATAAAGAATTTCCTGAATATCGTATTAAAGATTTAATTGGACTTGATAAAGAAAATAAATCTTTCAATGCTAGTCTTGGAACTTACCATGATTTGAAAAAGATTTTGGATAAAGCTTTCTTGGATGATAAAGTAAATGAAGAAGTCATTGAAGATATTATTAAAACGTTAACTTTGTTTGAAGATAAAGATATGATTCATGAACGTCTTCAAAAATATAGTGATATTTTTACAGCTGATCAATTGAAAAAACTTGAACGACGTCATTATACTGGTTGGGGACGTTTGTCATATAAATTAATTAACGGTATTCGTAATAAAGAAAATAATAAGACCATTCTTGATTATCTGATTGATGATGGTTCTGCTAATCGTAACTTTATGCAGTTAATTAACGATGATACATTACCATTTAAACAAATCATCCAAAAATCGCAAGTTGTTGGTGATGTCGATGATGTTGAAGCTGTTGTTCATGATTTACCTGGAAGTCCTGCTATTAAAAAAGGTATTCTACAAAGTGTCAAAATCGTTGATGAGCTAGTTAAAGTGATGGGAGATAATCCTGATAATATTGTTATTGAAATGGCGCGTGAAAATCAAACAACTAATAGAGGAAGAAGCCAATCCCAACAACGTTTGAAAAAACTTCAGAACTCATTAAAAGAGTTAGGAAGTAATATTCTTAATGAGGAAAAACCGTCATATATTGAAGATAAGGTTGAAAATAGTCATCTTCAAAATGATCAACTCTTCCTTTACTACATTCAAAATGGTAAAGATATGTACACTGGTGATGAGTTGGATATTGACCATCTAAGCGATTATGATATTGACCACATTATTCCTCAAGCCTTTATTAAGGATGACTCTATTGATAATCGAGTACTAACAAGTTCTGCTAAAAATCGAGGTAAATCAGATGATGTACCAAGTCTTGATATTGTTCGTGCTAGAAAGGCAGAATGGGTTCGATTGTATAAATCAGGACTAATCTCTAAACGTAAATTTGATAATTTAACGAAAGCCGAACGTGGTGGATTGACTGAAGCAGATAAGGCTGGCTTTATTAAACGTCAATTGGTTGAAACACGTCAAATCACAAAACATGTGGCACAAATTTTAGATGCTCGTTTCAATACAGAAAGTGATGAAAATGACAAGGTGATTCGTGATGTGAAAGTCATTACTTTAAAATCAAATCTGGTTTCACAATTCCGAAAAGATTTTGAATTTTACAAAGTTCGCGAGATCAATGATTATCATCATGCTCATGATGCTTATCTTAATGCAGTTGTTGGAACAGCATTATTGAAAAAATATCCTAAATTAGCTTCTGAATTTGTATATGGTGAGTATAAAAAATATGATGTTCATAAACTTATTGCCAAATCTTCTGATGACCATTCTGAAATGGGTAAAGCAACAGTAAAATATTTCTTCTATTCAAATTTGATGAATTTCTTTAAAACTAAGGTTAAATATGCGGATGGCAGAGTCTTTGAACGACCAGATATTGAGACAAATGCTGACGGTGAAATTGTTTGGAATAAGCAAACTGACTTTGAAAAAGTTCGAAAAGTTTTATCCTATCCACAAGTCAATATTGTTAAAAAGGTTGAAACTCAGACGGGAGGATTCTCAAAAGAATCAATTTTACCTAAAGGCGACTCTGATAAATTAATTCCACGAAAGACAAAAAAAGTTTATTGGGATACTAAAAAATATGGTGGTTTTGATAGTCCAACAGTAGCTTATTCTGTTTTTGTTGTAGCTGACGTCGAAAAAGGTAAAGCTAAGAAATTGAAAACTGTAAAAGAGCTAGTTGGTATTTCTATCATGGAACGTTCTTTCTTTGAAGAAAATCCAGTTGAATTCTTAGAAAATAAAGGATATCACAATATTCGAGAAGATAAATTAATAAAACTTCCAAAATACAGTCTTTTTGAATTTGAAGGTGGAAGAAGACGTTTGTTGGCTAGTGTCAGGACGAGTGATAATAAGAAAGGTGAACTACAAAAGGGGAACGAAGTAGTGTTACCACAATATATGGTAGATTTGCTTTATCATGCAAATAAAGTAAAAACTACAAAGGGATTGGAACACTTAGAGTACTTAGTGAAGCATAAGCAAGAATTTGAAGATCTTTTTAATCTGATTCTTCGAATTGCTCGAATAAATATTTTAAAAACAAAAGTAGTTGATAATCTAATAAATGAGTTTACTGATTATGATGAAGAAGGAATTATTGCTTTATCTGAGTCATTTATTAATTTATTAAAATTCACTTCATTTGGTGCTCCCGGAGCATTCAAATTCCTAAAATTAGAAGTCAAACAGTCAAATTTAAGATATGAAAGTATTACAGAAATTTTGAATGCCACCCTTATCCACCAATCTATCACTGGTCTTTATGAAACACGTATTGATTTGAGTAAATTAGGAGAAGAGTAATGGGATGGCGTACGGTTATTGTTAATGAGCATTCTAAATTGTCGTATAAGAATAATCATTTGATTTTTAAAGATGCTTATCATACTGAAATGATTCATCTGGAAGAGATTGATATTCTGTTGCTTGAAACGACGAATATTGTATTGACGACGATGTTGCTTGAACGCTTAGTCGAGAGAAATATTTTAATTATTTTTTGTGATGAAAAACGTTTGCCAACTGCAATGCTGACGCCTTACTATGGACGCCACGATTCTAGTTTACAGCTGACAAATCAAATTGCTTGGGACGATGATGTCAAATGTGATGTTTGGACAACGATTATTGCCCAGAAAATATTAAACCAAAGCATGTATCTTGGTGAATGTTCTTTCTTTGAAAAATCCCAATCTATTATGGAGTTATATCACGGCTTAGAGCCTTTTGATCCCAGTAATCGTGAGGGACATTCTGCAAGAATTTATTTTAATACCTTGTTTGGAAATGATTTCTCGCGTGAGCAGGATAATGACATTAATGCTGGGTTAGATTATGGATATACTTTGTTGTTGAGCATGTTTGCGCGTGAATTAGTTGTTTGTGGTTGTATGACGCAATTTGGCTTAAAACATGCAAACCAATTCAACCAGTTTAATCTGGCTAGTGATATCATGGAGCCATTCCGTCCAATTGTCGATAGAATTGTGTATGAAAATCGTAACGCTTCCTTTGTTAAGATTAAACGCGAATTGTTTACGATGTTTGATGAAACCTATTCTTATAACCATAAAGAAATGTTCCTAAACAATATCGTTAGTGATTATACGAAGAAAGTGGTTAAAGCTCTAAATCATGGTGGGAAAGGAGTTCCTGAATTTAGGATATGAGTTATCGATATATGCGAATGATTTTAATGTTTGATATGCCAACCGAAACAGCAGAAGAACGAAAAGCCTATCGTAAATTTCGAAAATTTTTATTGAGTGAAGGCTTTATCATGCACCAATTTTCAGTTTATAGCAAATTGTTATTAAATAATTCTGCCAATAAAGCGATGATTGATAGACTTCAAGCCAATAATCCTAAAAAAGGAAGCATCACACTTTTGACAGTGACTGAAAAACAGTTTGCTCGTATGATTTATTTGAATGGTGAGCGAAATACCAGCGTCGCTAATTCTGATAGACGTCTTGTATTTCTTGGAGAGGATTATAGTGATGAAAATTAATTTCCCCATACTTGATGAACCAATTGAAATTCTTGATGCAACGATTTTAACGGTTGAAGACGTTACTGTATTTTCAAACCTTGTCAGGCAATTTTATTCCTATTCCGAAGAATGTGATTTGAAGTTGTTTGACGAAAAATTACGGTCTTTAAAAGTTTCAGAGTTACTTTTGGTGACAGATATTTTTGGATTTGATGTTAATTCACAGTCAATGTTAAAACTCATTCATGCTGATTTGGAGAGTCAATTAAATGACAAACCAGAAGTGAAATCAATGATTGAGCAGTTGGCAAACACCATTACAGAGTTGCTCTCGTACGAATGTTTGGAAAACGAGTTGGATTTGGAATATGACGAAATTACCATTTTAGAACTTATTAAAGCTCTTGGTGTGAAAATTGAAACACAGAGTGATACTATTTTTGAAAAATGCTTTGAAATCCTTCAAATTTACAATTATCTTAGTAAAAAGAAATTGTTAATTTTCGTTAATAGCGGAGCTTATTTAACCAAAAATGAAATGGAAAAACTAATAGAGTATATCAAGCTTTCAAATCAAAAAGTACTTTTTCTAGAACCGCGAAAACTTTATGATTTTCCGCAATACGTATTGGATAGTGATTATTTTTTGATAGCTGAAAATATGAATTAAATACGAATAATAAGGTATCTACTAAAAAAGTAGATGCCTTTTCTTATAATTTGACGAATACGCATTATGTGTATATAATAAAGGAGTGAAGAGATGTGCCGCTAACAGGCAGAGAGTTAGCAAAACTTGCTGTGTTAAAAGGTTGGAAAGAAGTTCGTGTAAAGGGAAGTCATCATCAGTTCAAAAAGGATGGCGTACCCTATATTCTTACGATTCCAATTCATGGCAACAAGGTGTTAGGTGTAGGTTTGGAAAAGAAAATTTTAAAAGACATAGGGCTATAAAGGAGGTTTTTATGTTAAAATCATATCCAGCAATTTTTCACAAAGAAGATGATGGAAGTTTTTGGGTAGAATTTCCAGGATTTGGTGGTGGTACCGAAGGTGATGATGTCGAAGAAGCGATGAAAAATGCTCGAGAAATGTTAGAAAGCTCATTGGCTGCTTATTTAGATGAAGGGTTAGAGCTTCCAAAAGTTGTTGATATGAGTGAATTATCAGTTGAAGATGGTTTTATTACTTTAATTCAAGCAGACCCTTCCCCATATTTAAAAAGTACCAAAGCCATTCGAAAAAACGTTACGGTTCCAGAATGGTTAGTCAGATTAGCTGATAGGGAACATGTTAATTATTCAGAAGTTTTGACACAAGCTTTAGAGAAAAAATTACAGCTTTAAATTGCTATAAACGTTGTAAAATCAAGGCTTTTGAGGTATAATATAGTTAAAAATAATGAACCATTCGAGGCTGAAGTCTAGCTGAGACGAATGGCGCGATTACGAAATTTCGTGAGAAAATGGTCCACGAGGTTTTAGAGCTGTGCTGTTTCGAATGGTTCCAAAACCGAGCTGCTTGGACAGCCACTCGGTGGTCTGTTTTAGAGCTGTGCTGTTTCGAATGGTTCCAAAACCGCAGCAAGCCCGAGGTGCTTGCGACCCAGGTTTTAGAGCTGTGCTGTTTCGAATGGTTCCAAAACTGTTTGTTTTTCATTTTACGCAACGATTTGTTTTAGAGCTGTGCTGTTTCGAATGGTTCCAAAACTGTTTGTTTTTCATTTTACGCAACGATTTGTTTTAGAGCTGTGCTGTTTCGAATGGTTCCAAAACTGTTTGTTTTTCATTTTACGCAACGATTTGTTTTAGAGCTGTGCTGTTTCGAATGGTTCCAAAACTCACCAATTTCAAATCCGTCTCATCACTTGGTTTTAGAGCTGTGCTGTTTATTTTAGCATCTTATGATGCTTTTTTCTTTTCTTGAAATGACTTCTAAAACTTTTTATAGCAACGTTTCTGTTTATCTGTTATAATAGAAATAATGATTAATTGTATAGGATTGTAAGATGGATATTCAAGAATTAAAAAAACGACAAGAGAAGATTCGTAATTTCTCTATCATTGCACATATTGACCACGGGAAGTCAACTTTGGCTGACCGTATTTTGGAAAAAACAGAGACGGTTTCTAGTCGTGAAATGCAAGCTCAACTCTTGGATAGCATGGATTTGGAGCGTGAGCGTGGTATCACGATTAAGCTTAATGCGATTGAGTTGAACTACACGGCTAAAGACGGTGAAACCTACATTTTCCACTTGATTGACACCCCAGGACACGTTGACTTTTCATATGAAGTGTCACGTTCTTTGGCGGCTTGTGAGGGGGCAATTTTGGTTGTCGATGCGGCACAAGGTATCGAAGCTCAAACCCTTGCCAATGTTTACCTAGCCCTTGATAATGATTTGGAAATTCTGCCAGTTATCAATAAAATTGATTTGCCAGCAGCAGATCCAGAGCGTGTGCGTCAAGAAATCGAAGATGTGATTGGTCTTGATGCTTCAGAGGCTGTGCTTGCTTCAGCGAAAGCAGGTATCGGGATTGAAGAAATCCTTGAACAAATTGTCGAGTACGTGCCAGCGCCAGCAGGAGATGTTGAAGCACCGCTTCAAGCGCTTATCTTTGACTCTGTTTATGATGCTTACCGCGGGGTTATTCTGCAAGTTCGTATCGTTAATGGTATGGTAAAACCTGGTGATAAGATTCAATTGATGTCAAATGGTAAAACGTTTGATGTTACAGAAGTTGGTATCTTCACGCCGAAAGCTGTTGGACGTGATTTCTTAGCAACTGGTGATGTTGGTTATATCGCAGCGTCAATCAAGACAGTTGCTGATACCCGTGTGGGTGATACAGTAACTCTTGCTGAAAATCCAGCAGAAGCACCGCTTCATGGTTACAAACAAATGAACCCAATGGTATTTGCTGGTCTTTACCCAATCGAATCAAATAAATACAATGACCTCCGTGAAGCGCTTGAAAAATTGCAATTGAACGATGCTAGTCTCCAATTCGAGCCTGAAACATCACAAGCTCTTGGCTTTGGTTTCCGTTGTGGTTTCCTTGGTTTGCTTCACATGGACGTTATCCAAGAACGTTTGGAACGTGAATTCAACATTGATTTGATTATGACAGCGCCATCCGTTGTTTACCATGTTAACACGACTGACGGCGAAATGCTTGAGGTGTCAAATCCGTCTGAATTCCCAGACCCAACTAAGGTTGCAAGTATCGAAGAACCATATGTGAAAGCACAAATCATGGTTCCGCAAGAATTTGTCGGAGCAGTTATGGAACTTGCCCAACGCAAACGTGGCGACTTCGTGACAATGGATTACATTGATGAAAATCGTGTCAATGTCATTTACCAGATTCCGCTTGCTGAAATTGTCTTTGATTTCTTTGATAAATTGAAATCATCAACACGTGGTTATGCAAGTTTTGATTACGAAATTTCAGAATACCGTAAATCAAAATTGGTTAAAATGGATATTCTCCTTAACGGTGATAAAGTTGATGCGCTCAGCTTCATTGTTCACAGCGAATTTGCCTACGAACGTGGTAAATTAATCGTTGAAAAACTCAAGAAAATCATTCCACGTCAACAATTCGAAGTGCCAATTCAAGCAGCTATCGGTCAAAAAATCGTTGCACGCTCAGATATCAAAGCCCTTCGTAAAAACGTGCTTGCTAAATGTTATGGTGGTGACGTTTCTCGTAAACGTAAATTGCTTGAAAAACAAAAAGCAGGTAAAAAACGTATGAAAGCTATCGGTTCTGTTGAAGTGCCACAAGAAGCCTTCTTGTCAGTGCTTTCAATGGATGACGATAACAGTAAAAAATAAAACGATTAAACAGCTGAAAGTTTTTCTTTCAGTTGTTTTTTTGAGAAATTTTAATGCTTCGAGCTAAAGTGAGAAAGAGGTTTTGGGGCGAAATGTCTTTGTTTTGAGATAGTTTCATAATGAATTTGCAAGCTTTTGTTAAGAGTAATTTTAGAGAACTGTTCAAATTTTCAGTTATTTTATGGTACAATAGAATTAAAACTATACCATGGGAGAGTTGTATGAAATTACTGACAAATGTGTCACAATTAAAAGGAACTTTGCGAGTTCCTGGAGATAAGTCAATCAGTCACCGTTCAATTATGTTCGGCAGTCTTGCCAAGGGAACAACAACTGTTCATGATATTTTGCGTGGTGAAGATGTGCTGTCAACAATGCAAGTATTTCGTGATTTAGGGGTTGATATCCAAGACGACGGTAACATCGTAACCATTACAGGTGTTGGCTTTGACGGGCTTAAGGCTCCAAAAAACAAACTAGATATGGGAAATTCAGGAACATCAATCCGCTTGATTTCTGGCGTGTTAGCAGGGCAAGATTTTACGGTTGAAATGTTTGGTGATGACAGTTTGTCAAAACGCCCAATGGACCGCGTGACAATTCCGCTTCGTCAAATGGGAGTTGAAGTGTCAGGGCAAACAGACCGTGATTTGCCACCGCTTACTATGCGTGGTAGCAAAGCGCTTAAACCGATTCATTATCAACTTCCTGTGGCGTCTGCTCAAGTGAAGTCAGCACTCATTTTTGCAGCTTTGCAAGCTGACGGTGAGTCTGTCATCATTGAAAAAGAAAAAACACGCAATCACACAGAAGATATGATTGTCCAGTTTGGTGGCGCAATTGATGTCAATGACAAAGAAATTCGCATCAAAGGTGGTCAAGAATTTACTGGTCAAGATGTGGTTGTCCCAGGTGATATTTCATCAGCGGCTTTCTGGTTAGTCGCAGGGCTCATTGTTCCAAATGCTAAAGTAATCCTTGAAAATGTCGGTATCAATGAAACACGTACTGGTATCATTGATGTTATCAAGGAAATGGGTGGCAAAATGACCATTTCAAACGTTGATGAGATTGCTAAATCAGCAACGATTACCGTTGAAACATCTGAACTTCACAGCGTTGAAATTGGTGGCGAAATCATTCCGCGTTTGATTGATGAATTGCCAATTATCGCTCTTCTTGCCACACAAGCTAATGGTACAACGATTATTCGTGATGCAGAAGAGTTGAAAGTGAAGGAAACAGACCGTATTCAGGTGGTTGCGGATGCTCTTAATGCAATGGGTGCTGACATTACGCCAACAGATGACGGCATGATTATCAAAGGAAAGACACCGCTCCATGGCGCTAAAGTCAATACTTTCGGTGACCACCGTATCGGTATGATGACTGCCATTGCTGCGCTTTTGGTGTCAGACGGAGATGTTGAACTAGAACGAGCAGAAGCGATTAATACAAGCTACCCAAGCTTCTTTAATGATTTGGAGGTACTCTCACGTGGCTAGAATTATTATTGGTTTTATGGGGTCTGGGAAATCAACGATTTCATCATTGTTAGATAAAAATTACATTGATATGGATGCTTTGATTACAGAGCGTATCGGCATGTCAATCGCAGACTTTTTCGCTAAAGAGGGTGAAGCTAAATTCCGTGAAATTGAGTCACAAGTGCTTGCGGAATTGGCTGATTCTGATCAAGTCATTTCAACTGGTGGCGGCGTTGTCATCAATCCGATTAATAGAGAGATTTTAGCAAAAAATCCAGAAACGATTTACCTAAAATCAGACTTTGAAACGCTTTATGACCGCATTGAGCATGATACAGAAAATGTTCGTCCTTTGTTTGTCAACAACAGCAAGGAAGCTTTCAAAGAAATCTTTGACGGTCGCCAAGAAATGTATGAAGCAGCAGCTAATCGTATTATTGACGTAGCTGGTAAAACGCCTGAAGAAATTGTTGAGGAAATCGGATGAAAGTTGGCTATTTAGGACCAAGTGGTTCTTTTACGCATAATGTCGCTGTTAAGGCATTTCCAGAAGCTAATCGCATGCCTTTTGCAAATATCACCGAAGTTATCAAATCTTATGAAGAAGGTTTTGTGGATTATGCCATTATCCCTGTTGAAAATTCAATCGAGGGTTCAGTGCATGAAACGTTGGATTACCTTTTTCATCAAGCTGAAATTGAGGCGATTGCAGAAATCATTCAACCGATTAAACAACAGCTTTTAGCAACAACACAAACAAAGAAAATTGAAAAGATTTTTTCACACCCGCAAGCTATTGCTCAAGGGAAAAAATACATTAAAGCACATTATCCAGCAGCAAAAATTGAGATGACGGCTAGTACGGCTTACGCCGCACGTTTCATTGCCGAACATCCAGAAGAAAACTTTGCTGCCATTGCGCCAGTAGCTGCCGCAAAAGAATATGGTTTGGACATTATTGCCCAAGATATTCAAGAAATGGATGAAAACTACACGCGCTTTTGGGTACTAGGGCATCAAAAACGGTCGTTTGATTTGGCAAAACTCAATCAAAAAGTTTCATTGGCATTGACCTTGCCAGATAACTTGCCTGGTGCGCTTTATAAAGCATTATCTGTTTTTGCTTGGCGTGGCATTGATTTGACCAAAATTGAAAGTCGCCCTCTAAAAACAGCTTTGGGAGAATATTTTTTCATCGTTGATGTTGAAAATAAAAATGATACACTAGTGTCATTTGCACTAGAAGAATTGAGTGTTCTTGGTATTGGCTATAAAATCCTCGGACGTTATGATGTTTACAAACTGTAAAATCCTCTGATTTTTGGTATTTAGGAATTGTTAAGCGCTTGTGCTTGCTCTAGTCTGATGAAAATGGGAAAGATATGGTATGAGATATGGCAAGAAGTAATTTAAGTCGGCACGAAGAATTAAGATACGAATACCTCTTGAGTAATCTTGAGTATTTGAGTGCGCGCGAAAAACAAGAATTTGACTATCTTTACAATAAAAAACAAGCTAGTGAGGTCAGCGAGCCACCACGATCTCAGCCGTCGTCTGCCTATAATGACAATTACTACGATGATTATTATGACGATGCTTATGATAATCAAGTGGATTATTATGATGACGATAACTGGACATCGCAAGGGCTTCCCAAATATCCAGAAGAAAAAAAGCAGCCGAAACGTTCCTTTAGAAGAACGAGCGAGCAGCAGGCAGAGATTCTTCCAACTTATCAAGACAATTATGAGAATTATGATGAGGCATTTTATCAAGAACCCGAACCTGTAACGCCTAAAAAAGCAAAGAAACCCAAAAAGAAGCGTCGCAGAATTCGTATTAAGCGTCTGTTGAAACTTCTTGGTTTCTTGGTGATTCTTGTCATGGCAGGGATGATTTACATGTTTTTCAAAGGCATTAATGATGTTTCAAGTGGTGAGACAAATTACACAGCAGCCGTAACAGAAACATTCAATGGGGAAGATAGCGATGACGGTACTAATATTCTCATTTTAGGAAGTGACCAGCGGATTACGCAAGGGTCTTCGGATGCCCGAACCGATACGATTATGGTGATGAATATTGGCAACAGCGACGGAAAAATTAAATTAGTCAGCTTTATGCGTGATACCTTGGTCAATATTGACGGTGTCAGCTACAATGCTTATTCAAATGACCAAAAATTGAATGTCGCATTTAATATTGGTGAACAAGATGACAACCAAGGGGCAGAACTCATGCGCCAGACGTTGAAAGATAATTTTGATATTAATATCAAATATTATGTCATGGTTGACTTTGAAACCTTTGCAGAAGCCATTGATACCTTGTTCCCAAATGGTGTTGAAATAGACGCCAAATTTGGCACGGTTGACGGTCAAGCAGTTTCGTCTGTTGAAGTTCCTGATGACCTCAATATGCAGGCTGACGGTACTGTTCCAAATCAAACGATTGAAGTTGGAACACAAAAAATGGATGGTCGTACCTTGCTCAATTATGCCCGTTTCCGTAAAGATGATGACGGTGACTATGGTCGGACGCAGCGCCAGCAACAAGTTATTTCTGCCATTATCAACCAGATTAAAGACCCGTCAAAACTCTTTACAGGCTCAGCTGCAATTGGTAAAATCTATGCTTTGACCTCAACGAACATTTCCTATCCATTTCTCCTAAAAGAGGGCTTATCTGTTATCACGAGCGGTCAAGAAGGTATCGAGCAAACAACCATTCCAGCCGAAGGTGACTGGACAGATGACTACGATATGTATGGTGGCTTAGGAATTGCCATTGATTTTGATAAATATCAAGAAGAGTTAAAAGAACTTGGCTTGCGGTAGATATAAAAAAATATTGACCGACATCTTTTAATCAATTAGTTATAGAATAAAATGCATTAGTTTCACTAGTGCGTTTTATTATGCACTTAAAGTTATTATTTGTAATTACTGTAATGTTTTGATATAATGACGCTAATAAAATGAGCGAGGAATGACATATGATTGTTAAGTCAAGAAAACAAGGCAATTCTTTAATGATTACAATCCCTAGCTATCTTAATGTTCCAGAGGGGACAGAGTACGAAGTGAAAGCTTCTGCAAATGGGGAGTTGATTTTTTCACCAGTTGAAAAATCAAAAAGAGAATTTGCAACAAATGAGGACATATCAGCTATAACAGATGATATTTTTAAAGACTATGATGATGTTTTTAAAGAGTTGGTAGATAAATGACAAAATATTTGACAGAAGAACAACTCGTTTCCATTAATAAAATGGTAATAGAAAAATATTCTCCTTTAGAAAATTCAAGACTTGTTAGCCCGTCTGCTTTAAATATGATTGTAAATTTGCCTGAACAATATGTTTTTGGAAAAGAGTTATATCCAACATTAATGGAAAAAGCGACGGTTTTATTTGTTCAGTTGATTAAAAAACATGTTTTTGAGAATGCTAACAAAAGAACAGCAGTATTCGCTTTAGTTGCTTTTTTAAAGTTGAACCAAATAAAATTAATGGTGAGTACGAAGGAATTGGTTGATTTTACGGTTTTGATAGCCACTAATCCATTAACAGATGATAGCTTTAAAGAGTATTGTGAATGGTTAAATGAGCGAGTTGATTGATAAGAGATCTATCAACTGCTAAAACGAGAGATAACGTCTAAATGCATGTTTATGTGAAATAGAAAAGTTGAAAGGTACGTCTTGTAAATATGATATAATAGAGAGGCAGTTAAGCTTCTCTATTTTTATTATGGAGAAAAGAGACCGAGAAATAGAACATTGCCAATTTAGAATTGGCTGAAAGGAAATTATGTTAAGTAAAAATGCTATTGTAGATGCTGAAATCACGGATTTATCACACGAAGGAGCAGGTGTTGCCAAGGTTGACGGTTTCGTCTTTTTTGTTGAAAATGCACTTCCAGGTGAGAAAATCAAAATGCGCGTCTTGAAAGTGAAAAAGAACATCGGATTTGGTAAAGTTGAGGAGTATGTGACAATCTCTGAACACCGCAATCAAGATTTGAATGTGGATTATTTGCGCACAGGAATTGCGGATTTTGGGCATCTTGCATATGCTGAACAGTTAAAATTTAAACGCAAGCAAGTAATGGATAATCTCTATAAAACAGCTGGTATTTCAGATATTGAGGTGTCAGAAACACTTGGTATGGCGCACCCATACGCTTACCGAAATAAAGCACAAGTGCCAGTTCGTCGTGTTAATGGTCAGTTGGAGACAGGATTTTTCCGTAAACATTCGCATGATTTGATGCCGATTTCTGATTATTATATTCAAAACAAAGAAATCGACCGTTTGATTAATTTTACTCGTGATTTGCTTCGCCGTTTTGACCTTAAACCTTATGATGAAAAAGAGCAAACTGGATTGATTCGTAATTTGGTTGTTCGTCGTGGGCATTATTCTGGTGAAATGATGCTGGTCTTTGTGACAACACGCCCAAAAATCTTCCGTATTGAGCAAATCATTGAAAAAATTGTGGCAGAATTTCCAGCGGTTAAATCAATCGTTCAAAATATTAACGATAAAAATACCAATGCGATTTTCGGTAATGAGTTTAAGACATTGTATGGCAAAGATACGATTATTGACAGCATGCTTGGCAATCAATATGAAATTTCTGCTCGTTCATTCTACCAAGTCAATACTGAAATGGCTGAAAGACTTTATCAAACTGCCATTGATTTTTCAGACTTGACGCCTGAAGATATTGTCATTGATGCTTACTCTGGTATTGGAACAATTGGGCTTTCATTTGCCAAAAATGTTAAAGCCGTTTACGGCGTCGAAGTAATTGAAGAAGCTGTGAAAGATGCCAAAAGAAATGCTGCACTAAACGGTATTACCAATGCGCATTATGTCGCTGATTCGGCAGAACATGCTATGGCAACTTGGAGCAAAGACGGCATCAAACCAAGTGTGATTTTGGTTGACCCACCACGCAAAGGCTTGACAGAAAACTTTATCAAAGCCAGCGTTGCCATGCAGCCAGAAAAAATCACTTATATCTCATGTAACCCAGCAACCATGGCGCGTGACATCAAGCTCTATCAAGAACTCGGCTACAAACTCATAAAAGTACAACCAGTTGATTTGTTTCCGAATACGCATCACGTCGAGTGCGTAGTGTTGCTACAACGAAGCAACGGGTGAAAATCCTTTATTTTAAGCACTTTTTCAAGCATTTTGTGTTTATTGAAAAGAGTGATTTTGACATAAAAAAGGTGCAAAAAAAGTACATTGATGTGAACGTCTGTTTGGATGTCGACTGCGTAGACAAAATATAGATACGTCATAAAATATATTAGTTCAGCGAGAACATTTTAATAAGTGTTCTCGCCTTTTTTATTTTCAGGAGGAATTCATGCAAAAGAAAGAACAATCATCACGTCAAATCGTGATGTGTCATCTCGTGACTATTTTGGGAGTTGATATTGAGAAAGCAACTCAGCTAGTAGATGAAATGGAACAAGTAGGTTTAATCCGATTTGATGAATTCGGAAATGTTGGACTTTTAGTCTTGGAGGGACAATCATGAAACGTATTACTGCTAATCAATATCAGACATCAGAGCGTTATTATAAACTCCCAAAAGTCTTGTTTGAAAGTGAACGTTATAAGGATATGAAGCTGGAGGTTAAGGTGGCTTACGCGGTTTTAAAAGATCGGTTGGAGTTGTCTTTGAGTAAAGGTTGGATTGATGAAGATGGGGCTATTTTCTTGATTTATTCCAATTCAAATCTGATGGCACTTTTAGGTTGTTCAAAGTCTAAATTACTTTCTATTAAGAAAACCTTACGTGAATATGGCTTAATTGATGAAGTCCAACAGTCCTCTAGTGAAAAAGGTCGAATGGCAAATAAAATTTACTTGGGGGAATTAGAACATGAACCTAACCCAGTCTTAGATTCAAACGGGGCTAGTGTTAAAAAAACACCAGGGGGGTCTCAAAGAAAGACGGGGCCAGTCTTAAATTCAGCCCCTAGTGAGACTGAAGGAAGTAAGACTAAATATAGTGAAACTGAAGGGAGTGATTTCATTATTGAGGACGAGGAGGAGAGGCAGCTAGTAGATGGAAAACAAGAAGAAAACTTTTCTTCAAAAGTCGATGCCGTGACCAAGTACGATCGAGACTATATTTGGGGTTTGGTTCATGACCAGTTAAGACAGACAGGTCTATCTCAGTCGGCTAGTGACTATGCCATGATCTATTTTAGTGAGCGTTATCAGTATGCTTTAGAACATATGAGATTTGCTCGGTCAGCGGAAGTGATAGCTGAATATGTGTTCAATGGAGTGCTATCAGAGTGGACCAAGCAACTGAGACGACAAGAAGCAAAGGGAGGTGATTAAGATGATTTGGTGGATACTAGGTGGAATCTATCTGATTTCTATCATCATATTGATTGTTGAAATCATCCGTGCACCTGAAATGGATGATCATATATAGGCAAGAGTTTTGCAAGTGTAAGGCTCTTTTTTATTTGGAAAGAGAGGAAAAATGAAATTTTTAGATTTATTTGCTGGGATAGGTGGTTTTAGGTTAGGAATGGAATCACAGGGACATGAGTGTTTGGGCTTTTGTGAAATTGATAAATTCGCTAGAACATCCTACAAAGCCATGTTTAACACAGAAGGAGAAATAGAATACCATGACATTAAAGAGGTCACAGACCATGACTTTAGACAATTTAGAGGGCAAGTGGATGTTATCTGCGGGGGATTTCCTTGCCAAGCTTTTTCACTCGCAGGAAGACGACTGGGATTTGAAGATACTCGAGGGACTCTCTTTTTTGAGATTGCTCGAGCGGCCAAACAAATCCAACCACGTTTTCTATTTTTGGAAAACGTCAAAGGCCTACTCAATCACGACAAGGGACGGACGTTCTCCACAATCCTCTCCACGCTGGATGAATTGGGGTATGATGTCGAATGGCAGGTGCTTAACAGTAAGGACTTCCAAGTCCCGCAAAACAGAGAACGGGTCTTTATTATCGGACATTCTAGAAGATTCCGTTCCAGATTCTTATTTCCTCTCAGAGGAGAAGACAGCCCAGCTCATCTTGAAAGGATAGGAAATATCAATCCCTCTAAACGTGGTTTGAATGGTGAAGTTTATCTGACGAGTGGACTTGCTCCTACACTAACAAGAGGTAAAGGAGAGGGGGCAAAAATCGCCATTCCAGTCTTAACACCAGATAGACTTGAAAAACGGCAAAATGGGCGTCGCTTTAAAGAAAATCTAGACCCTATGTTTACTTTGACCAGTCAAGATAGACATGGTGTTGTTGTTGCAGGAAATCTGCCGACTAGCTTTGACCAGACTGGAAGAGTATTTGACATTTCTGGCTTGTCACCGACCTTGACCACCATGCAGGGTGGAGATAAGGTGCCAAAAATTTTACTAAGAGAAGAGTTGCCACATTTGAAAATCAAAGAAGCCACAAAAACGGGATATGCAAAGGCAACTCTTGGAGACTCTGTCAATCTGGCTTATCCAGACTCAACCAAACGTAGGGGACGAGTGGGAAAGGGAATATCCAATACCTTGACGACTTCAGATAATATGGGAGTGGTAGTTGCAGCTCTGGAATATCGACAGGATAAGTGGTATGAAGTCACAGGCATTGTCTTAGAGGGGAAACTTTATCGCCTAAGAATTAGACGACTGACACCAAGAGAGTGTTTCAGACTTCAAGGCTTTCCTGATTGGGCTTATGAAAGAGCAGAAAGTGTTTCTAGTAAGAGCCAACTATACAAACAGGCAGGCAATAGCGTGACTGTCACAGTTATTGAAGCCATTGCCAGAGAATTTAGAAGAATAGAAGAGGAAGAAAAACATGAACCTACTACATAAGAAAAGTATCCTAGAGTGTACTGAATTAGAGGAACGTATTCACCAAGTTGAAACCAATCAGCTACTCCAAAAGATATTGTCGCTCCCCAATTTTGATTGTGACTTTGAGGTGACTTTTGAAGATGATTACCACAAAGAGATGAATGATCCCCTATTCTACGAATCCAATCTTCATCGGATATCGGATTTTTTGGAAACTAGGGATATTAAAAATGGTGTAGATACACTATTGACGAAAGACAATCACCTGGCCTTTCGTGCCTTTGGTGAAAATTATACTGCTAGGGGAAAGGAGGGCATATTAACGACTTTGGTGACGGTCAAGTGCTTTGGTGAAGGACGGATGCCCATTGATATGAGTCACTATTTCTCAACTCCTAAACCAACAGTTGAAAATAGCCTAACCCTATAAGGAGGAGCCTATGCTTGAGGTATATCTAGGAAATAATGCCAGTACAAATCAAGACTTACTAACCATTTTGACAACTTATGGTGTGGCTTATCGTTGTACAAAAGCGTGTGATGTAAACCGTGAAATCTTACTGTCACTTTTTGCCAAAACCACGGATTGTTTTGAGTTGCTGTCGCCCCGATTTCTTCGCTTTAAGCGTCAATACACCATCAGTTTAAACGAGATGATCCAGCTCATTCTCCAAAAGCCAGACCAAAACCTTCGTCTGCCTCTCATAGTCTGCCAGAATCATGTCTATCCAGCTATTGGGTTAGATGAAGTGCGAACCTTTCTTCCCAGACAGGCAAAAGAAGAGCTGTTTCAGGCCAGCCTGATGAAACAAGTGACAGGGTAGGTGTGAAGATGAATGAACGATTTTGGGACAATTTAGAAATCATTCTGGCAGAAAGAGACCTCACTTGGGCAGAACTAGCTCGCAAAGTATTCAAAGGTCAATATGTCTATCCCAGTGAGTTTAATCGCCTCTATCAAAAATTACGGCATTACAAATCCAATCGTCTGATGCCACAAACAAGATGGGTTGAGCGTATTGTTCTAGTCTTAGATATTGATTATGAAGATTTATTCAAGAGGTGACAATGATAAGGATAGTGTTGTTTTATCTAGCCATACAGCTTAACGGTCTTCTTGTGAGTTTATACCTGCATGACTATATGACGATTAAGGTCTTAATCCTGCTACAAATGCTTCTTTTAGGTGTAGCTTGTCTAGAGATTACTCATCACAAAACTGTTCAAGCAAAAAATATAACCTTACAAAATCGCCTAAGATGGTTGCTTCTTGGCTTTGCGTGTATGGTTGCTTTTGCAGTCTTAATTAGTTTTCTTTTTCCAGTTCAGACTAGGAATCAATCGGTATTAGTTGAAGTAGGAAAGCAGGTTCCACATGTTATCTTTTTATTGTTTCTGGTCAATGCAAGTGTCCTTGAAGAGATTGTTTATAGGCATTTGCTGTGGGAAAAATTGAAACATCCTCTTGTACAAATAGGAGTGACTAGTTTTCTCTTTTCTTTAGTCCATGGACCAAATCAGTTAGGGAGTTGGCTCATGTATAGCTGTCTGGGCTTGACCTTGGCTGTTGTTCGATTAAAAACAGATTGTCAGACGGTAATCGCCTTACATCTTGCTTGGAATATTCTTGTTTATGTAGTGTCTATTCTGTGATACCAAAATCAAGAGTGCTTCCGTATTATGGAAGCACCTTATGTTTGATAGGGAATCGAAAGAAGAGGAGGTCACCATGTCATCTGAACAACAAGAACGTCAAGCGATGCAATACGTAGAAAGAAGTAGTTTATTGACAGTCAGAACCCTCTTAAAGCTCTTAGAGTGGTCAGCTAGGCAAGCCTTAGCTCAAGATTCAGCTTATAAGATTGGAGTTCAGAAACTGGAAGAGCTCCTTCAAAGCCCTTACGCTATTGAAGCGATAGATGTTAGTAAAGACATTTTAGATAAGCCAATTGATGTGGAGAAATTTAAGGAGTTGATGGAGTCAGAAAAACTGCCACTTGCTATTAGTTGGCAAAAAGACTATCTCTACTTTTATGCCAAGGACAAGACCTTGCTTGATCATCACTTGGACGAACTCGTGAAGAAACTGGTGTCTAACCCAGAAAAGTTAGAAGGTCTAACCTTTGATAAAACCTTGGACCAAGAGATAGAACTGGCCAAAGAGAAAATTAGAGTGACAGAACCTTCGGCAGTCAAAACCAAGGAGGTGACCTTGTAATGTATTCCAGGCAAAAAGCATTTGTCTTTGGACTCTTGGGTCTTGCTTTTGGCTATTTCTGTCACCGTCTAACCCTACTCTATGATAGTCTAACCAATGCCCCACCTATGGAACGATTAGCCTACATCTTAGGAGAAGGGCTAAATCAAGTCTTCAATCCTTTATGGCTTTTTACTTTTACTCAAAAATCTCTTCTTGCCTTTATCCTTGGGATTCTAACGATGACACTAGTCTATCTTTATGTATCGACAGGACAGAAGGTCTATCGAGAAGGGGAAGAATACGGTTCTGCCCGATTTGGAACCAGTAAGGAAAAGCGGAACTTTTACAGTAAGAACCCTTTCAATGACACGATTTTGGCTCGTGATGTTCGTCTAACCTTGTTGGAAAAGAAGAAGCCCCAGTTTGACCGAAATAAAAACTTGATTGTCATTGGGGGTTCTGGGGCAGGCAAGACCTTTCGATTTGTTAAACCCAACCTTATCCAACTAAACTGTTCCAATATTGTCGTAGATCCTAAAGACCATTTGGCTGAGAAGACAGGTAAACTCTTTTTAGAAAACGGTTATCAGGTCAAGGTTTTAGACTTGGTTAATATGACCAATTCAGACGGTTTTAATCCCTTTCGTTATGTAGAAACAGAGAATGATTTGAACCGCATGTTAACGGTCTATTTTAACAATACCCGTGGGTCTGGTTCTCGCAGTGATCCATTTTGGGACGAGGCTTCCATGACATTGGTGAGAGCTATTGCCTCTTATTTGGTAGATTTTTACAATCCACCAGGAAGTTCCAAGCAAGAGCAGGAAGCAAGACATAAGCGTGGCTGTTATCCAGCCTTTTCTGAGATTGGGAAACTCATCAAACTCTTATCAAAGGGAGATAATCAGGACAAAAGTGTACTTGAAGTCTTGTTTGAAGACTATGCTAAGAAATATGGTCACGAGAACTTTACCATGAGAAACTGGGCAGATTTTCAAAACTATAAGGATAAGACCTTGGATTCGGTGATTGCGGTCACAACAGCTAAATTTGCCCTTTTTAATATTCAATCGGTGATTGATTTGACGCAAAGAGACACTATGGATTTGAAAACGTGGGGCACTCAAAAGACCATGGTCTATCTTGTTATTCCAGACAATGATACGACCTTTCGTTTTCTATCTGCTTTATTTTTCTCTACAGTTTTCTCCACCTTGACCAGGCAGGCTGATGTTGACTTTAAAGGGCAACTGCCGATTCATGTTAGAAGCTATCTGGATGAGTTTGCAAATGTCGGAGAAATCCCAGACTTTGCCGAACAAACCTCAACAGTTCGCTCTAGGAACATGAGTCTAGTTCCAATCTTGCAAAATATTGCTCAACTCCAAGGACTTTATAAGGAAAAAGAGGCTTGGAAAACTATACTGGGGAACTGTGACAGCCTCCTCTATTTGGGTGGAAATGACGAGGAAACTTTCAAATTCATGAGTGGTCTTCTAGGTAAACAAACCATTGATGTCAGAAGCACCAGTCGTTCATTTGGGCAGAATGGCTCAAGTTCTACCTCTCACCAGAAAATTGCCCGTGACTTGATGACAGCAGATGAAGTAGGAAATATGAAACGAGATGAGTGCCTCGTACGAATTGCAGGAGTGCCAGTATTTAGATCAAAGAAATATTTTCCACTCAAACATAAGAATTGGAAATGGCTTGCAGATAAGGAATCTGATGAACGCTGGTGGCACTACCACATCAATCCCCTAATCACTGAGGAAGAGATAGATTTGTCAGGCCATACAATAAGGGATTTAAGCACAGAAACGTCACTACATTAATAGAAATGAGGAAAAATATGAATCAAAAACTAACAGGCTTTGTTTACGGAGTGGACGCCAGCTCCATGTTCTCCCAAGCCATGTCTCTATTACAAAAAGGCTTAATTGCAGTAGGAGCCTTTCTTGTTGTCATGGGTATTATCAACCTTTCAACCAACATAAAAGATGGAGGTCCAGGTGTCCGAAATGCCATTCTAGAAATTGTTGGTGGGGTAATGGTGGGTGCCGCTGGTGCTTTTGTAACACAGATTACCATTTAGAGGAGGTCAGAACATGACATGATGATGAATTTTACGTCACCTTTTGTATTTTTAGCCTCTGAAAAAGTATCTAGCGATAGTCTTTTTGAAGGTTTTCAAGTGGATTTAGAATCAACCGCCAACTTGATTAAGTCACTAGCGGACTTTAATCCGACGGTGTGGTCTTACATGACAGCCGTTACCAAGGGGATTATGCAGCCATTGGGAGTAGCTATTCTTGCGGTTGTTCTCGTACTCGAATTCTCAAAAATGGCCAAGAAAATCGCCAACTCAGGTGGTGCGATGACCTTTGAAGCCATAGCACCTATGATTGTCAGCTACATTATGGTCGCGGTCGTGATTACCAATACGACGGTTATTGTGGAAGCCATTATTGCCATTGCCTCTTATGTTATTGAACAAGTGGCAGGGCTTGTCACAAATGGTGGTGCTAGTTACGATACTATCTCAGGCATCAAGGGTTCTGGAATTGTAGGAAAAATGATTATTGGCTTTTTTGCGATTCTCATTTGGTTGGTGCGAATGGCCAGTATCATGGTTGTCAATATCTTGATTACCATTCGCTTTATCCAACTTTATCTAATGATTCCTTTTGCCCCTGTAACTATTCCAACCTTCCTCAGTGATGACTGGAGAAGTGTTGGGATTGGCTACCTTAAGAACATCATGGTCTATGCCGTTCAAGGTATTTTGATTTTTCTAATCGTATCTCTTGTTCCCTTGTTTGAATCTGCTGGAAAGATTGCCGTATCAAATGGAGCTGGAGTTATGGAATCACTCGCCATTATGTTTGGTGGCTTGGTACAGGCCATCTTGTTAATCATTGCCTTAGTTGGCAGTCAACGAACCGCCCGAAGTATTTTGGGGATGTGAGAGTAGGACAGGAATCGGAACTGCTTTGCAGTCGATTACGTCGTCCTACCTCCGCAAGGACGACTAGAACTGTCATAGCTAGGAACTAGCGTAGAGAGTTCAGACGTCTACTGCGTCAAAATCATGAAGCAATTCAAACTGGACTGAGATTTTCATCTTAGTCCTTTTATCAAAGAAGGAGCTATTATTTATGAACACTCGTGTCTTTAAGGACATCTCAAAGGTTCAACACAGGGCATGGTTAGGATTTACAACCAGACAGGTTATTTTTGTATTTCCAGCCGTCGCCATAACCATTTTGGTATTGGGCTTGAACCTATTTTACTGGCAATTTGGGGATTGGTTTGTCTATGGCTTTGTTTTTAGCTTTACCATTCCACTCATGTTATTTGGGGTTTACCGACCCAATGATTTACCATTTGAAATCTACCTAAAGTACCGATTTCATTATGAACTGACAGTACCAGATCGTACATTTACTGGAAGAAAAGGAGACCAACGTGAAAAAATTAAAACACTCAATGAAACCAAAGACCTCTTCTAATGACAAAAAGCAAAAGACGAAAACACAGAAACAGGAAATCAGCCCTTCTACCGTAAATACGTTAGCCTATCAAGGGCTTTTTCAGAATGGCCTTATGCAGGTCAGTCCAAGTTATTTCTCACAAACCTATCTCTTAGGAGATGTCAATTATCAAACAGTTGGCTTAGATGATAAAGGAGCTATTGTTGAGAAATATTCTGATTTAATCAATTCACTGGATGATAAGACCAATTTCCAACTGACCATTTTCAATAAAAAGGTCAATCTGGAAAAATTCCGTAAGAGTATTCTCTATCCCTTACAGGAAGATGGGTTTGATGCTTATCGTGATGAATTAAATCGCATGATGAATGCCAACTTAGAGGCGGGTGAAAACAACTTTTCGGCTGTCAAGTTTCTTTCATTTGGCAAGAGCGACCAAACACCAAAACTAGCTTTTCGTTCTCTGTCGCAAATTGGGGAATATTTCAAGAGTGGCTTTTCAGAGATTGATGTATCTCTTGGTCTGCTTGGTGGAGAGGAGCGAGTGAATGTCCTTGCGGATATGTTGCGAGGTGAAAATCATTTACCGTTCTCTTACAAGGATTTGACCCTCTCAGGTCAATCCACCAAACACTTTATTGCCCCACCCTACCTTTCCTTTAAACACAAGAATCATATTGAATTGGACGATAGATTATTACAGATTGTCTATGTTCGTGACTATGGTATGGAGCTAGGGGATAAATTTATTAGAGACCTGATGCAGTCAGATTTGGAAGTGATGATTAGCCTACATGCTAAAGGCTCCACCAAGTCTGAAACCATGACCAAGCTGCGAACCAAGAAAACCTTGATGGAATCGCAAAAGATTGGGGAACAACAAAAGATGGCTCGGACAGGCATCTATTTGGAGAAGGTCGGCTATGTTCTTGAAAACAATATCGATGAAGCAGAAGCTCTTCTTCAAACCATGACCCAAACAGGAGATAAACTGTTTGACACTGTATTTCTAATTGGCGTGCTGGCAGATACTGAAGACCAACTCAAACAATCTCTTGATATTATCAAGCAAGTGGCGGGGTCAAATGATATGATTATTGACAACTTGACCTACATGCAAGAAGCTGCTTTTAATAGTCTCTTGCCATTTGGGAAGAACTATCTCGAAGGAGTTTCTCGTTCTCTATTGACTTCAAACATTGCCGTGAATGCACCTTGGACTTCCGTTGATATTCAGGACAAGGGTGGGAAATTTTATGGCATCAATCAGATTTCAAGTAATATCATCAGTATTGACCGTGGCAAGTTAAATACACCGTCAGGTTTGATTTTAGGGACTTCTGGAGCTGGCAAAGGGATGGCGACAAAACATGAAATCATCTCTACTAAGCTTAAGGAAGCAGATAGTGATACCGAAATTATTATAGTTGACCCAGAAAATGAGTACAGTATTATCGGTCAAGCCTTTGGTGGGGAAAGTATTGATATTGCCCCAGATTCCACAACGTTTTTAAATGTTCTCGATCTATCAGATGAGAATATGGATGATGATCCGGTCAAGGTCAAGTCAGAATTTCTCTTGTCCTGGATTGGGAAGCTCTTGGACCGTAAAATGGATGGTCGTGAGAAGTCCTTGATTGACCGTGTGACGAGACTTACCTATAAGCATTTTGACACACCGTCCTTGGTCGAATGGGTCTTTGTCTTATCTCAACAACCTGAACAGGAAGCTAAGGACTTGGCACTGGATATGGAACTCTATGTGGAAGGGTCGCTGGATATTTTCTCACATCGAACCAATATCAAAACTGACAGTCATTTCCTGATTTACAATGTCAAAAAGTTAGGCGATGAATTAAAACAAATTGCCCTCATGGTTATCTTTGACCAAATTTGGAATCGTGTGGTCAAAAACCAAAAGCTAGGGAAGAAGACCTGGATTTACTTTGATGAAATGCAGCTTCTTTTATTGGACAAATATGCGTCTGATTTCTTCTTTAAACTCTGGAGTCGTGTCCGTAAATATGGGGCGATACCGACAGGTATTACTCAAAATGTAGAGACTCTTCTTTTAGATGCCAATGGCAGACGTATTATTGCCAATAGCGAGTTTATGATTCTATTAAAACAGGCTAAGAGCGATCGCGAAGAATTGGTGCATATGCTTGGACTTTCCAAGGAACTGGAGAAATACTTGGTCAATCCTGAAAAAGGGGCAGGCTTAATTAAGGCCGGTTCCACCGTTGTCCCATTCAAGAATAAGATTCCACAAGACACCAAGCTCTTTGACATCATGAGTACGGACCCTGAAAAAATGAGGACATGAGATGAAAGAGGATAAAAAGGTAGTCAAACAAGCAAGGCAAAATTTTCGAAGCAACTTAAAATCAGCCCGTATGCATTATCGGAAAGAAGTTAGAGCCTTAAAACAGACTGTTCCTAAAAAAGGACGATTTCGAAAACCAGCCCAAAATTCGCTTTTTCAGGAAAAGAAAACTGAGTTAAAAGAAAATCTACTCAGTAGCCAAGAGGATGCAGAAGAGAAGTTCCTAAAGGAAATTACCTATGTGTCTCCTAGCCTGTTAAGGGGAAAGGAAATCAAGAACTATCGACTTCCTCAAGCTCAAGAACGTTTGCGGACGGCAAGAAAACATTTGTCAGAAGTGAAACTAAGTGAAAAGTCAAAATCGGTTAATCCTAAGTTTCCCTTCCAAAAAGATAAATCTTCCGTGAAGTCTCGCTTTCAATTTCACCAAGAAAAATCATTTGATCGACTCAGTGCAGAAAAAGAAGTAAGTTCTGCCAAACGTGAAGTCAAACAACTCAAGAAAGTCCAAAAGTCTAAGAAAAACTCTACCAAAGTCAAAGTTGGATTAGGCTTAGCTGCATCTGAATCGCTTGACTTGGTGGCACAGGATGATGATTTAGATGGTCTAAGAACCTTAAAGGATACCAGCTTGAAAGCCAGACGCTATGGCAGGTTTACCTATCAAGCAGGTAAAGTGGCGGTGAAGAGTGGACAGACTGGTGTGAGTTTTACAAAGACGAAAGTGGCTCATGGAAAGGAACGATTCCAGAACTTAAAACAGGGAAAAGGATTCACACGCCAGAAACCTCTTAAACCACAAAGACGCTACCAAACCTTTTTAAAGCATGCCAGAAAGCACAGTCTAGCAGGAGTTAAGGGGTTTGTTCAAGCCATTAAGGGAAGTCTGACCTTCTTTTCTGCAATTGCGGGAAATCCTTTGACTTGGATTGTCTCAGGCCTTCTCTTGATACTCCTTTTGATGATGAGCTTTTTCATGAGTGTCTCAGGAAGCAGCGTCATTCAACAAGATGAGATGGAATTGACCAAGGCCTATACCCACATGACGTGGGAAGATGCGGAGCATACAAGAACCAACGATAAAGGGATTACCTATTACACTAAGATTGATGAGGTCATGGTTTACATGAATCATCAATACCAAGACTATAAGCTTGACGATTTCATGGGAACAGGCGGTGCGACTTACAAAGCATTTCTCAGTCAGGTGTGGACGGACTTAAACGGTGGTGACTCTATTAGATCCATGTCTGACTTATTCCAGAAACCTCCTTACAAGCTGTCAGATGAGGACCAAGAAGAACTAAAGGAGTTGACCGAAGAAGGCAACTATTTAGCCCTTCAAGAATTGGATAATCCCTTTCAGGGACAGACGGATGAGGATTACTTAAGCATGTCCTACCGATATGGTTATGAGGTCATTGATGAGAAACCAACGCTTCATCACCATATTATCTTAGAAGCAAAAGAAGACCAAGTCATTGTGGCTCCGATGGATGGTAAGGTATCTCTTGATGGGGAGACCGTTATTCTGACATCTGGTAAGGGAGTGAATAAGACTAAACTAACCTTGTTTGGCATTCATTCAGGTCGTGTGAGTGAAAATCAACAAGTCTTGGCAGGAGACATTATTGGTCAAACCAAAGACGGAACGGGTCTAAAAGTCACCTATCAAAAGGTTGATGATGACACGGATAAGTTGGTCTATGTCAATCCAGCTTTCTACTTTCCAAAAGTAATCCAGGTTCAGACAACCATTCTTCCAACTATCGGTCAATTTGGTGGCGACGAGTTCGAGAGAGCCAAGGGGATTTATGACTATCTCAAAAGTAAAGGTGTGACCAATCAAGCTATCGCAGCCATTTTAGGAAATTGGTCGGTAGAATCCTCTATTAATCCCAAGCGTGCAGAAGGCGACTATCTATCTCCTCCTATTGGTGCAACAGACAGCTCGTGGGATGATGAGGGCTGGCTCTCACTTAATGGTCCAACAATATACAATGGACGTTACCCAAATATTCTTAAACGTGGTTTAGGATTAGGCCAATGGACAGATACGGCAGATGGGTCACGCAGACATACCTTATTGCTAGAATATGCCAAAGGAAAACATCAAAAGTGGTATGACTTAGGGTTACAACTGGATTTCATGTTGCATGGGGATAGTCCTTATTATACCAACTGGTTAAAGGACTTCTTCAAAAATTCAGGTAGTCCAGCCAGTCTTGCCCAACTCTTTCTCATTTACTGGGAAGGTAATAGTGGTGATAAGCTACTTGAACGTCAGACACGAGCCAGTGAGTGGTATTACCAAATTGAAAAAGGCTTTAGTCAACCCAACGGAGGGACAGCACAAAGCGATCCAAAATCTTTAGAAGCTGTACGAGGAGACCTCTTTGAAAACTCTATTCCAGGAGGTGGTGACGGTATGGGCTATGCTTACGGTCAATGTACTTGGGGCGTTGCAGCCCGTATCAACCAACTGGGTCTTAAACTCAAAGGTAAAAATGGTGAGAAGATTCCAATTATCAGTACCATGGGTAATGGCCAAGATTGGGTGCGTACAGCCGCAAGTCTCGGTGGGGAAACTGGAACAAGTCCGCAAGCAGGAGCCATACTCTCATTTGCGGGTGGAGGACATGGCACACCAGCAGAATACGGACATGTGGCTTTTGTGGAGAAAGTCTACCCAGAAGGCTCATTCCTTATCTCCGAAACCAACTACAATGGCAATCCCAACTACACCTTCCGTAAATTATCTGGAGTGGATAGTAGTTTGAGTTTTGCTTATACGACGAAATAAAAAAGGATATGCTAACAAAATGTATAAATGTTAGCATATTATTTTGTAAATATTTCGTTAGAAATTCTACCTTTTAGTTACTTTGAAAAGTTTAGTGATATGGTATAATACTAAGGAGAGGTTACTGAATATTTTAAATGGAAACAATTATTGAAAGAATGAAAAAAGAGTCGAAAACTGGTTTAACTTCTGGGGATCTAGTTGACCATATCTTTAAAAATCATAAAATAGATATTCAAGATGATGACTCTGTCACACTCTTAAATATGGGATATTATCATGGGTATAAACGATACAGATTTGTAAAAAAATCTAATTCAGATGGGATTCTGCCCGTTTCTTCATTTAAGGAAATTGAAGCAATCTACAATTTTGATATGGAGTTAAAAGGACTTTTTTATCCAATAGTGATGCTTGTAGAGACAGCATTAAAAAATCGGACTATCGATTCAATTGTAGCAGAATCTAGTAGTGGGATAGAGGATATATTAGAACATCAATTAGCTTGTTACATGGACTATCCTGAAGACCACGAAAAATATAGTAATAAACTCAATCAGTATAATGAAACAAGGCAAAATATACTGGATACAATTGACTATTACTCGGATAAAAATGAGGTCATTAAGCATTATTTAAAAAGTGATTATCAAATTCCTCTCTGGGCTTATTTTGAAGTTATTACTTTGGGACAGTTTAGTAGATTTTTAGGAAGTTTAACTAAGTCAAGTCGTGAAAAATTAAATCAAGATTTCACGATCATTCCTAATAGGTCAAATTCTCTCGAGTTAGTTGTCAATGCTCTTATTGAGTTAAGAAATGCTACCATGCACAACAGTGCGATTTTTGATGCTAATTTTTCAAGCGGTGTATCTAAAGCACTCAAAAAACAGATAAAACAAGATTTAGGATTATCGACATTCACTTGTGTTTTCATTGAAGATTATTTCATTCTACTAATTTGGACTTTGAACATTTTAAACTTTGATACAGTAGTCCTCAATAACTACATCAATCAATTCAATGAAATTGTTGAAGGATTTGATGTTTCGCTCAATAATCGTGACATTCTCTTTAAGATTATCAGTACAAATAGAAAAACATCAATTCAACAACTAAGTAAATTCATTGACAAAAAACGAAATTAGTGGTATCATAGTTGTATCGAATTGGGGCGTGCTAGTCACGTCTGGGAGGGTCTGATGCGTCAGTCCTCCTCTTTTTTTATTTTTTAGTATTCTTCAGAGGTTATTGGTTGTGCTTCCGATAGCTTTTTTCTTTTCACTGAACTTAATGTGATAACAAAATCAAGTCTTCTTTTTTATGATGAGGAAAGAGTGACAGTTTGTTGCTATAGAAAAAAGAAAAGAAGGACACTTTATGACCAAAACATGTAATCATCACTTTCTTGTCAATCAGGAAAAAGGCGAGAAACACGTCTTTCGCAAGAGTAAAAAATATCGAACGTTATGTTCGGTTGCCCTTGGAACAATGGTGACCGCTGTTGTTGCTTGGGGTGGGACGGTTGCACATGCTGATGAAGTCACATCCTCGGTTGACACAACCATTCAACGAACGGAAAATCCCGCCACGAATTTACCAGAAGCACAGCCAACCCCTGTTTCTGAACAAACTGAAAGTTTAGGATCAACTGGTCAATCCAATGGAGCGATTGCTGTCATCGTACCGCATGATACGGTAACACAAGCAGTTGAAGAAGCCAAGGCTGAAGGTGTTTCTACAGTTGAAGATAGTCCAATGGATTTGGGAAATACAAGCTCTGCGTCAGAGACCAACCAACAAATTTCAAAAGCTGAAGCAGATGCCCAAAACCAAGTTGAGGCTATCAATGAAGTTACTGAATCCTACAAAGCTGATAAAACGACATACGAATCGAATAAAGCTCGCATTGAACAAGAAAATAAGGAGCTGACACAGGCTTACCAAGGGGCCAACCAAACTGGTAAAGAGACAAATGCTTGGGTTGATACCAAAGTTAATGACCTAAAATCCCAGTATGCAGATGCTGATGTGACAGTAAAAGAACAAGTGGTTTCATCAGGAAATGGGACATCTGTCCTTGACTATACAAACTATGGCAAGGCTGTTGAAACCATTCAATCAACTAACGAACAAGCTGTAGCAGATTATCTAACAAAGAAAACCAAGGCAGCTGATATTGTTGCGAAAAATCAGGTCATTCAAAAAGAAAATGAAGCTGGACTTGCAAAGGCAAAAGCAGATAACGAAGCCATTGAAAGGCGTAATCAGGCAGGTCAAGCAGCTGTAGATGCTGAAAACCAAGCCGGTCAAGCTGCGGTAGATAAATCTAATCAAGAGAAACAAAAATTAGCTTCAGACCGAGCAGCTGAGATTGAATCTATAACCAAACGCAATCAAGAAAAAGAAGAAGCCGCAAGAAAAGAAAATGAAGCGATTGATGCCTATAATGCCAAAGAATTGGAACGCTATCAACGTGACTTGGCCGAGATTTCAAAAGGCGAAGAAGGCTATATTTCTGAAGCCCTTGCTCAAGCTCTAAATCTCAATAACGGTGAACCACAAGCACAACATGGGGCCATTACCCGAAATCCTGATCAGATTATTTCAACTGGGGATGCTATGCTTGGGGGCTACTCAAGAATTTTGGATTCAACAGGATTCTTTGTTTATGATAGCTTCAAAACAGGTGAGACCCTCAGTTTTAATTATCAAAATCTTCAAAATGCACGATTTGATGGCAAAAAGATTAGTCGTGTGAGTTACGATATTACCAATCTTGTGTCACCAGCTGGAACCGATTTCGTGAAATTGGTTGTACCAAATGATCCAACTGAAGGCTTTATCGCCTACCGAAATGACGGAAACGGTGATTGGCGAACAGACAAGATGGAGTTTCGTGTAGTTGCTAAGTATTTTTTGGAAGACGGTTCACAAGTAACCTTTTCAAAAGAAAAGCCAGGTGTCTTCACACACTCGTCCCTCAATCATAATGACATTGGTCTAGAATATGTTAAAGATTCATCTGGGAAATTTGTGCCGATTAATGGCTCAACCGTTCAAGTGACTAATGAAGGACTAGCACGTTCTTTGGGTTCCAACCGTGCAAGTGATTTGAACTTACCTGAGGAATGGGATACCACATCAAGTCGTTATGCGTATAAAGGAGCTATTGTCTCAACGGTCACATCAGGCAATACCTACACAGTCACCTTTGGACAAGGCGATATGCCACAGAATGTTGGATTGTCTTACTGGTTTGCCTTGAATACCCTACCAGTGGCACGTACAGTAACACCTTATAGTCCCAAACCTCATGTAACGGTGGAACTTGAACCCGTTCCAGAACCGATTACGGTAACACCTGATGTTTATACACCAAAAACCTTTACCCCAGAAAAGCCTGTAACCTTCACGCCAAAGCCTTTGGAAGAAGTGGTGCAGCCTAGTCTAACTTTGACCAAGGTAACCTTACCTGTTAAACCTATTCCAAAAGAACTTCCAACGCCACCACAAGTACCGACTATCCATTATCATGCGTATCGTTTGACGACAACTCCAGAGATTATGAAAGAAGTGGTCAATAGTGATCAAGCTAATCTTCATGAGAAAACTGTCGCAAAAGATTCAACGGTGATTTATCCCTTAACAGTTGAGGCCTTATCGCCCAATCGTGCTCAAACGACTAGCCTCATTTTTGAGGACTATTTACCTGCAGGTTACCTGTTTGATAAGGAAACAACACAAAATGAGAATGGAAACTATGTCCTTAGCTTTGATGAAACTAAGAATTTTGTGACCTTGACCGCAAAGGAAAACTTATTGCAGGAGGTGAATAAAGATTTAACCAAGGTTTATCAATTGACCGCTCCTAAACTTTATGGAACTGTTCAAAATGATGGGGCAATCTATTCCAATAGTTACAAACTCCTTTTGAACAAGGGCACAATCAATGCCTATACTGTCTCTTCAAATGTGGTGACGGTTCGTACACCAGGTGATGGGGAGACAACTACACTTATTACGCCGGATAAAAACAATGAAAATGCGGATGGTGTTCTCATTAACGATACGGTCGTGGCTCTTGGTACAACCAACCACTACCGATTGACTTGGGATTTGGACCAGTATAAGGGAGATCGTTCAGCTAAAGTGACAATTGCACGAGGCTTCTTCTTTGTGGATGATTACCCAGAGGAAGTGCTTGATGTGGTGGAAAATGGCACGGCTGTTACAACCCTTGATGGTCAGAAGGTATTAGGCATAACTGTTAAAACCTATGCTTCGTTAAATGAAGCCCCTAAAGACCTTCAAGATAAATTAGCTCGTGCTAAGATTACACCGACAGGTGCCTTTCAAGTCTTTATGCCCGATGACAACCAAGCCTTTTATGACCAGTATGTCAAAACAGGTACATCTTTAGCTTTACTGACCAAAATGACGGTTAAAGATAGTCACTATGGTCAGACAAAGACCTATACAAACAAGGCCTACCAAGTGGATTTCGGTAATGGCTATGAAACCAAGGAAGTGACCAACACCCTGGTTTCTCCAGAACCTAAGAAACAAAACCTCAATAAAGACAAATTGGATATCAATGGGAAGCCTATGCTAGTGGGAACTCAAAATTACTATACTCTCTCATGGGACTTGGACCAATACCGAGGGATTAAAGCTAACAACTCTCAGATTGCACAAGGATTTTACTTTGTGGATGATTATCCAGAAGAAGCTTTATTGCCGGATGAAGCAGCTATTCAGTTTATCACATCTGATGGCAAAACAGTTTCAGGAATCACGGTGAAGTCCTATGCTCAATTATCAGAAGCTCCTAAATCTTTACAAGCAGCCCTTTCTAAACAAAAAATTCAGCCTACAGGAGCTTTTCAAGTTTTCATGCCAGAAGACCCACAAGCCTTTTATGAATCTTATGTGACTAAGGGGGAGAATATTACCATTGTCACTCCGATGACGGTTTTGGAAACCATGATTAATTCAGGGAAGTCTTATGATAACGTGGCCTATCAGGTGGATTTTGGCCAAGCTTATGAAACCAATACGGTGACCAATTTCGTCCCTAAAGTAACTCCACATAAGTCTAATACCAATCAAGAAGGCATTTCAATTGATGGAAAGACTGTTCTTCCGAATACAGTCAATTATTACAAAATTGTCTTGGATTACAGTCAATACAAGGACATGGTCGTGACGGATGATGTTCTTGCCAAGGGATTTTACATGGTAGATGATTACACAGAAGAAGCCCTTACCCTAAATCCTGATAGCATTCAAGTTTTGGATAAGGATGGCAATCGTGTATCTGGTATCTCTGTCATCACCTACGCAAGTTTGTCAGAAGCTCCGAAAGTCGTCCAAGATGCCATGGCTAAGCGTCAGTTTATACCTAAAGGAGCCATTCAAGTCCTTAGTAGCAACGCTCCAAAAACCTTTTATGAGACCTATGTGAAGACTGGTCAAACCTTGGTTGTCACGCTTCCTATGACGGTTAAGAATGAGCTGACCAAAACAGGTGGTCAATATGAAAATACAGCCTATCAGATTGATTTTGGCTGGGCCTATGTCACGGAAACAGTGGTCAATAATGTTCCAAAATTAGACCCCAAAAAAGATGTGGTGATTGACTTGTCTCATAAAAATGACAGCCTTGATGGGAAAGAAGTGGCCTTGAATCAAATCTTTAACTATCGCTTAGTTGGAGCGATGATTCCAAGCAATCGTGCGACAGATTTATTTGAATATGGTTTTGAAGATAACTATGATGAAAAGCATGATGAGTACAATGGTGTTTATCGCAGCTATCTGATGACGGATGTTTCCCTCAAAGACGGTTCTGTCTTAAAAGAAGGAACGGAAGTCACGAAATATACCTTGCAACAGGTAGATACAGAAAATGGCCTCGTGTCAATTTCATTTGATAAATCCTTCTTAGAGACTATCTCTGATGATTCAGCCTTTCAGGTAGATGTTTACCTTCAGATGAAACGAATTGCGACTGGTCAGGTGGAGAATACCTATCTCCATACAGTGAATGGCTATATCATCAGCTCAAATACAGTTGTAACACATACACCTAAACCTGAAGAACCAAGTCCAAATCATCCCACACCACCTCAACCATCAATTGAGACTATTGAACCGCCTGTTCCAGCAAGCGTTTTGCCAAATACAGGCGAACAGGAATCCCTTTTGGGCTTGATTGGGGCTGGGATTTTACTCGGTACAGCTTATGGACTGAAGAAAAAGGAGGAGAAGTAGATGAATCCCAAAACCATTTATGAAAAGGATTCGGACCAAGATGGTTTGACAGATGCTCAGGAACTGGCTTTAGGAACCGATCCATATGCTATTGACACAGATGGTGATGGTCAAGCTGATTTAGAAGAGCTACAATCTGGACATTCACCACTAGTCCCACAAAAGGAGTTGTGTGATGGCTTGGAACTTTGACACCATGAAAGAGGCTTTGTCTGAAATGGAGAAGGTCAATTACCAAGAGTTTATCGAAGCCTTTCTCTCTTTGGAACTGAGTATTTCTGATAGAACAATCCTCAATCAAGTATACCAAGATTATATGGATGAAGATGACCTGTCCTTGATTAGTGATGAGCTACGAGATAAAGCGGATAGATATCAGGATGAAGTACAGGCGGATTTGACTGATATTCTGGAAAAACTGTACCGAACAGGGGAAGGCTCTAGTTTTATTATGGACTTGATGTCCTCAAATAGTCTTTCAGAGACCTTGGAACAATATGATGTTTTGGATAGTGACGATTATTCACCACTTAGTCTTGAAACCTTACAGGCCATGATTCAACAGGACTTGGCCATTTCCAGTCAGGATTATTTTGGAGATCTGGTTCACCTTGCCTTGCAAAAAGATTTACTAGACCAGAAAAGTCATTTCTTACAACACTACGTGGCAACTGTAATGGAAGGTATTCCACAAGAAAGAGACCAACGAGCCTTGGTCCTAGATTAACGCAAAGGGCTGAGAAACACTCTCAGCCTTTTTTAAATGGGAGGGAAAAATGAATCAAGAAGTCTTACTACAAATGATGAGAGCCACCATTCCTCGTGATAGAGCCTTGCTTGAGGCGTTTTTATATTACCAAGCAGAGCATTTTGATGAGGAGTGGGATAGTCTTCTTCGTCAGTTTTTAACCAATAGGCAAGCAAACATCAGACCTGTTCAGGTACTTCACTTTGAGATGGATGTTTCAGCTTTTGTCCAGGCTAGTCCTTATGATACTGCTCATGATCTATTGACCTATACACAAGTATTCGGCCAAACTGGTCTCCAAAAACTCGACAAACTATCGCCGTCTGAAAAAGAATTGGTGATTGAAGTGGCCTTGTTTAATCTGGCCACACGTTTTCAATTATTGGATTCCAATGGACACTACCAAACCATATCGCCAGATTCGCTCTTACAAAATAGTACGGGAGCCAATTTGGTCAATGTTTATCGTGTGGCTAATAATTTAGCGGATCGGATCAGCCGAGATATTGAACAGTTTCTCTTGACTTATGAGCCTGAGCTTGAAACAGGAGTTGATGAAACTGCTCTAGAAAATGAAGAAACTGTTGATGAGCACAAAGCTAGTAGTAATCAAGCAATATCTTTTAGAGAAGAGGGCTTTTTAGTTATTGCTAGTTTGGATGTAGATTTGTCTCAACTGGATGTTCAAACAGGGAAAACTAGTCATCTACCTGCCTATGAAGAGTTATCTTTACGACGTAAATTTGAGATACTGACATATTTTGATCAAATTCGAAATGAACGTTCAAAAGTCCCAAGTTTTAGACGAGGTGATTTTGACACTGAGATGGAAATGACACCAGTCTTTGATGGCGAGGAATTACTCGCCTATCTAGAAGCTGATGGTAGTCCCTATGAGCTGAAACGAACGCTAACTACAGTCGAAGAAAAGGAATTAGAAAAAATTGGACAAGTCATTAGGATAGAAAATCAAGAAAAATTGACTCAGTTAGGGATTGATTTATCTCAGTTTGACCTTGACCAAATCGGTATTTTATTGAATGCGGCAGGTCGTTTTCATTTGAAAAATGCGGATCTTGCCTTATTAGGTGGCTATCCCAATGCCTCTGTAACTCAACTAGCTCTTGCGACAGAACTACTCCAGATGGGGATAAGTCATGACAAGGTTGAATTTTTCTTTGGTAGCCAGCTTCCATTAGAAGAACTACGACAGATTGCCTATGCTTTTTTACATGAAGAACTTAGCCGAGAAGATGCGGAAGCATTTGAAAAAGATAAGAATAGTCAGTCAGATTTAACCCTTCGGGATTGGAAGAGTAATCTAGAGAAACCTAAGAAGAAAGAAGTGGTTGATGAAGCGTTTGAGGAAAATCCACTTGTTCAGATGGTTTTGAACCACTATCCGCTGGGTTCATTGGTTTCCTATAAGGGACAGGACTTTGAGGTCATGTCGGTCAGCGATGCTCGATTAAACGGTTTGATTCGGATTGAGTTAGTCAATGACTTTTCGGATATCATTGAACAAAATCCAGTTCTTTATGTGAGAACTTGGGAAGAAGTCAGTCAGGCACTTCATCAGCCAAAGGCAGAACCACAAATAGAGTTAGAAGGAGCGGACCAAGAACTAAATCTTTTTTCATTTTTGGAAGAGGAATCAGCTACTGAGCACCCTATTCAGACTGTCGGTCTCTTGGAACCAAGTGGTGTAGAGGAGACTAACAATGATGTTGTTGACCAACCAAACAACCAAGGTCCTGTTGAGGAGGTAGAGGAATCAATTCCAGAGATTCCAGTAACAGACTTTTATTTTCCAGAAGATATGACAGACTTTTATCCTAAGACTGCTAGAGATAAGGTTGAGACAAACATTGCGGCTATTCGGTTGGTAAAAAATCTAGAAGTAGAGCACCGTATTGCTTCACCAAGTGAACAAGAACTCCTTGCCAAGTATGTGGGTTGGGGTGGACTTGCCAATGATGTCTTTGATGACTATAATCCAAAATTTTCTAAGGAACGAGAAGAACTGAAAGGCTTAGTCACAGATAAAGAGTATTCAGATATGAAACAGTCCTCTCTGACAGCCTATTACACAGACCCTGCCCTTATCCGTCGGATGTGGGATAAGTTGGAAAGAGATGGTTTTACAGGTGGTAAAATCCTAGACCCTTCCATGGGAACAGGGAATTTCTTTGCGGCTATGCCTAAACAGTTAAGAGAAAAGAGTGAGCTATATGGCGTAGAGTTAGATACCATTACAGGAGCTATAGCTAAACACCTTCATCCCAATAGTTATATTGAAATTAAGGGTTTTGAGACGGTAGCTTTTAACGACAATAGCTTTGATTTAGTGATTTCAAATGTGCCGTTTGCCAATCTTCGAATTGCGGATAACAGGTACGATAAGCCTTACATGATTCATGATTACTTTGTCAAAAAGTCGCTTGATTTAGTCCATGATGGTGGACAAGTAGCGATTATCTCTTCAACAGGGACCATGGACAAACGAACAGAAAACATCTTACAAGATATTCGTGAGACAACTGAATTTCTTGGTGGGGTTCGACTGCCTGATTCTGCCTTTAAGGCCATTGCCGGAACGAATGTTACAACGGATATGTTGTTCTTCCAGAAACACTTGGACAAGGGATATGTGACAGATGACTTATCCTTTTCAGGTTCCATTCGTTATGAAAAGGATAGTCGTATTTGGCTCAATCCTTACTTTGATGGAGAATACAATAGCCAAGTGCTAGGAACCTATGAAGTCAGAAACTTTAACGGTGGAACACTTTCTGTTAAGGGGACTAGTGACAACCTCATCGCAAGTGTTCAAACTGCTCTACATCAAGTAAAAGCCCCAAGGGAGATTGATAGAAATGAAATCATCATTAACCCAAATGTGTTGACCAAACAAGTCATTGATACCTCCATTCCAGCTGAAATGAGGGAGAATCTAGGTCAGTACAGTTTTGGTTATCAGGGTTCTACGGTCTACTATCGAGACAATAAAGGCATTCGAGTGGGGACCAAGACGGAAGAAATCAGTTACTATGTCGATGAAGAAGGCAACTTTAAAGCATGGGACACCAAACATTCCCAAAAGCATATTGATCGCTTTAATGCCTTAGAAGTGACAGATAGTACTGCTTTAGATGTCTATGTGACCGATGATGCAGCAAAACGTGGTCAGTTTAAGGGATATTATAAAAAGACAGTTTTCTATGAAGCTCCTTTGTCTGAGAAAGAAGTGGCACGAATCAAAGGAATGGTCGATATTCGCAATGCCTACCAAGAAGTTATTGCCATTCAACGCTATTATGATTATGATAAGGAGAGCTTTAACCACTTGTTAGGCAAACTCAATCGTACCTATGATAGCTTTGTCAAACGCTATGGGTATTTGAATAGTGCAGTGAACCGCAATCTTTTTGATAGTGATGATAAGTATTCGCTTCTTGCTAGTTTGGAAGATGAAAGTCTAGATCCAAGTGGAAAGTCTGTTATCTATACTAAATCCCTTGCCTTTGAAAAGGCTCTGGTGCGTCCTGAAAAAGAGGTTAAAAAGGTACATACTGCCCTTGATGCCTTAAATTCCAGCTTGGCTGACGGACGAGGTGTTGATTTTGATTATATGATGTCCATCTATCAGGTTGATTCGAAGATGACTTTGATTGAGGAGTTAGGCGACCTCATTATGCCTGATCCTGAGAAGTATTTGAATGGGGAGCTGTCCTATGTTTCTCGCCAAGACTTCCTGTCAGGTGATGTCGTTACCAAGTTAGAAGTGGTGGACCTATTTGTGAAACAAGGCAATCAGGACTTTAACTGGCCGCATTATGCAGGACTTCTAGAAGCTATCAAACCAGCACGCATTACTTTAGCAGACATTGATTATCGGATTGGTTCACGCTGGATTCCCTTGTCTGTTTACGGAAAATTTGCCCAAGAAACCTTTATGGGGAAAGGCTATGAACTGTCTGACCAAGAAGTAGCGACAGTCCTTGAAGTCAGTCCCATTGACGGGGTTATCACTTACCAATCTAAATTTGCCTACACCTATTCCAACGCAACGGATAGGAGTTTAGGTGTCCCTGCTTCACGCTATGATAGTGGTCGAAAAATCTTTGAAAATCTCCTGAATTCCAATCAACCAACGATCACAAAACAAGTTGTCGAAGGGGATAAGAAAAAGAATGTGACGGATGTGGAGAAAACAACGGTCCTACGTGACAAGGAAACACACCTCCAAGAACTCTTTCAAGATTTTGTAGCAAAGTATCCAGAAGTCCAACAAATGATTGAAGATACCTATAATAGGCTCTACAATCGTACAGTATCTAAGACCTATGATGGTAGTCATTTAACCATTGATGGACTTGCCCAGAATATCTCCTTACGTCCTCACCAAAAGAATGCCATTCAACGGATTGTAGAAGAAAAACGTGCCCTACTAGCCCATGAGGTAGGTTCTGGAAAGACCTTGACCATGCTTGGAGCAGGATTCAAATTGAAAGAACTCGGGATGGTGCATAAGCCTCTCTATGTGGTTCCTTCTAGTTTGACTGCACAGTTTGGTCAAGAAATCATGAAATTTTTCCCTACCAAGAAAGTCTATGTGACCACTAAGAAAGACTTTGCCAAAGCCAAACGCAAGCAGTTTGTGTCTAGGATTATTACAGGGGATTATGATGCCATTGTCATTGGGGATTCACAATTTGAGAAAATACCGATGAGTCGTGAGAAACAGGTCACCTATATCAATGACAAACTCGAGCAACTCAGAGAAATCAAGCTAGGAAGTGATTCTGACTATACAGTTAAAGAAGCAGAGCGTTCGATTAAGGGACTAGAACACCAACTAGAAGAACTCCAAAAACTGGAACGAGATACCTTTATTGAATTTGAAAACCTTGGCATTGATTTTCTCTTTGTGGATGAAGCTCATCATTTCAAGAATATCCGTCCAATCACTGGACTTGGGAATGTCGCGGGAATTACCAATACCACTTCAAAAAAGAACGTGGATATGGAGATGAAGGTGAGACAGGTTCAGGCAGAGCATGGTGATAGAAATGTCGTTTTTGCGACAGGAACACCAGTCTCAAACTCCATTAGTGAACTTTTCACCATGATGAATTACATTCAACCTGATGTCTTGGAACGATACCAGGTATCCAATTTTGACTCTTGGGTTGGTGCTTTTGGGAATATCGAAAACTCTATGGAACTAGCCCCGACAGGTGATAAATACCAACCTAAGAAACGGTTCAAGAAATTTGTCAATCTGCCTGAACTTATGCGTATTTACAAGGAAACAGCAGACATTCAGACTTCAGATATGCTTGATTTACCTGTACCTGAAGCCAAGATTATCGCGGTGGAAAGCGAGTTAACGCAAGCTCAGAAATACTATTTAGAGGAACTGGTAGAGCGGTCAGACGCTATCAAGTCAGGTAGTGTTGATCCAAGTAGAGATAACATGCTTAAAATCACAGGTGAAGCCAGAAAACTAGCCATTGATATGCGGTTGATTGACTCTGCTTATACCTTATCGGATAATCAGAAAATCCTTCAAGTAGTTGATAATGTCGAGCGGATTTACAGTGACGGAGCTGAAAACAAAGCCACTCAGATGATTTTCTCTGATATTGGAACTCCTAAAAGTAAGGAAGAAGGGTTTGATGTCTACAATGAACTCAAAGATCTACTTGTCGATCGAGGGATTCCAAAAGAGCAGATTGCTTTTGTGCATGATGCCAATACCGATGAGAAGAAAAACTCACTGTCTAGAAAGGTCAATAGCGGAGAAGTACGGATTCTCATGGCTTCTACTGAAAAAGGTGGAACGGGTCTAAACGTGCAATCACGCATGAAAGCTGTTCACCACTTAGATGTTCCCTGGCGTCCTTCTGATATTGTACAGCGAAATGGTAGATTGATTCGTCAGGGAAATATGCACCAGGAGGTAGACATTTATCACTATATTACCAAAGGGAGCTTCGACAATTATCTCTGGCAGACTCAGGAGAATAAACTCAAGTATATCACCCAGATTATGACCTCAAAAGATCCTGTGAGATCAGCTGAAGACATTGATGAACAAACCATGACAGCTTCTGACTTCAAAGCTTTAGCGACAGGTAACCCCTATCTCAAACTGAAAATGGAATTGGAAAATGAACTGACGGTGTTAGAAAATCAAAAACGAGCCTTTAACCGTTCAAAAGATGAATATCGTCACACTATTTCCTATTGCGAGAAGCATCTCCCTATCATGGAAATACGGTTGAGCCAATACGATAAAGATATTGCCCAATCCCTAGCAACTAAACATCTAGATTTTGTCATGAAATTTGACAATCAAGCAATGGATAATCGTGCAGAAGCAGGGGACTATCTGCGAAAACTCATTACCTATAACCGCTCAGAGACCAAGGAAGTCAAAACACTTGCCTGCTTTAGAGGATTTGACTTAAAAATGACGACACGAGGTCCTAGTGAGCCCTTACCAGAGACGGTTTCTTTGATGATTGTAGGTGATAATCAATATACAGTCGCCCTTGATTTGAAATCAGACGTGGGAACCATTCAACGGATTAGTAATGCCATTGACCATATTATAGATGACCAAGAAAAGATGCAAGAGCTGGTAAAGGATTTAAAAGATAAACTACGAGTAGCCAAAGTAGAAGTTGAAAAAGTCTTTCCCAAGGAAGAAGATTATCAGCTTGTAAAGGCTAAATATGATGTTTTAGCTCCCTTGGTTGAAAGAGAAGCAGAGATAGATGAGATAGATGCAGCTTTGGCCAAGTTTAGTGAAGATACAACACCCCAAATGAAGCAACGAATAGCACTTGAGATATAAGAAAAAAAGCTGACAAATATTTTTGAACGCGGTAAAATGAAGTCAAGAAATCACAAAAGGAGAATAGATCATGGCCCAAACACTAGAAGAAATGCGTTATCGACTTGAAGAATGGTTGGCACAAGGCTTTGCGAGTACAGAGGATAGAGGTAACTACCAAACCTTAAAGGAACAGTATGAAGATGAAACGCTTGATTATAGCTTCTCAAAGCGTGAAATCACTGGACAGCTGGAACTCATCATCACGAGTCGTGAGAATGATTTTCCAAGCTTAGATGAGGTAACGAAAGCGGAATACCTTGACTTGGTTGCCCAACTTGATGAACTTGACCAGGAACAGGCTGACTATTATCGCAAGCAATTAGTCCAGAAAGAGGTGTAAGATGTTGGAACAAATTCTACAAAGCCTTTTGATTATCGCAGCAATAGGACTAATATTGCTTGTCTTTTATCGGATTCTGAAAGTTTCAAGTACTTTATTCCTTATCGGACTCATCGGTGGATCAGTCTTTATTGAAATCTATGGAATTTACCTCTTCTTTACTGAGAGATACCTTTATACAGAAGATTTAGCCACCAATGGTGTTTGGAGTTTTACAGGATTTTTTATTGTTTTGAATCTATTTCTCGTTTTAAGCTTTATTATGAAGTGGTGGAAAAATAGAATGGTCTAACACGGAGGATTACCGATTGGTAGTCCTTTTTCTTGTGATAAAATCTCCAAGCTAATCTTGTTATGATGAGGCTATCACTAATAAAGGAGTAAGCCATGTTAAATAAAGTGAAAGCTCGATTTCTGATTGGAGTAGGAGGTTTAATTGCAGTCAGTTTTATGGTCATGATTGGATATACGATTGGCTCACAATCCGTTTCAAAGCAAACTGAGCACCAAATACGAGCAGAAGCCAATAAACTTGTGACAAAGGAAAAGCAGGAAGAAAAAGCAACGGTCTTATCAGATGATCTTGTCAATGAATTTCTCACTCAATATTTCACCAAGGTTCAGCTAGGAGAAAATAACAGTCGTATCAAACCCTACATGACGGATTCGGCATTTTCAGAAGAGGAAGCAAATCAGAATAAAGCGATCAACCAAGTTTATAAAGATTACATACTTGACTACCGATTTGAATCATCCAGTATCTATGTCAATACAGAAAGCAATGTTGCACTGGCGGAAGTTACCTATCAAGTGACCTATGTTTCTGATTTGAGTGAGCAACAACAACGAACCACTCAGACAGAAAACAAGACGGTTATGTTGTCCTACTCTAAAGTTTCCGACAAGCTCCTGGTTAATCAGTTGACCATTTGGAATGGGAAACTAGAGGACATGAAAGAAGCCACAAATGGTGCTAATTCCAGCATACCAACGATCCAAGGAACTACAACAAGCGAGAACAACTAGCAGGAGACAGTCTTCTACTTTTTTTGATAGGGAGACAAGATGACACGAATTAAAGCAGTAAAACAAAAGGCTATTTTAGATGTGGCTGAAAGTCTGGGGTATTCTTTTAGACGATTATCAGGACACATTTATGAACACCCAGACCATGATTCCTTTCGGATTTTTGCGGATACCAATACTTTCAAATGGTTTTCAAGAGATATACAAGGGGATGTGATTGACTTTGTTCAATTAGTGGCAGGTGTTTCTTTCAAAGAGGCTGTATCCTATCTTGAAACTGGAGATTTTGAACAGACCAAAGTAATAGAAGAGGTTTATCAACCATTTCAATATTATTTGCGTGAAGAACCCTTTCAGAAAGCACGTATTTACTTAAAAGACATTCGGGGTCTAAGTGATCAGACTATTAATACCTTTGGCAGACAAGGATTGCTTGCTCAAGCTACTTATCAAACGGAGCCAGTATTAGTGTTTAAAAGCTTTGATCATAATGGGACCTTACAGGCAGCAAGCCTTCAAGGTCTCGTCAAAAATGAAGAAAGACATGATCGAGACTATCTCAAAAAAATCATGAAAGGCTCTCATGGCCATGTCGGTATTAGTTTCGATATTGGGAATCCCAATCGACTCATTTTTTGTGAATCCGTTATCGATATGATGAGTTATTATCAGCTTCATCAAAAGCAATTATCCGATGTTCGCCTGATTTCAATGGAAGGCTTAAAACTTTCAGTGATTGCTTATCAGACCTTGCGTCTAGCAGCAGAGGAACAGGGGAAATTGGCATTTCTAGATACAGTAAAACCAAACAGACTTAGCCATTATCTTCAGGCAATACAAGAGACGACAACCTTTTTTCAAACTCATTCAAATGTCATAACATTGGCTGTTGATAACGATGAAGCAGGAAGAGAATTTTGTCAGAAACTGTCAGATAAAGGACTTCCGATTTCTCAAGATTTACCACCATTGCAGGGACTTGAAACAAAGTCAGATTGGAATGATATTGTGAAACAGCAGAGGGAAATATCTTTAGGAGACGTTGTCCAATCAGCTCAAACACAAGTCATTAGGAATCATCCTCCACCTAAATGGGAGCATGCATTGGAATTGTGATAACAAAATCAAGTCCGCTATCATAATCTAGAATGTGACAAGGAGGACACCCTATGAGTGTGATTGAACGTCTAGCTGAAAAAGTAGCTAGGCAAGAAGAAAAGGTCTCACGTGAGACGGAGAAATTGGAACACTATCGTGACCAACTACAAACAGCTATGTACAGTACCTTTATCAAACGGCAACAATCTAGTCACTTGTCATTTCATGAAGCACTAGAGCAAGCCTTTGGTAAAGCAAACACACTACACCCAGATTACAGAAATGAGGATATAGAATGAGTAAAACATGGAATTTTGATCAGCCACTAGATGATGTGAAACCGACATCGTCCCATGAAGAAAGAGCTAAAATCGCTGCACTTTTCCAAAAACAGGATGAAAAACTAATTGAAGAAGTAGATTATGTGGCTGCTTTTGAACAGCAAAAAAAGGAGTCAGAATCTAAAGATGTACAGACGCCTGAATTAAAAGTAAAACAAAATCAGCCGAAGAAGGTAAATATTACAAGTGACTACAAACAGCACTTGGCAGATACCATTGCACAAAACAACAAGGATATTTCAGCCTGTCAGAAGCAAATTGAAGAACTTCATCAATTGATTGATGAAAAGAAAATCCAAAATAAAAAGTTACAGGCTATTTCAGTAGCCATTGATGATTTATAAGTCAGGTAGTCCTATGCGGGCTACCTTTTTACGATTTAAGGAGAAGATAATGAAATTTTTTCAAAAGAAAAAACAGAACCAGGATCAATTCAAACGACTGATTCATCGACTATCAGAGATGTCAGATAGTGAACTAACCAAAGTAGAAGAGCTCCTAGATGTGGTCTTTGATCCAGATTTCAAGCCTGATAGGAGAGTTGAAATATCTCAAAGCGTTATAACCGATGAGGAACAAAGTCTTGATAGGTCAATTCAGGAAGCGAAAAATAAACTTAACACGGAACAATTGGAAAAAAACATTGAGAGGTTTAGACAAGGTAGGCGAGAGAGCAATAATTACAAATAACAGACCAATTATTTTGGCCTGTTTTTTGAAATATGTGTCATCGTTGAATCGTAGCAATAGAGTCTTGCCCAGCCTCTACTCGATTTGTGAGAAGCTAGTTTTTGCCCAGCCTCGTAGGATCTTAACTTAATGACATTGCACCCACGGGTGCTTTTTCTTATGCTTTAAAGGCGCTGTTAAATTGTTTGCGGTACTGGAGGGGGGGAGCTTGGAAATGTTTTTTGAAGAGGCGACTGAAATGTTCTTCATTTTGATAGCCGACTTTGTAGGAAATTTCTTTGACTTTAAAATTAGAATGCTCCAAGAGCTGACAGGCGACAGATAAGCGTTTATCAGTGATAAATTCTTGGAAGGTTTTATTGGTCAGTTGCTTGATACGGTGGGAAATAAACTGGCTGGAATAGTGAAACTCCTCGGCCAAAGCCGCGAGGGTAATGGTTGCATATTCCTGATCCATTTTTTTCAAGAGCTTAAAGTCCAGCAACTCTTGATTTTTCAAGGTATTGTATACCGTGGTGGAGTCTTGATGCTGGCGTTCCAGCTGGGTCAGGAGCTGGAGAAGGTAGGAGTGGATTAGGGCGGGATAGGAGGTTTCCTTGTTTAAGGTTTCCAGATAGATGGATAAAAAGAGGTCCTTGATGAGGCGGTCGCCAAATGTCTCTACGATGTAAAATGGGTAGTCTGAAGGAGTCGCGTAAACGGACTGCAAAAGCGGAGCGAAAAAAGTGCTGGTAGAAAAGTCGTCTCGTAAAAATCTAATCAGGGTGTCATTTTCTATGATGAGATTGAGTACAATACTGTAATTATTCACATCCAGAGAATGATGGACACCAGGCGAGATGATGCAAATATCCCCAGATTTCATGCGGATTGTCTGATGATTGATGGTCTGCTCAAAATCCCCCTCGTAGACATACAATATTTCGTAGAAATTATGATAGTGAGGAATGGGCGTCGAGTAGCGAGTATGCTGGGTCACCTTGATTTTGATCAAATCATCCTCCGAGAAGAAGTAATCGACAGGAAACAAGGGCAGCTCTTCTCCTTCTTCGCTGATGTACTTGCTGACAATGCTAGACATGACTTCTTTAGAAGAATCACTATCTAAATTAGCATTGAAATCCTCAATTAACTTGTAATCGTTTCGGATTTCATAATGCTTCATGAGCTCTTCTTCAATGGGGGTATAGGTATAGAGTTTCTTGATGAGTTGATCTTTGTTCATATTTAGTCAATCCTTCCGCACAATTTGACAAAATAATATCAATTTATATTAAAATTCTACAAAATAATCTAGAAAATATCAATCTTTTTTGATAATGGAATCATTGAAAACTTGTAAGCGCTTTACTATACTAGATTCATAGAAAGGAGGTAGGTCATGGCAGCCAAATGGATTGGTCTACACAGTGACAATAGGATAGGCAGTCGGGAAATTTATTTCCGAAAAGATATCTCTCTCGAAAAACTTGAGACGTGTCAGCTACAAATACTCGCGTCAGACCGTTACAAACTCTATATCAACGGTCGATTGACCGAGATTGGACCTCAGCGTTCTAGTCAAAAAACGAGATATATCGATACGGTTGACGTGACAGATTTTCTCAAGGTTGGACTGAATCAGATTGGTGTGATTGTCTTGACCTATCCAGAGTCTAGTGGCAATCGGATGTTTTCGCTGATAGGCTCTGGTCAAGCGGGTCTCTATCTTCATTCGGATACTCATCCCGAGCTAAATAGCGACGCTACTTGGTCAGTCTATGAAAATCAAAAAGTCCAACTGGTTTCTGAATCACCTGTCTTTGCCCCTTTACAACTCTATGAAAAACGGTCTGGCAATCGAGATTTGAGGGATTGGTGCTTGAGGCCAGTTAGTGAGCTCAATTGGCCTACCGCAACTGAAATTAAGTTTGAAGACCAGCGATATCTGATAGAACGGACAATTCCCTTTCTCTATCGAAAGGCACGACGGTTCAAAAGCATCTTAGTGGTGAGGGAGTCAACTCAAGACAAGGAGGTCTGGCAAGATTGGTTGACAGGAAAGACTCCCTTTCTTACCTTACCTGCAAAGAGTCGTCACATGGTCGAACTGGACGCTGGCGAGGAGATGACAGGATTTCTCAAGTTGCAAGTCGCTAACGGTACTAAAAGTCAAATGCGGATTCTACAATCAGAAGGGTATGCCCTTCCAGAACGTACCATGGTCAACGGCCTCGATATTCCAGTTAAAGGAAATCGATTGGATTTTGAAAACGGTCATCTGGAAGGTTTCCAAGATGACTATCATGTGGCTGGTTTTGGCAGTCAAGAACATCCTGAAACTGTTGAACCCTACTGGTTTCGGACTTTCCGATTCATTCGCTTAGAGATTGAGGTGGTGGAGGAGGACTTGTTGCTTGGTAGTTTTGACTACGAGGAGACAGGCTATCCGCTTCAAGTACAGACGCAGATTGAGACCTCAGATGAGTCCCTATCAAAAATCTGGGAGCTCAGCGAGCGGACCCTGCGGCGATGTATGCATGAGACCTACGAAGACTGTCCCTTCTATGAGCAGCTCCAATATGTCATGGATACACGGGCACAAGCTCTCTATACCTATACGGTATCTGCGGATGATAGACTGGCAAGACAGGCGATGGATTACTTCAAGGATAGCCAGTTTCAGTCAGGTCTCTTAAATGGTGCTGCCCCCTCTCACGCTGATAATATTATCCCGACCTTTTCTATTTTTTACATTTTGATGGTCTTGGATCACTCGCAGTATTTTGGAGACAAAAGTCTGGTGGAGAGACATTTTTCGACCATTCAAAAGGTTTTGGCTTACTTTTCTAATCATATTGGACCAAGGGGTTTGGTTGAGAGAATTGGGACGGAAAATGGAAAATCACCCCACTGGTCCTTTATCGATTGGACCAAAGAGTGGCAGGAATCATCTGGTGTCCCGATTGTGGCAGGCGGCGATGAGATTACCTTGGAAAGTTTGCTCTATCTGATGGGATTAGAAGCAGCAAAAGAACTGGCTCTAGTCATGGATGATGGACTTGCCTATGCAACTTGGAAGCAGTCGGCAATCAAATTGAAAAAATCACTAATCAGCCAGACAATGGACAGTCAAGGATTCCTAAAAGATGGACCGACAACAAATCGTTACAGTCAGCATGCACAAGTTTTTGGCATCCTGACCGGTCTAGTCAGTCCAGAAGAGGGCAGGAAAATCCTTCTTACGACGGTTGAACGACCTGAACAATTTGCCCAGTGCTCGGTGGCTATGTCGCTCTACCTCTTTCAGGCCTTGGCTAAAGTGAATCTTTATGAACTCAGCGATCACTACTGGGACATCTGGCGAGCTATGTTGGCCAAAAACCTGACAACCTCGATTGAGGCAGTAGATGGCGAACGCAGTGACTGTCATGCATGGGGAGCGGTCGCACTCTATGTGCTTCCGACATATACTCTGGGAATCCAGCCTTTGGACCCTGGTTTCAATCGGATACTTATTTCCCCCAAAATCGGGCATCTCAGTTGGGCCAAGGGCTCAGTCATCACTCCAAAAGGTCTGGTATCTGTCAGCTGGAAGCGTACAGCAAATGGCCTCGACCTGACCTATCAGGCTCCAGAAGGAGTCCAAGTAATCGTAGAAAAAAATTAAAAATTTAAGGAGAACACTCATGAAATCAACATCAATCAAATGGCTCGGCCTTGTTTGCTCCGCGATGCTACTTGCAGCCTGTGGCAACGGCAGTTCCTCATCGGCAGATGGGGAAGTATCTGGCGATTTAGTCGTTTGGGAACACGACCCAAGTTATGACGGGGCGATTGAAGCAGTCATCGAAGCTTTTGAGGAAGAGTACCCAGATGTCGAAGTCGAATACGAATCAAAAGCCAGCAACGACTATTATTCACTCTTGACCACAGCTCTCCAGTCTGGCACAGGTCCTGATGTCTTCTGGACAAATGGGACTGCGACTGAAAATATGGCCACCTATGTCGAACAAGGTAAAGTACTGGACATCACCGATTCAGTTGACTTATCTGCGCTCAACGAAGAGTCCTTTGACTTAGCACAAATCGATGGCAAGACCTATTCCGTACCATGGATGGCTTTTGATACGCGTGTTGCTTACTACAATAAAGATATTTTTGAAGAATTAAACCTCTCTGAGCCCCAATCATTTGAAGAATTTGAATCCATGCTGGAGACCATCAAGGATGCGGGATATGTACCGATCTCCCTATCAGGCATGAGCTCATGGCAACTGCTCTGGGTCTATGAGTATATTCTTGCTACCAAATACCCTGATTACGCTGCAGGTTTTAATGATTACACGGTTAAAGCAGATTCTGATGAAGCACGTGATGCCTTACAAACAGTTGTAGATTGGGCAGAAAAAGGCTACTTCGGTGATGGTTTTAAAGGTGTGGACACAAATGGTCAGACTCTTGCCTTCACAACAGGCGAAGCAGCTATGACCATTGACGGCTCTTGGATGAATCAGACCATTGCTGAAAATAATCCAGACCTCAACTTTGGAGCCTTCCACATTCCAGGCGAAGATGGTCAAAAAACGATGATGGGATCATTTGCAAATGGATTCTCAGGAAATGCAGACTCTGAAAATCAAGCAGCAGTAGAAGCCTTCCTCAATTTCGTGGCGACACAAGAAGCACAAGAAATCTATGTCACAGAACTCCAAGCTGTATCTGGTAGTGCCGACATTGCATCCGTAAAAGGTGTGACTTCTGAAATTGCAGATGCTGACCGTCAAGTAGGCACATGGCAATCTATGTTGACCAAACATTCCTCAGGGGATACCTCAGCAGCCTCCATCTGGGAAGAAGAAGGCACTCAAGTCCTTGATGGCTCTATGACAGTTGATGAACTCATGGACAAGATTGGAAAAGCCATGGATTAACTTACTGGCCTCCTTGAGAAATCGATTTCTCAAGGGGCATTTAATACAGAAAGGACTTCTTATGCGTGCATTTTTTAAAAAGTGGCCTCAGCTAGGCTTTATCGGTCCTGGATTTATCATCTATACCATTTTCGCCATTATTCCGCTCTTTTGTGCTATGTATTATAGCTTCTTTGAGTGGGGTGGGATTGGACCTATGAAGTTTGTCGGGCTTGACAATTTTGTGACTCTCTTTACAGACAAGACAGTGGCACCCATTTTTGCCAATGCTATCTGGAATAACCTAAAATATATAATCTGTATCTGGTTTATCGTGACACCTGTCCAGTTTATCTTGGCTTATTTCCTCTTTATCAAGGTCAGAGGTCATAATTACTTTAAACTCATGCTCTTCTTTCCTTACGTCATTAGTTCGACCATTATCGGATTTTTCACAACTCTTCTCTTTGACCCAAATATCGGTAGTCTCAATGACCTCTTGGAGAAAATTGGCTTGCCAGCCCAACTCTGGCTGGGGGATCCAAAGATGGCCTTTGCGATTCTGATTGGAGTTGTCCTCTGGCAAGGGATTGGCACAGGGATGATGATTTTCTACTCAGACATGCAAGTGATTTCGCCTTCTCTTCTAGAGGCAGCAGATATGGACGGTGCAAATGAATGGACTAAATTGTCCCGCATCATTTTCCCTATGTCGCTATCATCCTTCTCGACAAATATGACCATGTCCACTATCTGGGCCTTAGCAGTCTTTGACCTGCCCTTCCTATTAGGTGGTGTGACAGGTGGAGCAGACGGTTCACTTGATTTCGTCAATATCATGTTCTACCGCTATACCTTTGGTACAGCTTTGAATGGCAAATCCAATATGGGATTTGGTGCAGCAATTTCTGTCGTTATGTTTATCATTATCCTCATCATGACAGCTCTCATGTCCTTTGTGACCCGTAAATTAGAAGAAAAGGCAGGTGTTCGTTAATATGAAGCAAAAAGATACCCTTCTAAAAAATATCATCTCCATCTGCCTACTCTTATTTACCTCCATCACGCTGGTGCTGTTGGCCATCACCTTTATGAACTCCTTTAAAACTAGTTCAGAGTTGGCCAGCAATACCTTCGGCTTTCCAAAAGCTTTTACCTTGGACAATTATGTGCGCGTGCTGACAGAGGACCATTTCTTCCGTTACCTTTTTAACAGTCTGACCATTACGCTGATAAGTGTGGTGGGACTGATTTTCCTCAGTGCCATGGTCGCTTACGGGATTAGTCGCTATGAGTTTAAGCACGAAACGCTGTTGAGCAATTATTTCCTTCTTGGTATGATGTTTCCAGTGCAGCTGTGCGTGATGCCGCTCTTTGTCATCATGCGCAATCTGGGACTCCTAAACACCATATCTGGTGTTATCCTGCTCTATATTGCAGGCATGTCCTTTCCAGTCTTTACACTGACCAAGTTCTTCCGTAACATTCCAGCATCTATCGAAGAATCCGCACGGATTGACGGGGCGAGTGATTTCCGGATTTTCTTCCAGATTATCCTACCGATTACCCGACCTGTCCTCTTTACTCTGGGACTAATCAATGGTATCCGTATCTGGAATGATTTCTACATCCCTATGGTCTTTTTATCCAGCTCCAGCAAGCGAACCCTCATGCTCAGTGTCTACAAGTACATGAGTGACTTCATCCGTAACTGGGATTTGACATTTGCAGCTGTTATTTTGACCTTATTGCCAATCCTTCTCCTCTACATCCTCTGCTCAAGACAGATTGTAGACGGGGCGACAGATGGCGCAGAGAAAGGATAAGGTGCTCCTATGCATGACAAGATGTTTTCACAGACAGGCTGGTACACCCGCTTTGAAAAATGGATGATGGCAGCTTGTCTCAACCTTCTCTTTTTGATTTCCTGTCTGCCCTTGGTGACCCTCGGCCCAGCTCTTGCTACACTGACAAAATTGGCAGGACAAGTAGGCGACATGGGCAGTTTTTCCAACCTCTTCCTTGCCTATATTCAGGAATTTAGCTATTTTCTGACTAAACGCTACTTGCTTTCCAATCTACCTTTCGTCGCATTCGGAGTGATTCTACTCGGTGGCTTTTATCTGGCTTTTCAAGTCTCTAGCGGTTTTCTTATGGTCATTATTCTGGCTCTTTTATGCAGCACCATTCTATACTTTGCAGCGGCTATACCTCGCTATCTATGGAAAATGGTGCAAGGTCAGAAAATGGAATTGAGGCAGCTTGTCGCTGAGGTAGCGGGTGATGTGCATGTGAGCATCCGCCTAGCAGCTATGAATGTTGGACTAAGTTTACTAGCTAGTCTGTCCTTCATGGTCTGGCCAGTCCTCAGTACACTATGGGTTATCATAGGATTTTACCTTTGGGCTAGTGCCAATCAAAAGATTTTGAAAGGAGGCAGCCATGCAGTTTTTGTCAATTGATATCGGCGGCACCTATACCAAGTACGCTGTCGTGACAGATGAAGGTCAGATTGTCCACCAAGGGAAAATGTCTACCCCAGACAACCTCGATGACCTAGTCACACAGCTCATAGCGGTCAAGAAAAATCTCCAAGCTGACTGGCAGCTGGACGGGATTTCCCTCAGTTGCCCCGGAAAGGTTCAAAAAGGGAGCCACTTGATTGAACATGGCGGCTCTCTTCCCTACCTTGATCAGCAGGAGTTGACGAAGCTTATTGGGGAAGATGATTTTCCTGAAAGCCATCTTCTGACCATCAATGATGCAAAGGCAGCAGCCTTAGCTGAATATTGGCAAGGTACGCTTGTCGGCAGCAAACAGTCCTTAGTTGTGACGCTGGGGACAGCCATTGGCGGAGCTATATTGATAAATGGAGAAGTGCTAGAAGGCAGTCATTTCCAAGCGGGTGAGCTTAGCTTTATCGCCTACACCGGTCAGGATAGAAGCCTTTCTAATCGCCTCATTCCAAATATTGGAGACTCCTTGTCCGCAGTCGGCTTTGTCGAAGCAGCTGCGAAAATCTTAGGCCTGCCATCAGCCAAGGGAGAATTGGTATTTGACAGTATTGCCAGGGGAGACCATATTTTGCAGCCCTTGTTTAAGCAATATTGCAAGGACTTGGCAAATGTGCTCCTGACCGTTGACACGGTTTTGGACTTGGACAGAATTGCCATAGGAGGGGGCGTTAGTAGCCAACCTATTCTGATTCAAGAAATCAGTCACCAGTTACAAATCTTACATGATTCCATAAAAGCCCGTAATCAGCACTTAACACTTCCAGTAGTGGTGGCCTGTCAATTTCAAAACGATGCCAATCTTCTAGGCTCCGCCTACGCATTGATGAAACAAATAGGAGTTACCCAATGACTTTTCCAAAGAATTTTTTATGGGGTGGAGCCCTGGCTGCCCATCAATTTGAAGGTGGGGTTTTAGAAACTTCTAAAGGTCTCTCTGTGGCAGATGTCATGACGGCAGGCGCTCACGGTGTACCCCGTGTCATCACGGATGGCGTTGTTAAGGGTAATTACTATCCCAACCATGTAGGCATTGATTTTTATCATCGCTACAAGGAAGATATTGCCCTCTTTGCTGACCTTGGTTTCAAGTGTTTTCGGACTTCCATCGCTTGGTCACGGATTTTCCCAAATGGGGACGAGCTGGAGCCAAATGAAGAAGGTCTTGCCTTTTATGATGACGTGTTTGACGAGCTTCTCAAATACGGAATCGAGCCTGTCATCACTCTGTCTCATTTTGAAATGCCTTATGGGATTGCCAAAAAGTACGGCGGCTTTATGAGTCGGGAGACAGTAGATTGCTTTGTCCGTTTTGCGGAAGTGGTTTTCAAGTGTTATAAGAATAAGGTCAAATACTGGATGACCTTCAATGAAATTAACAACCAGATGAACTACCACAACGACATCTTCGGTTGGACCAATTCTGGTGCGCATTTTAGCGAGTATAACAATCCTGAGGAAGCTATGTATATCTGCGCTCACCATACTTTGCTAGCTTCAGCCAAGGCTGTTGTCATTGGGAAATCAATTAACCCTGACTTTAAAATTGGAAACATGATTGCTATGGTACCTGTTTATCCCTACTCAGCTCGCCCTGCTGATCAAGTTTTAGCTCAGCAGATGATGCATGACCGTTGGTTTTTCTGTGATGTACAGGTGCGTGGGCACTATCCCCGCTATGCTCTCAAGATGTTTGAGCGCAAGGGGTTCAAAATTCCTATCACAGAAGAAGACAAGGAAACATTGGCAAATGGAAGAGTGGACTACATCGGCTTCTCCTACTACATGTCCAACACGGTGGACTCCACCGCCCGACAAGACGTGTCTCGAAACCTGAATGGCGGGTCTACCTACTCTGTCACAAATCCGTATATAAAGGAATCAGACTGGGGCTGGGCTATTGACCCAGAAGGGTTGCGCTATGCTCTCAATGCCTTTTACGAGCGCTATGAGTTACCACTTTTCATTGTGGAAAATGGTTTTGGAGCCATTGATGTTAAAGAAGCAGACGGCAGTGTGCATGATCACTACCGTATTGACTACCTGCGTAGTCATATCCAGCAGATGGAAAAAGCCATCAATGAAGATGGCGTTGAGCTCATGGGCTATACGCCCTGGGGCTGTATCGACTGTGTCTCCTTTACGACAGGTGAGATGAAAAAGCGCTATGGATTTATCTATGTCGACCGCAACAATGATGGTTCTGGTACGCTTGAGCGTAGCAAAAAAGACTCCTATGACTGGTACAAAAAAGTCACAGAAAGTAATGGCGCTATATTATAAAAACATAGTAGAAAGGACCCGTCAGGTCAATGTCATTAAGTTAACTCAGTGTAGATAATCTATAAAGTGTAATCCCAAGTATCTTTCTGATGTGATACTTGGGATTTTTGTATTTAGCCAGCACAAAAAGAGGCTTTCCATCCTTATTTTTTGTATTCATTTGTCCGATTTTATGCTATTCTATAAGTGAAATCTACAAGTGTTTGATGACGAACTTCCCTCCTTGCCTGTCTATCAGGTCGAATTGGACAGAGGTGGGATTGGACGTAGATTTCAACTTGCTTGGAAGGTATTTGGTGACGGAAAAATAGACGACAAATATAGCAGGCATCTGAAAAGCTGATTTTGTATCTATACTTTGTTTTTCGCTCCCTAATGATGACCTTAGAAGTGGTCATTTTGACGGCATTGTAAAAGGTGAGGCGAGCGAAAATTTCCTGAAGAATTCCTTCCAGCTTTTTAGCGTGAAAACTCACCATCCCAAGTGCATATTTCAAGTGACGAAAAGCGGTCTCTATGCCCCATCTACGGGCATAGAGGCTTTTTAAATAGTCTACAGGTTTATCGCAATTGGTCACGAGGGTCTCATACTTATTTGGAGCTATTTGAAACAGAACCATGCGAAAAGAAAGGGGGTAAAACTCTTCTTTAGATCCCCTTTCCCATTCTTTAGTAAGAAAATCAAAGGTTTGATTGCTGGGAATAAACTTGTATTGATTCTTATTTGCAAGAAGCTCTTTCGTAGTTTTATTTTGTCGGCGGGTTAACTGCAAGGTAAAGAATTGATCGAAGGTTTCGGTAGGGGGAAGGTCCAAACTTTGCTTCATACTGTTTTTCCCATCTCGAATCCGAATCAGATAGAACCAGTCTTTTTCTTGGCAATGAGCCATCAAATTATAAGATTCATATCCCCTATCTGCCACAATGAAAGCTTGTTCGAAAGGGAGAATTCTCCATCATATCAATCAGAGCCTTCCGTTCATCAACATCTCGTCTCTTTTGAACCAAGGCATCACAATAGAGCTTGCTTTCCAAATCAAAGAGGGCATTTAAGTGAAGGAGATTGTAGGCTTTCCCACCTGATTTTGAAGGAAAATGAGAGGCCGTATCCTCAGGTATGACTGGAATATGGATATCCGACCCATCAACAGCCAAAATAGGAAGTTCGGTTTTCGGAAGAACAGCCTGTGTAAAGTTGTTGAAGAGATCTTGGAAGGCTTGGTGCTTAATGTTATATCGATTTTGGACAAAAGCAGCCTTTGAAATGGGTAAGTCTTGATTGATGAGTTCTATTGATAGTGTTTGACCGCCCATGTTTAGTATAGCAGAAACCATTTGTTGAAAGGAGCACTTTCTGGCACGGGTAAAATCTTTATCTGGTTCGACAATATAGGAAGATATGTCTGATGAGAGTTGTGAGATGCAAGATTCTAGGATTGTTTGTATAGACTAAACCATGGGAAAACAACTTTTTTATTTTAGTTTATCACTTTATTGAAAAATAAAAAGACCCTATCCAATAAATATTGGAGTAGGATCCTTAACTTAATGACATTGCCATTCAGCTCTCTTTTTTCTTACCCTCATTTCTACGATGTGATAACTTTTCCAAATTATCCTTGTTATTCTAATAGCATTCCTAAGAAAATAAAACCTCAATTTTTCACTGGGGGTTTGGGGGCGGAGCCACCAAGTTATCTTATCGTTAGCTGTCAAAACTGGAAGATTTTGATCCGCTGGCGATATGATTTTTGGGATATTGTGGACACAATATCTGAGCTCGCAAAGACCTAAAAGGAGGATATTATGCAGTGCCGTGTCTAATACGAGGGCGGGGATATACCGATAATAAAGAATCAGGAGGATGTAGCATGGGAAACCTAGTTAGAGAGATACGTAAGGAAGTCAATTTCTCAATAGAAGAGTATCAACAGATACAAAATTTGATGGAACAGGAGGGATATGAACAATTTTCCCCTTTTGCTAGAGGTAAATTATTGAAAATAAACCACCAATCATCTCAGCAGCTTGTAGAATGGATAAAATATTTACAGCACCAAAAAGTAGAACATATTTACCGGGATGTACATGAAATACTTGTTCTAGCAAAGTCGTCTCAATCCGTCACTATGGAACATCTTGAAATCATTTTGACTTGTGTCAAAGACTTGATGAAGGAAATTGAGATAAGTATTCCATTAAGCCATTCATTCAAAGGCAAGTACATGAGGTAAGCTATTATGGAAAATCGTTATCGGACCAATTTGAAAAAGGTATATTTGAGTGATCAAGAATTAATTATCCTCAACAAAAATCTTGCTCAGAGTCAGTGTCCAAGCTTTTCTCATTATGCCAGACAAACCTTACTTGATCCTGGTATGAATTTTATTACAATCGATACAAGCGGATTTCAAGATCTGATTTTTGAAATTCGTAGGATTGGAAATAATATAAACCAGATTGCACGTGCGGTAAATCAAAGCCACCTATTAAGTCTTCAACAAGTAAAAGGATTGCAGCTCGGTATAGCTGAGTTAGAAAAACAGTTGCAACACGATTTTGACATAAAGTGTCAACGATTGAGAGAATTTTATGGTCATCACTAAGCATTATGCTGTTCATGGGAAAAAATACCGACGTCAATTAATCAAGTATATTCTTAATCCAAAGAAGACCAGGAAATTATCTTTGATTTCAGATTTTGGGATGAGCAATTATCTTGACTTCCCTGACTATATGGAACTGGTAAAGATGTATCAAAATAACTTCCTTTCAAATGACCAACTCTACGATTCACGGTTTGATAGACAAGAGAAAAAGCAACAGAAAATATTTGCTCATCATATCATTCAGTCTTTCTCACCCGAGGATAAATTAAGTCCAGAGGAGATCAACCGCATAGGCTATGAAACAGTAAAAGAGTTGACAGGTGGTCAATATAAATTCATTGTAGCCACTCATGTTGATCAGGACCATTATCATAATCACATTATTATCAACTCAATCGACTGCCAATCTCAAAAAAAGTTGAAGTGGGACTACGCTCTTGAAAGAAATTTGCAAATGATTTCGGATAGAATTTCTAAATTAGCTGGTGCCAAAATCATTCCCCCTAAACGCTATTCTCATAGGGATTACGAAGTCTATCGCCGTTCTAATCACAAATACGAATTGAAGCAGCGGTTATTTTTTCTCATGGAACATTCAATTGATTTCAATGATTTTATGCAAAAAGCTGAGCAACTAAATGTCAAAATGGATTTCTCAAGGAAACATAGTCGATTTTTCATGACAGATAGGGATAAGAAGCAAGTCATCCGAGGAGATAAGTTGAATAAGAGGGAACCCTATTCAAAAGAATCCTTTCAACATTACTTTTCCAAGAAAAAGATTGAACAGATTTTAGAATTTTTGTTGCCAAGATCCAATTCATTTGATGATTTAGTTGAGAAAGCTGGGTTTCTGGGATTGGAATTGAAGAGCAAAATAAAAACGATAGATTTTGTTCTTTCTGATGGACAAAGCTGCATCTCCATACCAAATAAGTCATTAAGTAAGAAAAATCTTTATGACACTACGTATTTTGAGAGCTACTTCAAAGAACATGATGTGGTTGAAGTACTTCATAATAGTGAAGTAAAAACGGAATTTGAAATGTTTGAGTCACAACAGCATTCAGACACATTGTCCGTAGAAGAAATAACCGAAGCATATGAAACGTATAAAACTAAGAGAGATGCTGTACATGAGTTTGAAGTTAAGATTCCTGAGGAGCAAGTTGAAAAGATGGTTTCAGATGGGCTTTTTATTAAAGTTTGGATGGGGATTGGACAAGAAGGACTAATCTTCATTCCGAATCATCAACTAAATATCTTAGAACAAGAAAATAAGAAACAGTATCAGGTGTTTGTTCGAGAAACATCTTCTTATTTCGTTTATCATAAAGAGAACTCAGAAAAGAATCGTTTTATGAAGGGGAGAGACTTGATTCGCCAACTGACATTTGACAATAGGTCTCTACCTTATAAGAAACGAATAAGTTTGGTCGATCTCCGACAAAAAATAGAAGAAATCAATTTATTAATGACACTAAACACTCAAAACAAAACATTTCTTGAATTAAAAGATGAATTAGTTGAAGAAATTGCACAGCTAGATATAGATTTGACAAATCTACAAGAAAAAACTGCCACCTTAAACAAGATGGCAGAAGTAGTTGTTAACCTACAAAGCGAGAATCTAGATACCAAGCGATTAGCTAAGTATGAATGTTCCAAGTTGAATTTATCGCAGGATGTAACGATTGGACTTATTGAATTCGAAATTGCTCTTTTTCAAAATCAGATGGACAGCAAAATTGAAAAATACGAAAACCTAGTAATCAATTTGGAAACACTAATAAAGATGATATCTGGACGACATAATTACATTGACAAGAAAGAAAATACGAAATCTATTTGAATTGAGTTCATAGCTACAAAAATAAAAATATATGTAGGGAAAAGCTGAGGAAATAATATAAAAAACAACTCATAAACTTATTTTAAGTTTTTGAGTTGTTTTTTAGCTTTTTGTATCATAAACAGCCCTTGCCCAATTAAGATAGTGAGCACACTTAGTCCAAGAGCGTAGGTCAAAAATAGTTTACTTTCATGGCTATCTGCTTGTCCAAACTGTTTTAACATCATAGTTTGGAGAAAGAATAGTGCAAATAATGAATTAGTGAAACTTATCTGTTTACTAGATTTTTCTCGAGGAGATGGATTTTTTCTATAGCGAAACAGACTAGAAAAAGAATTAATAAAATTGATGAATGTGGTTAGTGCAGTAAGATAAACTAACAAAGGAAAAGCTGAATTAACCTTGTCCATCCCTGTTGTAACAAAATAGAATATTGCTAAAAATACTCCTGATGAAAAGAGGATGAAAACTCCCACTCTGCCATAGTTATTCCAGTCTTCTTCCTCGACTTCTTTGCGGAAACGTTTTCCAATTAAAAATTTGACACTGGCAAAAGTTAAATGATAAAAAGCAAATATCAAATACCAAACTGATTGATGAAGGTACCCCGAAATCAGGGATAATAATACATAGACAGCATTATAGAATGTCCCAACTAAAAGTGAGACACGGCTGGTCAAATATGTATTTTGAAAAAGAGATACGCTATTAACTAGTTTTCGAACAACTTGTACTAGTAGAAATACGTCAATAACAGCAACAATGCCTGATAAAACACTAGCAAGAATGTTAAATAGACTTCTATCTGGAAGGATTTTAGTGATAACTAAAGCGCTAGAGATGAGCATACAAGCATTGGCTAGTAAAAAGTACTGCCAATAATCTTTAACGAACTGTAACTGTTTATCAATTTTTTCCAAAATGATACTCCTAAAATACAATTTCATGAATGATTCGAATAATGTCATCGACATCGTCTAAACAATCACTTAGCACCCAATCATTTATTATTGCTCGTAGACCGGCTACGTAAAAACGCGCAGTCAATTCTATTTGCCTAGAATCTTTTATGCCTTTGAATTTAAGTCTTGTTGAAAATGTCTTTTCCATGTGGTAGGAAAACGTTTCTTCTTTATTAAATTCCCGAGACCTTCCTAGATAGATACGGTATAACTTTCTATGTTTTTTGATAAAGAGTAGATATGGCTTTAAATAATAAGTATCCAAAATACTATCTATATCTGAAGTTTGTTGTAGTTTCGCTTGCTCTAACTCATATTCCTCATCGAAAAGTTTAGAAATTCCTTGTAAAGCATCTTCTAAAAGTTCATATTGATGATCATAGTAGGAATAAAATGTTGAACGATGAACGCCAGCTTCTTTACATATCTTGCTTACTGAAATTTGATCGAGTTCTTGTTGGTCTAATAATTTAATTAGGGCTTGTTGCAATCTTAATGGTGCTTTATTTTCCATAGTTCACTCCAAATTTTGATTAATTATAACAAAATCCAACACTTTTTTCAAAACTTGTCGTGTTGCCAGGTGTTACACTAGCGTATAATAGCTAGCATAATCGAAAGGAGCTCACAATGACAAAATCACAAAACTTTTATCTAAAAGATACCATACAGAGCAAAAATATTTTTGTTGGAAAATATACCTACTTTGCTAAAGAGAATATCCATGAGGACTTTGAACGTGACTATGTCCTATATAACAAAGAAGGGCGATCAAATTTAATCATTGGAAATTTTACTAGTATTGCAAACGGAGTAGAATTTATTATGCCTTCAGCAAATCACTCTATGACATCTTTTTCAACCTATCCGTTTATGTTAGTTAAAAACGAATGGGCTGATAAAACCAGTATGACTGTGAAAGATTTACCAGAAAAAGGAGACACTATAGTCGGCCATGATGTTTGGATTGGTCGGAATGCAACAATTTTACCTGGGGTGACTATCGGAAATGGTGCAGTTATTGGCAGTAATGCAGTTGTTTCAAAAGATGTGCCAGACTATGCTATTGTTGCGGGCAATCCTGCACGAATTATTCGTTATCGGTTTTCTACTGAAATGATTACATTTCTAAACGAACTAGAATGGTGGCACTTTTCTGATGCTCAATTAGACCAGGCAGTCCCTTATCTGACAAATTTAAACCTAGAAAAATCAAAACAAGCCTTACTAAACATTAAAAATAGTCAATAATTCCTGTAGTAGAAACGATAAAAACAGTAACCGACACTTTGTCATCATCTTGTCGTTCAAAATAATTAATATTAACTTTATACTATATTTATCAAATAAAGAAAGCGAGTTTATCTCATGATTAGTACAGCTATTACAATTTTATTCGGACATGCGGTGTCCATGCTAGTGACTTTTACAGCTTATAAATTAAAATTTAGAGTCACTCTTGCCCACTGGATAGTAAATTGGGTTTTGGGAGCTATAGGTGCAGTTGCAGCTAACGAATTACTCTTTAAACAATTTGGTCCTGTAATCTTTGGTCAAACCATCTTACCAATGCTTGCCGGTTCAATTGTTCTTCCAGGTGTTGGAAGTTGGATAGTCAGTCGCTTACAAACTAAAAAATAGTAACCGACACTTTGTCATCATCTTGTCGTTCTAATTACTTAATTAAAGAATTATACTATATTTATCAAAAAAAGAAAGCGAGTTTATCTCATGTTATCTATCATTTTATCTGGTTTTTTCGGTCTCATCATTTCAGTAGCAATCACATTTATTGCCTCAAAACTGAGCAAAAAGGTTTCATTGGCACATTGGATTGTTAATCCTCTCCTTGGAATTTTAGGAGCAATTGCAGCAAACTACCTTCTTGGGGGTCAATATGGTCCTGTAATCTTTGGCCAAACCATCTTACCAATGCTTGCCGGTTCAATTGTTCTTCCAGGTGTTGGAAGTTGGACGATTAATTTCATTAATAATAAATAAACAATCTAATACAATTAATCATTTATGTGTTACATTTTGAACAAAACAGTGCTATGTTTATCTTAGTACTAGTTTTTTTCTATGAGCACGAGTTTAATATGTTTAAGCATAATAGTTGCCAAATTCAATATTATCTGATAAACTTGTTCTTGTCGGTGATACAACAACAGGAAAGGAGGTCGTTAATATGGATACTAAATTCTCAGTTGCCCTTCATATTCTTACAATGATAAGTGAGAGCAAGGAAGTCCTCAGTTCGCAATCCTTAGCTGAAAGTGTCGGCACCAATGCCAGTTACATTCGTAAGGTGATTGCGCTATTAAAAAATGCAGGACTCATTACCTCTCAACAAGGGCGATCAGGCTATCAATTAAGTAAATCACCAAAAGAGATATCGTTATTGGAAATCTATTTTGCTACCCAAGAAGTAGAACATATCAATCTCTTTCAAATTCATCAAAATGCCAACCAGGCATGCCCAGTTGGTAAGCACATTGAAAATGCCATGTCCCCTATTTTTTCAAACCTTGAAGAGCAACTTGAAAAAGAACTAAGGCAAGAAACTTTGGATGATGTCATTACCAATCTCTACCAATCAGCCAAGAAAAAACGTATCTGACCAAGTGTCAGATTTTCTTAAAGGAAAAATAAACTTGTATCAGATACAAGTTGTTAAATAAAGGAGTAAACCATGAAAGCAGCACAACACACATCTTATAACAAAAACAATATCACACTCAACCTAACAGACATTACTAAGCCAGACATCAAACCAGACCAAGTCCTTGTCAAAGTGACAGCAGCAGGTGTCAATCCTTTGGATAATATGATTTCTCGTGGTGAGGTTAAGCTGATTGTACCTTACAAGCTCCCACAAACAGCTGGAAATGAAGTTGTTGGATTGGTCGAAGAAGTAGGCTCAAGCGTGACTAATTTTACAGTTGGTGACCGTGTCTTTGGTCGTCTTCCCCTCGACAATATCGGTGCCTTTGCCGAATATGTGGCGGTCGAGGCTGCTGCCCTTGCCAAAGTTCCAGCTTACTTGAGCGATGTAGAAGCAGCTGCTGTTCCCCTGACTGCCTTGACTATTATGCAGGCCCTTGACCTCATGGGTGCAGAGGCTGGCAAGACCATTTTCATCTCAGGTGGTACAGGTGGCGTCGGTGGTATGGCCATTCCGATTGCCAAAGCCAAGGGCTTGACAGTCATTACCAACGGTGATGGTGCAAATGCAGAACGGGTATTGGCGCTGGGAGCTGACCAGTTTATCGACTACAAGACAGAAGATTACACCCAAACCCTGTCCCAAATCGATTATGTACTGGATACACTCGGTGGTGCAGAAACCGAAAAACAAATGTCGATTATGAAAAAAGGTGGTCAGTTGGTATCCCTCCGTGCCATGCCAAACGGAGCCTTTGCCAAACGCATGAATCTACCAAAATGGAAGCAATTCTTGTTTGGTTTGGTCGGTCGCAAGTTTGACAAGATGGCTGAAAGTTACGGTGTGAACTATCATTTCATCTTCGTAGAAAGCAATGGGCAACAGCTACAAGAAGTGGCAGATATTTTCAGCCAACTTGAAATCAAACCGTCTATCGACACCGTTTACCCATTTGAAGAAGTCAACGTAGCCTTGGACAAGGTCGCCAACGGTCGCTCACGTGGAAAAACTGTCCTCAGTTTTGCAAAATAGGAGAAAGTCATGTCTTATATTACAACAAAAAATCAATATATAACTGTCGCTGGCAACCAGATTGCCTACCGTGAACTGGGTAAGGGCAAATCAAATCTGCCTCTGGTCATGTTGGTTCACTTGGCTGCAACCTTGGATAACTGGGATCCCAAATTATTGGATTTATTGGCTGAAAAAGAACATGTCATCGTTTTAGACCTGCCTGGCGTAGGAGCCAGTCAGGGTAAGGTGGCATCCACTATCCCAGCGATGGCAGAGCAGGCTATTTCTATTATCAAAGCTCTTGGACATAATAAAATCAATCTGCTCGGTCTTTCAATGGGTGGCTTTATCGCCCAAGAAATTGTTCGTCACGATAGTCAGCTTGTTAATCGTCTGATTCTAGCTGGAACAGGTTACCGTGGTGGTGTAGAAATAGATAAAGTGACGGGAAAAACCTTCCGATATATGCTAAAGGCTGGCTTAGAGCGCGTAGATCCAAAACGCTACATTTTCTACAACCATGATGAAGCAGGTCGCCTTGAAGCAGAAAAAGTTTTGGGGCGAATGGGAGAAAGAAAAGCTGCGGATGCTGATAAGGAAATAAAAATCCTCGGATTTTTGGTACAGCTGAAGGCTATCAAACGTTGGGGTAAGGAGCCTCAAGATGATTTGGCATTTATCACACAACCAACCCTAATTGTCAATGGTGATAAGGATATGCAAGTTCCGACTGAAAATTCCTATATCATGCATGAGAAAATCAAAAACAGTCAGCTTGTCATCTATCCAAATGCAGGTCATGGCTCAATCTTCCAAAATGCAGAGGACTTTTCAAAAGAGTTGATCGCATTTTTGGAGGTGACAAATGACTAAAACAATACTAATCACAGGTTCAACTGATGGGATTGGTAAACACTTGGCCATGAAACTAGCAAGTGAGGGGCATGAAGTCATCCTACATGGACGAAACAGTGAAAAGTTACGCGTAACCATTAGTGAAATTCAACTAAAAACAGGAAGTAAGAAGATTCACGGTTATTTAGCGGACTTTTCAAAATTAGAGGAAGTATATAAGTTTAGTGAAGAGATTCTTCGAGATTTTGACAAGATAGATGTTTTGATAAACAATGCTGGAGCCTACTTTGGAGATACCCGTGTAGCGACGGCTGAAAATATTGAAATGACATTTATGTTGTCCGTCCAAGTTCCATATATTTTGACGACAGAGCTGTTACCTTTGCTAGAAAAAGCAAAATCAGGTAGGGTTATTCATACCTCTTCCTTTATGCATCATTTTGCACAGTCTAAGGTATTGGATTTTGGTTTGGAGAAAAATTATTCCGCTGCATTGGCTTACAATAATGCTAAACTATATTCCATTTGGTTGGCGATTTCACAGGCCGATACTTTAGAAAAGAAGGGTTCATCAGTTACGGTCAATGCCTATCATCCCGGACTTATTTCAACAAATCTTGGTAATGATGGAGTAAAACGTAATTTACAAACTCGATTATTAACAACTTTTATGAAACCATTTACCAAGGATGTGAATCAAGGTATTGAAACCGGCTATTTTTTAGCATTATCACCGCATGTGAATAATCTTTCTGGACGATATTTTTCTAATAAGAAATTGGCCCTGACAAGTTTAAAAGGTTATGATTCTTTAAAAGGCCAGTCCTTGATAGAGTATTGTGATAGCAAAATTGCTACATTTAAGGAGGCTAGTCATGTCTAAAATATTATTAGATGGACTTACACTTCCAAATGGTCAATATTTAGAAAACCGCTTTTTCAAGTCAGCCATGAGCGAAACCATGGCTGATAGACAACAAACTCCCTCTGATGATTTACTTGCCTTATATGATTACTGGTCCAAGCAGGATATAGGAGTCTTAGTGACAGGTAATGTCATGGTGGATGGTCGCTATCTGGGAGAACCGGGCAATGTGGTACTTGATTCAGATGCTCATTTGAATCGATTTCAGAAATGGGCGGCAGTTGGACAAAAAAAAGGTGTACCAATCTGGCTTCAACTCAATCATCCTGGGAAACAGATGTATCGGTCAATCAATCAAATACCGATTGCACCTAGTGCTATTCCGATTTCAGGTAATTCAGCTTCTGCCTTTCGTCCGCCAAGAGAGATGACTGTTTTTGAGATAAAGGAGGCGAGAGATAAATTTATTGCAGCAGGCGTACGTGCAAAAGCCGCTGGATTTGCAGGGGTGCAATTGCACGCTGCTCATGGTTATCTGATCAATCAATTCCTCTCACCTGCTGATAATCAGCGAACAGATTTTTACGGAGGTAGTCTAGACAATCGCCTGAGGTTTCTCGTTGAAATCTACCAAGGACTTCGTGAAAAAGTGGGACCTGATTTTACCATTGCCTTGAAATTAAATGCTTCTGACTTTAAAGAAGAAGGATTTGGTTTTGAGGATTGCAAATATGTGGTAAAGCGTATGTCTGAGCTGGGCATTGACCTGATTGAAATTTCAGGTGGTAATTATGAAACTCCTGTCTTTGGTGGTGAATACGAGAGTGGTGCTGGCTTTCTCACTTATGCAGCCACCTTAGCAGACCTTACTTCAGTTCCCATTGTGTCAACAGGTGGTTTTCGTAGGGTCACTCAAATGGAAGAAGCGATTGAGGAGGGAGTATCAATGATTGGTCTTGCCAGACCCTTTGTCGTGCGCCCAAGTCTCGTCAAAGACTACCGAGAAGACAGTGATTTTCAGCTGTCAACACCACGCCTAACAACAGGACTTCCAAAGCTTGATAAGACGCTAGGTCCTATTATCGGTGTGAGTTATTACGAAGCACAGATGAAGCGTTTGGCCAAGGGAAGAAGCATCAAGATTAGTCGAAATGCCTGGCCATATCTTCTTCAGACAGTCAAAACCCATGGATTGTCTGCCTTGAAACCAAGAAGAAAATAGAACCAAACTAGAAAAGATTTGAGAATCAATCTCAGATCTTTTTTCTATAAGAAAAACCAAGTCAGAATTTTGACTCGGTTAAGTATCTTATTCATTTGATAGTAGGAATCGCCGAGGAGCATTTTTCATGTAATTCTGCAATCATAATGGGGTCGTTTTCTGCATTTAATCAGTAGTGACAGTAAGTTATTTTACGACTGACAATTCCAAAATATATGACTGAAAATCACTAGCTCCAAATGGAATATGAATACCAGAGTAAGCCAATTCTGCTCCTGAAAATTCTCTTCCAAACTGGTCAACGTAGTTTGCATCATGGTCGAGATATGGAATCTTTAATATAAAGTGTTGTTTAGAAACCTTGAAGATATTATTGAAAGCAATTAGTTGATACTGAGATTTATCTTGACTCTCGAAAAGCCATGTAGTTTGATCATTGGTAAAAGGAGACATTAAGCGGTAGAAATTACCGTGTTTGATAAGGTTACGTCGTTGCTTATATTCCTTAATATGCTCAGCAACTCGTTTCTCTTCTTCCTCAGAAAACTCAAGAAGATTCAATTCGTAGCCCATATTGGTTGCAGATGCCAAATCAAGACGAGTCTGAAATGGCGTATGTCGCTGGGTTTGATGATTGGGAGTGACAGAAACATGCCCAGTAATTTGATAAGGGTGGAATAGATAACTTACTCCGCCTTGTATAGACTGACGGTCAAATCCATCTGTATTATCACTTGCCCAAGTCTGTGGGAAATAGTAGAGCATTCCATAATCAAGTCGACCACCACCACTTGAACAGTTTTCAATCAACAAGTCAGGAAAGCGTTTTGTAATAATGTCAACAATACGGTATAGGCCCAGCATGTAGCGATGGGCAAATTCCTTCGGACTACCTAGTATAGTTCTTTGACTTTCGTGTTCTACCAGATGTCGATTCATATCCCATTTGATATAATCAACCTTGTAGGCTGAGATAAATTGAGATAAGGTTTCAATTAACCAATCTTGCACTTCTATCTGGCTTAAATCTAGACAATACTGATGACGACTGTAGAGAGGGGGATGGTTTTTTGAGCGTACAATCCAGTGAGGTTTTTCTTGAGCTAGAATACTTTTTTGCGAAATCATTTCTGGTTCAAACCAGATACCGAATTGCAAGCCCTGTTCATGACAGGCTTGAATGAGGGGGTGAAGGTCATCTGGAAATTTCTCTCTATCCACTGTCCAATCACCAAGAGAAGAACGACTATTCTCTCTTCCAAGGAACCAACCGTCATCCAAAACAACAGCCTCGAATCCCAGTTGAGCAGCTTTTGAGATTAGTGAAACCATCTTTTCATGATTGACATCAAAGTATGTCATTTCCCAGCTATTAACTAAAATTGGAGCAAATCGATTGGCGAATTGAGGTGGGACAAGATGGTCTCTCGTAAAGTGATGAAATTCTTGAGACATACCATTGAAACCAGCTTGGCTATAAGCGAGGACGGCTTGAGGTGTTTGAAAATGATCATTTGGCTCGAGTTTCCAAGAGAAACTGTCTGGATTTAGACCGATTTGCAGGCGAACAAAGTCATACTGATTACGCTCTACAGATTCAGCGTGTTCACCACTATATATCAGAGTCATGGCCTTTACTTCACCTGAGAAGTCATCTGTGTTGGCATTTGAAATAGCCAGAAAAGGTGGGTACTGGGGGCCGCTAGCCCCTCTGCGTGTAGACTGAATGCTGCGTCCTGGATGAATTTCTTTCTTCTGCAATTGAAATTCAGCCTGATGTGAGCCAGAAAAACTTGTTAGCACTTGATTATCGAAGGGAATATCAATAGAAGAACTCATGAACTTATTGATTATCACAGAATTTATTCCATGGTTAATTAGTTTGTAGGAACGAAGGATAATATCATGCTGCTGAAAAATGGTGTAATAGTGTTCCATTGTCAGTTGGGCTTGTTCGTCTACAAAAGTCACTATCAAAGTTTGAGCAGGACTGTCCTGATTGTTTCTAGCGTGTGGCAAACCATCTAATGCAGGCGTCCCCTCCATAATCTTATAGGATTGGAAATGAAAATGGACAATCTGAGAAAGATTAGCTAAGGTAAGCTCAAGGCTAGGTTCCATATAATCTCCCTGATAAGGTAAGGAAAATTCATGAGGATAGTATTCGAGTGATTCGGTTGGATTATCAAAATCACTAAAGACAGCAAATGTCTTTTTTTGATTCGGTGCCTGATTCCAAGCTTTAAAGTTGGAAATTTGTGGACCCCAATAACGATGAAGTAAGTGACGATTCTGATAGAGTTCGATAATATAGGTCATTCGACTGTTTTGAATGTAGAAATAATTTGTTTCTGAATCAAAGTGAATGTGTGTCATGCTGAAATTCCTTTCGATAATGGAGTGGAGAAAGTCCCGTTTCTTTTTTGAAAAATTTTGAGAAGGAGAGGCTATCTGAAAATCCGACTGATTGTGAAATATAGTAGATGGAGTCACCAGTTTCAAGAAGTAATTCCTTAGCTTTTCGAATTCGTAAATGAGTCAGATAGTTTTTGGGAGTGGTATTGGTTTCCTTTTTAAAGATAGTAGCGAGGTAGTTGGGATGAACTCCAACAAATTCTGCAACATCGGTCATTTGGATAGGGTCATGGTAGTGTAAATCCATAAAATGCCTAGCCAGTGTGGATAGTTGCTGATTAGTGGACTGGTTCAAAATCCCGATTTCTTCTGTTAAGTCACCTAACAAACTATACATCAGTCCGTTAATTTTTAGGAATGAACTAAAGGTATCACCTGAACTCTCAAGAATGGTTGCAATAATATTTTCATATTGTTTGGCATTCTGACAATCATATACAAATTGGTGTCTTTCTGCAGCTTGATAAATAAAGTTTGACTTTATTCCTAAAAAACCAATCCAAGAATATCTCCAAGGTTCATCAGCATCAGCTGTGTACTTGAACCAATAGCCCGCTGGAATAATAAACAATTGATTAGCCTTTATATCGTATACCTTTTCTTCAATTTCCAAGGTTCCTTTTCCTTGACTGACAAAGGTAATAAGATGATAGTCCCGACTTTTTAAACTATAAGAATAATTAGGCAAGCATTGCTCGATCCCACCACTGTAGAGAATTAAGTCTGAGATATGTTTATTGCTAAAATCTGTAAATCGATCGGTGTATTGTTTGAGAAAGTGTTCCATATTTACAGTATACCGAAACAAGAAATAAAAAACCAGTCGATATTAGATTTTTCCATAAATTGATTTAGATTTTCTATATGAATGCTAAAACAAATCCGATATAATATAGACAACAACTAGTTGAAAGCGTTTTATTAATTTAGGAGGTAATATTTGAAAAATCTATATAAAAACCATTATCACCTTGAACCTCCCAGAGGCTTGTTAAATGATCCAAATGGATTAGCCTATTTTCAAGGAAACTATTATGTATTTCACCAATGGAATCGCTTTGACCTCAATCATAATTATAAGGAATGGGGTTTATTTACATCAAAGGATTTATTAAGATGGAAACATCAAGGGAGTGCCTTGCTTCCAGATTCTGATAAAGACTTGTCAGGAGTTTATTCAGGATCGGCTATTGTAATTGAAGATAAAATGCATCTATTTTACACTGGTAATAGTAAAATTGATGGGAGTCGGCGTTCTCTTCAATGTCAAGCTATTAGTGAAGATGGTAAAACTTTTCTAAAAAGTAATTCCTTTATCAAAACACCAAAAGAGTTTACAGAACACCATCGTGATCCGAAGATATGGTCTGACCAAAATGGTTACCATATGATTGTTGGCAGTCAAACTAAAAATGGATATGGTGCGATAGCCTATTATCAATCCATTGATTGTAAAGAGTGGGACTATCAAGGTATCTTCTATACTTCAAAGGATTTAGAACAAATGGCGGAATGTCCAGATTATTTTGAGCTTGATGGAGAGTCTCTGCTTCTGGTCTGTCCGCAACAACGCGATTTGGGAAGTGATACAGATATTTCAAGTTATTCAGCCTATTATATGGGAGATATTAGAGATAATGAATTTTATCCTACAAGTGAGATTCAACCAATGGATGACGGATTTGATTTCTATGCTCCTCAAACGTTTTCAGATCCCAAAGGGAGACGGCTGATGTGGGCCTGGATGAACCGTATGGACTCTAAAGAAGAAGCGGCTTGCCCTACAAAAGACTTTGGTTATCTCCATTGTTTGACCATGCCTAGAGAATTAAGGGTGATAGATGGCAAACTTTACCAACTGCCCCTCCAAGAAATTCTTCAAAGTAGAAAGACGATAGAATCGCTTGAAACGGTTCTTTATGAATCAGAGGAGTTAGCTACTCAGTCTGTCATTGATATGACATGGAGTAAGAGCCCATCAAGCATTGAACTTGCCTTGTTCGACCAAAATGTGACACTTAAATACAAACATCAGAAATTGATTCTTTCAAGAAAATCATGGTCAGACAAACAGGTGCATACAAAAACAATTCCACTCAAGGAACTGACAGCACTTCAAATTTTTATTGACAGCTCTGCTATGGAACTGTTCATAAACAAGGGTGAGAAAGTTATGTCTTTACGTTATTTCTTACAGCAAGAAAATCGTTCTTGTGACATTCGTTCCTCGAATCAAATGAATCTTTCCTATTCAAAATTAGAAAGTTGAGAAGAAAATGGATAATAAAACTACAGCAAAAGAAATATTAAAATATGTCGGTGGTGCAGAAAATGTAAAGTCTGCTCAACATTGTGCAACTCGGTTACGCATCATTACTAAAAACCAAGATTTAGTGGATGTAAAAGCTATTGAAAATCTGGATAAGGTAAAAGGTAGTTTTTATAATTCAGGGCAATATCAAATTATCCTTGGGACAGGACTTGTTGATAAAGTCTATGAAGAATTTATGCCTCTAATTGGACAAGCAATGACTGCTAAAGTTGACGATGAGTTAGCTGAACCAGAAAAACGGACCTTCAGACGAGCAATTCGTATATTTGGTGATGTCTTTGTGCCAATTATACCTGTTCTGGTTGCCACAGGTTTATTTATGGGATTACGTGGACTCTTGACACAGGAAGCAGTTCTTGGTGTTTTTGGATTGACACCAGCTGATGTACCAGTTCAATTAATTCAATTTACTCAAATATTGACAGATACAGCTTTTGCATTTTTACCTGCACTTGTAGCTTGGTCTACATTCAATATCTTTGGTGGAACACCTATCCTTGGAATGGTATTGGGCTTAATGTTGGTTAACTCTATCTTGCCTAATGCTTATGCGGTGGGAGCAGGAGAAGCTGAGCCAATGATCTTCTTTGGATTTATTAAGGTTGTTGGTTACCAAGCATCTGTATTGCCTGCCTTTATGACTGCACTCGTTACAACAAGGATTGAAAAATGGCTCAAAAAGACAATTCCAGATTCTCTTGATTTAATCTTACGCCCATTCTTGACTCTCTTAAGTGGTTTGGTCTTGGGTTTGTTTATCATCGGCCCAGTTTTTCATGAGATTGAAGTTTACGTTCTTGCAGCTGTAGAATTCTTATTAACTTTACCATTTGGTCTTGGTGGCTTGATTTATGGTTCCTTTGGACAACTACTTGGTATTTTGGGAATCCATCATATTCTAAGTCTTCTTGAAATTAATATGCTTGCGAAAGACGGATGGAACTTACTAAATCCTGTTGGGACATGTGGTAACGTTGCTCAAGCAGGAGCAGTTCTAGCGATTGCAATTAAGACAGTTTCAAACAAAATGAAACAAGTAGCATATCCATCTGCCTTGTCGGCAGCTCTTGGGATTACTGAACCTGCAGTCTTTGGTGTTACACTACGCCTTGGAAGACCATTTATTATGTCAATGATTGGTGGTGGCGTTGGAGGATTCTTCGCATCAATTTTCCAACTTAAAGCAACAGGATTGGGATTGACAGGTATTCCTGGAACACTTCTGTACTTGAATGAACAATTACCACTTTATATCCTGACAAACTTGATTGCATTTGCTTCTGCATTTGCCCTAACTTGGATGTTTGGTTATAAAAAAGATGAAGTTTTATAAATAAGTAGTAATTAATGATAATTTTTTCTAACTTATAGTTAACCTAAGTGCACTTCTCGATTAATTATGTTCGAGAAGTGCTTTGTATTCAGAAATGAATTGTCCAAATAGGACAATTTTTCAATATTTCCCGAGTCAACCTCTATACTTTTCCTTAGGAGAAAGATTGATGTACCGACGTTTAAGGGATTTGAGAGAAGACAATGATTTCACTCAAAAATACGTTGCCGAAAAACTTTCGTTTACTCACTCTGCTTATGCAAAAATTGAGAGAGGAGAACGTATCTTAACGGCAGAAGTATTAATAAAACTTTCAAATTTATATAATGTCAGTACAGATTATTTGTTGGGGCAAACTGACTTTCCCCACCGAATAAAGAATAATTTAAAATAGTCCCTCCTGATTTGTTCATTGACAATTGAATAATTCTAGGTGGGACTTTATTTATTTGTTGAGCAATAGAATGTAATGCGCCAGGAAATGAGCGAAAATCATTTATTCAAAAATAGGATGGTAACCTATCTGCCATGACACAAATATTGATAATGATACTTCTGACCGTTCAGGCTGCCATCGTAAAAGGACAGCGGGTGAAATTCCCATGATTGAACTAACCATTCATACCCACAAGAATAACATAGAGTAACATGTTTTCAGGAGGGAAAGTTTTGGAACAATCAGCAGTAAAATACAGTATGCAACTTTCAATGCTTAACTTTTTATATTCCAAAAATATGTTGACTAAAAAGGAATATGAAAAAATAAAAAATAGACTGCGTATTAAGTACACAAAATAGCTGACCTTTTGATTTGAACGCGGTAATATAGAATCAAAAGGAGGAAATTCAGTATGAAAAAAAATAATGTTGAAATAATAAAAGCTGATTCTTTAGTTCGTCGAAGAGGCGACAATATAGAAAGACACTTAAAGAGGGTTGCTGCTTATTGCCGAGTTAGTTCTGATAGCGAAGATCAGAAGAACAGCTATGAATCTCAGGTGAGACATTATAAAGATTATATTTCTCAGCGTTCAGATTGGGAGCTGGCAGATATTTATGCAGATGAAGGTATTTCAGGAACACAAGTAGGAAAGAGACAAGATTTTCAACGATTAATAAATGATTGTGTAAATGGAGAAATAGATTACATTGTCACAAAAGCAATTGCTAGATTTGCAAGGAATACTCTAGATACTTTGAAGTATGTCAGAATGTTAAAGGATATGCAAATTGGAGTATATTTTGAGGAAGAAAACATAGATACCCTAACAATGGATGGAGAATTACTTCTGACTATTCTCAGCTCCGTTGCACAGCAAGAAGTAGAAAATACTTCTGCCCATGTGAAAAAAGGATTAAAAATGAAGATGCAACGTGGAGAATTGGTTGGCTTTCAAGGGTGCCTAGGGTATGATTATGATGTAGAAACCAAGCAGATTTCAATTAATAAAAAAGAAGCCAAAATTGTTCGTTACATTTTTGAAAGATATCTAGAAGGTATTGGAGGAAAAGTAATTGCAAGGGAACTTGATGAACTTGGTTACAAATCGCCAAGAGGATTAAAACATTGGAATGATACAACAGTTCTAGGAATCATAAAGAATGAAAAATATAAAGGTGATATTCTAATGGGGAAAACTTTTACAGTTGACCCAATAAGTAAGAGAAGGTTGAGTAATTTTGGAGAAGAAGATAAGTATTATATCAAAGATAATCATGAACCTATAATATCTAAAGAAGATTTTGAAAAAGCACAGGAGATTAGATTGCGTCGAGCAGGAAATAAGAAGACTGCTGCAAATGTAAATGGCAAGCGTGAACGTTATTCAAAAATGTATGCTTTTAGTAGCATGTTAGAATGTGGTTTTTGTGGTTCAATATTATCTAGAAGAAGTTGGCACTGCCGATCAGATTATCGCAAAGTTGTGTGGCACTGCGTTACATCAATTAAGAAAGGAAAGAAATTTTGTAAGCATAGTAAAGGATTAGAAGAGCTCGCTATTGAGGGGGCTTTCATGGAAGCTTACAGACAACTCTATCATTCAAATGAAAATTTAATGACAGACTTACTTGAAACAATTGAATCAGAATTGAATGACAATAGCCTTAACAAGGAACTAAAAAGGATTACAAACAAACTTCGAACATTACTAAAAAAAGAGGAGAATCTTGTAAATCTAAGGCTCGAAGGGAAAATTAGCGATTCCATATACAATGAAAAGTACAATGAAATTTCCTCAGAAAAAGAGTTTCTATCAGAAGAGAAGGTAAATATTGAAACAACATTGAAGTCAGAAGTTGATGTAAAGAAAAGACTAACTGAGTTTAAGCACTCGCTATCTTCACAGAAAATGCTTACGGAGTTTGATCGTACAGTTTTTGAAAGTATTGTTGAGAAAATTATTGTAGGTGGAGTAAATAGCGACGGAGAAATTGATCCTGCAATGTTAACTATAATATTCAAAACGGGTGAAACTCAAAACAAGAATGGTAAAAAATTTAAAAGTAAACGTAAAAATGCTAAACTAGAACCAGATAAATTGTGTCCTCAAAACAGTGACGAGGATAAAAAATTGTATTCTCAAGGAACAGACAACACATGTGGAGACGGTAGTCTTGATGTCACGGGTTGAACGATAGAGTGCGGAAAAGTGAGTATTTACGGGCTTTTCGGGCATCCGGACGTCGGTTGCGGTGAGAGAAAATGGCCGCAAAAATCATTCTGTGGAAACATATCAAAGAAATTGTCCGTAGGGTTGAGTAGGCGGTTTGGATGTCAGAGGGTTGAGTTAGTGGTTTAGATGTTTTTGTGATAGGGTTGAAGCTGTGATTTAGATGTCAGATTACTGCCGAAATCTGAGATAACAATTATTTTTAAATATTAGTGGCTAAGGAAGATAGACGCTAACAATTAGAAATGAGAGGTGTGTTGCTATAAATGAAAATCGAGACTTATAAAGGAAAATATAATGATGAAATAATATCACTTATTCTTGATATACAGAACAATGAAGCAAAGATCAATCTTTCACTTCAGGAACAGCCGGATTTGATAGATATTAGCCGGTTTTATCAACAGGACGGAGGAGAGTTTTGGATTGCCTTATCTGATGAGAAAGTAGTAGGAACAATCGGGTTAATGCTTAAAGAAAATCAATGCGCAATCTTAAAGAAATTTTTCGTCCATAAAGATTTCCGCTCAAAGAAAGTAGGATTGTCTTTATATAATGCATTACTGAAATACGCTAAAGAAATAGATATCCAGCATATTATTTTAGATACGCCTTCTGTTGCTACGGCATCTCATAGATTTTATGAAAGGGCTGGGTTTCATATAATAAGTATGGAAGAACTTCCTATACCGTATACGTACCCGGATAGGGATAGTATTCTTTATATGTTGGATTTTTGAATTTTAAGGAAAGCTGCTGCAACTATCCACTGGATAGTCGCACTCCAAAATACGCATCACGTTGAGGCAGTATCACTGCTTGTACGAGCTGATGAAACAGCGAAAGTAGAAGCAGATGTTCTGCCCATGCGATAGCTGTCGTAGAATGAGGAGTTAACGACGAAATGAGACGGTAACAGCGAACCGTTGAGTGTGTTAGCTTGTTAGTTAAAAACGCAGAATGAAAGTTTAGCTTGCATTTGATTTTTAAGGTAAGTTGTTTATGAAGATTTTTAAGATTTATGAAGGGGGATTTTATGGGACTACTTGATTTTTTCAAGAAAAAGAAGAGGTTGACTTCTAGTGATGTTTTAGATGATGAAAGTTACATTAAAGAGATTCGTCATTGTAGTCAAGAAGCTTGGCATCAGTATGACGTTTTGTTAGCTGCTCGTGGTTATGGTTGGAAAGGCATGGTTGATTGGGCTAGTTATATGAACAAGGCTGATTTAATGAATATTTCTACCATTACTTACAGTTCACTACCTGGTTCTAAAGAGATTGAATGTATCGAAAATTTTCGTCAGAATGAAAATGATTTTTTTAAAATGCAAGAGTTGAAAGATGAACAATCAAGTTTGGCAGTCGGTGGAGAAAGTAAAACCTTAAAAGTACCAATAAAAATCGTTTGGTTTAATCAAACAAGGACATTAAGATTTTTTACGTTGTTTCTTGATGATGAAAAACTTATGGAGCGCTACATTGAAACAATGATTCGTAGAACTTTTTTAACTGCGGACGCTATGAAATTAGCTAAAAGTGGCAGAATTGATTAGGAAGTCTGTTTCAAAATTTTAAAAATACAATGAAACTCAAAGAAATAATTGATGATACTGAGAAACAAGATATAACACATTTTATTTTAGGAGCTTTGCCTGAATGGTTTGGGATTTCTGAAGCGCGTGAGAACTACATCAAAGAAAGTGCAAAGTGCCCATTTATAGCTGCTTATGATAAAAAACACCCAGTTGGTTTTGTTTATTTGAAAGAAACTGGAAGAGATACAGTTGAGCTATTTGTAATGGGAGTTTTGAAAGAATATCACCGACAGGGTGTTGGAAAAGCTCTTGTTTTGAAAGCTAAAGAGATTGCTACCGAAAAAGGTTACACTTTTCTTCAAGTCAAAACGGTTCAAATGGGAAAATACGATAGTTATGATAGCACAAATCGTTTCTATCTTTCACTTGGTTTTAAGGAATTTGAAGTGTTTCCGACATTGTGGGATGACTGCAACCCATGTCAAATATATGTCATGGCGTTAGAGTGATGCTATTGATAACGTAAAAGGGAGTGATTATTATGAATAAGGGATATTCACGAAAAGAAGTACAACGGTATTTATTATGGACATTTGCATTAGCATGGCTAATGCAGATAGTTGTTGCTATTGTTTATCATATGGGAAACACGCTGTTTGTGCAGTTACTACTTTCTATAATGATGTTCACACCTTTGTTAGGAGTGCTGTTAACAAAACATCATCTAAAAGGTTTGGGGTGGAAATTTCAATTTAAAGGAAATGCTAAAGTATTCTTGATTACTTGGTTTGCTCCATTGCTTTTAACGGTTTTGGGTGCGATACTTTATTTTATGATTTTCCCAAAACAGTTTGATTTGAGTGGTCAGTATTATGCGGCTTCTTATAATGGAAAAGAGGCTCTTGCTCAGCTGCAAGCAAAAGGAATCAGCTATCCTCTCTTAGTTTTGATAAATACTTTTGCCTGTATAACCTATGCTCCAGTGATAAATGCCATGTTAGCGATTGGTGAGGAAGTTGGTTGGCGAGGTTTCTTGTATCCTCAATTGAAAGCAAAATATGGAAAAAATAAGGGCAGATTACTTGGAGGTATTATTTGGGGAATCTGGCATTGGCCAATTATCGGACTGATCGGCTATGAATATGGTACTGACTATCCAGGTTTTCCGATTGTAGGAATGCTGATTTTCTGTATTTTCACGGTTACCTCAGGCATATTATGTGACTGGGTTTATGAAAAGAGTAAATCAATTTGGTTTCCAGCAATTTGCCATGGTGCGATTAATGCCGTTACGCTCCTTCCTTTAATGGTTTGTGTTGTGAACACAGGAGCGATGACTTTGCTTGGTCCAGCTCTTATTGGAATAGTATCTGGAATACCTCTGTTTATCTTTGCTATGTTTCTGTTTTTCAAATCAAAACAAAACTAGTTAATGTCGTCTTCTAGGTTAAGGCGCACTAGTCGTTTTACCGTTAAATAAATGTATTTAAAGAAAGGTTTAGTAAGACATTGGAACAATTTATGATAGTGCTGACGCAGATTGGGATTTTTTTGATTTTGATTTGTGTGGGCGTGTTGGCTGTAAAATTAAGGATATTAGAAGAAGCGTCATTAGCAGGTGTTTCTGGACTTGTTATGAAAATCGCGCTTCCTTGTTATATTTTTATTAATGCTGTGACGAGTGCGACCAGACAGTCACTGATGCAGAGTTTGATTATTGTCCCTGTCGGCATTGCACTTTATATCGCTTTGGTGCTTGTCAATATCTGTATTGAAAAAGTATTTGGCTTAAAAGGCAATCGTCAGAAGATTTACAGAGCATCTTTTGTCTTTGGGAATATTGGTTTCATGGGAATTCCGCTAGTTGCGGCTATTTATCCAGATACAGCAATTTTGTACGTGTCAGTCTTTACCATTGTCGATCAATTATTCTTTTGGACATACGGAGTGACCTTAACACAGCCAGCCAGTCAAGCAAAAGAAGGCTTTTCTTTGGCAACGCTAAAAAATCTGGTCTCTCCACCACTTGTCGCTATTGTCTTAGCCGTCATTTTCATAGTAGTGGGAATTCCCGTTCCAACTATTGCTGAATCCGTTCTTAACACCATTGGAAGCACATCAATGCCACTTGCCCTTATTTATATTGGTGGTGTTCTTTGCTCAGCAAATCTAAAACCAGTCCTTAAGTGTGGTGAATTATACGCTGGTATTATCGTTAAAATGATTGCTATTCCAGTTGTTGCTTTCTTTGTCATGGCACAACTAGGATTGCCAGAAGACATGTCAGCTACCATTGCCTATATGGCTGCGCTACCAGGAATTGAACTCGTGCCAATGCTCGCTGAAGCCAATGGGTCTGACGGTGATTATGCCGTCTGTGCAATCATGATGACAACAATCGCCTGCCTAATCACCTTACCTATCGTAAGTTTGCTAATGGCGATTTTATAACAAACATACCTGTCGTTCATTGTAACGGCAGTTTTTTTATGTTAAAATACTATTACCATAATATTCTGATAATTCAAAGGGAAATGTGCATGAACCAAGCGTATTTAGAAGCAACAAAGTATGTTGATTATGATCATCCAAAGATTCAACAACAAGCACGTCAGTTGAAAAAGGAGAGTAGTGACGAGATTGACTTGGTAAAAAACACCTTTCAGTTTGTGCGAGATAAGATTTCACATTCATGGGATGTTCAAGATAGCAGAGTGACAGTATCGGCTAGTGATTGTCTGCGCGAGGGTGTCGGTATTTGTTGGGCAAAAGCCAATCTTTTAGCAGCCCTTCTTCGTGCGAACGGGATCCCGTCAGGCTTTTCTTATCAGCGCTTGATACTCTTGGCTCGACTCCAGACACGGGCTATTGCATTCACGCCCTTAATACCGCTTATCTTGATTCTTTAGGAAAATGGCTGCGCTTAGATGCTAGAGGAAACAAGAAGAATGTTCATGCAGAGTTTTCACTTGATGAGGAAAAATTAGCTTTTTATCCCAATGCCGAGGGTGAAATTGATTATCATGACAATCATGCTAATCCAGACCAAGGCTTGATGACAGTCCTTGAACATAGCACAGATGCTATCGATATGTATTTGCATCATTTGCCAGACAGCTTAAGCAATGACATTAAGGAGTTAAAATGAAGTTTAAAAAAGCAAGTTTATCAGATTTGGAAATCCTTGTTTCCACCAGAGTAAATGTTCTGCGTTCAGCCAACCAATTAGACCTATCAGTCGATATGAAGGAAGTTGAGAAGTCGTCAAGACTTTATTACCAAGAAGCGTTGGCTAGTGATAATCATACTGCTTTTCTTGTTTATAATGCCGATGATAATGTCATCGGTGCTGGCGCCGTGTCATATTATCAGGTCATGCCGACTTATCATAATCCAAGTGGCAAAAAAGCTTATATCATGAATATGTATGTCGCACCCGAACACCGCAGAAAAGGAATAGCAACAAAATTGCTAGATTTACTAATCGCCGATTCAAAAGAACGAGGCATTGACCATATTACGCTTGAAGCTACCCAAATAGGAAGAAAGCTCTATGAAAATTACGGCTTTTGTCAAATGCAAGACGAAATGCAATATTATAATAAAGATTAAGGCGTGTGGTGCTATCATAGCCACAGCTGAATAAAGAAAAGAGGATATCAAATGGTGACAAATATTGATTATAAATCTATTCAAAATTTTAAATGTAGTGATCTAGAACGTTTGTTTCTGTCGGTGGAATGGTCATCTGGTCATTTTCCTGAAAAATTAGTCCTTGCCATGCAGAATTTTAAAACCGTTTATTCGGCTTGGGATGGGGATAAATTAATAGGGATGATTTGTGTCATGGATGATGGGGTGATGAATGCCTATATTCACTATTTACTTGTTGATCCAGACTATCAAGGACATGCTATCGGTAGAAAATTGATTCAGATGGTAAAGGAAAAATACAAATCTTTCATGCGGATTGCAGTGATTGGATATAATAAAGAAATTAACTTTTATGAAAACTGTGGTTTTGTTAAAAGTGAAGATTGCTCACCGCTTTTTATCACATCCTTATGGACTTAGTTTTTAGTATTAATGATTGAAAAGGAGAAAATATGATAAGAAAAGCGAGAAAAGAGGATATTTCACGAATTGCGGAAATCCTTGTCTTTGTAAAAAGAATAAAATTCCGTCCGATTTTTCAAGATGATGACTTTTCATTTGGTGAGCTACAAGTGATTTCAGTTGCGAAGCAATACATTGACGAAGGCATTATTGACAATATTTTGGTTTATGATGACGGGATTGTCAAGGGATTCATTCGTGTAGAGGGAAATGAAATTGTCGAACTGTATGTTGACTACTTTTTCCAAAATCAGAGCATTGGCTCTGCCTTGATTGAATACGCTAAGGCACATTATCCGATTACCTTTTTGTGGGCAATTGAAAAAAATCAAGATGCCATTCGTTTTTACGAGGCACATGGCTTTCACTTAACCGACACAAAGAAATTTGAAGAAGGAACAACAGAGTATCTTGTCATGCTAACAAGAGAGGAAGTGTGAAGAGTGGTATTTACTGAAAATATTAATTGCTTAATATCTAATCACCTTGTAAATTGTCTAAAAATGGTTACAAATTAGATTTTTTGCTATATTAATAGTGAAAGGAGCGTGTTTGAAATGCTTGAAGATTACATGCAAAAAGCGATTCAAGAAGCTTATGACGGTATTAAAAAAGGTGACGGTGGTCCCTTCGGTTCTGTGATTGTAAAAAACGGTGAGATTGTTGCTAGCGGTCACAATATGGTTCTAGCTCATCATGACCCAACAGCTCACGGAGAAGTGACGGCAATTCGTAAAGCTGGTAAAAAACTTGGCACACATGATTTATCAGGAACAACTTTATTTACAACTGGTGCACCTTGTCCAATGTGTTTGGCTGCGTGCCTCTGGGCAAATATTGACAAGGTTTATTATGGTTGCACCATTGCTGACAATGCCATGATTGGCTTTCGTGACCAACGTTTTGACGAACTCATGGGCGGACGAAAAAATCTCCCCAAAGATTACCTCGTTCAATTAAACCACGATGAGTGCTTAAAACTCTTCAAAGATTATCAAGAGATGACACATAACCTTTACTAATGGAACAAATACCAATCAGACTGTGGCTCACTAACTGCAGTCTATTTTACTTAAAATGTTATAATATCACTAATAGCTTTTTAGAATTTAGCGAATAAAAGTAAAGGAGCAGTCTAATGGATACCAAAGAGAATATTCAGCAAACTTTTGTGCGCCAGTACGCTCAAAAGGACTATGCAATGATGACAATAAAAGACCTTTGTGCTGCTGTTCCAATAGCTAGGACAACATTTTATACCTATTATGACAATCTTGATGACCTAAAGGCAGAAATTGAGGATAATTTGATAATGGGGTTGCTAAATGTGGTCAATGAGATTGCTGATGGTGATATTGAAAAAATGATTTTTGCTGAATTTCTTGATGCAACGCAATGTTACATTCAAGCACATTGGGACACTTTCGATACTTTTCTAATTCGTCAGCCAAATCTTAGGTTTATTGATAAATGGAAAGCAGCCATTAAACAAAATTTTAAAAAACGTTATCCTGATAAAATTTCCTTACCAAATTATGATTTGATAGCTGAAATGCTTGCTTCTGCAACGATTAGTGCTTATTCTTACTGGATGCAAAATCCAAGCAAGGTTAATACCGAAGAAATGAAAAAGTTGATTGCTCAAGCTCTCGAATCTATCGTAAAACTTTTAGAACTTTGAACACATTTGTCATTTGTGTAGTGTGAATGAAACAGTCTTTGTTTTATAATAAAGCCAATAAAAGTTAGTTACCCAATAAGGGAGGGAATAGTCTTATGGGAAAAATTAAAATTCATGTTTTTCATACTGGTGAAGTTTGTGTCGCTCCCAAATTACCTTTTGGTGGAGATGACTGTAGTGTGATTGAAGCATCAGGTATCTTTGGCAAAAAAGAAGACCGCATTTGGCTTCCTGTTTCTTCATATCTAATTGAACACCCAAAAGGAACGTTTCTTGTTGATACTGGCTGGTCACGAGACATGAGCCCGAACGGTGTTTTTGATAAAAAAGCACAAATAAAATCACTAGATAGTAGATTACTTTACAAAATTAATCAAGGAAAAGTTGGGTTGGGACAATGTATTGATGAACAACTATTAAAGCTAGGAATCAAAGATTCAGACCTTGATGCGGTGCTTTTGACACATCTTGATTGTGACCATGCTAATGGTTTAAAACAAGTAAGCAACGCTAAAAAATTTCTGGTATCAGCTGACGAAGTGGCATTTGCTCAAAAATTAACGAATAGAGTCCGTTATCGAAAAACTTGGTGGGAAGGCGTTAATCTTACTGCCTTTGATTGGAATGACACTCAAGGAGCATTTTCAAAATCTTATGACTTGCTGGGTGATGGTTCGATTGAATTAATTAGTATCCCAGGGCATGCAGATGGCTTATTTGCTGTAAAAGTTAAAAATGACGAAGGCAAATTTGTCCTATTATTTTCAGATGGCGGTTATGCGACAAAAAGTTGGGAACAAATGATTACATCAGGTATTGCTGCCGACAGAGAAAAACAACGTCAGTCGTTAGCTTGGATTAGAGAACAAAGTTTAGACCCTAATTGTATTGAATCTTTGGCAAATCACGATTCAGATATTCAACCCCATGTTATTGAATTTTAAGAAATAAGGAATCCCCCAATTATAGAAAAGTTAATGGAACGCCCCCAATAGTAACAGCGAGTTGCTTGTCAAAGTGGGATTTTATGGCATAATGAAAAAGAAGACGTTAAAAGGAGATTATTATTATGGAGATTCAAGAAGTATTGAAAAATTTGCGTGACAAATATCAGTTAACGCAAGAAGAATTAGCAGCGCGTGTTTTGGTGACGAGGCAAGCGGTTAGTCGTTGGGAAACAGGTGAGACACAACCAAATACGGATACCTTAAAATTGCTTTCAAAAGAATTTAATGTATCGATTAACACCCTGCTTGGCTCACCGCGTCAGCTGATTTGTCAATGTTGTGGCATGCCTTTGACAGAAGATGAGGTCATCAGTCGTGAGACAGATGGGAACTTCAACGAAGATTATTGCAAATGGTGCTATGCAGACGGTGCGTTTGTTTACACGACAAAAGACTCATTACTTGATTATCTAGTGGCAAATATGCCAAATCCTGACAATCTTTCTGATGAGGAACGTCGTTTGCAATTTGATGCTTATTTGTCACAATTGAAACATTGGAAATAAAATATTGAAATACGTCTCAGGGGATATAGGCGCGTGTAGCACTTACATTTATCCTCTGGGATATTTTTTGATTCCAAGAAGCAAATCCATGCCATAAAACGGCAAAAAATCCCAAATAACAGCCTTTTTTATCCCAAGAGACCTAGAGTTTTCATTTTTTGTGTGATAAAATGGTATTGTGAAGTTCTCGTAAGCGTCTGAGAACAAATAAATTTAGGAGGAAAAAAGTGGACGCTTTTAAGTATATTAAACCTAAACTGTTCAGTACTCTTAAGAATTATACGGGTGCGCAGTTTGCAAAAGACCTTGTTGCAGGGATTATTGTGGCAATCATTGCCTTACCGTTGTCAATTGCCTTAGCGATTGCGTCAGGTGTTAATCCAGAACAAGGTCTTTATACTGCTGTTGTTGCAGGTTTTTTTATTTCATTTTTAGGAGGTAGCCGTGTCCAAATCGGTGGACCGACAGCCGCATTCGTTGTTATCATCTATGGAATTATTGCACAATATGGTATGGCAGGTCTTACCATTGCAACATTCTTAGCTGGTATCATGATGATTGTCATGGGGTTATTACACTTCGGTGATTTGATTAAATTCATCCCTAAAACAATCACAGTTGGTTTTACTTTGGGAATTGCTGTCGGAATCTTGGTTGGGCAACTTAAAGATTTCTTCGGATTGAGCATGGGTGCTGTTCCAGCAGAATTTGCTGAAAAAATGATAGCTTATGCACAACATATCAATACTATTCATTGGCCAACGTTGTTGATTGGTTTGATCGCCTTACTAATCCAAATCTTCTGGCCACGTGTTTCTCAAAAAATCCCGGGTTCACTGGTCGCGATTATTGTCACAACAGCCATTGTTGGTTTGGGGCACATCTCATCTGTCAAAACAATCGGTGATTTGTACACTATCAAGGCTGGGCTTCCAACATTTACAATGCCGCAATTATCATTCGGTCTTATCCGTCAAATGATTTCACCAGCCTTTACCATTGCGATTTTGGCTTCTATTGAATCACTTTTATCATGTGTGGTTTCTGACGGGATGATTGGTAGTCATCATCGTTCAAATGCCGAATTGGTCGGACAAGGTGTTGGTAACATGATGTCTGCTTTGTTTGGTGGTATTCCTGCAACAGGTGCCATTGCACGTACAGCAGCTAATGTTAAAAATGGTGGACGTACCCCAATCGCTGGTATGATGCACGCCGTGACTCTTCTTTTGATTTTGTTGTTCTTAATGCCATATGCATCACTGATTCCAATGAGTTGTTTAGCATCAATCTTGATTATGGTGGCTTACAACATGAGCGGTTGGCGCACATTTGTTCATATGCTTAAAAAAGCACCTAAGAGTGATATTGCTGTTTTGGTCATTACACTTGTGTTGACAGTATTCTTCGACCTCGTCGTAGCTATCGAATTTGGCATGGTTTTAGCAGCTTTCTTGTTCCTAAAACGTATGTCAGATGTAGCAGCTGTTCGCCAATGGGTCGATAAAGACAGCCTTGATGATAATGAACTTTCTGAAAATACTGATTTGAAACACGTGCCAAACAACACCGTCGTTTACGAAATCTTTGGTTCATTGTTCTTTGGTGCCGCAAATGACTTCCTTAATTTTAACCATGAAGAAGGTAAAAATGTCTTGATTCTTCGCATGCGTAACGTTCCTGCCATGGATATTTCAGGATTAGAAGCACTCGAAGAAACACTAGAAATTTGCCAAAAACGTGGCATGACATTGATTCTTTCTCACGTTAACAAACAACCTTACCACGTTATGGAAAAAGCAGGGTTTATTGAAAAAGTCGGTCAAGAAAACCTTTGCGAAAATATCGATGCATCCCTTAAACGCGCAGCAAGCCTCGCTTAAGGTTATATAGATAAAGGTCAGCAGATATGATTCTGCCGACCTTTTTTTGGTTGGTTATCTAATTTTTTATTCCTAGCCATTTATCACGGTAGTTGCCAAGGAAATTTTCAATAACGTTAAGAATCGAGCCGACTAGAAAAGCCGCAACAATTGTGCCGATTCCCACACTTCCCAAGCCTTTGATAAAGATAAGGCATGAAATCAAGGAAATGACAACCATTGTAATATCAAAGCCGACTTTGACCTTTGGAAAAGCGATACCAGTAACATCAGAGACAGCTTTCATTGCCCCCTCACCAGCAAGTGGCATGATATTAGGTGGTAAATACATGAAAATCCCAAAAGCAATGATAACAGTTGAAATTAACATCATCAATAGACGAATCACCAAATTTTCAGGAGTCGGTAAGAAAGAAACACCCCAGTTACAAAATGTTGTAAAATACCCAAAAACAATACCGACAAGAATTTGGAGCAAATTAATAGGTTTAAAATTTCTTCTAAGCAAAATCATTTGCAACAAAACCAAAAAACAATGGAAAATAATCGTTGCTTTCCCCATTTCAATTCCCCAAATACAAGTCATCGTGTAGGGGATTGAGCTAACGGGTGACACCCCAAGGTTAGACTTAACAGATAAGGCAACCCCGATTGTCATTGTGAAAAGCCCAAGAAAATACATGATAAGTCGTTTGGAAAGGTGATCTCTCATGCTTTATCACCTCCAGAAATATTATCGATACCTTGCCAAATCTTATCAAGTAATTCTTCAGCTAATTGCTGTTCGTCTTTTGATAGGAGTTGGAGAGCGTTGGTATCCTCTTCGTCGAAAATGACTTTCATTTGTTCAGCAACAGTCTTTCCGTGTTCTGTCAGATAAACATAAAAAGAACGACGATTGCCAGCTTTTTGCCGACGTTCAACAAGCCCATTTTCTTCCATTCGCATAATAATATTTCCGAGCGTTGCTTGCTCGATTTCACAGAGTTTGGCTAATGTTTTCTGGTCGCTTCCCTCATTTTCAAGAAGGGCATCAAGCACTTTGGGTTGACCAGATGACAAACCAAGCTCTTTTTGTGCTCTCGCAAAAATGCGACGCCCAAGCGCTGTATGGGTGCGCATTAGTTGATAATGTAATGTCATGTAACCTCCTTTAGTAAAATACTAAGAATTCTTATTATAAGCATTCTTAGTATAACACAAAAAGATTGCACTGTTAACCATATCCTGAAAGTAAGTGTTTTCAAATGACATATCATGCAAACTATTGTATTTATGATAAAAATGATGTCAGATTATTTCAGCAGTTTCAAAGCAGCAGCAGGGATAAATGACTTTTAATATTTCGTAAAAATGATAGCTAGTTATTTTTAGAAGCTCTTAAAAACTATCTTTTTAGGGAATATAGGCTGATTTTCTTATGAAATAAGTCTATTTTTCTTTCATTTTTCTTTCAGAAAAACACTTTTTGAAATATTTATTAATTTTAAAATTTTCTGTATTTTTCAAAAACGGTGTGTTATAATACTTAACATACTGAAAGAAAGTTATGGTTAGGAGGAACCATTATGGAGTTTAAATCAACTTGGAAGCGTGTTGGTTTGGGAGTAGTTAGTTTGGCGTCAGCTGCTCTTTTAGCCGCATGTGGAAACAGTAGTTCATCATCGTCATCTAGTAACGAGATTAATTGGTACACACCAACTGAAATTTTAACACTAGATATTTCAAAAAATACCGATCAATATTCAGCGCTTGCTATCGGAAATTCATCAAGTAACCTGCTTCGTGTAGATGAAAATGGTGCCCCACAACCAGATTTGGCAAAAAGCGTTGAGATTTCAGATGATGGGTTGACTTATACAGCTACTTTACGTGATGATCTCAAATGGTCAGACGGCAGTGATTTGACAGCAGATGATTTTGTTTACACTTGGCAACGTATCGTTGATCCAGCGACAGCTTCTGAATATGCTTATTTGGCAGTAGAGTCTCATCTTGAAAATGCCGATAAGATTAATTCAGGTGAAATTACTGACCTTAGTCAATTAGGTGTTAAAGCTGATGGCAATACAATCACATTTACTTTGACAAGCCCATGTCCACAGTTCAAATACTATCTTGCTTTTGCTAACTTTATGCCACAGAAAAAATCATTCGTTGAAGAAGAAGGCAGTGATTATGGAACAACATCAGATGACCAAATCTACTCAGGCCCATATACTGTTGAAGATTGGAACGGTAGTGACGGTAGCTTCAAGTTGGTAAAAAATAAATACTATTGGGATGCTGACAATGTCAAAACTGAAACTGTAAATGTTCAAGCGATTAAAAAAGCAGACACAGCTGTTCAAATGTACAAAAATGGTGAGCTAGATACGGCTAATATTTCAGCAACATCATCTATCTATGCTGCTAATAAGAGCAATGAAGATGCCGTTGCTGTTCAAGAAGCTCGTTTAACTTACATGGTTTATAACGAAACTGGCTCAGTTCCGTCACTAGCTAACACTAAAATTCGTCAAGCACTTAACTTGGCAACTGACCGCCAAGGTGTTGTCGAAGCAGCTATTGATACAGGTTCTAAACCAGCAACATCACTTGTTACACCAAGTCTAGCTAAGTTGACAGACGGCACAGACCTTTCAGAATATGTTTCACCAGGATATAGTTATGATGAAGATGAAGCAGCAACATTGTTCAAAGAAGGCTTGGCTGAATTAGGAACTGACTCAATCACATTAACGATTACAGCAGATTCTGATGATGCTGTTACCAAAGCAGCTGTTGACTATATCAAACAAAGTTGGGAAGATGCTCTACCAGGATTGAAGATTGAAGAGAAATTCGTTACCTTCAAACAACGTCTTGAAGATACTAAAAACCAAAACTTTGAAGTCGCTCTTGTGTCATGGGGTGGTGACTATCCAGAAGGTTCTACATTCTATGGATTGTTCTCATCAACTTCAGCATACAACTATGGTAAAGTGTCAAGTTCGGAATTCGATGAAGCATACAACAAAGCCATTACAACAGATGCTTTGGATACAAATGCAGCCGCTGACGATTACAAAGCTGCTGAAAAAGCCCTTTACGACGGCGCTCATTACAATCCAATCTACTTCCGTAGTACTGAATGGCTACAAAATCCTTCAATCAAAGGACTTGTCCGCAATTCAACTGGTTTGACAGTAGATTTCACTTACGCTTACAAAGATTAATAATCAAAGACAAGGTTGAGATTAGTTCAACCTTGTTTTTTACTTTATATGTAAGATTCTAAGAGCAATAGTTGGAGTAATGTTGAATTTTGATGTTAGATTTTCTGATATTGTTTGTATGATAAAACAAAAAACACTTGGAATATTCAAATTTTTAATAATTATTAAAAATAAAAACGCTAAAAAGACGTAAAAGTGCATAAAATAGCATTTTTATGCATATTTTGGCGTTCGTTCTCATAAAAGTGTGTAAAATGAGTGAAAAATAAATGTAACCAAGCTTTTTGAAAAATTAATTAATTTACAAATTTTCTGTATTTTTAGAAAATACTGTGTTATAATAGTTAACATACCGAAAGAAAGTTTATGGTAGGAGGATCCATTATGGAGATTAAAAATTGGAAACGTGTAGGTCTAGGAGCTGTGACCTTGTTATCAGCGGCTGTTCTAGCAGCTTGTGGCAATAGCAGCAGTTCATCATCTTCTTCAAGTGATGAAATCAATTGGTTTATCCCAACTGAAATTAGTACCTTGGACATTTCAAAAGTTACAGATACTTATTCATCAATTGCTATCGGTAACTCAGGAAGTAACCTTCTTCGTCGTGATGAAGATGGTGAGTTACAACCTGATTTGGCTGAAAAAGTAGAAGTATCTGATGATGGCTTGACTTATACAGCAACACTTCGCGATGACCTTAAATGGTCAGACGGTAGTGATTTGACAGCAGAAGACTTTGTGTACAGCTGGCAACGTATTGTTGACCCTGCAACTGCTTCAGAGTACGCTTATCTTGTATCAGACGCACATGTCTTGAATGCTGAAGAAGTTATTGCAGGAACTAAGAGTGTTGATGAATTGGGTGTCAAAGCAGATGGAAATAAACTTATTTTCACTTTGTCTGACCCTTCACCACAGTTTATGAGCTTGCTTTCATTTGCGAACTTCATGCCACAAAGCAAAGACTTTGTTGAAGAAGCTGGTGATGATTACGGAACAACTTCTGAAAAATCATTGTATTCTGGACCATATACCGTTGAAGATTGGAACGGAACAAGCGGAACATTCACTCTTGTGAAAAATAAATACTATTGGGATGCTAAAGATGTTAAAACTAAGAAAGTAAACATCCAAACGATTAAGAAACCAGATACAGCTGTGCAAATGTACAAAGATGGTGACCTTGATTACGCAAACATCTCAAATACTGAAGCAACATACAAAGCTAATAAAAATCGTGATGATGTTGTTGACGTTCCAGAAGCTACAACAGCCTACATGGTTTATAACCAAACAGGTACTGTAACTGCTTTGAACAACACTAAAATTCGTCAAGCCCTTAACTTGGCAACTGACCGTGAAGGAATTGTAAAAGCTGCTATCGATACTGGTTCAACAGCTGCGACAGCTCTTGCGCCTACGGGTCTTGAAACATTGCCAGACGGTACTGATTTGGCTGAATATGTTTCTCCAGGTTATAGCCATGATGAAGAAGAAGCAGCTAAACTCTTCAAAGAAGGTTTGGCAGAACTTGGTACTGATTCAGTTACATTGACAATCACAGCTGATTCAGATGCACCAGTTGCAAAAGCTGCAGTTGACTATATCAAAGAAACTTGGGAAAATACTCTTTCAGGTTTGACAGTCGAAGAAAAATTCGTTACTTTCAAACAACGTCTTGAAGATACTAAAAACCAAAACTTTGATGTAGCTCTTGTGCTTTGGGGTGGTGACTATCCAGAAGGTTCTACTTTCTATGGTCTGTTCACTACTAACTCATCTTACAACTACGGTAAATTCTCAAATGCAGATTATGATGCGGCTTACCAAAAAGCAATCACAACAGATGCTTTAGACCCAGCGGCTGCTGCAGACGATTATAAAGCTGCTGAAAAAGCACTTTATGATAATGCGCTTTATAACCCAATCTACTTCCGTAGTGGTAAAGGACTTCAAAATCCAGACCTTAAAGGACTTGTTCGTAGCTCAACTGGTTTGTCAGTAGATTTCACTTACGCATATAAAGAATAAATCCAATCAAATTAATGTAAAACAAGGTTCGGGCTTTGCCCGCCTTGTTTTATTTGTGCCTTGAAAAATGATACAATAGATAGGAAATTGTTTGAAAAACGTAAGAATAGGTAAAGGAAAGAAGATGCGGTTAGATAAATTTTTAGTAGAAGCAGGCATAGGGTCGCGGACGGAAGTCAAACAACTGCTAAAGAAAAAACAAGTACTTGTTAATGGCAAAGTGGAAATATCACCTAAAACACAGATTGATGAGAAAGCCGACCGGATTAGTTGTCAGGGGCAGACGCTTTCTTATGAAAAATACGTTTATTATATGTTGAATAAACCAAAAGGTGTGATTTCAGCAACGGAGGATAATCATCATAAAACCGTCTTAGATTTGCTCGATAAAACAGCTTGGGATAAGGAAGTTTTTCCAGTTGGGCGTTTGGATATTGATACGCATGGGCTTTTACTATTAACTAATAACGGTAAGTTAGCGCATGCCGTGCTATCTCCTAAAAAACATGTTGATAAAACTTACCGAGCCAAAGTTGCTGGTCTGATGACGACCGCTGATGTGGCAGCTTTTGCCAACGGTATTGACTTGAAAGATTTTACATGTCAGCCAGCGCAGTTGGTGATTCTTGAAACAAATGAAGCAGAAAGAACAAGTGTTGTTGAAATTACCATTAAAGAGGGAAAATTCCACCAAGTCAAACGCATGGTACAGGCCTGTGGTAAAAAAGTGACAGATCTTCAACGTCTCAGCATGGGTCCACTTCAATTGGATAAGCAATTGGCTCTTGGAGAGTGGCGTCGATTAACAGATGATGAGTTAGCAAGCCTTGAAGAATTTGACGTTGAATTGTAAATTTCTGCAGTAGTTATTTGATTATTTGGGGCAATCATGTTAAGATAATAGTAATAAATTCAATGAGCGAGGTGTATTAAAGTGGCATTTGGTGAAAACGGACCACGTAAAAAAACAGCGTTTGAAAAACTGACTTTAGTAGTTGTTATCTTAATGGTTCTAGTAACCGTAGGTGGTCTTATTGCGACTGCAATTGGTTCAATTATTTAAAGAACGCTGAAGAGGCGTTTTTTTATGCTTTAACCCATCAAACTTTAAAGCAATTTTTACAATAATGAAAGAATAGGAATTAATAATGAGTATGTTTTTAGATACTGCCAAAATTAGCGTAAAAGCTGGTCGTGGTGGTGACGGAATGGTTGCCTTTCGTCGTGAAAAATACGTCCCTAACGGTGGACCTTGGGGCGGTGATGGCGGTAAAGGTGGTTCAGTCATCTTTAAAGTTGACGAAGGGCTTCGTACCTTGATGAACTTCCGTTATAATCGTATTTTTAAAGCCAAATCTGGTGAAAAAGGGATGACAAAAGGAATGCACGGACGTGGTGCGGAGGACCTTATTGTCCGTGTCCCACAAGGAACAACTGTTCGTGATGCGGAAACCAATAAAGTGATCACTGACCTTGTTGAGAATGGTCAAGAATTCGTTGTTGCTCGTGGTGGACGTGGTGGACGTGGTAATATTCGCTTTGCGACACCACGTAACCCAGCACCTGAAATCGCTGAAAATGGTGAACCTGGTGAGGAACGTGACCTTCAATTAGAATTGAAAATCTTGGCTGACGTTGGTTTGGTTGGATTCCCGTCAGTTGGTAAATCAACATTGTTGAGTGTTGTGACAGCTGCTAAACCTAAAATTGGTGCTTACCACTTTACAACAATCGTGCCTAATCTTGGAATGGTTCGTACCAAATCAGGTGATAGCTTTGCTATGGCCGACCTTCCAGGGTTGATTGAGGGCGCTTCACAAGGTGTTGGACTTGGTACACAATTCCTTCGCCATATTGAGCGTACACGCGTTATCTTACACGTGATTGATATGTCAGCTAGTGAAGGTCGTGACCCGTATGAAGATTATGTTTCTATTAATAATGAGCTTGAAACCTATAATCTTCGTTTGATGGAACGTCCACAAATCATTGTTGCAAACAAGATGGATATGCCAGAAGCGGAAGAAAACTTGAAAATTTTCAAAGAAAAATTGGCAGCGAATTATGATGATTTTGAAGAAATGCCAATGATTTTCCCAATTTCAAGCTTGGTGCATCAAGGGCTAGAAAATCTAATGGAAGCGACAGCAGAATTGCTTGCTAAGACAGATGAATTCTTGCTTTACACTGATGATGACATGATTGACGAAGAAGTTTATTATGGCTTTGACCCAGATGAACGTCCATTTGAAATTTCACGTGATGACGATGCTGCTTGGGTATTGTCAGGTGAAAAACTTGAAAAACTCTTTGTCATGACGAATATGGAACGTGATGAATCCGTTATGAAATTTGCTCGCCAATTGCGTGGTATGGGGGTTGATGAAGCCCTTCGCGAACGCGGAGCTAAAGACGGAGACATTGTCCGAATCGGAAACTTCGAATTCGAATTTGTGGATTAAAATACGATACAAAGTCCGTTAAGCGAGCAAAGCAAAAATAGGAATTTTGACGAAGAGCCGTGAGCTCTAGGAAAAAATTATCTTTTTTGCATAGCTCGTAGGACGTGTTCAGTTGCTATGTTAGCCGTTATAGTGGACTAGCTACCAACTTACTAACTACGTTAAGACAGTAAGTATCGACTGTCTTAACTCCGTGTCGTAACAGTTCTATTAAGTATTGCCTAGGCATCTTACTAGCTCGAAAATGGTTTATTATCGAAACCATTTTCTCACGTCGTAACGTATGTTCTAACGACGTGTTTGATTGCTGTGCTGGTTTGCTTAAATTGGAAGAATTATAAATTTTAAAGATTAATAGGAATTGTGATGATTCACAATTGAGCTTATATTACATTTTACTGGAGGTTCTTATGGGTGATAAACCGATATCTTTTCGAGATAAAGATGGTAATTTTGTATCAGCAGCCGATGTTTGGAATGCTGAAAAGCTAGAAGAACTTTTCAATACCCTTAATCCAAATCGACGTTTGCGCTTGGAGCGCGAAAAATTAGCTAAAGAAAAAGCAGGCGAAGCCAAGGATCAAGAATCATAATACTCGCCTTACTTACCTGCATAAAACTCGCTTTTTAATTTTCAGGCTCATGAAAAAACTGTCCAGTGGACAGTTTTTTTAATATTTTTGAAGTTCTTTGTCAGTTAATTGATAACGTAGATTAGCAATGTCGTCAATGAATTTTCTATCGTGAGAAACACTGATAATACAGCCGTTAAAATTTCTTAAAAGTTCTCTGATTAATGGCTGACTAGTTGGTGAAAAATGCCTTGTCGGCTCATCAAGAATTAAGATATGATTTTGGGCTAAAACCATACGTGCTAAGAATAATTTTGCTTTTTGCCCACCTGAAAGTTCAAGGACGGAGTGCTCGATTTCTTGTCTTGTAAATTGAAGGCTGGCAAGGAGTGTTCGAGCTTTTTCGCTGTCTGATACCTGTGTTAAAAATGTTAGAGCGGTCATTTCTTTGCTAAAAACACTATCGTAATCTTGTGGCATATAACCGATTGAAAAATGATTTTTATCTAGCTCTTGGTAAATTTGTGCGAGCAGACGTGTTTTTCCGATACCGTTTCTCCCAGTAATCACCAGTTTATCTTGACCTAAAATGGTTAAACTGACTTTTTGGCCGGTTGATAAATCATGATTGCCCCAAGACAGAAGTTTTTTCTTTTTATCGAGAGGGACAATATCATCGAAAAATAGTTTTATACTATCCATTTCTTCAGGAAAATCGACCATTTTTTCTTCTTCTTTGACATACCGTTTTTCAAGAGATAAGACATTTTTCATCTTTTTAGCCGCTAATCTTCCCATAGTGCTATCATGAGTATTTCGCACATTATATTCTGCCGCCTGATGAAGCCGTTGTATTTTAGCGTCTCTTTTAGCTTTTATACTGCGGTCGTTTTTGGCTTGTCCCAGTTGTTTGGTATAAGCTTTGTGACGATAAGTCATATAATCTGTGTAACTTCCTGAAAAGTAGCTTGCGCGAGCAACTTGACGACGCTTTATTAATTCAAGGTGTAGAATAGCAGTAGCAGTTTTTTCTAGCAGGGCTTCATCATGAGAGATAAAAATAATTGTTTTGTCAGATGATTGAATGAATGCTTGTAAAGTATTAATTGCCTGCGCATCAAGGTCGCTAGAGGGTTCATCTAGTAAGAGTAAATCATTGGTTTCACCAACCAGTTTAGCAAGTTGTAACTTTAATTTTTCTCCACCAGATAAACTTTTCAAACTCTGATTTCTATTTTCTAAGGATTGAATATCCAAATCTAATCGCGCAGCCATTTGGTAAAAAGCATTGAAATCGAAACTAACATAATCTAAATTATCATAAAGAAATTCTGAAACTGTCATCTTTTCTTGTTTTTGTGACAAAGCTTGTGGTAAATATCCAATTTTGGGAAAATGATTATCAATTTTTCCCTCGAGAATACAGTAGTTAGCCATTAATTGCGGAGACAAAATAGCCTTTAAAAGTGTTGACTTCCCAGTACCCTCTTCGCCAATAATAGCTAATTTATCCCCAGAATTGACGATTACATTTAAATCAGAAATAAGCTGTGTTAAGTCTTTAAGATGTGTAATTGTTAAATGATTAATTTGTAGCATAAGAACCTCGCTTTCAATAAAAAACTCTCTACCAAATCAAGTAGAGAGTGAGGCTTTCTATTAATAAAACAAAATAGCACTAATAAAGGCGGGAAATAGCCATCTATTAGCTGAGGAAGTTTATTAAAGAGCGCACTAAAAACAAAACTTGATATGGTAGTATCAAAAATTCTGTTCTTAGTTGTTCATTGCTCCTTTTCCTCCTAAATGTTAATTTGATATTAGTTTATCAAAAGGTGCTATAAAAGTCAAAGGTTATAGTAGGTAGTGTTAATAAGTGAGTTAGCTAAGCGCTGTAATACCTAGCGTAGAAACCTAACAGCTTTAACTTAACCTAGTGAGAAATCTAGTCACCTACCAAATAGTAGGTGACGTAAAAGGTCGAGATGCCTTAGCATCCGACCTTTTTGATTTATCACACATTCAAGACTTTATCAAGGAAGTCTTTTAGGCGTGGGTGTTGTGGGTTGTCGAAGATTTGTTCTGGTGTGCCGTCTTCGAGGAATTCACCGCCGTCAGTAAAGATAACGCGGTTGGCAACTTTACGAGCAAATCCCATTTCGTGAGTGACGATTAACATTGTCATGCCTTGTTCTGCAAGATTTTTCATAACGTTAAGAACGTCTCCGACCATTTCTGGGTCAAGTGCAGAAGTAGGTTCGTCAAAAAGCATGATATCAGGATTCATAGCTAAACTGCGAGCGATAGCCACACGTTGTTTTTGTCCCCCTGATAAGCTTTCGGGTTTTGCGTCACGTTTATCAGCTAAGCCGACTTGTTCAAGAAGTTCCATGGCATGTTTTTCTGCCTCTTCTTTACTTTCCTTACCTAGTTCGATAGGCGCAAAGGTAATGTTTTCAAGAACTGTCATGTGTGGGAAAAGGTTAAAGTGTTGGAATACCATTCCGATATCCTCACGAACTTTATCGACATCAGTTTTTGGGTCAGAAAGTTCATGACCGTCAACGATAACTTTTCCACTTGTGATTGTTTCAAGTAAGTTGAGGGTACGTAGGAATGTTGATTTTCCTGAACCTGAAGGACCGATAATACAAACAACATCACCTTCGTGGAACTGAGTTGTGATTCCTTTTAGGACCTCATTATCTCCATAAGATTTGTGCAAATCTTGTACATCAATTTTTAATTCTGCCATTATTTAAGCCTCTTTTCTAGACGTTTTGCTAAACGTGTCAAAAGGGTGATCATTACAAGGTAGATAACTGCTAAGATAGCATACATACGGAAAGATTGGTAGTTACGAGCAATGATGATTTTACCAGTTTGGAAGAGTTCAACAAGACCAATTGCTGATACGATAGTTGTATCTTTCAATGAAATAACGAATTGGTTGATGAAGTTTGGTAGCATTAGGCGAACAGCTTGTGGCAAGATGATTTTTTGCATTGTCTTACCATATGAAATACCTAAACTACGGCTGGCTTCCATTTGACCTTGAGGAACAGCCTCGATACCACCACGGACGATTTCTGCAATGTAAGCACCACCATTAAGCGAAAGCGCAATAGTAGCTGCAACGAAATCGTTGATTGGGCTTTGTTTGCCAGTGATAGACTCGAGAAGGTTTGGAATTCCCCAGAAGATAAAGGCAGCTACAATCATCAATGGGATACCGCGTACGATGTCAACAAAGACAGCTGAAATAGTACGAAGAACTTTGTTTGGCGCAACAGCCATCATACCAAAGATAATACCAATAACCATGGCAATTGCAAATGAAATCAGTGTTAAGCTAAGTGTCTTGCCTAAACCTGAAAGCAATTGTGAATAGTTATTTTTTAGGAGTCCCCAGATTGTTGTTTCATCAACGCTTGATGAACTTGAGCTTGAACTTGAACTATCGCTTGTACCAAGGTATTTATTGACGATTTCGTCGTATTCGCCAGATTCAACTAAGGCAGCAAGACCGTTGTTGAACATTTCAATCAATTCTGGGTTAGAACCTTTGCTAACGGCAAATCCGTATTCACCGGATTTTTCCCCAGCGATAGGTGTTTCAAAATCACGTCCTTGTTGGATAGCGTAGAGTAGAACGGCTTCATCATCCATTAAGGCATCAATAGAACCGGAGTTCAAGCTGTCATACATTGTTGAGGCTTCGTCAAAAGCTTTCAAGGTATAACCGTATTCGTCAGCGTGTTCAGATAACCATGTGTAAGATGATGTTCCGTTTTTAGCTCCGACAGTTAAGCCTTTCAAATCACTATAACTTTTAACGCTGCTACCAGATTTTACAGCAAGTAAGATATTTGAAGTGTAGTAAGCATCAGAGAAATCAAAAATTTCTTTACGAGCGTCTGTGATTGACATACCTGCCATGACCGCATCCGCTTGTCCCGCTTGAACCGCGTTAAGCGCAGCATCAAAACCAGGGTTAGAAATTTCAACGTTGAAACCTTGTTGTTCAGCGATAGCTTTAATCAATTCAACGTCGATACCTTCGTATTCACCAGAATCATTTTGGTATTCAAATGGTGCGAAAGAAGAGTCCATGACGATTTTGTAAGTACTTTTAACGGGTGTAGCTTTAGCAGAAGCGTCTCCAGTTAATGTTAAGGTACTTGAAGCGGCTGAACTATTAGATGATGAGCTTGTTGAAGAAGATGTATACGAATCACCTAACCATTTTTGCATGATTTGGTCATAAGTACCGTCTTCTTTCATAGCAGCAAGAGCCTCGTTGAATTCATCAATCAAATATTCGTAGCTGCTTCCTTTTTTAACAGCAAAAGCGAAGCTTCCGATTGATTCTGCATCGATATTGATTTCATATGATTTTCCTTGATTGATAGCGTATTGAACAACTGGTGTGTCGTCCATCGCTGCATCAATAGAACCAGAATCAAGGCTGTTATTCATCAAATCGCTAGTATCAAATGTTTTGACAGTATAGCCATATTTATCAGCATGTTCGTCAAGCCAAGTTTGGGCAGCAGTACCATTTTTAACACCGACAGTTTTACCTTTTAATTGGCTATATTTTGAAATGGCTGTGTTACCACTTTTGGTGTAGATAACGATTGAAGTATCATAATAGGTATCAGAGAAAGTAAAGACTTTCTTACGTGCATCAGTAACGGTTGTTCCTGCCATAAGAGCATCCGCTTGTCCCGCTTGAACAGCGTTTACTGCAGCATCAAAACCGGGGTAAGTTTGTTCGTAGTCCCATCCCTCGCGTTCAGCGACTTCTTTGATGATATCAACATCAATCCCTTTATAAGTTTGATCTGAATCTTTAAATTCGAATGGGGCATAAGCTGTATCAGATACAATGCTAATTGTGTCCGCTTGAGCTTTGACACCAAACACAAAGAATACAGAGAATATTGCTAGCATAAGAGCTTTCAATTTGTGCTTCATGTTAGTCTCCTTTTGGTTAGAATAGTATTATTATACCAAAATTCAGACATTAAGGCAAATTTAAGAAACATGTGATGTTAGAAAACCTTACATGAAATACTATAATTTTAGCAATAATAGTCTAAAAATCCCTTTTTTACTGACTTGTGTTACAATAAGAGTAATAAATTTCAGTTTTGAGGATTATCATGATAGATAGAGTAGAGAACAATCAATTTAAATTAGTATCAAAATACCAACCGTCTGGAGACCAACCAGAAGCTATTGAGGCTTTGGTGGATAATATTGAAGGTGGGGAAAAAGCTCAAATTCTTCTTGGAGCAACAGGAACTGGTAAGACTTATACGATGAGCCAAGTTATTGCTAAGGTCAACAAACCAACGTTGGTTATTGCTCATAATAAAACTTTGGCTGGGCAACTTTATGGGGAATTCAAAGAATTTTTCCCAGACAATGCTGTTGAATATTTTGTGTCTTATTATGATTACTATCAACCAGAAGCTTATGTGCCTTCTAGCGATACTTATATTGAAAAAGATAGCTCGGTAAATGATGAAATCGATAAATTGCGCCATTCAGCAACATCAGCCCTACTAGAGCGTAATGACGTTATCGTAGTAGCGTCGGTATCGTGTATCTATGGTTTGGGGTCACCAAAAGAATATGCTGATAGTGTGGTTAGTTTGCGACCTGGGCAAGAAATATCACGTGACCAATTGTTAAACGATTTGGTTGACATTCAATTTGAACGAAATGACATTGATTTTCAACGTGGCCGTTTTCGTGTGCGTGGCGACGTTGTCGAAATTTTCCCAGCCAGTCGTGATGAGCACGCTTTTCGTGTGGAATTTTTTGGTGACGAAATTGACCGTATTCGAGAAATCGAAAGTTTGACAGGTAAAGTTCTTGGTGAGGTGGAACATTTAGCGATTTTCCCTGCTACACACTTCATGACCAATGAGGAACATATGGAGCACGCCATTCACAACATTTTGGAAGAAATGGAAGAGCAGGTCAAGCAGTTTGAGGCAGAAGGAAAGTTGATAGAAGCGCAGCGTATTCGCCAAAGAACGGAATACGATGTTGAAATGCTTCGTGAAATGGGCTATACGAATGGTGTCGAAAATTATTCGCGTCATATGGACGGTCGTTCAGAAGGGGAGCCGCCGTTTACCTTACTTGATTTCTTCCCAGAAGATTTCCTTATTATGGTCGATGAAAGTCACATGACCATGGGTCAAATCAAAGGAATGTATAACGGAGACCGTTCGCGTAAGGAAATGCTGGTTAATTATGGTTTTCGTTTGCCAAGTGCGCTTGATAATCGTCCTTTGCGCCGTGAAGAATTTGAAAGTCATGTTCACCAAATTGTTTACGTGTCAGCCACCCCAGGGGATTACGAGCTGGAACAAACTGATACTGTTGTTGAACAAATCATTCGTCCAACTGGTTTACTTGACCCTGAAGTGGAAGTGCGTCCAACCATGGGACAAATGGATGATTTGCTCGGTGAAATCAATAGCCGTGCTGAAAAAGGCGAACGCACCTTCATTACAACATTAACTAAGAAAATGGCAGAAGATTTGACTGATTACCTCAAAGAAATGGGGGTCAAAGTCAAGTATATGCATTCAGATATTAAAACGTTGGAACGTACGGAGATCATTCGTGATTTGCGTCTAGGTGTTTTTGATGTCTTGATTGGGATTAATTTGCTCCGTGAAGGAATTGACGTCCCAGAAGTGAGCTTGGTTGCCATTCTTGATGCGGACAAGGAAGGATTCTTGCGCAATGAACGTGGTCTTATTCAAACGATTGGGCGTGCAGCGCGAAACAGCGAGGGGCATGTTATCATGTATGCTGATAAGATTACAGAATCTATGCAAAAAGCCATGGACGAAACGGCGCGTCGTCGTGAAATTCAAATGCGTTACAATGAAGAGCATGGTATTATTCCGCAAACAATCAAAAAAGATATTCGCGATTTGATTGCCATTTCGAAAAGTTCTGATACAGATGTCGCAGAAGATATTCCAGATTACAATGCTATGACGAAAGCAGAACGTCAAGAGACAATTAAGAAACTTCAAAAACAAATGCAAGAAGCAGCAGAAATGCTCGATTTCGAACTTGCTGCCCAATTGCGTGATATGGTATTAGAATTGAAAGCCATGGATTAGAATTGAGATTCATGTAAAAGTTCACTTTAGAACATCTTAAAAACAATTAATATTAAGTATTAGCGTAGAAAATAGAATTCGGAGGAAAATATGTCACGTGCACAGAGTGTGATTTTAACAAATATGTGCTTAATTGAGGACGGTCAGGGGAATGTAGTCATGCAGATTCGTGACCCAAAACGTTATCGTTGGTCAGGTTATGCGCTTCCTGGAGGGCATATTGAGCCACACGAAGGCTTGGTTGAGTCTGTTATTCGTGAAGTTAAGGAAGAAACTGGTTTGACGATTAACAATCCACAATTAGTGGGAATGAAACATTGGTACACTAAAGAAGATGAACGCTACCTTGTTTTCTTATATCGAGCTTCTGACTACGTCGGTGATATTCATTCGACTGATGAGGGCGAAATTAAATGGGTTCCTCGCAAGGAATTACCAAAACTAGATTTAGCTTATGATATGCTCAATTTGCTTCGCGTTTTTGAGGAAGATGACCTCAACGAACTCTTTTACCGTGAACGTTTGAAAGATGATTTCTTACGCGAATTTTGGTAAGAAACAAAATTTTCTACTATAATGATGTAGTAAAAATAAAACAGCTTGGAACAATCGTTCTAAGCTGTTTTTGATAATTAATTTAGAAGGGGAAATGCTAGGTTTTAGATTACTTAACAGAACCGCCAGTAATACCTTCCACGTAGTATTTTTGCATAAACATGAAGAGTAATGTGATTGGAATGGCGATAATAACTGAACCTGCTGTAAATGACATGAACCAATCATTGATGGTATCTTGTTGCAACATTGAGAAGAGTCCAATGGCAACGGTGTATTTACTTGTCGCATCTCCTAAGATAACCTTAGCAAAGATGAAGTCAATCCAAGGTCCGATGAAAGCCATAAGCGCTGTATAAACGATAATTGGTTTTGAAAGAGGAAGTGTAATTTTAAAGAAAATATCAGCGCGTGTTGCTCCATCAATCATGGCAGATTCATCAAGTGAGTAAGGAATGGTATCAAAGAACCCTTTGGCAATATAGAAGCCTAGTGCCGCACCAGCTGAGTAAACCAAGACAAGGGCAAGAAGGGTTTGGTCAAGGTTAAAGGCTTTTAAGATGTAGTAAACGGCAATCATACTCATAAAGCCAGGGAACATATTAAGTACAAGCGCTAGTTTCAAGAAACCGTTGCGGTGTTTAAATTTGATACGACTGAGTGAGTAAGCCATAGCAACCGTGATAAAGGTTGAAATGATACAAGATGCTGTTGCAACTAGCAATGTATTTAAGAACCATTGTCCAAAAGGAAAGGCATCTGATGTGAATAGTTTGATGTAATTATCCAGCGTCCAAGTTTTTGGAATGAAGTAGTTAACATAAGCTGTTCCTTCGCCACGGAAACTTGTAAGGACAACCCAAACAATTGGAAAGAGCCAGATGATTGATAAAACAATCAGTAAAATATAGACAAACGTCAATCTTAATCGTTTTTTGTTTTTCATTATTTCGCAACCCCTTCCTTATAAGAACTTGTTCTTGTGTAAGCTAGAAGACTGAACACGGCAGAAAGAACAAAGATGATGATACCGATAACAGAAGCAAGGTTGTAGTCTGCTGCAGTAACTGTCAAATTGTAAAGCCATGTAACAAGCAAGTCTGTGCTACCAGCTTGATAGAAATTAGAGTTAGTAGGACCACCACCAGTAAGGAGGTAGATAACGTTGAAGTTGTTGATGTTACCGATAAATTGTTGAATCAAGTTCGGCATCATAACCAGTAAGATTTGAGGGAATGTGATTGATTTGAAAATCTGGAATTTGCTTGCTCCGTCAATTTCAGCAGCTTCAATTTGCTCTTGTGGCAAGTTCATGATGATACCAGTAGCAACCAACATTGTTACAGGAATACCAACCCACATGTTGACGATGATAATTGAGAACTTGGCCCAAAGCGGATCAGATAAGAACGGCAATGGATTAGCAGCTGAGACGAGTCCGATTTTTTCAAGAATAGCATTGATTGGACCAGCATCGCTAAGCAAGTTTCTCATGATAAGAAGTGAAATGAATTGTGGCACCGCAATGGTAATAACAAAGATTGTTCGCCACATTTTCTTCAATTTCAAACCTTTAGTATTGATAATAAGAGCTAAAATAATACCAAAGAAGAAGTTTGTTACTGTGGCAAATACTGCCCAAATCAAGGTCCAAGAAAGCACTGGGAAGAATGTTCCTGCCATACGACCGTTGAAGATATTACCAAAGTTAGTGAAACCAACCCAATCAAAGAGACTCTTTGGTGGTAGGTGATTGTGGTCATAACTTGTAAATGCCAAACAAATCATGTAAATCAATGGCAAGATAGTAAAGAGCAGAACACCAATCATTGGAATTGCCATCAAAGTCATGTGGAAACGACCATTAGCAAGTGTTTCAAAATCTTCTTTGAACGTTGGAATCTTTTTGTTTTCTTTATCTAGAACATAAAGATTACGCGCACTTTTTAGGTTACACCAGTAAATGTAAGCAAAGACAAGGCAGAAAATCAAGGCTGCTAAACCGAAGATTAGCATTAACATTGAGTTATCACCCTCAACAGCGACTTTCATCTTAATGCCACCAACTGTTTTCTCAACAAGTCCTTGTTCTTGCGTACCCAAAGTGATTAACCCTTGCAAACTCGGAATAATCGAAGTAACAAAAGTAATCAAAAATAGGATTTCTGAAAGTAAGAATAAACATCCCTTAATAATCTGTTTATGATAGAAATTTGAAAATCCCATAATCAGAAATGACAGTTTAGTATCAAAGCCACCTTTTTTGAAAGCTTCTTTAACAGATACACTGTCAAAATATTGTGAATTAATCATACAAAACTCCTTTTACATCATTATTGGAAGTCACTGCTAAAAGTTTTAAGCTTAAATATCTTAGCAATAACTTCTATAATGATTAACCTAAAAATAAAGTGGGGAAGTGACTCCCCACTTTAATACGTCTTACTCAGCAGCAGCTAAATCTGCGTCAAATTCTTGTAATTTAGTGAGGTAGTCACTACTTTGAATTTTACCATTATAGACATCGCTGAGAAGAGCAGCACTTTCAGTCCAGAATGTTGTCATTTGACTAAGTTTAGGTGTAACAACTGTGTAGTCAGATGATGACGCCATCTTGATGACTGCTTGTGCCAATTCGTTTGATTGAACGGTATCAGATTCTTGAACTTCTTTGTTCGCTGGGATGATGTTACGTCCTTCGTAAGTGAATTGGTTTTCTTGGCTTTCAGCGCTAGTCAACATTGAAGCAAGTTTGTAAGAAGCAGCGATACGGTCTGTATCAGAACCAGCAGGTGCTTGGTTTACAGCGAAAAGTTTAACACCAAGGAAAGCTTTTTGTTGAACAGTGTTTCCACCGATTGTTACAGTAGGGTAAACAGCGATACCGAGATTTTCTTCACCGATAGCTTCTTGTGCAGCTGACAAATCCCATGGTCCTGTTTCGATAGCAGCAACACTACCATCACCAAATTTAGACATAGCGTTTTCAGCTGTTAGGTTAACAAATCCGCTGTTTGAGTTTTGGTCTGAAATCCATTGGAGAACAGATACACCAGCTTCGTTACCCCAGTTTGTGCCATCAACTGTTTCACCGTCTTCTCCGAATAATGTGTCACCAACTGACATGAAAAGTGGGGCAGTAGCGTAAGCATTCATTGATTTGAAAGTAGCACCAAATGTAGCTTTGCTTGTAATTGTTTCATAGTTAGTAACATCTTCTTCAGAAAGTTTAGACTTATTATAGAAGAGAACTTGTGATTCAATACCGAATGGGAAGGCGTATGTTTTACCATTGTATTGAGCACCAGCAACTGCTTGGTCGGTATCGTTTTCAGCAATTTCGTTGGCATATTCTTCTGGAACTTCTTGAATAACACCAGATTCTACTAATTGACCAAGTTGGTCATGTGGGAGTGAAAAGACATCAGCAGCTTTTTCTGGGTCTTTTTTAACATTTTCTTGTGCTTTTGAATCGTTTGATTCAACAACTTTTACAGTGTAGCCAGATTCTTCTTCGAATTGTTTAACGACTTCTGAATAAGATTCTTTAGCGCCTGTTGGAACCCATAATTTAATAGTCTTGCTTGATGAAGAGCTTGAACTATTTGATGAGGAATTTGAGCAAGCGACTAATACGCTACCTGCGAGTGTAAGACCTGCACCAGCAAGGACCATTTTTTTCCATGTGTTCTTCTTCATGATTTCCCCTCCTAGAGAAAGATTAGTAATATTATTTTTACAGTTATATTATGCAACCGTTTGCAGATATTGTCAAGCGTTTTTTTGAAAAAAATTTAAAAAATTTGAGTTTTCAAACAAAAAAATAGTCACAAAAGCTGAATTTAAGCGGTTTCATAACGATAAAAAATTTTTTGTTAAAAAAGTTGCAGGATATAAAAGCAAACAATTGCAGAAAATCTGCTTTTATGTATAATAGGGAGTAAAATAAGATTTTGCAAGTAAAACCTTGTCAGCACTGTAAATCTATTATAAAATGAAAAGTGAAAAGGAGACTTAGATGGTTACAATAAAAGATGTAGCGGCTAAAGCTGGCGTGAATCCTTCAACAGTTAGCCGTGTTTTAAAAGATAATAAATCCATTTCTCAGAAAACAAAAGACAAAGTTCGGAAAGCGATGGCAGAGCTTGGTTATGTGCCCAATGTTGCTGCGCAAATGTTAGCAAGCGGTTTGACTTATAACGTTGGTTTGATTTTTCCACCATTAATGACTCCAGATCGTTTGAATGAACCTTTCTTTATGCAGATTTTGTCAACAATTACAAGTGAAGCAAAACTAAATGATTTTACGGTATCAATCGCAACAGGGATGACGGTTGATGAACTTGAAGAACAGGTTAAGTTAATGTACCGTCAGAAGCGCGTTGATGGTTTTATTATCCTTTATTCTGATCCTGACGATCCTGTTCGTAAGTATTTAATGGACAATGATGTGCCATTTGTTATCGTAGGAGCACCAGAAGGTTTTGAAAACGACATTACTTATATTGATAATGATAACCAATTAATGGGGAAAAAAGCAGTAGAATACCTTTACCAAAAAGGACATCGTGAGATTCTTTTTGTGACAGATGATTTAAAATCTGAAGTGTCATCAGAACGTTATTTTGGTTACCTACGTGGCATGGAGAAATTAGAGCTTGATAGCAATCCTGCACTCTTATTTGACCGTAGAGATCCTATGGTATTAGAAGAACTGATTCAAAAAATCGAAGAGAGCAAAGCAACCGCTTTAATTGTTATTGCAGATACGATTTCGGTTAGAATTACGCAGTTCTTATCTTATTATCAATTGAGTGTACCTGATGATATTTCGATTATTACTTTCAATAACTCAGCGTATTCAACCCTAGTTCACCCGTATTTAACAACCTTTGATATCAATGTTTCAAATCTTGGACGAACAAGTTTCAGAAGATTAGTAGAGTTGATTAAATCGCCTAAAACAGCTATTACTGAAAAAATTATTGTTCCATTTACACTTAGAGAACGTGAAAGTGTACGCCAATTACACGTCAATGATTAACTAAAAAGAGTTCAATAACTTTTTAGCTTTGTTTTAATACCCTATATCGCCTTATTAGCTAATGCTTTTTAGCTAGTAGGGCGATTTTTTTGTAAAAATTTTTTAAGAAAATAGTTGACTTACGCAAACGGTTGCGCTATAATTTGCAGTGTAAAGATAGTTGATAAAGGAGAAAACGTATGAAAAAACGTGCAAGTGGTGTATTGATGCATATCACATCGCTACCTGGAAAGCAAGGGGTGGGAACATTCGGACAAGAAGCCTATGACTTTGTTGATTTCTTAGTTGAAACTGACCAAACATACTGGCAAATTTTACCACTAACAACGACAAGTTATGGTGATTCCCCTTATCAATCGTTCTCAGCTACTGCGGGGAATACGCATCTGATTGACCTTGAACTCCTTAGTGAACAAGGTTACCTTGATAAAAAAGATTTTGAAACTGTTAATTTTGGTGATGATTTAGAGTCTGTTGACTACGCTCGTATTTTTGAATTGCGCCGTCCTATTTTGGAAAAAGCCGTCAAAGCCTTCTTGAGCCAAAAGGAAAATGTTGAAGCCTTAGCTGAATTTGAAAAAGATACTAGCTGGCTCCAAGATTTTGCAGATTTCATGGCAATTAAAGAATTTTTTGATAACAAAGCTCTACAAGAATGGGATGATAAAGCGGTTGTTAGACGAGAAGAAAAAGCTCTTGAAACTTACCGTGCTAAATTAAAAGACGCTATTCTTTACCATAAAGTCACTCAATATTTCTTCTATCAACAATGGGCTAAGCTCAAAGCTTATGCTAATGAAAATGGGATTGAAATTATTGGTGATATGCCAATTTACGTTTCAGCTGACAGTGTTGAAGTGTGGACAATGCCTGATCTGTTCAAAGTAGATAGTGATAAAAATCCACTTTGCATTGCTGGTGTTCCTGCGGATGAATTCAGCGATGATGGTCAGCTTTGGGGAAATCCAATTTATGATTGGAAAAACCATGCTAAGACGAATTATGCTTGGTGGGTTTACCGTATTCAAGAAGGCTTCAAATTGTATGACCTTCTTCGTATTGACCATTTCAAAGGCTTCTCAGATTATTGGGAAATCCGTGGTGACTACGAAACAGCAAATGACGGTAGTTGGGAACCAGGTCCAGGACGTGCTTTGTTTGATGTTGTCAAAGACGAACTTGGCGACCTTCCAATTATTGCTGAAAACCTTGGTTACATCGATGCAAAAGCTGAACAGTTGTTGACGGATACAGCTTTTCCAGGCATGAAGATTCTTGAATTTGGCTTCTATGACACCGAAGGAAAGAGTATTGATGCTCCTCATAACTGTAATAAAAATAGCGTTGCTTATACAGGAACACACGATAATGAAGTTATCAACGGTTGGTATGACAACTTGACTGACGAGCAAAAAGCATTTGTGAATGCTTACACTCACCGTAGTGACGATGAACCGATTGCACAAGCTATGCTTCGGACATTGTTTGCGACTGTTAGTGATGTTGCGATTGCGACAATGCAAGATCTACTTGATAAACCGGCTGATAGCCGCATGAATATTCCAAATACTGTTGGTGGCAACTGGCAATGGCGTATGCTTAAAGAAGATTTGACAGATGAGCGCAAAGCTTTCTTGAAAGATATTACAGCACTTTACTGCCGCAAAAATACATTTAAAACGACAATTAAAGAAGAAAAGGAAACTAAAAATGACAACTAATTTCACAAACTATCTCCAATCAAAAGGACAAAACCTTGCTGAATTGAGCAATGAAGATATTTACGTAGCGCTTTTGCATTACGTTAAAGAATTGGCGGCTGAAAAACCAAAAAACACAGCAAAACGCAAAGTTTACTACATTTCTGCTGAATTCCTTATCGGAAAACTATTGTCAAACAACCTTATTAACCTTGGCATCTACAAAGATGTTAAAGCTGAATTAGCAGCAGCAGGGAAATCAATTGCTGAAGTAGAAGATGTTGAACTTGAACCATCTCTTGGTAACGGTGGACTTGGTCGTTTGGCATCATGTTTCATCGATTCAATGTCAACACTTGGTATCAATGGTGAAGGTGTTGGTCTTAACTATCACTGCGGACTTTTCAAACAAGTTTTCGTTGATAACCAACAAGAAGCAGAAGCTAACTACTGGATTGAAAAAGATTCATGGCTTGTTCCAACTGATATCAGTTATGATGTGCCATTTAAAGATTTCACACTTAAATCTCGTCTTGACCGTATCGATGTTTTGGGTTATAAACGTGACACTAAAAACTATTTGAACTTGTTTGATATTGACGGTCTTGATTATGGTTTGATTCATGACGGTATTTCATTTGATAAGACGGAAATCAAGAAAAACTTGACACTCTTCCTTTACCCAGATGATTCAGATAAAAACGGTGAATTGCTTCGTATTTACCAACAATATTTCATGGTCTCAAATGCGGCACAGTTATTGATTGATGAAGCTATCGAACGTGGGTCAAACTTGCATGATTTGGCTGATTATGCTTATGTGCAAATCAATGATACTCACCCATCAATGGTCATTCCAGAACTTATCCGTCTTTTGACTGAAAAACATGACATTGACTTTGACGAAGCTGTTTCAATCGTGAAAAATATGGTTGGTTACACTAACCACACTATCTTGGCAGAAGCGCTTGAAAAATGGCCTCTTGACTACCTTAACGAAGTTGTTCCTCATTTGGTAACAATCATTGAAAAATTGAATACATTGATTGCTAGCGAATACTCTGACCCAGCTGTTCAAATCATTGACGAAGCTGACCGTGTTCACATGGCACATATGGATATTCATTTCTCAACATCTGTCAATGGGGTAGCTGCGCTTCACACTGAAATCCTTAAAAACAGTGAGTTGAAACCGTTCTATGATATTTATCCTGAAAAATTCAACAACAAAACAAACGGTATCACATTCCGTCGCTGGCTTGAATTTGCCAACCAAGATTTGGCTGACTATATCAAAGAACTTATCGGCGATGACTACTTGACTGATGCGACTAAGCTTGAAAAATTACTTGCTTTTGCTGATGATGAAGCTGTTCATGCTAAATTGGCTGAAATCAAGCACAATAATAAACTTGCTCTTAAACGTTACCTCAAAGAAAATAAAGGTATTGAACTTGACGAAAACTCAATTATTGATACACAAATCAAACGTTTCCACGAGTACAAACGTCAACAAATGAATGCTCTTTATGTCATTCACAAATACCTTGAAATCAAACGTGGTAACCTGCCAGAACGTAAGATTACTGTTATCTTTGGTGGTAAAGCAGCACCTGCTTACATCATTGCCCAAGATATCATTCACTTGATTCTTTGCTTGTCAGAAGTGATTAACAACGACCCAGAAGTTAACCAATACCTAAATGTTCACTTGGTTGAAAACTATAACGTTACAGTTGCTGAACACTTAATTCCTGCGACAGATATTTCTGAACAAATCTCTCTTGCATCAAAAGAAGCTTCAGGTACTGGTAACATGAAATTCATGCTCAACGGTGCATTGACTCTTGGTACAATGGACGGTGCCAATGTTGAAATTGCTGAATTAGCAGGAATGGATAATATTTATACATTTGGTAAAGATTCTGATACTATCATTGACCTTTATGCAACGGAAGGTTATGTATCAACTGATTACTATGAAAATGACCCAGTTATCAAAGAAGCTGTTGACTTCATCGTTAGTGATGAATTAGTGAAACATGGTAACGCAGAACGTCTTGAGCGTCTTTACAATGAATTGATTAACAAAGACTGGTTCATGACTTTGATTGACCTTAAAGAATACATTGCTGTTAAAGAACAAATGCTTGCTGATTACGAAGACCAAAAAGTTTGGATGACAAAAGTCGTTAAAAATATTGCCAAAGCTGGTTTCTTCTCATCAGACCGTACAATTGAACAATACAACGACGAAATCTGGCACAGCAACTAAGAAGTAACGCGCAATGTGAAAATACAAAAAAGGCTGAGAAATCAGCCTTTTTGCTATTTTATACAGAAATAATGTCAAAATGTTGAATTTTTATAAAAATATAAGTTGACAAATGTATAAAAATTAAATATAATGTATTTATATCAAAAAGAAAAGAGAAAATGATTATGAAGGTAAGTAAATTATTTGGTGGTTTAGCAGTAGCGGCTGCTTCGCTTTTCCTATTGTCAGCTTGTGGTTCTAGCAGTTCAGAAGATACATCAGTATCAGATATCAAAGACAAAGGAACACTTGTTGTTGCGTTGAACCCAGAGTTCGCTCCATTTGAATTTAAAACATTGGTTGACGGCAAAGATACTATTGTTGGGGCTGATGTTGAGATTGCTAAAGCTATTGCAGAAGAACTTGGTGTGGATGTCAAATTCTCATCAATGTCATTTAATAACGTTCTTGCAAGTCTCCAATCTGGCAAAGCAGACATTGCCATTTCAGGAATTTCAGCAACAGAAGAACGTAAGAAAGCTTATGATTTCTCAGACCCTTATTATGAAGCTGAGAATGTTGTTCTTATCAGAAAAACAGATATTGATAAATATACAGATACAGACTCTTTAGACGGTCTATCAGTTGGTACTCAAAAAGGAAGTATCCAAGAAACAGTTGCCTCTGAACAATTAACAGGTGCAAAAGTCGTTTCATTGACACAAAACAGTGAAATGATTAACGAATTAAAAAATTCACAAATTGAAGCAGTTGTCCTTGAAAAACCAATTGCCGAAGGTTATGTTGCAAATAACAGTGACCTTACTATTTCAGATATCACGTTAACGTCAGATGATGCTGATGCTTACGCTGTCGCCCTTCCTAAAGGTAGTACAAAATTAACTAAGAAAGTTAATAAAGTTATCAAGGAATTAAAAGAATCTGGAAAAATTGATCAGTTTATTCAAGAGGCTTACGAATTATCAGTAAGTGACTCTAGCGATTCTAGTGACTCTGACGACTAAGGAGATACTGTATGAAAAAGTTTTTTAGGGGATTTATCTTACTCATAATAGTAGGAAGTTTGTCAGCTTGTTCATCTTCGACAGGTGCCAGTCAATCCAGTATTCAAGATAAAGGAAAAATTGTGATTGCAACAGAGTCAGAATTTGCACCGTTTGAATTTAAAACACTAATTGATGGCAAAGATACTCTTGTTGGTGCCGATATTGAACTGGGAAATGCTATCGCTGATGCTCTTGGTGTTGATGCAGATTTTTCGGTAATGTCATTTAACAATGTATTGGCTTCGGTGACTTCTGGGAAAGCAGATATTGCAATCGCAGGAATTTCAGTAACGGACGAACGTAAGAAAGCTTATGACTTTTCGGACGCTTACTATGAGGCTGAAAATATTGTCATCATCAAAAAATCGGACGAGGCAACCTATACCACACTTGAAAGTTTGGCAGGAAAAGCAGTTGGTGCGCAAAAAGGTTCAATCCAAGAAAACATTGCGAAAGACCAATTGCCAGATTCGAGCCTTGTTTCCTTAACATCAAACGGCGAAATGATTAATGAATTGAAAAATAATCAGCTTCAAGCAGTTGTTTTGGAGAAAGCTATTGCCGAAGGCTATGTTTCACAAAATGACGATTTGATGATTGCAGATATGACCTTAGAATCAAGTGATACAGATGCTTACGCAGTCGCATTTGCGAAAGGAACAGATCAAGACTTAATCGATACCGTCAATGACGTTATCAAAAAAGCCAAAGATTCTGGTGATTTTGATGCTTGGCTTGAAAAAGCAGCGACTTACACACAAAGTAGTTCAAGTTCAGATGAATAATGTCAAGACTGAGAGCTTTTCACTCTCAGTTTTTATGTCATCATGGTAAAATGATGATAGTAATAGAAAGTCCATGAGGTTTGAGATGAAATTACCACGTTTTGGCGTTGAAGAATGGCTTAATGTCCATGAAAAGGAAGCAATCTATGATATTGCAGGCGTTTCAATTGATGCGCTGACTTTGCAAGAATTATTTAACTTGGCAGGCGTTTCGCAAGAAGAGTTTTACCAAGAATTATTAACTAAAAAGTTAAATTATGGTTGGATTGAAGGCTCACCTGAATTCAAAAAGGCAGTTAGTAATCTCTATCATTCGGTAGCAGAAAGTCAGATTCTTCAGACCAATGGGGCAACGGGAGCGAATATGTTGGTTTTATATGGATTGATTGAACCAAAAGACCATGTGATTTCTATCTATCCGACTTACCAGCAGTTGTATGATATTCCAAAATCATTGGGAGCTGAAGTTGACTTTTGGCAAGTCAAAGAGGAAAATAATTGGTTGCCTGATTTAGATGAATTGCGCCAGCTGATTCGCCCAAATACCAAAATGATTTGCATTAATAATGCCAACAATCCAACGGGAGCTGTTATGGACGATGAGTATTTGCAAGAGTTAGTTGCGATTGCGAAATCGTGTGGGGCTTATATTTTGGCAGATGAGGTTTATCGTCCGTTTACGACTAAAAAAGTTTCTTCTATTATGGATTTGTACGATAAGGGAATCTCGGTTAACAGCCTCTCAAAAACATTTTCATTACCTGGTATTCGTGTCGGCTGGGTAGTAGCTTGTGATGAGGTAACTGATATTTTACGAGATTATCGGGATTACACCATGATTTGTGCGGGCGTCTTTGATGATATGGTAGCCAGTTTAGCACTTGAGCATAAAGAAGCTATTTTGGCACGAAATCGCCATATTATCAGAGAAAATTTGGCAATTCTTGATCAATGGATTGCCTCAGAACCTAAAGCGTCTTACATTCGTCCTGCAGAAGTACCAACATCTTTTGTTAAGCTTGATGTTAATGTTCCAATCGAAGCATTTTGCTTAACGTTATTGCAAAAATATGGTGTTTTATTGGTTCCAGGAAATCGTTTTGATAGAGAAGGTTATGTTCGTTTAGGCTATTCTTGCCAGCAAGAAACACTAAAACAGGGCTTGCAGTTATTATCGGCATGTTTGAAAGAGTTTTAAGGAAATCTTGTAAAATACAACCGACTGACAAACTGAATTTTTATTCAAAAACTCGTTGACGTATTGCAAAAAAATAGCTAAAATAGAGATAAGTTTAAGAGAAAAGAGAATAAATATGAAAATCAAAAAAATATTTTTAGGGGTTCTTGCGCTTATTTCTGTGCTGACGTTAGCTGCTTGTGGCTCGTCATCAAATGAAAATTTACAAGAAAAAATTGTCAAAAAAGGGAAATTAGTTGTGGCTATCAGCCCAGACTACGCCCCGTTTGAGTTCAAGGCTTTGGTTGATGGCAAAGATACCATTGTTGGTGCTGATGTGGAATTGGCGCAAGCTATTGCTGATGAACTTGGTGTCGAGTTAGAACTATCATCAATGAGTTTTGATAATGTTCTTTCAAGTCTTCAAACAGGAAAAGCTGACATGGCAATCTCTGGTTTGTCTTATACTGAAGAACGTGCCAAAGTGTATGACTTTTCAGATGCCTATTATGAGACTGAAAATGCTATCTTAGTTAAAGCGAGTGATGTTGATACCTACACATCAGTTGATAGTTTGTCAGGCTTAAAAGTGGCAGTTCAAAAAGGAACGATTGAAGAAAATTTGGCAAAAGACCAACTATCAGATTCTAACATTGTTTCGTTAACAGCTATGGGTGAAGCCATTAATGAATTAAAATCTGGTCAAGTTCAAGCTGTCGATTTGGAAAAACCAGTCGCAGAAGGTTACCTTTCACAAAATTCTGACTTAGCTCTAGCAAGCTTTGCTCTTGAAACAGGCGAAGGTGACGCCAAAGCAGTAGCTATGCCAAAAGATAGCGGCGAATTGGTGAAAACGGTTAACAAAGTCATCAAAAAATTAGCCAAAGAAGATAAATACAAACAATTCATTTCAGACGCAGCACAACTTACAGGTGATGCGGTTGATGAAGATGAATAAAATAAAAGAGGCTGGGACAAAGTACCCAGCTTCTTTGTTTACATAGCGATTATTTACAAGGTGCAGTGGCTTGGACTTCAATAATCTGGTGATAGACCGTTTTTGGTCAGCAACAAGAAATTAAGATTTGCTGAGGAATCAAGTTTCTACGAAACTACTGATTCGCTTTTTAATTTCTAGGCTCATGAATAAAGTCTCCACTGGAGACTTTATTTGTCCCACTCCCTTTTATATCACCCCCAAAAAAACGACCACCGTTGGCAGTCGTTCTTAGGAGATTATGAAAAAGAAAGTTTATTAGGATTGTTTATAGTATAGAGGGAGAATCTTAAAGAAATCATAAGGTATAAAATAGATTTTGAATTTAAAATTCTAGCTCAAAAAATTCAAGATATGCTTAATATTATCTTGAGTATAAAATATAGGATCCTCGTGTTTAGCAGTTGTTATTTTTGTGAATTGAATATCAATGCCAGGTAATTGTGCTAGTTGCTCAGCAAAATGAACCGATTGCAAATAAGGTACCATGATATCTTTTTCTCCTCCCACTTGAACAACTGCTTTTAATTTAAAGTCGTTAGGAAGAAAATCTAGATAAGTTTTCCAGTAACTCTTGTCACAGGCAGCTTTATCATGATAGATATTATCAACACCTAAAAAGTCACTTTCAAATTTTCCTTCTCCAGCAGTAGGATTATCGAGAGAGCGATATTCGGATTGCATTGTGTAAAATTCAACGGGAGCATAAAAGCTAACTAAACCATTAACTTGCGGAGACTGGTCACTATTTTCTGAAACATCACCGTTTAAAGTAGGTACTGTCGGGGTTAGAGCTGTCATTAGTGCTAAGTAAGCTCCTGCAGATTCACCCCAGATAGTCATTTGGTTTATGTCAATCTGGTATTCTTCACTGTGAGCTTTCAAATAACGAACAGCGGCTTTGACATCTGCTAATGCGGCTGGAAAAATGGCATCTTGTGATTTTCGATAATCAACAGAAGCTACTAAGATGCCTTTAGCCAGTGCCTCGTTGATAATCGGCTGAATTAATGGCATTTTTTGGTCACCAAAAGTGAATGCACCACCATGAACTAGAATAATTGCAGGGCACTTTTTCTCTTGATTTTCTGGAAAATAAATATCCATAACTTGTTTTTCAGATTGCTTAGCGTAAGCAACTGTTTTTACACTTAAAACCATATTAATTAAATTCCTTTCTTGAGATGATTATAAAAGTAAAACGTTTCCAGTATTATAACATACTCCTTGAAAAAGATATTATTTTAGAATTGATTAACAGTAGATGCTTAGTTTAAAAAATCTTGAGTGTTTTTTTAATGATAAGCATAATTGTTGACGATTGCTTGAAAAAAAGGCAAACTATTACTAATTTAAAACGCAAATCATATAGAAAACTAGGAAAATTATTTATGAAATCTATTTCTCAAATTATGCTGTATGTGGAAGATACAGAAAAATGTGCGACATTTTGGGTGGAAAAAATTGGCTTTACCTTAAAACAAACAATGCTTGGACCAGCTGAAACGACAGCGTTTGTTCTTGTTCCACAAGCTGATTCTGAAACAGCAATTGTATTACTGAATAAGAGGGCAGTAGCAGAATATTCTCCAGAAGTGAATCTCGAAACACCGTCGTTGATGTTTAGTTGTGATGATGTCAAACAGACTCGTGAAAATCTTACAAGACTTGGTGTTGTAGTTGGTGATATTGTTCAAATTGGAAACGTGTTGACATGTAATTTCTGTGATCCTGAAGGGCATTATTTTGCTTTCTCAGAATCAAAATAATATCAAAAAACGACCACCATTGGCAGTCGTTCTTAGGAGATTATGAAAAAGAAAGTTTATTAGGATTGTTTATAGTATAGAGGGAGAATCTTAAAGAAATCATAATTATCATGCCAGAAAATTTTTAATTATAAAAGTTTACTTGTAGCATAACTGAAATCATTTCTTTAAATTGAGATGTTACAATGACCCTGAGTTGAAGCGTGATTTAGCTCAAAATATGAATACAGAGGATATTTCTTATGTTTACTGAGACTTTTAAAAATGTTTTAAATCATGAGGGTGTTGTTTCAATAACGTCGTGGGGTGAAGAAATGCCGCATGTTACGTGCACTTGGAATTCTTATCTTGTTTTAAAGGGAGATAATCGGATACTCTTGCCAGTAGCGGGGATGCATAGTACAGAAAAGGATTTAAAGGTTAATCCGAATCTTATTCTGACATGTGGTGCTCGTCAAGTAGAGGGATTTAACGGCTATCAAGGGACGGGGTTTAGAATATTAGGAACGGGTAGATTGGTCAATGAGGGCGCAGAATTTGACGAAATGAAAACAAAATTTCCATTTTTGCGAAGTGTCTTGGAAGTAACCGTTACAGAAGCAAAACAACTGCTATAATAATCACACGTGGTAAAAGCTGATTGGTGCTGATTTAGTCATCAGTTGGCTTTTTTGTCAAGGTTACCATTTTACGATTTTATTTTGAATATGATATAATGAAGAAATTAATACTATTATCAGTAGTGCAACAACAAACAACACGCAACAGGTGGGGTATACAGTTAAACCGGAATGTAGGGTGATAGATTATGAAGAAAATGCAGATTAATAATCCCAATGGAAGTATTGCTTACTGGAAATCAGATGTCTTTGTTTTATCCAGAGATACTCTGTTCTTTCTTCATGGATTGACAGCAGATCATACGATGTTTGAACAACAATTTTTATTTTTTGAAAATGATTATAATATCATCGCATGGGATGCACCAGCACATGGGGAGTCTCGCCCTTACGTCTCTTTTACCTATGGTGAGGCTGCAAATGCCATAAAAACAATCCTTACTGAATGTGGTATATCGCAGGTTATTCTAATCGGACAGTCTATGGGCGGGTATATCTCGCAGGCGTTCATAAGGCAATATCCAGAAATGGTGAAGGCCTTTGTATCCATTGACTCATCACCGTATGGCAATTACTATTCAAAATCTGATATGTGGTGGCTACATCAAATTGAGTGGATGGCAAAATTATTCCCTGAGAAATTATTGAAATCATCTATTGTGAAGCAAAATACTATCACGAAATGGGGTCGAGAAAATATGGCAACAATGATTGCCAAGTATGATAAAACGGAGCTGTGCCACCTCATGGGAATTGGATATGCAGGGTTTCTAGAAGATAATCAAGAACTGTCTATACCTTGTCCGACACTCTTGATAGTAGGTGAAAAGGATACCACAGGTAAGGTGAAAGCCTATAACAGAGAATGGTCTAAAAGAACAGGATTTCGGTTAGTTTGGATTGCTGATTCTGCCCATAATTCCAATGTTGATAATCCTGTAACAGTGAATAAACAAATTGCCGCTTTTCTTAACACTTTGAGATAACTGTCGAAATGCCAGAAGCAAGAAAAATACACACTAAATAACAAAAAGACGACCGCATTTCTGCAGTCGTCTTTTAGGAGATTATGAAAAAGAAAAGTTTTAGGATTGTTTATAGTATAGTGAGGGAACCTTAAAAAAATCATAAGTGTGATGGAAATTTTGCTGAAAACATTTTTTAAATTTTTATGGCATTTAGCGCGTGTAAGTGTCTAGAGTTTTGGGAAATGAAAAATAAATAGAGAAAACCAAGGAAGAACGGAGAAATCTGTTCCTCCTTTTTCTGTTTCTAAATCAAAACGAAAGGACACAAAACCATGGCTGATGAATTAGAACTCGTGATGGATATTGAGACATTAGAAATTTTTGAAGTCATTTCTTCTGATGATAACAGTAAGGATGATTTAGAATCACCAGAAGAAGTGGTAGAAAAACAAGTATTAACTTCAAAGTCCTATCACACTAATGCTGTTCAGTTGACCTTATTGCTGTTAACCTAGCTAGTTTTGAAGATTCCTCTTAGTAAGGAATTAAGAAAAAATAGGAGGATACACTAGTAATGAAATTTTTTGATCTATTTGCTGGTATTGGTGGTTTTCGAATGGGACTAGAGAGTCTTGGTCATCATTGTGTTGGTTTTTGTGAAATTGATAAGTTTGCACGAACTAGTTATAAAGCGATCTATGATACGGAAGGAGATATTGAGTTTCATGACATCAGAAACATTACAACTGACGCTATTCGAGGAATCGGACGTGTGGACATTATCTGTGGAGGATTTCCGTGCCAAGCTTTCTCAATTGCGGGCAACCGACGAGGTTTTGAAGATACACGAGGAACTCTCTTCTTTGAGGTTGCAAGGTTCGCATCTATTCTCAGACCTAAATATCTATTCCTTGAAAACGTTAAAGGACTCCTCAGTCATGACAACGGAACTACTTTCGAAACCATCCTCAGAACCCTGGATGAGTTGGGGTATGATGTGGAATGGCAAGTGCTTAACAGCAAGGATTTCGGAGTCCCCCAAAACAGAGAACGGGTGTTCCTTATCGGACATCTTAGAGGAGCAGGTACCAGAAATGTATTTCCTATCAGAGGAGAAAGCCCAACAGCTGACTTGCTCAAACCAAAACGACTAGGTAATCTCAACCCTAGTGGTAGAGGAATGAATGGCGAGGTCTATCAGGTGGATGCTCTTTCACCAACAGTAACGACGAATAAAGGTGAAGGCAGTAAAATCGCCATTCCTGTGTTGACGCCTGATCGACTTCAAAAACGTCAAAATGGCAGGCGCTTTAAGGAGAATGGTGAGCCAATGTTCACATTGACCAGTCAAGATAGACACGGGATTGTGATTGCAGGACGTTTACCCTCTGCACGCCAACAATCCAGTCGTGTGTATGCAACTGAAGGATTAGCACCAACCTTATCAACGATGCAAGGCGGTGACCAAGAGCCGAAGATTATTCAAAAAGCGAGAGGCTATAACAATGGTGGTAGCCACTCTATCTCTCCAACGCTATCAAGTCATTCCTGGCATGAAAACAACTTGTTACAAGTTTATGATTTTTACAATAAATCCTATCGTGACGAAGTCGGTACATTAACCACAACAGGTCACCGAGGATTTACAACAATGGGAACTTTTGGCATTACAGAAGGCTATCGTATCCGTAAATTAACACCTCGTGAATGTTGGCGATTACAGGGCTTTCCAGATTGGGCTTTTGATAGAGCCAAAGCAGTCAATAGCAATAGTCAACTGTATAAACAAGCGGGAAATTCGGTTACGGTTCCAGTGATTCAAGCTATCGCAAAGAATTTTAAAGAAGGAGTCTAGAGCGATATGAAAAAGACTAATGATAATGAGCAAGAAGAGATGACGTTAAAAGGCTGGCTGTATTTTGGGCTGTTCCTTGCTCTCTGTTGTTTGGTTATTGCTATTGCTTACGCTTTAACTCAAATAGTATTCGGCGGTTGGCTACTTGATTTGTTCGGTGTGAGCTAAAGAAAGTACGGAGGAGACATCAATGCAACATGATTTAAAATGCTACCCAGACTATTTTGAAGCACTCCATGATGGTAGTAAAACCTTTGAATATCGGTATAACGATCGGGACTTTAAAGTTGGAGATGAACTACTACTAAGAGAATACGATCCTAAGGAGGGTTACACAGCTCGTTGTATCGTGATGACAGTAACCTATGTCCTATCGGGGTTTATTGGTTTAAAAGATGGTTATGTGATTTTAGGAGTGAAACATGAGCCCGTTGATTATTTTTAATATAAGTTTTGCTATGGTCTTTTATGCCGTGTTTATCATTCGGTATTATCGCAGAGAACCATCAGGACTTGTTTTAATTCTCTTTGTGATGAATATGGCCACATCTCTTTACTTGATTTTTAAACACTTTGGACTGTTCTAAAAGACCAAAAATAAGATTTAGTATTGAAATACTAAGATGCAAAAGAAAGGATTTAAAGATGACACCGATTGCTAAGTTAACTCAGAATTTACTTGTTGTTGACCTCATGAAACAGACAGGCTGGTCACGAGAAAGAGTCGTTAAAGCACTGGAGTTGATGGAGGCGGAAAAGACAATTTGTATTGCCGAAAATGGCAACTTGAGCTTAAGAGTTTTTGAGGGGTGAGATGATGAGTGGATTAGAACAATTTTCAGCCATTACGCTAGAGCAGATGCAGACATCGGAACGCTTTTTTCCGATGGCTTGGGTGCTGTGGGAGGATACTCATTATCAAAAGCTTAAGTCAGACTGCAAGGTATTGTATAGCATGATGAAAAATCGTTTAGAACTCTCTGCTAAAAATGGCTGGGTAGATGAGGTAGGTCGTGTTTATATTGAATTTTCCAATGCAGAAATCCAACGGTATTTTAACTGTTCCAAACCGACAGCTATCAAACTGAAAAAAGATCTGTCAGACTATGGCTTAATTTATGAGTATAGTCAATTCTCAAATGCAGATGGTCAATTGGCTAACCGTATTTACATTGGTCAGGTCATGATCTATGATGCTGAGAAGTACAAACAAGAACGCTTGGAACGTCAAGAAAAAGCTTTCCAAAAACGTATCGAAAAACGCCAAAACAGACCCCGTAAAAATAATTTACGGGGGGTGTCAAAAGATTTAACGGGTGCAGTTAACGATTTTGACCCGAATTATAAAGACTCTAGTAAAACTGATTCTAGTAAAGATAATTATAGTTCTAGAAAGGCTGAGCAAAATTCTGATGAATTTTCTCAACCTGCTAGAGCTGATTGTCATTCTTCCCAAAATCAATCGCTTAAGTACGTTCCCCCTAAATATTACTCATTGCTAAATGTCATTGCGGATCGTTATAACGGGAAGTTTTGTCAAATTGATCTTTTTTCAGGCGAGTCTCAACACTATACCCTAACCCATCATCAGAAAATGAAGATTGGTCAGTATTTGACGGAAGAGTATGTCACCAGTCACGAAGTGATTGAGATGATTGAACGAATGCCTTATGACTGTGAACATCCTCTAGCTTATCTCATGAAGATGCTTGAGAACCTCAAAGAAGAACGGCGATTAGAAGCCAAAATCGTCGCCCATAAACAAGCCGAATTGAGGTACGGAGGTGGTAGCGAATGAGTGACAATCCGTTTAACGAAACGTTTAAAACCAACTTGCAACACCAACTAGATCGATGTGCTCATCCTGCTAAGGGCTTGTTGAAACTGACAGCCTTAGTGTTCCTGGTGACGACTGTTCTTACTTATGGTTTCTTATCGTCTGGGGCTTCATTACTTAACATTTTAAAAGTTAGCGTCATAGGAACTATCATTACCACAGCTTTTTTGGCGATGGGCTATCTTGATAACTTATCTCAAGGATTAGACACCATTCTTACTAAATTTTTTCAGTGTCAAGCTGATAGCTTTGAGTTGTACGCTGAATCTAGTGAAGAATTGATTTACGACTTTTTGTTAAGTTATGACCATGGCACTGTTGATATTCAGTTTGAATACCAGGGGCAGCCAGAGCACCTCTCAATTTCCAAAGATTTAATACCTCAGCCTTATGCTAACCAACGTTTAGTCATTGTGGCTAAACACGATGTGTTACCTGAACGATATAGAGAAGCTTATCACCAAGCTTTTGATACGACAGAGTTGCTTCAAACGTATCACCAAGTTATCCAAAATCGATTAAAAGATGCTCAAATTCATTTTGAGGTGAACACGGATAACTATCATCAGCTTTATGAAAGCTCAGTTGTTGAGAAGACAAGCTTTCATTTAGCCGTCATTAATCATGGATAGAAGGGAAGCCAATAATGACAAGACAACTAACTCAGAGAGAACAGAAAGAAGAGTTTTAAAAACTATATGCAGATTTTCTTGAAAATTTTGATGATGTATTAGATATCTTGAATCAAAATCATCAGAAAGAGCTTGGGCATCCCATTCCAACAGTACTTCAAATTGCACTCAAACAATTCTATGAAGACCAATATATAAGGCTAAGAGTACTTTTACAAGGTGAAACATTATCCCTTTCTGAGGGGTTAGAGATCTTAAAGATAGCAACTGCATTATCTCGCTCTGATGAAGGAATTGATAGGCTAGAAAAGCTAATATTAGCTTCAAAGTTGCTATAAGTAACAAAATATTTAGAGAGTCATTAATCACAAATAGGAGTTAGGAAGGTAGAGGAATGAAGTTTTTAAAGAAAGATAAAAGACCATTAATTCCTGATGATAGTGAAGGTCAAAAGAACGGTTCGCAAGAATATCAAAAAGAGAAGACTGATAAGCCAAAAACTGAAACGGCTATTGTGAAAAGTATTTTATCAAAGCGGTTAAGAAAGCGTTTGGAGGACATAGAAGACATTATTCAAAGAGCAGAAAGTCCAGCACAAGCTAATTGGCTTTCCCGTGATTTAGGTGATGAAGTAGCTGTTTTAAGAGAAGAGTTGCGGCTGCTAAACTCCATACCTGATGTTCCTTGTAGAGTACAGAGAGATAATCCAAAAGTTATTAAAATCAAAGAGCTAAACGGTAGTACTTTTGAATTATCTTTATCAAGACAGGTCTTGGGCGGAAGTATCTATCAGTTAAAGGATAGTGATTCTGGTCAAGTTGTTGAAATTATTGAGTCTGACTATCTAAATAAAGTTGAAAAAGCTTGTGTCAATGGCTATTTGATTCCAGATGACAATTTATCTGAAGCTTTAGAACAGTTGAGGAGGTTACAACATGAGTAACAAAATTTTAACCGTTGGTCGTAGTCCAAAAGAGAAGTTTATTGCAATTCCAAAATCTCTATTCGAAGAGAACAATCTTAGCAATAGAGAACGTATGAAACGTGTAGAAGAATTGGTGGAAAAGCAATTGTCAAATAAGGAGTATGCAGATGATTGATTATCGTTTTCTAGCTATCGGTATTTTAGTTAGTTTCATCATTTTCGGATACTCATTATCAAAAGTGATACGTTACTTAGACTTATATCTATTTGGTTTAGGGTTTGCCTTTTCATTCCTTATCTTTGCTATTAGTGCTACGTCATTATTTGTTTGTGTTGTACACGGATTGATGCTCATGCACCCCAGTGCAAAAACTTATGTTAATCCGTCAATCATAACCACAAAATATGAAGTGACACAAGTTAAAACGAACCTTGATAGTGATGAGAAGACGTATGAATTGACCTCTGAGCAAGGGGATACAGAAACATTGTTATCATCATTACTTTCGATTCTAGGAGATGATAACCAGCTCTCAAAAGGGGATACACTTTTGAAAAAACAGTACACCGCTTCAAAAGCACAGTTTGGACTAGCTTACCGTTCAGGGAAGTTTAAAACGACTGAATGGTTCCTAGTGGATGAGTGATGAGAGAGGAGAGACACTGATGCTTAGTATTGTATTTGTTATTGCTGGTTTTACAGCTCTTGTTGGCATTACCTTGATTGCTGTTGAAAGTCATCATGCGCCCCTCATGACAGATGATGAAGTGACTGTGATTGTAAAGGAGGACTGATAAGATGACACCATTTAATCAAAAGGCTCTGGAGCTTTTAAAAGATACCGCTATTTTAGCCCAACAACAAGAATTGGATGAGTTGATTATCGTGGCTTCTACGGCGGATGATAGCACGATTCAAGTGATGCTTATTACAAGCAGATACTGAGAGCTTAAAGGTGTTGAAAAAAGAAAGCGAGAAGCTCCAGCACTCACTCGCTAAATTATAACGAGAAGGGAGAAAACATGGGACTCTTTACCAATTCTGATAATATGGCTCATCACTATTCGGAGCCTAAACCAGTAGAACCAATTGAAATGTTAGTGGAGTATCACGACGCTACGAGAGAAACCATCACCATTACTTATAATCTTGAAGAGCTTCAAGAAGCAGTTGCCAGTTCCTTTGAATCTGGGGTATGTATAAATTTTGTATCAGCTAATCCACCTTTTTTCATCAATCCAAGGTGGATCAAGAAAATCACGTTTAGAAAAGCGACTAACTAAATAATGCTATCAAAACATGAATGTTTGACCTAGGCAGGTCACTAAACTACCTCTGTTCTTTGACAATAATATATTCCACCGACCTGATCAGCGAAGCCTAGGGAATAACAATGTATAAGGAAGGCGGTGTAACAGTCTTTTACGAAAGGCATATCCTGGCTTCAGCTTCAATGAAGAAGTTATGAGTTTAGCTCATGCGTTAAAGCGGATAGGCAGTTTACCTACATAAGCAAAAAGAAAAGGAGTTTGCCATGACAAACTTAATCAAATCATTTGATAGGCCAGAAATGACGCTATCAGACTTACGTCTTCTTGGACAACAAGGTGAAGCTATTCTTTACCTTGTTGACGGAAGGCAAGCCATTGTCAGACCAAAGTTTGCAGTAGTGCAAGAAAAACGAATGGTTAATGGCAATTGGCAGGTTGTTAGTGAAGAGATTCTCCGTTTTCACGAGATCTACTCAGCAATTCTAACTGTCAAGCGAAAACACTTTATCATTGCTGAAAGAATTAATCGAAACGGAGATAATCTTCTTGTGTTAACAGGAGTTGGCTATCATCGCCAACGAAATAAATAAAGTCTAGTGGTAAAAAATCAAATAAAGTTTAATCAACTTTCTCTTGACTTTTTACGAGGAGGAAACCAATGAAAAAGATTAAAGCAGTCGCTTTATTTTCAACAGCTATTTTAGCAATAGCTTCAACAGGAGTTTATGCGGATGAATTGATTTCAGATGGAACCACTTCTCCCTCAACAGAGCAAGTGACCCCATCAACAGATACCTCATCAGAGGTTGTTATCCCTGATGATGGGTCAACCACCCCGTCAACAGATACAGGTTCTACAACAGAGCCAACCGTTCCTGTTGATCCAACGACACCATCGACTGGTGATAACACAGGAGATAACGGTTCAACAAATCCAGGAACTAGTGAGGATGAACCAAGTAATCCAAGTTCTGAAATCACAGAACCTGAAACCCCAGCTGAACCTGAACAACCTTCAACAGAACAACCTGGTGAGGTAGAAGTTCCAACAACGGATGGTGGGACTGCAACAGTAACTCCAGACACGTCCGTACCAACCAATAATCCAAACATCACAGCGGAAACAGCTCAAAATGCTGGCGCTTCACAAGTTGGTACTACTTCAACAGTGACTGGTCAAGTTGTACGAGATGTAACTCATAGTAATCCTGTAACACTCTATAATGGTGCAAGTCTTGTTGATATTCGTGATGGTTTAGTAACACTTTCATCCGGTGAAAAAGTTACGCCAGAATCAGTTGGCGTAACGGCAAACGCTGATGGTACTTACACAGCTAAAACGATTCAAGGTGACATGGTAACGTTGCCACACACAGGTGAAAAAAATACAACAATTTTATCTGTTCTAGGTGCATTCATTTTATCAGTTCTTGGTTTTAGTTTGAAAAAACGTAACCATCAAGAAAGTTAATTTCAAAAAGCTAAAATAAAAAGGAGTAAAGAAAATGGCAGTTAAAGGAGTAAAAGACGTTATGAATAAAGCAAAAGTTATGACAGCTACAGCAACATTAGTAGCAGGTTTGGGAGTAGTTTCTCACGTTAATGCAGATGAAGTTGAGCTTTCATCTCCAACACAAAATTCTGAGGCACAAGCCAATCAAACAGAAAGCAATGTGACTAAAGCAGATGTCGATGTTGCTAAAGCTGATCTTAATACAGCTAATCAAGCGGTTAGCTATCAAGAACAAGTTGTTAGTGATGTAGCAACAGCTGCCGATGAAGCTCAATCAACATATAATCAAGCCCAACAATCAACTAATGAGGCTCAAAATCTTGTAGATCAAGCAACACCAGAAAATATTGCTAGCGCACAAGCTGACGTTAACTCGGCTCAAAAACAAGTTTCTCAGGCTGATAATGCTGAAAGAGTGGCTGAAAATACAGTTGCTCAAGCACAAGAAGCAGTCAATAATCAAACAGAAGTTGTTAACTCAGCTCAAACAGCGGTCTATGCAGCTCAATCAGACGTTGATGCAGCCCAAAAAGATGTTAACGATAAGCAAGCTATCTTAGATGGCACAGGTCAAGCTGAAATTATTGCCAATCGTGATAAAGCACAAAATGATGTTAACTCAGCTCAAAATCAAGTAGCTCAAGCTGAATCTGATTTAACAAAAGCTCAAACAGCAGATGCAAACCGTCAACAAGCGATTGACAACGCTCAACAAGCGGTTGATGAAGCCAATCAAACTGTTACGTCAACAAAAGCAGATTTAGATGCTAAGACAGCTCAAGCTCATCAAACACAAGCTATTGAAGACGCCAAACAAGCCGATGTTGCTACAGCGCAAAAAGATGTCAATGATAAACAAGCCATCTTAGATGGCACAGGTCAAAAAGCTATCTTGGACGAAGCTGAAGCTTCAAGAAATGATGAAGCCAGTAAACAAGCTAATTTGTCAGCTGCTCAATCAGCTTTGAAACAAGCGCAAGAGGCAGATGCTAAGCGCCAACAAGCGATTGACAACGCTCAACAAGCCGTTGATGAAGCCAATCAAACTGTTACGTCAAGCAAATCAGATTTAGATGCTAAAGCAGCACAAGCACAACAAGCAGAGCAAGCTTTAGTGGATGCTCAATCAACATATAAAATAGCTGAAAACGACTATAAAGCGATTAATACAATCACATTAAGTGAAGATTACATTAGACTTCTTAAGCAATCATATACAGCTAACACTTTACAGGAACGCCAACAAGCGTTAGAAGAATTAAAATTGAAAAATAATGACTTAAAACCTGAGTATGTCTTTAAGTCTAATTCAAATGATGATAAACATATAGTCGATCTCAATAATTTGAGTTTAAATCAATTAACGGAATTAAGTCTATTTGCTTCTGACTTAGTTAATCAAATTAGACAACAAGTTGGGTCAGCAAGTACAGTGGTAACTGATTCATCTGTTGGTTTTGCGAAAAAGGTTACTGAAAATTACATTTTAGACAATTGGGATATGGCAAAAGGCCATGATGCCTTTGCGGTCAATAATGCGGCAAAATATTATGGCTTAAGTACTTCTACTGAACAGTGGGAAAAACAAGGCTTGCAATACTATGAAAATTGGGCTGGTTTGTCACGTCATAGTCAATTGACTATGTCAGATTTGAAAGCAGATATATATGATGCCATTTATCGGTTTATGTTTGATGGTGATGAGTATGATCATGCGTCTAGTATTGCTGGTATTAGAGCTGCTAATACCACAACAGTTAGCTATTTAGGTGTCGGATTTACAAGTTTAAGCACTAGTCGCTTTGATGGAGTACATTTTCTTCTTGTTGGAGATAATTATGTCAAAAACGCTCAAAATAATAATTTTAGTACAACAGTTATTGAAAACCTAAAAACACCTGAGAAAGTTACTACTACATATAATACAGCTAAAGCAGATTTAGAAGCTAAAACAGCAACTAACAACAGTGCTCAATCAGCTCTAAGTGCTGCTCAAAATAGCTACAATACTGCGATTGCTGCTAACACTAAAGCTCAACAAGTTTTAGATGAAGCCCAATCAGTCGTCATTCAAACGCCAACTGCTAAAGTTAATCTCGCCTCAGCAGAGACAGCTTTAACTAAAGCTCAAGAACGTTTAACAAAAGCGAATAAAGCAGTAGATGATTTAAATGCTGACATTAAAGCAAAACAAGCTGCTTTAACTTCTGCTAAAGCGGTACTAGAAGCTGCACAATCAGACTTAGCCAAAGCTCAAGCTGAAAATCGTGTAGCGCAAGAAGCCAAAGCAGCTGCTCAAACAGCTTATGATAATGCAGTATCAAACTTGTCATCAGCAAGTGATACCTTAACACAAGCACAGTCAGTAGCTATTCAAACACCAGCTGCGAGAGCTAACCTTGCTTCAGCTCAAGCAACATTGAAGCAAGCACAGGAAAATCTTGTTAAAGCTCAAACAGCGGTGGATGATTTAAGTGCTGATATTGCAGTTAAACAAGCTAATCTAGCATCTGCTAAACAAGTTCTTTCTACCAAACAAGCGACATTAGCTACTAAGCAAGCAATTCTTACGACTGAACAAAATCGTCTAGCAAGTTTGCAAAACAATCTTGCACCTACTCAGGCAAATGTTCTTAAGGCTAAAGAAAATGTTGTTACTGCTAAAGCTAACCTTACTAAAGTTCAAACTTATTTGACTCGCTTACAAAATGCACCAGTATTATTAGCACAAGCTCAACAACAAGAAGCAACTGCAAAAGCCAACTTGTTAGCTGCTCTTGATACCTTAGAAACAGAATTACTGAAACTAAAAGACTTACAAGTGAAACAAGCAGCAGCACAAGCAGTTTATGATACGACTTCAAAAGCTTATCAAACCATGCTTGATGCACAAGAAAAACAACGTTTGCAAGATGAATATAATGCGATTATCGCTCAAGGAAAAACACCTGTAGCAATTGTTGATGAAACAGGTAAAATTGTCAGCTATCAAGCTGAAGATCCTCAAACAACTATTCAATCTTCAACTGTCGAATCAACATCAGTCAAAGCTCAAGTTAAACCAGTTGAAGAAGTCTCAGTTGTTACGGCTAGCGAACTTCCAATGACTGGTGAACACAGTTCAGTGCTTGCTGTCCTATTTGGTTGTCTTATGACGATTTGGGGCTTAGTAGGTGTGCGTAGAAAAAATAATTAATCAAAAAGCAACTCTGTGGTTTTATAATCATAGAGTTTTTGCTTTATTCATAACGTCTTTTTCTCTTTTGACCTAAGTAGGTCGTAAAACTGCTTTTCCTTATTCTTTTCTTTAATTTAAAGTAGACCTGAACATGTCATTAAACTGTTCATTTTTTATTGCTATAGTTTTTTAGGAAAGTCATACGGAGGTTATTATGACAAATCAAAACACACAAAATGGACACGGATTTTTCCGCAAGAAAAAATGGGCTAAAGGATTAGCTTCAGGTATTGCGCTTGGTGCAGTGGTTACCATCTCAGGTGCTGCCTATGCGGATGATGCAACAAACACGGTTGAAACACAACCAGAAGTAACTGTTGTATCTGACAGTAATGCCACTAATTTAGCAGAAACACAAGCAGATAATAGTCAATTACACGCTGATTTAACGAATCAGTCTGGTGAACAAACTGGTCAATTAACGGAAACAGTAACATCAGATGGCTTAGATCAATCGGTTTCAGATGCTAAACAAGCTGGTGTAGAAGTTGATGAAAATGGAACGGTAACTCACTCTAGCTATGCGGATGCTCAAGCGGATTTAGCGAAACAAAAAGAAGCGGTTGACCAAGCAACTGAAACCCAACAAGCCGTTGATAGTGCGAAAGCCACAGCGGAAGAAGCTGCTAAAGCAGCTGGTGTTGACATTTCAACTGAAGCAGGCAGTCAAGCAAAAACGTATACTTCAGTTGATGAAGCACAAGCTGATGCTAAAACACAAGTTGATCATCTTTCTGAAGTGACAGAAGCTCAAAAACAAGTTAATAAAGAGCTTCCTCAAGCAGTCGAAGCTGCTACAAAATCAGGTGTTAAAGTTACTGTAACTGCTGGCGCTAAAACAAGCGATGCCACACAAGCCCTTGAAAGACTAGCAAATCAAGTTGCTAGTCTGCAAAAAGCTCAAGCGACACAGACTACAATTACTAACACAATGGCTCAAGCATTTGAAGAGGCTAAAAAAGCAGGTGTTATTATCAATACCACTAATTCAAAATCTTATGATGACTTAGCCCAAGCATTAGCGGATGCTCAAGCACAGGTTGCTAAACTCATTGAATTTAAAGAAACCCAAGCTAGTGTAGATAAAGCTGTTAAACAATCAGCTGATAACGCCACAGCTTCAGGAGTAACTGTTTCAATTGGCGAAACCAAAACGTATACTTCGGTTGATGAAGCGAAAGCTGATAGTGTTAAACAAACATCAAGCTTAGATAATGCGGCTGAAACGCAAAAAGAAGCCACTCAAGTTATTTCAGACTTAACGAAACAAGCACAAGAAGCTGGTTTAGACCTTACCAAAGGCGCCTCAAAATCTTATACTTCAGTTGAAGAAGCGAAACAAGATCTTGCTAAACAAGAACAAGCTTTGAAAGATGCGCAAGTAGCTAAAACTAAGGCTGAACAAACCAATGCAGCAAATGCGAAAGCAGCACAAGCTGCTGAAGATACAGCTAATAAAATTATTTCAGATGCGGTTTCATCAGCTCAGGTAGCAGGAACAACGGTAATAACTTCTGGCACGATTGAAGTTACGGCTGAGGAAGCAGAAAAGATTGCTAAAAAGCAAGTTGATAAAATCAATGAAATCGTTTCTAAAAATCAAGCAGCACAATCTGACTATGATAAGAAAAAGGCGGAGATTGATGCTCAGAATGAAGAAATTGCGAAACAGAATGCAGCAGCACAAGCTAAATATGAAGAAGAGTTAGCCGCTAAGAAAGATGGTTATCTTTCTGTTCCAAGCTCCCAATCATTGATTTTTCAATCAGAACCTAATGCCAAAAATACCATTATTAAGAGCGATGGGACAGTGATTACGAGTGATAGTACAGAAGATACTCGTGTCGTCTTACATAAAGGTGAAAGCCTTACAGTAACTTACACTCATCTTGAAAATTCATCTTATGCTGGTACTAAGATTTCAAAAGTTGTTTATACTTATACTGCTAAAGATGATACGGATGGGTTACACATTAATCACGATCCTAACGTTACGGTGACTTTCTATGGTGCCGATTTTGCTTTACCAGATGCAACAGGTGAGCAATCAGGCTCTTGGAGTAGTCATTTGGGAATGTCAATCCAATTTTTTGATGAAAAAGGAACAGTAATTTCATTTAACGAAGACAATCCAGCTCTTATTGCTTTTAATTCGTTAAACCGTACTAAAGTTTATGCGGGATCTGGTTACGGTGAAACTATTCAAAATCTATCTTCAAACATTGAAGTAGCGACGATTAATGGCTCAAGCATTATTTATGAAAATGGTATTTTGCATGCTTCAGGCTACAACGATTATAAATCAAATGGATCACGCTTTGAAACTAATCCAGCTTCTGGTGATCCAGATTATTGGGATGGTGATACTCAAGCAAATCGCTGGTATGGAGCAGCGGTTGGTATTGTTAAGAGCGGAGATACCATTTCCTTTGATATTGTGATGGATGCTGGTTCAGATGCGGAACGTCATCAATACGGTCAGTATTGGTTTGCTTTTTCATCTAACATTGCGTCAGTTACACCGCCAAAATATCGTCCAGATGTTCCGAATGATATTACTCCTCCAACACCTGAACCTGTCTCAGTTCAGAACATCCATATTACACCGGAGGTAGTTACTGTTCCAAACGATGTCACTTTACATGATATTATTTTAACGACTGAAACGCATGCTATCAAACTTGAAACAGCAGTAGCTCCAATAACAGTTGAAGCAGAAGTGACAACTCCAGCCCTTTTAGCAACTGTTCATGATATCACCCTTAAAACAGCAGTTCATCCCGTTGAAGTGACTCAAAAACCAACGAATGAAAAAGCCGTTACTAACAATGACGATATTGATATTAACGGTAAGATAGTTGCGAAAGGCTCAACGGTTAAATGGGTGCTTAAAAATAACAACTTATTAGCAGGTCGTGAGGAATTGACTGCTGTTGTGATGAATGATCCATTCCCAGCAGGTTTTGAAGTGGATAGTGAAGCGACAACTGAGGCAAATGCGGATTACTATACCCTTAAAACAACTGATGATGGTGCTTATCAACTTGTTGGAACGGCTAAACTGTTGTCACTTCTAAACGCTCATCGTGATCAAGATGTTGAAGTCCCTGGTTTTGTCTTTGTAGGTAAACCATTAAATGACAATGCCCATTATGATAATGCTTTTGAAACCATTTATTCAACTGCAAAAGGCTATTATAAAGTGGTGTCAAATATTCCTTCAATTGACACGCCAGATAATCCTGCACCAACCAAAACGGTCACTGATAAAGCAGGTAGCGATATTGATGGTAAAACCGTCTTTGATAAAGAAGTGACCTTCCACTTGATTACTGACTACAGTGTTTACGTTAATACGGTTGTTGATGTTGACACAATAGCAAAATCAGCAGGTATCTATGATGATACTGATGATGCCACTGTCAAACCTGACGTGACAAAAGCTACTGTAACGGATAGTAAAGGTAATGATATTACAGCAAAAGGAACATTTTACGATATTGAAGCAGGACAACCAATTCCAGCTGAAATTCAAATTTTCCTAGATGGCGCTCATCTCACGCCAGATGGTGAATTTGTGGTTTGGATTCCAAATGATCTACAAGATTACTACCAAAATTATGTGCTAACTGGTAATAACGTTATTGTTAACCTACCAGTTGAAATTATCGCTCAACCAGGTGAAAAAGCTGAAAATACCTTTGTTCAAGTTGAATTTGGAAATGGTTATCAATCAAACCTTGTCTTTGTTAAAGTTCCAGATGTATCACCAGAAAAACATGCCATTAGTAAAGAGGGTACTGTTCTTGATGGTCAAGAAGTTGGGCTTAATCAAGTCTTTAATTACAAACTTGATGGTGTGACTGTTCCAAAAGATCATGATACACTTTGGCAATATGATGGTAAAGACAAGCTAGACCTTGAACATGACCGCTACACAGGAAACTGGAAAGGTGTTATCACTGGTACTGAATACACTGCTAAAGAAGATATGACTTTACCTTATGATGTGATTACTGAAGATGGTACAGTCCTCAAAGCAGGTGATACTATCACAGCTGGAACAAGCTATCACTTTATCTTTGAGTTTGATCAAGATACTAATGATGACTTTATTAATCAAATTGTTAAAGTCACTTGGGATGCTCAAAGAGGCGAATGGACGTACAGTATCGATAAAGACTTCCTCAATTCACTAGGCGTTGAAGGGACTTTTGATGCTGACTTCTGGATTGAAGTGGAACGTATTAAAGATGGTGAAGTGGAAAATACTTTCATCAATACTATCAATGGTCGTGAGCTAGTTGCTAAAGTAACAACTCATACACCAACACCTGAAACGCCAGTTGAACCAGAAGAACCAACAAAAACAGTTGAAGAAGTCCCAGTTGTTAAAGCTAGTGCACTTCCAATGACTGGTGAGAAAACAACACCAATGAACGTATTGGCAACGCTTATTGGTCTTATGATGACTGTTGGTGCTGTTTTTGGTCTTCGTAAAAAAGAAAAACATCACTAATTGACATTAAGGGCAGGCATTGCCTGTTCCTAGAAGTACATTATCCTGCCTAAAATATTAACGTCTTTAAATCTCCAGATAGTGTGCTTCTAGGAGCAGGTAATTGCTCCCTAAAAATTCAATAAAAGACTGTGACTGTAAAAATAACTGATAAGACAATTTACAGTCTTTCTTTTATCAGAAAACTAAAACAGTAAGGTTGCTCAAATCAAGCAACCTTTTTGTTTCTTAAATATGAAAGGAGAATATCTTATGGATACAGCTACTCGTGTTATCATAGCAATTGGTGCTATTGTTGCTGTTATGGGTTTGTCTTGGACTTTTTCAGGAGCTTTTGACTATTTTTCTGGTCGTAAGAATGGAAACCCTACCCTGATGGATCAAGGCATGAATGCTATGATTTCTGGTGGCGCCTTAGCTGCTCTTGCAGGGAGCATCGCCGCCACTATTGTTGCTGCTATGAGAGCCATTTCGTTCTAAATGGCTAACACGTTTCGTGTTATTAGTGTCATAAAGTCAACGTTACGAAAGATTTTTATGGTATAATAATATATGTAAAATGGCTAATTGAAGGAGATGAGAAAATGGGTAAGGAATTTGATTATGTGGCTTTTGCTAGAGAGTTTGAAGCAACTAATGGCCGACCTCCAACAGCAGAGGAATTGGATGAAGCTAAATGGTCACACTATGGCATTAAATGGCATACACCAGAAGAGTCACAAGCTGAATTAGAACGTATTAAAGCAACTTACAAACCAAGCTTTTGGGAACGTTTCAAAGTTGGACTCAGTTTTTTAGGCCATGGCTTCTTTAAAGCATTGCTATTTCTTATTAAGTCGCCAATCTACCTTACTCTTCTTTTCTTTAATCTCATCAAATCAACTATTGGTGTGTTTGTGATTTGGTTTGTTTCAAAGTTTGTTATTTTATGTATGATATCATTTATTGGATTCGCTCTCTATAATGGAGATTATACAAAATTTCCAGGAATTTTAACCTGGTTTGCCGAATTTCTCTTTGGTAAGGGTGTTTTAAGTGAGACGGGGCTTTTAACTTTTTTCCCTCACCCTGTATTAGATGCTTGGATTATTGGAATACTCATAGTCTTTCTTGCTCTAGTAACAACATTTTCAAAAGTTGAAGAATCTTAATATATTATTTCATGTAGAACCTTTCGAGGTTCTTTTTATTTTTGTATGAAAGGAGAACGATGAAAGATATACTAACAGAGCTAACCAAAGGTTTGGGGAGTTATAATAAAACCGTCAATTCATCAATGGTAGCGGTTAATAAATCCTTAATGGCCATTGGCTATATTTTAGTATCAATTTTATTTTTACTTGAAATGCTATCCTGGTATCGTTTCATCCGTAATCAAGGTGGCGAAATGACCTGGAAGCTCTTTTTAGAAGTAGCCGTTAAGTATTTTATTGCTTACTTTTTAGTTGCTCAGTCAGGCGCTATTTTAAATGCCATTATGTGGTTTACTAGTGGTATCACTAAATTAATTGGTGTTGACTTGACTGGTGATACGATGTTCCAATATATTGATATAAAAAAAGGAAATCCTTTTATTAGACATCCAATCAACCTAGTCGCTAGATTTGTAGGAGTTGCCGCAATGCTATCAATAAAAGTAATGACACTTTTACGTTTTATTGAACTTTATTTCTTTAAAGCAATAGCACCAGTCATCGTTGCTTTTTGGATGGGCGATAATACACGACATATTGCCATTAATTTTTTAAAAACATTTGGAGCAATAGCACTTCAAGGAGCGGTTATTGTTTTAACACTTGTTATTTGGCAAGGTTTTAATGTTGATACTGCGATTCAGATTTCAAAAGATTCCTGGTTAGGTGGATACGCTGACGGATTCAGCTACATAGGTAAATGTGTCGTCTTTTTGATTTTATTAGTTGGATCGCAACGGAAAGCTAAACAATTGCTACAAGTATCTTGATAGACCAAACTCTATGGTATAATGAAAGGAGAACACTTGTGGAGGAACAGATTTTGAATTGGACAATACTTGCAGGTATTTTAACTAGCTTAGGTGTGATTATCAAGATTTTTTTTGATAATCGTTCCTTATCTTCTGGTCAGAAGGAACTCAAAAAACAATCTCAACGGTTGAAAGATGAGCTGGCTATTGATCATAAAGAGTTACTGGAATCAGGAAAAAGTACTAATATTTCTTTAGCTGTTTTAGACACTAAAATGGATTTTGTAAAAACATCCATAGAAACTTCAAATAGGCGACTAGAGTCTCTCAACTCTTCCGAAAGAGAGGCACAAGTGGCTACAGATGTCTTAGTCAAGTATTTATCAGATAGTCAGCGAGAACGCCAAATGCTACAGAAACGATGCCAAGATTTAGAATTAGGCGTTAAAGATGCGCAGGCTGAGACACTTCGTTTAAAACAAGAAAATGAAGCATTACGGCAAGAGATTAGCACCTTGAGGCGAGCTAATCAGCCATCAAAAAGAAAAGTAAAAAGTCTAGATTATCCATCTGGACCACGTTTATAGATGCAGTCCTTAAGGCAAGGACTGTTTTTTCATTTAGAAGAGGAGCTGACAAGGGATAGGTATATAGTCAGTATTGATGGTGTTAAAACTACAGGATAATTGAACTTATTGCAATGACAAAAGTTCTAGAAGATTACTTCAGTCAAATTAAACCGTTACTGTATCTAAATATTTCTAAAAATAAGGAATAACAAGAGGAGGTCTAATTAAATATGAAATTAGTCAGACGACAGATGTTTTCACATCCCAAAAGTGGCACAGTGATTAGAGGTAGTAACACATTTAAAATCAAGCCCTTTAATGCCACTAAGCGCCGAGTTGAAACTAAATTGTTTTTAAAACAATCTGATATTCCAGGAATCAGAACTATTATGAAAATACTGATCGGTTGCTTAGCGTTTGTGCTCACTCTGTATTTTGATGGGATAACCACAAGTTGGCTTTTAACAGGGTCGAATGGGCAAGCTATCCTATTTTCACCAGTGGTTAAATTGGCGAGCTACATCATTGTGGCAACTTCTATTTATCGTTTTTTACTGGATTTGCTAAAGGAAATTTTGGATATAGTGGGAGACTTGTGGTGCTTGATTTATGACGTTTGCTACCAAAAAGGGCTTATCAGTGTTCAACGTCATAAAGAATTAGTTGAACAAGTTCTAACTTTTAAAGACTTTCAGTATCAGCCAAACAGGAAGTTTCATAGAGGAGGTTAATAGATGACTCATTTACAAAAACTGATAGAGCAGGAATTTAACAAGGTTAAAAAAGACTCACATTCAACTCGATCTAACTTTAATAAATCAATGGAAGCAGAAGAGGTTTCAAATCTGAAAAGAGAAATTGAAGCTCTAGAAGAAATGATTACCTATCTGACTCCCTACAAAAGGATGTTTGAGTCTCTAGAAGAACCCTTGTATGGTTGGTTACTTTATGGGCGAGTCAAAATTGAAGAGATCCCCATAGATAGTCGACTGTTCTCCCATGCTTATAACTACGCCTGGCGATATGCAGAGGCTAAACATGATGCCGACTATGGTATGGCTATTCTTGATTTATTTCAGTCAGACATGACTGAACTTGTTCATTTGGGAAAGTTAGATCAAAAAGCTTATGGCGAGTATCTTGAGCAATGGTTACGGTATCTTGCCTTTGGGCTATCTGCCTTTAAAGACAGTAAAGACTATGACCAATATTTCCTAAAGCTCCAAGAAGCTCATAAAGAGTTGTTTGCGGAGTATATTGGAGATATGGAAGATAATAGAGACTGGGTTTCGTTGTTGTAATCATAAGTTTAGCAATTCAACTTTCAAATTGTTTTTTTAGGTATGAGGAGAATATATGTCTAAAAAAAGGAATGTGTTACAAAAAATAAAAATTATGATAACTGAGGAAGAGTCAGTTTATTGCGGAAATATTTTGAGGTCAAAAATAAAGACAGAAGACTTTCCCCTACGTTATCCTCAAAGGAAGGTAGGATATGATTTTAAATAGATAGCAAACAGTTCTGAAATCAGAGCTGTTTTTTCTTTTGAAAAAATAAGATGATGGGAGGTTAACAGATGACTGATAAGGAACGATTGTACATCAAACTCTTAATCTTTTCACTGAAGCGAACAAAAGAATTTATTCTCAGTCAGTATGATGACGTCTTAGCTGTACAGATGAGTATTTCTGGTCAAGAAGACTTTTACATGTTAACGTTTTGTTTTAGGAGCTTAGAGCCTGATTTTTTGGGAGAAACCATCATTAATCCTGAATTGAAAGCTTGTTATAGAAGGCTTATACAGAAAATGAAGCAGCTAACAACCTCGAAAAGCTTATACAACTTTGCCAAGAATGATATTGATGACTATATTTTACAGTTACAATCTCAACTTAAGAAAATTTCTCAGTAGATATAGAAAGCCCATTGAGGTATAAGAATTGTCCGATTTCATAAATATATCCAATATTTTCATGAAATAATTGTTGATTAGTTGTTTTTGCATTGCAAGAAAGATGATCAAAAGTATTTGTTTTGCGATTAAAGTAGATTTTGTCCATCCAGCTAGAAATATCCATAAAAGCAATGTTATCTAGTACAGTATTATTTTCATATAAGGCGACATTAGTGCTATGGTTACCATTATAGATGGTTGTTAAATTAATCGGAAAGATAAAATAACCCTTGCTATTGCTCGTATATTGGAAAGGATTATCAACTAGATTACCAATTTGGGCAAAATTTTTAACTAATCTATTCTGACTCCAAAGGGTACAGATAGTTGGCGTATTTGTTATATTAACAGAAATTTTTTGCTCATCATAGTTCATACTAAACTCAGTATGACATTGTTCACAGGTAAGATCTTCTGGGAAAATATCATAAGCTCCCCCAAAATCTGATGAATGAGTAGCAGTTTGATTACTAAGAAGTCTTTCTATGGTATATTGTTCTATCTCTAAGGATAGAATTTTTTGAAACTTTAAAGCGACTGATTGGATCTGCTGAGGCTTATAGTTACTATTAGCCAACATATCTTTGAGGATATTGAGGTAAACCGATTTAGGAGGTTGGTAAATGTTTGAAGCAACAAAGAGATTTTTAGGTAATTCAGACGAAAAGTGTTCTGAAATTAACGACGAAAAACTAGAGTCTTTAAATATAGCAAGACTGGCTTTCTTTGCTAATTTAAGAGAAGATATTGAATTTTTAAGAGATTTGATAAACATAGCAGATACTCCTGAGATTTATAAGATGGTTGAAGACAGGTTAGATAGACCTGGTTATGATTACATTTTATCAAAAAACAAATAGAGTATCATAAGAAACAGTATGACAAACAAGTTCAAGTGAGAGCTTGTTTTTTTGTTGGAGGAGACCTATGAACAAATTAGGTAGTGAATTTTTTAAAGCCATCGACCAGTTTGAACGAAGTGTCATCGGTGGTTTTACCTGGCGACAAATTATCATGATGCTAGGCATTGTGGTTGGTGCAGGATTAGCCGCATTAATTACCATGTTTAAGCTTCCTAGCATTCTGTTTTATTTGTCACTTACCCTAACAATTGTGCCATCTTTCGTTTACGGTATTAAGAAAGATGAAGTGATTAAAGAAAGACTGCTGTTTAAATTCAAGATACAAGAGCGGTCTTATCAAACAGAATATGAAAGTGAGGAAATCAATGGTAAGTATATTCCCGAAAAGGGCGTCCATGAGTGGAATGACCTTGACTAAAGAAGACAAAGAGCGGGCAAAGCAGCTCAAAAAAGCGTTAAAGGCTAGCACCCAAAATACGATTAAATACACCTCTTTATTTGAAGATGGGCTCATGCATATTGATGGGGAAGAGTATTCCAAAACTTGGGAACTTGGAGATGCGAATTACCTCACGGCAGATGAGGAGGAAAAACTTGATATTATCGACTATTATGTTGAAGCTTTGAACGGTTTGGATAGTGATAATACCTATCAGTTACTGATTATTAATCGTCCTGTCCCCTCAACTCTTTTAAGTCAAATTACCTATGAGTTAGAAGGCGATAATCGTGATATCTTTCGTCAAGAATATAACGATATGATTACCGCCCGTTTTGCGACGGATCAAAATAATTTTAAGGTTGAAAAATTTGTCACGGTCTCTACACAATCGCGAGATCGAAAGCAAGCCTACCGTAAATTAAATGACGTTGACAATCACTTTAAGAAACAATTTCAAGTCGTTGACATCCCCTTTAAATCATTAAATGGAACAGACCGCTTAAATATTTTTGCTGATTTACTTCGTGGGAATCCTTATCTGAACGTTGATTATAAAGATGTCCGTATTAGTGATTTAACCACAAAATCCTTTATCGCTCCTGGACGAATCTTGTTTCAAGAGGATCAATTTCTGATGGATAAACAGTATTGCAGGGTTCTTTTTGCCAGAAGTTTTCCTGCTTTTTTAAATGATCGCTTAGTCAAGTCTATTACAGATATTGGAATTGAACTAGCCATTACGATTCATGCGAAGCCTTATGATGTCGCAGAAGCTGTTAAAAAAGTGAATACGGCTGAAGCAGGTGTCAAAATGGATATGGTTAAGTCACAAGCTGCGGCAGCGGAGAAAGGTATCTCGAGTAGTCTAGCTGTTTCGAGTGTGGCTCAGGCTACCGCTGAAGAAGCTGAAAAATGGAAAACAGAAATCAATGACAATGACCAGAAAATGTTCTCTGGTGTCTTTGCAGTCATGCTTAAGGCCGACACACCAGAGGAATTAGCTGATTATACCAGTCGTGTCAAACAGGCAGGCCGAAAACATGTGGTTGAATTTGAAGAAATCTATTATCATCAAGAAGAAGCCTTAAATACCATGTTACCGATTGGTAAAACGTATCTTGATGTCAAACGTCGCTTTATGCGCGATATGACCACAACGAATATTGCAACTCAAATCCCATTTACCAATACGGACTTACAAAGTAACAGTCCATTAGCTAATTATTACGGTCAGAATCAAATTTCGAATAACATTATCACCCTTGACCGCCAACGTGATTTAGCAACCGCTTCAGGAGTTATTCTAGGGTCATCTGGCTCAGGAAAGTCTGTCTTTGTTAAAACAAATGAAGTGATTCCAGCGATTTTAAGATTTCCTAATGATCGTGTTATCATCGTTGACCCTGAAGAAGAATATGTTGATATCGGTCGTGCCTTTGATGCTCAAGTCATTGATATCTATCCAGGAACTAAAACGCATTTTAATCTCATGGATATTCCTGATCAAGATAAACTACGTGATGAAGATAAAGACTTTGTCGGTCAAAAATCTTCTCTCATCATGGGCTTATTTGAAAATATTCTTCAAGAGGTGACCGACGATGATATCTCTCTGATTGACCGTGTGACTCGTCTTTGTTATGAACAGATTACTGATCGAACACCAACCCTAAAGGATTGGCATGATATTCTTCTAGAGCAGCCTGAAGAGGAAGCTCAAAGCCTTGCGCTTAAATCAGAATCGTACACCAAAGGCTCACAGGATATTTTTGCTTATGAAACGAATGTCGATTTAAATAAGCAAGTTGTTATTTTCAACTTGAAAAAATTAAGTGGTAAATTAAAACCGTTTGCACTGATGGTCATTCAGGATTATATTTGGCAACATGTGGTAGAGCACAAAGGTGAGTTCGTCACTAGAGCATACTTTGATGAGATGCAGTATCAATTTGAAACTGAAGACCAAGCCACTTTCTTTACGAATATGTATGCTCGTATCCGTAAATATGGCTCTATTCCAACAGGTATCACCCAAAGCGTTGAAACTCTACTAGATCGTAAAGAAGGTCGAAACTTGCTCTATAATAGTGAGTTTATTGTTCTCTTAAAACAAAAGAAAACAACGATACCTTATCTACTAAAGACGATCAATCTTACCGACGCCCTTATTCGCTATGTTGAAAAGCCAAAAGCAAAAGGAACTGGATTAATTATTGCGGGTGAGATAGCAGTACCATTTGAGAATCCAATTCCTGAGAACACTGAATTGTTCAGACTGGTTGCTACCGATGCTTATAGAAAGATAGAGGAATAAAATGTTTGAAGATGTTACTTTAAAGTTATCTAAAAAAAGGGAAAAAGAGTTATTAGCTCATTATAATACTAAAATACAGGATGCTATTGAAAAATCCTTTGAAGACAAGGAATTTTATAAGCCAATGGTTCGCATGTCTGGTTTATGTCGTTGGCTAGATGTTTCGACAACTACTGTTGTTAAATGGCAAAAAGAAGGTATGCCCCATATGGTCATTGATGGAGTAACTTTATACGATAAACGAAAAATTTTAAAATGGTTAAATCATTTTGAAAGAAATAAAATTATTTCTCAAGAAAATCAGATGAAAGTTTTACCTGGCTACTTATCAATTAAGCATGTATTTGGGACAATTATTACTTATCCTAAGGAAGTTGTTCTTGATTTAATTGAAGATCTTAGAGAAACTGATATTCAAGATTTTTCTTATTGGTCACCACTATATTTTTTAGAATATGATGGACTAGGATGCCCTGTTTATTTAACTTATCTAGTAAATGAAGTTGGTATTGCGATGCATCCAAATCGTTATTACTACGTTACATTGACAGAGGAACAAGAGAAGGCACTGGAAAGTTTAGAATTATCTATTTAAAAAGAGGTATTGTTATGAACTTAAAAGATTTTGAGACTATTTTTCAACAACAAACTAAAGCTAGAAATAAAAGAATTTTGATAGTTTTAGGTATCTTTTTTAGTGTCATAACTGCTAAGCATATATTTGGTTTAATTATTACTAGCATATTGTCACTGGCATTCATAGTTGCTTTTGTTTGGCTACGCTATAAAAAGCGTAAGAAATGGCTGGAAACAGATATTAAAGTAATAGCAGCAAAACGTAGAGTTGAAAGTGAATAGAAATGCTTAAAAGAAATATACCTGAAAGGGGGTGAACCATGTCAGATAAAAATGATTTAAGAAAGCGTGTGGTGAGAAATCGTCACATTAAAGAAAGTGTTCAACGTCACAATCAGCTATCTGCTCGAAAAGCCCAAAAGGCAGCGAAAGTAGAGTATCAAAAAGCAAAAACTAATCTCAAAAAAGCTGAGGAAGCTTTAAATAAAGCTAAAGAAGAGTTAAAAACAGCTGATTTGTCAGATAAAGAAAAAGCTGAAAAACTAAAAAAGTTAGAGGCTAATGTCAAAAAAGCCAAAGCTGAGGTAAAAGCTGCTAAAAAGGTAAAAAAGAAAGTTCGGAAAACAAACCCAACAGTTGGCCAAAAAGCTCGAAAAACAGGTAGAAATATTGGTAAAACGGTTAGTCGTGAAGTGTTAACAACCGCTATGACACAAGATGACACCCTTTCGGATGCCATTAGATTAAAACGTCAAGCCCGACAAACTGCAATCACAATGAAACACGCAGGTCGAGCGACGGCTAAAGGAACGAAATTAGCTTATCGTGGAGCCAAAGGAACGGTTAAGTTATCTGCCAAAGCTACCAAATACACTTACAAAGGGGCTAGAAAAGGCACGCAAAAAGCGACACAAGCCACCGCAAAAGTAGCCGCTAAAACGGCTCAGGGATTTGCGACAGTTGCTAAAAGTGTAGCGAGTGCTGCAACGTCTTTACTAGCAAATCCAATTACTTGGATTGTTAGTGGCGTTGTAGCCTTGGTGCTCTTTTTAGTTATTATCGTTTCCTCAATCTTTTCAAGTAATGTTGCCCAGCAAACCGAATTTACCTTGAATCAGTCTTGGCTTCACATCTCTCAAGTGGATCGAAAGAACTCTTCTGACCAGGTTGACTACTACACAGATATTGATTCTATCTTACTTTACATGAACTACCGTTATGGTGGTGACTGGGAACCTGACGCAAAATGGGATGATGGCACAGGTGGTAAATTGACAGGAGCTCTTGGCTTCAATCACTTTTCAGATGCTTTAGATGATATTTGGAAAGAAGAAAATAAGGATATTGATAACCTAAAAACCATGGCGGAACTTTACACCAATGGTAAGGAGTGGCTGAAACTAGATGACGATGATTTAGCTGAATACAAGGAAATTCTTGAAAGTCAATCTGAAACAGGAAAATATTTAGCTTATCAAGAATTAAGCAATCCCTTTTACCCCGCTGATGATGACAAAAGTGAAACGGAGTATCTAACCATTTCAAAGCGTTATGGGTATATAGATAAGGATACTATTGACCCTACAAGTACCTTACAAGCTTCATCAGGACAAAAACTTTACGCTACTATGGATGGAAAGGTCACCGTCACAACAAAAGACTTAAAAGGTGATGAAACAGAGACGACTAATGTGATTATTACAGATAGCGATGCTCGGTTTATCTATTATAATATTGCCAGTATCCGAGTCAAAACAGGTGATAAGGTTGAAGCAGGAGCCGAACTTGGGACTGTTTCAGGTAGCTCTCAAAAGATAGCCTATGTTAAAAAATATGGTGAGGTTGATCCTAAAGATTCTCAGTGGTTACAAGACATCAAGGAAAAAGACGTTTCCTATGGCTATACCGAAAAAACAACAAAGAATAAGACTAATGTCTGGGTATTTGTTAACCCAGGCTTTTATTTTCCCTTTGTAAAATATAGTCAAACCACCGTAGTGACCAAAACGTCTTCTGAAATGAGTGGTCGAGCGAAACAGTTTTATGATTTAGTGAAAAAGTACTACCCAAATGCGACGGATAACGGTATTGCGGCTGTTGTTGGTAACTTTGCGGTGGAGTCCTCAATCACAGCGAAACGTGCTGAAGGTGATTATTTAAGTCCGCCTGTTGGTGCATCTGATGGTTGCTGGGATGATGAGACTTGGTTAAATATGGGCGGTACAGAAATCTATGGAGGAGGTTACCCTAATATTCTTCATCGAGGACTTGGCTTAGGTCAATGGACGGACACCTCTGATGGTGGTACTCGTCATACCATGCTAATCAATTATGCAAATGCTATTGGCAAAAAATGGTACGAGCTAGAAACACAAGTTCGCTTCATGCTAGAAGGGGACTCCCCTTACTATCAAAACATCTTAAAAACAGTTTTGACCTCTAATGCCGATACAGATAGCCTTACCAGAACCTTCTTAACGAAATGGGAAGGTATTAATAACGGCACGTTGTCGCAACGGCAAGGCTATGCCAAACAAGCCTTATCTTGGTTCCACCAATCAATTGCAGGTGGTGGGACATTAGCTTCCTCTTGGGACTTTCCTGAAGAATACCGAGATAAAATCAAAAGCATGCCTACTACTGCTAGTATGACCACACAAGCAGGTAGTGGTTATAAAGTGGGGCAATGTACCTGGTATGCTTATAACCGTTTGGTAGAACTCGGCGAAATCACAGACCTTTCAGGAAGTTATGGTCATCTAGGAAATGGTCAAGATTGGGTGAGGAATTTGGTTGCGAAAGGCTGGCATTATTCAACCACCCCGTCTGTTGGAGCCGTTTGTTCAACAGCAGGTGGTTTTGACAGCACTTACGCTATTTACGGACACGTCATGATTGTTGAAGCGGTTAATGATGATGGTAGCTTCTTAGTTTCGGAATGCAATTACGCAGGCAATCAAAGTCAAATTCATTGGCGAGTTTGTCAAAATGCTTCTTACTATACATTTGCGACACCATAGAAAGGAAAAGAAATCAATGATAGATACGAATAAACTGACCTGGTTTAAACGTTTATTTTTAGTAGTTGGGGTTATTATTGTTTTTCTCCTTGGCTTAGGATTTGGTCAAATGGGGAAAACGAATCAAAAACAAGTGACAACACCTAAGACAACGACCAAAAAGGCAAAAGCAGGCAGTCAATTGACGGAAAAGTGGGTCAAAGAGTTCTTAATTGCTTACTATACCAAAAAAGATTTGGAAGAGAACCGCAATCGTTATAAAGAATATATGACTGAAGGCATGTATAATGCGACGGTTTCTGAAGAAGAAACCGCCCAAAACCAAGCCTATAAAGGTTATGTGGTTAATTTTGAATTTCAGTCAGCCCAAATTTATATCGATCAAACCAATGAAAAAGTTATTTGCTACGTGAATTACACGAATGACCTTCTTCAGGAAAAAGATTCCAGTGAAGGCGCACAAACAGATGTTAGCAACACAACAATTATCCAACTAACCTACAGTAAAGTGGATAAAACGTATCTTGTTAATAATATGAGTACTCTGTTAATCACAGATTCTCAAGACCCAACCAGTTCACAAGAAGCTTATGGCGATGTGATTGCGAGTAATGATGATTAAAAAAGGAGAAAAGCAATGTTAAATCAAAGTATTGTTACGGGGCGTCTAACGAAAGATGCTGATTTAAAAATGGTTCAAGAGCGAGCAGTCGTCTCATTTACCTTGGCATCAAGCAGAGATTACAAAGATGACGAAGACCATTACCCCGCTGATTTTATTGATTGTGTCCTGTGGGGAAAGGCTGCTGAAAATTTGGTGAACTTAACGGCTAAAGGGGATACTTTACAAGTTACAGGGCGCCTACAAACACGAACCTATAAGGATAAAAAAGAAGTAACTCACAAAGTGACAGAACTTCAGGTTGACAAATGGTATCTTGTTGGTGTTAGCCAAACTCAAGGTGAGTATCCTGTTAAAGAAAAAACAATTGTCAAGGATAGCGATAGTCTGGATAATTTATCACTTTAAAAAACAAAAAAGCAAAGGAGCGATATTATGACTGAAGAAACATATACAGCTGAGCAACAGACTTCAAAAGCTTCACGTCGTCAAAAATCAACGAGTGAGCGTTTAATGGCTAAACAGAATCAGTTGGCAAAAGCAAAAGCCTCACAAGCTGTTATTCAAAAGAAAATTAAAGGCTTGGAAGAAGAGATTAAGCTTCTCGAAAATAAACGCCAACAAGAAATTTTACAAGAATATGGGATGAGCCTTTCGGATTTGGAAGCTTTTTTAGCTAATAACAAAGATAAATTAGGGGGTGATGCGTAATGTTTCGCATCCAAAATTTAGGAACAGGACAAGAACAAGAATTTCCGAACCGAGCAGCTCTTTTATTAGGATTGGAAGGTGAAGAAAATCGATGTTTACAGTTAAACCAAACCGCAACCTTTCAAGTCTTTCACCTTGATAAAAATCAAGAAGTACTAGAGTCAATGGAACTGACCATTCCCTCATCTGGCGGTGAGGATGTCAAAATGCTTTTGGGTGATTTTGGACTCAAAAAAGAGGAAAGCAAGGCCTTTTGGAAGCGTGGTCGTCAGAAGCCAAAACAAGAAGAACAGTCTAAAGCTCGTTCTCATCCAGTCAAAAAGGTTATTGGAAAAGAAAAAGACCCTAAGCCATCTAACTTATCAAAAAGTCAAACAGCTAGCACACTTTTTGGAAGAGGACTTAAGGTACTCGTATTACTGATTGCTTTGTTACTGTCTTGTGTGAGCCTGTGGGTATCTTTAAGCACAAGAGAAGAAAAACAAAAGTCTACGGCCAAAACAGAGCAAGTCACGATTAATCAGAAAGCAGATGTGTTCTGCCGCTATTTTATTGGTAACTATTTTGCCAATTCCTCAGCTCGTGAGGATTTTGTGTCGAAATCACTGGATCTTGACCGAATGACAGTTGAGAAAGCTACCACGCTTAGTGTGTTACTGGAAAGCCAAACCACAGAGCAAACGACAACAACTTTAACGTATGTGATTTCGTGTCGTTATGATGATGAGACGACCGAAAATAAACGCTTAACATTAACGGTTAAACAAAATAAAGAAGCTAAGTATGGTTATCTAGTGACGAAACTACCACAGTTAACCGCTTATCCTTAAGTAGGAGGAAAAAACGTTATGGAACAAGAACAAATCTTAGATAGAGGCGCCCGTGTGACGTTAGATACGGGAAGACAACTGTTTCAATTTTTAGCTTATGCAGCAGGTCAGTTATATAAAGTTTATGATGAACGCAAATTAACTGGGAAGCAGTCCTATAAAAACTTTTTCAATCAGAACTCACTGACGAAAGATCATATCGATTTCTTAGAAGCCGATGTCAACCTTAAAAAATTTACCAAAGAGCTCGAAAAATCAGGGGTACGTTTTGCTTTTAAAGATAATAGTGATGGCACGAAACAGGTTTGGTTTGAAGCGCACAATAGAGAAGTCATCGCTGATGCGCTTCGCCAAACGCTTAATGAGATTATTAATGACCCTAAAAAAGCGAGAGAAAAGTACATGAAATCTGAAAAGGAGTTAACACCCAAAGAACAGATTACTAAAATCAAGGAAGCCACTAAGGAAAAAGTGGATACGGTTAAAGCGAAAAAGAAAGGAAAGAGTATTTGATGACTTATCAAAAGAAACCATTCATCCCTTATCTTCTTCTCAGTTTCATTTTAGCTTTTTGTACATACAGGGCTTATGTCTTATATAGTTTAGCTCCTGACCCTGACATGTCTGATCTATTTGGTCAATATACCTACGTTTTAGAGCATTATTTCGAACGACCAATTTTTTATCTTGATACGAGTCCACTAGCGCTTTTAGCAGCTTTAGTGGGCTTTTTTATTGGTATGATGTTTTATTTGAAAATTAAACCAGGTGGTACTTATCGCCATGGTGAAGAAGCTGGGTCAGCTCGTTTTGCGACTGCTCAAGAACTTTCTGGTTTTAAAGATTCCGAACCAACCAACAACATGATTTTTTCAAAACAAGCTCAGATGGGGCTATTTAATAAGTTATTACCCTTTCAATGGCAACTGAATAAAAATGTCGTCGTGGTAGGTCTTCCTGGCGACGGGAAGACCTTTACTTATGTAAAGCCTAATTTGATGCAAATGAATTCCAGTTTTATCGTAACTGACCCTAAAGGACTGTTAGTTCGTGAGGTTGGAAGTATGCTTGAAAAACATGGCTATCAAGTAAAGGTCTTTGACCTTGTCAATCTCACCAATTCAGATATGTTCAATCCTTTTCATTACATGACGTCTGAACTAGATATTGACCGTATCACGGAAGCGATTGTTGAAGGCACTAAAAAAGGTGATCGTGAAGGTGAAGACTTCTGGAATCAAGCGAAACTGCTTCTTAATCGTGCTTTAATTGGTTACCTCTATTTTGATAGTCAAGTTAGAGATTACACCCCTAACCTGTCAATGGTTTCTGAGCTTCTTCGAAACATGAAACGTCCAAATGAAAAAGAACCAAGTCCAGTTGAAAAGATGTTTGATGAGCTTGAAGCAGCTATGCCAGGGAATTATGCTTGTCGGCAATGGGAATTATTTAACAGTAACTTTGAAGCAGAAACAAGGACGAGTGTTCTAGCCATTGTCGCTACCCAATACTCTATCTTTGACCATGAAGCTGTCACTGATTTAATTAAAGCTGATACGATGGAGATGGAAACATGGAACACTGAAAAAACAGCCGTTTTTGTGGCTATTTCAGAAACGAATAAAGCTTATAGCTTTTTAGCCTCTACTTTATTTACAGTCATGTTTGACCAACTAACACACACCGCAGATGCGATTATCCAAGGACAAAAAGAGGGATACACGACTGATGATTTGATACATGTGCAATTCATTTTTGATGAGTTTGCGAACATTGGTAAAATTCCTCATTTTAATGAAGTTTTGGCCTCTGTTCGTAGTCGTGAAATGTCGGTCAAAATTATCATTCAGGCCATTAGTCAGCTAGACACGATTTATGGAGATAAGGCTCGAAAATCGATTATCAACAACTGTGCAACCTTGTTATTTTTAGGGACTAACGATGAAGATACCATGCGGTACTTTTCCATGCGTGCAGGAAAACAAACGATTACGCAAAACAGTTATTCTGAACAGCGAGGGCAACGTGTTTCAGGAACAACAAGCATTCAATCTCATCAACGTGATTTAATGACTCCTGATGAAATTGCTCGTATTGGGGTTGACGAGGCTCTGGTCTTTATTTCAAAACAAAATGTTTTTCGGGATAAAAAAGCAATGGTTAGCGACCATCCTATGAAAGATGAGCTATCTAATCATCCAACCGATGGCAAGTGGTATCATTATCGTCGGTTTATGGTAGAAGACCCAGAATTCTTCAATGCGGTTTATCAAGGGAAAATCTCAGCTGAGAATATTTGGTATCCAGATATGGCAGATTACGGTGAGTTTGTGAAAGAAAATCCGTTTGTTGAGAGTTCTCAGAAAGCCCCTGAGGGGCTTGTTGATGAACAAGTACCCGTTCAAATGGCTGAAACGACCTCAGAAAGCCAATCTCAGACACCACCAACTCGCCTAAGGACAGTAGATCTTGAAACAGGTGAACTCTTTGAATTACCCCCTGAAGAAGAGGACGAAACTGACGATTATTATGGTGAAGTCTAACGTCAAATGAGTTATAATAACTTAGGGAGGTCAACATGACAGGAAAAAAACAAAGCTCTTTTTTTAAGACACATGGGATTTCAGAAGACGACTTATTAAGTTATCTGAAGGAACACCCAGACGATCCTTTGGTTACTAAACTCGAACAGTTACTATTAAACTTATCAGCTAAAAAATAAGCTACATCGATAAACGGTGTAGCTTTTGTTGTATGTATATGTGATAAAATATGGCTCAAGTGGAGGTGTTTCGTTGGATAATAGAGTAAATGAATTACGGAAACAATTAGGAAAGACAATGAAGGAGTTATCTGTAGAGATAGGTATTGGATTATCAACCATTTCAAATTATGAAAATGGATATTCAACTCCTAAAAAGCAGAATGCACAGAAACTTGCAGATTATTTTGGTGTATCTGTTCCATATTTACTTGGCTTGGATGATAATCCTAATTTAACTACTTCACAGTCACTGGATGTCTTAGAAAAAATAACGATACTTCATGAAGTACTACAGGCGGGAGATAATGTTTTAGCTGCACAGGAGTTATTAAAAAATGCCTTAGAAACTTTAGTTAATTATGCTGGAAACGATTATGGAGTAGAGTTTGAAAGTCATATACTAATAGCTAACACTTTATCGGATGCAATCAGTAAATTGGATATTCTTCTTGAAACTGATGAACTGTATTTTACACCAGATAAATTGACTCTATTTGATAATTAAATCATCAATAATAATTGTATGGCTTTTTAAAGGGTTACTACTAAAAACTAGGGTACATCCCATACTTTGTACCTTGTATGCGACAGCTTTGCCATATAATTTTTTTATTTTTTCAAATTGTTTTTGGCTCATTTTTGATTTTCTTAGATGACTCAGATAGATATTATCCTTTGAGTTATTTGTGTTGTTCCGAACACTTCTCTCAAATTGGAGATAATCTATTTTTTGAAGAGACTTCTCATTTAAATTAGCAATTCTTTCAATTAAATCATTCCAAAAATTATCTAGTTTTCCATCAACAGCTATGATTGGGTAAATTTGAGAGAAATATTCTGTATGCCAGTAAGCATTGAATTGATATTTACCATCTTTTAGATACAGATTAAGTTGACGACATACTTGAATTTCATCAGTTGAAATGACTATAAATAATTGAAAATTTTCCTCTGCAGTATTAGAAAGGACACTAATATTACCTTTTTGAAATTTATAATCATAGCGGAAGTATTTTGATTGTAAATTATTGAGAGTCTTAAAGGCTTTGGTAAAATCCATAGTTATTATTCTCCTTTTATTAATTATTATATCAACAAAACTAGAAAGTGAGGCTATTATAAGTTGAAATATTTACTTTTAGCAGAAAAGCCTGACCAGGCTAAAAAGTATGCTAATGCTTTAGGAAATCCTAAAAGTGATAAAGGCGTTTGGCGTGTTCAGTCGTCTGTATTAAAGGCTGAAGTGATTGTTGCACCAGCGGTTGGTCACTTAGTTGAACGAATTAATCCATACACTAATTTTGAAAATTGGGAGATGACTAATCTACCAGCTTTGCCTGAAGGTTTTTCTTATGAGCCTAAAAAGGATACTATTAAACGCTTTAGAGCTATCAAGCAAGCGGTTAAAGAAGTAGATGCCATTATTATTGGTACCGACCCTGACCGTGAAGGAGAAGCGATTGCTTACCGAATTTTAGAATTAATCCCAGGAGCACTAAAGAAGATTAAATACCGTTTATGGGCAAATTCTTTAACGAAAAGGGGATTGGAACAAGTCTTCTCAAGTCTTAAAAATCCAAAAGACTCCATTAATTATTTCCATGAAGCCGATGCAAGAGGTGATGCTGATTGGCTGGTCGGGTTTAATTTAAGTCCTTTCGTAACCATCAAAATGAAAGAGGAAGGCTACTTGGATAAAAAAGAACATTCTATGTCAGTTGGACGTGTTCAAACGCCTATCGTTAGTTTAATCGTTAGAAATGATGAAGCTATTGAAAGGTTTAAGCCTAGTCCTTATTGGCAGCTAAAGCTTACCGATCCTGAAGCTAAGATTATATTTGGCAACGATATTAAATATCAATCAAAAGATGAAGCAGAGCGGATGTTGCACCAACTAGCCAATACTGCCGTTGTCAAAGCGGTTACGAGTGAGGAAAAGGTACAAGAAGCACCTAAACTTTATAATCTGACTAATTTTCAATCAGAAATGAGTAAGCTGTATCATTTTGATGCCACTAAAACCAAAGAATTGGTTCAAAGTCTTTATCAAAAAGGGTACCTCTCTTATCCACGTACCGACTCAACTTTGATTACAACCAATGAATTTGCTTATCTTGTTGAACATATAGACGATTATCAAAAAGCTATTAATAAACAACTAGAGACTCCTAATCGCTCACCAAGGAAAAACTATGTGAATGATAAGAAAGTGCTAGAACACTATGCTATTATTCCAACGGAAACCATTCCAGATTTGAGTGAATTAAGTGATGATGAAAAGCTCATTTATCAAAAAGTGGTCTTTAGAACTTTGCTGATGTTTACGCCTGACTATCGTTATCAATCAACAACTGTCATTCTTGATAATCACGGGCTTGAATTTAAAGCATCTGGTACCGTAACGAAAGATAAAGGTTGGCGTGCGTATTTCGCAGTCAAAAAAGAAGACAAAGAGTTACCTCATTACCAGGAGCGGCAAGAGATGATTGTCGATTGTAACCTTTTAGAAGAAATGACCAAGCCACCAACACGAATCACCGAGCAAATTCTACTAAAGAAATTATTACCAAAATACCATTTAGGGACGTCCGCAACTCGTGATGGGATGATTGATTTAATTCAGGATAAAGGATACGTCACTAAACATAAAAAAACAGGGCAATTTTTCCCAACTGAAAGAGGAAAACTATTAATCCACTATCTTGACCAACTAGAGATTGCTTATACTAATCCTGAAACAACAGGAAAATGGGAAGAAGTCTTAGCTCAAATTGGTCAAGGAAAAATTCAAAAAGAAGCCTTTGTCAACAAAATCAAATGGGCGATTACTAAACAAATTGAAAAAGGCAAACAACTTTAAACGCTACTATGTTGACTAAATAGTAGCGCTTTTTTTATGGAAAGGAGTAACAAATGGCAAATATGCAAGAATTGCTTTCGCAACGGTTTGAAGCTCAAAGGCAAAAACTCGTTAGCATGGATATTGTGGCAGTTGCGGAATCTTTAGGAATGACACTAAAACCAGGTTCAAGTGGTACCTATTATTGGGAAGAACATGATAGCTTTCATATCTACCCTAATACGAATACGTTCCGCTGGTGGTCAAGAAGTATTGGCACAAATACTATTGACCTGGTTCAAGTGGTACAAGAAGAAATGACAGGTCACAAACCAAGTTTTAGAGAAGTAGCAGCCTTTCTTGAAACTGGTCACTTTGACAATGTAACAGTACAACCAATTGTGAAAGAACCTTTTGAGTATTATCTAGAGCGCTATGAGCACCCTGATTTTAATATTGGGAGACAGTATCTGAAAGAAGAACGTGGTTTGTCTGATGAAACAATTGATACGTTCTTAGCTTCAGGCAATCTAGCCACTGCGACGCGTAAAAAAGGTGATTATTTTGAACCTGTGATTGTTTTTAAAAGCCGTGATAATGATGGGAAAATGATTGGCGCCAGTCTTCAAGGGATTGTTGAAAATCGAGTACAGCATCCTGAACGTGGACGTCTTAAACAGATGATGAAGAATTCGGAGGGAACTGCAGGCTTTAGTTTAGATGTTGGGACTCCTAAGCGGTTAGTCTTTGCGGAAGCCCCAATTGATTTGATGTCTTATTACGAGGTCAACAAAGATGACTTACAAGATGTTAAGCTTGTTGCTATGGATGGTCTGAAAAAAAGCGTTGTTAGCCGCTATGTGGCTGATTTGTTAACGGATGGCAAATATTCTCAAACCATGTCAGCTGAGCAAATTAGAGGTGCTTTAGATGCTTTAAATCAGACCACTAATCTGTTACAAGAGCATTCAGATATGATTACGCTAGCAGTTGATAATGATGAGGCAGGTCAAAATTTTGTTAAAGGCTTGCAAGATGATGGTATTCCTGTGATACCAGATTTACCACCACGTCAAACAGCTCAAAAGAAAATGGATTGGAACGATTATCTTAAACAAATGAAGAAAGAGAGCGCACAAATGGCAGAAACACCAGAAGTAGAAAAACAATCACTTTCTGAGCTCCAAGAAAGCTTATCAAACGAAGGTGATTTAGTTAGTACCATTACAAGTGATAGCAGTATTATTTATACGAATACAGTAAGCTTTAACCAAGATTATAACCTTAATTTAGAGATTCATAGTCCTAATGAAGTAGATAATCTCTCAGATATTCAAGCACCTTGGACACTTGAAGTCATGAAGAAAGGTCAGTCACTTGGCTATCTTGCTTATGGTGAAGATTGGGGCAATGATTTTGATATTGAAGATGAGTTAGTTAATCTTGAAAATTGGGTTAAAGACAACCAAGTTACTAATCATTTATATACTCAAAAAGATATTAATGCGTTTTTAGCTAGCACACAAGAGGTTGAGCCCAAAATGGGTGACTTTGTCCTTAAAGGTGGTGGTATTTATGACTTCGGAAAGAGTCAGCTTGAAGGAGAAGAATTACGTCAACATGCCATTGATGCAATGATTTCTGATATTACAGATGCTGAAACCTATTACCTTTGGCACGATGAAGAGTTAGAAAAACTAAATGCACCTGATGAAGCTTTCTTGAATTTCCATTACCATTTACAAGATATTCAATACAACCAAAATGATATTCATCTTTATGTGTCAGAATCATCAACTGATGGTGTTACAGGTTATCTTTCACTAGACGGAAATTCTCTTGATAGCGATAGTATTGAAGAGTATTTAGCTGATCAAGATTGGACGTTTGATCAAAAAGTACAGTTTCTTAAGAATTTAAAAACTGCAGTTGATGATACCTGGAATAAAATTACTGACCACTATAATGAACAATTTAATGCAATTGTTGACCAGTATGGGTTATCTTCACAAAAAGAAAAAACTCCTGAAGTACCTCAAGAGCTAGAAAGTGCTAATTCAGAGCAACAAAAAAAGGTTGAGAACCCAATCGGGGATTTACCTGAGCAAAGTCAGGAGGCAGCACCTCTACCTAATACTCACGAAGAGTACTCTTTGAATGAGTCGTTACCGACTCAAACTCAGTCTCAACCTTTACTTCATTTTAACATTTCTAATCCAGATAAGTCAATTTATAAGGTCGGTTATCATCCAGTCAATAGAAAAGAGTTAAACAAATTAAATCGCTATGCAGCCCAAATTCAAGAAAATGCAACCTGGTATAAGAACGAATTGGCCGATAGCAATGTCACTTATTTTTATAAAAATAACGATAATCTAGAAGCTTTAAAGGTTACTTTTAAAGCAGAGCAGTACCCACATCTCATAGGTTTCTTTGCAATTGATGAAAATCAAAGCGCAAGTAAAACCTTGGATGATTTAGCATCTGGGAAAGGAGATTATCAAAATATTATGGTTGCCAACCGAGGGGCTACCTTTAGTAAAATTCAAGTATTACCTGATTTTAAAGCTGTTGTTGATTCAAATAGCTTTATTTTTGATGATTTATCAGAAGTAGAACGCATGAATCGTCTTGACTTAGCAAAGGCTATTCGAACAGAGGATAAGGATGTTTTGATTGCTTTTAGAAATGTTGATGGTGAGTATCTTCCTGCATCTCTTATGAAAGTTACTAATAAGCTTGAGTCAGAGTTGTCAATTGCAAATAATAAAGACGTTTTAGGTATTGTTGGTGAGAAAGATGGAGAGTTTAAAGTTTTTTCAGTCAATGAAGAAATTATCAAAGATGGTGGTGAAAAAATGTTATCAATTGTAAAAAATAACCAATTTGAAAATCATTCTAAAGCAGAAGTGACTGCTGAAGACTTTACTAAAGTTTTAGATGCTGTTTACAATGTTGGTGCTCAAGTTGGTAAAGATAACAGAGCTAATATTCCCAAAGAATTGTATCCAGCTTGGGATAAATACTATGAATATGCTGAAAGATATGATAACAATTTTGAGGTTATTGTTAAAGCAGCAAGAGCAGATAATCTCTTTGATGAAAATTCTGATTTTTATAAAGATGTCTGGCTTCGAAAAATTCAAGAAGAAAATCAGAAAGTAAAAGATTCTGATGGAGATGGATTAACCGATGATGAAGAAATCGCATTAGGAACAAATCCGTATAGCCCAGATACTGACGGTGACGGTGTCATAGATAGTATTGAAAGAGGAAGTGGAACAGATGCGACGAACCCTTCTGATACACCAGACAATAGGCAAAACGAACAAACGAAGCACAATTTAGCTTTGTCAGAAATGATTAAAGCTAAAGATACCGCTGCTCTAAATCAGCACTTGCAAGAAGGGATCAAAGATTACTTTGATAGTGATACCTATAAAAATTATTTGGAAGGTATGGCACACTTCAATCACTATTCTCCTCGTAACATTCAATTGATAAAAGCACAATTGCCAGAGGCAACAATGGTCGCTTCTTTTGAAGAATGGAAAAAGCGAAATGGTCATGTTAACAAGGGTGAAAAAGCTCTATATGTTCAAGCGCCAGTAACTGTGATTAAAAAAGATGCCGACGGCAACCCTGTCGTCAATTCAGAAACTGGAGAAAAAGAAACTTTCACTTACTTTAAACCAGTTCCTGTTTTTGATATTAGCCAAATTTCTCCTCAGCAAGGCAAACAGCTTAACCTGCCCAAATCATCTGAAGCTATTCCTGCCCAACTTAATAAAGATTATTATCAAAATGTTTATCGAGCGCTAAGAGATATTTCACAAAAAGAAAATGGTATTCCAATTCGTTTTAGAGAATTAGAGCAATCAGATGGTTTCTACAATCCTAAAACAAATGATATTACAATCAAAAAAGGGATGACTTATGAACAAACCCTTTCCACGCTTATTCATGAAATGGCGCATTCTGAATTACATAACAATCAAAGTTTAGCTGAACATTTTAAAGGAAAACTCACTCGTTCCTCAGAAGAGCTACAAGCTGAGTCAGTTGCTTATGTTGTCTCTAATCACTTAGGCTTTGATACAAGTAACGATTCATTTGCCTATCTTGCTTCTTGGTCGCAAGAAGCAGATGGATTAGAAAATCTAAAAGCGCAACTTGAAATTGTTCAAGAAGAAGCTAATTCACTGATGAACCGCATTGATAAGCAGCTAACTAAATACCAAACGTTAACTGTTTCAAAAGATGAACCATTAACCGAAACTCAAAAACGTAACTTAGAGAAGTCAGCAAATCCCTTTTATCAAAGTTTGCAAAAAGCCAAAGCCGAAGTTAACAACATGAAAAAAGGTGATGAACCTAGCAATGAGAAAACCGTAAAAAAAGACAATCGACCTACGAAGTGTTAACACAGCGTAGGTCACGTCGAAAACAACTAACCCCACAAGGAGGACAATATGATAACAGACGAAATGATGACGATAACTGAAATGATATTAATGAGTTATTACTTTGATATGAGCGAATGGCTCAAAGGAAATAAAATCATTAATAGTGATATCGTTCAAAAATCAAAAGATGATTTATTGGATGTTCTTAAAACTGATTTTGAACAACTCACAACCGAAGATAATAACGATTATCTTGATGACCTCTCAATCAGTATTGGCACTCTTGAAGAGTTGTCAGAAGATAACTACCAAAAATTAAAAACAGCTATTTTTTCTTGGGAACCAAGCAAGAAAAAATAAAAATCGTAAAAGAAGAGGGCTGACAATTGTTCAATTGTCAGTTTTTCTATTGTTGCATTTTACCAAAATGCAATTATCAAAAATTGTCAATTTTGATAATTGCACGAAGTGCGAAAAAGGGGATTGGGGATTTCCCCAAAGTGTAAAAAGTCAAAAGTCGGTTTGTAAGGTTCCTGCAAACCGACTTATTGACCTTTTTATTTTCGCAAGTGTCCGGACACTTGCTACGCTTGCCAGAGCACAAGTGGGTCTGCTTCAGGAAAAAGATGAAGTATTGGTATTTGAAAATTTACATAGAATGGAGAGAGTGATGACAACCAAAAGACGAAAACGAGTTAACCGCTTTGAATTAAGAACGACTGATGAAGAAGCGTTTCAATTACGCCAACGGATAACAATGGCTAATAAGAAAACCTTTCAGGGCTATGCGTTAGAGATGTTGTTGAAAGGCAAAATTGAAACCTATGATTATTCAGAATTACAACAGTTGCGAGTAGAAGTTAATCGTATTGGTCAAAACGTTAACCAGTTAGTGCGTTATGTGAATACGTTTGATGAGATTGATAGTGAATTGTTTAAAGCTTTGCAAGCTGAAATTGATGAAATGAAAGTATTGCTCATTGATGAATTTAAAACGAAAGGTCGGGCAAAATTAAATGGTGGTGACAAAAGTAATCCAGATTAAAACAAGCCGTAATTTAAAACGGGCAATTGATTATATTACTCGTGATAGTGCAACATTGAAATTAGATACTGAACGTTTAGAAGGTGATGACAATTATTCTTATGAGATGGTCAATGGTCAAGTGATGAAACGGTTGGTATCTGGTCATGATGTCACCGGTATTTCAGATCCACAAACAATTTATGATGATTTTGTGTTGTTAAAACAATCTGTTGATGCTCTTTATAATAACGATGAGCTATCCGATTTGAAAAATGATAAACGTGTTTTAGCACACCATATCATTCAATCGTTTTCGCCAGAAGATGGCTTAACTCCAGAAGAGGTTAACGAGATTGGACGAAAAACCGCTTTAGAGTTAACGGGAGGTGATTATCAATTTGTCGTTTCAACACATATGGATAAAGGGCATTTGCATAATCATATTATTTTTAACACAACGAATGAAGTGACTCTGAAAAAGTTTCGTTGGCAAAAAGGAACCAAAAAGAGTTTAGAACATATTTCAGATAAGTATGCTGAGCTTTATGGTGCAAAAGTTTTAGAACCGAGACTTAGAAATTCTCACACAGATTATTCGGCATGGCGCCGAAAAAATAATTTTCGGTTTGAGATTAAAGAACGATTGAATTTTTTGTTAAAGCACTCTTTAGATATGACTGACTTTTTACAAAAAGCCAAAACTTTAAATTTACAAGTTGATACGAGTGGTAAATATATTAAATACAAATTACTTGACCAGCCACAAGAGCGTTTTGTTCGTGACCGTACGTTATCAAAAAAAGGAAAGTTCTCACTTGAAAAAATCAAAGAACAAATTGCAACAAACGAAGTTGTTTACGATGTAACTATTCTCAAAGAAAAATATGATGAGGAACAGGAAAGTAAACAAGATGATTTTGAGATGCAACTCACAATTGAACCTTGGCAAATTCAACAACTGACGAGTCAGTCAATTCATGTTCCTGTCACTTTTGGATTAGACCGAAAAGGAACCGTTTCTATTCCTGCACGGATGTTAGATCAAAATGAAGATGGAACGTTTACCGCCTATATTAAGAAAAATGATTCCTTTTATTTTTTAAATGCGGATCACTCTGAACAAAATCGTTTTATTAAAGGAGTCACTTTAATCAAACAATTATCGGCTCAAAATGGTGAACTGATTTTAACTAGAAACAAAAATATTACAAACTTAGATAGGTTAGTCGATGAATTTAACTTTCTATCAGCAAACAATGTTACCAATTCAAAACAATTTGAAAATCTGCAACAACAATTTTTAGAGCAGCTGGATGAGACGGATAAAACTTTAGCCGCACTGGGTGATAAGATTTTTTATCTTAATAAATTGCTAGGAGCGTTATCTGATTATCAAAATAATATTGTTCCATCAGAAGTGAGTCTTGACCTTTTAGAAAAAGGAAAAATTGATAAGACAATGAAACTTGACGAGTTACAAAAAGAAATTAAAGAGCTTCAAATTGAACGTGACACACTCAAAAAGCATAGAGATAAGATTGTAAAAGATTATGACTTTACTAAAGAGATCAAACAAACGCATGAAAAACGCACTGAAATATCATTGTAAGCAATTTAACAAAAGGGATAGTCTCAAAAAGATAGTAACTAACTTTTTCTATAGTGCTTTTTATCTGATATAATAAACTAAATGATACAAAAGGAAATGATACTATGGTAACAAATAAAGAACAGATTAAAAATTCAGGAAAGTGTCTCTTTGTTGAGACGACCACAAAACTTTCAAGTGATGAGTTATTAAAAGCAATAGCTGATGACAACATGACAGAAGAGCAAGTGGAACAATTAAAAATTGATCTGGATATCTTTTTAAAACAAAGAGCAGCTGCTTTCAAGGAATGAGGTGAGGAATTGCAAAAACATAACCTAATAAAACTGTTAAAGGGGCTTCTCTTGGTGCTATTATTGCTTATAGGAGTAGCCTTAATTTTTAACAAATCTATCCGAAATACCTTAATTGCGTGGAATACTAATCAGTATCAAGTCTCACAGGTTTCTAAACAAACCATTGAGCAAAATAAAGACGCTAATGTGAGTTATGATTTTGATTCGGTCGAATCCATTTCAACCAAATCTGTTCTAAAAGCCCAAACCAATAGCGCTAATCTTCCTGTTATTGGTGGGGTTGCTATTCCAGAGGTTGGGATTAATCTTCCCATTTTTAAGGGACTCGGTAATACAGAATTGACTTATGGGGCAGGAACCATGAAAGAAAATCAAGTCATGGGAAGTGGTAACTACGCTCTTGCCAGTCACCATGTGTTTGGCTTAACAGGTTCTTCTCAAATGCTCTTTTCCCCTTTAGAAAATGTTAAAACAGGGATGAAGATTTACTTAACAGATAAAGAAACAGTGTATACTTACGTTGTCACATCGATTGAGAGCGTTGCTCCTAGTCAGGTAGCGGTAATTGATGATACAGAAGAAACAGAAGTCACCTTGGTCACGTGTACGGATGCTGAAGCGACCTCACGGACGATTGTCAAAGGTATTTATGACTCTGAAGTTAGTTTTAAGCAAGCTCCAGAGGACATTTTAGAGGCTTTTAACACAGCTTATAATCAAATTGTGTTATAAATAAGGAGAGGGAGATGATTTGCTTAATATCAGCTTTGTTTTTATTAGCATACATCGTTTTAGGAATAGCACTTATTGTGCATCATAATGATCTGGCCTTACCCAAACCCTTGGCGTATGGGTTACTTGTCTTGTTCATTGTTGGAATTTTGGTGCTAGGCTATGCTACATTATTTTTTGTCCTTTTTGGCTATAATTCTTAAATTATCCAAAATACTTGTAACAACCTTAACAAGTTACAAGAATTGATAACGAAAAGAATACATTCTGGCAGTCGTAACAACTGCTAGCTCTATTATAGGGCATACTAAAAAACAGGTAACAGCTATCCAATTTAGGGTAACTACTACCTGTTTTTGTGCTTTTCAAGTGTCAAAGGTACGCCCGTGTTAATTAAAATGGATTGAAAAGCATTTTGATTATTGTAACATAGTTTTTTAAAAGGGAAAAGTGGTCACAAATCTGCGACCACTTAGGGAATAAAAATAAAGTTATTTTTAGGATGACTACAGTATAGCAATTTTCCTTTTTAAAAGCTAATAATAAACATATTATTTCACAAATTTTTCAAAAATTCGTTAAAATAAGACCATGGTTGTAATGAGATTTGATGAAAGAGGATTCGCTGAAGAACTAGATAAACAACGTGAGTATGAGTTCTTAAAACGAGTATCAGACTACGATAAGCAAATGGCGCCAGCTATGCGAGCCAATGGTTATAAAAGGGTAGACAGTAGTGAACGAACCGTATTATTTACATTCGGTGAAATCACCTTTTCAAGAAACCGATGGCGCAGGGGAAATGAGACACGTTATCCTGTTGATGATTGGCTGGGCTTAAAGAAATATCAGAGGTGTTCTCTTGAACTAATGTATCACCTTGCTAGATATGCTTCAGAAATGTCTTATCGCCAAGTTTGTCGAATGATTAAACTATCTTATCGCTTAGATATTACGAAAGACACTGTTCTAAAGGCTGTTAAATTAACAGGACAATTATTCTCTGAAAAGAGTCATTATCGTTATTTCGTAGAAGAGCATGTCCCAGAAAAAATCAAAGCACCGATTATTTACGTTGAGGGTGATGGTGTTCTGGTGAAAACAACTTCTAAAAATAACGAGAAACATAACACAGATTTAGCACACTTTCTGATTCATACAGGAACCCAAAAAGTACACGGCCGATCAGCATTGCTTAATAAACATGAAATTATTCATACTGATTATGATATAGCCAGAGAAGAGTTATTAGATTACCTTTATAATCATTTTGAAATCACTGACCAAACCATTTTAGTGACTAACTCAGACAATGGCAAGGGCTATACCAGACGTGTCTTTCAAAATATTCAAAAGGCGCTCAAAATTAAACGTCACGAACACTTTTGGGATGCCTACCATGTGAAAGAAAAACTTAAACAATTTTTTAAACCCTATCCAAGAGTCCTCCAAGATTTGGCTTTTAAAGCGGTTCAGACGCACGATCGAAAATTATTAAAAACGGTTTTAGATACCACTGAGGCTTTAATCCTTGATGAAGAAGACCATTATGATTTTCAAAATTTTCGTCAGAAATTACTTGATAATTTTAAGGATACCAAACCAGCTCAATTAAGAGGCTTATCGCTGAATGGCATTGGCAGTATGGAAAGTCAACATCGACAAGTCACTTATCGGATGAAACATCGTGGGATGTACTGGTCAATCAAAGGTGCCTGTGCAATGGCAAAGCTTATTCTTGTAGAGAGAATTGATCAATTAGAGGAACTTTTCTTTGGGGCTTGGCGCAAAGACTATCAGTATTATCATGCTAAACGTTTAGGAGTGGGACCTTTAGGGGATCGTGCTAATAACGATCCGTTTCCATCACAGAAAATTTTGAAAAGGGGTGGGAAGTATATCGGTTATGACCGTCAACAATATAAATACTAAACGCTTAAAAAATTTAATTTTTAAGGCTTTTTTGTGCTGTTTTCCTTTACATTTAAGCTTTATTTATGGTATAATGTACTTAGCAGAAAACGAAAAAGCTCAGGAGCGGGTAACTCCTGAGCACCGATTAAGACAAACTACCTTTTGCTTAATCAGTCACGAGTTATTGTAACACAAAAAAGATAATATCGTCAAGACTGAAGCAAAGGAAAAATTTGTTTCAGTCTTTTTTCGATGATAAGAATTCTCTGTTTTCAACGTTTTGTCTAGGTTATTTGAAAATTCCCAGAAAAAAAGACACATACTTAGCGCGTGTAAGGATTGACTTTTTTTGATAAATTAGGTATCCTAGTAGGGAACGTGTAAATGTTACAATATCTTGAGGAGGTGAAACACATGTCAAAAACAGTAGTACGTAAAAACGAATCACTTGACGATGCACTTCGTCGTTTCAAACGTTCTGTGACTAAAGCTGGGACTCTTCAAGAATCACGTAAGCGTGAATTCTACGAAAAACCTTCTGTGAAACGTAAACGCAAATCAGAAGCAGCTCGCAAACGTAAAAAATTCTAATTAAATTTAGATACAAGAAAAGAGGCGCCAAGCGTCTCTTTTTATGCTCTAGATTGAAAAATTATTTTTCTTTCAACAAATCGCGGATTTCTGTAAGAAGTTCTTCTTGTGTAGGTGCGGCTTCTTCTTCCACTTCATCTTGTTTTTTACCAAAAGCAGAAGCAGCGTTAGCAGCTTTAACGATGAAGAAGAGGGTTGTACCAACAATTAGAAAATTAATAACAGCGCTTAAGAAACTACCATAGGCAACACCATGCCAAGAAAGTTCTGCAATTTTTTCCACACCAGCTGCTTTCAAAGCAGGGTTAAGGAAAAGTGGAGTGATAACATCTTCAACAAGAGATGTTACAATAGCGTTGAAAGCTGCACCAATAACAACAGCGACAGCAAGGTCAAGGACATTGGCCTTGAACAAAAACTCTTTGAGTTCTTTAATCATAGAAAAACCTCCTAATTAAACGTTAACAGTATCATTATACCAAAAAAAACATACAAAAGGCAGCTATCTGCCTAAAAATGTGAATAAATCTAGTATTTATTTAGAGAAATATTCAAAAAATGCCATTCTTATTCATTAAACGTTAATGTTGAGCTTTTCAAAAAAATACTTTTTATATTGAAAATGATTCTATTGAGATTGAAAACGTCAAGAAACTAAAGTGAAAAAGGGGGATTCAATTTCCTAAAATCATTGCAACTATTCGGAGTTTTAGATTTACAAATGCTGCTCAAAATGTTATAATGAAATACAAAACTAAAATGGGCTTAGTGCGTGGAGGTGATCTTTTGGCAATTGACAAAGAATTAATTTCCGAGATAAAAAATAGCGTTAATATTGTTGATGTTATTGGCGAGGTGGTTAGTCTTACACGTGCTGGTCGCAACTATATTGGACTTTGTCCATTTCACAAGGAAAAAACGCCGTCTTTTAATGTCATAGAAGACAAGCAATTTTTTCATTGTTTTGGTTGCGGAAAATCTGGTGATGTTTATAAGTTTTTGGAAGAATATCGTCAGGTTAGCTTTTTAGAGAGTGTTCATCTGGTAGCTGAGCGCGCTGGAATCCCTTTGCAAGTTGATGTTCAACAGACGCAAACAAAGCCACAAAATCCTAATCAGATATTGATTGACATTCATAAAGATGCGGCTAAGTTTTACAATGCTGTTTTAAAGACGACAAAAGAAGGGCAAGAAGCGAAGAACTATCTAGCACAACGTGGTTTGACAGATGAGCTGATTGATTATTTTAATATTGGATTGTCGCCAAACGAACCTGATTTTTTATACCAATCTCTAGCAAAACGCTATGATGAGAATGCTTTAATGGCTTCAGGTCTTTTTAATTTGTCCGAAAGAACGAATCGTGTCTATGATGCTTTTCAAAATCGGATTATGTTTCCATTGACCGATGACAGTGGTCAGGTTGTTGCATTTTCGGGACGGATTTGGACCAAAGAGGACCTTGAAAATAAGCAAGCGAAGTATAAGAATACTCGTTCCACAGCGCTGTTCAATAAATCGTATGAACTTTATCATTTAGATAAAGCTCGTCCAGTAATGTCGAAAAAACATGAAGTCTATTTGATGGAAGGTTTTATGGATGTTATTGCTGCCTACCGTGCTGGTATTGAAAATGCTGTCGCTTCTATGGGAACGGCATTGACTCCAGACCATGTTAGACATCTGAAACGTTACGCCAAAAAAGTGATTTTGACTTATGATGGTGATAACGCTGGTCAAAATGCGATTGCCAAGTCTTTGGAGCTTCTAAAAGACTTTAACGTTGAGATTGTGCGTGTTCCTGAGCAAATGGACCCTGATGAATTTATCCAAAAAAATTCGCCACAAGCTTTGGCAAATTTGCTTGAGAATAACAGGATAAGTAGTACAGAATTTTTTATTCATTACTTGAAACCTGAAAATAGCGATAATCTCCAAGCTGAGATTGCCTATGTCGAGCAAATTTCAAAAATTATTGCGCAATCGCCGTCAATTACAGCACAAAATTCGTATATTAATATGGTGGCTGATTTATTGCCTGACTTTGATTACTATCAAGTCGAGCAATCGGTAAATAGTGAACGTCTGCAAAACCGCTCAAATCTGCAATCAGAAGCAGTTAAACAACGAGTGACTGTTGTGGAATTACCTATTTCCAAGAATATATCTGCAATTATCAAAGCAGAAAGTCAGTTAATGCACCGACTTTTGACACACGATTATCTCCTCAATGAATTTAGAAATCGTGGCGAATTTACCTTTGATACCCAAGAGTTGCAAGCTTTGTATGATTTATTAGTGCAGCAAGGTGAGGTGAATTCCTATGATTTAGCGCAATTTGATGACCCAACGCGCCAGATGTATTATCGCGTTTTGGAGGAAAATTTACCAGATGAAATTGCGAATAATGAAATAGAGGAAATTATTGATAAGCGTGATCGTCTTCTTCGAGAAAGAGATTTGCAAAAGCAAAGCAAACTCATTCGTGAGTCTAGCACTCTTGGAGATGTTGATGCAGCTTTAGCGGCTTTGGAAAATTTCATTGCCCAAAAAAGAAATATGGAATAGAGGAAAATATGGCAAAAGAAAAAGAAATTACAACCTTTAATGTTCAAGTTGCAGAATTTATTCGTAATCACAAAAAGAACGGCACTGCCGTTGATGATGAAGTAACTGAAAAATTAGTTATTCCATTTTCATTAGATGCCGATCAAATAGATGACCTTTTGGAACGTTTGACAGATGGTGGTATTTCAATTACGGACAAAGAAGGAAATCCATCAACAAAATACGTCGTTGAAGAACCAAAACCAGAAGAATTGACAGACGAAGAATTACTTGGTAGTAATTCTGCCAAGGTTAATGACCCAGTGCGTATGTACCTCAAAGAGATTGGTGTCGTGCCATTGCTCACTAGCGAGGAAGAAAAAGAATTGGCTGTTGCCGTTGCTGCTGGTGACCTTCAAGCAAAACAACGTTTGGCTGAAGCTAACTTGCGTTTGGTTGTTTCAATTGCAAAACGTTATGTTGGACGTGGTATGCAATTTCTTGACCTTATTCAAGAAGGAAACATGGGCTTGATGAAAGCTGTTGATAAATTTGACTACTCAAAAGGGTTCAAATTCTCAACTTATGCGACATGGTGGATTCGTCAGGCTATCACACGTGCAATTGCTGATCAAGCTCGTACGATTCGTATTCCTGTCCACATGGTTGAAACTATTAATAAACTTGTTCGTGAACAACGTAACCTCCTTCAAGAACTTGGACAAGACCCAACGCCTGAACAAATTGCAGAGCGTATGGATATGACGCCTGACAAAGTTCGTGAAATTTTGAAAATCGCTCAAGAACCTGTTTCATTGGAAACACCAATCGGTGAAGAAGATGACAGTCACCTTGGTGATTTCATTGAAGATGAAGTTATTGAAAACCCAGTAGATTACACAACTCGTGTCGTACTTCGTGAACAATTGGACGAAGTTTTGGATACGTTGACAGACCGTGAAGAAAATGTGTTACGTTTGCGTTTTGGTCTTGATGATGGTAAAATGCGTACATTAGAAGATGTTGGTAAAGTTTTCAATGTGACGCGTGAACGTATTCGTCAAATTGAAGCCAAAGCTCTTCGTAAACTACGCCACCCAAGCCGTAGTAAACAACTCCGTGATTTTATCGAAGATTAATTATTAATGTGAGGTTCGCTTATGTCAGAACAAAAATATACTGAAGAAGAAGTAGCAAAAATCAAAGATCGTATTCTTGAAGCTTTGGAAATGGTTATTGACCCAGAATTGGGCATTGATATTGTCAATCTAGGTCTTGTCTATGAAATACGCTTTGAGCAAAATGGTCATACTGAAATTGACATGACGTTGACGACAATGGGATGTCCACTTGCTGATCTTCTTACAGATCAAATTCATGATGTGATGCGCGAAATTCCAGAAGTAACGAATACCGAAGTGAAGCTGGTCTGGTACCCAGCTTGGACGGTAGATAAGATGAGCCGCTACGCTCGCATTGCTTTAGGAATTAGATAACTATTAATAAATATAGCACCAGCAATCTAACGATTGTTGGTCTTTTTTTACTTGAAAAATAAATGACATGTTATGGTAAGAGCGTGTAAATTTTTAAATAAGTTGATGTAGTGGCTTTTAAAACGTTGCCATATCTTGTTGCAGGATAACACGATTTGTTATAAAAACAGAAAATTCTGAAATTTTAACCGAAAATACTTTACAACATAAAAGTATAGTGTTATATTATCTTTCATAAAATATGATTTTCTAGTGTGGAGATATCTTATTTTGCGATTCTGAAATGTCAGAAAATTTTATGAAAAGGAGAGTTCTTGTATGGTTAAAGGTAGTGGCAAGTCATTTTTGACAGAAGAAATAAGGCTAACAATTTAGCTCAAAACAGCTCATGAGATGAGGATGCCGATAGTTTTTATTTATCACTTGATAGAAAATAGTTATTTTACAAAGAATAACAATAGATATATACTTTTATTCATGAAATAACTTATCGGTGATTCGGCTATTCATGGTAATGATGCTGTTTTTTATTATAGGTTGTTTTAAATTTAGTCACACGAGATTGTGGACGTTTTAAGAAAAGAGGTTATTTATGAAAAAGGGTTATTTAGTAGCAGCAGGTGTCACTCTTGTGTCGTTGGCGGCTTTGCAAGGGTGTTCAAATTCAAGTTCTGCTAAAACAGAAAGCAAGACATATTCTTACGTATATACTGCGGATCCTAATACGCTTGATTATACTGTATCTGGTCGTGCTACAACATCTAATATAACTACCGAAGGTATAGATGGTTTACTAGAGAATGATAAATATGGTAATTTGATTCCTTCTCTTGCTAAAGATTGGAAAGTTTCAGCGGACGGGTTGACATATACCTATACACTCCGCAAAGGTATTAAGTGGTACACCTCTGATGGTGAAGAATATGCCGAAGTGACAGCAGATGATTTTGTAACAGGTCTAAAACACGCAGCTGATAAGAAGTCTGATGCTTTGTATATCGTTCAAGATTCGATTAAAGGCTTGAATGATTATGTTGAAGGAACGACAAAGGATTTCTCAGAAGTCGGTATCAAAGCAGTTGATAAATACACTGTTCAATACACTTTAAACCAACCAGAAAGTTATTGGAATTCAAAAACAACCTACGGTATTTTGCAACCTGTTAATGCAGACTTTTTGAAATCAAAAGGCGATGACTTTGGTTCTGTGGATCCATCAAGTATTCTTTACAATGGACCATTTATCGTAAAATCAATCACTTCTAAATCTTCCATAGAGTTTGAAAAGAATGAAAATTATTGGGATGCAGATAAAGTAAAACTTGATGCGGTGAAATTAACTTATAGTGACGGTTCTGATCCAGAATCACTCTATAAAAACTTTGATAAAGGTAACTATAGTGAAGCACGTCTTTATCCAACGAAGTCAAGTTATAAAGCTATTGAGAAAAAATATAAAGACGAAATTTATTATGCACCACAAGATCAGACGACTTATTATGTATCCTTTAACTTGAATCGTAAAGCTTACGAATTTACTTCAAAAGAAAATGATACTCAAAAAACGGACACACATAAAGCAATTTTAAATAAAGATTTCCGTCAAGCCATTACCTTTGCTTTTGATAGAACAGCTTATAATTCGCAAAGTGTAGGTAAGGAAGCAGCATCGAAATCACTTCGTAATTTATTTGTACCGCCAACATTTATTTCTACTAACGGAACGGAGTTTGGAGAACTTGTTAAAGAAGATTTGGCGGGTGATTCAACTTGGAGCGATGTTGATTTTTCAGATGCTCAAGATGGGCTTTATAATGTTGATAAAGCAAAAACTTCATTTGAAAAAGCAAAAGCTGCTCTTGAAGCAGAGGGAGTGCAGTTCCCAATTCATATAGATATTGCGGCTGATCAGACTTCTGATGTTGCAGTCCAACGAGTAAGCTCTTTGAAACAATCTGTTGAAGCTTCGCTTGGGACAGATAATATTATAATTGATATTCAAAAAGAAAGTGAAGATGATTATTATCGTACAGGTTACTACGCTGAATCCGCAGATCAAAAAGATTATGATATTTCAGATGGTTCAGGTTGGTCTCCGGATTATGACGACCCTTCAACTTATTTAGATATTTTCAATTCAGAATCTGGTGCCACATCTGATAATATTGGAGTTGATACCAACGATGCGGATGCTAAGGCTGAAGCTGAAAAGGCAGTAGGGCTTGATACTTATACAGAGTTAACAAAGGCTGCTGCTGCTATTACAGATGATTTGGATGCACGCTATAAAGCTTATGCGAAAGCACAAGCTTGGCTAACGGATAATGCTATTATTATTCCAACGATTAGTTTAGGAGCAACACCAAAACTTTCAAAAGTCGTACCATTTACAGCATCTTATTCAGTATCTGGTAGTAAAGGGGGAACGTATAAATACGTTGAAATTCAAGATGAGCCTGTAACTACTAAGCAATATGAAAAAGCATTGAAGAAATGGGAAAAAGCTAAGGAAAAATCAAACAAAGAATATCAGGAAAAACTTTCAGAGCATATTGAAGACTAGCATTTTATGACATAAGAGTTTTCTCGATTATGGGGAAACTCTTAATTTGGTAATGGTTGGAGGAGTTATGAAAAAATATATTGGAATGCGTGTCTTACGTTCATTTGTCTCGATTTTTCTAGTGACAACGTTGACATATTTAATTATTTATTCTTTGGTTCCTAGGAGTTTAATTTTTAGCCAAGACCCTAACTACAATAAAATGGCAGCAACGCCTGACAGACGCGTCAATTATGAAGCGACAGTTTTAAAACGCACGAGCTATATTGACTACATGGATAGTAAAGACTTGCAGAAGAAAGCGTCTAAAATTGATTCTGAAGTGACAACGGCTGTTACAACTAAAAATAAGAAAATTTATCAAAAATACATCAAAAGTATTGGTCGCAATTGGCAATTATATCAATTTCCAGAAAGTAAAAAATTCTATGCCGTTCGCGATATCCCTTTGTATGAACGTGTTTTCCGTTTTTATTCACATTTGATTGTGATTGATCATCCGTGGAAAATCAAAGATTCTTCAAATCCAAATTTAAAACGATACGTTCGTTTTGAAAATGATCCTGCCATTGGTCCAGCCTTGGTTGGCTCGGGCACGGAATATAAATATTTGCTTTACTTTAATAGCAGTTTTCCTTACATTCATCAAAATATCATAACAATGAATCTTGGAATTTCTTATCCAAGTTATGCTAATCTACCTATTTTACAAGTTATTGGGCAAGGGCAAGGGAAAACGGAAGCAAGGGAAGTGACTTTCCCAACGGGGAAAACGAAGATGAGTTCGATTGACATTTATTCGCGCACTTATAAATCTCCTAAGAAAGCCGATGCGATGGCGATTGATAATTTTGGAAAAGGTGATGCTTATACAGCAACGCGAAATCATTATTCTGATCCGTCTATGGTGTCTAATTCAGTCAGAATCGGCATTATCGGTGTTATTATTTCTTATGCTTTTGGTTTGCCAATTGGGCTTTTAATGGCACGTTTTAAAAATGGCTTTTTTGACCGTTTCTCAACTGGTGTGACAACGTTCTTGTTAGCTTTACCAAGTATTGCAATTATTTATGCAATTCGTTTTATTGGTTCGGCGCTAGGTTTGCCAGATTCGTTTCCATCTTTGGGAGCACATGATTGGCGTTCATATGCCCTTCCTGCCTTTATCTTAGGATTTCTTAGCATTCCAGGAACAGTTGTTTGGTTCAGACGTTACGTGGTTGATTTGCAAAATAGCGATTTTGTCCGTTTTGCGCGTGCAAAAGGGTTGTCTGAAAATGAAATTTCACGAAAACATTTGTTTAAACAAGCCATGGTTCCTGTTGTTAATGGTATCCCTGAAGCGATTTTAGGCACGATTGTTGGAGCGACTTTGACAGAGACAATCTTTGCTTTTCCTGGGATGGGAAAAATGTTGATTGATTCCATTAAAGCGACAAACAATGCTATGGTTGTCGGTCTTGTTTTCTTATTTACAAGCTTATCTGTTATTTCACTTTTACTGGGTGATTTGTTAATGGTTATCTTAGATCCACGCATCAAGTTAGCTTCGAAAGGAGGAAAAAGATGACAAGTATTGATAAAGAACAGTTTGAGTTTGTAACATTGGATAGTGCTGCTTCTGAAACCATTGATGCACCTACTTACTCTTATTGGAAATCAGTCTTTAAACAATTCTTTTCACGAAAATCCACTTTCTTTATGTTGGCTATTTTGATTGCGATTATCTTAATGAGTTTTGTTTATCCGCTGTTTGTTCATTGTGATTTTAGCGACGTTAGTGACATTAATGATTTTTCAAAACGTTATGTTTGGCCAAATAGTCACTATTGGTTTGGAACGGATAAGGACGGTCGTTCCTTGTTTGACTGCGTGTGGTACGGTGCTAGAAGTTCGATTCTGATTTCGGTGATTGCGACGGTGTTAAACATGATTATCGGAGTTGTTATTGGTGGTATCTGGGGTATTTCAAAAACGGTAGATGCTATCATGATTGAGGTTTATAATGTGATTTCAAATATTCCTCAGTTGCTGATTGTTATGGTGTTGACTTACTCTCTAGGTGCTGGTTTTTGGAATATGATTTTAGCCTTTTGTATCACGGGGTGGATTGGAATTGCTTATTCTATCCGTGTGCAAATCCTTCGTTATCGTGATTTAGAATATAACCTTGCCAGTCAAATTTTAGGAACTTCAAAAGTTAAAATAATTGTCAAAAATTTGTTGCCACAATTGATTTCTGTTATTGTGACAATGGTTTCACAATTATTGCCGTCTTACATTTCTTATGAAGCTTTCCTTTCATATTTTGGTATTGGGTTACCAATCACAGATCCAAGCTTGGGGCGCTTGATTTCAAATTATTCATCAAACTTAACCTCGAATGCCTATCTTTTTTGGATTCCTCTAACAATACTAGTGCTGGTATCGTTGCCACTATATATCGTTGGTCAAAACCTTGCGGATGCTAGTGATCCAAGAACACATAGATAGGAGAGATTATGACAAAGAAAAATACAATCATCAGTATTCGTGATTTGGTCGTCAAATTCAGAGTGCGTAACCGTCAATTGACTGCGATTAGAAATATTTCTCTCGACCTTTATGAAGGAGAAGTTCTGGCTGTAGTGGGCGAATCTGGAAGTGGTAAGTCTGTTTTAACTAAGACTTTCACAGGAATGCTTGAAAGCAATGGTTATGTATCAAATGGTTCTATTTTATATCGTGGGCAAGAATTGACTGACTTAAAAACAAATAAGGAGTGGGAAAATATCCGTGGCGGGAAAATTGCCACGATTTTCCAAGACCCAATGACATCGCTTGACCCTATTAAAACGATTGGTAGTCAGATTGTTGATGCCATTATCAAACATCAAAAAGTTTCAAAAGCAGAAGCTAAAACATTAGCGCTTGATTATATGAAGAAAGTGGGCATTTCTGATGTTGAACGTCGATTTAATGAATATCCGTTCCAATATTCGGGTGGCATGCGTCAGCGAATTGTGATTGCGATTGCACTGGCATGTAAGCCTGATGTGTTGATTTGTGATGAACCAACAACAGCATTGGATGTTACCATTCAAGCGCAAATTATTGCTCTGCTGAAAAGTTTGCAAAAAGAGTATCAATTTACAACTATTTTCATTACTCATGATTTGGGAGTGGTGGCTAGTATTGCTGACAAGGTTGCCGTGATGTACGCAGGACAAGTTGTTGAGTATGCGACGGTTGAAGAATTGTTTTACAATCCCAAACACCCCTATACGTGGAGTTTGTTATCAAGTTTGCCGCAATTAGCGGACGAAGAAAGTGGTTTGCTCTTTTCCATTCCAGGAGCACCACCATCACTTTATACTGAAATCGACGGTGATGCCTTTGCACCACGCTCACATTTTGCAATGAAAATTGATTTTACAAAAGAGCCGCCTATTTTTAATGTCTCTGACACACACTGGGCTAAGACGTGGCTGCTTCACCCAGATGCACCCAAAATTGATAAACCAGAAGTGATTCAAGATTTGCATCATAAGATTTCACGAAAAATGTTAAGTTAGGAGTAAGGAAATGTCTGAAAAATTAGTTGAAATTCATGATTTGGAAATTTCCTTCGGGGAAGGAGACAAACGGTTTGTAGCTGTCAAAAATGCGAATTTCTTCATTAATAAAGGAGAGACTTTTTCGCTAGTGGGCGAATCAGGAAGCGGAAAAACGACCATTGGTCGTGCAATTGTCGGTCTAAATGAAACCAGTTCAGGTGACATTGTTTACAATGGCAAAAAAATAAATGGTAAGAAATCAAAACGTGAAAAAGAAGAACTTATCCGAAAAATTCAAATGATTTTTCAAGATCCAGCTGCAAGTTTGAATGAACGTGCTACCGTTGATTACATTATTTCAGAAGGGTTGTACAATTTTAAACTGTTTAAGGATGAAGAAGAGCGCCAAAAGAAAGTAAAAGAGATTATTGAAAAAGTTGGTTTATTACCAGAACATTTAACGCGCTATCCACACGAGTTTTCAGGTGGTCAACGTCAGCGTATCGGAATTGCTAGAACACTTGTTATGAATCCTGAATTTATCATTGCAGATGAACCGATTTCGGCTCTTGATGTTTCAGTCAGGGCGCAGGTTCTCAATCTTTTAAAACAAATTCAACAAGAAAGTGGTTTAACTTATCTATTTATCGCTCATGATTTATCAGTTGTTCGCTTTATTTCTGATCGTATTGCGGTTATTCACCAAGGAGTGATTGTTGAAGTGGCAGAAACTGAGGAGCTGTTCAAGCATCCTATCCACCCTTATACTCAATCACTTTTATCAGCGATTCCAATTCCAGATCCTATTTTGGAGCGCCAAAAAGAATTAATTATCTACGACCCAGAGCAACACGATTACACAACCGACAAACCACAAATGGTTGAAATTAAACCCAATCACTTCGTCTGGGCAAATCAAGCCGAAACTGAGAAATATCAAGAGAATGGTGAGTAAAATTAAGAGAGAATTTAATAGTTTCCCTTTTTATCGAAACTCAAAAAGATAAATAAAAAGTAACTATTGTAAACGCTATTTTTCTGTGGTATAATTTCAACTGAAATTGACTAAAGGAGAAAAAATGAAAAAGTTACTAGTTAATTTAATTGGATTTATAGTAGGAATTTCTCTTTTTATAGGAGTGACAGTTTCTGCAGATACACCGATGTATAGGCTTTATAATCCGAATTCAGGTGAACATTTTTATACGAGCTCAACCTATGAACGTGATTCCCTTGGAAGTATAGGGTGGAAAAAAGAGGGGGTTGGGTGGTTAGCGCCAGATTCTGGAAATCCTGTTTATCGTTTGTATAATCCTAATAGCGGTGATCATCATTATACTCAATCGGCTATTGAACGAGACTCATTAACTAGAATTGGTTGGCGTTATGAAGGAATAGCATGGCAATCTGGCGGGAGTGTTCCTGTTTATCGTTTGTATAATCCTAATGCTCGAACTGGTACACATCACTATACATTATCTGGAGGAGAGAGAAATTCGCTTGCTAGTATAGGTTGGCGTTATGAAGGTGTATCTTGGTATGCTATCAATGACGGAGCTGCCTATGCGGATGCAAGTAGTTTTTCCAATAGTAACGGTGGAAATTCGGGAAAAAGTTTAGTTGGTCCTAATGCTGATGGAATGGTATATGTTGCTAGCGGTGGAAATTCGGATGTTTATTGGTACCGTATCGAAAATATGCCTAGTAATACAAACTTTAACAATGTTGTTAAAATGAGTGAGCAGACAGCTATTTCGCGTGGAAAACATCATTCTGAAAAAGAAAAATATAACTAAGGAGAAGAGAAGTCTCTTCTCTTTTTCTAGTGCTTTTTCTGAAAAAATAGTGTAAAATAGTAGGGAATGAATTTAAAGGAGTTCTAACATGATTTTAGTTACAGGTGCCAATGGGCAATTAGGAACAGAATTACGCTATTTATTAGATGAACGTGGTGAAGAGTACGTGGCGGTTGATGTTGCGGAAATGGACATCACAAATGCTGAAAAAGTTGATGAAGTATTTGCGCAAGTGAAACCAACACTTGTTTACCATTGCGCGGCTTATACAGCCGTTGATGCTGCTGAAGATGAAGGTAAAGAACTTGACTATGCTATCAACGTAACTGGTACAGAAATTGTTGCCAAAGCAGCTGCTAAATATGGTGCAACTCTTGTTTACATTTCAACTGACTACGTTTTTGACGGAAAGAAACCAGTTGGTCAAGAATGGGAAGTTGATGATACACCAGATCCTCAAACAGAGTACGGACGTACAAAACGTCTTGGTGAAGAAGCCGTTGAAAAATACACTGATAAATTCTACATCATCCGTACAGCTTGGGTATTTGGTAATTATGGTAAAAACTTTGTTTTCACAATGCAAAACCTTGCCAAAACACATGACACATTAACTGTTGTCAATGACCAACATGGTCGTCCAACATGGACTCGTACTTTGGCTGAATTTATGACTTATTTGACAGAAAATCAAAAAGAATTTGGTTATTATCACTTGTCAAATGATGCCACTGAAGACACAACTTGGTATGATTTCGCAGTAGAAATCTTGAAAGATACCGATGTTGTAGTGAAACCAGTTGATTCAAGTCAATTTCCAGCTAAAGCAAAACGTCCACTTAACTCAACAATGAGCCTTGCTAAAGCTAAAGCAACTGGTTTTGTTATTCCAACATGGCAAGAAGCTTTGCAAGAATTTTACAAACAAGACGTTAAAAAATAATAACTGTTCGTCGCAGTTTCAAAACATGATTATGGGGTTAGGAGATTTTCTAACCTCATTTTTGATTGTGACGCCCTAGGTGCTTTTGTAGTATTTAAAAATTGTACAATTCATCACATTCTGTCGCTTAGACTTTCCTTTTTTCTTTCGCCAGCTTATGTAAATTATGGTATAATAAAAACGATTGTATTTTAGAATGGAGAAGTGTGCCATGCAACATGTATTCATCATCGGAAGTCGTGGATTACCAGCAAAATACGGTGGTTTCGAGACTTTTGTTGAGGAGTTGGTAAAAAATAAGCAGAGCGCAGACATTGTTTATCATGTGGCTTGTTTGAGTGACGATAAGCATCAAACGCACTTTAGCTATGAAGGCGCGGATTGTTTTACCATCAAGGCACCTAAGATTGGTCCTGCTCGGGTCATCGCTTATGATATGATGGCTATTAATTATGGACTTCAAATGGTAAAAAAAGAGCGCATTGAACACCCTATTTTTTATATTTTGGGTAATACGATTGGTGCTTTTATCGTGCCTTTTGCTAAGAAAATTCACGCTGTCGGTGGTAAAGTTTTTGTCAATCCCGATGGTTTGGAATGGAAACGATCTAAATGGTCAAAACCTGTTCAAGCTTATTTAAAATATGCTGAAAAATCAATGGCTAAAACGGCTGATTTGGTGATTTCAGATAATATCGGTATTGAAACTTATATTCAGGAGTCTTATCCAGAAGCTAAGACACGGTTTATTGCTTATGGAACCGACTTGACAAGGTCAAGCTTGACTGCTGATGATTATAAGGTCAGAAAATGCTTTGAAAACTGGCAAACAAAGGAAAATGGGTATTATCTAATTGTCGGACGATTTGTTCCAGAAAATAACTACGAAACAGCAATCCGAGAATTTATGAAATCAAATACTAAGCGTGATTTGATTATCATTTGTAACCATAAGAATAACCCTTATTTTGACAAATTGAAACGGTTGACGAATTTTGAAAGAGATAAACGTGTGAAGTTTGTTGGAACAGTTTATGACCGTGATTTGTTAAATTATATCCGAGAAAATGCATTTGCCTACATTCATGGACATGAAGTTGGAGGAACAAATCCAGGTCTGCTTGAAGCTCTAGGACATACTAAACTTAATCTTGTCCTTGACGTTGATTTCAATAAATCAGTAGCTGACGCAAGTGCCTTTTATTGGAATAAAACCTCTGGGAATTTATCATGTTTGATAAATGATGCAGACGGTCATTATGATTTTACAGAATATGGAAACCGTGCCCGTGCGATTGTTAAACAAAATTACACATGGGAAAAAATAGTAGGAGAGTATGAGGAACTGTTTTTAAATGAAAATTAATATTCTCATGTCCACCTACAATGGTGAACAATTTTTGGCTGAGCAGATTGAAAGTATTCAAAAACAAACAGTCAAAGACTGGACATTATATATCCGAGACGACGGCTCTAGCGACCGCACACCAGAAATTATTCAGCAATATGCTCAAAAGGATTCACGTATTATCTTTATCAATGCTGATAATCGTGAAAATTTTGGCGTCATTAAAAACTTTTATACGCTTTTAAAACATAGCAAAGCTGACTATTATTTCTTTTCTGACCAAGATGACATCTGGTTGGAAGATAAATTAGCGGTGACTTTAGCTGAGGCTGAAAAATATAGCAATGACAAACCATTGCTCGTTTATACGGATTTGAAAATTGTTGATAGAGAGCTAAATGTTTTGCATGAAAGCATGATTAAAACACAGTCTGATCATGCCAATACTAAACTAGTTCAAGAATTAACCGAAAATACGGTAACTGGTGGAACAGCGATGATCAATCATGCTCTTGCCGAGCTTTGGACAACAACGGATAATCTCTTAATGCATGACTGGTATTTAGCATTGATTGCTAGTGCCTTGGGACATTTGGTTTACCTCGATTACCCAACAGAATTGTATCGTCAGCATGACGCTAATGTTCTCGGGGCAAGAACATGGTCCAAACGGATGAAAAACTGGTTAAAACCACATAAACTCGTTGAAAAATATTGGTGGTTAATTGATGCCAGTCAAACACAAGCGCGCTTTCTGCTAGACTTAAATTTATCACCAGAAAACAGAGAATTAGTTGAAAACTTTACAACTATTATGGATAAATCACTGTCTCAGCGTATCCACACTTTAAACAAATATGGTTTACGTAAGAACAGAAACTTCCATACGCTTGTCTTTAAAACACTAATTATTACCAAATTTGGTTATAGGAGAAATAAATGAAATTCTTTAGTAAAGAAAATAAAATCTTATTAAAAGAGATGGTAAAAACAGATTTTAAACTTCGTTACCAAGGAAGTTTAATTGGGCATTTATGGTCAATCTTAAAACCATTGATGCTCTTCACAATCATGTACTTGGTATTTGTTCAGTTCTTGCGATTCGATGATGGAACGCCACACTATGCTATTGGTTTGTTAATTGGTATGGTGACATGGAACTTCTTTTCTGAAGCAACTAATATGGGGATGATGTCTATCGTATCTCGAGGTGATTTATTACGTAAATTGAACTTTTCAAAAGAAATTATTGTTATTTCATCAGTTGTTGGTGCGGCAATTAATTATGGTATTAACTTGATTGTTGTATTTGTTTTTGCATTAGTTAATGGAGTGACAGTTTCTTTCGGTTGGTTAACTATCTTCCCTCTCTTTATAGAGTTATTCCTATTCTCAGCGGGTATCGCTTTTGTACTTGCTACTCTGTTTGTAAAATATAGAGATATTGGTCCTATCTGGGAAGTGGTGATGCAAGCTGGTATGTATGCGACACCGATTATTTATTCACTTACATTTATTTTGCAACGTGGTCAAGTCACAGTCGCAAAATTGATGATGCTAAATCCATTAGCACAAATTATTCAAGATATGCGTCACTTTATCGTATTTTCAGGAAATATGCGTGGTTGGGACTTAGTTGGTCATAAAGCTATTACTATGATTCCTTATATTCTTCCATTCTTTGTATTTGGAATTGGTTATTATATTTTCCATAAAAATGCTAAAAAATTCGCGGAGATTTTATAATGTCAGATAAAAAAATTGCAGTAAAAGTTGATCATGTTAGTAAGTATTTTAAATTGCCAACAGAAGCAACTCAAAGCTTACGTACAAATTTAGTTAATTATTTTAAAGGTATAAAAGGTTATCGTGAACAACATGTCTTAAAGGATATTGACTTTGAAGTAGAAGAAGGAGATTTCTTTGGGATTGTTGGACGAAATGGTTCAGGTAAATCAACCCTTTTGAAAATCATTTCTCAAATTTATGTTCCTGAAAAGGGGAAAGTCACTGTAAATGGTAAAATGGTATCTTTCATTGAACTTGGTGTCGGATTTAATCCAGAACTAACAGGACGTGAAAATGTTTATATGAACGGTGCCATGCTTGGATTTACAACTGAAGAAGTAGATGCCATGTATGATGATATTGTTGAGTTTGCGGAACTTGAAGATTTCATGAATCAAAAACTTAAGAACTATTCAAGCGGGATGCAAGTTCGTCTAGCCTTTTCAGTAGCTATTAAGGCTCAAGGTGACGTACTTATCCTTGATGAAGTTCTTGCAGTTGGTGATGAAGCTTTCCAACGTAAATGTAATGATTATTTCCTAGAGAGAAAAACGAGCGGAAAGACTACTATTTTAGTTACCCATGACATGGGTGCTGTTAAGAAATATTGTAATAAAGCTATTTTGATTGAGGATGGTTATATCAAAGCACAAGGTGAGCCAGACGAGGTAGCTAACCAATATAGCTATGATAATGCTAATACTGAAAAAAATGACGATGGAAAAACTGTTGAAAAATTAGTTGTTGATAACTTAGAAGTTAATCTACTTTCTTCTGGTCAAACTACACCAGATAAGCCAATTGAGTTCAGTATCAGTTATAATGTTCTCGAAGATTTAGAGACATATGTAGCATTTTCACTTACAGATATTGACCGTAATATTTGGATTTATAACGATAATTCTATGGAATACCTTTCAAGTGGAAAAGGTTATAAACATGCTACGTATTCTTGTTTATTAAATAATGTAAACAATCTAAAATTAAAACTTGAGGTCTCTATAAGAGATAAAAATGGTAAAATGTTAGCTTTTGCTAACTCAAGTAATACAAATGTTATTCTTGTTAGTCGTAATGATCTAGCACTAGATGATAAATCAGGTAGAGATTCGGCTACAGGTTTAATTCAAAGAAATGGCACTTGGAAATTTAAATGATGGATGCTTTAGTTAGTATTGTTGTAACTTGTTACAACCACGAATCTTATGTAAAAGATTGTCTTGAGAGTATATTTCAGCAGACATATAAAAATATTGAGCTATTGGTTTTTAATGATGGGTCATTAGACGATTCTGATACTGTTATTAAAGATACGCTAAGTTTGAGTCCTTTTGAAAATACTCAGTATTTTTACCATGAGAATAAAGGAGTCGTTCTTACCAGAAATATTGCTTTAGAGCATGTTTCAGGAGATTACCTTGTTTTTGTTGATAGTGATGATACTTTAAAAAAGGATTATATTCGTTTATTAGTTGAAACTGCAGAAAAAGAAAATGCGGATATAGTTTATTCTGCACTCTATGAATTGAATTCTGGAGAGGTTGTTTTACCTATTAAAGAGTATGATTTACAAGAAATGTTTATTGGTAATTTCATACATGCTTCAAGTTTAATAAGAACATCAGCGATTGGAAATATTAAATTTGATGAGCAGTTGAATCGTGAAAAATTAGAGGACTACGACTTCTATTTAAATCTTGTGACAAGCAAGGAATTAAAAGTAGTTCCTTGTTATGCAACTGGATTAAATTATCGTATGTCATTTGATTCAAGAAGTAGCCATCAAAATCTAAAGTCATATTACAAAACGTATGGATATATAATTGGGAAATATCTGACTCGATTCCCTAATTATGTAAAAGAGGCATTAGATTATCATTTTGAACGCTTAACGAGTTTAGATATTGAACACTCTATTAAAGAAGAAAAAATATCGATTTATTTTTCTGAGAATGAGGCATTTTCGGATATTCCAGATTATCAGAATCAAATACAATTTCAAGATGAAATTGAAATTCCTGTAGTAAAAGGTAAGAATTATATCAGAATAAGACCTTCTAATATTCCAAGTTTCTATGAATTTTTTGTTTTAAAATCGAAGGAATATCAGACTGAGATTCTTCCAATAATGTCAAATGGTTTAATCGATGAAAATAGTGTAGTTTTTGAGGATTTCTATCCTTTCCTTGATTATCAATTTACTCTTTCAGAAGGTGATAAGCTAGTGTTGAGCTATAAACGCTATAATATCAATGACATTGTTGCTAAAGATTATATTGGAAAATTGCTTGCGAAGCAAAAATATAATCGTTTACAAACTATTCTATCGTATGAGCAGAAACAAAGACAACTTGAAAGTGAACTTAATCAAAAAACACAGGAATTCGATGACTTAAGTAAGGAGTATAACACTTTACTATCTAACTATCGTTCTATAACAAACTCAATATGGTGGAAAATACCAACTAAAATTATTAATTTCTTTAGGAGAAAAAAATGAAACGCTTACTCTTATATGTTCATTTCAATAAATATAATAAAATTAGTGAGCATGTCTATTATCAACTAGAACATATGCACCCTCTCTTTTCAAAAGTAATCTTTATTTCAAATAGTCAACTTGATGAGGGTGAAGTTGATAAATTACGTCAAAGTCAATTAATTGATGCTTTTATACAACGTGAAAATATTGGATACGATTTTGCAGCATGGCATGACGGTATGGCTTTTGAAGGTTTTGAAAACTTAAAAGCTTATGATTCAGTAACTGCAATGAATGATACTTGCTTTGGACCACTTTGGGATATGGCTCCTGTATATGATAAGTATGAATCAGATGAAAAAGTTGACTTTTGGGGAATGACAAATCATAGAGCGATTGATGCGGGGCATATTTATATTGATGAACATTTACAATCATATTTTATGTCTTTTAAGAAAAGTATTGTAATTTCTGAAGTTTTTCAAGAGTTTTGGAAGTCTGTTGAAGCATATGCAGATGTTCAAAAAGTTATTGATAATTATGAAACGAAATATACTAAGCGTTTTGTTGATGCTGGTTTTCGTTATGCTTCTGTATTGAATACAGTACCAATTGCAGATAATTTTTTCCATTCTAATTTTACAATTCATTATCCACATGTGCTTTTAGATAATCATGTTCCTTTTATAAAAATAAAAACTTTTGATTTGACACAACATTTAGCACCTTATTTGTTGAAAGAAATTGAAAAAGTCTCTAATTATCCAACGAAATTAATTTTAGATCATATGTCGGATATAAGTCTTCCTACCCCACCTTATTTGTTAGATCGTAAAGTACTTAAGGTAGTTGAAAAAGAATATTCAAATACTAAAAAAGTAGCAGTTCATCTTCATACTTTTTACGTTGATTTGTTAGAGGAATTTTTGAATCAATTTGAGAATTTCCATTTTGACTATGACTTGTTTTTGACAACTGATACAGAAGCTAAAAAAGCAGAGATTGAGTCTATCCTTGAGAAAAATGGTAAAATAGCTCAAGTCTTTCTAACAGGAAATCGGGGTCGTGATATTATTCCAATGTTAAAATTGAAAGAAGAATTATCTTCATATGATTATATTGGGCATTTTCATACCAAAAAATCTCCAGAATATCCTTATTGGGTAGGGGATTCATGGAGAAATGAACTTTATCAGATGTTAATTCAATCTGCTGATAATATCTTAGCTAATCTAGAAAATAACGATAATCTTGGACTTGTTATTGCTGATATCCCATCCTTCTTTAGATATACTAAAATAGTTGATCCTTGGAACGAAAATCGATTTGCTGATGGTATGAATGAACTTTGGGAACGTATGAATCTCGGGCGACAAATTGATTTTAATAACTTGAGTACGTTTATCATGAGCTATGGAACTTTTATTTGGTTCAAACGTGATACACTTAAACCACTATTTGATTTAGAGTTGACGGACGATGAAATACCATCAGAACCAATTCCACAACATACAATTTTGCATTCAATTGAACGTATCCTGGTTTATCTTGCATGGGCAAATAATTATGATTATGCCATTGCTAAAAACGATATCTATATAACACCATTTGTGGATAATGTGGTGTTTAACATTCGTCCGAATACAATGCCTAACACCTACGTGAACTTTGACAACATTGGTGGTATTAAAGGAGCACTTAAGTATATTTACCGTGGTCCAGGTAGTGCTATTAAATATATTATCAAGAGGATGGTACTGAAATTTAAATCATGATGAAAAAGTTTTTGAAAAGTTTTGATTGGGTTAATCTTCTAAGGATAGTTTTATTAATTATTTTTCTGTTTTACATCAATTTTTATTTAGTAAATTCTTATGTACTTAAAGGGGCAACAAGTGATTTGTCTTTAGGGTTTCAATCAAGCTTACACTTTAGCTTGATTGCCTATATTTTATCTATTGTTGGGATAAGTTTTTACCTTGTTAAGGATCTGAGTAAAACATTCTTTATAAAGTTAGTTTCTGGATATTTTATTTATCAGATTGTTTCCTATTTTATTTTAGTAACAAGAAATTTAAATAATGAAAAATTTAAAGTATGGGATTTGATTAAAAATCATTTTTTTCAACCGAATTTTCTTGTTACACTTTTGATTATTATAGGTATTTCAGGAGTACTATATTTTTTAATTCAAAAAAATAGGTATCTTGCATTTATTGAAGATTATCTTCAGGATTATGATTCTAAAAACACAATTCTTTTTGGATTTTTAGCATCTTTTGTCGTTAATGATAGACAGATGCTAAAGATTTTCAAAGAATTAGTATCCTCTTATCTTTCTGATAATGATTATGTTCACTTTATAATTCACTTATCTAGCAATCTTGCTTTAACTTTAATGGTTATGGGAGTGGTGTCTTATTTTGTGATTAATGCTTATCAAGCAATTGTTACAAATTCTCCTACTCCATCATTGATGATAACGGTAAGCTTTGCATTAGCAACTATTTTTAATTATACGTTACAGCTAGGAGTTAGAAGTGATGAAACATTACTAGATAAATTTATTTTTCCAGGAGCAACAGCTTATCAAATTATTGCTTTAACATGTCTCTTTTTAATTATCTATCTTGTATTTAATCGCTTTTTATCTGCAACTTTCCTTATTATTGTAACTGGAGTGATTATATCTGTTGTTAATAGTATTAAGGAAGGTCTGCGAAGTGAACCTCTTCTTATTACAGACTTTGTTTGGTTAAAAGAGATTTCGTTGTTAACTAGTTTTGTCGATAAAAGTGTTATTATTTATATTGTGCTTGGTGTCATTGCGACACTTGGTGTCTATATTCTGTTAAGGAAACGTATTTTACCTGGAAAAATTTTTAACATTAAAAGATTACGATTCTCCTTCTTAGGAGCGTTAATTGGTCTTGGAGTTTTCAATTTTATTGTCTTTAGAAATGAAACAGATTCTAAAATTATTGATAATATCCCCGTTGTTTCCAAGGTTAATAATTGGGTTGATATTAATTGGATGGGATTTTCGACTAATGCTAGCTATAAATCGTTGACATATGTTTGGACAAAGCAATTAACAAAATCGGTAATGGAAACTCCTGATGGGTATAGCGAAGAGAAAATTAAAGAGCTTGCGGAAAAGTATCGTAATGAAGCTTCAATAATTAATGCTTCTAGAGCTAATAAAATTGAAGACCAAACAGTCATCTTTATTTTAAGTGAAAGTTTTTCAGACCCGAGTCGTGTTCCAGGTGTTACTTTATCTGAAAATGTTATTCCAAATATTACCCAAATAAAAGATGAATATACAAGTGGTTTGATGATATCAGATTTTTATGGTGGTGGTACAGCTAACATGGAAATTCAGGCTTTGACAGGTTTATCTTATTCTAATTTATCGCCTAGCGTTTCTGTTATGAATACTGAGGTACTTCCTAAAATGTCGTATATTCCTTCTATAAGTGATAGTTATACTGATGACGAAAAAATTGCAGTACATCTTCATAATGGTGCAAATTATTCTCGAAATATTGTTTATAAAGATTTAGGATTTGACACTTTTATAGCTTTGGATGGTACTGACGATAAGCCGACACAATTAGAGTATCTCAGTGCAGGGGCTAGAGATAGCTCAACTTACTATGCTGTCACAAGTAACTTATCATCAGATACAAGCCAATTTTTCTCAGTTATCACCATGCAAAACCATATTCCTTGGGAAGCAGAGGAGCCAGCAGAGATTACTGCTTATGGAGAAGGATTATCAGATGAGGAGAATGAAAGTTTAACTAGCTATGCTAGACTTTTAAACATTACTGATTCAGCAACTGCCGACTTTCTTAACGAGTTATCTGGTTATGACAAAAAAATAACAGTTGTTTTTTATGGCGATCATTTGCCAGGATTGTATCCTACAAGTATATTCTCAAGTGATCCTTTAAATCAATATGAAACTGATTATTTTATTTGGAGTAACTATGAAACAGAAAAACTATCTTATCCATCTGTTAATTCAAGTGATTTCCCAGCACTCGTACTAAAACAAACAGATTCAAAAGTTTCTCCTTACTATGCTTTATTAACTGATATTCTAGAAGCTGAAAATCAATCTTCTGACGATTTAGAAGCTCTATCAATGGATTTACAGATGTTGCAGTATGACCTTACATTAGGAAAGAGTTATATAACAAAAGTGGATGAGAAATTTTTTGAGACTGAATAATTAAACTACTGGAGTTTTTATGAAAAATAAAGTTAATGATTTTGTTAATTTGAATAAGCAAAAAATATTTATAATTTTTGTATTGTATTGCGTTTCTGCTTGTTCAATAGGTGTAGTTAATTATCCTTATATAGATGATATTGCTCGACGTATTGAAGGAGTTGGAAACTTTGCAGCTCATTACTCACGCTATTTAAGTGAATTTGCTTCGTATATCGTTCAAGGAAGTCATCATTTAACAGATACAGGTTTGACCACTTTTGTGGTAAGTGCAATTATTTTAACACTTACAAGCGTAGTCGTTTTATATGTTATGTTTGATGGCGAGCAAATTTCGTGGGTTTCAGCAATGGGTTCAGTTTTTATAGGTATAAATCCATGGTTTTTGGAACCAATTAGTTTTAGATTTGACGCACCTTATATTTGTCTTTCTGTATTGGTATCAGTTATTCCATTTCTTTTCTTTTATTCAAAAAAAAGAAACTATTTTCTTTTATCAATTATTGGAATTTTTTTGATGTGTAATTCTTATCAAGGCTCTTCAGGAATTTATATTATAATGTTATTAACATTACTTTATCGTGATTTTTTGAAGGGCGTTGAGATATCCGAACTCTTAAAAAAACTTTTAATAAGTGCTTTAGCCTATGTGATTTCAATGGGAGTATACCTCTTAGAAACGAAATTGAACCCTGAATTAGCATTACGTGGTGATACAACTAGTATAGCACCTTTGAAGGATATGCCAGCTGCAGTTTTTAATAATCTTAGAGTGTATTTTATAACTTTAAAAAGCCAAAGTACCAATGCTTGGTTATATCTTGCTATTGTATTATTTATAATGTTTTTTGTTTATATGACGTATAGTAGCAAGATTAATAAATTAATATCAAGTATTTTTGGAATTATATATATTGCTCTTGGTTCTATTTTGAGTTTTGGAGTTTATATGTTCTTTTCAACTCCACTTGCAGACGATCGCCCCAGATATGAATATGGTTTTGCATATTTTATTGCTATTATCATGATTCTGTTAGGAAGTTATTCTAGCAATAAGGTGATTGATTATGTTAAAGGTTTAGTAGTAGTTTTATTAGTGTATTACTCTGTATCGTTTGCATTTATATATGCCAGTGCCTTAGATAATCAGAAAGAAGCATTTGAAGATAGTGCAGTTATGTTAGCCGAAGATTTAAATGATTATGTTACAGCTGATAATCAAACAGTATATATTAGTTCAATGTTTAAGGATTCTCCAGCTTATCTTAATACTCTAAAAACATATCCTATACTGGATGATTTAATCCCAAGCAATAGTAATCTTTATTGGCCAAATTTACTGTGGTTTAATACTTTAACAAATTTAAATGTCAATCTAGTTGGTTTTGATTTTAATACAATTGATATGAACACTTTGGAGTTGCTCGAGTCAAATAAATTATGGGATATTTACCAATTGAACGGGGAAATTTATGTCTATACTAAATAATATTGAAAATAGTTAGCTACTTGTTATAGTGTAATTTTATTTACCGTTGGACTATTGCTATATATTCTGTTGTAAGTTATTCATAAATTCACAGTTTGCATATCTTAGAGAGGTTATTATGAAAAAACTATCTATCGTTGTTCCTTGTTACAATGAGCAAGAAACAATTTACCCATTTTTGGAAGAAACTCAAAAAGTCGAGCAAAAGTTAAAAAATCATTTGGTATTTGATTATATTTTTGTTAATGACGGTTCAAAAGATGAGACATTAAACGTATTGCGTGATGTTGCAAGTCGTTTTCCTAACGTTCATTATCTATCTTTCTCACGTAACTTTGGGAAAGAAGCAGGGCTTTTGGCAGGGCTTGAGGCTGCTGATGGTGATTTAATCACTGTTATGGATGCGGATTTACAAGATCCACCTGAGCTTTTGATTAATATGTATCAAAAGATTTTAGAGGGCTATGATGTTGTTGGAACACGTCGTGCCGACCGTAAAGGTGAACCTGTTATTCGTTCTTTCTTTTCTAAGATGTTTTATAAAATAATAAATGCTGTTTCAGATACTGAAATGGTAGATGGTGCGCGTGATTTCCGCCTGATGACTAGACAAGTTGTTGATAGCATTTTAGAACTTGGTGAAGTCAATCGTTTTTCAAAGGGAATTTTCTCATGGGTTGGTTACGATGTGACTTACATTGCTTATGAAAATCGTGAGCGTGTCGCTGGTGAAACGTCATGGAACTTTTGGAGTTTATTAAAATACTCAATGGAAGGGTTCATCAACTTTTCTGAAGCGCCATTGAATCTTTCTTTGTGGGCTGGTGCGGTATCATTTTTAGCATCAATTTTAGGAATTTTATTTATTATTGTTCGAAAATTGACTATCGGTGGAAGCGTCACTGGTTGGGCTAGTCTAGTTTGTATCATCTTGTTCATTGGTGGTATCCAACTGCTTGCTCTCGGAATCATTGGAAAATACATTTCCAAAATTTTCCTTGAAACCAAAAAACGCCCAGTTTACATCGTAAAAGAAAAAGGGTAAACTATCTTGACTATTTTAAGAGATAGCAATTATTTATAAAGGGGTTTTAGGAAATTTATGTTAAAGAAATGCCATGATGTAATCATCAATTTACTTCATGCTTGGTCACTGCTTTTATTTACGCTAATTACTTTAATTAGTTTATTTTATCGAACTTTTATCCCAAGATATTCAGAATTGGCTGAAATAAAGCAAAATCGCTTGTTTCTTCTAATTCTTTTTCTTGCTCTTGGGATATTTTATTTTGTAATAGCCAATCTAAGAAAGAGTAGTGCAAAAAGGATCTTTTTTCTAGGAGTACTTGCATACACTATTTTTGCTATTTATTTGTTTCTTTCGGTGTCGGGAATTTTAAGAAATGATGCTGTAGCGGTATATGATGCTGCTCGTGGTTTAAATAATGGTGATTTTAGTTATTTGGAAATAAATTCTTATTTGTATCGATTCCCTCATCAATTAGGTTTAGTGACCTATGAAAGAATTATTTTAGCACTTACAGGTGCAAAAAATGCTAAGATTTTCTTTCTTTTGAATTTTATTATGATTATTGCTATTAACTATTTAAACTGGAGAATAACGAAAAAACTCTTTGATAATGAAGAAATTTCAAAAATATCAATTGTAATATCGTTTATATTTTTACCACAGTTTTTTTCGATACTTTTTGTGTATGGATTAGTACCTGGTTTATTTTTTTCCATGATAGCAATATATTGTTTAATCGCTTATTTTGAGAAAAGACAGTTAAGATTTTTGGCTGGCTTAATCATCGCACTCATTTGTGCAACGGTTATTAGAAATAACTATATTATTTTGGTTGTTACGATAAGCATTATTTTAATTCTGGATGCAATTAATCATAAAGCTTTTCCCTCTTTTTTAGGAATAATCGTTTTATTTACAATGCTTTCTGCAGCTAATACCAGTATCAATAGTCACTATAAAAATTTATCAAACGGAAGTGATATTTCTGGCACACCACATATCGCTTGGATTGCAATGGGATTAGATGATAATTCAAAATCTCCTCGCTTACCAGGATGGTACGATGAATCAATAGATAATGTGTATGTAGAAAACAAAGGAGACTTTGAAAAAATTAAAATTTTAAGTCAATATAAGGTTAAAGAACGCTTGGATTATTTAACTGGTCACCCTAAGTATGCATGGGATTTCTTTGCAACAAAAGTTCTTTCAACTTGGACAGAAGGTTTATTTCAAAGTATCTGGTCAGGCCCAGCTCCAGCTCTTAACCAAGGAGTGAGGACTTTTCTTTGGAAAAGTGTATATAATGGAAAGTTTTTCTATAAATTCTTTTCACTTTTTAGTACTGCAATACTGTTTTTGATTTATTTTGGAAGTTTAGTATTTCTATTTTATTTAGTTGGTTCACAAAAAGTAGTAAATTCTCTTATTTTTTATCCATATATTTATTTTTCAGGAGGCTTCCTTTTTCATCTCATTTGGGAAACTAAAAGTCAATACGCTTACCCTTATATTGTATTATTATTTCCCGTCGCTGCATTTGGTCTATTTAAATTTCCACAACTGAAGAAAACAGTTCTTTGGAAGAGAATAGTTCAAAAACTAAGATTAGTTTTATTTTCTTTAAGTGATACTATTGAGAATGCGAAATTAAATAAATAATTTTATATTTTTCACAGATTTTATAGCTGTTTTTCCGAATTATATAGTGTAAACACATTATACAAAGAAGGAGAACAGCTTTTTGAGTAAACTTAAAACAGCTTTATTGTCAACAGTTGTACTAGGTGCGACTTGTCTTTCACATCCCATTTTTGCTGATCAGCAAGGGAATGCCATTGTTTCTAAAACTAATTTTGATTCTGCAAGTAAAACATTTGAAGTTACAGCGCAGCAGTCAGATAACGGAAAAGCAATCAAAGGGATTAATGTTGCTATTTGGTCTGAAGAAAATGGTCAAGATGATTTGAAGTGGTACACAAATTCAAATGTATCAGGGGGGCAAGTCAAGGTTCAATTTAATTTAGCAAATCATGGTAATCGTGCAGGAAATTACATCACGCATGTTTATACAAATTACACGGACGGTAGTTGTTCAGGAGTTGCTTTGGAGAATACTAAGATTAACCCGAAAGCACCGCAACTTTCTGTAAAAAATGGTGCTATCCAAATGACAACAGATATTTATGCACCATCAAATGGTCAGATTAAATATGCAGTTTGGTCTGAGGAGAATGATCAAGATGATTTAAGATGGTATGAAGATAGTGGTAAAGGAATTACGCAAGCAGATTTGAAAAATCATAGCGGATATGGAAGATATTTTGTTCATACTTATTTATCTCAAGGTGGGAAAATGATTGGAATTAATGGTCAAGACATTGTCATTAATAAACAAGAAGTTTCGTATCAGATTAACAAAGTTAACGATACAACTTACGATGTATTAGTAACTAATGTGCCAGAATACATTACTTCTATCGCTGTACCTACTTGGTCTAACGCAAATGGTCAAGATGATATAAAATGGTACACTACTACTAAAGTAGATAATGGGACATATAAGGCGAAAATCAATTTAGCAAATCATGGTTATGCATCAGGAGATTATAGTGTCCATATCTATGGTCAAAATGCGATTACTAATAACTTTGAAGGATTGAAAGGAACTTCAGGTTTTAGAGCAGACAATGTTCCAAATCAGAATACTACCCCAACCCCTCGTATCACGACTTACATCAATGAAACGAATACTTACCCTGTTGGTCAGTGTACTTGGGCGGTGAAATCATTAGCGCCATGGATTCCGAATTGGCTTGGAAATGCTGGCGGCTGGGCCACAAATGCCAAAGCTAAGGGATTTAGGACTGGCTCAACGCCACGTGTGGGGTCGATTGCAGTTTGGCCAAATGATGGTGGCGGTTATGGTCACGTAGCTTATGTGACAGATGTAGCAAGTAATACACGTATTCAAGTTAAAGAATCTAATTACGCTGGAAATCAATACATAGCGAATTTCCGTGGTTGGTTTAATCCACTTGATTCATTTTGGGGTGGAAGTGTAACCTATATTTATCCAGATTAATCATAAGGCGGCGATTTTGAAATCGCTGCCTTGTTTGTTATACTGCATTTGTATGCGCTTGAATGACATGAAGATTCATGTTACAATGATGAAAAGGAAGTAAGAAAGAGGAGGAATGCATTTGAAAAAGAATGTCCTGCGAAGTTGTCTTTTATCGCCAGTGATTATCGGAGCTTTTCTAAGTTCAAGTTTAGTTTTGGCAGATGAAAATACAACGATTTCTACAACAGCTGAGAATGTTCAGACAGAGCAAGTTTCATCGACGACAGAAAACACTGTTGCAGATACATCTGTATCAGAAGCGGAACAAGCAACGGAATCGTCATCTGAACAGCCACTTGTAGAAGATAGCGATAACGAAACAACGGTTTCTGAAAATAATTCTTCAATAGATTCAGCAACTACAGACACAACAGATGCGATAGTAGTAGCTAACGAGTCAGCATTGTCTGAGACGTCTGATAATCTTGGTGCCAATACAAAAGCAGAAGAAGTCAGCGAGGATTCTCAAACAGCAGAAACAAGCACTACAACTACTGGCGCTGTGGATGAAGAAGCAACGGAAGATGACAATGAGACTGAAACTTTGACCGTGAATACTGATACTGTTTCTGAAGTCAATACAGCAAGTCTTACGACGTCATTGCAATCAACAGCAAAGAAAGTGACTTCAACCCAGACTCAAAAATCATTAGTAGAGGCTTCTGTTTCTGGAAATACGCTTTCCGTTCAATATAATGGAACTATCACAGCAGGAGAATCTCTAAAATTTGCGGTTTGGTCTGACAATAATGACCAAGATGATTTGGTTTGGTATGATGCAGATGCTTCTGGTGCGGCTTATATCGATTTATCAAATCATAAAGATTACGGTATTTACAATATTCACACCTATTCTTTCAAAAATGGTCAAACTACTGGTTTGAATGCTATGACTGTAACGGTGGCACGGCCAGAAGTCACAACAAATATTACACAAACGAGCAATGGCAATTTCACCATTACAATTAGTAATGTGCCTGACAGCATTACTAGTATTTTAGTACCTGTTTGGTCTGATAACAATGGTCAAGATGACATCAAATGGTATTCTGCTAAACAAACTGGGACAGGAACTTATCAAGCTACGGTTTCAGTTGCCAATCATAATAGTGACAATGGTCATTATAGCGCCCATATTTATGGACAAAGCAGTATCACAGGTGGCTTAATTGGTTTGGCAGTAACATCTGGTTTTGATAATGTAGATACTCGTCCTAATGCTACGGTTTCAGTTGTTAATTATGCTGAGGATAAAACAACATTTGATGTCGTTGTCACTGGTAGCTCTGCAACAAAAACAATCAAATCAGTTGCTATCGCTGTCTGGTCAGAGGATAAAGGGCAGGATGATCTTATCTGGTACACACCAACGATTACCAATAATTCTGCGCGTGTAACGATTGACATTGCTAATCATTCTAACACTTCAGATATTTACAATGTTCACGTTTATACTGACTACGCTGATGGTACACGTGTGGGGCAAGTTTTGGGAGCTTATCAAATTACAAAACCAACGCCTAAAAACGATGTGACGGCAACCCTGACAAGTGATGGTATTGCTTTAACATTGGATTCTAATACCGTAACGGATTATAGCAAGGTTAAATTTGCGGTTTGGTCAGATGACGAAGGTCAAGATGATTTGGTTTGGTACGATGCAAGTTCTGCTGGAACAGCTTTAGCATCATATGAAAATCATTCAGGATATGGAACTTATCATATTCACACGTATTCATTTGAAACAGGTAAAGCTGTTGGTTTGAATGCGACAGATATTGTTATTGAAAAGCCAAATGTTCAAACAACTATTACCAAAGTTGATGACAATACCTACAAAGTCACGGTGACAAATGTGCCAATTTATATCAAATCAGTATCTTTACCAGTTTGGAGTACGGTAAACGGACAAGATGATATTGATTGGTTAACTGCGACTAAAGAAGATTCATCAACTTATACTGGTACCATTTCATTGAAAGATCATCATTATGATTCAGGTGACTACAATGTTCACGTTTATGGGCAAAGCAAACTCGGTAATCAGTTTATCGGCTTAGCTGTAACCAAAGGTTTTACAGTCACAGAAACAAGTGCAACAGCACCAACAATAACTGTTTCAAATTATGATAAAGATAGTGGAGTATTGACTGTTACAGTCTCTGAGACAAGCACAAGTAAGCAATTGAAATTCATTCGTGTAGCGGCTTGGTCAGAAAGTGATCAATCTAACCTTTACTGGTACACAACATCAGATATTACTAATGGCACAGCAAGCTTAACAGTAGATGAAAAGTATCATGATTACATCAAAGGTGATTATACGGTGCATGTCTATGTTGATTTTAGTGATGGGACAACATCAGGTTATAATCTAGGTAGCTATACTTTTAATGCAGACCAACCTGTTCAGCAAGAATCATCATATTTCATTGACATCAGTAGTCATAATGGCGTTATTTCAGTTAGTGAATTCCTATCGTTGAAGAGTCAAGGAATTACAGGTGTGGTTGTTAAATTGACAGAAGGAACAAGTTATACCAATCCATATGCAAGTTCTCAAATTAGCAACGCACAAGCAGCTGGTTTGAAAGTTTCAGCTTATCATTATTCACATTATGAAACGGCTGCGGAAGCTAAAGCCGAAGCGCAATACTTTGTTTCGGTTGCAAAATCATTAGGGCTTTCAAGTTCAACAGTTATGGTTAATGATATGGAATCTTCAGAAATGCTAAATGGAGATATTAATGCTAACACGCAAGCTTGGAAAGAAGAAATGACTCGCCTTGGTTATAGTGATTTGGTTTACTATACAATGGCAAGTTGGTTGGATATCAAGGGCGGAAAAGTTAGCACATCAACATTTGGCATGTCTAATTTCTGGGTAGCTCACTATGTTTATGGATACACCTATTTAGACCAAGAAACGGCTAAATCCCTTGCTTATTATTCATCAGCAGCGGCATGGCAATATACAAGTGTATCACCTAAATTATCACATGCTTTAGATGAAAACATTGATTATACTGGTCGCTTCACATGGTAAAGGAGGTTACCAATGAAAAAGAAATTGAGATGTTACCTAACCTTACTTTTGTCTTTAGGATTGCTAGCGGCGTGTTCTACGCATTCGCAAAATAATACCAATCAGAGTTCTTCGTCAACTACCGTAAGTAGTAGTGTTAAGAAATCGACAAATTCAAGTGAGACAAGTACATCATCAACTGGTTCATCTGAATCAGAAGAAGCATCATCAACAGAAAGTTCACCATCAACAGAAGTTACGTTAGCTCCAATTAATACAGGTGCTATTTTGAAAGCAGACTATTCAACAATGGCTGGAACGTGGCAGAATGCTTCTGGGGAAACTTTGACGTTTAATGATGCAGGATTGGCAACAGAAGGGTTAACGGCTGATTTTCTGGATATTGATCAAAATGGAATCTTACTCTTAGATGTTCAAACAGGGTCAAAAACAAATGTGACACTTTACATTGTACCTGCTAATACTAGCTTTTCTAGTGATTATTTGAACGGACAAAGTGATAATTCTGAGGTATCAAAAGACCGTATTATTTCTTCTGCCGATATTAGTTCTGGAGATATCGCTAACAAAGCTTATTATCATGTATCAGAATAAAAGTCTTAAATTTTAAAACGAACTCGTTTATTAATTTCAAGCCTCATGAAAAAACAGTCCACTGGACTGAACTCGTTCATTAATTTCAAGACTCGTTAAAAAACAGTCCACTGGACTGTTTTTTTATGCTATAATGGTAATGAAAAAAATAGAGGTGAATAATGTCTTACGAAAATTTATTAAATCGTTTTTTAAGCTACGTGAAAGTGAATACGCGTAGTAATCCTGATAGTACTACAACACCTTCAACTCAGACTCAAGTCGATTTTGCATTAAACGTTTTGAAGCCTGAGATGGAGGCAGTTGGTTTGCAAGATGTACACTATTTGACAAATGGCTATCTTGTTGGTACTTTACCAGCTAACGATTCAACAAAAACACGAAAAATTGGTTTTATCGCACACATGGATACGGCTGATTTTAACGCTGAAGGTATCAAGCCACAAGTTATTGAAAATTATGCAGGTGGCGCTATTGAAGTTGGTCAATCTGGTTATGCCCTCAACCCAGAAGAATTTCCAAATTTAAATAACTACCTTGGTCAAACCTTGGTAACAACTGACGGAACAACCCTTCTTGGTTCTGATGATAAATCAGGTATCGCTGAAATCATGACAGCCGTTGAATACTTGGTAGCTCATCCTGAAATCAAACATGGTGAGATTCGTGTTGGTTTTGGTCCTGACGAAGAAATCGGTGTCGGTGCTGATAAATTCGATGTTGATGATTTCAACGTTGACTTTGCTTACACGGTCGATGGTGGACCACTTGGCGAAATTCAATACGAAACATTTAGTGCAGCTGCTTTGGAAGTTGATTTCATGGGACGTAACGTTCACCCAGGAACAGCTAAAAATCAAATGATTAACGCTTTGCAACTAGCGATTGATTTCCATAATCAACTACCAGAAAATGAACGTCCTGAAAATACAGAAGGCTATGAAGGATTCTTCCATTTACATGGTATGGAAGGTACTGTGGAAAAAGCGCACAGCTCATATATTATCCGTGATTTTGAAGACGACTCATTTGAAAATCGTAAAAAATTGGTTCAAGAAATCGCTGATAAGATGAATGCTGAATTAGGTAAAGAAAGTGTTATTGTCAATCTTCATGACCAATACTACAATATGAAGAAAATCATTGAAAAAGACATGACACCAGTTGAACTTGCTAAAGAAGTCATGGAAGATTTGGAAATCAAGCCAGTTATCGAGCCAATTCGTGGCGGAACAGATGGTTCAAAAATCTCATTTATGGGAATTCCTACACCAAACCTATTTGCAGGTGGTGAAAATATGCATGGTCGCTTTGAATTTGTCAGTCTTCAAACAATGGAAAAAGCTGTGGATGTTATTATCGGTATTGTCCAAAAATAACCTTAAGCTTTACATAAGTATTGTTTGTTAGATTAGACTAATGGAGGACTGTTATGATTAAAATCTTTGGAAAGATGCGATACCATTGGCAACCTGAGTTATCTTGGTCAATTATCTATTGGTCAATTGCTGTAGCGCCAATGTTTATCGGCTTATCATTACTGTTTGAGCGGACAAAAATACCAAGTCAATTTTTTATCTTATTTGCTATCTTTATTGTGCTGGTTGGTCTTGGTTTTCATCGGTATTTCGTTATCGAAGAAAATGGAAGATTACGGATTGTTTCTTTGAATCCTTTTAAAAAATCAAGCGTAGCGATTGCGCAGATTAAAAAGATTGAAGTCAACAAATCTGGTATTATCATAAAAATCAAAAATCAGCCAGACCGTATTTTTTATATGAGAAAATGGCCTAAGAAATACTTTTTAGATGCTTTGGCAGTTCATCCTGACTTTCTTGGCGAAGTAGAATTGATAGACAATTTTATCAAGCTGGATTACTTTGAAGCTTACAAGGCTAACAAAAAAGCTCCTACAAAATCGTAAGAGCCTTTGTTGGGCAAGATTTGATAGCAGTGAGGGTGTCTTGATCTGAGTTAGGAACAACTTTTTCTAAGTCCTCAGAATCAGCAAATTTTACGATACCGTCATCATGGTAATCAAAAAGTTTAGAATATGTCTGGCATAGGCCGCAAGCAATACATTTTTCAGGAATTATTGATACTTTCATAGTATTATTGTAATATGAATTGATTTATTTAACAAGGGGACATTATGGCAAAACAACCGTGGGAAGAAAAAGTAGTCGATGACAACGAAATTAAAATCAGCCGTAAAACAAAAGGCTCTGCTATTAGTACGCCTTTGTTGACAGCGTTGCTTAGTATTTTCTTTGTCATTGTGGTTGCGATTTTGTTTGTTGTTTTTTACACTTCAAATCGTGGTAGTGATAAAGCATCAGAAACATCGAATTTTTATGGTGCATCATCATCTAGCGTTGTTTCTTCGTCGTCAGAAGCGTCATCATCAGAGACAACTGCTGAAACAACGACTGATGAGTCTTCAACAGATGCAAGTTCAGATGATACAACTGAATCTTCAAGCTCTACTGGTAGCGGCGACACTATTACTGTTTTATCAGGAGAAGGTGCAGCTTCTATTGCAGCACGTGCAGGCATTTCAGTTGAAACACTCTATGAGCTTAACCCTGACCACATGACATCGGGTTATTGGTATGCTAACCCAGGAGATGAAGTTTATATTAATTAGGAAGAAAAGGAAATCATGAAATCAATTAGAATTGCGATTGATGGTCCTGCTTCAAGTGGAAAGAGTACAGTAGCCAAGATTATTGCTAAAAATCTTGGCTATACTTATCTTGATACTGGAGCAATGTATCGTTCAGCAACTTATCTAGCTTTGCAAAATGGATTAACAGAAAACAACGTTCAAGAAATTTTAGAAGCTTTGTCTAAGCACTCTATTTCTTTTGGACGTGCCGAAGATGGTAGTCAAACTGTTTTTGTTGGTGACAAAGATGTGACACTTGCTATCCGCCAAAATGATGTGACAAACAACGTTTCTTGGGTGGCAGCTATACCAGAAGTTCGCGAAGAACTGGTTGAGCAACAACGTCGCATTGCTAAAAATGGCGCTATCATCATGGATGGTCGTGACATTGGAACGGTTGTTTTACCAGATGCAGAATTGAAAATTTTCTTGATTGCGTCGGTAGAAGAACGAGCAGAACGTCGTTTTAAAGAAAACCAAGAAAAAGGTATTGAAACGGATTTTGAAACATTGAAGCGTGAAATTGCAGAACGTGATTACAAAGACAGTCATCGTAAAGTTTCACCGTTGAAAGCTGCTGATGATGCCATTACTTTTGATACAACTGGTGTTGATATCGACGGTGTTGTCAAATTTATTCAAGAAAAAGCAGAAAAAATCATTGACATGGATTAGTCTCTGTGATAGAATAGAGACAATGAGAAAAGCAGAAGTGAGAACTTCTCGCCTTGCGACTAAGGTTGTCTGGCCCAACATGTCAAAGATTCCTTCGGGAATACTATGTATGTACGGGCTTGGTTTGTCAAGTCCGTTTTTGTTTTTCTCTAAAAAAATAAAGAGGTGAAAATCATAGCTAAGAAAGATCTATTCATTAACGATGAAATCCGCGTTCGCGAAGTTCGTCTCGTTGGTCTTGATGGTGAACAACTAGGAATTAAACCATTATCAGAAGCACAAGCTATTGCTGATGATGCTAATGTTGACTTGGTTTTAATTCAGCCACAAGCTACGCCACCTGTTGCAAAAATTATGGACTATGGAAAGTTCAAATTTGAGTATCAAAAGAAACGTAAGGAACAACGTAAAAAACAAAGCGTTGTGACTGTTAAAGAAGTTCGTCTTAGCCCAGTTATCGATAAAGGTGACTTTGAGACTAAACTTCGTAACGGCCGTAAATTCCTTGAAAAAGGAAACAAAGTGAAAGTCTCAATTCGCTTTAGAGGTCGTATGATTACTCACAAGGAAATTGGAGCAAAGGTATTGGCGGAATTTGCAGAAAGAACGCAAGATATTGCTATTATTGAGCAACGAGCTAAGATGGATGGACGTCAAATGTTCATGCAACTTGCTCCAATTCCTGACAAAAAATAATTGTCAATTTTAAATATTTTAAGAGGAGAATTCTAAAATGCCAAAACAAAAAACTCACCGCGCATCAGCTAAACGTTTCAAACGTACAGGTTCTGGTGGATTGAAACGCTTCCGTGCGTTTACTTCACACCGTTTCCACGGTAAAACTAAAAAACAACGTCGTCATCTTCGCAAAGCCGCTATGGTGCACTCAGGAGATTTCAAACGTATTAAAGCAATGCTTTCAGGTCTTAAATAAGAATAAAGCATTTACTCAATATTATTAAGAATTATTTGGAGGAGAATATAAATGGCTCGTGTTAAAGGTGGCGTTGTATCACGCAAACGTCGTAAACGTGTATTGAAACTTGCTAAAGGTTACTATGGTGCAAAACATATCTTGTTCCGTACTGCAAAAGAACAAGTAATGAACTCTTACTACTATGCATACCGTGACCGTCGTCAGAAAAAACGTGATTTCCGTAAACTTTGGATCACACGTATCAATGCAGCAGCTCGTATGAATGGTTTGTCATACTCACAATTGATGCACGGTTTGAAATTAGCTGAAATCGAAGTTAACCGTAAAATGCTTGCTGATTTAGCAGTTAACGATGCAGCAGCTTTCACAGCTCTTGCAGATGCAGCTAAAGCTAAACTTGGTAAATAAGAATTAAAACAAACGTAAGTTCTACTTACAATCAATTAAGAGCGCTAAGCTTACAGCTTAGTGCTTTTTTGTATTCAAATAGAATAAAACATGTGAACTATTTATATCGTTACCTGGTGCGCTATGATTTAGACGTTAAGAATTTTGAAATAGCGTGTTCGGGATTACCGTCGAAAAACGGTGATAAGATATTGTTGGCAAGGCAGGATTTATTATTTACTTGTGAGTTCGATTTTGGGTCTGCTAGAGAAATTAGAATGTAACTTCGACTTGAAAGGTGATCATAGGAGTACTAGAAAAGGATTATTTTTACTTATTGGTATAAGGCAAAAACAACCAATCACTAAATGTAATAGTGATTGGTTGTTTTGATTATGTTAATTATGGGTTAGGAGCCGTCACTTGAACTTGATGACGATGAACTGCTGCTAGAGCTTGATGAGCTACTGTGCAGTTGCATATAGCTTGGAGCTTTAAAGAGGTCAACGGTAGATTGGTTACCATTTTCGCTATACAAGCTTGTCGATTCATCACCTAGTTTTTTCTCTATCGATTTCAGGCTCTTCAAGGAGTCGGAGTAGGAAATCGACGAACTATCAACGGTTTCTAAACCAGTATCTGTATCAAAGCGGAGTAAATCTCCCGTCTGGACTTCGTCACTAACAGAAAGCTGTTTAGCAACGGCATTGCGGATTTCTTTTGTTGCCGCAGTAGTGCTTTCATCTGGATTGGTGATTTCTTCACCAGTCGCTGTGTAGTAGAGATGTCCGCTATAACTTGTATATGTCGGTGTGATGTAATATCCAGCCGTTCTGAGAGCGACAGTTTGGTCGTTATCCTCAGAAAGCAAATCTTGTCCAAGTTGAACATAGTTGCTAGTATCAACACCAAGCAAGTGAAGAAGTGTAGGTAAGGCATCAACCTCACCACCATAGGTGTCACTAATAAAGCCGTCTGTGTACCCTGGAATGTGAATCATAAATGGAACACGTTGGAGCATAGCATTATCGTACTCTGTCCAAGTTTCTGAATCTTTACCTAGTAGAGGAGCTAGGCTAGTATTTCTTGAATTTGAAATACCGTAGTGATCCCCATAAAGCACGATAATAGAATTGTCATATAAACCAGATTCTTTTAAATAATTGAAGAAAGCCTCAATGGCAGAATCAAGGTAATTAGCTGTAGCGAAGTAACCATTAATGGTCTCATCATCAGTTTGAGCTAGTGGGAAACCTTCTTCATCAGATTCTCCGGCCAAGCTAGTGTAAGGATAGTGGTTACTTACTGTGATAAATTTCGTATAGAATGGTTGTTGAAGGTGTTCTAAATACTTAATAGAATCAGCAAACATGTATTTATCATTCAAGCCGTATTGGAATGAATTTTCATCAGTTTGCTCTTGGAAATATGATGAATCAAAGAAGTAGTCATATCCCCACTGTTTATAAGTATTGTTACGATTCCAGAACGAACCGACATTACCATGGAATACAGCGCTAGTATATCCGCCTGTTTGAGCAAGAATAGAAGGAGCAGCAAACGCTGTATTATCTCCACCGTAGTTAACCATATATGACCCGCTGCTAAGTCCGAAAAGCGATGTTTCCATTAATGTTTCGGCATCGGAAGTCTTACCAGCCTTAACTTGGTTAAAGAAGTTTGAGAAAGAAATAGTTGAGTTTGAGTGATATAGCGAATTAAGGAATGGTGTTACTTCATAAGATTGTCCATCAACTTCCAGTTTGTAGTCAATCAAGAATTGTTGGAAACTTTCTAAATGAATAACGATAACATTTTTTCCTTGAGCAATACCATAATACTTAGAGTTTGGTGCTGCATAATGTTCTGAAACGTATTCCTTAACCTCGGTCAAATCGTCAGCAGTTGCTTCACTACGTTCTTTTTCAGCTTGATAAGTTTGGTTAGCACTATAGACGGTGAAAGATGGTAAACCAAGCGCTCTAACGACATAGACATTTGAGAAACCACGAGTTAGCAATTCAGGTCTATCAATTTCCGCCATAAAAAGGTTGATAGAGAAAAGCAGAGCCGATAATGCTGTAATCGCAAAACTAGCACGTTTGTTGAAAGGACGTTTATCTGTTTTTATTTTTTTTGTAGCAAATAAAATAATTAAGATAATGTAATCAAAGATATAGACAATATCCCAAACTCGCAGTAGATTTAAGGCAGAATCCCCTAAACCAGCAGAAACCTTACTACTTGCAAGCATTGCACTAACAGTAATAAAATCAGAAAACTCACGGAAATAAATGGCGTTAGCGATAAGTAGAATATTTAAAATAGTGTAAATAATCCAACTAACGGCATAAAAAACACGTGTCCTCTTAATATAAAGGCTTAATCCAAGTAAAAGCAAACCAAGCGGAATGGGGTTGATTATTGAAAGGAAAACTTGATATAAATTTCCCAAATCAAGACTAAAGTCAACATGGTAAGCCCACATGGTTTTTAGCCAGTACATAAACAAAAGCGTCAAAATGAATCCCAAGCGTGTGTTTAGCACGTGTGAGATAACTTGTTTCAATTTTTTCACTGTAGGAACTTCCTTTATTTTTTTTCCTAAAGATAAAATCTCAGTTTCAATTATATCATAAAAACTTTTTTGTTATGTGTGAGAAATATAAAATTTAGTGGGAAAAATTCTGAATTTTTGATATAATAGGCTTCATGAACAAACTATACGTGGATTCTTTCGTTGAAAAGAAAATTAAGCGTGGTATTCAACTTTTGGATGGAAGAGATTTTCATCAACTTGATTTTGATAATCAGTTAGTCGCTGTTTACAATCATTCTCATCAGTTTTTAGGGACAGCTTACTTGTCTCAACAAAATAAGGGGATTGGTTGGTTCTTGGGTTCAAGAAAAATTGAATTGACAGAATCTTATTTTGTGGACTTGTTTACAAAAGCTAAAAAACAACGCCAAAACTTTGAAAATTCAGATTTGACGACGGCTTATCGATTATTTAATCAAGATGGAGATAATTTTGGTGGTGTGACGATAGATCGTTATGCTGATTTTGTTGTATTTTCTTGGTATAATACGTTTATTTATCAGTATCGCGATGTCATTATAAATGCCTTCCAAAAAGTTTATCCAGCTATCAAAGGCGATTATGAGAAAATTCGTTTTAAAGGACTTGATTACGAATCAGCTCACATTTATGGTCAAGAGGCACCAGCATCATTTACTATTTTGGAAAATGGTGTCAAATACAGTGTTTTTATGAATGACGGGTTGATGACAGGAATTTTTCTAGACCAACATGACGTTCGTGATACTTTGATTAATGAACTTGGTCTTGGAAAACGTGTCCTTAATATGTTTTCATATACCGCAGCGTTTTCAGTAGCGGCAGCAATGGGTGGCGCTATCGAAACAACATCTGTTGACCTTGCAAAACGCTCACGTGAATTATCACAAGCGCATTTTGAGGCGAATGGTCTTGACTTGAGTAATCACCATTTTGTGGTAATGGATGTTTTTGAGTATTTCAAATACGCAAAACGTAAACAATTGACTTTTGATTTGATTGTTATTGATCCGCCAAGTTTTGCACGGAATAAAAAGCAAACATTTTCTGTAGCTAAAGATTATCACCGCTTGATTAGTCAAGCTTTGGAAGTTCTGTCAGAAGATGGCATCATTATTGCTTCAACCAATGCAGCTAACCTGACGGTCGCACAATTTAAAAAGCAGTTAGAAAAAGGCTTTGCTTCTGTTAAACATGACTATGTTCGTTTGCAACAATTGCCAAGTGATTTCACGGTTAACAAAGCAGATGTCAACAGTAATTATTTGAAAGTATTTACAATAAAGGTTAAAAAATGAAAATAGTAGTACCTATAATGCCTAAAAATTTAGAAGAGGCACAGTCGATTGATATTTCGAAATTCGACGAAGTCGATATTATTGAGTGGCGAGCAGATTTCTTAGATAAAGATGACATTATGACTGTTGCGCCAGCTATTTTTGAAAAATTTTCAGGTCGAGAAATTATTTTTACCATTCGTACGGATAAGGAAGGTGGCAACATTAACTTATCTGACGGTGACTATGTTGAGCTTTTGAAAAATATTAATGCTATTTACCACCCAGACTATGTTGATTTTGAATATTTTTCTCATAAAGAAGCTTTTCAACAAATGTTAGACTTCCCAAATCTTGTTTTGTCATATCATAATTTTGATGAAACACCTGAGAACTTGATGGAGTCATTTTCTGAACTAACAGCCCTTGCTCCGCGTGTGGTTAAGGTTGCTGTTATGCCACAGAGTGAACAAGATGTGTTGGATTTGATGAATTACACACGTGGTTTCAAAACATTAAATCCAGAGCAAGAATACGCAACAATGTCTATGGGAAAACTTGGACGCGTTTCACGTTTTGCTGTTGATGTTTTTGGCTCTTCGTGGTCATTTGCTAGTTTGGAGCAAGCGAGTGCGCCTGGACAGGTTGCTCTTGCAGATATGAAACATATTAGGGAGGTACTTGATGCAGATTGATGGATACACACGCTTAGCTGCGGTTGTTGCAACACCGATTAAACACTCTATTTCACCATTTATTCATAACTATGCTTTTGATAAAACGGGTGTTAATGGTGTTTATGTCGCTTGGGATATTCCTGAAGAAGATTTGGCAATTACGTTAGAAAATGTAAAACGTTACGATATGTTTGGTGTGAACATTTCAATGCCTTACAAACAAAAAGTGATTCCTTACATGGATGAATTGACTGATTCTGCCCAATTGATTGGGGCTGTTAATACGGTTATTAATCGTGAAGGGAAATTAGTTGGTCACAATACAGATGGTATTGGTTTCTTTAGAAGTCTAGCAACGTTTGCTGATTTTGATGTTAAAGATAAAACGATGACGATTCTTGGTGGTGGCGGAGCTGCCACAGCACTCATTGCGCAAGCTGCTCTGAATGGTGCTAGTCATATTAACATTTTTAACCAAACTCAGTTTTTAGAGGCGACACGTGAAAAAGCGCAAGAATTTGCCGACAAAACGGGTGTATCTATCACTGTTTATCCAGTTGAAGATTTAAAAACGATTCAAGAAAAAGTTTTAGAATCACAACTTTTCGTCAATGCTACAAGCGTAGGTATGGACGGAAAATCAATGATTATTACAGAAGATTTTGAATTCCCAGCAGGTTTGTTGGTTGCTGATACGATTTATCAACCATTTGAAACACCATTTTTGAAATTAGCTCGTAGCAAAGGTTTAACAGCTCTTAATGGTTTAGGAATGCTTTTATTCCAAGCTGCTGAAGCTTTCGAAATCTGGACTGGTGAAACAATGCCTACAGCTGAAATCTGGTCAGCGCTTGAAGAAAAATACAACACGAAATAAGAACAACTGATAGGTGACGCGAATGAAATTGAATGTTAATCTCCCACAAACACCTTATGATATTGTGATTGAAAAAGGTGTCTTATCAAAAGCTGGCGATTGGGTCAAAAAACTTTGGAAACCACAAAAAATCGCTATTATTACTGATAATCATGTTGGCAGTTTATATGCTGAAAAGGTTAAGCTAAGTATTGAAAATGCTGGTTTTAAAGTGATTGTTTTTGACTTTTTAGAAGGTGAAGCTTCTAAAAATTTAAAAACAGTTAACAAAGCTTATGAATTTCTTGTCAAAAATGGCATGACACGCAGTGACGGTATTGTTGCGCTTGGTGGTGGTGTCGTAGGAGATTTGGCAGGTTTTGTAGCATCTACCTATATGCGTGGCATTCATTTCTTGCAAATTCCGACGAGTTTAACAGCTCAAGTTGATTCATCTATTGGTGGTAAAACAGGGGTTAATACGCCGTTTGCCAAAAATATGGTGGGAACATTCACCCAACCAGATGGTGTTTTAATCGACCCTGAAACCTTACAAAGTCTTGGTAAACGTGAACTCATTGAAGGTATGGGTGAAGTTATCAAATATGGTTTGATTGATGATGTTGAACTTTGGGAAGAATTATCTGCTATGGATGGCTCTCCTGAAAGTATCTTAGAACACGCTGAGAGCATTATTTACCGTTCGTGCAATGTCAAACGTAAAGTTGTTGTTGAAGATGAACTTGATAACGGTGTTCGCCTTTATCTTAACTTTGGTCATACCATTGGTCATGCGGTTGAAGCGACTGCTGGTTATGGAAAAGTCATGCATGGTGAAGCTGTTGCCATTGGAATGGTACAAATTTCGCGTGTTGCTGAGAAAAAAGGCTTGATGCCTCAAGGCATTACAAAAGAAATTTTTGACATGTGCCAAAAATTTGGTTTGCCTACGGATTACAAACCATGGCATGTTGACGAACTTTATGGTGCTTTAGTACATGATAAGAAAGCTCGCGGTAAAATGATTAAGACAGTTATTGTACCAGAGCTTGGTAGCGCAGCGATCAATCAGATCCCACTTGAAGAGATGAAAGAGTATTTGGAGAAGTAAAATGAGATATTTGACAGCTGGTGAATCCCACGGACCGCGTTTGACAGCAATTATCGAAGGAGTTCCTGCAGGGCTTCCTTTAACTGCTGAGGATATTAATGTTGATTTAAAACGACGCCAAGGTGGTTATGGACGTGGTGGGCGTATGAAAATCGAATCAGATAAGGTAGAAATCACATCTGGTGTACGTCACGGAAAAACAACTGGTGCTCCAATTACCCTTCATGTCATCAATAAAGACCATGAAAAATGGCTTGATATTATGGCAGTTGAGGATATTGATGATAGCTTAAAAACAAAACGTAAAATTACTCATCCGCGTCCAGGGCATGCTGACCTTGTTGGTGGGATGAAATACCGTTTTGAAGATTTGCGTAATTCTCTTGAACGCTCATCTGCACGTGAAACAACAATGCGTGTAGCCGTTGGAGCGGTGGCAAAACGTATTTTAGCAGAGCTTGATATCGAAATTGCTAATCACGTTGTTGTTTTTGGTGGCAAAGAGATTGATGTTCCAGAGGGACTGACTGTTTCACAAATTAAAGAATTGGCTAGTCAATCAGAAGTTTCAATTGTCAATCAAGAGCGTGAACAAGAAATCAAAGATTATATTGACCAAATCAAAAAAGATGGTGATACTATTGGCGGTGTTGTTGAAACTGTTGTCGGTGGCGTTCCAGTTGGTCTTGGTTCTTATGTTCAATGGGACAAGAAACTTGATGCAAAAATTGCAGGTGCGGTCGTTTCAATCAATGCTTTCAAGGGAGTTGAATTTGGTTTAGGATTTAAAGATGGTTACCTCAAAGGAAGCCAAGTCATGGATGAAATTCTTTGGAACGAAGAAGATGGCTACACTCGTCGTACCAATAATCTTGGTGGTTTTGAAGGTGGTATGACTAATGGACAACCAATTGTTGTTCGAGGAGTCATGAAACCTATTCCAACACTTTATAAACCTTTGATGTCAGTTGATATTGAAACACATGAGCCATACAAAGCAACGGTTGAACGTTCAGACCCAACAGCTCTTCCAGCAGCAGGTGTTGTTATGGAAGCAGTTGTTGCAACTGTTGTGGCAGATGAAATTCTTGAAAAATTCTCTTCTGATAATCTTGAGGAATTAAAAGAAGCTGTCGCTCGTCATCGTGATTATGTCAAACATTTTTAAAAACATAACATTTTGACAATTGGAGGGCGTATGCTCTCCAATATTGCTATAAAGATTTGCAAACCAGAAATGGAGTAACTATGGAAAATAAAGTGATTTATATTGCAGGTTTAGGTTTGATTGGTGGTTCCCTTGCTTTGGGAATCAGACGTGACCACCCTGATTATAAAATCCTTGGTTATAATCGCTCTGATAAATCACGCAACGTTGCCCTTGAACGCGGAATTGTGGATGAAGCGACTGCTGATTTTAAGGAATTTGCGCCCTTAGCCGATGTCATTATATTAGCTGTGCCAATTAAGCAAACGATCGAATTTATTAAGGCTTTAGCTGATATGGATTTGAAAGACAATGTCATTATTACAGATGCAGGTTCTACAAAACGTGAAATTGTCGAAGCTGGTGAGAAATACCTTGCTGGAAAAAACGTTCGTTTTGTTGGCTCTCATCCTATGGCAGGTTCTCATAAATCTGGTGCTATTGCTGCTGAAGTCAATTTATTTGAAAATGCTTATTATATTTTCACGCCGTCAAGGCTGACAGATGCCAGCACAATTGCTGACATGAAAGTTATTTTGTCAGGGCTTCATGCGCGCTACATTGAAATTGATGCTGCTGAGCACGACCGTGTTACAAGTCAAATTTCGCATTTTCCACATATTTTGGCAGCTAGTTTAATGGAACAAGCTGGGGATTATGCTTCGGAACATGAGATGACTAACCACTTTGCGGCTGGAGGTTTTCGTGATATGACACGTATTGCGGAAAGCGAACCAGGTATGTGGACTAGTATTTTACTAACCAATAAGGCTGCGGTTTTAGAGCGTATTGATGATTTTAAAAACAGACTTGATGGCGTTGCGGAGCTTATTTCGCAAAATGACGCCGATGCTATTTGGAATTATTTTAACCATGCCAAAGAAACCCGCAAGGAAATGAACATTCACAAACGTGGTGGTGTCGAAAGTGGCTTTGATATTTTTGTTGACGTTCCTGATGAAGAAGATGTTATCTTGGAAATCTTGGAATTACTTCGTGGAACATCTTTGGTTAACGTTCATATTAACGAAGAAAACCGTGAGGATATTAACGGTATTTTACAAATTTCCTTTAAGAATATCAAAGATTTGGAACACGCTAAGAAAGTTATCAGTGAAAATACTGATTATAAAGTTTATGTTAATTAAGGAGACTTACTATGGCAAATATTTATGATTTAGCAAATGAATTAGAACGTGGCATCCGTGCCCTTCCGGAGTATAAAAAAGCTGAAGAAAGTCGTGCAGCGATTGAAGCAGATGCGGCAGCTAAAGAACTTTTCAAAGAATTTACAGATTTTCAACAAGGGCTTTATGCTAAATTGCAATCTGGACAAATGCCTACTGGTGACGAACAAGCTAAAATGCAAGAATTAGGAGCTAAAATTGAAGCTAATCCAGTTCTGAAAGCTTACCTCGATGCGCAACAAGCTTTGTCAGTTTATGTATCTGACATTGAAAAAATTGTCTTTGGACCTTTGCAAGACCTTTTGAAATAATGATATTTTACAACCTGACATTCTTTGTTAGGTTGTTTTCGTATTTTCTGAATCAAAGGTCTATAATGAGTGATAACTTTATAAGGGGGAATGTTGTATGTCACGTAAGGTCGGAATTATTGGAATGGGGCATGTTGGGTCAACAGTTGCTCATGGTTTGATTGCTCAAGGTGCATTTGATGATTATGTTTTGATAGATATTAACGAAAAGAAAGTTACGGCGGATGCTGTTGATTTTACAGATGCGGCAGCTAATCTCAATCAGCATGCTAATATCGTTGTCAATGATTATCAAGCGTTGGCAGATGCAGATGTTGTGATTTCAGCTTTGGGGAATATTGCTTTGCAGGACAATCCAGATGCGGACCGTTTTGCAGAATTGCCTTTTACAGCAAAGCAAGTACCACTTGTTGCTAAAAAATTAAAAGAAGTTGGTTTTAAAGGTATTATTATCGCGATTTCTAATCCTGTTGATGTTGTGACTAGCCTTTATCAACATTATTCAGGGCTTCCTAAGGAACGCGTCATTGGTACGGGAACGTTGCTTGATACAGCACGTATGAAACGTGCAGTTTCAGAACGTTTCGGTGTAGATGCTCGTAGTGTTTATGGCTATAATTTAGGTGAGCATGGGAATTCTCAATTTACAGCATGGAGCCAAGTGCGTGTGAAGGGGCAACCGATTTCAATATTTACAGATGCTAAGACTTTGGACGAAATTGCTCATGAAGCGATGATTGGTGGGCATACTGTTTTCTACGGTAAAAAATACACTAGCTATGGCATTGCAAGTGCGGCAATCCGTTTAGCTTTAGCTGTTGTGTCAGATAGCCACGAAGAATTACCAGTGTCAAATTATTATGAACCGCTTGATACTTACCTTAGCTATCCTGCCATTGTTGGACGTGAAGGAATTATCGAGCAAATAAAATTGACATTACCAGCAGAAGAAGAAGCAAAACTTGAAAATTCTGCCAACTTTATTAAACGTAAATTTGCAGAAAGTCTAAATTAAAGAAAAAAGAAATCCCATCTGGAAAATCAGGTGGGATTAGTGATTTAGCAAGTGATTTCGAACTTCAGAAATGAAATAAAGTGACCCTGTCACCACAAATAAGTCTTCTGGATTGTCATCTACCCTTGAGAGCCAGTCTTTGTAATCAGCAACTTTTGGGTATTGTTCTGGGTAGTCTGACAATGCCTGCGCTTGGTAGAAATCAAATGTTGTGACGGTTAAGTCATAGGCGGACAATTCTTCCAGCATTTGTGTTAAAGGCTTGCGATTTAGCCCTGCAAATAAAATGTGAATTTTCTGTTGAGCAAAGTCATTCTTTAGTAAGTCAACTAATTTGGCGATAGAATCTTCGTTATGAGCACCATCTAGCATTAGATTGGGCTTGATGAGTTCACAACGTCCTGCCCAAACAGTCTCTTCTAGACCAGATTTGATTGTAATTGGTGTAATAGCTGGCAATTGTTTTTGAAGAATCAATGCAGTCATAGCTGCCAAAGAAGCGTTAGTTTTTTGGTGTTTACCAAGCATTTTGAGCTGAATATCTGGAATAATGGTTTGATGATAAATCATATCAAAAGCTCTGCCATTTTCTATAAACGAGAAATCTTTCCCTAACTCATAAATGCTGGACATTGTCTCTTCGGTTTTCTGATAAAAAACGCGGCGAACGGGCTCTGCCATTTTTCCAAAAATAAAGGGAACGTTTGTTTTTAAGACACCTGCTTTGTGCTGGGCAATCTCAGCTAGGGAATTGCCGAGTGTTTCTTGGTGGTCGATGCTGATTGAGGGGCAAATGACGGCTTTGGCTGTGAAAACATTGGTTGAATCGTAAGTGCCACCAATCCCAGCTTCGATGACCGCAATATCGACGGGATTAATGACTGCAAAATAATAAAACATGAGAGCAGTGACTAATTCAAATTCGGTCACTTTGCCGACCTTGTCTTGAAATTCTGCGCTATCGACAATCGGCTTAATAGCTTGAACTGTTTTGACCAAATCTTGGTCAGGGATTTCAATGCTATCAATAGCAATGCGCTCATTAAAACGAGTGATAAATGGCGATGTGAAAGTCCCAGTCTTGTAACCAGAAGCAGTTAAAATATGTTGTAAAAAGCTTGTTGTTGAACCTTTGCCATTGGTTCCGACGACGTGAATCGCAGGAAATTTATCTTGCGGATTGTCGAGTAATGCGAGTAAATACTGCATACGCTCAAGGCTCGGACGACGTCCGTTGGCTTTATGAGAATGAATCCAGTTTAATGTTTCAATATAATTCATAACTTTTCTTTTTGATTAAATTCGTAAAAAAGAGGTGAGAACTTAGTGTACTTACCTCTTTTGAGTGTGATTGAGACAGACTAAAAATCAATATGAGCAGCAAATGCTCGTTGAAAACGATATTGCCACTAGTAATGATTACTCAGTTGTTTCGGTGTTGCTACTTGTAGTGGTATCGTCAGAAGTTGTATCTGAACTTGACGGTGTTGTTGAACTTTGGCTTGTAGCAGAGCTTGAACTATAAGTGGTATCTGAACTTGAACTGTAAGTATTGTTATTAGAACCACTGTTGTAGTTATTATTAGCAGAAGCAGAACTTGAATAAGTTGTCGAAGCGGAAGTGTCTGTTTTACTATCGCTGTCGCTTTCTTTGATGACAACAGTTGTTGTCGTTGTTGATTTGTCTGTTGTCTTTGAGTTTGACCCCTTTAAGGCATTGCTAATGGTAATACTTGCCACAATGATACTAAGAATAGAACCAATAAGAGCAACTGTTTTTTGAAGGGCAGAAAAGCCTGTCTTAATGTGTTTTGTTGGGGCAGCTGACTTATCGTTTTTTGATGATGATTTTTGACGTCTTGAGTATTTTTGAGACATGATTAACTCCTTTTTCGCATATGACTCTATTATAAAATATTCTTTTTAAATGTCCAGCGTTAGAATTTTTTTGCTTCAAAAATTATTGTACGCCAAATTCTTAAAGTTAACCTTAAAAAAACTTAAAATTAAAACTTTCACACTCATAAAAGTCTGTGCTATAATGGTAGTATTGATTTTTGTGAAGGAAGAAAAAATGATATATTTTGATAATTCAGCTACAACAATTCCCTATCCTGAAGTGTTGCGCACTTATCAGGAAGTTGCTAGCAAGATATTTGGAAATCCCTCAAGTTTGCATAATTTAGGAACAAAGGCTAGTCGTATTTTAGAAGCTAGTCGCAAGCAAATCGCGGATTTATTAGGGGTTAAGAGCACTGAAATTATTTTTACGTCTGGTGGTACAGAAAGTGATAACTGGGTACTTAAAGGTGTTGCCTTTGAAAAAGAACGTTATGGCAAACACATCATCGTTTCAGATATTGAACACCCAGCGGTTAAAGAGTCGGCAAAATGGCTAAGCGAACACGATTTTGACGTTTCATATGCACCTGTTAATGACCAAGGTTTTGTTGATGTCAAAGCATTAGCTGCGCTTTTGCGACCAGATACAACTTTGGTATCAATCATGGCAGTGAATAATGAGATTGGCTCTATCCAATCAATTAAAGAAATCTCTGAATTATTAGCTGATAAGCCAGGCATTTCATTCCATGTGGATGCTGTTCAAGCTATCGGAAAAATTCCAGCAGCGGATTATTTAACTGACCGTGTTGATTTTGCAAGCTTTTCAGGGCATAAATTCCACAGCGTTCGTGGGGTTGGTTTCATTTATAAAAAAGAAGGTAAAAAATTAAACCCATTACTAGCTGGTGGTGGTCAAGAAGGCGACCTTCGTTCTACAACTGAAAATGTGGCAGGAATTGCGGCTACGGCTAAAGCACTTCGCTTGGTGACTGACAAAGAAGCTTATGCTCTTCCGAAAATTGCCAAGATGAAAGAAGTTATCTATGATGAGCTAGCTAAGCACAAAGATATTGTCATTTTCTCAGGTAAAGATGACACATTTGCCCCAAATATCTTAACCTTTGGAATTAAAGGGGTTCGTGGTGAGGTTGTGGTTCATGCTTTTGAAGAACATGAAATCTACATTTCAACCACATCAGCTTGTTCATCAAAAGCTGGAAAACCTGCTGGAACATTGATTGCTATGGGTGTTCCAACGAAATTAGCACAATCAGCTGTCCGAATCAGTCTTGATGATGATAATGACATGGGACAAGTTGAGCAATTTCTAACGATTTTCAAACAAGTTTACGAAAAAACCAAAAAAGTAAGATAATAAGAAAGGATAAAGAGAGTTTTCTCTTTAATAAACTATGCAGTATTCAGAAATTATGGTTCGTTACGGCGAACTATCAACCAAAGGAAAGAACCGTATGCGTTTCATCAATAAATTGAAACGTAACATGAAACACGTTCTTTCAATTTATCCAGATGTGCGTGTTGTTGCTGACCGTGACCGTGCTCACATTTATTTAAATGGCACAGATTACGTACCAGTTGCTGAATCATTGAAACAAATTTTTGGGATTCAAGGCTTCTCGCCATCATACAAAGTTGAGAAAAATCTTGAAACCATTAAGAAAGCAGTTCAAGATGTGATGAAAGATGTTTATCACGAAGGACTAACTTTTAAAATTACAAGTAAACGTAGCGACCATAACTTTGAAATGGATAGTCGCGAATTGAACCAATACCTTGGTTCTGCCGTGTTTGAGGTTTTACCAGATATCCAAGCTCAAATGAAAGGTCCAGATGTTAATTTAAAAGTTGAAATCCGTGAAGAAGCAGCTTACCTTTCCTATGAAAATATCAAAGGTGCTGGTGGTCTCCCTGTCGGAACAGCAGGACGAGGAATGTTGATGCTTTCTGGCGGAATTGATTCACCAGTTGCAGGTTACCTTGCTCTTAAACGTGGGGTTGATATTGAGGCAGTTCACTTTGCTAGCCCACCTTACACAAGCCCAGGTGCTCTTAAAAAAGCCCAAGATTTGACACGTAAATTGACTAAATTTGGTGGTAATATTGATTTTATCGAAGTGCCATTTACAGAAATTCAAGAAGAAATTAAAGAAAAAGCACCTGAAGCTTACTTGATGACTTTGACACGTCGTTTCATGATGCGTATTACTGACCGTATGCGTGAAGAACGTAATGGTTTGGTGATTATTAATGGTGAAAGTCTTGGACAAGTTGCCAGTCAAACACTTGAAAGCATGCGTGCTATTAATGCGGTAACCGCAACCCCAATTATTCGTCCAGTTGTCACAATGGATAAATTAGAAATCATTGATATTGCTCAAAAAATCGATACTTTCGACATTTCAATTCAACCATTTGAGGACTGCTGTACCATTTTTGCACCTGACCGTCCAAAAACAAATCCTAAAATCAAAAATGTTGAACAATACGAAAAACGTATGGACGTTGAAGGGCTTGTTGAACGTGCGGTTGCAGGTATTAAAGTAACAACAATCACTCCACAAGCAGACCACGATGAGGTTGATGACTTGATTGATGATTTATTATAGGAGACAAAAAGCTACCGTTGGTGGCTTTTTAGTTTGCCTTTTTAGGTAAATTCTGGCTCCTTTGCTAGAAAATGCTATAATAGTGTCTGGAGGTAAGATTAAGTGATGTTTGATAGGATTATTTATAAAAAAACAACGCTTGCTTGTTTGAGTTTTTTGGTGATTTCCTTGCTTGGTTCGGGTGTGTATAGTCTAGCTTTTGAAAAATCGATCGCTAATACGACACAAACGACAGAAAAACAAGCACAAAATAAAAGCAATACGACGAAAACAGCGCGTGTCATGGCAAATGGTGATATTCTTATTCACAACGGGCTTTATGGAAGTGCTGAACAAGCTGACGGAAGCTATGATTTCACGCCATTTTTTGAATATGTCAAGAGCTGGATTTCAAGTGCTGACTTGGCTATCGGTGATTACGAAGGAACGATTAGCCCTGATTACCCTTTGGGTGGTTATCCGCTTTTTAATGCACCAAGTGAAATCGCTGACGCTATGAAAGACACGGGGTATGATGTTGTTGATTTAGCGCATAATCACATTTTGGATTCTGGGCTTTTAGGTGTTATCAATACGGTTGAAACCTTTGAAAATCTTGGCTTGTCAACTATCGGTGTTTACAAAGAAAATCGTGATACGGAAGACATTCTCATTAAAAATGTCAACGGCATCAAAATTGCGATTTTGGGTTATTCTTATGGCTATAATGGCATGGAAGCAAATGTGGCAGATGAAGATTATGAAAAACATATGTCAGATTTAGATGAAGATAAAATGAAATCAGAAATTCAAGAAGCTGAAAAGAAAGCTGATGTCACAATTGTCATGCCACAAATGGGAACAGAATACGCTCTTGAACCAACAGACGAACAAGTAACGCTTTATCATAAAATGATTGACTGGGGAGCAGATGTTGTGTTTGGTGGACACCCTCACGTTGCTGAGCCGTCTGAAACGCTTGAAAAAGACGGTGATAAGAAATTTATCATCTATTCAATGGGAAATTTTATCTCTAACCAGCGTTTAGAAACGGTTGATAATATCTGGACAGAACGTGGTCTCTTAATGGACATCACTTTTGAAAAGAAAAATAATAAAACAACAATCAAGACCGTTGCCGCTCATCCGACAATGGTTTGGGTTTGGAGCAAGGGTGTGACGGGATCAGAAGGCTTTGTGCTTTCCGATTATCGAACGCTTGTTTTGGAAGATTTTATTGAAGGTGGAAAGTATCGTGATATTCTTGATTCAACTATGCAAGAAAAAGTGGATACTGCCTACCAAGAAATGAATGAATTGGTGAATTTACAATGGGATTAAGTCGTCAAAAAGTTAACCTATTTTCAAAGAGTTATGAAGATGTTAAAAAATTATACCTAACTGCCTTTCCAGCAGTAGAACGGTTACCCTATTTTCCATTAGTTTTGAATGCTTATCGGCGTTTAGCGAATTTTTATGCCTACTATGATAAGGATGACTTTGTTGGTTTAGTGTATTTGTTGGAGAATGAAGAAGTTATCTATCTTTTCTTTCTTGCGGTTAATCCAAATATTCGTTCACGTGGCTATGGCTCTGCCATTTTACAAGACATTAGAAATTTAGCAGGAAAACGTTCGATTATTCTTGCCATGGAACCATTAGATAAAACTGCTGAAAATTATCAGCAACGTGTTAAACGAGTTGTTTTTTATGAAAGAAATGGATTTAACATCACGGATTATTATTATCATGAAGGAACAGAAGTGTATCAAGTCATGGCAACAGATGCCTCGCTTAACATTCAAGTAGTGGAAAAATTAACGAAAAAAGCGGTGCTAGGCTTAATTGCTATCTCATTTGAGAAAAAAGCAGAATGAAAACGTAATATTGCTAAAAAAATATAGCATATTCCTTGATTTAATCACTTTATCATGTTAAAATATGAACGTTGACTAAATGCACATCCTGTGCAACCGCACGAAAATCGTTCATAAGTAACTTTCGAAGTTCACGATTTAGGCGAGTCTTCACAAGCGGAAAATCCGCAAAAAAATTTATAGGAGGTGCACGATGAGCACATATGCAATCATCAAAACTGGTGGAAAACAAGTTAAAGTTGAAGTAGGTCAAGCTATCTATGTTGAAAAACTTGATGTTGAAGCTGGTTCAGAAGTAACATTTAACGAAGTTGTTCTTGTTGGTGGTGACAAAACTGTTGTTGGTACACCAGTTGTTGAAGGAGCTACTGTTGTTGGTACTGTTGAAAAACAAGGTAAACAAAAGAAAGTTGTTACTTTCAAATACAAACCTAAAAAAGGTAGCCACCGTAAACAAGGTCACCGTCAACCTTACACAAAAGTTGTTATCAACGCTATCAACGCTTAATTTGGCATTATTATGATTCAAGCAACTTTTATTCGCCACAAGGATAACTTAGAAAGTGTTGAACTGACTGGTCACGCTGGTAGTGGTGAGTATGGCTTTGATATCGTATGTGCAGCTGTCTCAACTTTATCAATTAACTTGGTTAATTCGTTAGAAGCTTTGGCAGATTGCAACGCTGATTTAGCTATCAATGAGATTGATGGTGGTTATATGAAGATTGATATCTCTCATGTAACTAAAAAGACAGATGAGAAAGTTCAACTTTTATTTGAAAGCTTTCTTTTAGGAATGACAAATTTGGCAGAAAACTCTCAAGAGTTTGTGTCAGTTCAAGTCATTGCAAACTAATTTGAAAAGAGGACACAACATATGTTAAAAATGAATCTTGCTAACTTGCAACTTTTCGCCCACAAAAAAGGTGGAGGTTCTACATCAAATGGTCGTGATTCACAAGCTAAACGTCTAGGTGCTAAAGCAGCTGACGGACAAACTGTTTCAGGTGGATCAATCCTTTACCGTCAACGCGGTACTCACATTTACCCAGGTGTAAACGTAGGTCGCGGTGGTGACGATACACTCTTCGCTAAAGTTGAAGGTGTTGTACGTTTCGAACGTAAAGGTCGCGATAAAAAACAAGTTTCTGTTTACCCTATCGCAAAATAATAGCGTAAATAGATATTATTGAAAGCTTTGTCAATCTTGGCAGGGCTTTTTTATTTGCCTGACCACCTTGGAAGAGAGCCTTGCGTTGTCAAATTTTGAAACTAGCCTAAAAGGCTATTACAAGTTTGTTAACCATTTTGCAAAAAGAATTAGGAAAACAGGCAACAGCCTAGTTTTTTTGTTATAATAAAGTTGATTGATTTTTAGAAAGAATGATTTAAATGAACATACAACAATTGCGTTATGTCGTGGCGATTGCCAATAGTGGTACATTTCGTGAGGCGGCTTCTAAACTTTTTGTAAGCCAACCCAGTTTATCAGTAGCAATTAGAGATTTGGAAGGCGAACTTGGCTTTCAAATCTTTACTCGAACAACAACTGGAGCGGTTTTGACAAGCCATGGGATGACTTTTTATGAGAAAGCTCTTGAGGTTGTGAAAAGTTTTGATTCCTTTGAAAGACAATTTTCACAAGCAGCAGCGGATTCAGATGAATTTTCAATTGCCAGTCAGCACTATGATTTTTTGCCACCGTTAATTACTGCTTTTTCACAAGCTCACCCAGAACATAAAGATTTTCGTATTTTTGAATCAACGACGATTCAAATTTTAGATGAAATTGCTCAAGGCGATAGTGAGATAGGGATTATCTATTTAAATAATCAAAATCGTAAAGGGCTTTTGCAGCGTATGGAAAAGCTTGGCTTAGAATTTGTTGAGTTAATTCCATTTCAAACCCATATTTATCTTGCTAAAGAGCATCCTTTAGCGAAAAAAGATAGCTTGGTTATGGCTGATTTGTTAGGATTTCCGACTGTGCGATTTACCCAAGAAAAAGATGAGTACCTTTACTATTCTGAAAATTTTGTGGATACAACGGATAGTTCTCGTATCTTCAATGTTACTGACCGTGCTACTTTGAATGGTATTTTGGAAAGAACGGATGCCTATGCAACAGGCTCTGGTTTCTTAGATAGTCGTAGCGTAAACGGAATTACTGTCATTCCACTTGAAGATGATTTGGATAATAAAATGGTTTACATCAAACGCCGTGATAAGAATTTATCAGCTTGTGCGCTTAAATTTATCGCTGTTATGAAGGATTATTTTGCTAAATTCAGCCCAAAGGTGACTAAATGAAGACATTAAGAAAAGTTTATTTTCCGCTTGCTGCTGTGGTTTTGATTGTTTTAGACCAGTTAAGTAAGCTATGGATTGTTAATCACATCACTTTGGACACCATTCAAGAGTGTTTGCCAGGTATTTTTAGCTTAACTTACTTGCGTAATTATGGCGCTGCTTTTTCGATTTTACAAAATCAACAATGGCTATTTGCGGTTATTACGTTTGCGGTCGTTGGGGCTGCTTGCTATTATTTTGTTAAAAATATCAATGGTCAGTTTTGGTTTTTACTTGGTTTAATCCTCATTATCTCAGGCGGTTTAGGAAATTTTATTGACCGTGTGCGCCTTGGTTATGTTGTTGATATGATTCATTTAGATTTTATGAATTTTGCGGTGTTTAACATGGCGGATTCTTATTTAACAGTTGGGGTTGTGATACTATTTATTGCCCTTTGGAAAGAGGAGGAGAATGGAGTTAATCATTAAGGAAGCTGGTGTTCGTTTAGACAAGGCGCTAGCAGATTTGACAGAATTGTCACGTAGCCAAGCTAACGATGAAATCAAAAAAGGAACAGTTTTGGTCAATGGCAAAGCTGTTAAAGCGAAATATGCTGTCAAAGTTGGTGATGTTGTCACTTACGAAGTGCCAAAAGAAGAAGTGCTAGAATATACAGCTGAAAATATTCCACTTGATATTATTTACGAAGATGATGACGTTGCTGTGGTCAATAAACCACAAGGAATGGTGGTTCATCCGTCAGTTGGTCATACGTCTGGAACATTAGTGAATGCCTTGATGTACCACATTAAAGATTTATCTTCGATTAACGGTGTGATTCGACCAGGAATTGTGCATCGTATTGATAAAGACACTTCAGGTTTGTTGATGATTGCTAAAAATGATAAAGCTCACAACGCACTTGCAGCAGAATTGAAAGATAAAAAATCACTTCGTAAATACGTTGCAATTGTTCATGGTAATATTCCAAATGACCGTGGTGTCATTGAAGCGCCAATTGGACGTTCAGAAAAAGACCGTAAAAAACAAGCTGTGACAGCAAAAGGCAAACCCGCTGTAACTCACTTTAAGGTTTTGGAACGTTTTGGGAATTATACGTTGGTTGAGTTGACTTTGGAAACAGGGCGTACGCACCAAATTCGTGTGCATATGGCGTATATTGGTCATCCTGTTGCTGGTGATCCGCTTTATGGACCACGTAAGACATTAAAAGGCGATGGTCAGTTTTTACATGCACAAACACTTGGTTTTACTCATCCAACAACAGGTGAAACATTGACTTTCACGGCAGAAGCGCCAGCTATTTTTAAAGAGACATTGGAAAATCTAAGAAATGGCAAAGCTTAATGATAAAGCAGAGTTTGGATGACCAGATTCTGCTTTTTTGCTATAAAGTTGGTAAAAGATAATCGTAAATCTCTTGTCAAATAATCATAGTTTTGGTATCATATAGAGAGTAAATATTATCCTTTAATACTGTCCCGTGAGGCAGGCAAGGAGAGAACGGTAAAAGAAGTGTGCAACTGGCATAGTTGTACCTATATTTTGTGGAATCTCCTTGGTAACGAGGAGATTTTTTGTATATTAGAGAGGTTTGTTTTATGAAAACAAAAGAAATTGTTGATGACGTAACAATGAAACGTGCGATTACACGTATCACTTATGAGATTATCGAGCGTAATAAAAATCTTGATAATATTGTTCTCGCAGGAATTAAGACACGCGGTGTTTTTATCGCTCGCCGCATTCAAGATCGCTTGAAACAATTGGAAGGAATTGATATTCCAATTGGCGAACTCGATACCAAACCTTTCCGTGATGATATGAAAGTCGAAGAAGATACAACTGATATGCCAGTTGATATTACTGGAAAAGACGTGATTTTGGTTGATGATGTTCTTTATACAGGACGTACAATCCGTGCAGCAATTGATAACTTGGTAAGTCTTGGACGTCCAGCGCGTGTTAGCCTTGCTGTACTTGTTGACCGTGGTCACCGTGAACTCCCAATTCGTGCTGATTATGTTGGTAAAAACATTCCAACAAGTGCTGTGGAAGAAATTATTGTTGAAGTGATTGAAGTAGATGGAAAAGATCGCGTCAGCATTGTTGATCCAAGCTAAGCAGTTATAGAATTGAGGAGGAAGATAAAAAGTGGAAAACGTAAAATATGATGTGCATGATATGCCTAAACCAGGGATGTTGTTTGGACTATCATTCCAACATTTATTTGCCATGTTTGGCTCAACGGTTTTGGTTCCAATTCTAGTTGGTATTGACCCAGCAATCGCCCTTTTCTCAAGTGGTTTGGGAACATTGGCACATTTGACAGTAACCAAATATAAAATCCCAGCTTACATGGGGTCAAGTTTTGCTTACATTGCAACCATGCAAATGCTAATGAAAACCGATGGTATTGCGGCAGTAGCACAAGGGGCAATCGCAGGTGGTCTAGTTTACTTAATCGTTGCCTTGATTGTCAAATTTGCTGGAAATGCTTGGATTGATAAAGTTCTTCCACCAATCGTGGTTGGTCCAATTATTATTGTTATTGGACTTAGTCTTGCAACAACAGCTGTTGATGATGTCATGTTGAAAAATGGCGAATATAATTTCACATACCTGTTGATTGGTATGGTAACGCTCCTTGCTGTTATTCTATTTAATATGTATGGCAAGAAAATTATTGGTGTTATCCCAATCCTTCTTGGTTTGATTGTTGGTTATATTTTCGCTTTGATTGTTGGCGCAGTAACAGGTCAAACAATTGTTGACTTATCAGATGTTGCTAAATCAGCTTGGTTCCAAGTTCCAAGTTTTGATATTCTTTTCGTGGATTATCACTTCAAACTTTATCCAAGCGCGATTTTGACAATGGCACCAATTGCTTTTGTTACTATGACTGAACATTTTGGTCACGTTATGGTGCTTAATAGTTTGACAGGACGTGACTTCTTTAAAGACCCAGGGCTTGACCGTACCCTTACAGGTGACGGTATTGCACAAATTATCGCTGGTTTCTTTGGTGCTCCACCAGTAACATCTTACGGTGAAAACATTGGTGTTATGGCACTTAATAAGATTTACTCAGTTTATGTTATTGCTGGGGCAGCTGTGATTGCAGTAGTGATGAGCTTTATCGGAAAAATTTCAGCTTTGCTTTCTTCAATCCCTACACCAGTTATCGGTGGGATTTCAATTGCCCTCTTTGGTGTTATCGCCTCAAGTGGTCTTAAAATCTTAGTTGAAAATAAAATTGATTTTGATAATAAGAAAAATCTTTTGATTGCAAGTGTTATCTTGGTATCTGGTATTGGTGGCTTAACATTGCAAGTTGCTGGTTTACAAATTACAGGTGTCGCATTCTCAACACTTTTAGGTATCATTTTGTATCAAATTCTTCCAGAAAAGGATTAAGAAAATGGCAGTTACAGATGGCGTTGTTTCACTAAAACATTTAGTGACTATGGAAACATTATCAAACGAAGAAGTGCTTGGCTTGATTAGACGTGGTATGGCGTTTAAAACAAATAAAGCAGACTTTAGTTTAGATAGGCAGTATTTTGCGGCAAATCTTTTCTTTGAACCGTCAACGCGTACGCATAAGTCTTTTGAAGTTGCTGAAAGGAAACTTGGATTGGATGTCATTGAATTTGACGCTAAAACAAGTTCAGTGAACAAAGGTGAGACTTTGTATGATACTATTTTGACGATGAGTTCTTTGGGAATTGACATTTGTGTGATTCGCCATTCAATGGAAGATTACTACAAAGAATTAATTGATAGTCGAACAATTCAAACAGCAATTGTGAATGGTGGTGACGGTTCAGGTCAACATCCAAGCCAATGTCTGTTGGATTTAATGACGATTTATGAAGAGTTTGGTGGCTTTGAAAATCTAAAAGTAGCTATCGTTGGTGATATTACCCATTCACGTGTGGCAAAATCAAACATGCAAATTCTAAAACGTCTCGGAGCAGAATTATATTTTGCTGGTCCAGAACAATGGTATTCAAGTGAATTTGATGTTTATGGAAAATACGTTGCAATCGATGATATTGTTGATAAGGTGGATGTCATGATGATGCTTCGTGTTCAACATGAACGCCATGATAGCGAGCGTGGTTTTTCAAAGGAAACCTATCATAAGACATACGGTTTAACTGCCGAACGTTATGAAAAAATGAAAACTTCTGCGATTATCATGCACCCTGCACCAGTCAATCGTGATGTGGAAATTGCAGATCAATTGGTAGAAGCGCCTAAATCACGAATTGCAACACAAATGCAAAATGGTGTTTTTGTACGAATGGCAATTCTAGAAGCTGTGCTGAACGGCAAAGCTTAATGAATAACTTACTTTAGTTTGAAGTGTCTGCTAATAAACGTTAAAGTGCTCCCGTGAGAGCAAACGAGAGGAATAAAAATGGCAAAAAGACTTTTAATTTTAGAAGATGGAACAATTTTTGAAGGAAAAGCTTTTGGAGCTGACCTTGATGTAACAGGTGAGATTGTTTTTAACACTGGTATGACAGGTTATCAAGAATCTATCACAGACCAATCTTATAATGGTCAAATCTTGACTTTTACTTACCCGTTGGTTGGTAATTACGGTATTAATCGAGATGACTATGAATCAATCACACCAACTTGTAAAGGTGTCGTCGTTTCTGAAAATGCACGTCGCGCAAACAATTGGCGTAATCAAATGACTTTGGACGAGTTTTTGAAAGCAAAAAATATTCCAGGAATTTCAGGAATTGATACACGTGCTTTGACAAAAATTATCCGTAAACACGGGACAATGAAAGCTACACTTGCTAGTGGTGGTGATTCTATCGAACATTTGCAAGTGCAATTACAAGCAACAGTTTTACCAACAAATAACATCGAACAAGTTTCAACAAAAACGGCTTACCCAGCACCAGGTGTTGGTAAAAATATCGTCTTGGTTGATTTTGGATTGAAACATTCTATCCTACGTGAATTTTCAAAACGTGATTGCAATGTGACCGTTGTTCCTTATAATATTACGGCTGAAGAAATTCTTCACTTGAATCCTGACGGCGTCATGTTATCAAATGGTCCAGGTAACCCAGAAGATGTTCCAGAAGCTCTTGACATGATTCGTGGTGTTCAAGGCAAAATTCCAATCTTCGGTATCTGTATGGGACATCAATTGTTCAGCTTGGCTAATGGTGCGACAACTTACAAAATGAAATTTGGTCACCGTGGATTTAACCACGCTGTTCGTGAAATTGCAACGGGACGTATTGATTTTACAAGTCAGAACCATGGTTATGCCGTTGACCGTGATACTCTTCCTGATTGTCTGATGGTGACGCATGAAGAAATCAATGATAAATCTGTTGAAGGTGTTCGTCACCGTGACTTCCCAGCCTTTTCAGTGCAATTCCACCCAGATGCTGCGCCAGGTCCACATGATGCAAGTTATCTTTTTGATGACTTCCTTGAATTGATTGACGCTTTTCAAGCTGAAAAAGCTCGTAACTAATATTTAAATCTAATCCGTGAGTTAGATAATATAGAAAGGAGAAGATACATCGTTCAGATTGGCTAATGAGCTGATTTGAACAAGCCATACAAGCTGCGCCAAAAGATAATCTTTAGAAATAGATGTTATCGTGGTTTTTATTACTTGTTTGGCTTTGTATCATAGATTATGCCAAAACGTACAGATATTAAAAAAATTATGGTGATTGGTTCTGGTCCGATTATTATTGGTCAGGCAGCTGAATTTGACTATGCAGGAACACAAGCTTGTCTTGCCCTTAAAGAAGAAGGGTACAGCGTTGTTCTTGTTAACTCAAACCCAGCGACAATCATGACAGATAAAGAAATCGCAGATCAGGTTTATATCGAACCGTTGACACTCGAGTTTGTCACACGTATTATCCGCAAAGAACGTCCAGATGCGCTTCTTCCAACATTGGGAGGACAAACTGGTCTTAATATGGCAATGGAGTTGTCAAGAGCTGGAATCCTTGATGAACTTGGTGTTGAGTTACTAGGTACAAAGCTATCAGCGATTGATCAGGCTGAGGACCGTGACCTTTTCAAACAATTAATGGAAGATCTCAATCAACCAATTCCAGAATCTGAAATCGTCAATACCGTTGATGAAGCAGTTGCCTTTGCAGAATCAATTGGTTATCCAGTTATCGTACGTCCTGCCTTTACCCTCGGGGGTACAGGTGGCGGTATGTGTGATAACGAAGAAGAACTTCGTGAAATCGCTGAAAATGGTTTGAAATTATCACCAGTAACGCAATGTTTGATTGAACGTTCTATTGCAGGATTCAAAGAAATCGAATACGAAGTTATGCGTGATGCTGCCGACAACGCCCTTGTGGTTTGTAATATGGAAAACTTCGACCCAGTTGGTATCCACACTGGGGACTCAATCGTATTTGCACCAACACAAACTCTTTCAGACATTGAAAACCAAATGTTGCGTGATGCAAGTTTGAGCATTATTCGTGCCCTTAAAATCGAAGGAGGATGTAACGTTCAGCTTGCTCTTGACCCAAATAGCTTCAAATATTATGTTATCGAAGTTAACCCACGTGTGTCACGTTCATCAGCCCTTGCCTCAAAAGCAACGGGTTACCCAATCGCGAAATTGGCTGCCAAAATTGCCGTTGGTTTGACCCTTGATGAAATGGTTAACCCAGTTACTGGAACAACATATGCTATGTTTGAACCAGCTCTTGACTATGTGGTTGCCAAAATTCCACGTTTCCCATTTGATAAGTTTGAAAATGGTGAACGTCGTCTGGGAACACAAATGAAAGCGACTGGTGAGGTTATGGCTATCGGTCGTAATATCGAAGAATCGCTTTTGAAAGCTTGTCGTTCACTCGAAATCGGTGTTTACCACAATGAAATGGCTGATTTGGCAGAAGTTTCAGACGACGAATTGGTTAATAAGATTGTTCGTGCGCAAGATGACCGTCTGTTCTACCTTTCTGAAGCCATCCGCCGTGGATACACTATCGAAGAACTATCTAAACTAACAAAAATCGACCTTTTCTTCCTTGATAAATTGCTCCACATCTTTGAACTGGAACAAGAGTTAGTAAGTCATGTCGGAGATATCGCTGTTCTGAAAGAAGCTAAACGCAATGGTTTTGCTGACCGTAAAATTGCAGAGCTTTGGAACATGACTGCCGATGACGTGCGTGCCATTCGTACTGAAAATAAAATCATTCCAGTTTATAAAATGGTTGACACGTGTGCAGCTGAGTTTGAATCAGCAACACCATATTTCTATTCAACATATGAATGGGAAAATGAATCAGTCAAATCTGATAAAGAATCTATCATCGTTCTTGGTTCAGGTCCAATTCGTATTGGGCAAGGGGTTGAATTTGACTATGCCACTGTTCACTCAGTTAAAGCCATTCAAGCAGCTGGATATGAAGCCATTATCATGAACTCAAATCCAGAAACGGTATCAACAGATTTCTCAATCTCTGATAAACTTTACTTCGAGCCATTAACATTCGAAGATGTTATGAATGTTATCGAACTCGAACAACCAAAAGGTGTTATCGTGCAATTCGGTGGTCAAACAGCTATCAATTTGGCAGAACCATTGTCAAAAGCTGGTGTTACTATCCTTGGTACACAAGTTGCTGACCTTGACCGTGCTGAAGACCGTGACCTCTTTGAGCAAGCTTTGAAAGAATTGGATATTCCGCAACCACCAGGACAAACTGCAACAAATGAAGAAGAGGCGGTTGAAGCTGCGCGTAAGATTGGCTTCCCAGTTCTTGTTCGTCCATCATACGTACTTGGCGGACGTGCTATGGAAATCGTAGAAAATGAAGAAGATCTTCGTTCTTACATGCGTACAGCTGTTAAAGCTAGTCCAGACCACCCAGTCCTTGTTGACTCATATATCGTTGGTCGTGAATGTGAAGTAGATGCGATTTCTGACGGTAAAGATGTGCTTATTCCAGGAATCATGGAACACATCGAACGTGCAGGGGTTCACTCAGGTGACTCAATGGCAGTTTACCCACCTCAAACATTATCTAAGAAAATCCAAGATACAATTGCTGATTACACAAAACGTTTGGCGATTGGATTGAACTGTTTTGGTATGATGAACATTCAATTTGTTATCAAAGATGAAACAGTTTACGTTATCGAAGTTAACCCTCGTGCTAGTCGTACGGTGCCATTCTTGTCTAAAGTGACTAACATTCCTATGGCACAAGTTGCAACGAAATTGATTCTTGGACAAACTCTTGCTGACCTTGGATATGAAGATGGCCTTTACCCAGAATCTGATTATGTGCATGTGAAAGCACCAGTCTTCTCATTCACAAAATTAGCTAAGGTTGATAGTCTCCTTGGTCCCGAGATGAAATCAACAGGTGAAGTTATGGGGTCAGACCAAACACTTGAAAAAGCTCTTTACAAAGCCTTTGAAGCTTCATACTTCCATTTGCCATCATTTGGTAATGTTGTTTTCACAGTTTCCGATGATACAAAAGAAGAAGCGCTTGGTTTGGCGAAACGTTTTGCTAATATCGGATACAGTATTTTTGCTACACAAGGCACAGCCAAATATTTTGCTGAGAATGGTTTGATGTCAACGATTGTCAATAAACTTGGCGAAGATGATGAGAACGATATTCCAGCCCTTGTTCGCACTGGAAAAGTTCAAGCTATCGTCAATACCGTTGGTACAAAACGTACGCTTGACGAAGATGGTGCAACAATTCGTAGCTCTGCTATTGAACACGGTATTCCTCTCTTTACCGCACTCGATACAGCAGATGCTATGATTCGTGTCCTTGAAAGTCGTGGATTCACAACACAAGCTATCTAATATATTCAAATTATAGAAATAAGAAGCTGAGCCAACGCTCAGTTTCTTTTGTTTAGCCATAAATTTTCACTATCAAAGAGCCTCAAAATTTCTACTTACAAAACTGTAAGGTTATTGAGAGCTGTTTTTCTTATAATAAATATGAAAGATGGTTTTTACATTTTATTCTTGACAGTAAAATGCCAAAAACGTATAATTGTCTTATCGCAACAATACAACTATACAAAAGAAAAAGAGGAAGATTATGCCTAGAAGAAGTAAAGCGAAAATGTCTAAAAAGACTAAAGGGATTATTGGAGCTGCGGCAGCTTGTTTTGTCGTTGCAGGTGCAGCTCTGCTTTGGTGGCAACAAACCAAAACATCAGAGTCAACCGTTGAAACAACCTACGATACTACAGCTGTAACAGAGGGTACCATTTCATCATCAACTTTGTTGACTGGTACAGTTAAAGCTTTCCAAGAACAATACGTTTATTATGACAGCAGTAAAGGAACTGAAGCTAGACCAACGGTGTCAGTAGGTGACCAAATTACTACTGGTCAACAATTGGTTCAATACGACACTACAACAGCCCAAGCAGCTTATGACACAGCTGTTCGTAATTTAAATAAGGTTGGACGTCAGATTAATTACCTTAAAACTTATGGTAATCTACCAACAACATCGACAACGACCGATGAAGAAACTGGCGAAGAAACAACTGTTACAACACCACCAACAGCTCAAGAGAATGCACAATACAATCAACAATTGCAAGATTTAAATGATTCTTATGCAGATGCACAAGCTGAGGTTAATAAAGCACAACAAGCTCTAAACGAAACCGTTATTGTGAGTGATGTGTCTGGTACAGTTGTTGAAGTCAATAATGACATTGACCCATCATCTAAAAATAGCCAAACGCTTGTCCATGTTGCGACAGAAGGTCAATTACAAATCAAAGGAACATTGACTGAGTATGATTTGGCTAATATCAAAACAGGACAAAATGTCAAAATCAAATCTAAAGTTTATCCAGACCAAGAATGGACTGGTACCATTTCATACGTTTCTAACTACCCAAATCAATCTGATGATTCATCTGGAACAGGCGGTTCAAGTTCATCTTCAGGGTCAGCTTCTTATGATTACAAAGTTGATTTGACTGGTGATATTTCTAATCTTCAACAAGGATTCACAGTATCTGTAGAAGTTGTTAATGAAAATAAAAACAAACTTGTGCCAGTTGATGCAGTTGTCAATGAAGGTGATAAAAATTATGTTTGGGTTTACGATAAGGACAGTCAAAAAGCAAGTAAAATTGAGGTAACACTTGGAAGCGCTGATGCCAAACAACAAGAAATCTTGAGTGGTTTAGAAGTTGGTCAAATCGTTATTTCTAACCCAGATAGCAGTTTGAAAGATGGTGAAAAAGTTTCCAATGTTACTTCTGATGATACAGCCACTGCAGAAGAATCAGAGGTGAGCGAGTAGTGACAGAAGAAAGAAAAGTTTTAATTCAACTCAAAGATATTGTCAAGTCCTACCGTAATGGTGATCAGGAGTTGCAAGTTCTTAAAGGGATTGATTTGACAGTTTATGAAGGAGAGTTCCTAGCGATAATGGGACCTTCTGGTTCAGGGAAGTCAACCCTTATGAATATTATTGGTTTACTTGATAGACCAACTTCTGGCGATTACAGTTTAAATGGAACACAAGTTGAAGACTTGAAAGAAAAAGAATTGGCTAAAGTGAGAAATGAAGAAATCGGCTTTGTTTTTCAACAGTTCTTCCTACTTTCAAAATTAAATGCTTTGCAAAATGTTGAGCTTCCACTTATTTATGCTGGGGTCGGTGTTTCAAAACGCCACCAACTTGCTAAACAATTTTTAGACAAAGTTGAACTAGGTGAACGTATGAAGCACCTGCCTTCTGAATTATCTGGTGGACAAAAACAACGTGTTGCCATTGCGCGTGCTTTGGTCAATAATCCTTCGATTATTTTGGCGGATGAACCAACAGGTGCCCTTGATACGAAAACCAGTGAGCAGATTATGCAGCTATTGACAGAACTTAATCGTGAAGGTAAAACCATTGTCATGGTTACGCACGAGCCGGAAATTGCAGATTTTGCAACACGTAAAATTGTCATTCGTGATGGTGAAATCACAAGAGACACGACAGATAGTGTTAGGATTGACTAAGGAGGAAGATTATGGAAAACTGGAAATTCGCCCTTAGTTCAATCATGGGGCACAAGATGCGCTCATTCTTAACAATGTTAGGGATTATTATCGGAGTTGCTTCGGTTGTTGTTATCATGGCGTTGGGGCAAGGAATGACAAAACAAATCACAGATATGTTTTCTGCCGATACACGTGACATTGAGATTTATTATGTTGCTAAGGATTCTGACAGCAAAAGTATTTTTGACGATGATGTTGAAACGACATCATCAGACAAAGGTCCTAAAATTCAGGAAGAATGGTTGCAAAAAATTACTTCTGATGTTTCAGGGGTTCAAAACTATTACTTGACGAATGGTACGACTGCAACGGTTTCGCTTAATAAGAAAAAAGCCAAAAACGTTAACATTATAGGTGTTAATAAGACCTATTTTGATGTTAAAAAATACAAGGTTGTAGCTGGAAGAAATTTCCGTTCAGATGATTATGAGCATTTTTCACGTATCATTATGCTTGATACGAAATTGGCTGTGAAACTATTTGGAACGAATGATAATGCCTTAAATAAGCAGGTTTCAGTCGGTTCTAAATCATACTTAGTTGTTGGTGTTTATAAAGATCCAAATGCTGGTTCAGCTCTCTACGGAATGAGTTCAGGTGGTAATGCTGTCATGACAAACACACAACTGGCTGCTGAGTTTAATGTTAACGAAATTGAGGCGGCATATGTCCATGTTAATGATGCAACGCAAGCAACAACCGTAGGGGAAGAAGCTGCTAAAGTGATGACACAAGTATCAGGTGTGAAAACAGGCCACTTTACCATTTTTGATATGTCTAAACAGATTGCTGAAATTAATTCAGCTTATGGCATGATGACTACAGTTATTGGTGCGATTGCTGGTATCTCACTGTTAGTTGGAGGTATTGGGGTTATGAACATCATGCTTGTATCTGTTACAGAACGTACACGTGAAATTGGTTTACGTAAGGCCTTGGGGGCAACACGCAGGAAAATTTTGACGCAATTTTTAATTGAATCAATGGTATTGACTCTCCTTGGTGGGCTGATCGGTTTAGGTTTGGCAGCTGGTTTGACAAGTATTCTTAATAGCAATATGGCTGATATGAAACCATCTATTTCATTTAACGTAGCAATAGGAAGCCTTCTCTTCTCCGCTTTGATTGGTATGATCTTCGGTATTTTACCAGCAAATAAAGCAAGTAAACTCGACCCAATCGAAGCATTACGTTATGAATAATAATAGCATTAATATAAAAATTGCTTAGACATTTAAAGAGCTGTCACCAGCTCTTTTTTTGAGAACGATGAAAGGTGATGTTATGTATGACGCTTTAAAAAGAGTAATCAAGTTTTTAGGAATTTTTTCTATTATTCTAACCCTTTTGTGTTTGGTTTATCTTTTTAAACATTTAGATATTTTGAATAACCCTCATGCTTTAGCGGATGTTTTGCGAGGACATCTCTTTTTGGGAAGCATTATTTTTCTTCTGTTGCAAATTATTCAGGTGGTTATTCCGATTATTCCAGGTGGGGTGACAACGGTAGTTGGTTTTATGGCTTTTGGTCCAATACTGGGCTTTATTCTCAATTATGTTGGCATTGTTATTGGGAGTATTATTCTTTTTCTATTAACACGCCGCTATGGGAAGCCATTTATTTTGCTATTTATGGAGGAGAAATTATTTGCTCGTTATGAGCGAAAATTAACGTCATCAACTTACGAAAAAGTTTTTGCCTTAAATATGGCGTCCCCCATTTCGCCTGCAGATATTTTGGTTATGGTAACAGGGCTGTCAAAGATGACGTTTAGGCGTTTTCTCTATATCATTCTGCTTTGTAAGCCTATTTCTATCGTGGCTTATAGCTATTTCTGGATTTACGGTGGGCATTTCATTAAATCTTTTTTGTAATTTTGCTATAATAAAAGCATGATTATTGCGATTACGACAAGTTTGCGGGAAAATGTTGCTTTGCGTCAGCGAGCGCAAGCTATTGGCGAAAAACTTCATTTACCTGTTATTGAACGACGAAAACAATCAGTGACAAAGCTTTTACAGTCTAGAGAAGCGCTTCTTTTGGTTTATGAAAATGAGCTGCGCTTGGTCAATCAAGACGGTAGTGAGTTTGTTTTTCATCCTGATACTGCTATGTTGCGTATTAAGAGTGAGCATGACGCTTTATTGGCGTTATTGGGTGATGACAAGTTACAAATCCTTGATACAACGATGGGGCTTGCTAGCGATAGCATTGTTATGGCGTCAGCAGGCAATGATGTAACAGCGATAGAAAGCAATCCTCTTATCCACTTTATCGTTTCAGAGGGTTTGGTAACTTATCCATCAGAAAATCAACGCTTAACAGCTGTCATGCGTTCCATTAAAACTTATTGCGCTGACAATATTACTTATATGAAATCATTGCCTGATAAGTCATTTGACGTGGTTTATTGCGACCCAATGTTTTCTGATAGGATTTCAGAATCTAAAAACTTAGATGGTTTACGACAATTTGCCAATCCTAGTCCTCTATCTGATGAGTTTTTGAGGGAAGCAAAGCGCATGGCAAGAAAGAGTCTTATTATTAAAGCTCATTTTAGAGATGATGTTTTTGAAAAATTTGGTTTTAAAAGAATTGTCAGACCTAATCAAAAATTTCATTATGGCATTATTGAGTTATAACACGACAGTCAATAATAGAAAATAGCTTTGAGAGAGCTTGGAACAATTGTTTCAGCTCTTTTTGTTTTTAAAATAATATTTTCAGATAATTATCATGTTTTTATTTGCTTTTTATGCAATTTCATGCTATTTTAAATAAAAAATATATTTATGTAAATTAAAATATAGATTTTTGAAAAAGGGGATAGAATGAAAAGAAAAGCTGTTTTTTCGCTAATGTTATTAGCATGTCTTGTGACTGGTATTTTGGGAATGAATCAAATTAAAAATAAAGATGTGGTTGCTGACGATGTTCAAGTCAAGTCCTGCGAGACATCAAGTGATAATGCGACTATAAATCGTTTGATTAAGGTTTGGAAAGGAAAATCGCGAGAAGCGTTTGATAACTATTTTGCAGATTATTCGGACGAGCAGCGTATTATTGCCGATGAAGAAGGTGGTATTTTGGCTTATGCTGATGGTTACGGTGATGAGGAAGAATCACAAAATAGTTATATTCAGTACGAAGACGGAACTGTTCATGAGCTTGATTTAGAAGGTTCAGAATCAACGACAGTTGGCGAAGCTCGTCAGGTCTTATATCAATATTTAAAATAAACTAAGGAGAAGCTATGAAAAAAAGAATCATGTTACCGATTATTGGTGCTTTAGCGATTGTATCCGTTGGTACAGCTAAAACAATTGTGTCTGATGAATTGACAGCGTTGCTTCCTAAAACTGCTGCCGAACCGATTCCTTTACAGCTTGCTGTAGAGGAATATCAAAAAGATAATAGTTTTGTGGAGTTTTTGGATACTTATTGTTCAGATACTGATTTTGTCATTGGTTATCCTGATGAAGTGGGCGGAGGATTTTCATTTAAAGATGAAGCAAGTTCGGCTGCTGAGCCATTGGTTGGAGAACTTTTGGATGATGATGGCAACGTTGTCTATCGAGATGACCAAGCAGTGACTGTTGCGGAAATAAAAGAAGCTATTTTGCAATCTCAACAATAATGCGCTCCTGCTTATTTTTAACCTTTCAAAAAAATTTAAAAGGTGTCAAGAAAAAAACTTGACACCTTATCTTTTTATGATATAATAAGTTAAGTGAGTTAGTAGCAGAGCTATTAACCAAAACAAAAAATATAGAAAAGAGACTTTATACTAATGGCAGTAAAAATCCGTTTAACTCGTATGGGTTCTAAGAAAAAACCTTTCTACCGTATCAACGTAGCTGATTCACGTGCTCCACGTGATGGTCGTTTCATCGAAACAGTTGGTACTTACAACCCACTTGTTGAAGAAAACCAAGTAACTTTGAAAGAAGATCGTGTTCTTGAATGGTTGTCAAAAGGTGCACAACCTTCAGATACAGTTCGTAACATCCTTTCACGTGAAGGCGTTATGAAAAAATTCCACGAATCAAAATTCTCAAAATAATAGAGTACACTAAGAAGAAAGCCTATGGATACCATTGAAAATCTTATTATCGCTATTGTGAAACCTTTGATTTCACAACCAGATAATCTTACCATTAAAATTGAAGATACACCTGAGTTTTTAGAATATCATCTTGATTTGGATGCACAGGACATCGGTCGTGTTATCGGTAAAAAAGGTCGTACCATTACAGCGATAAGGTCGATTGTCTATTCGGTACCAACTCAAGGTAAAAAAGTAAGACTCGTTATTGATGAAAAGGGAGAAGAGTAGTGATTTGCTACTCTTTTTCTTGTTTTTGGTGAAGAAGTGTCGTATTCATTGAAACTTTTTATTAGAAAATCCGAGATTGCAAATCATCATTATACGTTTTGAATGCTGACTAATGCGATTTAGATGTTGGGGGTTGAGGAGCTTTAGCTAATCTTCTAGCGATTTCGCGATTGGAGTGACCTTCTTTGAGCCAACGTTTAATATTTCTACGGTCTGCTAGTGTTAAAAGTTTGCCTTTTGGTGTATAATAGTCTTGCATCTCAGAGTCCTTCTAATGTTGTTGTGGTGATGACATTATATCTCTCTGAGATGTTTTTTGATACGCTCAAGTGGCTAACTTCATTTTAGAACTTTCAAAACTGTTGGTAACCAAAAATTTTTTCAAAAAAATTTAAAAAATGTATTGACAGGGAGTCAAATCTACGATAGAATATATTTTGTTGTTTTGGGGTATAGCCAAGCGGTAAGGCAAGGGACTTTGACTCCCTCATGCGTTGGTTCGAATCCAGCTACCCCAGTAAACCTCATTGGTTTTATACATTGATTTTGGTCCGTTGGTCAAGGGGTTAAGACACCGCCTTTTCACGGCGGTAACACGGGTTCGAATCCCGTACGGACTATCTTGACCAGTTGCAGAGCGCAGCTGGTTTTTTCATTGCTATCATGGTACAATGGTAAAGACTAAGTTAAGTGGAGTAAACATGAATTATTTTAATGTTGGAAAAATTGTTAACACACAAGGTCTCCAAGGTGAGATGCGCGTGTTGTCTGTGACGGATTTTACAGAAGAACGCTTTAAAAAGGGTTCAAAATTAGCGATTTTTGATGATAAAGACCGTTTTATTATTGAAGTTGAGATTGCTAGTCACCGTAAACAAAAGAATTTTGATATTGTTAAATTTAAAGGCATGTATCATATTAATGATATCGAAAAATACAAAGGTTGTACTTTAAAAGTTGCTGAGGAAAATTTATCTGACCTTGATGATGGTGAATTTTATTATCATGAAATTATTGGACTTGATGTTTATGAAAATGATGTTTTGATTGGTCAAGTTAAGGAGATTTTGCAACCTGGTGCTAATGATGTCTGGGTGGTGAAACGTAAAGGAAAACGTGATTTGTTGCTTCCATACATTCCACCAGTTGTGCTTAACGTGGATGTTGCTGGCAATCGTATTGATGTTGACGTTTTGGAAGGACTTGACGATGAAGATTGATATTCTAACGCTCTTTCCAGAAATGTTTTCACCGCTTGAGCATTCGATTGTTGGTAAAGCTACTGAAAAAGGTCTGTTGGAAATCAATTATCATAATTTCCGTGAGAATGCAGAGAAGGCTCGTCATGTTGATGATGAACCATATGGTGGCGGTCAAGGAATGCTTTTGCGAGCACAGCCGATTTTTGATACCATTGATAAGATTGACGCTAAAAAGCCGCGCGTGATTCTTTTGGACCCAGCAGGGCGTAAATTCGATCAAAGCTACGCTGAAGAATTAGCACAAGAAGATGAACTAATTTTTATTTGTGGGCATTATGAGGGCTATGATGAACGCATTAAAACCTTGGTTACCGATGAGATTTCTTTGGGCGATTTTGTTTTGACTGGTGGAGAATTGGCTGCGATGACGATTGTTGATGCAACGGTTCGTTTGATTCCTAATGTCTTAGGAAAAGAAGCTAGTCATCAAGATGATTCTTTTTCATCAGGGCTTTTGGAATTTCCACAATATACTCGCCCATATGATTTTCGTGGCATGAAAGTTCCAGATGTGTTAATGAGTGGGCATCATGAGAATATCCGAAAATGGCGTATTGAGCAAAGTTTGCGTAAGACGTTAGAACGTCGTCCAGATTTATTGGAAAATTATGTTTTTAGCAAGGAAGAAGAAGCTATTTTTCGAAAGATTCTCGCAGAGAAAGACGCGAAAGCTAAAAATATGTGATATAATAGGAGACATGCGGACTGTATGTCTCTTTATTTTTGAGGAGGTTTCATGCGGACAGAAGAGGTGATTGTTCTTTCCTACCAAGAAAGTTGGAAAGATGATTTTGAAAAAATTACTCAAGAGTTGCGTGCTGTTCTTGGTGAGTTAGCTATTAGAATTGAGCATGTTGGAAGTACAGCCGTTGAAGGCATAGCAGCAAAGCCAATCATTGATATTGATGTTGTGATTGCTCAAGAGACGGATTTATCTATGGTTGTTGAAAAATTAGCAAGTATTGGATATGTTCATGAGGGAAATCTAGGGATTGAAGGCAGGGAAGCTTTTGCTTATTCTGGTAAGGAGCATTTGCAATGTCATCATCTTTATGTTTGTCCTAAAAATTCACTTGAGTTGAAACGGCACCTTGCTTTTCGTGATTATTTGCGCAGTCATCCTGATGCAGTTGCGATTTATGGAGCAACAAAAATGAAAGCAGCGCAGCTATTTCCCAAAAATATCGAAAGTTACATGGCTTATAAAGCATCAGTCATCGAAGAAATTTATAAGGAGTTGGAAAAATAAATGTCAGAAAATCGTGAAATATATGATATTACCGTTATTGGTGGTGGTCCTGCAGGGCTTTTTGCTGCTTTTTATGCAGGTATGCGTGGTGTTTCAGTGAAAATTATTGAAAGTTTGTCAGAACTTGGTGGGCAACCAGCTATCCTTTATCCTGAAAAAGCCATTTATGATGTGGCTGGTTTCCCTGAAATCACAGCAGCAGAATTAACTGAAAATCTTATCAAACAATTAGAACGCTTTGAAGACCAAACAACGATTTGCCTTAAAGAAGAAGTTAAGACTTTTGAGAAAGAGGGCGATGTTTTCACTATTGAGACCAATAAAGGTCAACATTTTTCACGTGCGATTGTTATTGCCTGTGGTAATGGTGCATTTGCTCCCCGTACGCTTGGTTTAGAAGGGGAAGAAGAATACGCTGACAACAACCTTTTCTACAATGTTCATAAATTAGACCAATTTGCTGGCAAAGACGTTGTTATCTGTGGTGGTGGTGATTCTGCCGTTGACTGGGCAAATCATTTGGATGGCTTGGCTAAAAGCGTGACAATCGTTCACCGTCGTGATGCTTTCCGTGCTCACGAACATAGCGTTGAAGTGCTTAAACAATCAAATGTGAAAATCATGACACCGTACGTACCAGTTGCTTTGGACGGTGATGGTCAATTTGCTAACAGTTTAACGATTCAAAAGGTTAAATCAGATGAAACTGTTGAATTGCCATTAGATGCTTTGATTGTTAGCTTTGGTTTTTCGACATCAAATAAAAACCTTAAAAATTGGAACGTTGATTATAAACGTTCAAGCATTACGGTTTCGCCATTGTTTGAGACAAGTCAAGAAGGTGTTTATGCGATTGGTGATGCCGCTGACTATGAAGGTAAAGTTGCTTTGATCGCCTCTGGTTTTGGTGAAGCTCCAACTGCGATTAATCAAGCGATTAAATACATTTACCCTGACCGTGATAACCGTGTGGTGCACTCAACATCATTGATTAAAGACAAGGAAAAATAAAACGAAACTCTCTTCACAAGTGATTGTGGTAACCCCAAAAAGTTAGACAAATAATTATTGAAAGGATTTAGTTCTGTATTGCACAGGACTAAGTCCTTTTGTTTTAGTTGAAATTGGGTTACAGTCACTATTTTTCTGATTTTGTAGGCATTCTAACTAGTTAGTGAAAAAACTTGATAGAATTTGATAGAAAATGCTTGACAATGATAGAAAAAATAGTATAATTTTATCTGTAAACGATTTCAGTGGAGGTGATGAACATTCTTAAGTCTAAACGAAAACAATTAATCATGGAAAAATTGTCTCATGATAAATTTGTTAATCTTGAGGACTTAGTTAGCATGCTAGATACCTCGGAGTCCACTGTTCGTCGCGATTTGGACGAATTGGAGAGTGAGCGTAAGCTCCACCGAGTCCATGGTGGCGCAGAACTCCCTCACTCGCTTCAAGAGGAATTTACCAATCAACAAAAATCTATCAAAAACATTCAAGAAAAAATGTTAGTCGCTCAGAAAGCAGCTGATTTGATTGCTGACAATGAAGTTATTTTCATTGATGCAGGAACGACAAATGAGTTGCTGCTCAATTATCTCTCCCAAGATAATTTAACGGTAGTTACCAATTCCATTCACCATGCTGCCAAATTGGTTGATAAAAACATTCAAACGATTATTATTGGTGGGCATGTCAAAAAAGCAACTGACGCTAGTATTGGAACGGTTGCGTATGAGCAAATTAAACAATTAAATTTTGATAAAGCATTTTTAGGAATTAACGGTGTCGATGAGCAATTCTTAACAACACCTGATGTTGAGGAAGCGGTCATCAAGAAAACGGTTATTGAAAATGCCAGAAAAACATTTATTGTTACAGATTCATCAAAGATTGGTCACATTTCTTTTGCCAAGGTTGATAAGGTTGAAAATGTCACTATCATTACCAATCAATCTAGCGGAGCACTGATGAAAAAAATAAAAGAAAAAACGAGGGTAATTGAAGTATGATTTACACAGTCACTCTTAATCCATCTATCGACTTTATTGTTCGCTTGGATAGTTTAGCACTTGGAAGTGTTAACCGTATGACTAGTGATGATAAATTCGCTGGTGGTAAAGGGATTAATGTTAGCCGTATCTTGAAACGTCTTGATATTGAAAATACAGCCACAGGATTTATCGGTGGATTTACAGGGCGTTTTGTGAAAGATGGCTTGGTAGATGAAGGCATTGCAACAAAATTTGTTGAAGTTTCTGAGGACACACGTATTAATGTCAAAGTTAAAGCGGGTGAAGAAACAGAAATCAACGGTGCAGGTCCACACATCTCAACAGAAAAACTTGAAGAATTGGAAGCTATTCTTGCTGGTCTTTCAAGTGAAGATACTGTTGTTTTTGCAGGTTCAGCTCCAAGTAGCCTTGGAAACCAAGTCTATAACACATTGATTCCGATTGCTAAAAAAGCCGGTGCAGAAGTTGTTTGTGATTTTGAAGGACAAACACTTTTAGATGCCTTAAACTATCAACCGCTTTTGGTAAAACCAAATAACCATGAATTAGCTGATATTTTTGGTGTTGAATTAAACGGTCTTGCTGATATTGAAAAATACGCCCGTGAAATTCTCGCTAAAGGTGCTAAAAACGTTATTATTTCAATGGCTGGAGACGGTGCATTGTTGGTAACACCAGAAGCAGCATACTTTGCAAAACCAATTAAAGGCACTGTCAAAAATTCTGTGGGTGCGGGCGATTCTATGGTTGCAGGATTTACAGGCGAATATGTCAAATCTGGCGACCCAATCGAAGCTCTTAAATGGGGTGTCGCATGTGGGACAGCAACAACATTCTCAGATGACTTGGCAACTGCTGAATTCATAAAAGAAACTTATCAAAAAGTAGAGGTAGAAAAAATATGAAAATTCAAGACTTGCTCAGAAAAGATGTCATGATTCTTGATTTGAAAGCAACTTCAAAAGAAGCAGCGATCGATGAAATGATCACAAGCCTTGTTGAACACGGTGTGGTAACTGATTTTGATACTTTTAAACAAGGTATCATGAACCGTGAAGCGCAAACATCTACTGGTTTAGGTGATGGTATTGCCATGCCTCACAGTAAAAATGCAGCTGTTAAAGAAGCGACTGTTTTGTTTGCTAAATCTGCTGCAGGTGTTGATTATGAAGCATTGGACGGTCAACCAACTTACCTATTCTTCATGATTGCAGCACCAGATGGCGCAAACGACACTCACTTGGCTGCTCTTGCTGAATTATCAAAATATCTTTTGAAAGATGGCTTTGCTGATCAATTACGTCAAGTGACATCAGCTGACGAAGTGATTGCAACATTTAACGCAGCAGAAGAAGATAACAAAGCAAAAGAAGAATCGAAAGCTGCTCCAGTTTCAGATGATAAACCACTTATCGTAGCTGTTACAGCTTGTACAACTGGTATTGCGCACACTTACATGGCAGAAGAAGCCCTCATCAAACAAGGTGATGAAATGGGTGTCACTGTTCGTGTTGAAACAAATGGTGCTTCAGGTGTCGGTAATCGTTTGACTGCTGATGAAATTGCGCGTGCAAAAGGTGTCATTGTTGCAGCTGATAAAGCCGTTGAAATGGCACGTTTTGATGGAAAGCCATTAGTATCACGTCCAGTTGCTGACGGTATTAAAAAATCTGAAGAATTAATCAATATCATCCTTGACGGAAAAGCAGAAACTTATACAGCTTCAGCTGATGAAGCTTCATCTTCAAGTGATGCTAGTGAAAAATTAAGCCTTGGTGCTGCATTCTACAAGCACTTGATGAGTGGTGTTTCTCAAATGTTGCCATTCGTTATTGGTGGTGGTATCTTAATTGCTATTTCATTCTTGATTGACCAATTTATGGGAGTGCCAAATGACCAATTGAGTCACCTTGGTAATTACCATGAAATTGCAGCTGTCTTTAACCAACTTGGTAATGCAGCTTTTGGTTTCATGATTCCGGTATTTGCAGCTTACATTGCTTATTCAATTGCTGAAAAACCTGGTTTGGTAGCTGGTTTCACAGCTGGTGCTATGGCAACTTCAGGTATTGCCTTTGGTCGCATTTCATTCTATAGTTTGGATAGCGCAGTAAACCTTGCTGACAATCAAATTGCCTCAGGTTTCCTTGGAGCTCTTGTTGGTGGTTTCTTAGCTGGTGGTGTTATTCTTGTTCTTAAGAAAGCTCTTGCCTTCTTGCCAAAATCACTTGAAGGTATCAAATCAATCCTCCTTTACCCACTTCTTGGTGTGTTGGTAACAGGATTCTTGATGCTCTTCATCAACATTCCTATGGCAGCTATTAACAGTGCACTTTATGATTTCCTTGATAGTTTGTCTGGTAGCTCTGCTATTATCCTTGGACTTATCCTTGGTGGTATGATGGCAATCGATATGGGTGGACCTTTCAATAAAGCTGCTTATGTCTTTGGTACAAGTAGTCTTACTGCGGCAGCTCTTTCAAATGGTGGTTCAGTTGTTATGGCGGCTGTTATGGCCGGTGGTATGGTTCCTCCTCTTGCTGTCTTTGTTGCAACACGTTTGTTCAAAGATAAATTCACAGCTGAAGAACGTGACGCTGGTTTGACAAATATTGTTATGGGGCTATCGTTCATCACAGAAGGTGCAATTCCATTTGGTGCTGCTGACCCTGCTCGTGCTATTCCAAGCTTTATGGTTGGTTCAGCTGTAACAGGTGCTTTAGTAGGTGCATTTGGTATTAAATTGATGGCTCCTCATGGTGGTATCTTCGTCTTTGCATTGACAAGTAACTGGATTCTTTACCTTGTTGCTATTGTTATCGGTGCTATTGTTTCAGGATTACTATTTGGTGCCCTTAGAAAAGCTAAATAATAAATTTTATTAATCTAACATTGAACTCCTTAGGGAGTTCTTTTTGTTATAGTTAAAAACTATAACAAACTCTAAATGTATAGCTAAAAACTATATCAGGCCATAAAAAGATAGAATGATGAAAGGTATTGAAAAAAAGGCTTGTTATCCTTTACAATCTTAATTATAAAAAATTTAGTAGGTATAGTTTAAAACTAATGCTGGTATAGGAGGTAACTATGGTAAAGGTTTCGAATTTGGGTTATCCGCGTTTAGGTGAAAATCGCGAGTGGAAAAAATTAATTGAGTCTTATTGGGCAGGGGATATTTCACAAGAAGAATTACAAGCTCAAGCTAAAGATTTACGTCTTGAATTTTTGAAAAAACAAGCTGATGCAGGGCTTGATTTTATTCCTGTAGGTGATTTTTCACTTTATGATCATATCTTGGACTTGTCAGTACAATTTGGTGTCATTCCAAAACGTTTTGCTAAAGAAGAAATCAATCTTGATTTGTATTTTGCAATTGCGCGTGGTAATAAAGACAACGTTGCTTCATCAATGAAAAAATGGTTCAACACAAACTATCACTATATCGTTCCTGAATGGTCTGGTGTTAAACCACAATTGACAAATACACGTTTGCTTGACTTGTATTTGGAAGCAAAAGAGGTGGTTGGCGATAAAGCTAAACCAGTCATTACAGGACCAATCACTTATGTGGCTCTTTCATCTGAAGTTGATGATTTCACAGCTGCAGTGAAAAAATTGTTGCCACTTTATAAACAAGTTTTTGCAGAATTGGTTGAAGCAGGGGCAACTTATATTCAAGTTGATGAGCCAATCTTTGTGACAGATGAAGGGGCTGACCTTTTAGAAGCAGCAAAATATGTTTATGCCTATTTTGCCAAAGAAGTGCCAGAAGCTAAATTGATTTTCCAAACTTATTTTGAAGCCTTGATTGATGCCAAAGATTTGTCAGAGTTACCAGTAGCAGCTTTTGGTCTTGATTTTGTTCATGGTCTTGATGAAAACCTTGAAGCTATTGAAGCAGGTTATTTTACTGCTAAAGACGTTTTTGCAGGTGTGGTTGACGGACGTAATATCTGGGCAACAGATTTTGTCAAAACATCAGCATTACTCGAAAAAATTCAAGCCAATGTAAAAACACTTGTTGTACAACCTTCTTGTTCACTTCTTCATGTGCCAGTAACGACTAAAAACGAAACAGAACTCGAACCAGTTCTTAAAAATGGTTTGGCATTTGCGGATGAAAAATTGCAAGAAATCAAATTGTTGAGCCAACGTTTAGACGGTGAAGAATCTGATACTTACAAACAACACGTTGCTGATTTTGATGCTTTGCAAGCAGCTGATTTCCGTAATGTAACATTGGAAAATTTGGATGATGTTGCTACTGAACGTGTTGACTATAAAGTTCGTCGTCAAGTGCAACAAGAAAAACTTGGTTTGCCAATTCTTCCAACGACAACAATTGGTTCATTCCCACAATCGCCAGAAGTTCGCCGTACACGTTTGGCTTGGAAACGTGGCAATATTTCTGATGCGGAATATGAAGATTTCATTAAATCAGAAATCGCACGTTGGATTAAAATTCAAGAGGATTTGGACATTGATGTGCTTGTTCATGGTGAATTTGAACGTGTGGACATGGTTGAATTCTTCGGTCAAAAACTAGCTGGTTTCACAACAACAAAACTTGGTTGGGTTCAATCATATGGTTCTCGTGCTGTTAAACCACCAATCATTTATGGAGATGTTAAACACATTCAACCATTGACTGTGAAAGAAACCGTTTATGCTCAAAGCCTGACTGACCGTCCAGTAAAAGGAATGTTAACTGGTCCAATCACTATTACAAACTGGTCATTTGAACGTTCTGACATTTCACGTGCTGATTTGTTTAACCAAATTGGTCTTGCTATCAAAGATGAAATTAAATTGCTTGAAGATGCAGGTATTGCCATTATTCAAGTGGATGAAGCAGCGCTTCGTGAAGGTTTGCCGCTTCGTAAGAGCAAACAACAAGCTTATATGCCGTTCATGCTTTCCACGTAGCAACATCATCAGTGAAAGAAGAAACACAAATTCATACGCACATGTGTTACTCTAAGTTCAATGAAATCATTGATTCTATTCGTGCTTTGGATGCAGACGTTATTTCTATCGAGACAAGCCGTAGCCATGGTGACGTTATTGAATCATTTGAAACAGCTGTTTACCCGCTTGGAATTGGTCTTGGTGTCTATGATATCCACTCTCCACGTGTACCAACTAAGGAAGAAGTTATTGCTAACATTGAACGTCCATTGCGTCAATTATCACTTGAACAGTTCTGGGTAAACCCTGACTGTGGTCTTAAAACACGTCGCGAACCAGAAACAGTAGCGGCACTTGAAGTTTTGGTGGCTGCAACCAAGGAAGTCCGAGCTAAATACGGAAAATAAGAAAGGTTATGCTATGTCACGATTATTAGAACGTTTAAAAACAGATATTCTGGTAGCCGACGGTGCTATGGGAACTCTTCTTTACGCCAATGGTCTTGACAATTGCTACGAAGCTTATAATCTTACACATCCAGATAAAATTTCAGCCATTCATCATGCTTATCTTGAGACAGGGGCAGACATTATCCAAACCAATACCTATGCTGCTAAACGCCATCGTCTGAAAGGCTATGCTTATGATGACCAAGTTAAGAAAATCAATCAGGCTGGTGTTAAAATTGCTAGGGAAGCTGCAGGTGATGATGCTTTTGTTCTTGGAACTGTTGGAGCTCTTCGTGGGCTTAAACAATGTGATTTAACCCTTGATGAAATTATTGAGGAGACTTTGGAACAAGTCGGGTATTTGATTGAAACGAATCAAATTGATGGTTTGCTTTTTGAAACTTATTATGATGAAGAAGAAATTATCGAAGTTTTAAAAGCTGTTAGACCGATAACTGATTTGCCAATTATCACTAATATTGCTCTCCATGAAGCTGGAATTACGGAAAATGGTCGTCCTTTAGTTGAAATTCTAGGAAAATTAGTCATGTTAGGTGCTGATGTGGTTGGCTTGAATTGCCACCTCGGTCCCTATCACATGATTAAGTCACTGAAACAAGTTCCGCTTTTTGCTCAGTCTTATTTGTCTGTTTATCCAAATGCTAGTTTGTTGTCTTTTGTTGATGACAATGGCAGCGGTCAGTATGGCTTTAGTCAAAATGCTGATTATTTCGGAAAGAGTGCAGAACTTCTTGTGGCAGAAGGTGCGCGTTTGATAGGTGGTTGTTGTGGAACAACGCCTGACCATATCAGAGCGGTAAAACGTGCTGTTAAAGGATTAAAACCTGTTGAACGAAAATTTGTGACACCAATGGTTGAAGAAGCAGAGCTTATCAAAGCGGCTAAACAATCAGAGACATTGGTTGATAGGGTCAAAAGAGAAGTTACGATTATTGCGGAGTTAGACCCACCAAAGACGCTTGACATTGCGAAATTTACGGAAGGGGTAAAAGCCTTAGACAAAGCAGGAATTTCAGCCATTACCTTAGCAGATAATTCGCTAGCTAAGACGCGAATTTGTAATGTTAGTATCGCGGCTCTATTGAAAAATGAAATTTCAACACCGTTTCTTTTGCATTTATCCTGCCGTGACCATAATATGATTGGTTTGCAATCGCGACTTTTGGGAATGGACGTTTTAGGATTTAATCATGTTCTTGCCATTACAGGAGATCCGTCAAAAATCGGTGATTTTCCTGGTGCCACAAGTGTTTATGATGCTACAAGCTTTAAATTGTTAGCACTCATAAAACAGCTCAATAAAGGTCAAGGATACAGTGGAGCTAGTATCAAGAAAGAGACCAATTTTACAGCAGCTGCGGCTTTTAACCCAAACGTCAAAAATCTATCACGCTGTGGTCGTTTAATCGAAAGAAAGGTAGCGGCAGGAGCAGATTATTTCATCACACAACCTGTTTTTAACACAGAGATTATTGATGAATTAGCCGATTTAACACGAGATTATGAAGCGCCATTTTTTGTAGGTATCATGCCGATTACAAGCTATAATAATGCTATTTTCCTTCATAATGAAGTTCCTGGTATCCAACTATCAGATGAGTTTTTAGCAAAATTAGAAGTTGTTAAAGATGATAAAGAAACCTGTCAAAAATTGGCTTTGGAAGAAAGTAAACAATTAATTGACCGCGCTTTGGAGCATTTTAATGGGATTTATCTCATCACACCATTTATGCGCTATGACTTGACAGTTGAGTTGATTGATTACATTCACCAAAAAGTTGAGTTAAAAAATCAAAGAATATCTTAAAAATTGAGAATGGGAAAGCTGGGACAAAAGTGCCCAGCTTTTTTAGCTACAAGATATGTTGATTGGGCTTTTAAAATCTGAAGATGAGAGCAAAAGTGGAGAAAAATATTTTTTGAGTTGTTTTGGCTAGAAGCGTTATAGCAGTAAATTTTCATCGTTTTTTGTTATAATAGACACAAATAAATTAGGATTTAAGGGGAAGAAAGATGACCTTGATAAAGCACAAAAAGGTGGAATTGACCGAGTTGTTCTATGATTTGGTTTTCGTTTATGCCATTAGTCAAATCACAACATTGATTCATCATGTTCATCATGGTATTGTAATAACCATATGCTTTTTTCACGTTTGTTATTGCCTTGATTATTTTTGTCAATTCTTGGATGGTGCAGACGGTATTCACGAATCGTTTTGGACAAAATAGTTTAACCAATATTTTATTTATGTTTGCCCAAATGCTGTGCCTTTTGATTTCATCAACGGCTGTGACAGAAGAATGGTCAACGAGTTTTGTGCCATTTATTTTACCAATGGCGTTTATTTCTCTGCTTCTTTTGTTGCAATATGTGATTGAGTATTTCAATACTAAGGCAGAAGCAGACCGTGATTTGATTCGTCAATATTTTTATATTTTGGGAATACGTTCGCTGACTTTGTTTGTTTCAATCTTTTTGCCTTATCAATTTGGGCTGATTCTGGCGGTTTCTGGTGTGTTATTAACGTGGATTTTACCTGGTATTTTAACCAATCCTAAACAAGGTCATGTCTCAGAGAAAACACGTGCCATTAATTTTCCACATTTGGTGGAGCGTTTATCGCTTCTGGTTATCATCACTTTCGGTGAAATGATTATCGGCATAGCGCCGTATTTTTCAGTAGATAATCTGTCTGTGGCTTCTTTCTTGATTTTCATCATCGTAACTAACCTTTTTATGATTTACATTGTTGAAATTGACCACATGATAGATGTCAACCAAGACCGTGTGACAGGAAATGGCGCAATCTATTACCATTATCCTATTTTTCTAGGGCTTAGTTTGATTACAGTTTCCCTAAGTTTTATAGGAAATCAAGCGGCAAATAATCTGTTTTCGATTTGCCTTCTTTATCTTGGGATTTTACTATTACTGTTTGGTGTTTTTGCACATCAGCATTATAATAAATCAAGTCATCAATTTACCAATAAGCTTTATTGGGTTGAATTTGGTATGCCAATACTAGGACTGCTTTTGAGTTTCTTGACGCTTCAATCCGCATTTGCTTTAATTGCAATTGCTTGTCTTGTGACGCTTATCATGATGATTGTTATGATTTCCTTTAATCTAAAACGAATTTAATGTGAGAGTTTATCAACTTTTGGGGTTGATAAACTTTTTTATTTTTTAAAATAATGTTTTTACTTGACTTGGAGTTAACTCCAAGGTGTACAATGAAAACGTTTAGAAAAATAGAAATTTATTGGAGGTTTCGTATGGAATACACAAAATTGGGAAATACAGGTCTTGAAGTGTCAAAATTATGTCTTGGTTGCATGAGTTTTGGTGATGCTAGTCTTGGTTTTCATTCCGGTTGGCTTTTAGATGAAGAAAAATCACGTATCATCATTAAGAAAGCCTTAGATTTGGGCATTAACTTTTTCGATACAGCAAATGTTTACGGAAAAGGAACAAGTGAGGAATACCTTGGTCGTGCTCTTCGTGACTTTGCGGATCGTGATGAAGTGATTATTGCCACAAAGGTTTTCTTTGGTGATGGTTTACACGAGGGACGAAATACAACTGGTTTGTCACGAAAAGCAATTTTTAGTCAAGTCGAAGCTAGTCTTAAACGTTTAGGAACAGATTATATTGATGTGCTTTACATTCATCGTTGGGATTATAACACACCGATTGAAGAAACTATGTCTGCACTTAATGATTTAGTGCGCTCTGGTAAGGTGCATTATCTTGGTGCGTCAGCAATGTATGCTTGGCAGTTCCAAAAAGCGCAGTATGTGGCTGAGAAAAATGGTTGGACAAAATTTTCAGTCATGCAAAATCATTACAATATGCTTTATCGTGAGGACGAACGTGAAATGATTCCGTTTTGTAAAGATTCAGGTGTTGGTTTAGCGCCTTATAGTCCTTTGGCAGCAGGTCGCGTGGTGCGCGATTGGGATGCGGATACTGCACGTAGTAAGACAGATGAAACAGCCAAAATGAAATACGATAGCACCGAAGAACAAGATAAAGCTATCGTAGCGCGAGTGGCAGAAGTTGCAGAAAAATACGGTGTTACTCGTGCCCAAGTTGCTCTTGCTTGGCTATGGCAAAAAGGGATTGACTCACCGATTGTTGGAGTGACAAAAGAAAAATACCTAGATGATTTCATGGGGGCTTTTGATGTGACTTTGACAAATGACGATATGGCTTATTTGGACGAAAACTATTTACCACATAAAATTGTTGGGGCTTTGTAAGGTGACTTTTCAATCTTTTCTTTCATTTCAAAGCGAAAGGAGAAAGCGATGCAATACGTAACACTCAACACTGGGACACAGATGCCTCAGTTGGGATTTGGTGTTTATCAAATTCCTGAAAAAGAGACAGAGAGAATTGTTAGTCTAGCGATAAAAACAGGCTACCGTCACATTGATACGGCACAATATTATCGTAATGAAGTTGGTGTTGGTCAGGCGATTAAGGCGTCTGGTTTGCCAAGAGAGAACTTTTTCATCACAACCCAATTAGCAACATCAGGTTATCGTGCGACAAAGGCACAGATTGCGCAGGCTTTAAAGAATTTGCAAACAGATTATATTGATTTGATGTTGATTCATTGGGTGGTATCTGATTACGAAGGAACTTACCAAGCTTTGCAAGAAGCTTATCAAGCAGGTCAATTAAAAGCAATCGGTTTGTCGAATTTTAACCAAGAACAAATCAAAGGAATTTTAGCTAAATTTTCTGTGAAACCAGCGGTGCTCCAAAATGAAATGCACGTTTTTCAGCAACAAGTTGCTATGCGACAATTTTGCCACAAAAATGATATTCAATTTGAATCTTGGGCGCCCTTTGGCGAAGGCAAGGAAAATATTTTTAATCATCCTTTGTTAACAACGATTGGCAGCCAATATCACAAGACAGCTGCGCAGGTTATTTTACGCTTTTTACTTCAAGAAGGTGTGGTAGCTATTCCAAAATCAGCCAATAGTGAGCGGATGAAAGAGAATTTTGAGGTTTTTGATTTTGAATTGTCTGCTAAAGATATGGAAGCAATTCGTCAGCTTGACCGTGGACATGGTTTATTTGGTTGGAACGAATGAGACAGGAAAGGAGTATCAAAATGAAGATTTTTGTGGCAGGTTCGACAGGTCGTGTAGCGACAGAACTTTTGAAAAAATTATCAGCAAAAAATTACCAAGTGATTGCGGGTGCTCGTCGTCCAGAAGCAGTTGTTGAACTGCCCAACGTTACACCGCAGAAAATGGATTTGCATGCTTCGGTTGATAATATTGCAGAACTTTTAAAAGGTGCTGACGTTGTTGTGTTTGCGGCGGGTTCTCGTGGTAAGGATTTGCTACAAACCGATGCCTACGGTGCTGTCAAATTAATGCAGGCAGCTAAAAAAGCTGGCATTACTCGTTTTGTGATGTTGAGTGCACTTTATTCCTTAACACCTGATAAATGGCCAGATAATCTGACTGATTATTATATCGCTAAATTCTTTGCGGATAATTATCTGGTGAATCAATCTGGTTTGGACTACACGATTGTTCAGCCAGGAAATTTATTGGAAGAAGCAGGGCAAGGTCACATTGCTTTGGGAGATAAAGGCTTTACCGCTATTTCAATTGAAGATGTGGCGAGTGTTTTAGCAGAAATTGTTGACAAACCGTCAACTTTTAAACGTGTGATTGCGATCAATCCTGGTAGCACAGCCATTTCACAATTATTTGATTAAATGCAAAAAAAACACTTGACTTAGAGTTGACTCTAAGGTGTATGATAAGGACACTTGGAAAGTTTAATGACTTTCAGAAGGGAGGATTCTGATGTCGAAATCATTGATTATTTACTTTTCCATTACAGGAAATACGAAACGTGTCGCCCAGCAAATGGCACGTAAAATAGGCGCTGATTTGTATCAAATTGACGTTGAAAATCCCTATACAAGTAAGGATTTAGACTGGATAATTCCAAATTGTCGTGCCAATGTTGAACAAAAAGATTCAGCCAGTCGCCCAGCTTATCACGGGAAATTGCCTGATATTAGCCAATATGACACGGTTATTTTTGGTCATCCGATTTGGTGGGGAATTCCGCCACGTATCATCTATACGGTCATCGAAGCTTTGGACTTGACTGGGAAAAAAGTCGCTAGTTTTGCAACCTCTGGCGGTTCAACTTATAGCGATGCCCAGATTGAAATGGATAATTTGCTGAAAAATCCTGTCAAGGGGCGTATTTTATCAAGTGAAACGTCGATTAATAGCTGGTTGGCAGACAATGGTCTGATTAGTTAGTTTATTATTATTGAAAAAAATTAAAAAAGTATTTGACTTGGAGTGCACTCCAGGGTGTATGATAGCATTACTTGCAAAAATTAGTGAGTTTTTAGCTGATTTTTGAAGATATTAATCAATTTGGGAATAGAATGTTATGAAACTTTTCAATTGATTCTTAGATGAAAGAAGGAGAATTTATGGTACTTGAAACAATTTCATCACCACAAGATTTAAAACAATTATCACGTGAAGATTTGCACCGTGTTGTTGATGAAGCACGACAAGCGCTTCTTGAAAAAACAAGCCAACATGGTGGACACAACGGACCAAACTTTGGTATGGTTGAAATGACAGTTGCTATGCACTATGTCTTTAATTCACCAATAGATAAATTCATTTTTGACGTGTCACACCAATCATACGTTCATAAAATGTTGACTGGGCGTGCGCAAGCTTTTCTTGACCCAGCGCATTATGATGACGTATCAGGTTACACAAATCCTAAAGAAAGCGAACACGACCTCTTCACAGTAGGTCACACGTCAACATCATTGTCACTTGCTTCTGGTGTGGCTAAAGCGCGTGATTTGAAAGATGAAGCTTATAATGTTGTGGCGGTTATTGGTGATGGTTCTCTTTCAGGTGGTATGGCGTATGAAGGGCTAAACCAAATCGCAACAGAAGGGACAAATACGATTGTCGTTATTAACGATAACGACCAATCAATCGCTGTTAACCCAACTGGCGGTATTTACACAGCACTTCGTGACTTACGTGAAAGCAACGGTCAAGCTGACAATAATCTTTTCAAAGCTCTCGGTTTTGATTATCATTACCTTGACGCAGGAAATAATCTCGACCAATTGATTGCTTTATTTGAAGAAGTCAAAGACGCTAGTCACCCAGTTTTGCTACACATTCATACGCAAAAAGGGCATGGTGTGTCATTCATGGAAGAAAATCGTGAAGCTTTCCATGCGGGGGGACCATATAATCCTGAGACAGGAGAATATCTTGGTGGTGCAGGCGCTGCTGAAACATACAACAGCATTACAACAGATTTTGTCTTAGATAAAATCAAAAATGACTCAACAGTAGTTGCCGTAAATGCTGGAACACCAATGTTTATGTTGAGCCAAGACCAACGCAAACAAGCAGGTAAACAATTTGTTGATGTGGGTATTGCTGAAGAAGAAGCAGCTACAATGTCAGCTGGGCTTGCTAAAAACGGTGCAAAACCAGTCTGGTATGTTGCTTCTACATTTATGCAACGTACTTATGACCAATGGTCACATGACATTGCTTTGAATAATTTGCCAGTAACAGCTCTTGTTTACATGGCGTCTGTTAGCTCTTTGAACGACGAAAGTCATCTTGGTTTCTTTGATATTCCATTCTTAGCTCACATTCCAAACGTGGTTTACTTGGCACCAACAAGTAAAGAAGAACATCTTGCCATGCTTGATTGGGCAATTGAGCAAAAAGAACACCCAGTAGCTATCCGCATTCCAGTTGGTCCACTTCGTGAAATTGGTATTGCTGATACGACAGATTATTCAATTCTTAATAAGAACCAAGTGACTCAAAAAGGTAGTCAAGTAGCGCTCTTTGGTCTTGGTAATTTCTACGGATTGGCAGAGGAAGTTGCTAAAGAATTGGCTGACAAACATGGTATTACAGCGACAATTGTTAATCCAAAATTCATCACAGGATTGGACGAAGAATTACTTGATAGTTTAGAAGCTGAGCACCAAGTCGTGGTTACTTTGGAAGACGGTATTTTAGAAGGTGGCTACGGTCAAATGATTGCAAGCTACCTTGGTGATACGGAACTTAAAGTCCAAAATTACGGTGTTGAAAAAGCCTTTCATGACCGCTACAATGCGCAAGAATTGTTAGCAGAAAATGGCATTACTGTCGAAAATATCGTTAACAATGTTTTAAAAAATTTGGCAGAATAAAAACTTTTCAGTGTAAGTAACGGTCAACATGATAAAAGGCAAAACTTGCCTTCAAAGAAGCTGAGACCAAGTGCTCAGCTTCTTTGTTTATGCAGTTACATGCCGTTTGAATTTCAATAATCTGGAAATAGATTGTTAAAGGTCGCTGTCAAGGCATATTAAAACAGCGCTAGTCACCTTTGGTTAATTTAGATTTCCCATGCTCAATTGATTAGGCACTTTTTAATGTTTGCTTTGTAAGCTAGATTTCCAACCTCAAATAATCAATTACTGGGTTCTAATACGCTGATAATCGGCACTCTTTTGGGTGCTGATTTTTATTTTTGACAACAGTTATCAGTCTCTTTTTTATTAAAAATTTGTTATACTGAAAGGTGAATTTGCGAAAGGATTGACAGATTTGGCAAAAACAAGAAAACGAAAGGTTAGAAAGAAAGCGAGAAGTCATCGTCGGCAGAAAAAAGTTCCTAAATGGACTTTATATGGCATGAGTTTGTTGGCGGTTTTAGCTTGTGTCGCCTTAGTGATTTTCACTTATCAAGCACAAGATGCAGATAGTACGGCAACTGCTGACACCACAAGTTCTACTACAATATCTGACCAAATAACGATAAATTTTATTGAAAGTATTGGCGAATCCGCACGGCAAATTGCTGCGCAAAATGACCTTTATGCTTCGGTGATGATTGCGCAAGCGATTCTAGAATCAAACAGCGGTCAATCAGCTCTCAGTCAAGCACCTAATTATAACTTTTTTGGCATAAAAGGGGACTACAATGGGCAATCAGTCACGATGAAAACGTGGGAAGATGACGGAAGTGGTAATGCTTATACCATTGATGCCAAATTTCGCTCGTATGGTAGCCAAGCAGAGTCATTGGAAGATTATGCCCAATTTCTCCAAAAAGATATTTATGCTGGTGTGCATAGATCAAACACAACTTCCTACAAGGATGCGACTGCAGCTCTTACAGGTACCTATGCTACAGACACTTCATATGGAACAAAACTTAATCGACTGATTGAACAATACGGACTTACTGTTTATGATAGTTGGTGAGTGAATAAGGGATATATTGAAGCTAATGTGTAATTAAAATAAAAAGGGAGTACTTATGAAACAATTAAAAGAGCGTTTTGATGCCTTGAGTGATGCTATTGTTGCTATAGTTATGACTATTTTGGTGTTGGAAATCGCTGTTCCTGCTACGACAAAGGAGTTGCCGTATCTTCTAGAAGAAATAGCTCTTTTTTTGGTGAGCTTTGTTATTATTATTAATTTTTGGTATCGTCGTTTTCAAGCTATGCGTGCAACAGAGACGACAACTTTTAGAACATTTGTTATGGATGTTATTGCGCATGCAATTTTATCGCTTTACCCTTTAGCAACAAAGATGCTCGTAGAATTTAATATCAAATGGATTGCTATTATTTTCTTTGGTGGTATTAATTTAGCAACTGCATTTTTGATTAATCGTATGACCTATGAGTTGGCTATGCAGACTATAAAGAATTTAGTGGATAAAGATGATGAACGTACACATATGCTTAATGATTGGCTTAAACGTCGGACATTAGTTAGTCTAATTTCAGACATTGTGATGATGTTGATTGCACTTTGCTTTAACACCGTTGGCGTTTATATTTATATTTTAACGCCTTTTCTAGAATTTATTGGAAATTTTAAACGTGGGCGTGTAATGGAAGCAGCCTTCCATGAAGGACAAACTTTTAAAGAAATTGTTGAACATCGTGCTGCGGTAGAAAACTTACAGGAAAGACACGAAAACATTAAACAACGTCAGCAAATTCATCGTCAAGAAGTGGCTGAACGCCATGCTGAACATCAGAAAAGACATTCTAAAAATCATAAATCTAAAAAACATTAAATTGAATGTAAAAGAGAAAAAACATTAAAAAAGAATGTTCAGTATTATTTCAAACTTCAAAGAAAAATGTGCAAAATATAGGCTATTTATGCTATAATGAATGGTGATATACAAAAGAGGAGACCAGTATGGAATTAGTACGCGAAAAAGAATTTGTAAACCAGTACCATTATGATGCAAGAAATCTCGAATGGGAAAAGAAAAATGGTACACCAAAGACTAATTTTGAAGTAACTTTTCAATTAGTAAAAAAAGATACAGAAAACAACCAAACAACGATTGTATCAGTATTACAATTTATGGTCGTTAAAAAAGAATTCGTTATCAGTGGCGTTGTGTCACAAATGGTTCACATTAAAAATCGTATTGTTAACGAACCAAGTGAATTCACCAAAGAAGAAGTTGAAAATTTAGCCGCACCGCTATTAGACATTGTGCAACGCTTAACGTATGAAGTAACCGAAATTGCCCTAGACCGTCCAGGGATTAAATTGGAGTTTAGAAACTAATGAAATTAGCAGTTATTACAGATACAACCGCAGTTTTGTCAGATGACATCAAACAAAAAGAGAACCTTCACATTTTGGATATTCCAATCATAATTGGTGGGATTAGCTACGTTGAAGGTAAGAACTTGAGTTTGGATGATTTTTACAAGAAAATGGCAATGTCGCCTGTTCTTCCGAAAACAAGCCAACCGAGTTTGGCAAAACTAGACGAGATTTTGTCACAGTTGTCTTCAGAAGGTTACACACATGTCATCGGTTTATTCTTATCTTCAGGAATTTCAGGATTTTGGCAAAATATTCAATTTCTAGTTGACGATTATCCAGAATTGACCATTGCTTTCCCAGATAGCAAAATTACTTGCGCACCACTTGGCAGCATGGTAAGAAATACGTTGAATTGGGCAGAAGCTGGTATGGATTTCGACGATATTTTAGCCAAATTGCAACAACAAATTGACGGAACAAGCGCCTTTATTATGGTTGATGATTTGAATCACTTGGTAAAAGGTGGACGTTTGTCAAATGGCTCAGCACTTATCGGAAATTTGCTTAGCATCAAGCCAATTCTTTATTTTAATGACGAAGGTGTTATCGAAGTTTTCGAAAAAGTGAGAACTGAGAAAAAAGCTATCAAGCGTTTAATTGACGTTTTGTCTGAAGTGACTGTTAATGGTGATTATGAAGTTTTCATCATTCATTCGCGAGCAGAAGAAAAAGCGCAACAGTTTTATCAGACTTTAGCCGACAGAGGTCAGGCTGAAAATCTTAAAATTGTTACATTTGATGGTGTTATTGCTACTCATTTAGGGGAAGGCGCAGTTGCATTTGGTTTCACACCAATTGTTTAAGTGTTAGAGAGGAAAAAACATGAGTATTAAAGTTATCATTGCAGGTTTTAAAGGACGAATGGGGTCAGCAGCAGTTAATATGGTTAAGGGAGATGACGAATTAACCTTAGCCGCATTACTTGACCCATTTGCGACAGAATCAGACGTGGATGGTGTCCCAGTATTCACAGACAAATCACAATTAGTTGGGTTTGATGCAGATGTTTGGGTTGATTTTACCATGCCAGCAGTTGCTTATGAAAATACCCGCTTTGCTTTAGAAAATGGCTTCGCTCCCGTTGTTGGAACGACAGGATTTTCAGAAGATGAAATCGCTGAATTAATCGCTCTTTCTGAAGAAAAGAAAACAGGTGGTTTGATTGCTCCAAACTTTGCAATTGGTGCTATTTTACTCATGGAATTTGCCGCTAAGGCTGCCAAATATTTTCCGGACCTTGAAATCATTGAACTACATCATGACAATAAGAAAGATGCTCCTTCAGGTACAGCTGTGAAAACAGCGGAATTGATTCGTGAAGTTCGTCAACCTAAAAAACAAGGGGCTGCAGATGAAGTTGAAACGTTAAAAGGAGCGCGTGGAGCTGATTTTGATGGTATGCGTATCCATAGTGTTCGTTTACCTGGCTTGGTTGCGCACCAAGAAGTCATTTTCGGTGCCCAAGGTGAGGGATTAACACTTCGTCATGATTCTTATGATCGTATTTCGTTTATGAGTGGTGTTAATATTGGAATTAAAGCAGTTGTCAAACGAGATAAACTCGTTTATGGTTTGGAAAAATTACTATGAAATTAAACAATCTGCCTTCTGAATTTCAGGAGGCTTTACCAATCTTGAAAAAAATTCGCGAAGCTGGCTACGAAGCTTATTTTGTCGGCGGTAGCGTTCGTGATGTTTTACTAAATCGTCCAATTCACGACGTTGATATTGCAACAAGTTCTTATCCAGAAGAGACTAAAAGCATTTTTCATCGTACGGTTGATATTGGGATTGAGCATGGCACGGTTCTTGTTTTAGAAGAAGGTGGCGAGTATGAAATCACCACTTTCCGTACAGAAGATGTTTACGTGGATTACCGCAGACCTAGCAGCGTGTCATTTGTGCGTTCTCTAGAGGAAGATTTGAAACGTCGCGATTTTACAGTCAATGCTTTTGCACTTGATGAGACAGGTTTAATTATTGATAAGTTCAACGGTTTGGCAGATTTGGAAGCTAAGTTATTACGTGCGGTGGGAAATCCTGCGGAGCGTTTTAACGAAGATGCGCTGCGCATTATGCGCGGTTTCCGTTTTGCGGCTAGTCTTGATTTTGATATTGAACCTGATACGTTTGCTGCTATGGCAGCACATGCGCCCTTACTTGAAAAAATTTCGGTAGAGCGCTCTTTTATTGAATTTGATAAATTATTGATGGCACCTTTCTGGCGTAAAGGGATTAAAGCCATGATTACTAGTCAAGCTCAAAAATATTTACCATATCTTGAGAATGCTCATGACAATTTACAGCAATTACTTGACGATTTGGCTTGTGATTATCACTTTAAAACGTCTGAACAAGCTTGGTCAGCTTTGCTATTAGCTTTAGATGTCAAAGACGTTCGTGTCTTTTTGAAAGCATGGAAAACATCAAGTCAATTTCAAAAAGATGTCGAAAAGATTGTGGCGATTTACCGTTTCCGTCTAGAAAATGAGCTTGATAAGATGGAAATGTACCGTTATGGCAGTTGTTTGATTGAACAAGCAGAAGCTTTGCGTGCTGGTTTTGGTTTGCCAGTTGATTTTGAGCGTATTGAGCGTTTAGATAAAGAATTAACCATTCATGATAAACACGAAATTGTTGTCAATGGCGGAGTTTTAATCAAAGAATTACAATACAAACCTGGTCCAGAATTAGGGCGGGTATTAAAAGAAATAGAGGAAAAAATTGTTCTTGGTGAGCTTGCCAATGACAAAGAAGCTATTTTTGACTTTATTAGAAAGGAAAACAAATGAGTGATTTTATCGTAGAATACTTAACAAAATCAGTCGGTGATAAGACTGTTTTTCGTGATATTTCCTTTATTATTCATGATTTTGACCGCATTGGTATTATTGGTGTCAATGGAACGGGGAAAACAACGCTCCTTGATGTCATTTCTGGTCGTCTTGGCTTTGATGGCGACGTATCGCCGTTTTCAGCTAAGAATGGTTATAAAATTGCTTATTTGACCCAAGAGCCTGAATTTGATGATGATAAAACTATTTTGGATACAGTTTTGTCGTCTGATTTGCGTGAGATGACTTTGATTAAGACCTATGAGACCTTGATGGCTGATTACAATGAAGCTAATCAAGCTAAACTTGAAAAAGTCATGGCAGAAATGGATTCGCTTGACGCTTGGGCGATTGAAAGTGAAGTCAAAACTGTTCTTACAAAGCTAGGTTTGGACGATTTGTCACAAAAAGTTGGTGCTTTGTCTGGTGGGCTTCGTCGTCGTGTTCAGTTGGCGCAAGTTTTGTTAAATGATGCAGACTTGTTATTATTGGACGAGCCAACCAACCACTTGGATATTGATACCATTGCTTGGTTGACGAATTTCCTAAAAAATTCTAAGAAAACGGTGCTCTTCATTACCCACGATCGTTATTTCTTGGATAATGTGGCAACGCGTATTTTTGAATTGGCTAATAGTCAATTGACTGAATATCAAGGAAATTATCAAGATTATGTGCGTTTGCGTGCGGAGCAAGATGAGCGTGACGCTGCAACGCTTCACAAGAAAAAACAACTTTACAAGCAAGAATTAGCTTGGATGCGTACGCAACCACAAGCGCGTGCGACAAAACAGCAAGCTCGTATCAATCGTTTCAATGAGTTGAAAGCTGATTTGTCAGGAGCGACACAATCAACAGAGCTTGAGATTAATTTTGAAACAAGCCGAATCGGTAAAAAAGTTATCAATTTTGAAAATGTTTCCTTTGCTTATCCTGATAAACAGATTTTGACTGACTTTAACCTTTTGGTGCAAAATAAAGACCGAATCGGAATTGTTGGTGATAACGGTGTCGGCAAATCAACGCTTCTTAATTTGATAAATGGTGATTTGCAGCCGACAGCTGGGAATCTTGAAATTGGTGAAACGGTTCGCATTGGCTATTTCTCACAATTGACAAAAGACATGGATGAAAACAAACGTGTCATCAATTATTTGCAAGAAGTAGCTGATGAGGTCAAAACAAGCGTTGGAACAACAAGTGTCACAGATTTGTTAGAACAATTCTTATTCCCACGTTCAACACATGGCACATTGATTTCAAAATTATCTGGTGGTGAGAAAAAACGCCTTTACCTGTTGAAAATTTTGATTGAAAAACCAAATGTGCTTCTTCTTGACGAACCAACCAATGACCTTGATATTGCAACATTGACAGTTCTTGAAAGTTTCTTGCAAACATTCTCAGGACCAGTTATCACGGTTAGCCACGACCGTTATTTCCTTGATAAAGTGGCTAATAAAATCTTAGCATTTGAAAATGGGCGTGTTCGCGAATTCTTCGGAAATTATACGGATTATCTTGATGAAAAAGCGTTTGAAGAAAATGCCGTAGTGGAACAAGCTAAAAAAGCGCCGTCACAAAAGACTGAGAAGGAAAAAACGAAGAAGAAACGCATGTCTTACTTTGAAAAACAAGAATGGGAAGTCATCGAAGATGAGATTGCCAAACTTGAAGAGGACATCGAAACTATTGAAGCGCAAATGCAGGAAAATGCCAGTGATTATGGCAAATTAGCAGAGCTTCAACGTTCATTAGATGAAGCTAATGAAACCCTACTTGAAAAATATGAAAGATACGATTATTTGAGTGACTTAGCTGAATAAGCATGGTCACTCTTTCTTGCAGAAAGAAGGTATTTCGTTACTTAAAAATAGAGAACAGATTAGAAAGGAAAGTTACTATGAAACTAGTTTGGACTTATTTGAAAAAATATCCCAAATGGCTCATTTTGGATGTATTAGGAGCTTTTACATTTGTCGTGGTTAACCTTGGGTTGCCAACAGCACTAGCTCGTATGATTGACCAAGGGATAACAGTTGGAAATAAAGATAAGGTTTATTTTTGGGCAATTGTTATGTTTATCGTGATTATTGTTGGAGCGATTGGTCGTGTTACTTTGGCTTATGCGGCAGGAAAAATCACGACTAATATGATTAAAGACATGCGTAATGACATGTACGATAAATTGCAGGAATACTCACACCATGAATACGAACAAATCGGTGTGTCATCACTTGTCACTCGGATGACAAGCGATGCATTTATTCTTATGCAATTTGCTGAACAATCTCTACGTATGGGGGTTGTAACACCGCTCATGATTATTTTTAGTGTTGTCATGATTCTGGTAACAAGTCCGTCTTTAGCATGGATTGTTGCGGTGGCTATTCCCTTTTTGGTTCTTGTGGTTTATTACGTTGCGACACGCACACGTCCTTTGTCTGAAAAACAACAAGCCACCCTTGATAAAATTAACCAATACGTTCGTGAAAATTTGACTGGTTTGCGTGTTATCCGCGCCTTTGCTAGAGAAGATTTTCAAGAAGAACGTTTTGATAGTAAAAACGAAGACTATAAAGGTATTTCAAGTCGTCTGTTCAAGCTAACTGGTTTAACAGAGCCTTTGTTTGTCTTTATCATCATCTCAATGATTGTTGCCATTGTCTGGTTTGCCTTAAATCCGCTCTCAAGAGGTGATTTGCAGATTGGTAATCTGGTTGCTTTTATTGAATATAGCTTCCATGCGCTCTTTTCATTCTTACTTTTTGCCAATCTCTTTACCATGTATCCTCGTGTTGTTGTCTCAAGCGAGCGTATTTCAGAAGTTATGGCAATGCCAATTTCAATCACACCTAATGAAAATGGTGTGACTGAGACTGAAACAAAAGGTTATTTGGAATTTGACAAGGTGACCTTTGCTTACCCTGGTGAGACAGAAAGTCCAGTCTTAAAAGATATTTCCTTTAAAGCCAAGCCTGGCGAAACCATTGCCTTTATCGGCTCAACAGGTTCTGGAAAATCTTCTCTTGTCAATCTGATTCCACGTTTTTACGATGTCACACTTGGTAAAATTTTGGTTGACGGTGTTGATGTTAGAGAATATCAATTGAAAGCTCTACGTCAGAAGATTGGCTTTATTCCGCAAAAAGCGCTCTTGTTTACGGGAACCATTGCCGAAAATCTAAAATACGGTAAAACGGATGCAACAGTTGATGAATTGCAAGAAGCAGCAGATGTTGCACAAGCAAAAGAATTTATCGAAAGCCGTGATGAGCGTTACCAAACACATTTGGCAGAAGGTGGTAGCAATTTATCAGGAGGACAAAAACAACGGTTGTCCATTGCGCGTGCGGTTGTTAAGAAACCTGATATTTATATTTTTGATGATTCGTTCTCAGCTCTTGATTATAAAACAGATGCGCAATTGCGTGAGCGTTTGAAAGAAGTTACTCAAGAAGCGACTGTTCTTATTGTGGCACAACGTGTGGGAACGATCATGGATGCTGACCAAATTATCGTCCTCGATAAAGGTGAAATTGTGGGACGTGGTACACATGATGAATTGATGCAAACAAACACGATTTATCGTGAAATTGCTAACTCACAATTGAAAAATGCAGACGAGATGAAAGGAGAATAACAATGTCAAAACGCAACGTTTTTCTACGTTTATGGGATTATCTCCAACAATATAAAGGTGCGCTTTTTCTTGCCATTTTCTTGAAAGTTTTCAGTAGTGTCATGAGTGTATTGGAACCTTTTATTTTAGGGCTTGCCATTACAGAATTGACGGCAAACCTTCTTGACATGGCGCACGGTGTAGCAGGTGCTCATATCAATATTTCTTATATTGCAATGATTTTAGCCCTTTATTTCTTGCGAGGTTTGGGTTATGAGCTAGGAAGCTATTGGTCAAACTATTTCATGACTGACGCTGTGCAAAAAAGTATTCATGATTTGCGCCGAGATTTAAGTGAAAAAATCAATAAAATTCCAGTTTCTTATTTTGACAGTCAACAATTCGGAAATGTCTTGGGACGTTTTACGTCAGATGTTGAAACAGTCTCAAACGCTTTACAACAAAGCTTTCTTCAAATTATCAATGCTTTCTTAACCATTTTCTTGGTTATTTGCATGGTGCTTTACCTCAATTGGCGTTTGGCTTTGGTGGTTATTTTAATCATTCCAATCACTTATATCAGTGCTCAGTTTATTTTGAAAAAATCTCAACCCTATTTCAAAAAACAAGCTGACGCTCTCGGTGATATGAACGGTTTTGTTCAGGAAAATCTAACTGGCTTTAACGTTATCAAACTTTATGGTCGTGAAGAAATTTCAAGTGAAGAATTTCGTGAAATCACTCAAAATTTGCAAGAAGTTGGTTTCAAGGCAAGCTTTATTTCAGGAATTATGATGCCAGTTCTTAGTGCAATTTCTGATATGGCTTACCTGATTGTGGCAGTTTTGGGAGCTTTGCAAGTTCTTTCTGGGAACTTGACGGTTGGTAATATGCAAGCTTTCGTTCAATACGTTTGGCAAGTCAGTCAACCCGTTCAAACCATTACACAGTTGGCAAGTATTCTTCAAAGTGCCAAGTCATCACTTGACCGTATCTTTGAAGTTCTAGATGAGCCAGAAGAAGTTGCTGATGTAACAGAGCATTTGACACATGATTTAACAGGTCAAGTTAGCTTTGAAAATGTTTCCTTCCAATACGTGGCAGACAAACCATTGATTCAAAACTTCAATCTTGATGTCAAACCAGGTGAAATGGTGGCGATTGTTGGTCCAACAGGGGCTGGTAAGACAACGCTGATTAATCTTTTAATGCGATTCTACGACGTTACCTCTGGTTCGATTAAAATTGATGGGCATGATATTCGCAACTTGTCACGTCAAGAATATCGCAAACAATTTGGAATGGTCTTGCAAGATGCGTGGCTCTACGAGGCAAGTATCAAGGAAAATCTCCGTTTTGGGAACTTGGATGCGACAGATGAAGAGGTTGTTGAGGCTGCTAAAGCTGCCAATGTTGACCACTTTATTCGCACGCTACCTGGTGGTTACAATATGGAAATGAACCAAGAATCAAGCAACGTATCACTTGGTCAAAAACAATTGTTAACCATTGCGCGTGCCTTGCTTGCTGACCCTAAAATCCTGATTTTGGACGAAGCAACGTCATCTGTTGACACACGTTTGGAATTATTGATTCAAAAGGCTATGGCTAAATTAATGGAAGGGCGTACAAGCTTTGTCATTGCTCACCGCCTATCAACCATTCAAGAGGCTGATAAGATTTTGGTGCTTAACAATGGTCAAATCATTGAACAGGGCAATCATGAAAGTTTATTAGCTGCGAAAGGTTTCTATTATGACCTTTACAATAGCCAGTTTGCCAAAAGCAAATAAGCATAATTATTAATAAAAAACAGGATTTTGTTTTAAGCAAGTCCTGTTTTCTTATTCTTGCATTTTTTAGTCATTGAATATCTGTTGCAAAGATGATATGATAGTAACGTTAATAATAACGATGTTTGGGAAAAGCCATCGCTAAAAAAAACCAGCCTAATGACTGAATTAGCGCCCTTGTGGATTCCCATGAGGGCTTTTCTTTTGCCCAAATATCTGAAAAGATATAGAGGAGATAAGATGAAACGTCAATCTGCACTTGTCGTCTTTAGTGGCGGACAAGATTCAACAACTTGCCTATTTTGGGCTTTGAAACACTACGACCACGTGGAAACTGTCACGTTTAATTATGGTCAACGTCACAGTTTGGAAATTGAAGTAGCCAAACACATCGCTGCCGAACAAGGGGTTAAAAACCATTTGCTAGACATGTCTTTATTGGGACAATTAACTGAAAATGCCTTGACTCGTGATATTGCAATCGAAAATCCAGATGACGATTTGCCAAATACTTTTGTTGATGGTCGAAATCATTTGTTTTTATCGTTTGCGGCTGTGCTGGCGAAGCGTCTTGGTATCACAGACATTATTACTGGCGTTTGTGAAACGGATTTTTCAGGTTATCCAGACTGTCGTGATGCCTTTGTCAAATCACTCAATGTTACGCTGAATTTGGCAATGGATTATAATTTTGTTATTCAAACACCGCTGATGTGGCTTGATAAGTCAGAAACATGGGAATTAGCTGACCAACTTGGCAAATTTGATTATGTTCGAGAAAATACGCTAACGTGCTATAACGGCATTAAAGGAAGTGGTTGCGGTGAATGTCCTGCTTGCAAGCTTCGTCAGGCAGGTCTTGAAAAATACCTTGCAAAGAAAGGGTAAGCCTAATGTTTGAAATACCAAAAGAGCTAAAAGTCCCAACGGGTGAATCCTTGGTTTATTGCCCACGTCGTGTCATGGTTTCAAAAGAATTCACCTTTGATGCGGCACATCATTTGTTCAATTATGATGGTAAATGTAAGGCTTTGCATGGACATACTTATTGTTTGCAAATTGCGGTTTCTGGACTGCTTGATGACCGTGGCATGGCAGTTGATTTTGGCGACCTCAAACAGATTTACAAAAAACATTTGGAACCAAGTTTAGACCACCATTACCTCAATGAAAGCCTGCCCTATATGAACACCACAGCAGAAAATATGGTTTACTGGATTTTTAAGCAAGTCGCGCAGCATTTGCCAAAAGAACGTGAGATTCGTGTAGAATATGTCCGCTTGTATGAAACGCCGACATCATTTGCGGAATTTAGAAGGGAGTGGGAGATTGATGACTAAACGTCAGTTAACCCTTCCGATTCTTGAAATTTTTGGTCCAACTTTTCAAGGCGAGGGCAGAGCGATTGGGCAAAAGACCATGTTTGTGAGAACGGGTGGCTGTGACTATCATTGCGATTGGTGCGATTCTGCCTTTACTTGGGATGGCTCAGAAAAGCCTAAGCGAATGACTGTTGATGAAGTGATTGAGCAGCTTGACCAATTGGGAACCTACGATTATGTGACTTTATCAGGTGGCAATCCATGTTTATTGGCAAATAATATGGCAGAGCTTGTTGCCAAATTAAAAGCGCGTGGGGTGACCTTAGCTATTGAAACGCAAGGCTCACGCTGGCAAACGTGGCTAAAGGACATTGACCAAGTAACGCTTAGTCCCAAGCCACCGTCAAGTAAGATGACGGTTAATTTTGAAACGCTTGATTTTATTGTTTCGCAATTGAAAAAAGACCAAATCACCTTTAAAATTCCAGTTTTTGATGATGCCGATTTGGCATTTGCTAAAATGATTCAAAAACGTTATCAGCCTGATGTTTTGTATTTATCAGCTGGTAATCCAGAACCGCACGCCAGCGGCAACATCGTGGAGCACCAGCTCGACCGTTTGCGACAACTATGGGAGACAGTAGCAGCTGACCCAGAATGGCAAAGCGTGCGCGTGTTGCCACAATTACACACGCTTTTATATGACAACCAACGCGGTGTTTAAAAGGAGAATGAGATGACTAGAACAGATGAAATGAAAGATTTGACCCTTTTGGGAAATCAAAAGACGACTTACACTTACGATTACGACCCAAGTATTCTGGAATCATTTGATAATCGTCATGTTGACAATGATTACTTTATCAAATTCAATTGTCCAGAGTTTACATCACTTTGTCCGATTACTGGGCAACCAGATTTTGCGACGATTTATATTTCTTATATTCCAGATAAACTTTGCGTGGAATCAAAATCATTGAAACTTTACCTTTTCAGCTACCGTAACCACGGTGATTTTCACGAAAATTGCATTAATACGATTGGTAAAGATTTGATTGACTTGCTTCAGCCACGCTATCTTGAAGTCTGGGGAAAATTCACACCACGTGGTGGCTTATCAATTGACCCATATTTTAATTACGGAAAACCAAATACCAAGTATGAAAAAATGGCAGATTATCGCCTAATGAACCACGACTTGTATCCAGAAACCATTGATAATCGTTAATTGAGAACTAAAAAAAGGACTTCGTTTTTTTGAACGAAGTCTTTTTGTAGTCTTAGTTAAATACGGAATGAAAAAGCGATTCCTGAAACACCAACTGCCATTAAAAGTAATCCTGTTAGACGCCCAATAAAAATAGCTGAAAGTGCAGGATTGAATAAGAGGAAAAGCCCTAGAAGAATGGCAAGGACCGCAGAGCTTAGGAAACGATTAGCGTCGTAAAAACCTGCTCTACGCATTTGGAAGCCACCAATTAAACGAAGGATACCGCTAATAAGAATCCAATAAGCAGCAATCGTAATAACAGCACTTGATAAAGACATGGCTGAGCTTGATAGGAGAATAATTCCAAAAATAATCGATAAAATACTTTGCAACAAATACCAAAATGATCGCTCGACACTATTGGTATACATCAAAAGGCTGGTGATTCCAGACATGAAAACTAATAAAGCGATTATCCAACCAATCATTGCAGTCGTGGTAAAAGGATGCACAAAAAGAAAAATGCCAATAAGTAGTGCCAGAATACCTGACCATAGTGATAAACGTTTCATAATATACCTCCTAATAATATACCCCTATATTACCATAATTTTCGCGAAAAGGAGAGGATAAAGCCTGCCAGAATGACGAAATTTCCCACACGACTTCACATACGATGTTATATTTTGTGACATAAAAACGTAATTTTTTCAAAAAAAGTACAATAAATACTTGACAAGAATTTTCAGAAAATTTATAATATTTTTTGTAGTCTATTGATTACACGATTTATAATCTGATTTTCGGAGGAAATATATATGACAACAGGTAAAGAGTATGTAGCTGGTGTCTTTGATAAAGTCAAAGCGCAAAATGCTCACGAACCAGAGTTTTTACAAGCAGTAGAAGAAGTATTTGAGTCACTTGTTCCAGTGTTTGATAAATATCCAAAATACATTGAAGAAAATCTTCTCGAACGTTTGGTTGAACCAGAACGTATCGTTTCTTTCCGTGTTCCTTGGGTTGATGACAAAGGTCAAGTTCAAGTCAACCGCGGTTTCCGTGTTCAATTCTCATCTGCTATTGGACCTTACAAAGGTGGTCTTCGTTTCCACCCATCAGTAAACCAATCAATCATCAAATTCCTTGGTTTCGAACAAATCTTTAAAAACTCATTGACTGGTCAACCTATCGGTGGTGGTAAAGGTGGTTCAAACTTTGATCCTAAAGGTAAATCAGACAACGAAATTATGCGTTTCTGCCAAAGCTTTATGACAGAGTTGAGCAAACACATTGGTGCTGACACTGACGTTCCTGCTGGTGATATCGGTGTTGGTGGACGTGAAATCGGCTACCTTTACGGTCAATACAAACGCCTCCGCAATGAATACACAGGTGTTCTTACTGGTAAAGGGCTTACTTACGGTGGATCTCTTGCTCGTACAGAAGCAACTGGTTACGGTGCTGTTTACTTTGCAGAACAAATGCTTAAAGCTCGCGGTGAAGACTTCGCTGGTAAAGTAGCTCTTGTATCTGGTTCAGGTAACGTAGCGATTTACGCTACTGAAAAACTTCAATCACTTGGTGCTAAAGTTGTTGCTGTTTCAGATTCATCTGGTTATGTTTATGACCCAGAAGGTATTGATGTCCCTCTTCTTAAACAATTGAAAGAAGTTGAACGTGCACGTATTGTCAAATACGCTGACGCTCGTCCAAGTGCAACATTTACACCTGCTGGTGAAGGCTCAATCTGGTCAATCAAAGCTGACCTTGCATTCCCATGTGCTACACAAAATGAAATTAACGAGGGAGATGCGAAAGCTCTTGTAGCTAACGGTGTTATCGCTGTTACAGAAGGTGCAAATATGCCTTCTACGCTTGAAGCTATCGAAGTTTTCCAAAAAGCTGGCGTTTCATTTGGTCCTGCCAAAGCTGCGAATGCTGGTGGTGTAGCGGTATCAGCTCTTGAAATGGCTCAAAATAGTCAACGTACACCTTGGTCATTCGAAGAAGTAGATGCTAAACTTTATGACATCATGAAAGGTATCTACGATAATTCTGCAGCAGCAGCTAAAGAATTTGGTGCTGAAGGTAACCTTGTTGTCGGTGCCAACGTTGCTGGATTCCTTAAAGTTGCAGAAGCAATGTCAGCACAAGGTATCGTTTAAAATCTTGTTTTTCACAAGACTGTTGTATAACTCTTAATGATTTAATCAACAATCTTTTATAATCTTTAATTAAATTCTCTAATATCAAATAACCGAAAATGAGTCCACGAAGTGTGGGCTCTTTTGGTTGGTATCGTTGCAACTCATTGTTAGTTATTCTCGATTTTGTTGGTGCAATAAAATCTTGGGGCAAATGTGAGAAAGCGCATGGTAGCAAGGTTTTATTTATTTTGTTATAATGTTTTTAGCGAAAGCGAGGGCTTGATATGGTTATAGTGAGAAGTGCTTTGGCTAGTGATGCCGAGGCTATTTTGGCATTTTGCCAGCAGATTGGTTCAGAAACAGATAACTTGTCTTATGGAGAAGAAGGGGTGTCTGTTTCTGTTGCAGATGAGGGAAACTTATTAAGTGAGATTCAAAAATCTAAGACATCACATTTCTTAGTAGCCGAAGAAGCTGGTGAGATAGTAGGAACGTGTAATTGTAGTGCTTTTCGTAAAAAACGATTGGCGCATCGTGCAGAAATTGGTATCGCGGTGAAAAAAGCCTACTGGAACCAAGGAATTGGGCGTCAGCTATTAACGCGATTGATTGCAGCAGCGCAGCAATCAGGTTTAAAAGTCCTCTCACTTGAAGTTCGGTCTGATAACGACCGAGCGATTCATCTTTATGACAGTCTTGGTTTTCAAAAGATTGGAACGTTTAAGCACTTTATGGAAATTGATGACCAAGCTATTGATTTTGATATTATGGAATTACTATTGGAGAAAAAATGATTAAACAGATTGTAAGAGACACATTTTTCTTGGCGCAAAAGTCAGAAGAAGCAACAAAAGAAGATTTGTATTTGGCACAAGACTTGCAAGATACTTTAGTGGCAAACCGTGATAATTGTGTCGGCATGGCTGCTAATATGATTGGCGTTAAAAAGCGAGCAATTATCGTTAATATGGGGGGAGCAGATTTGGTGATGTTCAATCCAGTTTTGCTTAACAAATCACTTCCATTTGACACGAAAGAGTCTTGTTTATCATTGACAGGAGCACGACCAACACGTCGTTACCAGAGAATCGAAGTGTCTTTTTTAGACAAAAATTGGAACCAACAGACCTTAACCTTGACAGGTTTGCCAGCACAAATTTGCCAACACGAATTAGACCACTTGGAAGGTATTATCATTTAATTTTCAAAAACAACCTCAAACAAACGTTGATATATCAACGTTTGTTTTTGATTTCAGAAAATAGTTGAAAAGAATAAGCAGAAGCGAAGCTTTTTTCTTGACAATAGTTCTCATAAGAACTATAATGTGTTCTACAAGAATGAATCTTGGTATTTTTCAGAAAGTGAGGAAAAGATGCACAAGAAAGATCCGTTTTCACAGTTTAGGGATTTTATCAATTTAATGGAAAATCGTGTCCACGCTCTTGCGGAAAGTCATGGTGTTGAAAATCTAGCTGGTCCACAGGGATTTGCAGTGATGTATCTTCGTGATAATCCCGATAAAGAAATTTATATTAAGGACATTGAGAAGAGACTAAGAATTTCAAAGTCAGTGACTAGTAATTTGATTAAGCGCATGGAGAAAAATGGTTTTATCCAAGTTGTTTCGTCAAAAGAAGATAAGCGTTATAAGCAAGTTGTGTTGACTGAGCTTGGAAAATCAAAGGCTCAGGATATTCAAGATTTCCATGATGAAATGCATAGGCAAATCTTAGCTGGTGTTGACCATGAGGATCTCAAAATCTCGTTTCGCGTCTTTGACCGCATTTTGAAAAATTTAGAAAACAAGGAGTAACGCATGTTAAAAATTTTGAAACGCTTAACAGCAAAAGAAGTTACAATGCTTATTTTTGCTGTATTATTTGTGTGTTTGAATGTTTATCTTGAGTTAAAAATTCCAGATTATATGTCGGATATCACGACCTTGCTATCAACAGAAGGGACAAAAGTAAAAGATATTTTTGCTTGGAACTTTGATGCACCAGGTATGCGTATGGTCTTGCTTTCTTTGGGAAGCTTTGCGGCATCTGTCGTTGTCGGTTTCCTAGCTGCTCGTATTGCGGCAAGTTTTAGTACACGCCTACGTGATGATATTTTCCATAGTGTCTTGAATTTTTCAGATGCTGAAATCAAGAAATTTTCAATTCCTAGTCTTTTGACACGTACAACCAATGATATTACACAAATTCAATTGGTTTTCACAATGGGAATCCAAGTCATTACTAAAGGACCTATCATGGCAATTTGGGCAATAACCAAGATTGCTGATAAAAATCATGAATGGTTATTGGTTCTTATCGTCGCAGTTGCGGTTATGTTCTTGATGATCATTTTCTTGTTGATGATGGTGATGCCTAAACAACGCATGATTCAAACATTAACCGATAAATTGAACAGTATTACGCGAGAATCATTGACAGGTATCCGTGTGGTGCGTGCATACAATGCCGAAGATTATCAAGATGCCAAATTTGCACAAGCCAATGATAATGTTACCAATCTTAACCTCTTTATTGGACGTTCAATGGCGTTGTTATCTCCAGTAATGACAGGAATTTCAAGCGGAATGACACTTGCTATTTACTGGATTGGTGCGCATTTGATTGAAAATATTGCTATTCCGACAGACCCAACGAAAATTGCTGGCGCTATGCAAGATAAAGTTGATTTGTTTTCAGATATGGTTGTTTATTCATCATATGCCATGCAAGTTGTTATGGGATTCATGATGATGATTGTCGTATTCTTCATTTTACCTCGTGCCGTTGTTGCTGCTGGGCGTATTAATGAAGTTCTTGAAACAAAATCTTCAATTGAATATCCAGAAACAAATCAAGCTAAACCAACTGAAAAAGGTTCTGTTGAATTTGACAATGTTTCATTCCGTTACAGCAAAAATTCAGAAGCTGTTTTGGAACACGTTTCCTTTAAAGCGAAAGCTGGAGACACGGTTGCCTTTATTGGTTCAACTGGTTCTGGTAAATCAACTTTGGTGAACTTGATTCCACGTTTTTATGACGCGACAGAAGGAACGATTAAAGTCGATGGCATTGATGTTCGTCAATATGACCACGATACGCTTCATAAGATTGTTGGTTATATTCCGCAAAAAGCAGTGCTTTTCAGTGGGGATATCGCTTCAAATATGGATATGGGAGAAAGCAATAGCTCGCCGCTTGATGATGACAAGATGTGGGAAGCTCTTGATTTAGCTCAAGGTAAGACATTCGTTGAAATGAAAGACGGTAAGTTAAAAGCACCTGTTGCTCAAGGTGGTCAAAACTTCTCAGGTGGTCAAAAACAACGTTTGGCAATTGCGCGTGCTCTTGCTCGTAAGCCTGAAATTATCATCTTTGATGATTCGTTCTCAGCACTTGACTACAAGACTGACCGAATCCTCCGTTCACAGTTGAAAGAACGTACAGCTGATATGACGAAATTAATCGTGGCACAACGTATCTCAACGATTATGGACGCTGACCAAATTTTGGTCTTGGATGAAGGTAAAGTTGTTGGTCAAGGTACGCACGAAGAATTGCTTGCAAACAACGATGTTTATCGTGAAATTGCTTACTCACAACTATCTAAGGAGGAATTAGAAAATGGAAAATAAGAAAAAAACATCTTTCTATGGCAGAATGAAGCCCTACATTAAAGGTTTCCAGCTTCCATTTCTTCTTGCAGTGATTGGAGCAATTGTTTCTGCGACGGTTACGGTTATTGGACCTGATAAATTAAAAGAAATCACCAATACAATCACCAAAGGTTTGACACCAACGGCGACTGGTATGATTCCAGGAATCGACTTGGATAAAGTTGGTGAAATTGCATTAACTTTGGCAATTTTATACGTTATTTCAGCAGTAGTTGGTTATATTCAAAGCTTTACCGTAGCGACTATCGTTCAACGTTTTTCACAACGTTTACGTAAAGCTATTCAGACCAAAATTGACAAGGTTCCATTGAATTACTTTGATAGTCATTCGCAAGGGGACACCCTTTCTCGTGTGACAAATGACGTTGACTTGCTTGGTCAATCGCTTAACCAAAGTTTGGGAACTTTGGTGACATCAACCATGTTATTGATTGGTTCAATTTTCATGATGTTCCATTCAAATGTCAGCATGGCTTTAACAGCGATTGGGTCTGTTCTGATTGGTTTTGTTTTGGTTATGGTTATCATGGGCTCATCACAACCATTGTTCAAACGCCAACAAAATAACTTGGCTGCGATTAACGGTTATGTTGAAGAAATTTACTCTGGTCATAATGTGGTAACAAGTTATAACGCTGCTGGTGAAACAAGCGAAACCTTTAAAAAATTAAACACCAATCTTTATAAATCAATGTGGCAATCACAGTTCTTGTCAGGTATTATGATGCCGCTTATGATTTTCGTTGGGAACTTTGGGTATGTTATGGTCTGTGTGGTTGGTGCCGTTAAAGTTATCAATGGTGATATTACCATGGGTGACGTGGTTGCCTTTATGACTTATGTTCGTATCTTCTCACAACCATTGTCACAAATTGCGCAAGCTTTCACACAAATGCAATCAGCAACAGCTGCCATGAGTCGTGTCTTTGAATTCCTTGAAGAAGATGAAATGGAAGACGAGTCTGACAAGGAACGTCAACTTAGTGATGTTAATGGTGAAGTTGCCTTTGATAATGTTTTCTTTGGTTATTCTAAGGATAAAACAATTATCCATGATTTCTCAGCTGTGGCGAAACCTGGTCAGAAAGTTGCCATTGTTGGACCAACAGGTGCTGGTAAAACAACCATTGTTAACCTGCTCATGAAATTCTATGAAATCGATAAAGGTCGAATCACTATTGATGGTGTGGATACACGTTTGATGACACGTGAAGAAGTGCATGACCAATTCTCAATGGTGCTTCAAGATACGTGGTTGTTTGAAGGAACAATCAAAGAAAACTTGATTTACAATCAAGAAAATATTACAGATGAACAAGTTATTGCAGCGGCTAAGGCTGTTGGTGTTCATCACTTTATCATGACACTTCCAAAAGGTTATGACACTTATCTTGATGATTCTGTAACGCTTTCAATTGGTCAAAAACAACTCTTGACGATTGCGCGTGCTCTTCTGAAAGATTCACCGCTCCTTATTTTGGACGAAGCAACGTCATCAGTTGATACACGTACTGAAGAATTGATTCAAAAAGCCATGGATAAATTGATGGAAGGTCGTACATCATTTGTTATCGCTCACCGTTTGTCAACGATTAGAAACGCTGACCTTATCCTTGTGATGAAAGATGGTAACATCATCGAACAAGGCAATCACGATGATTTGATGCAACAAGGCGGCTTCTATGCTGACCTCTACAATTCACAATTTGAAGTAGCTTAAAGCTTAAAACTAAACGAGTCTGGGACAACGTGCTCAGACTCGTTTTTTGTTGTCTGCATAGTCTGGCTAGAAGATTTTAGAAAGTTAGGCAAGTACCTAGCTTTTTCTTTTGTTTTTATTTTGTAATGGCATTTATATAACTTGCAATCAATTTTTAAAGCAAAAGTGGCATTTGTTTAGGAATTGAAAAATAGTAAAAATATTTGACTATTTTTGGTGGTTGTGACATAATAATGGAAAATAGTGAGAATCAAGAGGGAGGAAGAAAGTGAAAGCTGTTATTGTTAGCAAAGCAGGAGATAGTAGTGTTTTAAAGGTGACTCAGATTGCTAAACCGCAAGTGAAATCAGGTTGGTCTTTGGTGAAAATTATGGGATTTGGGATTAATCGTTCTGAAATTTTTACCAGACAAGGCTTGTCGCCGAGTGTCACCTTTCCAAGGATTCTTGGGATAGAATGTGTTGGTGTCATTGAAGAGACGACGGACGAGCAACGTTTGCCAGTTGGTCAAAAAATCATTTCGATTATGGGAGAAATGGGACGTGATTTTGATGGCTCGTATGCTGAATATGTCCTTTTGCCAAATGAGCAGATTTATCCTATCTCAACGCAGTTGGATTGGGCAACGTTGGCGACGATTCCAGAGACTTATTATACTGCCTTTGGTGCTTATCAAAATTTAAAAATCACCTCCCGTGATACGATTTTGGTGCGTGCTGGTGCTAGTGGTGTCGGGACGGCTTTTGTAAAATTGGTAAAAGCTAAATTTCCTGACGTGAACGTCTATGCAAGTGTGCGCAATACTGCTAAAAAAGCGCAGCTTTTGGACGCTGGATATGATGATTTGGTTATTGATGATAATGGTGTGCTAAAGACGGATGTGACATTCACGAAAATCTTAGAATTAGTTGGACCTGCCACCATCAAAGACAGTCTAGGGCATTTGCAAGAAAACGGAATTATTTGTTCCTGCGGTCAATTGGGACGAAAATGGTATCTGGAAGAATTTGATCCAATTATGGAACTTAAAAATAATGTCTATTTGACAACATTTTATTCAGGCAATGTTTCACAAGATAAGATTCAGAAAATGTTAGCTTATATTGAGCAAGAACAAGTAGATGTTCGCCCTGAGCGTGTATTTGATTTGGATAGTATCCAAGCTGCACATGATTATCTTGATAGTGTTGCGGCATTTGGCAAGGTCATTGTTTTAAATAAGGAGGAAAATTTTAGTGATAAGTAATGCTAGAAAATACGCTCGTTTGCGTGATGAGCAATTTTCCCTCTATGAAAGCTACGCTAAAAAGCATGGGCTAAATAGTAAATCGTTATTAGTTTTTATGTGGATTTATCATAATCCACATGGGATGACACAGGAGAGCATTGCAAAACGAACATTTTCAACGAAACAAGTGATTCAAGCAATTGTTAAAACTTATATGAAAAAAGGAATATTATATTTGGAGCCTTCCCGAATTGACAGGCGCAAGAAGTTGATTCGTTTAACTGAAACAGGTCAGCAGTTTGCTGCTGAATTATTGGAGCCGTTAGCAGATTTTGAAGCGCAAGCAATGAGCGCTTTGACTTTGGAAGAACAGGAAGTTTTATTGTCAGCGACAGCGATGTTCACTGATAGGTTAAAAGAACTTTTAGAAAGTCATCAGGTAAAGGAACATGTTAAATGATATAGCTGCATATTTTGCAGATAATGGAAATACTTATTTAGGATACGTTTGGCAACACATTAGCCTAAGTTTCGAGGCTTTGTTGATTGCTTTAATCATCGCTCTACCACTTGGTTATTTTTCTTATGAAAAGCCGTTTGTACGACAATTGTCAACGCTTTTGACGCAAGGGCTACGCGTTATTCCAAGCCTTGGAATACTATTTATTCTGATTCCATTCATTGGAGTGGGGCGCTTACCTGCATTGATTGCTTTAGTGATTTTGGGAATACCACCCATTTTATTAAATACGATTGTTGGGTTTGCGTCGGTTTCAGAAAATTTGCTGGAAACAGCTTTGGGACTTGGGATGACAAGGTCGCAATTATTAACAAAAGTCCAATTTCCGTTAGCTCTGCCACATATTTTAAATGGCATTAAATTGGCATTGGTGGAAATTATTGCTAGCGCAACCTTGGCGACCTATATTGGAGCAGGTGGACTTGGTACTTTGATTTTTACAGGATTAGGACTTTATCGTTATGATTTATTGCTAATTGGTGGTGGTTCGGTTGCGATATTGTCGTTCCTTAGTATGATTATTTTTGATTTAAGCATAAAAGGGGTAGAACATTATGAAAAATAAAAAGGTGATTTCAGGAGCGTTACTGGTAGTCATTTTGGTGGCAATTGTTGGTGGAATTTGGGCGTGGCGCAATAATCAATCTTCTGAAGCGCAGCAATCGTCAACCACTATTCGTGTGGGGTCGAAAGATTTTACGGAAAATCTAGTCATTGCTGAAATTTATGCGCTTGCGCTTGAGGACAATGGTTATACCGTTGAGCGTGTGTCAAATATTTCAAGTTCTTTGATTCATAATTCAATTGTCAATGATGAGATTGACTTATATCCAGAATATACAGGAACTGGTTTGCTGTCAGTTTTGGGTGAGGATATGGAAACAGACCCAGAGAAAGTTTATAAGACTGTTAAAAAGGAATATGAGGAACAATTTAACCTGACTTGGCTTGATTACGCGTCAGCAAATGATAGCCAAGGTTTGGTTATTCGTACGGAAGTCGCCAATTCACTCAACATCAAGACGATTTCTGATTTGCAAGCTCATGCTAGTGAATTGCGCTTTGCTTCACAAGGGGAATTTGATGAACGTGAAGATGGTTTACCAGGACTTGAAAAGACTTATGGTACCTTTAACTGGCAATCTTCAAAGGTATATGACAACAGTTTGAAATACAGTGTTCTTGAAAATGATGAGGCGGATGTGACGCCAGCTTACACGACCGAAGGTCAGTTGGTCAATACGGATGAATTCACCTTATTGGAAGATGATAAACAATTCTGGCCACCTTATAATTTAGCGCCCGTTGTGCGAGATAATATTTTGGATGACAATCCAGATATTAAAACCATTTTAAATAATATTTCGGCAAAACTTGATACTGAAACAGTTACGGAACTTAATGCTAAAGTGGATGTTGACGGTCAAGAATATACAGATGTCGCGAAAGAATACTACGATAGCATAAAAGGTTAGAAAGATAGATTTATGACAGAAAAGACAATGATTCAATTTGAGCATGTGAGCAAAGTTTATGGTGATAAAACGGTTGTTAATGATATTAACTTAACCATTGAAAATGGCGAATTTATCACCATTTTGGGAACATCAGGTTCTGGTAAGACAACCATGCTAAAAATGATTAACAAGCTGATTGAACCAACGTCAGGGACGATTCTCTTTGCTGGGCAAGATATTGAGCAAATGGATTCCGTTAGCCTTCGTCGTCAGATTGGTTACGTTGTCCAACAAATCGGCTTATTTCCACATATGACGGTTGCTGAAAATATTGCAACTGTTCCCAAGTTATTGGGCTGGGATAAGGAACGTATTGAAAATCGTGTGGGAGAACTTTTAGATTTGGTGCAATTGCCTGCAGCGGATTACGGCGAACGTTATCCAAGTGAATTATCCGGTGGGCAGCAACAACGGATAGGTGTTGCGCGTGCTTTAGCTGCTGACCCTGATGTCATGTTATTTGATGAACCATTTGGTGCCATTGATGCCATTACTCGTAATGATTTACAAGAGGAATTGCAAGCGATTCATCAGAAATTAAATCAAAAGACATTTGTTTTTATCACTCACGATATTTATGAGGCATTTAAACTGGGAACACGCGTGGTTATCATGGATAATGGTACCATTTGCCAGTTTGACACACCAGAAAATATTATCAAAAATCCAGGAAATGAATTTGTCCAAAAATTGATAACAACCGCGCAGGAACAAGAAAAACTGTGGAGGGCTAGCTATGATTGATTATTTTAAGACATCTTCTGATAAGTTAATCACGGCGCTCATTGAACATATTGAATTGACGAGTTTTTCCCTACTGTTTGCTCTGCTATTTGCTAGTGTCATCACGGTGATTTTGCTGTTTTACCCTAAAATAAGGCAGGCTTCTGTTTACGTCTTATCACTATTGTACGCCATTCCGAGTTTTGCGCTGTTTACCTTGTTGATTCCCGTGACAGGTTTGGGGACGCGAACAGCCATAATAGCTTTGGTAATCTATGCGCAATATACGTTAGTTCGCACATTTTTAGCAGGATTGACACAAGTTGATGACAGTATTGTTGAAGCGGCGACTGGTATGGGGATGACAAGGTGGCAAATATTAGCAAAAATTCAGTTGCCATTGGCGCAATCCTCTATTTTTGCAGGATTACGTTTGGCAGCAAGTTCAATGATTGCTATCGCAACAATTGCCTCAACGATTAATGCAGGTGGTCTAGGTAGTATTTTGTTTGACGGACTCCGCACAATGAGTTTGCCTAAATTGCTTTGGGGTATCATTTTGACTGTTGCCCTAAGCTTATTAGTCAACCTCATCTTGTATCTTGTTGAAGAATTAGTCAAGAACGAAAGCGTGAGTTAATGCGTCTTGCAATAATAAGAACACAAACCAAGAAGTTGGGCATTTTGCTCAACTTTTTAGCTCTTAAAAATGCCCCTTTTAGCTTCTTATAAGGAATTTTGTTATAATGAAACTATCATCTAGTTAGGAAAAGTTATGACAGATATGATTTATGGAGAATATGCTGATTACCTGCCTTTGATTTTGGAGGACTTTAGTCAGCGTATTCGCAAGAAAAATGATGAGGTTAAAAAAGAGACTGGTTATAAGCTGTTTGAACATTTTATCGCTCGCGTTAAGACATCTGAAAGTATGACAGAGAAGTGTCAACGCAAAAATCTTCCAGTAACAACCGAGTCTGCTTTGAAAAAAGTGCGTGATAGTATTGGTCTGCGGATAGTATGTGGTTTTGTTGATGATATTTATACCTTAGTGGACCTTATCCGTTCTTTTGATGATTGCACCATTGTTGCTGAGAAAGATTACATCAAAAATGCGAAACCAAATGGCTATCGTTCTTACCATTTGATAGTAGAAGTTGTGACGCCTTATCCTGATTGTTTGGGAAATAAGCAGGGCTCATACTTTATTGAAATACAGCTTCGCACCATTGCTATGGATTCTTGGGCTAGTTTGGAACATCAAATGAAGTATAAGCATGATATTAAAGACCCAAAACGGATTGTCCGTGAGCTCAAACGCTGCGCAGATGAATTAGCGTCTTGTGATTTGACCATGCAAACCATTCGAAACCTCATTCAAGAAAGCTCCCAAGATTAAATGAACACGAGTTACGATAGGAGATAGCATATGAAAATATTAGTTGCAGAAGATGAAATTCAAATGAATCGTGTGTTGACTACGGCGTTAACCCATGAAGGTTATGATGTGGATTCGGTTTATGATGGACAGGCAGCTATTGATATGGCAAATGAAAATGCCTATGACGTTATGGTCATGGATATTATGATGCCTGTCAAATCTGGCATCGAAGCTGTGCAAGAAATTCGTCAAACAGGCAACCAGTCACACATTATTATGTTGACTGCTATGGCTGAAGTTGATGACCGTGTGACAGGCTTAGATGCTGGAGCAGATGATTATTTGACTAAACCCTTTTCATTAAAAGAACTATTAGCGCGTTTGCGGTCAATGTCACGTCGTGTGGATACCAATTTCACGTCTAATATTTTGACCGTTGGAACAGTTACTTTGAATGTTGGTGAACAGGAACTTGTCAGTCAAAACACCATTCGCCTAGCAGGTAAAGAATCTAAAATGCTGGAATTCTTCATGCTTAATGCAGGCAAGAAATTATCAACCGACCAAATTTTTAACCATGTTTGGGCAAATGACAAAGATGACCCAGAGATTGATAATGGCTATGTTTTTATCTACGTTTCCTACCTTCGTCAAAAATTGAAATCAATCGGCGCAAATGTAGTGATTGAGGGTGAGGAAATGGGTGATTATGAGTTGAAAGAATTGTAGGTGATGCCATGTTTCGAAAATTAAGGATTCGTTTTATTGCGATTGCCTCTTTAGCCATTCTGATTGTCTTGTTTTCAGTGGTTGGGGTGCTTAATTCTGCCCGTCATATTCAAACGGTAAATGAAATCAACAAGATTTTAACTTTGATTTCAGATAATGACGGAACGTTCCCAAGTGTTTCCAAGGCAACTAGTGAATTAGGCAACACGGTTTCTGTCGATACGCTCTTTCAATATCGGTATTTTAGTGCTGTTATTGATGAAGATGGAAATATCACTTCGTTAAATTCGAGCAATATTTCTGATTTGACCGATGAGCAAGTGGAGAGTTACCTGACTAAGATTAATAAATCAGGTGATACGAGCGGTGATTTTCGTTACAATAATCACACCTATTCTTATCTTGTAACGGATGAATCAGATGATTCGACATTGATTGTTGTCTTAGACGCAACAAATCAAGTTGAAGAAAATATGACACTGGTTCATCTTTCTTTATGGATGTCAGGGGTTAGTTTTGCCTTCTTTGTTCTCATGGTTTCTATTTTTTCTGGTAGGGTTATTGAGCCTTTTATCCGAAATTATGAGCGACAACGTCGTTTTATCACGAATGCTGGGCATGAATTAAAGACACCTTTGGCAATTATTTCGGCTAATAATGAATTGGTTGAGATGATGAACGGTGAATCAGAATGGACAAAAAGTACCAACGACCAAGTTGAACGTATGACTGGCTTGATTAATAGTTTGGTGGCTATGGCCCGTCTAGAGGAACAACCTGAAGTCGTGTTGACCGATTTGAATTTTTCAGCAATTGCTGAAGATGCTGCCGAGGACTTTAAAGGTCCTGTTATCAAAGACGGCAAGCAATTTGTCATGGAAATTCAACCTGATATTCATGTCAAAGCAGAAGAAAAATCACTTTTTGAATTGGTGACCCTTTTGGTTGATAATGCCAACAAATATTGTGATGCAGGAGGAACGGTTTCAGTTAAATTAAGCAAAGCTAATCGCCTCTCAAAAGCACGTTTGGAAATTTCCAATACCTACGCCGAAGGCAAGAATGTTGATTATAGCAAATTCTTTGAACGTTTTTACCGTGAAGATGAATCACATAATAACAAAAAATCAGGTTATGGTATCGGATTGTCAATGGCACAGACCATGGTCAAACTCTTCAAAGGAAGCATTAGCGTTTCTTATAGCGGAGATACCATTACATTCTTAGTAAGTTTGTAGGGGGAAAACTCCAAAGCTGATTTGCAAGTAAAGTAAGCAACACTCTAATAGCTTACTTTCTCCTGTTCAAAACTCGTTAACATCAACAAAAGACGATTTCCGTTTGGAAGTCGTCTTGTTTTACTATGTTGCTATATTGTATATAAACTCGTTTTCTGACTTACAAGCCCAATAAGCGTTTGACGTGTTCTGGGCTTTCATTTGGTCCGTAGTTGTTTGGAAAACGGTCAAGTGACTGGATTTGCTTGATGTCATCTGGTGTGAGTTCAAAATCAAAAATATCAAAATTTTCTTTCATGCGTTCTAAGTGAACGGATTTTGGAATGGTAAGGATATCGTTTTGAACTTGCCAACGTAGAATGACTTGTACCACAGCCTTGCCATGTTTTTCAGCTATGCTATTGAGCGTAGCGTCCTTAAAAATATTATCTTCTCCACGGTTGAAAGGGCTCCAAGCTTGGGTAGCTATGCCAAATTGGGCATTGGCAGCTTGAATGATAGGGTGTTGTTTGTAGGGGTGAAGCTCAATCTGGTTGAGTGCTGGCACAACTTCGGTATTGAGCGCAAAATCTGTTAAACGTCCAGTAGAGAAGTTAGAAACACCAATAGCACGGATATATCCTTCCTTATAAAGCTCAATCATCGCACGCCAAGCGCCATGAGTGTCACCATATGGTTGATGAATGAGATAAAGGTCAAGGTAATCAGTATCCAGTTTGCGTAGCGTTTCCTCAAAAGCCTTCTTCGTTTCGGTATAACCAAGGTGGTCAATCCAGACTTTACTAGTCAGAAAGACATCTTCACGTGAAAGACCAGAAGCTTTCACCGCACGCCCGACAGCTTCTTCATTTTTATAAATAGCGGCAGTATCAATTAAACGGTAGCCCACTTCAAGGGCGTTTTCGACTGATTCTTGGCATTGTGCTTGGTCGAAAATTTGCCAAACACCAAAGCCTAAAACAGGGATTTGGATACCATTATTTAACGTTTTAAAATGCATAATGTTTCCTCCTTAGCCTCATTTTAGCACAAAAGAAAGCAAAATAACGGTATGAAGATTGCTTTATCAGTTTGCTTCAGGAAATTCATTGAGGCTTTTCTTGATTTCTTGGATAAAGGCTGTTCCAATTTTTGAAACTTTTTTCTTTTTATTGGTCACATATCCAAGGGTATGTTTAGGACTATCTTGCAGAGGAATGAGGACAATTTGGTCACGAACGAAGCTATTTACAATTCCAAGACCAGAGGCGTAGGCGTCTGTTGCACAAAGTAAATTCATGACTGTTCCACGGTCATTGCTATAAAGCACGTGCTGTTCATCGTGAATTTGCAAGGCATCCTCGTCAAAATTCAAACCTGATTGTTCCTGACGGAAGCGAATTTGGTCGTAACCTTTTAAGTCGCTTTCAGAAATGACATCCTTATGTGCCAATGGGTGATTACGTCTAAGAAAGACACGTGTTGGAAAATCACCCAAAGACGTAAACTCCAAGTCTTGGTGTTCCAAGGAAGATTCCAAAATATGCTTATTTTCGTCATCCAGATAAATAATACCCAAATCAGCTTCAAAACGAGCAACACTTTCTAAGATTTTCTTAGTGGTCGTTTCAATCGTTTGAAATTCTTGATAATCTTGATTGAATTGTTGGGCAACCTTAGCCAACGGAATTGACAAGAAATCATAATGATGCGATGCTACCGTGAAACTCTTTTTAAATTGGTCATGGTAACGTTGCTCAAGCAAATCAAGCTCACCGATAATACGTTTGGCATATTTCAAAAAATCATAGCCATCTTCAGTTAAGCGCGTGCCTGTATTGGAACGTGTGAACAGTTGAACCCCTAATTCATTTTCTAAATCCTTAATAGAACTTGATAAATTGGGTTGAGTCATAAATAATTCCTTAGCTGCCTGACTAAAAGAACCTACACGAGCGACTGCTTCAACATAACGACATTGTTGAAAATTCATAAAACCTCATCCCTTCTTCATAATAGTTGTTGTCATTATAGCAAAAATAAGATTAAAAAATCAGTAAATTTCTGATAGAAAAAAATAAAGCCGTGATAAGATTTTTTTATAACCCGTCATTAGTTTTCTAGATTATAAGCAGATTTTATGGATAATAATAAAAAATTTAGATTATACGAATGAAAAGAGACGTGGTAAGATAGAATTACTAAAAATCTTGAAGGAAGACGTGTCTATGATAGTAACCGAAAAGCAGTTAAGAAACATTTCAATAGTAACACTAATAATTTTTGTCTTATCTCTTCTTATTTTTTTGAAAATATCTCCTTTTAACCAATTGATTTCTGATTACCAGAGCTCTGAAATCACGAAAGAAGATTTACAGTATCTTAATTGCTTAAAAAGTTTGACACATTTGCCTTGAAGATAAAAAGTCAGTCGAGAGAATATCTTGACTGGCTTTTTCTTTGTTTTTTGCTATAAGCAAATCTTATGGCTATTCATAAAAAATATAGATTTTTCAAGTATAAAAATGCATGATAGTATAATTGTCATACCAAAAGCAAAGGAGAAACAGATTATGACAACAAAGAGAGAATGGGTTTTAAAAGCATTTAAAAATGAAAAAGTCGACAAAGTTCCTGTCGGATTTTGGTATCATTTCACAACGGATGATGAAAGAGGCGACGGTTTTAATCCTGAGATTTTCAATAAAAATATCGCAGGACATAAGAAATTCGTTTCAGACGTCAATCCAGATTTTGTCAAGGTGATGAGTGACGGCTTCTTCACTTATCCTAATGAACAAATTCATCAAGGTGTCACTTCTATCAAAGAATTAGAAGGAATTGTCTCTATCGGTGAAAATCATCCTTGGATTACACAACAAGTTGAATTAGCCAAAGAAATACGTGAAGATTTCCCAGAAGATATTGCTTCTTTCTATAATATTTTTGCTCCTGTGACTTATTTGAAGTGGCAATTGGCAGGAAAAGGCGGCAATGGTGATGAAATCATTGAAAACTTTATCAAGGAAGATGCTGAGTTGACTAAAGAAGTTTTGGACGTGGTTGCTGGCGACATTGGCATCTTAACAAAACGTTTAATTAAAGAAGCAAGAGTTGACGGTATTTACCTCAGCGTTCAAAATTTGCAAGATTTACGTTCAAGCAAAGAAGAATACAACCAAGTGATTAAACCAGGTGAGCTTCACATTTTGAATCGTGCGATTTCTGCTGGTGGTACGAATATTCTTCACATCTGTGGTTATGAAGGCGCAACAAATGACATTACGTATTACACAGATTATCCCGCAGATGTCATTAACTGGGCAGTTGAATTGGAAGGTGTCAGCTTATCAGAAGGACGTCAATTGTTCGGTGGCAAAACAGTTCTTGGTGGCTTTGAAAATACTGAAAAAGGTTTATTGTACCTTGGCAGTAAAGAAGCTATTCAAGGAAAAGTCAAAGAATTGCTTGATGAAGCAGGACGTCAAGGCGTTGTGATTGGAGCAGATTGTACCGTACCAAGTGATATTTCGTCAGAACGTATTGATTGGGTGAAAGAAGCGGTTGCTTTATAAGTTTTTAGGAAAAGGAGTGGATTTATATGAGTAAGAAAAAATGGATTGTTGCTGGTGGAGTTGTTGTAGCGCTTGTTGCAGCGACAGTAATTGGACGTCAATTAACAGGTAAGACGACCGCAAGTGCTCAAAGCTCATCTGGCGATTCAGACAAGGTGACTACCCTTCAAGTCGCTCATACACAAAACTATGTGCCATACGATTATGTCGATGAAAATGGTGAAAGTGACGGATTTGAAGTTGCTGTTTTGAAGGCTGTCGATAAAAAATTGAAAAATTATAAATTCGAATACACAGGAACAAGTGACGAAGATTTGCTGATTGGTCTTGAATCTGGAAAATACGATATTGGTGTCAAAGGTGCATGGTACACCGCTGAACGTGCTGAAAAATTTGTGATTCCAGACGAAGCCATTGGTGCTAGTGTGATTGGCTTTGCCATTCGTAAAGAAGATGAATCAAAATACACAGATATCGATTCATTTGCTAATAGCGGTGGTAAACTCGTTCCAATTTCACCACAAAATGCTCAATATAATGTGATTCAAGAGTACAATAAAACAGCTAAAAATCCGATTGAATTGACAGAATCAGAAAGTTTCTCTGTTGCGGATGCCTATGCTTGGGTTCTTGAAGGACGTTACGATGCTTATTTCTCAATCAAGTTGTCATTTGAAGAAGCTGTTCAAGACGAAGATGGTGCTTATCATCAATATGCTGACCAATTAACATGGTTCCCATATAAAGGCATTGAAACTTATCCATTGATTCATAAAAATGCTACTAATGAAGCCTTTGCCAAAGAATATGATAAAGCTATTAAAGAGTTGAAAGAAGACGGCACAATCGCAAAACTTTCTGAAAAATACTTTGGAGAAGATGTCTTTAGTTACGTCACAGACTAGGAGGTGCCTATGGTTTCTTATGAACCGTCTCGTGTGATAACATTTCTTCCAGAAATCTTATCAGCTTTACCTCTGACTTTATGGGTTTTAGTATTGACCATTTTATTTGGAAGCCTGTTAGGACTGTTTTTGGCTTGGTCACAGTTGTCAGGTGAAAAAAGCTTATCCTCTTTTGCAAGAGGATATGTCTTTATTTTAAGATGTACGCCACCTATTGTGCTTATCTTTTTGGTTTTTTATGGTTTACCTCGTTTTTTAGAATGGTGGTTAGGCATCGATGTCAATGGTTGGTCTCGTTCAGTGTTTGTTATTTTAGCGATGACATTGTTGTTTGCAGCTAGTATCTCAGAAGTTTTTAAATCCTCTTATCAAGCACTTCCTAAAGGTCAATTAGAAGCAGGGCTTAGTATTGGTTTAACAGATTATCAGACATTTGTCAGAATCCTTTTGCCACAGGCGTTTCGGATTGCACTCCCCAATATCACGACAGCGATTATTAATCTATTAAAAGACATTGCTTTAGCCTATACGATTGGTCTGGTTGATTTAATGGGTGCTGGAAATTTGGTTATTTCACGAAATCTGGGCAATTATTCGCTTGAAACCTATACAGCGGTTGCCATTATTTACTGGGTTTTAGCGTTAATTTTAGCTGTTGGAACACATTTCATTGAAAATGAGTTAGACACGACACGAGGTTAAGGAGGGATTATGGATTTTTCTTACATTTTAGAAACATTTGTCAAAACTCTTTCTGGGATTCCAGTAACCTTGGGAATTATGGTTGTTTCCATTCTTTTGAGTTTCTTTCCAGCTCTTTTTCTAGCTTTAGGTCGCATTTATAAGGTGAAAGGTGTTACGGGATTTTCAGTTATTTATCTCGCCTTTATTCGTTCGACACCAGCTATTTTACTGATTTTATTTTTTTATAGTCTTTTTCCAAGTTTGATTAACCAGCTATTGAAAGCCACAGGTTTTAATATTTTTGACATTAATCCTATTTATTACGCTTACATTATTTTTGGGCTTATGACTACTGGAAGCCTATCTGAGATTATCCGCTCTGCCATTTTAACGGTTGATAAAGGACAGTTAGAAGCTGCACAGGCGATTGGGCTTTCGACCAGTCAAGCTTATATTAGAATAGTTTTTCCGCAAGCTATTCGTCAGGCGCTACCAAATCTTTGCAACTTGGTGATTAATCTCGTCAAGGGGACTTCTCTTGTTTTTGTGATGACGGTGAAAGATATCACGGCAATTGCTAAGATTGAAGCCGCTTATGGTTACCATTATTTTGAATCCTATTTTGTTATTTTCATTATTTATATTGTGATTTGTGGGCTTATTCAATACGGTTTTAAATTTTTAGAAAAACGTGCTCAAATTGTTTGAGGTCAAGTTAGGAGTTTTCTATGTTATCAGTTAAAAATATCGAAAAATCATTTGGAGATAAAAAAGTTTTAGACGGGATTAGTTTGACAGTCAATCAAGGTGATGTTGTTGTCATCTTGGGACCTTCTGGTTCAGGAAAAACAACTTTCTTGCGGTCTCTTAATTATCTTGAAAAAGCTGACGCTGGGGAGTTGATACTAGATGGCAAGACCTACGATTTGGCAAAAATCAGTCGCAAGGATGTCCTTGAAATTCGCAAAAAAACAGCCTTTGTTTTCCAAAATTATAATTTATTTGCTAACAAAACGGCTATTGAAAATATTTTGGAAGGATTAGTCATTGCTCGCAAGATTCCAAAAGAAGAAGCTATCCCAATTGCTGAAAATGCGCTGAAAAAAGTTGGGCTTTTAGAGAAAAAAGACTACTATCCTAGTCAATTGTCTGGTGGGCAACAGCAACGGATTGGAATTGCGCGTGCTATCGCTGTGAAACCTGATGTCATTTTATTTGACGAGCCGACATCTGCCCTTGACCCAGAATTGATTGGAGATGTTCTTGATGTCATGAAAGAATTAGCCCAAGAAGGGGTCACTATGGTAGTCGTCACTCACGAAATGAGCTTTGCGCGTGATGTGGCAACACATGTCATCTTTATGGAAGGCGGACACATTATCGAAGAAGGCGACCCAAAAGAATTCTTCAGCAAACCAAAAGAAGAACGCACCAAACAATTCTTAACCCGCATCATCCCAGAACTCAATATAGACCCAGTGATTTAAAAAGCATCGGTATGCCAACGTACCGATGTTTTTTGTGATAGATGAATATAAAAGAAATCTATGGCGGTCTATAAAAAAGATAGATTATGCAGACTTATGAGGTGGTGGTAAGATAGTTGTACTTAATAAAACCTTTAGGGGGAATGAGAATGAAGAAAAAAGTAAAATGGATTATTTCTATTATTGTAGTAGCGTTAGTAGGGCTATTGATTTTTGATAAAGTAACTAAAAATACTAGTGAAGCCAAGTCCGATTCTAGTGAAAAAATCACCGTTGTTGCGGCAACAAGTGGCTCGCCAAAACCCTTTACTTATGAGGAAGATGGTGAACTAACTGGACAAAATATTGAATTAATCAAAGCTGTTTTTGAAAAATTGCCTCAGTATAAATTAAAAATCGTCAAGGTTGAATTTTCATCTATTTTTTCTGGGCTAACTTCAGGACGCTATCAAATTGCAGTGAATAATTTAGCCAAAAACGCCGAACGTGAAAAAAATTATCTTTTTACAGATCCAATTTTTAAAAATTCTTACGTCGTTATTTTTAAAAACGGTAGCGATAAAGCCAAAACAGCCGATGAATGGTCAGATTTAGCTGGTTTATCAACGGTTGGGTCATCAGGTGTAAATTCAACAACAGCAATCGAAGAATATAATAAAGCAAATCCAGACAATACGATTGAACTCAATTATTCTTCTGAGGATTTAAAATCACAACTTGAAGGCGTTGAAAGTGGTAAATATGATTTTCTCGTTATGGATAAACCAATGTTTGAATACTATCAAAAAGAGTATAGCTTGGATTTAACGGGGAAAACGATTAGTGGAGACTTGTCAACAGCTTTAATGTCTGAACCATATAGTTATTTTGTTGTTGGAAAAGAAGAAACGCAACTAGCAGAGGATATTAATGCTGCTCTTAAAGAAGTCGTTGAGGACGGAACTTCTAAACAAATTAATGAAAAGTATTTTGATGAAGATTATTCACCAACTTATGATGATTAGGAGATTGTTATGACTTTTAAATATACGATTGAAACAGATTCGGATAAGGTGGATTTTCAACAAGTTGCTGATGTTTTGCATTCAGCAGGGCTTGCTAGCAATACAGATGTCAAACAAACTGAAAAGTCTTTTCGTAACAGCGACATTACTATTTATATCAAAGATGGAAATAAAGTGATTGGAGTTGGACGTGCTTTGACTGATTTTGTTTCGCAAGGAGCGATTTATAACGTTGCAGTTGCTGCAGATTATCAAGGACAGCACATTGGGCATACCATTATCACAACCTTATTAGAAAAACTAGCAGGAATTAATGTGATTCTTTATACACATCCACAAACACTCACTTTATATGAAAAATATGGTTTCCGTCGCAATAAAACAGCTTTTGCTCACTTTGATCATGGAACACCTGAGAGTTTACAATGGATGGAAGATGAAGGGTTCTTTTTACCAGAAAATTATCGCTTTGATAGTGAGAAAGGACGGTATTAGTATGAAAAAATTGTTAAAATCTCTTTTTATTTATGAAGATGACCCGCGTTCAATGATATATCGTTTAACAAGCTTACAAGCAAATGGTTATTTAGAAGATATTTCACTTTTATTCTTAGAAGAAATCGAAAGTGGGGAAAGACTATGACAACTAAATTTGTTAGCAAAGAAGTAGATGATTCAGGACATTTTAAACGCCAGAAAACCAGATTTACAACTCCTTTTGGAAAAGAAGAAGGTCAGTTACCTGTTGAGAAGAATCGTTATAGATTGATTGTTTCATATGCTTGCCCTTGGGCACACAGGCAATTAATTGCTCTTAAACTGTTGGGGTTAGAAAATGTTATTAGCGTAGGCGTTGTTAATCCTATTCGTCCTGTGGGGGTTAATCGGACAGATTGGGAGTTTAGTTTGGATAAAAATAATACTGACCCTGTCCTTGGTGTTCGTTATTTAAGTGAATTGTATTTAAAAACTGATTCTGCTTATCAGGGACGTTTTACTGTCCCAGCAGTAGTGGATTTGCAAACAAAAGAAGTTGTTAATAATGACTTTTATAATTTGCTGAAAATTTGGGAGACGGATTGGACACCATTTCATAGTACAGAAGCTCCTGACCTTTATCCAGAAGAATTGCGTGCTGATATTGATGCTTTAAATGAGATTATTTTTCATGACATTAACAACGGTGTTTACAAAGCAGGCTTTGCTACGAGTCAAAAAGCTTATGAAGAAGCTTATGATAAATTATTTCAACGGTTGGATGAATTGGAAGAAAGATTAGCACATAGTCGATATTTATTCGGTGAGCGATTAACGGACTCTGATATTCGACTTTACGTCTCTCTCGTGCGTTTTGACATTGCCTACTATAATGGTTTTCGCTGTAATCGCAATCGTTTAATTGATTTTCCTAATCTTTGGGGTTATGCGCGTGACCTTTATCAGCAAGAGGCTTTTAAAGAAACTACCAATTTTGACCATATCAAGAAACATTATCATTTAAGCGCTGTTGATAATCCTCATCAAATTTTACCAAAAGGTCCCGATTTGAGTATTTGGGATTTACCACATGACCGTGCTAGTCGTCACTATATTTAATTAAGGGAGAAATACTATGCCAAACTATACAAATCCTAATATCAAGCCAGTAGAAATAAAAATTCGTCCCGTTGAAACGAAAACAGAAATTGATGAACGCGGTGCTTTTCAACGCCAACCAAATCATTTTACAACACCATTTGGAGATGGTGAGGGCGAATTAAAAGCAGAAAAAGGGCGTTATCATTTATATTGGGCAAAAGGATGCCATTGGTCAAATCGTGCTTCTATTGTTCGAGAATTACTAGGTTTAGAAGATGCCATTTCTGTTACTATTGTTGGACATGATTACGAAGATCCAGAAAAACGCCGATATGGATGGGATTTTGCTGCTTACGAAAACCAAGTTGACCCAACAACAGGAGCCGAATTCTTATCTGAATTTTATTATCGTGCCGATCCAGACTATACTGGTCGTACAACTGTACCAGCTCTTGTAGATTTAGAAACTTATACAGTTGTTAATAATGATTATCATCGATTGACTAATTATTTAGAAGTTAACTTTAAACCATTCCAAAAAGTAAATGCCCCTAATCTCTACCCAGAAGAATTGCGTGCTGATATTGATAATTTGAATGATAATGTTCTTTTTCCATTTGTTAACAATGGCGTTTATCGAATGATGTTTGCACAATCCTTAGTTGCTTACGAGGAGGCATTCGATGATTTTTTCACAACTTTAGATGTGCTTGAAAAACGATTGGAGAATAATAGATTTTTATTTGGTGATTATGTTACAGATAGCGATGTGCGCTTTTTTGTCACCTTAGCACGCTTTGATACACATTACTACCGAAATTTAGGTCCAATCAAAAAACGAATTTCCGAGTACACTAATATTTGGGGCTATGCGCGTGATTTGTATGAAATTCCAGCCTTTAAACACAATACTTATTTTCATGATATAGCGCGTGGTTGGGATACCAAGAAAGAAAAATTATTTGTCGATTTCAACTCACGGTTCGCTGATGATATTGATTTCGATGCTATTTGGTCAACACCACAAAAACGCAAATACCTTTCAAAAACACCAGAACAAAAATTTTTGATTGATTGAGTTTGCGAGCATGGTTGATTGAAATTAAGAATTCAGTTCATAATTACAGTGTTAAAAGTGGCTAATAAATTGTACATTGAAATGATATAAGTTGGCTAATAGGAAGTCTGTTTTATAGCTTCATCGCTTTCTTCACCTCTAACCATTATTACTGACATAAACAAGCGAAGTTGAGTGCACTTTTCCAGCTTCGTTTGTTTTTTTATAGCGGCATTTATTTTCTAGTAAAAGTCGCTTTTTTTGTGGAACAATGATAAAATGGAGTGTAAACTAAAAATTGTAAGAGAAGAACATGACTAAGAAAATTGGCGTCGGTAAGGCGCATAGTAAGATTATTTGGATGGGTGAACATTCCGTTGTTTATGGCTATCCTGCCATTGCGATTCCGCTTCAAGGAATTGAGGTTGAATGTCATATTTATCCAGCTGAAGAAAAGATTCACTTTGATTTTTATGACACGTTATCAACTGCCGTTTATGCGGCGTTAGAGTACCTAAATCACACAGATGTTTCCATTACCTATGCGATTCGTTCTGAAATTCCACAAAAACGTGGCATGGGGTCATCAGCAGCGGTTTCTATCGCAGCTATCCGTGCTGTTTTTGATTATTTTGAGCAAAGCATTGATATGGATACTCTGGAAATTTTGGTGAATAAAGCAGAGATTATTGCACATTCAAATCCAAGTGGGCTTGATGCCAAGACTTGTTTGAGTGATAAAGCCATTACTTTTATCCGTAACATCGGTTTTAGTACCCTTGATTTAGATTTGGATGCTTATTTGGTTATTGCAGATACGGGAATTTATGGTAATACGCGTGAAGCTGTTGAGAAGGTTGCACAGGCAGAAGAGGCGAATTTACCACATCTGGCAGTCCTCGGTGATTTAACCGAAATTGTTCAAAAAGCTATTCAAGACAAAGATATTCAAAAAATTGGTTACATGATGACCAAAGCACACGCTCATTTACAAGCTATTGGTGTCAGCATTGACGTTGCCGACCAACTGGTTAAGCTTTCTTTGGAAAATGGTGCCCTTGGAGCCAAGATGAGTGGTGGCGGACTTGGAGGCTGTATTATTGCTCTTGCAAGTACCAAAGCTGACGCAGAAAAAATAAGTAACGCATTAAAAGAAGGAGGAGCGGTTCAAACGTGGATCGAAAAATTGTAACGGTAAAATCATATGCCAACATTGCTATTATCAAATACTGGGGGAAAGCTGACGCTGTCAAGATGATTCCAGCAACTAGCAGTATTTCTTTGACTCTGGAAAATATGTTTACCACAACAACTGTTTCTTTTTTACCACAATCGGTTGGTCATGATGAATTTTACATCAATGGTGTCTTGCAAGATGAAAAAGAACACGCAAAAATTTCTGCCATTATCGACCAATACCGTGGTGGACGTTCCGAATTTGTCAAAGTTGAAACTAGCAATAACATGCCAACCGCTGCAGGTTTATCATCAAGTTCAAGTGGACTTTCAGCGCTTGTAAAGGCTTGTAATGAACTTTTCGAAACTGGCTTAAATCAATCAGAGTTGGCACAAAAAGCCAAATTTGCTTCAGGGTCATCATCGCGTTCATTCTTTGGACCGATTGCTGCGTGGGATAAAGACAGCGGAGACATTTATCCAGTGCAAACTGATCTCAAATTAGCAATGATTATGCTTGTTTTAAGCGATAGCAAGAAACCAATTTCTAGTCGTGAAGGCATGAAACGCTGTGCTGAAACGTCAACAACTTTTGCGGATTGGGTCAAACAATCTGAGCAAGATTATAAGGATATGCTTGCTTATTTGAAAGCCAATGATTTTGAGAAAGTTGGAGAATTGACAGAACGCAATGCGCTTGCCATGCACGATACTAACACACACGCTAATCCACCATTCAATTATTTGACAGATGAGACTTATGCAGCTATGGATTTTGTTAAATCGCTGCGCGCTCAAGGTGAAAAATGCTATTTCACAATGGATGCAGGTCCAAATGTTAAAGTTCTTTGTTTGGAAGAAAATTTAGAGCGCTTAACAAAACGTTTTGAAGAAAACTATCGTGTGATTGCATCACGTACTAAGGTGTTACCAGATGAAAACGATTAGTGTGCAGACAGGTGGAAAGCTCTATATTGCAGGCGAATATGCCATACTAACCCCTGGGCAAACTGCTATTTTGAAAAATATTCCCATTCATATGACAGCGACAGTCAAAGAAGCCGAAAAAATTACCCTTTTTTCAGACATGTTTGACTACGCTACTGATATGACAGTAGATAAGAATTATGCGCTCATTCAGCAAACCATTGTAACTCTGGCTACTTACCTTGACAAATCTTTGCATAATTTACCAGCGTTTAAACTCGATATTACTGGAAAGTTAGAGCGTGACGGTAAGAAATTTGGCATTGGGTCAAGTGGTTCAGTGACGGTGTTAACGCTCAAAGCCTTGTCCGCATTTTATGAGCTAAATTTATCAGCAGATACCATTTTCAAGCTTGCTTCCTATACGCTTTTAAAACTGGGGGACAATGGTTCTATGGGCGATATAGCTTGTATTGCTTACGATGATTTGGTGGCTTTCACCTCTTTTGACCGTCAAAAAGTGTCAACGTGGATTGCAACAGAAGACATCAAAACTGTACTTGCTAAAGACTGGGGCTATCATATCGAAATCATCAAACCTGCGTTGGCATGTGATTTCTTGGTAGGCTGGACAAAACAACCGTCCATTTCAAAAGATATGATTAATTTAGTCAAATCAGCCATTACAAAAGCGTTTCTTGAGGATACAGAAAGAAATGTTCAAATCTGTAAGCAAGCCCTTCAAACGGGTGATAAGATGGCTGTTAAGGCAAGCCTGCAAAAAGTTAGTGATTTGTTGCTCGGTTTAAGCTCAGCTATTTACAATGACAAATTAAAGGCGTTGAAATCTGCTGAAAAAGGTTTAGATGTCATTGCAAAATCATCTGGCTCAGGCGGCGGCGACTGTGGTATTGCAATATCATTCTCAGAAAGCGACAGCCACGAACTCGCCCAACGTTGGCAGAAAGCTGGTATTGAAATACTATATCAAGAAAGATTAAGTGATGAAAGATAAATTAAGTTTAGTCAGACCAATTTGGATTGAGGTAACCAAGAATGATTAATCGCAAAGATGAACACATTAAGTATGCTTTAAAATATCAATCTCCTTATAATTCTTTTGACGATATGGAGTTGATTCATCATTCTTTTCCTGATTATGATTTAAGTGAGATTGATTTGCATACCCATTTTGCGGGGCGTGATTTTGAGTTTCCTTTTTATATCAATGCCATGACGGGCGGTTCAGAAAAAGGCAGAGCTGTTAATCAAAAATTGGCTCAAATTGCACAAGCAACGGGGCTTGTCATGGTTACAGGCTCTTATAGTGCTGCGCTGAAAAATCCACATGATGATTCTTATCCTAGCAAAGAAGAATTTCCAGAGTTGCTGCTAGCGACCAATATCGGAATTGATAAACCTTATGAATTAGGGCTACAAACCATTCACGAAATGCAACCTATTTTTCTCCAAGTTCATGTCAACCTAATGCAAGAGCTTTTAATGCCAGAAGGTGAACGTGAGTTCCGCCAATGGAAAGAAAATCTCGCCGATTATGCCACAAAGATGCCAGTTCCTGTCATTCTTAAAGAAGTCGGCTTTGGCATGGATTTGAAAACAATTGAAATGGCTCACAAGTTAGGCATTAAAACTGTCGATATTTCAGGACGTGGTGGCACAAGTTTTGCCTATATTGAAAATCAACGTGGGCATAATCGTTCTTATCTCGATGAGTGGGGACAAAGCACGGTTCAAACGCTGTTGAATGCTCAGCCGATGATTGATAAGATTGAAATCTTGGCATCTGGCGGCGTTCGTCATCCTTTGGATATTGTAAAATGCTTGGTTTTAGGAGCAAAAGCGGTAGGATTATCGCGAGCAATCCTAAAACTAGTCGAAAAATATTCCGTTGAAGAAGTCATCACAATCATTAATGGCTGGAAAGACGACTTGCGTCTCATCATGTGTGCTCTGAATTGCAAAACAATTGCCGAACTTAGACAGGTAGATTATCTCCTATACGGAAAATTAAACGAAGCAAACCAAAAACGCTGATTCTTTTGAATCAACGTTTTTTATATATTACTAAATTTATCACAACATGTAATAAACAATGGCAATGTAATGTAGCACTGAAGCTAGTAAAATGAAGAGGTGCCAAATCATGTGGTCGTAAGGACGTTTTCTAGCGTAGAAGATTGCTCCGATAGTATATGAAAGACCACCAGCAAGCATTAGTAGCCAGAAAGCAACGCCAGTTTTACTAACAATGCTTGGAATAATGAAAATCACTAACCAGCCCATAAGCAAGTAGAGAAAGAGTGAGAATTTTTCATTAATCTTCTTGGCAAAAATTTTATATAAAATACCAAAAATAGTTGCGCCCCATTGCAAGATAATAATAACGTATCCGAGCCAGCCACCTACTAAAGAGAGAGCGACAGGAGTGTAAGACCCTGCAATAGCAATGTAAATCATACTGTGGTCGATAATCCGCAAAATGAATTTCTGCGGTGAATCATATTGCATAGAATGATAAATTGTCGATGATAGAAACATCAAGAAAAGGCTAATATCAAAGATAGACATGCCGACAGCTGCTTCTATACCATAATGTTGATAACTATAAATGGCAGTGATAGGAAGCAGGACAAGCATTGCCACAGCTCCAACAGCGTGAGTGACACTATTTGCGACTTCTTCGCCGAATGAAAGACGTTTACTTAATTTCATAGTCATGCTAGCATTCATCTTTTTCTCCTTCTAATTCTTGAACTAATTGGTGAGTTTGGTAATACAGCTGCAATGTTTGACAAGCTGAAACGACAACAGGAGGTAAGTCGTCTATCTTTTCACCATTCATGCAAGCAACAAAATCATCATAACGTTTTTGTGATTGGTTGTCCGCTGTCAAAATTGCCAATGTTTGGCTAATTTCTTGAATGGAAAAGACGTTTTTTAAACTTGTAATGACAATTAATCGTGCCACCTGCTTACGACTGTATTTTTTCTTAATCGGCTTTTCGAGATGCCCATGTTTAACATAATTGTTAATCATAGAAGCCGTTAATCCTTTTTCGTTTTGATGATTGGCTTCGCCGATTTGGTTGACATACAGCAGTACCTGATCTAAATATAAATCTATATCTGGTAATTCAGACCATTTTGGATAAGACATTGTCATAAAGTTTTATTTACCTCTTTATCTAGTATCGATAACTAGATTATATAATCTCTAAAAAATATTGTCAAGAAAAAACCTTCATTTTGGAGAAATAATGTCAAAAAAATCAGAAAACTTAATCTTTTTCGTTCAATTACAGTTATAAAAAAGCGTCTGGGAGGTTCCAGACGCTTTATCTATTTCAGATTTTTTAGAATTGTTTTGGCAGTTTCTAAATTCATATGTGGTGCTTGCAAGAGTTGTTGAACCACTTTGCCAACTTCGTTTTCAGTGGCACCAGCAAGAAGTGCTAATGATTTGGCTTGCAATTTCATGTGTCCTGCCTGAATACCAGTAGAAGTCAATGCTTTCACGGCAGCGAAATTTTGTGCTAGCCCAACAGAAACAATGATTTTTGCAAGTGTTTGTGCATCTGGATGCCCTAATAGTTCGTGAGCGATTTTAACGGTTGGGTTAAGTCCGATAGAACCACCGCGTGTTGCGATTGGCATTGGGAGCGTTAATTGACCGCGAAGCACTTGTTGTTCTTTATCAAATGACCAAGTTGCTAAACCACGGTATTGTCCGTCTTTGCAAGCATAGGCGTTAGCGCCTGCTTCGATAGCTCGCCAGTCATTTCCAGTTGCCAAGACAACGGCATCTATACCATTAAAAATCCCTTTATTATGCGTGGTAGCACGATAAACATCAACTTGAGCAAGTTTGCTTGCCAGTTCAAATTTTTGAGCCAACTCATGAGCTTCCTCTTTGTTGCGGCTGAGGTAGCGAAGGTCAACTTGACATTCGGCGGTAACCAGCGCCTGCGTTGCATAGTTTGAAAGAATTGCCATTAGAGTTTTTCCGCCAGAAAGTTCTTCCAGACTAGGCACTAAAGCCTCCATCATGGTGTTGACCATATTGGCTCCCATAGCTTCTTGTGTATCAACCGTCAAGTAAACGATCAGAAACTCATCTTTTTCTTCCATAGTCAATTCTCTAGCGCCGCCACCACGTTTTACGATAGAAGGGTGAGCTTCATTGGCTAAAGTCAATAGCTGCGCAGAATGATTCAGGATAGTTTCTTTTGCGATAGCTTTGTCTACCACATCATAAAGGGCAACTTGGCCAATCATTTTTCGAGAATGAACTTTGGTCTTAAAACCACCTGAACGTTTGATGATTTTAGCTGCAAAACTAGCCGCCGCTACCACTGAAGGTTCTTCAGTTACCATTGGAACGTTGAAAGTAGCACCATCAACCTGAAAATCAGGAGCAACCGAAAACGGCAAAGAGAAAGTTCCCAAAACATTCTCTGTTAGCTGATTGGCTGTTTCAAGCGATAGCAAGGTATTTTCTTTTAAGTCATTAAGTGTTTCAGTGCTTAAAAGATGATTATTTTCCAAATGTTCAAGACGTTCAGTTATTGTTTTTTTGGAGAATCCACTCCAGTTAACTTTAGTCGATTTCGTTTGTTTTTCCATAAATTCTTTCGTGTCCACGAATTTCTTTGAGGGCAAATGTTCCAGTTTTGTAATTTGCAAAAGAAGCATTGCCGTCAGCATCTAAAACAGGTTCTTCAAAGAAGATTCTTTCGTAATCTTCAACAGAAAGAGCAATACGTTGTTTGAGTTCTTGAAGTCGGCTATTTTTAAGCTTGTCTTTGAAACCTTCAACCAATGTTCCAGTGAAAATTTCAGCAACTGCGCCACTTCCATAGCTGAAGAAGGCGATATCGTCACCACCTACCAAGTTTTCACTATTTTCAAGAAGTGAAAGGAGTCCAAGGAAGAGTGAACCAGTGTACATATTTCCGACTTGTTTACTATAAAGGATAGAGCTTTCAAAATTAGCTTTAAGTTTTTTTTGCAAATCAGCTGGCAATGTTTTATCCATAATTTTATTAAAGCCTTTAAGGGCTAATTTTGGAAATGGTAAGTGGAAACAGAAAGCTGAAAAATCAGAAAGTGATGTATTAAAGCGTTTTTGAAATTCTGCCCATGTTGTTTTCAACATATCAAGGTATTGTTTGGTTGAATAAATACCATTGACATAAGGCGTTGTTGAATAATTAGGACGCCAGAAGTCCATAATGTCGCGTGTTTGAGCAACAGAATTATCATTTAAGAGCAAAATTTGTGGGTCTTGTGAGATAAGCATGGCAATGCTACCAGCACCTTGCGTTGGTTCCCCTGAAGTGTGGGCCCCGTAACGAGCAATGTCAGAAGCAATAACGAGGACTTTTGATTCTGGGTGTTTTTCAACGTGTAAGCGAGCGTAATCAAGCGCTGCTGTCGCACTGTAACAAGCTTCTTTCATCTCGATACTACGTGCAAAAGGTTGAATTCCCAAAAGGTTGTGAATACAAGTTGCTGCCGCTTTACTTTGGTCAACAGATGATTCTGTCGCAACGATAACCATATCAATGGCTTCTTTGTCATCATCAGTAAGAATGCTGTCAGCAGCAGAAGCACCAAGAGTTACAATGTCATCATTGACAGGTGCAATACTAAGCGTTCTTAACAGCAAACCTTTGCTGTATTTTTCAGGATCAACTTGACGACTTTCAGCTAAATCATCCATGTTTAGCATATATTGTGATGTCGCAAACCCGATTTTATCAATACCGATTTTCATGAATAAACCTTTCTGAATGATTGAACTCACCTGATACTACAATGTTTACGAGTACCTGCCTAGCTAACTCATAATTAGCTCAAATGTCTTATGGCATAGTGAGTTCGTGATTATTATTAATTGAGTGACTAAATGTCCATTCATAATTCTACCATAAAGTTGTGAAAATGCTCTACAAAAAAATTATTTATTTCATTCGTCAAAGTAATGGGCAAAATATTTTGAATACAAGAAAAATACTAGCTTTTTTTGTTTATTTCAGATAAAATAGGAAGGAATGATTTTTTAACAAAATCAAAAAATCCAAAGGAGTGAATGGCATGACAAAAGCTGATGTGATTTTTAAAGAAAATATCAAAAAAATTATGGAAGAAGGTGTCTTTTCAGAAAATGCTCGCCCTGTTTACCAAAGCGGTGGACAAGCTAATTCAAAATACGTTACGGGAGCGTTTGCTGAATATGATTTGAGTAAGGGGGAATTTCCGATTACAACTCTCCGCCCTATTCCAATTAAAAGTGCTATTCGCGAAATCTTTTGGATTTATCAAGACCAAACGAATGATTTATCAGTTTTAAATGATAAATACAATGTCAAATATTGGAATGACTGGGAAGTTGACAACTCTGGAACGATTGGTGAACGTTATGGTGCTGTTGTCAAAAAACACGACATTATCCGTAAAATATTGAAACAATTAGAGGAAAATCCATGGAATCGTCGCAATGTCATCTCACTTTGGGATTACGAAGCTTTTGAAAATACAGACGGACTTTTGCCATGTGCTTTTCAGACAATGTATGATGTGCGTCGTGTTGACGGTGAGATTTACCTTGATGCTACTTTGACTCAACGTTCAAATGATATGCTTGTTTCACACCACATCAATGCTATGCAATATGTTGCCCTTCAAATGATGATTGCTAAGCATTTTGGTTGGAAAGTGGGAAAATTCTTCTACTTTGTCAATAACTTGCATATCTACGATAATCAATTTGAGCAAGCTCGAGAATTGCTTTCTCGCGAATCTACGGATTGTAAACCACGTTTGGTACTCAACGTGCCAGACGGAACAGATTTCTTTGATATTAAACCAGAAGATTTTGAATTAGTTGATTATGAGCCAGTTAAACCACAATTAAAATTTGATTTGGCTATTTAATCCCTCTTTTGTGGTCGTTTCCGTATCACATTTCTGCATTTTTTAGGGAAATCTGATAAAATGAAATAGACGAAATGAGAGGACTGTATGACAAAGAAAATCGTTGCCATTTGGGCAGAAGATGAAAATCGTTTAATCGGAGTAAATGATGGCTTGCCATGGCGTTTACCAAAAGAATTAAAACACTTTAAGGAAACAACCATGGGACAAGCCCTTTTAATGGGGCGTGTCACCTTTGACGGAATGAATCGCCGTATTCTTCCAGGACGCGAAACATTGATTTTAACAAGAGACAAGTCCTTTGAGGCAGATGGTGTAACAATCGTTCATGACATGGACGAGGTTTTTGATTGGTTTGAAAAGCAGGATAAGACCCTTTATATCGTTGGTGGAGCTAGTATCTATAAAGCTTTTCTACCGCATTGTGATGCTATTATTAAAACAACGGTTCATGGTGTTTTTGAAGGTGATACGTATTTCCCAGACGTTGATTTGACAAGCTTTAGAAAAGTCTCTGAAACCTTCAACGAAAAAGATGATAAAAATGCCTACGACTTTACCATTACAGTCTTAGAAAAATAAAAATAGGGAGGTAGGAATGCAAAGAAGTATTTTTGGGGTATTCACGGCTTTCTTAGCGGTTATTTGTATTTTATGTGCCCTCCCAGCACTTAGAAAAAAACGATATGGATTGGCAGTTCTTTTGTTTTTAAATGCCTTTACAAATATAGTCAATACCATTCATGCCGTGTATGGTACCTTATTTTAATTTAGAGAGAATAGAATTAGAGAGAATAAAAGATGGTTGGAAATCGAACAAATGATGTAAAAGTTTATTGCTCATTCTGTGGAAAAAGCCAAGATGAAGTAAAAAAAATCATTGCAGGAAACAATGTTTTTATCTGTAATGAGTGTGTGGCTTTGTCACAAGAAATTATCAAAGAAGAACTTGCTGAGGAAGTTCTTGCAGATTTAGCGGAAGTTCCAAAACCTAAAGAGTTGTTAGCAACTCTTGACGAATATGTCGTTGGTCAAGACCGTGCCAAACGCGCGCTTGCCGTAGCTGTTTATAACCATTACAAACGTGTTTCTTTTGCGGAAAGTCGCAACGAAGAAGATGTTGATTTGCAAAAATCAAACATTTTGATGATTGGTCCTACAGGCTCAGGAAAAACATTCCTAGCTCAAACTTTGGCTAAAACATTGAATGTACCGTTTGCGATTGCTGATGCGACATCATTGACAGAAGCAGGATACGTTGGTGAAGATGTTGAAAATATCCTCTTGAAATTAATTCAAGCAGCTGATTTTAATATCGAACGCGCCGAACGCGGTATTATTTACGTGGATGAAATTGATAAAATCGCTAAAAAAGGTGAAAATGTCTCAATTACACGTGATGTTTCAGGTGAAGGTGTTCAACAAGCACTTCTTAAAATCATTGAAGGAACAGTTGCTAGCGTACCACCTCAAGGTGGACGTAAGCACCCTAACCAAGAAATGATTCAAATTGACACTAAAAATATCCTATTCATTGTCGGCGGTGCTTTTGATGGTATCGAAGATATTGTCAAACAACGTTTAGGTGAAAAGGTTATCGGTTTTTGTCAAAATAACCGTAAAATTGATGAAAATGCTTCTTATATGCAAGAAATCATTTCAGAGGATATTCAAAAATTTGGCTTGATTCCAGAATTTATCGGACGTTTGCCAGTTGTAGCGGCACTTGAACAGTTGACGGCTGATGATTTGGTTCGTATCTTGACAGAACCACGTAATGCCTTGGTTAAACAATATCAAACGCTATTATCATACGACGGTGTTGAACTAGAATTTGATAAAGATGCTTTGCAAGCTATTGCTAACAAAGCCATTGAACGCAAGATAGGAGCTCGTGGTTTACGCTCAATTATTGAAGAAACTATGATGGATATCATGTTTGAAATTCCTAGCCAAGAAGAAGTGACTAAGGTTCGTATCACTAAAGCGGCTGTTGAAGGCAAAGACAAACCAATTTTGGAAATTGCGTAAGGAGCTGACGATGACTGAGTATTTAAATACCCACAATGCTTCGCTTCTGTTGAGCGCAGCCAATAAATCCCATTATCCGCAAGATGATTTACCAGAAATTGCGCTTGCTGGGCGTTCAAATGTTGGAAAGTCGAGCTTTATCAATACCCTTTTAGGGCGTAAAAATCTAGCTCGTACATCTAGTAAGCCAGGAAAAACACAATTGCTTAATTTCTATAATATTGATGATAAATTGCGTTTTGTTGATGTGCCTGGTTATGGCTATGCCAAAGTTTCTAAATCAGAACGCGCCAAATGGGGCAAGATGATTGAAGAATACTTGGTAAGTCGTGATAATTTGCGTGCCGTTGTCAGCTTGGTTGATTTTCGTCATGACCCAAGCGCTGATGACGTTCAAATGTACGACTTCCTAAAATATTATGAGATTCCTGTTATTGTTGTTGCCACAAAAGCTGACAAGATTCCTCGTGGTAAATGGAACAAGCATGAATCAGCAATCAAAAAGAAATTAAACTTTGATAAATCAGATAAATTTATTATCTTTTCATCCGTTGACCGCACAGGTTTAGACGAATCTTGGGATAGTATTTTAGATGAATTGTGATAAAAGGCTGGGTCTCCAGTCTTTTTTGTTTGTGCTATGTGGGTGCAAATTTGTATGCGTATGGGAAATTTTAAGTTGTCTAAAGTTGAAAATCATTGTTTTTATATTTTTTGACAGAGACCTTCAACAATCCAGATTGTATTGCGTCTTGGAATTATAATGACACAGCAAAGAAGCTGAACACTTTTGTTTCAGTTTTTTGTTATAGTTTTTAACTAATAAATTGATAGATAATGACTATTATCTTTTCTCAAAATCTTGTGCTATCATAAACATATTAAAAATTGAGAGGGTTATATGGAAAATCATAATTTTGAAAACGAAGGTCAGTTTCAGCGAAAAATGACCAGTCGTCATTTATTTATGTTGTCACTTGGCGGTGTGATAGGTACAGGTTTGTTTTTAAGTTCGGGCTATACTATCGCTCAAGCTGGACCGTTGGGAGCTGTTTTATCTTATCTAGTGGGAGCAGTGGTTGTTTATCTCGTTATGTTATCTTTGGGTGAATTAGCTGTTGCCATGCCAGTTACAGGTTCGTTTCACACTTATGCCACAAAATTTATTAGCCCTGGGACAGGTTTTACAGTTGCTTGGCTATACTGGATTTGTTGGACGGTTGCGCTAGGGACAGAATTCCTCGGTGCGGCTATGCTAATGGGACGTTGGTTTCCAAACGTACCAACGTGGCTTTTTGCGACTTTGTTTGCGGTGATTATTTTTGCGATTAACGCCCTAAGTGTACGCAGTTTTGCTGAAGCAGAATCTTTCTTCGCCTCAATTAAGGTGATTGCGATTATTATTTTCATTATTTTGGGGCTGGGAGCGATGCTTGGTTTAGTCTCATTTGACGGAGAACACAAAGCAATTCTTTTTACAAATTTAACGGCAAACGGTGCTTTTCCGAAGGGAATTACAGCTGTTATTTCTGTCATGTTGGCGGTTAATTATGCCTTTTCTGGGACAGAGCTAATCGGTATTGCAGCTGGTGAAACGGACAATCCAAAAGAAGCTGTGTCTAAGGCAATCAAAACAACGATTGGTCGTCTAGTGATTTTCTTTGTTTTGACAATCGTGGTTCTCGCTTCGCTATTACCAATGAAGGAAGCTGGGGTTTCGACAGCGCCATTTGTTGATGTATTTGATAAAATGGGGATTCCTTTTGCGGCAGATATTATGAATTTTGTCATTCTAACAGCGATTTTATCGGCGGGAAATTCAGGACTTTATGCTTCTAGCCGTATGCTTTGGTCTTTGGCAAACGAAGGAATGTTGTCAAAAAAGGTCGTCAAAATCAATGAACACGGTGTCCCAATGCGTGCCCTTCTTTTGTCAATGGCAGGTGCGGTCTTGTCACTATTTTCAAGTATTTATGCGGCAGATACGGTTTATCTTGCCTTGGTATCGATTGCAGGTTTTGCGGTTGTGGTTGTTTGGTTATCCATTCCAATGGCACAAATCAATTTTCGTAAGGCATTTTTGAAAGAACATTCTCTTGATGAATTGTCTTATCAAACGCCTTTTACACCAGTTTTGCCTTATATTACCATTATTCTTTTGGTGATTTCGATTATCGGAATTGCTTGGGATGCTTCGCAGCGTGCAGGCTTGTATTTTGGGATTCCATTTGTCATTTTGTGTTATGTTTACCATTATTTGCGTTATAAGAAGTGGTAGAAGGGATTTACTATGGGAACATTTAAAGAATTGCTAGCCAGTCAAGATTATGTGATTTTAGACGGCGCTTTGGGAACTGAGCTTGAGAAGCGTGGTTATGACGTTTCGGGCAAACTTTGGTCTGCTAAATATTTATTGGAAAATCCAAGCGTTATCCAAGATTTGCATGATGTGTATTTACGTTCTGGTGCTGATATTTTAACAACTTCTAGTTATCAAGCGACTGTTCAAGGGTTAAAGGATTTTGGTTTATCTGAAAAAGAAGCGTTGGATATTATTTCTTTGACAGTGACTTTAGCTAGACAAGCACGAGATATTTTTTGGAATGGTTTATCTGATGAGGCAAAGAAAAAACGCCCTTATCCTTTGATTTCTGGGGATGTCGGACCTTATGCAGCTTACTTAGCTGACGGCTCTGAATATAATGGCAATTATCAGCTGACGCAAGAAGAATATCAGGCATTTCACCGCCCACGTATTCAGGCTTTACTGTCTGCTGGAAGTGATTTTTTAGGAATTGAAACGATTCCTAATGTTGCTGAAGCTAAAGCCTTGCTTGATTTATTGGCGACAGAATTTCCGCAAACAGAAGCCTATATTTCTTTTACGGCACAGGATGATAAACATATTTCCGACGGAACGCCGATTGAAGAAGTAGCGGCTCTGTGTGAACAAAGTCCGCAAATTTTGGCTTTTGGCATCAATTGCAGTAGCCCTGCCGTTATTTCTGGCTTGCTAAAACGGATTCGAACGGTTTCGCCCAAGAAGCCTTTGGTGACATATCCAAATTCTGGCGAGATTTACGACGGTGCAACACAAACTTGGAAATCCATACCAGATAATTCACACACTCTTCTTGAAAATAGCAGAGCTTGGCACCAATTAGGCGCAAAAATAGTCGGCGGTTGCTGTCGCACAAGCCCAGAAGATATCGCATGCCTAGCCCAAGCCTTTCGAGAATAATAACAAAAGGTCAAGATAATTTCCTGACCTTTTTTAATATCAAATATTACAAGCTTGCAAGCGATAGCGGACAACGACACTTGAATAATGGTAGATAATGCAAGCGAGATTTAGCGTTACTATCCAGATAGTTTTTTCATGTGTAAAATGATATAAAATAGCTGTCGTGATAGCGCCGATGACAAAACTAATAACAACAAGGGAGTAATTGATAGCTTGGCGCTTCATAGCACACATTTTTTCATCGGCATTAAAATACTGATGCCAAGCTGTTATCATTTTACGGTAATTCCCAGACGTCATCAGAATAGAATAAGCGTGTGATTCAATCTGACTACCTGAAAATGTCAAAGTCAATAGCCCAGTTGCTAGTGCCAACAAGACAACCCAAAGTAAACGAATATCTGGCAATAGTGGCAAAATCATTGTGACAATCAACAACGGTAGCAGAGCATAAACTCTCCAAAAGGCTGTTTTGGCATTGGCACGCACATGCAAACCAAACATGAAACCAATCGAGAAGAAAAGAACAGAAAACAAGCGAATCAGCGTTTGCTGCAATGGACTATGACTAATATCGGCGATTAGAAAAAGAATATTACCAGTCTGAGTTGCGACCAAGGTGTCGAATTGTATTTGACAATAGACATCTAAAGCGCCTCCCAAAAAGCCAAGTAAAATGGCCTCAAAGCGACTGTTTTGAGGCATATATTCTAATTCGTTCACATCATTTCCTTCTTTCTACAATAAGCTCAATAGTTTTATTGTAGCACTTTCTCAAACGGCTAACTAGCTCATTTTCAGAAAAAATGACACTTATTTCAAAATCAACTGGTCACCTGCTAGAAAACTTTTCTGAAAGTCCTCGACAGGATGAAAATATTGTTTGCCAAATTCATCAATTAATCCGTGGAATTCTTGTGCATCCGCAAAGGTAAATGGTTGCGGAAGTTCTGCGAGCAATATTGCTAAGCTTTTATAGTCAGTTAAATCATTAATTCCTAATTGTGTAAATAATGTACGAGCGTATTTATCAGCGATAAATTGCGGCTGGTCAAAGATATAAGCCATGAGAACATCAGCAGTTTCTGGTCCAACACCGTGCAAAGACAATAAGACTTTTCGCAATGAGCTACCATACTGTTGAACAATTTTTGTAGGATTTTCCTCATGCGCCAAATACCAACTAGCCACTTCTTGAATAGCCTTGCTTTTATTTTTCATAAAACCAGCAGGGCGGACAAGCTCTTCTAAGTTTTCTTTAGGCATATCCACCAGCACTTGCAAATCGTAGTTGCTAACTGATTTGATAAGTTGTGAAGCCCTAGTAGCATTTAATTCAGTCGTGTTTTGAATGAGAATAGCCTCAATGATGATTTGTTGCTTGGAATCAGCAGGCCACCAATTCGTTGCTCCCATATGTGTTAGCATTTTTTGATAAAGATTATAAAGTGTAAGTTGCATATCATTATCCTTTGTAAACTTTTTAGCTATTCTATTTTATCAAAATACCATAGAAAAAGCCCAACTTCTGTGAGTTGAGCTTAATAGGAGTGTTTAAAAATAGGAATTATTTTTCGCTGATGACTAGTTCTCCGTCAACCATGTCAGCTTTAAGGTGTTTAACATCTGTGTGATCGAGGTAGAAATCAGTGATTTTATCGCGGATTTCTTGTTCAATGACACGGCGGAGTGGTCGAACACCCATGGCTTCATCATAACCTTCTTCGATAAGGTGTTGTTTAGCAGCATCACTAACCACCAAATCAATGCCTTTCTTGGCAATGGTCTTGCTAACTTCGTCAAGCATTAAGTCAACAATGTCGTTCAAATCTTCTTTAGTCAAGTGAGAGAATTCGATAATACCGTTGAAACGGTTAAGAAATTCTGGGCGGAAGTATGGAGCGATACGATCCATAATTTTCTTATCTTTATCATCTTGACCAGTCAAAGCTTCGTTGCCGAATCCAGCATTAGAGGTAGCAATGATGACGGTATTCTTAAAGTTAATCGTATTACCTTGACCGTCTGTCAAACGACCATCATCCAAAACTTGGAGAAGAAGTGTGATGACTTGAGGGTCAGCTTTTTCAATTTCATCAAGAAGAACAATTGAGTATGGGTTACGACGAACACGTTCAGTAAGCGTGTTGCTATTGTCGTCGTAGCCAACATAGCCAGCAGTTGTACCGATTAATTTAGAAACGGCTGTGCGATCAGAGTATTCAGACATGTCAAGGCGGATAATAGCATCTTTTGAGCCGAACATATCAAGGGCTAATTGTTTAGCAAGCTCTGTCTTACCAACGCCAGTAGGACCGACAAAGAGGAAACTACCAATTGGTCGATTACCTTCGTCAAAACCAGCACGGTTACGACGAATGGCACGTGAGACGGCTTCAACAGCCTCATCTTGTCCGATGACTTTACCTTTCAAACGGCTAGCTAATTCTTTCAAGCGTTCAATATCACTTGCTCCCATATTTGACACGGGAACACCAGTTAATCGTTCGACAGATTCTGCCACATCATTAACGGTAGCTGTAACTTTTTGCCCTTCCGTATGGTTGTCAATTTGTTTTTGCAATTCTTCGATACGAACTTTGGCATTGAGGGCTGCTTCGTAATCTTCTTTAGCCACAGCATTTTCTTGTTTTTCTTTTTGGTCTGCAATTTCCTTTTCAAGAGATTTGACATCAGTTGCAGGGTGTTGAGCAGCCAAATGAGCAGCAGTCATATCAATCAAGTCAATAGCTTTATCTGGCAAACTACGTTGTGGGATATATTGAATTGAAAAATCAACAGCGGCTTTTAACACATTATCAGGGAGAATAACGTTGTGGTGTTTTTCATATAAATCACGAATTCCCATTAAAATATTAAAGCTATCTTGAGCAGAAGGAGCATTTACTTTGACTTCGTTGAAACGGCGAGCGAGCGCAGCATTCTTCAAAATAGTATTACGATATTCGTCTTGAGTTGTTGCACCGATAACGGTCAATTCGCCACGAGAAAGTGCAGGTTTGAGAATGTCAGCTAAGCCTTTCGAACCAGAGTCGCCACCAGTTGACCCTGCGCCTAAAATTTGGTGGATTTCATCAAAGAAGAGAATGATATTACCAGCGTCTTTAACTTCTTTGACAAGGTTTTGGATATTTTCTTCAAAAGCACCACGATATTGTGTGCCAGCTTCAAGACCAGAAATATCAATAGAAATAATTTCTTTATTTTTGATAGCTGCTGGCACATCACCATTGACAATAGCTTGCGCTAAGCCTTCGACAACGGCTGTTTTACCAACACCTGCGTCCCCCACAAGGACAGGGTTGTTTTTGGTACGACGTGACAAGATTTCAGCAGTTTCTTGGATTTCTTTGTTACGTCCAATAACAGGGTCGAGTTCGTTAGCGCGTGCGCGTTCGGTCAAGTTTGTTCCTAATTTTGCCAAGATACCATCTTCTTTAGGAGCAGAAGCAGGCGTCCCTTCTTGGTATTCCGCGTTTCCGGGGAGCTTACCTGTTTGGCGATATTGTGCAAATTCTTCAGGAGTAACTTCGCGCCCATTAATCAAATAGCGTCTGTTTTCTGAATTGTACCCGCCCATGTTACCCATAAGTTCATTAAAAATGTCATCCATATTTCCAAAAGGATCTCTTCCGTAAAAATTATTATTTGCCATAAATATTACCTCTTTTCAATCATATTTTCTAAAATGATACTATTGTACGATTTAGTACCTGGAAGGTTAAATCTCTTTAGTCTTTACAAATCGTAGTAGAGAGGTCGTATTTAAAGAGATTTCTTAATTGTTCCTATCAATCACCTTCTGATACTATAATATACCATTGGTCAGTAAAAGTCAAATATTTATATGCAAAAAATCTGATTTTTTTAAAAGAAAACGTTTTATACAAAACTAAACCGATACTATAATCTGTTTTTTGGATTTTTCCCATCTTTAAAGGATATTTAAAAACATGAAAAGAAATGAAAAAATAAAATATTTCATAAAAAGTGTTGACACAAGGAGGAATATTGGATATAATAATTAAGGTTTTGTAATGAAACTGACCTAAGACAGCAGGGGAGCCGTGCTCATAATATTCCTGCCGAGGCACAAAACGTAATGATGAAATAACGTATTTGTACTTTCGTGTCTAGGTTTAGGTGCGAATTTTTTTGTACCTAGCCCAAAAATAATAACGGAGGTAAAACTAATGAGTGAAGCAATTATTGCTAAAAAAGCTGAACAAGTTGATGCTGTTGCTGAAAAAATGAAAGCTGCTGCATCTATCGTTGTTGTTGATTCACGCGGTCTTACAGTTGAACAAGATACAGTTCTTCGCCGTACTCTTCGTGAAAACGGTGTTGAATTTAAAGTTATCAAAAATTCAATTTTGACTCGTGCAGCTGAAAAAGCAGGTCTTGACGAAATGAAAGATCTTTTCGTTGGACCATCTGCAGTAGCGTTCTCTAACGAAGATGTTATTGCACCAGCAAAAGTTCTTAGTGACTTTGCTAAAGATGCTGAAGCACTTGAAATCAAAGGTGGAGCAATCGAAGGCGCTGTATCTTCAAAAGAAGAAATCGCTGCCCTTGCATCATTGCCAAACCGCGAAGGACTTCTATCTATGCTCCTTTCTGTACTTCAAGCGCCAGTTCGCAACGTTGCACTTGCTGTCAAAGCAGTTGCAGACAACAAAGAAGACGACGCTGCTTAATGCGTATGGTAGCTTAACGCTACAAACAATTATCTAATAAAACAATTAATATTTTGGAGGAATCTACAATGGCATTGAACATTGAAAACATTATTGCTGAAATTAAAGAAGCTTCAATCCTTGAATTGAACGATCTTGTAAAAGCTATCGAAGAAGAATTTGGTGTAACTGCAGCTGCTCCTGTAGCTGTAGCTGCTGCTGGTGCTGCAGACGCTGGTGCTGCTAAAGACTCATTTGACGTTGAATTGACTGCAGCTGGCGATAAAAAAGTTGCTGTTATCAAAGCTGTACGTGAAGTTACAGGTCTTGGTCTTAAAGAAGCTAAAGCTCTTGTTGATGGTGCACCTGCTAACGTTAAAGAAGGCGTTGCAACTGCAGAAGCTGAAGAAATCAAAGCTAAACTTGAAGAAGCTGGAGCTTCAGTTACTCTTAAATAATAGGGTAACTACTCAAGTAGCCTAATAAAACGCATAAACCCGCTGGTCTTAGGACTAGCGGTTTTTTTGTATCTTAAGAAAAGGGGCAAAAAAGGGGCGGTTATTCGTTTCGGTATTCTATAACCTCTTCGACTTTACAGTCAAGTATGAAACACAATGTATCTAATGTTTTTGTAGTGATAGCTTCACCCTTTTTCATTCGATGTAGAGTGTTTGCAGATATTCCATGTTTAAATATCAGCTCATATTCAGACATATTTTTCTTATTTAAGGTTTTATAAAATGGGTCATAAGTAATCATTTTGTTGCTCGCTTTCACATTTTGGATTACAAGTTTCAAAATATCATACTTAATTCATTGACTATACCTAATATATTGAGTGTAATTTGGATAAACTATTGAACTTGGGAGAATATTATGAAAAAAATTGCAATTTTTGTGTTATCAGTAGTATCGCTATTTTTAGTAGTGGGATGTAGCAATTCTACGTTAGGTGGTTTTAGTAACTTACCTGATCATTTAGGTGATAATAAAGCGGTCTCTAATTTAGCGGGTGCAGGAGTAACTTACAATTACTTGACGGGGAATGTTGACCTTGAAAATGAAGACGATCACGAAGCGAAAGAAAAGAAACGTTATTATTGGTTAGACCATGTAAATGAATCGTATTCAGATTATCTTGAGGATGCTAAAGAAAAAGCTGAAAATAAAAAAGAGGTTGATACAGATGATGTAGCCAAACAATATGCTAATCTATATAAATACTATACAACAGCAGAAGATTATTTAAATGATTCAGACCGTAAGACTGAGTTGCTGAACGACTACTATAAGACATTGGTTGGTCTAAAAAAATTGTATGACGACAACGCAGATAATTAATGATTTTAGAACAGAAAAACAGACTCTATATTCTATGCCAACCTTGATTTTGCATGGAATACAGAGTCGATTTTATTTGTTAAAGGTTATCAATGTTATTTGTTTCGTCTAAATCAAAGAAATCGGTCAGTTTGATAATCATTCGTTGGATGTCGTGAGCAATTTTCTTTGGTTCTTCTGGATTTTCCTGCATGAGCCAATTGCGCAAGGTGTTGTAGTAACCGCCAACGATAAAGCTCATTGCATAATTTTGGGTATCAATTTTCCCGCTGTAAGCGAACCATGGAAGTGTGATACTCATGTAAACTTCCTTGGCATGCTCGTTGAATTGGTGAAAGAAAAAATCGTAGTGTTGGTGTTTTATCAAGATGTGCAATGTTTCACGTTCTTGATACCAAAAGTTCATTGATTCAGCCAACATATCCTCAAAATTATCCGTTTCAGTAAAATACTTTCTTTCAGTAAGGTAACGATTGATAATTTGTTCAAAATAGTGATTTAGTAATTCATTTTTATTGGCAAAATGTCGGTAAAATGTTCGTCTTGAAACGCCTGACAAATCAAGAATATCCTTAATTTTGATTTCTTCGTAGCTTTTATTTTCCATTAGGGAGATAAGAGCTTGAAAAAGCCTATCCTTGGTTTCTTTAGTTTGTTTTGTTTTTCCGTCTATCATGCTGCGACCCCTTCCTAACAGGAAAACAAAGAAAACGAGAGTTGGGAGCTCCTTGTTTATAGCTATATATTAGTTCCATTATACCACTCTAACCTAAAGTATAGATAAAATAAGGCCCACATAAAAATATTTTTACAAAATGAAACCGCATTTATGATTGCTTAGTTAATAAGATAAATATAAAATTTCGATCCAATTAAGCTTCGTTTTATCTAGTTTTGGTAAGTTTTTTCTATAATATAATACGAAAATTTTTAGAGCTCTGCCCAATAATAGACAGCCTTCTAAAATTATGATAAGATATGACAGGTTGAAGGAGCTGTGACGTATGCAAAATAATTCTTTTTATTACATGTCAGTCATCTATTTGATTATTTTCTTTGTGGCAATTATTTACAATATTGCCCATTCAAATATGGTATTTGTGTATTTATGGTCGGCGCTTTTTTTAGGAAATTTAGCTTTCTTAATCTATAGTTTCGTTAGAAATCATAAGAAAAATAAATAGCAATAAGCTGATAACAATACGATTATAGCAAGAAAGCCCTCTTTTTTTGAAAGGGGGCTTTTATGATATGTTAGCTAATACTTGCGATAAGGCTATCAGCAGTTGTTGTCGGCAAGATACGGACACGGTCTAATGATAATAAGCCGTCGCTAGCACTGGCAATACCTTCGTTGGTCGTTAGGCCGAGTTTATAATTAAGGTTTGCTGCAATTTGAAGTGTTGTGTCAGAATAACGCCCAGCTGGATAGGCGATAGCGATAGTATCTTGATTAAGATTGGTATCGAGATAGTTTTTAGAATCTTCCATTTCAGAAGTCTGAGTTGCGTCATCACTAGCTGACAAGTCAGGATGTGTCACGGTGTGGTCTTGGAAAGACATGCCGTTTGCTTTCATTTCTAACATTTCATCAAGTGATAAATTTCCGCTATTTCCAACAGTGCTTGTAATGACATTGTTTGTTGCTTTTGCACCGTATTTTTGCAAGATAGGGTAAGCATTGTCATAAAAATCCCAAAGGCTATCATCAAACGTTAACCAAACAATTTTACTATTGCCGTTTGGAAGCACATTTTCAGTTAAAACTTTGTAGGCTTCTTCGGGTGTTAAAAAGTAGTAACCTTCTTCAGAAAGACGTTGAATATGGCTTTCAAATGTTGTCGGATCGACGATGAGGTTAGCATTTGAAGCTTCTTCCGCAGCCATAACGTGGATGGCGTGATACATAAGAATGGGAACAGAGACATTTGAATCCTGTTTTACCCAGTTAACCTCGTTTTCATTGGTATTAGCAGAAGAGCTGTCGCTTGTCACCGTTGATGCAGAAGAAGTCGTGGTAGTATTTGTATGGCTAGCACTTGATGATGACACTTGTTCGGTTTTAGTTGTTGAAAAAATGAAGTTGTTCTCCTTTAAAGCTATAAAAAGAAAAACACTTGCGACAATACAGGCTATTAATAGAATAATATTTATAATAGCTAATGGCTTGTTGCTATGTTTTTGATGTTGACGACGTTTTTCCATAATATTTAACGATCTCCTCGCAAAAATCTACTCCTATTGTACTATTTTTTAAGACAAAGGGAACTGTTTACTGTAAATTGTGGAAAGATTTTCAAAGGACGTTATTTTTCTGTAAATTCTGAATAATTTTATGGTATAATGTAGGAAATGTTTTTATTTGAGAGTGGGTAGCCTGAAAATTTGGCTATGCTGTTCGAAATTTGCTTATTAAGGAGAAAAAGATGTCAATAAAAATTGCTTTACTCGGTTTTGGTACTGTTGCCAGTGGTGTTCCTTTCCTTTTGAAAGAAAATCAATCAAAAATTACTGAAGCAGCCCATGACACGATTGAAATCACTAAGGTTCTTGTCAAAGATGATGACGAAAAAAATCGTTTGTTAGCTGCTGGAAATGATTATAATTTCGTTACAAATGTTGATGATATTTTGAGTGATGATAGCATTGACATTGTTATTGAATTAATGGGACGCATTGAGCCTGCTCGTACATTCATTACAAAAGCACTTGAAGCAGGAAAAAATGTTGTTTCTGCCAATAAAGACTTGATTGCCACTCATGGTAAAGAATTAATTGAACTTGCCAAAGATAAGGGCGTTGCTTTCTATTATGAAGCAGCTGTTGCTGGTGGTATCCCAATTCTTCGTACACTTGCTAATTCGCTTACTTCTGATAAAGTTACACGTATTTTGGGTGTTCTTAATGGTACATCTAACTTTATGATGACTAAAATGGTTGATGAAGGTTGGACTTACGAAGATGCGCTTAAAACAGCTCAAGAGCTTGGTTATGCTGAAAGTGACCCAACAAATGACGTCGAAGGTATCGATGCTGCCTATAAAGCTGTTATTTTAAGCCAATTTGGTTTTGGAATGACGATTGATTTTGATGATGTTGCACATAAGGGAATCACAACAATCACACCAGATGATGTTGCTGTCGCTCAAGAACTTGGCTATGTCATCAAATTGGTCGGAGATGTGCGTGAAGTTGAATCAGGTATCTCAGCAGAAGTTTCACCAACTTTCTTGCCAAAAGCACATCCGCTTGCTAGTGTTAACGATGTTATGAATGCTGTCTTTGTGGAGTCAATCGGTATCGGGGAATCAATGTATTATGGACCTGGTGCTGGTCAAAAACCAACAGCAACGTCTGTAACTGCTGATATTATCCGTATTTGTCGTCGTATTAAAGACGGTAATGTTGGGAAACCATTTAACGAATTTGTTCGTGAAACAACATTGGCAAATCCTGCAGATGTGAAGAGCCATTATTACTTTGCGATTAATACCCCTGATAAAAAAGGTCAATTGCTTCGTTTAGCTGAAATTTTCAATTCTGAAAATATTTCATTTGAACAAGTGCTTCAACAAAAAGCCAATGGTACACGTGCGCGTGTGGTTATCATTACACACTCAATGAGTAAAACACAGTTGGCTGATGTAACAGCTAAATTGGAAGCGGTAGAAGATTTCCAAGTGGTTAATACACTTAAAGTATTAGGCGAATAATAATAACTGATTAAGTGAAAGGAAAAGCTCAAGACTACCTTTTGAGTATGATAATGATATGAGAATTACAGTACCAGCAACCTCTGCTAATGTTGGACCAGGCTTTGATTCGGTCGGCGTAGCGGTTTCTAAGTACTTAACGATTGAGATTTTAGAGCCTTCTGAAAAATGGGAGGTTTTACATGATTTGGGTGACGTTCCTAGTGACGAAACAAATCTTTTGATTACGACAGCTTTACAAGTGAAAGCTGACCTACAACCACATCGTATTAAAATGGTTTCAGATATCCCGCTAGCACGAGGATTAGGGTCATCTTCATCAGTTATTGTGGCTGGAATTGAGTTAGCTAATCAGTTGGCTCATTTACAGCTTTCAGCTGATGAAAAATTGGTGATTGCAACAAAAATCGAAGGGCATCCAGACAATGTTGCGCCAGCTATTTTTGGTAATCTTGTTATTTCATCTTATGTTGATGAAAAGGTCAATAGTGCCGTTGCTGCCTTTCCTGAAGCCTCTTTTGTGGCTTTCATTCCTAATTATGAATTAAAGACTAGCGATAGCCGCAATGTGTTGCCAAATGAGTTTTCTTATAAGGAAGCTGTTGCTGCCTCATCAATTGCCAATGTAGCTATTGCTGCGCTTCTAACAGGTGATTTGGAAAAAGCTGGAAAAGCGATTGAAGCTGACCTTTTCCATGAACGTTTCCGTCAAAAACTAGTTAAAGAATTTGCACCGATTAAAGAAGCAGCTCACGAGGTTGGTGCCTATGCAACTTACCTATCTGGTGCAGGTCCAACGATTATGACCTTGGCTCCAAAAGCAAAAGAAGCAGAGCTTGTTGAGCGCCTTGAAGCGCTCGCTTTGGATGGTGAAGTTGTCGCACTTTACGTTGATACTAAAGGAGTTTTTGTTGAAAAAGACTAATTTGGGGATTTTGCTTGGCTTAATAACCTATATTTTGTGGGGCTTTTTATCCCTTTATTGGAAATTACTTTCAGGTGTTAATTCATATAACACCTTTTCTTATCGCATTATTTTTACTGTTTTAACAATGTTGGTTTACATGGTTTTATCCAAAAATAAGGAGCGATACCGTGGTGAAATTCGCCAACTTATCAGTCATAAGCAAGAACTTGCTATGGCTGTTTTGGCAAGTTTTTTGATTGCATTGAATTGGTTAACTTATATCTTTGCAGTTAGTCACCAGCAGGCAACACAAGCTAGTTTTGGCTATTATATTATGCCCCTTGTGTCAATATTATTAGCATTAGTTTTCCTACATGAACGATTGAGTCCATGGATGACTGCGGCGATTATCATTGCAGGCATTGGTGTGGGAATTTTAGCAATTAACACAGGGCAGGTGCCTCTTGTTTCGATACTGTTAGCAGTTACCTTTGCTTTGTATGGACTGGTTAAGAAAAATGTCAAGTTATCCAGTGACGTTGCCATGTTGGTAGAAAGTAGTGTTGTCGCCCCTTTTGTGCTTATCTATTTGCTATTCTTTTCAAAAGAAAGTTTATTAGATTATAGCTTGCTAGAAAATGTGCTACTTTTAGTATCTGGCATTGTGACGGCGATTCCTTTGTTGCTGTTTGCAGAAGCGGTAAAACGTGCGCCGTTGAATATCATTGGGTTTATCCAATACATCAATCCCACAATTCAACTGGCAATAGCCGTGTTCGTTTTTCACGAAAAGGTAGGCAATGGAGAAGTTAGTGGTTTTATTTTCATCTGGATAGCGATTGCTATTTTTATCTTAGGACAGCTGATGTCGTTGCGGAAGAAAAGCAGGTAAAGACAAGGAGTTTGGATGCATAAAAAGACTGTGGTTGATTTCAAAGAATTGGGACACCGATTAATTTTTGAAAATCCAGTAAAAATATTAGCAACAAAGTTGATTGATGATGTAGAGGCTATTCTTAAGAAAGTAGTTTATTATCAAAGTCAAGGATACTATGTTGTTGGTTATGTCAGTTATGAGGCAGGAAAAGCATTTGAAAACAATTTTTCTGTAAAGACTTTTCCGTTATCTGGGGAATACCTTGTTTACTTTACGGTTCATAGTGAAGTAAAAAAAGAACCCTTTCCTCTTGATTACGAGATGAATATCACAATGCCACAAGTTTGGGAATCTAAGACGGATAAAGATGAATATGAGAAAGCTATCTCAGAAATTAGACAACAAATTCGTCAGGGAAATACCTATCAAGTTAATTATACTGTACAGCTTCATAATAGAATTAATTCGAATCTTTTTGAGCTTTACAATCGGCTAGTGATTGAACAAGATGCCAAATATAATTGTTATATTGAACATGATGATTTTGCCGTCTTATCAATGAGTCCAGAATTATTTTTTGAAAAAAATGGCTCAAAATTGACAACACGTCCAATGAAAGGTACTGTTGCTCGTGGGATTAATGATGCGCAAGATTTTAGAAATAAATATTGGTTAGCTAATGATAGTAAGAATCGCTCTGAAAATATGATGATTGTCGATCTTCTAAGAAACGATATGGGACGTATTTCAGAATTGGGAAGTGTAACAGTAAGCAAACTCTGTGATATCGAACAATATTCTACTGTTTGGCAAATGACTTCAACGATTGAAAGTCAATTGAAGAAAGATTTATCTCTATTTGATATTTTTAACGCCCTTTTTCCGTGTGGTTCCATAACAGGAGCACCTAAAATTTCGACAATGTCAATAATCAATCAGCTAGAACCTTCTCCACGAGGTGTCTATTGTGGTTCTATTGGAATATGTTTGCCTCACGATGACAGAGCAATTTTTAATGTTGCTATTAGAACAATTCAGGTGAAGGATGATCAAGCAATCTACGGTGTTGGTGGGGGGATTACTTGGGATAGTGAATGGGAAAGTGAGTACAGGGAAACACGTGAAAAGAGTGCTTTTTTGTATAAATCACAGCCCACATTCGATATTTTAACAACGGCTAAGATTACACAAAAAAAGGTAATTTTCCTTAAAGAGCATACAAAGCGTTTAAAAAGTTCGGCTCGATTTTTTGGATGGCCTTTTTCTGAAACAGAATTTTTAGATAAAATTTCAGAATTGCTTAAGACACTAGATTTGTCTGATTATCGTCTAAGGGTATTACTTCATAAATCTGGTCAACTATCGTTTGAAGTGTCGATGTTAGAAGATTTGCCCTCAACATTTTTACAGGCTAAATTGGTTCAAAGAGAAGAAGCGTGTGATTCACCCTTTACCTATTTTAAAACAAGTTATCGCCCTCATATTCCTAATTCTGATAAGGAACAAGTTTTCATTTCTAGTGATGGCTATTTGCAAGAAACTTCAATAGGGAATATTATTTTAGAAATCGATGGGACTTATTATACTCCGCCAGTTGAAGTTGGGATATTAGATGGCATATATAGGAAGTATTTAATTCAACAAGGAGAAGTAACTGAACGCTATTTAACAAAGACAGATTTGGAGAATGCTGACCATATTTATGTGTGTAATAGCGTTCGTGGGCTTTATGAGATAGACATTATATAATCTCATTCTATTTTTTCAAATTGTTGAAGTCAAAATCATTATATATTGGAACTATAATTACTTAAACAAAGCTGGACATTTTGTCCAGCTTTGTTTTTGGGAGAAGAGAAAATTTGTTAGCTATTGGAAAAAATAATTAGTGCTGTATTCTCGCTATAAAAATTATTTATGGCTACCTATAAATAATTTAGAATACACGAGCGGGGTATAATTTTTTATAATACCTTTATAACGTTTGGAGGGATATTATGTTCAATTGGGAGTTTATTCGTGCGAATATTCCCTTGTATCAAGAGGCGTTGGTGCTGACGATTCGTCTAGCATTTTTTGGGATTTTAGGTGCTTTTGTTTTAGGACTTTTGATTAGTTTGATTAAATATTATAAGATTCCTGTTTTGAGTCAAATTTGTCAGGTTTACATTGAGTTATCACGTAACACGCCGCTTTTGATACAGCTTTATTTTCTTTATTTTGGGTTGCCAAAGATTGGTATTGTTTTATCATCAGAGATGTGCGCGGTTGTCGGCTTGATTTTTCTTGGTGGTTCTTATATGGCAGAATCATTTCGGTCAGGTTTGGAAGCTATTTCGAAAACGCAGTACGAAGTTGGTTTGAGTATCGGCTTAAAGCCAGTTCAAAATTTCTTTTATGTCATTTTTCCGCAAGCTTTAGCTGTTTCTTTGCCATCGCTTGTTGCTAATGTTATTTTTTTGATTAAAGAAACGTCAGTTTTTTTCAATTGTTGCTTTAGCAGATTTGATGTATGTTGCAAAAGATTTGATTGGCTTGTATTACGAGACTGATGAGGCGCTATTGATGTTGGTTTTGGCATACTTGATCGTTCTTTTGCCAATTTCGTTGGTAGCAAGATTGATTGAAAGGAGGTTACGTCATGCAGGATTCGGGGCTACAAGTGCTCTTTCAGGGAAATAATTTATGGCGGTTATTTCAAGGGCTGTTGGTGACGATTAATATCTCTTTATTGTCAATTGTGATTTCGATTGTTTTCGGCTTTTTATTCGGTTTTGTAATGACCTCACGTTTTCGTATCGTACGCGTCTTGGCTCAGATTTATTTGGAATTTATCAGAATAATGCCACAATTGGTACTATTGTTTTTAGTTTATTTTGGTTTGGCACGAACATTTAATCTTAATTTATCGGGAGAAGTTGCGGCGCTTATTGTCTTTTCAATGTGGGGAATTGCTGAGATGGGTGACCTTGTTCGCGGAGCACTAACATCGCTACCCAAACATCAATTCGAAAGTGGGCTAGCTTTAGGGCTAACAAAAACGCAGTTATTCATTTATGTGATTATTCCGCAGATTTTACGGCGATTATTGCCACAAGCGGTTAATTTGATGACACGGATGATAAAAACAACGTCATTGATTGTCTTGATAGGAGTTGTGGAAGTGGTGAAAGTCGGGCAGCAAATTATCGAAGCTAACCGTCTCACGGTACCAAGCGCAGCGATTTGGATATATGGACTGATATTCTTGATGTATTTTGCGGTTTGTTTTCCAATTTCACGATTATCAATGTATTTAGAAAAAGTGTGGAAGGAGTAGAGCAGTTGAAACCGATTTTAGAAATTAGCGATTTAAAGAAATCCTATGGTGAACACAATGTTTTGAATGATTTGTCGTTTTCAGTTGACGAAGGTGAGGTGTTGGTTATCTTAGGTCCGTCAGGCTGTGGAAAATCAACTTTGCTACGTTGCATTAACGGTTTGGAATCCATTCAATCAGGTGTTGTGAGCCTTGAGGGGGAAGAAATTTTAAATAACCCTAAAGAGTTACCTTTGATTCGCCAAAAAATTGGCATGGTTTTTCAATCTTATGACCTTTTTCCTCATTTGACCGTTTTGAAAAATCTCTTGCTGGCTCCTACCAGAGCACAAAAACGTCCGCGAAAGGAAGTCGAAGCAGAAGCTTTAGAACTTTTGGAACGTGTTGGTTTGGCTGGTAGGGAAAACAGTTTTCCGCATGAACTATCAGGTGGACAAAAGCAACGTGTGGCGATTGTGAGGAGCTTGCTTTTGCATCCAAAGGTCATTTTATTTGACGAAGTGACAGCTTCGCTAGACCCTGAAATGGTCAGAGAAGTTTTAGAGTTGATTGGTGAATTGGCAAATGAAGGTCGAACCATGATTATTGTGACCCATGAGTTGCAATTTGCCAAAGCCATTGCTGATCGTATCATTTTTCTGGAAAATGGTCATATCGTTGAGGAAAATGATGCCAAGGCGTTTTTCACGCAACCTAAGACACAACGCGCACGTGACTTTTTAAATGTGTTTGATTTTTCAACGGTTGGTTAAGTTTTAGTGATTAATTATAAAAAGGAGTTATATATGAAAATTGTAAAACGTTTTTTAGCGATTGTTAGTTTGTTAGTTGTGGTTTTGTTAGTCGGTTGTTCGACATCAAAATCCTCTTCTTCAACGTCATCTAGTAGTTCGTCATCAGGAAATACAGCAAAAGCTCGTACTTTAGATGAAATCAAAGAGAGCGGAACAATCAAGATTGGTGTCTTTTCTGATAAAAAGCCATTTGGCTACGTTGATGATAAGGGAGACTATCAAGGATATGATGTTTATTTTGCTGATCGCTTAGCCAAGGATTTAGGCGTGGATGTGGAATATGTCGCTGTTGACCCCGCTAGCCGTGTAGAATACCTGACATCGGCTAAGGTTGATATTATCCTAGCGAATTTTACAGTTACCGATGAACGTGCTGAACAAGTCGATTTTGCGCTTCCATATATGAAAGTTGCACTTGGAGTTGTCTCACCAAGCAGTAAATTGATTTCTTCTGTTGATGATTTGGAAGGAAAAACATTGATTGTTGGTAAAGGAACAACTGCTGAAACTTATTTTGAAAAGAATTATCCAAAAGTTAATTTATTAAAATATGACCAATATAGCGAAGCTTATCAAGCGCTTCTTGATGGTCGTGGTGATGCTCTTTCAACTGATAATACAGAGGTTCTTGCTTGGGCATTGGAAAATAAAGGTTACGAAGTTGGAATTACAAGTTTAGGAGATACTGATACGATTGCTCCAGCTGTCCAAAAAGGAAACACAGAACTTCTTGACTGGATTAACGACGAAATCAAGACATTAGGCGAAGAAAACTTTTTCCATAAAGATTACGAAGAAACGCTTGAACCTGTTTATGGAGACGCAGCTAACCCTGATGATTTGGTTGTCGAAGGTGGTAACGTAGATTAGTTTCAAATAACTAAAACAGAATTTAGTTTAAAACTAGGTTCTGTTTTTTTAGAGAAAACTTACTTTGAAGAAAGTCTCAGGCTGAAGAAAAAGTCTTTTTTGATACTTCCCTTAGGTTTCTCGCTTTTTTATTTCTAGGCTCAGACCTCAAACCATCCAGTAAATGGTTTGAGTCGACGGCAGGTTCAATAGTCCAGTGGACTATTGAAGGAATCCAAGGAATTCTTAAAACTTCCGAGATGTAGGAGAAACTTCGTTTCTCTTATCTGCAACCTTAAACAATCTCCCAGATTGTTTAAGCGGCACAAAGTATCGTTTTTGTGCTTACTTCGTTCGCAAATAATCCTGAAATCGAACAGTGAGACAACAATTGTTTGCAACTTATTTTGAGTTAAAAGTAAGTTTGTCTACATTCAGAAACTTTCTTTGAAGAAAGTCTGATTATCAAGCTTTTTAGCGATTTCTTGTGCTATAATAGAAGTGTTATTGTAAAGTCAAGACAGAAAGGATAAAACATAGACTAAAAATTCATTATGAAAAGATTTTGTTCGGAAATGACGGTTTTACTTTTCTTTTTTTATGAGTATTTTTGGTCATATTGGGAAATTCACTAATGAATTATCAAGAAGCTTTAGATTGGATTCATGGCAAGTTAAAATTTGGAATTAAGCCTGGTTTGGAACGGATGGCTTGGATGTTGGAAGAACTTGGCAATCCTCAGGAAAAGCTATCAGCTGTCCATGTTGTCGGAACGAATGGTAAGGGTTCGGTGACTAGCTATCTACAACATATTTTTTCACTAGCTGGTTATGAGGTTGGGACATTTACCTCTCCTTACATTGTTGATTTTCGTGAACGTATTAGTTTAAACGGTCAAATGATTTCAGAGACTGATTTTCTTGACTTGGTTGAGCGTGTTCGTCCAGTAGTGGAACGTTTGCCGCTTGAAACGACTTTAGAACCTGCGACAGAATTTGAAGTTATCACGGTCTTGATGTTTGAATATTTTGGGCATATGCACCCTGTTGATATTGCTTTTATCGAGGCAGGTATGGGTGGGCTTTATGATTCAACAAATGTTTTTAAAGCTTTAGCGGTTATTTGTCCTTCAATCGGTTTAGACCACCAGAATGTTTTAGGGCAGACTTATGCAGAAATTGCTGAGCAAAAAGCAGGTGTCCTGAAAGAACATGTTCCATTCATTTTTGCCACAGAACGTGATAATGTTCGTCAAGTTTTCCTTAAAAAAGCGCAAGCTTGTGGCAGCCAAACGTATGAATTTAAAAAGGATTTTTCGGTTAATGAAACTGAAAATGGCTTTGATTATCAAGGACAAGAAAATCTCGAGGATATTCGTTTAGCAATGCTAGGTAAACATCAGATTAGCAATGCTAGCCTTGCTATTACGGCTGCGTTGCTATTAAGTAAAACGTATCCAAAAGTCACTAAAGAAATTATCAAATATGGCTTGGCACAGACACATTGGGTTGGGCGAACAGAACTTATGTTTCCAAATGTGATGATTGACGGCGCACACAATAATGAAAGCGTTCAAGCTCTCGTTAATGTCATGCAGGCGTACAAGGACAAGAATTTGCACATTTTATTTGCAGCTATTGATACAAAGCCGATTGACTCGATGTTAGCATTGCTTAGTCAACTAGCGGATGTTGATGTAACGACGTTTGAGTATCACAATTCGCTTGCTTTGGAAAATTACCCAGAACAATATCATAAAGTTCCAGATTGGAAGGACTGGGTTAAGCAAATCGATAGTGACAGTAAAGATGATTTTTACCTTATCACGGGGTCGCTCTATTTCATATCACAAGTACGTCCTGTGCTTTTGTCAAGACAGCAAAATTAAGCTATAATAGAAAAAATAAAAAAGATTGGAAGAGATAATGGCAAATCAAGAAAAACTCGAAGCAGCAGTTTACCAACTTTTAGAAGCCTTGGGAGAAAATCCTGAGCGTGAAGGGTTATTGGATACCCCAAAACGTGTTGCTAAAATGTACCAAGAGATGTTTTCAGGCTTAAATGAAGACCCAAAAGATCAATTTACAGCTGTTTTTACAGAAAATCATGATGAAGTAGTTTTAGTTAAAGATATCCCATTTTATTCAATGTGTGAACATCATTTGGTTCCCTTTTATGGGAAAGCTCATGTTGCTTATTTGCCAAGTGACGGTCGTGTGACTGGTTTGAGTAAGTTAGCGCGTGCCGTTGAAGTGGCTAGTAAACGTCCGCAATTACAAGAACGTTTGACTGACCAAGTTGCTACTGCACTTGAAGAAGCTTTGCATCCTAAGGGCGTTTTTGTCATGCTTGAAGCAGAGCATATGTGTATGACAATGCGTGGTATCAAGAAACCTGGTAGCAAAACCATAACAACTGTTGCAAAAGGTATTTTCAAAGAAAATCGTGAAGAACGAAATGAAATTTTATCACTGATTTTAGGAAAATAAGACCTTACTGACACGTTAGCATATAAGGGGAGACATGATGAAAATTGGAAAACACGAGATTGACGGAACAGCTTGTATCATGGGGATACTTAATGTGACCCCAGATTCTTTTTCTGATGGCGGTTCTTACACTTCTATTGAAAATGCCCTTGCTCAGGCTGAAAAAATGATTGCAGCAGGAGCTAAGATTATTGATGTTGGTGGTGAATCAACTCGCCCAGGCTATACTTTCGTTGAAGCAGAAGAAGAAATTAATCGTGTTGTTCCTGTTATCAGAGCGCTCAAAGAACGTTTTGATGTTTTGGTGAGTATTGACACATATAAAACTGAAACAGCACGGGCTGCCTTGGAAGCAGGTGCTGATATTTTAAATGACGTTTGGGCTGGTCTTTATGATGGAAAAATGCTGGCGCTGGCAGCTGAGAAAAATGTTCCTATCATTTTGATGCATAATCAAGAGGAAGAAAAATACGATAATATCACTAAAGAAGTTTGTGATTTTTTAACAGAACGTGCCCAAGCTGCTTTGGACGCAGGTGTTGCGCTTGAAAATATTTGGATTGACCCAGGGTTTGGTTTTGCTAAAAACGAGGCACAAAATATCGAATTGCTAAAAGGATTAGATGCGGTTTGTAAGCTCGGTTATCCAGTTCTTTTTGGAATTTCACGTAAACGTACGGTTGATTATTTGCTTGGTGGGGGAACGTTAGCTGCCGACCGTGATATGGGAACAGCTGCTTTATCAGCTTGGGCTGTCGCAAAAGGTTGCCAAATTGTTCGTGTACATAACGTTGACGTTAATCGTGACATTGTTAAAGTGATTAGTCAACTGAGTTGAAAGGGGTAGGAGAGAAGTTATCTTTGCCACTGGGTAGGGATTCTTCTTTTCTGATTGATTACTAATATGGATAAAATACATTTAAAAGATTGCCGTTTTTATGGCTACCATGGAGCGTTAGCTGAAGAACAAACGCTTGGTCAGATTTTTGTCGTTGATTGCACCTTGTCTGTCGATTTACAAAAAGCATCACAGTCTGATGTGCTAGAAGATACTGTTCATTATGGACTGGTTTTTGAAACGATAAAAAGACAAGTTGAAGAAGAACGCTACGCTTTAATTGAACGTTTGGCAGGAGCAATTTGTCAAGCTATTTTTGAACAATTTCCTCCAGTTCAAGCCATTAACATTAAGATTTTTAAAGAAAATCCGCCAATCAATGGGCATTATGATGCGGTTGGTATTGAGTTAGAACGGGAGCGCGCATGACAAAGGTTTATTTGAGCTTAGGAAGCAATATCGGCGATAAAAAAGCTTATTTACTGGCTGCGCTTGAACGCTTAGAACAATTAGCACAGACTTCTGTGACGTCGGTCTCTTCATTTTATGAGACAGCAGCATGGGGAAAGACCGACCAAGATGATTTTTTGAATAGTTGTTGTGAGCTCGAGACAGATTTGACGCCGCAAGAATTATTACTTGCTTGTCAAAACATCGAAAAAGAGCTGAAGCGTGTTAGGCATGAGCATTGGGGACCTCGTACCATTGATATCGACATTCTGTTGTATGGTAATGAGACGATTGCTACTGAAAATTTGAGCGTTCCGCACCCTTACATGACAGAACGAGCTTTTGTTTTGGTACCGTTAGAGGAAATCGCTCCGCAACTTCAACTTAATGGACAATCAATTTCATCTTATCTGGCGCATTTAAATGTCCAAGAGGTCCGAAAACTTCTGGTTTAACTATCGTCAAAAGCTGATTTTTTTGATATAATTAAGGTCGGCTTTATGCCGATTTTTTAGTAGTGAGTTCAAGTGATTTTAACAACATGCGCCCACTATTTTATTAAAGAATTGTAGAGTTGGAAGAAATGTTAGAATTTTTAAATGAAGAATTAAAAGGAATCGATATTCGTGTTGACGAACCGCTAAAAAAATACACCTATACGAAAGTCGGTGGTCCAGCGGATTATTTAGCTTTTCCGCGAAATCGTTACGAGTTAGCACGAATTGTTACATTTGCTAATAAAAATAATATTCCATGGATGGTGCTAGGAAATGCTAGTAACATCATCGTGCGTGATGGTGGTATTCGTGGCTTTGTTATTATGTTTGATAAACTTAACACTGTTACGGTCAATGGTTATGTGATTGAAGCAGAAGCAGGAGCTAATTTAATTGAAACGACGCGCATTGCTAAATTCCATAGCTTGACAGGCTTTGAATTTGCTTGTGGTATCCCTGGTAGCGTTGGTGGCGCTGTGTTTATGAACGCTGGCGCTTATGGCGGTGAAATTTCACATATCTTGGTATCAGCGCAAGTGATTACCAAAGAAGGTGAAATCAAGACAATTGAAGCTCGTGATATGAAGTTTGGCTATCGTCATTCAGCTGTTCAAGATAGTGGTGATGTGGTCATTTCAGCAAAATTCGCCTTAAAACCAGGTGATTACGTTTTAATCGAACAAGAAATGGCACGTTTAACTCATTTACGTGAGTTAAAACAGCCTCTAGAATACCCGTCATGTGGTTCTGTTTTCAAACGTCCCGTTGGACATTTTGCTGGACAATTAATTAGCGAAGCAAATTTAAAAGGTCACCGTATTGGTGGTGTTGAAGTTAGTAAAAAACATGCTGGCTTTATGGTAAATGTGGCTGATGGTAATGCACAAGACTATGAGGACTTGATTGCTCATGTCATTGACACAGTTGAACAAAATTCTGGCGTTCGTTTAGAGCGTGAAGTCCGAATTATCGGCGAAAAGAAACGTTAAAGAAGCTCCAAGGAGGTTTTATGAGAATTGACTAATCCAATTATTGCGTTTAAAAACGTATCAAAAGTATTTGAAGATAACGGTACTGTTGTTTTAAAGGACATTAATTTTGAACTTGAAGAAGGAAAGTTTTATACCCTACTTGGTGCTTCAGGGTCAGGAAAATCAACGATTTTGAATATCATTGCTGGGCTTTTAGATGCGACGACAGGAGATGTTTATCTCGACGGTCAACGTATCAATGATATTCCCATTAATAAACGTGATGTCCATACCGTTTTCCAAAATTATGCGCTTTTCCCACATATGAATGTTTTTGAAAATGTCGCTTTTCCTCTTAAATTAAAAAAAGTTGATAAAAAAGAAATCGAACGTCGTGTGGAAGAAGCTCTTAAAATGGTGCGTTTGGCTGGTTTTGAAAAACGTCCGATTCAGAAATTGTCTGGTGGTCAACGCCAACGTGTGGCGATTGCGCGTGCGATTATCAATGAACCGCGTGTCGTTTTACTTGACGAACCTTTATCAGCCTTAGATTTGAAGTTGCGGACAGAAATGCAATATGAGCTGCGCGAGCTGCAACAACGTTTAGGCATTACCTTTGTTTTTGTCACTCATGACCAAGAAGAAGCCTTGGCTATGTCAGATTGGATTTTTGTCATGAATGACGGTGAAATCGTGCAATCTGGGACACCTGTTGATATTTACGATGAACCAATTAACCACTTTGTGGCGACTTTCATTGGGGAATCAAATATTTTACCAGGAACAATGATTGAAGATTATTTGGTCGAGTTCAACGGCAAACGTTTTGAAGCCGTTGATGGTGGAATGCGTCCAAATGAAGCTGTTGAAGTGGTTATTCGTCCAGAAGATTTGCAAATCACTTTGCCAGAAGAAGGAAAATTACGTGTTAAAGTTGATACACAGCTTTTCCGTGGTGTTCACTATGAGATTATCGCTCATGACGAATTAGGAAACGAATGGATGATTCATTCAACTCGTAAGGCGATTGAGGGCGAAGTTATTGGGCTTGATTTTACGCCTGAAGATATCCATATCATGCGCCTTAATGAGACAGAAGAAGAATTTGATGCCCGTCTGGAAGAATATGTCGAAATGGAAGAACATGAAGATGGCTTGATTCATGCGATTGAGGAGGAGCGAAATGAAGAAAAACTCTAGTTTCTTCTCAATTCCTTATGTGCTATGGTTGCTTCTTTTTGTCATTGCCCCTGTGATTATGATTCTTTGGCAGTCCTTTTTCGACATTCAAGGTCATTTTACCCTTGATAATTATAAAACCTTTTTTAGTTCATGGACTTACATTCGCATGAGCTTCAATTCGATTTTATATGCTGCCATTATCACATTGGTGACCTTGCTTATCTCTTACCCAACAGCTTATTTTTTGACACGTTTGAAACATAAGCAACTCTTGTTGATGTTGGTTGTATTGCCGACATGGATTAACCTTTTGCTGAAAGCTTATGCTTTTATGGGAATTTTCGGGCAACAAGGTGGTGTCAATGCGTTTTTGAGCTTTGTTGGTATTGGACCTAAGCAAATTCTGTTCACAGATTTTTCCTTTATTTTTGTTGCCTCATATATTGAAATTCCGTTTATGATTTTGCCGATTTTCAATGCGCTTGATGACATTGATAGCAATCTTATCAATGCTAGTCGAGATTTGGGGGCAAATGAATTACAGACCTTTGTCAAAGTTGTCTTTCCTTTATCGCTTAACGGCGTGAGAAGTGGTGTTCAGTCAGTATTTATCCCAAGTTTGAGCTTGTTCATGCTGACACGCTTGATTGGTGGTAATCGTGTGATTACTCTTGGTACAGCCATTGAGCAACATTTCTTGACAACACAGAATTGGGGTATGGGCTCCACCATTGGTGTGATTTTAATCATGGCAATGTTGGCTACGATGTGGGTGACTAAGGAGAGAAGAAAATGAAAAAATTTGCCAATCTTTATTTGACACTGGTCTTTATCATCCTCTATATTCCAATTGGTTATCTGATTTTTTATTCTTTTAATCAAGGCGGGGATATGAATGGCTTTACTGGTTTTACCTTAGAGCATTATTCGGAAATGTTTGCGGATAGTCGTTTGATGTTGATTCTCATTCAAACTTTCTTTTTGGCGTTTTTGAGTTCCATTTTAGCAACAGCTATTGGGACATTTGGTGCGATTTTCATCTACCAAGCACGCCGAAAACATCAGCACGCCATTCTTTCAATGAATAATATTCTTATGGTGGCACCTGATGTGATGATTGGGGCAAGTTTCCTGATTCTCTTTACCCGTTTAGCAGAGCTATTTCATTTCAATCTTGGTTTTATGACAGTTTTGCTTAGTCACATTGCTTTTTCTATTCCAATTGTGGTGTTAATGGTTTTGCCACGTTTGAAAGAAATGAATGACGACATGATTAACGCTGCTTATGATTTAGGAGCAACGCCTTGGCAAATGTTAAAAGAAGTCATGTTGCCATATTTGACGCCAGGAATTATTTCAGGTTTCTTCATGGCGTTTACCTATTCATTGGATGATTTTGCAGTAACCTTTTTTGTAACAGGTAATGGTTTTTCAACCCTATCTGTCGAAATCTATTCACGAGCACGCCGTGGTATTTCTCTAGAAATTAACGCTCTTTCAACGATTGTCTTTCTTTTTAGTATTTTGCTTGTAATTGGTTATTACTTTATTTCGCAAGATAAGGGGGATCGTGATGCGTAGATTATATTCTTTTGTATTGGGCGTGATTGCGGTCACACTTGTTTTGTTTGGCGTTTCTGTTTACATGCAAAAGACGACAAGTTCAACAAGTCAATCGGATAAACTGGTTATTTACAATTGGGGAGATTATATTGACCCTGATTTGATTACAAAATTTACGGATGAGACAGGAATTGAAGTTCAGTACGAAACGTTTGATTCCAACGAATCGATGTACACCAAGATAAAACAAGGTGGAACGACTTATGATATCGCTGTGCCGTCAGATTATATGATTGATAAGATGAGAAAAGAAAATCTTCTTATCAAGTTAGATAAGTCAAAAATCACAGGCTTGGAAAATATCGGTGACGAATTTCTTGGGCTAAGCTTTGATGAAAACAACGATTATTCTATCCCATATTTCTGGGGAACATTGGGCATTGTGTATAATGACACCATGGTAGAAAACGCGCCAGAGCATTGGTCAGACCTCTGGAATTCGGAATACGCCAACGACATCATGCTTGTTGACGGAGCGCGTGAAGTTATGGGGATTGGACTTGGAACGTTAGGATATAGTCTTAATACCAAGTCATTGTCAGAGTTAAATGCGGCTTCTCAGAAGTTAGACGATTTAACTCCAAATATCAAAGCTATTGTCGGCGATGAAATGAAAGGGTACATGATTAATGGTGATGCTGCCATTGGAGTGACTTTCTCTGGTGAAGCTAGTGAAATGCTTGATTCTAACGAACACCTGCATTATGTCGTGCCTAGTGAGGGGTCAAATCTTTGGTTTGATAATTTGGTTATTCCAAAAACAGCCAAACATATCGACGAAGCTTACGCTTTTATCAATTTTATGTTGAGACCTGAAAATGCTGCGCAAAATGCGGAATACATTGGTTATTCGACACCAAATGACGCTGCCAAAGAATTGTTACCAGATGACGTTAAAAATGACCAAGCCTTTTACCCTTCTGAAGAAACCATTGAAAACCTTGAAGTTTATGATAATCTCGGACAAAAATGGCTAGGGATTTATAATGACCTCTATCTACAATTTAAAATGTATCGTAAATAATGATTTTAGGAAGTTGAGACGAAGTGCTCAGCTTCTTTTGATTTGCATCTCGAAAAGTTATCTTAGTTTTGATAAAATAATAGTGACTAATATTTCAGGAAAATCGCAAACATCGTAAAAAGTTTGTTGCATTTGAGAAATTAAGGAGTTTTATATGGATAGTTATCATCGAGAATATGAATTTTCGCTTTCCTCTATTCTCAGTTTTGTTTGGCGAGGGATTGTGGTTGGCTGCGTGTCAGGTATTGTGGTTAGCTTATTTCGCCTTTTGATTGGTTTCATTTCTGCCAAAGTTGTCAATTATTATGAGTTGTCACACGAACAGCCAAGTCTTTTAATTCTCATTTTGGGAGTGACTTTGTTCATTGTTGTTGCCATTGGCTTTTTGATTAAATCCGATTCTGACATCAAAGGTTCTGGGATTCCTCATGTCGAAGGGGAATTGAAAGGATTGCTTCACCCAAATTGGTGGTCTGTTCTCTGGAAGAAATTTGTCGGTGGTGTCTTAGCGATTTCAATGGGATTTATGCTTGGGCGTGAAGGACCAAGTATTCAGTTAGGTGCCATGGCAGGAAAAGGTGTTGCCAAATCTTTAAAAGCAGAACGCATGGAGCAACGTGTTTTGATTGCGAGTGGTGCGGCAGCAGGCTTATCGGCAGCTTTTAATGCTCCGATTGCAGGTTTGCTTTTTGTTATCGAAGAAATCTATCATCAATTTTCACGTTTGGTTTGGATTACCGCTTTAGTCGCCAGTTTAGTTGCTAATTTTATTTCGCTTAATATTTTTGGTTTGACGCCAGTTCTTGATATGCCAGGAGATTTGGCGGTATTGCCATTGAAGCACTATTGGATTTTACTATTGCTGGGTGCTTTTTTAGGCGTTATGGGATATGTTTATGAAAAAACGACTTTGAAGGCAACTATCATCTACGACTTTCTTGGAAAAGTGTGTCACATTCCAAGTCATTTTTACGGTATCTTTGCTGCTATTTTAATCTTGCCAATCGGCTATTTCTATCCGCAATTGCTAGGTGGCGGAAATGGCTTGATTACTTCGTTATCGACAAGTCACCTGACTCTTATGATTGTTTGCCTATACTTTATCATCCGCTTTGTGTGGAGTATGTTGAGTTACTCAAGTGGACTTCCTGGTGGGATTTTTCTTCCGATTTTGACTTTGGGAGCACTTTTGGGCTTTGGTTTTGGGCTATTTTTTGAACAATTCGGTTTGTATTCTAGTCATTATTTGTCCTTGTTTGTCGTTTTAGGAATGGCGGGCTATTTTGGGGCGATTTCAAAAGCGCCACTGACAGCAATGTTTTTAGTAACTGAAATGGTTGGTGATTTCCGTCAATTGATGACGATTGCCGTGGTGACTTTGGTTGCATATATCGCAATGGATTTGTTAAAAGGTGAGCCAATCTATGAAGCTTTACTTGCTAAACTTTCTGTGCCACAAGATAGAGAGGTCATCGAACCAACGTTGATTGAATTAACGGTTTCCGATAAAATTGCTGGAAAATACGTCAGAGACTTGACACTTCCTAAAAATGTTCTTATTACAACTCAAATTCATGCCAAAAAATCAGAAGTGGTATCAGGCAATACACGATTAAATGCAGGCGATACAATCTTTTTGGTGGTCAATGAGCCAGAAATTGGGAAAGTCAGAGAATTGCTAATGTAATTTGAACGATAAAAGAATTTATGAATTCCCTTTCATTTTGCAAAAAGTTTTGGTACAATGGGAGAAGGTAAGAGGATTGTTACTGGTTAAGCAGGCAAAACCTAGTGTACATTTAGAGATTGTGTTAAAACGCAGTGCTTTTTGTGTACGCTAGTTTTGCCTTTTCTTTCCGAATTTTTTTGAGGAGTAGTAGAAGATGAAAATTGATAAAGTCTATAATAACAATGTTGTTTTGGCTAAAGGGGATGACGGAGAGGAAATCATTGTCATGGGAAGAGGGCTTGGTTTTCAAAAAAAGCCGGGTGATGAAATCGATACTGCTTTAGTTGAAAAGACGTTTGTTATGCAGGACAAAGATACAACCAATGAATTGACACGTGTCTATCTTGATTTATCACCAGCAGAAACTGAGGTCGTCCTCGACATTATCAAGCATGGTCAAGAAGTTCTTGGAACCACTTTTGATACTGCCTTTTATATTGCTTTAGCAGACCACTTGCATTATACGCTTCAACGAACTCGTGAAAACATAACCATTCAAAATCCGTTATCATGGGAGATTCGTAAATTTTTTCCAAAGGAATATCAGCTTGGAAGGGATGCGTTAAAGATTATCTTTGAAAAGCTAGGTGTCATTTTGCCTGATGATGAGATTTCATCGATTGCTTTGCATTTTATCAATGCCCAAAAAGATTCGGGAATGGTAGAGCAAAATTATCAGATTTCAAAGATTGTCACGGATATTTTAGGCATTGTTCGTCTGTTTTATGGCAAGGTCGTTGATGAAGATTCGGTAAGTTATAATCGTTTTATTACTCATATTCAGTATTTTGCTCAGCGTGTTGTTAATGGCGTTGTTCAAGGAAAAAATGATAGTTTTTTATATGAACAAGTCAAATTAAACTACCCCGTTGCCTTTTCATGTTCTGAAAAAATAAAAAATTATATCGAAAGTAGTTATGATTTTCCAATGAGTCGTGATGAACAAGTTTATATCACTATTCACATTCAACGTTTGGAAACCAGTCATAACTGATAAAAAGCATTAGATTTCTCTTCAAAGTGATTTGAGGAGAAATTTTTTTGTAAAAATTTTTTAAAATGAAAACATTGTGAAAAATGTTGTAAATTCGCTTTGTGACAATAAAAGGCGAAGAATTCGTTTTCATAAATTATGAAAATGTTGTTTTGCTGTAAAAAAGTTTTAAAAAAGCGCTTGCAAAACATAAAAGCGCATGCTATACTATGAATTGTTAAAAGGATTGTTACTGGTTAGCAGGCAAAACCTAAATGAATACAAGATAATTTTGGCGTTACCGCATGGGCGCAAGAAATTGTTTGGTATTTGTTTAGGTTTTTTCTGTTGTTTAAAACCAGAAAAGAGAAAGGAGCCAGATATGGCTAAAAAAGACTATACAGAGTTGGCAAAAGACATTGTCGCTCACGTTGGTGGTAAAGATAATGTCGTTAATGTTCGTCATTGTGTTACGCGTTTACGTTTTGTCTTAAAAGATGAATCAAAAGCAGATGACGATTATTTAAAACAACGTGACGGTGTTGTGACTGTTGTTAAGGCAGGTGGACAATATCAAGTTGTTATCGGAAATCACGTTCCTGATGTTTATGCATCTGTTCTTGAAACGGGTGTTTCTGGTGTTGGTTCACTTGATGTCGATGAAGGTGATGATGTTGAAAAAGGTAACTTATTCAATCGATTTATTGATTTGATTTCTGGTATTTTCCAACCCTTCCTTGGACCTTTGGCTGCTGCCGGTATTATTAAAGGTATTGTAGCAATTATGGGAGCTTTTGGATTATCAGAAGCAAATAGTGCTTGGTATGTTATCCTTGAAGCTGCTGGTGATGGTTTCTTCCAATATCTACCACTTTTAATTGCGGTTACAGCTGCTCGTAAATTCAAGATGAATGAGTTTACAGCGTTAGCTATCGGTGGTGCACTTGTTTATCCAACATTAACAACTACTATTCCTGCATTAGCAGATGCTGGACTTGATAAAATATTTGGAATTTCACTTGAATTACCATCATCAGGCTCATATCTCTCAACAGTAATGCCAAGTATCCTTGCAATGTGGGTGGCTTCTCTTATCGAAAAGAATATCAAGAAAATCACACCTGATGTTGTTAAACTTTTCGTTGTTCCGTTTGTAACAATTCTTGTTACTGTTCCGTTAACATTCTTGGTTGTTGGTCCAGTTGCTAATCTCCTAACTGACTGGCTATCAGCAGGTTTCCAAGCTGTTCTTAGTTTCAGTCCAATTCTTTATGGATTCTTACTTGGTGCTTTGTGGCAAGTATTGGTTATGTTTGGTCTTCACTGGGCACTTGTGCCACTTGCAATTATGGACGTTGCTACTAATGGTATGTCAGCTATCTTGGTTGCAGCTTGCCTTCCTAACTTTACACAAACTGGTGTTCTTGGTGCAATCATGCTTAAAACAAAAGAACAAAAAGTTCGTACAATTTCTACACCAGCATTCATTTCTTCAATCTTTGGTGTAACTGAACCTGCTATTTACGGGGTTACACTTCCAATGCGTATTCCATTTTACATTTCATGTGGAGTATCTGGTATTATTGGTGCGCTAACTATGTTCTTTAATGTTTATGGATATAGCGTTGGTGCAATGGGAGTTTTCCAATATCCTTCATACGTAAATCCAGCAAATGGTGATATGTCTGGTATGTGGGTAATGATTGCTCTATCTGTTCTTGCTGTTGTCCTCTCATTTGCAGTTCAAATGTTTGCTCCAGTCCCTTACCTTTACGGTGGTCCAAAAGATGCCTCTGCTACAACTGAAGAAAAAGTAGTAGAACCTGTTAATGATTTAAAAGAATTAAAACAGGAAATTATTGCTAGCCCAATGATGGGTGATGTTGTTAAACTCGAAGATGTTCCTGATGAAGTTTTTGCTTCAGGAGCTATGGGTAAAGGTATTGCTATCAACCCAGCAGAAGGTACTGTTTTTGCACCAGCAAATGGTGAAGTGACACTTGTTTTCCCAACTGGTCATGCCATTGGTATGCGTACTGAAAATGGCGCTGAACTCTTGATTCACGTTGGTATGGATACTGTATCTTTGGAAGGAAAAGGTTTCAAAACATATGTTGAAGTTGGTGATAAAGTCGAAGCAGGACAAAAATTGTTAGAATTTGACTTAGCAACCATTCGCGAAGCAAACTTACCTGTCATTTCTCCGATCATTGTGACAAATTCAGCTGATTTTGATGATGTTTTGACAACACAAGAAGCACGTGTTAACACAGGAGATTATCTCTTGACAACACTTGCATAATTAAGTTAAAAGGAACGCTGTTAGGCGTTCTTTTTTGACTGGAAAAATTTTTTGCTACTTCCTCGGAAGCGACTTCTTGTGGAATTCCATGTCAAAGTTTTGAGTCTGAAGTCTTTAAACTTCAATTCATTGCAACTAAAAACACTAAGCATGCTTAGTGTTTTGTTGTTAATTTTTGAGATTTCGTGATGGGTGAGGTCCGATGTAGTGGGCTTTTTTGAATTGTTTGCGGTATTGGCTCGGTGTGAGTTCGTAGTAACGTTTGAATTGTCGGTTGAAATTAGATAAGTTGTTAAAGCCAACAGTGGTAGCAATTTCTAAAATTGGGTCAGCTGTGTTGATTAATAAGTCGCAAGCTTTGTTCAAGCGAACTTGAATGATAAATTCGGTGCAAGATGTGCCAGCGTGTTGTTTAAAGACTGCCATAAAGTGTGTTTTGCTGTAACCCATAAATTGTGAAAGAAAATCAATCGAGAGATTTTTTTGATAATTATTGTTAATGTAATCAATCAATTCACGAATTTGCTCGTTTTTGCGGTAAGCATCATCAGTATTTTTACGTAATACATAATGGTGATAGAAAAGAAGATATAAGAATTCGTTTAATTTTGATTTGAGTAGCAGTTCAAAATGACGTCCTTCGTTTTTAGAAAGCTCAAAAATGGTAAAGAGACATTCTTTGATATCCTCGTACCCTTCCATTCCTGGTTGAATGCGTGGGACAAATTTGTAGAGACTGGTTTGCAACGGTTGCAAATACCTTAGACTGACTTGGTCAACGGTAGAATGTCCAATCATATCGAGGTGGAATCGGAAAGTATCAGTGACGTGTTTTTGATTTTCAAGTGGGTGAATCGAATGCATTCCATTTGGACGGATGAGGATAATATCACCTGCTTGACTGTTAAAATAATCATAATCAATGTGGAAACGAGCCGAGCCCTCGTAGATATAATTGATTTCGATTTCTGGGTGCCAATGGAAAAGGACGTCAGGACGCCCATGTTCAACAACCGTACTGTAATAATCATAAGGCAAGAGATGTTTGTTTTCATCTATTTTTATTTCCAATGGGTCAGTATTATTTTTCATATATTAATCATCCCAATCATAGTATAGTATTATTATGTAATGTTATTATATCAAAATCGACTAAAAATTGGAAACGGATACTTTGATTTTTTCCGAAAATTTTCTTTTTAATATCGTGTTAAAGTATCATAATCTGAAAGGATAATGTTAGCGCTGTGATAGACAAAGCATTATAATTTAGGTGAATCATGACCAAGACCTCTCAAAACAGATAGCAGGGCTGGCGTGATTTAAGTGTTTGGCAAACACACCTCTTATACCCTTACAAACTCCGCAAAGACAACGCAATCTCCTTTGTTTTAGGCGGAGTTTTTGTTTTTGGAGTCAAAAATATCACCGCTATTGTCAGAAAATTTCATGAAATGATTGGTTTCCTTTAGCTATTTTGACTTAAAAGTAGTAGAATGAAAGGGTAAACAATTGTTATAAAAATCGTTCAAGGAGGAATTATCATGGATGAGTTGAAAAAAGTCTTGTTAGCTGGTATTGGTTTGACTTCAATGACTTTGGAAAAAGCTGACGCTTTTGTCAAAGAATTGGTTGAAAAAGGTCGCTTGACCGTTGAAGAAGGCAAAGAATTACAGTCTGAATTAAAACGAAAAGGCGAAGATGAAGCAAAAGAATTACTTGACCAATTGGATGTTAAAACGAAAACTGTTCAATATGCTACTAAAGAAGATGTTTCTCGTCTTGAAGATAAATTGGATGCGCTCTTGAAACAATCAGCATCTGATGATAAAGAGTAGGATGATTTATGTCAAATAAGCGCTTAAGAGAAATCATCGGAGCTTTCAGCTCGGTCGGTTTAACAACGCTAAAAGAAAAAGGAAAAACTATCGAGGACAAATCAACACCTCGTAAATTACGTTTAGCTTTCGAGAAATTAGGTCCTAGTTTTGTCAAAATCGGACAAATTCTTTCAACGAGAAGTGATTTATTTCCTGAAGCTTATATTAGAGAATTAAGCAAGCTGCAAAGCGATGTTCTTCCATTACCGCAAGAGGTTGTCATGGAGGCAATTGCTGCAGAGTTACCAGTACCCATTTCGGAAGTTTTTGCAGGCATTTCTTCAGAGCCTTTGGCAAGTGGCTCGGTTGCTCAGACACATCGAGCTACTTTGCTTAATGGCAAAGAAGTTGTTGTCAAGATTCAGCGACCGCATTTGCCAGAAATTATCGAAGAAGATTTAGAATTGTTGATTGGCTTGTCGCGGCGCATTCCCAAGGCAATGTTGCCCATGGTTAATTTATCAGAGGTTTTGCAGCAGCTCAAGGATAGCTTGACGAAAGAAATCGATTTTCGTAACGAAGCGCAAGCGATGCTTACTTTTGCTGAGTTAAATCAATCGATAAAATGCATTGCCATTCCTGAAGTTTTTGACGAATATACCACATCACGTATGGTTGTTGAGGAGTATATTTCAGGAATTCCTATCAATCATTATGAAGAATTGATTAAAGCTGGCTATGATTTGGAAGACATTGGTAAGAAGCTGATGCTAAGTTTTATCAAACAAGTCTTTAAAGACGGCTATTTTCATGGTGACCCACACCCAGGAAATCTCTTTATTTCTGAAGGAAAAATTTATTTTATTGACTTTGGGATTATGGGAAATCTGGAAAATGGCATGCGCGTGGCGTTAAATGATATTCTTTACAGCTTTACGGCACAAGATGTTGAAGGGATGATGCAAGGCATTTTGTCTGTCACAAGTTTTGATACTTCAATAAATAAAACAGCACTTAGCCAAGATGTTGAACGAATGCTGGCGAAATATTCTAGTTTGGATTTGGGTGTCTTATCTATCACAGATTTATTGGAAGATTTGCTGGACGTTTTCGTCAAAAATGGCTTGAAGGCTTCGCCGCAGATTACGATTTTGGAAAAAGCTGCGCTACAAATTGAAGGAATTTTCCGTGAATTAGCCCCAGAAGTTGACTTGATGACGCTTGCTAAAAATTATTTCTTAGAAAATATGGGACCTGACATGTTAAAACAGGCCCTGAACAAGGAAACGTTACTGATTGAGCTCTTTTATCAATTGAAAAATGGGAAAAATATTCCACGTCGGCTTAATCAGTTACTTGAACAGATGCTCAATGGTCGGATTTTAATCAATCATGACATTTATGATTATAAAAATCGTATTAAGACCATCAGTCAAATAGCTAATCGCTTTGTTGTGAGCATTTTATTTCTGGCAGTTATGTTAACCGCAGCTCTGCTTAGTTTTAATGTCGCAATGCAAGAAATTTCCAAATTTCTTTTTGGTCTTGCTTCTATTTTATTGGTATGGGAGCTTGTCTTGATGTTCAAACATAAATAAAGATGTCAAAAATTTCCTAATAACTTAGGAAATTTTTTCTATTCTCGTTTTTGTAACCGTTTGCTATAATATTCTTGTATTAATCGAGGAGGTTATGTTATGTCTAAATTACCAGAAAACTTTTTATGGGGTGGCGCAGTTGCTGCTCATCAACTTGAAGGCGGTTGGCAAGAAGGTGGCAAAGGTTTAAGCGTTGCTGATGTGATGACCGCTGGGCGCCATGGTGTCGCACGTGAGATTACTGATGGTGTTATCGAAGGAAAATATTATCCAAACCATGAAGCGATTGATTTTTATCATCATTACAAGGAAGATATTGCCTTGTTTGCTGAAATGGGTTTTAAATGCTTCCGTACGTCGATTGCATGGACACGGATTTTTCCAAATGGTGATGAATTGGAGCCAAATGAAGCTGGTTTGCAATTCTATGATGATTTGTTTGATGAATGTTTGAAATATGGCATTGAGCCAGTTGTGACTTTGTCACATTTTGAATTGCCTTTCCATTTGGTGAAAGAATACGGTGGCTTCACCAATCGTAAAGTAATTGATTTCTTTGTCCGTTTTGCTGAAACGTGTTTCCGTCGTTACAAAGACAAAGTCAAATATTGGATGACGTTTAATGAGATTAATAACCAAGCCAATTACCAAGAAGATTTTGCACCGTTTACGAATTCTGGGATTGTTTATAAAGAAGGCGATGACCGCGAAGCGATTATGTATCAAGCTGCGCATTATGAATTGGTAGCGTCAGCGCGTGCGGTTAAAATCGGTCATGAAATCAATCCTGATTTCCAAATTGGTTGTATGATTGCTATGTGTCCTATTTATCCAGCAACTTGCAATCCCAAAGACATTTTAATGGCTCAAAAAGCAATGGAAAAACGTTATTATTTCGCTGACGTTCATGTGCATGGCTATTATCCAAATCATATTTTGAAATACTGGCAACGTAAAGAAATCAAGGTTGATGTGACAGAAGAAGATTTGGCTGATTTGACGGCTGGCACGGTTGATTATATCGGTTTTTCATATTATATGTCATTTGCGATTGATGCACACCGTGACAACAATCCACACTTTGATTATTTAGAAACAGAAGATTTGGTCCGAAATCCATATGTAAAAGCATCAGAATGGGATTGGCAAATTGACCCAGAAGGGCTTCGTTACAGCTTGAACTGGTTTACAGATATGTACCATTTGCCGCTTTTTATCGTTGAAAATGGTTTTGGTGCGATTGACCAAGTTGAGGCTGACGGCATGGTGCATGATGATTATCGCATTGCTTATCTTGGTGCTCATATCAAAGAAATGATTAAAGCTGTTGATGAGGACGGCGTTGACTTGATTGGTTACACACCGTGGGGTTGCATTGACCTCGTTTCAGCTGGTACGGGTGAAATGCGCAAACGTTATGGCTTTATCTACGTTGATAAAGATGATGATGGTAATGGTACTTATAAACGCTCACCGAAATTTTCATTTGATTGGTATAAAAAAGTCATTGCTTCTAATGGTGAGGACGTTTGAGTGAGTTAATAACCTTTATGAGACTGCAATCTCCTGTCTCATGAAGGTTTTTGTTAGATGAGAAAGGATAACTGATGATTGGATTGATTGCCGCTTCACTAACCACCTTGGGCTTTGTTCCCCAAGTGGTAAAAGTCTTAAAAACGAAAGATACAGAATCTATCTCTTTAGGTATGTATAGCATGTCTGTGACAGGAATGTTACTCTGGCTAGCACACGGCATTTCCATTTCTGACATTGCTTTGATTGCTGCGAATAGCATTTCCGCTACACTAGCAGGAACGATTCTGATTTGCAAACTGATTTATAAATAATTTTTTAAAAATTCTCTGAAGTGCTGGTACATCTGCGTTTTAGAGGATTTTTTGATTGAAAATTTGAAATGAATTATCCTATTTAACTATCTTGGAATCCGTTGATAGTAAAGGATTGACAGGGCTTTCAAAAAGGAATATACTAATCGCGTAAAATAAAAAAATACCATATAAGGGAAAAAGGAGGCGTAGTATGGTAGGCATTATCGTTACAATTTTTATTATTTTATTGATTGCGGCAGTTGTCCAAGCTTTCCGCGCTAAGATTTGGGTAACCAAAACATTTGGGTATAATTATGTGATTACAATGACAAATGGTGGCAAGCTGCCAGATTTAAGCCAAAATACCAAGCTAAAAAATAATGTTAGAGTTGTTGGCAAATCTGAACAGAGTTGTTCGGTGCAATCTAGGCTTAATGATACAGAGCTCAAGACGCTTTTGATGAAAGAATACCATTTGGATTCAACCGAGATTCACGTGCAAACAGCGCAGTTGTCAGGAGCACTTGGAATGATTTAGAAAGAGAGCGGAGTGATGAATTGGATTATTCTTGCTTTTGTCATAATCATTGCTGGTGTTTGGGTATTTAGTAGCCGTTATCAAAAGGAATACTATGCGCAAGGTGAGCAAATGGGAGGTCCTTATCTCATTCAGTTTAAAGACGTTGACATCTTGCCAGAATTGCTAAGCAATCGTAAATTACGAGAAACAATTGACGTTATCCATGCTGACAGCAACGGCAAAAACTACCGTGTGTACTCTAAAATTAATGATAAAAAATTGCAGCAGTTGATTGTAAAAGAACTTGGATTAACCACTAATCAAGTTCAGGTTACCTATATAAAATTATATACTTTTGTTTGAAAAGAACATACTTTCAAGAAACAAACATTTTTTGGTCAGTAAATCAAGAAAAACTCAGGCGAAAAAAATAACTTTTTCGTCTGTTTTTTTAGTTTTATGCCACAATCATTACGGAAATTGTAAGGCTCTTAATCTTGATTTTCCGCACTTGGTGAAGTATTTTCCTTATCAAAGAGGAAAAAGAGTACATTTACTTTATGTAAGCGTTTTTATAAAATGAATGTGTAAATAAAAAACAAAGGAGATTCACATTATGGCTAAAAAAGCTTTAATTATCTGTGCTGGTGGGATGTCATCATCAATGATTGCCAAAAAGACAATGACACTCCTCCAAGAACAAGGAAACGACATTGAGATGGATGCCGTTGGTGTTCCAGAAGGACAAAAACGCATCGAAGCTGACAAATACGATCTGTATCTTGTCAGTCCACAAACGAAAATGAATTTCAAACAATTGGCTGATGCAGCAGCAAAAACAAACAAACCAATCGTACAAATTCCACCACAAGCGTACATTCCAATTCCAATGGGAATTGAAAAAATGGCTGTTTTGGTGAAGGAAAATATCTAAATTGATGTGTTATAATGGTTCTATTGTTGTTTGGAGGTGTCCTTTTCTGTGTTAAATAAAAAAGAAAAGCAAATTATCCAATATCTGATGAAAGATAGGGATAAATTTGTTACTAGTAAAGAACTAGCAGCACATTTGAACTGTTCGGACAGAACAATTAGAACTTACTATAAAACACTTGTTGAAAAATTAGATGATTATTCTGGAATTGATTTGATTTCCAAACAAGGTTATGGTTATAAGTTAGACGTTTTAGATGACGACGCTTTGGCTGATTTCTTGGAAGAAAATCATATCAATGACCACCATTTTGATTATCAAAGTATTACGGATATCAATGACCGTTACAATTATCTGCTAAATAAACTTTTGTTTGAGCAAAATGAAATTTATTTTGACGATTTAGTAGATGAATTATATGTCAGTCGGTCAACGTTATCTAGTGATTTTAAAAAGATAAGACAAAAATTTAAACCATATCATTTAAAGATTGAAAGTAAGGCTAATAAGGGTGTTTACGTAACGGGGTCAGAACGTGATAAACGGCGATTCATCATGGATTATTTTATTTCATCTGGTTTTATCGATACCATGCACTCTTATGTTGATAATGAATTGCTTAATCAGAGGATTTCTTTTGAAGAGTTGACCATTATTGTGCTTGATGAATGTCGAGAAGGTGGGCTCAAGCTATCTGATTTTGTGATTCAAAATTTGGTGATTCATATTGCTTTAGCCATTCGTCGTATTACGGAAGGGTTTAAAATCAGTAAATTAGAAGAGGAAGAGTTAAAGCTACGTGAATTACCAGAACGGCAGATTGCTGATAATATCTTAAAACGTGTGTCCGTATCAACGGGAATTGATTTTCCAGTCGAAGAAGTAGATTACATTACTCTGCATTTGATTTCAAAAAGTCATGGAAACGCGCGCTATGTTTCCGAAAGCATGCAAGAGCAGATGCGTCAAGAGCTCATTGACAGTATTGAAAAAATCAATCCAGAAGTCAAAAATGATTTTCAGTTAATCGAAGGACTTTTGGCACATTTATCAACCATGTTGATTCGTTTGGAAGGTAAGGTGGTCTTGGAAAATCCTTTGACTACGGAAATTCAAGCTAATTACCAAGAAATGTATCAATTGGCAGAGCAAGTCATTACCACAATGCCAACTTTTCAATCTTTTTCTTTAACACCAAATGAAATCGCATACATTGCGCTACATTTTATGGCTGCTAAAGAACGTTACAAAGAACAACGAAAATACAATGTTCTTGTCATTTGTGCAACGGGATATGGAAGCGCACAAATGTTAAAAAGTAGAATTGAAAATGAACTGGGAAACCTGATTTCGATTACGGATGTGATTGGTTATTATGAAATTAATGATGAGAAATTAAAAGGAATTGACTTTATCGTTTCTTCGATTGATTTGTCAAATTTGATTTTCAATATTCCCGTTTTTACTGTATCAGTTTTTCTGACAGATGAGGAGTTACAAGAGATTAAGCACGGCATTTCACATTTAAATACGTCAACGTCATTGAGAAAAATGGAAGATGAGACTTCTGAACTTAGTGTCAGAGAAGTATTTGACGACTATTTTTCAAAAGAAGCTTTCTTTATCTTGTCCAATGTTTCTAAAGACGAAGTATTGAGAAAGCTGGTAAAAAGCATTTCTAAACATGAAAATGACCAGTTTGAAAAACGTATGCTTGATATGATGAAACAACGTGAAGCAATGAGTTCTATTATTTTCGGTGAACACATCGCTGTTCCACATCCGATGAAAGCTGTCGGTAGTAAACATCATTTTGCGGTTGCTTTAATTCAAGATGAGTTATTATGGGATGACCAATATCCGTCAATCAAAATTGTCTTTTTAATGTCAATGTCAATTCATGAAAATGATGGCTTGCCAGAGCTAACCTCTGCCATTGTTGATTTGGTTGATGAACCAGACCTTCAAGAGCAAATGTTAGCCTGCCAATCATTTGAAGAATTTAGAACATTATTTTTTAAAATAAAAGAAAGGTAGGAGTTATATGAATCCAGAAGAGTTACAAGTCGCAGCATTTGAAATTATCTTAAATTCTGGGAATGCCAGAACAATGGTTCATGAAGCCTTTGACGCCATGCGCGAAGGCAATTATGACCTGGCAGAACAGAAATTACAAGAATCAAATGACGAACTTTTGAAGGCTCATCAAGCACAAACCAATTTGCTACAAGAGTACGCAGGTGGTAAAGAGATTAAAATTGAAATCATCATGGTTCATGCCCAAGACCATTTGATGACAACGATGACACTTCGAGAAGTTGCACTTGAAATGCTAGAGTTATATAAAAAAGTTAATTAGTTGAGAGGGGATAAATGATGGCAGCTTTAACAGAACAAGAGAAAAAGAAGTTAGATGAAACAAGACGTGAAAATGGGATAAAAAATATGTATTACACACGTTATTTCCTAATTCGTTATGTGGTGGCATTCTTCTTCTTTGTCAATCTCTATTGGATATTGATGTTTTTCTCTACTGATAATGTGAGTTTCATTGTTATCCCTTTCTTTATGGCTGTATTCGGTGCCATTTGTATGTGGGAACAATCACGGATGTATTCAAGAGAACAAAAACCAGCTGTTAAGACAAAACTGTATTTTCAACTGATTATTGCAGTAAATATTGTTTTAATTTTAGCGACTTTGTTTAACCAATATCATTATTTTTACCCATTCTTATCTGAATCTACAACGACTCAAATTTTTCTTATCGTGATGTTATTACTTGGGATTCTTATGGCATCATGGATGCTAGTAAAATTAGGACGTATTAATCACAATTCAGATAAGCAATATTATCGTATTCAACAATATTTGGCATCACTAAATTAATCAATCACAAACATTCTATAGTTTTTAGGAGGAGTAAAAGATGTTTGAATTTCTAGAAAAGTACCTAATGGGTCCAATGGGAAAAGTTTCTACTTGGCGTCCTGTTCGTGCTATTGTTGCCGCTGGTATGGCAAGTATTCCCTTCACCATTGTTGGGTCAATGTTCCTTGTATTGAGTATTATCCCACAAGCATTTCCGATTCCAGCCTTGACCACACTTTGGGCAAACTCGGTTGATAAGATTGCACCGCTATACTTGCAAGCTTACAACTGTACTATGGGGATTTTATCTCTTTACTTTGCCATTGTTATTGGTTATGAATATACTAAAATTTTTGCAGAAGAAGATGACTTGAATGTAGATCCTGTTTATGGTGCTTTGCTTTCTGTATTTGCTTTCTTCTTAACCATTCCAGAATTGTTAGTTTCAAATGGTGCGTTTGATTACCTTAACGTTGACGGTGCTACTATTAATGGTTGGACAATCGGTGGTAATAGCTTGGATCGTTTGTCAACATCAGGTATGTTTACGGCTATCTTGATGTCAATTCTTGCTGTTCAACTTTATAAAACATGTATCAAACGCAACTGGGTTGTAAAAATGCCAGAAGCTGTTCCAGAAGGTGTTTCACGTTCATTCTCAGCTTTGATTCCAGCAGGTGTTGTAGCCATTGTTGTTCTTGTTATTAACGGTATTTTTGTTGTTTTAGGTACTGATATTTACAACGTTGTTGCTATTCCATTTAGTTTCGTTAAGAACATTGCCAATTCATGGCTTGGTATTGTGGTTATTTACCTCCTTGTTCACGCTTTGTGGATTGTTGGTATTCATGGTGCAAATATCGTTATGGGGCTTGTTAACCCAATCCTTTTAGCAAATATGGCAGAAAACGTTGACGGTGCACATATTGCATACGCTGGTGAATTTACGAATTCATATGTCACAATCGGTGGTTCTGGTGCGATGCTCCTTGCCTGTGTATGGTTGGCTTTTGCGGCTAAATCATCTCAACTTAAAATGCTTGGACGTGCAGCTATGGGGCCTGCTATCTTCAACATCAATGAACCATTAATCTTTGGTCTTCCAGTTGTCTATAACCCAACACTTGCATTGCCGTTTATGCTTGCACCAATTGTCAGTGCAACAATTGGTTACTGGTCAGTTAAGATTGGATTTGCTGCCGTATCAATCATTCAAACACCATGGCCAACCCCAATTGGTTTAGGTGCCTATGTTGGTTCAGGTGGTAGTGTTGGTGCCTTACTTACAGCTCTTGTCTGTGCGGCAGCTGCATTCTTGGTTTGGTTCCCATTCCTTAAAATGTATGACAACCAACTTCTTAAAGAAGAAGGTGTTGAAGCTTAAGCCACTGCATCTTGCTTATTACAACTATATAAATAATGAGGTTGGGCACTTTTGTCCAAACCTCTTTTTTATAGAAAGGACGTGAAAATATGGGAGAATTAGGAATTTCTATCTATCCATCAAAATCAAATTTAACTGAGATGAAAGATTATATAGCGCAAGCGGCTGAGATAGGTTATCAACGTATTTTTACTTCGATGTTAGAGGTAGCAGATAATCCAAGTGAAACAATTGGAAGATTTAAAGAAATCATTGACTATGGAAATCAACTCGGGATGAAAACGTCGCTTGATGTTAATCCTAAATTGTTTGCAAAACTCGGCATTTCTTATCAGGATTTGCAATTTTTTAGTGATTTAGGTATTTGGTCTGTTCGGTTAGATGAAGGGTTTACGGGGCTTGAAGAAGCCAGAATGGCAATGAATCCTTTTGGAATTTTAATCGAACTCAATATTTCACGAGGGCAACATTACATTGATATGGTCATGGATTTTGGAGCCGATAAGAATCGGATAATTGGCTCACATAATTTTTATCCTCAAACTTATACAGGCTTGGACTTTGATTATTTTGTGCAAACTGCAGGGCAATATAAATCACATCATTTGCGCACAGCAGCCTTTGTTGATTCAATGAATGGTTCGGTTGGTCCATGGCCGGTATCTAACTTGATGGTGAGCACAGAAATTCAAAGACAGTTACCAATAACAGAACAAGTTCAACTGCTTAAAATGACAGATGTGATAGACGATATTATTATCAGCTCGTCATTTTTACCTAAAGAAGAGTTAGCAGCAGTTTATCACGTATTTTATTCATCTGTTCCAATGTTGTCGGTTCATTTAGCTAAAAATGTGACAGAAGTGGAAAAAGATGTTATTGTCACTCCTTTACACATGTATCGTGGAGATTATTCTGGCTATATGATTCGGTCGTCAGAAACGCGTATTACTTATAAAGACTCAAATTTTCCAACACATGACATACAATCTTTGAAAAAAGGTGACATTACGATTTGTAATAATGCAGCTGGTCAGTACAAGGGAGAATTACAGATTGTGCTAAAAGACCGCCCAAATGATGGGAGCTTTAATCTTGTTGGCAGAATTAAACAGAACAATTTGCTGATACTGGATTTATTGAAACCATGGCAACAGTTTAAATTACAAATAAGTAGTTAAGCTCAAAAATCCCTATATTATCTTGTAATATAGGGATGATTTTCGTTAATTTTCTGGGATGTCAGCGGATGCTGAGAGGTCGTGGAGTTCTTTGAATTCGGCGAGTTGTTTGCTGTATTTATCAATAGCGGTATCTGTCGCGAAAGCACCAAGTGGGAGACGAAGTGGAAGTTGTGGGTTATTTGTCACTTGGTCGTAGATGATTTCAGCGGCTTTGATTGGGTCGCCTGCTTCGTGTCTAGCACCATTTTCATTTGTGGTGATAAAGTCAGTAAATTGTTGGTAGTCCTCGATAGAAGGTAACGCTTTGTCAGAAGAACGTCCTGCCCAGTCAGTGCGGAAACCTGACGGTTCGATAATGAGCACTTGAATGTTTTTGTGAGCGACTTCTTTAGCTAAGGATTCGCTAAGTCCTTCAACTGCATATTTTGTTCCATGATAGAAAGAGAGCGTTGGGAATGAATACAATCCACCGATAGATGAAAAGTTGATAATCACACCTTCATTTTGTTTGCGCATGGTTGGCAAAACAGCGCGTGTCATATCAACAAGTCCCCAAACATTGACATCAAACATATATTGTACAGTTTCACGGTTACTTTCTTCAAATGTGCCAAAATAACCGATACCAGCATTGTTAACCAAAACATCAATACTGCCAAATGTATCAAGCGTTGCTTTGACAGCTTTTTGAATCTCTTCTTGATTGGTAACGTCAAGTTTTAATTTCAAAATTTGACCGTGGTCAAACTCATCAAGGTAGCTTAGTTGTTCTGGTTTACGAGCGGTAGCGACAAGATTGACATCGTCTTTTTGAGCTAATAAACGTGCCAATTCTTTTCCGAAACCAGTTGAAGTACCAGTGATAAACCATGTTTTTGTCATCATAAATTCCTCCGTAAATTTGATGACTTTATTATAAAAAATTGTGCCGATTTATTTTGGTAGTTTTCCACGCTTTTTGGTAAAATTTCAGTAGAAATAGGAAAAATTCTACTTTTCAAGTATTTTAATACCATTATTTTTAGTACAATTTTCTTAGAGACTAGATGAAAGAGAGGTGGTCTAAAATGCCTGATGCTGTTACTCGAAAACAAATTGATTACCAAGCTTTTTTAAACCGTGAGAGCCAGAAACGTCATCATCGTTATGATGAAGAATTGCAGCAATACAGCTATCTCAAAAATGGTGATTTGGAAAATGCCATAAAGGCTACCAAACAGATGTTCCGGTCAGATTTGACAGGGCATCTATCGGAAAATCCAGTTAGAAATTATCAATATCTTTTTGTCGCATCGGTGACACTTGCCACACGCTTTGCGATTCAAGGTGGGTTAGATGAAGAAGTGGCTTTCAACACAAGTGACCTCTACATTCAAAAAGTCGATAAACTTGATAATGTACCAGATATTTTTGACTTGCAGGTTGAAATGTTTACCAGTTTCACAAAATTGGTTAGACAAAGTAAGCTCGACCAAGCACAATCACTTCCAATTTTGCGTTGTATTGAGTACATTGACTTGCATTTGCATGAGACGATTACTCTAGCTGATTTAGCGAAACACACAGGCTATTCAAGTAACTATATTTCACAATTGTTCAAGGAACGCATGAATCAGTCTGTCAAGTCTTACATTCAAGCACAGAAAATTGCCGTTGCCAAAAATATGCTACTAGAATCTGACTACTCACTTCTAGAAATCTCAGAAACACTTTCTTTCAGCTCGCAGAGCTATTTCACAAAAGTGTTTAAGAAAATCGTTGGAATGACACCTTTGGAGTATAAATCAACGTTTATAGCAAATGCTATTGAGGAAAAATCGAAGAATAGCTAAAAAGCAAACAAATCAGACCTCTAATTTGTTTGCTTTGGTGAATAATATTTTTTACATGCCACGTTTAAGTTTTGAGTTTGGAATGGCTCGTTCAGCGTGAATTTTAGCTTTTTCTTCATCTGATAATTGGTGATTAGTTATCCAAGCTTTTTGTGTATCTTCGTCTCCACAAGCAACGTTCGTTTTTCCTTGAACTAGAGCATCGTAAGCTTGTTTGGCAATATCAAGTGGTGAATTTTTCCAACTATTGTCACCAAATGCTGTTGTTTGCATACCTGCCTTAGCGTGGAAATTTGTTGCCGTAGCTCCTGGGTGAGCAGTTGTAATTTGAATATTTTTGTCACGAAGTTCCTCGCGAATACTATTGGCAAATGAACTAATAAAGGCTTTTGACGGTCCATATACGCTTTCGTATGGCGTTGGAGTGGTTGCAGATAAGGAACTAATAAACAAAATCTTCCCGCCGCCAGCTTTAATCATATCAGGTAAAAAGCCGTAAGTTAATCGTACTGGAGATAACAAATCAAGCGAGATAACATTCAAATGTTCTTCCAAACTATGGTCGATAAAAGCACCACCAACAGAAATTCCAGCATTTAAGACAAGCAAATTTAGCGGTTCAGCAGTTTCTTTTACGGCATCAATGAGTTCTTGATTTCCTTCTGCGGTGATTAGATTACATCTTACAGCGGTTACTCTGCTACCAAGCTTTTCTAACTCTTTTTTCGCTGTTTCCACATCACCAATACCTGCAATCACTAGATTATAGCCGTTTACAGCCAGTATTTGGGAAATTTCAAAACCGATACCAGCATTTCCACCAGTAACAAGTGCTAAAGGTTTAGTCATCATAATATCCTCTTTTCTTGTTTGATGTCTTCATCATAGCAGAAGAGGTATTGAATTTTTGGTAAAAAAGAATGATAATTGGTTATTTTTATGGTTAATTTTGCGGAGGACTCTATTTTCTAAGGAAAATTGAACGACTATTCTTGACAGACTGAAACAATGTTTTTAAAATGTCTGGTAGAAAATGAACTTTTTGAGACAACCTTTAAAAAGGTGACGCTTATTTAATCATATTACTTTTGTAGTTTTAGATGAGAGGATTTATTTTATGAAAATGACAGAACTTGAAAAATTACAAGCAGGCTTGCCATATTGTTTCACGGATTCAGCTATTGAAGCCATTAAAAAAGAAGCACTTAGGAAATGCCAAGCTTTGAACGCTATTGACATTTTAAATACGGAAGAACGAACTGCGGCGATTAAAGACCTTTTTGGAACGACTGGTGAGAATGTCTCTGTCTTTCCAAATTTTAATTGTGATAATGGGAAAAATATCCATGTCGGTGAACAATTCTTGATGAATTATAATGGGATTATTTTGGATGTTGCCGAAGTTCGTATCGGTCATCATGTCATGATTGGTCCAAATACCATGATTACGACTGTTAATCATCCGCTAACACCGCAAGGCAGACGTGATAACATTGGTATCGCGAAGCCAGTCACGATTGGAAATGATGTCTGGATTGGCGGCAATGTCACGATTCTTCCAGGGGTGACAATCGGTAACAATGTCGTGGTTGCCGCAGGTGCAGTTGTCACCAAGAATATTCCTGATAATTGCGTCGTCGCAGGCGTACCAGCTAAGATGATTAAAACCATTGACAATGATATAGACTGAGGATGTCACACTCACCATGAGATTTCTATTTTTGAAAATCTTGTGGTGATTTTTCATATCATAGTATTAGTTTTTCTGATAATAGACAAGGATATTTTCAAGAAAATAGCGTATAATGGCGGAAAAGGAGAAGCTTATGACAATAAAAGTAATCGCAACAGATATGGACGGAACGTTTTTAACGAATAACAAAACCTATGATAAAGTACTTTTTAACCGTTTATTTGATAAATTTATGGCAGATGATATTAAATTTGTCGTGGCAAGCGGTAATCAGTACCGTCAAATTATTCAACAATTTCCTAAACATAAACATCAAATGACGTTTGTGGCTGAAAATGGCGGTCACATTATTGAAAACGGCAGAACCTTGCAAGAAGCCTTTGAAACTGAAGAAGCGATTTCAGCTTTGGTGAATTATATTGAAAAGTATTATCCCGACACGGTGATTAATTTGGCAGGGAAAGACTCATCTTACCTTCCTGCAGCGACACCTAAGAAAGTGAAAGACTTGCTCAGTTATTATTTGCCTGTGTTAACTTACGTTGACAATCTTCACCCGATTCCAGATGATCATTTTTTCAAAGTAACCTTGCTGGTTCGTGACGATTTGACGTTCAAAGTTCGTGATGACATTAACACGCTTTTTGCTGATTACCAGCTAACGGCTACTTCTAGTGGTTTTGGTTGTATTGACGTGATTCCCTCACACGTTCACAAGGGAACAGGGCTTGATTTTCTACTTAATCATTGGGACTATACTCCAGAAAATCTCATGGTATTTGGCGATGGCGGCAATGATATTGAAATGCTAACACTAGCAAAATACTCATTTGCAATGGCAAACGCTCCGCAGGAAATCAAGGCTGTTGCTAGCTACCAAGCGCCGTCAAATCAAGAAAACGGCGTGTTACAAGTCTTGTCAAATCATTTTTTGAAAGGTATTGAGTTGTGATAAAATTAATTGCAAGTGATATGGATGGAACTTTCTTGAATCCTCAAGGAAGTTATGATAAAAGAAGATTCCAAGACCTTTTAAGGCAATTAACCGAAAGAAATATTCTTTTTGTTGTTGCAAGTGGTAATCGTATGGAACGTTTAAGACAAATCTTTGCAGAAGTCTCTGACAATATTGATTATGTCGCTGAAAATGGAGCTCTTGTTATTGACAAAGGAAACCTATTGGCGCGACAAACAATGCCTAAACACCTTGTTGATGCTGTTGTTGTATTTTTTGCTGATAAATTGAAATCTTATCGAGTGATATTGTCGGGAGTTGAGGCTTCTTATGTACTTCAAGGGACTTCGTTTGAATTTGGCACAGCCGCTGTTTCACAAGATGAGCTGCGACAATTTTTTTCTAATCTTGTTTATTTAGAAGATCTTACAAAACGTCCTAAAGATCCTATTGTAAAAATTACTATGATGGTAGACTCAGATGATGTCGATGAGGTAACACAACAGTTTAATCAAGAGTTCCATGGAGATTTGCGAGCTGTGTCAAGTGGTTACGGAGCTGTTGATATCATTCAAAGTAGTGTTCACAAAGCATGGGGCTTACAAGTCCTGATGGCAAAATACAAAATTAAACCAGAAGAAGTTGCTGCTTTTGGTGATAGTGGAAATGATAAGGAACTCTTAAACTTGGCTAAGTATTCTTTTGCGATGGCAAATGCAACACAAGATATTAAAAATGTTGCATGTTACCAAATTGCATCAAATGCTGAAGATGCAGTGCTGACAACGATTGAAAAAATACTTTCAGGAGAAATAAAATGACAGATTTTCAAGAACTATATCACAAAGCTGATGTGCAAGAATATCGTCAGTATATTTTGGCTGACCAACAACATCAATTGTGGGAAAAATACGTTGCGCTCAATAAAACTGTTTCACATCCCAATATTGTGTTTGCAGGCGATTCCATTACAGAATATTTTCCAATTCATGAACTGCTGACATCAACTGTGCCGCTGTATAATCGTGGTGTTCATGGTATTGATAGTTTACAGTTTCTAGAGCACCTTAGTAGTCAAATACTAGATTTAGCACCGAGCAAAGTTTTTCTATTGATTGGTGTCAATGATTTGAAAAAACGCACACCAGAAGAGGTTTGCCAAACCATTCAGAGCATTATTACAAAGATTCATCAACAGTTGCCAGAAACACAGATTTTCTTATTATCTGTTTTTCCGATGAATGAATCGCCTGAATTTGTACGCACACCAAGCTTGCGAAATAATCAAAGTATTTCACTACTAAATGATAACCTTAGTCGATTAGCTGGCGATGAGGTACGTTGGATTGACGTTCATGATTTACTTTGTGATGAAACTGGGCAACTCAAACGTGACTGGACAGTTGATGGGCTTCATTTGACAGTAGCAGGTTATCGGGTGATTGCTGACGCTATTCAGCCATATTTAGTGTGATAGTATCATTTTATAAGATGATAATGCAAGATTACGCTTTCAAATAACAATATAATATTATTGTACTTAATTGAAAGAAGGGAAACGATAGATGACAAAAGCATTTCCAAAAAAATTCCTTTGGGGCGGAGCGATTGCTGCCAACCAAGCCGAAGGAGCTTATAACGAAGATGGTCGCGGACTTGTTGCGACTGATGTGACAACAGGCGGTAGTGTTAATGCGCCACGTTACATGACTTATATTGATAAAGATGGCAAGCCTGGTAAAGCGCCAGCAATGGGACACAATGGTAAAATCCCAGAAGGTGCTAAATATGCGGTGCTTGATACCGAACATTATCCAAACCATGTAGCGGTTGATTTCTACCATCGTTATAAAGAAGATATTAAATTATTTGCTGAAATGGGCTATTCAGTCTTTCGCTTGTCTATTTCTTGGGCACGTATTTTCCCAAATGGTGATGACAAAGAGCCTAACCAAGCTGGGCTAGATTTTTACCGTTCAGTTTTTGAAGAATGCCGTAAATACAACATTGAGCCTTTGGTGTCTATTTGGCATTTTGACACGCCACTTGCTCTTGAAGAAAAATACGGTGGTTGGAAAAATCGTAAACTCATTGATTTTTACGTGCGCTATTGCGAAGTGATTTTCACTGAATACAAAGATTTGGTTAAATACTGGCTAACTTTCAATGAAATCAATAATACGACCATGTTCCTTGATATGTTTGGTGCAAAAGCGAGCGATGCTGATTATCAAGACGGTTATCAAATTTTACACCACCAATTTGTAGCGTCAGCTAAAGCTGTGCAACTCGGTCATGCTATCAATCCTGATTTTATGATTGGAAATATGATTTGTGGGATTACTTTCTATCCAGGAACTTGTGACCCAGCAGATATTTTGGCTAACGAACACAAATGGGAATCTGGCATTTATTACTGTGGTGATGTTCAAGCCAAAGGAAAATACGGCACATATGCTAAACGCCTTTGGAAAGAACACAATGTTGAGTTAGACATTACGGCAGAAGACCTCGAAGATTTGAAACGTGGTACTGTTGACATGTACACCTTCTCATACTATATGTCAAACAACGTGACGACACATACAGGTGTTGAAGAAGTAGCAGGGAATTTCTCAACTGGTGCTAAAAACCCTTACTTGACATACTCTGATTGGGGTTGGGCACATGACCCAGTAGGGCTTCAATATTACCTTGAAAAAATCTACGACCGCTACGAAATTCCATTGATGGTTGTCGAAAATGGTCTTGGTGCCTTTGATACGGTTGAAGAGGATGGCTCAATCCACGATGACTACCGTATTGATTACCATCGTGCGCATATCAATGCCATGGCAGACGCGATTGACAATGGTGTTGACCTTATCGGTTACACAACTTGGGGATGTATCGATATTGTCTCAGCAGGTACTGGTGAAATGCGTAAACGCTACGGCTTTATCTACGTTGATATGGATGACGCTGGAAACGGCACCCTTAACCGCACACCAAAAGATAGCTTTTATTGGTACAAAGACGTTCTAGCAACAAACGGACAAAAAGCCATTGACGAAGCAAGTCAAAATCATTAATTGATATAAAATATGTAAACTTCCTTTAACTTCCGTCTTTTGGCGGAAGTTTTTTAGTTGAAAAAAGTAACTTTTCTTTAAAAAAAGTTACTTAATTCTCTTTTTGAAGATAAGTGGTGTTCTATCCTTTAGTAACGAATACTATAATATGACTATCTTAAATTGAAAGGGAGTTTATATGACACGAAAACAAATTGGTCTAGCTACTGTTGGTTTGTTATTGGCAAACTTTATGGGTGGACTGGATACTACGCTTTTAAACGTTGCTCTGTCGCAGATTGTCAGTGATATGCATGCAGTGAATGAAGTCGGTCTTTTAACGTCTATTTTATTATTTACAATTGCCATAACAACTGTTCTTTGGGGGAAAATTGCTGAAAAAATCGGCAATAAAAAAAGCTTTATCATTGCAACGATTATTTTTGTTGTAGCCTCGGCAATTGGAGGATTATCTTCGAATATTTGGTTATTGATTTTAGCGCGTGCTTTCATGGGAATCGGAATTGGAGGCATGGTTTCTATTCCTTTTATTATTTACATTGATTTGTATCCTGAGTTAACTGCGCGTGCGACAGCTCTTGGGTGGGTGACAGCTTTTTATGCTGTTGCAACCATTCTTGGTCCGATTATTGGTGGGGTACTCGTTGATACCTTCGGTTGGCGTTTGGTCTTTTTCATCAATGTTCCATTTGGTATCCTATCTATTCTTTTATTGCAGATAAATTATAAAGAAAATCAAATCTCATCAGTAAAATCAAAAGTTGATTTTCTTGGCAGTGGCTTATTAATCATTGCTTTATCATTACTATTATATACAATCACCTCTATCAGCAGCCTTAGTCTTGGTATGATTGTAGGGTTACTTGTGATTGTTGCTATTTTATTGTTTGTTTTCTGGAGAGTGGAACATCATGCGATTGACCCTATTTTACCACCAGTTTTAGTTACAAATTGGCCTTATATTGCTAAGAGTTTGTTGATGACTTTAGTTTATGGTTTGACAATGGCTTATAGTATTTATGCACCGATGTGGGCGCAAAATATTCTTCACACGAATGCTACTCTAGCTGGTGGTACGCAAATACTAAGTTCTATTTTGCTTATTGTCGCAACACGTTTGACACCGAGATTATTTGAACGTTTTAGTTTCAAACAGATTATTCAAATTGGTTTTAGTTTTGTCCTACTATCAGCCGTTATCATGGCTCTACTTCCAAGTTCAAGTCCATATTGGCTGCTTGTCATCACGGGAGGTTTGCAAGGTTTAGGGCAAGGAATGATTTTTCCACCTGCTCAAGTGGCTTTCCAAGCAGATGTTGACGAGAGTATTGTTGGTGTGGCAACGACTTTCAGTTTGTTAATTCGAACACTTGGACAAACACTAGTGACTTCAATTTATGGCGTTATCTATGCTCAAACAACTGCCAACGGTATTTCTGCAAGTCACGGTGAAATTACCCTATCAGCAATGAATAACTTGGGGACTTTAGACGTTTCGTCTGTGTCACAATCTGTTTTGACACAAATGGAAGCTATCGCATATCATGGTTTTCATATTATTTTTGTAGTTGCTTTGATTTTGGTGGCTATTGGAACTGTGATGAATCGCTTTAGCTGGCAAAAAGATTAATCATGATTAACTAAAAAGTGAGGTTTTAAAATGAATACAGAGAAATTTTTTGATAAAATGGCATTAAAAGAATTGGTAGATACATTTTCAAATTTAGCAGATATCAAGGATACGAAAACACAAGCTCAATTGTTTGTTGAAGATGCTAAATTAGAGTCATTTAACGGTGATTTTCATTCGGTGCAAAATGGTCGTGAAGAAATCGAGACAGCTTGTGCCAATTTTCTTGCTCTTTTTGATACTGTTTATCATTTGAATGGTCAACAAGTTGTTGATATTAATGAAACAGGAGACGCGGCGACAGGCACAGCTTATTGCCATGTTGTTTTGATTGGTGAAAACGAAGAGGGCAAACGTATCCAAACGACACAAGGTGTCCGATACAATGACGAATACATCAAGATTGATGGTAAATGGAAAATTGCGAACCGTACATCTCACTTCGTCTATACCGACACAAAGGAAATGTAGTAGCATAAATTCATAAAATCCTTAATTTGGCAGATATTTTAAATGGATTACTTGTTTTAGCGTTAGAAAAAGGAGAATTCATGATTTTAACAGGAAATGAAGATTTGCGTGTTATTAAAACGATAGAAGGCATAAAAAGTGCTTTTGAAGAATTGATTTGTCAAAAAGATTTTGAAAAAATTACAGTTAAAGAACTATCTGAAAAAGCTAGAATCAACAAGAAAACATTCTATCATTATTACGCCGATTTATATGATTTGTTAGCCGAAATGCAAGTCGAATTATCTTCTGGTTTTTTAGAGCGCGTACAACACTATCGCCTACCTGATGACTTGTCCGAAGTGACGCGCGAATTTTTCCTATACTCTAGCGAGCAGGGTGAAGCATACGAGAAAATCACGTGTAGTGGTTCTTATGAATATGTCCGAAACAAGATGATTGGACAAGTTAATGATGTGACTTGGGGAAAATCTTCTGTTTATCAGAAGTTATCTGATTTTGATAAAAAATTGATTGTCAACTATGCCAACACCGTTAGCCTTGAAATCTATAAACAATGGATTGCAAGTGGGAAAGTAATAGCATTAAATGAAATCATTAATCGAGCTATCATTTTAACAAGCTCGGGAATTCAAGGATTTTTTGAAAAATAGTAGCACTTCCGTCTTTTGGCGGAAGTTTTTTAGTTGAAAAAAGTCAGAAAATTGCTCTAATGTTTCTTCTTTTAAGATTAAAGTTATGTTAAAATAATAGAGAAAATTGAAATAACTTTTTATGGAGATTATTATGAAACAAAAAGGTCATGGAACAATCAAAAAATCAAAAGCCTATGGTGCCATTGGAACTTTGCTACTATCGGGAGCTTTAATTGCTGCTTTGGGAACAACAAACGTTAGCGCAGATGAAACAAGCGTGGATACAGCAGCAACTATTGAAACAGTCGTTGAGTCATCAGCTGTCCAAGGAGAATCTGACAACGAAACCGTTGAAGTAGAAAGTGTTGACAGCGACAAGACCGCAACGGTTAATGATGAACAAGAAGTGGTTTCTGAAGATAACCAAGCTGACGTTCAAGAACAGACGACAACTGATGAAAATGTTGAGTCTGAAACAGCAAAAGACGTGTCATCAGAAAGCTCACAAGCCACTACAGATACAAAAGTGTCTGATAGTGAAATAACAGAGCAAACAGAAGATGTTACAACCGATACACAAGATTCTGTCCAAACTGATGAACAACTAGCAACCGTCGAAGAATCGGCTGACAATGCGACTGTTGAGCGTGGAGCAACTGGAAATGCGACTAACGAAGTCACAAGTGTTTCTTTAGCAAGCAACGGCTTTAACTTACAATATAATCAAGCCATTGCAAGTGGTGCTAAAATCATGTTTGCGGTTTGGTCTGACGTTAACGGTCAAGATGACTTAGTTTGGTACATCGCAGACAGCAACGGAAAAGCAACCGCTAAATATACGGGCTCATACGGTAAATATAATGTTCACACGTACCAAAATCTCAATGGAAAGATGACTGGACTGAACGGAACAACAATTAATGTTCCAAAACCGAGTGCTAAAGTAACCATTACAAAAGCCAGCGCCACAACTTATAAAGTGACCGTCACAGACGTACCAGTTTATATTACTAGTGTAAGCTTGCCAACGTGGACGGAAAACAAAGGACAAGATGACATTATCTGGTATAAGACAACTAAGGATTCAACGACAACGTATTCAGCAACTATCAGCGTTGCCGAACACAACCTTGAAAGTGGTAAGTACAATGTCCACGTTTACGGAACAAGTGCGGTTACCAATTCTCTAACAGGTTTGTTGGGAACAAGTTTCCAAGGTGACTATGCATTTGGAGATATTGCGGTGTCAGCTAGTCTCGGTCAAAAAGGGATTAATATTACAATACCAAGTGATGTTAGCAAGGCAATGACTGTTTATCATGCGGTCTGGTCTGCTAAAAACGACCAAGATGATATTGTCTGGTATAAAGTTCCTTCTAACGGAGAATTAACAGCTAAATATACTGGTGATTATGGTAAATATCTTATTCACACATACGGTGTTGTTAACGGACGCATGATTGGATTGAATACCACAAGTATCGATGTTGTCAAACCTAGTGTTTCTGTTGATTTGACTAAGGTCAGCGAAACATCTGTTAAAGTTACTATTAGCGACGTGCCAGCTTACATGACTAGTATTGTCCTACCAACTTGGACTGAAAACAAAGGACAAGATGATATTAAATGGTATCAAGCTACTAAGCAGTCAGACGGCAGCTACACTTACACTTTCTATGCCAAAAATCATAACTTTGAATCAGGGCATTATAATGTTCATGTTTATGGAACAAGTGCCGTTACCAACTCTTTCATTGGGTTAACAGCGACAAGTGGTATTGATTTAACATTCTCAGAAAAGCTTACTAATCCAACCGTAACAGTTCAAAATCACAATGCTGCTAACGGAACCTTGCAAGTGGTAATTGCAGAAACAGAAACTTCTAAAGATATTGCTAGCGTTGCAGTCGCTGCATGGTCACAAGCAGAACAAAAAAATATTCACTGGTACACAACTTCAAGTGTTGTCAATGGTAAAGTAGTTGTGACTGTTGATGAAAAATATCATCACAATATTTCTGGCGATTATACTGTTCACGTATATGTCAAAACAACAAGCGGTGATACCGTTGGTTATGCCTTGGGAAGTTATGCGTTAACGAAAACACAATCAACAGCCAAGGCGACAACAAGCTATAAAGGTACTGGTGTTTATAGTGTGACGATTTCTGGTGTTTATTCAAGTGGAACGGTGAAATACGCTGTTTGGTCTGATACGAATGGACAAGATGATATTAAATGGTATGACGCTACGACATCAGGAACAACCGCAACTGGTCTTATCAATGTAGCAAATCATTCTGGTACAGGCACATATCATCTTCATGCTTATCAATCTGATAATGGGCAGATGTATTTCTTGACATCAACAGATTTCACCGTTAAACAAACCAACTACAACACACCGTATTATAATCAACGTGACGGACGTTGGGCAAATACGCGTTATGGCTATTACACAATGGCTTCAACTGGTTGTGTGCCAACAAGTCTTGCCATGGTCTTTTCAGCATTGACCAATACTGAAGTGCTACCAACAACGGTAGCAAGTTACCTTTACAACAATACTGTTGAATTTAACCGAGGCACAGAAGGAACAACAGGAAATGGTATTTTGGTTGCCTCTCGTCAATGGGGCTTGACACCGACTGTTATTAATTCCTCAGCTGCGCTAACAAGTGCTCTCAAAGAAGGGCATCATGTGGTGGCAGCCGTTCAACAAGATAAATTCTCACCATGGGGTTATGGTACTAGCCATGAAATTGTTCTAAAAGGTTACTCAAATGGAAATACTTATGTTTCAGACCCATACAATTCAGCCAATAACGGTTGGTATCCAATTGCTTCGCTTTGGAATGAACAAAGTACGCAAAGCGTGGATACTCGTGGTTTAGGAAATCCATTTGTCAAAATTACAGATATTTAATAGAAGAAGCTGAAAGTAATTGTGAAATTGCTTTCAGCTTTTTTGATTATTCATCACAGTATCATGATATAATAGAAATAAACTTGAATGGATAGTGAGGAATAATAGGACGATGATCAAGATGATTGCCGTTGATATGGACGGGACTTTTTTAGACGAAAATGGGCGATATGACATTGAGCGATTTGAAAAAATACTCGAAGAATTGGAAAAACGTGAGATTTTATTTGTCGTGGTAACTGGTAATCAGATTTCGCGGATGCGTCATATTTTTGGTGAGCAGTCAGATAGATTGGCTTACGTTGTCGGCAATGGCAGTCACGTTATTGTGAAAAATGAGACCAAGATTTTAAAAAATCTGAGTGAGAAGCAGTTGGAGCATTTGTTTGCTTATTATGAACATCATTTTGATGACTATCATATTGTTGTTTCATCGCCAGAGCATTCTTATATGACCAAAGGGGCTTTTTCATGCGATAACTTAGCAGATAAAGCCAGTTTGGATTACTATAATAACAGCTTTCCGAATGTGATTTTACTTGATAATATGTCTGAAATACCACAGGAAGCCATTAATAAGATAACCATGAAGGTTCCAATGTCAGCAGAAGAAAAGGTAACCAACGATTTTAGGCGTGAATTTCCTGACTTGGTGCCAATGGCAAGCGGTTTTGGAGCGCTTGATGTTGTCCTACCAAATATTGATAAAGCTTGGGGATTAAAGCAAATCATGACACTTTTTGACATTAGCCCAGATGAACTTATGGCATTTGGCGACGGAGATAACGACCTAGCCATGTTGTCTTTGGCTTATCATTCTTATGCTATGGAAAATGCGACAGAGCGCGTGAAAGAAACAGCCAGATTTACTGCACCAGCTAATACCAAATCAGGCGTTTTCCAAGTTATCGAAGCGTATTTAAAGGAAAATTAAAGTATTTTAATACCAAAATTCTTGAGATAATTAATCTTAAGAATTTTTTGAACTTATCTTTTGACAAAAAAAGTCTCAAGATATAAAATATAAACCGTAGATAAAAAATATCCAAAGAATGGAGCATGTGATGACAACAATTGTATTATTAGGCGGAAATGGTTATATCGGTCGGAATGTCACTAAAAATTGGCTAAAAAAAGATTCAAGTGCTGAATTTTACGTTTTATCGCGTTCTGGAAAAAATGAATTGAAGGATTCGCGTATTAAAAATATAGCTGTTGACGTCACATCTGTGGGAGCAGTTGAAGCAGTATTGCCAGAAAAAATTGATTATATTATCGATTTTATTGGACGACCAGAAAAAGATGTTGACCTATTTAAAAAAGTTAATAATTTACCTGCTCAAGTTATGCTTAGGGTTGCTGAAAAACATCGTGTTAAAGCAATGGGGTTTATTGGTGGTGTTCTCGGTCCGAAATCGTTTGTAAATGGGAAGAAGCTGATTATCGAATCTTTGGAAAAATCAGATATTCCATTAGCAGTGGTTGAGCCAACGATTGTCTATGGGAATGGACGAGCTGATACTTTAGCCAAAATGGTTCCTATTTTGAAAGTGGTGGGTGTTTTAGTAAAAATGCTAAAACCTGTCCATGTTGACGATGTCGCTAATGAGTTAATAACACAACTAATCAAGAGGTCATAATGAAATTAAATAAAAGCTTTGAGCAAGCGGTTTATGTGCTAACGATGTTAGCTTTACAAGAAAATCATACACCAGTTAAAAGTCATGTTCTTAGTGATATTTTAGAAGTGTCGGATTCTTATTTGAAAAAAATCCTTGTTAAATTAACAAGAGCAGGTCTCATTCAATCAAATGCTAGTAAAGTTGGTGGGTATCAGTTAGCCCAATCTGTGACAACTATCACACTTAAAGACGTCTTTTTTGCTCTTGATTTACAAGCTAATGTTATCGAATTCAAACATATGGCTCATCACATCTATGATGATACAAGTCACGTCAAACAAGTTGAAAATAAGGTTCAACAAACATTGGAAAAAGGACTTTTTGCATTCTATCACGAGTTGGATACATTGACAATTGCTGATTTACTCCAAGAAGAAGCCTATGAGAATGGTGCTATTAATTGGAGCAATAAAGTAAAAAATCATCTCAATAAATAGCTATCCTACAGTTAAACATTCTCTCTTATTTCTGAAAAGCACCCTAGGGTGTTTTTTTCATATCCGACACTTTCTTTAAAAGTTGTTGTGTTAAAAGGCACTAAAAATTTCTATACTAGGATTATCAAAGGAAAGGAGTTCTTGGATATGTCAATTACAGAAAAAAATGAAAAAATTGCTGAAAAAGTTGGTGCCACTCATAAAACCATTGAAAAAACAGTTGTCGGTGCTTACAAAGCCACAGAAACTGGCGCTGTCAACGGATTCAATAAAGTTTCAGACAAATTCATTGAAAAATTCTTTACAAAAGACGGTGAAAGTGTCGAAGAGGCTAAGAAACGTTTAGCAGCATCAGCTGAAAAATCAAAAACACGTTCAAAAGACATTAACGAAAAAGCTAAATCTCATAAATATTAAATCGTTTTGGTAAATAGAAAGGACAAAACATGAAAAAATCAGATTTTATCACACTTATTACCTATACAGTTAGCACTTTAGTCTTGGCTCTTGGGATGTGCATGTTTACACTTCCTGATTGGCACTTGCAAAATATCGGCTTGCCAGTTGCTATCGTTGGTCTCCTGCTCGAAGTGATTTCTTGGGTGATTCAACGTCGCTTGGCTGGCAAAGGAGCTCCAAACGTCAATCCAAAACTAGTTGGAAAAGTAGTCTATTCCGTTGTTGCTGCGCTTGTTTTCGGTGGTGGTTTTGCCTTGATTAGCTCAGGAAATTTTGTTATCGGGTTCGTTTTAAGTCTAGTTGGTCTGGTACTACTTATCGGTATTATTCCAGTTGTTGTCGGTTTGAAAAATTAAGAAAATAAAATTAGCTGAGACAAGTGCTCAGCTAATTTTTTTAAATTTATTTCTTGGCAAAATAACGTTTTGTTTCATGGATAATGACTGGTGAGAGTGCCAAGAGGGCAATCAAGTTTGGTAAAGCCATAAGTCCATTAACGATATCAGCAATAACCCAAATCAATTCTAATTTGAGGAAGCCGCCGAGGGCAACCATAACAACGAAGATACTACGATAAAGTTTGATGTGTTTTGTTCCGAAAAGGAATTCAAAACAACGTTCACCGTAATAAGACCAACCAAGGATTGTCGTAAAGGCAAACAACACAAGACAGAATGTAAGAGCAATCGCACCGGGCGTTCCAAAGATTGATGAGAAGGCAGCTTGTGTCAACGGGGCACCTTCAAGACCAGAAACAGTCCATTTTCCAGTAACAATGATAGAAAGCCCAGTCAAAGTACAAATGATGATTGTATCAATGAAAGTCCCTGTCATTGAGATAAGCCCTTGTTCAACAGGTTCTTCTGTCTTAGCAGCGGCAGCAGCGATTGGAGCAGAACCAAGCCCAGATTCATTAGAGAAAACACCACGAGCAATCCCTTTTTGGATAGCGTCTTTAACGACTGCTCCAGCAAAACCACCGACTGCAGCCGTACCAGTAAAGGCACCAGAGAAAATTTCACCAAACGCTGGTAGGATTTGATTGGCGTGAGCAAAAATAACAGCAAGCGTAGCAACGATATAAATGATAGCCATGAAAGGCACGACTTTTTCGGCTACTTTTGAGATAGATTGAATACCGCCAAAAATGATGATAGCAACAAGAACTGCAATGACAACACTTACGATTTGTGGCGCCAAACCAAAGGAATTTTCAAGTGATGATGTAATTGAGTTTACTTGTGAGAATGTCCCAATACCAAAATAAGCAACCAAAACACCAGCAACTGCAAAGAAAACAGCTAAAGGTTTCCAACGTTTTCCCATACCATTGAGGATGTAATACATTGGACCACCAGAAATTTCACCATTATCATCTTTAGTACGGTATTTAATGGCAAGAAGCCCTTCAGAATATTTTGTCGCCATTCCAAAGAAAGCAGCCATCCACATCCAAAAGAGTGCGCCTGGTCCACCAGCTTTAATAGCTGTTGCCACCCCAACGATATTCCCTGTACCGACGGTAGCGGCAAGTGCAGTAGCCAAAGCAGCAAAACTTGAAATATCTCCCTGCCCTTTATCATCAGCAAAGATTAATTTAAATGCTTTAGGTAATTTAATCACTTGAAGTAAGCCGAGGCGGACAGTTAAGTAAACACCAGTCCCAACGAGCAAGATTAAAAGCGGTGCTCCCCAGACAATATCATCAAGTAAAGTATAAAAGTCTAACATAAAAAGAAATAGTCTCCCCATTTTAAATATAGCGCCAAAGATGCCAATAGAAAAAGAGTTATCTAAAAAGATAACTCCTGAAAAGTGATAAGAAGACTTAGCAAGCCTAATGCTCGCTTGTGAATCCATTCTTATCTTCTGTCCTTTTGCCTGAGAGTTTGAGTTGACAAAGGTCAACCTTGCCCCTTCGGCGCCTAATCTAGATAACCCAATTAGCAATCAGTAAGTAATACAAAGTCCTTAAAAACACTACTGACTCTAGTGGAAATTCTAGCTGTTATCAAATCATTTGATAACAAGGTCTCTCCAGAAGTCCGTCCGTCACCCAGTCCTGTCTATGACACCTGAGAGCGTAACTCCTTCGGCGAAAGGCAAGCTTTCTTCTCCTGAATGACATCATTCGGTTTGCTATTTAATTCGTTTACTATCTTAAAGCAAAATCCGAACTTTGTCAATAGTATTTTTTGTAATGTTTGGGAAAAATGTTATTTTTGAAATAATTAAGGAACAATTTGCAACAAAATATTAATAATCTTGTCGATGTCAGGTGAGGTGATATTGGCGTAATTAATGATAAAATCCTTGTCAGAATACGTGTTTTGGCAACGATAATAGCGCGATAATGGTGTCATCTGCAGTCCATGTTTTTTAGCCAATTGGCAAATTGTTTGTTCAGATAGGTCACTTTGAATATGCAAGATGAAATGCAAACCCGATTCTTGCTCATGAATGCTTATTCGTTTGTTTAGCGGACTTGTCATCAAACGATGAATCAATTCATCACGTTTTTTCTGATAAAAGAGCCGCATACGATTTAAATGCTTTTCAAAATACCCCTCTTGAATAAAGTAAGCCAAGGTGTATTGTTCCAGATTAGAAACGGTATTGTTGTAAAAACTTAGCTTTTCTTCAAATGTATCTAATAATTGAGGTGGAAGTATCATGTAACTTATTCGCAGTGTGGAAGCAAGGCTTTTGCTGAAAGTGTTGATATAGATGACTTTTCCTGAACTATCAATTTCTTGGAGGCTCGGAATGGGCAAGCCTTGAAAACGAAATTCACTATCATAATCATCTTCAATAATATAGCGGTTACCTTGACTTGCCCAACTAAGCAATTCGTAACGTTTACTAATAGAAAGAATGGCACCAGTCGGAAATTGATGAGAGGGCGACAAATGAACAGTATCAGCTGTCGATTTTTTGAGTTGAGCCGTATCAAGTCCGTCATTTTCCATAGGAATATAGATAGGATTAATATTAAATTGTCGGTAGATTTCGGTGATTTTAGGATAACTCGGTTCTTCTAGAGCAACGGTTCTATCCAGCCCCAGAAGTTGAATCAAGAGCGTGTAGAGGTATTCAGTCCCAGCTCCAATAATGATTTGCCTTGGGTCAACAGCCATTCCCCGATAATCATTTAAATGGTTGGCAATAGCTTGCCGAAGAAGTGGCACACCTTTACTAGGAGAAGGAGTGACCAGCTCATTTTGACAATTATTGAGGACTTGGCGGACTAATTTTGACCAAGTGGCAAAGGGAAATGTTTCAGAATTCGTCTGATTATTGCTAAGGTTTAAGGTCGGTTTTGTCTCATCTGGCATGCTTGCTGGAGTTGAAACTAACCTTACTGTCTTTTTAACTGGCGGACGATGTGGCTTAATATTAGCAACGAAAAAGCCTTTTTTAGCTTGACTGTAAATGTAGCCTTCAGCTTTTAATTGTTGATAGCTGGTTTCAACGGTGACAATGGAAATGCCCAGATGTTTAGCCAAACTACGCTTAGAAGGTAATTTATCATTTGCTTTCAATGTGCCATTTGTAATGTCTATTTTAATAGCGCGGTAAAGTTGTTCGTAAAGCGGAATTTTTCCGTGATTATCCAAAGTGTAAGTAAGCATAAATCTCCAATCTGACCTTGTAAAAAAGTTTTAAAATGGCACTTGATACCATGTCAGTTTTTATTATAATGAAAATCAATTAAAAAGTAAATGAGGTATTTCTTATGACAAATCAACGTTATCAACTCAACAAACAATTGGCTCAAATGCTTAAAGGTGGGGTTATTATGGATGTGACAACACCAGAACAAGCTAAAATCGCTGAAGCTGCTGGTGCTTGTGCCGTTATGGCACTTGAAAGAATTCCAGCTGATATTCGAGCCGCAGGCGGTGTTTCTCGCATGAGTGACCCAAAAATGATTAAAGAAATTCAAGAAGCGGTTTCTATTCCAGTCATGGCAAAAGTTCGCATTGGGCATTTTGTTGAAGCTCAGATTTTAGAAGCTATTGAGATTGATTACATTGATGAAAGTGAGGTGCTTTCACCAGCAGATGACCGTTATCATATTGATAAAACAAGCTTTGAGGTGCCTTTTGTTTGTGGTGCTAAAAATCTTGGGGAAGCCTTACGCCGTATTTCTGAAGGCGCTAGTATGATTCGTTCAAAAGGTGAACCTGGTACAGGCGATGTCATTCAAGCTGTCCGTCATTTGCGCCGAATGAATCAAGAAATTGCTCGCCTTCAATCACTTCGTGATGACGAATTGTACCATGCCGCAAAAGAGCTTCAAGTGCCATATGAATTAGTCAAAGAAGTGCACGAAACTGGAAAATTGCCAGTTGTTTTATTTGCCGCAGGTGGTGTGGCGACGCCAGCAGATGCAGCGCTAATGATGCATTTGGGTGCAGAAGGTGTCTTTGTTGGTTCTGGCATTTTCAAATCAGGTGACCCAGAAAAACGTGCGCGTGCGATTGTGCAAGCTGTGACAAATTACCAAGATAAAGCATTGCTTGCTAAATTATCAGAAAATATAGGCGAAGCCATGGTTGGGATTAATGAAGATGAAATTCAACTTCTTATGGCTGAACGTGGAATTTAAGGGAGAAATGTATGGTTTTAATTGGTATATTAGCTTTGCAAGGTGATTTTGAAGAGCATTGTCAAAAAGTGCGTGCTTTGGGAGAGCAGGTGATTGAAATTAGACAAAGAGAGGATTTACAAGCTCCCTTAGACGGCATTATTTTACCTGGTGGCGAGTCAACTGTTCAGGGAAAATTATTGCAGGATTTGAAGTTGCTTAAACTATTGCAAGACAAAATAGCAGCAGGTTTACCAGTTTTTGCAACCTGCGCAGGTTTGATTTTATTAGCAGAGAAAATTGAAAATCAACAAGAAAATTACCTTGCGACATTGCCAGTGACAGTTAAACGAAACGCTTACGGCAGGCAATTAGGCAGTTTCTACACAGGGCTGGATTTTTCAGGCTTGGGTCAACTGCCAGCAACTTTCATTCGCGCGCCTTATATCAGCAAGGTCGGTAAAGGGGTGGACATTCTGGCTGAAAAAGACGGAAAAATTGTTGCGGTTCGCTATCAAAATCAATTGGGACTTGCTTTTCACCCAGAGGTCGATAGCGATGACAGTATTCATGCTTATTTCCTAAAAATTTGCCAAACAAAGTGAAAGCAGCCAACACTATTTTCCAAAAAATGGTACAATAGATAAGCATTATCTTATATGACTAATTAATCTAGAGAGGAATAAAACTCGGATAATTTGCTTATTTATTTAGCGAAATAGTGACATCCGTGGTATTTTACGATGAATCCTTTATTAAATGGTATGAATGACAAGCAGGCAGAGGCTGTTAAGACAACGGAAGGTCCGCTTTTAATCATGGCGGGAGCTGGTTCTGGTAAGACACGTGTTTTAACGCATCGTATTGCTTACTTAATTGATGAAAAATTTGTAAATCCTTGGAATATCCTTGCGATTACCTTTACGAATAAAGCGGCGCGTGAAATGCGTGAACGTGCTATGGCGTTAAATCCTGCGACGGCTGATACGTTGATTGCAACTTTCCACAGCATGTGTGTGCGAATTTTGCGTCGTGATGCTGACCACATTGGCTATAATCGCAATTTTACGATTGTTGACCCAGGTGAGCAGCGCACGCTCATGAAACGTATTTTAAAAAATCTGAATCTCGACCCTAAGAAATGGAATGAACGTGCGATTCTTGGGACAATTTCAAATGCCAAAAATGATTTGCTTGATGAGGTAGCTTATGAAAATCAAGCAGGTGACATGTACACGCAAATTGTTGCCAAATGTTATAAGGCTTATCAAGAAGAATTGCGCCGCAGCGAAGCAATGGATTTTGATGACCTTATCATGTTAACGCTTCGTTTGTTTGACCAAAATCCTGATGTCTTGGCTTATTACCAACAACGCTACCAATACATTCATGTAGATGAGTATCAAGATACTAACCATGCGCAATATCAATTGGTGAAACTTTTGGCGTCTCGTTTTAAGAATATCTGTGTTGTTGGTGATGCTGACCAATCCATTTATGGTTGGCGTGGTGCAGATATGCAAAATATCCTTGATTTTGAAAAGGATTATCCAGAAGCAAAAGTTGTTCTATTGGAAGAAAATTATCGTTCAACCAAGAAAATCTTGCAAGCAGCAAACGCGGTGATTAATAACAATCGCAATCGTCGTCCGAAAAAATTGTGGACGCAAAATGCTGACGGTGAGCAGATTGTCTATTACCGTGCGCGTGATGAACGTGAAGAAGCAGTCTTTATCGCTTCTACGATTGACAATATTGTCCGCGAAGAAGGCAAGAACTTCAAAGATTTTGCAGTTCTATACCGTACCAATGCGCAATCACGTACCATTGAAGAAGCTTTGTTAAAATCAAACATTCCTTATACAATGGTTGGTGGAACAAAATTTTACAGCCGTAAGGAAATTCGTGATGTGATTTCATACCTCAATGTGATTGCAAATACTGCGGATAATATCAGTTATGAACGTATCGTCAACGAACCAAAACGTGGCGTTGGTCCTGGTACCCTTGAAAAAATTCGTGATTTTGCCAATATGCAAAACATGAGTTTGTTAGATGCGTCTGCTAATATCATGCTTTCTGGCGTAAAAGGAAAAGCAGCACAAGCGGTTTGGGATTTGGCGAATCTGCTCATGAAACTTCGTGATGACTTAGACCAGATGACTGTTACAGAATTGGTCGAAGCTGTTCTTGACAAAACTGGTTACCTTGATGCCCTTCGTGTGCAAAATACCCTTGAAAGCCAAGCGCGTATTGAAAATATCGAAGAATTCTTGACTGTAACTAAGAATTTTGATGATAATCAAGAAGATGCCCCAGAAGATGAATCTGGTATTGACAAACTAAGTCGTTTCTTAAATGATTTGGCTTTGATTGCTGATACTGATGACGGTGATGCGGAAACTGCAGAAGTGACCTTGATGACTTTGCACGCTGCCAAGGGGTTGGAATTTCCAATTGTTTTCTTGATTGGTATGGAAGAAGGCGTCTTTCCACTTTCTCGTGCCGCCGAGGACCAAGATGAATTAGAAGAAGAACGCCGTTTGGCTTACGTTGGGATTACACGTGCAGAACAATTGCTTTTTGTAACCAATGCTAACACACGTACTTTGTTTGGTAAGACAAGCTATAACCGTCCGTCACGTTTTATTCGTGAAATTGATGACGAATTATTGCAATACCAAGGTTTAGCACGTCCAGCTAATTCATCATTTGGTGTTCGTTACAGCAATAGTAGTGATGAGCAATTGACTTTCGGACAAGGCATGAGCTTACAGCAAGCTCTTCAAGCACGTAAAGCAAAAGTTCAACCAACATCAAGTCGTGGAGCGCAGCCATTTTCAAAATCTGGCAAAGCTGTTCCAGTTGGTCAATCAGCTAGCGCTTCAAAAGAAGCGGTCGATTGGCAAATTGGTGACATTGCTCACCATAAAAAATGGGGTGACGGTACCGTTCTAGCCGTTACAGGAAGCGGAAAAACACAAGAACTTAAAATCAATTTCCCAGAAGTTGGTCTTAAAAAACTACTAGCCAGCGTCGCACCGATTGAGAAGAAATAAACAAGTATAAATCAAAAGGAATCTGAGACAAAACTCAGGTTCCTTTTTAGCAAGATTTTTAATCAGTATTAATTGTTTTGCTCGGTGTTGAGAATCTAAAGATAATGACTGCTACAATAAGAAATGTAAGCCAAGTGAATGTGATGTTCCACGAAGATAAGCTGCTAAATAAAACGGTTCCGACAGGAAGTGACAAGGTGAATAAAAAAGACAAGAAATTATTCGTCTGTGCTAAGGTATTAGCAGGAAGTTTGCTTAGTAATAGAGAATTAATTTTAGGATTGACTTTTCCCACCAGATAACTCGCGAATGCTAGTAGCAGCACACCGAAAATTAACGGTAGGTGAATGAGGTTAGACAGACCAACGAGAAAGAAAATAACGGCATTAATTTTTAGCAACTCCCTAACTGATTTTTTAGAAAAGTAATCGTGTGGCGTTAAGCTTCCTATCAGAATACCACCAACTAAGATAAACTCAATAAGAAGTAGCGCTTGGCTGTAAGAGAGGTGACCGATTTTGGCAGTCAGTAGCCAAATATTATAAATGGCATTAAGTGAGCCACCAAGCATATTTAAGCAAAGAATTGACAGAAGCAGCCGACTAAAATCTGCTGTACTAGCTTCATTGAAAATCAGCATCACATTATGGTATAAAGCTGAAAATTGCTCTTTTAATGACTGTTTTTTTCCATTGGGCAAGACATCATAATTGGTGTTATCTTTGATGAGTAATACCACTAGTGCTGATAGTAAAAATGATAGCGCATTAATGAGTGCGACAAGTGAAAAGTTCTGCTTAGAAACCGTTAACAACCAGATGCCCAAGGCTTGTCCAGAAAAACTGCAGATGTAAGAGATGAATTGTGTAAAGGAATAGGCTTCGATTAAATCTTCTTGGCGAACGTATTTCTGAATAATGGGCATCCGCAGACCATTTGAAAAGTCACTTAGCATATCACTAAGAATGTTAAACAGACAAATAAAAGAAAAAGCAAGCAAACTAGGCTCATTGATTATGAAAGCTAAGAATGTAAAAATAATTGCTTGAACGAAACCTGTGATAATAATCCATTTCTTTTTAGCTTGGGTTTGGTCAGCTTTTATTCCAATCCAAATGGTAAAGAGCGTCGGAACGACCATTGTCACATTAGCAATACTCACCATAATTTTCGAATGAAAAACGGTAGCAGCATAGACGACAAAAACAATATTGTACAAGGAGGAGCCGATAGTATTTAGAAAACGAGAAACGGTCAAAAGGTGGTAAATTTTATTTTTAAAAAATAATCTCATGATTTTGTCTCCTTAATTGATTTTGAAACATTATAATATGATTATCTTTTAAGGAAACAAAATGTTGAATATATTCAAACAGCTCTGATTATGGTAAAGATGAATAGTTCTTAAATTTAACCATTAACAGCTAGACAAATATAAAAAAAACAGTCCAGTGGACTGTTTTTTCACGAGCCCGAAAATGAGAAAGCGAGTTAAGTCCAGTGGACTGTTTTTTCACGAGCCCGAAAATGGGAAAGCGAGTTAAGTCCAGTGGATTGTTTTTTCACGAGCCCGAAAATGAGAAAGCGAGTTAAGTCCAGTGGACTGTTTTTTCACGAGCCCGAAAATGAGAAAGCGAGTTAAGTCCAGTGGACTGTTTTTTCACGAGCCCGAAAATGGGAAAGCGAATTAAGTCCAGTGGACTGTTTTTTTGTACTTATAAATGAATCAAATCTCTATTTGTGAACGTTGAGCATGAAAATAAAATTTTTCTCAAAATAAGCACTTTGAATATATTCAAAAAATATACCTAATCGTCATTGCCTTTAATGGCGTCTTGCATGCCAGAAGTGTAATAGTCAGCAGCTGAATGACATTCTAAAATCCGTAAGACGTGGATAGCCTCTTCCATTTGCTTCTTACCAGCTTGCTGCTGCCCTTGTTTGTAGCTAAATAACCCCTTTGCCCATAGATAAACAATACGATAATAAGCTTCGCTTTCTTGGTAAAAATGCTTTTGAATTTGTTTGTCGAAGTAATTAGCATTGATAAAATCATTTTCATCAATACATAGCAGAAACCCATTGAGCAACATGTTATGAATGATTTTTCGATTTTCTTTGATTTCTCCTAAAAAATCAGTCTTTCGGAGACATTCTCTAGCGTACATGGTAAACAAATCAGGAGTTAATAAGGTAGAGCAAATAGAAAGTAATGTCAGCTCATAATTGCCCCAAATTTCAGTATCAAAAAGGTAATTATAAAGAAAAGTTTCCTCTTTCGCTGTTAGTTCAACAGTCTCATCAAAGGCTTTCAAATGTGCTTTAACAATTAGCGCATATATCATTCCTGTCTCTTCATCTTGCTGTTTTTTAAGTTCACTTTCATACAATTTTTGTAAACCAGCACTATCAAATTTTTCCTCACAAGCATAGATTTTCTCTTGTAATTCTACCAAGTCGCTTTTTAAAAATCCTCTAGTCAGATAAAGAAATTCATTGATTTCAATGTGAGTATTTTCAAGTGCTATAAATAATTTTTGAGCAGAAAGGTCATTCTTTCCGCTTTCAAATTTTGAGAGCATTGAAGGAGAGAATTGCCCACCAGAGGCTTTAGCTAGTGAGATATGTCTAGCTTCTCTTAATTCTTTGAAGGCCTGCCCTAAATATTTCATATTTTACTCCATTTTAAAAGTTCTTTTGTACAAATTATACCCTTTTTTTATCAATTGACAACTTGCTGGGCAGATTTTTCTTTATCTAAAATTTTCTGAAAATTATTGCGCTTTCAAGGTGAATGTGTTATAGTTAATTTTGTAATTAAATAAAGACATTTGGGGTGCGTAAAAGCTGAGATTATACCCATTGAACCTGATGCAGTTAGAACTGACGAAGGGAAATGTGTGAGTAACAACGTTTTTTTGTTGTGCTAAAAATCGATAGAAAAAATACTTTAGTATTGCAATACTAAAGGGATTATTCTGCAGTTTTTCAAGATAAAAATGACTCCATTTGAAGTTTTCAAGTGGTGTTTTTTTATGCTTGTTTTGGCTGAGTTTTTGGCTGCCTATTTGTCAGGAAAGGAAGACAAATGACATTTAATCATGTTCATCGTTTAACGGTTTTAGCCATTATGGTTGCTTTAGATGTCCTGTTGACACCACTTTTTCGGATTGAGGGAATGGCATTTATGTCTAGCGTCGTCAATATCATTGCAGGAACATTTATGACACCGTTGTATGCAGCTACTATGGCATTGATTGTTGCGGTGATTCGTATTTTGACACAAGCAGGAGTAGCAAGTGTGGCACCGTTAGCCATCTTAGGAGCGGTTCCTGGGGCGGTTTTAGCTGCTTATTTTTACCGCTTAACCAAGAGACCAATCATGTCGTGGATGGGGGAGTTTCTCGGCACTGGTATTATTGGCTCGATTCTCTCTGCACCCGTTATGAACTGGTATTGGACAATGACAGCTAATGGTGATAATGAGCTCTTGGCAAAAGCTTCCGCAGCACAATCTTTATTTCTTTTTATGCCAAGATTTATTTGTGCCACGCTTATCGGTGGTGCGCTTGGATTGACTGTCGTTCATGGATTGAGATACTCTGCTTATTTTGTTAATTTAGAAAATTTATATTTAAAGCCAAGTAAAAAATTAGGAGAAAAATAATGACCAGTAAAGCTAAGATGTTTGATGGTTATGCTAATGCATATGACCAATGGTTTATGAAAAATGAAAATGTTTTTGCCAGTGAATTAAAGTTATTGCACCGTACGCTTGAACCGTTGGAAAAGAAAACGATACTTTCGATTGGTTGTGGTAGTGGGCTTTTTGAATCTGCCTTGAAAAGAGAATATGGCATTCATGTCCAATATGGTGTTGAACCGTCAACGGATATGGCAAAAATCGCCCGCAAAAGAGGAATGACTGTTTTTATCGGTGATGCTGAGACAAGCGAATTAGCGGAAAATAGCTATGATGTGATTTATCTAAATGGTTGTTCAAGTTATATCAAAAATTTGTCAGCAGCTTATCAGAATTGTCACCGTGCTTTGAAAAAAGGTGGGCATTTGATTTTACTTGATGTTCCTGTTGAAAGTGCGTATGGCATTTTGTACAAATTTGCGGCGCATGTTGGGTCATATGAGAAAGAATTATTTGAACAAATCGCACCAACTTTCCCTTATCCAATCGAACTTGTCAGCTCTGCCATTTTCCATTCACCACTTGAGAAAGAAAATATCTTGCGTGAGGAGCTAGGAATGACAAATATCCGTTATTTCCAAACATTGACAGCGCAGCCGATTTACACAAATGATTTTGTGGAAGAACCAATTGAAGGGTACGACAAGGGTGGTTATGTGGCGCTTGTCGCTGAAAAATAAATAATGAAAACGATAATCTTTTTTGACCTTGATGGAGTGATTTTTGATTCCTATGGATTGTGGGATAAGGCTGTTGAGGACTTTTTGAGTACGGTGAATTTGACTTATACCACAGAAATGAAGCAGAAGTTGTGGCAATTAAATATGCTAGAGGCAGAACATTATTTGAGAGAACTTTTTGGCAAGCAAGGGCAAGCTTATCAACCAGAAATTTTAAAAGCGATTTTGCTTCAATTATACGAAACGGTCGATATTATGGAAAATGCGAAGTGCGTTTTAGCAGCTTTGGTTAGGCGTGGTTGCAAGCTTTATGCAGTGACTTCTAATTATTATGATTTGGCTGAAATTGGCTTGAAATCACAGCAGTTGTTGCCGTATTTTACGACCTTATATTCGTGTTTAAGTATGGGATATGCTGATAAAGAGCAGGCATTTTTTCAGGAAATTCTCGAACAAGAGCGCCTGAATGCTAATCAGATTATTTATGTTGAGGATAGTCTTGCAAATCTCAAAGAAGCTAGAAAACTTGGTGTGACAGGGATTTATTTAGCAAATTCTGATAACCCGCAAGCTGGTCAAAATGACACATTTGTAACGATTGATTCACTAGATGAATTGACAAAAATAGTAAAGGAAATGAACAATGATTGTAAATGAATTAAAAAAACGTAGTGAGATTTTTATTGAGAAAATTGTAGAGGATGACTTTATTCAGGGCATGATTACGGAAAAACTACCAGCTGAGGCAATTTGTCATTATCTGAAAGCTGATTCTGTGTATTTGGATAAATTTGCTGATATCTATGCGCAACTTTTTGCAAAAGTTCCAGATAAAGCTAGTAAAGAATTTTTCTTAGGGCAAATTGATTTTATTTTTAAACATGAGGTGGGAGCACATCACTTTTTGGCTCAAGTAGTGGGGCAAGATTATGAGGAAATAATTGCCGATAGAGCTTGGTATCCTAGTGCTGACCATTATATCAAACACATGTATTATCAGCTAAATCGTGATAATCTTGTCTATATTTTGGCTGCCATGCTGCCTTGCCCATGGATTTATCAGCAGGTTGCCAAACGAGTGCTAGCAAGTGGCAAGATTTCTGATGATAATCCGTTTAAAAATTGGCTTGATTTTTATGGTCAAGAGGGTGTGGCAGACGCTTGTTTGACGGTTTATTTTGATTTAGTAGCGAAATACAGTGAACGCTTGTCCGCAGATGAACAAAAAGAAGTGATTCGTGTGTTTTTGGAAAGTTGTCAGCATGAACGTCAATTCTTTCAAATGGCAGTTGAGCAGGAAGAATGGCCAGAGGAGGTAAGAAATGTCTAAATTACAAGTAGCGTTAACGATTGCAGGAACTGACCCTAGTGGTGGTGCAGGAATTATGGCAGATTTGAAAAGCTTTCAAGCGCGTGGGGTCTATGGTATGGCTGTTGTTACCAGCGTTGTGGCACAAAATACCCAAGGTGTGCAAGCCATTTGTAACCTTGACCAGTCGATACTTGATGCTCAGCTAAAAAGTGTGTTTTCCGATATTCCTCCACATGCTATTAAAACAGGTATGTTAGCCGAAGTTGAAAACATTGAACGTGTCAGTCAGTATTTGAATACTATTGATTGTCCTTACGTTTTAGACCCCGTTATGGTGGCGACGAGTGGTGACCGTCTGATTAGTTTAGAAGCTGTGCAGGCGCTCAAAGAAAAATTGCTGCCGCTTGCAACCATTATCACGCCCAATCTACCAGAAGCAGAGGTGCTTTACGGACAAGAATTAAAAGATGAAGCAGCGATCTTACAAGCAGGAAAAGCTATTCAAGCTGACTATGGCGTGAAAAACGTCGTTATCAAGGGTGGTCATTTAGAAAATGAAGCCAAAGACTTTCTTTTCCTAGAAAATGGTCAAGTCGTGACATTTTCATCTGAACGTATCCCTACCAAACACACACATGGAACGGGTTGTACCTATGCTGCGGTCATTACTGCTGAGTTAGCTAAAGGACAGTCAGTAGAAAAAGCTGTGGCAACTGCCAAACATTTCATTACAGAAGCTATAAAGACGGCGCCAGAATTGGGACACGGCAACGGACCAGTTAATCATGTGAGCTACAAAGGAGATTAGATGACTTATTTAGATGATTTGAGACAAAACCACCCTTTGACAATCTGTTTAACCAATCAAGTCGTCAAAAATTTCACGGCTAATGGTCTGTTATCGTTAGGTGCTTCCCCTGCCATGAGTGAGTATCAGGCAGATTTGGAAGATTTTTTGCCGCAGGCTAACGGTCTGTTGGTTAATATCGGCACGCTTAATGACAGAAGCTGGCAATTGTACAAGGATGCCTTGGATATTGCAGAAAAATATGATATTCCCACGGTTTTAGACCCTGTGGCTGCTGGCGCGGGTAAATTTCGTCAACAAGTAGCACTTGACTTGATTGAACACCACCGAATTTCGCTTTTGCGAGGAAATGCTGGAGAAATTGCTGCGCTAATTGGTGAAAGAGTGGCTAGTAAGGGGGTTGATTCTGCACAAGTTGATGACGTTGGAAAACTTGCTTTGCGAGCCAATCAGATTTTGCAACTCCCTATCGTTATTACTGGAGAAACGGACGCCATTGCTGTTAATGAGAAAGTTTTATTATTACACAATGGTAGTTCACTTATGCCATTAGTGACTGGAACAGGTTGTCTTTTAGGTGCAGTGTTAGCGGCATTTATCGGGCTGGCTAAAGAAAAGGATTTATTAGCTTGTTTGGAAGAAGCATTATCAGCTTATAATATCGCAGGTGAATTGGCAGAGAAGAAGCTTAGCGAACCGTTGCCAGGAAGTTTCCAAATTGCATTTTTAGATGCTCTCCATCAGGTGACAAACACGGACATAGAGCGATTGAAAAAAGTTGAGGTCTATCATGGATAAAGAAATCTTACAAGTTTATTTTATTTGTGGCACAGCAAATTGCCCTGAAGGAAAATTTTTAGAGATTTTGGAAGCTGCTTTTAAATCAGGGGTGACGTGTTTTCAATTTCGTGAAAAAGGTGCTAATGCTCTAAAAGGCGACGAAAAAGTGGTCTTAGCTAGAAAAGTTAAGGAACTTTGTCGTAAATATCAGATACCTTTGATTATCAATGATGATGTGGATTTAGCGCTAGAACTTGATGCGGACGGCATTCACTTAGGGCAAGATGATTTGCCAATTACCAAAGCGCGCCAGCTTTTTCCAAATAAAATCATCGGCTTGTCTGTCGGCTCGACCATAGAATACCAACGCTCGGCTGTTGAATTAGTTGATTATATTGGCGTAGGACCGATTTTTCCAACCTCATCTAAAAATGATGCAGGTGAGGTGATTGGCTTAAAAGGTTTAAATGACGTTAGAGATTATGATAAAGAAATTCCAATCGTGGCGATAGGTGGTATTACTTTTGGAGATGTGGCAGCCATAAAACAATCTGGTGCAGACGGTGTGGCGGTTATATCTGCCATTGCACAGTCCAAACAAGTAGAAGTTGACACTCAAAGACTTAGCAGTTTCTTTGACTAGGAGGGGTATAGTTTAAAACTATATCTAGTCTTTTTTAATAAATATTAGTCAAGATTAATAAAAGAGTGTAAAATGTATGTACATTTTAAAAAGTTTAGATTGGAGTTGCCTATGACACGAAAATACAATTTTGAAACGTTACAATTACACGCTGGTCAAACTGTTGACCCAACAACGAAATCACGTGCCGTTCCGATTTATCAAACAACATCTTATGTTTTTGAAGATGCTCAAGAAGCTGAAGATTTATTTGGCTTGAAAAAAACAGGGAATATTTATTCACGTATTGGAAATCCAACTGTGGCTGTTTTTGAAGACCGTCTTGCAGCTTTGGAAGGTGGGGTTGGCGCTCTTGCGACTGCATCTGGTATGGCAGCAATCACTTATACTGTCCTTGGTTTAGCACATGCAGGTGACCATGTCGTTGCAGCAACAACGCTTTATGGTGGAACATTCAATCTTCTAAAAGAAACATTGCCACGTTATGGTATCACAACAACGTTTGTTGATGTTGATAATTTGGAAGAAGTTGAAGCAGCTATTCAAGATAATACAAAATTGGTCTTTATCGAAACACTTGGTAATCCTTTGATTAATATCCCAGATATTGAAAAAGTGGCAGATATTGCCCATGCACATAAGATTCCTCTTGTGGCGGATAATACTTTTGGCACTCCATATCTTATTAATGTCTTTTCACATGGGGTAGATATTTCAGTTCATTCGGCAACTAAATTTATCGGTGGACATGGGACAACCATTGCTGGTGTTATTGTTGACTCTGGTAAATTTGACTGGGAAGCTTCAGGAAAATTCCCTCAATTTGTAGATGAGGACCCTTCTTATCACAATATCAGCTACACACGTGACATCGGTGCGGCAGCTTTCATTACAGCATTACGTGTGCAAATTTTACGTGATACTGGTGCAGCTCTATCTCCATTCAATGCTTTCTTGCTCTTACAAGGACTTGAAACGTTGTCATTGCGCATCGAACGCCACGTTGAAAATACGAAGAAAATTGTTGATTTCCTAGAAAATCATCCAAAAGTTGAAAAAGTGAATTATCCAAGTTTGCCATCAAGTCCGTATTATGAGTTGGCACAAAAATATCTGCCAAAAGGAGCAGGCTCAATTTTCACTTTCCACGTAAAAGGTGGTCAAGACGAAGCACGCCAAGTTATTGATCATTTGGAAATTTTCTCTGATTTAGCCAATGTAGCAGATGCAAAATCTCTTGTTGTCCACCCAGCGACAACAACACACCAACAATTGTCTGAAGAAGATTTGTTAGCTTGCGGTGTCACACGCAACCAAATCCGTATTTCTGTCGGACTTGAAAATGCTGACGATTTGATTGAAGACTTACGTTTAGCATTGGAAACAATCTAAAATAGCTATTCATTCTATCTATGGGTAAAAGTAACCGACCTGTTTAACGCAGGTTGGTTTTCTCTTAATCTCAAAACTATAATTGATGTTTATAGCTATTTATAAAATATTAGTATGCCTAAATCCCTTGTTTTTAGGGGCAGTAAGTTATATACTGTATAAACAATTTTTATTAAGCACTAAGGAGCATTGTATATGGTGAGTTTTAATGATGTTTTGTCAGCTGTGAAATCAGCAAAATTAGTTAATTTATCGCATCAGATTGATGAAAATAGTCCACATTTTCCATTGTTACCTAATCTTAAGAAAAAAGATGTTTTTACGTTGAAGGACGGCTTTCATGTTCAGGAATTTTCCGTCGTTGGACAGTACGGAACGCACATTGATGCTCCGATTCATTTTGTCGCTGGCGGAAAGTGGTTAGATGAGATTCCGCTAGAAGATTTACTTTTGCCGCTTTATGTTATCGATAAATCAGACGCTGTCGCTGCTAATCCGAATTATGAATTGACAAAGCAGGATATTTTAGCATTTGAAAAGTATCATGGGAAAATTCAGCCTGAAAGTTTTGTTGCCTTTCGTAGTGATTGGTCAAAACGCTGGCCGTCTCAAGAAGCCTTGACTAATTTGGATGAGAATGGGGTGCAGCAAACACCAGGCTGGTCAAGAGAAGCGCTTGAATTTCTTATTCATGAACGTCATGTAAAAGCAATTGGGCATGAAACGTTTGACACGGATAGCGGTCAAGCTGTTGCCAATGCCGGCGGAAAGCTTCAGCAAGAATATTATGTGTTAGAACAAGGCATATATCAAGTTGAGGTCTTGGCTAACTTGGATAAGTTACCACCAACGGGTGCTCTCATTTCAATTGCTTATCCGAATTGGAAAGAAGCGACAGGTTCACCAGTCCGAGCAATTGCCTATATTTTTGAAAATGATGTTACTGACTAAACTTGTGTTTTGAAATCATGTGATACGCACCAAGATGATTAAATTCAACGCAGGTTTAGAGAGAATTACAGGTCTTACAATTTCCAAACAAATCGTTCGTTAAAAATAGTAAAATTGGTTACAATAGGGAAAAAATGAATTGTGGCTTGACCTTTGGCAAGATAGTATTTTTTATTTATTGAGCCATGGCAAACTGCGCCTTTTCTAATGGAGGATTTACTTATGACAACATTTCTTGGAAAGCCTGTAACTTTAGTCGGGCAACAATTGCAAATTGGGGAAACAGCGCCAGATTTCACCTTAACAACAACTGATTTGGCACAAAAAAGCTTATCAGATTTTGCTGGTAAGAAGAAAGTTATTAGCGTTATTCCGTCAATTGATACAGGAATCTGTTCAACACAAACTCGGACATTTAACAAAGAATTATCAGATATGGAAGATACCGTTGTTATTACTGTTTCAGCCGATTTGCCATTTGCGCAAGCACGTTGGTGTGGCGTAGAAGGCTTGGAGCGCGCAGTGATGATGTCCGACTACTATGACAATACATTCGGAAAAACCTATGGGCTTTTGATGAAAGAATGGCATTTGTTAGCGCGTGCCGTATTGATTTTAGATGAGGATAATAAGCTTGTTTACGCTGAATACCTTGAAAACGTCAATTCCGAACCAAACTATCAAGCCGCCATTGAAGCCGTAAAAGCATTATAAATGTCAAAAACTCACTTAAATAACTAAGTGAGTTTTTGACTGAAGAAAAGTTTTTTTGAATACTTCCCTTAGGTGGTGCGGACGTCAGCGACTTCCTGCGGAATTCCATGCCTAAGTTTTGAGTCTGAGGTCTCAAAACTTCCGTGCGGCTGATTGTATTGATGGTTCAGCCACTTTCACCACGGCGGTAAGTATCGTTTTGTTGGGAGCAGAGCTTGCAAATAGTCCTAAAATTAAACAGAGACAATAATTATTTATAGCTTATCTAAGTTAAAAGTAAGTTTGTCTGTATTCTGAACTCACTTAAATAACTAAGTGAGTTTTCATGTTTTCAAATCATTTTTTCTAGTGCGGCGACTTTTAGGATAATGTCTGTGATTTCTTCGGTACTTTCTTTGCCACCATTGGCTACCCAGAGCGAAATGATGCTTTCAATGCTTGACAAATATACTTCCAAGGCATACTGGTAGGGAATATCGTAGTAGGCAGTGATTGTCTCCTTGAATTCAGGAACAGTCAGAAGAAATTCATAGACAAAGTCCTTGATTGTTTTTGGAAAATCAACATAAGCTGATTTTGAAATGGCATAGATAAATTCAAAATTTTCTTTAACATAGGTTAATGTTCGAAAAAGAACTGCACGTGTGTCGGTATAAATGCTTTCATCACTTAAAATATGAAATAAATCATCCAGAGTATCATTTTTGAACTGGTCTGCCATATCGTATTTATCAACATAGTGCAGGTAAAATGTTCCGCGGTTTATTCCCGCGGTTCGTGTCAAATCAGACACTGTAACCTCTTCAAAATTCTTCTCCAACAGCAATTTCGCAAGGGCTTGCTTGAGGTAATTTTCAGTTTCAGTATGACGTTTTTTCATAATGAGTAAAATCCTTTTATTAATTTCTTAAATGAACAGAATGTCTATTTTTGTCCTTGTTTAATCTTCGTGCAAATTATATAATAAACCTCGAATTAAATCAACATGTTGTTCAAATAAGACTTTGAAGAGGAGACTATATGGCTTACATTGAAATGAAGCATTCTTATAAACGTTATCAAACTGGTGATACAGAGATTATTGCTAATAATGATATTAATTTTGCGATTGAAAAAGGTGAATTGGTTATTATTTTAGGGTCGTCTGGTGCAGGAAAATCAACTGTCCTTAATATCTTGGGCGGCATGGACAATAATGACGAGGGACAAGTGATTATTGATGGTGTTGATATTGCTAATTACAGTCAAAAGGAGTTGACAACCTATCGTCGAAATGATGTTGGTTTTGTTTTCCAATTTTACAATTTAGTTCCGAATTTAACCGCCAAAGAAAATGTTGAATTGGCTTCGGAAATCGTTGTAGATGCTAGAGATGCTGAGCAAACCTTGATTGATGTCGGGCTAGGAAAACGTCTGAATAATTTCCCTGCGCAGCTGTCTGGTGGTGAACAACAACGTGTTTCCATTGCGCGTGCAGTCGCTAAAAATCCTAAATTATTGCTGTGTGATGAGCCGACTGGAGCGCTCGATTATCAAACAGGAAAGCAAGTGTTGAAGATTTTACAAGACATGTCTCGTCAAAAAGGCTCAACGGTTATTATCGTGACACACAATTCTGCCCTTGCGCCAATTGCTGACCGTGTCATCCATATGCACGATGCCAAGGTGAGCAGTATTGAGCTAAATGAACACCCACAAGATATTGAAACGTTAGAATATTGAGGTGGAGAAGATGGCGAAAAAGACTTATTGGAAAGATATCCGAAAATCATTTGGCAGTTCAAAGGGACGTTTTTTATCCATTATGCTTTTGATGATGTTGGGTGCGTTTGCCTTCGTTGGTTTGAAAGTAACTGGACCTGACATGCAGGCAACTGCTAGCCAATATTTGAAAAAACATAATACAATGGACTTGTCTGTCATTGCAAGTTACGGCTTTAGTGATGATGACAAAGAAGAACTAGATAGTATTAAAAATGCCGATGTTGAATATGGTTATCTGACAGATGTTACCGTTAAGAATACTGATGATGCTATTCGTGTATTTTCAAAAAGCACAAGCATTTCTACCTACGAACTTGTATCAGGAAGGCTTCCAAAATCATCTGACGAAATTGCGCTTGCTTCAACGATGAAAGATGATTATAAAGTTGGCGATACGATTAGCTTTACGCAATCAGATGAGGATGGAATTTTAAAAAATACCACCTATAAAGTCGTTGGTTTTGTGAATTCATCTGAAATTTTGTCAACGACAAGCTTGGGTTCTTCGACGGCTGGTGACGGTTCTTTGTCAAATTATGCTGTCGTTACAGAATCGGCTTTTGACACAGATACTTACACGATTGCTCGCATTCGTTACGACGATTTAAAAACGTTAAATCCATTTTCAGAAAGTTACAAGCAAAAAGTTGCAGATAAGCAAGATGAATTAGATGATTTACTCTCTGATAATGCTGAGCAACGTTTGGCAAGTCTAAAATCAGATGCACAAGCAGAAGTAGATGCTAATCAGGAAAAGGTTGATAGCGCGAAAGCGCAATTGGCTGCGCAGGAGTCGGCTCTTGCTAGTTTGTCTGCTGAACAACAAGCTGCCGCACAAAGTTCAATTGACCAAGCACAAGCTGAAATTACAGAGAGCGAAAGCGAAATTCAAGAAGCGCAAGCTAAAATTGATGCCATGACAGAGCCGACTTATACGTCATACACACGCTCGACATTACCAGGGGGAGAAGGTTATCAGACTTATGAATCTAGTACGTCAAGTATTAGCAGCATTGGGAATATCTTTCCTGTCGTGCTTTATGTCGTCGCTGCGCTGGTGACATTTACCACAATGACCCGTTTTGTTGATGAAGAACGCACCAATTCTGGAATTCTCAAGGCGCTTAGTTACAGTAATTCTGATGTTATTAAGAAATTTGTTATTTATGGTTTTGTTGCCAGCATGATTGGAACTGTTCTTGGAATAGTTGCTGGGCACTATTTGTTATCACGTATTATCGCACAGATTGTAACCAGTGACACAACGCTTGGTGAAACTCATCTTTATTTCTATTGGAACTACACAGCGATTGCCCTAGTCTTAGCCTTGATTAGTGCGGTTTTACCTGCCTTTCTCATTGCTAAAAATGAACTAAGTGAAAAACCAGCACAGCTGTTGCTACCTAAGCCACCTGTCAAAGGTTCTAAAATTTTCTTGGAACGTATTGGAGTTATCTGGCGTCGTTTATCATTCACGCATAAAGTTACTGCGCGCAATATCTTCCGTTACAAGCAACGAATGTTGATGACGATTTTTGGGGTTGCTGGTTCGGTCGCTCTGCTTTTTGCAGGACTTGGTATTCGCTCATCCTTAGGAAATGTTATTGAAAATCAGTTCACTAATTTAATGCCGTATGACATGATTGTCGTTAAAAACGATGATAACAGCAGTAGTGAAAATCAAGAAGTCAAAAATTTCATGGATTCAAATAAAGTATCGCAATACCAAAGTATCTATTTTACGACTTTATCAGAAACAATTTCAGGTTTAACCGATAAACAGACCGTATCAATTATGGTCAGCAGCGGTGATGATTTTGGTGATTTTATTCATTTGAAAGATGCTTCGAGTGGCGATAGTCTGACCTTATCTGATGATGGTATTATCATATCAGAAAAATTAGCTTCGCTTTATCATGTGGAGGCTGGCGATAGCTTTACATTGAAAGACAGTGATGGTAAAAAACATACCGTGAAAGTCGCTGCAGTAGCTGAAATGAATGTCGGGCATTATCTCTTTATGTCACAGAAAGTTTATCAAAAGATTTTCGGAGAAACACCTAATGATAATGCTTACTTGGTAACGTTGAAAAATGATTCTAGCAGTAATATTGAAAAGCTCTCAACGAAATTACTTGCCATGTCTGGTGTTTCAGCTGTCAGCCAAAATTCATCGCTAGTTAAAACGGTTAAATCTGTCGTTGCCTCTTTAAATGGTGCCATGACAATCTTAATTGTGGTCTCTATCTTGCTTGCCGTGGTTATTCTTTACAATTTGACGAATATCAATGTTGCAGAGCGGATTCGTGAACTTTCAACTATTAAGGTTCTTGGTTTCTATGACAAAGAAGTGACAATGTACATTTATCGTGAAACAATCAGCCTATCCTTAATTGGTATCATTGTCGGCTTAATTGGCGGGAAATACCTTCACCAAGTGATTATGGGAATGATTGGTTCGGATAGTATTATGTTTGGCACAACCGTCGGTTGGGATATTTACGTTATACCAATTGCAGTTATTGTTATCATTCTATTAGCATTAGGCTGGCTCGTTAATCATATCCTAAAAACAGTTGATATGCTAGAAGCGTTGAAATCAGTAGATTAATACTAAACAGGCTTTTGCCTGTTTTTTCTTTGTAAAATTTGTGAATAATTTATTAATTCTAAAGCGTTTTTATGGTATAATGACGAATATATGATTAAAAATCATATGATGAGCTGAGGACTTTTTAAGATTGGGCGACAAACGTCAGATAAATTGTCCTCCTAATTTCTTAATGTCCTAGTGGCTCTGTTTATCAGAAAGGAGCTGTTATGGCTGAGAATCAACAAGAGCGTATATCGCGCGAACGGCGGAAGATGTTGCTTAGTCGCTTGAAGTCAGAAGTCGGTCCGTATAAACGTGATCTTTATATCGCGGCAGTTTTGTCGTGGATACAATTTTTAATGCGTATTCTCTCATTTTTCCTGATTGCGAAAAGTGTAGAGCACTTATATAAAGGTGAGGCAATCTCACTCATTACTCTTATTTGCCAGCTATTGATACTAAGCGCTATCGGTTTTGCTGTATCATTGCTAGCTAAAAATTATCAAGGAACAGCTTCACAATATGCTCGTAATCATTTAAAAGGAGCTTTTTTTGAAGCGTTTCAAAATCATGGTGGTGAATTCGACGACAAGGACTTTTCTGTTGCTGATATCATGAATGTGGCATCGCAAGGGATTGACACCTTGGACACTTATTTCAACCACTACTTAACAATTTCGTTAAGAGCTTACTTTAATTGTGCAACGGTTCTATTATTAGTTGCGTTTATCTATCCTATTGGTGGTTTGATTTTTCTAGTCAGCCTACCGTTTATTCCTGTGTCTATTATTTTGATGCAAAAGCGTTCTAAAAAGATTATGAACCATTATTGGGCGACTTATATGGACGTTGGTAATCTTTTTATGGATGATTTAAAGGGAATGAATACTCTTTACACCTATGATGCTGACGAACGCTATGAAAAGACATTTATTGAAAAAGCGGAAGAATTTCGTCAATCAACCATGGAATTGTTGAAGTTTCAATTGCAATCTGTTGGTTATATGGACGGTGTCATGTACATTGGTGTCGGGGTTTCAGGATTTGCAGCAGCCGTTTCACTATCACACGGTCATCTTTCATTGTTTAGTTTGATTTTCTTCGTTCTCATTGCAACCGAATTTTTTGCACCAATTCGTGAAATGGGCTATGGTATGCACTTGGTAATGATGAATACTAAAATGGCTGACCGCATTTACACTTTTTTAGATAGCGCAGCGGTAGATGATTCTCAAGAAAGCAAAGCATCGCTACCAACTGATATTAAAGAAATTCGTTTTGATAATGTCAGCTTTTCGTATGACAATACTAAGATTTTATCGAACTTGTCATTTACAATTTCTAAAGGGAAAATTTTTGCTGTCGCTGGTGAAAGTGGTCGTGGGAAAACGACTATTGCGAAACTTCTTCAAAAACAATTATCGGTATCAGAAGGAAAGATTTTCTTTGGTCAACAAGATTTAGCGGATGTTAGTTTGGATGCTGTCAAAGAAAGTGTGATGTATGTATCGCCAGAATCATATCTATTTAATGGAACAATCTATGAGAATCTTGCTCTAGCGACAGATATGTCTCAGGCGCAGTTGCTGACTTGGTTGAATCAACGTCACCTCATGACTTTCTTACAAGATTTACCAGAAGGATTGCAAACCGTGGTCGGAGAAAATGGAAATCTTTTGTCACCAGGTCAACGCCAACAAATTATTTGTGCCCGTGCTCTCCTTGCCAAACGTCCTATCTATATTTTTGATGAAATGACATCAAGTATTGATAGTGAAAACGAGCAATTGCTTTATGACTACATTAAATTAACTGCTCAGAATGCCATTGTTTTGGTTATCTCACATAAAATGAAGCAAGTTTTACAAGCAGAGCAAGTTCTTTTTATTGATAGCAAGCGCACCATTTCACTTGGGCGACCAGAAGCATTATTAACAACTAATGCGGAATTTAAGAAACTCGTGTCAACACAAGAAGAATTGGAGGCGATTTTACATGGCTAGTAAAGAATTATCAACAAAAACACTTGTTAAACGTCTTGCAAATTTGGTTAAAGGCTTATGGCTACAATATGTTTTAGCAGTTGGCGGAGCTGTTTTGGGATTTTTGATGACCATTCTTATTCCAAGTTTAGTCATTCGTCTAGCTTGGCAAGCTTTAGAAGGTCAGACACCGCACTTTTCTTTTGTGGTTATCTTGTTTGCCTTGGGGCTCATGCGGGGTATTTTACGCTACATTGAGCACTTTTTTGGGCATTATGTCGCCTTTAAAACACTTTACGATTTTAGATGCATGGTTTTTGCAAAACTACGTCGTTTAGCACCAACAAAATTGGATCAACAAGATAGCGGAAACATGCTAAAAATGATTGGTGAAGACATTGAAGCAATGGAAGTTTTCTTTGCTCACACCCTTCCACCAGTAATGACAGCCAGTCTAGTAACGATTATTTTAGCGGTTTATTACTGGTCAGTTTCACCTGTGATTGCTGTGATTAGTTTATTGGTTTATGCGATTTTAGCGATTTTCCTACCACGAGCACAGGCACGACAGTTACAACCATTATTGCAGAAGCAGTCACAAACACGCAAAGCTTATATGTCTCATTTTTCGGACAGTTTGCATGGCATGAAAGAATTGCTGCAGTTTGGGCAAATTAAATCAGACTTGGAACACTTAAATAAAGAAAGCGAATCGGTTAATGCGCGTGAAAAAGAGGTGGCACAAGCACAGCACCTGCAAGCAAGTCTATCATTTCTAGTAATTGGATTAGCTATCATGCTAGTAGCAGTTTTGGCTATCTCACAAGCAAACCAAGGACAAATTTCTCTTGTTTCTGCAACAACAATTATTGTTGTCTTTTCAACGTCATTTGCGCCATATTTGGAATTGAGTCGCCTGCCACTTGGCTTTAAACGGGCGATGACAGCAGCTCGTCAAGTTTTTGAATTATTAGATGAGAAAGAATTTGATAAATCAGGTCAAATCTTTGATGAAACAATAGATAGTATTGTCTTAGAAGATATTTCGTTTGCGTATGAGAATCGTAATCAAAGCATTTTCAATCACCTGTCAGTTGCTTTTGAAAATCATAAAATCATTGGTTTAGTTGGACAATCTGGTTCTGGAAAATCCACTCTGATGAAGCTTGTCATGAGATGGTATGATAATACTAAAGGACAAATTTTAGTGAATCATAAGCCACTTTCAACTCTGGCAGCACGTGATATTCAAAATCGTATTGCCTATATTCCACAAATTCCTCAAGTATTCAGCCAAAGTATTCGTGATAATTTGACACTTGGCAATCCAGATATTACAGATGACATGATTTTAGAAGCGGCAGCAAAATGTCGCATTAAAGACAAGATTTTGTCAACTAAGAATGGGTTAGATACGCTCTTAAACAGCGAGCAAACGATATTTTCAGCAGGTGAATTACAACGTTTAGAGTTGACACGAGCTTTACTAAAAGATGCTGATTGTTACATTTTTGATGAACCAACAAGTAACCTCGATTCACTTAACGAGGCAGCATTTTTACAAGTTGTTCGTGAACATTGTAAAGGTTATGTTTTCCTTATTTCTCATCGTTTGAGTACAGTAGCAGCTAGCGATGTTATTTACAAAGTTGAAAATGAAACCTTGACCCAGATATAGCATATGAATATATGTTGGTATTTTAATACTAAATTTAAAAATTCTGTCTTAAAACGAGACAGCTTATATAGATTGGAGTTATTTTGAAAACTAAAGATATTATTACAACAGGAATTTATACAGCACTTTATTTTGTTTTTTTATGTTTAGGAACATTATTATCTGTTCTATTGGCGTATAGTGCAAATATGAAATATGCGCCAGCTTTCATTGCTTTGTTGGCAGGAACAGTTTATATGCTCTTAATTGCTAAAACAAAGAAATTTGGTTGTTTAATACTAATGTCAGCTGTTATTTCCGTTTTCTTCTTTATGTCAGGACATTTCGCCTTTTCGTTCCTTCCAAATTTGATTTGCGGTATTTTAGCGGATATCATTGCAAAATTTGGTAAATATGAAAATAAACTTTACAATTTGATTTCTTATATTATCTTTTCATTCGGAAATTTAGGTCCTGTCATTATGATGTGGGTTGTTCGAGACGCTTATATTGAACATTTGGTTGCGATTGGAAAAGACACAAGTTATATCAATGAAGTAATGGTTAATTTCGATTTTTCAAACGTCGCTTGGCTTTCTTTAACTATCATTATCGGTGGTTTACTTGGCGGTCTATTCGGACAATATATGCTTAAAAAACACTTTAATAAAGCTGGTATGGTAGAGTAATGAATACAGTTACTATTGATGTTCGCACTAAAATAATCTTGCTCTTTTTTACCAATATTTTATTGCTGCTTCATATTTCTGACGGTTATGAATGCCTTTTAATGATTAGCTTAGGAATATTGTTTTTTCTTGAAGGTGATCGAAAAAGAGCGCTATATTATGTCATTCCGTTCTTAGCACTGATTATTTTAGAAGATTATCTATTATCGCCAGAGTATGTGACGTCTTATATTGCTTTGTTTCTAGTTGGTGGGCGTAGATTTTTACCTTGTTTTATGATTGGTGGTAGTATTTTAAAGGGTTCGGTGCATGAATTCATCGTCACTATGCGTACATGGCACATGCCAGAAGGACTTTTAATCGCTATTGCCGTCATGATGCGATTTTTACCAACGATAAAAGAGCATTACCGAATGATTTGTGATAGCCTAAAAATCAGAGGAATTTTTACGAGTCGTTGGATGATTATTCGTCATCCGCTGATGTTTTTTGAATATATTTTAGTGCCTTTGCTGATGAATGCTACTCGTATCGCACAAGATTTGACAATTGCTAGTATGACAAAAGGTGTCGCTAGTAAAAAAAGAAAGACTTCTTATGTGACTTATCGATTTGGCTTAGTTGATTATGCTGCCTATGGCTTTATGGTTATTTTCGTATTAGCTCTCATAACGGGGGTGACATTGTGATGATTTCCGTTAAAAATCTTAAATTCACTTATTTGAACAGTAAGAAATTAAGTCTGAAAATCGATTCTCTCCAAGTTGCTAAGGGGGAATGTTTGGTGCTCTGTGGAAAAAGCGGTAGTGGTAAGACAACCTTTGCAAGATTATTGAATGGTTTAGTACCCGAATACTATCAAGGTAAATTAGAAGGTGACATTCAAGTTGTTGGCATGCAACCAGGGCAAAATTCTGTCGAAGAAATGTCGCAAAAAATTGCCTCTGTATTTCAAAATCCTGCCACACAATTTTTCCACCGCAAAGTTGAACACGAGCTAGTTTTTCCTTGTGAAAACCAAGGGATTGCTCAAACTGACATCCAAAGTCGTCTAAAGCAAACAACCGAGTTATTTAATCTTGAACAGTTGTTGAATTATGATTTACTAAACGCTTCAGGTGGGGAGCAGCAGCGTGTTGCCATTGCGACAGCTAACATGCAAAATCCTCAACTTTTGATACTAGATGAGCCGAGTGCCAATTTAGACCAAACAAGCGTCGAAAGGTTAAAATCACATCTTAAAGCTTTAAAAGCACTCGGAGTGACGATTGTGATAGCTGAGCACCGTCTAGATTTCTTAAAAGATTTAGGTGATACCTATCTGTATTTTGAAAATGGTGAGGTGACTCATACTTGGTCACGTAAGGAGTGGCTACCCCTAAGCGAAGATAAGCGTCATCAGCTTGGTTTACGTGGTGGCAAAAATCTTTCTTTTGCGAGTCAAACATTACCAGAAACGCCTGCTCAAGATAGCCTTCAGGTACACGAGCTTACGCTGACAGCAGGGAAAAAATCTTTGGGGGCTATAAGTCGTTTAGCTTTTCCAGCTGGGAAAATAATAGCTATTCTTGGGCAAAATGGTCTTGGAAAATCAAGTTTTGCAAAGCTTCTTTCTGGTTTAAATAAGTCAAATGGCATTATTTCTCTTGCAGGACGTTCCCTTTCAGAAAAAGAACGTCTTAAAGAGACAGCTTACGTTAGGCAAGAAATTTCCCTTCAACTCTTTTCAGATAGTGTTAAAAAAGAGTTGCTTCTTGGCAATCAGCAGAAAAAGAATTATCAAAAAATTGCTGATAATTTAGGTTTACAAGACTTGTTACAACGTCATCCGCTATCTTTATCAGGTGGTGAACAACAACGTGTTCTTATCGGAAATGCTTTGCTATCAGATAAGAAAATTTTCATCTTTGATGAGCCAACAAGCGGTCTTGATTACGAGCATATGTTAGCTGTTGGGAAACTTTTGCAAGAGTTAAAAGCAGCAGGAAAAATCGTTCTTGTTATCACACACGATAAAGAATTAGTCACGACTGTTTGTGACTATCAACTAGATTTTGCAAACTATATTTCGAATGAATAAGATAGTGGCAAATAAAGTTACTAACAGAGACTTGAAGTCAATGGTTTTGTAGAAAAAGATTCCTCTGCAAGTTTTGATTTCTTGTTGTTAATCTAATTAAAAACGGTCTAGGGATAGACCGTTTTACTTGTCAAAAAATAGTTTTAGTATTATAATACTAAAGTATAAAGGAGATAGTTATGAACGAACTTGTTGAAAATTACAAATCAAATAAGATTGCTAAGATTCCTTTAAAGGAGATTACAGAACATTTTAAAGGTAAGGCAGTTTCAAAATTAGGAGATAGTGGCAATATTTCTGTAATTAATTTAAGCGACATGAACGACACGGGGATTGACTATGCTCACTTAAAGAAAATTGATTGTGATGAAAAAAGTGTCTCACATTATCTGTTGCAAGAAGGAGATGTGTTAATCGCTTCTAAAGGTACAGTGAAAAAAATTGCTGTTTTTGCTGAACAAGATGAACCAGTAATTGCTTCGGCTAACATTACTGTTTTACGTCCTACCAGCGATATTTCAGGTGGTTATATCAGACTGTTTTTGGCATCTGATTTAGGACAAGCACTACTAGATGAGACAAATACTGGTAAGAATGTGATGAATTTAAATACTCAAAAAATTATTAGTATTGAAATACCAAAGATTCCTTCGATTCGCCAAGCCTATTTAATTCAAGGATACGAACAAGGTTTGAAAGACTATAAACGTAAACTAAAAAGAGCAAAACAAGAATGGCAACGTATTCGTAGCGAGGTTGAAAAAAACTTATTTTAATATAGGCATAAGTAAAAGAAGCTAATTGAGCTTCTTTTTTGCTATAATGGTAATAATTAGAAAATTCAAGTGAGGAATTTATGAATAATATTAAATGCCCGCATTGCGGAACTGTTTTTACAATCAATGAGACAGAGTATAGTCAGCTTTTAGCACAAGTCCGTAGCAATGAATTTGATAAAGAAATCCACGACCGTCTTGAAAAAGAAAAGGCTTTGCTAGAAGAAAAATCAAAAAATGATTTGCAAACGCAAGCTAGCGCGAAAGATAAAGAAATCAGCGAGCTAACCACGCAGCTAGAACAGCTAAAACAGACACTAGCCTTAGAAAACCAACGCCTTTTAAGTCAAAAAGAGCAAGAAATCACTGAGTTGAAAGTACAATTGGAAAATCTAACTTCCGTAAAAGACCTTGAATTGACACAAGCGTTGACCGAAAAAGATAAGGAATTGTCAGATTTATCCGCTCAAATCGAGCAGTTAAAACAATCTTTTACCTTAGAAAATCAGCAAGCGCTTAGTAAAAAAGAAACAGAAATCACAGAACTTAAAGTACAATTAGAAAATTTATCTTCCGTAAAAGAGCTAGAACTAAGTCAAGCGTTATCTAAGAAAGATAAGGAATTGGTTGAGGTTCAAAATCAACTGGAACGTTTATCGCTTGAAAACAAAAACAGTCTAGTTGAAGCCGTTGCGGCTGTTGAAAAAGAACGTGATGATGCCAAATCAAAACTAGCTCTTCAAGAAAAAGAGGCAGAATTATCCTTAGCTTCTGTCAAGAGTGACTATGAAGCGCAACTAAAAGCGGCTAACGAGCAGGTGGAATTTTACAAAAATTTCAAAGCGCAACAATCTACAAAAGCTATCGGAGAAAGTTTAGAAGTCTATGCTGAAACGGAGTTTAACAAGGTTCGTGCTTACGCTTTTCCAAATGCCACTTTCGGTAAAGACAATGAAGTATCAAGTCGTGGTTCAAAAGGGGATTTCATTTATCGTGAAACGGACGAAAATGGTATTGAAATACTATCCATCATGTTTGAGATGAAAAATGAAGCGGATGAAACAAAAACGAAGCACAAAAATAGAGATTTCTATAAAGAATTAGACAAAGACCGTCGCGAGAAAAATTGTGAGTATGCCGTTTTAGTAACCATGCTAGAAGCAGACAATGATTACTTTAATACTGGTATTGTTGACGTTAGTCATGAGTATGAAAAAATGTACGTTGTCCGTCCACAGTTATTCATTCAGTTGATTGGTATTTTGCGAAATGCTGCGCTCAACTCACTCAAATACAAGCAAGAGTTAGCTTTGGTACGTGAACAAAATATTGACATCACACACTTTGAAGATGACCTTGAAACCTTTAAAAACGCTTTTGCTAAGAACTATACTTCAGCAAGTAATAACTTCAAAAAAGCCATTGATGAAATTGATAAATCAATCCGCCGCATGGAAGAAGTCAAGCGTTTTTTGACAACTAGTGAAAATCAGCTCCGCCTTGCTAACAATAAATTAGACGATGTTTCCGTCAAAAAATTAACACGAAAAAATCCAACCATGCGTGCCAAATTTGAAGCGTTAAAAGAAGAATAGGGCCTTTCAATGTGGTGTTGTTTCTTTTCCTGAAATGTGTGAGGACTGAAAATGATTATTAGACCTGCTCAACTATTAGATATTGAAAAGTTATCCCCTCTTTATGCTGAACTTGGCTATCCTGTCAAGGAAGCTGAATTGGTTAGACGATTAAAAACAGTTCTTTCTCATCCTGATTACCATCTTTTAGTCGCAGTTGATGACAATGAAATCATTGGGATGATTGGTTATGCTAAAATGTTATTTTTTGAAAATGAAGGTGCCTACTATCATTCTTATTCTGGCAGTATTACAAAACTATCGCCGTAAGGGTGTTGCGACAGCCTTGATAGATGCTGTCAAAAATCGTGCACTATCTGAAAATATTCACGCTTTAGCGCTAAATAGTGGGGATACTTTAGAACGACAAATAGCTCATCGTTTTTATGAAAATTATGGTTTCAAGCAAGCTAGTCGTGGTTATTCTCTCTATCTAAAATAATGTTAATTGTTAATAGTTTCAAAATCATTGTCACTTTGTCTGATGTGTTATAATAAAGCTATCAAATATTGAGGTAATTATTATGAACAATATTATAGATTTATCAAAACCAGTCGCTGAGACGATTAAGGAACATCCAGAAGTGAAGGAGATTTTGGTAGATTTGGGGTTTAAGCCATTGTCAAAACCTGCCATGCTAAACACAGTTGGGAAAGTAACGTCTCTAAAAGCTGGTGCAAAGTTAGCTAATATTTCACTTGAAAAAATTCAACGAACACTTGAATTTAATGGTTATGAAGTGATTGGAGGCAGTTATGACTGAAAATCGTATTGAAATATTAAAAGATATTCTGTTACGTTTGCATCATGGTGCTGATGCTAAGTCTGTTCAAGAGGATTTTGACCAGCATTTTACAGGTGTGTCAGCCTTGGAAATCTCAATGATGGAACATGAGCTAATGGGGACTGATACTGGCATTACTTTTGAGGATGTCATGAGCTTGTGTAATGTTCATGCTAATCTTTTTAAAGGTGCTATCTCAGATGTTGATGTGCCAGATGCGGAGCAAGAAGGGCATCCAGTCTATGTTTTTAAACAAGAAAATCTTGCTTTACGTGCTGCCATGTTACGCATTCGTCGTATTATCGAAAATTATGAAAAGGCTGAAAACGAGGAATTTCGTCCAGATTTGATTCGTGGATTGAAGCATCAGATGAGTCTTTTAGGGCAATTCCAGAATCATTATAATCGTAAAGAAAACCTCTTTTTCCCAGTGATGGAACGATATGGGCATGATGCACCGCCAAAAGTCATGTGGGGTGTTGATGATAACATTAGAGCACTTTTTGAAAAAGCGCAAACTGCTGTGGAGCAGTTACCTGACCTAACAAACGAGGAAATTTCTTCAGCCTTTGAAGCATTCGCAAAAGAATTCGAGGAAATGATTTTCAAGGAAGAAGCTATTCTCTTAATGATTTTACTAGAAACGTTAACTCAAGACGATTGGCTTGCGATTGCCGAAGAAAGTGATGCTTATGGTTATGCGATTGTTAAACCAACAGCTAAATGGCAGCCTCATCGTGAAAATTTTGAGGATACAAAACAAGACCTTGCGCATTCGACAAACCAAACAGAAGATAGTCAAGAAAATTCAACAACTGATAATCAATTGACCAAAGTCATTGATACGCCAGAAGGGCAGTTCACTATTAGTTTTACACCTAAAAAGGAAAGTCAAAGTTTTGACCGTACGAGTCAACAACCATTCGGTAACGGTTACCTATCAGTCGAACAAGCAAATCTCATTCTCAATCATTTACCATTAGAAATCACTTTCGTCAATAAAGATGATATTTTCCAATATTACAACGATAGTAAAGCACCAGATGAAATGATTTTTAAACGGACACCAAGTCAGATTGGACGCCATGTTGAGCTTTGTCATCCACCAAAAGTTTTAGATAAAGTCAAGAAAATTTTTACGCTTTTGCGCTCTGGTGAACGAGATAAAGTTGTGATGTGGTTCAAGTCAGAAAAACTCGGTAAATTTGTTCATGTCACCTACGCTGCTGTTCGTGATGAAAATGGTGAATTTCAAGGCGTCTTAGAATACGTTCAAGAAATTCAAGATTTCTTTGAGTTAGGTAGCGATAACAATCGCGACATTTAAACAGAATAGATAAGAATATAGCTAAAACTCTCATAATGGTGTTTTAGCTTGTCTTTTGTTAGTAAAAAAAGTTATAATAAAGGTTATGATTAACGGAATTATTAATTTAAAAAAAGAAGCAGGAATGACGAGTCACGACGCAGTCTTTAAGCTTCGAAAAATATTGCATGAAAAGAAAATTGGTCACGGAGGAACGCTAGACCCTGACGTTGTTGGAGTTCTGCCAATTGCTGTTGGTAAAGCAACACGTGTGATTGAATACATGACAGAAGCTGGCAAGATTTATCGTGGGCAGATTTGTCTAGGGTATTCGACAACAACGGAAGATGCTAGTGGTGAACGTCTTGAGACAACGCCAGTTAGTGATGTAGCAGTAGAAGAAGTTGACTTGGCTTTGAGAAGTTTTATCGGCGAAATCACTCAAATTCCTCCTATGTACTCAGCAGTTAAAGTCAACGGCAAACGATTATATGAATATGCTCGCGCTGGTCAAACAGTTGAGCGACCTGAACGCCATGTGACAATCCATGATTTCAAACGCACTAGCCCGTTAGAATTTAAAGATGATTGTTGTTATTTTGATTTTGAAGTGGCTTGTAGTAAAGGAACTTATATTCGTACGTTGTCAGTTGATTTAGGAAAAAAACTTGGCTACGCTAGTCATATGTCGTATTTGGAACGCGAAGCTTCAGCTGGTTTACGACTAGAAAATGCCTTAACTTTGGCAGAAATCGCTGATAAAGTAGCTTTGGAAGATTTTTCATTTCTTCTTCCTGTCGAATACGGCGTTATGGATTTACCACGTGTTGATTTGACCGAAGACCAAAAAATAGAGATTTCTTTTGGACGAAAAATTGCTTTGGATAGACAAGATGAACAACTTGCGGGATTTTATGAGGATAAGTTGGTGGCAATTCTTGAGCCGCGAGATGACCTTTACAAACCGCATAAAGTATTTATCTGATTTAGAATGGAAAAAATGGAAATTCAACGAATAAAAGATTACAAAGACATAACAAATGCCAAAGATAGTGTGTTAGTATTAGGATACTTTGATGGGCTTCATCGAGGACACAAGGCATTATTTGATAAAGCAAAAGAGATTGCTAAACGTGATAATTTAGCACTAACTGTCCTAACGTTTAATGAGTCTCCACGTCTTGCTCTATCACGTTTTACGTCTGATTTATTGCTTAGTTTAACCTCGCCTGAAAAGCGCTATGATAAGTTTGCGGAATATGGTGTTGATTATCTGTATTTGATTGATTTTACGTCAACTTTTTCAAAACTCTCTGCAAAAAACTTTTTAGAAAACTACATCAAACAGTTGCGTGCTAAGACAATTGTTGTCGGATTTGATTATAAATTCGGACACGACCGTAAAGATGCTATTGATTTAGCACAGCAATTCAACGGTGAGGTTGTCGTTGTGCCAGAAGTTCAAGATAATGGTGAAAAAATTAGTTCAACACGAATTCGTCAGTTGATTTTTGATGGCAATATTAAAGAAGTTAATCGTTTATTAGGTTACAATTTTAGCACGCGTGGTATTGTCGTACATGGTGATGCGCGTGGGCGAACTATTGGTTTTCCAACGGCTAATCTAGCGCCGATTGATAACGTTTTTCTACCTGGAGACGGCGTTTATGTTTCCGATGTTATTGTCAACGGAAAATCTTATCGCGCCATGACAAGTGTTGGTAAAAATGTCACCTTTGGTGGTACTGAATTACGTCTGGAAGCCAATATTTTTGATTTCAAAGATGAGATTTATGGTGAGACAGTTGAAATAATCTGGTTAGATAAAATCCGCGATATGGTAAAATTTGCAGGCGCTGATGAATTGATTGAACAATTGAAATCTGATAAGGAAGTTGCTGCAAATTGGAAAAAAGATAGCCAAGTTCCTTAAAATTTTGTATAATAAAAGCAACAGTATGGGAGAGGTGGTTATATGATTACTTTATTTTTGTCACCAAGTTGTACGAGCTGCCGAAAAGCTCGCGCTTGGTTAAATGAACACGACGTGAAATTTCAAGAGCATAATATTATCACCAGTCCTCTCAGTCGTGAAGAATTAATGTCGATTTTGGCATTTACTGAGAATGGAACAGAAGATATTATTTCAACACGTTCTAAAGTTTTCCAAAAATTAGATGTTGATGTTGATGAATTATCTGTTTCAAACTTGATTGATTTGATTTCAAAAAATCCAGGATTATTGCGTCGTCCGATTATTTTAGATAACAAGCGAATGCAAATCGGATTTAACGAAGACGAGATTCGTGCCTTTCTGCCACGAGATTATCGTAAACAAGAATTGCGTCAAGCAACCATAAAAGCAGAAATTGAAGGATAGAAAGGAATAACTCAAACTAGTTTCTGATGATTTTGCTAGACTAGTGCACTGCAAAGTTGTCAGAAAGCAAAAAGTGAGATTGCTTTTTGTTAGTTTAATAACTTGATGATTCAAGTTATTTGAGAGTTTTTGGTATCTTAAGATGAAAAATTACAGCTATCCTCTTGATTTGTCTTGGAGCACTGAAGAAATTGCCTCAGTGCTTCATTTTTTGAATCAAGTTGAAGCCGCTTATGAAACAAAGGTTTCTGTAAAAGATATCTTGGACAGCTATGCTATTTTTAAAACCATTGTGAAGAGTAAGGCGCAAGAAAAGCAAATTGATCGTGAATTTGAGAGAAACAGTGGTTATTCAACTTATCAAGCTGTAAAAGCCGCAAAAGCTAAGGAGAAAGGATATATTTCTCTTGGAAAATAAGTTTACATTTGCTAAAGCGTTAATTCGTGCTGCGGGGGACTTTATCAAGGATAATATGGTTCAGGACCTGCAAATTGAAGAAAAAACGCGTTTTGATGATTTGGTGACGAATCTTGATAAGGCAACTCAGGAATTATTAATTACTAAGATTAAGCAAGCTTATCCTAATGACAATATTATGGCTGAAGAAAATAATATTCATCATCCTATTTCAGACGGCAATGTTTGGGTATTAGATCCGATTGACGGTACGGTCAATTTTGTTGTTCAAGGGGCTAATTTTGCGGTAATGATTGCTTATTACGAAAATGGCAAAGGGCAGTTTGGTTTGATTTATGATGTTGCTAACGACATCTTGTATAGCGGTGGTGGACAATTTGACGTTTATGCCAATGACAAACGACTTACATCTTACCAAGATGTGGCGCTTAAACGAACTTTAATCGGCTGCAATGCTAGTATGTTTTCATGCAATTATTGTGGAATTCGTGACCTTATTGACCAGACATTAGGTGTTCGTGTTTATGGCGGAGCTGGTCTTAGTATGGCGTATGTTATGACAGGGCAATTGTTAGCTTATTTCTCATATATTCAACCATGGGATTATGCTGCGGCAAAAATCATGGGAGAGAAATTAGGCTATGTTTTGTTAACACTTGACGGAAAAGAGCCAGATTTTGCAACACGCCAGAAAGTGATGTTTGTTCCTAAGCAGAAACTATCAACGATTCAAACTTATTTGGATTGATACAGAAAGGATTGTCAATGACTGACGGAAAATGCCGCGCATGGTACGAAGGTGACCATATTTTAGAAGAATACCATGATAACGAATGGTGTAAGGTGGCACATGACGACCAATTTCAATTTGAGATGCTGTGCCTAGAAGGGGCAAGTGTTGGTTTGTCATGGAAAACAATCATGCACAAACGTGAAAACTATCGCCGTGCTTTTCATGATTTCGACATTGACACCTGTGCTAAAATGTCAGATGATGAATTGGAACAATTATTGTCAAATTCGGGCTTGATTCGCAACCGAAATAAGATTTTTAGTGTTCGAAAGAACGCTCGAATTGTGCAAGAAATTCAAAAAGAATTCGGCTCTTTTGATGCCTATCTTTGGAGTTTTACAGACGGCAAGCAGATTGATAATAAGTGGAAAACGCCAGAAGATGTGCCGACGGTGTCTGATTTATCAGAGAGAGTAAGCAAAGACATGAAAAAACGTGGCATTGGATTTGTTGGACCCGTTATTACCTACTCATTCCTACAAGCCGTTGGTATTGTTAACGACCATCTCGCTAATTGTGATTATCGATAGTATAACCTAGTGAAATCACTAGGTTTTTTTGGTACTTTTTGTTACAATGAAATAAATTTACAGAAAAGATTTTAATGAGATAGATAAATATTTAAAAGGAGACTTTTTATGATAGATTGGCTGATGACACAAAACGTTGTTTTGTTAGCCTTGTTAGCAGGATTGTTTACATGGGGATGTACCATTCTTGGTTCTGCTGTTGTTTTCTTCTTTACAAAAGTTAGTCGTAAATTGCTTGATGTAATGATGGGATTTGCGGCTGGAGTTATGATTGCGGCTTCTTTTTGGTCCTTGTTGGCGCCAGCTATTGATTACGCACACGCAGACTATGGTAAACTTGCTTGGCTGCCAGCAGCGATTGGTTTTCTGTTGGGTGGTTTTAGTTTACGCTTAATTGACGCCCTGGTTCCACATTTGCACTTGGGAAAAGATGTTTCGGAGGCAGAAGGGATTCAACCAAAGAAAAAATTATCTAAAACAGCTTTGCTTTTTTTAGCTATTACGATTCATAATTTTCCAGAAGGTTTAGCTGTTGGTGTTACTTTTGGAGCGCTAGCGTCTGGCAACATGACGAATGCGGCTCTTATCGGAGCAATTGGACTTGCGATTGGTATTGGGCTACAAAATATCCCTGAGGGGGCGGCGCTTTCCATTCCCATTCGTGCTGACGGTAGTTCACGTTGGCGTGCTTTCTTTATGGGAGCGATGTCTGCGATTGTAGAGCCTATCGGTGCTGTTTTAGGAGCAGCTCTTGTTATTGTCATGCTACAAATCATCCCATATGCTCTTGCCTTTGCGGCTGGTGCCATGATTTTCGTCGTTGTCGAAGAACTTATTCCAGAGTCGCAAACCAACGGCAATACCGATATTGCCACACTTGGACTGATGGTTGGTTTTGTCATTATGATGGTGATGGACGTCGCTTTGGGATAATGTAGGCGTGGAATGCTAAGTTTATTTTGATTACCCCTAGCGGACATTCGCTAGGGGCTTGCTGGTTTTGTGCATATCATTTGGAAATGTTTTCAAAATGTAATAAAATAAAGAAAAGACTAGAAAAGGTGATTTTATGGCGATTACAGTTAATTTGTATTACAAGGGTACTAATGGCAATGCTAAAAAATTCATGGAAGAAATGGAAAAATCAGGTACGGCAGCAGCAATTCGAGCCGAAAAAGGAAATTTGAGATATGATTATTTCTTTCCAGCAAATGACCCTGAAACGGTTTTGTTAATTGACAGTTGGGAAAATCAGAAAGCCATTGACGTGCATCATGCTTCACCAATGATGGACACTCTAGCTGAACTTCGAGAAAAATACGACTTACACATGACCGTAGAACGTTACGTGTCTGATGATAGCGAAGTTGATAGTGAATTTATCCGAAAATAATGACATGCGATAAGAGGATTGGGCAAAATCAATCCTCTTTTTGATTTTCGAATCAGAAAGTTGAGAAATTTATTCGTATGAGATATGATAAGGGTAATATTTTTGGAGGTATTGTTATGACAACATTTGCAGATTATTTTACACCTATTTCAGCCAAGGAGGCTAATGCACAACTTCAAACTGCGGACAATTTTATTCTTTTTATCGGACGTCCGACTTGTCCATATTGTCGCCGTTTTGAGCCAAAACTAACGCAAGTGGCGAAAGATAATCAATTAACTGTTCATTTCTTAAATAGTGAAAATCAAGATTCAGACACGCAAGAGCTTCGCACAACTTATGATGTTCCAACAGTTCCAGGGCTTTTGGTAGCCGAATCAGGTCATGTGAAAGTTGTCTGCGATTCATCCTTATCAGAAGAAGCTATTTTAGATTTTATAACGCATTGATTAGGAGACTGTATGGAAGTAAAACAATATGATTACATTGTTATCGGTGGTGGCTCTGGCGGAATTGCTTCAGCTAATCGTGCTGCTATGCACGGCGCAAAAGTCATTCTTTTTGAAGCAAAGGAAGTCGGTGGAACTTGTGTCAATCTAGGATGTGTTCCTAAAAAAGTCATGTGGTACGGCGCACAGGTAGCTGAAACGCTAAACACCTACGCTAGTGAATACGGTTTTCAAGTTGGTCAAACTTCTTTTGATTTTAAAACTCTGAAAGCCAATCGTGAAGCCTATATTGACCGTATTCATGCTTCTTACGAACGCGGTTTTGATAATAATGGTGTTGAACGTGTCTATGATTATGCGACCTTCGTTGATGCACATACTGTGGAAGTGGCAGGAACGTATTACACAGCGCCGCATATTTTAATTGCTACTGGTGGTCATGCGCTTTATCCCGATATTCCTGGGGCGCAATACGGTATCACATCGGACGGCTTTTTCGAGTTAGATGAAGTGCCAAAACGTACTGCGGTAGTCGGTGCAGGGTATATTGCCGTGGAAGTAGCTGGTGTCTTGCACGCACTCGGTTCAGAAACGCATCTTTTTGTTCGCCGTGAGCGTCCTCTACGAACTTTTGATAAGGAAATCATTGATACTTTGGTGGATGCTATGGCTGAAAATGGTCCAACGTTGCACACTTTTTCGATTCCTAAAGAAGTTATCAAGAATGATGATGATAGTTTGACATTGGTTCTGGAAAATGGTGAGACTTATACAGTTGACACGCTTATTTGGGCAATTGGTCGTAAGGCAAATGTTACTGGTTTTGGTCTTGAAAAGACGGGTGTAGAACTTGATGATAAAGGATTTATCAAAACTGATGACTACGAAAACACATCAGTTGACGGCATTTACGCTCTTGGTGATGTCAATGGTAAATTGGAATTAACACCAGTTGCTGTCAAGGCAGGTCGTCAGCTGTCAGAGCGTCTTTTCAATGACAAACCAAATGCTAAAATGGATTATAAAGATGTAGCGACTGTTATTTTTAGTCACCCAGCAATTGGTTCAATCGGCTATTCAGAAGAAAAAGCCATTGCAGAGTTTGGCGAAGAACAAATCAAAATCTATCGCTCAAGTTTCACACCAATGTACACAGCTTTAGGCAGTCATCGTCAACCAAGTAAGATGAAGCTAGTTACTCTTGGAAAAGATGAAAAAATCATTGGCTTGCATGGAATCGGCTATGGCGTCGATGAAATGATTCAAGGCTTCTCAGTTGCTATCAAAATGGGTGCTACCAAGGAAGATTTTGATAATACGGTAGCCATTCACCCAACAGGAGCAGAAGAATTTGTGACGATGAGATAGTTTTGATGTAGGAAAGTATTGTAATACCATGACTAGAGCTTGAGACGTAATTGTTTCAAGCTTTTTAGTATGTTAATGATTGGCATGTAATTCCTTTTATGCAATTTTGAAATTAAAATTAAATCGTTATGTCATCAAATTAGAAACAAAGATTTGTTAGAATTCACCTAAATAAGGGAGCACATTTCAAAATGTATTTGGGAGGATTATGATGAAAGGAAATCATTACCGAAATTTTATCGTCACTTTGGTGATTGGGATTATTTTTTTAGCTGGCGGTGTAGTGACTGCTATTGTTAATTACAGAAATAATACTGTCACAGCTTTATCGGCAAAAAATCAAGTTTTTAATGGTGAAAACACATCCGCAGACAATGGGGCAATGGTTGTGGTTAATGTGTATGGCATTTATGAAGAACCAATTGCGGATATTGACGGACACAACACGGTTATTTGGTTGATTGCCTATGATAATGGTTATGTTGGAGTGGAGGCAAAAGAGGATGATCAGCAAATTGCGACTCTGATTTCAAAAGGGAGTGATTTGAGTCAGCACCCACAACAATTGATGGTTAAGTATTTTGATACTAATTATAATAACTCCAATGGCATTACCAGTTATTCAAGTGCCATGGAAACGATTGTCGAGCCAACGACTGATTTAGGGGAGCGGTTTAGTTATAGTTCTTACTTGTCGTTATCAGCTGCAAATAGTGATAAACAAGTCAATTATATTGTCGCGGTTATTATTGGTGGAATCGGAGTATTTTTAATTGTTCTAAGTTTTGTAACCAAAGCAAAAACGACTAAAGCTTTCAGCGAGTTTTATGCAGAATATCCTGAGCTAAATGGTTCGATTGAACATTTGCAAGATATAGCAGGATATTCTAACGATAAATTAAAACTTACTATTTATAGACACCATTTGGTTTCTTACTATGGTGCCTTTGCTATCATGGATTTAAATGATATTCAACAACTTTATCATTATGTCATTAAAATCAAACGGACTTTTATTACAATTGGACGAAATTCAATGCTTATCGGTATTACAAAAAATAAAAAGCAGAAAAGCATTTCAATTAAAAATATTGGAAAAACGACTGACAGCGAACTTCAACCGATGTTCGAATATGTTGCACAGCATTTCCCAGAAATCAAATTGGGCAAGGATTAGTTTTTCACAACTTAATCAAGTTATACGATAGTAGATTAATACTAAATAGGACAGCAAAGCTAAGGCAATAAACCTTAGCTTTTTTATTTTAAAAAGCCGCGCGATAGTTGTAATTGGTATGTGAAATTGTTATCATATAAGTATGTTATTACCTGAAAAATTTATTGAAAAATACCGTAATATTCTTGGAGATGAAGCAGATGATTTTCTAGCGACATTTGACCAAGAAGCTATCTCAGGATTTCGTGTGAATCCTCTAAAAAATGTTCAACAGACATTTGATACCCCAATTCCTAACACACCATGGGGGCATTATGGCAAGGTTTCTGGCAAGTCTCCAGAACATGTTTCAGGGCTTGTTTATTCGCAGGAACCAGCAGCACAAATGGTTGCTCAAGTCGCAGCACCACAGGAAAATATGCGCGTGCTTGATTTAGCAGCAGCACCAGGTGGCAAATCGACGCATTTGCTTAGCTATATGAATAATACTGGCGTCTTAGTCAGTAATGAAATTTCTAGCAAGCGTAGTAAAGTTCTCGTAGAAAATATTGAACGTTTTGGGGCTCGAAATGTCGTTGTTACCAATGAAAGTTCACAAAAACTTGCCAAAGTATTCAAATACTATTTTGACCTTATCGTTTTTGACGGACCGTGTTCAGGTGAGGGAATGTTTCGTAAAGACCCTGCAGCCACGCAATATTGGCATGAGGACTATCCTGCAGAATGTGCTACGCTTCAAAAAGAAATTTTAGAAGAAGCCATGAAAATGTTAGCCATTGGTGGAACGCTTGTTTATTCAACATGCACTTGGTCGCCAGAAGAAAACGAAGGAGTGGTTAAGTGGCTTTTAGACAAGTATGATTATCTGGAACTTGTTGATATTGAAAAAATAAATGGCATGGTGGAAGGGATAGATTTGCCACAAGTTGCGCGCATGTACCCACATCATTTTAAAGGAGAAGGGCAATTTGTTGCAAAACTACGTGATACAAGAACAGCAGAAGCACGTTCTGTTAAGCCTGTAAAATCCAATCTTACCAAGGCTCAACTAAAACTTTGGCAAGATTTCGCAAAGCAACATATCAAAGTTGATTTAGCAGGAATCTTACAAACTTTTGGAGATAATCTTTATCTATTGCCAGAAGGTTTGCCAGACTTAGGAAAACTCAAAATCGTACGTAATGGGCTTCATTTGGGAACCTTTAAGAAAAATCGATTTGAACCTTCGTTTGCTTTGGGGCTTTCATTATCACCTGATGACGTAGAACAGTTCGTGAAAATTGATATAGAACAGTTCAAGGTTTATGCATCTGGAAATATTGTCAAATTGGAAGAGCCAATTCAAAATGGCTGGTATCTGGTGTCGATAAATGGCAATGGCATAGGCTTTGCCAAAATTACTGGAAATATTCTGAAAAATTACTTCCCTAAGGGACTGCGTTTTTATTCGTAAACTGTTACAGATACAATTTATGTTAAATAGGAAGAAAAGCACTTTGCAAATGCCTGCTTGATATGTTACTATTTCTTTGTGAGGTATTTGTAACACTTCATGTAAATTACTTTTTATTTTCAAGATTAAGTAGGAATCACAAATGAAAAAAATGAAAAAACTTAGCTTTTTACTGCTAATTACTTCAGTTTCTATCATTTTGTCAGGTTGTGCTAGTTGGATTGATAAAGGTCAATCAATTACCAGCGTTGGTTCAACAGCGCTTCAGCCTCTTGTTGAAGCTGCAGCTGATGAATTTGGAACAGCCAATATTGGAAAAACAGTCAATGTTCAAGGTGGAGGATCTGGTACAGGACTTTCTCAAGTTCAATCAGGAGCAGTCCAAATTGGGAATAGTGATGTTTTTGCTGAAGAAAAAGACGGTATCGATGCTGACCAATTGGTTGATCATCAAGTAGCAGTAGCTGGACTTGCTGTTATTATTAACGATAATGTCAAAGTTGATAATTTAACGACAGAACAACTTCGAAAGATTTTTACAGGTGAAATTACAAACTGGAAAGAAGTTGGCGGTCAAGATTTGGAAATTTCAATTATTAACCGTGCAGCAAGCTCAGGATCACGTGCAACATTTGATAGTGTTATTATGAATGGTGAGTCAGCCGTACAAAGCCAAGAGCAGGATTCAAATGGTATGGTGAAATCTATCGTATCACAGACTCCAGGTGCGATTTCATATCTTGCTTTTGCCTATGTTGATGATTCTGTGAAAACAATCAGTCTAAATGGTTATGAACCAACTGCTGAAAATGTAACAACAAATAATTGGCCACTTTGGTCATATGAACATATGTACACTAAAGGTGAGCCAACAGGCTTGACAAAAGAATTTTTAGATTATGTCATGAGTGATGAAGTTCAAAAAGGCATTGTTGAACAAATGGGTTATATTTCAGTCAATGATATGCAAGTTACTAAGTCAGCTGATGGCACAGTAACTGAAAAATAAGGAGACGTTATGAGAAATCAAGAACTTGAGAAACAATTAACCTCACCTTCAAAAAATTCTCGATTAGAAAAATTCGGGAAAGGGTTAACCCTTTTCTGTTTGGTACTAATTGTTTTTATCGTTGCAATGATTTTAATTTTCGTTGCGCAAAAAGGATTGTCTACCTTCTTTGTTGATGGTGTCAACCCGCTAACATTCCTTTTTGGAAGTAAATGGGATCCAAGTTCAGGCTCTTTTGGAGCTCTACCAATGATTTTGGGGTCATTTATTGTAACTATTCTATCTGCTTTAATTGCGACTCCGATTGCTATCGGAGCAGCGGTATTTATGACAGAAGTATCACCAAAATACGGTGCTAAGATTTTGCAACCAGCTATCGAATTATTGACAGGAATCCCTTCTGTTGTTTATGGTTTTATTGGTCTGCAAGTTATCGTACCATTTGTTCGTTCGATTTTTGGTGGAACAGGTTTTGGCATTTTATCAGGTGTCTGTGTTCTTTTTGTTATGATTCTACCGACAGTTACCTTTATGACGGTGGATAGTTTGAAAGCAGTCCCAAGACATTATAAAGAAGCCAGCCTTGCTATGGGGGCTACTCGTTGGCAAACAATCTGGCGTGTTATCTTGAATGCTGCTCGACCTGGGATTTTTACAGCGGTGATTTTTGGTATGGCTCGTGCTTTTGGTGAAGCCTTAGCCATTCAAATGGTTGTCGGAAACTCAGCCGTTGTTCCTACATCATTAACAACACCAGCAGCGACCTTGACCTCTGTGTTGACAATGGGAATTGGTAACACAGTCATGGGAACTGTCCAAAATAATGTTCTTTGGTCACTAGCTTTAGTCTTGCTCATTATGAGTTTAGGATTTAATATGCTCGTGAAATTTATTACAAGAGAAAGAAAGAGAAATTATGCACGCTAAAAAAATTGATAAATTAGCAACAGGAGTTCTCTATACAATCGCTGGAATTATTGTTGCAATTTTGGCATCTTTGCTACTTTATATCTTGGTTAATGGTTTACCACACGTTAGCTGGTCTTTCTTAACAGGAAAATCATCATCTTATCAAGCTGGCGGTGGTATTGGTATTCAGCTGTACAATTCTCTCTTTCTTTTAGTGATTACATTGATTATTTCAATTCCGCTATCAATGGGAGCAGGAATTTACTTATCTGAATACGCTAAAAAAGGGCGTTTTACGAATTTCATTAGAACTTGTATTGAAATTCTATCATCTCTACCATCAGTTGTTGTTGGATTGTTTGGTTACCTTATTTTTGTTGTTCAATTTCAATACGGTTTCTCAATTATCTCTGGTGCCCTTGCCTTAACCGTATTTAATCTGCCACAAATGACACGTAATGTTGAAGATGGTCTTCGTAATGTTCACCATACGCAACGTGAAGCAGGGCTTGCACTTGGTTTATCACGTTGGGAAACAGTTGTTCACGTTGTTGTACCAGAAGCTTTGCCAAGTATTGTTACTGGTATTGTGCTTGCTTCAGGACGTATCTTTGGTGAAGCAGCCGCGCTCATTTACACAGCGGGGCAATCTGCGCCAGCTCTTGATTGGTCAAATTGGAACCCACTTAGTGTGACAAGTCCGATTTCTATCTTCCGTCAAGCTGAAACGCTCGCTGTTCACATTTGGAAAGTCAATAGTGAAGGCACTATTCCTGATGCAACACAAGTTTCACAAGGAAGCGCTGCAGTTCTCTTGGTTTTCATCCTCATTTTCAACCTATCAGCTCGTTATATCGGTAAGAAACTTCATGCGAAATTAACGTCGGCAAACTAAAGGAGAAGAAATGACAGAATATAATTGGAACGAAAGACATATTATTACATTTCCAGAAGAAAAGCTTGCCTTAGCAACGAAAGACCTTCATGTTTATTATGGTCAAAAAGAGGCAATCAAAGGGATTGATATGCAGTTTGAAAAAAATAAAATCACTGCCCTTATTGGTCCATCTGGATGTGGCAAATCAACATTTCTTCGTAGTTTGAACCGAATGAATGACACTATTGATATTGCCAAAGTAACGGGTGAAATTTTATATGAAGGTATTGACGTTAACGCCAAAAATATCAATGTTTATGAAATGCGCAAACACATTGGTATGGTTTTCCAACGTCCTAACCCATTTGCAAAATCTATTTATAAAAATATCACATTTGCCTATGAACGAGCAGGTGTGAAAGACAAACAATTCTTAGATGAAATTGTTGAAACCTCTTTAAAACAAGCTGCGCTTTGGGACCAAGTGAAAGATGATTTGCATAAATCAGCCTTCACGCTTTCAGGCGGTCAGCAGCAACGTTTGTGTATCGCGCGAGCCATTGCTGTTAAACCTGACATTCTTCTAATGGATGAACCAGCGTCAGCTTTGGACCCAGTTGCTACAATGCAGTTGGAAGATACCATGTTTGAATTGAAGAAAGATTATACCATTATTATCGTAACGCACAATATGCAACAAGCAGCTCGTGCTAGTGATTACACAGCATTCTTCTATTTGGGAGATTTGATTGAGTACGATAAAACGAATAACATCTTCCAAAATGCGAAATTGCAATCTACTAGTGATTATGTGTCTGGACATTTTGGTTAGAAAGGAAAGACATGACAGAACCTATTTTAAGAGTGAGTGACTTATCTGTCTACTATAATAAGAAAAAAGCTTTAAATAATGTGTCTATGGATTTCTATCCTAATGAAATCACAGCCTTAATCGGACCTTCTGGTTCAGGAAAATCAACACTTTTGCGGTCGATTAACCGCATGGGTGACCTTAATCCTGAAGTAACATTGACAGGTTCAATCACTTATAACGGTCATAATATTTATAGCCCACGAACAGATACGGTTGAACTTCGCAAAGAAATCGGCATGGTTTTCCAACAACCTAATCCATTTCCAATGTCAATCTATGAAAATGTCGTTTACGGTTTACGTTTGAAAGGAATTAAAGATAAGCAAGTTCTTGATGAAGCCGTCGAATCATCACTTATCGGTGCCTCTATCTGGGACGAAGTTAAGGATAGATTGCACGATTCTGCGCTTGGCTTATCAGGTGGTCAGCAACAACGTGTGTGTGTAGCTCGTGTTTTAGCAACAAGTCCTAAAATCATTTTATTAGATGAACCAACATCAGCGCTTGACCCAATCTCAGCAGGTAAAGTGGAGGATACACTTTATGGTTTGAAAGATAAATATACAATGCTTATCGTAACACGTTCAATGCAACAAGCTTCACGTATTTCAGACCGAACAGGATTTTTCCTCGGTGGTGACCTTATTGAATATGGAAAAACACATGAAATGTTCATGGACCCTAAACGAAAAGAAACAGAAGATTATATTACAGGAAAATTTGGTTAGTCTTAGCAGCTTGAAAAAGGAGATGGTATTATGTTAAGGTCAAAATTTGACGACGAATTAGAAAAATTACACAATCAATTTTACGCAATGGGGACTGAAGTCCTTTCACAAATCAATAAGACCGTTCGAGCATTCATCAGCCATGATCGTGAATTAGCTAAAGAAGTTATCGAAGGTGATGAAATTGTCAATAATTTCGAAACAAAATTAGAGAAAAAATCACTTGAAATCATTGCATTGCAACAACCAGTTTCTCAAGATTTACGTACTGTTATTACAGTTTTAAAAGCTTCAAGCGATGTTGAACGCATGGGTGACCACGCAGCTTCAATCGCTAAAGCAACCATCCGTGTAAAAGGCGAAGAACGTTTACCAGAAGTCGAAGCAGAAATCAAAAAAATGGGTAAAGCTGTGCGCGACATGGTAGAAGAAGCTTTGGATGTTTATATCACAGGAGATGAAGAACGTGCTTACGAAGTGGCCGCATCAGACGAAGTGATTGATAACTATTTCCGTGACATTCAAAATATGGCTGTTGAGTCAATCCGCCAACAACCTGACACCGTTTTTGCCGGGAAAGAATACCTACAAGTTATCACTTACTTAGAACGTATTGGTGACTACGCTCGTAATATTTGTGAATGGGTTGTTTACCTTAAAACTGGTAAAATCATTGAGCTGTAATACGAGAGACAAAGAGAAGGAGTGACCTTCTTTTTGTTTTATTTTTTAAAACTGACAGATATTTAGGTTTGTGATATAATAATGTAGTTTGATAGTACTTAACCATCATTAATTTAAAGACACGATTATTTCATAGTAAGTATTGTCAGAATTATTTAAAAGATTAAGGGATATGGGGGAGAACGGTTGTTAGTCCTCATTTCTATATTTTAAAGGAGTTATATGAAAACTGTAGAACATTTTATTGAAAAGTTTGTTCCTGAAAATTATAATATTTTTCTTGACATTAACCGTCAGTCGAAAACGTTTTCAGGTAACGTAGCCATTAGCGGTGAGGCTTTAGATAATGTTATTTCATTCCACCAAAAAGATTTAGCCATTGCTTCTGTTTTGTTAGACAATCAAAACTTAGAGTTTACCATTGATAACAACAACGAAGCTGTCCATGTTGAACTACCAGAAACAGGTACAATGACACTTGTTCTTGAGTTCTCAGGTAAGATTACCGATAATATGACAGGTATCTACCCTTCATATTACACTGTTGATGGTGTCAAAAAAGAAGTCATCTCAACACAATTTGAAAGTCACTTTGCCCGCGAAGCTTTTCCTTGTGTGGACGAACCAGAAGCAAAAGCTACTTTTGATTTGAGCATTAAATTTGACCAAACTGAAGGTGAAATCGTGCTTTCAAATATGCCAGAAGTTGATGCTGACCGTCGTAAGGAAACTGGTCTTTGGACATTCGATACGACACCTCGCATGTCATCATACCTTCTCGCATTTGCTCTTGGGGATTTGCAAGGTAAAACTGCAAAAACTAAAAATGGTACTGAAGTTGGTGTTTTCTCAACAAAAGCACACGCTCTTAAATCATTAGACTTTGCTTTGGATATTGCTGTTCGTGTTATTGATTTCTACGAGGATTATTATGGCGTCAAATATCCAATTCCACTTTCATACCATGTTGCCCTTCCTGATTTCTCAGCTGGAGCGATGGAAAACTGGGGCTTGGTTACTTACCGTGAAGTTTATCTTTTGGTTGACGATAACTCTACCGTTAAGAGTCGTCAAAATGTCGCACTTGTTGTTGCACACGAATTGGCTCACCAATGGTTTGGTAACCTTGTCACAATGAAATGGTGGGATGATTTATGGCTCAATGAATCATTTGCCAATATGATGGAGTACGTTTCTGTTGATGCCATTGAGCCTTCATGGAATATCTTTGAAGATTTCCAAACAGCAGGTCTCCCATTGGCGCTTCAACGTGATGCTACTGACGGTGTTCAATCTGTGCACGTCGAAGTTAAGCATCCTGATGAAATCAATACTTTGTTTGACCCAGCCATTGTTTATGCTAAAGGAAGTCGCTTGATGCACATGCTTCGTCGTTGGCTTGGTGATGACGATTTCCGTGCTGGCTTGAAAATTTACTTTGAAAAACACCAATATGGCAATACTATTGGTCGTGATCTTTGGGATGCGTTATCAGAAGCATCTGGAAAAGATGTTGCAGCCTTCATGGACGCTTGGTTAGAACAACCTGGTTATCCAGTTGTGACAGCAGAAGTTGTTGATGATACACTTGTTCTTAGCCAAAAACAATTCTTCATCGGTGAAGGTGTTGATGAAAATCGTATTTGGCCAATTCCACTTAATAGCAATTGGCAAGGACTTCCAGAAACGTTGACTGAAGCTCGTCTTGAAATTCCAAATTACAGCCAATTGGCAGCGCAAAACGAAGGAGCTCTTCGTCTCAATACAGAAAATACCGCTCACTACATCACAAATTATAAAGGCGAATTGTTGAACGCTGTTCTTGAACAATTGACTGAACTTGATACTGTTTCAAAACTTCAAGTCATCCAAGAACGCCGTTTGCTTGCTGAAAGTGGTGAGATTTCATACGCAGAACTTGTTCCATTATTGACAAAACTTGCTGATGAAACTTCTTATTTGGTAGCGGAGGCTATTTCACAAGTTGTTGAAGGTTTGGATGTTTTCTTGACAGAAGGAAGCCAAGCTCAAGCACAATTTAAAGCCTTGCTTAGCCACCTCATGCAAAAGAATTACGACCGCCTCGGCTTTGAACCACAAGCAGGAGAATCTGACGAAGATGAAATGGTTCGTCAAAATACGATTTCGTTGATGTTGTACGCAGACAACGAAGATGCTGTGACAAAAGCGGAAGCTATTTTCCATCAATACAAAGGTAATATCGAAACTATTCCAGCTTCAATTCGCTTATCTGTTTTGGCAAATCAAATCAAGCACGCTGAAACAGAAGAACTTGTTTCACTTTACCTCGATACTTACGTGAAAACAAACGATGGTAACTTCCGTCGTCAATTGGCTTCTGCTTTATCAAATACAAAATCAGAAGTTACAGTTGAACGTATCTTAAGCGCTTTGAAGAACAAAGACATTGTGAAACCACAAGACTTAGCAATGAGTTGGTACCGTCCATTCCTTGAAAAAGATTTTGCGCAAGGAGCGTTCTGGACTTGGGCACGTGAAAACTGGGCTTGGATTAAATCAGCGCTTGGTGGTGACATGAGTTTTGATAAATTTGTTATCTATCCTGCCAATTCATTCAAAACAGCTGAACGTCTTGCAGAATACAAAGCTTTCTTTGAACCACAACTTGATGATATGGCAATCAGCCGCAATATTGCAATGGGAATCAAAGAAATCTCTGCTCGCCTTGATTTGATTAGCACAAGTAAGGTTGCTGTCGAAGAAGCACTTGCAGAAGTTGAATAAAAATAAAACGTCTGAGATTTTTTTCAGACGTTTTTTCAATACTAGTAATTGTAACCGTTACTATTTTAGATAATCTTAAGCTCAGTCAGATATGCTTTTTATCAGGAAATTACTACGAAAATTAAGAAATTTGTTGTAAAAACTTAGACCAAAGTAGTAAGTCATGATATAATAATATAAATGCAAGGAGTATATGTATGATTAAGATATTATTAGTAGAAGATGATTTGAGTCTATCTAATTCCATTTTTGATTTTTTAGATGATTTTGCAGATGTTATGCAGGTATTTGACGGCGAAGAAGGTTTGTACGAAGCTGAAAGTGGCGTATATGACCTTATTTTGCTTGACTTGATGTTACCTGAAAAAGATGGTTTCCAAGTGCTTAAAGAGTTACGAGAAAAAGGTGTGTCAACACCAGTACTTATTATGACTGCCAAAGAAAGCCTTGATGATAAGGGACATGGTTTCGAGTTGGGAGCAGATGATTACCTTACTAAACCATTTTACCTTGAAGAGCTAAAAATGCGTATTCAAGCTCTTTTAAAACGTTCGGGTAAATACAACGACAATACCTTATCTTATGAAGAATTAACCGTTGACACTTCTACCAATACAACAATAGCTAACGGTAAAGAAGTCGAGCTGCTTGGTAAAGAATTTGATTTGTTGGTTTATTTCTTACAAAATCAAAATGTTATTTTACCAAAATCACAAATTTTTGACCGTATTTGGGGCTTTGATAGTGATACAACGATTTCGGTTGTTGAAGTTTACGTTTCAAAAATTCGAAAAAAACTCAAAGGCACTACCTTTGCCAAAAATCTTCAAACCCTACGGAGTGTAGGTTATATTCTGAAAAATGCTGAATAAATTACAGAAAAAATTATCGTCAGGGACATTTTCACATTTCTTCCATTTCTTTGCTGTCTTTACGGGAATTTTTGTCATCATGACAGTTATCATTTTGCAGATTATGCGCTATGGTCTTTATTCCTCTGTTGATACGAGTTTGCAAAATGCAGCAGACAATGCCAATGATTATGTCGTGCGAACTATGGAACGTAGCGATACTTTGCAATCGGATGATTCTTCTACGGACACTTTTTCAGGAGGAACAAGTAGTTCTGGGAAAGCGAAACCTAGTACTGGCGGAGTTGGTCTAAGTAACGTTAGCGTTCTTCTTTATGATGAAGACGGTAAAATCTTAAATGCTTTGGATGCTTTTGTTCAATTTGGAACGTTATCGACAACTTTTGATGAAGATAGTGTCGGCGAAATCAAAGAACAGAAGATTACGACCATTTTTGGTCAAACCGAGAAATACCATGTGCTGACTGTAAAAGTGAGTAGTAGCGAGTATCCTAGTATAAAATATGCTACTTTCCTTGTTAGCGTTCGTCAGTTAGATGAAGCTAGCGAACGATATGTAACAATTACGATCACTGTTATGGTTATTTTCTGGATTATTTCGGTCGTAGCAAGTGTTTATCTTGCCAATTGGACAAGAAAACCAATTATGGAAAGCTATGAAAAACAAAAATCCTTTGTCGAAAACGCTAGTCATGAGTTGCGTACACCGCTTGCTGTTTTGCAGAATCGTTTAGAAAGTCTCTTTAGGCGACCTGATGCTACAATTTTGGATAATAGTGAAAGTATTGCCGCCAGTCTAGACGAAGTTCGAAATATGCGAATTTTGACCACAAATCTGCTGAATTTGGCACGTCGTGACGATGGTTTGAAAGTTGAGTTGGAGGATATTCAACCAACGACTTTCAATGAAATCTTTGAAAATTACGATATGATTGCTGAAGAAAATGGCAAGACATTTGTCGGACATAATTTGGCAGAGCGACCAATCAAATCAGATCGTACATTGTTAAAACAACTGATGACTATCTTATTTGATAATGCCATAAAATACACCGACGATGATGGTGTCATTGAATTTACCGTTAAAACAACAGACAAACAAACAATTCTGACAGTTGCTGATAACGGCCCAGGGATTAGCGACGCTGATAAAGTTAAGATTTTTGACCGTTTTTATCGTGTGGATAAAGCACGGACACGTCAAAAAGGTGGTTTTGGTCTAGGATTGTCACTTGCTAAGCAAATTGTTGACGTTTTAAAAGGCGATATTCAAGTCAAAGACAACCAACCAAAAGGAACTATTTTTGAAGTTCGTTTTAATCGTCATTAATAAAATAAAGGGAGCTGATAAATTCTCAGCTTCCTTTTTGCTTATATTCGTTTTTCTTTGGCAATTGTAAACTTTAATTGCTAGAAAAACTATTTTTGTAAAAGAAAAAACTCCATTTGGAGTTTTCATTGGATATTAGTTAGCCAATTTAGCAGCAAGACGTGCTTTATCGCGGCTAGCTTTGTTTTTGTGAATCAACCCTTTTGATTCAGCTTTATCGATGCTAGAAGAAGCAGCGCGGAAAAGCTCTTCAGATGGGTTAGCTTCGAATGCTTTGATAGCAGAACGCATAGCTGATTTTTGTGCTGAGTTCTTTTCGTTTTGTTTAACGTTAAGTTCAGCGCGTTTGATAGCTGATTTAATATTTGCCAATGTTTTCACCTCCAAATTAATCTAACTACATTATTATATAGAAATTATTGACTTTTGGCAAGTCTTAATCACCCTTTCAGAAAAATTACTTACTTTTTCAAATAAATACTATCAATTTTATGGTCTGCAGCCTTGTGTAAAATCAATTCAGCACGGTTTCGCGTTGGTTCAATGTATTTTTCAAGATTGACTAAATTGATTGTTTTCCAAGTGTTCTTAGCTAAAGCTAAGGCTTCGCTTTGTGACATATCGACAAAACGGTGATAATAGTTGTTTTTGTCTGCTTTTGCCAATTCTAATAAGCTTTCAAAACGTTCCAAATACCATTTTTCGATATTATCGTTTTCTGCGTCAATGTAAATTGAAAAATCAAAATACCCTGTCATGTACAATCGTTTATTCTTCTGGTTTTGAAAAACGTTGATTCCTTCGACAATCAGAAAATCAGGGGTATCAATCGTTTGTTTTTGGTCAGGAATGATGTCATAGATTTCATGCGAATAAACAGGAATCTCGGCGACCATGCCATTTTTAATGGTATCGAGGAAATTTAGCAGAAGTTCCATGTTATAACTTTCGGGAAATCCTTTGCGGTCAAGTATATTTCGCTCAATTAAAATATCATTTGGATAAATGAAACCGTCAGTCGTTACCATTTCAACTTTGCTATCTTTGAAAGTCCGTGATAGGAGAAGTTGCAAAAGACGGCTAGTCGTTGATTTTCCGACAGCAACCGATCCCGAAATACCAATGATAAATGGGCGTTTACTCACTTCTTTTTTCAGAAAAATACTTTTTGAAAATGAAAGATTCTCTTGAGCATTTTTGTAAATCTGAATTAAGCTAATCAAAGGAAGATAAACTTCAACCACATCTTGAATGTTGATATTGTCATTCAAACTTTTAATTGATTCCAATTCTTCAGCAGTCAGAAGAGGCTGTGTTTTGCGGTGCAATTCTTGCCAAGTTTTTCGAGAAATATTATCAAAATTAATAAATTCGTTCGTCATACAAAGCTCCTTACAGAGGGTTATGTGCTCTATTATAGCACTTTAATCCTTAATTGAAAACCGTTACAATTTATGTTAAAATGGAAAAGCATTCTAGGAGGAAATGGTAGAAAATGACAAAGATGTATTATGCAGAAAATCCTGATAGCGCTCATGATATTCATGAGTTGAAGGTTACTCTTTTGGGGCAACCCTTCACATTTTTAACCGATTCAGGTGTTTTCTCTAAAAAAATGATTGATTACGGCAGCCAAGTGCTTTTGAATACGGTGGATTTTGAAAAAGGTAAAACGCTTTTGGATTTAGGTTGTGGTTATGGTCCGCTAGGTATTTCTTTAGCAAAAGTTCAAGGTGTTCAAGCAACAATGGTTGATATTAACAACCGAGCTATTGATTTGGCGCAAAAAAACGCTGAAAAAAACGGTGTTACAGCAAATATCTTCCAATCTAATATCTATGAAAAGGTAACTGGCACTTTTGATTACATTATTAGCAATCCTCCGATTCGTGCAGGAAAACAAGTTGTTCATACGATTATCGCTGATAGTATCAATTATCTTAATGACGGTGGTAGTTTAACAATTGTTATCCAAAAGAAACAAGGAGCGCCGAGTGCTAAAGCTAAAATGGAAGAAATTTTTGGCAATGTTGATATCCTAAAGCGTGATAAAGGGTATTATATTTTACGAAGCACAAAAACTGAATAATTGAATAAAAAATCTTTATTAAATGAGATGATAAATCTTGTTTAGTAAGGATTTTTTTATAGTTTCCCATAATATCAATAATTGTGACAGATGTCATAAAATAAATATGACATAAAAGTCAGTTTTGGCGGTATAATTATGCTTTGAAAAGTCATAAAAAAACGCAATATAAATCGCTTACAAAACGTCAAAATATTATTTTCAAATATTGTAAATTCCTTCCCTTAGGAGCGATTTTGTCTCAAAAAGTTCAGAAATAGCGAATATGACATATGACACAAGTGTCATATTTAAATCAAAAACCTTGCTGGAACAAGGCTTTTTTGAAGGTAATGAATTATAAAATCGTTTTAATAATTTTTCGGTTTTTGCCATTTTTACTAATTATTAAAAAATCGGCAAAAAGTACTTACATATTTTAAAAAAAATGGTAGAATAGAGAGAGTGTAATTATTAATCAATTGAAAAGAATTTTCGGAAGGAAGTAAAAATGGCTATTAATAGGTATATCGATCATACTTTATTAAAACCTGAAAGCACTCAAACTCAAATTGATAAGCTGATTGCAGAAGCAGTAGAGCATCAGTTTGCTAGTGTTTGTGTTAATCCAACTTGGGTATCATATGCCGCTAAGGCTTTAAAAGGTACTGAAGTTAATGTTTGTACGGTTATTGGTTTTCCTCTTGGGGCAAACACTAGTAGTGTGAAAGCTTTTGAGACGAAAGATGCTGTTGCTAACGGTGCAGATGAGATCGATATGGTTATCAATATCGGTCAATTAAAATCAGGACAATATGACGCTGTTGAAGCTGATATTCGCGCTGTTGTAGAAGCAAGCGGTGATAAGTTAGTAAAAGTTATCATTGAAACTTGTCTTTTGACAGACGACGAAAAAGTAAAAGCTTGCCAATTAGCGGTTGCAGCAGGTGCGGATTACGTTAAAACTTCAACTGGTTTTTCAACTGCAGGCGCAAATATCGCCGACGTGACATTGATGCGTAAAACTGTTGGACCAAATATCGGAGTGAAAGCCGCAGGCGGCACACGCTCATATGCAGATGCTGAAGCTTTTATTAAAGCAGGGGCAACACGAATTGGAACTTCTGCAGGTGTAGCAATTGTCAACGGTGAAACTGCTAATAGTAGTTACTAACATTAATAATAACATTAATAATATTTTTTACGTTATGAAATAGAAGAGCAAAGGTGGACGGTCGTGATGACGGTCAAGTGGCTTATTACCACAGTCTATAAGGCTTGAAAAAGTCTTCTTAAAAGTGTCATTGAGCCAATTGGCTTGATATATATTTAGCAACTGTGTTGCTTATAAGTTTTTTAGGAGGGTTCATTTTCATGAACAAGAAAATTGTTGGTCTTGGACTTGCTGCAGTAGCAACATTAGCACTTGGTGCTTGTAGCCGTTCAAATTCATCTAGCTCTAGCTCTGATTCTAGCGTAAAAGCCGCTATTGTAACAGATACAGGTGGTGTTGATGATAAATCATTTAACCAATCAGCTTGGGAAGGTTTGCAAGCTTGGGGTAAAGAAAATGATTTAACAAAAGATACTGACTACACTTACTTCCAATCAGATAGCGAGTCAGACTATGCAACTAACCTTGATTCAGCTGTTTCAAACGGTTATAACTTGATTTTTGCTATTGGTTACAATCTTCATGATGCAGTTGAAGAAGCTGCCCCAGAAAACGAAGATGTTAACTATGTTATCATTGACGATACTGTTTCTGATCAAGATAACGTTGAAAGTGTCTTGTTTGCTGATAACGAAGGTGCTTATCTTGCAGGTATCGCAGCTGCTATGCAAACAAAAACAAAACACGTTGGATTTGTAGGTGGTGTTGAATCAGATACAATCACACGTTTTGAAGCTGGTTTCAAAGCTGGTGTGGCATCAGTTGATAGCTCAATCAAAGTTGATGTTCAATACGTGGGTTCTTACTCAGACTCTGCTAAAGGTAAAACAATCGCCGCTACTATGTACGCAGGTGGCGCAGATGTTATCTACCATGCCGCAGGTGGTTCTGGTACAGGTGTCTTCTCACAAGCCAAAGAAATCAATGAAAAATTAACAGCTGATAGCGACCAAAAAGTTTGGGTAATCGGTGTCGATCGTGACCAATCAGAAGAAGGTGACTACACATCATCTGATAACGTTGATTCTAACTTTGTTTTGACTTCTACAATTAAAGAAGTAGGACAAGTCGTTCAGGATATTTCTAACGAACAACTTAAAGGTGAAAAATTCAACGGAAACACAACAAAAACATATGGTCTTGCAGACGGTGGTGTTGATGTTGTCACAGACAACCTTTCTGATAGCATTAAAGAAGCGGTTGAAACTGCCAAACAAAAAATCATCGATGGTGAAATCACTGTTGATGATGGTTTGAGTGATTAAAAATCATCATTCTTGAAGGAAGCGACCAAATAGGTCGCCTTTTTTCAGGGCTGAGGAAAATAGCAATTTTACCTCAGTTAAGTTCGTTAAAAAACTCTTTTTAGAGAATTTAGTGGGCTTAACTGACCTAAAATTATTAATTATTAGACTGAAAGGATCACATATGACACAAGAAAAAGTCATTGAAATGCGTGAAATTACTAAAAAATTTGGTGATTTTGTAGCTAATGACCATATCAATTTAGAAGTCAAAAAAGGTGAAATCCATGCCCTTCTTGGGGAAAATGGTGCCGGAAAATCGACTTTGATGAATATGCTTGCCGGTCTTTTACAACCAACAAGCGGTGAAATTTTAGTGAAGGGAGAAGTTGCTCACTTAGATTCACCTTCAAAATCAACTAAAATGGGAATCGGAATGGTTCACCAGCACTTTATGTTGGTTGAAGCTTTTACAGTGGCTGAAAATATTATTTTAGGTAACGAGGTAACCAAAAAAGGTGGGATTCTTAATCTAAAAAAAGCAACTGAAGAAATCAAAGAGTTATCTGAAAGATACGGTTTAGCAGTCGATCCGTCAGCTAAAATCTCAGATATTACTGTTGGAGCACAACAACGTGTTGAAATTTTAAAAACACTTTATCGCGGTGCCGATATCATTATCTTTGACGAACCAACAGCTGTTTTAACACCTTCTGAAATCGCTGAATTACTTGATATTATGCGTAACTTGGTTAAAGAAGGAAAATCAATCATCTTAATCACACATAAATTGGATGAAATTCGTGCCGTTGCTGATAGGGTCACAGTTATTCGTCACGGAAAATCTATTCAAACAGTACCAGTTGCTGATTCAACAAGTGAAGAATTAGCAGAGATGATGGTTGGACGTGCTGTCTCGTTTAAAACCGAAAAAATTCCTGCTAATCCAAAAGACGTTGTTCTTTCCGTTAAGGATTTAGTTGTTAACGAAAATCGTGGTGTTCCTGCGGTCAAAGAACTTTCTCTGGATGTCCGTGCAGGTGAGATTGTTGGTATTGCTGGTATCGATGGTAATGGGCAAAGTGAACTTGTTGAAGCAATCACTGGTCTTCGTAAGGTCGAATCAGGTAACGTCATCATTAAAGGCGTGGACATGACGAATGAACGTCCTCGTAAGATTACGGAATTAGGTGTTGGTCATGTTCCTGAAGATCGTCATCGTGATGGTATGGTTCTAGATATGACAATTGCTGAAAATATCGCTCTTCAAACATACTATAAAGAACCATTTAGTAAACACGGTTTCATGAACTATAATAAATTAAACGAACACGCCCGTGAGTTGATGGCAGAATTTGATGTCCGCGCTGCTAGTGAATTGGTAGCAGGCGGTGCGCTTTCTGGTGGTAACCAACAAAAAGCAGTTATCGCTCGTGAAATTGATCGTAATCCAGATTTGTTGATTGTTAACCAACCAACACGTGGACTAGACGTTGGTGCGATTGAATACATTCGCAAACGTCTTGTTGCTGAGCGTGATAAAGGAAAAGCTGTACTCGTTATTAGTTTTGAATTAGATGAAATCCTTGATGTTTCCGACCGTATTGCCGTTATTCATGATGGTAAAATTCAAGGTATCTTAGACGCTGCCCAAACCAATAAACAAGAACTTGGTATTTTGATGGCTGGCGGAAAAGTGGAAAAGGAGGATGCTAATGTCTAAGAAAACACAAAAATGGGCTGTTCCTTTAATTGCCGTTGTTCTCGGTATGTTATTAGGGGCAATCCTCATGCTTTGCTTTGGTTATAATCCTCTTTGGGGGTATAACGACCTACTTTATACTGCATTTGGTTCTATTAAAAATATCGGTGAAATCTTCCGTGCCATGGGTCCGCTTATCTTAATCGCTCTTGGTTTCTCGGTTGCTTCAAAAGCTGGTTTCTTCAACGTTGGACTTCCGGGTCAAGCTTTGATCGGTTGGGTAATGTCAGTGTGGTTCGCACTTTCTTTCCCTGATTTACCAAAACCAATTTCAGTGATTTGTACTATCGTTGTTGGACTTGTTGCTGGTGGTATCGCTGGTGCAATTCCTGGTATCTTGCGTGCATTCCTTGGAACAAGTGAAGTTATTGTCACAATTATGATGAACTATATCATTTTGTATTCAACACAGTACCTTATCCAAAATGTTTTTCCTGACAATATCATGCGTACAACAGAAGCAACTATCAAAGTTTCTGAAAATGCCTCTTATCAGACAGAATGGCTCTCAGCACTAACAAACAATTCACGTATGAATATTGGTATTTTCATCGCTTTTATCGCTGTTATTATCATCTGGTTTATGATGAAGAAAACAACACTTGGCTACGAAATCACATCTGTTGGTATTAACCCACATGCAGCAGAATATGCTGGTATGTCTGCTAAACGCCTAATTATCATTTCAATGATTATCTCAGGAGCACTTGCTGGTCTTGGTGGAACAGTAGAAGGTCTAGGAACATTTGAAAATGTTTATTCTCAAACAAGTTCATTAAGCATTGGTTGGGATGGTATGGCGGTTTCGCTTCTTGCGGTTAATAATGCTATTGGTATTCCATTTGCTGCGTTCTTGTATGCTGTTCTTTCAATTGGTAAAACAGGTATGATTGGTATTCCGTCAGAAGTTATTGACGTTGTTTCTGCTTTCATTATTTTCTTTGTTGGAGCAGATTATATGATCCGTCATTTTCTTAAAACTAAAAAAGTAGAAGGAGGAAAGTAAAATGAGTTTTACAACAATGTTAGCCCTATTAGTTTCTTCCATGTTAATCTATTCTGCACCTTTAATTTTTACTAGTATCGGCGGAACTTTCTCTGAACGTGCTGGTGTTGTAAATGTGGGACTTGAAGGGATTATGGTCATGGGGGCATTCTCTGGTGTTCTCTTTAACCTTAGCTTTGCAGATGTTTTCGGAAATGCTACACCATGGGTTGCCTCAATCGTTGCTGGATTCGTCGGTGTGCTTTACTCACTAATCCACGCTGTCGCAACAATTAATTTCCGAGCAGACCACGTTGTTTCTGGGACTGTATTGAATTTGATTGCACCTTCATTTGCAGTCTTTCAATGTCGTTACCTTTTTGGTAAAGGGCAGACGGATACCATCTCAGAAACATTTGGACGTTTTTCATTCCCAATTTTAAAAGATATCCCAGTTATTGGACAAATTTTCTTTAACAATACGTCATTGGTTGCTTACGTTGCCATTTTAGTGTCGTTTATTTCATGGTTTATCATTTTCAAAACACGTTTTGGACTTCGCTTGCGTTCTGTTGGTGAGCATCCACAAGCCGCTGATACGCTTGGAATCAATGTCTATCTTATGCGTTATGCTGGAGTTATGATTTCAGGTTTCTTTGGTGGTATCGGAGGTGCTGTTTACGCGCAAACGATCTCTAATAACTTTGCGGTTACAACAATCGCTGGTCCAGGTTTCATTGCTTTAGCTGCCATGATTTTTGGTCGTTGGAATCCAATCGGTGCAATGCTTTCAAGCTTGTTCTTTGGATTGTCACAGTCACTTGCGATTATTGGTGCACAATTACCATTCTTCTCAAGTATCCCATCTGTTTACCTAAAAGTAGCACCATACGTTTTGACAATTGTCGTTTTGGCTGCCTTCTTCGGTAAAGCAGTAGCACCTAAGGCTGATGGTGTTAACTATATTAAATCTAAATAAAGTGAAAATAAGTTGGTTTTACCAGCTTATTTTTTTATAAGCAAATTATTTGTAAGCGTTTTATAGGTATGGTATATTAGTCATGTTAAATTTAATTAGTTAGAGGTTACTTTCTATGAGTAAAATTGTTGTTATTGGAGCAAATCATGCTGGTACAGCTTGCATAAAGACAATGTTAACCAATTATGGTACTGAAAATGAAGTGGTTGTTTTTGACCAAAATTCAAACATTTCATTTCTCGGTTGTGGTATGGCATTATGGATCGGAGAACAAATCGCTGGACCTGAAGGATTATTCTATTCAGACAAGGATGAATTAGAACAACTTGGTGCTAAAGTTTATATGAATTCTCCTGTGGAATCGATTGATTATGATAAAAAAGAAATCACAGCACTTGTTGATGGGCAAAAACATTTTGAAACATATGATAAATTAATTTTTGCAACAGGCTCACAGCCAATCATCCCGCCAATTAAGGGTGTTAGCATGAAAGAAAATTCGCTTGAATTTGAATCAAAACTCGAAAACGTTCAATTTGTTAAACTTTATCAGAATGCTGAAGATGTTATTGAGAGATTGAAAGAGAAAGCTATTTCTCGTGTAGCTGTCGTCGGAGCAGGCTATATCGGTGTTGAATTAGCAGAAGCTTTCCAACGCAAAGGAAAAGAAGTAACGCTTATCGACGTTGCAGAGACTTGTTTAGCTGGATATTATGACCGCGATTTGAGTGACGCAATGGCAAATAATTTACAAGAACACGGCATTCATTTAGCATTTGGAGAAGCTGTGCAGGAAATTGTTGGTAAGACAAAAGTGGAAAAAATCATCACTGATAAATCAGAATATGATGTCGATATGGTTATTCTAGCGGTTGGTTTTCGTCCCAATACAGCATTGGCTCAAGATAAAATTAAATTGTTCCCAAATGGTGCCTTTTTAGTTGATAAATACCAAGAAACAAGTATGCCTGATGTCTATGCTATCGGTGATTGTGCTACGATTTATAACAATGCGACACAATCAACAGATTACATCGCCCTTGCTTCAAATGCTGTTCGTACAGGAATTGTTGCAGCACACAACGCTTGTGGTCATAAACTAGAAGGAGCAGGTGTTCAAGGTTCAAATGGTATTTCAATTTATGGCTTGAATATGGTTTCGACAGGATTGACTCTAGAAAAGGCAAAAGCAAAAGGCTTTGATGCTCTTGAAGTCGAGTATGTGGATAATCAAAAACCAGAATTCATTCAAAAAGATAATTTCCAAGTTACTCTAAAAATTGTTTATGATAAAACATCACGTGTCATTCTTGGTGCACAAATAATGGCGAAAAAAGACATCTCAATGGGAATTCACTTATTCTCTCTTGCTATCCAAGAACAAGTAACGATTGATAAACTTGCTTTAACAGACTTATTCTTCCTACCGCACTTCAACAAACCATACAACTATATTACAATGGCAGCATTGAATGCGAAATAAATAGAATACAAAAAAGCTATCCTGATTCAGGATAGCTTTTATTATGTTAAAAACTAAAATTAGTTTTTAGCTGCAGAAGCGAATTCTTCTTTAGAGAAAGCTTCGTCGATGATAGCTTTCAATTCTTTAGCAGAAGCTTCCATTTTTTGTTGTTCAGCGTCATTCAAAGGAATGTTAACTGGACGAACGATACCGTGAGCACCAACGATAGCTGGTTGACCGATGTAGCAGTCAGTTACGCCAGGGTATTGACCTTCTTGGAATACAGAAAGTGGAAGAACTGCATTTTCGTCATCAAGGATTGCTTTAGTGATACGAGCAAGCGCAACAGCGATACCGTAGAATGTAGCACCTTTTTTGTTGATGATTGAGTAAGCAGCGTCACGAACACCTTCGAAAAGTTCAACCAATTCAGCTTCGTTAACGTTTTGAACGTCTTTAAGGTAGTTTTCAAGGTTTACACCTGCAACGTTAGCGTGTGACCAAACTGCAAATTCTGAGTCACCGTGTTCACCCATGATGTATGCGTGAACTGAACGTGCATCAACATCAAGTTTTTCAGCCAATGCTTGACGGAAACGAGCTGAGTCAAGTGAAGTACCTGAACCGATAACGCGTTCTTTAGGGAAACCAGAGAATTTCCATGTAGAGTAAGTCAAAACGTCAACTGGGTTAGCAGCAACTAAGAAAATTCCGTTGAAACCAGATTTAACAACTTCAGTTACGATTGATTTGTTGATAGCAAGGTTTTTACCAACAAGGTCAAGACGAGTTTCACCTGGTTTTTGAGGTGCACCAGCAGTGATAACAACAAGGTCAGCATCTGCACAGTCTTCGTATTTAGCAGCGTAGATTTTTTTAGGTGAAGTGAAAGCAAGAGCGTGGCTAAGGTCTTCAGCATCCCCAACAGCTTTGTCGAACAATTGTGGGATTTCGATGATACCAAGTTCTTGTGCGATTCCTTGGTTTACAAGTGCGAATGCGTAAGATGAACCTACGGCACCGTCACCAACAAGGATAACTTTTTTGTGTTGTTTAGTTGCAGTCATTTATCTAAACATCTCCTTAATTTTTTTAGGGGCTCTCGCCCATACGATAATATTTTAACACGTTAAGTGAGATATGTCACGAACTAAATTGTAAAAACTTTGAAAAAAAGAAGAAAGCTAGTGATTCTGGCGAAAAAGCGCTATTTTTGCCAAAAATGTGGTATAATATAGTAGAGTTTTACACTAGAAAAGGAGTGTTTTTCCTTAATGCAGGATAAGAATTTAATTGACGTAAATTTGACTTCAGAAATGAAGACAAGCTTTATTGATTACGCCATGTCTGTTATTGTTGCTCGTGCGCTTCCTGATGTACGCGATGGATTAAAACCAGTTCATCGTCGTATTTTATATGGAATGAATGAGCTCGGTGTGACACCAGACAAACCTCATAAGAAATCTGCGCGTATCACTGGGGATGTTATGGGTAAATATCACCCACATGGTGATTCGTCTATTTATGAAGCCATGGTTCGTATGGCACAATGGTGGAGCTATCGTCATATGCTCGTTGATGGACATGGGAACTTCGGTTCTATGGATGGTGACGGTGCTGCCGCTCAGCGTTATACAGAAGCACGCATGAGCAAAATTGCTCTTGAAATGCTTCGTGATATTAACAAAAATACTGTTGACTTCCAAGATAACTACGATGGTAGTGAGCGTGAGCCGCTTGTTTTGCCGTCACGTTTTCCAAACTTGCTTGTTAACGGTGCTACAGGGATTGCCGTTGGTATGGCGACAAATATCCCACCGCACAACTTAGGAGAGTCTATTGACGCTGTCAAGCTGGTTATGGACAATCCTGACGTAACAACACGTGAATTAATGGAAGTCTTGCCTGGTCCTGACTTTCCAACAGGTGCACTTGTTATGGGTAAATCTGGTATTCGTAAAGCTTACGAAACAGGTAAAGGCTCAATCGTTTTACGTTCTCGTACTGAAATTGAAACAACTAAGAGTGGACGCGAACGTATCGTTGTCACAGAATTCCCATACGGTGTTAACAAGACAAAAGTGCACGAACACATTGTCCGCTTAGCGCAAGAAAAACGTATTGAAGGAATTACAGCTGTTCGTGATGAATCAAGCCGTGAAGGTATTCGTTTCATCATTGAAGTACGCCGTGATGCTTCAGCAAATGTTATCTTAAATAACTTGTTCAAATTAACTAGTTTGCAGACAAACTTTAGCTTTAATATGCTTGCTATTGAAAATGGTGTGCCAAAGATTCTTTCTTTGAAACAAATCATCGTTGATTATATTGAACACCAAAAAGAAGTTATTGTTCGTCGTACAGAATTTGATAAAGCTAAGGCTGAAAAACGCGCTCACATCTTAGAAGGTTTGCTAGTTGCACTTGACCACCTTGATGAGGTTATCAGCATTATCCGAAACAGTGAAACAGATGTGATTGCCCAAGGCGAATTGATGAGCCGTTTTGATTTGTCTGAACGTCAAAGTCAAGCTATCCTTGATATGCGTCTTCGTCGTTTGACAGGTTTGGAACGTGAAAAAATCCAAGCCGAATACGATGATTTACTTGCTTTGATTGCTGATTTAGCTGATATTTTGGCAAAACCAGAACGTGTTGTCGCAATCATCAAAGAAGAAATGGATGACATCAAGCGTAAATATGCTGACCCACGTCGTACAGAATTGATGGTTGGGGAAGTTCTTTCTCTTGAAGATGAAGACTTGATTGAAGAGGAAGATGTTCTTATCACTCTTTCAAATAAAGGGTATATTAAACGTTTAGCGCAAGATGAATTCCGTGCCCAAAAACGTGGTGGACGTGGTGTCCAAGGTACTGGTGTTAATGATGATGACTTTGTTCGTGAATTGGTATCAACAAGCACTCATGACCATGTTTACTTTATGACAAACAAAGGTCGTGTTTATCGCTTGAAAGGTTACGAAATTCCAGAATATGGACGTACAGCCAAAGGATTACCAATTGTTAACCTTTTGAAATTAGATGAAGGCGAAATTGTTCAGACAATCATTAGTCAATCTGGACACGATGACAACGAAAGTTATCTTTTCTTCGTTACGCGTCAAGGAGTTGTTAAACGTACCAAAGAATCTGAATTTAGCAATATTCGTCAAAACGGACTAAAAGCCCTTAATCTTAAAGATGGTGATGAATTAATCAACGTTATCAGAACAAATGGTAACGACGATATTATTATCGGTACTAAAACTGGTTACAGCGTTCGTTTCAATGAGTCTGCCGTTCGTAGCATGAGCCGTTCTGCAACGGGGGTCCGTGGTGTCAATCTTCGTGAAGGTGATGAAGTGGTCGGAGCTTCACGCATTTCAGATGACCAAGAAGTGCTTGTTATCACTGAAAAAGGTTACGGAAAACGTACATTGGCTTCAGAATACCCAACTAAAGGTCGTGGCGGTAAAGGTATTAAGACTGCAAATATTACGGAAAAGAATGGTCAGTTAGCGGGGTTAGCAACCGTTAATGGGGACGAAGATATTATGGTTATTACTGACACAGGGGTTATTATTCGTACAAATGTTGCTAGCATCTCACAAACAGGTCGTGCCACACTAGGTGTTAAAATCATGAGACTTGACCAAGATGCTAAAATTATGACGTTTGCACTCGTTGAACCAGAAGAAGAGGAAGAAAAAACTGGAGAAGACCTAGAGTAGTATGGTAAAAAAAGAGAAAAAGACACATCGGTTTTGGAATACTCTTAGATTGTTTTTATGTTTGCTTTTATTGATTGTTGGCATAGCTTTGATTTTTCACAAATCTATTTGTAATTTTTTGATTGGTCAAGAGTCGAATCATTATCAAATTACTAAAGTTTCTAAAAAGAAAATCAAGGAAAATGAGAGTGCTGATGTTACTTATGATTTTTCATCAGTAGAACCTGTTTCCATTCAATCTGTTTTAAAAGCTCAGGCAAATAGTGCTAATCTGCCCGTTATTGGTGGCATAGCAGTGCCAGATGTTGGTATTAATTTGCCAATTTTTAAAGGACTAGGAAATACAGAATTATCCTATGGAGCTGGAACAATGAAAGAAAACCAAGTCATGGGTGGTGAAAATAACTATGCTCTAGCTAGTCATCACGTGTTTGGTTTGGTTGGTTCTTCCAAAATGCTTTTTTCTCCTCTAGAAAACGCAAAAGTGGGAATGAAAATTTATTTAACAGATAAATCAACTATTTACACTTATGTAATTACAGAGATTGAATCAGTTACCCCAGATCGCTCAGATGTTATCAATGATACTCCTGGACAATCTCAAGTGACACTTGTTACCTGCATGGACCAAGACGCAACTGAACGTATTGTCGTTAAAGGAAATCTTGAATCTTCCGTAGCTTATAACGAGGCATCAGATGATATTCTTGAAGCATTTGAGTATTCCTATAATCAAATGACATTTTAAGGTAAAAGCTGGGACAACCCCAGCTTTTATTTCTTGTTAAGGAGAAAGGAGAAAATAATGAAATTAAATGCAGTTCACCATGTCGCACTCATTGTTTCTGACTATGAAAAATCACGTGATTTTTACGTCAATAAATTAGGTTTTGAAATTATTCGTGAAAATCATAGACCAGAGCGCCACGATTACAAACTTGATTTAAAATGTGGAACGATTGAATTAGAGATTTTCGGAAATAAGCTCAGCGATCCAGATTATGTTGCACCGCCAAAACGTGTTGGGCAACCTGAGTATCATATGGAGGCTTGTGGGCTACGTCATTTGGCTTTTTACGTCAATGATGTTGATGCTTACAAAGCTGAATTGGAAAGCATGGGAATTTATGTTCAGCCTGTGCGCTATGATGATTATACAGGTGAAAAAATGACTTTCTTTTTCGACCCAGATGGTCTGCCACTAGAATTACATGAGTAGTTTAGCAGGAGATAAAACAGTTTTTTTCAGACTGAATTCTCAATAAATGGTATAATAAGGTCTCTAAGAGAAAGGAAAATGATTAAGATGAAATTTAAAAAGACATTGATGGCTTGTGCTTTAGCAGTTTTATCTATTGTCACTGTTAATAGCGTCCAAGCGTCAAGTAACTCTGTTCAGGATGTCATTGATGAAACTTATGTTCAACCTGACTATGTTTTAGGATACTCTTTGTCAGACGACCAGCGCACACAAACGTTGGCTTTGTTAGGTTATGACAGTTCAACGGATACAAGCGTTAAGACTATTACAACAAGTGCCTATGCTAATATTATGAACGTCGCAGACGATTCTAGCTTGCAATTGTATTCATCTGTTAAAATTCAAAAATTAGGTTCTTCAGAGACTTTGACAGTTAATATTGTCACACCAGAGAATATTACAAAAGTTACCGAAGATATGTATCGAAATGCAGCTGTTACACTAGGTATTGAGCATGCAGCTATTACAGTAGCTTCACCAATCGCTGTTACAGGTGAGTCAGCGTTAGCTGGGATTTATTATTCTTTAGAAGAAAATGGTGCTGATGTTTCTGATGAAAGTAAAGAATTAGCTCAAGAAGAGTTAGAAGCTCTATCGACTATCAACTCTGAGAATCAAGGAACAGACGGTTATGATGCTGACAAGTTAAACGTTGCCTTAACCGACATTAAATCAGCCGTTGCAGATGCTGGTGATGGCGTTTCAAAAGAAGATGTTCGTAAAATCGTTGAAGAAACCCTTGATAATTATGAGCTAAAAGATGTTTTGTCAAGTGACCAAATTACCTTGATTGTTAACTTTGCTTTTAACCTTTCAAAATCAAGTATCATTGATAGCAGTAGTTTTAAATCAACACTTGCCTCTTTGAAAGATAGCATTGTTTCAAATGCAAGCTCAACATTTAAAGGAATTAATCTTAATTTTGATGCCACAGACGCTTTGGAATCAAGTAAAGGCTTCCTAGCGAACATTTGGCAAGCAATTGTTAATTTCTTTAAAAATCTATTTAACTAAGCTGTAAATTTATGATTTTCCTCGCTTTGAAAAGCGGGGATTTTTAATGTTCATTTTTTTCAAACTTTTTCCTAAAATAAGGTTGACTTTCTGATAGGCAAGTTGTAAAATTAGGTTTACACAATTCAGAATTATCTGAATATTGAAAAGTTTATTTAGAAAGAGGTCTGTTTTATGACTGAAAATATAGAACAACAATCGAATTGGCGAACTAAGCTAAAAGCGCTTGGTCCAGGTATCTTGATGGCTTCTGCCGCAGTTGGCGGCTCACATATTGTATCTTCTACTCAAGCAGGAGCTATCTATGGCTGGCAATTAGCGCTAGTGATTCTTCTCATCAATATTTTCAAATACCCATTTTTCCGTTTTGGGTCACAATATACCATGGAAAATGACAAGAGTTTGATTGAAGGATATGCTGAAAAAGGTAAAGGTTGGTTAGCGATTTTCTTTGTTTTGAATATTTTCTCAGCTATCGTTAACACAGCAGGGGTCGGTATTCTTTGTGCAGCTATTCTTTACAACATTTTTCCAAATGGATTCGGGCTAAGCATTTCTCAATTAACAACAATTATCATCGTGATTATTTGGGCAATGTTGTTGATTGGTGGTTACAAATTCCTTGATTCGTTAGCAAAATGGGTCATGACAGCCTTGACAATTGCGACTGTTGTAGCTGTGGTTATTGCTCTATTTAAACACCGTGAATACGCACCAGATTTTGAAGCTCCTACGCCTTGGCGTATGGCAGCTCTGCCATTTATTGTATCATTGATGGGTTGGATGCCTTGTCCGATTGAAATTTCAGCAATCAACTCAATGTGGTCTGTCGAAAAGCGCAAACAAGTCAAAATGTCAGAAGCAGATGCTATTTTTGATTTCAATACTGGTTATATCGGAACAGCCATTTTAGCCCTCATTTTCTGTGCTTTGGGTGCCCTTATTCAATTTGGTTCAGGTGAAGAAGTACAAAGCGCTTCAGCAGCTTACATTGCTCAATTTGTCAATATGTACGCTTCTGTTCTTGGCGAATGGTCTCGTTTCTTGATTACGCTTATTGCTTTCCTATGTATTTTCGGAACGGTTATCACAGTTATTGACGGGTATTCACGTGCGAATAACGAAGCGCTTCGTCTACTTCTTGACAAAAAGGAAGCTTCTCAAAAAGCACTTTATGGTTGGATGACATTGACAGCAGTTATTGGATTGGTCATTGTTTATCTTTTTGCTGGTAATGTTGCAACAATGCTTCGCTTTGCAATGATTGCATCATTCATCACAACGCCATTCTTTGCTTATCTTAATTATTCATTAGTAAATAACAAAGAACATCAAGTTAAACCTTGGCTTAAAAGGTTATCAATCATTGGTCTTGTTTATCTATTTGGTTTCGCTTTATTCTTTATCATCGCATGGCTAACTGGTAACGTCTAATCTTGGTTCTTTGGCTATTTATATATTTGAGCACCTCATGATTATGAGGTGTTTTTTTGTTTGCATAAATATAATTATGTAACTAAGCTCTTTTAAATCCTTTTTACTTTAAAATGAATATAGTTATGAAGTAAAAACAACTCCCTCATGATAGAAGGAGTTGTTTTGATATTAATCAATCAATGATTATTTAACGAAATCGTTGATTTCTTTTTCGATATTAGCAATTTTAGCTTCTGCATCAGCTAAGTCTGTACCAACTGTAGCGATATAGAATTTGATTTTTGGTTCAGTACCTGAAGGGCGAACAGCAATCCAAGAATCATCTGCAAGTGTGTATTTCAATACATTGCTTGGTGGAGTTGTCAATTTTTCAACGCCGTTTGCGCTTGTGGCTGTTTGAGCCAAGAAGTCTTCCGTTTTTGCAATGTCAGTTGTGTTGAATTGTGCAGGAGCATTGTCACGGAACTTATCCATGATTTTCTTGATTTCAGCAGCTCCATCAACACCGCTAAGTGTAACTGAGATTGTTTTTTCTGCGAAGTATCCGTATTCTTTGTAGATTTCTTCGATACCGTCAGCCAATGTCAAACCACGTGAGCGGTAGTAAGCTGCGATTTCAGCAACGATAAGAACAGCTTGAACGGCATCTTTATCGCGTACGAATGGTTTAATGAGGTAACCGAAGCTTTCTTCGAAACCAAACATGTAAGTATGATTGTGTTTTTCTTCAAATTCTTGAATTTTTTCAGCGATAAATTTGAAACCAGTCAAGACATTAAACATTGTAGCGCCGTAGCTTTCAGCGATTTTTGTTACCAATTCAGTTGAAACGATTGATTTTGCCAAAGCCGCATTTTCTGGAAGAGTTCCAGCTGTTTTGTGAGCCTCAAGAATGTATTTAGCGATGATAGCACCGATTTGGTTACCAGAAAGGTTACGGTATGAACCGTCTGCTTGACGAATTTCAACACCGAGACGGTCAGCGTCTGGGTCAGTTGCGACAAGAACGTCAGCGTCAACTTTGCGACCAAGTTCTTCAGCAAGAGCAAAAGCTTCTTGGTTTTCTGGGTTTGGGGATTTTACAGTAGAGAAATCTGGGTCTGGAACAGCTTGAGCTTCAACAACTTGAACTGAATCAAAACCAGCTTGAGCAAGTGCGCGACGAGCAAGCATTTCACCAGTACCATGAAGTGGTGTGTAAACAATCTTCATGTCTTTACCGTATTCATCAATCAATTTTTGGTTGATATTAACATCTTTAACTTCTTTAAGGTATTCAGCATCGACAGCTTCACCGATAACTTCGATAAGACCAGAAGCCTTGCTTTCTTCAAGGTCAGCCAATTCGATAGCAAACGGGTCTTCGATCGCACGGATAAAGTCAGTCAAAGCATCAGCGTCAGCTGGTGGCATTTGTCCACCGTCTTCACCATAAACTTTGTAACCGTTAAATGGAGCTGGGTTGTGACTAGCAGTTACCATGATACCTGCAAATGTGCCAAGATGACGAACTGCAAATGACAATTCCGGTGTTGGACGAAGTGATTCAAAAACATAAGCTTTAATACCATGTTTTGCTAAAACTTGAGCAGATTCAAATGCGAATTCTGGTGAGAAGTGGCGAGAATCGTAAGCAATCGCAACACCACGTTTTTTAACGTCTTCACCTTTAGTTTCGATGAGTTTTGCCAAACCTTCAGTTGCTTGGCGGACAACGTAGATGTTAATGCGGTTAGTACCAGCACCAATGATACCACGCATACCTGCAGTACCAAACTCAAGGTTTGTGTAGAAGGCGTCTTCTTTGGTCTTCTCATCCATGGCTACTAATTCTTCGCGGAGATAGTCAGGCAGTTCCGCAAAGTCAAGCCATTTTTGATAGTTTTCAGTGTAAGTCATAATGGAACTCCTTTTCTCTGTTCTTCTAAACGCTTTCATTATACCACTTTGTAAAAGATTTTTCTAGTCCTAATTTGAGATAAGTGAATATATTGATATATAAGGGTTTTGAGGGATTTTTTCGAAGATTACGCAAACGGTTGTTTAACCCTTGAAAACACTCACTTTTTTGTGAAAAAACTTGAAAATTTTACTAGCTTTAAGTAAAAAATCACAAGCTTTTTAGCCCATGATTTTCAACGTTAATTTTTAATTTTTTGTAAACTTGGAACAAGTGCAAGTGTTAAAATGGCAGAAATAATCATTTCAGCGATAGCATTTGTTCCGAAAACGACAGCAAGCAGAGCTTGGATATTTCCGTTATAAACGTTTGAGAAGAGTAGGAAAATGCCTCCTAAAACGAAAATGGTATTTGTCATCGAACCAATCGCACCAGCGATAACGAGTCCAGTTCTATTATGTAACCATTTATAAACAAAATAAGGTGTTATACCGATTAGAATACGTGGAACAAGAGCAATGATTAGCGAAGCAAAATTCCCGTTTTCAACAAATGGAGAAAAGAGATAACTTGTTGGTAACAATGTCAGAGTGTTTACGGTAACACTCATAATCCCCATTAATCCACCTAGGATAGCGCCAATTCGTGGTCCATAGACAATAGAAGCGATAATAACTGGAACATGCACGAGCGTAGGCTTGATTGGAACAGGCCAAAGGTTAAACACTAAGCTTGTTAGAAAATTTATCACAAGCATAATAGCAAAGAAGATAGCAATAATAGCAACATCGGTTGCTGCTTTATTTTTTTTCATAATTCCTCCTAAATGGACTGAAAAAATGTAGCATCTGGAATTTTTAGTTTTCCAAATGCCCAATTCATTATACAAATTTACAACTGTCTTGACAAGTATTGATTTTAATTTTTAGTTCTCAATGGTGTCTTGAATTTTTTGAATGATAACGTCTAATTCAGCAAGAGCACCACGTCCAACATCACCGCAGGCAAGCATGCTTGAACGCGGTTCAATTTCTTGATAACCGACTTCTTGCAAGATTTGTAAATTGCGTTGCGTTAGTGGATTGTCATACATCTTGGTATTCATAGCTGGCGCAATCAATTTTGGAGTATCTGTCGGCAAAGCTAGCGCAGTTGCTGTGACAATATTATCTGCGATACCATGAGCTAATTTAGCGATTGTATTAGCAGAAGCAGGAGCAACTACGAATAAGTCGGCTTGTTTTGCTAGTTCAATATGATTAACAACTTTTGGGTCGTCTTCCTTCATAACATCAAGATGAACAGGATTTTTTGATAAAACTTGCAATGTTAGTGGCGTTATAAATTGCGTTGCAGCTTCAGTCATTAAAACGTGCACTTGATACCCTAATTTGGTTAACTGATTGCTTAAATCAGCTGCTTTATAGGCAGAAATGCTCCCTGAAACAGCCAGTACGATTGTTTTAGTCATGATTTGTCACCCTTTCAAAAATTAATTTAGCCAGCTCAGCTTTTGTTTCGGCTTCGGTTACGTCGTTTTCACTGAGCAAATAAGCGTGGTGCTGTGTCCCATTGATTTCATTTAAATCATTGGCGACGATATAGTGTGCTTTATTTCTCTTCAAACTAGCACGCGCCACCGCAAACAATTCATCCTTGCTGACGTTAACCAACAATTTAAAGCCAATCAGCATGATATCAGGATTCCATGTTTTGACCAAACTGATAACCTTCGGTGTTTTCTTTAAAAAGAGCACTTGATAGTCTGCTTTAGATGAAATTTTTGATTCGGTATTTTGCTGTGTCAGCAAATCTGAAATATGCTCGGCATTTTCAACCTCATCTAAATCGGTCATATAGACAGGAGTGTAATCAGACACAGCCATGCTATGAATAAAAACGTCATGTGTTTTGACAAGTGGCTCTAAAGTTTCAACCAAACTGTCAACATTTGAGACGATATAGGTTGTCAAATTTGGTTGTTTTTGTGGTTTGACAGCTCCTTTGGTTGTTACTAAAGTCACCTCGTGTCCATTTTCTAAAAATATTTCTGCAATGTATTTTCCTAAACTTCCTGTTGCGTGATTAGTAATGCCACGAACAGAATCGATTTTTTCGGTTGTTCCACCAGATGTGATTAAGATTTTCATAGATTTATTGTACACAAAAACATTTTTTTCGTAAATTGTTTAATACAAAATCAAGAATTAAGTTTTCTTTTAGCTATTTTTCAGAAAATCTTTAGCCAAATTCGATAGGCTTAATTAAGCTTACGTTGCATGAAAGGAGGGGGCGATGAGGTTTCTAAAAAAACATGCTTACACTTTGTTATTTAGCACAGCTTTATTATCTGCAAATGTTTATGTTCTTTTGAAAACATTTGTGATACCATCAGCGGTAACTAAAGTTGCTGCAGAAACAAGTAGCACGACAGCATCGACAGAAACAGGCGAAGTGACGACAACAGATACTTCATATCAAGATGACAATATCTCCATCACCATTACAACAGGAAATACAAGCAATACAACGTATTATGTAGCAGATATTACACTTTCTAGTGCAGATTATTTAAAAACAGCGTTAGCACAGGACACTTTTGGGACGAATATTACAGAAACCACGTCTAGTATAGCTTCAAGTAAAAATGCCATTTTTGCCATTAACGGTGATTATTACGGCGCTAATACGTCAGGTTATGTGATTAAAAACGGTGTGATATATCGTAGCACCAATCGACAATCTGATTATGATGATTTAGCTATCTATTCAGACGGTAGTTTTGGAACGTTTAACGAAAGTGACACGACAGCGCAGGAATTACTAGACAGCGGTGTTGTCAATACCTTTGCTTTTGGTCCAACCCTTGTTTCAAATGGTCAAATTGCTGTTTCTGAATCTGAAGAAGTTGGACAAGCTATGGCAGAAAATCCACGAACAGCTATCGGAATTATCGAAACAGATGACGGTAGTCTGCATTACATCGTTATTGTTTCTGACGGTCGTACGGATGAATCAGCTGGCTTGACCTTGTATGAAATGGCAGAGCTGATGCAATCTTATGGTGTGACGACAGCTTATAATTTGGATGGTGGTGGCTCATCAACCATGTATTTCAACGGTAAAGTCATTAACAATCCAACAACAAGTGGTAACACAATAGAAGAAAGAGCGGTGAGTGACATTGTTTACATCGGTTACTAAACGAACATTTGGCAGAGCAACCCTTGTTTATCTCGGCTTAACCATTTTTTGCATTGTATTTACCATTATTTATGAAAAATTCAGTTATGGTGAATCTTCCATTTTCATGCGATTAATGTTTCTAGCACCTTTAGCAGGAGCAGTGGTCTCATTTTTATCAGGTCTTAATTTGACTTGGATAACGAAACGCGGACCATTTCTTTTATTTAATTCAAGCTTAGCTATTATTGCTAGTGCTTGCTTGGTGAGAGGCATTATCGAAGTTTCTGGACGAACGAGTTCCTATGACCAACCGTATTGGTGGGCTGCACTTGCTTTTTCAGGTTTGAGCCTAGTCATAGGATTGCTTAGCCGAGACAAAAAACAACATTAACATATCAACGGATTAAAAGAACTGAGGAATTTTATGAAAACAAAACAGACATTATTATATAGCGTATGTGCGCTTACTTTGCTAAGTTTGGGCGCGTGTTCTCAAACAAGTAGCACATCATCAACGTCAAGTTCATCATCGACAGTAGCAAGTACAACGTCAGCAAGCACTTCGACAGATGCTAATACTGATTATTTCACTGAAACTGACTTAACATCAACCTACGACGAATCATCAGCATCAACGATTAAATTATCGGATTCATCAGCCAAAGTATCTGGTGACGGTGTTAGCGTGGATGGCTCAACAGTTACGATTTCTGAAGCAGGAACTTACATTGTTTCAGGTGAAAGTGACGGGGTTCAAATCAAAGTTACTGCCGCTGACTCTGACAAGGTTCAGATTGTTCTCAACGGTGTCACAATGACAGGAAGCGATGCTTTGATTGCAGTCACATCAGCCGATAAAGTGGTGATTACATCTGCAGACGGTACAACGAATACTTTGACGGACTCTGAACATACAACAGATGATTACAGTGCAGCCATTTACAGTAAAAGCGATTTAACCTTTAACGGTTCTGGAACATTGACTGTCGAAGGTAATTATAACAATGCTATCAAGGGAAGTGACGACGTTAAATTTACAGGCGGAACGTATAATATCACATCAACCGTTAAACATGCTATTTCGGCAAATGACGCTATCGATATTTATAATTCAACCCTTAATTTAACTTCTACCGAAGATGCTATTCATTCCGATAATGACGAAGATACTTCTTTAGGAAATATCTACATTCAATCAGGAAATATTACCATTAATGCAGGTGATGACGGTATCCACGCTTCTAATGATTTTGTAATTGACGGCGGAACAATCGATATTCAATCATGTGTCGAAGGTTTGGAAGGTAAGACTATCACAATCAACGACGGTACTATCTCAATTAACGCCTCAGATGACGGTATCAATGCGACAGACTGGGCATTTACAGGTGACGAAATGGAAGCACAAGATGGCGTTCTCATCACAATCAACGGCGGGGATATTACAATCAATATGGCAGACGGTGACACAGACGGTATTGACTCAAATGGTGATTTAGTAGTTAACGGTGGAACAATTAATATCACTGGACAATCAGCCTTTGACTTCAGTGGTAATGCAACTTACAATGGCGGCACTTTGATTGTCAACGGTGAAACAGAAACAGAAATTACTGAAAGTGGACCTGGTGCCGGCGGAGGTCCTGGTGGATTTTAAGAAATAGTTTTGGGTTCACAAGAAGAAAGGAATCTCTATTATGTACATTATCATTCCAGCTTATGAACCAGACCAGCGGCTTGTTCAAGTCGTGCAAGATATCAAAGAAGAACTTCAAGCAGATATCATTGTTGTCAATGATGGTAGCGACGCTTCTTATGACACGTTTTATCATCAAGTTGAACAACTTGGGGCTACGGTGCTGATTCACCCCAACAATCTTGGAAAAGGTGCAGCGCTCAAGACAGCTTTTACGCATATTCAAACCGTATCTGTCAATAGTGATATTATGATTACGGTTGATAGTGATGGGCAACATTTAATTAAAGATATTGTCAAAGTTGCACGTGCGACGCAACATCATCCAGAAAGCATCGTCCTTGGTGCGCGTGCTTTTGTCGGAAAAGTGCCTGCTAGAAGCCGTTTTGGAAATAAAGTAACCGCTCAACTTTTCCGATTAGTGACAGGAGTAGCCATTACTGATACTCAAACTGGCTTACGTGGTTTATCGACAGAATTAATCCCTTGGCTGTTATCGCTAAAAGGCGAACGTTTCGAGTATGAATTTAATATGTTGCTTGAAGCGGATCGGAGCGGCTATGACATTCATGAAGTTCCAATCGAAACGGTCTATATCGAAGGGAACGAAAGCTCTCATTTTCGACCAATTCAAGATTCTATTCGGATTTACAGCCCGTTTTTAAAATTCTCTGGCGCGTCTATTTTGGCAGCGATAGTTGATGCATTAGCATTATTTACGCTGGTCGCTTTAACTAAAAATCTCTTAATTTCTGTTATTTTAGCGCGCCTTATCAGTGCAACAACCCAATGCTTACTAAATGCAAATCTTGTTTTCAATCGAAGTAATCCACTTTTGATCTCGATTGTTCGGTATTTCCTATTAGTCGCTGTCATTTTGACTTGTAATTATTTTATGTTAAAAGTTCTGATTAGCATTGGACTTGGTTTAATTCTCTCAAAACTTTTGACCGAGACAATCCTCTTTATCCTAAGTTATCGTGTTCAACGAAAATTTATTTTCAATTAATTTAAAATTATTTTTCTAAATTTCATAAACATAAAACACGAACATTAATATTTATTCTAAGAAATAACGTGCGTTTTTGAAAAAGTATGTTATAATATTTTTATTAATCATTAACTAACTAGAGGAGAATCCCGTGAAATCTGATATCGAAATTGCACAAAGTGTCGAACTCAAACCAATCACAGAAGTTGTTGAAAAAGTCGGTATTACATTTGATGATATTGAACTTTATGGTAAATACAAAGCCAAATTATCTTTCGATAAAATCAAATCTGTTCAAGAAAACAAACCAGGTAAATTGGTTCTTGTAACAGCGATTAACCCAACACCGGCAGGTGAAGGAAAATCAACAATGTCAATCGGTCTTGCTGATGCTTTAAATAAAATCGGCAAAAAAACTATGCTTGCTTTGCGTGAACCATCTCTTGGTCCTGTCATGGGAATCAAAGGTGGAGCAGCAGGTGGTGGTTACGCCCAAGTTCTTCCAATGGAAGATATTAACCTCCACTTTACGGGTGATATGCATGCGATTACGACGGCAAATAATGCCCTTTCAGCAATTATCGATAATCACCTTCATCAAGGAAACGAGCTTGGCATTGACCAACGTCGTATTATTTGGAAACGTGTTGTTGACCTCAATGACCGCGCCCTTCGTCATGTCACAATTGGTCTTGGCAGCCCTGTTAACGGTATTCCACGTGAAGACGGCTTTGACATCACTGTTGCCTCAGAAATCATGGCAATCTTGTGCTTAGCAACTGATATCAACGATTTGAAAGAACGTTTGGCAAATATCGTGGTTGCTTACCGTTATGACCGTACACCAGTTTACGTTCGTGATCTTAAAGTCGAAGGTGCTTTGACACTTATCCTTAAAGACGCTATCAAACCAAACCTTGTTCAAACGATCTACGGAACACCAGCTTTTGTTCACGGCGGACCATTTGCCAACATTGCTCATGGTTGTAACTCAGTTCTTGCAACAGCAACAGCGCTTCGCTTAGCTGATTACACAATCACAGAAGCAGGGTTTGGTGCTGACCTTGGTGCTGAAAAATTCCTTGATATCAAAACACCAAATCTTCCAACAACACCAGATGCGGTTGTTATTGTTGCTACAATTCGTGCCCTTAAAATGCATGGTGGCGTAGCTAAAACAGATCTTGGTGAAGAAAATGTTGAAGCGGTTCGCACTGGATTTGCTAACCTTAAACGTCACGTTGAAAATGTTCGTAAATTTGGCGTACCAGCAGTCGTAGCAATCAATGAATTTGTCGCAGATACTGAAGCTGAAATTGCTGCGCTTAAAGAACTTTGCGCTGAAATCGACGTTCCAGTAGAACTTGCTAGCGTTTGGGCAAATGGGGCTGACGGCGGTATCGACCTTGCCAATGCTGTTGTTAATGCTGTTGAAAATGGTAATGCCGATTACAAACGTCTTTATTCAGATGAAGATTCTCTTGAAGAAAAAGTCACTAAAATCGTGACTGAAATCTATGGCGGTGACAAAGTTATCTTTGGCAAGAAAGCCAAAACACAATTAAAACAATTTGCCCAATTCGGCTGGGATAAATTGCCAGTTTGTATGGCTAAAACACAATACAGCTTCTCTGATAACCAAGCACTCCTCGGAGCACCAGAAGGCTTTGATATCACAATCCGAGAATTTGTACCAAAAACTGGTGCAGGCTTCATTGTCGCTCTCACAGGTGATGTGATGACAATGCCTGGTTTACCTAAAAAACCAGCTGCACTTAACATGGACGTCGCTGAAGACGGCACAGCTATCGGATTATTCTAAAATCAACATAGTCAAAAAGTCAACCTCGGTTGGCTTTTTTTAGTTCTGGTTTTTCAATAGGAAAACGAGGTGGAAAATATGATATAATGGTTAACAAGAACAGATGAACATGGAGGTTATGATTATCGAAAATAAAAACAAAGATAAGGCTATGCGCTTGTTGGACAAGAGCCGACGTAGTTTTCTTCGAGGGATTTTTAGTCGAACAACCGTTATTTCTGTTCTCTTGATACTGCAACTATTTTTCTTGATAGCTTCCTTTGCTTGGCTTGATCAATACCGCATTTGGATGGAAATTATCGAGCGTGCTTTGGCTATTACAGCTGTTTTGTATTTGGTAAATAGTGAAATGGATGCTCTCTCGCGCGTCACATGGCTGATTTTGGTTATGATTGCGCCATTATTGGGGTCACTTTTTCTCATTTACACTAAACTTGACTGGGGCTATCGTGGGCTCAAGCAACGAATGAACGAATTGGTTGATAGCAGTGCTAAATATTTGCCAGACAATCAAGAGATTTTGAAAGTTTTAAAAGGTAACACATCGACGACCTATCATTTGGTACAATATTTTGACCGCAGCCGTGGAAATTTCCCAGCTTATCAAAATACAGAGGTCACTTATTTTCCGATTGGCGAAGCTTTTTTTGAAGAATTAAAAAAACAGCTACTTAAAGCCGAAAAGTACATTTTTATGGAATTTTTCATCATCGCTGAAGGAGTTATGTGGGGGGAAATTCTTAGTATTCTCGAGCAAAAAGTGAAAGAAGGCGTTGAAGTTCGTGTTCTTTATGACGGCATGATTGAATTTTCAACCTTGTCTTTTGACTACACACAACGTTTGAAAAAACTAGGAATTCAAGCAAAGGCATTTTCACCGATTTCACCATTTATCTCGACTTATTATAATTACCGTGACCACCGAAAAATCATTGTTATCGACGGTAAAGTCGGCTTCACAGGTGGCGTGAATTTGGCAGATGAATACATTAATAAATTAGAACGTTTTGGTCATTGGAAAGATACTGCAATCATGCTTGAGGGCGAAGCTGTTAACAGTTTTGTCGTGCTTTTCTTGCAAATGTGGTCTGTAACCGAAAAAGAATTGGTTATTGAACCTTATCTAGTTGAACATGATAAATCAAGGCGTGCCAACGGCTATGTCATTCCTTACGGAGATTCTCCTTTGGATACCGATAAAGTAGGAGAAAATGTTTATATCGACATCCTCAATCACGCCAGAGATTACGTTTATATCATGACACCTTACCTGATTTTGGATAGTGAAATGGAGCATGCTATCTGCTTTGCAGCTGAACGTGGTGTAGATGTCCGAATTATTATGCCAGGAATTCCTGACAAACCAATTCCATATGCTCTAGCTAAGACTTATTTCAGCAAACTCATGCGCTCTGGTGTTAAAATTTACCTTTATAAACCAGGTTTTGTTCATGCTAAAGTCTTTATTAGCGATGATAGCAAGGCTGTTGTTGGGACAATTAACCTTGATTACCGTAGTTTGTATCACCATTTTGAATGTGCTACCTATATGTACAAAGTTGATGCCATTCAAGATATTTATAAGGACTGTATGCAAACTCTAAAAGACTGCAAACGTGTTACCCCTGAAATGGTTAACAACCGCCCAGCACACGAAAAAATCATCGGACTCCTTGTCAAAACCATCGCACCGTTGATGTAGGAGTAACTCTTTGCAAATCTTACTATCTGTGATATACTAGTTGCATGCGATGAGCCGAATTAACTCAATTTGAGAGTTTATTTGCGCAGAGGAGGTCATTCTAGTTCGACTAGAAACGCAGGAGCGGACTTTGACAATTTGTGTGAACCTTTTTGTCACACTCGTTTGAGTGCCTCGTTTCCCTACTTTTTGGTAGGGATTTTTTTGTTGTCAAAATATTTTTAAAATTAAGTAAAATTCAGTCTTTTCTTTTACCTCAAAAAATTGTATAATGTATCTACTATAATTTTTTAGAAAATTGAGAATAGTACACTATTTTTCAGGAAGAGGTATTGAAATGGGCTATACAGTCGCTGTCGTTGGTGCCACAGGCGCCGTTGGAACTCGCATGATTCAACAATTAGAACAATCAACACTCCCTATTGACAAAGTACGTCTTTTGTCATCTTCACGTTCTGCTGGAAAAGTATTGAAGTATAAGGGACAAGATGTTACTGTTGAATTGACAACCGAAGATTCATTTGAAGGCGTTGATATTGCTCTTTTCTCTGCAGGTGGTTCTGTGTCAGCAAAATTCGCTCCATATGCTGTTAAAGCAGGAGCAGTTGTTGTCGATAACACATCATATTTCCGTCAAAATCCAGATGTGCCACTTGTCGTACCTGAAGTCAATGCTCACGCTTTGGATGCTCACAACGGTATCATTGCTTGTCCAAACTGTTCAACTATCCAAATGATGGTTGCTTTGGAACCTGTCCGCCAAAAATGGGGCTTGAGCCGTATTATCGTCTCAACATACCAAGCCGTATCTGGCGCAGGTCAATCAGCTATTAACGAAACTATTCGTGAAATCAAAGAAGTAGTCAATGACGGTGCTGAACCAAAAGATGTTCACGCTGATATTTTGCCATGCGGTGGTGATAAGAAACACTTCCCAATCGCATTTAACGCTCTTGCGCAAATTGATGTCTTTACTAACAATGACTACACTTACGAAGAAATGAAAATGACAAACGAAACGAAGAAAATTATGGAAGAACCAGACCTTCCAGTTTCTGCAACTTGTGTTCGTGTGCCAGTTCTTTTCTCTCATTCCGAATCTGTTTACATCGAAACAAAAGAAGTAGCACCAATTGAAGAAGTTAAAGCGGCAATTGCTGCCTTCCCAGGAGCTGTCCTTGAAGATGATGTTGCTAATCAAGTTTACCCACAAGCTGCTAATGCTGTTGGCAAACGCGAAACATTCGTTGGTCGTATCCGTAAAGACTTAGACGTTGAAAATGGTATCCATATGTGGGTTGTTTCAGACAACCTTCTTAAAGGTGCAGCATGGAATTCTGTTCAAATTGCTGAAACTCTCCATGAACGTGGTCTTGTACACCCAACTAAAGAACTTAAATTTGAACTCAAATAATCATAAATAACTCAAGCCAGTTTCCTAGGAGACTGGTCTTTGAGCATATTTACTGTAAACAAATCCCTAAATCTCACACAATTAACAGAATAGGAGATTACTATGGCTATTGAAGATTTAAGAAATGTAAAAATCATCACTGCGATGATTACCCCATTTAATGCCGACGGCTCAATTAATTTTGATGCTCTGCCAAAACTTGTTGAACATTTGCTTGCTCACCACACTGACGGAATCTTGTTAGCGGGAACAACTGCTGAAAGTCCAACACTAACCCACGATGAAGAATTAGAGCTTTTCGCTGCTGTTCAAAAAATCGTTAATGGTCGTGTGCCGTTAATCGCTGGTGTTGGTACAAATGACACACGTGATTCTATCGAATTTGCGCGCGAAGTAGCTGCATTTGGTGGCTTTGCTGCTGGTCTTGCTATTGTTCCTTATTATAACAAACCGTCTCAAGAAGGTATGTATCAACATTTTAAAGCAATTGCCGATGCGAGCGAGCTTCCAATTATCATTTATAATATCCCTGGTCGTGTTGTTGTTGAAATGACACCAGAAACCATGTTGCGTTTGGCTGAACACCCAAATATTATTGGTGTGAAAGAATGTACAAGCCTTGCTAATATGGCTTACCTTATCGAGCATAAGCCTGATGATTTCCTGATTTATACAGGTGAGGACGGCGACGCTTTCCATGCGATGAATCTTGGGGCTGACGGTGTTATTTCTGTTGCCTCTCACGTTAACGGTGACGAAATGCACGAAATGCTTACAGCGATTGAAAACAGCGATATTAAAAAAGCGGCAGCTATCCAACGTCAATTCATTCCAAAAGTCAATGCATTGTTCTCTTATCCTAGTCCTGCACCAGTCAAAGCGGTGTTGAATTACCTTGGATTTGAAACTGGTCCATTGCGTTTACCATTGGTATCATGCCCACCAGAAGATGCAAAACGCATTATCGACGTTGTTATTGACGGTGATGTTGAAGCTACCAAAGAAACAGTCACAGGCGTTTTGCGTCCAGATTATTAATGTAAACATAAAAATCCTCAGAAAGCTAAATTTCTGGGGATTCTTTGCATTATCAGAACTTAAACTGTTTACTGAATAGATTATTTTGCAATAATATTTAGCGTTTCTGATAGATGATTATCATTTGGAATTTGGATAAAACGCTTTTGAGGAGTTGTCAGATAACTATTTTCTAAATAATTGATTTTATTGGTAAATTTGAGTTCTCCTAAATGTCTATCTTGTGGCAATTCAATCAGAAGGTGCTGGAGCGATGCGCTGTAATGCTGAATATTTGGAAATTGTGAGAGAAGCACGGTCGTTTTAGCGACTTGTTCATGAAATACCTGACTCAGATAATTCAGATTTTTTTCAAACATGCCACTATCCAAATAGAGAGACAAGGCTTTTTGCATAATGAGATTGGTGTCATAGTCAATCATTTTTTTGTGCTCCAGAAAAGCCTGCATTAATGGCTGAGGAAGCACAATTGTCCCAAGACGCAAAGCTGGAAAAATGGTCATTGAAAATGATTTTAAGTAGATAACATGACCTGACGTATCATAATAATGCAAGGGCAAATCCGTTGATTTCGTGAAATCTCCCATGTAATCATCTTCGATGATGTAAACGTCATATTTTTGAGCTAATTCTACAATTTTTTGCTTTTCAGCTGGGGTATAAGATAGTCCGAGCGGGTTTGAAAATCGTGAAATCGTGTAGAAAAACTTGATGTCTTGCGTTTTAAACAATCGTTCTAATGCGGTCAAATCAATACCGTTAAAATCACGCTCAATCGTCTGGTAAGGAAGATTTTGTGAAGCCACCAAATCAATCATACGGTGATAAGTCGGCTGTTCTAAGAGAATCGTTGTCTTTTTATTTGGAAATGAAACTTGTGAAAGAATATAAAGCGCTTGTTGGGTTCCTGAAGTGACTAAAATATCGTTTTCCTTAGCATAAATAGCCCCTTTTTCCAAGTAGTTTTTTAAGGATAGAATCAATTCTTGCAACCCTTGTTGTTGATAGTAGTAGTTAAAAAGGTAATTTTCGCGATTAACTAACGTTTCTGTCAAACACGTCGTGAAATTCTCGTACGCCATGTTATTATATTCTGTCAAACTCAAATTAAGCGGCTCTTCTTTTTGACTTTTGCCTTCAAGAACATAATAACCGCTCTTGTTAACAGCATAGATGTAATTTTTAAATTTGAGTTCCAAGAGTGCCCGTTGTACCGTGTCTTTGCTACAATGATAGCTTTGACTAAGGGTACGAATTGAAGGGATTTTATCTCCTTTTTTTAAGATTCCAGATTCAATTTGTTCTACAATAGCCGTCATGATTTCTTGATATTTACTTGTCATAGACTGTCCCCGTACAGTTTTTAATTGTTTCTATTGTATTATAAATTGAATTTTCTTACAATATTTTTAATCTCTTAATCTAAAGATATCGCTATTTTAGAGAAAAGATTAGAAAGTTGCTTTTTATGAAGAATCCTACAAAGTCAGTTATCGTTGCCAATGATATTGTCGGTTTGGGTAAGGTCGCCTTGTCAACGGCTTTACCTGTTTTGTCAGCTTGTCAGATCGAGGTCATTCCGTTGCCAACAGTGCTTTTATCGTCGCATACAGGTGGTTTTGAAAATATTAGCATTATAGAATTGAATCAAGCGACAACAGGCTTTTTAACCCAGTGGAATACCATAAATTTTTCTGTTGATGGCTTGATGACTGGTTATTTCAACTCTCAAAAACAATTGCATCAAATAGCAGAATTTGCTAAACAAAGAAAACTGGCACGTTTTGTTGACCCTATCATGGCTGACAATGGGCGTTTGTATGCAGGCTATCAGCAAGATTTTGTGACCGTCATGCAGCAATTTTGTCAGAATGCTGATGTCATTACGCCAAACATTACTGAAGCTTGTTTACTAGCAGATGTTCCTTATCTCGGTGAAGATTATACAAGAAAAGATATTGAAGAATTGCTTTTAAGGCTTAAAAAATTTCATAATAAGCACGTGATTTTAACGGGTGTTTCTTTTGAAACAGGGCAAATCGGATTAGCACATTTCAATCAACAGAGCGGCAGCATCACTTATCATATGTCTAAAGCTTATCCGCACCATTTTTTTGGAACAGGTGATTTATTGTGTGCTGTTTTGGGAGCTGGTTATTTTCATGGCTTATCGTTGGATAAAACAGCAGAAGTAGCGCTTGATTTTATTGATAAAACCTTGCAATTGACTTTAGAGTTGAAACGAGATTTGAAATTAGGACTTTGTTATGAACCTTATTTGTTGGATTTAGCCATTCAAATGAAGCGCTTGAAGGAGGAAAAAGAATGAAACATCTCACTACACGTCAACTTGTCGAATTAAGCTTATATGCGGCTTTAATTTTCATCAGTGTCCAATTTTTGCGTATTCCTCTTGGAGCTCAATTTGTCCATTTCGGAAATGCTTTAGTGGTTGTTGCTGTTTTACTTTACGGTTCACGATTAGGTGCGCTAGTAGCAGCTATCGGACTAGGTTTATTCGATGTGTTAAATGGATACGCTGCAGAAGTTTGGATTACCATATTAGAGTCTTTGATAGTTTGTCTGGTTCTTCATTTTGTGTTTGAAAAATTAATGCACTCTGATGATAAAACGCGCAACGTTATCATTGTTGGGATAGTTGCAGCGATAACAAAAATTATTAGTAATCTTGTCAAATACACGATTATCAATAGCATTGTCGGTGGTCTCCAGTTTCAAGTCGCTTTCCTAGCAGCCTTGGTTAAAATCGGTGGCACATTCGGGTCAGCTCTGGTAACGATTATCTCTGTTCCAATTCTCTACCCAATTCTCAAACAAATCTTTTCACATCACGCACAACCCAAAACCATTTCTGAATGATTTTTCAAGCTCTTGAACAAGAGCTTTTTTACTTACTGAAAATCAACGTTTTCATAAAAGAAAGCATTGATTTAGGCTTTAAACTCATGCTATAATTGAAAAGATTATTTAAAAATTAGGCTGCTAGCGCAGCTATTTTCAATAAAAAACGAATGAAAGTATATAAGTAATGAGTATTTTAGAAGTTAAACATTTAAGTCATGGTTTTGATGAGCGCACGATTTTTGAGGATGTCTCATTTCGTCTGTTAAAAGGGGAGCATATCGGTCTTGTCGGAGCCAATGGTGAAGGAAAATCAACCTTTATGAGCATTGTTACTGGTCATTTGCAGCCAGATGAGGGAAAAGTAGAGTGGTCAAAATACGTAACGGCTGGTTATTTGGATCAACACACGGTTCTTGAGGCAGGAATGAGCGTGCGTGACGTTTTGCGAACAGCTTTTGATGAGCTTTTCAAGACAGAAGCACGTATCAACGAGATTTATATGTCTATGGCGGATGATGGCGCTGATATGGACGCTTTGATGGAAGAAGTAGGGGAACTACAAGACCGTCTGGAATCACGTGATTTTTACACCCTAGACGCTAAAATCGATGAAGTCGCGCGTGCCCTTGGTGTGATGGATTTCGGTATGGATTCTGATGTTACCGAACTTTCTGGTGGGCAACGTACCAAGGTGTTATTGGCAAAACTGTTGCTTGAAAAGCCAGATATCTTACTTTTGGACGAACCGACCAACTACCTTGATGCCGAACACATCGAATGGTTGAAACGTTATTTACAGAACTACGAGAATGCCTTTGTCTTGATTTCACATGACATTCCATTCTTAAATGATGTTATCAATATCGTTTATCATGTGGAAAATCATGATTTGGTGCGTTATACTGGTGATTATGATAATTTCCAAGCTGTTTATACCATGAAAAAAGCACAATTAGAAGCAGCTTATGAACGTCAACAGAAAGAAATCGCAGACTTGCAAGATTTTGTTAATCGTAACAAGGCGCGTGTTGCAACACGTAATATGGCAATGTCACGTCAGAAAAAATTGGATAAGATGGAACGCATCGAATTACAATCTGAAAAACCGAAACCCTCTTTTGAATTTAAAGAGTCACGTACACCAAGCCGTTTCATCTTCCAGACACAAGATTTAGAAATTGGTTATGACCACCCATTGACAAAACCACTCAATCTCACTTTTGAGCGCAATCAGAAAGTGGCTATCATTGGTGCCAATGGTATCGGTAAAACGACTTTGCTGAAAAGCTTGCTTGGTATTATCCCGCCAATTTCAGGTAGTGTTGAACGTGGCGATTACATTGAACTTGGTTATTTTGAACAAGAAGTCGTAGCAGGAAATCGTCAAACGCCGCTGGAAGCTGTTTGGGATGCTTTCCCAGCGCTCAATCAAGCAGAAGTCCGTGCAGCACTTGCACGTTGTGGATTGACTTCAAAACACATTGAAAGTCAAATTCAGGTGCTCTCAGGTGGTGAACAAGCCAAAGTTCGCTTCTGTTTATTAATGAATCGTGAAAATAACGTTCTTGTCCTTGACGAACCAACCAACCACTTGGACGTTGATGCCAAAGAAGAACTCAAACGTGCCCTAAAAGCCTACAAAGGAAGCATTCTCATGGTTTGTCACGAACCTGATTTTTACGAAGGTTGGACAGAAGTCTGGGACTTTAACGAACTTATGTAACATATAAAAAAAGAGACATTGCGTCTCTTTTTTTGATTTTCTGAACAAATTCTCCCATTCGCGACTAAAAAATGACATTTTACGACTTGGGTGATGAGTTGCTCGCTAAAATTGGTATAATAAACAAAAAAATAGATATTAATTAGATTTAGTATTTTAATACTAGATTTGTTATATGATTTAAAAGGGGGTTATCTTGCTCAGAAAATTAATCGCTGCTGGTATTTTTCTGGCATTTGGCATACGAGCCATTATATCAACAACGGGAACACTCGTCAGATTATTTTTGGTCGTTTCAACGTTGGTTCTTGTGAAAGCTATTTTTGAAGCAAAGGAAGGAAGGTAATACGATGAAAAAATCAACACAAACAGCTATTTTTTTGACATTATTTTTTCTCATTTTGTGCCTACTTAATTTTCAAAAAGAATTATCCACTCTGAAATTAATATTAAACAGTATTGGGTTAATCGGTTTTTCAATTTTATTTTTTACAGCTGTTAAAAAAGAAAGGAGGAGCGATAATGAAAGCTCTTTATAAAGGGAAAGTTGCTACCGTCTGGCAAATCAGTCAAGATAAATCTGCACAGCCTGATTGGGTAAAAGACGCTTTTGCTAAAGGTTACTTGCATTGGTTAGACAACCATCTTCGTATTTTAATGGCAGGGCTTAATCCTTCGACTACTGAAAATCTAAAAACAGGAGTAGTAGGAAGTCTTGGAGGCGGCTTTGCAGGATATGGTATGTATGAACTGGGTTATATCGGTGATTATCTTGATATTACTAATCATCGCGTAATATCCGAAAAAACGTTTGAAAGGAACTATCAAACCATTGATTAATAATCCAATTACGTTTATTCTGAAACATCGAAAATTGGTGTTATTCCTATGGCTTTCGTACTGTTTATTGATTTTAGGAATTACCTACTTAGAATTTCATCAAAGCCGTGAATGGTTTTATATCTTATACTATCTAAGCCTAATGAGTATTCCAATACTACTTTTACAAATTAAAAAATAATCCCCTGTTTTAAATACAGGGGCGTTTTTTACTCTTTATTTTTGATAATATTTTCACAACGGTCAACTAACAGAGCGAAGCGGTCTTCGGTTAATTTTTCTTTATTATAAATGCCAGATGTCGTTTCAAAAGTGAATTTTTCTGAAGCAAGTTCTTTTGATGTGGCGTGATAAATACGCCATTTATCTTTGTGATTTGAAACGGCAAGCAGAGCTTCAAGAACCAAAACAAGGCACGAAGCAATGACAGCAAGCAGTTTAAAGCAAGGAATTGGAAGGCTTGCTAAAATCGGAACAAGCGCCAAAACAATGATTTGAATCACCTTAAAAACAATAAACCATGCACGGTGAAAGTGGCTCTTTTTCTCGTAAGCAGCAATTTCTTTAGTTAAACGTTCCGCCAAGTAAGTTTCAATCGTCATTTCAGTATAATCGTTCATCTTATCTCCTTTAGTAAGCCTTTTGATACGTTTTCATTGTATCGCCTTGGCAAAAGATAGTCAAGAATGAATAGATTTTTCTCTTTATGACAATAGCTGCGCGGTAAGCTTTTCCCCATAATCAGAAATAGTTTATGGTATAATAGAAAATGATTTGATAATTGCTTTTAATTGCAATAAAAACTAAAGAATGATAATAAAATATAAGTTTTAACACTTATCGATGAAAGGAATTTATTTTACATGGCTAATATCCAATGGTTTCCTGGGCATATGTCGAAAGCACGCCGACAAGTTCAGGAAAATCTGAAACACGTTGATTTTGTAACAATTTTGGTTGACGCTCGTTTGCCACTATCAAGCCAAAATCCAATGTTAACCAAAATCGTCGGAGATAAACCGAAATTGATGATTCTGAACAAAGCCGACCTTGCTGATAGCAATCGAACAAAAGAATGGCGTAACTATTTTGAAAAACAAGGCATCAAAACCCTAGCTGTTAATTCAAAAGAACAAGCTACTGTAAAATTGGTAACCGATGCCGCCAGATCACTAATGGCTGATAAATTAGCTAAATTACGTGAACGTGGCATTCAAAAAGAAACCTTGCGCACAATGATTATCGGTATTCCAAACGCTGGTAAATCAACATTAATGAATCGTTTAGCAGGTAAAAAAATTGCAGTTGTTGGTAATAAACCAGGGGTTACTAAAGGACAACAATGGCTTAAGTCTAATAAAGACTTGGAAATCCTAGATACCCCAGGGATTCTTTGGCCAAAATTCGAAGATGAAGTAGTAGGACTCAAACTCGCCTTAACAGGTGCTATCAAGGACCAGCTTTTGCCAATGGATGAAGTAACAATTTTCGGCCTTAATTTCTTTAAAAAATACTATCCAGAACGTCTTGTTGAACGCTTCAAAGGTATCAACTTAGAAGAAGAAGCGCCTGAGATTATTATGGCTATGACACAAAAATTGGGCTTTCGTGATGATTATGACCGTTTTTACAGCCTTTTTGTTAAAGATGTCCGCGAAGGCAAACTTGGTCGTTACACTCTGGACGTCGTAGGAGAAGTTGAAAATGGCGACCGTTAAAGAAATCAAAGAAGCGCTAGCAGCGATTGAGAGCCTTGATGACGCACGCTGGCAAGATTATGAGTCAGATGGTCGTGCAGGTGTCCAAAAGGCGATTCAGCAGCGTAAAAAAGCCATTCAAGCGGATATTGATGAAGACTTGCGCTTGGAAAATATGCTGCGCTACGAAAAAGAACTTTATCAACAGGGTTACCAAGCCATTGCTGGGATTGATGAAGTTGGTAGAGGACCATTAGCAGGACCTGTTGTCACAGCGTGCGTTATTCTTCCAAAAAATTGTAAAATTAAACACCTCAATGATTCTAAAAAAATTCCTAAGAAGCACCATGAGGAAATTTATCAAGAAATCCTTGCGCGTGCTCTAGGAATTGGAATCGGAATTGTTGACAATAATGTCATTGACCAAATTAATATCTACGAAGCTACAAAAGTCGGTATGTTGCAAGCCATTAATCAACTGAAAGGTGTGGTGACAAAACCTGATTATCTTTTAATTGATGCCATGCATTTGGAAACTTCGATCCCACAACAATCACTCATCAAAGGTGATGCCAACTCCTTATCAATTGCAGCGGCTTCTATCGTTGCTAAAGTAACACGTGACCGCATGATGGCTGACTATGCCAATGATTATCCTGGGTATGCCTTTGAAAAAAACGTTGGCTATGGAACCAAAGAGCACTTAGAAGGCCTAAAAAAATATGGCATCACACCAATTCACCGTAAAACATTCGAACCAATAAAATCCATGCTAAAGGAGTCTTAATATGACAAGCGAAAAAGAAAAAATGTTAGCTGGGCAACTATACGATGCTGGGGATGCAGAACTAACTGCCATGCGTCTGGAAGCACGCCAAAAAATGAAGTTGTTCAATAACGAGGACGACCGTGACAGGCAAAGAGAGATCATAAAATCTCTGTTTGGGTCAACAGGTGAAAAATTAACAATGAATCCACGTTTTGTTTGTGATTATGGTTCAAATATTTATGTGGGTGAGAATTTCTATGCCAATTATAACTGTACCATGCTTGATGTCTGTGAGATTCACATTGGCGACAACGCAATGTTTGGACCAAATTGTCAATTGTTAACACCGTTACACCCACTTGATGCCAAAGAACGTATTTCAGGTCTTGAATACGGTGCACCAATCACTATTGGAGATAATGCCTGGTTTGGCGGCGGTGTGACCATTCTACCTGGGGTTACCTTAGGAGACAACGTTGTCGTTGGTGCTGGCGCAGTCGTTACAAAATCTTTTGGCGATAACGTGGTTCTCGCTGGAAATCCTGCAAAAATCATAAAAACGCTTGATTAATACGTAAAATACACTCACTAAGCCCTGTTTTTCAGGGCTTTTTTCGAATAATAAATTAGTGAGGTAGAAAACATGAATAATTTTGAATTGTTTAAATTAAAAAAAGCAGGATTAACAAATCTTAATATTTTAGCTATTTTAGATTATCAAGAAAAGCAAGAGAAATCACTATCTTTGCGTAATATGGCAGTCGTCTCAAAATGTAAAAATCCTATCCTTTTTATGGAAAAATACAAAGCACTGGACACCAAAGAATTGCGCAAAGAATTTAATTGTTTTCCTAGTGTTTCCATACTAGATGACGAATACCCATTAGAACTCAAACATTGTTATAATCCACCTGTTTTGCTGTTTTATCAAGGAAATTTAGAATTACTTAATCGCCCAAAAATGGCAGTAGTAGGAGCAAGAACAGCATCAGCAACAGGGACAAAATCCGTACAGAAAATTGTCAAAGAACTCGGGAATCATTTTGTTATCGTTAGTGGGTTGGCGCGTGGCATTGATACCAGTGCGCATTTATCAGCTCTAAAAAACGGTGGTGCATCGATTGCCGTTATCGGTTGCGGACTGGACGTTTATTATCCCAAAGAAAATAAGCAGTTGCAGGCGTACATGGCTAAAAATCACCTCGTATTAAGTGAGTACGTAGCAGGAGAAGCACCGCTGAAATTCCATTTTCCAGAGCGAAATCGTATTATTGCAGGGCTATCACAAGGCGTTATCGTAGTAGAAGCTAAGCTGCGCTCAGGCAGTTTGATTACGTGTGAAAGAGCATTGGAAGAAGGACGAGACGTTTTTGCCATTCCAGGAAATATTTTAGATGGAAAATCTGATGGCTGTCATCATTTGATAAAAGAGGGCGCAAAATGCGTCACATCAGGCTTAGATATCCTTTCGGAATATCAAATATAAGCAAGTTTTTTCTATTAAATACAACTTTTTTATTGACAGTTTAAGAAAAGCGGGTTATCATGTTATAAGTTTATTACTGATAGGAAGTGAGCTTATGGCAACGACGACTACTACAAAAGCCCCAACAGCTGTTAAAAAATCAAGCAAAAAAACAACAAAGAAAAAAACAGCTGCCAAGAAAAATTTGGTTATTGTGGAATCTCCAGCTAAGGCAAAAACAATTGAAAAATATCTCGGACGTAATTATAAAGTTGTAGCCTCAGTAGGACATATCCGCGATTTGAAAAAATCAAGCATGTCTATTGATTTTGAAAATAATTATGAACCACAATATATTAATATTCGTGGTAAAGGTCCATTGATTAACGACCTTAAAAAAGAAGCGAAAAAGTCTAAAAAAGTTTATCTCGCAAGTGACCCGGACCGTGAAGGAGAAGCGATTTCTTGGCACTTAGCTCATATTTTGGACCTTGATGAAAACGACAAAAACCGTGTTGTTTTCAACGAAATCACCAAAGACGCTGTCAAAAATGCTTTTGTTGAACCACGCCAAATCGATATGGATTTAGTAGATGCTCAACAAGCGCGTCGTGTTCTTGACCGTATCGTGGGATATTCTATCTCACCATTGCTTTGGAAAAAAGTTAAAAAAGGTCTTTCAGCAGGACGTGTTCAATCCGTTGCATTAAAACTGATCATTGACCGTGAAAATGAAATCAAAGCCTTTAAACCAGAAGAATACTGGACAATTGACGGTTTCTTTAAAAAAGGAACAAAGAAATTCCAAGCTTCATTTTATGGCATTGATGGTAAAAAATTAAAACTCGAAACGAACGAAGATGTTCAAAAAGTTCTTGCTTTATTGACTAGTGACGAATTTACCGTAGCTAAGGTTGAAAAGAAAGAACGTCGTCGCAATGCACCACTTCCTTATACGACATCATCTCTCCAACAAGATGCTGCTAATAAAATCAACTTCCGTACACGTAAAACCATGATGGTTGCACAGCAATTGTACGAAGGTATCAGTCTTGGTAAGAGCGGAACGCAAGGTTTGATTACCTATATGCGTACTGACTCAACACGTATCAGTCCAATTGCGCAAAATGATGCCGCAAACTTTATCACAGAACGTTTCGGTGAAAAATACTCTAAACACGGTAGCCGTGTTAAAAATGCTTCAGGAGCTCAAGACGCTCACGAAGCCATTCGCCCTTCAAATGTCAATCTAACACCAGAATCAATCGCTAAGCACTTAGATAAAGACCAATTAAAACTCTACACATTGATTTGGAATCGTTTTGTTGCCAGTCAAATGACAGCAGCAGTCTTTGACACAATGAAAGTTAACTTGGAGCAAAATAGCGTACGCTTTACTGCCAATGGTAGTCAAGTAAAATTTGACGGTTACTTAGCCGTATATAACGATTCTGACAAGAATAAGATGTTGCCTGACATGGTTGAAGGTGATATTGTTAAGAAAGTGTCAACAAATCCTGAACAACACTTTACGCAACCACCAGCTCGTTATTCTGAAGCAACACTTATTAAAACATTGGAAGAAAATGGCGTTGGGCGTCCGTCGACTTATGCACCAACACTTGACGTTATCCAAAGACGTTACTATGTTCGCTTAGCTGCGAAACGTTTTGAACCTACGGAACTTGGTGAAATCGTTAATAATTTGATTGTTGAATTCTTCCCTGATATTGTTGATGTCAAATTTACCGCTGATATGGAAGGTAAACTTGATGAAGTCGAAGAAGGCAAACAGCAATGGCAAAAAGTTATCGATGAATTTTACAAACCATTTGAAAAAGAACTTGCCAAAGCCGAAACCGAAATCGAAAAAATTCAAATCAAAGATGAGCCAGCTGGCTTTGATTGTGATGTTTGTGGACACCCAATGGTTATCAAGTTGGGGCGTTATGGTAAATTTTACGCTTGTAGCAATTTCCCAGAGTGTCACAATACAAAAGCAATCACTAAAGAAATCGGCGTGACTTGTCCAGTCTGTGGCAAAGGTCAAGTAATTGAGCGTAAAACCAAACGTAATCGTATTTTCTATGGTTGTGATCGTTATCCTGAATGTGAATTTACATCATGGGATAAACCTGTCGGACGTTCTTGTCCAAAATCTGGAGACTTCTTGGTTGAGAAGAAAATCCGCGGTGGTGGTAAACAAGTCGTCTGCAGCAATGAAGAATGCGACTACGAAGAAGCAAAAATTAAATAAAACGATAGAAGCTGAAGCAGAGATGCTCAGTTTCTTTTTGATTGTATGGAAAATATGCTTTCCGTTATAATGGACTTTTTAAATAATTGCCGTTATAACGGACTTTTTTTGATAAGTCTGTTATAATAGACTTATGAGAGGTACGCTATGAATTATTTTGCATTAATTGGAGATATTATTGATTCCAAAAAAATCGATAATCGTTACCAAGTCCAAAAAACATTGGAGACTTGCCTAAACGAGTTAAATATTGAATTTAAAGATGTCTTGGTTTCAAAATTATCTATCACTTTAGGCGATGAATTTCAAGGATTGTTAACCTTGGACGCCCCTTTATTTCAGATAATTGACCGTATTAACTTCGCAATGCAGCCTTATCAAGTACGTTTTGGTCTTGGTTTAGGAGAAATTCTGACAGATATTAACCCAGAGCAAAGCATTGGCGCTGACGGTCCCGCTTACTGGCACGCTAGAAAAGCAATCAATTACATCCACCAAAAAAATGATTACGGCAATACGCAAATCGCTGTTTCCTTTGAAGATGATACCAAGGTAAACATTATTAATACACTGATTGCCAGTAGCGAAGCAATTAAGTCCGATTGGCGCGCTAGCCAAGAAATTATCTTGCAGGAACTTTTGAAACTTGGCATTTATGATGAGCATTTTGACCAACAAATTTTGGGAAAACAGCTCGAATTAAGCACAAGTGCGCTGTCAAAACGATTGAAAAGCAGCAATATCAAAGTTTACCTACGAACGCGAAATTGTGCGTTAAATCTGCTTAAAAACGCTGGAGAGGAGTTAAACTAATGTCAATCACAGGTCTTTCTCACTACCTTAGCCAAAATCCTATATTAACCCTGTTACTGATTTGTCACTTTTTGTCAGACTTTCAGTTGCAAAGCCAAACAGTTGCCGACCGTAAAAATACCGATAAAACTTATCTTTTGATTCATCTCATTTGGGTAGCTGTTCCGTTAATTTTGGTAACTATTTTTATCCCAAGCATCTGGGGCATTAGCTTGCTTATTTTGCTTAGTCATTCTATTATTGACTTTGGAAAACCTCATGTGGCTAATAGTTTCAAGCTAAATCCGTTGGTAACTTTCCTTTTGGACCAAATGTTACATCTAGGAATTATACTTTTACTTGCCCCGCTTGCTAAAGGAACATTTCTGCCAAATTTCCTAACAGGAGAAACGCTTAATATTATCCTGTTTATCGTCTTGATTACAAAACCAACTAATGTTATTTTCAAGATTTTCTTTCAAAAATACCAGCCAGAGGACAGTCAAAAAATGGACACCATTCCAGGTGCTGGAGCAACGATTGGACTTTTGGAGCGTATTGTGATGAGTATTTGTATCATTTTCAATCAATTCGCCTCAATCGGACTTGTTTTTACTGCTAAATCAATCGCTCGTTATAATAAAATTTCCGAAAGCCCCACATTTGCGGAATACTATCTCATTGGGTCACTTTTCAGCATTTTAAGTGTTTTACTATCTGCTTGGATTTGTTTGTTTTAAATGAGGATGACTGACTATGCATTTTGGCTTCTCTTATGTTGGATTCATCTTTTTAATGCTACTAATGATACCAAATCTTATTTGGACACGAAACAAACCTAAAGATTATGAACATTATCAGTATCAAGAAAATAAATACTTATCCTTACTTGAACGTATCGGAGAAGTACTTGTGACTTGTCTGATTCTCATCTTTTCTGATTTTAACTGGCAGCCCTGGACTAATTGGAATTGGTGGTTGATAGCTGCTAGTTTTTGTATGATTCTTTATGAAATGTTTTGGATTCGTTATTTTATGGGACCAAAAAGAATGGCAGATTTTTACACCACATTTTTAAAAATTCCAGTAGCAGGAGCAAGTTTGCCGATTTTGGCAGTTCTATGCATATCCATCTATGGTAAAAATCCATTTCTGACCTTGGCATCAATTATTTTGGGAATTGGTCACATTGGTATTCACTTACAATATCAGAATATGATTAAAAAGGATAATCAATAACTCGTTTACATATTTTTATTTATGTAAATAAACTATATAATATTATTTGAGTTTCACAAATTTTATGTTATGATAATCAAGTATCAAAATTAGAAAGATTTGGATAAGGGCTTTCTCCCTTATCTGGAAAATGAGTTTTAGGACTTCCTAAGCTTGTTTTTGGAGGTATTAGTATATTGTCTCAATCATCATACATTAACGTTATTGGAGCTGGTTTAGCGGGCTCTGAAGCTGCATATCAGATTGCTAAACGTGGCATTCCAGTAAAACTTTATGAAATGCGTGGTAAGAAAGCAACACCACAACACAAAACAGATAAATTTGCGGAATTGGTCTGCTCAAATTCGCTGCGCGGTGATAGCTTAACAAACGCTGTCGGTCTGCTTAAAGAAGAAATGCGTCGTCTAGACTCTGTTATCATGAAGGCAGCAGAAAGCACGCGCGTCCCCGCTGGTGGTGCTTTAGCGGTTGATCGTGACGGTTTCTCACAAATGGTGACAGATGAAGTGACAAATCACCCACTTATCGAAGTCGTTCGTGAAGAAATCACAGAAATTCCAACTGATGCCATTACTGTTATCGCTAGTGGTCCTTTAACATCAGATGCACTTGCTGAAAAAATTCATGAATTGAACGGTGGCGACGGTTTTTATTTCTATGATGCCGCAGCGCCAATCGTTGATAAAAATTCTATCGATATGGACAAGGTTTATTTGAAATCACGTTACGATAAAGGAGAAGCTGCCTATCTTAACTGTCCAATGACCAAAGAGGAATTTATGGCGTTCCATGAAGCGCTTGTCAATGCCGAAGAAGCTCCGCTTAATAGCTTTGAAAAAGAAAAATATTTTGAAGGTTGTATGCCGATTGAAGTTATGGCAAAACGCGGCATTAAAACAATGCTCTATGGTCCAATGAAGCCTGTTGGCTTAGAATACCCAGATGACTACAAAGGACCTCGTGACGGTGAATTCAAGACACCATATGCCGTTGTTCAATTACGTCAAGATAATACTGCTGGTAGTCTCTTTAACATCGTTGGTTTCCAAACACACCTTAAATGGGGTGAGCAAAAACGTGTTTTCCGCATGATTCCAGGTCTTGAAAATGCCGAATTTGTCCGTTATGGCGTAATGCACCGTAACTCTTACATGGATTCTCCAAATCTTTTGACCGAAACATTTGCCACACGCCAAAATCCAGACCTTTTCTTTGCTGGTCAAATGACAGGGGTTGAGGGATATGTGGAATCAGCTGCTTCAGGGCTAGTTGCTGGTATCAACGCTGTACGTCGTTTTAAAGGAGAAGAAGCGGTTATCTTCCCGCAAACGACTGCTATCGGCTCTCTTCCACATTACATTACACATGCCGAAAGCAAACATTTCCAACCAATGAATGTTAACTTCGGTATCGTTAAAGAGCTTGACGGACCACGTATCCGTGATAAAAAAGAACGTTATGAAAAAGTTGCTGAACGTGCTTTAAACGATTTGCAAGATTATCTTAACGTTTAGTATTCCAATACTATATTAAAAGAGGTGACAAAATGTTTCCAATTCAATTAGGACTAAAAGCTAGTTGCGACCTTGAGCAAATGGAAAGTCGCCTAAAATATCATCCAGATGTCTTTGAATTTTTCACATCTGAAACCGACTTCACTGCTAGCGGCTTACAACACCTTAGAGAAGCTGTTCAAACAGTAAAAGCAAGTGGTGTCAAAGCGATTGTTCTTCATCATCCGATGAAATACCAAGGTCAATTTTTAGAACTTGTGGCGCACCCTAAAAATAAGGCTGATTTAGTCGATTTTATCAACTATTCAACCCAAGAATTATTGAAAATCGCTCGAGATTTCGATTGTAAAGTCTTAGTTCATGGCTCTTATGAACTGCGTGAAAAAGATTTGCTAGAACCTTTTGAAAACATTGAAGAAGCGCAAAATTATCTTTTTACTCGCATGGATGAATTTTGTGAGCTTGGTGAAAATCATATCATGTTTGAAAATGGTATTTCAAAACTATTTTCATTTGGCAAGCCTGAATTCGACCAATTGTTAGCTCAAAAAGGCTATCCACTTGCTTATGATATTTCTCATGCTTTCATTTATCTGCATGGGGATAATAAAGCTTTGCAATGCTCACTAGAAACTTTGAAAAAGACTATTATTCACTATCATTTAGTTGACTCTTTAGGTGAAACGCATGATAGTTTGACACTAGGTCATGGAAAAATCAATTGGGCAGAAGCTCTGCCATTGTTCAACGAAAAAGCCACAAGTATTTACGAGATTAACCTAAAAGATTTAAACAATCCCATTGAGCAGCTTGAAAGCCACGCCTACCTTACAAAAGTAGCACAAGCAATCAATAGTAAGTAGTAACTGTTAAGCCTGAAACGTTTGTTTTGGGCTTTTTTGTTGCCAAAAAGCAACCTTACATTTTTGTAAGATTTGACTTTCAAATTGTAAGGAAGTAACTACCTGATTTTCGATAAAATAAACTTGTCAATAAGAGAGGAGCAGTCATATGAGTCAAGAAATCAAAAGACATATTAATTTATGGAGTAATCTTCTGATTTGGTTAGTCATGGTTATTTTAGGTTCCATTACTTATATTGTCTGTTATACCCTCCGTATCACAAAATAATAGGAGGAGGTTTTTGAAATGGTAGGTTTTTATAGTCTTATTACAATTCTTCTTATCGTCGTAGTGGGAGTAGTAAGTCTCGCTCTTTGGTATTGGAGTGGAAGAAGACCTTTGAAACACTCTTAGTATTAAAATACTAAATTTAAATTAATTGCTTTTTAGCAAAAACATTCCGATTAGAGTTTTTATTTAATCGAAAAAAGGTATAATGAAACAAAGGAGAAATTATGTTACTGGAGATTAATCACTTAGAAAAAGTTTTTCGCACACGTTTTTCAAAAGAAGTAACACGTGCTTTGCAAGATGTTGATTTCAAAGTAGATGAAAATGAATTTATCGCTATCATGGGAGAATCTGGTTCTGGGAAAACAACTTTGCTTAATATCTTAGCAACCCTGGAAAAGCCAACGAAAGGTTCTGTTGTTCTAAATGGGAAAGAAATCACAAAAATCAAAGAAAGCCAATTAGCAGAATTTCGTTTAAACAATCTCGGATTCGTCTTTCAAGATTTCAATTTATTAGACACGCTTTCTGTCAAGGATAATATTTTCTTACCATTGGTACTTGGTCGTGTTAACTACCAAGAAATGGAAAATAGACTAGCAACACTCGCTCCAAAACTTCATATCGAAGATTTGTTAGCAAAACGCCCATTTGAATTGTCTGGCGGTCAAAAACAACGTGTTGCTATCGCTCGCAGCCTTATCACAAATCCGCAGTTACTTTTGGCTGATGAACCGACAGCAGCGCTAGATTATCGCAATTCTGAAGATATTCTAAACCTTTTTGAGGATATTAATAATGACGGTCAAACATTGCTTATGGTAACACACTCAGCAAACGCTGCTAGTCATGCTAAACGTGTCCTTTTCATCAAAGATGGTCGCATTTTCCACCAAATTTATCGTGGTAACAAAACCAATCAAGAATTCAGCAAGGATATTTCACTTGCAATGAGCGCACTTCTTGGAGGTGAGTAATATGTTCTATGCTAAATTAGCTTGGTCAAACCTCAAAAAATCTGTCAATATTTTTGGACCATTTTTACTCACAAGCACCATTTTATTTCTTCTAAATTGTTCAACCTTGCTGATTTTATTTAGCCCTGTTGGAAAAAGCATGTCATATGGTGCCGCAACACTTGGCTTATCCATTGTTGTCCTTTTTATCTTCTCGATTATCATGGAGATTTACAGTTATAATTTCCTTTTAAAACAAAGAAGTAGGGAATTCGGGCTTTATAACATCCTTGGGATGAACAGGTTTCAAATCAGTCTTGTATCGACTATTGAACTGATTGTTATTTTTGTGGGTGTGATTATCTTAGGAAGCCTTTTATCAGCTGTCTTTTCACAATTGTTTTATTTGATTTTTATTAATCTTTTACACTATAATCAGTTGGTAATGACTTTATCACCAGCAGCGTTTATTAGCACAGCGTTTGCATTCGCTGCAATCTTCTTTTTCCTAGAACTTATCAGCCTCTTTAATATCCGTCGTTCATCGCCACTAGCTTTATTTAGGAGGCAAGAACAGGGTGAAAAAGAGCCACGCGGCAATATTCTCTTTGCGTTGTTAAGCATCATTTGCTTAAGCTCAGGTTATTATCTTTCAATTTCTTCAACGAGAATAGCTGCGCTTGTCGTCCTATATCGTTTCTTTATCGCGGTTGTTCTTGTTATCATTGGAACGTACCTTTTTTACATCAGTTTTATGACTTGGTACCTAAAACGCCGTCGTAAAAACAAAAAATATTTTTACCAACCTGAACATTTCGTAACCACAGCACAAATGATTTTCCGAATGAAACAAAATGCTGTCGGACTTGCTAATATTACGCTACTAGCCGTTATGGCTTTTGTAACGATTGCCACAACAACGTCTTTGTATGTCAATACTCAAAAACAAGCCGACGATATGTTCCCAAAAGACACTCAAATTACAATCTATTCGACGACTGATACAGATGCGGAAGCTTTTTTCAAAACAGCAGTTATCGATAAATTAGATAAACCAGAAAGTGACTATATCACCTACTATACTGGTTCCTCAGTAATTCCAGTATCAACTGATAAAGAAATCACAATAACAGACCAAGATATAGACACTCCTGATATGGCAAAAATGGGCTCTTTATATATCATGACCCAAGATGATTTTAAAAATTTAGGTAATAGCCTACCAACTTTAAAAGAAAATCAATCTGCCTTTTACGTTCAAAAGGGAAATAGCCAACTGAAAAAATTAACCCTTTTTGGAAAAGAATTTGACAATGTCGAAAATCTAAGAAGTGTTATATTCCCTGATATTGCTAATACTTATAATCCAGCGTTGTTAATCGTTAGTGATAAAAATGTTTTAAATGAACTTCAAGAGCTCTTTACTCAACACAATTTCCAATTCCAAAGTAATTTCACTGGTTACGCTGACCTTTCTAAAGCCGAAATCGCTAAAATTACAAATGATGACGGTTACATTTCAGACGAAACAGGTCAATATCTTGATTCAGATGGCAACGCAGCAACAGGAATTGTCGATACCAAATCATCTTTCCTTGAGGACATGTATGGCTTTACAGGTGGCTTTCTCTTTACAGGATTCTTACTTGGTATTAGTTTCTTGCTTGGTGCAGCCCTAATCATTTACTATAAACAACGTTCTGAAGGGATTGAAGATAAAAAATCGTATAAAATTTTGCAAGAAGTGGGAATGGGAGAAAAAGAAGTGAAGCGAGCAATTAATTCTCAAATTTTACTCGTATTCTTCATGCCACTCGGTTTTGCAGTTTTACACTTCGCCGTAGCGCTTGTCATGCTAAAACAAATGTTACTCATGTTTGGGGTAACAAGCTCAAGTATGATTTATACCGTCAGTGGTATTACAATACTAAGCATCACCGTAATCTATTTCTTCATCTATAAATTCACAAGTAGAACTTACTATAAAATTATTGAACGTTAACTCCTATCTTCGAACAGTCGTTTGAAAGATTCTGAAAATTTTTACTAAAAAATGGTCGTGATGACCATTTTTTGTTACAATAAAACTATGAAACAAGGAAAGATTTATATTGTCGAGGACGATGAAACTATCGTTAAACTTTTAGAACAACATCTTAGTCAAACTTATGATGTCTTTAGTGTCACTAATTTTCGAGCTATTAAGCAGGAAGTCGAAGAAATCAAGCCTGACCTTATCCTGATTGATATCACGTTGCCGTATTTTAATGGTTTTTATTGGACAACAGAAATTCGTAAAACTATGACATTGCCGATTATTTTTATCTCATCTAGTGATGATGAAATGGATACTGTCATGGCACTTAACATGGGAGGGGATGATTTTGTGTCAAAACCATTTTCTCTAACGATTTTAGACGCCAAAATTTCAGCCTTTTTAAGACGTGCTTACCAGTTTACCTCGGATAATTACCAATTGGACCAGTTTTCTCTGTCGCGTGACGGAATTTTATCAAACGGTGACGACCATATCACCTTATCTCCGACAGAAAATAAGATTTTAGCGGTTCTCTTTGAACATCAAAATCAAGTCGTGCCCAAAGAGGAATTACTCGAGAAACTTTGGGAAAATGAAAGTTTCATTGACCAAAATACCCTTAGCGTTAACATAACACGACTGCGCAAGAAAACACAACCATTAGGTTTTGATCGTATTCACACCGTGAGAGGAGTTGGCTACCTTCTAAAATGATTCGACAATTTTTTAAAGAATATTCCGTCTGGTATTTAACTTATATCCTTTTAAGTATATTATTCATTGTTATTTTTGCCTTATATCGCCTGCCATTGGCTTACTTTAAAGTTAGTATTTTAATCAATTTAACGATTTTAATCTTTATCAGCATTTGGCAATACCTTAAATTTAAGCAGAAATTATCTATTTTACATCATTTTATTTATGTAAAAGAATTAGATGAATTAGAATTGCCGTCAGAACTGGCTTATAGAGACATTATCATCAAACTAAAAGAAACTAGCGCCAATGAACTGCTAGCTGAAAAGACGCAAACTGAAAATCTGCAAAATCTTGTCAAAATGTGGTCACATCAAATGAAAGTTCCCATATCAGCCCTTTCATTAATGGCACAGACTGACCAACTCGACTCAAACGAAGTACAGCAACAATTGACACGACTTCAAAACTATCTTGATACGTTGTTGACTTATTTAAAATTCAGTCAAAACAAAGACGATTTTCGCTTTGAAAAACTATCTGTCAGAGATGTTACAACAAAGATCATCAAAAAATATCGTATTCCGTGTTTACTAAAAAATCTTTCTGTTGAGGTTGTCGGTGATTGGGAGCTAAGTTCTGACCGAAAATGGCTAAGCTTTGCTATTTCACAAATTATTGATAACGCCGTTAAGTATTCCAAAACAGACGGAACAATTATTATTAGTATAAGTGATGGAAATATCGTTATATCTGATGATGGTATTGGAATACTAGAAGAAGATTTACCACGTCTTTTTGACGAAGGTTTTACTGGATTTAACGGTCATGAACACCAAAAAGCAACTGGTCTAGGGCTGTACATGACTAAACAAGTTTTAGACACCCTTAACCTAAACATCACTATCGATAGCCAAATCGATAAAGGAACACAAGTCGAAATTTCATCACATAAAAATTAACAGAAGTAGGGGCTAAGCCCTTGCTTTTTTAGGTTTATTTTTTTATAATATTGTTAGTTTATAAACTAACAAGGAGGGAGTTTATGTTTTCTGGAGAAAAGTTAAAAAATATTAGAGAAGAAAAAGGTTACTCACAGGCAGAAGTAGCTAAATTACTTAATATTTCTAGAGTTTCCTACTTTAATTGGGAAAATGGTAAAACAAAGCCAAATCAAAAAAATCTTAACCTTTTGAGTCAGTTACTCGGTGTCGAGGAAACTTATTTTGTATCTGAATATGATATTGTTGACACCTATTTCAAACTCAATAAAGACAACCGTCATAAACTCGAAAATTATGCTGACGATTTACTCAAAGAGCAAGAAAAAATAGTTCAGTTGCCTAAGTATTATGCTTACAAGGTTTTTGAAAAATTATCTGCAGGTACTGGATATTCTTATTTTGGTGACGGTAATTATGATACTGTTTTTTATGATGAACAACTTGACCATGACTTTGCTTCATGGGTCTTTGGGGATTCAATGGAACCCACTTATTTAAATGGTGAGGTTGTCTTGATTAAGCAAACAGGTTTTGATTATGACGGTGCTATCTATGCTGTTGATTGGGATGGGCAAACTTATATTAAGAAAGTTTATCGAGAAGAGGACGGACTTCGTTTAGTCTCACTCAACAAACACTACGCCGATAAATTCGCGCCTTATGATGAAAATCCTCGAATCATTGGTAAGATTGTCGGCAATTTCATGCCACTTGAAGTTTAGTTTTACATAAATAATATTATGTAAAATATTTTTAGAACATTCATTATTTATTTGTCAGCAAGGAGATAATAAAAAACCTGAACTATTAATGGTTCAGGTTAATTTTTAAAGCTTATCTAAGGCATTTTTTTGTTCGTCGTTGACAATATGGGTGTATAAGTCGGTAACTTGTGTACTGGCATGTCCTAATTGGTGGCTAACTAGGACTTGTGATTTAGTAGCATCGTAAAGACGTGTTGCAAGTGTGTGGCGCAGTTTGTGGGGTGTTACACGAACTTTGAAATCTTGAGAGTATTTAGCAACTAACTTTTCAACGCTTGAAGCATCAATACGGTTAGGAACACCGCGATATTCTGTTAAAAAGAGAGCTTGGTCTTGTTTTTCCGCCTTATAGCGAGGCGCTCTGATTTGCAAATAAGCTTCTAAATAAGGCTTAGCAAAGTTAGCAACATTGACAGAATCACGTTTTCCACCTTTACGAGTGACTTCGATAACCATCATATTAAGGTTTAAGTCTTTCAAATCAAGATTAACAGCTTCTGAAAGACGGACACCAGAGGCAAGCAGAAGAGCAATAAGCGCTAAATCACGCTCCTTATTCTTTTGGAAGGAGGAGAGAGCGCGGTGAGAGAGCTTATTTTGATACTCTGTATCGATATAGTCGATAAATGCCATGGTCTCGTCACCTAGAAAAAGTTTGCCTTTTATATTTTCAGCTCGAGCTGCCAGCGTTTCTTTTTTCTTCTTAGTAGCGATTTTTTTCATGACATTTCGATAGAAGTAGGGCTCACCATTTTCATCTTCGACCTCTTCTGTTAGGTATTTAAACAGGCTTGAAAGTGCTGATAACGTCCGATTAATTGTTGTTTGTGAGACACCTTGTTTTGTTGAATAAGTGTTCAAAGAAGGACGTTCACGCAGATAAAGGATGAATGATTCCATGTCTTTTTTAGAAAGATGTTCCAGAGTCGTTAATTCAACGTCAGCAATTTTAGTAACATCTGAAATTCCAGAATCCAAAAGCCATTCGAAAAATCGGCGATATTCTTTTAAGTATTCATATAAAGTTGTGAAACTATAAGGAACCGAAAGTTTTGATTGGTAATAGTCTAAGACGTACCAAGGCATTATTTCTTTAAGTTCATCAATTTTTTCAAGTAATTTTTCACGTTTCATTTAAAAATCTCCTTGAGATGTCTTTATAATAGGAGTATATCACAGACTGATTTGTTTTTCAAGAAAATTACAGTTTTTCGGAAAGATATTATGAGAAATTCACTTAATATTTTTTTCGGAACTGCTTTTACTTTTTTTCTGTATTGTCTTATTTTATTTTTTCTATTTTTTGCGCTAAAAAACGTCAACAAATATTATGTTATTTATTGACGTTGATTTTGTATTGAATTTGCTGATTTTGGATTTTAACGCTATCTCTTATATGGTCGTTTATTCAACGAATTCGATGATCTTTCCGCTGCAGTTTTTGATAAGTTCGTAATCATGTGTCACAACGATGATTAATTTCCCTGTTTTTGCCATATCATGCAAATCTTCAATCATACGTTCCATTTGCAGTCTGCAAAGTCCACTTGTTGGCTCGTCTAGAATGATAATTGGCTTATTTGAAGCTTTAGCCATGGCTAATAACAATCGTTGTTTTTCACCACCTGATAAACTTTGCGGATGTCTTTCGATTTTATCGATTAAACCAAATTGTGTAAGCGCATCCTTTTTAGTTTTTTCATCATCACTCACAATGGAAATTTCTGACCAGACCGATTCGGTGAATAATTGGTAATTAACATCTTGAACAACCTCACTAATCCAGTCATATGTGGGCTTTACAGGTTGTTTTTCATAGAATGTTTGCCCTTTGAACGTTTTATTGAGCCCCGATAGGCAACGTAAAAAGGTTGTTTTTCCGACACCATTTTTTCCAATAATAAAGTTAATTCCTTTATCCAATCCAAGGTTGAAATCAAAGATATTATCCTTGCTATCACGGTGTTTATAGCGATAATTTTGGCAAATTAAATCGCTTGATTCAGGCAAAGTTTGTGATTTTTTGGAATGCTTTTGATACGGTAGGCTTTCGATTAACTCTGTTTTGCTGATTTCGTTTAATTGACGAAGATTCTGTGTTTTGGTGAAGTCGTCTGTAATATCAACTGCTGGATAACTAGTCACTTTTTTATCTTTGATAACGATTAACTGGTTCATTAATTCTTTTAAATAATACAATCTATGTTCGGCAATAATGACGATTTTGCCCATTTCTTTCAATTTAACCAAGACTTTTTTAAAGCGTGCAATAGCTTCTCGGTCAAGCGATGACGACGGTTCGTCAAAAAGATAGATGTCGTTATCCATGCAAGCAACGCTGGTAATGGCTAAAAGCTGCTTTTCACCACCTGATAAAGCGAAAATATCGCGATTCAGCAAATCTTCCATTTCTAACAATTGTGTGAATTGATTGATACGCTGAAAAATGGTTTTTGGTGGTAAATGGCGATTTTCTAAGGCAAAAGCCATTTCATCTGTGGAATTGACAGCATAAAATTGTGTCTTAGGATTTTGAAAGACGGTAGCCACGATATTGCTACGTTCAGACATATCCAAATCAAGCAAATTTTTGCCTTGATAAGTGATTTCACCTGATAGTTCGGCTGGTTGAAAATAAGGAATAACACCATTGATAACCTTTAAAAGACTGCTCTTTCCGCTTCCTGATGTCCCAGTTAATACTGTGATTTCACCAGATTTAAAGCTGAGATTGACATTTTCCAGAACAGGTTCGTCATAAGTTAACGTAAAATTTTTTATTTTAAGCATATTGACTCCAAAAATTTAACACTAATACTGCTAACATCGCTAATATAAGAACATAATCAAGGATTCTTAGTTTTGTATTTGAAATCGTTGAACGTTTTTGCCCAACGACCATTCCTCTTGTTGTGGCAGAGATAGCAACGTCGTCTGCTGTGCGTGACAAGCAAAGCAATAAAGGAACAAAACGATATTCAATCATGCGTAGCGGTTGGCGGAAAAATCGTCGCCCAACAAGCCCATGCAGATACATGGCTTCTGTGACTTGCTGATAATCTTCTTTGACCGTATAAAAGAAACGAAACATGACCGAAATCGGAATGATTAGAGCATCAGGCAATTTCATTTTTTGCAAAGAAGCCACTAAATCACTCATAGATGTTGTTAAAAGGCTGTATTCTCCCATGACTATGCCTGGTAGCATACGCAACACAATAATCGAAAAGAACAAAGCAACCGATGCTAGCAAGCCTGAAAACGAAAAATAGACCGCACATTTTTCTAAAATAAGCGCTACTATCAACCAAGCAATTCCCTTAAAAGCTTTCCCGAATTTCTTTTCACTTAATAAGAGCATATAAGGCAGTGCCATTAAACACCAAGCCACCCAAGGGTAAGTTTTTTGTAAGTTTCCAAATAACAGAACAAGAGAAATCACAATTGTCATCAATGCTTTTGTCCGAAAGTCTAATTTCATAATGATTTAAAAGGTGAAGCAAGCCACAAATAGCCACTTCACCCATTCTCCTTTTATCTATTTTTATAACAATTAAGCCATGCCTAATTTTTTGAAATGTTTTTGAAGCATTTTAATACCAATCGTTGCTCCAAGGTAGCCACCGATTGCTCCCAAAAGCAAGACAGGAAGAAATGTCCAGTTTGGCAATACGCTCATCATTTTATCAGCGTAAGCTTGACCATAACCTTGGTCGATTAATCTTTGAATATAAGCATCACGTGTAATATAAATCGGAATCATCATAAAACCTGATGCTAACGAATAAACCGTAAAGCACCATCTTGTGTGGTTTAGGCTTTCGTAATTTCCTTTTTTAAGAATGTATTCCCCAATAAGAGCAAGCAACATTGTCCCTGGTAAGACATAAATACCATGACCAGTCACCATAAATAACAAACCGATAATAGTACCCATGATGAGCACCATTCCAAAACGGTGAATTTTTGTGCTATAAAGCATAAATACTGGTCCTGAACAAAGAGCACAAATAAATGGAATAAACGGCATAAATATTGGGATAAAACCAATTATGCCACCGACAAACATTGCTGCAAAAACAAGCAATGAAAAGAGACCTGCGTTGATTAAATCTTTAACAGAAAACGATTGTTTTTTCATGTGATAATGTTCTCCTAAGCGTTCTTTTTATATTTGAAATCTTCGATTTTTTGTGAGGTTTCAATCAATTCACGATAGACAGCTGAACTTTCTAGCAAATCAGTATGCCGACCGATTCCGTCAATTTGTCCATCTTTCAGAACAACGATTTTATCGGCATTTTCAACTGATTTCAAACGATGTGAAATAATCAAAACAGTTTTATCTTTCAAGAGGTAATTCAAACTTTCTTGAATCAATTTCTCGTTTTCGATATCAAGTGATGACGTGATTTCATCAAGAAGAACAATCGGTGCTTGTTTCAAAATCGCGCGAGCAATTGATAAACGTTGACGTTCACCGCCAGACAATTTTGCACCATTTTCACCGATTTTAGTATCAAAACCTTGTGACAATTTAGCGATAAAATCTTGACAATTCGCCAGACGTGCTGCTTCTTTGACTTCTTCATCTGTTGCATCAGGTCGTCCTATGCGGATATTTTCTAAAACAGTGTTATTAAATAAAGTCACGTCTTGGAAAACAATTGAAATCTTATCAAAGAGACTGTTGGTGCTGATTTGCTTGATATCATGTCCACCAACGAGAATTTGTCCTTCTTCGTAATCATAAAGGCGTGAGACTAAACGTAATAAAGTTGTTTTTCCGCAGCCTGACGGTCCGACAAGCGCTGTGATTTCATTTTGATTAGCTGTAAACGATACGCCTTTAATCACTTGCTGGGCGTCTTTATAGCCAAATTTCACATCTTTGAGCTCAATATCAAACGTCTCAAGGGCGACATCTTCTCCGATTTGTTGTTCAATGTTACGAAGAGTATTGATATTTTTTACCGCAGAATTGATATAGAAAATTTCCGCGACGTCAAAATAGACATTTTGCAAGGCATCTGAAATTTTTATCGCTAACAAAAGATAGACAATGAAAACAATCAACGAAACTTTTCCTTGGAAATAAAGCGTTGAACCAAAGAAAATCACAATACCGATTGTCAATCGTACCAACGGATTGGCGATACTGAGCGGCATTCCTTGCGTAAATTCTGACTTGATATGGATGCGTTCGCTATCTTCCATTTGTTGATACAAACTATCATGGAATTGCTCTGCTAAATTGTAAGCTTTGATTTCTTGTTGCAATTCAATCGCTTCTTGGAAACTATCCGAATTGGCACGGAGTTGCTTCCAATATTTTGTGACAGCTTTTTCTTGAGCTTTTTTAGAGAAAATTAAACAAGCTGCGCTCACTAATACTGGTATTAAAATACACAAGCTTAGTGGCACATTAAAGAAAAGCATGGCAATTGTAACCAATGTAAAATAAATCACAAAACCAACCGTTTTTGAAATGGCATGGCTAAGAGCGTGTTCCAAACGCTCCACATCACTCATCAAGGTTTGAGATAAGTCTGTCAAATCACGTTGTGAGAAATATGACAAAGGCAATTTTTGAAGAATCTCAGCAATATTAACTCGAATATCAAAACTTTCTTGATAAGTAGCGGTGTATGTCGCATTGTAATCAATGTACATAAAACTGTAAGCAACCACAATAATAGCAATAAGCCCAATAATCATTGTCGAAAGTGACAACGGATGTCCTTCAATCACATTTTGCACGTAATATACTAGTAAGCCAATCGGTGCCATTTCTGCAATGAATACTAAAATCGCAGTGAAGCAAGCTTTGATTACATTATTGGCGCCATTTTCAGTCACTCCAAATACATTTTGTAATTTGTTTTTCATGAGACCCTCCATTCATTAGCAGATGCGTAAAGTTCTTTAAAGTGTTTGTATCGACCAGCGGCAACCGTTAATTCTTGGTCACTACCACGTTCAACAATAGCGCCTTTGTCAATAACAAGAATCTCATCAACACCTTTGATTGATGACAAACGGTGCGCAATGATGATAACCGTCTTATTGGCGATAAGATTAGCAAATGCTTTTTGAATTTGGTATTCGTTGTTAACGTCCGTAGCGGCTGACGCTTCATCTAGGATAACGATTTTAGCGTCTTTCAAAATAGCGCGAGCAATGGCGATACGTTGCTGTTCACCGCCAGATAAATACACTCCTTTAGAGCCAATCACTGTATTTTCTCGTTCAGGGAATTTATCCAAAATTTCTTGACATGATGCCAGTTTCAAAGCATTCATGACCTGCTCATAACTTGCTTTTGGATTGCCAAGTTTGACATTGTCAAAAATTGACATTTTAAAAAGTTTTGATTGTTGGAAAACAAAGGCAACGTGTTTCATTAGGGCTTCTTGGCGATAATTTTCAATCGGTTTTCCACCTAGTAAAATGCTACCGCTGTTAATCTTATAAAAACCAGCAATTAATTTTGCGATCGTTGATTTTCCGCTACCACTACTTCCGACGAAAGCATAAACTTTATTTTCATCAAGTGTGAATGACAAATCTTCGATGATATTTTGCTCTTCATAACCAAAAGAAACATTCTCAAAACGAATGCTACCATCCGCAAAGACTTCCTCTTGTCCAGTAGAGACACGGTTGCTAGTCATTTCTTCAAAAATCGTTTCAATTTTTTCAGCCGAAATGTCACCTTTGTAGAGGTACATAAAAACATACATGATTTTCATAGAAGTCAAATACATCAACCCAACTGCACAGAAAAAGAAAATGAACTGTGGCACAGACTCCAAATGCTGACTTTGTGGCACAAGCGCAGTATAAATCGGGATAAATAAAACGGTATAAGCCGCAAACATCACTTGGAAAATCACGTAAGCTTGACGACATGAAAAGCTATAATTCAAAGCATAATCAGAATAATCTTTAATCGCTTGATAAAGTGCTTTAAAGGATTGAACAGACGTTTTAAAAATCTTAATCACCTGCATCCCACGAACGTATTCAACCGTTTCGCTGTTCATATTTTCAAGAGATTGCATATAAGATTTCATAAATTCTGCATTTCCCATCATGTTCTTAATTTGGAAAATAGCTACCGCTGCTAGAACGAGAAGGGCAATTCCCATATAAGCATTAATAGCAAACGTAATCCCCAAAAGAACCACTGCCGTTACAAAACTCGTCGTATTATCAGGGATTAAATGCGCAATAATTGTATGTGTTTCTGCAGCATTATCATCAATCGTTTTACGGATTTTACCAGACGTTGTCGTATCGAAATATGAAAAGTTTGAGGTCGTTAACGCATCAATCCCTTTCTTTCTCAAATTCGTTTCCAAACGAAAGGCTACCAAGTGTGTCAGACCACCAGCAAACATATAAATCAAAATGCTAGCAACCATCATAACCATGATAATCATCGCATAAAAAGCGCTATCTGTCGCATTATTCTGAACAATTAATCGATTCAAAAACTGATAGACAAAATAAAAGGCGCCTATTGACAAAATCGATGAAAGCGCAGCCAATAAAATAGCAAGATAAGCCATGAATTTGTATTCAGGCACATAGGAAAATAATTTTTTATAAACCTTAAACATTTTCTCTCCTTTTTCACTTTAACCAAAATATTGCTAAAATAGTAACAAAGCATTATAATAGGTTTGAGATACATTTTATCATGTAATAATTATCAGTTCAATGCATAAAAGATAAGATTGGCGAATTGTATTATTTGGCTAATCGTGTTATTTTATTTAATTAAGGAGAGAAAATGACTTCGATTTTTTTCAATCATGCTGGTAAAGAAGCCATTCCATTAAAAAATTGTGTGAGATTTGCTCCGCACGGACAAACTTATCACCTCGTAAATGATGAGGTTGACGGCTTTTTCTGGGAATATAAGACAGATTATTTCGCCATTACGATTTTCGATTTTCACCTCAAAAAGACGCTTAGTTATGCTTATCAGCTAGAAGACTTCTCAAAATATGTCGCCTTTTCATCACACATCATGTGTGCCAACGGTGAGATTCTCCCTCCTTATCAGCAACTCTCTAGTAATCAAAGCTTGGTACTGTTCAATCAGCATCAAACCTTGCAAACACACCTGCATCAGCATTCCAACTACTATGCTGTCAACATTGATTTTACGCAAAAAATGGTTGATGAGTATTTAGTAGGGCAATACCAACTGAATCAAGACGAAATTTTTCAGATTTTTCAAGAGGCTAACAGCTTTATTGGTGGTCGATTTGGAAAAATTGCTGACGAAATCATCAATTACAAAGTTTCTTCTATCGGAAGTGAGCTTTTTTACGAAATTAAGGCTAAAGAATGGCTTAGCATCATTATCAACGACTACTACAATCGCCAAAACGAAAAACAAATCAACCGAGATGACAATCTGGCACTAGAAAACGTCAAACATTACATTAATGACCATTTGACAACGACCATTCCACAGGATTTATTGGCTAAAATCGCCATGATGAGCAAAACAAAATTAAAGGACTCTTTCAAATTAAAATACAATATGACCTTGACAGAGTACATTCAACGGCGACGCATGAGTTTAGCCGAGCAATTACTAACAACCACACAACTGGAAATTAAAGAAGTTGCTATCGCTGTTGGTTATCATTCGCACAGCCGTTTTTCGAGTCTTTTTAAAAAATATATCGGTGTCTATCCGCATGACATCAAGAAACAAACCTCTTTTATCCAAAAAAGATTGCCATGCGATAATTGCCAAAACGAAATTTGCAAATCACAAAAACTTGCAGAATAAATATTAACGAAAACAAACTAAAAACGAAGCTGAGACAAAGTCTAGCTTCGTTTTTAGTTTGTTTTATCTAACCTTATTTACGGCGTTTTTTCTTCGCTTTTTTCATTTTATTTGCCATGCGTTTCATTGATTGCTTCATCGCAAATTCGCCGACTTTCCCTTTTAGACCGCCGCCCATCATTTGACTAAGATCCATATCTCCGCCACCAAGTGCTGAAAGGTCTGGCATACCATTACCGCCCATCATGCCTTCAAGTGATGACATATCCATACCATTTGGCATATTTTTAGGGAGATTATTTGGGTTGATTCCCATTTGCTTCATTGCTTTTTCCATGTCACCAGACATAACACCTTGCATCATTTGTTTTGCTTGGTTGAAATCTTTGATGAATTTATTAACTTCAACGAAGCTATTTCCTGAACCTGCAGCAATACGGCGACGGCGGCTTGGGTTGAGCAAATCAGGATTTTCACGTTCTTCTGGTGTCATTGATGACACGATAGCACGTTTACGAGCGACAGCTTTTTCATCAACTTTAAAGTTTTTAAGCGCTGGATTGTTTGCCATACCAGGAATCATTTTAAGCAAATCTTCCATTGGTCCCATGTTTTGAACTTGATCTAATTGGTCGATGAAATCGTTGAAATCAAAGGTATTTTCACGCATTTTTTCCGCGAGTTCCAATGATTTTTTCTCGTCATATTCTTGGCTGGCTTTTTCAATCAATGTCAGCAAATCACCCATGCCAAGGATACGGCTAGACATACGATCTGGGTGGAAGGTTTCAATATCCGTAATTTTTTCACCAGTACCAGTGAATTTGATTGGTTTACCAGTAATTTCACGGATTGAAAGCGCAGCACCACCACGTGTATCACCGTCAATCTTAGTTAAAACAACCCCTGTGATATCCAATTGTTTGTTGAATTCGTCAGCGACATTGGCAGCTTCTTGACCAATCATGCTATCAACAACCAAAAGAATTTCATTTGGATTTGCTAAAGCCTTAACATCACGGAGTTCTTCCATGAGTTTTTCGTCAATTTGCAAACGACCAGCCGTATCAATGATAACGTAATCGTTGTGATTTTCTTTGGCTTGTGCCAAACCATTTGTCACGATTTCAACAGCTGAGTGGTCAGTTCCCATGTCAAAAACTGGCACATTGATTTGATTACCAAGTGTTTTTAATTGGTCGATAGCCGCTGGGCGGTAAATATCGGCAGCAATCATCAACGGACGTGCATTTTCATCTTTAATCAGCTTGTTAGCTAATTTCCCTGCAAATGTTGTTTTACCAGCACCTTGGAGACCAACCATCATAATGATTGTTGGAATTTTAGGTGATTTTTTAAGTTCAGCTGTTTCAGAACCAAGAATTTCAGTTAATTCTTCGTTAACAATCTTAACGATTTGTTGTGTTGGGTCAAGTGTATCAATGATTTCATGACCAACTGCACGTTCACGCACGCGTTTGATGAAAGTCTTAACAACTGGCAAAGCAACGTCAGCTTCAAGCAATGCCAGACGAATTTCTTTTGTGACTTCTTGGACGTCTTTTTCAGACAACTTCTTCTTTCCGCGAATATTTTTAAACACCCCTTGCAGGCGTTCTGTCAAACTTTCAAAAGCCATAGTATCTTTTCTCCTACCTAAGTATCTCTATAATTTTACAAATGTTCTTCTGTTTGATGAATAATACGGATTAATCACGATTATCAATACTACTCAAAACGGAAATTTTCTCTTTCAAAAATTTATCATCAGGATATTTTTCTAAAATATCATCAAAAATTTGGCTACGAACAATATAATCTGAATACATGTGCAACTTCATCTCGTAAGCTTCTAAGATTTTCTCTGTTCGTTTAATGTTATCATAGACTGCTTGACGGCTCACACCGAATTCTTCAGCAATTTCTGCCAAACTATAATCATCCGCATAATATAGTTCAATATAATTCATCTGCTTGTCCGTTAACAAAGCAGCATAGAACTCAAAAAGAGCATTCATACGATTGGTTTTTTCAATTTCCATAGCCTTTATTTTACCATAATTTAGCTGAATTTAATAGTCAGAAATGGTTAAAAATCATGATACCTCATTTTCGATAAAAATAATAGTAAAAATGCTTTTTCTTGCTTTATTTAGCGTAAAGTGGTACAATTTATTGTACAAAATAGACAGAGGAGGAGCCAATATGGAAGCTGTTGCATATTCAAATTTTAGACAAAATTTAAAACATTATATGAAACAAGTTAATGATGACGCTGAACCACTTATTGTAACTTCTAAAAATATTGATGACACTGTCGTAGTCCTTTCAAAACGTGACTATGATAGCATGCAAGAAACATTTCGCATTATGTCTAATAACTACCTAATGAATAAAATTAAACGCGGCGATGAACAATTCAAAGCAGCTAATTTTCAGACACATGAATTGCTCGAGGTAGATGATGATTAAAGCATGGTCTGACGATGCGTGGAACGACTATATGTATTGGTATAATCAAGGAAATAAAGCGACAATTAAAAAAATTAATCGCCTAATCAAGGAGATTGACCGCACTCCTTTTACTGGCATTGGTAAACCTGAACCACTTAAACACGATTTATCTGGCAAATGGTCACGACGCATAACCGATGAACATCGTTTAATTTACAGTGTTGATGAAACTACTATTTACTTTTATTCTTGCAAAGACCATTATTAAAAAAACTGTCCAGTGGACAGTTTTTTTATGAGCCTAAAAATTAAAAAGCGAGTTAGGTCCAGTGGACAGTTTTTTTAATAAGCCTAGAAATGAAAAAGCGAATCATGAGTTTTGTCATTTCAAATCTTTTGTGGCTTCTTCTAGGATGTGCATTTGGAGAATGGTTTGTTCCTCTGTTACCAAAGTTGGTTTGTGATTGATGAGGGTTTCATACAAGGCGTCGTAAAAGCGACCGTTATCTCCTTTGACTGTCTCTACTGCTTCTTCATGGTAATGCCCATTGTCATCGTAATACGTTAACGTGCCAAAATTTTCTGGTTTATCCAAACCAAAGTCGTCATTGTCTGGCAAATAGAATTTCTTGAGATCCGCTTCTTGGCGGTCTTTTTCGTATTTAACAAACATGCCCTTGCGACCATAAACGACAAAACTTGGACGTTCTTTTACTCTGAAATAGCTTGATTTTACCGAAACTTTTAAGCCGCCAGGGGCAACATGAAATACATCTGTTGAATTTTGATAATAAAAATCAATGTCAAAATAATCATTCATGCGCCCAGCACCTAAAAGCTGACGCACATCATATTGCACATCATCAGGCTTGCCAAAATAAGAAATCACTTGATCTACCGTGTGGCAAGCATGGTTATAAACATAAGATTCATCTTTCGAATATTGTGTAACATTCTCTGGCACCTCAGGGCGGTAGTAATCGTAGTGCATTTCAACTTCTAACAAATCACCCAATTTTCCAGAAGTAATCACCGCTTGCGTTGTCAAAAAATCACTGTCAAATCGGCGATTTTGATACCCTTGTATCATGAGCCCTTTTTCTCTTGCCAAATCAAATAATTCTTGTGATTCCTTAACAGACTGAGTAAATGGTTTCTCAAGAACAAGATTTTTACCTGCTTCTAAGACCTGCTTAGCTGTCTCATAATGCGCGGGAGCAGGCGTTGTTACAACAACGACATCAATTTCTGGGTCGTTCAACAAGTCATCTAATTTATCGGTATAATGAACACCTTCCCACCTAGCCCAATCATCTCGCAAAGTTGGGGCATAAATCGTCTTTACAAAAATAGTATCTTGCCGACGCATTAAAAACGGTAAATGGTAGCGATTCGTGCTTTTACCATTGCCATAATAACCAATTGTCAATCGTTTTGTCATGATAGGTCTCCTTTTATAAATTAAATCAAAAATCCTGTGAATGGCTCTGCTTGAACCGAAAGATAATCTGCCATTCCTGCTACTAGAACACGAAAATCATCACCATTTTTTAAACCTGATAATCCAACTACGGCGACCAATTCCTCGCCCACCTTAATCGGAAAAGCGCCGCTAACGGGTAACTGCGAATGGATTTCCGTTTCTGTCAAAGTCATTTCTCCCACATGATGAGCAACTAAAGCCCAGAGGCTATTGTGCTCTGTTTTTAACACAGTTTTTATCTTGCCTTGAACAAAACTGAGATTTCGTTCTTTCGCTTGGTTACCAACGTATTGAAAAATGGGGACTTTGTCAGATACTCTGATGATTTGGATAGCGAGTTTTTCAGCTTGCTCTGTATTTTTGAGTATTTTTCCACCCAAAGCAAGTGCCTCTTGGCTGCCAAAACTTTGAAAGCGCAGCTGATGTTCAAGTTTCTCTAACTCCTCCAAATGTTCAGTTTTATAATAGCCTTTTGTTTTCTCTAAAATCGTTTCATTTGCCATATAATTAATTATCCATTGAGAAAATAATGCCTGCTTCTTTACGCAATTGTGTTTGAACTTTGCTAACAGAAAGACTGGCTTCAAGTTCTTTGTAACAAGCTTCCAAATCATTGTCATTAATCATTTTGACAAAAGCTTGAAATTCTGGAATAAGTCTTGCTTGTGACAAACCGTCATCAAAACTTTCTTTGCTACCGTCATTTAAGACCAATTTGACCTCACCGACGAGATTTGGAGATAGCGTTGTTTCGATATAACCCTTTGTTCCTTGGATAAGGCTGCCAGATTTTCCTTTGCTATCTTTTGCTGCTGTACAAACCGCGATAAAGTCTGGGTAGTTTAACACAGCAACACCACTTGTATCAATGCCACGTTCCACATTTGCAAAATAATGCTGATTTTCTGGTTGACCGAAAAGTCCCATGACAAAGTGCAAGTTATACAAATTTAAATCCATCATGGCACCGCCAGCTTTGGCAGGGTCAAAAACAGGTAAAACCTCACCTTTCTGAAAAGCATCATAACGATGAGAATATTGACTGTAATTGCTTTCAACTAATTTTATCTGACCGATTTTCGGTAACCATTCACGGATTTTTTGATAGGTTTTAAAATAACGTGTCGTGATAGCTTCAAACAAGAACAATCCTTTAGATTGTGCTAATTCTTTCAAATGCTGCGCTTCTTTGGCATTACTTGTCATTGGTTTTTCAACGATGACGTTGAGCCCGCTATTTAACGCCTTTTCAACAAAACTAACGTGTAAAAAATTAGGAACGGCAATATAAACGGTATCGATGCCAGATTGACTTAATTCCTCAAAATCGCTGGTGGCTAGAGGAATGTTATACTTTGTACACCACTGCTTTAGCTTGTCCATATCACTTGGAACGCTTTGAATCCCTAAAATTTCCAACTGCTCTATTTGAACCAATTTCGGTAAAAATTCTTCAACAATTAAACCTGCTCCGATAATACCTAATTTCATTGTTTTTCTCCTTTGTGACTTGATACTGTTATCTTACGCCTTGTTTATTAAAAAAGCATGGTTTTGAGCAGATTTAGAAAATTATTTTCACGATTTTTTTGCCTAGATAGTTCTTTTATGGACATTTTTTTCAGACATTTTTGATATACTTAAAGAAAAGGAGCATGATATGGGAATTATTGCAGATTTGGAAAATCAAACAACCTTTACCGAGCTTGAAAAAGAGCTTTCTAATTACATTTTAGAGCATTTAAACGACATTCCACAGCTGACGATTTCGCAGTTAGCTCAGCAATCATTTACGTCAAATGCTACTGTCAATCGCCTATGTAAAAAGCTTGGTGTGGCTGGTTACAAAGCTTTTCGTATCGCCTTAGCAGCCGAACTCGAAAAACAACGTTTCTCAAAAAGTCATGTTGATTTTGACAATCCTTTCTCCATGAGCGAAAATACGGCGAATATCTTCAAAAACGTTGCCAGTATTTCTAAGGAAGCTATCGATATTTGCTATGCTTCGGTGTCACAAGACTTAGTCGCCAAAGCTGCGCAGCAAATTGCCAAGGCTAAGCGTGTTTACATTTTTGCGACAGGAGATTCTTACTTGGTTGGCTTGTCTTTTTCAAATATGTTGGTAAAACTTGGCATTCAAGCAATCATGGTCAATCAATTTCATGACAGTATCGCTGTGATTTATCATTCAAACAAAGATGATGTGATTCTGTTTTTATCTTATTCTGGCAATATCTTGAACACCTACGCTCAAGAATTAGAGCTTATCAAAACCCGTCATGGAAAGACGATTCTGATTTCTTCCAAAGCCTTTAAAGATAAGATTGACTTAAACATCACTTTTCCTGCTAAAGAAAGTATCGTTAACAAAGCAGGCGGTTACTATTCACAAACCGCCATGCATTACATTTTAAATTGCCTTTATAGCCTGCTCTACACCTCAAATTACTTTACCAACCGAAGGCAAAAAAATGCCATCGAAAACCTAGCCAAGAAAGACTTGCAGTGATTGTGAGTATAATTAAAATCCAAGAAGTTTTATTTCTTGGATTTTAATTTTTATTACCATTTTATAAAAGCACGGCTGGAAAAGCTTCCAGCGGGGCTTACGATTAGAGATGTCTCTAACTCCCTATTGTGCTTTTTAGGCTCATCGCATTAATTTTTATAAAATTGAACAAAAATAGTTCATCACTCCCACCTACTTTTAACAGTCACATCTCCCCAATCATCTGGAGAATATCGGCTATTGTAAACAGAGCACCAATCTTTTAGAAGAACGTTCTTAACCACATTGTCACCAAAAGTAATACACTCATCAATGCTGCTACCATATTCTTCAAGAAATGTCTGTACATACTCTTTATTGTTGTCATGAGTAGCACCGTTAAATATCCATAGCTTCCTTGAAAGCTGTCGCTTACTAACATCATATTGATAGCTGATATTCAAGGTTTGAGGACTGTCATTTCCAATATCATACCTAATTTCAAAAGCGAGATGCTTATCTGTGTAATTAAACACATAACCTAAGCTAGTCACAGATTTAGGTAAATGTTCTTCATCATATTCTTCCTGTTGTAACTCATCAACAATAGGTTCTCCACTAGCAGGATTAGAAACTCCTTCAATTCTTTCCAAGGCTGGTGTTCCTAATGAATTCTTTTGATTATAGTAAATTTCATCAAAAATATTATGAATAATATAATGGCGGATGGCAAAATAACCTAGGCAAAGCACCACTAATGACATGGAAAAGATAAGCCACTTTTTAAGTTTTTTCATTTTTTTAATCCTCATAAAGAGTATTTAACCATTACAATCGCTTTTTTAGTTATCACTCAAAACATCATCGTAAGTAATGGTTAGATCGCCTAAGTTATCCAAAGAATAACGATGACTGCCTTTCTTAAACCAAAGTCCTAAAATATCATCTTCTAAAACAGTCTGACATGTGGTTTGAAGCCAATCTAAATCTTTACCGTAACTTGCAAGCTGCGTAATAATTTCATCTGGATCATCCACAATATCTTCTGTGCCAGTTTGGTCTGCAATAGATATTTCTTGTATCAAAGAGCAATCGTTAAAATTATAAGAATAACTTACTGTCAAAAAGACATTATCAGCTAATTGGTAACGATATAAAAAACTAAAATAACTTTTTTGCTCTGTCAAATAAATACTCAAAAACTCCTCATTATCATCCAGATAATCTTTATCATAAGTTAGAATGGAGACATCTTGTTCAACGGGATCATAATGACTTTTACTACCCACGACATCACTCAACTTTGGTAACCCAACAATGTTAATGCTTTCTGTTTCCGAATAATACATCTCATCAAAGGGATTCTTTAAACTACGATAAACGGAGAACCAATAGCCAGATAGAGCAACTACTATTACAAGTCCTAACATTAGAAATACTTTCTTTTTCATTAGTTGTCCTCTCCAAATAAGTTTTCTTCCTCTTCTAGACTCTGAATAAACAAGTAAGAGCCCTCGTAATTTTCTTGCAAATAAGCCATGGCTTCGTCTTCTGAAACCGAAGCATAAATCGGAGCTCCAGTAACAGGGTTTACTGCAACCACTTCTTTTGGCACTAAGCTAGAAAAGATTGTCGTTTTAACTTCCTTAAGGTCAATGTTTTGTTTAAACTCTGCCTCACGGGTTGTTTTCCCCGCCCTTAACTCTGATTGGTAGCTATTCAAGGCAGTCATATAAGATTGCCCTGATGACATCCGACTCGTAAGGTTAACCGCATCCAAATCGGCTAAATAATCATCAATGCCAATACTTGGATCTCTTTCATTTGCATTTCGAGTGGTATCACCTTCCCAACCTGCTAAATCTTCCACTTGCCCATTAATCAGTGGATAAGTAGACGGTCGTAAGTGCGTAGCCATCGTAATGGATTGATGAGTAAAATCAGCTTTGTGATTCATGGTCTCAATTCCAGCTAAGACTTCTTCAACGGTAATATCAATACCTTTATTATCTTTATAGTCGCGTACAGTACCTTCAGCATACTTCAAAAGATTTTCTCCTGTTAAATCCGCACCCGACAGACCATGCTGAAGTGTTAGATTTTTATAAAGTGTCTCGGAATCTTCCGCTGATATGCCAAGTTTTGCCATGATTTCGTCATAAGTCATTCCAACACGATAGACAGAATTGCCGCTAGCTGTTGATTTTTCATGATAAAAGTAATTTGTCAAGTCTCCTGCGGTTGTATTCCAGAGAATTTCGTCCGTAGTTCCATTAACCGCACCGTAAGAGACACTCCCAATAAGCCGTAACAACAAATAATCTCTTTCGTCTTGTGAGAGTTTCGGGAACTCTTTGTCAATACCTCGTTTAACATCTAGGATAATTTGAGCGGTTTCTGCATCAAAACCGTACTGAGTCATCAAGTTAGCCATGAATGTTTTTTCTTCGGTAGTGGCTTTAACATCCTTTACCGCATACTGGTTATTTAGAACCGTTGCCCAAGACATATTCGCCATGGTTTGAAAAGTACCTGTTTGGGCATTCCATGACTGGTCGATTTGAGATAACCCAAGCGTCATTTGCGTATCAATATCAGCTAACGCATCAAAGATACTGGCTGAATAAGTGTCAAAGGCGTAAAGCTTTTCTAAGATTTCTTCATAAGTCCGTTTGAGCTCCGCATGCATCTCAATCAATTCCGCATGGTATTGATGAAGACTCGTTTTGCGTTCTAATGACATCACTGAAATCAAGGACAATTGCAACTCCGCCTCTTCCAGAACATTTAGGCACTGCTGTTGCTGGTCGATGCGTTGCAGCAACTCATCTTCTCGCCAAGACTTTCCGTCCACCATCTCAATATAATCATTCGGCAGTTTGCTAATCAGTTGGCTTAAGGTTTCCTCGTAGAGTTCCCCACCACGAGCTAACGCTTGAAGAACGGTCTCCGCAAAAGTCCTGGCAGAATCATAAGCTTTGCCTTTTAAGCTTTCCGTATCGGAAACAAACTGATTAATCGCTTGTTGGATAGCTTGATACCCTTCCAGTTGGTGTTGACAATAACTGGTGGTCGTTTGTGCTTGACTTTGTGAGTCCTCTAAAATCATATCAATGCTCATCTTGTGCCTCCTTTCGCAAGAGGTCAACAAGAGCGTCTTCGAGGTCATCTTCTTGTTTTTTAAGCTCCGCTAATGCCTCATCTGCTTCCCCAATCAAATGATGACGGTAACGGCTTGTCAGGTCTAAAGCCATTTCAAAACGAGGCGCATAATAACTCTGATAACCGTCTTGCCAGAAAAACTCCTCTGCTTGAGCCGCTATTCCTGAATAGTACTCGTAGGTCTCCTGTAACTCCGCTGTTTTTCGCCGAACCACATAGGTCTCTTCTATCTGGTTTTCAATTTCATACCGTTTCATCCTACTCTCCCTTTAACGCTTGTGCTCCCTCTTGATCAACCGCTTCAAAATCACTGGCAACAGAATGCAAATGTTCCATTGTCGTGGCTAAAGCTGTTTTAACCTGGTTAGCTATTGCCCCGCTTCGTTGAATGACGGCTTTAGCTTTCGGGTTTCCTTGCACGGTTGTTTGCTCATCCAACGTAACCGACGACGCATCCGCTAACAACTGATCCTTAGCAGTTGTCAACGCTGTTGCATGTTGTTGCGCCGCAGATAAATCGCTTTTAATTTCCATCAAATCTCCTCCCATTCTCCTTGATGTTATTTCCTTTATTCTATCATAATTTACAAGTAAACTCACTAAAAACAGGACAGCACCATAACGTACTGTCCTGCAAGCTTAATTATTCTCCAAATAAAATTCAAAACGGTCGCCGACGTATTGGCTATGAACGTATTCAAATGGTCGTCCGTCTGTGAAATAGGATACCTGTGTCAATGCCAGAACCGCATGATTTTTAGGCACTTTGAGATAATTCGCCACGCGCTCGCTTGCATTTTTAGCATAAATCGTTTGCTGACTCTTGCCAATTTCATAACCATTATCCGTTAATGTTTGAAAGAAATGCTCTGTGATGTCCTCTTGATTGAAAGACTGAATGAGCTTTTCTGGAATTGATGCCACTTCAAAAACCAAAGGAACGTTATCTGCAAAACGCACGCGCTCCATACGCACCACGGTATCTGTCGCTTTTAGTTGTAACTGCTGGATTTCCGTTTCATTAGCAGTTTTTCGCTGATAAGAAATCAATTGTGACGACGGCGTTTTACCCTGCGAACGCACAATTTCGGTGAAACTGGTTGTCCCACGCATTTTTTCTTGCACACGGTGGCTAGCCACATAAGTCCCGCTACCCACACGGCGCTCCAAAATGCCCTCTTCGACCAAAAGCGTAATCGCCTGACGAAGTGTCATCCGACTCACCTCGTAATCATCCGCCAAATCACGCTCACTCGGCAAACGCTGACCAATCTCCCAAACGCCCCCATCAATCTCTTTCTTAATCGCATCATGAATTCTAATATACGCTGGAACCATAACCTACTCCCGTTCTGTTCTAAATAACCTTGCTTTATTTTAACATATTTTTGCCGAAGTTTTTAGTGTTATTTCTTTTGGAAAATGGCGGAGCTGTGAAGTTAATTGAGTATAGCAAACTTTGTTCAAGGATTTTTTAGATTGAGAAGAAAATAAGCTAGCGCTGGGAAATTAGAGTGAATGATATAGAAAAACAGGTACTAACTATTAAGTTAGTACCTGTTTAAGTGGATAAAATGTACTATTTTGTTTTGATTTTAAATTAGCGTTTCTTTTAAAAACTAAAAATCTCTAGTATACTCACCCTTGGGAACAGCGTAAGTTGTCGGATATATACAGAGATATTGGAAATGCCTTTGTTGGAACTGCTACTCCGTATTATGTTGAAGAGGGACATTTCTATCTTGAATCCAATAATGTAAAAGACGGACAGATAAACCATAATACCGAAGTATTTATTAATGATGAGTTTTATGAGAAACAAAAAGATAAATGGCTGCACACTGGTGATATGGTTATGGTTCAATCTGGACATGTTGGTCATGCTGCTGTAATTCCAGAAGAGCTGGACTGTTCAGCCGCCCACGCACTTATTATGTTCAGAAATCCAAAGGTTAAGATTGAACCGTATTTTTTGAATTATCAGTACCAGACAGTCAAGGCAAAAAAGAAAATCGAGAACATAACAACAGGTAATACCATTAAACATATCCTCGCTTCTGAGATGCAGGAATTTATTGTGGACGTAGCTTCATATGATGAACAAGAAAAGATTGCTAGATTTTTCAGCCACCTCGACCGCCTCATCACTCTTCATCAGCGTAAGGATTTTTGGTTCAAAAATGTGGGGATTTTGATAGAGACTGCTATTTCTGCTGAAAATTCAACTTTAAAAGTACATTTTGAGTGCCTTTATGATACATTATTGAGAGGAGGTTTATAATTTAAATGGATGAAATGATAATTAATTCTGAAACAATGTTATTTTGTGATTATTATAAGCAATGGATTATGGTTTACAAAGAGGGAGCTATACGTCCTGTAACCATGAAAAAGTACTATATGGCCTATCGTTGGCTCGAAAAGTTAGTTCCAAAATTGCAGATACAACATTTAGATCGTATTTCTTATCAAAAATTATTAAATCAATATGCAAGTGTTCACGAAAAACAAACAACTATGGACTTTCATCATCATTTAAAGTGTGCGATTTTGGACGCTGTTGATGAAGGGCTCATCCGAAGAGACCCTACACGTAAGGCTATTATCAAAGGAAAGCAACCACGTGCTAAGAAACCAAAATTTCTTAATCAGTATGAACTTCATAAATTGCTTGATGACCTTGACTTAGCCCCACAAATTAATATGGATTGGTTGATTCTATTGATAGCAAAAACTGGCTTACGTTTTTCAGAGGCTCTTGCTCTAACCCCTAAAGATTTTGATTTAACGCGACAAACACTTTCCGTCTCAAAAACATGGGATTATAAAGGCGACGGTGGATTTCTACCGACTAAAAATCAATCCTCAATCAGAAAAATTCCTATTGATTGGCAGACTGTTATTCAATTTGCAGAATTACTAAAAAATTTGCCCGAAGATAAGCCGATTTTTGTCAAAGGAAAAATCTATAACTCTACTGTAAACGACCGTTTAGCTCGACATTGTAAAAATGCTGGTATTCCTATTATTTCCGTTCATGGTTTGCGTCATACTCATGCCTCACTACTGCTCTTTGCCGGCGTCTCCATAGCAAGTGTTGCTAGACGACTCGGACATTCTAATATGACAACCACTCAAAAAACATATCTCCATATCATTAACGAACTAGAAAGCAAAGATATTGACATCATTATGCGGTCACTATCAAGTTTAAATTCGTAAAAAATAAAAGAGGGAGAAAATCTCCTTCTTTTATTTTTCTATTCTTCATGAACTGTTTCTATATCAAATCCGCCACTTATGATAAATTTTCTTAATAACTTATCCACTTTTATTCCAACTTTTGGAGGAATAATTTTTTTCCCTTCAATTTTTTCTAGATACTCTTTAGCTTTATTTTTATCAACAGTATCTTTTAACTCTGAATAACGTCCAAATTCGTTAATATTTGCTTCATTAAGCTTCAATTTCATTATACGACGTAATTTCTCTTCGTCAAGCCCAAGTTTTTCAGCTAGATTATGAATTTGGTCATTTTTATTCCTTACCATATACTCTGTTATATAATCTCTGAATGTTTTATTCTCAGACACCTCAACTTCTCCTCGTTGAATTTCATGAAGAAAAATATTAGCGAATTTTTGTTCTTCTTGTGTTAAAGTAGCAAATGTTTTGTGAAGTTCTTCCTCGGCGTCTGAAATAGCTTTACTTGATGAAGAATCATTTAACAACTTCAGATATTTACTGAATCGCGAATTCATATAATTTGCATCAATTACACCAGTATCAAGTTCAGTAACATAAGAATTTATATCATACGGAACGGAAGGCTCTCCAATACCTCCGCCATCATTTGAATTAAATTCTTTATATCGTAATGACAAAACATAATAATCCGTTTCAGTAAAATCAATTGTAACTTTTTTATTAAAGTCGTCTTTATAAGTTTTCTTTTCCCAAGTAAATCCTTGTATTTTAGCAGCTTCTAAACACGATCTTAATTCACTAAATAGTTTGGCAAATTTACGAGAAATCGATTTATCATCTGGTAAACTCTCAAAATTATCAATACCTGAACGTACAAATAAATCAGAAATTTCTTTATATATACGATTCATATTTTCGACATTTTCAACAATATGCTGAACAAATAAGCCTAATGGTTTATCTCCAGAATACATTTTTACAGCTTTTTCTATATTTCGTTCCATTGTATGAGGTTTTCGATAATAACGAATTGTACCGAAAGGTTTTTCATCACCAAATAAACGATTAGTTCTAGAAAAAGCTTGAATGATATTTTCATATTGAAGCATTTTATCCATATAGAGAGTATTAATCCATTTAGAATCAAAACCAGTTAACATTTGATCAACAACAATTAATAAATCAATCTGTTGAACAGCGGACAGCCTTTGATATGGTTTTTTATGAGCTAAACGATTCGAAATATCTTCCTTCATTTTAGAAAATGTCGCAATTACAAATTTTTGACCATACCTTTCATCATAGTCCTTGATAATTTCAGATAATCCATCTTCTTTAAAGTCAATATTCCCACTATTGTCTATATTAGGATCAAATAATGCTGTAACTTTCAAGTCAGGTTTTAATTCTTTTAACTTTCTATAGTAAACAATAGCCTCTGGAATACTGCTCGTCGCAAATATCGCATGAAATTTTCCACCGCGACTTAATCTTACCCAATTTTCTAAGATATCGTTAACTACACTATTAACATGCTCATTTGTTTGATATTGAGTCATTGGAACATAGTCTTCTATTCCTTTTACGTATCGCTCGTTATCTTCAGTATAACCAGCCATTCCAATTTCATTTGAAGCCATATATTTATAATATATTTTAGACTTCAGAGGATCAGAAATAGCTTCTTCTGCAGTTTTAGCTTTTGCTTTCTCCAAAGCGACGGATTGTCGTATGTCTTTATCCCTAAAAGTAAGGACTTTATAAGGATCAAAACCTAAAACATTTTTATCTCTTATACCATCAGCAATACTATAACGATGCAATTCATTTCCAAATACAGTCGAGGTTGTATTATTTTTCTTTTGATTTTCTTTTTGAATCGGTGTACCTGTGAAACCAAAGAAAATCGCTTTAGGGAATGTCCTTTTAATTGTAATAAGCATATCACCAAAAGTTGAGCGGTGAGCCTCATCAATAATAAACACAATACGTTTGCTATTCATTATTTCGATATCATTTGAATTAAGACCTTCTGGTTCATCTTTTATATTACTCATTTTTTGAATAGACGTCACAATTAACGTATTTGAAGGCTCTGTACTTTTTAACTTAGTGATAAGAACCCCTGTATTCTCTGTTTCTTGTACCCCTTCCATTTCTGAAGCAAATCCTCGATATTCTCTCAAAGATTGCTCTCCGAGTTCAATACGATCCATTAAAAAAATGACTTTATCTGCATCTTTAGAAGCTGCGATTAATTGAGCAGATTTAAAACTTGTCATTGTCTTTCCTGAACCAGTTGTATGCCATACATAACCACCTAATTGATTATCACCATCCCAATTTGTTTGGGAAACTTTGTCAGATATAGCATTTGCTGCAAAATATTGATAGCTACGCATAACTTTTAAGACACCGTCAGAATTATCTGCAACAGTATAAAAACCAATTAATTGATGTGCCATCGGAATAGATAGAAGTGTGGATACAATTTTATCCCATTCGTTAATAGGTTCATTGTTAAAATCAGCCCAATGAAAATAATAACTTTTATTAAATTGTCCATCTGGTCCAGGATTTGCAAAATAAACCGTTTCATTAGGTTCCATTGCTACAAAAATTTGAACTAATGAGAATAGTCCCGTGAACACTCCTTCTCGCGAATACTTCTCAATTTGGTGGTAAGCATCACTAACTGGAATACCGCTCTTCTTTAATTCAATATGAATAACTGGCATTCCATTAATTAAAAGCATTAAATCTCCACGACGGTCATTAAGCATTTTAGATTTTGTAGGGAATTTGGGCTGCTGAACAATCTGATAACGACTTTGACCAGCTGCAATTTCACGCCGATCATAAATTTTTAAACTTACTTCTTTTCCATAATGGAGTTTATCATCTGGATTATCCCTAGTTATTGAAACACTTTTACCATTAATAAATCCATTGAGTTTTAATGGTGTTCGTAAATTTTCAATCTGTTCCATGATTTGCTGCATTTCAGTGTCTGTCAACGGATAATCATTTAAACGATCAATACCGCGATTATTTTCAAAAAGAATATCAGCCCAATTACGTAATAAGTCCTTTTCTGTATAATTCTTTAAGACTTTTTTCTCCCAACCTTTTTCAGAAAGGAGTTTAATTAAGGCTTCTTCGAATTCTGATTCACTATTAAAAACCATAACATTCTCCTAATTACTAAATAAACATTTTTTCAAGCATAGCTTTTTTTACTGTCTTTAACTTATCTAACTTACGCTGATGAAGAGTGATGAGGCGGTCTAAGTTTGAGAAATACTCACCGATTTTTTGTTGTTCTCTTATATCTTTAGGTAGCAATAAATTCATATTGGACATTTGCTTCCCTGATACTTCGACAAAGGTTGAACCTGCCCCAACCATTTCTCCATATCTTTTTAATTCCTCTGAACGGGAAAAGATAAAATATGAGTCAAGCTCGTTTGCATGAGGAACAATTGATTGAAAACCTTGGTTAGTGCACCCTTTTTTGCGTAAAATTGCCATTTTACCTATACCTGCACGAGAAGTGAAGAGTACAGTTCCAATAGGAAGCATTTTAGCAGAACTATTATCATAGCCTTCTTGAGTAATTTTTCTTTCACTTGAGGAAACAAAAATTTGGTCGATAATTTCAGCAGGAGTATACCAGTCAATATCACCGTCCCAATACTCATCCTTTGATGTACTTGGTGTTCCTCCACCAACAATATCTGCCACTTCTCCCAACTTACGCTGTTCCCAATCGTCAGTAAATCCTGAAAAACGAATTTCTGGAATTTTTTCACCATTTTTAGGAAACATTTTTTCAAGCATCGCTTTTTTTACATTTTTTAGGCCATTTAACTTACGCTGATGAAGAGTGATGAGGCGGTCTAAGTTTGAGAAATACTCACCGATTTTTTGTTGTTCAGCAAATATATGAGGTACTGGGATATCAATTTTAGATAAGTTTTTACGACTTATTCTTTGTCTTGTACCACCACCAAGAAATGAATTTACAATTTTAAAGTATGTTGGTGTTGAAAGGTATTGAACTAAATACTTACTGTCATATTCTTTAGAAGTTCTAATGATTGTACAATCAACAGCTGTAATCATACGAATACCTAAGTTAGGTAAAATGCAAGCTCTTCCAGCTGGATCTGGCAATCTAGAAATTAGAATGTCTCCTGGATATACTTCTTCACAACGAAGCCTTTTAAGTGTTTCCTCTGAAATCCACTTTTTATTATTCTCTTTATCTAAATATTCTGTGATGCCAATATTTCCTGTTTGGATTAATCTTACTCCTGAATTACTTTGATCTTTTGCCTCAATCCAATCGCCATCAGTAAAAACCTCACATAATGATTCTAACTTACGCTGTTCCCAATCATCAGTAAATCCTGAAAAACGAATTTTGGGGCTTAACTTATTTGTATCTTTCATTAGCTATTCTCCCAACAATTTAATGAATTCCTGAATGCCACTCATATCAAATTCATTACCTTCTAAATCTTTCAACATTAGGGCTAAATCAGATTCTGCTTTCTTAATTTCGTTATCGATATCCGATAAAGTTTCATCATACTTCTGAGAAAGTTGTTCTAGTTTTTGCACTAATCCATTAACTAATTCTTGAGTTAGTAATTGCATTTGCTCGATAAATGGAGCAATCCATTTTTTCTCTAATAGCATGTAAACTTGAGGGGCAGACAATTGTTCAATTTGATTTTTAGTTTTATTATGCAGAGTTTCGACAGCTGATTTTACATCAGATTTAAGAGATTTTTCTTCATTTTGAAGACGAGTTACTTGTTTTAAGATACTTCTTACCGCTACATCTAACGTTTCATCCTTTTGAGCTTTCTTAACTTTTGCACTAACAAATGCATCTTTAGCATCATTAACAAAATCTTTTTCTTTTTCTTCTACTGGTAACTCTTCGAAAAGTTCCTCTATTTCTGCTGAGATTTCATTTAAGCGATTTTCTTTACTAGAAATTGAGTTAACATCATCAGCAAGCAACTCTCTTTGAACCAATTCAAATGGGAAAACATGTCCAAGCCAACCTTCTTGAACTTCTACCTCTTTACCTGATTTTTTCTTGATAACTAGATTAGGATCAACTTTTTTAGCAGCATCAAAACCTTCTGTTTGAAGAATTTCTATATCAGTTTGCATATATTGCCATTGAGTGTCTAATTTTTCATACGCATCATATTTATCAATCAGTGGCATATTTTCAAGACATTTAAAAATATATTGCGCTAATTTTTCTTCTTCTCTCTGAACATGTACTTCATTGATACGATCAATTAGTTCTTCTCGCATATATTGTGGAATATCTGAGAAAACTTTTCGAGAAGTTTCAAAGAACTGTTGAATTTCTGGATGAGCCAAAACAGCTTTCTTGACATCAGATACCTTTAATTGATATGTTGATGCGTTTATCTCTTTGAATAAATCTGATTTTAAATTTGGAAAAGCATTCCAAAAGTTACTTAAATCCTCTAATTCAGATTTTGGGATACCTCCAAACATTGTTGCAAAAATATCCCAACTTTCAGTTTTCTCTGAAGAATCAACGTAACGAGGAATATTAAGATTATAATTATTACTTCGAATTTCATCTCGAGATACCACACGTGAAAATTTTGCAACATCTTCACGATCAATCACAGCATCAACAATACGCTTAATATCAGAAGCTCGTAATTTATTATTTTTACCTGACTTAACAAAACCTTTCGAAGCATCAACAACTAATACGTCTGTATTTTCACGTTTCTGTTTCAAAACCATGATAATTGTTGGAATACCAGTCCCAAAAAAGATGTTTGACGGTAAACCGATAATGGCATCAATATTATTTTGTTCAATTAAGTTTTTACGAATTTCACCCTCTTCACCACCTCGGAATAATACACCGTGTGGTAACACAATTGTCATGATACCGTCGCTTTTAATATGAAAAAGGTCATGAAGTAAAAAAGCATAGTCTGCTTTTCCTTTTGGTGCTAATCCAAAACGTGCATATCGAGGGTCAGATTCCTTATCAGTGGGATTCCATGACTGTGAGTATGGTGGATTAGAGACAACTGCATCAACATACAAAGGTTCGTAAGTAGCAATTGGATCTTTGTCATCAAAGTAAGGCCAATCATCCTCCAAGGTATCCCCATTTCGTGTAACAATATTATCCGGTAAAATTCCTCGCATAACAAGATTCATACGTGTCAAATTATATGTATTTTGTTTTAACTCTTGTGCATAATACTTAATATTATCCTTATTCGATATATATTTTGAAGCACTTTTACCAATATTAATCAACAATGAACCAGAACCACTTGTGGGGTCATAGATTTTAATTGAATCTCTATCTTTTAAATGTTCAGCAACAATTTCTGACATTAATAGCGAAACCTCATGAGGGGTATAAAATTCACCAGCTTTTTTACCAGCATTTGCAGCAAACATACCAATCAGATATTCATAAATAAATCCCAAAACATCATAATCCTGTTTTCCATCCATAGGAATGTCTTTAATAAGATAGATTAAATCACTAATTGCCTTTGTTTGAGAAGCTGAACCGTCACCTAATTTTGAAATTCCAGTTTGAAGAGTGTCAAAAACACCATCAAAAACATCTTTATGAGCTGAATCTATTAATCGACTAAAGGCTGATAATGCATCTCGTACATCCTGAACACCAAAGTCACTGCCTTTTTTAATCCAAGTAGAAAATAAATTATTATATGAAATAAAATATCCAAGATTTTTTTGAATACTTTCAACAACTTCTGAATCTTCTTCAGTTAATTCACATAGATATTCGTCAGTCCAGTCATTTTCCTTTAAATATTTTTCTTCTTGTTCAGAAAGGAATTTATAAAATATAAAACCCAAAATATAGTCTTTATATTCGTTGGCTTCAATTTTAGAACGCATTTTATTAGCTGATTCCCAAATCTTTGAAGCAAGTTGCTGTTTATTCATAATCTTCCTCCGATTACTTGATTTATAAATTATATACCAATATAATACCATATTATTGATACATTTTTGATTATTCAACCAAAAACACCCTTCCTTATATAAAACTAAATAGGAAGGGTGTTTATTCCTCATATTCTATTCAATCTTCCAATCCAACCAATTGACGTTGGCGTTTATTAGCTTGGTCGGCGATGTATTTCATGACAGTTTTAAATTCTTTTGCACTTGCATTATTTGATAAGTTCGAAAGGCTTTTATTATATTTCTCAACGATTTGTTTTACTTGCTCTTGTTCAGTCATTTAGTATTTTCTCCAATTCTTCCAGTTTATATCTTTGTGGGATAATGAGTTCTAAGTTATCAGTGTCATAATGGATTTCAGAAATATTATTTTGATAGTCTTTAATAATGATATGCAAAATAACCTCAGAATGTCGTTCTTTTACTTTTTTTACATTTTCTCTAGCTTTGAAAAAAGCGTTAATAAAAGTTAGTCTTGGAACTAGGCGACCTTCTGCAATTTCTCTAGCTTTTGTGAACTTCCAAGCAATTTCAGGTTCTTGATAAACATAAAAAATCAACACTTGGTAATTCTTCTTTAAAACTTTAACAATTTTCTTTTCTGCACTCGGAACAGCAAATGTAGCATCCATAATAAATGAATAACCATTTTTAACAGCAAACTGAAAAGCTTGTTCAACTAACCAAGACGAAGCTTTTTGAAATAAACTCGAATTTTGTCCATTATAGTCAGCAAACATCTCTCTAAAACAGTCAGCATCAATAACAACTAAATTATCATAGTTTTTAATTAACTCTGTAACAATTTCCGTTTTTCCAGCGCCTGGGCTTCCTGCCATAAAAACAGCATCCCTTTCGTCGCTCGGAAATTTTCCATGAGTTATTTTTTTAATAAATTCCTCTTTATTTTCTTTGGCATATTGTAGATATTTATCTTCTAAATTCATCATATGCCCCCTTGCGTTAGATTATTCTTAATTTCATCATAAAACATAAACACACTTACAACACTATTATACCATAAAAGAATGTTTTTTGTTTCAATTCATGCTACGTTTTTCCCCCCTCACCTCACCTTATCTTATAGTATTCATCCATTTTTTGCTGCGGAACATGATGATAGAGATAATTAGTCTGAAGAGTTCTTCTTGTGATAGGAGGAAATAGACCCATACGATTGGTAGTTTTAAGGCGAGTCCTGTGAGGAGTCCGATGGGGACGCCGATAAGCCAAGTGCCTAGTATGTCGATAATCATGATGTATTTGGTTCTACCGCCACTTCGGATAATGCCACCACCTAAAATCATATTTTGCACTTTGATTGGGGCTAGAATGGCAAAGGCTACCAGTAGTTGTGAGCCAACTTGACTAACATCTGCTTCGACATTGTAAAGTCCGATATACAAGCCTTTGGTGGCAATAAGGGTAATCGATAATATCAAAGAGCCCACCAAACCGTAGAGGCACAGCTGTTTGGATTCTTCGTAGGCTTTGTCGTAATCACGTTTTCCAAGGCGTCGTCCGATAAGGATACCTGCCGCTTGAGAAAGTCCTGATAAAGCTCCGATAAATAGCCCTTGAATTGGTCCTGTCAATGACATTCCTGCTAATTCACTAGTTCCCATATGCCCGTAAATGTAGGTATTCACATTTTGTCCCATTGTCCAGAGGAATTCATTGATAACAATTGGTAAAAGCATAACAGCGTATTGCCGAATTTCAACGCTGTCCATATGTAAATCAACTGCGAAAGAACAGATTTTACGGTAGTAATAAATCATTAAGAGAAGATTGACGATTTGTGACATCAAACTTGCTACGGCTGCCCCTTTAACTCCCATTGGCGCAAAACCAAAATGTCCGAAAATCAAGAGATAATTCAAAGCGGTATTGACAACTGCTGCCACGGCACTAATATAAAGCGGATATTCGGCATGATTATGACATCTCATTTGCACCGCTAGGATTGAAGAAATCCCAGACAAGGGATAAACCAAGGCTAAGATTTTGATATAGTCTGCGGCATTAGCAATCACGGTCGTGTCTTTGGTAAATATCCCTGAAATCATGTGCGGCAAGAAAAAGCAGACACTCATCGTGAAAACAGCTAAAATCATCATCACCAGAAGATTAACAGACATACTGGTGTTGATTTTCTTTTGGTCATTTTTTCCCATATACTGAGAAACCATGATGCCTGTCACGGTGGCAATAGCTCCGCTAACAAAGGCAAAGACGAATTCTGGCTTACCGCCTACTTCTACGGCTGCAATGGCTGTTTTGCCAAGCTGACCTACCATTAATTGGTCTATCATGGAAAAAGAAGATTGCAGCATAGCCTGCAAAGCTACTGGGATTGCAATCTTCATCGAATCTCTAAAAAAGTGCTCTGTTTTTGTCATCTTATTGTCTCCATAATCCATATTAATGTCATTATAGAGCAATCGTTTGCATTTATGCAATGGACTATTTGCACAAATTTTTTAGACAGTTAAACCATAAACGTTCTAAGTCATTTATCCACTTTTTTACGAATGTCGATAAGACCTGACATTGTCAATAAAGTCCCGAGAAGAATGGCAAGGAGTGATTGTTTTTCCGTTCCTGTTTTTGGCAATGTATCAGCGATGTAGGCATCAGAAACCGTGACCGAGCTAACTGGATCAAGGGCATTGTCAATCGCTTCTTGTCTCGGAACGATAACTGCCGTATCACCTGCAGTTACTTCGTCGTCAGTATTAATCTCATCATCGACATCAGCAGAAATATCATCCGTAGTCGGATTTAAAACGGTTGTTTCTGGGTCATCCAAACTTTCTTCTGATACGATAATATCATCTAAAGAACTTGTCGGAGCTTGATATTGATATGGAGTATAGCTGACACTAACAACTTGCAAAGTTGGTTCTTCAACCGTTTCTAGAACGGGAACGCTGTACGCCTTAACGCTTGAATTGAAAGCAAACCATTGCGTTGAACGGTTGTTGGAACCGAATGAAAAATGAATCTCACCGTCATCTCCAACCACGCCGACAATGGCACCATACCATGATAACTCCGTACCATCCCATTCATTCTGCTCAAATCGGCTACCTTGTTCAAGGGATTCGTTGCTGGTAGCGGCGTAAGCTCGATTTTCACTAGCATTGTAACTTACAGAAGCCCCATTGATAGCAATATAATCACCATCAAAATTCGTCACATATTCATCAGAATTTAAAACATAAGACTCACTTTCGTCATCATAAACTGCACCTGAATTAAGAGAGGCAAACGAGAGTAGAGCTCCAGAGACGTCAATAGCTTCGCCATTTTCATCTAAAAATTGCACGTCCATGCCAATCTGCGTTGTTTGATTCAAGCTGATAACATCAATGGTGTTTGTTGGATCGTTGAAGAATTTTACCAAGACTTGGTCGCCAGATTCTTGGCTTTCTAGGGTGTAAGTATATACCACACTAGCAACTTTTGTTGTATTGAAATAGGTATTTTCAAGATTGTTATAAGTAACTACTGTTGGAATTCCTTGTTGTAGGAAATAATAACTGCCACTACTAATGTAATTTGGATTGCTGATAATATCATTTGCAATGATGTCTTTGTCCTCGACGGCATTAGCTTCTACCCATGCGAGTGCGGTTGCTTGGTCAACTGCTGTGGCATTGTTATCAACTTCTGCAATGGTATTGGGTTCTGAGCCTGATTCGAAGATAAGAGATTGTCCTGCTGCTTCGCTTAAATAGCCGTCCTCAGTCGTTTTAGCTTCGTAATCGGCTACTGCTGCTTCATAAGCGGCTTGATTGTCAGCAACTTCTTGATTATAATTTTCAATGGCAACAGCATAGTCAGCATTATTTTGTTCTTGTTGAGCGGTAGCGTCTTGGATAGCTTCTGTATCAGCAATGGTATTGGTAACAGCTTCAGATAAATCAGATGTGGTCACCATGTCTTCTATTGTTACCTCAACACCTGCCGCTTGCGCTTCTGTGATAGCTTGGTCTTGGTCGGCTTGAGCTTGTATCAAATCAGATTCTGTCAGCTCTGTATCAGTCGCTACTTGCTCTACCGTGTCAGTTGTTGTCTCATCAGCATTGACTTGAGCATTGTTTATCACTAATAAACCTGCAACAGCTACTGAAACCACGCCAATGGTCAATTTCCGAATGTAAAATGTTTCCTTAGACTTTTTAAACATATCAAATCCTCCTAAAAAAGCAAAAACCACCAAACCAGACCATTAAACGGTTGATTTGGTGGTTCTTTTTCATACATAGTGTCTAAAAATATGTCACAACCACCAGATTAACCAGTTTTGCAACCCATTGAAAATGGACTATTTTTAAGGAACTATTAGTAAATTTAGTAAATCATGTTATCCCCATGTGTAACCACGCGCATTGAAGAACACGACTGTGCCGTCTGGCAAGGTTACCCATTGGTTACGTACTTGTTCACCAGAATTAGCGTCATAGTAATAACGTAAGCCGTTAATTCTAACGACGTCACCTTTCACTTGTGAACCATCTGCGTTGAAATAGAGATTTTGTCCGTCAATGACTTGGGCACCAGTTACGGCAATGCCATTTTCATCGAAATAGTACCAATCATCACCGTCACCAATGAATGTATTGACTGCAAGTTCTCCTGAATTGGCATCATAATAATGGATATTTCCTGCTGTATCTGTGACAAAGACGCCTTTGGCTTGTAGTCCGTCCTCAGCAAAGTAAAGGTTTTGTCCGTTAATGGTTTGAGAACCTGTAACTAAATTGCCGTTTTCGTCTGCGTAATACCAGTCATTATCACCCGTTGTGAAGAAATCAGCAACGATTTTTTCACCTGAATCAGCGTCATAGTAACTACGAGTGCCATCTGCATTAGTCACAAAGACACCTTTAGCTTGAACACCATTATCGTCAAAGTAGAGATTTTGTCCAGCAATGGTTTGGGCACCTGTAACAGCAATACCATTTTCATCGAAATAGTACCAGTCATTGTCACCGATTTTCACAAAATCAGATACGACCATTTCACCTGAATCTTCTTTGAAGTAACGAAGGTTGCCGTCTGCGTCTGTAATCAATTCGCCTTTGACTTGATAACCATTTTCATCATAATATTGATAAACACCGTCAATTTCAACAAGACCACGCGCCATGACACCATTTTCATCAAAATGACGCCATTTTGTGACAGTTGTTGTCACACCATCTACGACTTCTTCAACATCAAATGAATAATAATTATTGAAGTATTGGTTGCCAAGTGGTCCAAAGTAATATTGATTGCCATTTTCATCTTCGTAAATCGCATCACGTAGTTGAATACCATTTGGTAGGAAGTAATAGGTTTTACCATTAATTTCAACGGTTCCAGTCACCATGTAGCCATTGTCATCAAAGTAATAATAGTAACCGTTGTAAACGATAAATGAAGCTTTCGCACGATAACCACTCGTTGAGAAGTAACTCATGCCAGTACCGTCATAATAGAATCCTGTGATAGCTGAATCCGTTGTCAACTGTTTTGGAAGGAAAGTGCCGTTTTCAGTCACGGTGAAATAAGTACCCGTCGCCGCATCGCTAAGCACATAACCTGCCCCCTTACCAAGAATATTAGTACCGTTGAAGTATTCGGCTTTCCAAGTCTTAATCTTAGTTGAAGGGTCAATTGGTTCGCCAGTTGAAATCATTGCTACTTCAAACATTTCTGGATAGGTTTCTTGAAGATAATCCAAGAATTCACCACCGTATTGTGCTTGATAATCTTCACCACTACTCTTGCTGTTAGCGACATAAAGAGTGTTGTTAATGTAAGCACCTTCTGTTTCTTCACCATAATCATTCACACGAGTTGCTGTGACAACTTCTTCACCTGGAAGTGAGTAAATTTGGTCTGGAACCCAGTCAGCAATGACTTGAATACCTGCCGCATGAAGCGCCTTAATCGCATTTCGTAAATCTTCTGATGAACCGTATTTATTGTTTTGACTCATTGCTAGGTCATAGCGGTCATCAAAGGCATAGCCGTTTTGAATGATTGAGTCAAGGAATGTACCGTCATCAGTTGACACGTATTGTGGTGCCATTTCAAATGAGGTAATACCCCAAGACGTAAAGAGGTCAACATTTTCAGCAATAAGCTTATTTGTGTATTCCGAATCGTCTGTAACAAAATCTTGGAAGTTTGAGAAGCCTTCGTAGATTACTTGAGAATCAAGCGCAGCGGTTGCTTGATAAGTCAATTCACCTTCTGCATAAGCTGATGTGTCAGCTGATACACGAATATCTTGATTTTCATCTGCCCCAACTGGAACCCAAACAGAAAGGTAACCATTCATATCAACGGTTTCATAACCTTTGATTTCATCTGCTGTGAAGTAAATATAACCATTGTCATCAACGAGTTTCGTGATGTCAGTATCAGAATCGTTGAGATAAGATTGCAAACCGTCAGCAGTTGGGTAAAGCAATGGGCGATAGTATTGACCAGCATGGGCAACACCGACTTGAACAGCAATCACTTCGGAATCGTCCAATTGAAGATTTGGATTGTTAGAAATAATCGTCACAATACCTGAGGTCAAAACAGAATCATCTGTTGCTTCTTGGTCAGCTGTCATAATACCATAACCATAGCGAACAGAGGTCAGAACACCTGTTTCATTCAAAACGGAATCAGCATTATCAGTTGACATGCTTGAAGCTGGCGTGTAATAATTAACCGCCATTGATTGCCCACCAGCAGCATATCTGATCCGTGCTTGTAGCAAGGTCGTGATTTGGTCATAATATGGTGATTTTGTTGCCATGTATTGACCATTATCCGTATAAAGGTCACCATAGTAAACACGTGGCACCGATTCCATATTTGTCAAAAGAAGTGAATAAGCCGCAGGAATGTTATAGTGTGTGTATTCCTTATCAACGCTATTCATGTCAGCATTATAAATTTCAAAAGCTTGATTCAATTCATCTAAAGTGAATGTGTAACCGTCTGTTTCAGGATTAATTTGTTCAGCGATAATTGATGCGATGATGGTTTGCACTTCACTATCATGTGCACGAACAAAGACATAAGATGGCATGGTATCGCCGTAAGCACTATCTTCGCTACGGTCAGTCAAGCCAATTTCTGACGTGATAAGTGGTTCTAAGCCAGAACGCTCAGCTGTCGGACGTGTCAATGAATAAAGGAATGACAAACGAAGTCCGTTATCAATAGCTAACGCTGCACCATTCGTATCATGGTTATAGTCTGGATCATTATAACTCCAAGCTTCTAAGATAGAAATATGAGCAAGAGCCTGCGCTTCTGACTCGTTAACACCGTAAGCTGCTTCAAACAAATTAGTGTAAATTTGAAGAAGGTCAGCATTCACATTATCAACAGCATCCACACGAACACCGTCAAAGTTAGCATCGTCATCACCAAAGACAATACTTCCCCAATTCATGAGATAGTAAAGCTGATTCAATTGCTCTGCTTGAACAACTGGATTTGAATTATCAACGTCATTGGCAAGAAGGAATTCATAACCACCCGTACGGTCGGCTTTGAAGTAATTTGTCTCACCTGTTTGATAAGTTGGTGTGCGGTTAAGCAATCGATAATCTGAATTAGCCCATGGCGTCAAATCGCTATTAACATATAAAAGCGCTCCACCTTGCAAATGGTCAGTTCCCTCATTTTCAGTATTGATATTCCATTTGTCTTGTGTCGTCACAAATGAACTAATAATTTCACGCAACCAAGCGGTGTTTTCTTGACGTGTGATTTCTTGTTCAATTTTCACTTGTACAGCTTCTGCTGCCAAATTTAGGCTGGCTTGAGAATCGTCTGCTGAATAGGTTGTTCCCAAATCAAAATAATCAGACATATAGTTCAGATAATCGATTTGCGTATCGACATCTGGCCACCAAGCCATTAACAATGGACGGAAATCAGTTTCTGTCGAATCAACCCAAGTCTCACCATTTTCTAAAATCTTAGTAGGACGATACCAAGTATTAGCTGTCAAATACCCATCAATCAATTCAAAGCTTTCTTCGGTTGAATCATAACTTTGATTGTTAATGCTAAAATTGTCAACTAAATTCGTTAGTCCTTCCGAAAATGAGTAAGTTGATGTTGAGGTCAGAGCACCTGTCTCCGCATCAAAATAGAGTAATTGTCCATCAACGGTAATCGCGAAGTTTTTCTTAACATTGCCATCTTCGTCAATGTAATAATATTTGCCATCAATTTCTTGAATATTATCCAAGCTCAACTGATCGGCATCCGCTCCAGTTTCGGTAACAGCTGAACGACTAACTTCCCCTGCTAAGTCAGCTGTTACTGCTGTCGTTGTGTCTACTGTATCCGTTGTTGTATCATCAGAATCATCTGCTGTCTGATTAACAGTCGCCTCGTCTGTTGTCGTAGCATCTGTATCTGTTGATGTGACTTGAGAAGCTTGTACTGCTGCGCTCGTAGTAGTCTGTTGGTCAGCGTCACCAGTAACAACATCAGTAACATCTTGCGAATCATCTGTTGAAACAGTCGAATCAGTAGTTGTGCTATCGTCAGCCACCGTTGAAGTATCTTGCGTATCAGCAACGGTTACATCTTGTGATTGTGATGTGCTACTATCAACTGCTGTATCCGCTCCTGAATCATCAGAAACTAACGTTGTGGTGTCTGTCGTATCGGCAGAAACAGATTGAGTAGGGACACTTACTCCCAAGCCTACCAATGCCAAGCTCGTAACGGCAATTGCTACCCACTGTTTCTTAACCTTGTGTAGTTTATAATGAACCTTTTTTTCCATATAGTTCCCTCCTAAATAGCTCATAAACAAAAAGACTACACCTAAAGTGTAATCTAGATTTAAAATTGCGTTTTATTTTTTTACATATATGACTAGTTGCTTTTCAATTTTGCAATGGTGTCCTGCATTTGCTGAGCGACATTATAACAATCCAAAAACATCATGATTTCTGTGCATTTTTCCATGGTTGCTAAACCGTCTGAATTTCCCATTTTAAATAGATAATAACCTCTATAATATCTAATAACAGCGTTTTCAAAAAAGTCTATTTCAGGCTTCTTTAATCGGTCAGCATAGTTTAAAAGTTTGAGTGCCACTGAAAAGTGTTCCTTTTCAATACAAACGCTGATAACACTAAGCAACATCTGAATGATGAGCTTACGATTTTCAGGAATTTCTTGGTAAAATTGCGTGCGCTTCACCATTTCTCCCGCAAATGTTTCTAATAAATGGACTGTCATTACAGAGGCACTATTAGTAAATAACCAGAGTTCATAACGCCCCCATTCTTCAACTGAAAAAAGGTAATCAACCAGATACTGAATCTCCTTTTTATTTATCTTTTCTTGCTTGGTGCATTGGCTTAGAACGGCTTTAACGACCAGCGTATTTAGTTTATAAAGTTTATAATTTGAAAACCTTTCTTCTAATTTTTTACAATTTTCTAAAATCTTTTCCAATTTTAAAATATTCTTTTCAAGGTATGCTTCAGAAATCTCGTTTTGAAGAAAGGTATTTTGTGGTTGGACAAAGTTGTGATAAACGCTTTGAAACTCGTCCATAGTGACATTCATATTTTGCAAACAGATATAGAGAACATCTGCTGTAACGTCGCTAATTCCACGTTCAAATCTTGATAATTGAGCGACAGAAACGACCCCTTCAGCGACTTCTTTTTGCGATAATCCCTTTGACTCCCTAATCATTTTAAATGTTTTACCTAATGTTTTTTTCATATTCCCCCTTTATTTCCCAAAATTGCATATATGTAATATCTACTTATTTCCCCTAAAAGAAGGAAGCATGAAATCTTAAAACAATCGTTACACTCTTCACTACTTCGTCACTTATTTTAGCAACCTAATGTTACAGCAATAATATATTGATATATCAAACTAATAATGAATCCAAGAGATTTTTACAAAAATTAAATTTCTAATTTTAGGCATTTTTTAGTCAATTAGGCCATAAAATTGGTATAACAAAAAAGCCACCAAGCCCTATTTAATAGGCTTAGCAGCTTTTTTCTATAAGTATGTAGGATATAAACGTTAATTTAGCGATATGATGATATTACGTTTGTTTACTCAGCAGAGCTAGTTTCTGTTTCGGCAACAGTTGCATCGTCAGATGTCACTTGTGTCTCATCTGTACTTTCACTTTGCTCATCAGAATCTTGTGCGTTTACAACAGCCACACCGTCTGCACCAAATGTGTATTCAACGCCGTCAACTGTGAGAGTTTGGTTAACGACCATTTCGCCAGTCTGTGCGTCATAGTAACGTTTGTTGCCGTTGTCGTCTGTGACAAAGACACCCTTAGCTTGAACACCATTTTCGTCAAAGTAGAGTTGTTGTCCGTTGATGACTTGCTCACCCGTTACGACATGACCAGTTTCATCGAAATAGTACCAGTCGTCGCCATCAGCGATAAATTTATTTTCAGCAAGGTCACCTGAATCTGGGTCGTAAAAATGACGATTTCCTTCAGCGTCTGTGGCGAAGATACCTTTGGCTTGTAATCCGTCTGCTGCAAAGTAGAGTTTTTGACCGCGAATAACTTGCGAACCAGTTGCCAAATTACCATTTTCGTCAGCATAATACCAATGATTATCACCTGTTGTGAAGAAATCACCGACAAATTTTTCACCTGATTTGGCATCGTAATAACTGCGTGTGCCGTCCTCATTTGTCACAAAGACACCTTTAGCTTGAACACCATTTTCATCAAAGTAGAGTTGTTGTCCGTTGATCGTTTGAGCACCTTTAACAGCCACACCATCTTCATCGAAATAATACCAACCACCGTTAACAAGGGCAAATTCACCAGTCACCATAGCTCCTGAATCAGCTTTGAAATAACGTGTGTTACCGTCTTTATCGGTAACGAGTTGACCTTTAATTTGGTTACCATTGTCATCATAATATTGATAATCGTTGCCAATCTTAACAAGACCACGCGCCATGACACCATTTTCATCAAAGTAACGCCAGTTTGTTGTCGTTTTAGTCACGCCATCTACTGTTGATGTTGTCTCAAAAGCATAATAATGACCAGCATAACGGTTACCAGACTTACCAAAGTAATATTGATTACCATTAGCATCTTCATAGATAGCATCACGAAGTTCGATACCATTTGGCAAGAAATAATAAGTTTGACCGTCAATGTCACGCATACCTGTCACCATATGACCATTTTCATCAAAGTAATAACGGTTGCCATTGTATAGAACAAATGAAGATTTGGCTTGGTAACCACTTGTTGAGTAGTAAGTCATACCAGTACCGTCATAATAGAAACCAGTTTGCGCTGTATCTGATGTCATTTGTTTTGGTAAGAATGCACCATTTTCAGTCACGGTGAAATATGTTCCTGTTGCAGCGTCATTCAAGACATAATCAGCACCTTTGCCAAGAATATTGGTACCGTTGAAGTACTCGGCTTTCCAAACTTTAATCTTAGTTGATGGGTCAATTGTTTTACCAGTCGAAATCATGACTTTTTCAAACAATTCTGGGTAGTTTTCTTGAAGGTATTCTAAGAATTCACCACCGTATTGTGCTTGATAGTCCTCACCGCTACTTTTAGTGTTTGCGGCGTAAGGTTTGTTTTTGATTTGAGCGCCTTCGCGTTCTTCACCGTAATCGTTAACACGTGTTGCTGTGACGATTTCTTCACCTGGAAGAGCGTAAATTTGGTCTGGAACCCAGTCAGCAATGACTTGGATACCACGCGCGTGGAGCGCTTTGATAGCATTTCGTAAATCTTCTGCTGAACCGTATTTATTGTTTTTGCTCATTGCCAAGTCATAACGGTCTGTGAAAGCATAACCGTTTTGAATGATTGAATCAAGGAAAGTTCCATCGGTTGATGACACGTATTGTGGTGCCAATTCAAATGATGTGATTCCCCATGAAGCAAACAAATCAGCATTTTCAGCAATGACTTTGTTAGTGTATTGTGAAGGGTCTTGAACAAAATCTTGGAAGTTTGAGAAACCTTCAAAGATAACTTGTGAATCAAGCGCAGCACTTGTTTCGTAAGTCAATTCACCGTCTTTTTTAGCTTCTGTGCTTGCTTTGACACGAATGTCTTGGTCAGCAGCTGCACCAACTGGTACCCAAACTGTAAGGAAACCGTTCATATCAACGGTTTCAAAACCTTTGATTTCATCACCTGTGAAATAAATATAACCATTTTCATCAACAAGTTTTGTGATGTCAGTATCAGAATCGTTAAGGAAAACTTGCAAACCATTTTCTGTTGGAGAGAGCAATGGACGATAATATTGACCAGCATGAGCAAGACCAACTTGGACAGCAATTTTATCAGAACTGTTTAATTTCAGATTTGGATTGTTAGACACAATTGTCACAATACCTGAAGTTGTCACAGAATCGTCAGTTGCTTTTTGGTCAGCTGTCATAATACCATAACCAAAACGAACAGATGTCAAAATGCCTGCACAAGCTCCGTCTGGGTATTGAACATTCATTGCTTGACCACCCGCAGCGTATTTAATACGTGATTTAAGCAATGCTGTGATTTGGTCATAGTATGGTGATTTAACTGCCATGTATTGACCATTATCAGTAAACAAGTCACCATAGTAAACACGCGGCACAGATTCCATATTTGTCAAAAGAAGCGCATAAGCTGCTGGAATGTTGAAATGTGTGTATTTTTTATGAACACTATTCATATCAGCATTGTAAATTTCAAAAGCTTTTTGCAATTCATCAAGTGTGAATGTGAATCCGTCAGTCTTAGGATTGATTTGACCAGCGATAATTGATGCAATAATGCCTTGAACTTCACTATCATGTGCACGAACAAAAGCATAAGACGGCATGGTATCACCATAAGCACTATCTACCGTACGGTCAGTCATGCCGAGGTCATTATGAATCAATGATTCCAAATTTGTACGGCTATCCAATGGACGAGTCAAAGCGTCAAGAAATGCCATGCGAAGCCCATTGTCAATAGCTAACGCAGCACCATTTGTATCATGGTTATAATCAGGGTCATTAAAGCTCCAAGCTTCTAGGATAGAAATGTGAGCAAGGGCTTGTGCTTCTGTTTTATCAACACCATAAGCCGCTTCAAATAAATTAGTATAAATTTGAAGAAGGTCAGCATCGACGTTATCAACGGCATCCACACGAACACCATCAAAGTTGGCATCAGCATCACCAAAGACGATTTTCCCCCAGTTCATGAGATAGTAAAGTTGATTTAATTGCTCCGCTTGAACGACAGGATTTGAGTTGTCAACGTCATTAGCAAGCAAGAAATCATAACCACCTGTGCGATCAGCTTTATGATATTTGGTTTCACCAGTTTGGTAAGTCGGTGCGCGGTTAAGCAAACGATAATCTGAATTAGCCCATTCTGTTAAATCGCTATTAACGTAAAGGAGAGCACCACCTTGCAAGTGGTCCGTATCACGGTCCTCAGAGTTCATGTTCCATTTGTCTTGTGTTGTCACAAATGAACTAATCACTTCACGCAACCATTCAGTACTTCCACGACGAGCAATTTCTTGTTCAATTTTCACTTGAATAGCTTCCGCAGCAAGGTTCAAACTAGCTTGTGAGTCTGACGCAGAATATTTTTTATTTAATCCAAAGTATTCAGACATGCTGTTCAAATAGTTGATTTGTGTATCAACGTCAGGCCACCATGCCATAACCAATGGACGGAATGACTCTTCTGTTGAATCGACCCAAGTTTCACCATTTTCCAAAACTTTAGTCGGACGATACCAAGAATTGGCTGTTAAATACCCATCAACCAATTCAAAGCTTTTTTCGGTTGAATCGTAAGCTTGATTATTTTTTGAAAAGTTATCGACAAGATTTGTCAATCCTTCAGTAAATGAATAAGTTGACGTTGAAGTTAAAGCACCAGTTTCCGCATCAAAGTAAAGCAATTGACCGTTAACGGTAATAGCAAAGTTTTTCTTCACGCTACCATCTGCTTGGACATAATAATATTTGCCATCGATTTTCTTGATGTTATCCAAGCTTAATTGGTCAGTTGATTCTCCTGTTTCGCTAACGGCTGAATGGCTAACTTCTTCTGCCAAGGCATCTTTTGTTTTATCATCAGATGTTTCGGTTTCAGAGTTATTTTCTTTATCAGCGTCAGCAGTTTCTTCTGTTTTATCGCTTACTTTATCAGATGAAGCATCTGTTGTAGTTGTTGTGTCAGGGTCTTTTGTTGATTTTTCATCTTCTGCTGAAACAGTTGTTGTCTCATCTGTGCTTGTTGATGATGTTTGTGACGCTTCTTCTGCTGTGTTTTTTGTAGTCTTTTGTTCTCCTTGCGCAGTTGTAGTATCTGTTACTTTTTGTGAATCATCGCTAGCAATCGTAGTATCTTCACCTGTTGTGCTAGTGCTAGCTTCTGTTACTGTGTCAGAATTGCTTGTAGTTGTGTCCGTTGCTTGTGTCTTGCTACTGTCAACACTAGCTCCTGGACTATCACTTCCTCTTGTTACCGTAACAGCACTTGTTTCGTCAGCTGTTACGACCTGCGTTGAAGTGGCAGCTCCCAAGCCTACCACTAATGCCAAAGTAGTAACAGCAATCGTTACCCACTGTTTCTTCACTTTGTGTAGTTTGTAATGAATCTTTTTCTCCATAATTCCTCCTAATAATTTCATAAAAAAAAGACTACACTCAAAAGTATAGCCCAATTTTTTCTTATGTTATTTCTTTTTGCAAATGTGATTTTTCCTGTTTAATTTTTGTTACTCTATCTGACATCTGTTGCGCGATAGTGTAACATTCCAAAAATATCATGATTTCTGTGCATTTTTCCATGATTGTCAGCCCAGATAAATTGCCCTTTTTACAGAGATAATAACCACGGCAATATTTGACTGCATTGCGCGTGAATAAATCCGTTTCCTCCCTTTTTAAATTATCCGCATAATTCAGTAATTTAAAAGCGAGCGACAGCCGATTCTTCTCAATGCAAACAACAATAACGTTGAATAACATTTGATTGACGAGACGGCGATTTTCAGGAATTTCTTGATAAAACTGCGTTCGATTAATCATTTCACAGGCAAAAATTTCCACTAAATTACTAGGCATCAAGGAAGCGCTGTAGGTAAATAGCCATAGTTCGTAGCGCCCCCATTCATCCACAGAAAACAAGTAATCTACCAAAAATTGAATATCTTTTTTAGCAACTTTGTCAAAGTCATCACACCGATACAATACCGATTTAATAACGATTGTGTTCAAACGGTAAAATTTTTGTTCTGGCGCAATAGTCGTCAAACGTTGGTATTTCGCTAAGTATTCTCGTAATTTTAAGGTGTTTTTTTCAAGAAAAGCTTTGGCAACGTCGTTTTGAAAAATGGCATTCTGATTTTGTAAAAAATCACGACAAACACATTGAAATTCTTCAACAGAAACGTTCATATTTTCCAAACAGTTATAGAGAGTTTCGGCGTTAATGCTGCTTATTCCGCGTTCAAATCGAGATAACTGGGCAATCGAAATGATGTCGCCTGCTATTTCTTTTTGTGATAATCCTTTTGATTCCCGTAGCATTTTAAAGCTTTTTCCTAAATTTTCTTTCATAGAACCTCCTTTTCCCTTAAATGCACATTTACTATCTTACCTCTTTTTGGGATGTTTTGAAAGTAAAAATGAATATTTTCAGCAAATTTTCAAAAATTCTAATAATCAACTCTCGATTTTGCATTAATGCAAAATTTTAGTTTGAATTTACAAATAACATCAGTCAAAATTGATGTTTAAGAAACAATTTTTAATCAATCATATCCTTAAAATAGATTTTTGAACAAACAAAAACCACCTAGAAGAATTTCTAGATGGTTTCATTTTCTGTAATTTGCGGATGACACTTGTGCATTATTTGTTATATCTCTCAATAAGCTTATCATAGTATTTTTTCTGCCTAACATTTCCAATAGGGTAGGCTAATATACCTGCTAAAACACCAATTATCCAGACCTTTGTCCAATCTCTAACAAACATTCCAAAAAGAAACATGACCACGCACACTATCAGCCAATAGCATATTTGAAATTTACCATTAGCAGCATTAAGCTCCTTAAGGATATCCACGTCATCACTTGTGTGGGGAGCGTTTTCAATAAATTCTGCTGCTCCAACTACTCCAGAGGATGAACGAAAATCACTACTACATGCTTCGGCTGCTTTTACATAATTTTTATTACGCAAAATTTCCTCAACTGCTGTCCGTATGCCATCTACACCATCATCAGTAAGCAATATTCCTGCACCCATTTCTGTCACCCTACGTGCAACTGCCTGCTGTTCACCTGTCTGCGGATAGAGCACCATTGGTGTTGCCATGTACAAACTCTCTGAAACACTATTCATACCGCAATGCGTAATGAATACACTCGCCTTAGACAATAGTTCAAGTTGGTCAACATAGGGATAAATGCTGATATTATCTGGTAATTTTCCGAGAGATGACTGGTCAAACATCCGTCCACAAGAAATAACGACATCAACAGTCAAACTTTTCAAGGCGCTAATGCATTTTTCGTACAAGTCAGGTCTATCATTGATAATTGTCCCCATAGCAATGTAGATGAGAGGGCGTTTGGTATCTTTAGCAGGATTTGCTTTAGAAAAAACACTCGGACCAGCAAAGAGATAGTGGTCCGAGAAGCTCTCAGCATAAGGTTGAAAGCGTTCGGTCGTGTAAACTACACTATCCGTCTCGTTATCACTCTGCACCAATGCTAAAGCATTTTTGACATGGTAACCATATGGCTTTAGCGTTTTTAATTCTTTAGAAATTTTGGGAAGTCCGAAAATCATATCAGTCATTTCTGACAAACTATATTTCATGTATTGCGAAGACATTTGGTTGAAAGCGAAAGTACTTGTCGATACAACCATTGGCACATGATATTTCCAAGCAGCTAATTTCCCCCAGAAACAAACACTGTCTGTATAGACCACATCAGGCTGGAAATCCTTGAATTGCTCATCAAGAAAATCATTCATACCACAAGTTGTACGAATAGCTTGAATTGTCATCTCAGTCGTCGAAATACTTTTGAGACGCTCCATTTCTCCCTCTGAAAGTTCTGGTAAAAATCTGTCAACTGAGATAAATGTTGCCCCTGTTGCTTTGATTTTTTCACTAAATTCATCAAACGAATAGAAGCGCACAATATTTCCGCGCTTTACTAATTCAGCTATAACTGGCAGCATGGGATTGGTATGACCATGCGCAGGTATGCAAAAACAAGCAATCTTCTTCACTTATCATCACCACCTTCATCATATATCATGTCAAAAAGCTCTGCAAAAGCGCCTTTGGGTGGTATAGCAAGTCCTTTTTGCTCATCCCCCAGAATCAAGAGCGTGTCACCTGATTTTATCCCGAAAACATCCCTTGCTTGCTTTGGAATAACAATTTGACCTTTTTCCCCAACAGTCGCCGTCCATGCATATTTTTTATCTTCTGATGTCATTATATTAACCCTCTTTAAATACAAAAAAGTATGATTTGTATAACTTATTATACCAAAAAATGATAAAAAATTAATGCATAACTGATGAAATCAAACTTTTTAGTAACTTTGCAATAAATAGAAAAAGACAATGTCAAAAAGCTAACCAAAAGTGATTTTGGGTGTTAAGTTGGTGTTAGCCAGAAACAAAAACCACCTAGAAAAATTCTAAGTGGTGTTAAATCTTTCGCTGCTGCTTCTATCACAACAGCTTTTTGAAAAATTAGAAGTTACAGATGTGCGATAGCTCTCAATCTACGATAGTCAGCAACCCATTCTTTGCCATTCCAAAGCGATTCTTTTGTTAATTTATCGACTTCTTCAATGATTTCATTCTGAGCTTTTTCAGGTATTCGTTCCAAATCTGATGCAAAAAATTGTCGCATCCAATTGGCTAATCCTTTCTCCTTGTCTTTTAACGGCGTTGGTCGGTCGTAATCATATATTTTCTCAATCACAAACTTATTCTTTTCCAATAAATCTGCAAACTCTTGACTTGTTGGAAAATTGAACTTAGGTTTGTAATCATACCCAAAATCTCGGCAAGCTGCCATAAATGTATTCTCGATTGTTGCAATATTACCATTTGCTCCGAATTCACATATCAATAAACCATTTGGTTTCAAGACTTTATGAATCTGTTTTAACAAAGTATTGTGGTCAGCTATCCAGTGAAAAACGGCATTTGAAAAAACAACATCAAATTGCTTTTCAAACGGCAAAGTAAGGGCGTCACCAACCACAAACTGTATGTCGGTGTAGTGCTCTCGTGCCTTTTCTATCATACTTTCAGAGCTATCAAGACCAATCGTTGTATCCGCAAGATCTGCCAATTGTGAGGTAAGCGTTCCCGTTCCACACCCTAAATCTAAAATATGTTGATTTTTATTCTTAGGTACAAACTCTAAAAGTCCTTTCCCATATTCAGCCACAAAATCATGTTTATTATCATATAATACCGCATTCCACTCGCTCATATATTCCTCCACAAAGTCTTTTTATCCTTAATTATACAGCAATCAATTGCATTGTAAAGTGAAAATACAATATATTGAAAACCACGCTCTAAATTAGACAACTAAAAATGACAACTAAAAGCTAACCAAATCTGGTCAGCTTTCTACTCCATCGAATCAAGTTAACCTTGATTCACTTCAATTGCAAGTTCAACTTTCACATGCAGAGGGGTTGACATCAACTCTGATGACGCTTCGCTTATCAATCGTTGTGTCAAACATAAAAAAAACCACTTAGACTATCTTGTTCTAAGTGGTTGTATCGTTTAAACTCCCAGCGGTTCGCTGTTAACTCATCACTGCGTCGCTTTTTGCTCCTTGTTCTGAGACAGCTATCGCAGGGGTAGTACTAAAGATTTTTATTGCGACTTCGTCGCTAAAAATCTAGTACTACTCCCACTCTACTGTTGCTGGTGGTTTACTTGTGATGTCATAGACGATGCGGTTGACATGGTCAACTTCGTTTACGATACGGACTGAGATTTTTTGAAGCACATCCCATGGGATACGTGCAAAGTCTGCTGTCATTCCGTCGATTGATGTGATAGCGCGGATTGCGATTGTGTAATCGTAAGTACGTCCGTCACCCATAACACCAACTGAACGAACACCTGTATTAACAGTGAAATATTGCCAGATGTCGCGGTCAAGACCTGCTTTAGCAATTTCTTCACGAAGGATAGCGTCAGATTCACGAACAGTTTCAAGACGTTCAGCTGTGATTTCACCCATAACACGGATAGCAAGTCCTGGTCCTGGGAATGGTTGGCGCCAAACGATTTCATCTGGCATACCAAGAGCTGTACCAAGCGCACGAACTTCATCTTTGAAAAGTGTGTTAAGTGGCTCAATCAATTCAAATTGCATATCTTCTGGGAGACCACCAACGTTGTGGTGTGATTTGATTGTTTGAGCAGTATCTGTACCAGACTCGATAACGTCTGTGTAAAGAGTACCTTGTGCTAAGAAGTCAACACCTTTAAGTTTGCTTGCTTCGTCATCAAATACACTGACAAATTCATTACCAATGATTTTACGTTTTTTCTCTGGGTCATCAACACCAGCAAGAAGGTCTAAGAAACGTTTTGAAGCATCAACACGAATGATGTTCAATCCGAATTTACCACCAAGCATATTCATAACTTGGTCCCCTTCTCCTTTACGAAGAAGACCATGGTCAACGAAGATACATGTCAATTGGTCACCGATAGCACGTTGAAGAAGAACACCAACAACTGATGAATCAACACCACCTGAAAGTCCTAAAAGAACTTTACGGTCTCCAACTTTTTTGCGAATTTCAGAAATTTGCAAATCAATGAAATTATCCATTGACCAATCACCTTTAGCTCCACAAATCTTGAAAGCAAAGTTACGTAAAATATCATTACCATATACTGAGTGACGAACCTCTGGGTGGAATTGGATACCATAAATGTTTTTCTCAGTATTTTCAATGGCTGCGTAAGGGCAATCAGCAGAATCACCAACGAGGTGGAAACCTGCTGGAATTTCGGTAACTGCATCACCGTGGCTCATTAAAACGGTTTGTTCATCTGGTGTGTCAGCAAACAATTTTGAATTTGCTTTTAAGCGAAGTGTTGATTGACCGTATTCGCTGTTACCAGTTTGACCTGCTGGAACAACTTTACCACCAAGTCTGTCAGTCAACAATTGCATACCATAGCAGATACCAAGAATTGGAATACCCAATTCAAAAATTTCTTCATCAATACCAAAGGCATTGTCAGCATAAACTGAATTTGGACCACCTGAAAGTACGATACCAATTGGGTTAATCGCACGCACTTCTTCTGCTGTGATTTTGTGGCTTCTCAATTCTGAGAACACACCAAATTCACGGATACGACGTGCAATCAATTGGTTGTACTGGCTACCATAATCAAGAACAATGATTTTTTGAACATCATTCAAACTAGAATTGTCAGTCATTATTACCCTTTCTATTAAAGTCAGCCCTAAGCTGACAGTATTCTTTTTAATTGTAGCATAATTTCATGCATTTAGCAGTAGATTTTCAATATCTTTTAGCATACAATCATAATTTTTCAATAGGATAATAAGAAAATAACTATTATCATTGGATAACTCTTGTTTCAGTAAGGTGTTTATACCAGTAAGCACTTTTCTTTGGATAACGCTTTTGTGTCTCAAAATCAACATAGAATAGACCATAACGTTTCTCATATCCATTAGACCAAGAAAATACATCCATCAATGACCAGATAAAGTATCCTTTAACATTTGCACCTGCTTCAATTGCATCTGAAATAACTTCTAAATGTTTTTTTACATAATCAATGCGAGCATCATCGTAAACGGTATTGTCTACAAATTCATCTTTATACCCTAAACCATTTTCTGTGATGTAAATCTTCTTATAGTTTGGATAAGCTTTTTTCACGCGCATGATCTGATCATATAATCCTTGTGGATAAATAATCCAGTCCCAATCTGTCTTAGGAACATTTACCGGAGCTTCTCTACGACCAATCCCTTTAATCTGATACTTAGAACTTCCTTTCTCACCTTTTCCATTATGAATGATTTCAGTGTCACCATCACAAGCTCGCATCCAGTCACTCATATAATAATTAATCCCTAAAAAATCATTTAAGTCCTTTGCTGCTTCAAGTTCGGCAAAATCTTCTTCACGGAGATCTAATTCTCCACCATTTACTTTTAGAATGTAATTAACACCCTTCATCGTTTCCTCAGAGTAGCCACCTAAATAAGTTGCATCCAAAATAAATTTATTATGGAGTATATCTTCTAACTCGGCGGCACGGACATCTTCAGGATTTTCTGGGTTATACGAGTATTTAGTTGGCAAAGCATGAACAACACCAATTTCTCCTGAGTACCCTTTATCCTTATATAATTTAACAACACGTGCATGAGCAACCATCATATTATGATGAGACTGAAAAACTTTTGCCAAATTATACTGGATGCCTGGAGGAAATTTCCCCACTAAGTACTGACCATCTCCGATTGGACCAATTTCATTAAACGTCGTCCAGTAATTAACCTCAGAGAATTCTTCAAAACAAAAATCAGCATAATTAACATAATGATCTATATTTTCACGATTAAGAAAATCACCATTAGAGTGTAAAGCTAAGGGCGTATCAAAATGATGAAGTGTTACAAAAGGTTCCACATGGTGCTTATGGCACTCTTCAAAAAGTTTATGGTAAAAAGCCACACCTTTAGAATTAACTTCACCGTAGCCTTTAGGAAAAATTCGTGACCAGGCAATTGAAATACGAATGCCATTCACACCAAACTGCTCTGCCAATTCCAAATCCACAGGATACTGATGATAGAAATCACTAGCTGGATCAGCTGTATACCAGTAATTATCTTTCAGATATTGGTCCCAGGCAACAGGACCTTTTCCATCTACATGAGTCGCACCTTCAGCCTGATAAGCAGCTGTAGCACCACCAAAAATAAAATCTTTAGGTAATGTTTTTGTCATATTCTTTCCTTTCGATATCAATAGCATTTGAGATGAATAATAGTCAAAGGAGGTGAACTATCATTCATCTCAAATATTGCTAACTAATTAGTTAAACTGTTCTTGCACAAAGGCTAAAGCGGCTTGTCCATCACGGGTTAATTTAATATACTGAGCACCTTCAGTTTTAGCAAGCCTAATCCCAAGATTATCAGTCTCCACTTTCATATCTTCATAGTTAGATGCCACCTGTGGTGCAAGAATAACTAAATCAAACTCTGGTAATATTTCACGATGAGCACCATATCCACCTGCGGCTGCTTTAACAGGTACGCCATATTCAGCAGCTGCCTTATTAAGAGCATTTGCTAAAAGTCCACTAGTCCCACCACCTGCGCAAAGGACAAGCACGTTGGTTTCTTTGACAATATTGTTGTGAACAGGTGTTTCTTCACTGCCCACTCCTGCTTTTTCAAGGATAGCATCTGCTTTAGAAGTATTAAAGTTTGCGACTACCTTTTCTTTTAGAGAATCATTAGACTTCCCTGTACGTTCTTCTTCTAGAATCTGTTGGTCATAAACTTTGACAAATGGATAATAGATTATAACATCAATCACAATCAGGAGAGCCGCCAAAATAAATGAAAGAAGTTGAAAATTAGTACCAAGAACGATTCCCAAAGGTCCAGGAGTAGTCCATGGTAAGTTAGTCGTGAAACTATTCATACCAAGTGTATCAACAAAGAATTTGAAAATCCAAACGTTAACAATGGGTGCTAAAATAAATGGCACAAAGAAGACAGGGTTCAAAACAATTGGAGCTCCGAATAAAATTGGCTCATTTACCCCAAAGAAAGTTGGCACGACTGAAGCACGTCCAATAGCCTTATTACGTTTTGATTGACATAGCCACATGAACATGAATGGAACGACAAGAGTTGCTCCTGTTCCCCCCATCGTAACGATAAACATTTGTGTTCCTGAAGTTAAAACTTTATCAGCGTGTTCCCCAGCTTTCATAAGAGCTAAATTCGTATCAATATTAGCGTAGGTAATAGCCGCAATAGCTGGTTCAACAATTGATGGGCCATGAATACCAACAAACCAGAAGAAAGCATAGGCACCAAATATAAAAGTAATACCAACATAACCATCTGCTGCAGAAAAAAGTGGTGCAAAAAACTGACCTATCGCTTCTGCCACACCTGTTCCTACAAAATGACGCGCTAAAATATCCAAAGCATAAAGAAAAACTACTGATAAAGTAAATGGAATAACATCTTTAAAAACTTGTGAAATGTTAGGTGGTACTTCATCAGGCATACGAATGGTAACGTTATTTTTCACACAAACCTTATAGATAGTCACAGTAACAAAAGCTGCTAAAAAGGCTGTCAGAAGTCCTTTAGTTCCTAAAAATCCAGTTGCAAAACCATCTGCTGTAGGATCTGCTGCCAAAATCAATAGACTTACAATGGAAGCCAGTAATGTTGACATGTAATTAATTTGGTTTGTTGCTGCCATGTCACGATTAACAGAATCAGTCAATGATTTAGCCGTAGTTCCAGCAACCAACATTGCTAAGAGTCCCATTGAATAATTATATGGTTTCATCAAGAGAGTCTCAACGCCCGAAGGCCAATAAAAACCAAAAGCATTTGGCACATAGGCAATTAAGATAAAAATACTAGAAAGTAAGATAACAGGCATTCCAGCAATGAAACCATCTCGAATGGCCCTTAAATAAATATTACGTGATAACTTTTCAAAAAAAGGCTTGCCTTTTTCAATAAACTCAATTAGCTTATTCATATTTTACTCCTCTTTTATATAACTCAATAAGATATTGCATTAAGTCTTTTAGTAACAAGGTTGTCATCAAGTGATCCTGCCCGTGCATCATTGTTACACTATAAGCAATATCTTCACCTGATGCTTCTTTAGTCAATAAATTTGTTTGTGATTTATGCGCCTCAATAATACAATTCTCTGCTTCTTTTACGAACCCGTCTGCCCTATCAAATTCTCCCCTCTCTGCTGCCTTCAAAGCTTCTAACAACTTTGTCCTGGCATCACCAGCATAGGCTACAATTTCAAAACCAAGTAATGTTACTTCTTCTCTATTCATGATAAAATTCTCCTTAATCATTATTATAATAGTCGTTGTATGTGTAAAACTAAAAACACTTTCTCACACTTATAACTTTCTACCCCTACTTCTCGGGTGACAATATCATAAATATCACTACCAATTCGATAGGCTAAAGGGTAAGTTAATCTTACTTGCTTCTCTATCTCCATCAATGATTTATTTTCGTTTTCACTTCGATCTAAAGAATCTAAAAAATAATTCAAATGAATCATAAAACGATCATAAAAATTACTGTTTTCACTTGTCCGTTTGATATTGTTCTTTTCCAGAACACCATCAATTAAATGTAAAATATTTTTCCTTACTTCTAAATTCTTCTCTTTTTGTAATATCATCACTCCTTCAGCATTCATAAAGTGATAAGCAATCCTGCTAACTTCTTCATTAGGAAGCGACTCTAGTAGGTTCTTACGATAAATATCAAGTGCTTCTTGCCCTATTTGATAGGGAATAGGATATTTTGAAGAAACATCTGGAAGACTACTGGGCTTATACTTTCCAGCCACAAGGGCTTGATATGAGCAATAAATATGATCTGTCAATGTCACATAAATATACTCCTGTACAGGATAGTGATATTTCTTGGACAGATAATCTACAACATCATAGGTAACCGTGATGAAGTCTAGTGGTATATTTTTTAATAAAGAAATAAAGTTCTCTTTTGATTCCTCTGTCCGAAGATGAAAAATTTTTTCAATCTTTTCTTCATTGATGGTATCACCTTTATTCTTGTTAAATCCAATACCACTTCCAATCAAAACAACTTCTTCTCCATTCACATCTTGTGCTAGAGTAACATTGTTATTCATAGAAGATATTATTTGGTACATAATCCCTCCTGATTAGTTAAAGCAAAAAGGCGTAATCATAATACAAATTAAGGAATACAAATCCAATGATTGTCTTTCCAAATTCATTTATGATCACGCCTAATCTCGCTTAGTAACGCTTACTTTATTTAATTATGGGTTTATTATAGCACAACCTTTTTTGTTTGTAAACCCTTTCTTGTTTATTTTTTTGTTTTTTTTGTTTAAAAATCAACAAAAATTTTAAAATGCAATTATCCATATGAAAGCAACCGTAAGTGCTTGGTTAAATAACCCTTCCTAACTAATAAAATTAAGGAAAAGATTTTGTTTAATACATTAAATAGAAACACTCTCCTAAAATGATGGTGAGACACAAGGGGCAATGATCCCATTTCAACCATCTATCACTGGATTTAGCAAGGGCATGAGGCTTACCAAAGGAGATATACTTTGTCCTTACAAAGGGAAGGATAAAAAAAAGCAAGCGGCTGGAAAACCACTTGCTTAGGAGTTATATGAAAAGTTTTTAGGATGATTATATTATATGACTTTCTAGGATAGGATACATCCGTCTTAAGACCTATTTTTTTAAAAGTGATAAATGAATTTTAAAAAGTTGACTGATGTTAGTAAAAAGTTTTACAATAAATATCATTAAGTAAGATTGGAGATGAGATTTCTGTTTAACAATTACAAACTTGTGCAGCGTTTGATTCATATCATTTCAGCTGTTGTTTTTATCGCTTCTTGTCTCTTTATGATTTGGCTTTATCAGCATGGCTATCTAACTAATCAAGCCAAATTACAAACGCTTGTGGGGCAAGATAAATTTTTAGGGGCACTTTTCTTCACTCTTTTACAAATGATGCAGGTTGTTGTGCCAATCGTCCCTATTAGCTTGACTATGGTTTTAGCTGTCATGACTTTTCATCCAGTTGTTGGCATTTTAACGAGTTGCATTGGTATTATCCTTGGTTCTACTATTTTATTTTTACTGACACGTTGGTATGGGAAACGATTTTGCCTGCTTTTTGTCAAAGAGGAAACCTTCAAAAAATATGAAAAACTTGTTGCCACCCATAAATCCTTTACTATCATTTTTATTTTATGTATGATATCACCCTTTGCACCTGCTGATTTACTTGTGATGTTAGCCGCGCTTAGCAATATGTCCTTCAAAACTTTTTCAAAAATCATTATCCTCTGTAAACCAATTTCCATTATCGGACACGTGTTAATTCTCATTTACGGTGGTGAATGGGCACTACATTTTCTTTAGACTCAAAAAATTTGAGATCTGTTTCTCAGATTTTTTAGTTTCTCTCAAAGTCTAATTGAATCAAGACTTTTTTATCTGGTAATCGATAACGTGATGTTTTTATCTTTATGTAACCAATATTGGACATTATTTCCGTTAATTTGCTGGTTTCAATCTGATGATGAACGCTGTCTAGACAATCAAATGAATGCAAGTAAGGTGAATCAGACACCCAAACATCCTTTTGAGGATTCTGCTGAATAATACAAGACACGTATTTTGGAGCAACTTTTTGGATTATCTTTTGAAAAGATGAATAACCAATATATTCAATCAATAAATTAGCAATTACTAATTCCGATCGAGGAAGATTTGCCAGGTCAGCTGTTAAATCAACACGTCTGCAATCCAAAATGTCTGCCAAATCAACATATCGTTCCGCTGTTTGGTCCAAATAATGCTGATTAACGTCAATGCCATAGACTTTCTTGAACCTTGTTTTTTGAATATGTTCAAGTCCATTTCCACCAGCAACTCCAAGAATCATCACACTAGATACAGGATAATCAAGTTGCCCTTTCATCATCTGATTCATTGCTTGTAATTGACTGACAGAAGCCAGCTTCATGTGATTTTCATAATCATCTAGCTTAATTGTTTCCCATGGATTTTTCATCATTCCTAAACTCCTCTTTACATCATTTTAGAAAATATTATACCAGAATTCTTTGCTTGTTTTGATAGGTAGAGATATTTTTTATTACGCAAACGCTTGCGTTATTTTATCTTTTTGGTAAAATGAAAGAAAAAAGTCTTTCTCCTAGGAGCTTTATTATGACAAACGAAACTTTGATGCAATATTTTGAATGGTATTTACCAAATGACGGGAAACATTGGCAACGATTAGCAGCTAATGCTCCCGAACTAGCTCAAAAAGGCATTTCTAAAATCTGGTTACCTCCTGCTTTTAAGGCTACACACGCTGGCGATGTTGGCTATGGTGTTTATGACCTTTTCGACCTCGGAGAATTTGACCAAAAAGGAACGATTCGAACCAAATATGGAACTAAAGCCGATTATCTTGCTGCCATTGCTAGCTTAAAAGAAAATGGTATTGAGCCCTTAGCGGATGTGATTTTGAATCACAAGGCAGCAGCTGACCACACCGAAACCTTTACTGTTGTCGAAGTATCGCCAGAGGACCGCACAGAGGTTCTTAGTGAGCCTTTTGAAATCGAAGGTTGGACAAATTTTACCTTTGCAGGTCGGCATAAAACCTATAATGATTTTGAGTGGCACTGGTATCATTTTACAGGAACAGATTATGATGTCAAAACTGGAAAAACTGGAATTTTTCAAATTCAAGGCGACAATAAAGGTTGGGCAAATCAAGATTTAGTTGACGGTGAAAATGGGAATTATGACTATCTGATGTATGCTGATTTGGATTTCAAACACCCTGAAGTCATTAAAAACATTTACGATTGGGCAGATTGGTTTGTTCAAACAACTGGTATCGCTGGTTTTCGATTAGACGCTATCAAACACATTGATTCTTTCTTCATGGGCAATTTTATCCGTGATATGAAATTAAAATACGGCGACGATTTCTACGTCTTTGGTGAATTTTGGAATGGTGATGAACAGTCTAACAACGATTACTTGGAAAATACCGATTATCGTTTTGATTTGGTAGATGTCCGCCTTCATCAAAATCTCTTTGAAGCTAGCCAAGAAATGGAAACTTATGATTTGCGGACAATTTTTGACCAAACCTTGGTCAAGAATCACCCAGATTCTGCCGTTACTTTTGTCGATAACCATGACACACAACGTGGGCAAGCTTTGGAATCAACCATTGCAGAATGGTTTAAGCCTGCTGCTTACGCTTTGATTCTACTTCGTCAGACTGGATTGCCTTGCATTTTCTATGGTGATTACTACGGTATTTCTGGCGAATTTGCACAAGAAAATTTCAAAAAAGAGATTGACCAATTGTTGCAACTTCGTCAAACAGCTGTCTATGGACAGGAAGAAGATTACTTTGATGACCCAAATTGCATTGCGTGGACTTGTCTTGGGGATGATGAACACCCCACAGCACTAGCTATACTCATCAGTAATGCTAACGCTGCTTCAAAACGCTTATTTGTTGGCGAGAAATGGGCCAAACACATTTTTACAGACGCCTTAGAAAATAATCAGACCGAGGTCACCATTGATGTGCAAGGTTATGGCGTTTTTCCTGTTAATGAAAAATCTGTCAGCGCATGGGTGCCAAATCACTAATGAATACAAAAAAACTCCCTTAGAATAGCGATTTCTAAGGGAATTTCTTTTCTAATTTAAACTGAGAATCGAAAAATTCTTACATCTATTTACATAATTATATTTACGTAAATGACGATGGCAACTTTCACATCTTTTCTACCCTGCTTGGGCTGTTTGCATTTGGTAATAAACGCCTTGTTTTGCCATTAAATCGTCATGCGTACCATGTTCAATAATGTCACCATCTACCATGACTAAAATAAAATCAGCTGATTGAATGGTTGACAAGCGGTGTGCAATGATAAAACTTGTCCTTCCTTGCATTAATTTTTCAAAAGCTTCTTGGATCAATACTTCTGTCCGAGTATCGATAGATGAGGTTGCTTCATCGAGAATTAAGATTTTTGGTAGTTTGACAAAAATTCGAGCAATCGTTAACAGCTGACGTTGTCCTTGCGACAATGATGCTCCTGCATCAGCCAGATAAGTATCGTAACCATTTGGTAACTGACGAATAAAGAAATCAGCATTGGCTGCTTTTGCGGCAGCAACGACTTCTTCTCGTGTAGCATCAGGATTTCCATATGCAATATTATCGTGAATCGTTCCAACTTTCAGCCACGTTTCTTGCAATACCATACCGATTTGTTGGCGCAATTCTGACACAGAATAATCTGCCATAGAAACGCCATCCAAATAAATAGCTCCGCTATTGACTTCATAAAAACGCATTAAAAGATTGATTAAAGTTGATTTTCCTGCACCCGTTGGTCCAACGATAGCCACTTTTGAAGCCGCTGGGATTGATAAATTAAGGTGGTTAATCAAGGTATTTTGGCTAGTATAGCCAAACGACACATCTTTGAATTCAATTTGTCCTTGGATACTATCTGCATTAAGATGAGCTTTTACTGGAAGAGGCTCATTTTCTTCGTCTAAAATAGCGTAGAGACGTTCTGCACAGGCAATGGCGCTCTGCAATTCTGACAAAACGGATGAAATATCATTAAATGGCTTGGTGTATTGATTGACATAATTCAAGAAAGTTGTCAATTGCCCAACTGTAGAAGCACCTGACATAATCCGAAGTGCCCCTACTCCTGCCAAAAGAGCATAAATCAAGCTATTAATGAAACGCGTTGACGGATTAACCGTTGAAGAATAGAAAATAGCTCCTTGTGAGTAATCAGCATAAGTATCATTAATCGTCGTGAAAGTGTCAATAGCCATATCTTGCGCATTGAAGGTGTGGAGTAAACTTTCTTGACGAATCATTTCTTCAATATACTGCGTTTGTTGCCCGCGTGATTTTGTTTGATTTTGATAAAGATGATAACTCTTTTGAGCGATAAAACGTGCTAAGAAAAGTGATAATGGTGTTAAAATTAGCACCAAACCAAGCATTAACAAATCAATATCAGCCATTGTCACAATGGTAATGATAATCGTTAGAATACCAATGAAAAATTGATTGAACACCATTAACAGACCATTGCTCAATTGTTCGGCATCAGTTGTCACACGACTAACCAAATCACCTGAACTTTTCTTGTCAAGATAAGAAATCGGCATCTGGTTTAATTTTTCCATGACTTTTTGACGCAATGTGTAAATATAACCAAACGTTAGACGGTTATAAATCAATGGATTCACCCATTGCATCAAGGTATTCAAAGCGACAACAACAATCATTTTCGCTACAATTGGCACAATTAAACTAATTGATTTCGGAGATAAAACAACGTCCACCGCATTCCCAATCAAAATAGGCAAATAAACGGTCAGAGCGACTTGCGCAATCGTTCCAAGTGTGGCACCAAGAACAAGTCCTTTTTGTGATAAAAGATCTTTGAACAAACGGCGGCTAGTATGATTTTGATTTTTTGCCTTCATCTTACGCCTCCTTTTCTTCTTGGTGTTGTGAGTAATGAATAGCGCGGTAAACATCATTTTGCTTGAGTAACTCATCATGGCTGGCAAAACCAAGTTGATGTCCTTTATCTAGCAGCAAAATCTTATCAGCTACTTTCAAGCTATTAGTGCGTTGTGAAATCAAGACAAGAGTCACTTCTTTTAATTCCTCATGAATGGCTGATAGCAACTTCGCTTCTGTTAAATAATCAAGCGCTGATGTCGAATCGTCTAAGATTAAGAACGGCGCTTTTCTAACAAGCGCACGCGCAATTGTCAAACGTTGACGTTGTCCGCCAGAGAAATTACGCCCAAATGCCTCAACCTTGGCATCCAATTGTCCCTCTTTTTCTGACACAAAATCACTAGCTTGAGCAATATCCAAAGCTCTCCAGAGCTCATTATCACTCACTTCATCACGAATTCCCAAGGTCAAATTTGAACGAATTGTTCCTTGAAATAACTCTGCCTTTTGTGGCACCACATTGACCCAAGAACGCCATTCCCCAAGTGTTTTAGGAGAGTGCTGATTTTGAAAAATAGCTAAGCTTCCCTCTTGCGGTGTGTAGAGATGAGTGAGAAGTTCGACTAAAGTTGATTTCCCAGAGCCTGTTCCACCAATCACACCTAAAAAGTCACCAGCGTTCACACTAAAATCAATATGTGACAGCGACGGCTCGGCAGCGGTTGGATAGGTGAACGTCATGTCTTTGACCGCCAAAGCAAATGCTGACTCACTTTGTACCAGCTCAGTTGCCAAATCTTCAGAATCCTTTTCAAATACTTCTGTGATACGTTTAGCGCTGATAAAAGATTGGTTCAATGATGTGACAAGCATGGTCATCTTGAGCAATTCCGTCAAAATTTGCAAGAGGTAATTCACCAAAGCAATCAACATTCCTTGTGACAAAAGCCCACGACCGATTTCAAGATTTCCTTGCCAAATCACCAAAATCAATGTGCCATTAACCACCAGATAAGTCAACGGCGTTACGAGACTTGATAGGTGACCAGCTTTAATTTGCAAGTCAGTATAATCTTGGTTGGCTGCCGCAAATTCTTGTTCTTCTGCTACAACCTGACCAAATGCACGAATCACACGCACACCTTCTAATTGCTGGCGTGTCATATTGACAATTCTATCGGTAGCCTGACGAATCTTTGCGTAAATCGGATTGAGCAAGTGCGACATGGTAAAGACAATCGCAAACAAAATCACCACCATTAACAAGAAGTCAATCGTCATTTTAGGACTAATGGTAAATGCCATAATAATCGCACCAAAAACAATAATCGGTGCTCGTAAAAACAGACGTAAAAATTGGTTGATACCCGTTTGAATTTGGTAAGTATCGCTTGTCAAACGTGTTACTAAACTAGATGTTGTCAGCTGGTCACGGTCCTCTTTACTCAAGCCCATGATTTTTTTAAATAAATCCTTTGTCAACTGACGTGTGTAACCAACGGCAGCCTTGGAAGAAAAATATTGTGCCGTAATAGCCACAAGCACCCCAACAATTGCCAGTAAAAATAACAGCCCTATCATCATATAAAGGTGATTTTTATCATGATGAGGGATAATGGTATCAACAATTCTAGCAATAATAATCGGAACTAGAAGCTCGAAAGATGCTTCAAACAATTTGAAAAGGGGACCCAAGATTGTCTCCTTGAGGTACCCTTTAAAATAATGACCTAATTCTTTCATTCTTCTCTTTTCTAATAGAGCATTGGCTCTCATGTCATTTTAAAATAAACTCATCAATTCAATCAAATACAGATTAAAGTGAACTTCGCGAGAATAGTAAATATTCCCACCATTTTTATATAATTTTCCGCCTGAGATAAGGGCAAGGGGATGATAGTAAAAATAAGTTTCTCCCGTTGTATTTCCAAGACTTGGAGCGACAACATCACGAGAATAAGCCGTTGCCAAAGCAATCGTATTTTCGCCACCATTTTTTGCCACGTAATCAATATAAGCAGTTCCGAAATTGTAAGCTTGCACAGCTGTCCAAACATCTACTCCTGCTTCATCTGCCAAGGTAAGATTTTCTGAAAGTACCGTCACGCCTTGACGAATACTGGTCTGGCTATCCGTAATGGAATTAGCAACACCGTCTGAACTTTCGCTTGATTGCATAACGTCACCGTCATCACCTTTGGTCTCCGTGTAAATCATTGCCAAGACCAAATCAACATTGGCGGTGGTATCGTTGTCGTCTAAAATCTCCTTGACCATATCTTTATACTGTAAAACATTTTGCACGTTTTTGTGAACCACATACGTTTGGTAACCACAAAAAATGACAAAGCCCAGTATGATTAGGCGTCTTAAGAACTTAAACATTATTTATTTTGAATATCCTCTATATTTTTAATCAAGATAGAATAGGTTCCATTTGGATTTTGGATAAATTCTACCGATTCAGCGTCGTCATAGACATTATTAGGTACAATCAGTTGAATACCATTGGATAGGGATAACTTCTGATTTTCCAATTTTTTCGTCTGACGTGAATGGTCAATATCTGCTACCTGAATTGGTTCTGGAATACTTTCTTTTAACTCATCAACAAAAGTTAAACGAGCAGTCAAATTACTATCAAAAAGTTGGTCTGCCAATTTTTCTGGTGATAATTCTTGCTCTTCTTCCAGATTTTTATGGATAGCAGCTTTCATTTTGGATTGGAAAGCAAAATCATCTTGTTGGAAATTTTCAGCAATTTTCTGCGCTGTTTGTTCAACCATTTTTATCGATTTTTTCACCGATTGCTCTGGTTGGACTTGCAAGAGATTTTCTGAAAAATAATTAGCAAAGCTACCATTATGCTTGATACGCTTCTCAATCAAATAATAATGATGGTTAGAGCGATTAATCACCAAAGCTTCATCTGGTGTTTGCGCAGCTGATGGCAGATTATTTTGTGTCACCTTAATCGGACTTTCACTATCACTAGAAATATGGGTGAAATTTTCCTTCAAAGCAATACGAAGAAAGGCAAAATGTTCAACACCGTCTTTGTCAAATTGGATAAAAACCAAATCATTTGTTTTTTGATTTTCCGAGATGACAAATTCTTCTTTCCAAAGTTGGGCAATCTTAACAGATGACTCCATCAAATCATCACTTAAATAGCTAAGAAAGACATTATCTTCTGCAAACATTCCACGTTTAGCTTCATCTGAGAAAACTTTGCTTAGTTTTTTACGAAAATACTCATCAATACGTGGCGTGATTGTCAACAATTGGTCTGACAAAATCAGCTCAGTATCGTTGGGTGTAAATTGATGAATAACAATGCGTTTAATATATAAATCAATCATGGTTAGTTTTGTGGTTGAATACCCAAATAGTATTCAACTGTTCGTTAATAAAGCGGGAAGGCATCTGTCAATGCTTTAACCTCGCGACGAACCTCCTCTAAAATAGTTTCGTTTTGATAATTTTCAAGTGCCTTAACAATCAATTCAGCAATAGCACGCGATTCTTTTTCACCCATGCCACGGCTCGTAATGGCTGGTGAACCGATACGAATACCTGATGTTTTAAACGGTGATAAGGTTTCAAATGGAATTGAATTTTTATTGAGCGTGATGTTAACAGACTCAAGGACATTTTGCGCCACTTTCCCATTTTCAACGACTTTTGTCACGTCAACAAGAAAGACATGATTGTCTGTGCCGCCTGAAATCACACGGAAATTTGGGTGTTGATTAAAGACATCAGCCATAGCGGCAGCATTTTTAATCACATTTTCGCCATATTCTTTGAAAGCAGGGTCCAAGGCTTCTTTGAGCGCGACAGCTTTACCTGCAATGACATGCATCAATGGTCCACCTTGCAATCCAGGGAAAACAGCAGAATTGATTTTTTTAGCGAGAGCTTCGTCATTTGTCAAAATCAATCCACCACGAGGACCGCGAAGCGTCTTATGTGTCGTTGTGGTTGTGATATGCGCATAAGGAACTGGGCTTGGATGATGACCTGACGCCACAAGACCTGCAATGTGCGCCATATCCACCATAAGATAAGCACCGACACTATCTGCTATGGCACGAAAACGTTGAAAATCAATAATACGTGAGTAAGCTGATGCTCCCGCAACAATCAATTTTGGTTTCACTTCTTCTGCTAGCTCGGCTAATTTATCATAATCAATGCGTTCTGTCACAGGGTCAACCGTGTAAGAAATAAAGTGATATGTTTTCCCTGAAAAACTAACAGGAGCACCGTGTGTCAAATGTCCGCCAGCAGCCAAATCCATTCCAAGGACTGTATCGCCAGGTTGAATCAAAGCCATATAAGCTGCGGCATTCGCTTGACTTCCTGAGTGAGGTTGGACATTCGCAAATTTAGCTCCGAACAATTCTTTTGCACGGTCAATCGCCAAATTCTCAACGATATCCACACAATCTGTTCCGCCATAATAACGTTTGCCAGGGTAGCCTTCAGCGTATTTATTGGTTAACAATGTGCCTTGAGCTGCCATGACAGCTTTTGAAACAACATTTTCAGAGGCAATGAGTTCTATGTTATTTTGTTGACGAACTTCTTCAGCATGCACTGCTTCCCAGAGTTCTTTGTCAAATGCTTCGTAGTTTTCCTTGTCAAAAATCATATCCTTATCTCCTTTTTGATAAGACCATATCACATTACTTAAAAGCTTAGTAGCTCCAAGATGATGTAAAAGCCGAAACAGTATGAGAAGAATTTCCCAAAAATCACTCTTTCGTAAATGTTAAGTCAGGCACAACTGCTAATAAGTCGTTTTGGGTAATCGCACCTTGACGTAAAATACGAGCAGTTTTTCCAGATAAATCCAAAATTGTCGAGTCAACCCCTGTTAAGGCAGCGTCGTCAGCAAAACCAGTCACAGTACCACCGAACTGTTTTTGAATTTCCTTGAAAACTTTCCCACTTTCTTGTCCAGAAATGTTAGCTGACGGACCAATTAAGGGGCCAGCTTTCTTAATCAATTTCAAGGTTTGTGGGTGATTGGGAATTCTAAAACCAATTGTTGATAAGCCAGAATTGATCCAAGCTGGCACGCGGTCATTAGCTTGTAAAATAATGGTTAATGGACCAGGTAAAAAAGCATCATAAAGCTTTTTGAGATAACTTGGTTGCTGTTTTGAAAAAGCTAAAATTGTCTCAAAATCAGCTACATTGAGATTCATCGCCTTGTCTTTAGGACGACGTTTGAGTTGGTAAACATGCTCAACGGCATTCTCATTCATCGCTTGGGCAAAAAGCCCATAAACGGTTTCTGTCGGTAAAATCACCGCTCCACCATTTTGCAAAATTGTTTCTAAATCAGTCATTATCCATCACGACCATTCTATCTTTACCGAACATATCTTTGATGACACGAACGTGTTTAGCAGGAAAATGCTTGCTCAACAAAGCACGCAAACCTTCTCCTTGTTTATAACCAATTTCAAAATAAAGTTTTCCGTTTTCGGTCAAATGCTCACTAGCATTCTCAATAATCTGACGATAAATGGCAAAGCCATCTTCATCTGCAAAAAGTGCTAAATGCGGTTCTGAAGCGAGCACATTAATGCCAACTTCATCTTCATCGTCATAAGCAATGTAGGGCGGATTTGAAATAATCATATCAAATCTTTCTGTAATTTGGCTAAAAACATCAGATTGAATCAAGGTGAGCTCTACTTGATTTTTGAGGGCATTTTCTTTCGCTAATTGCAGGGCGTCTGCTGAAATGTCAGAGGCGGTTACTTGCCAATTTGGTCGCGCAGCCTTGAGCGAAATGGCAATCGCACCGCTTCCTGTACCAATATCTAAAACTCGCAAGTCAGCTCTGCTATTTTCCTTTAAAACCAAATCAACCAGCTCCTCAGTTTCAGGTCGTGGAATCAAAACACGCTCGTCAACTGAAAGCTCTAAATCGCGAAAATAGGCTTTCCCAGTGATGTACTGAGGTGAGCGATGTTCTGTCAACTGAGCCATGATTTGCTCAAGTAACATTTGGTCTTTTTCGGTGATAGCTTGGTTCTGATGTAAGATGAAATCAAGCAAGGTCCAACCTTTTAATTCACGGAAAACGTAAGTGAGATTTTCTGGGTCCTCGCCGATTGCTTGTAATTGTTTTTCTAGTTGGCTGATTGTTTCAGCGTAATTCATTATTGATTTAACTCTTCTAATTTCTTAGTTTGGTCAAAAAGAATAAGGGCATCGATAACTTCGTCTAGTTTTCCTGACAAAATCGTATCTAATTTTTGCAATGTTAAACCAATACGGTGGTCTGTGACACGGTTTTGTGGGAAATTATAAGTACGGATACGTTCTGAACGGTCACCTGTACCGATTGTTGATTTACGTTCAGCGTCTTGTTCATTTTGAGCAATTTGGGCAAAGTGGTCAGCAACACGCGCACGAATAATTTTCATGGCTTTGTCACGGTTTTTCTGTTGCGTACGTTCTTCTTGCATTTCAACTTTAATACCAGTTGGAATGTGAACCATACGAACAGCTGTCGCAACTTTGTTGACGTTTTGTCCACCAGCACCTGATGCGTGGTAAATATCCACACGCAAGTCTTTTGGATCGATTTCGTATTCGACTTCTTCAACTTCTGGCATGACAAGGACAGTTGCTGTTGAGGTATGAACACGACCTTGGCTCTCTGTGACAGGGACACGTTGAACACGGTGAGCACCTGATTCGTATTTCAACTTAGAGTAAACAGATTGACCAGATACCATGACAACAACTTCTTTGATGCCACCAACACCGTTGTAAGAAGCTTCCATGACATCGAATTTCCAACCTTGGCTTTCAGCATATTTTTGATACATTTGAAGAAGGTCGCCAGCAAAGAGCGCAGCTTCGTCACCACCAGCAGCACCACGAATTTCCAAGATGATGTTTTTGTCATCGTTTGGATCTTTTGGTAAAAGAAGAATTTTAAGTTTTTCTTCGTATTCTTCTTTAGCTGCTTTTGAGTCTTTGAGTTCCTCTTTCGCCATTTCTTCAAGTTCAGGATCGCCACCAGCGTCTTTAATCATTTCTTCGGCATCTTCGATGTTTTGAAGAATTTGTTTATATTCGCGGTAAACAGTTACGGTTTCACGTGTGCTCGCTTCTTCCTTAGACAAAGCCATAAAGCGTTTTGTATCGCTAACGACATCAGGGTCAGATAGCAATTCGCCTAATTCTTCGTAACGGTCCTCAACCGCTTGTAGCTGATCATAAATGTTCATTTGTTTTCGATTAACCTCTCTTTTGCAAATTCATTTTCTTATTTTTCTTTGGAAATCATTGGGTTAAAATAATGTTTACGGCAAACGGGGATATAGGTTTCGTTGCCACCGATTTGAATTTGATTTCCTTCGTAAACAGGCTTGCCATTTTCAGTTCGCAAGACCATGGTTGCTTTTTTAGAACAAAACTGACAAATGGTTTTAATCTCGTCAATTTTATCTGCTAATAACAGTAGATATTTGGAGCCTTCGAACAATTCGTTTTGAAAATCATTTTTTAACCCAAAAGCCATCACAGGAACGTCCAAATCATCAACAACACGCGCCAAATCATAGACATGCTTTTTCGTTAAAAATTGACATTCATCAATTAAAACGCAGTATGGTTTTTCTGGCAATTCTTGAATAAAAGCAAAAATGTCCATTTCTTCCGTAATAGCAATCGCCTTGCGACGCATACCGATACGGCTTGAAACAACACCATAACCATCACGCGTATCAAGTGCCGAAGTCATAATGACAACTGGTTTGCCTTGTTCTTCATAGTTATGAGCAACTTTTAAAATTTCAATGGTCTTACCAGAATTCATGGTTCCATATTTATAATAGAGTTGAGCCAAAAGTGACAATCCTACCTTCTACTAATATTCTTCTATTCTACCATAAAATTGCCTAGGGTTAAATAAGAGAAACTAGCATTTAGCATAATAGACCTTACAAACCTTTAAATAGACGAAGCTAATCGCTACAACGGACGAAAAAACTTGTTTACAGCAAAAAAGCTAAAAAACCACCGTTTCCTAACTCATCATTCATTACTACTAATAAAACAAAAACACACATAGGAGCGACAAAATTTGCCGCTCCCACGTGCTGTTAAGTTGTTAATGCTCGCTATTATTATAACATAGACAATCATGTTGATTCAATGACACATTGTTAAAAAAATCACTATTCTGTTACAAAATTGTTTTTAAAGTTGATTTTTCGGGCTTAAACCAATAGAAATTGTATTGACTAAACAAGGATGATAAGGTATCTTATACCGTATATAGCTACTATTTAGTTAATTAGTGGAGGTTACGATTATGAAAGTTGGTTTTCGAAAACCAAGTTTTAAAAAGAGTTTAAAGGCTCGAACAACGGCAAAATGGAAAAGGCAAACAAAAAAAGCCGTCATCCCTGGCTATGGTAAAAAAGGAACAGGTTGGCTAAAAAATCCTAAAAAAGCAGCCTACAATAAGGTTTACCATAAAACGACATTTGGTCTTTCTGACATTCTGAAACTTTTTAAATAACTTTTACCTTTGAAAATGCTTCTTCTCTTTCCTGAAATTTACTGAATTTTCTCGCAAAATATGCTACAATGTTTGTGTTAGATAAATTATAAAAGGAGATTCTTATGCCATTCGTAAAAATCGATTTATTCGAAGGTCGTACTGAAGAACAAAAAATTGAGCTTGCTCGCGAAGTAACTGAGGTTGTTTCACGTGTTGCTAAAGCTCCAAAAGAAGCTATCCACGTTTTCATCAATGATATGCCAGAAGGAACTTACTACCCACATGGCGAAATGAAAAAGAAAAACTAAGTTTTAACGATTTTTAAAACACTTACTGCTTTCCTAGTCGTATTGATTAGGAAAGTTTTTTTGTACTTTTGAGCTTGATTTTCGTGATAGAAAGCGTTATCCTAATTTCATAAAATGATTTTGGAGGTGACATTTTGCAACTTGCTCATAGCGTGAAAATGATGGGAACGATTATTGATATTGTCGTTGATTCTGACACTCCCCATCAGCACATCAAGGAAGTCTGTCATCTTCTAACCGTTTATAAGAATCGCTTTAGCGCCAACGATAACGATTCTGAGCTAATGATTATTAATCATAATGCTGGTATCGCTCCTGTCACTGTTCATCCAGATTTGTTTGAACTTATCGGACTTGGTAAAACGCATAGCCTTTTACAACCTAGCAATCTTGATATTGCTATTGGTCCTTTGGTGCAAAGCTGGCGCATTGGTTTTGAAGATGCCAAGGTTCCTAACAAGGAAAACATTCAGAAAGCTATTGCACTCGCAAACCCAGAACACATTATTTTAAATGCAGCTGAAAAAAGTGTATTTCTTAATCGCAAGGGCATGAAAATTGACCTTGGTGCGTTAGCCAAGGGTTACATTGCCGATAAAATTATGGATTATCTGAAAACTGAAAATGTCAGCTCTGCTATGATTAATCTTGGTGGCAATGTCCTCGTTTATGGTGATAATCCCAAGCGTGAAAATGGTATTTGGCATATTGGTATCCAACATCCCCAAAAACAGCGTGGCAACAATCTCGGCATTTTAACACTCAAAGACAAATCTGTTGTGACTTCAGGCATTTATGAACGCCATCTACAAGTTGGCGACAAGGATTATCATCATATTTTTGACCGACATACGGGTTATCCTATCGAGACTGACATGGCGAGTTTAACCATTGTTTCAGACCTATCTGTTAATTGTGAAATATGGACGACACGTCTGTTTGGTCTACCGATTAAGCAAGCTTTTGAAACCATTCAAAGCACTCCAAATATCGAAGGAATTATCATTACCAAAGATAATCGCTTTGCAGTCACCAGCGGTCTTAAACAAGATTTTCAATTACTCTATTCATAAGATACAAAAAACATTTCCAAGGTTATTCCTTAGAAATGCTTTTTTAGTTTATTTTGCTTCTTCTGTTTTTGTTTTACCGTTTAAAATCAAGTTAAGAACAACAGCAAACAAAGTTGCGATAACAATACCATTTGTCAAAAACATTTGAAGTGTGCTTGGTAGGCTATCAAAAAGATTGGTTCCGTCAAAACCAACACCGCAGGCAATTGACACCGCTGCAATGATAAAATTGTGTTCGTTATGTTGGAAATCGACTTGATTGAGCATTTGCATCCCTTGAAGAGCTACCATACCGAAAAGAACAATCATAGCGCCACCAAGAACTGGACTAGGAATCATTTGTGCCATAGCACCGAATTTTGGAAGAAGTCCAAGGATAACAAGGAACAAGGCTGTGTAGTAGATTGGACGGCGTGTTTTGATACCAGAAATACGAACCAAACCAACGTTTTGTGAGAATCCTGTATATGGGAATGTATTGAAAATACCACCGAGTAAAACAGCTGCACCTTCTGCACGGTAACCATTGCGAAGTCGTTTACTGTCAAGTTTTTCACCAGTCAAATCTGAAAGCGCAAGGTAAACACCGGTTGATTCAACCATTGAAACGGTTGCGATGATACACATCATCACAATTGATGTGATTTCAAACTTTGGTGCACCAAAGTAGAATGGTTGTGGAATGTGAACAAGCGGTGCTTCAGTAACAACTGACGTGTCAACCAAGCCCATGAAAGCTGCAATAATTGTCCCTCCAATCAAGCCAATCAAAATCGCAATAGATTTGATAAAGCCTTTTGCAAAAACATTAACCGCAAGCACGATAGCAATTGTTATCAATGCTAAAATCATTGATTGAGCCGTTGGAGAATCAGCATTGTCTCCCATGTTTCCAATCGCAACAGGAATCAATGTTAAACCAATTGTTGTGATAACTGACCCTGTCACAACTGGTGGGAAGAAATCGGCAATTTTTGAAAAAATCCCAGAAATCAAAATAACGTAAATTCCTGACACAATCAAAGCACCGAACATATAACCTGAACCTTGTTTAGCACCAATGATTGAAAGTGGAGCAACTGATTGGAAGGCACAGCCAAGAACAACTGGAAGCCCAACACCAAAGTGCTTACGCAATTGAAGTTGTAAGAATGTTGCAACTCCACACATGAAAATGTCTGTTGAGATAAGGTAAGTCAACTGTTCAGCTGAATAATTAAGCGCACCAGCAATCATAATTGGCACTAAAATTGACCCAGCATACATAGCAAGCAAGTGTTGCAAACCAAGAATAGCTGCTTGTGAATGTTTTTGTTCGTTCATTTCCATTTTACGCATCTGCCTCCATAAAGACAACTTGTCCATCTTTAAATTCTTTAATACGTGCTAACGATGTTACAGGGACACCAGTTTCTTCTAATAATTGGCGACCAGTTTGGAATGATTTTTCAATGACAATCCCAATGCCAGCAACTTTCGCTCCTGCTTGACCAATGATTTCCAAAAGCCCTTTAGCAGCTTGACCATTTGCCAAGAAATCATCAACGATGAGAACTGTATCGTCTTCTGACAAGAATTTACTTGCGATTGATACGGTGCTAGTCACACGTTTTGTAAACGAATAAACTTCTGCGGTTAAAATACCTTCAGTCATCGTGATATTTTTCGCTTTTTTAGCAAAAATCATCGGAACGTTCATCGCTTGCGCTGTATAGAGGGCTGGAGCAATACCTGATGCTTCGATAGTAACAACCTTAGTAATACCAGCATCTTTGTAGGCATCAGCAAAAACTTTGCCGATTTCCTGCATTAATTCATAGTCAACTTGGTGAGTTAGAAAACTATCTACTTTTAAGATGTCCTCACCTAAAACATTCCCATCATTTAAGATGCGATTTTCCAATAATTTCATGGATTCTCCTTCTGAAAATTTTTAAAATCGAATTGGCTAAAAATAATAACTTATGATGAAACGTGATTAGGCATAAGGACACATATAAAAACAAACAAGAGATGTTTACACATATGGTAAACACCTCTTGTTACTCGGTCATATTTTCACAACTATATGCAAAAACATCTCAACTGTCATTGAGCAAAGACTTATTGTTAGACATTACGGTGTCTTGTAGAGACGCTACGCCCATTCGTAGCATAAATAAGTTTTATTAAATTTTAACCATCACTAACTAATGACACGTCTATTGTATCATTTTCAATGGTTATATGGCAAGATGACATTGGTCCTATTATTAAAAGAAGTAATTTTCTGAAAATACAGTCATTAAAATGCTGCTGGGCGAAAAACACCATAAATATTATAAGAAGCTAAGGCTAATAATCCTAAAAGCGGTTGAATAAGCGCTATTACAATCAAGACAATATAAACTGTTATGATATTTAGCGTTACACGATAAGGATAAGGTGGCATTTGGTCATTAATCTCACTCAGGAAATGATAAAGTAATCGATAAGACATGGTCCACAATATGCTCAGTACAATAAAGGTCACCAAAGGTTGGGCGTGATCAGGATAATCACCAATCCATGAAGTTACAAATGGGATAAATGACTGAATCAATAACCACACACCATTAACCCAAAAGACCCTGCGGTCAATCACTTCAATTGATTTAAATAAATTATGATGATTATACCAAACACCTAATAACAAGGTAAACGATGATATGTAAGCAATGTAAGCTTGCCAATGTTCAAAAAGCGTCGAGATGGTATAGCTATCTGGCTTTGGCAATTCCAAAACTAATATCGTTATAATAATGGCAACAATGGCATCTGTAAAAGCTTCCAATCTTCCTTTGTTCATCACTACTTTTCCTCCTTTATTGTGCGTAGCGGTCAACGATTTCTTGTAATTCTGCTAAATAAGCCTCGCGTAAAAAATCAGGCTCCATCACAGTTAAATGTTTTCCAAAAGTGATTAAGTATTGTACCATATAGTCCAATTCTTCTCTACTAAAATGTCCTACAATATAATACTGACCATTTTCTTCGTGGAGTTGCATATCACGATAAGCCCCCTTTAAAAAATGCTCTTTTCCAGCACCATCGATTTCGCACTTAAAAGAAATTGTCAGATAATCTTGGTAAAATGCCCTAAAAGACTTCTCTAACTGCGTGCGCTTTTGACGGTTTTCTTGGTTTTCTGCCCTCTCACAAGCAAGCAAACAATCCACACGATAGGTTTTCCATTTGTCCTCATCCACCAAATAAGCTTCAAAAAACCAAATCCCACTACGATAAAAAACTTTATAGACTTGTATCAACTGCTGTAAGCGCTCCGTTTGCTTATAGTCAATGTGTAAAATATGCTCATCTACCGTCGCTTCCAATAATTCGCGCAAAAATGTGCTAGATGAAATGACAGGAACATCGTAAAATTCCAAAACGTTTAAGATTTTTAAAACATATTCTCGCTGTGCTGTCGATAAAGAGACCAAAAGTTTTTCAAATATCTGCGGATAACTTTTATCAAATGGTGTCACAGAAAGTCTGCGCAATGAATTTAAGGCATAAAAAATCATTGTCAAATCGTCTTGGGTGAAATAAATCGGTGTCAGCAAGGTCTGACTAACCAGATGATAGCCACCGTTTTTACCAGTTTCCGTATAAAAAGCCAGTCCCATATCTTCTAGTGCAGCCATGTCTCGCAAAGCTGTTCGTTTTGAAATCTGAAATTCTGCCATTAAATCTTTCAATTGAAAAAATGGGCGTTCTGACAGAAAAATAAGTTCGTGGTTAAGGCGTTCTGATTTTTTCATCTTTTCTTTCCTTATCGGTGTCATATTTTGACACCATTTAGTGTTATGCTTAGTATATCAAAAAGAATTGGAGAACACAAAGATGAAAACTTTACTAATAAATGCACACCCTGATTACCAAAATAACAACAGTTTTAGTGCGACTTTGCAAGAAAAATTCCTTGATAAATACGCTGTCCGATTTTCAAACGATGATCTCACAATTTTAAATCTTTATGCGACAGACATCCCACGCATTGAACAAGACGAATTATTAGGAATTTGGAAAAAACAAGCTGACAATCTTCCATTGACTGAAGCTGAATTAGCTCTAGCAAAACAATCGCAAGCATTGTTAGAACAGTTTAAAGATCACCACCGTATCGTTATTGTGTCACCTTTGCATAATTTCAATGTGACCTCACGAATGAAAGACTATATTGACAATATCTTGATTGCTCGTGAAACATTCAAATATACTGAAAATGGCTCTGTTGGGCTAATGACCGATGATTACCAAGTGCTTTTGCTTCTTGCCAGCGGTTCTATTTACACTAATCAAGACCGCTATACAACTTTGGATTTTGCTCCTAACTACATTCGTGGCATTTTCCAAGAAATCATGGGTTTTGACGCTTTCCACCTTGTCAGAGCTCAAGGAACTGCTGTTCGTTCTAAGGAAGAGATACTAGCCGAGACAGATGCCACTTTAAATAAAGCATTCTCAGAGTTTTATCATTAACATACAAAGAAAGCCACTCAAAAAAAGAGCGGCTTTTATATATTTCAAACTTAAATCGAATCACCATTCCAAATGGAATTTTTAACGATGACGTAATCAACACGTGTTAAGCTGTGCAAATCACGTCCACCAGCATAGGAAATTGCACTTTGAAGGTCTTCTTGCATTTCAACCAGAGTATCTTTCAAATGCCCTTTGACTGGTAATAAAATTTTCTTTCCTTCGACGTTTTTATGTTCACCTTTTTGGTATTCAGAAGCTGAACCGTAATATTCTTTATACTGCTCACCATCTACTTCGACCAATTTTCCTGGGCTTTCCAAATGCCCTGCAAATAATGAACCAATCATAACCATTGTTGCACCAAAGCGGATTGACTTGGCAATATCGCCGTGCGTACGAATTCCGCCGTCAGCAATAATCGGCTTACGAGCAGCTTTGGCACACCAACGAAGCGCAGCTAATTGCCACCCACCCGTTCCAAAGCCAGTTTTTACTTTAGTGATACAGACTTTCCCTGGACCAATCCCAACTTTCGTAGCATCAGCGCCAGCATTTTCCAACTCACGAACAGCCTCTGGCGTTCCAACATTACCAGCAATGACAAAGGTTTTAGGCAATTCTTTTTTGATGTGTTGAATCATGTTAATCACACTATCAGAATGTCCATGGGCAATGTCAATTGTGATAAATTCAGGCGCATCATCTTTTAAACTTGTGACGAAATCGTACTCATAGTCTTTAACACCTACTGAAATAGACGCAATTAACCCTTGTTCGTGCATACGCTCAACAAATGGTTTACGAGCCTCTTCATCAAAACGGTGCATAATGTAAAAATACCCATTCTTAGCCAAATCTTCTGCGATGTTTTCATCAATAATGGTCTGCATATTGGCAGGAATAACAGGCAATTTAAAGGTATAATCGCCAAGTGTCACTTGCGTGTCAGCTTCCGAACGACTACTGATGATACATTTGTTTGGAATCAATTGGATATCTTCGTAATCAAAGACAGGCATTTCGTTATACATATCAGTTTCTCCATAGTTTCTGCTACCGCAACTCCAACCTGTCAAAAATGTCTTAACTAAAAAAGAAAGTCACTTTTTGATAGTAGAGTTTGCCTAATAGTTAGAAACTCTTTCATTAAAAAATGACCTTCCTATAACTCTCCTACGTCTGAAAATAGCAGAGCATCGCTAGGTAAAAACTTACCTTTCCATTATTATTTTACACTACCGTTCGTTTTATGTCAATTATTTTATTTTGTATTTTTAAAATGTTCGTTTTTAACGTATGTTTTTTATGTTTAAAGCGTGACAAAATGATTTAAGTTTTGTTTCAGTTTTCTTTCAGTTGAAATTAAGACAAGTTGTCTATACTTCTTTCGTATCAAAATTTCAAAGGAGAGTTTTATATGAACTTTATTAAGCGAGCTTGGCTTGCGACAAAAGCAAAGAAAGGACGTACGGCACTACTAATTTTAGTAACTAGTGCTATTTTAATTTTCGTTTTAGCTGGATTGACCATTAAAAATGCTGCCGATTCAGCTGTCGAATCAGCCAAAAGTGAAGCTGGCGCAACAGTCACCTTATCTGTTAATCGGGAAGCGATGATGAAAGCTTTCAATCCTGACAGCGACAGCAGTTCTGATGATTCTAGTGACGATAGTTCAGCAACTACTTCTGTTGACCTTGCGACAGCCGAGTCTATCGCTGAAAAAGACGGCGTAGCTTCTTATCTCTTTACCACAACAACGACAGCAACAGCTGGTGATGATATTTCTGCTATTTCGACATCATCTTCATCTTCTTCAGATGATTCAGATTCAAGCAGCGATGATTCATCTGATAGCAATCAACCCTCTGGTCGTGGCGGTATGGAAATGACATCTGGTGACTTTACCATTACAGGTGTCAACAGCACTGATTACGTGAGTGACTTTACATCTGGCACAAGTGAAATCACTGACGGTGTTGGTATCACGTCTGATACTGCGGATAATTCTGCGGTGATTTCTTCAGATTTAGCTGACGCTAATGACCTTAGTGTCGGAGATACCTTTACCGTAACAACAACCGTAGATGATACTGAAACAAGTTATACATTGACTGTCGTTGGTATCTATGAGAATTCATCAACAGCTACTACGGCTCAAATGATGTCTAATGCTTCAAATCCTCAAAACAATATCTACACCAATCTAACAACAGCAGATACAATGAAAGGTGAAACAGACACACTTGATTCAGCTGTTTATACTCTCTCAAATCCAGAAGATATGGACGATTTCGTTGACGAAGTAGAATCTGAAATCGATACTGATTCTTACTCTGTCACTTCAAGTGATGAAATCTACGAACAAATGCTTTCACCACTTAACAATATTTCATCAATCGCTCAAAACATCGTTATCTTGGTAGCAATCGCTGGCGCTGTTATCTTGACACTTATTGTTATCCTTAGCATTCGCGAACGTCGTTATGAAATTGGTGTTCTGATGAGCCTCGGTGAAAATCGCATTAAGATTATCGGTCAATTCTTTATGGAACTCTTCATGGTAACGGTGGTATCACTTATTATTGCTTCATTTGCTGGTAATTTTGTGGGAAATGCGCTCGGTAATCAGCTCTTGTCATCATCAACTTCTACCGAACAAACGACCCAAACTTCAGGACAAAATGGCGGTGGTCCTGGTCAAGATACTAATTCTTCTGACAGCAACAATAGTGATTCTGGTCAAAAATCTGGTGCCCCTGGTGGCGGAGGCGGTCGTGGCGGCATGGGTAATATGGTATCAATGGCAACCTCTTCAACTCAAGAAATCGATGACCTTGATATCAAATTAACAGGAACTGATGTCGCAAAACTTGGTGGAATTGCACTTCTGATTTCATTTGTTTCAACAATTCTTGCAAGTATTGGCATTATCCGCATGAAACCTAAGGATATCTTATCATCTAACTAGAAAGGACTAAGAAATGACTTTACGAACACATAATATCGGTTATTGGTACACCAACAATCCTGACGATTATCTTTTTAAAGACGTTAATCTAACCTTTGAAAAAGGGAAAGTTTACTCTATTCTTGGTCAGTCAGGAAGCGGAAAAACAACTTTCCTTTCTCTACTAGCTGGCTTAGATAGCCCCAAAGCTGGTGAAATTTATTTGGAAGATAATGATATCAATAAATCTGGTTTGACCAATTATCGTAAAAACTCTGTTTCAACGATTTTCCAAGCTTATAATTTAATGACCTACATGACTGCTCGTCAAAATGTTCAAACGGCGCTAGAAATCTCTAACAAACCCGTGGACAATGCCAAAATCGAAGAACTTTTTGAACTCGTTGGTATTCCCAAAGAAATGATTGACAAGCCAGTTCTTCAACTCTCTGGTGGGCAACAACAGCGTGTTGCTATCGTTCGCGCTTTAGCAACAGAACATGATTTAATTATCGCTGACGAACCGACAGGAAACTTGGACGAAGAAACAACACAAGACATTGTCAATATCTTCAAAGATATTGCACATAAGCAAAATAAAACCGTTATTATCGTCACTCACGAAACAGCTGTCGCTCAAGAAACAGACGTCACGTTTGAACTCAAGAAAAAACAATTTACAGAGGTTTAGTGATATAAATAACTTTATTACACAACAACACCCCAAAAGTGAACCAACTTTTGGGGTGTTGTTTTATCCTTATAATGTAAACAGAAGGAATGCTTATTATCTATAATTAAGCCTTACTAGTTATCCTTACGTTTTTTTCTAAATAATAAAGTAGCAATAAACGTCACAAGCATTCCAGCAAGTGATGTCATACTGCTGTTTTCATTACCAGTATTTGGCAAGAAATCGTTAGATTGAGCCTTATTATCTGTAGGATTAATAACAGTTTTTACATTAGTTTCGTGTTTTTGAGGATTGTCTGTAGGTGGTGCTACAGTTTTTCTTACAACTGGTTTTTCTACTTTTTTGTAGATATGAGTGGTATTACCAAATTCATCAGTCGTTGTTTTAACAAACTCGTATTCAGGAAGTTCTTCTGGTGTCTTATGTGGAGTTGTGCCACGTTCATCATCTGCTACGGGATTGCCATTTTCATCAATATGATGTGTTACTACTTCTATTATTTCTTTTTGATAAATATAAGTAACTTCTGTAACACCTTCCGATACCTTACCAATTTCGTTACTTGGCAACTCACTTTCCACCAAATGATAAGTCACACCGTCAACTGTTATCGTAGTCGGTCTGTGGTCTGTCGTATCATATTCATCGTTAACTGGAGTAGCTTCTTCATCGACTACGTCATCTGCGATTGGATTACCGTCTTTATCAACATAATGAACGACAACGTCACCTGTTACCAACTCGTAAACGTAAGTCACCTCGGTTGTACCTTCAACAACTATACCAGTTTCAGCACCTTCGGTTAATGACGGAACTAGGCGATAGATGTGACCATTATACGAAATTTCTGTCGGCTTATGATCCGTTGTATCGTACTCGTCATTGACTGGGGCAGCTTCTTCATCAATCACATCAGCAGAAATGGTGTTGCCATCCTTATCGACATAGTGAACGATAACGTCACCTGTTACCAATTCATAAACATAAGTGACCTCAGTTGTGCCCTCGACGATTGTACCAGTTTCGTTGCCTTCCGTTAATGACGGAACTAGGCGATAAATATGGCCGTCATAATTAATTTCAGATGGCTTATGATCCGTCGTGTCATAAGTATCATTGACTGGCGCAGCTTCTTCATCAACTACATCATCTGCGATTGAATTACCGTCTTTATCCACGTAGTGAACAAGCACATTTCCGGTTACCAATTCGTAAACATAGGCCACTTCAGGTATGTCTTCAACGACTGTGCCAGTAACAAGTTCATAAACATAAGTGACTTCAGTTGTGCCTTCGACAATTGTTCCAGTTTCGTTACCTTCCGTTAATGACGGAACTAGGCGATAAGTGTGACCACCATAAGTAATTTCACTTGGCTTGTGGTCAGTCGTGTCATATGCGTCATTGACCGGTGCATTCTCTTCATCGACCACATCATCAGAAATTGGATTGCCAGCCTTATCAATATAGTGAACCAACACATCACCGGTTACCAGTTCATAAACATAAGTGACTTCGGTTATACCTTCAACGACCGTGCCAGTTTCGTTACCTTCAGTCGCAGTTGTGTCAATACGGTAAACATGACCGTTATATGTGATCTCACTTGGTTTATGATCCGTTGTATCGTAAGAATCATTAATTGGTGCACCATCTTCATCGACCACGTCATCCGAGATCGTGTTACCATCCTTATCGACATAGTGAACAACAACGTCACCGGTTACCAGTTCATAAACATAAGTGACTTCAGTTGTGCCTTCAATGACTGTGCCGGTTTCGTCGCCTTCGGTTAATGATGGAACTAAGCGATAAGTGTGACCACCATAAGTAATTTCACTTGGTTTGTGGTCGGTTGTATCATAGTCATCATTGACTGGGGTGTTCTCCTCATCAACCACGTCAGCAGAAATAATATTACCGTCCTTATCAACATAGTGAACAAGCACATCGCCAGTAACGAGCTCGTAAACGTAAGTCACCTCGGTTGTGCCCTCGACAATTGTTCCAGTTTCGTTACCTTCCGTTAATGACGGAACTAAGCGATAAGTGTGGTCGTTATAGCTGATTTCACTTGGCTTATGGTCCGTCGTATCATATTTGTCGTTGACTGGGGCAGCTTCTTCATCAATCACATCAGTTGCGATTGGATTGCCATCCTCATCAACGTAGTGAACAAGCACATCACCTGTTACCAATTCATAAACGTAAGTCACTTCAGTTGTACCTTCAACGACCGTGCCAGTTTCGTCACCTTCCGTTAATGATGGAACTAGGCGATAGATGTGACCATTATGTGAAATTTCTGTCGGCTTATGGTCCGTCGTATCATAGGCATCATTGACTGGTGCATTCTCCTCATCAACCACATCATCAGAAATGGTGTTGCCATCCTTATCAACGTAGTGAACAAGCACATCGCCGGTAACGAGCTCGTAAACGTAAGTCACTTCAGTCGTTCCTTCGACAACTTGACCAGTTTCGTTGCCTTCAGTCAATGTTGGAACTAGACGATAGATGTGACCATTATACGAAATTTCTGTCGGCTTATGATCCGTTGTATCATAGTCATCATTGACTGGGGCATCTTCTTCATCAACCACATCATCAGAAATGGTGTTGCCATCTTTATCGACATAATGAACCAGAACATCGCCGGTTACCAGTTCATAAACGTAAGTCACCTCAATTGTGCCTTCGACAATTGTTCCAGTTTCGTCACCTTCCGTTAATGACGGAACTAGACGATAAATATGGTCGTCATAATTAATTTCAGATGGCTTATGATCCGTCGTGTCATAAGTATCATTGACTGGCGCAGCTTCTTCATCAATCACATCATCGGAAATCGGATTGCCAGTTTTATCGACATAATGAACCAGAACATCACCGGTTACCAATTCATAAACGTAAGTCACCTCGGTTGTTCCTTCAACGACTGTGCCGGTTTCATTGCCTTCCGTTAATGACGGAACTAAACGATAAGTGTGGTCGTTATAGCTGATTTCGCTTGGTTTATGATCCCTTGTGTCATATTCATCATTGACTGGGGCGTTTTCTTCATCAACCACGTCAGCAGAGATAGTATTGCCAGTTTTATCGACGTAGTGAACAACAACGTCACCGGTTACCAGTTCATAAACATAAGTGACCTCAGTTATACCTTCAACGACTGTGCCAGTTTCTGCACCCTCAGTCAATGTTGGAACTAGACGATAAGTGTGACCACCATAAGTAATTTCACTTGGTTTGTGGTCGGTCGTGTCATAAGTGTCGTTGACTGGGGCGTTCTCCTCATCAACAACATCAGCAGAAATGATATTACCGTCCTTATCGACATAATGAACGATAACATCACCAGTTACCAATTCGTAAACATAGGTTACTTCAGTGGTGCCTTCAACGACTGTGCCGGTTTCGTTGCCTTCTGTTAATGACGGAACTAAGCGATAAGTGTGACCGCCGTAAGTGATTTCGCTTGGCTTGTGGTCGGTCGTGTCATAAGTGTCGTTAACTGGGGTATTCTCCTCATCAACCACGTCAGCAGAGATAGTATTGCCGGCTTTATCAACGTAGTGAACCAACACATCGCCGGTTACCAATTCATAAACATAGGTTACCTCAGTTGTACCTTCAACAACTGTACCAGTTTCAGCACCTTCGGTTAATGACGGAACTAGGCGATAAGTGTGGTCGTTATAGCTGATTTCACTTGGCTTGTGGTCGGTCGTGTCATAAGTATCGTTGACCGGGGTGTTTTCTTCATCGACCACATCATCAGAAATGATGTTGCCATTTTTATCGACATAATGAACCAGAACATCGCCGGTAACGAGCTTGTAAACATAAGTGACTTCAACTGTAGGTATCGTGATTATTGTAGTTGTAACGTTTTTAGTCACAAGATTTTCATCCGAACCTTCAACCGCACTTACAGTGATAGTAGTTGTCACTTCGGTAATCGATAATAATTCTCTTGTGGTTTCATCTCGGTTCTCTGTCGTGACAGTTATAGTCGAAGGCTCTGTCGTTGAATCATATGATGATGTTATTTCCGTAGTCGATGTTGAAGTAGAAGTTAGATATCCTTGCTCCTCTGATGACGTTTCTGATGTAATAACTTTTCCATCACTAGTAAAAGTTAATGCACCATCACTATCTTCCACACCAACCCCTACCAAGTGGTAAAGTTTTCCATTTGAAGTAATAGAAGTTAACTTATTATCTGTCGTATCGTATGAAGAACCATTGTTCCCATTTTCTGTGTCTAAAATATCATCAGAAATTGAGTTGCCTGACTCATCAACATAATGGACAATAACATCTCCTGTCAATAACGCATAGTAATAATTAATAGATTCAGTTGTCCCATCTATAAAACGTGTATTTTTTGTTCCATCAGTCCTATCAGAAATTAATACCCAAACATTTCCTTCGGTATCTGTGATTGTACTTGGTGGAGTTAAACTAATTTTATCACCATTTTCATCGACAGCATCAGTATATAAATCACCAGAATAACCGTTTCCTACGACACTATCTTGAAGTTTAATAGTCGTCTTGTTTCCATATTCATCTAATTCATAATAATTGATAAAAAGTTTTTGAGGATACTTAATAGTCGATAAAATACTTGGAGCAACTTTGGAACCTTGTCCAACAATATTATTTCCTGAAGCATCTAGCTTAGTTCCTACAGTGCTAATAGAAATATCGAAACCATCAGCAGGAACATCTAGTTCCATAAGAAAATATGCTTGCCCTTCTGTTGTTTCACTAACATTGCTTGTATCGTTATACTTGCGAGTCACTGCCAAAAAACCATCATCTGTAACTTGATAAGCCAGTGCTATATTTTCTGAGACATAAACATTTTTAATGATACTTTCTGTGATTTCCACAGATTCATCAGCGTCAATATCAGCATAACCCAAGTGTATTTTTACAGCAGATGATTCAATATAGCCTGCCGCTATAGCTTCTTCAACGGATACACTTCCAGCATTTTCGCTATCAACTACTTTGAAAAATTGAACATGGCTATTAATGTAATTACCACGTTGCTGCACCTGTGAACCTGATCCCAAACTTAAGAAAGTATTTACACGACCGCTACCTGTCTCATAAACACTAAAACCGATAGTAGTATCATCTGTTGAATAGTTAACAGACTGCAATGTCCATTTCATGCTATACACATCTATTTGCCCAGTCTCTTGATTATAGATAGAAAAAGCATTTTTAACATAAAAATAAGTATTTTCACCAAATAAATTTGTCGCTATAGAACTTGGATTTCCTGAACTACCATCGCTTATTAACGTAGCAACGTCTACTTGTTCACCGTTTACATAAAGTAGTAAATCAGAGTAATTTACAAGTGTTGGCGTTGCACTATACTCATCAGAATAAACTTGTGCTGTGGCAAAACTAGTAGTAATGCTTTTTGCATATTCAGAAAGTATCTCACCGTTTGTATTTGGCCAATATTCCCCTGTTTCATTAGCTACTGTACTATCATTATTCGTTGTTGCAGATGTATCGCGTGAATAAACAGTTTCCACCCCTGTCACATCTTTCGTTGTACTTTCCGAAGGTATCACGTAAAATGTTATGACGTTTTCCTCGCCTTCAGTCAGGGTTGTTGTAATAATATTTGAAGTACCACTTGCAATACTATATCCAGAAATCGCTTCAGATTTTTCTGTAACTGTAGTCGATGCTACTTCAGTATCAGTAGTAGATTCCACATCAACCGAAGCAGTTTTTGTTGATACAATCGAGTTATCTTCCGAATTAACATAATTAATAGTATAAGAAATTGTAACCGTCGATACTTCATCATTCGCATCACTCGACAAACTATTAGATGATAGGGCAGATTGTGATAAAGCATTAAGATTTTTCGACTTAATGTCATTTTCTACAGAGCTCTCTTCCTGCGCTTCAGAAAAATTATCATCATTATTGTTTTCTGGTGTAGTGCTAGAATCATCTGTATCTACAGACAAAGTCTCATTCGGATCTTCCACTACTGTGGTATTTTCTAAAACTGAGTTTGTTGCATCATCTGCTTTGACACTTACTGGCGACAATACAAAAAGAATGCTCAAGCCTAAAAGTACTGAGCATGCTCCCCAAGCTTTTGTTTTCCGTATTGTAAATCGTTGACGTTCTTTTTTCCTTAATTCTTCACTCATAAAAATAAAATTACCTTCAACTTTCTTTAAAAATATATACTAATATAACATAAACAATATACTTTTTAAATGATTGTTTTTTATTTTTAATAAAAAATAAAGACTAGATAGTATTTTATTTCTGAATTAAGGCTGTTAGAAAATAAAAAGAACCAATTCTAATCTGAATCAGTTCTTTTAACGTTTTATTTATCAATCTGACAAATCTTGTCCATTTGCGGCAATGACTTTCTTGTACCAGAAGAAGGAATCTTTGCGGTAGCGTTTGAGGCTGCCTACTTCTTCATCTGTACGGTCGACGTAAATAAAGCCATAACGTTTACGGATACCTTCGTGTGTTGAGATGAGGTCGATTGCCGACCATGGATTGTAACCAAGCATATCAACACCGTCAGAAATAGCCAATTGGATTTGTGCAATGTGTTGGCGAAGGTATTCGATACGGTAGTTATCGTGAATTTTGCCGTCTTCTGTCAAAGTATCATAGGCTCCGAGACCATTTTCAGTGACTAAAAGTGGTAAACGGTAACGGCTGTACATTTCGCGAACAGTTGCACGGAAACCAACAGGGTCAATTTCCCAACCAAATTCTGTTTTCACAAGATTTGGATTGTCAACACTCTTCGCAAAGCCTGGGAAAGTTTGATTTGATTGTTGGTCGCCATTAGCGCCTGCGACTTCACTACCGTCAGAAGCTTCAACAGTCGCTGTATTGTAATAGTTAAAGCCAATAAAATCAGGTTTAGCTGCTTTCATGATAGCACGGTCCTCATCAGTAACCGTTGGCAAAGCATCATTTTCTTCCAAATATGCCCAAGCTAGGTTATTATATTCACCGAAAACATAAGCATCTAAATAAAGCCAATTACGAAGCGCATTGAAGTTTTGAGCAGCAATAACATCTTCTGGTTTTGATGACGCTGGGTAAACCAAAGAGATATTTGGCGCTGGACCAATTTTAGCATCAGGAAGCATTTCATGGCAAAGTTGCATTGCTTTAGCTTGCGCAACCAATTGGTGATGATTTTGTTGGTAAATCTCTTTAGTGAGATTAGTTGTTCCTTCTGGCACATGAAGCGTACCGATAACTGGACCAACCAATGTTAGCATGTTTTGTTCATTGATTGTTAGCCAATATTTAACACGGTCACCGAAGTTTTCAAACAAGACACGCGCATATTCAGCGAACCAATCAACAGAATCATGTGTTGACCAAGAACCACGTTCATCAAGCGCCGCTGGCATATCAAAGTGGAACATTGTGACGATTGGTTCAATGTCATATTTCAAACATTCGTCAATCAAATTATTGTAGAATTCAATCCCTTTTGGATTAACCTCGCCTGTTCCATTCGGCAAAACACGTGTCCAAGAAATGGAGAAGCGATATGATTTGAAGCCCATTTCTGCCATTAGAGCAATATCTTCTTTGTAATGATGATAATGGTCAACTGAAACTGACAAATCAGCTGTTCCTGCAGGAATTTCTTTCACGTCTTGGCATGACGGACCTTTGCCGTCCTCCAAAGCAGCTCCTTCAACTTGATAAGCTGACGTTGAAGCTCCCCACAAAAAATGTTCTGGAAATGGTTTTAAATTTTTGTGTAACATAAAAATCTCCTCACTAATGATTTTTCAATAATATTATATCGTTAAAATCAAACAAAAACTAATGATATAAAACGCATTCCTTGTACTATCATATGAACCAATGTTAAGAATCTCAATAAAATATCAAAAAACTGCTCAACGCCTCTGCCAAGCAGTTTTCTTTGTTTTAAATTAATCCCAATTTTTCAAAGGCATTATAAAGTCCGTCTTCCTCAACGTCATCGGTTACCATGTCTGCCATAGCAAGAATTTCTGGACCGCCATTTCCCATTGAGACACCAATTTCACAATATTCTAGCATGGGAATATCAACCTTAGCATCACCAAAAGCAATGGTATCCTTTTTATCAGCTTGCAAGTGCTCCAAAAGAACATCAATTGCGTGTGCTTTGGTAATATCTTTAACACCGAGGTCTCCAAATAACGCCGTTTCACCACGACCACCCCATGTTCCAGCTTTTAAACTTGGAAAAGCTTTGGCTGAATCCAAATGGTCTTGGTAAGAATTAAGAATAAAGCTGACCTTATTCAAATCATCACGATACAATTCGCCGCCATAAATCAAGCCATGAAGAGCATCTTCTGCTTCCATATGTTCAACTTCTGCCGCAGTTTTGCCTTTAGAAAGCGCATATTGTCGCATTACTGGGCGGGCAACTTCTTTGAAATTTTCCGAAGCAAAAAGACCATTATTTGATTCTAAGTAAAATTCCAACCCACGTTCGTGTAGCCAGTCAACAATAGCTTTGGCATCCTCTTTTGAAATCAACTGGTGCATGATCACCTGACCGTTATGTTCAACATAAGAACCATTGCCACCAATCATGCCATCAAGACCAATTTCCCATAGCTCAGGCTGCATTTCTGCACGACTACGTCCCGTGCAAACAAAGACATAATGTCCATTTTGACGCGCTTGTTGAATTGCTTTGACAGCAGACTCTGGCACGCGATTATGATAATCCACTAATGTTCCATCGACGTCTAAAAAAATAATCTTACTCATCGTTTTCCTCCAACCTATCTTTGTTATCTATTATAAACAGTTTGTTAGCAAGAAGATAGTATGATGTTAGCGTTTTCTGATATTATCCTCTGAATGTTCAAGACAATGCATGTGCAAGTTCCCTCATAGCAGCTTACAAACAGTTTAGTTGTGCTTTTCTGATAAAATCGTTATGATTGATAACATGAAAAACATTAAAGCATTACTGGCTCATCTTCCCTACCGAGCTAGTTTTTATGATAACAATTTAAAGCTCATTTATAGCAACAATCGCTCTGACGGTTCATTTTTTCCAGAAAATGAAAGCGAGAAACTTTCTGAATGGATTTGGCAAAGCCTGCATCAATCTCCAGAAAAAAGCCTACATTTGCAAATACCGACAGATAGTTTTGATGTCATCTTAACGCAAACTTATCAGCTGATTTTAGATACTTCTGGTCAATCACTTGGTATCATAACTTACATTCAAGACTTAAAACCACTTCTGTCTAGTTATCTAAAAGAAACTGGTCAAGCTATCGTTGCTTGGTCTGACACCACATCAGGACCTTCTATTGGTAATGATTTATAGGAATGATGAAAAGAGCCATATGGCTCTTTTTTAATCTCGGTAAACGGGTTGTGGTCCGAAAGATTGGGAAACAGGCATTATTTCAATGCGGTTGATATTGACATGAGAAGGTTGGCTTGCCACCCAAGAAACGGTGTTAGCAATATCTTCTGTTTTAATAGCATGTGCGCCATCGTAGAGTTTTTCAGCGCGTTCATTGTCGCCTTTAAAACGAACATTTGAAAATTCTGTTCCCTCACAAAGACCTGGTTCAATATTGGTAACCCGAATTTTAGTGCCTGCAAGATCCGCACGCAAGTTCAATGAAAATTGTTTCACGAAAGCTTTTGAAGCCCCGTAAACATTAGCCCCAGGATAAGGAACTGTACCAGCAGTTGACCCAAGATTGATAATCATACCAGTATTACGTTTAACCATATCTGGCAAAATTTGGCGAGTTAAATAAGTCAAACCAATGATATTCGTATTAATCATTGTCAGCCAATCTGAAAAATCTGCTTCGTATGCCTTATCCAAGCCAAGTGCTAAGCCTGCATTGTTAACCAGAATGTCAATTTCTCGCCACTCTTTAGGCAAAGAAGCCAAAGCTTCATCAATAGCTTGTGTTTGTGAGACATCCATTTGAAGAGGGTAAACATTCTGTTCACCTAGTGCTGCTTGTAAGCTCTGCAATTTTTCCAAACGGCGGGCACTAGCAATGACACGATAACCGTCAGATACTAATTTTTCAGCGATAGCTTTACCAAATCCAGCAGAAGCTCCCGTAACTAAAGCAATTTTTGACATATTTCCTCTTTTCTTATTAAGACAAGAAAGCCAGTCGGAAAAACCAACTGAGCTTTGTTAATTTTTATTAATTGTCGTTACCATCAATAGCTTGAGCAGCTGTGATGATAGCTAATTTGTAAATATCCTCAGCACTTGAACCACGTGACAAATCATTCACAGGCTTGTTGAGTCCTTGAAGGATTGGACCAATAGCTTCAAACATCCCTAAGCGTTGAGCAATTTTGTAACCAATATTTCCTGATTGAAGGTCTGGGAAGATAAAGACATTTGCTTGTCCTGCAATATCACTATCTGGTGCTTTTACAGCCGCTGTCCCTGGAACAAATGCCGCATCAAATTGCAATTCACCATCCAAAAGAATGTCAGGACGTGTTTCTTTAGCAATCTTAGTTGCTGTTTGTACTTTTTCAACTTGTGGCGCCTTAGCACTTCCTTTCGTTGAAAAACTCAACATTGCAATCTTTGGTTCAATGTCAAAAATTTTAGCCGTATCCGCAGTATTCACAGCAATTTCAGCCAATTCTTGAGCGGTAGGGTCGATATTAATCGCACAGTCAGCAAACACAAGACGTTGTTCTGTTGTTTCACGATTCATCAAGAACACTCCTGAAGTGCGTGAAATGCCAGGTTTCGTTTTAATGATTTGAAGCGCTGGGCGAACCGTATCAGCGGTTGAATGAATGGCACCAGAAACCATTCCGTCAGCCAAGCCAAGTTTGACAAGCATGACACCAAAATAATTGACATCTTGCAACAAACGCTCAGCATCTTCTGGTGTTACTTTTCCCTTACGAATTTCAAGAAATGCTTCTTTCATTTCATCAAATTGATCGTATTCTGCTGGGTTGATAATGACATAATTTTGATCAGCGAAGCCAAATTTCGCAAGCAAAGCTCGAACTTCTTTAGCGTCTCCTAAAATAATCGGCTCAATTAATCCCTCGAATTTCAAACGAGCGGCTGCTCGAAGCACGCGTTCGTCATTTCCTTCAGGAAAAACAATTTTGAGGTTTTTACCAATAATTTTTTCCCGTAAGCTACCAAATAAAGATCGAATTCCCATATTTTTAACCTTCTATCTAATTTTGTTGTAGTTCCATGATAACGCTATCAAAATCATCTGTCAAGTTTGTGGTCTGAATTATCTCTTCGTTTGTGTATGGGTTTACAAAGCGAAGGTAATGGCAATGCAAGGCTTGACGTGTAATGCCATAATCCATGCTTCCGCCATACATATCATCTCCCAGCAATGGAAAGCCAATATGCGAAAAATGCACACGAATCTGGTGGGTACGTCCCGTATGGAGACGAATATCTACCAAAGCTACCTCACCAAAACGCGCCACAACTTCATAGCTCGTGTGGGCGTATTTGCCAGACGGATGCACACAACGTGTGATGATACTATCATCTGAACGAGCAATCGGTGCAATAATTTCACCTTTATCTGCTAATTCACCTTTGCCAGAAACCAAAGCATAATACCGTTTTTCAATGGTTTTATTTTGCAGTTGCTTATCTAATCTAGCGTGTGCATAGCCATGTTTGGCAAACAGCATCAATCCGCTCGTATCCTTATCCAAACGTGTCACAATATGCACCTGTTTATTGGGATAATTTTGCTCTAGATAATAATGTTTCACAAAATTAGCAATCGTATTGGAATGCAAAACGCTTGGAATACTAGCATAGCCATGCGGTTTATTGATAATCAAAAAATGCTCATCTTCGTAAGCAATATTAAGGTCATGTTTGACAGGAACTAACGTCTCATGTTCTTCTTCGTCAGGAATTTCAATGGTAACAATATCACCAACGTTCAATAAATAAATGGCATTTTGTTCAACACCATTTACCCATATATTCCCGCCTTTGAACTTAACTTTGGCTAATAATCCTTTTGAAACATCATGACCTTTTAAAAATGTTTTTACTTTTGTCTGTCGATCAGCAACAAAATCAAATCTCACGACTCCAACTCTCCTATAAAGGCATCTGTTACGCGTTCCCAGAAACTTGTATGGAACGGTGTCGCCACAAAACTAATTTTTTTATTGTCAATGCAATATTCAATTTTAGACACATTTTTGTAATGCATCGTTTTATTATCGATTGAAATCGTGTAAACGCCTTGACGTTTAGGAATAATCTCAATTTTATCTTTTTTAGGAACAATCACTGAAGACCCTAGCGTGCGATAGACACGATTATTCAAACTAGAAATTTCCGCCAGCTGCAGGGCTTCCATTGTCGGATGCAAAATCGCACCACCTAATGATTTATTATAACCTGTACTTCCTGTTGGTGTCGATACAGAAAGACCGTCACCACGGAAACGTTCTAGTTTCACTTTATCAATAACAACATCCGCAACCATCGTTTTTTCAATACGTTTAATGGCTACTTCATTCAACGCACGCGCTTTAACCACACGCCCATCGTCCAAGGTAATTTTTGCCCTCAAAATAGGATAAGAAACCTTACGTCCCTTATCAGCATGCAAATTTTCGATTAATTTTTCAACTTCAAAATCACGATAATCCGTATAGAAGCCAAGGTGTCCTGTATGAATTCCGACAAAGCGCACTTTATCAAGATTTTTTTCATACATGTGAAACGCTGATAACAACATACCATCACCGCCGATAGAAATGACAATATCAGGATCTTTCTTAGATAGATAAAATCGCTTGTCCTCCTTGAAGGTCGCAAAAAGTTTTGAAGCAACTCGCCTACTTTGGTATTTTCCGTTTGCCACGATAGCTACTCGTGTCACTTTATCTGTAATATTCGTCTGTGTCATCGCTATTTCCTACACCATCACTTAATTTTCGACTTGCGGGATCAAATAAAAGCTGTGCTTCTCTAATATCCTCACGAATCTTTCTCATTTCTTCATCCAATTCAAGCGCAATTTTCGCTGTCGTTTCAAGGCGTTTCTTGATTTCATCTGGAAATTCACCCTTGTACTTATAATTCAATGAATGCTCAATTGTCGCCCAGAAATTCATGGCTAATGTTCGAATTTGAATCTCAGCCAAGACCGTCTTTTGACCATCTATCGTATCTACTGGATACTCTACAATAACATGATAAGAACGATAGCCACTTGCTTTCATGTTATTGATATAATCACGTTCTTGAACAATTGTCATGTCGTGACGGCCACGCAAAAGAGCTAGAACTTCATCAACGTCATCTACGAATTGAACCATGACACGAACACCTGCAATATCTTGCAAATCCTGTGCAATATTTTCAGGTTTAATTCCCCGAAGTTCCATTTTTTCCTTGATACTTTCAACTGATTTTACACGACCAGTTACAAATTCAATCGGAGAATGGCGATTTTGCTTACGAAACTGCTTACGAATACCACGTAATTTAATCTTCAACTCCCCAACTGTCTGTATGTAAGGATCTAAAAATTTTTCCCAGTCCATCACATTTCCTTCCTAATGGACCTGTCACGAAAGACATGACCAATCCTTGTCAAAAAATTGACTTTTGTATAGAATTAATATAATAAACTAATTATACCATAAATCTAATGGTGAAAAAAAGGAAATTTATTTATGACACACCTTGAAATTGAGTACAAAACCTTACTCACTAAAGACGAATTTAATCGTCTCAATAATCAGTTTTCACACGTAGCACCAGTCACACAGACAAACTACTACTTCGACTCAGAAAACTTTGATATGAAGGCTAATCGTATGTCATTACGTATTAGAACCTTGCCCAACCGTGCAGAAATAACACTAAAAATTCCAAAAGAAGTTGGCAACTTAGAATATAACTATAATTTGAGTGTTGCAGATGCTAAAGAAACCATCAAATCTGGAGAATTTCCAGATGTTGATTTTCTAAAACTTATCGAAGAAAACGGGGTTAAACTCTCAAGTCTTAAAAACTTTGGCAGCCTTACAACAACACGCCGTGAAACCATGACTAAAATTGGTTTAATGGCACTTGATAGCAACCAATACGCTGGTATTAAAGACTACGAACTTGAATTAGAAGTTGAAAATGCCGAACAAGGCAAGAAAGATTTTGACAACTTCTTAGCCGAACACGCTATCGATTTCAAGTACGCTAAAAGTAAAGTCGCTCGATTCAGCGCGACCCTAAAACGAATTTAAGGCGCTTTTTCATGAGAAAGTGCTGAATTATTTCATTTTTTTTGATAGAATATAAGTATTAATTTTAAAGGAGTTTATTTATATCATGGCAGAACATTACGCCGACAAACAATTCAAGCTTTTTTCTCTTTCTTCTAACGTAGAGATTGCACAAAAGATTGCGGACACAGTTGGTGTCCCACTTGGAAAAGTGTCAACACGTAAGTTTTCAGACGGCGAAATCATGATTAACATCGAAGAAACAGTTCGTGGAGATGATATTTACATCATCCAATCTACTAGCTACCCTGTTAATGACAACCTTTGGGAACTTTTGATTATGGTTGATGCTTGTAAACGTGCTAGTGCAAGCACAGTTAACGTGGTTATCCCTTATTTTGGTTACTCACGTCAAGACCGTATCGCTGCATCACGTGAACCAATTACTGCAAAACTTGTTGCTAACATGTTAGTTAAAGCTGGCGTGGATCGTCTATTGACTCTTGACCTTCACGCTGTTCAAGTTCAAGGATTCTTTGATGTTCCAGTTGATAACCTCTTTACTGTTCCACTTTTTGCTAAATACTACTGTGAATTAGGACTAAAAGGTGAAGACGTTGTCGTTGTTAGCCCTAAAAACTCTGGTATCAAACGTGCTCGTAGCTTAGCGCAATACCTTGATTCACCAATCGCAATCATCGACTATGCAGAAGATGATTCTCACCGCGAAGAAGGTTATATCATCGGTGAAGTTGCTGGTAAAAAAGCTATCCTTATCGATGACATTTTGAACACAGGTAAAACATTTGCTGAAGCTGCTAAAATCGTAGAACGCGATGGCGCAACAGAAATCTATGCCGTAGCAAGTCACGGTTTGTTTGCTGGCGGTGCTGCCGAAAGCCTTGATACAGCTCCTATTAAAGAAATTTTAGTAACTGACTCTGTCGCTACTAAAGAACGCTTGCCAAAAAATATTAAATATCTTTCAGCAAGCAAATTAATTGCTGACGCGATTATTCGTATCCACGAAAAATCACCACTCAGCCCATTATTCTCATATAACGCTACAAAGGACTAACTAATATATGATATATCTCGATAATGCTGCTACTACCCCTCTCACACCTTCTGTTATTGATGCAATGACAGAAATCATGGTCAACGATTTTGGTAACCCCTCAAGTATTCATGGCATTGGACGTCAAGCCAACCAGCGCCTACGCTCGAGCCGCCAAATGATTGCCTCAGCCTTAAAGACTGACCCACGCCGCATTATCTTTACATCTGGTGCAACCGAAAGCAACAATACTGCTATCAAAGGTTACGCCCTTGCTAATCAAGCTAAAGGAAAACACCTCATCACTACTGCTATCGAGCATCATTCTGTGCTTCACACCATGGAATACTTGGAAAAACGCTTTGGTTTTGAAGTGACCTATCTGAAGCCTGAAAATGGTCATATTTCTGCGCAACAAGTTGCTGACGCTTTACGTGATGATACTATTTTGGTTAGCATCATGTTTGCCAATAACGAAACTGGTGATCTTCTTCCTGTTAAAGAAATTGGAGAACTTCTTCAAGACCATCAAGCCGCATTCCATGTTGATGCCGTTCAAGCCGTCGGAAAAATTGATGTCTTTCCTGAAGAAATCAAAGCTGATTTTCTTTCAGCTTCTGCTCATAAATTCCATGGACCAAAAGGTGTCGGTATTCTCTACTCAACACCACAGCATTTTGATAACTTGCTTCATGGTGGCGAACAAGAAGAGAAACGCCGTGCTAGTACGGAAAATATGATTGGTATTGCCGGTTTAGCCCAAGCTTTGTCTGACGCCATTGCTCATAAAGATGAAAATTATCAACACGTTCAAGAACTTCGTCAAGCATTCCTTGATGGCATTTCTGATTTGGATTATTATATCAATGGTAGCCAACATAACATGCCTCACGTTCTTAACATCGGTTTTCCAAATCAAAACAACGGTATTCTTTTAACGCAACTTGATTTAGCAGGTTTTGCCGTTTCAACAGGTTCTGCTTGTACTGCTGGAACAGTCGATCCAAGTCATGTTTTGTCTAGCATTTATGGTGACGATTCTCCACGTTTAACAGAATCTATTCGCATTAGCTTTTCAGAGCTTAATACAATCAGCGAAGTCCAACAACTCGCTCAAAAATTAATAGAAATTGTAGGAAAATAAGATGGCATTTGAAAAAGAAATTACTTTAGAAAACTGTCTTTATAGCTATGCTATTAGCGATAACATCAAAAAATACACGCTTCGTGATACCACATTTTCACAAAATCGTATCGGAAACTACGAATTAACACGCTTGTTGGAAAAAGTGCCTAATTCTGGTGATGGTTTCCCATTGAAAATTACGATTAACAAAGATTTGACAGGTTTTAAACTCAGCATTACTGATAAATCTGGTCTGCGTTTTGTCAATATCTTCAAATCTGAGGACAATAAAATCCTTCAAGAAAAATTTTATTTCTTAATGGATAGTCTTGTGGAACGTGATATTTTCACAAAAAAACGTGTTTAATAACCTTTTAAACACTAAAAACGACTTAATATCTAACATTTTTTGTTAGTTTAAGTCGTTTTTTTAGCTTATTTCGTTAAATTTGTTTCTGTTTTCACAAACTTTTTGATACAATAGTGTTAACAAGTAAAAGGGAGATGGTATTGTGACTACTGAGAAATCTATTCCTAAAGCAACAGCTAAACGACTCTCACTTTATTATCGTATTTTCAAGCGATTCAATACAGATAATGTCGAAAAAGCGAGTTCTAAACAAATTGCAGATGCTATGGGAATTGATTCTGCAACCGTACGTCGAGATTTTTCATATTTCGGCGAACTAGGGCGTCGAGGATTCGGCTATGATGTCAAAAAATTGATGAATTTCTTTGCTGACATTTTAAATGACCATTCAACGACAAATGTTCTTCTTGTTGGTTGCGGAAATATTGGACGAGCTTTGCTTCACTATCGTTTCCACGATCGTAATAAAATGCAAATTGCTATGGCTTTTGATACTGACGATAATGAAATGGTGGGACATGAAACATCAGATGGCATTCCAATCTATGGTATCTCATCACTAAAAAAACACGCGCAAGAAGCTGGCATTGAAACAGCTATTTTAACTGTTCCAAGTTCAAAAGCTCAAGAAGTTGCGGATGTCTTGGTTGATGCTGGTATTCATGGTATTTTGAGCTTCTCTCCTGTTCACCTCAATGTTCCAAAAGGTATCATCGTTCAATACGTTGATTTAACAAGTGAGTTGCAAACCTTACTATATTTCATGAATCAATCCAATCAAAATAATTAGGCTATCAAGTTAGCTTCAAAAACAACATTCTTGATACTTTCCACTAAGTGAAAGTATCTTTTTTGTTGCTTACCATTTATTTTTTAGAATATATTTTATGAATGACTTTCTTCTGCTGCTTTCTCGTTAGAAATTCAAAGTGAACGACATTACAAAACATCTGTTTCTTCTCGGAAGCTGTAATATTGGTATTTTCCAATGACGATATGGTCAAGGCAAATAATACCAATATCTTCACAAGCGCGTTTCATTTTTTGGGTAAATTGCAGGTCGTTCTCGCTTGGCTCTGGGGAGCCTGACGGATGATTATGGACAATAATAACTGATGTTGCCATATTTTTGCATGCATAATAGAGAATTTCACGTGGTTCAGCAATCGAACGGCGAACAGAACCGATAAAAATCGTTCGTTGTTCAATAATTCGATTTTGCGTATCCAGATAAATAGCCACCAAGTGCTCTTGTTTTTGGTCGCTCAATTCTAACATCATTTTACGTGCTAGGCGTTCGCTGCTCATAATGCGTTCTTTTTGGACATATTCAGCCTTGCTAATGCGCTTTGCTAGTTCAATCATTGCTTTGATTTCAATTGATTTAACATAACCAATACCGTTGATTTGTTGCAATTCTTGCAGGGATAGGTGTTGAAAATCAGCTAAGCTATCTAGATTTTTCAAGATTTGATTGGCAACTTCCAAAACTGGGGTTGTTTTTGTTCCTGTTCGTAATAAAATAGATAATAGTTCCTGATTGCTAAGGTGCTCTGCCCCCAAATCTCTCAAGCGTTCTCGTGGCAACATAGCATCTGCTTTCATTTCAATTGCATACATAATAAAAAGTACCTCCACTTATTTATTCGTAAGTCGAGGTACTTTTTTAATGATTTTTCTTATTTTTTAAACGTAATGCGCGGTGCTGATAGTGTTTATAAAGAGCGCTGTAACGTCCGCGGTAATCTTTTTTCCATGGCTTATCTCGTCCGCAAAAATGCAAGAACACCGTATGTTCAATAACCCAATTTAAATTCCATTTGCCAGAACTTCTACTATAATAAAGAACATTATATCGCGCATCGTAATTATAAATCTGGTCAGGAATTTGCAAGGTTTGATGCCCATATAAGGCATTCAAGATGTCTTGGTCTGGCAACAACAAGAGATGATTATTTTGCTCAATATAATCTAAAATGTCTTGTCGGTGCACCGACTGGCGAATGGCATCCAAGTTCATCAAAAGGACACCAGAATTAAAATACCCTTCTGCCTCAAAATTCCCTAAACGCAGTTTATTAACGAGTTCTGAAATATTGCCATCTGACGTATGGCTAGCAGCGGCATATAGTTTATCCCCTAAATTCAGCTTATATAAGGGAACAACATCATTCAAACACAAAATATCCGCATCAACATATAAAATCTTGTCCAATTCCTTTGGCAAATATTCATGAGCCAAAAGGCGATAATAAATGGTCTCAGGGTAACGATCTGTTGTTGGAGCATCTTCAAATGCTTCCTCACCAATCACAACAGGCGTATAACGGACACCTAGTTTTTGACAGAATTCCGAAATGTCATCATTCTTTTTTAACAATTGCTTTTGTAAAACATAAACGGCTAGGTTATGATTGCTACTATTTTGATAAATCGAATATAGCGTGACCATAAATTGCGAAACATAGCCATCATCGATTGAAAAGAGTAAATTGATTGTATCCATATTATCTCAGTTATCTAAGTTTGCTTGTTGGCGCTTAGCAACGTTGTCTTTAATGATTTGATAAAGACTTGCTGCCAAAGGTACAGCTACTAACATTCCAAGGATACCCCATAAAGCACCACCGATTGTGATTGCCATTAAGACCCACATACCTGGTAATCCAATTGAACCACCAACGACACGCGGATAAATGACATTCCCTTCAAATTGTTGTAAAACAATCAAGTAAATTAAAAAGAGAAACGCTTGTGAAACAGATTGTGTGGCAATTAAGATAAAACCAATGGTCGCTCCGATATAAGCACCAATAACAGGAATTAGTGCCGTAAATGCAACCAAAATACCAATTGTTGCCGCATAGGGAAAACTAAACAGAAACATTCCTGCTGCTGTCAAGCTCCCCAAAATCATCGCTTCTAGCGTTTGACCAACAAAGAAACCGTGAAAACGTTGGTGCAAAATGTCTAGGACATAGTGAACTTTTTCGGCGTATTTGCCAAGATAGGTATCAATCAAAAGATTAAACTGACGCCCCAATTGTTCTTTGCTTGCCAAAACATAAATTGAAAAGACTAAGCTAACAAAGACATTTAAAACAGTTGAAGCAATCGTACTAACCGACGTCAAAACCCCTGTTAAAACGGACAGCACTTGATTTAAAATTTGCTGACTATAATCTGAAAGAGTTGAGGTAATATCAGATGAATTTCCAAAATAATCAAACAGTTCTTTGATAGCCTTATTATCACTCACTTCTTTAATAAAATTAGCAATGCCAGTCGTATCAATCTTCAGTAAGGAATTAATACTTGAAATCAAATCAGGCAGGACAATCGAAAAGAGCCAGCTAATCAATAAAATAAAGGTCAAGTATGCCAAAATCATCGAAATTGCACGTTTGGCCTTCAAAAGCACTCTATTTTTGATAACGCGCGTGTAGAGCATTTCATATAAGCTCATGACAATGTTGACAATATAGGCAATTCCAGCACCAATTAAAAAGGGGAAGCTTGCCTTATAAATCGTTCCGACAATCGACGCACCATTACTCCAATAAGCTTGGATAGCATAACAAAGGACAAAGGCAAGTACAACATAATAGACTTGTTTTTTCTCGAATTTCATAACAGCTCCTAATTTTCAGTTGCTTTCATTATATCATATCAAAATTTATCGAAAAACCGAAATATCTACTTCTTTTAACCTGCTTTTTGCTATTCTTGGCTAACAATACTATTTATCATAAATTTGCCCACTAACGGGGTCAATGATTTTGATTAAATCATAAGTGCTATCCGTGATACTATAATTAAATATGCAACAATTTGAAAAATGCAATTCAGGATGATTATCTAATTCTAAAGCGCTAAAAAAGCTCATGATTGCGCCTGCGTGGCTGACTGCTAAAATCGTTGCATCATCGTCTGCTTGCGACACTAAACGAAAAACAGTATCACTAACCCGTTTTTTCACCTGCGTTTCACTTTCACCGTCATATTTTAGGTAGAAATCGCCATGTCCCTTTTGATTAGGTTCACGATTCGGATGTAAATACTCTGGCTTTCCTTCCATTCGACCAAAATTAAATTCTTTCAAACCTTTGAGCCGTGTATAATCTGCACGTCCGCTCACAATTTCCAAAGTATCAGAACAACGTTCTGCTGTCGAACAATAAAGCTTATCAAAAGTAATGTGATGAGCATGAAAATAATCACGCGCTGCTTGAGCTTGCTGTTTGCCATTTCTCGTCAAGGGTGAATCGCACCAGCCTTGAATCAACCCAAGTTGATTAAACAAGGTTTCTCCATGACGCATTAAGTAGAGTGTCTTAGTCATTCTCTTCCCTTTCAAAAATGTACTCTTTTTCTGTTGGATTATAGATTGATTGCACCATAATATCCTTACCATCATAAGTCATTTTGAAAATGGCACAGTTTGCCAGACGTTTCTTAGGAACTGGCGGATTCAGCGTAGCATGACGGTAAAACTGAGTTATTGCCGCACCATGACTGACAAATAAGAGCTGGTCTTCATCACTACTTTGCTCTAAAACCTCACGAATAGTCTTAGCCATTCGTTCATAAACTTGAACATTGGATTCGCCACCATAAGCCACAAAATAATCACGGTAACCTGAACCATCTTCACGGTGTAAAGGTGGATTGAGGTATTCTTGGTGTGCTTCGTAAGAACCAAAATCCATTTCTTTTAGTCCTTTCAAACGAATATAATCTGTGCGCCCCGTTGCTAATTCAGCAGTATCACAAGCACGTTCCTGCGTCGAAGAATAGACACGTGTAAACGTAATGCCCTCTTCTTTAAAATGTTGTCTAGCAGACTTTGCTTGCTCAATTCCCAGTTCAGTCAAGGGAGAATCACAAGCTCCTTGGATACGTCCTTGAAGATTAAAGCGCGTTTGAGCATGTCGCATCACATAAAAAGTTTTAATCATTTTTACTCCCCTTCAAATGAATATGTCTTAAATGCCTTGGTTGGTAAAATCAGTTTTTGCAACTCTAACTGTTCTTGATGATATTGGAACTCACAAATAGCACAATTTGAAAAGCCAACTCCCTCTGGAAATTGAATACCGAGCTGCAGACAAACACCCCACATCGTTGCTCCATGGCTAACCATTAAAATGTTATCAGCATGATTATCATTTGCCAGCACTTCAAGAATGCTGTCCAACCCCCGCTTACCAACTGTTACAATGTCCTCGCCACCAAAAGGCACCAACAAATCTTCAAACGAATTAGCACCTGCTCTAAATTTTGGCAAAAGAAATTCAGGCTGTGCTTCAAACTCACCAAAGTTCATCTCTTTGATGCCTTTTAATTGAGTGACTTGTGATTGACCAGACACCAATTTAGCAGTATCTGTCGCTCGTTCTTGCGTTGAAGAATAAACACTATCAAACCAAATGCTATTTTCATTAAAATAATCTTTGGCAAGAAGAGCTTGCTGAATACCTAAATCTGTTAGAGGCGAATCGCAAGCTCCCTGCACCCGCCCTTGTGTATTAAATAAGGTCTCGCCATGGCGCATCAAATACAATTTTGTTGCCATTTATATCATTTTCCTTCCTAGCAAAGAAACTCAGCTGAAAAAGCCCAACTGAGTTTATTATCATTAATCATTTAAAATATTAGCGCCACGTGTTGCAATCAAATCTTTATAAAAGAAGAATGAGTCTTTACGTGAGCGGTCAAAGCTACCGTTTCCTTGGTCGTCAGCATCAACGTAAACAAAACCATAGCGTTTTGACATTTCAGAAGTTGACGCCGAAACAAGGTCTGTACAACCCCACCAAGTGTATCCCATCAAATCAACACCGTCCTCAATGGCTTCATACATTTGTTTGACGTGTGATTGGAGATAATCAATACGGTATTGGTCGTGAATCGAACCGTCTTCTTCTACTGTATCAAGAGCACCTAGACCATTTTCAACAACCATAAGCGGTACTTGGTAACGGTCATAAAGATTGTTAAGCGTGATACGAAGTCCGACAGGGTCGATTTGCCAACCCCAGTCAGAAGCTTCAAGATATGGATTTGGTTCGCTTAGGATAAGATTTCCTGCTGTTTGGTCGCCCGTTTTTTGCTTACGAGCAATTGAACTCATATAATATGAGAATGACATGAAGTCAACAGGATATTTTTCAAGAATTTCAAGGTCACCGTCTGCGATTTCTAATTCGATATTATTTTCTTTAAAGAAACGTTTGGCATATGCTGGGTATTTTCCGCGAACTTGAACATCAGAGAAGAATAGATTTTCATGGTCTTTTTTGATTTCTTCCATGACGTCTTCTGGATTGCAGGTCGCAGGATAGGCTTGCATACGCGCTAACATACACCCAATCTTGAAATCAGGATTAATCTCGTGACCGATTTTTGTTGCCAAACTTGATGCTACAAACTGATGATGAGCTGCTTGATACATATCTTGGAGGTTCAATTTACCATCTTCAAACAAGAGCCCACCTGATAAATAACCAGTCATACCAATAATATTAATTTCATTGAATGTCAACCAATATTTGACCTTATCTTTGTAACGATTAAAGACCGTTTCAGCATAACGAACAAAGAAATCAATCACTTTACGATTTTGCCAGCCACCGTATTCTGTTACCAAATGGATTGGAAATTCATAGTGAGATAAAGTAACCAGTGGCTCGATGCCGTATTTATTAAGCTCATCAAAAACCTTATCATAAAAAGCTAACCCAGCTTCATTCGGTGTCGCATCATCACCATTTGGAAAAATACGTGACCATGCAATAGAAAGACGAAACGTCTTGAAGCCCATTTCGGCATAAAGGGCAATATCTTCTTTATAACGATGATAAAAATCAGACCCCCAACGTTTTGGATAAAGCCCTTCTTTATCATTCAAAGCTGCATCCAATTTAGCACGAGTCATTGGTGAATTAAATTCACTTCCCATTGATTTGCGTTCTTCTGGAGCAACGGCACGCGCTGTATCCGATGTTGCTGGACCACGTCCGTCAACATTCCAAGCGCCTTCAAATTGATTGGCAGCTGTTGCACCGCCCCACAAAAATCCTTCTGGAAATTGTTTTGTCATATATAGTCACCTCATACATTGATTTACTCTTGTATTATACCCAGAAATGTAGGCGTTTTCTATTACTATGTTCTTGAAATATGATACTATACCACTATTATCACGATAATTTACCAAATAAATGCATTTTTAGCCTATGATAACTGAATTTATTGGGTAAATAGGAAGTCTTTTTCTTTTGCTCAACTTTTTGATGATTATGTTCTGACAAAGATTTGTAAAATCCCTTAACCAAGCCTTTTCTATCCTTTATTGATATAGACTTTTCAGATGACAATTTGACAAACGGCGTTTCTCTCTATATAATAAATAAGTTGAAATTATTCTATTTTTTCTGAAAATACGAAAAATAGCTAGTACTCATTTAGTGGTTAATAGTTAAAAAATTGGTTTTATCTTTTAACCAGTGATTTAAGTGCTATGATTATTAGGAGTTTTTACTTATGTATGATTTTCTATCGTCTTTGGACAGCCTTGTCTGGGGACCGCCACTTCTTGTTCTTCTTGTTGGAACGGGGATTTACCTTTCTACTCGTTTAGGTCTGTTGCAGATTTTCCGACTTCCAAAAGCCTTGAAACTCATCTTTTCAGCTGAGGCTAAAGGTCAAGGAGACATTTCAAGCTTTGCGGCTCTTGCAACAGCTCTCGCAGCAACCGTCGGAACTGGGAATATCGTCGGAGTCGCAACTGCCATTAAGTTAGGTGGACCTGGGGCGTTATTTTGGATGTGGATGGCTGCTTTCTTCGGTATGGCAACCAAATATGCCGAAGGTGTTCTTGCCATTAAATACCGTACCAGAGATGCCAACGGAGACATCGCAGGCGGACCAATGCACTACATCGTAAACGGAATGGGCAAACATTGGAAACCACTCGCTATTGCTTTTTCTATCTTTGGTGTTATGGTGGCACTTTTTGGTTCTGGGACATTTACACAAGTTAATTCTATTACAGATTCTCTTAACAATACCGTTGGTTGGTCGCCTAAAGTAATCAGTCTTGTTTTAGCTGTGCTAGTTAGTATTATCATCTTTGGTGGTATTCAATCTATCTCTAAGGTAGCTGAAAAAATTGTTCCTTTCATGGCAATTATTTACATCTTAGCAACCCTTACAATCCTAGCCTTCCATTTTGAGCATATTATTCCAGGTTTAGGATTAGTTATACGTTCAGCATTTACTGGAAAAGCTGCTACGGGTGGTTTTGCTGGTGCAACAGTTGTCACAGCTATTCAAGCAGGGATTGCACGTGGTATCTTCTCTAATGAATCTGGACTTGGTTCTGCACCTATCGCCGCTGCTGCTGCTAAAACGGAAGAACCTGTTGAACAAGGGCTTGTCTCTATGACAGGAACATTTATTGATACCATTATTATTTGTACTTTAACAGGTCTTTCTATTATCGTTACTGGTGGCTGGTCAAGTAATTTGAATGGGGCAACGCTCACGCAATCAGCATTTTCATCTGTCTTTGGAAACTTCGGTGTTTATGCCTTAACTATTAGCTTGATTTTATTTGCCTTCACAACGATTCTTGGTTGGTGCTACTATGGGGAACGTTGTTTTGAGTTCTTATTTGGTGTCAAAGCTATCCCGGTTTATCGTATTGTCTTTATTGCTATGGTTGCTTTGGGTGGCTACATCAGCCTAGAAACAATTTGGGTTATCGCTGATATTGTTAATGGGCTTATGGCAATTCCGAATTTGATTGCCTTACTAGCACTTTCACCAATTATTATTAAAGAAACAAAACATTATTTTGATAATCATTGATTAAAAATCTGGAATTCATTCCAGATTTTTAATTTGCTATCGTCGCTAAATAGTTGATTTTATCATATTTTCTTTGTGACAAGCTTAAACTAATGGTATAATAGAGAGTAATATTTATTTTAACGATTATTGATTTTATGATATAACTATCGTTTTCAAAGGAGTTATTGCTTATGCCAACACCAGCTGAGAATCTTCGGTTAGCTAAACGTGGTCCAATAGTAAGCATCATTGCCTATCTTACGATTTCTGCCGCCAAGCTAATTGCAGGTTACACGCTTAATTCATCATCGCTTATTGCCGATGGTTTTAACAACTTGTCTGATATTTTGGGAAATGTCGCTCTGCTAATCGGGCTTCATTTAGCCAGTAAGCCAGCGGATGCCGAACATCGTTTTGGGCATTGGAAAATTGAAGATTTAGCGAGTTTGATTACATCCTTTATCATGTTTATCGTTGGTTTCCAAGTGCTGTCTCAAACAATTCAGAAAATCATTTCTGGAAGCCGCACAGCCATTGACCCAGAGGGGGCTATCGTCGGTGTCATTTCAGCCATTATTATGTACGGTGTTTATGTTCACAATAAACGCCTATCGCAAAAAGTGAAATCGAGTGCTCTGGTTGCTGCTGCAAAGGATAATCTTTCTGATGCGGTCACTTCTATTGGTACGTCTGTTGCTATTGTTGCTGCTTCTTTCAATCTTGTTATCATTGATAGACTTGCTGCTATTGTCATTACCTATTTTATCTTGAAAACAGCTTATGACATCTTTATGGAAAGCGCCTTTAGCTTATCAGACGGATTTGATGAAAAAGAGCTTAAAAAATACAAGGAAGCCATTTTAAAAATTCCTAAAGTAACTGCTGTTAAATCTCAACGTGGGCGTTCATATGGAAGCAATATTTACCTTGATATTGTCGTCGAAATGAATCCAGATCTTTCTGTTTATGAAAGTCATGAAATTACCGAACAGATTGAAACATTGCTCAGTCAGAAATTTTCGGTGTATGATACCGACGTTCACGTTGAACCTGCTGCTATTCCCGAAGATGAAATTTGGGAAAATGTTTATAAAAAACTTTATAAAGACGAAAAAATCATTCTTTCTAAAATTCCAGACTACGAAGACCTGCTAGCTGATAATTTTACACTTATTGATGATGACGGAAAAACTTATTCAAAAGAGGAAATGATTTCCCGTAAAAAACATTGCATGAGCAATTTTGATGATTTTCAAATGACATCAATAAGCCAAAAAACAAAACTCATCACTTATACGCTTGGTCATAAATCACACACTAGCATTTGGCGTCGTAAAGAAGAATGGCACCTTATTTTTCACCAGATTACCCCAATTAGCGATAACTCTAATATTGAAGCAAAAGACTAAATATGCTCTTCTAGTCTTTTGACTAAACAAGAAATCTATCAAAATCATAATAAACAAAAACTCTGAGGCTAACCTCAGAGTTTTACTATTTTCGTTTAGTTTTTAACGTCGTCTGTTGCGACATCTTCACCAAACCATTTGTTTGAAATTTCTTGGAATGTACCATCTTGATACAATTTCTTAAAAGCTTGATTGATTTTCTTAACAAGTGTTTTATCGGCTTTACGAGCACCAACGGCAAAGTCTTCACCGTCAAATTCACTTGAAATGATATTGTAGTTATCAAGTTCACCTTCTTGTTCAAGGTAGTAATTAGCATAAACTTTATCAATCAACAAACCGTCAATACGGTCATTTTTCAAATCGATAAGTGCTTGTGTGAAGGTTTCGTATTGTGTCGCATCGCCACCAGAAACAATGTCCTTCAACACTTCTGGATTTGATGTGAACGCATCGTAACCAGATGACCCTGACTGTGCACCAAGCACTTTATCTTTCATGTCAGCAAAGCTTGTAATACCTGATGATTTTTTAGTTACCAAGACTTGCTCGTTAACCATGTATGGGTTTGTGAAAAGGACTTTTTCTGCACGCTCATCTGTGATTGAATAACCGTTCCAAATTAAATCAATGGTTCCGTTATTCAACTCGGTTTCTTTCATATCCCAGTTAATTGATTGCCATTTGACGGTAATACCATATTCTTTAAAGACGGCATTTGCCAAATCAATATCAAAACCGACATTGCTTCCGTCCTCATCCTCGTACCCCATGGGAACGAATGTATTATCAAAACCGATAGTAATTTCACCGTTTTTAACATAAGTGTCCCATTGGTCAGTGCTAGTAGCTTTTTTAGATGATGAAGAACTACAAGCTGCCAAAGTTAGTGTTGATACAAGCGCCAAAGCGCCCACAAGAACTTTTTTGAATTTCATAAACTCACCTAGTAAGACTTTCTTTATTTTGGATTAATTTTTAAAATATGATCTGAAATGCTTTCTGCAAACTGTAAATCGTGGGTAACAACGATTTGAGTCATGCCAGCTTCGCGATTTTGTAAAATCAACTTTTCAACTTCTTGACGCAATTCTGGGTCAAGTGCTGATGTTGGCTCATCATAACCAATAATTTGTGGGTCAATCATCATGGCACGCGCCAGAGCCACACGTTGTTTTTGACCACCTGACAACGAATACGGATAAGCGTCAGCGTGTTCACCAAGACCAAGGCGTTGAAGCAAGGTAACCGCTTTTTCTTTAGCTGCTTCTTTTGTCATGCCCATTGTTTTTACAGGTGATAAGGTCAAATTATCTAAAACAGATAAATGAGGGAAAAGCTGAAAATCTTGGAAAACAAAACCAAGTAAATTAAGCGTCTCTAAATGGTCGATAGGAACAACTTCGCCATTGTAAATGATTTCCCCAGAATCAATTTTTTCAAGTCCAGCAAGCATACGTAGCAGGGTTGTCTTTCCGCCACCTGAAGGACCAACGAGAGATAAAATTTTGCCATCTTCAATCGTCAAATTAAAATGATCAAAAATCTTCTTTTGACCAAATTGTTTGGAAATATTTTTTAATTCTAACATCTGGTCACCTCTTATTTATAGTAATTAAATTTTTTCTCAGTTTGTTTTGAAATCAGTGTCACCACACCAATCATCAATAGGTAAATTGCTCCAGCAACAAACATCGGTGCTAATGTGGCATCACGATTGGCTGCGGTTTTACTTGCAAGCAACAAATCGCCCACACCAAGAACGTAAACCAATGATGAATCTTTAACAAGATTAATAATTTCATTGAAAACACTTGGTAAAACAATCTTGAACACTTGCGGTAAGATAATATAATGAATCGTTTGGAGTTGATTTAGTTTTAAAACCTTAGCTGCTTCGTATTGCCCTTTAGGAATGGCTGCAATACCTCCGCGAAAAATTTCTGCAAAATAAGCTGCGTAATTCAACGTGAACGCTAAAATAGCTGCTGGCAAGCGATCCATTACAACACCAACACTCGGCAACACGTAGTAGAAGAAAATTAATTGTAATAACAATGGTGTTCCACGCATAATCCAAACATATAACGTCAACAACCATTGTAATGGTTTGAATTTAATCTGCATCAAAAAAGCCAAGACAGCACCAAACGGTATTGACAAAACAATAACAATACAGAAAACTTGCAAAGTTACCTTAGCGCCATCTAACAAGCTTGGCAGAACTTGTAAAATATATGACATGTGATCTCCTAAATAGAATTTGCTTCTATTATACCAAAATTTCAGACGGTTTGAATATATCTGAGAATATTTTTACATAAAAAGTATAAAAATAACAGACATTTGCTGACTAGTCTCTGCTTAAAATTTTTTCCAAAAATCGGCATCAAACTAAAAAACTAGACATCTCGTCTAGCTTTCAATCATTACAATTTTTTTACAAACTCTGATTTTAATTTCATTGCGCCAAAACCATCAATTTTACAATCAATGTTGTGGTCACCTTCAACAAGACGAATGTTTTTCACACGAGTACCTTGTTTAAGGTCTTTTGGTGCACCTTTTACTTTTAGATTTTTCACGATAGTAACGCTATCTCCGTCAGCAAGACGTGTACCGTTGCTATCAAGAACAACCAAGCCTTCTTCTTCAACTGAATCGCTTGGATTCCATTCATAAGCGCACTCTGGGCAAACTAGTAATAAACCATCTTCGTAAACATACTCAGAGTTACATTGTGGACAATTTGGTAAAGACATCATTTCTCCTTATCAAAAATAGCTATAACTTTTATTTCCGACTTCAAAAAGTTACATTACCCATTTTACCCTAGAAATCGCTATTTGACAAGAGATTATTCAACGGTAACCGACTTTGCGAGGTTAGAAATCAATATAAAAAGGAGGCAAAATGCCTCCAAACAAAAACCTATCCTCTAAAATCGTCGTTATAGATTTTCGATGCTATCAACAATCTCTGAAATCAAGTCTTGGTCTGTTAAACCTGTCACATCAGCAACTACTTCTGGTAATGGTTTTGTCGCCAAAAGTTCTTGCAATTGAACACTTTGTTCATCGTTTGAATCGTTGTAATTAAAAACAAAAGCAATTGTCTTAAGGAGATTTTGATAAGATAACTGACGTTCTTTTAATTCACGAATTGGACGAATAAAACGTTCATCATAACCAAGTTTACGAATCGGTGTTCTAGCTACTCTATTGACATCATCAACGATAAAAGGATTTTCAAACCGACTGATGATAATTTTATGATAATCAATCAATGCCTGCTCGTCAAAGTTCCACTTAGCAATGAGAAGACTGCGAATCTCACCAAGAACAGCTTCAACTTGAGCCTTGACACGATCATCTTTTAGAGCTTCTAAGATTGTCTTAGCGCCATAAAATGCACCTGTATAAGCTGACGTTGCGTGACCTGAATTAACTGAGAAAAGTTTTCGTTCAATAAATGGTTCCAAGTCTTTTTCGTAATGAACTCCAGTTAGTTTAAAGGTTGGATTTTTCATACGACTTGTTTCAACTACCCATTCATTGAAAGGTTCTACAACAACAAAAAGAGGATCTTCATGAGTTTGTGCTGGTACGATACGATCTACTGCTGCATTTGGAAAACCAACGTACTGTTCAGCAAATACCAAATCGTCTGCTGATAAATACTTCTTCACTTCTTGGTACAAATATTGCGAACCACCAATCATATTTTCACAAGCTAGAACGTCAATCGGTGTGTTGTTCCCAGCAGCTTTGCGAGCTTCAATTCCTTTTGCGATTAACTCAGCAATAAACGGCAGAATATTAGGACCGATTGCGGTCGTGATAATATCCGCACTGGCAATAGCCTTGATAACCTCATCAGGATTTTTAGAATTATTGACACCGCTTACATTTTTGACAACGATATGCGGTTGCCCTTCCTCGGCGACTTCGATTTCATAGGAATGTCGTTTGTTAAGCTCGTCAATCACGCGTTCATTAACATCAACAAAGGTAATGGCAACATTATTCTTTGAAAGAATATCACCAATAAAACCACGTCCTATATTTCCTGCACCAAAATGTACTGCATTTTTCATTTTTCGTCCCTCTCTGTCTATTCCACATTATTTAATAATCGAATAATCTCGTCTTTTGATTGCGCATCTGCCAATTTGACGACGTTATCAACATCAGCACAGAAAATTGAGATTTTTTGAATCATTTCCAAATGTTCGTTCCCAATTCCTGCAATTCCAAACAGAACCGTTGCAATCTGCGGATTATCTTCAGTCCCAAAATTCACACCATCTGGCACTTGAACAACGGTAATGCCTGATTCCAAGACTTTCTCTTTAGCTTCATCTGTTCCATGAGGAATAGCGATAAAATTCCCCATATAAACAGAAAGGTCATTGTCACGTTGAATCATTGCTTCAATGTAATCTTCTTGAACATAACCACCTTGAAACAAAAGTCTGCCACAATACCGAATGGCTTCTTCTTTGGTGTCAAATGATTCATTTAACTTGATTAAATCTTTTTGAAAATCCATGTCTAATTCTCCAGTTTCTTTATTTTTTCCGTAAAAATTTGATTGAGTAGTTGATAGATAATATCCTTATTACCCGTTTTGTAAATTTCTGTGTACAAATGATTTTCGATAATAGATTGACTAATAGCCGTCATTAAATCTCTAACTTCATCGCTCTCGTTGAGACGAGTTAGCATGACAAGCACCCGTGAAATTTCTTCTTCTTGGTGATTCATGGACATGGCTGGCACAGGATTTTCCAAATCAAAAATAACAAAACAACTTTTCGTAACCTTACTTGAATAAGTGTGAAGCAAGGCAAGATTGGTTTCTGGAATAGCCATTGGACTTGTCTTGAAACGTTGCAATAATTTTTGAGATAGGTAATTCTTATCCGTAATGCCCTCGATATTATCTATCAATGTCGGCACAGTTTCGACAAATGATTTTGGATTATCGATATGCTGATAGGCAAAACGACTGAGAAGCATTTGACTGGCAAGCAAATATTTTTGAAAATCATACTGCGGTGTCCGAATGATTTGTTCACGAACTCTCACTTCTCGATGTGCCTGCACATTTTGAAGGTATTCTTGTAACGTTAATAATTCTTTTGCATCTGGATAAATTGAAATCATCTTGATGTCATCATCGCGTAAAACCTTGGTTGATAAAACGCTGTCGTAGTATTCCTTGTCCTTAGCATCATACTGAGAACTTGCTTTGACTTGGATTGTTTCAACAAAAGGCGCAATGGTCTTTATCCTTGTCACTAATAATTCCGTAGCCAATGGGCGTTCGTCCGTTAACAATAACAGCGAAATAGGGTAAATATCTGGGCTACGACGTAAACTAGAAGCAAAATGCAAAGTGATTAACTCGTACTCTCGCTCACTCTGTAGGTAAGCTGGAAAAATTTCTTTAACTAATAAGCTCACTACTCGATGAAGGTATTCGTTGCTATGAAGCGTCTGGTGAGCAATTGAAGTACTATTTGATTCCTCAAAAATCAGCGGAACAGCTAAATTTAAACGAATATGGTTAAATAGAAATTTAAACAAAACCTGATCTTTAGCAAAATTGATTTTAGTATAACGAGCAACTTTATCGATGAGATTTGAAACGTTATAGAAGAATTCACTGTCAAAATTTTCATTAAATAGAGGTGTTTCTTGACGTTTGACAGCTAATTCATCCACCATCTCAGCATAATAAAGAATTTCTTTTAAGCTATAAAATTGCCCACTCATGCGTGAAAAATCAGCAAAAACTTTCTGCGAGAATTCAAGTGATACTTTCGTAACAGGTGTTGACCTCAACTCAACTTGCCCCCAATTTGTCAAAGCTAGTAAAATAATGAAAAATTGAGTCAACTTCGCATCAAATTCAGGAAGTTCTTTTTGATAACGTTGAAAAACTTCAGTCGCTTGTTTCAATTGTTCAGAAGAAACAATGGTAAAGTGATTGTAGTCATGTTTCCAAAAATTTGGCAGACTGATATTATTCGTTAACAATATTGCCAAAACTCTCCGCTTATTGTGAGTTGGACTACTCAAAAAATAGCCTTTTTTTCTCTCTAAGATTAAATCAAAATCTTTTAGGCGTTTTTCAATATCCGCAATATCTTGGATAATCGTGACATTGCTAACCGCAAATTGTTCTTGTAAATCATCGTTTGTGACTTCTTCATCACTAATCAAAAGCTGATAAGTAATCAAATTAAGACGTTCATTGCGTGTATAGGCAACTTGCGTTGTAAAGTCAGAAAGATTTTCCAAATTTCCCAATAATTGATACTTGTTCTCTTCTTTAACAATGTCAACATCTAGTATCGCTAGACTATCTGTTAAGTCAGCAATTGTACGATAAACCGTACGTTTTGACACCTTTAAAATATCTGAAATATTATCAATTGAAAGCTTTCCAAATTCTAAGAAAGCTTTCAACAACTGTTCTTCTCGTTTTGTTAATAGCATAATGTACTAAAGACTACTTTCATCATTATTTATACATTCGAGCAACCATTTTGTCGTATTCAGGAGTTGTTACCAAACTATCTACTATCAAAAGTTGTGCATTTGGCGCATATTTTTGTACTTCTGTTTGATTTGCAATCGTTGATACGATAAGAATATTCTTCGCATTGAATTTTCCGAGTTGGTCATTTGCTTCTTTTGCAACTGGAATACCGATTGATTTATTTTTAAAGATTGCTTTTAAGGTTGCTTCACCCATTGTTACTGAGCCTCTTGCTTTGCCGTAAGCAAAGATAACTTCGTCAATTTGATTAAGGTCAATTTCATTACTTTCAGTATTGGCAGCGTCAGCAGCTTCTTGATTAACAGGTTGAACACCAGCAGATTCGCCACTTAGCGCAGAAACAATTTCATCATATTTTGGAGTAGCTAAGAAATTATCAACACTCACATGAACTGCACTTGGTGTTTTTTGCGCTGCACGTTCAGCTAATTCTTCTTGAGTGACAATTAAAGTATTTGGAGTATCAGTTAGATTTGAAATTGCTTTGTTAGATACTGGAATATCAAGTCCAGCTTTTTTAACTTTGTCACGTAAGATTGAAGCTCCCATAGCCGAACTTCCCATACCAGCGTCACAAGCAAAGATAATTTGTTGAACTTCTTCTGAAGTGACAGCTTTAACATCACCTGATGTTGAAGTTTCTTGACCTTTTGATTCAGCTTTTGCAGCTTGTGTAGCAGCTTGAGCAGATTCAAGAGAATCACCTTCTGATTTATCTGTTCTAAGGATAATGGCAGCTACAAGGAATGACGCAATCGTTGCCATTAAGACACCTGCAAGAACTGGAAGGTAACCACCACGAGGTGTCATTGCCAAGATAGCGATGATAGACCCTGGAGAAGCCGCTGCCGATAAACCTGCTCCAAGAAGTTGGAAAGTAAATGTTCCTGTCACACCACCAGCAATTGCTGCAAAGAACAACATTGGTTTCATCATGACGTATGGGAAGTAAATTTCATGAATCCCACCCAAGAAATGAATGATAATTGCTCCAGGTGCTGAAGATTTTGCTGAACCTTTACCAAAGATAGAATAAGCAAGCAAGATACCAAGACCTGGACCTGGGTTTGTTTCTAGCAAGAACAAAATAGATTTTCCAGTTTCGGCTACTTGTTCAGTTCCCAAAGGTGTGAAAATACCGTGGTTAAGTGCATTGTTAAGGAAAAGCACTTTCGCAGGTTCGATAAGGATATTAGCGATTGGCAACAATTTAGCATCGATGATAGCCTGAACTCCAACACCAATAGCATCAGTCAAACTAGAAACCACTGGTCCGACAGCTAAGAATGCCAAGATGATAAGAATAAATCCGATAATTCCAGCTGAAAAATTATTAACCAGCATTTCAAAACCAGGACGAATTTTTTCTTGGAATCTTTCATCAAATTTCTTAATGCACCAAGCTCCTAATGGTCCCATTACCATGGCACCAATAAACATTGTTACTGATGAACCAGCAATGGCACCAAATGTCGCTATTGCACCAACGACAGCACCACGTTGTCCATAAACGTTATAACCAGCCGTGTATCCAATCAGCAAAGGTAACAAATACGTTAAGATTGGCGACACCATGACATTCAGCGTAGGATTTGGAATCCACCCCGTATCAATGAACAAAGTCGCCATAATCCCCCAAGCTATAAATGCTCCGATATTGGGCATAACCATGTTGGAAAGTGCAGTCCCTAACTTTTGAACTCTCACTTTCAATGAACTTTTATTTTCCATCAGAGATTCCTCCTTTATTCTTGAGTCCATTATAATCTTTGATGTAAGCGTTTTACACTCAAGCTTTGTCACAAAATTTGTGACAAATGGTTAGATACTTGATATCCTGTACAAAAATAAAAAGCACTCGTATAAACGAGTGACGATATTTTCCAAGTTTCACCTGTAAAATAGATGCACTAAAACCTACTCCTGAAATCATTTAGGAATGTTATTTAGAATTACGTGATGGTAAAACGACTTGCAAGTTTTTGTTGTAGTGAATGAATTGTCGAAATTCTTGTTAGAAAATTTCTTCACCACAAAATGGTAATAACTTTTAGAAATTATATCTAAATATATTGTAACCGTTTTCTCATAGAGTTACAAAACTCAACCATGACTCTCCACCCTTTTAAGCAAAATTTTTCTTAGTTGTATGGTAATTTAAAAACAACTTTAAACTTTTTTCAAACCAATCAGTATTTTTGCAAATAAAAAAACTACCAAACATATGTTCGGTAGTCATATTTTCTATAAATCTTATTATTCAACAGTAACCGCTTTTGCCAAGTTACGTGGTTTATCAACGTCAAGACCACGTTGCAGAGAAGCAAAGTAAGCAATGAGTTGTGTTGGAATTACCATTGAAATGCTTGTTAAATATGGATGAACTTGGTTAACAACAATATCATCTCCTGGTTTAGCCAATTCTTCTTCAACGACTGTCAATACATTTGCACCACGCGCAGAAACCTCTTGAATATTACCACGTGTGTGACTAGCAATCGCTTCGCTTGATGAAATCAAACCAAGAACTGGTGTACCATCTTCAATTAATGAAATTGTACCGTGTTTCAATTCTCCTGCAGCAAATCCTTCACATTGAATGTAAGAAATTTCTTTTAATTTCAAACTTGCTTCCATCGCAACATAGTAATCATTGCCACGACCAATATAGAAAGCATTGCGAGTTGTTTTAAGCAGTGATTCCACTTTTTCAGCAATCACATCTTTTTCTGACAACGTTGCTTCGATAGATTGTGCAACGATAGATAGTTCATGTACCAAGTCAAACTCAAGCGCTTCTTTTTTGCCGTTTGCTTCACCGACAGCCTTAGCCAAAAAGGCTAAAGCAGCAATTTGTGCTGTGTAAGCTTTAGTTGATGCAACGGCAATTTCAGGACCAGCGTGTAAAAGCATTGTATAAGTTGCTTCACGTGATAACGTTGAGCCAGGAACATTAGTAACTGTCAAACTTGGAATACCCATTTGATTGGCTTTTACCAAAACTTGACGACTGTCGGCCGTTTCACCTGATTGGCTAAGCAAGATAAACATTGGTTTCTTGCTCAAAAGTGGCATATTGTAGCCCCATTCTGAAGCAATTCCAAGTTCAACTGGCGTGTCTGTCAATTTTTCAAGCATTGCTTTTGATGCAAAACCAGCATTATAAGAAGTTCCTGCTGCCAAGATATAAATGCGGTCAGCCTCTTGTACTGTCTTAACAATATCAGGATCAACAACCATATTTCCTTCGCTGTCTGAGTATGTATTAATCAATTTACGCATAACAGTTGGTTGTTCGTCGATTTCTTTCAACATATAGTAAGGGTAAGTTCCTTTACCAATATCTGACAAATCAAGCTCAGCTGTGTATGATTCGCGTTCAATTTCATGGCCTTCGTAATCAGTAACTGTCGCAGAATCTTTAGTCAAGACAACCAATTCTTTATCATGAATTTCCATAAATTCACTTGTTTCACGAATCATTGCCATCGCATCTGAACATACCATGTTGTAACCATCACCTAAACCAATCAAAAGTGGTGATTTATTTTTAGCAACATAAATCGTATCTGCATCTTCTGAATCAACAAGGGCAAAAGCGTATGAACCTTCGATGATAGTCAAAGCTTTCTTGAAAGCTTCAAGAACTGATAAACCTTCTGAAACGAATTGTCCAACTAAATGAACAGCAATTTCTGTATCTGTTTCACCTTTCAAATGATGTTCTGAAAGATATGTTTCTTTAATTTGCAAATAGTTTTCAATGACACCATTGTGAACCAAGACAAAACGTCCTGTTTCTGATGTATGTGGGTGAGCATTTGTCTCTGTTGCTTGACCATGAGTTGCCCAACGTGTGTGACCAATTCCTGTGTATCCTGCCACATCAATACCGATTTTAGCACGAAGATCTGAAATACGTCCAACAGATTTAATCAAACGTCCTTGATCTGTACCATTAGTCACGTAAATTCCAGCAGAATCATAACCACGATATTCGAGCTTTTCAAGACCTTGCATCAAAATGTCTGTTGCATTTTTATTTCCTACAACACCAACAATACCACACATAATTTTCACCTTTAGCAAGACTTTACTTGCTAATTCTTTCTTATTTTTTAAATTGGTATAGTCTAATAAAGACTTCTAAAACCTAACAACATCAGTATATAATTTTGATTTTATATTGTCAACAATTAAATTGGTATAGTTTTGTATATACCAATTATCGATTGGTATATCTCATAAAAAAACAGAGCAGCTACTGCTACTCTGTTGTGATGAAGCCAAGATATAAAGTTATCTAGTAAGACCAAAGGTTACGATAATTTTTACTCTGTTGAAGCAATTCTTCATGCTTTCCAGTTTCTACACATCTCCCGTTTTCAAGAAATACAACATAATCTGCTGCTTTTACCATATTAATATCATGGGTAACGGCAACAATGGTTTTATTTTTAAGCTTCTCAGTCAACAACTCAAGAACCTTACAGTCGCTTGTCGAGTCTAAGGCATCTGTAATTTCATCAAATAAATAAATGCTTGCATCTTTAGCAATAGACCTAATAATTGAAAGTTTCTGTTTTTGCCCACCTGATAAATGCTCTCCCATTTCACCAACTTGAGCATTTAAAAATTTGGCACTGTCTTTGATATCAAATCCCAAGCTACTCGTTAGTGAAAGTAATTCAGTTTCATCAGAGGCTGTTACACCGTACACCAAATTTTCTTTAATCGTTCCAAACATTAATGGACTATTTTGAATGGCATAGCTGATTTGACGACGCCACTCATTCAAAGAATATTTTTGAATATTTTCTTTTCCATAATAAATATTTCCCGAATTTGGTTGGTACAAACGTTCAATTAATTTTAAAAGTGTAGATTTACCAGAGCCGTTCGTTCCCACAATTACGGTTAGCTTGTTTTTTGGAATACAAAAACTGACATCGTCTAAAATAATTTTATCGTTATAAGCAAAAGAAACCGAGTCAAAATAAAGTGCTTGTTCCAACGCCTCACCAAGCAAAGTCTCACCCACATTTAGCAATTCAGAATTTGCTTTCATGATTTCAGCAATTTTCGAGCAACATCCTAGACCAGTCTTTATATTCTGATAGTACATCAAAATCACAGACATACCTGCATTCAAATTTCCCTGCGTAACAAACACAAAAAATGTGGTAAAATCTCCTAATGACAATTGCTGTTGACTCATCAAAAACGTTCCATAACCAAGAACAATTAAATTATTCAATAAATTGGTCATCAAAGTTAAAGAATTACTGACAATATTCACTCGCGCCATAACCATTTCAGAATGGTATTGCTCCTCAATGATTGCTTTTCCCTTGACAAACTCTTGAGTCTCCATGCCATAGGATTTTATCTGTTTGATATTTGGAAGTTGAATGCTTAGATATGATGTCAATGTGGATAGATTATCTTGAATATTTTTTTGAGCCCCATAAGCAAGACGACCAATAATTTTCATTGAAAACACAACCCACAAAGGAACAACTAAGAGCAATAGTGTCAGATTTTTGTTCACTCTTAACATCTCAAGGTAAACCAGAAGAATTGAACAAATCGTACTAAATAAATTAAAAATTCCGCTTAAAGCCAAGCCAAGACCTGTGCTATCATTGGTGACACGACTTGTCAAAGAACTTGCGCCTTCTGATATTATTCGCTTCATTGGAAGTTGAATGATTTTATTCCATACCCCCACAGTCCTGAAATATTAATCTTCAAGTCCACGATATTAAAGACAAGTATTGTTAAAAAACTAAACACTAAATTGGCTAAACTAATAAGGCTATAATCAAAAACAAGATTTCCATTAAAAATCATGCCCTCCATTATATCGCCAAGTAAAACAGGTAATTTCACAAATAACTTAGCTGATAAAATATCCATTCCTAATGTCAAAAAATAGAGATACCAAGGCACATTTGCTTCTTTTATCAATCCCCAAAAACTTTTCCATTGCCCCCTAGTCTCCGAATTTTCAATAATATTTTCCATCTTTTCCTACACTCCCTGACGATAAAGATTTCGATACACAAGGCTTTTCTCAAGAAGGTCTCTATGTTTTCCCCAGGCTTCTATCTTCCCTTGATTAAGAACAAGAATATTGTCAGCTTGACTAACATACGACATCTTATGAGAAACTAAAATAACCGCTTTTTCTTTTGCCAATTCAAACAACAATTCAGCAATTTTAGAAGAACTTTCAGTATCAAGATTGGAACTATGTTCATCCAAGATAAGGTACTTAGCCCCGCGCAATATCGCTCTAACAATCATTATTTTTTGTCTTTGACCGCCAGAAAAATTTTCACCGAATTCTTCAACTTTCGTATCAAGCCCTAGTGGCAATTCCGTTATAAAATCTCCTAAACCAACTTTTTGACAATAAAAAATAATCTCATCATCAGAGTAATTTTTTGTGCAACCATACAATAAATTTTCGCGAATCGTTTTTTCTGTCAAACGTATGTTTTGTGGAACCCACGCAAAGTTTTTTCGCCAATCAGAAAGTTTGAAGTCAGCAACATTATGCTGTCCATAAGTTATCTTTCCCGAATTCGGAGAATAAAAACGCTCAATCAAACCTAAAATCGTCGATTTTCCTGCTCCATTTTTGCCGACTAAAGCAGTTATACCTGTCTCAGGAATGCTAAAAGAAATATTTTCAAGAACCGTTTTCTCTCCATACCCAAACGATACTTGCTCAAATGAAATAGCATTTTCATTATTTAATAAAGCAATTCCTTCATCGAGATTTTCTTCTGATTGACTTGAGATATTTGATAATCGATTAACTGTTCCTTGCAGCCCTTTTAACTCATCCCAATAGTAAGGAAACATCTCTAAATATTGAGACATGTAATAATAAAACATGAAATAAGCAACCCACTCCCCTTTACTAATAACGTTTTGTGTCACCATAATACCACCAGCTATAATGGTAAATAAACTACCCAAAAGCGTTACAAATTGTGATAAGTAGGTAAAGGTATTAGTCACCATCTGTGCCTTGAAACTTGTTTGATAATAATCTGATGACAAATTTTGTGCACGTTCTTGTTCACTTTTTTCGGTCAAGAAAACCTTTATCAAAGAAATGTGGTTCATCACTTCCGAAACGACTTCAGTCAAATATGATAATTTGGTTTGTGTTTTATGATTAAATTTAAACACAACACGCCCAGAAAAAAATGCCAAACCAAGCTGGACAACTCCAACAGAAATGGCAATAATTCCCAACTTCCAACTATATTTGCCAATCATCACTAAAGAACTAACAATGTAATATCCTCCAGAAATCATATTCGGTAAAATTTCAGAAAATAAACTTCCTACTGCGGATGAATCAGTTGTCAATCTACTGATAAGCTCTTTGGAGCCATTCTTTTCGATTTCAACAATTGGTAATCTTAAAATCTTTCCAAAGATGTATTCTCTCAAATGCTTTGCAACACGAGCATTAAGACTATACTGCAAAAAAGACACCAAAAAATCAACAACAGCCGTCAGAATAATAACACCGATAAAAGTTGCCATTACACGATTACCATAATCACCATCAATAATACGCTCAGTATAATCTGGCAACAACAACCCTAAACTAGAAGAAATTAGTGAAATACTAATTGTTATTCCAATGAATAACCAAGGTAAGTGTGCTTCATGCAATAAATGAAAGAAAGCCTTCCAAGACGCTTCTTTTCTCTGAAATAATTTACTCATAAACTCCCTTCCTACCAACAACAAATAGTGATAATAGGTCTATAAAACATAAATGTAAATCCATTTTATCATTTGTATATACTTTTATCTAATAATTATTCTTAATCAAGTGATAGTTAAAACTTATCACTAAGGTACTTTTGGAAGAAAATTTTCTATTTCAGAATTTAAATAATATCAAATTGCATAAAAAAACAGAGCAGCTACTGCTACTCTGTTGTGATGAAGCCAAATTTACTTAGTGGTAATAGTTTAAACGTGACGACACCACGTATCTGACTTTCTTTAATCAGACCAAATGTACGACTATCATTTGTATTCTGACGGTCATCGTTTAATACCAGATAACTTCCCTTTGGCACCTCGCTATATTTATCATTCGTGATAGTATTAACAGAAAAATCAGATGTAAAGGCTTGTTGATTATCCGATGTCGATAGATATTCAGACTTAATTTGGCTAATGTATGGCTCTTCTTGAACTTCGTTGTCAATATATAGGATATCATCCATAACTGTCGCACTTTCACCAGCAGTCGCAATAACACGACTAATATAAAAAGTACCATCAACTTCATAAACAATAAAATCCTTGTATTGAGGAGTCCGATTACGATTGACAACTACAACATCCCCATTCGACAAATACGAATTAGCCGCATCTTCATGAACTTTAAATGTTGAAAAAACAAAAATCCTCAACAAGAATATCGCCAAAATAGCTATCAAAGCTATAATAATATTTCGAATAAAATCGCGCTTTACCATAATTTCTCCTATTCTTTGTTCTATTATATCATTTTTCATTGTATAAAAAAAGTAGGTCATTTAACCCCAAAATCAAGAAAAAGCCGCTAACACGTAAACATAACAGCCTATATAGAGTAAGTGAAATAATTTAGAATAAAGAAAAATTTTTAGATTAGATTGGAAAGATATGGATACTTACTTTCAAAAGACAAACAGACTTCAATACAAAGAAATATTTTGCGCCCCACAAACAAAATGAAAGATAAAGTTGTGGACACGATTAATGAATTACCACTCTAGTTTGCCCCAAAATGCCCCACAACATAAAAAAAGCCCTATCACACAGGCTGCAAAGCTTGATATGATAGGCTTTTATATTTTCGTCGTAGACTGCTGGAGATACTCTTCGTTCTCTGAACTATGAGTATCCTAGCATTCCTGACGGAGGTGCGTCAACGAAATCAAAGATTTCTGACTTACCGCCTTATTTTACAGTGCGGATACGCATTGTGTTTGTACCACCTGAACCAACTGGAACACCAGCGACGATAACGATGTTATCACCTGATTGAACCAATCCTGATTCAAGGGCAGCTTTTTCAGCAACTTCAAACATATCATCAGTTGATGCAGGTTTTTCAGTTACAACTGGAATAACACCCCAGTTAATCATAAGTGATTTTTGAGTTTTTTCGTCAAATGTTACAGCCAAGATGTCAGCATCTGGACGGTATTTAGAGATAAGACGAGCAGTGTTACCAGATTCAGTAAGAGCTACGACAAGTTTAATATCCATTGAGCTTGTTGCATCTTTAACTGCTGAAGCCACAACTTCTGTTTTAGAAGTACGAGCGAATGATGATGAATCAAGACGTCCGTATTCGTTAAGAAGAGTTTGAGCATTTTTATCAATTGTAGCCATTGCACGAACAGCTTCAACTGGGTATTTACCATTTGCAGATTCACCTGAAAGCATAGTTGCATCAGTACCATCGATAACAGCGTTGAATACGTCAGATACTTCAGAACGAGTAGCACGTGGTTTGTCAGTCATTGATTCAAGCATGTTAGTTGCTGTGATAACTGCTTTACCAGCTGCATTAACTTTAGTGATAATCATTTTTTGGTAAACTGGAACCATTTCGAATGGTACTTCGATACCCATATCACCACGAGCAATCATGATACCGTCAGCAGCTTCGATGATTTCATCAATGTTGTCAATACCTTGTTGGTTTTCGATTTTAGCGAACAAACGAACGTGTCCGTTACCAGTTTCTTCACAGATAGCACGAACTTCGTTAACGTCTTTTGCAGTACGTACGAATGAGATAGCGATAAAGTTAAGACCTTGTTCAAGACCGAAACGGATATCAGCGTTGTCACGATCAGCAAGAGCTGGGAATGGGATTTTAGTGTAAGGAATGTTTACACCTTTTTGTTTAGCGATGATACCATCGTTTTCAACTTCAACTTCGAATTCACGGGTTGCATCATCTTTAGCAATAACACGAAGACCAAGTTTACCATCATCAACAAGAACTTGTTTACCAACTTCAACATCATCGTAGATGTCAAGAGCGCCAGCAACGTTCAATGCGATAACTTCACGAGTTGATTTGATACCTTGTTTAGTAGCAACACGGATTTTTTCACCAGTTTTGTATGAATATTCTTTAGCGTCACCTTCAAAAAGTTCAGTACGGATTTCTGGACCTTTAGTGTCAAGAAGGAAACCAACTTTTTGACCAGCAATTTCTTCTGCACGACGTACAGTTGCCATACGTTCACCTTGTTCTGCGTGGTCACCGTGTGAGAAGTTGAAACGGAAGACGTTTGCACCTTCTTTAATCAATTCAGCGATTTTTTGAGCTGATGCTTCAACATCAAGGCTTTCGCCCCAATATCCATCTTCACCGAATTTTTTACCACCGCGGAGTTCTACCGCAGGACCAAGTGTTGCAACGATTTTTACGCGTTTATTCATGATAATATGAAACTCCCTTTATTTTTCGTCGATTTAACGACTTTTAATAACAATAATAATTTTTAATCTATAAATACAATACTATAAGTGAGCAATGTCACGGTTTAATTTAGCAAAGTCAAGGCGTGCTTTGTGAGGCATGTTAACAATAATGCTTCCATCTTCTGCCAATGAGAACAATGCACCTTCTTCTTTTGTTCCAAGGATTGGGCTTTCTACCAATTCTTCGTTGTGGATACCAACAGCAAGTCCACCACGTCCTTCAAGAAGAAGTTCAACGGCGTGTGCACCCATCCAAGAAGCAAGAACACGATCACGAGGTGATGGAGCACCACCACGAAGGATGTGACCAAGGTTTGTAGCACGAAGGTCGCTAGTATCTCCAGCTTCTTTCATCAATTCAGCAAATTTTTCGGCATGCATAACACCTTCAGCAAGAACGATTAGGTGACGTTCTTTACCTTTGTTTTCATAACCATCTTTAACTTTTGCAACAACGTCTTTGATGTCGTATTCTTCTTCAGGGATGATGATTTGGTCAGCACCTGCAGCAATACCAGACCAAAGAGCGATATCACCAGCGTTACGTCCCATTACTTCGACAACGAAAGTACGTTTGTGACTGAATGATGTATCACGGATTTTATCAAGAGCTTCCATAGCTGTGTTAACAGCTGTATCAAACCCAATAGTATAATCTGTACCAGCGATATCGTTATCGATTGTACCTGGAATACCGACAGCTGGGAAACCATGTTCAGTCAAGCGCATAGCACCATGATAAGAACCATCACCACCGATAACAACGACACCTTCAATACCGTGTTTTTTAAGTTGTTCGATACCTGCTAATTGTCCTTCAAGAGTTGCAAACTCAGGATAACGAGCAGATTGAAGGAATGTACCACCATGTGACAAAGTATTTGACACACTTTGAGCATCCAATGGGAAGATATCGCCTTCAACCATACCAGCATAGCCACGGTTGATTCCGAAAACTTCCATTCCTTCTTTAATTGCTTTACGAACAACTGCACGAACAGCAGCATTCATACCAGGAGCGTCGCCGCCACTAGTTAAAACAGCAATACGTTTCATTTTGCTAATACTCCTTTTATTAATCTAACGTTCTTATTATAGCACATTACTTTGTAAAAAGCTTCACTTTATTTGATTTTTACTTAATTTTTATTGATAAATCGTTTTCAAAGTATAACTTGATAGCGCTTCAATAAGCTCAGTTGTCCTTTGAACCAAATGTCTTTGACTTTGCAATGTTTGCTTACTATCTTGATAGTGTAAAATCACTGGAATGTTTCCTGGATATTGTGATAATATCTCAGAAATTTCATTATCATGGAGATGATTTGGAAGTAAGAGCCATAATCGTTCACTACTTGCTTCTTGAATATGATTTAAAATCATCTGCAAGCGGTTGTTTCGATTCTGAATTTTTCCAGTAAGGTAATAAAATCTTCCTTCTTGAAGCTCATCTTTGAAACGCGCAAAGGTTTCTGGGAACAAGGTAACATCGAATTTTTTCTGAGTATCTGTAACACTCAAAAATGCCATTTGCTCACCTTTCGTTTTTGTCCTGATGACACGAATCTGATTAAGTTCCACCAAAATAGTTGCTTCGGTATTTTCTTGCAAATCTGCTAGCGCTGTAAAATCTTTTGTGGATTGCCTTGCGATTTCTAAAAGCGGATGTGGGCTAATTCCTACGCCTAACAAACTCTGCTCTAAGCGGTATTTTTCAGCATTTGGATAATCTTCTGTCTCAATCCAACTATAAGACGTATCCGCAAATAGACTCCCGAGCTCATTGACAAAGATAAAGAGGGGGTCAAGGTTTTCAATGATTTTTCGACGATTTTTATCAAATTGGTCAAAAGCACCAACTTCTACAAGAGGTGTAATCATCTCTCTCTTTTGATAATTCTCTGGCAATCGTGTTAAGAAATCCTCGACACTGCTAAATGGACGATTTTCAATAATCCAGTAGCATAAATCGCGTGGAACACCTCTTAGATTTTTTAAGCCAAGGTAAATCTGTCCATCTGAAATTTTATCGCTGTAAGGAACGGTATTGATATCGATTTTCTTAACTTTAAATTGTGAATCCAGAGCGTCTGTAATATAATCAGCGCTAGAATAATTCAACATAACGTCGTAAAAAACAGCAGGATAATGCGCTTTAAAATAAGCCAGTTGGAAAGCCAAAGCTGAATAAGCAAAAGCATGGCTTCTATTAAAACCATAGCCAGCAAATTTTGCCATACGACTAAATAAATCCTTTGCCGTTTCAAGTGGACGTCCTAATCGTTGCGCTCCTTCTAAGAAATCACTTTCCATTTTTTGCATGTCATCAGCCTTTTTCTTAGACATGGCACGACGTAACAAATCCGCTTTTCCGAGAGTGAAGCCAGCATAAATTTGAGCGATTTGCATAACCTGTTCTTGGTAAAGCATGATGCCATAAGTTGGCTCTAAAATCGGTGCTACCAATGGGTCAATCAAATCCACTTCTTCTTGCCCAAAACGACGTTTGATAAAGTTTTCAGTGTAATCACTAGCACCTGGTCGGTTTAAACTAGTCGTTGCAACAATATCTTCAAATTGACGTGGTTGAATACGTTTCAAAAGATTAATTGCTCCAGCTTGTTCAAACTGGAAGATTCCCTTGGTCTTGCCAGCCGCAAATAATTCTAAAGTCTTTTTATCCTCTAAATCTATTGATTTAATATCAATAGTGACCCCATAATCTTTAGCAACTTTTTCTTGCATACGTTGGACAAATGTCAAATTACGTAAGCCAAGAAAGTCCATTTTCAAAAGACCATTTGCCTCAACTGCTTGAGCATCATACTGCGTAATCATCATGTCTTCGCCAGCTTTTAACGGAATATGTTCTGTTAAATTATCATCGCTCATAACAACCCCTGCCGCGTGGATAGAGGTCTGACGTGGATTGCCTTCAATACGTTTTGCAATCGCAAATGCTTTTTGATATTCAATTTTAGAATTAATAATCTGACGGAAAGAAAGATTTTTCTCGTAAACCGACGTTAAAGTATCTCTGAAACTGATTTTTTTCGTGATATTTGTCAATTCATGCTCAGGAGCCCCAAACCGTTTAAAAACATCACGAATGGCTTGTTTTGCTCCAAAGGTTGAAAACGTCACAATCTGCGCTGAATGCAAACTCCCGTAACGATTACGCACATAATGAAGAAACTCGCTACGATACACATCTGGCAGGTCAATATCAATATCTGGCATGCTGTAACGTTCTTCATTCAAGAAACGTTCAAAAAGTAGGTTATTTTTGACTGGGTCAATTCCTGTAATATCAAGGGCATAAGAAACCAAGCTTCCCGCAGCTGAACCACGTCCCATTCCCATATAATAACCACGACTTCGACCAAAACGTAACAAGTCCCAGACAATTAAGAAATAATCATCAAAGCCCATTTTATGGATAACTGATAGTTCTTTTTTTAAACGCTCTTGATAAGCTGGCAGCCACAAATTTTTAGCTCGCAATCCCGCTTCTGTTCGTTCAATCAATTCTTCCTGTGCTGGCTTTTGACGATTAAATCTTGGCAATTTTAAATCTGTGTCAAACTCATAATGAATGTTTGATACGAGCTTTTCCTGATTTTCTAACGCTTGCGGAAATGTCTCTCTAAACGCTTGTGTCAAAATATCACAAGCTAACAGATTTTGTCCTTGAGATGCAGGCGGAGCATCTTTTAAGCTAATATTATCACGAATAGCGTGTAGCATGTGAAGAGTTTCCACCTCATTAGTTTCAAAATAACGAACCGTATAAAGCGGAAAAATCGGCTTTTCATATGCTTTTTGAGGCGAATTAACATCAACCCCAATGTAGTAATCAAAAGGAAGCGACAATGTCTCTAATTCCTCGAAATAAGGCACTACTATGGCTACACCAGTCAAATAATCAGAGAGTTCGTCTAGCTGAATGTCTGAAGACATCTGTTTACTCGAAATCTTCATCAAATTTTTATAACCGGTTGTATCTTGCGCAAGTAGGTAGAGTTTTAACGATAGTGTCTCCTCAACGGCAAAAGATAACTCTAACCCAACAACAGGCTGCAAGGATTGTTTTTTAGCCTCTTCAATAAAATGAAAGGCTGCGTAAAGATTATCCTTGTCCATAATTCCAATTGTTTGATAACCTAAAGATTTAGCCGCTTTAACATACCCCTCTAAGTCAATCAAGCTATCCATAAAAGAATAGACAGTTTTCGTGTCTAACTGGGCAAACATAAAAAACGCTCCTTTCGTTAAAATACTTAGTTCTATTATACACTAAAATAGTATTAAATTTAGTTTTTAATATAAATAGGAAATAAAGATGACAGTTTCCTTGACTTTTCAAACTTATTTCTGTACCATTTATGTAGTACAAGACTTCTTTGAAAATTAAATAGAAAGGGGTATCGTATGTCCTGGAAATTTGATGAAAAATCACCCATTTACGTTCAAATCGCACAGCATATCAAAATGCAGATTATCAGTCAAGAAATTAAAAGCGGCGACCAACTCCCAACTGTCCGTGAACTTGCCGAAGAAGCTGGTGTTAATCCCAACACCATGCAACGTGCCTTTTCAGAATTAGAACGTGAAGGTATGGTTTACTCTCAACGAACATCTGGGCGTTTTGTAACAGAAGATACCGATCTTATCATGCAAAAACGTCGCGAAGTTGCCGAAGCTGAACTCCAATCATTTGTTAACAATATGCAAAAAATGGGGTTCCAAATCGATGACATCGTTTCTGTATTAGAATCTTATATCAAGGAGAAAAATTAGGATGACACAACTGCTCCAACTGCATCACGTTACCAAAAAATACAAAAAGCATGTGGCTATCGATGATGTTACACTCAGCCTTCCTGCTGGTAAAATTATTGGTTTACTCGGTCCAAACGGCAGTGGTAAAACAACACTCATAAAATTAATGAATGGACTTCTTCACCCAACCACTGGCGATATTGTCATTGACGGTTATCGCCCTTCTGTGGAAACAAAGAAAATCGTTTCATATCTACCTGACACGTCTTATTTGCGAGAAAATATGAAAATCAAGGATGCTTTGACATTATTCGAGGACTTCTATAATGATTTCTCACGTGAAAAAGCTGAGCATCTTTTAGAAGACTTAGATCTCAATCCTGATGAGCAACTCAAAAATTTATCTAAAGGAAATAAAGAAAAAGTCCAACTCATTCTAGTCATGAGCCGCCAAGCTAAGCTATACATTCTTGACGAACCGATTGGCGGTGTTGATCCAGCAGCACGAGAATACATTCTACGCACAATTATTAATAATTACTGTGAAGATGCTTCAGTTGTTATTTCAACACATTTAATCGCTGAAATTGAACCCATTCTTGATGAAATCGTCTTTCTTAAAGAAGGAAAAGTGATCTTACAAGGAAATACCGATGATATTCGTGAAGAGTATGGTAAATCAATTGACTCACTCTTTCGTGAAAAATATAAAGCTTAGGAGGAATTATGTTTTCAAAACTTTTAAAATACGAACTAAAATCCGTTGGCAAGTGGTATTTTGCTCTCAATGCTTCTGTTATTGCCATTTCATTTTTCCTTGGCTTTAGTATAAGATCTCTTGAAGCATATGCCCAAAATCAGTCTGGAATCAACTCTGCACACTTCGCTCAGCTTATTCCAATTATCTTAGCTTTAATTTTTGGTGTGTTAGTTGCTGGTGCTTGGATTGCAACCTTGGTGATTATTATTCGTCGATTTTATAAAAATGTCTTTGGGCGCGAAGGTTATTTAACATTGACACTGCCTGTTTCCTCTCACCAACTAATTCTCTCTAAGCTTCTTGCTTCATTTATATGGACTGTTTTCAATGCTATTGTCCTAGTAATTGGAATTACTCTTCTTGTCTTACCAATTTCTGGTGTCGGAAGATTTTTAATGGCTCTTCCTTACTTTGCATCCCTCTTTACACCGACTGAATGGTTAATTATTTTCATTTGTTTCATTCTATCAAGTCTTTCAGGTATTTTAATGATTTATCTTTCTATTGCTGTTGGACAATTATTTACGGATAGACGTGCGCTCATGGGCTTTGTTGCTTACTTCGCTATTGCTATCATCGTCATTATTTTATCTGAAACGATTAGTGGTCAACTCACAAGAGACACATTTGATATTAGTATTAATCTTTTTACTTATTCTGGGATTGAATGTCTTATTGAGGGGATTGTATTTTACTTTGCAACTAACTATCTATTGAAAAACAAGCTAAATATTCAGTAGAAACATCAGCCAAGCTGATGTTTTTTCTATTGTACAACAATCCGTTTCAAATCACATAGTTTTTTCAACCAAGAAACCTAAAACAAGACTCTCAAAAACACAAACTAGGCAAAACACAAAAACAAAAAACGTTGATATAACAACGTTTTGGAAAACTTTACTAAACTATGAAAAGCTTTGATGGAGCCGGTGGGAGTCGAACCCACGTCCAAACACCTGCCAATACATTTGTCTACAACCATAGGTTATGTTTTTAATTTAACTTAATCTCGATACATAACTCAAACCTAGATGAAGCGAGTCTATTAATCTCTTTTTGGTCAGCTAGACAATAACCAAACGTAGCTTGTTAATCAATGAAACCTCTAGCAAAACACAAGCAATTCTGTAGAGATCACGCGAGCTGGTTTTTAGGCAGCTACAGCGTAAGAATTTGTATTTTTTGCAGTTATATTTAACTGGCAATTTTACATCTGCCGATGAGTCGCAAAATGTACCTCATAATGCCTGTCGAATCCGTAACGACCCCAGATATTATAAAAGTGGAAAACCACTCTGACTATTATAACAGATAAAGTTTAAAATAGCAAAAAAACATCACTTATGATATGATAACATTATGAAAACGAAAATGTCTAAGCGCTATGTGTTTTTTCAGCGACTAATCCAGTTTTTAGGAATTTTAGCCTTGATTGGTACTTTAGCTTTAGTGGTTTGGTTTTACCGATTAGGGATCTTGAATGATAGCAACGCCTTGAAAGATTTTGTCCAACGTCACCAATTCTGGGGACCATTAATTTTTGTTTTGGTTCAAATTTTTCAAGTTGTTTTCCCAGTTATCCCTGGTGGTGTAACAACTGTAGCTGGCTTCCTTATTTTCGGTCCTTGGCTCGGTTTTTTGTACAATTATCTTGGAATTATCATTGGAAGTATTATCCTCTTCTTGCTCGTCCGTATCTATGGAAGAAAATTTATTTTGCTATTTGTAAATGAAAAAACTTTTTACAAATACGAAGCAAGACTTGAAACAAAGGGATTTGAGACATTTTTTATCCTTTGTATGTTGTCACCGATATCTCCTGCTGATGTATTGGTGATGATTACTGGACTGACACGTATTTCTCTACGACGTTTTATTCTAATTATCATGCTCGCAAAACCGATTTCCATTATTTCATATAGCTATATTTGGATTTTTGGTGGCGACCTTATCAAAATGATTTTGCATTAAATTCAATGTTAGGGTGATTTGATTCACCCTATTTTTATTTCTAAATCATCTTCGTATTACTTCTACTGACATGATGAAACTCACCATATTTACATGAAATTTTCATGTAAACGTTTCAAGAACCTTGAAAAATCCCTACATAGTAGTAGACTTATAACGAAGGAGTTTACTAATGAAGTTATACGTTCAATTTATGATTATTCTGGTCTTTTCATTTATTGGAGAGGCAATTTCAAATTTGTTGCATTTACCCGTTCCTGGTAGCATTATTGGGCTAGTGCTACTTTTTCTTGCGCTCGAATTTAAAATTATCCGCCTTAGACACATTGACGTTGTCGGAAATTTTTTATTGAATAATATGACCATTCTTTTTTTGCCTGCAGCTGTTGGGATTATGGAAAAATTTAACGATATTAAGGATTACCTGCTCCCTATTACTATCATTATTTTAGGTGCGATCTTCCTAAACGTTGCCGTTATCGGTTTTGTTGTGCAATTTATCAAAAAACGTTTTGAAGGAGATTACGTTGATAAAGGAGTCCGTCATGAATGAGGTTATCACAAATCCAATCTTTGGTATAATGGTGTCAATTCTTGCCTATTTAATGGGAATGTTAATTTTTAGACGTTTTCCGCATCCAATTACAACACCATTACTTCTAGCTACTTTTTTTATTATCGCCTTTCTAAAAATAAGTAACATTTCGTATGCCGACTATTACGTTGGAGGAAGCTACCTAAACACGCTTATCGTTCCTTCGACTGTCGCACTTGGAATACCGCTTTATCGCTCATTTCACCTAATGAAACATCACATCAGAAGCATTCTGTCAGGTATTTTAATCGCTTGTATTGTTAACACTACATTCACAGCACTTATCGCTAAAACTTTTGGAATTAAATACCTCTTAGCTATTTCTTTATTTCCCAAATCTGTAACAACTGCTATGGCAGTTGGAATTACCGACAAAATGGGCGGAATTACAACAGTTACCCTTGTCGTTGTTGTCATCACTGGAATTTTAACTAGCGTTCTTGGTCCAGTTTTTCTAAAACTTTTAAAAATTGATGATCCAGTAGCGATTGGATTAAGTCTTGGTGGTACAGGACACGCTATCGGAACAGGGACAGCCTTAAAATATGGTCATGTCGAAGGCGCAATGGCTGGTCTCGCCATTGGCGTGACAGGAATCGTATATGTTATTATTAGCCCAATTGTTGCTCAAATTATTCTGAAATAACACTAGTATAAGAACCAAGTTTGAGAAATCATCTCAGACTTTTTTACTATGTAGAAATTCAAGCTATAAATCTTAGCAAGAAAACAATAGCTACTCAAAAATCCTAGCCAATTCATGCATAAAAACCGCAGCAACAATTCAATCTTTCTAAAGGAAGATTCCCCTAATTTTCTTTCCCCAAAATTATGAGTCAAGTTAATTCAAAACATAACAAACTTTTTAATTTATATCATCTGTACTCTAATAGTTTTTTAAGGTATTGTACCAAATAGCAAACATTATCTTAGATATTTAGGCAAAAAAGATCTGCAAATACCTTGATTTTTTTATTTGGTAATGTCCTTGAATGACTCTAAAGCTTTTCGAAATAAATAACGTTTTTATACTTCAAAAAGCCTTGATTTCAAGGCTTTTTAGGTAGATTATAACTCTCCACCCTAAGGGAATCGAACCCCTATTTCAAGAACCGGAATCTTGCGTGATATCCATTACACTAAGAGTGGCAACTTATTATATTATACCACATCAAAGTAAAAAGAAAAGACCTGTTAAACAAGTCTTTTCTAATTATTATTATAATTCAATATCGCCAAACAAGTCAGCCATTGAGAATCCAGTTTGAGTTTCTGGAAGTTCGTAATCACGTTTAGCTTCACGTTTTGGACGACGTGGACGAGATTGACGTTTTTCTTCATTTTCAGCTTGTGCTGGACGTTCTTCAAGAGCTTTGATAGAAAGTGATACACGTTCTGCAGCAGCGTTAACATCAAGAACTTTAACATTAACTTCTTGACCTACTGAAAGGACATCTTTTGGATTTTCAACACGTTTGTGTGAAATTTGTGAGATGTGAACAAGTCCATCGATACCAGGTAATACTTCAACGAAAGCACCGAAGTCAGTCAAACGTTTAACTTTACCTTCAACAACATCACCAGCAGCAAGTTTTTGTTCTACACCATCCCAAGGTCCAGGTGTTGTAGCTTTAAGTGAAAGTGATACACGACCTGCTTCTTCGTCAATTGAAAGAACTTTAACTTCAACTTCTTCACCAACAGAAACAACTGATTTAGGTGATACGTTACGTTCGTGAGACAATTCAGTCACGTGAACAAGTCCGTCAACACCACCAAGGTCGATGAAAGCACCAAAGCTTGTCAAACGAGCAACTTTACCTTTAACGATTGCGCCTTCTTCAAGTTTAGAGAAGACTTCTTTACGAGCTGCAGCAGCTTTTTCTTCAACAACTTCACGACGTGAAAGAATGAAGCGGTTTTCAGCTGGAACAACTTCTTTAATTTTAGCTTCGAACTCTTGACCAACAAATTTTTCAGTGTTACGTACAAAACGAGTGTCGATCATTGAAGCTGGGATGAATCCGCGAAGTCCTTCAAATTCAACTGAAAGACCACCTTTAACAGCACGTGTACCTTTAACAGTAACAACTTCACCTTCACGACCAACAAGTTTATCCCAAGCTTTGCGAGCTTCCAAGCGTTTTTTAGAGACAAGGAAAGTAACTGTATCAGTATCTTTACCTACAACTTGACGAAGAACAAGAACTTCAACTGTGTCGCCAGTTTTAACAAAGTCATTGATGTCAGCATCACGATCGTTAGTCAATTCACGAAGTGTAAGGACACCTTCAACACCTGTTCCTTCGATAACAACGTTTGCTTGATCATTATCAACAGTTAAAACTTCCGCAGTGACTACATCACCAGGGTTTACTTCGCTAACACTGTTTAGCAAATCTTCAAATTCATTCATTCTAAAAAATCCTCCAACAAAAGCTAGCTAATGCTAACTTTTGACAACAATAATATTTCTCAAGGTAACCCGCAACGACAACAACTTTTATCTTTGACGGTGTCAAGCCGAAACTTGATACCTTTGACTGGGGTAGCTGGATTCGAACCAACGCATGAGGGAGTCAAAGTCCCTTGCCTTACCGCTTGGCTATACCCCAAAAACAATGTACAATCTAAGACTTCTCTTAGAATGGAAGGGGAGGGATTCGAACCCCCGAACCCGAAGGAGCGGATTTACAGTCCGCCGCGTTTAGCCTCTTCGCTACCCTTCCGTTACAACAAAAACTATTCTAACATAGTTTTTGTTCTCTTGCAAGTACTTTTCGGCTTTTTTTAGCGATTAAGATTGTAATTTTCAATAATACTTTCAATCGTTTGTTCTAATGTCTTGAAGAATGCTTCGACTTCTCCACTCTTGACAATTGCAAATTTACCGTCTAGTTCAGCGATTTCACCAATGATTTTTTTACCAGCTGTCAAAGTGTAGCCTTCGACTTTGGCGTTATTGATTTCAACCTTAGCATCAGCTAGTTGAATTTCGATTTTCTTATCTTTTTTGCTCATTCTTTCACCTCACTTTACCCATTTTACATGAAAACGAAAAAGCTTGCAAGAGCAAGCTTTCATTTTTTAGTTAACTTTGTAAATCCAACCTTCTGGAGCTTCAATATCACCAAACTGGATACCAACAAGCTCGTCATAAAGTTTACGGGTTACAGGACCTACTTCTGTTTCGCTATAAAAGACATGGAAGTCATCTCCGTGTTGAACACCACCGATTGGTGAAATAACGGCTGCTGTACCACAAGCACCAGCTTCAACGAATTTGTCTAATTCATCAAGTTTTACGTCACCTTGGATAGCTTTCATTCCAAAGCGGTGCTCTGCCAAGTAAAGAAGTGAATATTTTGTGATAGATGGCAAAATAGATGGGCTAAGCGGTGTGATAAATTCATTATCCGCTGTAATACCGAAGAAGTTTGCTGAACCGACTTCTTCAATTTTGGTATGAGTAGCTGGGTCAAGATAAATAACGTCAGAGAATTTGCGGTCGTGCGCCACTTTCCCTGGAAGAAGGCTTGCTGCGTAGTTACCACCAACTTTTGCAGCACCTGTACCATTCGGTGCAGCACGGTCATATTCATCTTGAATCAAGAAGTTTGTTGGCACCAAGCCACCTTTGAAGTAATTTCCAACTGGCATGGCAAAAATAGTGAAAATGTATTCATCAGCTGGGTGAACACCAATAATATCACCAACACCAATCAAAAGAGGACGTAGATAAAGAGTTGCACCTGTACCATATGGTGGGACGAATTCTTCATTGGCGCGCACAACTTGCTTAGCGGCATCAATGAATTTTTCAGTTGGCACTTGTGGCATAAGAAGGCGGTCTGCTGTGCGTTGCAAACGTTCTGCATTCATATTTGGGCGGAATAATTGAACAGAGCCATCCTTTGTGCGATAAGCTTTCAAGCCTTCAAACGCTTGTTGACCATAATGCAAAGCTGGAGACGCTTCTGAAATATGAAGCGTTGCATCTTCTGTTAATTGTCCGTCATCCCATTTACCGTCTTTGTAATATGAAATATAGCGAAATGGTAATTTATGATAGGCAAATCCTAGGTTTTCCCAGTCTAAATCTACTGTCATGTTAAATCCTCTTTCTTTGTTTTTATCTTATTGTACGCTTTTTAAATCTTTTTTCAAGTAGTTTTTCATAAAATTCTGAAAATTTATTTTGAAAATAAATCGGGGACTTTTCCCCGACTTATGAATTTATTTGATTCGTGCGCTAAATACACCTTCATCAGAAATTTTATCCGAAATAAATGAACCGTTACTTGTACGTTCAGAAAGGTTTAAATCTTCTAAAATAGCTTGGTAAACAGCTCCTTTATTTGAATGGACTTCTAATGTTTCGACATCATCAGAATCTACTGTGCTAATAGTGAATAAGTCAAGATTTTGCACATCATTAGAAGCATGAACTGGGCCAGCCATAAAGACACGATGTGGTTTTGATTTGAGTTCGCGTAAGACTTGCAAACCACGATTAGCACGGCTTGTAGCTGGAATAAGCTCTGTCGCCATACGTTTAAGGCTACCACGTTGTGTTAAGATAAAGAAACTATCTGTATTGGCAACAAAGGCTGAGGCTACGAAATCATCGTCTTTAAGGTTGATTGCCTTGACCCCTGCTGCTTTTGCGCCAACGACTGGCACTTCTTCGATATTGAAATGCAGTGCGTAACCGTTGTGTGTCACAATCATTACGTCGTCTAACGCAATTGGTGAGAGGGTAACGACACTATCATCAGCATTTTTTAACTTAGCGTATTTAACTGATTTTGATTTGTAAGTGCGCCAAGGTGTGAATTCCTTGCGTTCAAAGCGTTTGATTTGTCCAAGTTTTGTTGCAGCAAAGTAGGTTTGTGAACCGAAATCATCAACAATTTCAGCATACAAAACGTATTCATCTGTCGCAAAGTTGGTAATGGTTTGCGACAAGTGTTCACCGATATCTTTCCAACGAATATCAGTCAATTCATGGATTGGACGGTAAATGACATTACCAAGATTTGTGAAAATCAGCAAGTGCTGTGTTGTCTTAGCTTGTGCTACGAAAATCAGCTCATCATCATCACGTTTTCCAATTTCTTCAACTGTCGAAGCGTTGTAAGAACGTGGGCTGGTACGTTTGATATAACCGCCTTTCGTTACGCTAACAAAGGTATCTTCCTCAACAATCAAGCTTGCCACATCAATTTCAATCGTTTCAGCTTCAGCTTGCAATTCTGTCAAACGTGGTGTAGCAAATTTTTTCTTAACTTCGCGCAATTCACGTTTCATGACATTGTACATGGTACGTTCATCGCCGATAATGGCTTTAAGCATTGTAATACGTTCACGAAGCTCTGCTTCTTCATTTTCAAGCGTTACAATATCAGTATTTGTCAAACGGTACAATTGCAATGTGACGATTGCTTCGGCTTGTTCTTCCGAGAATTCATAGCTAACTTTCAAATTTTCTTTAGCGTCAGCTTTATTTTCAGACGCACGAATAAGAGCAATAACGTCGTCAAGAATCGAAATCACACGAATCAAACCTTCCACGATATGAAGGCGTTTTTCAGCTTTTTCTTTATCAAATTTCGAACGAGCAACGATAATTTCTTTACGGTGCGCAATGTAACTTGTCAACATTGGAACGATACCAACCTGACGTGGTGTGTAGTTATCAATGGCAACCATGTTGAAATTGTAATTCACCTGCAAATCTGTGTATTTCAAAAGATAGTTGAGAACAGTTTGCTCGTCAGCATCTTTTTTAAGCTCAATAGCAATACGCAGACCATCACGGTCGGATTCATCACGAACTTCCGCGATACCAGGCACTTTATTATTCACACGAACATCATCGATTTTCTTAACAAGTACCGCTTTATTAACTTCATAAGGAATTTCTGTAACGACAATCTGTTTTTTACCACCTTTGAGGCTTTCAATGTCTGTGCGTGAGCGAACCACAACACGACCTTTACCAGTCTCATAAGCTTTACGAATGCCATCTTTACCTTGAATAATCGCACCAGTAGGAAAATCTGGTCCAGGCAAGAATTCCATTAATTTATCCAATTTAGCATTAGGATGATCAATGAGGTAAACAACCGCATCAATCACTTCTGCTAAATTATGTGGCGGAATATCCGTTGCATAACCTGCTGAAATCCCTGTCGCACCATTTACCAATAAATTTGGAAAAGCCGCAGGTAAAACCGTTGGTTCTTTTTCGGTATCATCAAAGTTCCAAGCAAAAGGAACCGTATCTTTGTCAATATCATGGAGTAAATAACCCGCAATTTCTGACAAGCGTGCTTCGGTATAACGCATGGCAGCTGGTGGGTCACCGTCCATAGAACCGTTGTTACCGTGCATTTCAATTAAAGTCGCACGATTCTTCCAATCTTGACTCATACGCACCATGGCGTCATAAATTGAAGAGTCACCGTGTGGGTGGAAATTCCCCATAACGTTACCGACGGATTTCGCCGATTTACGGAAACCTTTATCAAAGGTATTGCCGTCTTTATTCATTGAATAAAGGATACGGCGTTGAACAGGCTTCAAGCCATCACGAATGTCTGGCAAAGCCCGCTCTTGAATAATATATTTGGAATATCGCCCAAAACGATCTCCCATAATGTCTTCAAGAGACATATTTTGTACATTTGACATGTTTATTATCCTTTTTATCTTACATCAAAAATTATAATTTAAGCTCATCATTTTAAACAGATAATAGAGCGCTACTGGTCACTTTCAACGACTGATTAAAACACCGTATTTTCTTCTAGAGTGAATTTGACGTTGTCCTCAATCCATTTACGGCGTGGTTCAACTTTGTCGCCCATGAGGACATTGACACGGCGTTCGGCACGTGCTAAGTCTTCAATTGTTACACGAATTAAGGTGCGTGTTTCTGGATTCATGGTTGTTTCCCAAAGTTGGTCAGCATTCATTTCCCCAAGACCTTTGTAACGTTGTAGCTGAGCACCTTTACCAAATTTTTGACGTAATTCTTCTAACTCGCCATCTGTCCAAGCATACTCCACTTGCTCTTTCTTGCCTTTACCTTTTGACATTTTATAAAGAGGTGGAAGGGCAATATAGACGTGTCCAGTCTCAACTAGCGGACGCATATAACGATAAAAGAACGTTAATAAAAGCGTTTGAATGTGAGCACCGTCGGTATCGGCATCGGTCATGATAATAATCTTATCGTAGTTAGAATTTTCAACGTTAAATTCTGCACCAACGCCCGCACCAATTGTGTAAATCATGGTATTGATTTCTTCGTTTTTTACAATGTCAGACATCTTGGCTTTTGCCGTATTCAACACCTTACCACGCAATGGTAGAATCGCTTGAAATTTGCGGTCACGACCTTGTTTAGCTGAACCACCGGCAGAATCCCCTTCGACCAGATATAATTCGTTTTTCTTAGGATTCTTAGACTGTGCTGGCGTTAATTTACCAGAAAGCAAGCCCTTATCCTTTTTATTTTTCTTACCGTTACGTGATTCGTCACGCGCCTTGCGCGCTGCTTCTCTGGCATCACGCGCTTTAATTGCTTTGCGAACAAGGTTTGAAGCAATTTCGCCGTTTTCTAAAAGGAAATACGTTAATTTTTCAGAAACGATTCCATCAACAATCGGACGTGCTAATGGGCTTCCAAGTTTGTCTTTGGTTTGCCCTTCAAATTGTAAATGTTCTTCTGGCACAAGAATTGAAAGCACCGCTGACAAGCCTTCACGGTAATCAGAACCTTCTAAATTCTTATCTTTTTCTTTCAGCAAACCAGACTTACGAGCATAATCATTCATTGCCTTAGTAATAGCTGATTTTAGACCAGTTTCATGCGTACCACCGTCTTTTGTACGAACATTGTTAACAAAAGAAAGGATATTATCAGAAAAACCGTCGTTATATTGGAGAGCGACTTCAACTTGGAAATTTTGGTCTTCACCTGTAACTGAAATAACTGGTGTCAACGTTTCCTTATCTTCATTGAGGTACTCAACAAAATCTTGAACCCCATTTTCATAATGAAATTCCAAATGTTCTGCTTCTTCTGGACGATTATCTGTCAAAGTCAATGTCACATCTTTAAGCAAGAAAGCAGATTCTTTCAAGCGCTCAGCAATCGTGTTAAACTTAAAATCAATTGTCGAAAAAATTGTGTCATCAGGCATAAAAGTGACTTTTGTCCCTGATTTTGATTTTGGTGCTGTACCGATTTTTTTAAGCGTAGTAACTGGTTTCCCACCATTTTCAAAACGTTGCTTGTAAACGGCACCGTCACGTGTGATTTCAACTTCAAGCCAGCTAGAAAGCGCATTAACAACCGAAGAACCTACTCCATGCAGACCTCCAGATGTCTTATAGCCACCTTGACCGAATTTACCACCTGCGTGGAGAACGGTAAAGATAACCTCAACTGTTGGAATCCCCATAGCGTGCTTACCAGTTGGCATTCCACGTCCTTGGTCACTAACTGTCACACTACCGTCAGAATTGATAATCACGTCAATCTGATTACCAAAACCAGAAAGCGCCTCATCGACAGCATTATCGACAATTTCCCAAACTAAGTGATGAAGACCAGTCGCATCTGTTGAACCGATATACATCCCTGGACGTTTACGAACAGCATCTAATCCTTCCAAGACCTGAATCGCATCGTCATTATAATTATTTACATTAATTTCTTTTTTAGCCAAAAGTGACCTCCAAATAGTTCATCTTTTTTATATTACAAGTTTTTTCTGATTTTTGCAAAAAAAAATCAAAAATTCTGACGATTTTGCACGTCATTTTGCCTTTTTTCACTCATTTTACTGTAAATTTTTAAAACGCTACCATTGTTTTACTTTGAATAATCAAGTTATTTATTTTTCAAATTTTTCTTCTATCCCAACTTGAATATGATATAATGAAAACATGAAAATTTTAGTTTTGATTGTGATTGCATATTTATTAGGATCTATTCCAACAGGATTATGGATTGGAAAATTCTTTTACCATGTCAATTTAAGAGAACACGGCAGTGGTAATACAGGAACAACTAATACTTTTCGTGTCCTAGGACCAAAAGCTGGTACGGTGACGTTTATCATTGATATGTTAAAAGGAACGGTAGCCACATTACTTCCGCATATTCTCGGTGTTACGGCAGTATCTCCGATATTGATCGGACTTTTTGCTATTATCGGACATACGTTCCCGATTTTTGCCAAATTTAAAGGTGGTAAAGCTGTGGCGACTAGTGCTGGTGTGCTTTTGGGATTTGCACCAATGTTCCTACTTTATTTATTGATTATATTTGTTGGAACATTGTATCTCTTTAGCATGATTTCCTTATCAAGTGTTGTCGCTGCTGCTGTGGCTGTTGTTAGTGTCCTTATCTTTCCAGCATTTGGTTTTTTGTTACCACACTACGATTTGCCCTTTACGCTAATTATCGTGTTAATCGCAAGTATTATCATTATTAGACACAAAGACAATATCACACGCATTCGAAAACATGAAGAAAACCTTGTTCCTTGGGGATTAAATTTAAGCAAACAAAAAGTGGACTAGAAAAACTAGTCCGCTTTTTTTATGACGCTTGGTAAACAATTTTACCGTCACAGATGGTATATTTAACAACACCTTGTAATTTTTCACCGATAAATGGTGAATTTGATGCTTTCGAAGCAAAATGGTCTGATACAATACGTTCTTCCTTATCTGCGAAAATAACGATATCCGCAGGACCATTTTCCGCCAAATACCCTGCATCGAAATCGTACATTGATGACGGATTAATCGTCATTTTAGCCAATAATTCAGACAAAGTTAAATCACCTGTCGCTACTAAATTCGTCAAACCAAGTGACAATGATGTTTCAAGTCCTGTCATACCTGATGGGGCTTTTGTGATGTCATCAACATTTTTCTCATCTGCGTGATGTGGTGCATGGTCAGTAGCAATCACTGAAATGACACCAGATTTCAAACCTTCGATAACAGCTAAACGGTCTTTTTCGGTACGAAGTGGTGGATTCATCTTAGCTGCAGAGCCCTTAATTAACAGCAAATCTTCTGTTTTTGAGAAATGCTGTGGCGCTGCTTCAGCAGTAACATTGGCACCAAGTTGTTGAACGAATTCGACCACCTTAACAGATTCTGCTTTTGATAAATGTTGGATATGCAAATGCGCGCCACGGTCGTAAGCAATCATGACATCACGCGCAATCATGCTGTATTCTGCCACACCTGTTGCCCCACAAAAATGGAATTTATCACGTGCAATATGCTCATTAAACCCAAGAATACCATTCAATTCAGGGTCTTCTTCGTGAACGGCAACAAAAGTATTGTTCGCTTTCGCCAAATCTAGCGCTTCTTTCAATACTTTCGTGCTTTGAAGCGGAATACCGTCATCTGAAAAACTGAGTGCACCATTTTCAAGAAGGGCTTTAAAATCAGTCAAGTGTTGACCGTCAAAGTTTTTCGTTACAGTTGCATTTGTGTAAACATGCACATCTTCCTTAGCAGCACTCGCTAAAACCTCTTTTAGTGTTTTTACATCTGAAATCGTTGGATTGGTATTTGCCATCATAACAACAGAAGTGAAACCACCAGCTGCAGCTGCAAGAGCACCTGTGTGAATATCCTCTTTGTGTGTTTGCCCTGGTTCACGAAAATGCACATGAATATCAACCAAACCAGGTGCTACAACAAGCCCTGTCGCATCAATGATTTCAGCGCTAGCTTCTTCAATCGAATCAGCAATTTTAATAATTTTTTTGCCGTCAACAAGAACATCTGCAACCTGATCAAAGCCAGATTTTGGATCAACAACACGACCATTTTTAATTAATAACATACTAAACTCACTTTCTAAATTGATAAGTTTCATTTTCAGCATTTATCTGCGACAATGCGCCATTTTTGATACGGTAAGCTTCACCGTAAATCGTTTCAACAGTTCCATTCCCATACAGAAAACTACCGTCACAAATGGCATAAAAACAGCGCCCATTACTATCTGGATAAGTAATATCTTCGAAAACACGAAGCCCATCAAGTATATGATGCTTTGTTTCTTGATAGTGTGGAATTAACTGGACTTGGGTAATTCCAAGACCAGCTAAAAAACGCTGATAATCTTTTGAAATCGCTTCGCCAGCTTCTTCTGGTTGTGCATAAACAAGCTCCGCCGCATTCATAGAACCTGCACTTGAGCCGATGACAAGTTTATCGCTGCTTTGCAGCAGTTCACGCATACCAACTGAATTCAGAAAAGCATTCTGTGTAGGCACATGCCCACCCGCTAAGAAAATCAAGTCCGCCTCAGCTACCAAGCTGGAAGCCTGATTTGTCGTTCGATTATCCAGCACCGTATATTTTTCAAATGTCATGCCTTCGGCTTCAAAAGCCGTTTTTACATCAGCAGCATATTGATCTGTAAACGTGTTATCGTTCGGATCCGAACATACAAAAAGAGCGCTAAACTTGCTAGGCAGGTGTTCTTTCAAAAGATTAACAAAAGCATTTGCGGGATTAAGACGTCTTTTTTCATAAATGATGAGATTACTTGCTAAAAAATAAATCATCTGTTTTTCCTATTATTTTAACCAATCGATTGCTTCAAGCCCGTCTTGAGTTAAATAAGCATTTGCTCGCGAAAAAGGGTGGCTACCAAAGAAACCACGATATGCTGAAAGTGGACTTGGGTGTGCACTTTCAATGACATGATGAATTGGATTAGTAATCAACGCCTTTTTCTTACGAGCATATCCACCCCAAAGAATAAAGACAACTGGCGTTTCCTTTTGATTGACTACTTTAATGATAGCATCTGTAAAAGGCTCCCAAATCTGTCCTGCATGACCATTAGCACGTCCTGCAGGAACCGTCAAACACGCATTTAGAAGCAACACCCCTTGCTGTGCCCATGGTGTCAAATCATGATGGTCACGTTGTCCTAAATCATCTGATAATTCTTTAAGAATATTTTGAAGAGACGGTGGTGCAGGAATATTCTCTGGGACAGAAAATGACAATCCCTGTGCCTGATTAGGTCCATGATAAGGATCTTGACCAATAATCACCACCTTAACGTCCTCTAGCGGAGTGGTCTGAATGGCATTAAAAACTTTCTCACGTGGTGGGTAAATCAACTCCTGCTGATAAACATAATCCATAAATTGATTTATCTTGCCAAAATAATGCTCTGGCAATTCTTTTTTGATTAACTCATGCCAAGTTGAATGTTGCATGTTTACTCCTTTTTATCTTAGTATTTCCCTACTAAATCTAGTTTTTCTTTTGCTAACACATGTCCTTCCATAGCATGCAATAGCTCATTCATGTAGAAACCATTTGCCAATGGTAATTCACAATCTAGTGCATAAACTGTAAGGGTATAAATATGGTCTTTATCAGGTGGATATGGTCCCATATACCCTTCGTCAATGTCTGAGTAATCCTCATTTAGTAATTTACTAACTAAGCTATTCTTGCCATGTGCATGCTTGTTGTCTAGACGTGAAAAATCTTCTGAAATCACTGTTACGTCAGCTGAAACATTGGCAACAACCCAATGAATATAAGCAAAACCGCAGACAGGAATAGAATCATAATCAACAAATGTCCATGCAAAACTTTTCGTCTTTTCAGGAACATCTTCAATCGTAAACGGAAAAGAAATCACTGCATTTCCCTTTACTTGTACCTTTGCTTTCTTAGCATAAGCGTCTGGCAAAATATTATCTTCAAATGTACAAGAAAGTTTCATCTTTTTTACTCCTTTCATCCTTTAAACCAAGAAAGCCACTAAAGCAATTTTACTTTAGTAGCCAAATACTAAACTTGATTAATCACGCCAAGTTTCTTGATTTTCTTTAAATTTATGTAGTAATTGAAGGTCGTCAGCTGTGATATAACCTTGCACCTTAGCAACTTTGATTAATTCAGTATAGTTAGAAAGTGTCACCAATTTAACACCTGCTTTTTCAAAGTTTTCAGTTGCTTTAGGCAATTCATAAGTAAAGATAGCCACAACTCCGATGACATCAGCACCTTCACGTTCTGCTGCTGCAACAGCTTCTAGTACAGAGCCACCAGTTGAAATAAGGTCTTCAACGACGACCATTTTTTGACCTTTTGTCACACGACCTTCGATTTGATTACCAGCTCCGTGATCTTTTGGTTTGCTACGAATGTAAGCAAATGGAAGATTCATCTTGTCAGCAATAATCGCACCGTGAGGGATTCCTGCTGTTGCTGTCCCTGCAATCACTTCTACTTCAGGAAATTCTTCTTTGATTTTTTCAACAAAACCATTTTCAATCAATGTACGCGTTTCAGGATATGAAAGCGTCACACGATTATCTGTGTAAATTGGTGATTTAATACCAGATGCCCAAGTAAATGGATCGTTTGGTTTCAAGTAAACAGCTCGAATATCAAGCAAATCTGATGCAATTTGTGATGCTAAAGTCATAATATTCCTCTTTTCTATAATAACTCAATGGTTGATGTAAAATATTGTTCTAAAAAATGGGTTGCTTGTTTTATTTGGTCATAAGTAACTGTTTCACCAGCGGTTGTTAAAATCCATTTAGTCTCCACATCATCAGCACGATGAATAATGGCTACTAATTCCCCTTCGAATACTTCTAGGGGAGCTGAGACATTCTCTGAAATAATATAGACATCTTGCCACTCACCATCACCTCCAATCAGATTTGGAATGTAACCATAATTGATTGGATAGTTATTCCCGTATCTATCTTGATAACCGATTGGTCTATCAATAACCGCTGTGTAAGATTGCCTCATTGTTAACTCCATACCAACCCTAAAACAATTTTAGTATTCCAATACTAAGCATTCCATTCATCGTAAATGGCTTTGTAAGCCGCAACAGGATCATCCGCTTTTGTAATTGGGCGTCCAACAACAATATAGCTTGAGCCAATGGCACTAGCTTGACTTGGGGTCATTACACGTTTTTGATCGCCGACAGCAGCTCCCGCAGGACGAATACCTGGTGTCAAGCAAACGAAATCTTCAGAAGTTGCGTCTTTAATAACTGCAACCTCACGTGCTGAACAAACCACACCGTCAAGACCAGCTTCGTTTGCTTTCTTAGCATAATGCAAAACAGATTCCACTAAGCTTGTTTGGATATTTTGATCAGCCTTCATCTGTTCGTCTGACGTTGACGTTAACTGTGTTACCGCGATTAGTTTCGGACCTTGTCCAAGACCTTCACGCGCTGCTTTCATCATTTCAACGCCACCAGCAGCATGAACATTAGTCATATCGACACCAAGATTTGATAACACACGCATAGCTGATTTGACTGTATTTGGAATGTCATGTAATTTTAAATCTAGAAAAACAGAATGTCCAAGTGATTTAACATAACGGACAATTTCTGGTCCTGCTGCATAGTATAGCTCCATACCAATCTTAACATAAAGTTTTTCATCAGCAGGGAACAAAGCAAGAAATGATTTCACATCATCAAATGACGGAAAATCAAGAGCAATAATCGGACGACTTTCGTGCATTTTTTCTCCTTTTTCTACAAAGAAAACCTCGCCAAAGGGCGAGGTTACACGAAAAGCAGGGTAGCAAACACCCATCATTCAAAGACTTTTTATCTTCTTTTTTCACGAACCTTTCTCGCCTCTCTGGACTCAATTAAAGGTTATTCAGTTGTTAATATTATATCTTTTTTTACTGGTAAAGTCAAAAACTTACTTGACTTTTCGGAAAAATAGCAGAGCTTATTTTCCACGTAATTCTTGCCTAACCTCACGTCGTAAGGTTTCAAGATTTTCAATGCCGTATTTATCCATAACTTCTGGTAAACGGTCAATAATATTTGGACAAGCATATGGATCTGCAAAATTAGCTGTTCCAACGCCAATCGCTGACGCACCAGCAATCATCATTTCAATAGCAGCTTCTGCCGAATCCACACCACCCATACCGATGATTGGCAAATCCGTACCTTGCGCCACTTGACGAATGAGTTTTAGAGCTACTGGAAAAACCGCTGGACCGCTCATGCCACCAGTACCGTTAGCAATGATTGGCTTACGAGTTTTCAAATCAAATCGCATACCAACCAAAGTATTAATCATGGTAAATCCTGTTGCACCAGCTTCTTCAACAGCCTTAGCAACTGTTGTGATATCAGCCACGCTCGGTGTTAATTTAACATAAACTGGCACATCAGAATACTCAACACTCGCTTTTACTGCTGCATAAGCCAATTCTGGCACTTGTCCAATCAACAAGCCATGATTACCATGGTCAACGTTAGGACAAGAAATATTAAGCTCGATAGCTTTAACATTTGGAGCTTTTGAAATCTTTTCAGACACATAAGCATACTCATCATTTGAAAAGCCCGCAACATTGGCAATAATCGGCAATTCTGGATAATGCTGCGCTAACCACGGTAGTTTTTCAGCCAAAACAACATCTACACCTGGATTTTGCAAACCAATAGCATTTAGCATTCCTGACGGCGTTTCAGCCACACGCGGTGTTGGATTTCCAAAACGAGCATCTTTGGTTGTCGCTTTAATCATGATTGAGCCAAGCTTATCTAAATCGTAATATTTAGCATATTCTTGACCGAAGCCAAAACAACCTGACGCTGGGATAATTGGATTTTTCAAGTCAAGCCCTGGGAGACTGACCACTAAACGATTTTCTGACATAAGACCTCCTTATAAGATGATTTTACCAGTTTCAAAAACCGGTCCGTCTTCGCACACACGTTTATTAGCCGCTTCTTGTGCATTTTTTAAATGAACAACACAAGCATAGCAAGCTCCCATACCACACGCCATACGCGATTCCATTGACAGGTAGGCATGCGGATGATTTTCAAATTTTTGGTCAACGTATTTTAACATGCCTGGCGCACCACATGAATAAATCGCATCATACGTTTCGTTTTGCACCAAGTCATCAACGACTGTTGAGACATAGCCTTTGATACCATAAGAGCCGTCATCTGTTGTGACATAAACTTTTCCATAAGCTGACAATTCTTCTTCCAGAATCACAGCCTCTTTATTGGCAAAACCAAGAACAGAAGTGACGTCAACACCCTTAGCAGCGAGTTGTTTAGCTGTCTCAACCAATGGAGGTACACCAATTCCACCACCAATTAGCAACGCTTTTTGACCTGATGTCACCACCGACAAATCGAATCCATTCCCTTGAGGCCCCATTGTGTCAACACGGTCACCAGCCTTCATTTGCGATAAAATCGCTGTTCCTGCACGCTCCACACGATACACAATCGTTGCCACTTTATTAACTTTATCAATCTGACAAATCGAAATTGGGCGACGTAACAATTTACTTGGGTCAGGCACACGCAGATGTAAAAATTGACCAGGAGCCATATCCAAGACCATTTCTCCTGATAATGTCATCTCAAAAATACGTGGAGCAATCTCTCTTTGACTAACAATAAATAAATCTTCTTTCAACACCAAAGGTTTGTTTTTACAACTTGGATTCATAACATTCCTTTCACACAAAAAAACCTCGCCAGAAGGCAAGGTTACAGCAAAATAAGCAGAGTACACCAAAGCACACTCATACCTTTTATTAGAGTTAAAACTCTTTTTACAGTAACCTTGAAAGTCTCTCTGGACTTAATTAAAGGTTTTCAAATTTTTATTATTATAACGCGTTTTAAGATGATTGTCAATTAGTTTTGTAAGAATGATTGTTATCGTTAACATCATTTAAAGTTTGGAAGTTCTAAAATAAAATTAGTCAGTCGAGCATATAAAAAAACATCTCAGAAAGATATAATTGTAATCGCTACAATAACAATTAGAAGGACTCTAAAATGCAAGACTATTATACACCGAAAGGCAAACATTTATCACTAACATACCGTAGAAATGTTGAGCGTCAGCTCCAAGAAGGACACTTCGTTGCAAAAACGCTATCAGTTTTAAAATTTAACACCATCCAAAATTATCAAAACTCTCACTTATTTCTAAATCACCACTTCTAAGTTGCATAATAGCAATTTCAAAAAGTGCTTTCAAGCTTTTTCTCTCTTTTATAGGCACTTCTGCATCATCTCCTACTTATCGACATAATACCCAAAAATAAAAAGAAGGCATCAAATAACCTTCTTTTACTTTTATTCATAAGCCTTGTAGGCTGAAATGTGTAAATCTGAACGATTTGAAAAGTGCTGAAGCTCTGATAAAAGACTTTCAAAGCGACTATCTTCCATTAATAGATTTTGCCCATAGATAAGAAGATAAATTGGTTCTGTTGGCTCACTCGTTAAGTTTCCTTCGTCATCAAATGTTTCTTCGTCACGTTCTTCCAAATCTTCTAAGATTTTTTCCATAAGAACTAGAATATCTGATATTTCATCAAAAGCACCCTCAAAACGATCAAATGCATTGTAAAACTTGATTTCACGTTTTAAATCATCTTGAGCATCTGCAACATAAATCATCCCTTTATGGTCAAAAAGATAATGACGGAATTGCTTGATAGCAGCCTCACGACTAATTTCTGTAAGCTCAAGCTCTGACTCTTCCTCATCAAGAAGCGTAGCAAGAGGAGCATCAGATACACTCTCTGTCTCTTTAAACTCTTCTTCGACCTCAGCTACCGATTCGGTAGCATCCGCAACTTCAGGCTGAACACTAGCAACCTCTTCTTCAACATCATCAGACGGTTCTTCCTCGTCAACCTCTGGCTCAACTGATTGCGGTTCAGCTACAAGCTCATCTTCTTTATTCTCAAGGATAGGAGCATCTCGGACATCTTTGTCTTTATCAACTTCAAGACTCTGTTCTGATTTTCTAGGGGTCAAGGCATCAATTTTAGCCAATAATTCGGCTTTTTTCGTTTCCCTTTTTTGATATTCTACCGCTTGCAGAGGGTCAACTAAAATAGGGTATTCTGATTCTTCCTTGATTGATAAATTGGTAATTCGAATTGAAGTAAAAACATCAATCAGCACGCCAAAAACACGCTGGCGCTTATCACCAAGAATCGCTTGAAAAACAGATTTTGACTCACAGATTTCTAAAACATTATCAATCCCACGAATCCAATTACCGACAATATCCAAAGAATGATTCATCAATCTGAAAGATGCTTCATCATACCAAAATGTTGATTTAATCAATTTTTCTTGCTTAGAAAGCGCATCAACAGCCGCCAAAATTTCACCCAATTCTGATTGAACCACATACGGCGAAAAAGACGCCCCCAACAATGACGGAGTCTTTTCAACCAAAACAATCTCATCTCTGAAAAGTGTCAAGTAATGAATACTAACAAGCAACTTCTGAATCAACAATCGATGATTATTTGAATTAGTATTTTCCATCACTTCCACCACTTACCTTTATCTATTAATATTACAGTTTCGTTACAATACGTTACTATTAATATAACATATGCTAGGCAAAAGAGCAACGAAAAAGAGGAGGAAGTTAGCAAAGAAAGACAAAAAACGAACGATGGGGAAGAAAATATAAATCCTACAAAAGGAATCCCCCATGTGGACTATACAACTGAATCACTTTATTTTTGAATAAGAATATGCGTTAAACACAAAAAGTGAGAACAAATTTTGTTCTCACTAAGGTATAAATCCTGTCACTCATGATAAAGAATCTAAATATTTATTTTTTAATAGTTAAATTAAACAATAGCCAACTTTCATTTTTTAAAAGGATCGATAAAACAATATAAATAATCCCACCTATAACAATTTGGATTATCAAAGTTAGCAACATGTTCAATCCACTAGCAACACCAATAAAATATACAACTCCTCCCATAATTACAGCTAAAATAACATTTTTTAGGAAATCGCCAAAAATTTCTAAATAACTGTAATTTAACAACTTAGAGGAATAGTATGAATAAATTAATAAAGCTAGAAACTCTATAATAATTTCTGATATTGCAATATATATAACTCCAAAACGTATTGTAAACATCAGAATGATCAAAGCCAGTATTCTGACAGGAATATCCATTTTTAAAACAATATCTGACCTACCAATAGATTTTATTGCTTGTAAAATTGCAGTTTGTGATGCCCTAATTAATAAGCATATGCAAATTATTCTAATATACGGAACTGCTGGAAGCCACTTATCGGTCATTACAACTGAAACTATTTGTTTAGCACATACGAAAAAACCTATCAAAATTGGACTCATTATATAGGAACTAACTTGAGCTGTTCTTTTAGTTAATACTTTAATTCTATCCAAATCAGATTGTTCTCTAGACATAACTGGAAACATTGTTTTACTAACAGCAGTATCAACATTTGTTACTATTAAGTTAGGATATTGATTTCCCTTAGTATAATAAGCCAAGTCAGCAGGAGAATAAAATCCACCAATCAATAAACTTCTGATGTTTGCGTATATGGTATTAAACAAAGTTTGAATAAATATTTTTATTCCAAAATCAAAAAGAATTTTTAATCTTTTAAAAGAAAATTGTAATGTTGGCCGCCACCCCACAGAAAACCATAATACCACACTTATAGTTACAACATTTGATAAATCTTGAGCAACTAAAGCCCATACACCGAAATTAGTGTAGGCCATTACTACCCCTATAATACCTGATACAACTGTCGCAGTTACTGTAGAGATGAAAAATTTTTTAAATAACATATTTCTAGAAACATAAGCTTGTTGTACTGAATTCAGAGCTGATAGAGGGATTTTTAAAGCTAGGATTTTCAAAACTAATTCAAGTTGTGGTAAACTATAAAACGCCGCTAACATAGGAGAAATAGCGAACACCCCTACATAAAGTAAAAAACCTAATAAAATACTAAAATATAAAACTGTTGAATAATCAATCTGTTCAACATCTTCCTGTTGAATCAATGACGCACTAAAACCACTCGTCATGAAAACATTTAAAATTGTAATTATAACAGTAACAATCGATACCACACCATAATCTTCTGGTGCTAATAGTCTAGTTAAAACTATAGTAACTATTACAGAAACAATCTGTGACATAAATCTCTCTGAAAGTGTCCAAAAAAGTCCTTTTATTACATTTTTTTTAGAGTTTATCATTTTAAAATAATCCTTTTAAATTGAATATTATCATCCACAGTAATAATTGTTTTTTCGATAATTAATGGAAGAATGACTATCAACTGCAACAATAAATGGTTAGTAACCTCAGTATAACCAGCTATAATGTATGCAAACAAACCAAAAGAATACACACGAGCAATGGGATTATTCCAGAAATGTTCTAATTTCCAAAATGCAATATAGTAAATAATAAGTGTGATTACTACTAAAATAACTCCTCCCTGAAATCCAAGATTTAATAATTGATTATGTGCATGTGTAGCCCCCTTCCAAATATAATTACCAAAATTACCCAGAATTTCCGCAACCTGAGTTGATTGTAATTTTCCATATCCTCTAAAAATACTTGTATGATTTATAGCATTCTTCCAAATCGTAGTCCTATTTGTAAAAGTTAAGTTTTTTCCTAAAATACCTTCTACAATAGGAGCTAAAAATTTTACATTATTTAAAATTACAATCACAAACTGAATCACCATAGATACACAAAAACTAATAGTTGGTCTAAATACACGATTAAAATATGGTATGACAGCTAAGCACAATATAATAGCGGAAGAAACTATAAGAGTTGATGAAGTCTGGAATAATTGTGTAACAAGAATTCCAACTACCAAGCATAACCAACGCTTACTTTTTCTCTTATAAAACCTGTATATCAAAGCAATTATTAAGCCTGGTAGCAACCAACTAATAAAACTATTTCTCGACCCAAGAAACCATTCATAAGTTGCTCCATAAGCAACATTAGAACGACTAAATAACCTTTCTGGAAATAATATTAAAGAACCTAAATTAATATAGATACATAATTCAAAGTGTAGCATAAGTGCCTCTAATAGCGAAATAAAATCATCGCTATATAGTTCTATTAAGAGAACTAAGGTGCCTAACATTATAAAATTAAGAAATTCTGACTCGATTTGACCATTATTCAGAATAGTAAAAATAAGTACTATTAACTCACCTACTAATACTAAAATCTGAGAGATAGATAAAGTTTTTTTTCGTTTTATAAAATATATAAAAATGAATAGTGCTGTAATAAGCTTCAAAATATTATAAAGGATCCCCTCATGAGGCAAAATAGAAATATAAGTAGGTTCAAAAAATATAATTAATGCCAAAAAAGCGATCAAAACATTCTTTTGAATTTTTATCATACCATAAAACCTACATAATCTTTCTAATAACTCTTGCTGGAGAGCCAACTACTACACTAAATTCTGGTATATCTTTAGTTACAACAGAATTCGCACCAATTACCGTACCACGACCAATTGTCACATCCGGCATTATACTTACATTTCGACCAATCCAAACATTATCTTCTACAATAACCGGTCCTTTACTCCAAAGTTCTCTTTCTGCTGGTGGTATATTACACTCGTTCTTTGAGCTTCTTCCATGAAAATTATCAGTTATAAACACATTGTCACCTATTAACACATTATTTCCAATAACAATTTTATTAGCACAGGTTATATAACAATTATCACCAAATGAAGTATAATTTCCAATCAATAAGTTCGGAGTATTGAAAAAATTTTTTCCTCTGTAACTTTCCCAAACATGTAGTTTTAAAAATTTTCTGGCAACAACACCGTTTCCTAAAGATATAAATTTTGAACCTTTAAATTCATAAAACGGTCCAATTGACACATGTGTCCCCACTTTCTTTAGCTTTTTCTTATTTATTAACCATGAAAGTTTATTAAAAATAATTATCGGATGAAATACTTTAAATATATATTCTTTCATAATATCCCCTATAATTCTAAGCGATTAAAAAAACTATTTGTTAATTTTGAATTTCCTTTGTGAGACCATGAAAGTTTTTGAGGAATTTTTGTTAATTGCTTTAAGGAGTAAATATTAAAATCTTTATCATATAGTTTTGGTAATAAAAACATATCTGCACAGACAAACTTCGTTTTTGATAGAACATCATTATCAATTTTATTAATCTTACATATGACAAATAATGCATCAATAAAGAAATAAAACGGAAATTTTCCATATAATAAATAGTATTCTTCAAACAAATCATTCATAACAGTTACAAAATAACCTCCCTTTCTTGAAGCTATAAAATAACCCGACCAAGAACATACTTCATTTTTATATTTTAAAAAATTCATACTTGATGTAAATGATATAGTAGCAAATGATTTATCCTTCAATTCTTCAAAAATATCAAATTTTTCTAAGAACAGAATTGTTGCATCAATCCAAGCACCACCATTATTTTTTAAAAGATTAAATCTCAAAATATCAGAAAATGTTTGGATTGAAATATCTCCCTTATAAAAACCTTTAAGTATTTCTGGATGAATATCTGTATAATCTTCAAAATTATTCTTAGAAACCTCAATAATATTTGAATCAGGATTATATTTTTTTACTGACTCTAAACATTTTCTTACAATATTTGGTGCACTTTCAAAACCATCCCACCAAAAAACAAAAATATTCTTAGATAAAGCCGTCTCTTCCACCGGAGTACTTTTTCCGACATATTTTTTCAAAAAAGGTAATACCTCTTGCTCAACGATAGGAAGTTTATTTATTAAATCTTCACGTGCGTTCCTTCTATCTTTTCTATATTCAGCAAACCTATAAGCTTTATAAAAGCCTGACTTTCTAATATCTTGTATCCTACTAGGAATCTCTCTTAAAAAAAATTTAGCCAAAGATTTAATATTGCTCAACGTAGAAAAGCAGAACATATATTGATTACCTGTTAATAATTTTCGTGAATTTAGTTCAATTTTTTTAATTTTATTTGAACACCCTATAACCATCTGACTTAGAGCTTTTTGATATAGTGTATCTTTTTTTAAATATTTAAACAATTCATCAAAAGATTTATCCATTACTTTTTTCTTTTTCTGGAATAAATTCTCAATTAAAAAAAAATAAAGTGCTAATGCCTGATCTTCACTAATATTAGACAGTTGTTTTATTTTATTATACGCAATCCTACTTTTTTGTATTCCCGCTCTAATGTCACTTGAATTCATCATTGAATTTTGATTTCCAATATTATAAAAATAGGAATTTGGGTATTCAATAACCTTTACTTTTTTACTCTTGTTTAAAACAAGTGAAGTAAATATTGTATCTTCTCCTAAGCTAATGTCTTTACAAGCCTCAAAATCCTTTATAACCTCTTTTACTAACTCTGCTCTATATAATTTATTCCATCTAGAAATAAAAATCTTATTTGACACAGATATATTTCCGGATTCATAAATAAAATTACGAGTCAGTTCCTTTAATTTTTCACCAGTATATATACCTGTTTTATATAAATAGCACGGTGTTAAAGTTCCTAGATTATCTAAATAATATCCCATAGAAATAATATCAGCACCTTCTGTCAATTCGTTGATAAAATTCTCTATGAAATCACTATCAACTCTATCATCTGGATCAAGAAATGCAACATAATCACCAGTAGCATTTTTAATCCCGTAAATTGTTGCATCAACTAAACCACCGTTATTTTTTTCTATTACTTTAATACGATTGTCATTTGAACTATATTTTTCAATGATTTCATCACTTGAATCAATAGAACCATCATTTACAATAATAATTTCTATATTAGTATATGTTTGTGATAACAAAGATGGTATTGAAATATCAAGATATTTTTCCTGATTATAAACGGGAACAACAATTGAAATTTTTACTTTTTTATTCATCATCTTCTAATTCTTCTCTAAGTACTTGAATGTACCTCTTTCCATAAGTAGTATCAGGCTCCATATAAGCTCCTTCAGCCCATTCATTCCAGGAATTTAAGAAAATTATCCTATGCTCAGGATTTCTTTTTTCAACACAACTAATTGCATTTTTCACTGCTATTCTAAATTCTTCAGGAGTATTTTCATAATAGATAACGGCTTTTTTCCCGGAACGTGGAGATCGATCGCGACCAGGGATTAATTGAGGATAAATATTTTCTTGAAAGTCCTCCTTAGTATTAAAAGAGCGAATAATATCTTTATATTTATACTTCTCAACAAAAACCGATGAAAAATATTTCCTAACTAAAGCATAAAACACTTTTTTTATTTTTCCATTTGCATTCAATTCAGCATATTTCAAAGTATGAGAATTTATTGCGTCAAACCCAACATCTAGTATTTTCTGATATTCGTTCTGAAAATTCTCCTCCACATTTTTTATATTATCAAAACCTAATGTACCAAGTGGATCAACCTTTGCAACAAAATACATTCCCGGCAAACCATTTTCATACGCCATTTTCTTCCACAAATCGACAAACTCTTTAGGATTCGGTAGATTATTTGGATCCCAAACATAAAACAATGGTTTCCCATCAACCGTAATGTATCTCTTATCTTTTAACGCAGGTAAAATTTCATAAAAATGTTTCTTATAATCCTCAACACCTGGATACTTTTGCTCAAAAATCATTGTGTCATCTGACCTACTTTTATCCTTGGCCCATGTTTTTGTTGTCCAACTATGATTGGCCCAGCCTAAACAAAAAGGAAAATCTGGCTCTTTAGATTCTAAAACTTCATTAAAAGGTCGCTCTAACGTCCGAACACCATTTCCAAACCAATAATGCCAATAACAAAATCCTTCAATTCCAGCTTCCTTGGCCAACTTAGCCTGTTCTTCACGGATTTCAGGCATTCTTAAATCATAAAATCCCAAATCAGCAGGTATCCGTGGTTGATTATGACCTCTAAATAAAGGTTTAGCCTTTGCAACATTAGTCCACTCTGTAAAACCTTTCCCCCAAAACTTATCATTTTCTACAGTTGGATGAAATTGGGGTAAGTAAAATGCAATAACTCTTGCTTTCATTTATTATCCTTTACTATTTTTTGGTAATATGTATCTGGTTGATTCTGTTTTTCTTTAGAAAATTTATACGTCAACTTATGGATTGATGTTTGATAAAAAATTGCATCTAGCATTTCTTCTTCATAGTTATCAAATAACCTTAATAAAAGCACATGTGGCATTGCACTTGAAATAGGTACCACTTTTTTCCATTCATCATTAAAATTTTCAACTACTAATTGAAAAAACATATGAAAAATAAAATAATGAATAGCACTATTATGCTTTCTCCAATATTCATATAATAACTCCCTTGTCATCATTAAAATTGGATTATTTGTTGTTGAAGTGATAAACCAATTAGAAACTGACAAAGGGTTACCATCTAATGCTGGCTTCAATTTTTGATACATGAAGAAATTCGAATTAAAAATAAAATCGGGTATATTTCTATCTGATATAAAAACCGTAGCATCAACCCATGTTCCACCATAATTTTCTAATAGCTCTAAACGAAGCAAATCCGACATATGAGCTTTTCCAATCAGTCCCTTATCAATTTTTGTTTGAATAAACTCAGGAAAGGTGACATAATTTCTATAATTTTCTTCTGTTAATAGAATAATATCTTTATCGGTTAAATTATTAACTAAGGAATTATAGCATACTTTAACTATTTCAGGAGCATTACTCATTCCCTGTAACCACATCACCCACACTTTATCAGATGATTTACGATTAGTAGAACTATTTAAAATCCTCTGCTTATTTTTAATAATATACGGTGTATATTTTCTTCTAAGTTTATTTAAAATTTTATTATCAACTGAATTTCGAACTATTTCTAACGATTTCTTAGAGAATCCTTGAGAAAGTATTTGGAAAACTGCAAAGAAGAAAACTCCTGTTTTAACATACTGCTTTATTATATTGACACCGTTTACTTTTTTAAAAATCTTAAAAAAAGAATTAAATTTTTTATTCATTTTATGGCTTTAAACTTTCTAAACGATAATGTGTTTTACGGCTATCCACAGGAGGTAACTCCATATAATCTCCATATGTGTATTTCAAATACTCGTGATAGTTATCAAATCCAATAAGTTCAATATCTTCAAACTTATATTTTGTTCCCTCACCATACCATTCTTTTGGAACTATCTCACGTGTTCTATAAGCTCCCATGATATTACCTATGTAATTAGAATTATCGATATTTTGATGTGAAAGTAATCTATCAATTTTCTCTTTTTCGTTATATGGATTAATTATTTTTTCAAAAGGAATTTTTTCCATTCCCCAAAGAAAAGCACTTTCTAGTTTTCCACGTTTTCGCTTCCTATCGATTGAATCTTTATAATGCAATGACATTAATGCTCTGTGGGTCAATACTCTAAAATAATATATTTTCCTAAGTAATTTATTATTTGGGGTACCATCAATTGGAAAAATATCAATTGATGCAAAAGTAAACTTCGAGTCATTACCGATACGTTCCTCAATTACCTTAACGTTTGTATCTTGAACCCTTGTAATATAATATTGATATGATGGGGTATTCTTATAGTTAACAATTTGTAGATGACTAGGTAGCTCATCTTCTGCAACTTTCAAAAATTTCTCATAGTCCTTACGAGGCATTCCTAAATCAATATCATCATCCCATGGAATAAAACCGCCGTGATGAATCGCACCAAGCATCGTACCGCCAAGCATAAAATATTTTAAATCATATTTTTCAAAAACTTTAATGACACTCTTTACTATTTCTAAATCAATTTTATGTAATTTTTCAATTGGTTCCATGGTTATCCCTTTACTTATTCAAATCTTTTTTTATCTGTGTTGTAGAAATTTCAGGTGTGCGCGGTAAATAGACAACTTCTACACCTTCTTCTTCAAGAAAGTCAAATTTACCTTTCCAGTCATCCCCCATTACAAATGTATCGATATGATACTCATGGACATCAGATTTTTTTTGTTCCCAGCTTGTTTCAGGAATGACAAGATCTACATAGCGAACAGCTTCAACTAGGGCTTTACGTTGTTCGTAACTGAAATAACATTTCTTCTGCTTCTCATTCCAATTAAATTCATCTGATGAGATAACAACAACGAGATAGTCTCCTAAAGCTTTAGCTCGTTTCAAAAGATTAATATGTCCATAATGTAGAAGGTCAAATGTTCCATAGGTAATCACACGTTTCATCTCGTTTCCCCTTTTATTTTTTAGTATTGTATTTTCAAAAGTGATATCTAAAATTGATTTTTCACACTCAGATTTTTTATCTCGATTCATCAATTCTTTTACTACTTGAGCTGGATTACAGCCTTTATTGATAATATCGTTGACCGCAAAAATAATTGGAAGTTCAATCTGATAAGTCTCTGATAATTCTAAAGCTGCTGGTAGCGCATTAACACCCTCTACAACCATTTGAACTTTATCCAGTGCTTCTTGAACTGAGTATCCTTGACCAATGAGTTGCCCAGCTTTATTATTACGGCTATGTTCGCTAGTTGCTGTAACAATTAGATCACCAACACCAGCAAGTCCCTCAAAAGTGCTTTCTAAACATCCCATCGCTAAACCTAAACGTTTAATTTCAGACATTCCTCTTGTAATTAACGCTGCCTTAGCATTGTCACCATAACCTAGTCCTTGAGAAATTCCTGCAGCTAGTGCTACAATATTTTTTAGCGCCCCACATAGTTCAACGCCTTTGATGTCATTATTAGTATAAACACGTAGGTTTTCACTCATAAAAATATCTTGAACAAATTTAGCAACGGTTTCATTTTCACAAGCAGATACTATGGTAGTTGGCAAGTCAAGTGCAACTTCCTCAGCATGTGTAGGACCAGATAAAGCTACAACTTCAATGTTATCATGTTTCCCATCTTTCTTTATTTCAGTTGTAATCACTTCTGATAACATATAGTGAGTTTTTTTCTCGATTCCTTTAGCAACATCAACAATTATTTGATTTTTAGGAATAAACTCCCGAATTTTTGCTGCTGTCTCACGTACAAATACAGATGGCACGGCAAATAAAATGATATCTTTTTTTTTACAAACTTCTTCAATTGATTTTGTAAAAACAATATTATCTGGAATAACCATGTCAGGCAATCGATTATTTCGACGTGTTTCTACTAATTCATCAATTTCTGATGGGATAGCTGACCAAACGGTCACATTATTCCCGTTCAATGAAAGTACACGTGCTAAAGCTAATCCCCATGTTCCAGCACCAATAACACCTATTGAAAACAATTAATCAAACTCCCCAAACAATCCTTCGTACTCATCAACAATAAAATCCCAACTAAAGTGTTCTTGGACTTGTTTTGTTGACAGTCTATCTAATTCATCAATTTGCTCTTGAGACATTGCTTCTGCATCTTCAATAACCTTATGAAGATTATCTTTATCCCAATAAATTGCTCCATCTTCACCAACTTCTTTGTTAAATCCAACATTAAGCAAGAGATTTAACTTAGTTGAAGATAATGCTTCTAATAGTGATGGATTTGTTCCACCAACTTCATGACCGTGGAAGTAAGCATATGCATTTTCACGAATATATTTAAGAAGTTCTTGATTATAAACAGTTCCTACAAATTTGATGCGAGAGTCTTTGTCAAAACCTGTTTCTTTTTTCAGTTTTTCGTAAAAGGCATTTTGTTCAACATTAGTAATCAATACAAAATCTTTTTTTGTATTTGACTTCATAAACTCACGAAGCATTGCCTCATAGTTATTTTCTGGAACGAATCGTCCAACAACAAGGTAATAATTATTTTCTGAAACTCCCTTTTCTGAAAACCATTCACGTACGACACGGTCTTTTGAAGAAAGGCTAGATTTTTCAAGCTCTGTTCCATAAGCGATGTAAGTTGTCTTTGGTGAATATTTTTTATAGTCATCTTGGATATATTTTTCAATATTCTTACTATCACATACCAATAAATCAGCATGTTTTACCATCAATGACTCAGAAACTTTCCAATAACGACGAACAGGGGCACTCCATTTTTGACGCATCCATTCATGTCCATCTGGATTAACAAATAATTGACCACCAAGAGCGTGGATTTGCTTTTTAAAATGATTAATGAATGGTCCGATGCGACAAGCTAAAACATAAAAAATTGGATTAACATCACCATTTTCTTTTGCGATTTCAATCGACCTGTTTAGAACAGCGATGTCATAGGCAATTGCTCGTGCAGGACCAATATTTGGCACATCAATATTAAAACAAGTTGCTCCATTATGTTCAAAAATATCATCTGTGATATTTGATTTAGCAGAGTTTTCTCGCATACATGCCACATAATATTTGATATTTTTATCTTTTTGATTTTCAGTTAGTTTTTCTACAAAGGTTTCAAACCCACCATAATTTGCTGGTATTCCTTTTGAACCTATAATATAGACACTTTTCATTTTTTCTCCCAATACAAGAATGAAGAGGGACCCTACCTACTTCCCTCTCTTTTTAGTACGACTCCAAATGTTTTGGCAATAATTTTAATATCTTCACTGATGCTCCAGTTTTGGATATACTTCATATCAAGTGCCACGACTTCTTCAAAGTCGGTAATGTCACTACGACCGCTAACTTGCCATAAGCCAGTGATTCCTGGTTTGGTTGTTAAGCGTTTGAAATGATGTAACTCATAGTGATGATACTCATCAAGCGTTGGTGGACGCGTGCCCACAACAGACATTTCACCTTTTAGGACATTGATAAATTGTGGTAATTCATCAAGTGACCAATCACGTAACTTATGTCCAAATGGGAAGATACGAGGGTCATCTTCCATCTTAAACATTAAGTCAGTATCCAAATCATTTTGCGCTAGTAATTCTTTTTTGCGTTCTTCGGCATCGGTGTACATGCTTCTAAATTTGTAAATTTCAAAAACTTTACCGTTTTTACCAACACGTTTTTGTTTGAAGATTAGAGGTCCTGGTGATTGTTTCTTGACTATTGGTGCAATAATAATAGCTACAATCCCAGTAATCACTAATCCAACTAAAGCCATTGCAATATCCATAAGACGTTTTAAAGCAATCTGACGGAATTTTACAATATTGAATGCTGTCGTTATGAAGGTCGTATCACCTACTTTTTTTAGAACACTATTTCCAACATAGAAGTCCGAATAATTCCCAACAGCTACTGTCGTTGGAATTCCTAACAATTTTAAGCAATGAGCAAATTCTATAAAATCATCTTGGTGATTTTTGGCAACAAATATCTCGTCAACTTGGTGATTTGCCACAAAATCCCTAATTTCTTTAGTACTTTTTAAGATAGGCTGTGAAATGTCAGGATTATCACGACGACTGATATAAGCAGCGATATGGTAATTGGAATTATTAAGTTCTTTAATGACTTCCTTACCATTCGTAAAATCCGTGACAAACAATACCTGTTTAATATCCGTTGCATGACTTTTGAAAAGATTCTTAACTAAAATACGTCCAATGAAGACAAAAAGGCTTACTAAAATAAAAATTTGCCCCAAGAAGAAATAAGACATCTGTGAAATGTCATGGATAAAACGAATTTTTCCAAGTATCAGTACAAAAGTAAATAAAACTAAAACTTTCATACCATAAATCACAGATGCTTTTAATTCTTTTAAATAACCACGATTTGTAATTGAAGAGTATTCATCGCTCAAAACACCAACAATCACAATTAAAATCCCAAAAACAACTGCAAAGAATTTACTATCAAAAAGATGATAAGGATAAAATTGTGCTAAGATGAGGTAACTTACCACTAAAGCTATAATATCCGACAAAAGGTAATAAACTTTCTTTTTCGAATCTTCGCTATACATATAACTCCCTGTTCCCTATTCTAAGGTAAAGGTATCAGCTATTTTTTTCGTTTACCTCTACCAATTTTTGTTTTTTCTTCACTTTTTCCGTAATTGCCATAGCTACCATACCCACCGTAACTACCATATGAACCATACTTATCTAAGTGAATATCATATTTATTCAAAATAACGCCAAGGAAAACTGAACCACTCTGTTCCAATTGTTCCTTTAGTTTTGTAACTGTACGACGTCTATCTTCTCCTGCTTTTGTCACAAGCAAGCTAGCATCTGAATGGTGTGCTAGGATAGCAGCATCAATAACCAAACCAAGCGGTGGTGTATCAATGATAACATAGTCGTAAAGTCCACGAACAGTTTCAATCATCGCTTTGAAGTTATCATTTTGAATCAATGATGTTGGATTTGGTGGGACTTGCCCAGCAGGAATAATCATCAAATTATCAATACTTGTGTCACAAATAACATCTGACAACTCTGCATTTCCAGACAAGAAACTTGTCAACCCCTGATAACGTTCATTAGATTTAAACGTTCCTGACATGACTGAATTACGTGTATCCGCATCAATCAAAAGTGTACGGAAACCTGCACGCGCAAAAGAAATTGCAAGGTTAACAGACGTTGTTGATTTTCCTTCGCCAGGTTGAGCCGAAGTTAACGTAATTACTTTTAAATCACGTCCACTAAATTGAATATTGGTACGGATAGAATTGTAATATTCCTCCATAGATTTAACCATTTGAGCTTTAGCTCTCACTAATTCTAATTGTGGCATTACAATTTTTCTCCTTATAATTTATCAATATCTGGTACAACTCCTAAAAGTGTCATACCAAGCACTTCTTCGACGTCTTCTGGACGACGAACACGGTCATCAAGTACTTCAAGCACAAGAATACCAACAATAGCCAAGAAACCACCAACAAGTGCACCTAAAGCAGCATTGCGTTTAATATTTGGTGATGATGGTTTGCTAGCGACTTCGGCAGCTTCCAAAGTTGTCACATCATCTACCTTGGTTACAGATTTGATTTTTTCTGCAGCAACTTCACGGATAGTGTTAGCAATATCAGAAGCTTCTTGCGCATCTGTATCTTCAACAGAGATTGAAATAACACGTGTATCTGTTGGAATACTTACAGAAATCATATTTGACAATTCACTTGTAGAAAGTGACAGGTTTTCTTGATCAATAACAGATGACAAAACTTCATTTGACGTAATGACTTCTTTATAGTCATTAACAAGGTAAGAACCTGCTTGCAAATCCTGATTGGTCAAACTGCTGTCACTACTTCGACTCACAACATAAATACGAGTTGTTGATGTGTACTTAGGTTTGATAAAAAAGATACTACCAAGTAAAGCTACTATCCCAACAGCTAGAGCAATGAAAATAATGAAAAATTTTCTACTCCAAAGTTTTCTTAGCAAATAGAGCACATCAATCTCGATACTTGCATTATCATTTGAATTCATATTAACTCCTATAAATCTTTATTTTCTAATAAGGTTTGAGGATTTCCCTCGAAAAGAGCATATGCCCTATTTGGTCCAAAATCTCTTGTAACGATTTCCCTAGCTTCGTCCATAAATGGCGGTCTTGGTCCAAGGTTATGCATATCGCTTGCGACACAATGAACAAGATTTTTTTCCAAGAAATAACGTGCTCGTTTTTTGAACTGACGGTATTTATCGCCAAATAATTTTGGTTTGAGAACATGTGAGCTATTAATTTGCGTGTAACACCCCATGTTAATCAATTCCTTAACACGTTCTTCATTAAATTCAAGCGCATTATAGCGTTCGATATGAGCAACAACTGGTGTGATTCCAAGCATAATCACATTGCTAAGTGCTGTATGAATCTCCTTCCATGGTGTTGTCATACTAAACTCAATCAATGCAAAACGTGTATCGTTCATTCTTGGAACTTGATGATGTTCCAGTCTTTCCAGAATATCGCTACTATAGTAGAGTTCGCCACCATATAAGATTTCTAAGCCTTCATATTTGGCTTCAGCAGCTTCTTTGACTTGACTAAAATTAGCAAAAATCTTATCTTCTGGTGTTTCAAACATTCCTTTGCGACGATGTGACGTTGAGACAATCGTACGCACACCCTGACGATAACTTTCCCCAACCAAAGCTAAGCTCTCTTCAATAGTAGTTGGTCCGTCATCTACATCAAAAACAATATGCGAATGAATATCAATCATCTAATTACCTTCCATAACATCTTTAATGGCTTGTGATGCACTTGCTACACTAGCATCATCCAACTGAATCATATAAAGACTTGCAGTTGGCATGGCATAAGAAGTCAATTCTCCTGTTGAACCTGTACCAGTTACTTCTTGTGATGTAATTGTAAATTTCTTACCTGAATCAAGCTGAGCATTAGCAAGGCTCATCATTGTATCTAATGACATATCCGTTTGAACAGAATCCTGCAAGGTAGAAATAATTGTTGAGTAATTTGAAATTGAACTAAATGATGTTAATTTATTAATGATTGCTTGAATAACCTTAAGTTGATTATTTCCACGGTCATAGTCACCATTTGTAAGACTGTAACGTTCACGAACAAAGCCTAAAGCTTCTTCTCCTGAACTCAAATTAACATTACCAACTTCAAAATTATAATTACCATGGAGACTTGTAAATGCCTGATCATTATAAACTGTTACACCACCAATAGCATCAATAAGACTCACAAATGATGTAAAGTTGATACGAGCGTAATAATCAATATCAATACCGTAAAGATTTTCTAGTGTCTTTTCAGATGTTTCAACACCATAGATACCAGCGTGTGTCAGTTTATCGTATTGATCTGCACCGCCGTCTGGAATTTGAACATATGAGTCACGTGGTGTTGTTGTCATCAAAATCTTATGTGTATTCATATTAACTGTCAAGATGATATTAACATCTGAACGTGAAACGGTTGAAATAGAACCGTAGGTATCAATACCACTAATATAAATGTTAAAGACATTAGCATCAGATGATTTTGCTTCGCTTGAAGCACTCTTCTTAATTTTATAAGTATAAATTGTTTTCAAGTTTGATTCGTAATCATCATATGATAGCTCAAGCAAGCTTGAATAAGCACTGTTCAAAACCATTGCTTGACTTGAACCATTAATCAAATTTTCATAAGCGGCTTGATAAGAATCTACTGTTTCTGTCGCTAAATCAACACCTTTATCAGATTTGATTTGTGAGATTAACGCATCAATGTTGCTACCGTCAGCATTAGTCGGTGCTTGAACGCTTGATAATTCTGTCACATCTGAAATCGAGCTATCTGCTGGCACCACAACACTCATCTCAATTTCTGAATATGAGGCTGATTTATTCATATCATTAGCCACATCAACCAATGATTTAAAAGCAAAAAGTGAAATAGCTGCGACAATTGAAAAAATAACCAAGAGAACCGTCACAACAATTTTCCCTTTTTTCCGAATTATCAAAACCAAAGATATAAGGAATACAGCAACTAGTAAAACGGTGTAGATAATATTCAGATGACGAAAAGCTAGAATATTATTGGCATACATGAGATAAGTTGCGATTCCCGCTAACAAAGCAAACAACACTAATAAAACACTATTTACTATCGTCTTCGTATCAAAACGAGAATATGAACGTGAACTCTTATGATGTCTTCTATGACGTGAATGTGTGGGCATTTTAAATCTCCGATTCCTATAAGGATATTAACGTTCCTATTTTAGCACTTTTGTAATTTTTTTGCAATTTTGTAATTTTCTAAACCTTTACGTTTGTAGGCGCTTCCTAAAGCATTATTTGAGAAATATAAGCGTTTTATTTTAAGAAAAGTAAATCAATCACTAAAATGTTACGTTTTAGTTATCTTTTTGTAATTTTGTTGCTGTAATGTAAATATTCGTTTTTAAAGCACTCCCATCATAAGAAAACGTTGTCTACTTGCGGGAATTTCATTTTTAGGCTAAACTAAGGCTATGAGAATACAACAATTACACTATATCGTTAAAATAGTAGAAACAGGGAGCATGAACGAGGCTGCTAAGCAGCTTTTTATCACTCAACCAAGCCTTTCAAATGCTGTACGAGATTTGGAGCGTGAAATGGGGATTGAAATTTTTATTCGTAACCCAAAAGGCATTACCTTGACTAAGGATGGCGTTGAGTTTCTTTCTTATGCTCGCCAAATTTTAGAACAAACAGCTCTTTTAGAGGAACGTTATAAGAGCAAAAATACAAACCGAGAACTGTTTAGCGTATCTTCACAGCACTATGCTTTCGTTGTCAATGCTTTTGTTTCGCTTTTGGAAGGAACAGATATGTCACGTTATGAGCTCTTCCTTCGTGAAACACGAACGTATGAAATCATTGATGATGTTAAGAATTTTCGTTCAGAAATTGGCGTTTTATTTTTGAATAGTTATAACCACGATGTTTTGACCAAAATGTTCGATGATAATCATCTAACCTATACGAGTCTTTTTAGAACGCGTCCGCATATCTTTGTCAGCAAAAACAATCCTCTTGCAAGCAAAAAACTGGTAACGATGGAAGATTTGGAAGAATTTCCTTACCTTAGCTACGATCAAGGGATTCATAATTCCTTCTACTTCTCTGAAGAAATTTTTTCACAAATTCCCCATAAGAAATCGATTGTCGTTAGTGACCGCGCGACACTTTTCAATCTCTTGATTGGACTCGACGGTTATACAATCGCTACAGGTATTTTAAATAGCAATCTAAATGGTGATAATATTGTTTCTATTCCACTTGATGTTGAAGATATGATTGACATTGTCTATATTCGCCACGAAAAAGCTAACCTTTCAAAAATGGGCGAACGATTTATTGAATATCTCCTTGAAGAAGTTAAATTTGATAACTAAAAACTCTTGGACATTGTCCAAGAGTTTTGATGTTCTATCCATTTCTCTTCAACTCACTTTTGATAATGTCATTAACTTGGTCGAAATAGAATTTTTCTTTGTTATATTTGACACCTGCATAGGTAGCAAGGGCAATGATTTTATCTAGAAAGGCTTGGGATGAGAAATTTGTTGTTCGGTGTAGTTCTTCTTCGTCAAAAGGCTTGATGAGGTGGGCTAGGGGATTCCGAACGGATTTTTCAAAATTACGAAGTTCGCTGATTAACTGTTTAGTTTCCTGAGGAAGTTGTCCGTACTGTAAGAGTTCTGCCAAAGCTTTTGAAGTCACTTTGCCATCACGACGAATCTCAAGATATCTATGAAAAATAGCATAGTCGCTCTGCTTCATTTTTGTAAACAGCCAAGTATCATACTGGTCGTTTTTAGCATCGTGGATATAGTTTTCCAAATTTGGAATTTCGCGTTTGGCAAGACGTTGAAAGAGCCTATATAGAATTGGACTAACAGAGCGGACAAAATCAATGATATTGCCATTTTTCACCTTAGCTTCCAAATCCATAATATAATTTGCTAATTGTTCTTCCTCATACGCATTGGTAATGAGTGAAACGCCATAATTGGCTAAAATTACTTGATTTTCTGCTGGATGTGAAAAAGCAAAGTCAACGTTAAGTTCCCTACGCTCTTTTAACATTTCTAAAAGATAACGGCTTTGCGCTGGAAAATCGCTGTGCTGCTCTGCTATTTTCCAAGCGTGATTATAAGCATAGACATCCAAAAGGATGTCTATTGTTTCATATATTTCTTGCATTAATCTGCAATAAGAGTTTCAAGACCGACTTTCATCATGTCTGTGAAAGTTGTTTGGCGTTCTTGAGCGGTTGTGTCTTCGTCAGCAACAAGGCTATCAGAAATCGTCATGATACCGAGTGCTTGAACGCCGTGTTTTGCTGCGAGATAGTAAAGTGCAGCGGCTTCCATCTCAACAGCTTTCACACCAAGTTGCCCGAGTTTGACATTATTTTCAGCAAAATCTGAATAAAAAGCGTCAACAGATAACACGCTGCCAACGTGAGTTGTCATTCCAAGGTCTTGCGCAATATGGTAGGCTTTGTCAAGCAAGGTGAAATCAGCAATTTGTGGAAAATCATACTGTGGCCATTCATTTTTTATCATGCTTGATGTTGTTGCTGCTGCTTGTGCCAAAACAAGTTCGCGAACGTGAACATCTTTATTAAGTGAGCCAGCTGTTCCGACACAGATTAATTTTTTAACGCCGTAAGATTGGATTAATTCAGTCGCGTAGATAGAGATTGATGGCATTCCCATACCAGTTCCCATAACGCTGACACGTTCGCCTTTATAAGTTCCTGTAAAACCAAGCATACCACGGACATTGTTAAAACATACGGCATCTTCTAAAAAGTTTTCTGCGATAAATTTAGCACGGAGTGGGTCTCCTGGAAGTAAAATTTTATCTGCGATTTCGCCTTGTTTGGCTTCGATATGGATTGACATAATATTTCCTTTCAATGTGTTCAATAATAGTTTTTGTAGCAAAGGCTACGATGACTGCAAGAAGCAAAATTGGAAGAGCTTTGAGAGATTGTCCCGTAAACGACACAACCAAACCAACAGCTGTTAACGGAGCGTTCATGGTAATGGCTAAAAAGATACTTGAGCCAATTAACATAGCTGAAGTTAGTGATAATTCTGGGACTACCAATTGACACAGCACTGCTACCAAGAATCCTAGGACAGCGCCTATTGAAAATGACGGTGTCAGAGTGCCTCCGTAGGCACCATTTTTCAGCGTCAGCAAAACAAGTACGGCTTTAATAACCACACAAGCTAAAGCATACCACACACCCATCCCATCAAAAACAGCTTGTGCCAAAGCTCCGCCATTTCCCAAAATCTCTGGAAAATAAAGAGAACAGCTTGCGAGAAGCAAAAAAGTTAAGGGAAGTTTCCACAAAATGCTTTTAGTTGTCACTTTGCTGGCTTGAGCCTTTTGGGTGAGGTAGCGAAATAGCTGCGCTAAGGGGGTGATAAGGATGGCTAGAAGGATTGTAAGACCACATGTTTTAGCATCGAGCACGACTTGCCCTGAATGATAAAGTGGTGTATCTGAAATAACCGTTCCCGCAATAAGACTAGCTAGAATCGCGGTGCCTGAAACTGAAATAAGGTTCAAAAATGACAGCCCTAATCCAAGTGTTTCAAAAGCAAAAAAGATACTGGCAATCGGTACTTGATAAACAGCTGCCAACCCTGCTGATGCCCCACAAACAATAGCAAGCCTTCGGTCTTTTAAGGTCAATGTCATTCGGTCAGAAATACGACCTGCCCCTAAAGCTCCCAGTTCTCGTGGCGCACCTTCTTTACCAATAGGTGAACCAGCTCCGACTGAAGCCACTTGAAGAAAAATATGTATCAAGTGTATCCAAAGTATCGGACGTTTGCTGTCATCAGTAGCTTTTAGCTGTGATTTGATTGAAATGATTTGACGATTTTTATCTTGTAAAACAAACCAAATAAACGCTGAAATAATACCAGCTAATAAGATGATAATAAATTGTAGGTTTGTGACAGGTTGCGCGCCTGTACTTTCCCCATGACCAAAAATCGTCCATTCAACCAATTCTAATAAGTCATGAAGTAAAATACCGCCTACTCCTGCTACTAGACTAGTCAAAAGGAGGGTAGCACTAAAGCGTAAGCAGTAAGTTTTAGAGTTAAATCTTTTATTTTGTGAAAGCATCTAAAAATTGCTCTAAAATATGATTCATTTCTGAATAATCATAAGCTAGCATTTCATTTGCTGCTTGAAGGTATGAGTGTGTCTTAACTTGTTCATCATAATCAACTTCTTCTGCCAAAAGTGCTTCAATCAATGGTTTTGAAAACTCTAAATGGCATTGGAAAGCATAGTGTTTATCACTGTATTTGACAATTTGTCGTGGGCAACCTTGACTAATTGCAAGAATTTTGGCTTGTGGTGTCAAACCAGGCATATCGCCATGCCAGTGCCCAACAGTTGTAGATGTTCCAATATGCGAAAGATTACAATTTGCTAAACCAGCTTCTGTTAATGTGATTGGATAATTTCCAATTTCTTTTTCTGGGCTTCTTTCAACAGATGCTCCGTAGGCTTCACCTAGCAATTGAGCTCCTAAACAAATACCAAGAACTCGTTTATCTTGTGAAATAGCTTCTTTGATAAGCGAGATTTCAGCTTGTGCATCAAAATGAGGACATTCTACTACTGTTGTTCGTGGGCTTTGTGGTCCACCCATAACAATTAGTAGGTCAATACCAGAACTGTCTTTTGGCAATTTTTCGCCTTGGTAAAGTTTTGTTATTGTCACATCATGACCACGTTTAATAGCCCAATCATAGTAAGCACCTGGTGCTTCAAAAGCTTCGTGAACAATAAAATGAATTCGCATAACACATCTCTTTCTGATTTAGTATGATAATACCAAGTTTTAATATTGACTTACAATTCTGCCAAAACAGCCTTAACTAGGGTTTTGAAGTCCTCTTTGATTTGTTGTGTAACAGCAACAACTTCTTCATGATTAAGTGAACTTTGGAAACCTGCGGCATGGTTTGTGATGGCTGAAATTCCTAAAACTTTCAAACCTGAATGAGCAGCAACGATGACTTCTGGAACTGTTGACATACCAACCGCATCAGCTCCAAGAGTTTGGAAGGCACGAATTTCGGCAGGTGTTTCGTAACATGGTCCAGAAACCCCAAGATAAATACCTTCATCAAGTTTGATACCGATTTTTTCAGCGACTTTGTGAGCAGTATCACGATACTCAGCCGTATAAGCATCTGACATATCTGGGAAACGTGGTCCAAAGTCATCAAGATTCGCACCAATCAATGGGTTTTGCCCTGTCATATTAATATGGTCTGAAATTGCCATTAATGTTCCTGGACCAAAGCCAATTCCGCCAGCTGCATTTGTCACAATAAGTCCTTTACAACCAAGAGCTTTCATGACACGAACTGGGAAAGTCACTAATTCCATTGGATTTCCTTCGTAAAAATGAAAACGTCCTTGAAGAGCAATGACTTTGTGTCCACCAAGGTCACCATAAACCAATTGTCCAGCGTGTCCTGCTACTGTTGATTTTCCCCAATTAGGAATTTTTTCATAGGGAATTACAACAGCATTTTCAATTTCTTCGGCAAGTTCGCCAAGACCTGACCCTAAAATCAAGCCAAATTCAGGAGCGTCACAACTTTGTGATACCAGGAACTGACGAGCTTCTTCAATTTTTTCAATAATTGTTGTCATATGCACCTCTTATACTAATTTTTCTAGGAAAGATTGACCAATCATGGCTGTCTCAACACCAAAGTTTTCAGCGATTGTTGCTGAAATATCAGCAAAATGTCCGACTGGTAAGACACCATTTCCTTTAAATGATGGGCTGTAAGCCAATAATGGAATGTATTCACGTGTGTGGTCTGTTCCTGTGTAAGTTGGGTCATTACCGTGGTCTGCTGTGATTAAAAGAAGGTCATCTGATTTCATATTTTCCATGATTTCAGGCAAACGATTGTCAAATTCTTCTAGACAATCACGGTAACCTGCGGCATTACGACGGTGACCATACATGGCATCAAAATCAACAAGGTTTGTAAATGATAATCCTTTTGTAAATTCTGGCAATTGCAAGGTCTTAATCAAGGTATCAACACCGTGCATATTTGATTTATTGTGCCCCATGTCGTTTGTAATACCTGAACCATTGAAAATATCATTGATTTTTCCGACACCGTACGTCGGAATACCTGCGTCAGCTAATTTATTAAGCACTGTTGGTGCAAATGGTGATAAAGCATAGTCACGACGGTTAGCTGTACGTGTGAAATTACCAGGTTCACCAACATATGGACGAGCAATGATTCGACCAAGCAAACTTGGACGTTCTAATGTAATAGAACGAGCAAATTCACAGATTTTATAAAGTTCGTCAAGTGGAATAATATCTTCGTGTGCTGCGATTTGAAGTACTGGGTCAGCTGAAGTGTAAACAATCAATTCACCTGTCTTCATTTGACGTTCACCAAAGTCAGCGATAACTTGTGTTCCTGAATAAGGTTTGTTGGCTTCACGAATGATTTTACGCCCTGAAAACTCTTCGATTTTTGTTAAAATTTCTTCTGGGAATCCTTCAAAGAAAGTATCAAAAGGCTCTGTAATGTTAAGCCCCATAATTTCCCAGTGACCTGTCATGGTATCTTTTCCACGTGATACTTCTTCTAATTTTGTCGCATAGCCACTTGGTTGCGCTTCTGCTGGTACTGTTTTTAGAGGTGTTTCACGAGGAATATTTCCAAGACCAATTTTCGCCATATTTGGAACAGTTAATCCGACTGTTTTTGAAATATGACCAAGGGTATCTGAAGCACCGTCTGGCACACCAGCATTGACAAAATTGTTAGCATCTGGTGCTGCACCAATTCCGACAGAATCTAAAACTACAAGGTGAATACGATTAAATGTTGACATAATTTTTTCCTAATCTAGGGTGGTTACGGTTGGCACCCAAAACCTCCTAATCTCTTAATATCCTAATAAGTCAAGTGATTAGAAATAATAATTAATCAATATAACATAGTAAACAGGAGAAGATTCAGTTATGGTAACTGTTAATTTCCTCCTGCTGAAATCATTATTTAGCTTCTAAAATGTTGACACCGTCTTTACCTGCAACGATAACTTTATTGACCATACCGTTGAAGAGACCATGTTCAACAACACCGACCATGGCTTTCAATTCTTTGCCAAGTTCGACAGGATTTTCAATAACGCCAAGGTCAAGGTCGATGATATAATTTTTCATATCAGTCACAAAGCGTTCGCCGTTTGTCATGCGATATGATGGTTTGTAACCTTTTTTCTCAAACTCACGGAAAATACGGTCTGCACCATATTGAACCACTTCGACTGGCAATTTGAAGGCACCGAGTTTATCGACCATTTTTGATTCGTCAACAACCCAGATATATTCTTTGGTTGGTGTGGCAACGATTTTTTCCATAAGAAGGGCGCCACCACCGCCTTTGATACCGTTGAAGTTAGTGTCAACTTCATCTGCACCGTCAACGGTAACATCGATAACATCAATATCATCAACAGCTTTCAAAGGAATCCCAAGCCCTTCTGCTTGTGCAGTTGTTTGGCTTGAAGTTGTTACGCCGACAACTTTGAGTCCTTCTTCTTTCATGCGGCGACCAATTTCTTCAACAAAAAAGTATGCTGTTGAGCCTGTTCCAAGTCCGACAACCATACCATCTTTGACGTACTGAGCGGCTGTGACACCAGCCATTTTTTTGAGTTTTTCCATAGCTACCTCACCATTTTATGTATTATTGTCAATAATTCCTATTTCCAAATAACTATTATATCATGATTTAGGGTGTTTTTGCCACAATGATTTTAATCGGACTTAATTGTTTTAGTGTTTTTGGTAAATTCTTTAGCTGATTTTATCAGAAATTATTGCAATGGCACTCGTCTATTGCTAGAAAAAATGTTTTGCGTTACAATTAACTAAGATTATTTTCAAAGAATAACTTTGACATATAGATAGGAAGAATAGTAATGATTACAAATGAATTTGATACGATTGCTGCGATTTCTACACCGCTTGGTGAGGGTGCAATCGGGATTGTAAGACTTTCTGGTACGGAAGCACTAGCTATTGCACAAAAAGTCTATCGTGGTAAAGACCTTAACAAGGTTGCTTCACATACGATTAATTACGGTCACATTGTTGACCCTAATACTGATGAAGTGCTTGATGAGGTTATGGTGTCTGTGATGCTTGCGCCAAAAACCTTTACCTGCGAGAATGTCGTGGAGATTAATACGCACGGTGGTGTTGCCGTGACAAATGAAATTTTGCAACTTGTCTTGCGCCAAGGGGCTCGTCTTGCTGAACCTGGTGAATTTACCAAACGTGCTTTCTTGAATGGTCGTGTTGACTTGACACAAGCGGAAGCCGTTATGGATATTATCCGTGCGAAAACAGACAAAGCCATGAATATTGCGGTAAAACAACTTGATGGGTCATTGTCACAATTAATCAATGACACGCGCCAAGAAATTCTAAATACCTTAGCTCAAGTCGAGGTCAATATCGACTACCCTGAATATGATGACGTGGAAGAAATGACGACGGCTTTGATTCGCGAAAAAACACAAGAATTCCAAAAACTTTTGGAAAATCTATTACGTACTGCAAAACGTGGCAAAATTCTGCGCGAAGGCTTATCTACTGCTATCATCGGTCGTCCAAATGTTGGTAAATCAAGTTTGCTTAACAATCTGTTACGCGAAGATAAGGCTATCGTTACTGACATTGAGGGAACAACCCGTGATGTGATTGAAGAATATGTCAATATCAAAGGTGTGCCTTTGAAACTGGTTGATACAGCTGGTATCCGCGAAACAGATGATGTGGTTGAAAAAATCGGTGTGGAACGTTCGAAAAAAGCCCTTGAGGAAGCTGACCTTGTTCTTCTTGTGCTCAATAGTTCTGAACCTTTGACTGACCAAGACCGTGCACTCTTGGAACTTAGCAAAGATAGTAACCGCATTATTCTTCTTAATAAAACGGATTTACCAGAAAAAATCGAAGCTGACCAGTTGCCAGATGATGTCATTCGCATTTCCGTTCTTAAAAATCAAAATATCGACGTGATTGAAGAACGTATTAACCAACTTTTCTTCGATAATGCTGGTATTGTTGAAAAAGATGCAACTTATCTTTCAAATGCTCGCCATATTTCATTGATTGAAAAAGCGGTGCAAAGTTTGCAAGCCGTCAATGAAGGGCTTGAACTAGGAATGCCTGTTGATCTTCTTCAAATTGATTTAACACGTTGCTGGGAAATTCTCGGTGAAATCACAGGTGATGCAGCACCTGATGAATTAATCACAAAACTCTTTAGCCAATTCTGTCTGGGGAAATAATCTTCCCTTATAAATAATACAAAAAGATGCTGAGTATTTCAGCATCTTTTGTGTGTACACACCTCATTTCAGCCGTTCTAAGGCGTTCATATCTATAATACAGAGTGTTTTACCTTGTTTTGCAATGATATTTTCTCTTTTTAATTCACTCATCAAGCGAGCTATAGTCACTTCGTGAACTTGCAAATAATTACCGATTTCTGTGTAAGTAAAAAAGTCGTCTAATATATAAGCTCCAGTTTCATCTTGGCTCGCATGCTGTGTGATAAAACGGTACAAATTAACCTTTGTAGAATCCTCACCACTATCACGAATTTTCTCCATAACAGTCACATAATCTGCTAAAACCGTTTGAATGATAAGGTCTTTCACCAACGGCTCTGCTAATTTTGCCATGAAAGTCTCAACAGTCAATCGATAAATGACACAGGCAGTCTTTGCTGTCAAATCAACCGTCATGTCATTTTCATACCCTAGATAAAATCGTGTTAATAATGGAACGATATTTAAAAAACCAGGCTGTGAAAAATATTGGTAAATAATCGTTTGTCCTTGAGGCGTTATAGAACTCAAAGAAACAATTCCTGATTCTAGCAAATAAACATGGGTTATCTTTTCTTGGCAAACCGTTGTATTAATCAAAGCATTTTTAGGCACTTCAAATCGTGTGCCTAAGGCATAAAATTCTTGTAAAATCTTTTCTTTACTAATTCTTATCACCTCACTACTTAACATTTGTTATGGTAACAGCGTTTTCTTTAGTGTACCATAGAGATAATTTGAGATAAAGTAATAACCTAATTTTCATTTATTGGTTAAGAAAAATTTAGGACAAATTTTTAAAAAGGGAGAATACTATGCCAAGAAAAAAATGGTTCTTTACAAGCTCTGCTGTTTTATTATGCTCTGCTATGTTACTAACGGCTTGCTCGTCAAGTTCTAACTCTAGTACCTCTAGCTCCAGCTCGCAAAACACTACCGCTTCTACATCTAGTCTTTCTTCTGGTGAAGTCTCAACGACACTTGATAAGGTAGATAACTCAAAATGGCAGTACAATGCTGATGATAATGTTTATTATCAAATCGGCATTTCTTATGCGGCTAATCCTACAGACGCTGAACAGCAAACGTTATCAATTTTTGTGCCTGGTGATTACATGACAGCGACTGATAATGGTGATGGAACCTATACTTGTGAGATAAATACCTCAGCAACAGTCGGAAATTATACTTCTGAAACGGCTCCTATCGTGATTCCAATTAATACACCTGGTTATTCAGCTATGTCTGCACTTACAGAATATACTAGTGATGCTACTGATTATACATCACAAGGAATGATTTACGTATCTGCAGGATTGCGTGGACGTGATTCTGGTGCTCCAAGTGGTGTTACAGACGCTAAAGCAGCGATTCGTTATTTACGTTATAACCAAGGCAATATTTCAGGAAATACAGATTCTATCTTTGTTTTTGGAATGTCTGGTGGCGGTGCACAATCTGCTATTATCGGTTCTTCTGGAGATAGTTCTTTGTATGACGATTACCTTACAGAAATCGGTGCTGTCGAAGGTGTCTCTGACAGCGTTGCTGGTGTTATGGCTTGGTGTCCAATCACTAACCTTGATACCGCAAATGAAGCTTATGAATGGAACATGGGATCGACACGTTCTGATTTGAGCGATGAAGAACAAACTATTTCAGATGGCTTAGCTACTGCTTTTGCGAAATATATTAATAAACTTGGACTTCAAGATGAAGATGGCAACAAGCTCACCTTGAAGAAATCTGATGACGGCATTTATCAAGCAGGTTCCTACTACAATTATCTCAAATCAGTCATTGAGGATTCACTTAACACATTTTTAGCTAATACGACATTCCCATATGATGCCAGCTCATCTTCTCAAGGCGGCTTAGGCGGCGGAGATATGCCGACTGGCGAAGCCCCAACCGATCTTGGTACTACTGATGATACAACATCAATTGAGGATGTTGATGATATCAATCGTACGTCATCTTCTTCAATCACAATTGATTTATCTGGAACTTATGAAACAGCTGCTGATTATATTGCGGCGCTCAACGCTGATTCAACATGGGTCACTTATGACGAGGATACCAATACTGCTAGTATCTCTAGCATTGCTGATTTTGTCAAATACATGAAATCATCAACTAAGTCTCTGGGTGCCTTTGATGCCCTTGATTTATCACAAGGCGAAAATCAACTTTTCGGCTATGGTGACGGTAACAGCGTTCATTGGGACTCAACCTTGGGAGATTTAGTCAAAGGAACAGATTACGAAGAAGCCTTTACTACCGACCTTGCTAAAACAGATAGCTTAGGAAAAGATTTAACCACACGTATCAATATGTACACGCCATTGTACTATCTAACTGATTATTATGGTGGTGAAAATTCTTCAAATGTTGCTAGTTATTGGCGAATTCGTACAGGACTTAGTCAAGGCGATACAGCTTTAACTACTGAGGTTAATTTGGCACTTGCCCTTGAAAATTACGGTGTTAAAGACCTTGATTTTGCAACGGTTTGGGGTGAACAACATACCGAAGCCGAAATCAGCGGTGATTCAACAAGCAACTTCATTGATTGGGTTAATCAAAGCTTAGCTGACAACTCATAATTAATAAAAAAAGCGTAAGAATACCTTTTCTGTTTAGAAAATACTTTCTTATGCTTTTATTTTTAATGAGGTATCATATTATCTTTCAAGAATTTCTTTGACGTATTTTTGCAAATCTGGGATAACTTCTTTTGCAAACCAAGGATTTCTTGCTTGCCAGAGGTTATTGCGAGGTGAGGGATGTACCAAAGGGAAAAATTCTGGTAAATAGGCGCGATAATGTTTTACCGTTTCTGTCAACGTGGCAGAAGATTTCTGCTGCAAATAATAACGCTGTGCATAGGAGCCAACCAAAATATGTAATTCAATATTTGGTGCGAAAGCCAAGGTTCGTTTGTGCCACTTTTCAGCAAAGCCCTTTCGTGGCGGCAAATCACCTGATTTTCCCGTTCCCGGAAAATAATAATCCATTGGTACAACCGCAAAAAGCCCAGAATCGTAAAATATTTCTCGGTCAACGCCCAGCCATTTTCGCAAATTATCACCACTTGGATCATTCCAATACAAACCCGACTCTTGCGCACGAATGCCAGGAGCTTGTCCGACAATATTAATCCGAGCCGTTTTTGGAACAGTAAAAAGTGGCTTTATGCCCTGTTGAGTGTAGGTCGCATTTTGCTCATCTGCCATAATGTCCGCAATTAATTGTTCAATGGTATCCATTTCTCCCCCCTTCTACTTTTCAAAGGTTTCAAATATAAAGAAAGAGATTCTTACAAGTTGTAAAAATCTCCTCCTGTCATTGTCAAAGGTTATTTAATCAATTCGTAAAGTGCTTCGGCGTAGATTGCTGCAGCACGGTAAAGGTCTTCAACGTCGGCAAATTCATTTGCTTGGTGCATTGTATTGACATAATCTGGGAACATTGCACCGAAAGCAACACCACGTTTAAGAAGGCGTCCAAATGTACCACCACCAATAACTTGTTCGTAACCTTTCAAGCCTGTTTGTTTTTCGTAAACAGAAAGAAGTGTTGCAACCAATGGGTCATCAGCTGGAACATAGTGTGGTGTGTGTTCGTGATCTGAAAGTGTTACTTTTGTCACACCGTTAAGTTTTTCAAGTTCAGCTTTGATAGTTTGCGCATCTGTACCTTGTGGGTAACGGAAGTTAAGAGTGATTGTATTGTCATCTGAGTTGCGGTCAAATTTGAAAACACCAGCGTTCATGCTAAGAGCGCCCATTTTTTCATCAGTATAGGCAACACCAAGGTTTTCACCTGCAAAATCACCGTGAAGAACGTTTGCTGCTGTTTCAAGATAAGCTTTAGCAGCTCCTTCAAAAGCAAATTGGTTAAGGAATTTAGCAAGGTATGTTGCACCGTTGATACCAAGTTCTGGTGTTGAACCGTGAGCTGATTTTCCGACAACTGTCAAACGGAAAGCGTCGCCTTCTTGAGTCAGTTCAGCAGTCAAGTTTTCAGCTGTTGTGTATGCTGTTAATTTTTCTTGAAGTTCAGCCAAAGTGCTGTCAGCTGTGAAGATAGCTGTTGCTGATTCTGGCACCATGTTATCACGAAGTCCAGCATCGAAACTATTCAATGTGAAGGCACCGTTATTGTCACCTGCAAAGTGTAGGAATTCTGTGATATTTCCTTTTTCACCATTGATAATTGGGAATTCAGCATCTGGAGAGAAACCAAAATTAGGGTCTTTCAAGCCATTGTGAGCAAAATAATATTCCATATCGCCCCAGCCTGATTCTTCATCAGTACCAACGATGAAACGAACTTTTTTAGATACTGGCAAACCAAGTTCTTTGATGATTTTTAGGGCATAGTAACATGCCATTGTTGGACCTTTATCATCAGATGACCCACGCGCATAAAGGCGTCCATCTTTGATAACTGGCTCATAAGGGTCAGTATCCCAACCGCTACCTGCAGGCACAACGTCTAAGTGAGCAAAGATTCCGAGAACTTCGTCACCTTCACCAAATTCAAAATCACCAGCATAGTTATCAATGTTACGTGTTTTGTAACCATCACGTTCAGCCATAGCTAGGAAATGTTCCAAAGCTTTTACTGGACCAGGTCCAAATGGGTGTTCTTTGTCAGCTTTGCTGTCATCACGTTCTGAGTTGATACGCAAAAGAGCAAAGAGGTCTTCCATCATGGCATCTTTACGTTTTTCAACTTCTGCTTTAAAATCTACTGTCATTCTTATAACTCCTCCATAAAGGTAGCTTTTCTCAAAAAAGAAAAGCTATCTTGTTTTATCTTTGAACTCACCAAAAATCGGTAAACTCATGTTACTGTATTTGTCAAACTCAGCCTAGCAAATAAACCAAGTTTGGTGCATGAAATTAAAGTCGGTACGCTTAACGACGTTCGATAATTTCGTCAACAGGCAAACGATAACTTGGTTCAGGCTTATTATCGCTATAACCAACAGTGATTAAGAGCTCTGGACGAAAACGTTTATCAATTTCTAGAATATCATTGGTTGATGACTTATCAAAACCAAGAATAATATTTGATGAAATATCTTGGTCAGTCAAAGCCAAAACAAGATTCATGGCAACAATTCCAGCGTTAAGGGCAAGGTATTCGCCTTTGCGTTTGTCGTCAAATTCTGCAAAACGAGCAGGTAAGGTTTCCATGTAGTAACCTAACATATCATTACTCAATGATTTGACACCAATACGAGCAATTTTGCGAGAACGTTGAACCAAATCTGTATCGGTAAAAATCGCTACAACGTACTGTGCTTGCTCCACTTGCTTTTTATTAATCTCTGGGAGATGTTCAGCAAGTTCGGCTTTTTTATCTTCTACCACAACAAATTTCCAAGGTTGGATATTATTAGCACTTGGAGCTAATGTAGCGATTTCAATGGCTGTTCGTAAATCCTTATAATCAACGGGTTTGTCATTGAAAGTTTTGACGGCATGGCGCTTTTTGTTTAATTCTAGAAACTTCATAAGCGAACCTCCTTCTAAAATATTCTCTGCTCCTCTATTCTAACATTTTTTGAAAGAGTTCACAGCTTTTTTTAGTAGTTTTGGGAAAGAAATGTAACATGAAACAAGATTTTCGTAAAATAAAAAGACTGGATGTGTAATTCCAGTCCTAAAATTATTATACTTTTTTTATCACTCTTAATTTCTTTAGCCAAGCGTAGCCTGCTGTTGCTAGCCATGTGAGGGCGTTAGCAATCAGCAAAGCCTTGAACCAGACGCCAATATGGTAAGTTATTTTTAATGTGTTTTTTCCGATTTTTTGTGTCACAGTTGGTGTTCCAATTCCTGACAAGGAATAATCGGTACGACTTAGTTTCTTACCATTGAGTGTTAGCTCGGTGTCTTTGTACTTGGCAATTGGAATGTTAACCTTACCACTATTGTCAGCAGTCCATGTGAAGATAAGAGCGTTGCCATCTTGTGATTTGTCAAAAGCATCTGTATGACCGATGACAAATTCCTCATAAAGAACGTATTTGTTGTCCTTGTTTGATTTTTCGGCGGGAAGATAATCTGGTGTTGATTTCGAGATTAAATCTAACAGCTCATACAAATCTGAACTGTGAAAACTAGCTCGAACTTCCTCAGAATTTCCCCAAACAAAGGTATGTTTTTTAGTTTTGATGGGGTGTTTAGCAGTATAGTATTCAGCAATCTTTTCTTGTTGCAGATGTGTTAACTGAGCAAGGCTGAAAAGATTAATCAAAATCGCTCCGACTGTCACTAATTTGGACCATTTGACGTCAAAATAACGCTCTAAAACTAACGCTACTGCTAACAATAATAACACCGTAGCAGGCACAAAAAAGCGAAATGGAAATTGAATTAAATTGACCAAAGAAAGGTTTAATTTGTTAATACTGTACCAAGGGAAAATGCTACTTGACAGAACAAGAAAGAAGAAAAATGCTCCCGTTGTGACTCGTAATAGTGTATCAAAATGGCGCCAATGTCTGAATGAAAAATACAATTGATACAGCACCAAAAGTAGCAAAGGTAACGGTGTTATCAGCCATTGAATGCTACGTTGATTCACCGTCATAATATATAATTTTGAATTGATAAATGGTTCAACCAAATTATTATTACGCCCGACGTCAATAAGCGCAGCCCAGACATTCGTTGTCAATAAAAGAGCAAGTAAAACAGCTTGTATTCCTTTGATGATAATGGTTTTCTTTTCTTTAGATTTGATAAAACCGTACAAATAAAACGGCAAATAAGAAACAATGAGCAAGAAACAACTTAGCATATGGACTTGCATCATCAAAGCGACAGCAACGGCTAAGCGTAGCACGCCTACTTTTTTAGTTTTCACAAAATCAATCGCTGGAATCATGCACCACGGCATAAAAGCAGCTCCCCAACTTGAAAAGCCTTGCCTAAATGTCCAATATTGAACAGAAAAAGTCATCATGTAAAAAATGGCAATGGCTAGAGAAATTTTAGGCTTGACAGCTACCCTGCGTATCAATCGATACATTGAAAAGCCTGCAATCACACTCAACAAAAAGCGTGATAGCAACTGATACGTGTACCAATTGCGACTGATTAGAACCAGCAAACCTTGAAAATAGGCAAAATAGGGACCGTATAACGCATTAACAATCCGCCCTGAGCTATAAAAGCCATACAAAGATATAAAATAACTGAAATTACCAGTCTTAATCTGCATAGCCGTTTCATAAAAACGATTGTAGTGAAAGAGAAAATCACTACCAACAATAACACCTTTTGATATGATTTGTGGAAGAATCAGTAAAAAAGCAACCAGCATTATCATAAAGCTTGGTAGCCAAAAGCGCTTTTCTCGCAGATGAGAAAGGCTCTTCTTAAAATTCTTAAACATGCTTATCTCCTTAAAAAATCCCTATCCATGTTAGCACAGTTTAAAAAAGATTACAAACAGAAACAGAAAACTTTCATGAAATTTTCTTATTTATATTCAAGAGTACCTTTCGTTTCTTGCAAAAATTATCCCAAAATCTGATATCCTGCTTCTTCTAATACTCGGAGTGCGCTTTGAAAATCCGTTGTTTTCGTTAAAATGTAATCCGTGTTATAAGTCGAAATGGCAAAGATACCAATATTATTTTCTGCTAAAAGACTTGAAATTTTTGATAAAATGCCAATCAAAGAAAAGTCTAAAACACCCTCGATTCGAAAAGCTGACCAAGTCTTATCAACGCTCAAAGCATTTTCAGGGACAAGTGCAATCGGACAAACAAGTGATTTTTCGTCATCTGTTGCCCCAGTAAAAACAAATGGATTTTCCAGATTGACTTGTGAATAATCCTCAACTTGGCAAACAGCAAATTCTTCAGTAATCGGTTTAATGGTTAGCATTGACAGCTTCCTCCTCATTTAATTTTTCTTTAATCGCAGTTGCGACATTTCGTGGAATACCACAGTTCACAATATCGTCTATATCAGCCTTTTGAATATTGGGTAGGCTCTTAAAGTGCTTCATGAGTAATTGCTTGCGCTTTGGTCCCAATCCAGCAATGCCATCAAGTTTTGATGAGAATGAATTTTTACTACGCACTTGACGGTGGAAGGTAATAGCAAAACGGTGCACCTCATCTTGGATACGTTGTAACAAGAAAAATTCTTCGGAATTTCGTGGCAATTCAACAACTTCTAAAGGGTCACCAAACAATAATTCGTGCGTTTGGTGTTTATCATTTTTTTGCAGACCAGCAATTGGAATATCAAGACCGAGCTTGTTTTCAATAACATCACGCGCCACATTGACCTGACCTTGACCACCATCGATGATAATCAAATCTGGTGGCACTAAGCCATCTTTCATCACGCGGCTATAACGGCGATAGATGACCTCGCGCATGCTGGCATAATCATCTGGTCCGACAACTGTTTTAATCTTGAATTTTCGATAATCTTTCTTACTTGGTTTTCCATTTACAAAGACCACCATAGCAGCGACAGGGCTTGTTCCTTGAATATTTGAGTTATCAAAGGCTTCAATACGAACAGGCTTTGGAATGTTAAGCAATTCGCCGATATTTTCAACAGCACCATAAGTTTTCTTAACATCTTTTTCAAGCAAATCAAATTTTTGTTGCAAACTCACACGTGCATTTTTGATAGCTAGATTAACAAGCTGCTTTTTCTCGCCACGTTGGGGCTTGATGATTTTCGTATCAACAATTGCCTTGACCAATTCTTCATCAATTTCTTTAGGAATGAAAATTTCTTTGGGAATAAAGTGCTTATTGTCACGGTAAAATTGTCCCATGTAAGTCAAAAAATCTTCTTCTGGGTCATTGTAATAAGGAAACATATTAACATCACGTTGAATGAGTTTCCCTTGGCGAACAAAAAATACTTGCACACACATCCAGCCTTTGTCAACGTAGTAGCCAAAAATATCACGGTCCATCATATCTTGGCTCATCACGCGCTGTTTCGTGCGCAAAGTTGAAATAGCTTGCAGTAAATCGCGATATTCTGCCGCACGTTCAAATTCCATTAAATCTGACGCTTTTTGCATTTTATCTTTAAGTTGGTCAACAATTTTATTGTCTTGACCGTTAAGGAAATTTTTCACATCGTGCGCCATATCAACAAAATAGTCGTGGTCAACATGACAAATCGTATGTGCTTTACATTGCCCTAAATGGTAATAAAAACAAACTTTATTAGCAGGGTTGGTACATTTCTTAAACGGAAAAATGCGGTCTAACAGGCGTTTGATTTCCGTTGCTGCTCCCGAATCAGGATAGGGTCCAAAATACATGGCACCGTCTTTTTTGATTTGGCGGGTAATCATTAAACGTGGGTACTGCTCATTAGTTGTGATTTTGATGAAAGGATAGGATTTATCATCTTTGAGCTTGATATTGTATTTTGGCATATTTTCTTGAATGAGATTGATTTCAAGAAGCAACGCCTCGGTATTGGAACCTGTGACAATATACTCAAAATCCTCTATTTCTGAAACCAAAAGTTCTGTTTTGGTATTATGGCTGCCATGAAAATAGCTACGCACACGATTTTTCAGATTTTTTGCCTTACCAACATAAATAATCGTGCCATTTTTATCCTTGTGTATATAGCATCCTGGGCTATCTGGCAATAGCTCCAGTTTATGTTTAATCAGTTCATTCATGTCTCTATTATAACAAAATCGTTTTAGCATTGCTGTGGTAAAAGTTCCTCTTATTTTTGGGATTTGGCTTTTTTTGATAAAATAAAGGCAAGATTGATTCATTGAAAGTAAAGGAGCTATTATGCCAGAACTTCTTGCTAAACGTGTATCCAACTATGAACTTTTCTTTGACTTGGCTTTTGTTTTGGGCATTAGTCAATTGACCTCATCAATCCATTTAAGTCATGTTGGTGTTCAAGAAATTTTTTCATTTATTATATCTAACATTATTTTGCTGAATCTTTGAATGACCGAAGTGTTTTACTACAATAAATACGGTGATTCGAGGCGAATTGATATTTTCTCTGTTATTGCGCTGATGTTTGTTGTTGGAAATCTTGCTTTGACATTTGATATGAATATGGCGCATCTTTACGCTGGCCATCCGACCGTCGTCATCTTTAATTGGCTTCTCATACTAGCTTATGCCATTATTGCGCTACAATATTTTCTCAAAAGGCGTGTTTTAGGATTTAACAGAGACATAAGATTTAGCATTGTTGCTTGTGCCATTTATGGGATGTCTTTGTTGCCTTTTGCATTAGGATTATTGGGAGCTAATATTTGGACGGTGTTAATTTACCTCATCCCCAATATTTTTCCAGTTCTTACAAGGCGCTATCACGATTCGTCACGCATTAATTTTCCGCATGCTGTTGAGCGAGCTCAGTTGGTGACAATTTTAACCTTGGGTGAAACTGTCATTGCTATTATCAGTACCTATCCGCTGACAGAATCTCTTTATCAAGGTGCCCTATTATTTGCTGGAATGTCTTTCATGTTTATTTCTTACATGACACAAACTTTCTTGGCAATAGACCATCATCGTCAAGCAGCAGGTTCATTGCTGTTCTATGCTCATATTCCGATTTTTATCGGTATTAATATTTTCACCGTTGGGATAGAATTTTTAGCTGATTCTCATCATGCTAACCTTGGATTTGCTCTCTTTCTTTTTGGTTTTCTCAGTTTTTATGCAGGTGTTGTGACAACAACGCATTATAATCAAAGCATTTATCAACTTCATTTGAAAACGTATCTTAAAATCGGATTGCTTTTGGGAATTGGTGCTTTTATCATGTCCCTTGTTAGACATCATATCCTACTACTGTCGCTCGTTCTTTGTGCGACAACATGGGCATACAATCGTTACTATCTGACAGTTCGTCGAAGAAAACGTGAGTATCACAACATTCCACATCCTGACCCAAGGAAAAATCTACGTGATTTTTCATAAACGTTATTTAACAATAAGACTTTTACAGCATAGCCAAAAACCGCAAGCTAAATTAGTTTGCGGTTTTCTATTTTAAATATAAATAAAAGGAGAGCGAGTTAATTAATCATTTGGAACGAAAACAAGGTGTTCGTTGACAAAGGCATCAAAGCCGAGTTCGCTTAATTCGCGACCGTAACCTGAATTTTTAATGCCTCCAAATGGGATTTCTGGGTGTGATGTCCAACCAGAATTGATAAATGACATCCCTGTCTCAATCTTGGCAGCCACTTCTTTGGCATGATCAAGATTTTTTGAAAAGACGGTACCACCAAGACCATAGCTAGAATCATTGGCAAGCGCGATAGCTTCTTCTTCAGTATCAACTTTATAGATAGAAGCAACTGGACCAAAGATTTCTTGATTGTAGATTGGATTTTCTTTGGTGATATTTGTCAAAACAGTTGGCATGACAAAGTTTCCTGGGTGGTCAATTGGTTCATCACCGTAAACCACAGTTGCACCATTTTCCTTAGCTAATTTGATTTGACCAAGCACTTCTTCTTTTGCGGCTGCTGATGACAACGGTGCTAAAGTTGTCGCTTGGTCCATTGGGTCACCCCATTTGGCTGATTTGAAATGTTTGACTACCATATCAACGAATTTGTCATAGTTTTCTTGACCAACAACGACAAAACGTTTTGATGAGGTACAAACTTGACCAGCATTGTAGAGACGAGCAAAGAAAACGGTCTTATCAAGCAAATCAAAATCGGCATCTTCTAGGATAATGAAGGCGTCGTTACCACCAAGTTCCATAGATGATTTTTTCAAATTTGCTCCCGCTTCTGCCGCAATAGAAGCACCACCACGTTCAGAACCAGTCAAGCAAACCCCAACAACACGTGGGTCTGCGATAGCCTTAGAAACTTGGTCATAAGAAAGGAAGAGATTTTTGAATGCGCCAACTGGTGCACCTGCTTCCAAAACCAAATCATCAAATGCTTGTGCTGATGCTGGACAGATTGAAGCGTGTTTCAAAATCATCGGATTTCCAATCATAAAGTTTGGCGCAAAGACACGCATGATTTGATAGAATGGGAAATTCCATGGTTCAACGGCTACCAAAACACCTGTCGCTTGCTTGATGTAGTAAGCATCACCATTAATGTTTTCAAGCGGACGTGGTTTCAAAAATTCTTCTGCCTTATCAGCGTAGTAATCCGCAATTTCTGCACAGAGTTCCACTTCGCCTTTAGCTTCTGTGAAGAGTTTTCCCATATCTTTTGTCATGACTTCAGCGTATTTGTCAACGTCACGACGTAGCAGCTCAGCAATTTTATGCAATTGAACTTTTCGCTCATCCAAGCCACCTTCAGCACGCCACTTTTTGTAAAGCGCATGCCCATTTGCCAAAGCTTCCTCTAACGCTTCATCCGTTGCATTGTCAAAAGTCGCAAGAACCTCGTTTGTATAAGGATAAGTTGTTTTATATGCCATCGTACCTTTTCCTCCTTTATCGTTGCTAAATTTCACGCCTTACAACTGTTAACCATAAGATTAACGGTCTTTGTTCATAAAATTTAACTAAGGTATCCAAGTTCATTATAGCACTTCAGGAAACGGTTTCAAGTAAAGGCTATCGTTTTTCAAAAAAGAAAAACAATGCTTGAACATTCACAAACATTGTTTCTACATTTTTATTACCAAATCCCTAGAAGATGCTGCATCCAAAGACTGACACAGGTAATAGCTATCCAACACGTAGCCCCCACTCCAATAGCTTGTCCACCAGTCTTAATAAGTTTGATAGGATTCGTGTTAAGACCAATAGCTCCCATTGCCATGACAATAAAGAATTTTGAGAGTGTCTTAAGATTATCGAAAATAACTGTATCAATTCCTAAACCACTGACAATTGTCGTAACAATCGAAGCCAATAAGAAATAAAGGACAAACATTGGAAAAGCTTTTTTCAATTGGAAAGTCGTTTGTTTAGCTCTGCCATTTTTTGAATCTTGATAGGCTTTATAGAATGACAGCCCTAAAGTAATCGGAATAATGGCCAGTGTGCGCGTTAATTTCACAATTGTTGCACCGTCTAAGGTATTTGACCCGTGAACAGCATCCCAAGCTGTCGCTGTCGCCGTAACGGATGACGTATCATTGACAGCTGTTCCCGCAAAAAGCGCAAAACCTTGGTTAGATAGGTGAAGTAAGTCCCCTAACGTTGGAAAAATTAATGCTGCTAAGATATTGAAGAGAAAGATAACCGAAATACTCTTTGCGACTTCTTCATCTTTTGCTTTGATAACCGGTGCTGTTGCGGCAATGGCTGAGCCACCACAAATAGATGACCCAACACCAACCAAGATTGCTATATTACTATCCAATTTTAGCCATTTTTGCAATAAAAACGCTACAACCAACGAGACTGCAATGGTTGAAATAATAATTGGCAATGATTGTGTCCCAACTTTAAAAACTTGTGTTAAGTTTAAACCAAAACCTAATAAAACAACCGCCGCTTGTAAAATATATTTTGATGTAAAAGCAATACCATCAGTGGTTTGGGTGCGATTATTATGAAAATTCCCCACAACCATCCCAAGTAAAATTGCAAATACTGGCGCTCCTACAAGTGGAAATAAATGCCCTAAAAACCAGGCTGGCAAAGCCAGAATCACACAAAACATAATTCCTGGCAATTTTTTCTCAATTGTCATCATAATAAAAACTCCTTTTCACAAAATATTATAACTTGGACAAGCCATAATGTAAAATTATGATTTATTATGATATAATAACAAAAAATAATAGGAGATTATTATGCTTGATTACCGTGTTTTTACCTTTATGAAAGTCTGCGAAACGCTTAATTTTACCCAAGCTGCTAAAGAATTGCATATCACACAACCCGCTGTCACCAAACACATTCAAAATTTGGAAAATGATTATCAAACCAAACTCTTTACTTTCTCTGGAAAACAATGTCAACTCACCAAAAGTGGTAAAGAATTGCTTGATTTGCTGACAACAATAAACAATGACATTCAACATTTCAAATCACATCTCAATCAAGACCAAACACCAATTAACTTCGGTGCTACTTTGACTATCGGCGAATATGTGTTAAGCGATTCGTTAGCCGTCATTCTTTCCGAACATCCTAATTTTCAAATTAAAATGCTGGTTGATAATACGGAAACGTTATTAAAGGACATTGACCAAGGAAAAATTGATTTTGCTTTAATTGAAGGTTTCTTTTCCAAAGAAAAATATGACTTTATGCCCTATAAAACCGAACCCTTTATTGCCGTTGCTTCCCCAAAAGCTGGACTTACGGATAAAACCTACACGCTCGAAGAGTTACTAGACTATCCTATCATCATTCGCGAACAAGGCTCTGGAACACGTGAAATGCTTGAAGTGACACTAAAAGAAGCTAATCTAGCTATCACTGACTTTCATCACATTACCGAAATCGGTAGTCTCAATGCGATTTGTCAATTGATTACGAATAATCTTGGTATTACTTTTGTCTATAAAAGTGTGGTTCAAAAAGAATTAGACAGCGGCAAACTCTTTGAAATTAAGCTTGATTTACCACCAATAAGCCATGATTTTACTTTTGTTTGGCGAAAAAATAGTCATTTTAAAAGTTTATATCAAGACATTTTCAAACTCTTTCTAACAAATTAGGACTTGATTTAAACGCTTTTTTGACGTAAACTATATAGTTATATAAGGCCTACGTTAATTTAGAAAGGGCAAGTATGCAATCTACATTGAACATTACAGAACTTTTCCAATATGGTGAGCGTGTGACGTTTCAAAAAGGCGATAAGCTGACAAAATCTGTTGCTGGAGAAGTAAATGGTGATATTTATATCCTATCATCAGGTGTTTGTGCACTTTCTTCTATTTCTTGCGACGGCAAAGAAACAACTTATCTCTACTTCAAGAAACAACAATTTGTCGGATTCACACCATTGATGACTGCTTTTAATCTCAATTATTATGGGAAAAAGACGTTTTCAATCGTTGCTAAGACACCTTGTGTCGCTTATCGTATTCCAAACAGAAATTTTCAGGATTTACTTGGTTTTCCATCGGTGGCAACTTTGATGGTTAACACTTTGACTGAAAATCTTGTCTACCTTATGGAACATTTTCATAGCAGCAAAAATGAGCCTGCTCTAGTCCAATTTAGTCGCTTTCTTCTTGATCAAGCAGAAAAAGATGCTTCTGGTACTCTCGTGCTCGACACCGTCTTTACGTATCAAGAAATCGCTTGCTATCTCGGCGTACATGCTGTAACAATCGCTCGAATGGTTAAAGCCTTGCGAGATGAACAGTTAATTGATAAAATTGGACACCAAATCCGCATTATCAACCCTGAGCAAATGGCAAGATTAATCACTGAAGAACGAAAAATCGATTACTAAAAATCAGCTGAAACACAATGTTCAGCTGATTTTTTGTTAACTCTAACTCTACTGTATCACGCTGGGTTTGATTTTTATCATTATCGTAATAATTCAAGTAAACCTTGGTAATCTTTAACCACGTAGGTTGGAGTGGCTTTGGTATGATTTTCTTTGCGGGCTGGATTGTACCAAACGGTATCAATGCCTGCGTTGTTGCCACCTTGGACATCGGCTAAAAGATTGTCACCAATCATCAGCGCTTCTTGATGATTGAATTGGGAAATAGCTCCCGCAATGACATCATAAAAGCCTTTATCTGGCTTTTGGTAACCGACTTCATCAGAAATGAAAACATGCTCAAAATAATCTTTAATCGTTGAATTTGCCATGCGCCCTGTTTGAATTTTGGTAATGCCATTGGTTGCTCCAAAAATACGGTAGCCTTGCTGGCTAAGATTATCAAGCAACTTATCTGCACCAACTAAAGTCTGCCCTTGTTGACTAAGAAATTCTTGGTAACGTTTGGCAAAAGCATGCCCATCTACCTCATGCCCAAAATTCGCAAATAGTCTTGTAAAACGCGTATTGACCAACTCTTTTTTGGTGATTTTCTTAAGGCTCAAATCATCCCACAACTGACGATTCATGGGAATGTAAAAATCCTTATAAGCCTGAATATCTGACACACGCGCTTCCTGCAAAAGCTCCGTCAACGCCACATCCTCTGCCGCATTAAAATCAAGCAAAGTGTGGTCCAAATCGAATAATAAGTAATGGTAATCTGCTGTCATGAAAACTCCTTTGGCAAATATTATAGCATATAAAGCAACATAATCAAAAAAAGCCCACTTCAAATTGGTTTTAAAGTGGGATTCTTCCTACTTCCCTTCCAAGCGGTCTTTGAGTTTTTCGACAAAGAGATAGGCGGCGGGGCAGAAAAGGGTGTTTTTAATGGTTAAGTGATTGATTTGGTAGATTTTCTTGCGGTCGGTGTGTGGAAATTCACGGCAAGCTTTGGGACGAACGTCGTAGATTGTACAAAGGTTATCATCGCCTAAGAATGGGCAAGGCATAGATTGGAAAACTTTGTCGCCGTCTTCATCAACACGCAAATACGTTTCTTCAAAAACAGACAATTTCATGCGAAAGACTTTTGAAATGCGTGTGATGTCAGCTTCTGTAAAAAGCGGTCCTAAGCTTTTGCAACAGTTGGCACATTTGGTGCAATCAATCTCATTAAACACTTCAGTGTGGATTTCTTGAGTGATTTTATCAAGATTTTTGGGTGCTTTTTTCTTGAGTGTCGCTAAAAATTTACGGTGCTCTTTTTGTTTTTGTTGAGCAAGTTCATGATAACGTTCAATATCAATTTCTGTCATTTTGTTACTTTCTAATGTTTCGATTTCAGTCAGAAAATATTATAGCATAAATAAAATTTCCGGTGAGGAGTTTATCCGTGAGCCTAAAAAGTGAATTGTAATGTCAAAGAAATCCTCTTTTCAGCGGAGCTTTAACAAAGCTGCACGTTCTTGTTTCTTGATTGCATTTATAAATCTTGCGAATTCCGCCTTAGCAGCCCTGCTATTTTGCATAGAATCGTGAAAGGTAAAGGTCAACTGTTCCAGAAAAACGGGAGCTGTTCCCTTTTCGTGATAAATATTTCCTTGAAAGAAATAGCGTCGTGTCTTTCTATCAATGGCAACGAGGGACGAACGCCAACGTGCTTTGCGTTGATTATCTGGCTTCCAACTGATTTTCAATTGCTGACCACGATAATACCAGCCCATTAATTGCAAATGGATTGTTTTCTTTTTAATCGGATCTTTGTAAGCACAAGTCAAAGCATAAGCTTGGTCCTTCACTACTGAAAAAGGATGAAAATCTTGAATTCCTTGGTAATCTTCGTAAGACATCAGCTTTTCTGCTTGGGAAAGATTGTGAAAAATCGCTGAATGTGCATCACGAAATGGGTCGTAAACGTCACTGCTTTCAGTTGGTTTTCCATGTAAAATCTCATCAATCTGAGTTTGAGTGTAATAGGTCACATAGTCTTTGACCACCTTGCTATCATTTGGCACTTGTAAAATCTGAATCGTCTGGCGTGCCTTTAGCGGAACGGATAAAATCCCTTGATAAAGTGTCGATTTGGTAAAACGTTTGAGACGTTTCAACTCATGATCATATCCAAGTTTTGAACGATTGAGGACGTAAAATGCCTCGTCGTTATCCAATTTAAAAACAATGACAAATTGAAGGTGCTTTCGCTTGTGGTCAATTCTAAAAATCGGTGTTGTAAATTGAGAATCATTTTTAAAAAGTTGCAAAAAATGACCAGCTTGCACAATTCTTTTATGAGTGATGTGAGTCATAAATTTAGTTTAGCATGGTTAGATAAAATTGTCACGGTAGTCACATCAAAAACGCCCAAACCGTTTTCAGCTGGGCGTTAAGCGAAATGAGATTGTTTTGTGTTTTGATTGTATGAGTAAAATGTAATTGTAAAAGAATAGTTTAAAGGGCGTTGTAATCGTCGTCGCTAACGGCTTCTAGCCAAGTATTTGACGTGTTTTCGCCAGGAACTTCCACTGAAATATGGCTAAACCATGAATCTTTTTTAGCGCCATGCCAATGTTTGGTATTGGCTGGAATCACGATAACTTTCCCTGGTTCAAGGCTAACAGCTTCTTTGCCTTCTTCTTGATACCAACCTTGACCTGCTGTACAAATCAAAATTTGTCCGCCACCTTTATCAGCATTGTGAACATGCCAATGGTTGCGACAACCAGGTTCAAAAGTGACATTCGCCAAGAAAAGCGGTGAATCTGTACCAACCAATGGGTTCAAGAATGATTGTCCGTCAAAATATTGCGCAAAAGCGTCATTTGGTTGTCCTTGTCCGAATACATTTTCTTTGTCAAAAGTTGCTTTATCTGTCATTTGTTATCCTTTCATATCTTTCTTAATCTTCGTTCCAAACTTCTTTGGCAAGGTTAAAGACTGCCCAGCCTTTTGGCCAACCTGCATAGAAAGCCACGTGTGTAATGACTGCTGCAATTTCTTCTTTGCTAACACCGTTAGCTTTCGCATTTTGCAAATGGAATTTTAGTGAGCTGTCTGTAATACCTGATGCCATAAGTGCCACAACTGTGATGATACAGCGTGTTTTTAAATCAATATCGTTATTATTCCAGTTTTCACCAAAGAGCACATCATCATTAAAATGTGCAAATTCTGGTGCAAATTCACCCAATTGGTCACGTCCTGCTGTTTGTTTAATTGTCATTGGTTTTCCTTTCTTAATAGGGTTTATACTGCCATTATACGCTTCTCGTTTTTAATAACAAATACTTATTTGACATAGTGTTTTATGCCTTTTAAGCATAATTTAAATCTTAAACGAGCTAATCATTTTAACTGTTTCAGGGTCAGCATGTGAGAAGAATTGGCTTTCACCCATATCAAGTTTCAAAATTTCTGCCATGTCATCATCTGTTAAAACAAAGTCAAAGACATCAAAATTTTGTTCCATACGATTTTTATGAACTGTTTTAGGAATAACAATAACATCACGTTGAATCAAGTAACGTAGGGCAACTTGCGCAGCTGATTTATGATATTTTTGTCCAATCGCAACAAGTGTTTCATTGGTAAAGAAATCATTGCGCCCTTCTGCAAATGGTCCCCAAGATTCGATTTGAACACCATATTCGTCCATTGTTTTGCGAGCATTTAATTGTTGATTGAAAACGTGCGTTTCAACTTGGTTAACCATTGGAGTGACATCCGCAAAAATAGCCAAATCTGCTACACGGTCTGGTGCAAAATTGCTGATACCGATTGCTTTGATTTTACCAGCTTTATAATATTCTTCCATGGCACGATAAGCACCATAATAATCACCAAATGGTTGATGTAAAAGCACCAAATCAATGTAGTCTGTTTGAAGTTTCGCTAAAGAAGCATCCAGAGAAGCTTTGGCTTTTTCATAGCCATAATTGCTAATCCAAATTTTAGTTGTGATGAAAAATTCTTCACGCGCAATACCAGACTTGCGGATAGCATTTCCAACAGCTTCTTCATTCATATAAGCTTGAGCGGTGTCAATTGAGCGGTAACCAACCGAAATCGCATCACTAACCACGCGCTCACATTCGTCAAGGTCTGGCACTTGATACACACCAAATCCTAAAATCGGCATTTTAACGCCATTTGATAACGTTTTGTAGTCCATTTGCTTCTCCTTTACTCATTTTCGTCATCTTCAAATAGAGCTTGTTCTTTTTTGAGGATGATGTTTTGATAATTTTCAATTTTGTGATTGAGCCTATCATGTGCACTTTGCAATTCAGCAATACGTTCTGCCAATTTATCACGTTGTTCTTCAAGCAAAGTCATGCGTGCCTCTTCAGTTCCGTCACCTTCTTCCACCAAGGCCATGTATTCAATTAAAGATTCAACGCTCATGCCTGCTTTTCTGAAACAACGAACAAATTCCAAAGTGGCGATGTCACGCTCTGAAAAATCACGGACTCCTGATTTATTACGCGTTACTCGAGGAAGCAAGCCAATTCGTTCATAATAGCGAATGGTATCTGCTGAAATTCCTATCTGTTCGCTTACTTTTTTGATATTCATACGTCATCTCCTTTCTTATTTCACTCTCAGTATATACCTTAGAGCTAACTCCAAGTCAAGCAAAAAACGTCAAATTTATTGAAAAATCGTCGATTTTTTAACGATACAAGCCTAAGCTGGTGTTAAGATAAGTTTCTGGTTGGTCAATAATGTGTTTTACGAGTGTCACGATTGCTTTGCGAGAAACGTCATGTCCATAGAAAGTCTCACCTTTTTGCGTAATCTGACATGTGCTATCTTGTCCATTGTCAAACCAGCCTGGGCGCAAAATCGTGTAATCAAGTCCTGATTGTTCAACAATGTCTGCCGCCTTGCGATATGGTTTAAGAATCGGCGCAACTACACCTTTTGGTTCTCCTGCCACTTCCCCATAAATGCCCATTGATGAGACAAAGACAATTCTAGCCACACCAACACGCTTCATACTAGCAACGATTTCTCTTGCCATTTTGGGTAAATCACCTGATAGAGCTACAAAAACAATATCTTGGTCGGCTAAAACCTTGTCTAAATCATTGCCAGATGTTGCTGAGCCATTGATAGCTTTTTCATTACTTGCCAAGGCTAAGCTTTCTGCACGACGTGAGAAAAGCGTTACCTTGTAGTCAGCTTTATCTTTTAATTCTTCACGCAAACTGCGTCCTAATGAACCAGTTGCACCAATAATCGCTACATTTGTCATCATATCTGCCTTTCTAATCTAGTAAGTGCTTGCGCTTTGTTTGATAATTTTCCAATCACCGTCAATCTTTTCAAAATCCATTTTAATTTGCAGGCGCCAAGTGGCTGGTCCTGCTCCCCAAACTCGTGCTTTAACACGACTTTGCCCAACAAGACTGGCTGTATTGTCAGTGATATGAATGGCTTTTATGGCATCTTCTTGCCATGCATAATAGCGCATTTCTTCGCTTTCAATTTGCGCTAGCCATTCTTTCACAGATTGTACATAACCCGTCATATGAACGAGAACTGAATCAGGTGCTATCAATTCAGCCAAGGTTTTCGTGTCCTTTGCGACCATAGCATCGTTGACTTGGCGATAACGATTTTTAAGTATCTCTTCTACCGACAATATTCCATTTTCCATTCTACAAACACATTTTATAAATAGCTAAACAGTCTGCTTCTGTTAGCTCTCGATAACCTTTTAATGTTCCATCACCATATCCAGTGACAGCAGCGTGAGCCATTTCTGATAATTTTGAATCATTCAAGCCAATTTCGGTCATTGTTCGTGGTAACCCTAAATCATTAACGATAAAGGCATCAAAGGCTTTAATAGCATTTTTAGCACCTTCGATAACATCATCAACTGGCTGGCAGCCTAAAACATTAGTTCCAAGCCTAGCAAAATCTGGAGCTACCGTTGGGTCTTTTTCTAATAAATACGTCATCCATTTTGTTACAACTAAGGCTAACCCTAAGCCATGCGTTTGGTCATAAAATGCTGAGAATTGTTCTAAACCATGATTACTGGGTGCTGTCTTAAAGCCACTTGTACAAAAACTATTCAATGCCCAGCTTGCTCCCCATAACAAGGTCGCTCTAGCTTCATAATTTTCTGGTTCTCTTAAAGCAATAGGAAGTTGTTCTCTGATTGTTCTTAATAACGTCTCCACAACATTAAACTGGAGTGGGTATTTATCACTATCGACAAAATAATTCATATCAAGTAAATGCATCATGATATCAAAACCACCACATGCCGTTTGTCTAGCAGGTACTGTGAAGGTATTTTCTGGGTTCAAGAAGGCTGCTTTAGGTCGTATCGCTTCTCCATTCAAACCTTTTTTCAAGTGTAATTCCTCATTTGCAATGACACAAGATTTATCCATTTCACTACCTGTTGACGCTATTGTTGGCATCGCAATAACAGCTAGCGCTTGATTAATTGGCTCTCTTTTCTCAATCAGCGTCCACACATCATCCTCATCTGTACAACTTGTGGCAGCAATGGCTTTACAACAATCAATGGTTGAGCCACCACCAACAGCCAGTACCGTTTGAATGTTATTTCCCTTACAAAGTTTCACCCCTCTATTAACCGTTGTATGTCTCGGGTTAGGCTCAACACTACCAAGTTCAAAAATCTGAATACCATTATCGGTTAGTTCTTTTAGTACCTGTGCATAGAGTGGGGATTGACGAATAAACTCACCACCGTCAGCAATCAGCACCTTCTGTCCATATTTCAAGACTTCTTGGTGTAAATGCTGAAGTTGATGTTTACCAAAGTATACCTTGGTTGTGTTTTGAAATTGAAAATCATTCATTGCTTTCTCCCTGTAAAATATTGCCTTTCAACCAATCATTTAATCTTTTCCTTCTGCCATACCAGTTTCGGTATTTGGATTTAATGGTCCATAGAAATAAGAAGCTGTTGCGCCACCGTCGATAAGGAAGGTTGAGCCAGTGATGAACTGCGCACGTTCACTCATGAGCAATTCAGCGACATCTGCCACTTCATCTGCTGTTCCAGGACGTCCAGCTGGTGATTTGGCAAACATATTTTTGTAGAAATCGCCTCGAATACCATTGAATTCGTCAATAGCAAGTGGCGTAACAATAATTCCTGGTGCAATATCGTTAATTCTGGCACCACGTTCTCCCCAACGAACGGCTTCGTACATGGTACGTTTTTCATTGGCACGTTTTGCCAATTGGTAAGCATGGAGGCTATTTTCAATCTTATTTTCTTGTAGAAAATCAAGTGTCAACAATTCTTCCGTTGGTGTCATGGCAAGTGCCAGGTCTTGTTCAGCAGTCAAAGCAGGCATACGGTGACCTGATTGGCTAGAAATAGTGACACCTGCACCGCCTTTTGCAATGACTTTTCCAACTTCTTCTAATAAAACAGATGTTCCGTAAAGGTCAACTTTTAGCACGGTTTCAATCGAAGCTTGCGATGGCGAAACACCTGCACCATTAACCAAATACTTAATGTCACCAAAAGTTTGCGCATAAGCAATCATCTCTTTAATTGACTGACGTGATGACAAATCCATTTCAAATGTCACGACATCAAAACCAGCTTCTGTTAAGGTCTTAGCAATTGCTTTGGCATTATCAATCGAACGGTCACCTAAAACAATTTTTTTACCATATCCCATGCGGCGTGCAATCGCCATTGAAATTTGCCCAGCACCTGTTACTAACATAACATCTTTTGTCATTTATCTTTCCTCCTGATTGTTTTTACTTTAACTTATCGGCAGCTTCATTGACACAACGAAGAGCATTTAAACTACGTGGATAACCAATGAATGGTAAGACATTTGAAATAACTGCGATTAGAAAAGCTTTATCGTTGCCAATTTTCATATTTGCAGCTGCGTGGCTAGTCAATTGTGGCTCAACACCACCTTGAGCTGCCAAGAAACAAAATGTTATCAACTCACGTTGCTTATAATCAAGACCTGTACGTGTGTAATAATCTCCGAAACAATTATCAGCTAACCAATAATTGATATGGGTACTTTCCTTAGCACCTGATTGCCAAAAATCACGCATGCCTTCACCAAAAATATCCACTTGCGCTTGTGTACCAGCTTCACGACGATTGTCAATGGTTGTGGTTGCTTGTCCTTCAAGTGGCAATGTAACGCCTTTTTCTTCCAATACTTTATTGGTTGCTTTTAGAAATGGAAAGACACGCCCAATTCCCAAATAAGCCACCGCTTGATAGACAATTTCTTTGATTTCAACTGGTGTAACGCCAAAATTTAGCGCTGCTGACACAATAGCTTGAAATTCATCAATGCCTTGGCAACCTAGTAACGTCGCTAAAATCACCATAAATCGTGTCTTGTCATCCAATGTCGCATTCGGGTGATTAACCACTTCATCAAAGGCAAAGTTGTCAAATCGTTCAATGAATTCAGGGTCAGTTCTCAAAAAATCAGAGACATATCCTGGAAACATTTTTTCATGATATTGTTTCGCATTTTCTGTAATAGCCATGCTATTTCCTCCTGCTTTTCCGCTGTCAGTTATGATGTTGCTTAACTTCTAACATCTTTATGGCTACATTATAAATCCAAGCTATCGGCTTATCAATTTTAAAAAAAGGCACTTCGGATAAGAAAAACTTATCTGAAATACCTTTTTGGTTTTAGTTTTGCTGAAAAGCTTTGGCTAGAAGCTCTGCCATTGTTTCGACGTAATAGCCTGAGTTATCTTTTTTCCAAAATGCGCACATTCGACGTAAAATGGGTTTTCTTTGCTTGTATATTGGGCGACAGCTAAGTGTCGGTGGAAGGCTTGCTCCCTTTCCAAATTCAAGTGGCAAATAACCGCGATTAGCGACGACTGACATTTTAGCTTCTGTGGCATTTGGTGCAAATTGCATATCGCCTGAAAAGCCGATGTAATCACGGTAATATGCGCGCTCTGTTTCTTCTTGCTGGCTGTCCGCAACCAAAATCAAGGGCTTATCAAGGGAATTTTCAATAGCTAACACTTCTTCTTTGGTATGCGGATTAAAAGCCGCAAATGCGACGTAAAGTGGCAAATCAGTCAAAACTAAATTTTCATAATCTGTCGAAAAAGCACGTCTCTGGTCATTGATGACCAAATCGATTTTACCAAAGCGTAAGTCATCATAAAGTTGGTCATGCGTTCCTGTTTTGACCGTTAGCGCCACATCAGGAAATTGACTAGCAAAACTCGCAATCGCTTCTTGGATTTCACTGCCTTCATAGGAATACAAATAACCAACGGACAGTTGCGCAGCTTGTTGATTGGCAATTGCTTGTGTCTCTTGGCAAAGGGCATCAAAATCAGCTACCAGCGCCAGCGATTTTTCATAAAAATAACGCCCTGCTTCTGTCAACTCAAAGCCACGATTTTTACGCGTTAAAAGTGTCACACCCAGTTCTGCCTCTAAACTCCGAATCTGCTGTGAAATAGCTGACTGTGAGATAAAATGCGAATCGGCTGCCTTGGTAAAGGAATTTTCTTCGACAACTGATTGAAAATATTTGATTTGTTTTAGCAAGCTGGCAACCTCCTTCTTAGGCTGAAAAGCCATTTTTATTTCAATTTTTTAGTATTCAAATAGCTCAACAAGCTGTTAAAATCAGGAAAATTAAGGGTAATACGGTCTTTTCCCAGACTTCCCAGTTTACTATGTCCGACAAAAGCTTCAAGAAATAACTTCGCTGATTTGGCAAGGAGCAATTTCTTCTCCGTTCCAATGGAATAAAAGGAAGCAATGCTCGTTGCCAATTTTGCGCCAAATTCTCGGTCAATCGTCACATCGTTAATGCTTTTGATACCGCTTGACATCAAGGTATCAAAAAGGGTATCAAAGAGAATTTTCAATTCTTGGCTGGACAATTCATCCGTCCATTGTTTAAACGTTTTTTCAAGATTACGGCTTAAATCGGTTGGCTGTTCTGCTAAAATCAACTGCCCCGTCTCAGCATCAAATTGCCATGTCGTCAAAGCGTGTTGCATGATTCCGGAAGCCTGACTCTTAACCACAACAGGGGCAATGTCATTATAAAGCATGACACCAACGATAGATTCTTCAGGGCGAATGACACGCACGCGCTCACGAATCGCTTGATAACCCGCTCGCTCAAGCCCTTTTTCTTGCAATCCTGGTGCGTCAAGCATATAAACTTGCTTGATTTGCGGACGCCATTTTTCCTTTACATGAGCCGCAGCATACAAAGCCAAATTCCCACCTTTAGAATGTCCTGATACCGTGAGAGGCATTGGATGACTCGCTAAGTAACGCTCAAGATAAATCACCGCTGCACGATGAGCAGGAATTTCACGAACATAAGTTAGTTTAAAATCTTCTTTCCAGCCAATCAAGGTATCATCTGTCCCACGAAAGACCAATTGATAATGGTTAATTTTAGGTAAACTAAAAACCATGGCAGAAAATTGTCTCTCGTATTCGGCATCAACATCATTCACGTAAGCTGACAAACGCAAATCAGCGAACCTTTCTGATGAGGCTACATTTTTCAGCAATTCAACACGCGCCTTGGTTACCAAAAAGCTATGATTGAATACCTTCTCACCAGCCTCGTAAGGCATCAGAATGTCATGTAATGTCAATTCTTTTGAAAAATCAAGCGTATTATCCAAATCTTCAAAGCAAAAATACCCCAGTTCATTCAAACAAAGAATATCTGCTTCGTTAAATGGAAATTGCTCAAACGTTTCATTTTTATGTTTTGCTAGATAATCATTAATTGTTGCCATATCGTCCTCTTTACTCTCTTGAATTTTACAAACATTTTCCAAGAGTGTCAAGAAAAAGCCAAACTACCAAATTCTCTAAAAACGTTGAATGACTTTCGACACTCCAAACGTCCTTAAAACCAAAAAAAGCAAGGAGTTATCCTTGCTTGTATGCGTTTTGTTTAGGCTAGTACGGCTTGTTTTTGAATTTCGCCTAGGAAATAACGAGCGATCGGACCAACCACGACAAAATTATATGGTAATGCGACAACAAAATTTGTTAGCCAAGCTTGTCCATAGGCTACAAGGCTGACACCTTCCAAGCCTAAATTGAAAATGATGCCATATAATGACATACAAGTGACCATTCCTAGAACCATGCAACCAGATACCGCAAAAATTTTAACGTATTTGCTTTTTGAATCACGTGGGATAAGGCTAAAAGCGACTTTTTTAGCCAGTGGTCCGATAATAAGCATATCTAAAATAAAGGCAACAACAAATCCTGGAAAGAAACCAAGAAAAACATGGCTCCATGCAAAGGCACCTGCAACGTGCAAGTTCCAAATACTCATTCCAAAGACCATCATTCCACACATCATACACGTAAATAGCAAAGCTTCTTTAAAATTTCTAGGCATTTTAGTTCTCCATTCATTAATTAATTATTCATTAACCAATCAACCTAGGTCTGCGTACAAATAAAAAGCCCTTGCAAGGACAACGTTTTGGAAAATCTTTTACTGATTTTTCCTTCCCATACTCGACTCCAGTTTACAGTCAACAAGAGCTAGTCTAGCATAAAAAATTTTTCTTCGTAAGTCTTTTTTAGCAAAAAATAAAAAGTAAACGTTTTACACATTTACTTCTCATTTTTAATCAATAATCTGTTCCATACGTGTTTCTTGTGGTGTCATGCCTTGACGTTCATAGAAGCGAACGGCTGATTTGTTTGCACTCCAGACGTTTAACGTTAGGTTGTAACAACCAATTTCTTTGGCGTATTTCAAAGCAAACTGATAGAGTTTTTCACCAATTTTTTGTCCGCGCGCTGCTTCGTCCACACACAAATCATCAATAAAGAGTGTTTTTTGAGGAACTTTTGGTGCGCTAACGTCTTCAACAATAGTAAACATATGCGCAAGCACTTTACCGTTATCATCTTCATAAACGAAAATCGGACGATTATCATCAGCAATAAGTGCCGCTAATTCGTCTTCTGTGTATTTGACACCTTTTTCTTGAAATAAATCAGGTCTTGCCACATGGTGCACATAAAGGACTTGTTGTAAAAGGTCCATCAATGTTGGAATATCAGCGATTGTCGCACGTCTAATTGTCATTTTATTGACCTCCCAATCTTTTCGTTTTTCTATTATAACATTTTGCCTTTTTGTTGCAACCTATAACTTGCCGTCCCATTCTGCGTAAAATTCTATTAAAAACTCTTCTAGAACTTTGTGACGGTGCTCTGCCATTTTTCTAGCATAAGCCGTATTCATCAACTCTTTAAGTTTGAGTAACTTTTCGTAAAATGCATGATTGCCGTATCTTGCCCGTTGCGATAATCTTCTAAACTAAGATTGTCACGTGCTACCTTACTTGGGTCATGAATCGGACGTCCCTTGCTTCCCGAATAAACCATACACCGCGCTATTCCAATTGCACCAATGGCATCTAAACGGTCTGCATCTTGCACAATCTTACCTTCCAAAGTTGGCGGAACACTTTGACCACTTCCTTTGAATGACATGGTCGTGATAATTTGGATAATGTGCTCAATAGCTTCTTCTGATAGTTCTTGTTGCATTAGCCAAGCTTTCAGCTCTGTCAAAGCTTGCTCGGGATTAGCATTTAACTTATCATCTGCCATATCATGAAGCAACGCTGCCAATTCACAAATAAACTGGTCTGCCCCTTCTTTTTCTGCCAACTCACGCGCTGTATTTCTCACGCGCACCACATGCCACCAATCATGCCCACTGGTATCTGTATGCAATTTATCATAAACAAACTTTTCTGCATTTTGTAACATATTATTCTTATCAATCATAGATTGATTATAACATAAAAGCAAGACCAGTAGCCTTGCTTAATGATGTCAACTATTTTAGTATTCCAATACTCCTGTCCAAGCAGATGTGCCACCTGCGACATTGACAACTTGATAGCCTTGTTGGGATAAGAAAACCGCTGCCTGCTCAGAACGTGAGCCACTTTGGCAAATGATATGATAAACCTTGTCCTTATCAAGTCTTTGGTAGCCTGATACAAATTCGCTTAAAGGTAGATTAACCGCTGTTGGCACATGTCCCATGGCGTATTCTACTTTCTCACGAACATCAAGCAAATGCAGCTTCTTTTTGCTTATTTTTTCTTGTAATTCTCTAGCTGTAATTGTTTTAATCATGAACAATCTCCTCTGGTTTGACAGTACTATAAAGGAAATAAGCACCATCAAGATTTTGAATCTTAAAGCCATTTTGCTTCAAAATACGTTCCCCAATGTAAGAACGAAGCCCACTGTGGCAACTGATAATGTATTCTTGATTGGCGTCTAATTCTGCTAAACGGTCACGCAATTCATCAAGTGGTATGTTAATACTATTTGCAAAATGACCGCGTGAAACTTCTTCTCTCGTACGAACATCAAGCAAGATTTTTCCTTTGGCTAATTCATCTGATAAAGCATACCATTGAACATTTTCACTAATGCCTTCCATAATGTTAAGCGCAGCATATCCTGTCATATTTACTGGGTCTTTAGCTGAGCCAAATGGCGGTGCGTAAGTGAATTCCAATTCTGGTAAATCAGCTACCGTCAGACCTGCTTTTATCGCTGTTGCTAGAATATCGATACGCTTATCAACGCCTTTTTGCCCAACAGCTTGTGCTCCATAAATAGCACCCGTTTTCTGATTAAAAATCAATTTCAAAACGATGTCGCTAGCATTGGGATAATAACTAGCATGGTCTTTTGATGTCGTATGAATAACAGCAACATCTTCAAACTGTTGGCGAGCTATGCGTTCACTCAAACCTGTTGAAGCAGCTGCCAAATCAAAGACACGAACAATAGCTGTTCCAATACTTCCTTTATTTTGACGAGCGATGCCAGCGATATTATCCGCAACTTGGCGACCTTGACGGTTTGCTGGGCTAGCTAGAGAAATAAGCGCATCTTGACCAGTGATTTCTTGCTTGACAATAATGGCATCTCCAACAGCGTAAATATCTGGATTGCTGGTTTGATAATACTCATTAACAAGAATCCCCCCACGCATACCAAGTTTAAGACCTGCTTCTTTGGCTAAATTTGATTCTGGTTGAACCCCAACTGACATGATAGTAATATCAGATAGTAGCTCACTACCATCTTCAAGAATGATAACTTTTCCATTATCCTTGAAAGCTTTGGCAGATTGATTAGTGTAAACCGTTATGCCGTTTCGTGTCAATTCATCCTTAACAAAAGCTGCCATTTCTTCATCTAACGGTGGCAAAACATGCGGTGCCTTTTCAACGATTGTCACTTGCAAGCCTTTTTTAGCCAAATTTTCTGCCATTTCAAGTCCGATAAATCCAGCACCAATAACAGTGGCACGTTTAGCTTTGGTGTCGTTTAATGCATTCAGAATCTTATCCAAGTCAGGAATATTGCGAAGCACAAACACGTTATCAGCACTATCTAGCCCTTCCATTTGAGGAACAACTGGTTTGGCACCTGGTGACAAAATCAGTTTGTCGTATGATTCTGTATAGACTTTATCCGCATGGCGAACTGTGATGGTTTTCTTATCCGTATCAACTGCCACCACTTCTGATTCTGGTCGAACGTCAATAGCAAATCGTGCTTTCAAACGTTCTGGTGTCTGTACGATAAGACTTTCACGCTCTGCTATTTCCCCAGAAACGTGAAATGGAAGCCCACAGTTGGCAAATGAAACGTAAGGTCCTTTGTCAAATACAATGATTTCAGCGTTCTCCATTAAGCGACGTAAACGAGTCGCTGCTGACATCCCACCTGCGACACCACCAACAATTAAAATTTTAGTCATTTATTTCCTCCGATAATTTTTCTATGCCAAGCCATCATACCGCCTTTAACCGAAATGGCTTCATAGCCTTTTTGTTGTAATAATTTTGCGCCACGTTTGCTGCGAGCTCCAGAATGACAAATAAGATAAATTGGCTTATCTTTGGTACCCTGATAGGTATTCAAACGGTCTAAAGGATATGACCGAGCTCCTTTAATATGCCCCCTAGCGTATTCTTGAGCTGTTCGAACGTCTAATAACACAATATCTTTATCTAAAAGTCGTTGAAGTTCCGTAACATCAATATTTTTTATCGATGATGAAAATAATTTTTTTAGAAAAATAACCTTGTCTCCTCTCTATCGATAAATACCCCTATGGGTATATTTTGATAATATCACATCCTACAATTTACTGTCAACGATAATGTCTTGGGTTTGACAAATAATACCCCATATCGGTATAATAGCAGTCAAAGGAGGGCTTATGGCAACAGATAACAAAGACATCATTAATCGTTTAAAACGTGCCGAGGGGCAACTGCGTGGGATTCAAAAAATGATTGAGGACGATAAAGAATGTATCGATATCGTGACACAATTAACTGCTGTTCGTTCTAGTATTAACCGTACCATGGGTATCGTTATTAGCAACAAAATCAATCAAATCATCGAAAATCCAGTTGAGGATAAAGAAAAACAAGAAGAAAAATTACAAAAAGCATTGGAATTGATTATCAAAAAATAGGAATTCGTTACTGCTGCACAGATTTCCATTTGTCATTTTCAGATTTTTTCATTTTTCTTAATGCTAATTCCTTAAAAAGGTGATATACTTATGCTTAGGAAAGCGATTTTATTATGCTAAGGAGACCATATGACAAAAAAAGAAATGGTGACCTACCTTCTAGATTACCTGATTAAGGAAAATCCACAATTTAGAGCAATTGATGTCCCTAGTGACTTAGCTGGTCAGGAAACATTATTACGTGCTCTTCTTAATGTTCGTCCACCAATGGCGGTTTCAAGCAGCTTTTTGGATATGCAAAACAACTATCTACAACTCAAAAAAGCAGAGCGTGTCGTTGTTTTCTTGAATCATCTGCAACCCATTCCGACAGACGACCGCCTTTATGTTTGGAAAGGTGATATTACGCGTCTCAAGGTGGATGCCATTGTCAATGCTGCTAATCGCCGTATGCTTGGTTGTTTCCAACCGCTTCATGACTGCGCTGACAATGCTATTCATACCTATGCTGGTGTGCAACTTCGTCTGGATTGCTACAAACTCATGCAAGAACAAGGTCATGATGAACCAACTGGAACGGCAAAAATTACGCCAGCTTATAACTTGCCTGCCAAATTTGTGCTTCACACCGTTAGCCCTGCTATCAACGAACATTTGACGCCAATTGATGAAGATTTACTTGCTAAAAGTTATTTATCTTGTCTAACGTTGGCAGAAAAAAATCATCTTGAATCTGTTGCTCTATCATCTCTTGCAACAGATGATGAAGTTCATTTTATTAATGAAAATGCGGCAAGAATTGCCATTCAAACCACAAAAGACTTTTTAGAACACAGCCAATTTGTTAATAAAATTATCTTTAACGTTGACGAGGACGAGGAATTAAATCTTTATCAGCAATTGCTTAATTAATCAAAAAAACGCCATAAAGGCGTTTTTGTTTTTAATCTAAAGCTACTGTATCTAAAATATCTTTTCCTTCAATGCCTAAATCAGGACCAAAGATGTCGTCTAGTGTTTTATCAAATGGGGATGTTGAGTTAGAGGTGATAGGCTTGGCTACTGGGGCTACACTCGCATTCCAACTAGCTGAAGCACCTGAATTAGCATCCGTAGATACTGGTGTACTTTCGTTAGCTCCAGCAGGTTTGAGAATTTCTTCGTTTGGGGCATTCAGTCCGTTTACCAAACCAACATACTTCACAAAATTTTCTAAACAAGTTCCTAAGAAATTGATTGTTGCTTCATTTTTCAAATGATAATGACTGTCAAAGGCTTCTTTAGCATTTCCAAGGAGAAACTCATTTCCTGGTAAAACCATGGCATTAACACCTGGGGAATCAAGAATTTGACGAAGGTGTAACTGTGCCCGTGATGACCCTTGTTGATAATAAGAGGCTCCTACAATCATAACTGGTTTGCCATCAAAGGGATGAATTTGGTAGGAAAGCCATTCAATCGTGCTTTTTAAAGCTGCACTTGTGGTATGATTATGTTCAGGTGTCGCGATGATAACGCCGTCTGCTGCTGCAATTTTATGAGCCAAATTTTGAATAACAGGATTATCTGTTTGGTCATCTGATTGGTTAAAAAGTGGCACATCTGTAATCTCTAAAATTTCTAAATCAAAAAGCTGCCAAAACTTATAACCGATATACTGCAACAAGAGACGATTATGTGAAAAAGGTGCATTAGACCCTACGATTCCAACGATTTTCATGTTAAAATTCTCCTCTCTTACTGCTCCAATTCTTCCCATGAAAAAGCTTCAACTTCTTTTTGGTGCTGCGCATGTGTTTCTGTCAGTTGACTTGTGATTTTGATAAACACTAGAAAATCTGTAAACAAGGCTTCTAAACGTCTTATTTGCTCAGAATCTTTCAACGCACCGCTTTCATCAAATGCTTGCAAAGAATGTGCCAGATGATATTCCGAGCTTGGCATAATATAAGCACGTAATTCTGGGGCATCTAAGATTTGACGAAGCTGAGCTTGAGCACGTGAAGAACCTAGCGTGCCATAAGATACTCCTACAATCATGACTGGCTTGTCAACAAATGGATGTTGCCCTACCGAAAACCATTCCAGAGCATTTTGCAAAGCCGCTGGAATAGAGTGGTCATACTCTGGCGTGGCAATGATAACACCGTCCGCTGCTGCAATTTTTGCCTCTTTTTCTTGAACACTAGTCGGAATAGAATGCATCAACCCTTTGTTAAAAAGTGGAATATCCTTAATTTCCATAAGTTCAATATCAGCTTTATCCGCAAAATGTTTGGCAATATAGCTCAACAATTGACGATTGGTTGACTTGTCAGAATTTGTTCCAACAAGGGCTATTAATCTTGTCATAGTCGTCTCCTTTTACCTTCTTACTTGAAAAAATCATCAGCTTAAAAAAAGTGGCTTTTGGCATGGCAAACAAAGTTTTTCCGTTTTCAAGCCTTATCAACTAAATCTCATTAGCCGTTGTGATTTGTATAACAATTTCATTATACCTGAAAACGCTTTTTCTAGAACAGAAAAAAACTATCTAAAAATATGACTTTAGATAGCTTTTTAAGTTATTTCAATAACTAATTTAGTCCTCAAAATTTGGTAAACGGCTTTCTTGACGGTATTCTCGTGGAGTCAAACCTGTCTGTGCTTTAAAATTACGATGAAAATTAGAAATAGCTTTATAGCCCAGTTCTTGACTAATTTCATCCAAACTTTTCGTCGTCAGACGCAGTTGTTCTTTGGCTAATTCTAATTTTATATGCGTTTTTAGTTCGTTAAAGGTCACCCCAAAAAGATTTTGGCAAAGGCGTGAAAAATAATTGGGCTGGTAAGAAAAATGAGCTGCTGTCTCCTTTAACGTGACGGTTTGGATATTTTCCGTCACATATTGCATAATCATACCAGATTGTGTTTCTTGACTCGCATATTTGACTTGAGCACTTGGAAATTGTGACCCTGATTTGGATACCTTATTCTCATGGTCACGCAACAATTCGGTAAACAATAGCCCTGCTATTTTCTGCTTTTGAAAATGAACATATTTATCATCATCCTGCGCTAGCTGTTCTAGCTGCTCAATTGCATCTAAATAAGCATGACAAATTTTAGCGGTTAAGTGGGTAAATAGAATATAAGCCTTGCTCGATTTGTTTTCATTCATTAAATCATGGATAAGCGGATTATCCCCCACTGTGTATCGATTAAGCGGTGACGGTAAGTCAAATTCAATCGAATAAAGCCGTAATAACAATGGGTTGCGGTCATGAGAGTTTAAATGAAATCCCATTAAACTTTGCCCCACCAAAACATCATAAGGCTGCATCGTCATGTCACCTTTGGGAGTATTTACCCTAACTTGTGACAAACTTTCCAAAATATAGAGATGCTTTCGCTCTTTCTCTTGCGGTAACATCGGCTCATTGAGCATATATTCCTGACAATTATATATCTTTTTTAGCATCATTTTCCTCGTAAAAGTTATTTTAAGTCATATTATAAGATATTTAAAGGGCTTACAAACGTGATTTTTTTCACTTATAATTATAGCACAAAAAACAAAGCGAGGAATTTCATATGGTTAAAGAATATACTGTTGATGTCGTGGTTGCTGGTGCAGGCGGAGCTGGATTGTCTGCCGCTCATGCTGCTGCTCAAAACGGTCTTAGTGTTCTCGTTCTTGAAAAACTAGCACAAGTCGGTGGCAATACTAAAATTTCTTCTGGCTTCTTTGCGGTTGGAACGGATGAACAAAAAGCGCTTGGCTATCAACTAACCACGCAGGAAGCTATCGACCAATTGCAAGAGCATAACCATTACCTTTCAAATGGGGCACTTTTAAAAAATGTGGTTGAGCACGCTAAAGAAACTCTTGAGGAACTCAAACAGCTTGGTATGGAAATTCAACTGAATCCTGTGGAAAATACGACACAATTTGCTCACCGTAATAATAAATATCGTGGTGGTTCTTACCATATGTATATGGATAAAAATCGTACTTTCCCAGCCGTTCAAAAATCTATTGAAGCTGAAGGAGCACAATTTATCTTTGGTGTTACCATGAAAGAATTGCTCCAAGACACTTCTGGTCGTGTTACAGGTTTAACAGCAGTTGATGAAAATGGAGAAGAAATTATTGTCCATGCTAAAGCTAGCATTATCACAACTGGTGGTTTTGGTGCGGATAAACGTCGTGTCGCTAAAGTCATGCGAACAGTTAATTTGCGCTCTCTTGGCGTTCCGAATTTTGGTGAAGGTCTGTCAGCCATGGAAAATGCAGGTGCGGTAAATATTGATGGCGCTGCTCTGATTCATGCCGCACAAATGGCAGAATCCGTTGTCAGTCAAGATACTAAAGGAAAACAATTAGCTGGCTTTAATGATTCTCCATTAACACAATTACTGTTATCTCCACTTCTATGGGTTGACCCAAACGGTTCTCGTTTTACAAATGAGGATGTGGTTTATGATACCGTACAATGGTCAAATGCTGCTTATGGGGTCGGCTCAAAATATTTCTATGTCATGGATAAAGCAACGCTTGACAGTTACACCAAGCAGCCACAACTTTTAATTTCTAAGTCTGGTCCTGGCGCTTCCGATGCCAAGGGGGATTTCGTTGCTCTTGCTGATGAGGCAGTCCAACAAGGAATCGCATTTAAAGGAGATACCATTGAGGAATTAGCCCAAAATGCAGGATTCGATGTTGCCGCCTTTAAACTGACTATCGCTGAATATAATACCGCAATCCATTCACAAAATGATAAACAATTTAGCAAATCAGTTGATTCTTTGAAATATGCCGTTGAAAACGGACCTTACTATGCTTTTATTGGACAAGTTGTTTACCTAGGCACGGTCGGTGGCGTTCGAGTTGACAAAGATCTCCGTGTGCTTGATGTTCATATGAAAGCTATTCCTGGTCTTTATACTGGTGGTGCCAATGCTGGTGGTTATTATGCCCCTCGCAATTACCCAGCTTATGAAGGACTGGCTTCAGGATTCTCATGGACCTCTGGTCGTTTAGCTGGTTTGGCTGCTGTTAAAGATATTACAGAAAATAACTAATTTTTAATTAATCAGACGGAGGTTATCCCCATGTCACAAAAAACAGTCAATGCTTCTTCTTGGCTTTTCAAAGCCTCACTCTTATCTCTATCACTTTTGGCACAGACAGCTCCCTCTATTTCAATTGCTAACACACAGCTTGCAGAGCAATTCCCAAATGTCTCACAATCAACGATTGAATTGATTTCAACATTGCCAAATTTTAGCGTTCTGGTTTTGATTTTATTTACAGAAGCTATTGGAAATAAATTTGGAATTAAACGGACTATTTTGTTTGGATTGTCACTTTACATCATCGGTGGTGTTCTTCCTGCAGTTGTCTCTAGTTTTCCAATCATTATTGCCGCACGTTTATTAATGGGACTAGGGATTGGGCTATTTAATCCTTATTCTGTCAGTTTGATGTATCAATTTTACGATGGTCAGCAGTTAAAAGGAATGCTCGGTTTGCAAAATACCGCACAAAATCTAGGAAATGCCGCTTTTGTTTTTCTCCTTTCAGCCTTAATTATCAGCGGTTGGCGAACTGCCTTTACTGGTTTCTTTGTTGGTCTTATTCCATTAATTCTTATTTGGCTATTTGTAACCATTCCTGATGATAAAAAAGCTGATGATGTGGAAATGCCTAAGAATAGCTTTAAAGATGCTGTGAGTGGTCATATTCTCTTACTTGCTCTTCTTTTCATGGTTACTTTTGCTATGTTTCTCATGATGACGATCAAAATGGCAGTGCTCGGACAAGAAACAGGATTATTCTCTCCGTCTGCTGCGTCATCAATTCTTGCTTTACTTGGTTTGTCTTCCATGGTAGCAGCCCTTCTTTACGCACCAGTTTCAAAATTAATTGGTAACTTTATTTTACCAGTTGCCTATACTGGTATTGCATTTGGTTTCTACTTGGTAGCCACAGCGACAAACGTTGCTTTGGTAACAACAGGCGTTATCATTGCTGGTTTATTCTTTGGTTGGGTGTTCCCACAAGCTTTTCTTCGCGTGGCACAAGTCGGTCCTAAAAATGGTGGTACCTTAACCACATCGGTCATTCTTATGGGAATCAATCTCGGTGCTGCTTTTGCCGCACCAATGGTAAATGCCATTGCTGGTATCTTTGGGCAAACAAGTGCCTCAGGCACACTTGGATTGGTTGCAATTGGTTTTGTTATCCTTGCAATTATCGAATACATTTACAACTTCTTTGACTGTAAAACGACTTAAAATCAGTTTTGAAAATAAAGCTAAGACAAAGTGCTTAGCTTTATTTGTTTACGTATTTCTCAGTGAATATTTTTAAAATTTGGAGCTTCCTCATAAATTTTTATTCTGACGCCTTTAGGGCGTTTTTTAATCCAATTTAATCGTATTTTAGGAGATTTTTGTCATTTATTATTAATATTACATACCAAACTGTCATATGACATTTTAGAAATGCTTAAGTAATGCTTTATAAAATGAAAGGGTATTCTATAAAGAGAGGAAGTTCTTATTTATGAACAAACGACATCTTTTAAATCGCTCTGCTATTGGACAAGCAAAAGGGCACGAAGTGAAACGAAAATCTAAACACGGTTTAGTTTCAGGAATCATCCTTGTTGGTGCTATTGCGCTCTTTGCTTCTGCTGGAACCGTTTCTGCCGATGAAACAACAGCTGCGACGGCAAATGACCTTGTGGCTACTACCGATAGTTCAACTAGCGATGATTCTAGCGAACAAGCAACCTCTGAATCGACGACTTCAAATGAAGCAACAAGTGAGACAGAAAGCACTGCTATTGCTGATGAAGCTGATACAACTGAAGCAACAAGCGAAAGTACCGATTCTGACAAGGCTGATACGGCAACTAGTGTAACCGAGTCAGACGAAAACGACACTTCAACCGAACAAGAAACACAAGCTGACGCTACCAGCGACACAAGTGCTTCAGACAGCACAGAGGCAACTGACGGTGATGGCAGCGAATCAGATAATAACGAAAATACAACTGATGACGATAGCACAGCCACAGATGTCGCTACTTCAACAGATACTGAAACGACCACTGCTGACGATACAAGTGTCGCAACCATTTCTATTGATAACGACACAGCTACTAGTGACTCCGACGGTATAACAATCTCTGGTTCTGTCATTACGATTACTAGCGCAGGAACATATACCATTACAGGTAATGGTGACGGCTATACAATTACAGTAGATTCTAGTGTTACTGATGCCGTAACACTTAACTTGGACAACACCACATTAACAAACAGTTCTATCTCTTCTAGCGGTGACCTCAACATTATCGTGCTGTCCGATAGTAGCATTTCTTCCGATTTGACAACTGCTATCGCTGCCGAAGGTGTTCTTCGTATTTCTAGTAAAAATAGTAGCACTTTGACCGTCTCAAGCTCTGCCAAACACGCTTTGAAAGCTGGTAGTATTATCATTTCTGATGCTAATCTCAATCTCACATCAACAACAAGCGATGGTATTCACGCCACTAGTGCCGTTACCATTACAAACTCTGCTATCGTGATTTCTGCTGAAGATGACGGGATTCAAATCGAAGATGACACCGATGTCAATTCTGGTGATTTAACGATTTCTGATTCAACAGTCACTATCACATCAACGGATAAAGGCATTACCGCAACCGACCAAGTTACCATTGAAGGAACTTCTGTTGTGACAATCACTTCTGGCGACGAAGGCATTGAAGGGCGCTACATTAATTTAACTGGCGGTACAATTACCATTAGTGCTGGTGATGATGGCATTAATGCGACTGAGTGGACAACAAAAGAAAAGGCTGATTTGACAAATCTAACCAATTCAACAGATGATATTGAAAATGATGTCGCCATTAATATCGCTGGGGCAACTGTTTATGTTATTGCGGACGGTGATGGGCTAGATAGCAATGGCTATCTGACAATTTCTAGCGGTTCTGTTTAACAAGTGTTGACAATGCTGCTCTTGATTATGACAACACAGGTATTATCACAGGTGGAACTGTCTGGGCAATTGGAAATCAAGGTATGGCACAAGCATTTGACACAGGCTCAACGCAAGCTTATATTATGGCAAATGTGAGTGGTAGTGCTGGCGATACAATTACGGTAACTGATAGTTCAGGAAACGTCATCGCTTCTACGACTGCCGCAGCTGATTTTGGAAATGTCGTCTTTAGCGCAGCTGATTTAGTTGACGGTGAAACTTATACAATTACCGTTTCAAGCGGTAACCAAGCCACAGCAACAGCAACCACAGAAACAACTGAAAGTCAATTCGGTCCTGGCGGACCAATGCCTGGCGGTGATTTTTCTGGCGAAATGCCTGACTTTTCTGATGGTAATTTTCCAAACAGCGACGAAACATTCCCAACAGATGGTATGACACCACCTGATTTCCCAACAACTGACACGGACAATGCAACTGAGACTACCGAAGATGAGACCTCTGATGCTGAAACAGAAACGACTGACAATACGGTAGAAAATGAAGAAACGACCTCTGACACCGAAAATTCATCTGATGAAACAACGACTGATGATACTGAAAATGAAGCTGACACCACAGACACAGAAACGGCAGACGAAACAGATTCTGAAACTAGTGAACAGACTACATCAGACGAAGCTGATTCTGATTCAAGTGAGCAAACTACAACAGATGACACAACTTCTGAAGAAACAAATGAAGAGACTAGCAAAGCACCGACTGCACCAGCCAACGATTTCTTTGTTTCTCATCACAATCAACAACCAGTAGCTAGAACGTATTTCCCACAAATGCAAACAAGAATGACCCAACAAGTATTTTTCAGACAAGCAGCAACTTCTCGCCAAAACCTTGTTCTAAACCGTCATCAATTGACAAATCAAAAACACAACAAAACAAATCATTTTTCATTGCTTAGTTTAACTCACCAACCACAGAATTTTTCAAAACATCATTCTATGACTAAACCAAACACTAAACAAGCATAATTAAAAAGGGTTCCGTTAAACGTAACGGAACCCTTTTATGTGCAAAGAAAGTAGGAAGTTTTGTTAAATTTTAGGATAGATTATTTTGATAAGTTTTCGTTGATGAAGTTTTCAATATCATCAAATGGAATAATGTCTTTTTGGTCGTAAAGGTCGCAATGACTAGCACCTGCAACAGAAATCATTTTCTTGTTGTCGCCTGTCAATTTTTCAAAAGCATCTTTTCCCATATAGTATGAATGTGCTTTATCGCCATGAACAAGCAAAACAGCATTACGGATTTCATTAGTGTAATAAAGGAAACGTGTGTTTAAGAAACTTGTGTTTGATTGAATTGCCCAACCGTTGTTTGAATTAAGACTACGAGCATGGTAACCACGTGGTTGTTTGTAATAAGCATAATAATCTTTGACAAATTGTGGTGCATCTTCTGGCAATGGATCAACCACACCACTAGCTAATTTGTAGCTATCATTCTTGTAATCTTCTGTACGTTGGTTAGCAAGCGCTAAGCGCATTTGGTAACGTGATTCCTCATTATCTGACGCATCAAAATAACCATTTCCAGTCACACGAGACATATCGTACATTGTTGAAACAACTGTTACTTTGATACGTGGATCAATAGCCGCTGCATTAAGCGCAATGCCACCCCAACCACAGATACCGATAATACCGATTTTATCTACGTCAACATTTTCAAGTGTTGAAAGGTAATCAACTGCTGCTTGAAAATCTTCTGTATTCACATCAGGTGATTGCATATAACGTGGGAAACCAGCTGATTCTCCTGTGTAAGATGGGTCAAATGCAATTGTCAAGAACCCGCGTTCTGCCATTTCTTGAGCATAGAGCCCTGAAGATTGTTCTTTCACAGCTCCAAAAGGTCCTGAAACAGCAAGGGCTGGCAATTTGCCTGAAGCATTTTTCGGAGTGTACATATCAGCAACTAAAGTAATTCCAAAGTGGTTATGGAAAGTCACTTTTTTGTGGTCAACCTTATCACTTTTTGGAAAAGCTTTGTCCCATTCTTGGGTTAAATGTAATTGTTCAGTCATGTTCTTTTTTCCTCTCTTTATTCTAAAGTTATGATAACAAAGGTTATCAGATATTACAAATACTTATATTTTATAGATATTATGCTTAAAAGGCATGTTTTTCTTCTAAAATTTCCTTGCTAGAATACAAGGTTTGATTGTTAATTTTCGGGCGTGTAGCGGAGCCAAATGGCACCGTCTGGATAGGTTTTTACCTCTTTTAAAGTAACCGCTGTTGGTTCGGTTTCCATAGAAAAGCCGTCAAAGACACTTGCCATGCCTTCTCTACCGTCAATTCCAAGACCGATAAGAAGGCTAATCTCGTCTAAAAGCCCTGCCTGCAAGAATCCCGCATTGATGTGTCCGCCACCAACAACCGCTAAACGTGAAACGGCAAATTCTTCAGTCAAAATTTCCATGGCACGTGCAAGATTGATTTTCTCCTTACCGCAGGCAATCCAGGAAATGTGTTTGCTGTCTAAATAATCCAAATAGTCTGTTGAGACAGCTTCACTAGTGATGATAAGGTGAGGCTTCTCATAGCTCGAATCATCTCGCCAAAGCAATGTTCCCTTTGTATCAACGATAATTTCATAGCCTTCTGCCGACACTTTCTTTGAAAAATCTTCTTTTCCAAGCGGTCTTGCATTCGTCGCATGGAACTCACCATATTCTGCCATTTCAAGCATGCCTGTTACTTTACCACTTAGTGTTGATGGCGCGTCAAGTTTAGCTAAACTATCATAGTAAGCCTCCACACCTTTAATTTTTGAGGTCATTGTACAATCAATTCGACCGTCCAATGAGGTCATCATATGACAAACGATATAAGGTTTCTTCATTTTCTCTTCCTTTCTACAACGACTTATACTTTACACCTTTAAGTTAACTCCAAGTCAAGGTTTTTTCAAAAATTTTTTTAAATTATTTTGTTTTTCCTAGACTAACTTGTAATTTTTCCATGTTCCTTTTCGGTAGCGAATTTCATAGATGATTCCTTTGATAAACCAATCTAAAAACATAGCTGCCCACGTTCCTAGCATTCCCATACCAAGCGTAACAGAAAAAATGTAGGCAAATACCACACGCGCTAATAGCATTGATAACGTGCTAACTACCATTGGAAAATTGGCATCCCCAGCACTACGAAAAACAACAGGTAACACATAGCCAGAATTCCAAAAAATACTAACAAGAATACCGTGTGCAAGGACAATAATCCAAACATACTGCGTTGCTTGCGCAGACAAATCATAGATTTTCATCAATAATGGCATTGCAGCAATAATGAGCAAAGAAATCACCCCATTTGCCAAATGAATAATTCGGCTAACCTTACGCTTATAGTACTCTGCTTGCTCATAATCCCCAGCACCAACGCATTTTGAAATGATAACTGCTAAACCTAGCACGATAGAAATTCCTGGAAGCGCTTGGAACATGATAATCGTTCCACCAACCGAATTAGCCGCTATCGCCGCTGTTCCAAATAAAGACACAATTGATAACACAATCAAGCGACCAAGAAAGAACATGCCATTTTCAAACCCAAATGGTAGTCCAATACCAAGAACTTTTTTAATCATCTGCCAGTCAACTTTTTCACGCAAAAAGTTTCCCAAAGTTAATTCAGATGTCAAGTGATGTGCAAACCAAAGAACTAGCACCATGGCACCAACACGTGATAGCAAAATCGGCACAGCAACACCTTCGACACCCCAACCGAGACCATAAGTCAAACTAATCCCCATTAAAATATTCAAGCCATTCATGACCAACATAATATTCATCGGCAAGCGTGATTTGTTTAAGGTTCTAAAAATCGCTGCGCCACAATTATACATGGCAATAAATGGTGTCGATAAGGCAACGATATTAAAATACCGATTGGCTTGGGCATGAACTGCTGGCGTAATTGAGCCAAACAAATGATTTAAAATTAACGGTTTAATGGCAAAAATAAAAACCGTAATCACGATACTAAAGATAAGGGTAAATTTCGCTAATTGATTGACAGCTTTATTAGCATTTTTACCATCACGGTCACCTAAGTATTGACCTGCAACAATACCGCCACCAGTTGCAAAAGCAGCAAAAATACTGATAAAGAGCGCCATGAGAAACTCCACAAGAGAAACACCCGACACCGCTGCTTCACCAGCTCTTGAAACTAAAATCGAGGCGATTAAGCCCACCAGATATTCCAATCCTTGTTCAATAATCAAAGGAATAAACAATTTAGCCAAATCACGATTACCAAAAAAATACGTTTTTTGCTGTGTTGCGACTACGTCACTTTCCATAATTTCCTCCTCTTTCTAACGTCATCTATTACTTTACACCTTTGAGTTAGCTCCAAGTCAAGGGAATTTTTCAATTTTTTATCTTTATTAACAAAAAAACAACCAATCTGCTTTAGATTAGTTGTTTTTCTATTATTCTTTAGGCATCATTGTCTTAGCTTTGGCGGAATATTGGTCAATCACAATCTTAATCACGCCGACTGGTTTTGTCATTTTTTCGGTGAATTCAAATGTTTTGCCAGCTTGGTGCTGCATGAGTAGATTAAGGGCGTAGGCTTTTTGCTCTGAATCTTCGAGAAGCTCTGCTTTTCCACGTCCGATAAACGAACTAAAGAAAGCACCGTATTTACAAGGCACGTCATAGTCGTAATCGGGCACCGCTTCTCCCTCAATCTGAACACAAACATTGGGATTTTGGTGGATTAAATCAATTTTATGCCCTTGTCTCGCACCGTGTGTGTAAAAAATAAACTGGTCAGTTTCTTCACGGTATTCATAACCATAATGCAAAGGGACAACGTAAGGAAATTCCTCATCAAAAAGCCCTAAATGCAAAATCATATTTTTCTCAACAATAGCTTTGATTTCTGTCAAGTCAGTCACTTCACGGTCACGACGTCTCATTTTTGTCATAGGTTGCCACCCCATCATTTCTTTTTTCAAACATTATAGCAAAAATGGGCGGCGATTTCACGAAATGGTCAAAGTTACTTTACTTTTCCTCAAAAATAACGGTAATTATTTTGCCTGTCATGGCTTTTCTGAAATTCTGGCTGTCTTTAACGTGTCCTAGATAAGTGTATTTAAAGCAGGTTTTACTATCATCATAGAAAAAGGTTAATTCATTTGTCTGACATAGTAATAAATCACCTGCTTTTATCAAACAAGAACAGCGTTCTTGACTTGGTAGGTGGTCAGCTAGTAAATAAAATTTCTCATTGCCATTCACATCAACCATTTCCAATTCAAGTGGCAAAAGTTCAGAAAAAGCTTGCGCGCTAGCATTATTTTCTAAGGAAAGCTCAAATATTTCTTCTGCAATGGTTACTGTTATTGGGCGCATCACTCGACGACCTCAAAGGTAATAGTAACGTCCCCAGACCCAAGAGCTTCTGCCAAGCCTTGACTATCTGACATCGTTCCTAAGTCTGTATATTGGTAAGATGAGGGAAAATCATCATAGAAAAGAACCAAACCGTCGCCAGACCATAATTTCAAATCACCAGCGTGAATCGTTCCTGCTTTTTTATCATCGTTTGTAAATGTTTGGTTGAGCACCGCATATTTTTCATTACCGTTTACATCTCGCATATCAAGTGTTAGGGGCAAAAGATTTAAAAATTCCTGCGCTGCTTGTGACTGATTTAACGTGATTGTAAATGTCTCTCCATTAACCGTAGCTGTTACCATTTTTTCTTCCTCTGTTTTACTTGTCGTTGTTGTTTGCGTTTGCTCACTCTGCTGATTATCTTGTACACTACTACAAGCAGACAAACCCAAAAACATCATAACTAAGATAAAACACCCCAATTTTTTCATTTATTACTCCTTGTACTCTTTGACCGCTTTTTTAAAACGTTCAACACCGTCAACTAACACTTCAAGCGGACAAGCATAATTCCACCTGATGAAAAGTTTACCATTGCCACCAAAAATGTCACCGTCAGATAGGATTAAACCTGTTTTTTGACGAATAAAGGCACATAATGCTGTTGTATTTTGTGAAATAGCAGAGCAGTCAAGCCAAGCAAGATAAGTCGCCTTTGCTGGAACGATTTTGATTTTTGGAAAAGCTGTCGTCACTTGCTCAATCAAGTAAGCACGATTTTTTGCCAAGTACTCGTTAAGCTCATCTAACCATTGCCCTGCTTCATTGAAAGCTGCTTCTGTTGCTTGAATGGCAAAAGAATTTGGCTCAGCCACTTCGTCCGTATTGATGCCACGATTGACGCGTTTACGAAGGGCTTCATTTGGCACAGAAATTACCGACGTTTGCAAACCAGCAATATTAAAAGCTTTTGACGGCGCTAAGCAAGTCATAGTGATATTTGCGATTTCTTCTGATACCGATGCAAACGGCGTATAATAGCTATCAGGATGTGTCAAATCACAATGCACTTCGTCTGATAAAATAAGGACATCATGTTTCAAACAAAGCTGACCAATTTTCTCAAGCTCTGCCTTTGTCCAAACATAACCTGTCGGATTGTGAGGATTGCAAAAAATCATCAACGTCGTCTCGGATTGCACTAGCTTATTTTCCAAATCATCATAATCAAGCTGATAATTTCCGTCCTTATAGACCAAAGGGCTTTCCAACACTTCTCGTCCATTGTTCAAAATAGAATTGTAAAAAATATTATAAATAGGCGTCAAAAGCAACACCTTATCACTTGGCTTAGTCATTTTACGAACAATTGATGAAATGGCAGGAACAGCTCCCGTGCAAAACATCAACCAATCTTTTTGAAGTATGAAATCATGACGGTTTTGCCACCAAGAAATATAGGCTTCAAAGAAAGAATCTGGCACAGTATTGTAACCAAGAGCGCCTTGCTCAATGCGCTTTTGCAGGGCAATTTTAATTTCTGGCGCCGTATCAAAATCCATATCCGCAACCCACATTGGGAGTTCATTCTCACCAACATCCCATTTATAGGAATTCACTTTACGACGATTGACAATTTTATCAAAATGATACTTAGGCACGCGCAAGCACATCCTTTCTCAATGAAATGGTTGTTTGATTGGCATTGATTTCTGGGTCGTCAAAAATAATCTCACCAATGGCATCTGCTGTGATGTTCCCAGAAATTGGATTTTTAATGCTAATAATGTCAGAATGAATATCTGCCCGCAAATCCTCAACGTATTCAAATACTAAATCCGAATTAATCAGCTGGCAATTCTCCAAAGTCACGTGTTTCATATAACAAAGCCCCTGATTGCTTTCAATCGTACAATTGATAAACGTGATATCTTCTGAATTCCAAGCAAGATATTCGCCTACGATTGTCGAATCACGCACAACCACGTGTTTACAATTCCAAAAAGCATCTTTTGACAACAAAGTGCTATTTGAAATCTCAACATTTTCAGCACCGTCAAAGCAATAATTTCCTGTAATCGTCACATTATCCGCCTTGATATGCTTACTATTCATGCCAAAATAATCACCCGTTATATTAACATTAGTCAACTTAATGTCCTCGCATGACCAGAGACTTTCTTGAGCATTTGGCATTTGGACATTTTCCAGAACAATGGCAGAGCTACGACGAAATGTCTTAGGTGCTTGAATGATACTGTCAGAAATGTTGATTTGGTGCGTGTACCAGATACCTGAACGCGCTGTGTCAAGCAACTGAATCTTTCGTGCTTTGACATCACGTGAATACCAAAGTGGGTATTTCCAACGGAAAATATCATTTTCCAAAACAATATGACGACTTTCCTTTAACGGTGATTCGCCATCCGCAAATACTGATTGGGTAATGGTCGCATTTTCTGCTTTAAAACAGGCACGTTCTCCTGTCAATAATTTTTGATTAATATCTGTCATTCTTATCCCTCCATTTTTTCAAAGTCTTTTTTAAGACCGAAACGCCATTCAGTGTACACCTTGGAGTCCACTCAAAGTCAAGCATTAATGTTTATTTTTTAAAATCATTTGACCACTTCATTTTACAAAGCTACTTTATCACGATATAATAACCATGACAAATACTTATATAATATAGTTTATATAACTAAAAAGCATAGAAAGAGGACATTATGGATATTCGTGTGCTTAATTATTTTGTCACAATTGTGCAGACCAAAAGCATTTCCAATGCAGCTGACGCTCTGCACGTGACACAACCAACACTCTCACGACAAATTAAGGAATTAGAAGATGAATTAGACACGATTTTATTTCACCGAGGCAGCCGTGAAATTCAATTGACCGATGACGGGCAATACCTTTACAACCGTGCCATTGAAATTCTAGCATTGGTTGAAAAAACTGAAAATAACATTCGAAAATCAGATAGCATTGCTGGTGATATTTACATCGGAGCCGCCGAAAGCCCGTCGCTTGATATTGTTGCCCGTGCTATCAAAACGCTAACCGAACAATATCCAGATATTCGTGTCCATATTCGCAGTGGTAACGCAGATGACATTCTCGAACATTTAAATAAAGGCGTTTATGACTTGGGAATTACCATTGGTAGTTACGATATCAAAAAATACAATCACCTAGCCCTTGACAATCGTGACCGCTGGGGAGCCTTGGTGCCTAAAGGGCATCCGTTGACGCTGATTGAAAAGCCAAACCTCGCCGATGCGCTGGCTTACCCACTTATCACTTCTGCTCAAACGAGTACAGAACCTAGCGCATTGGCTGGTTTAGGAGATTATCGTATTGTTGCAACCTATAATCTGCTCTATAATGCTTCACTTCTCGTCAAAGCTGGTGTGGGAATCGCTCTTTGCCTTGGCAACATTATCGACACCTCATATCCAGATAGCGACTTAACCTTTGTTCCATTTGCTGAAAATAATCACGACACCCTGCAAATTCTCTGGAAAAAACAAAACACGCAATCCCCAAGTACCAAACAATTTCTCAAAATAATGCGTGAAGAAATCGAAAAACAATAACACTTTTCAACATAAATAATAACCACTAAAATGCAAATTTTGGTGGTTTTTGTTTGTTTTTACTCATATCATCTTGCATAGCTGTGTTCAATATGCTACACTAATAACGTTTTTGCGTAAAGCAATCATTTAATACAAAGGAGATTGATAGGATGAAACGAGAAAGTTATTTTGACGGTGGTTTATTAAGTTACGTTGGGCACAGCATTTTAGCTGGGTTGATTACCATTTTAACCCTTGGAATCTGCGCACCTTGGGGCATTTGTATCATGATAAACTGGAAAGTCAAACATACTGTTATTGACGGACACCGTCTAGCCTTTGACGGAACAGCCACACAACTCTTTGGCAATTGGATTAAGTGGCTCATTTTAACTATCATTACAATCGGTATCTACTCATTCTGGCTTAATATTAAATTGCAACAATGGATTACCAAACACACGCACTACTTAGACTAAATTAGGAAAACGTGCAAAAAACTGAACCACGTTAAAAGCTGAAAAGGAGTTACAAATTGGAAAAGAAAAATGATAAGCTGATTGCAATTATCATCGGTCTTAGTCTGTTAGTTGTCCTTGTCATAACTAGCGTTATCACATCAAGTTCAAATTCTGAAGAAGTTACCGAAGCTTCATCAACTTCAACAAGTCAGACTTCTTCAACATCTAGTTCTACATATTCTAGTAGCTCTTCATCTAGTGTAAGTTCTAGTACATCCAGTACAACAGCAAGTTCATCATATGCCACTTGGTCTAATCTGGATGATGAAGGAGCCAAAAGTTATCAAAAATATTATGTAGAACAATTAAACAATACACTATATGCAAGTGGCAGCAATGACCAAGTAAGTGAAGGATACGTAAGCAAAGAAATTATGACTGTCATCGTTCCACAAGAATATAAATACTATTCTGATAACGAACTCCAACAGCTGGTAGATAGTCTGTTAAATTTAAAATACAGCTTCTTTAAGCAATGGGCTGAGGAGAATCATTACTATTCAGATAGCGATACTCCATATTTATATGTCGAAACACCAGATGGGGCAACAATTGCACAAGAAAGTGTCTGGGATAATACGATGAAACTAAAATAGTTAACAACAAAAGCACCTTACATCAGTTAGGTGCTTTTAGTGTAAGTTTCATGTCATTTCAAAAGAAAATCAACCCTTTATTCACTTGTTTAATCCCCTCACTCCACGATTGCTTTGGCGATTTCTTGTGGAGTGATGTTGGTAAAGTATTGGGTGGTATCAATTGTTTGGAGTTTGGCTAGGACATCTGGGTATTCGTAGCGAAGTCCGATTAGGGCTTGTTCAATGTCAGCCACATCTTTGATGCCAAAGAAGTCACCGTAAAGTTTCATTCCTTTAATGACTGATTTTTCAACATTAGCATATGTGGTGATTTTTCCTGCTGGGTAACGAACAGAGCGTTTAATTGTATATTCTGGTGCTTCTCCGTAAGTCCAGTCCCAAGTGCCAAATTGTTGGTCAGCCAAGGCTTGAATATTTTTCAGTTCATCATCAGAAAAGACATATTCTGTCATATCAGGATAAGATTCTTTCATTTTATTTAACAATTGATTTGAAAAGGCTTCAACAGTCATTTTTTCTGGCAATTCATCTAAGATATTGGTCACACGCGCACGCACAGATTTAACCCCTTTGGATTCAATTTTATCTTTTGAAACTTGCAGGGCATTTCCAAGAACAGTCATATCCACGTCAAATAACAGACAACCATGGTGCATCATTCGTCCTTTATAATAGGCTTGCGCATTACCACAAAATTTCTTTCCGTCAATTTCGAGGTCATTACGTCCCGTAAAAGTCGCTGTCACCCCTAAATCAGCTAGCGTTTCAATGACAGGTTGGGAAAAGGTCTTAAAATCAAAAGCCCCTTCTTGTGATTTATTAGAAATAATCGTGTAATTCAAATTATTGAGGTCATGGTAAACCGCACCGCCACCTGACAAGCGACGAACCACATGAATACCATGTTCATCTGTGTAAGTTTTGTTAATTTCTTCGATAGCATTTTGGTGTTTACCAATAACAATCGTTGGCTCATTAATCCAAAGAATGAAAAGCTCATCTTCAGCTAACAATTCACGAAAAGCGTAAGCTTCCAAAGCCACATTGTAGGCAGGATTATGGGAGTTATTGACAATATATTTCATGCGAAAGCTCCTTTTATAACATATAAGGATAGTATAGCAAAATCGCCGCTTTCAGTCTCTTAATCTGCTTGGAAGAATTCCTCAATGAAATGCTGCGGTCAATCCCAAGCTCGTCTAAGGCGACTGACACAATCTGGGATATTTTCCAAATCAATTTTACTAAACCCAAGAAAAAGACTTTCCTGCGGACAAGCTGCCTTTTCTTGCCAGAATTGCATGGTATCGTAAACACGAACCCCTTCGTTTTCAGCTTGTTTTATCAAATCACACTGATTGATTTTATCTGGAAAAGTCACCAAAAAATATTGACCGCTGACATTTGATGAAAGCTTTATCGGCGACTGAAACTGTTCAAATTCCTTTTTGAATGCCTCGTAACGCTTCTTAAAAACATGATTCATTTTGCGCACCAAGCGGTCATAATCACCACTTGATAAAATATTAGCCAGCGCAATTTGATTAAGAAGATTCACCGTGCTATTGTACAGCTGAAATTTTTCTAAGAAAGTTTCTGTAAATTGATCAGGCAAAACGATATAGCTCATCCGAAATGACGGTGACAGAATTTTTGAAAAAGTGCCCAAATAAATGACACGGTCAAGATAATCAATTGATTTCAGAGCAGGTATTGGTCGCTCGTAGTAACGCAGCTCACTATCGTAATCATCTTCAATGATAAACGAATCCTTTTCTTGAGCAAAAGCTAAAAGCTCCTGACGTCTGGAAATCGGCATAATCATGCCCAAAGGAAATTGGTGTGAGGGTGTGGTGTAAATCATTTCAATCCTTGCGTTCTCGTCAATGTTCTCCAGATTTAAACCTTTCTCATCAACCTTTGCCGTTACGATAGGATACGCATTTTTCTTGAAAATTTCTCGCGCCTTTGGATAGCTTGGTTCTTCCATTAAAACGGATTTTTGCGTATCTCCTAAAAATTGACAAATATAATCTAACGATTGTTGCAAACCGCTGGTAATGATAATCTGACTCGGCTGGCACCTCACTCCACGAATCCTCTCCAGATAACGACTGATTTCCTTTCTCAGTCTAAAATCCCCTTGAAATGGCTGCAATGTATATAATTTTTCTGCCTCATCTAACTGCTCAATGGCATTTTGATAATGCTTCTTCCACACTTTCTTAGGAAAAAGATTACTGGTATGGCTGCTGTTGGTTAAATCATAGATAATATGCTCGTCTGTCGCTTGTTTTTTCGTATCTGAAAATTCTTCCGTAAACGTTTTTTCTGACTGAAAAGCCTTGGGCAATTTCAAGACATAAAATCCCGCATTTTGGCGACTTTCGATGTAACCTTCCAAAGTCAGCTGCATATAGGCTCGGTCAACCGTATTACGACTGACACCAAGCATTTTAGCCAATGTTCGTGTGCCTAAAATTTTCTCATTTGGTGACAAGTATCCCAAGAGAATATCCGATTTGACTTGCTGATAAATTTGTTGATACAGGGGAGCACTTCCCTTTTTTCGATTAAGATGAATCACAATTTCCTCCAAAGTGGCACCTAAAAATTTTGTAATACTGGTACTTTTTATTATACCACTTATTTATTACAATTTAGAGCGAGGTGAAAATGTCATGAAAAGAAATCGTTGTAATTCAATTAAAGACATTTGTCTAATCTTTTTAGCCATTTGTTTTTTAGCTACTGGTGGTATATTTGTCAAACTAAGCCCGCTCCCACCAATCAATACGGGCTTTTATCGTGTCTTATTTTCAATTCCGATGCTGCTGCCCTTTATCAAGAAATCAGATGTGCAGGCGCTTAATCGTAAACAGATAATGACCATTATTCTGGCAGGGGCGTTCTTAGCAGGAGATTTGACCTTTTGGAACAGTTCCTTTTCTTACACTAGCGTTGCCAATGCCAATTTATTAGTCAATTTAACACCTTTTACGGTTATCCCAGTGAGTTATTTTCTCTTCAAGGAAAAAATGACTCCTAAATTTTTATTAGGTGGTTTGGTAACTTTGGTCGGTGTTTTGGTGCTTATGGCAAATAAAGTCAGTCTATCGTCTGACCGTTTGCTCGGTGATTCTCTTAGTCTTGGCGCTTCTATTTTTTACGCCATGTTTATGATTACCGTTTATCAATTGCGCGACACCGTCAAATCTAACGTGATTATGTTTTTTAGTGCCTTTGGAACACTGTTAGTGCTTGCTGTTGTGATTTTCTTGACCGAAGGATTTTACCTACCACAAAATATAGCAGAGCTTTTGCCACTTTTGGCTTTGGCTCTCGTCTCCCAAATTCTTGGGCAAGGGTTACTAGCTTACTGTCTCGGTAAAGTCAATGCCAGCCTATCTTCTTTAATCACCCTATCACAGCCTGTTGTTGCGGCACTTTACGCTTGGGTGATTTTCCAAGAAAATCTAAATCTCCAATCAGTCATAGCTATTGTTATCACTTTAATCGGTGTCTATCTTGCGAAAACACAAACTGTTGAAGAAAACGAAAAAGCCTAGAAATGTTACTTTCTTAGGCTTTTTATGGTTGAGAAAATTTCTCTTATCTATGTGTATTAGAGAGATTATGGTCAATTAGGATTTAGTTACCTGCGTATGCTGCAACTTCTTCAATCATTAGTTTGGTTGATTCCAAACCTCCACCAGACAAATACCAAAGGTCTGATGTTAAGGTAATGATTTTATTATTTTGACCTGCATTCGTTGCCTGAATCAAATCATTATTTAAAATATCTGAATTGGCTGAGTCATCTCCCCCAATAGCCAAAGTGCGGTCAACGACAAAAATAATATCTGGGTTGACTTCACTAATACTTTCATAACTTAGACCAGAACCGTGATATTGATTGCTTGATCTTGATGAAGAACTCGTGTCTGATGATGAACTTGATGAGCTTGAAGAACTTGAACTGTCTTTAGCACCGTGGCTTGATTCTTCAATTTCCAAATCGGTTGCTTTAAATCCAAGGTCCTCATAAACAAATGAATAACGTCCATCAGCAGCAATACCTGACATATTGCCCTCATTAAGCATCAACATTAACGTTGTTTTGGTCGTGTCAGCATTTTTCTCTGCTGTTTCTTCAATCAAATCATCAATATCTGATAATTGACTTTTGGCTTCTTTCTTGGCAGAACTACCGAAAATTTTAGCTAATTCCGTAACGTTCTTTTGAACAGAATTCCAATAATCACTCGTATCTGTTGAAAAATAAATTGTCGGTGCGATTTCTTGGAAGTCTTCCAATTGACTTGATGTTCGTCCAGAAGCGATAATTAAGTCAGGTTCTAGATTTGCAATAGTTTCCAAATTAACTTCTTTTAAATTTCCGACGTCAGTAATAGAATCTTTAGAAGTTAAATCAGAGAGATACGTTGGTACAGACCCTTTCGGCATCCCAACAATCACATCTTCGTACCCTAAAGCACGGAGAGTATCCGCAACACCAAAATCAAGGACAACCACTTTTTTAGGATTCGTCGCTACGCTGACTTTTCCTGTTGCATCTGTAATCGTCACTTCAGAGGCGTCACTAGATTGGCTTGTACTATTTGAGCTAGAGCTTGACGAACAAGCACCTAAAAATACAGCCATAACGAGTACCATCATTGCGGTTAATAGTAATGTCAATTTCTTCTTCATGTTTTCACCATATAAACTTTCTATTGGTAAACACAAATCCTATTACCATTAATCTCATCTAAAATAAGGTCCATATCATAGAGATTGTCTAAAATCTCCTTCACCATAACTTGATGAGGCGTTCCCGAACAGAAAACTTTTCCATCCTTAAACGCCACCATTTCATCAACAAACTGGCTGGCAATATTGATATCATGAATGACAATAATCACCGTTTTCCCTAAGTCATCAACTAGAGAACGCAGTATTTTCATCATCGAAATACCTTGCTTAATATCCAGATTGTTAAGCGGTTCGTCAAGAAGGACGATGTCCGTATCTTGAGCTAAAACCATAGCAATAAATACGCGTTGTAACTGCCCACCAGAAAGCGTGTCAATCATCCGCTTTCTAAACGGCTGCAAGTCCATGTAAGTTATTGCTTCATCTATTTTCTCTTGGTCTTTTTTCGTCAAACGTCCGTGACTATAAGGAAAACGACCAAAAGCAACCAACTCTTCTACCGTCAATTTCATCTGATAGTAGAGTTGTTGTTTGAGCATGGTTAATTCTTTGGCTAATTCGCCAGAAGACCATGCTTCGATTTCTTTATCTTTTATCATTAAGACACCTTTATCTTTCTTTGAAAGACGGCTCATAATGCTTAAAAGAGTTGATTTACCGGCACCGTTAGGTCCGATAAAGGCTGTAAACTTGCCTGGCTTTATCTCCAAGTTTACATTATCCAAAACAATTTTGTCGCCATAAGCTTTCTCAATGCTTTTCATTTTTATCATGGTTTTATTCGCTCCTTGTATAAAAGATAGAAGAAAGAGCCACCACCACAAAATTCAATGACCATGCTAATCGTCACACTATAATTAAATAAACGCTCCACAATGCTTTGTCCTACAACTAACATAATAAAACCAAGCAAACTCGTTGCTGTAAATAAGGTTTTATGGTTAGAATCAGGCATGATTTGATAAGCGAGATTGGCAACAATAAATCCAAAGAAGGTCAATGGTCCTACCATTGCCGTTGAAGCTGATGTTAACAGGACAACAAACCATAACACTTGCCGTTGCACATGTGGAACATCAATTCCTAAGAGGGTTGCTGTCTCTCTTCCTAGATAAAAAACATCAAGCTCTGCACTTTTTCGATAAAGACAGATAGCCGTAAAAAGGACCAGAATAGCTACTAAAACAAGGACATCACTATTTGCATTTTGAAAAGAAGCAAAGAGTTTACTTTGAAGTTTATCATATTCATTAGGGTCCATGAGGACCTGCATAAAGGTTGATAAACTGCGAAAAAGCGTTCCTAGTGACATACAAATCAGCAGAATTGTTCCAAAACCTTTTTCCAAGAGTTTTTTGATACTAGGCTGGAGAAAAAAGAAGAAAATCAATTGTATCGCTAAGACGATGATAAATTCTACAATAGCATTGGGTTCTTCTTGTGACCAATGCCAATAGAAAAATAAATAGGTCGATTGCATTAACACATAAAGATTTTCCAACCCCAAAACTGACGGCGTTAAAAAGCGATTACCAGTTATTGTCTGAAAGCTAATCGTTGCTAAGCTAGCACTTATTGCCACAAGACAATAAGCACACAATTTTTTCAAGCGAAGCTTTATAACAAAAGGCAACAACGACCCTCCAACGGGAAGTAAATAAGCCCAAAAACAGACAACAGCAAGCACAAATAGAACAGCTATAATGCGTTTTGATGAGGGATTTTTCTTAGTCATAGACGTCACCTCGCCATAACATCCAAATGAAAATCGCAGAGCCTAAAACGCCCAATATTACTGAAACCGATAGTTCATAAGGACGGATAATGAGACGAGCTAAAATGTCGCACGCCAAGACCAAACATACCCCACTCCAAAAAACAAGTCGCCTACTTTTTTTCAAATGATTCCCAACAAAATGACGGACGATATTAGGAATAATCACGCCAAGAAAAGGAAGAGAACCTACTGTAATCATTGTTACCGCTGTGGTTAAAGAAACCAAAAACAGCGCTATTGCCTCCATTTGAGAAAAGGGCAGACCGAGCATTGTACTTGCTTCTTCACCAAGGCTCATGATCGAGAAACTTTCACTAAAACGCCAGATACCAACAACAATTATCAGATTAAGAAATAACCATTCGTATTGATTGGTCTGAATCATAGCAAAAGAACCCTGTGTCCACGAGGTCATTGATTGTACCAAATCAAAGCGGTAAGCAATCATTTCTGCTACTGCTCCAATCATGCCACCATAAATGAGACCAACGAGTGGTAACATCCATTTTTCCTTAAAAGGCAATCTTCTAACGACTTTGATAAAAAATAAAGTCATTAACATTGAAGAGATAAAGGCAAAACTCATTTTTTGAGCTAAGCTTGCTTTTGGAAAAAAGAAAAGTGAGATTAGCATGCCAAGTTGAGCTGCTTCGACAGTCCCAACAGTAGATGGCGCAGCATAATTGTTTTGTGTGATGGTTTGCATCAACAAACCTGATAAACTCATGGCACCCGCTGCCAAAACGATTGCCAAGGTTCTAGGTAGGCGTGATTCAAAAAAGACTTGATAGGCTACCTCTTCCCCTTGAAACAATTTAAGCCAGGAAAATTGTGAACTTGCCCCAATACTTAGTGATAAGAACATTAAGACAAGACTGAGGGGAAGCAACCAGCGTATAGCTTTCATAGGCTTCCTCCCTAAAAAATTGAACAAAGTATTTCCATACCCTGTCCACTATTACTTTAGCAAATTTTCATGCAAGCGTCAACTGATATTACAGAATTTTCTGAAAATTAAGTATACTGTTTCAAATATAAAAGTATGCTCTAAAACCATGTTTAGAGCATACTTTTGATTTATTTCTTCGGTGGGTTATGAATAGCTTCGCCAATGGTATCAAGGAAAGCTTCATACATATTTTCAGAAAAAGTTGGGTGTCCATGAATCGCTTGGGCAACGTCATCAACGGTCAATTCATTTTCCATAATGGTTGCCGCTTCATTAATAAGCTCTGCTGCTGCGGGTCCAATGATATGCACACCAAGGATTTCATGATACTTGCTGTCAGCGATGACCTTGACAAAACCTTGAGCTTCATTAGACGCAAGAGCTCGTCCATTGCCTGTGAAGCTTGATTTTCCAATCAAAATATCGCCGTATTGCTCACGCGCAGCCTCTTCTGTCATTCCAACCATAGCTACTTCTGGGTGAGTATAAACCGCTGCTGGTGTGTAGGTGAGGTTGGCTTTGCGATGGTTGCCACGTAGAGCATTTTCAGCAGCCACTTCTCCCATACGATAAGCAGCGTGCGCTAGCATTTTTTGACCATTGACATCACCAGGAGCATAAATACCAGATATTGACGTTTCTTGGTAAGCATTGACTTTGATGCGATTACCTTCCATATCAAGATTGAGATTTTCAAGACCTTGCATTTGGGGAACACGTCCAATCGATAGAAGAGCTTTATCTGCTTGAATTGTCTCACCATTGGTTAGCGTCAACTCAAGCTGGCTATTTTTCTCAACAATTTCGGCTACTCCGACATTAGTTTTAATGGTCATACCTTTTTTCGTCAGAATTTTTTGCAATTCCTGCGAAATTTCCTTGTCCATAGCTGGAATAATGCGGTCTGCCATTTCAATAACGGTCACATCAACGCCGTAAGATGCCCAAACCAGTCCAAGCTCAATCCCAACAACACCGCCACCCATGACAGCTAGTGATTTCGGTACTTCACGTAAATCAAGGATATCATCAGAAGTCAAAACAAGCGTTGAATCAATACCTGGAATATTAATGCGTGATACTTTTGAACCAGTTGCTAAAATGATACTATGTCCCTTAATCGTTTGCGACCCAATCGTTACTGTCTTGTCTGGATTGACTTGAGCCAGTCCGTCAAAAATGGTTACTTTATTAGCTTTCAAGAGACCACGAACGCCACCCGTTAATGTTTTGACAACGGAATTTTTAAACTCAACGGTTTTATCCATGTCAATACTGTAATTAGTTGAAGCCAGATTAATACCACGACCAGCAGCAATTTTTAGTCCATCAAGGATTTCGGCATTTTTGAGATAAGTTTTAGTTGGGATACAGCCAACATTTAGACACGTGCCACCAAATTCTGATTTTTCAACGATAGCAATTTTGCCACCGAGTTGCGCACCTCGAATGGCGGCATAATAGCCAGCAGGACCACCACCAACCACAATCATGTCATACTCATCAGCTGCAAGTGGAGCTTTTTGTTCAGAAGTCACATCAGCCGTCACCGCCTTTGGCACTTCCAAGCCTGCTGCGGTTAAGTCTGCCGCTGCTTGTTCTGGTGTTACTTGCGCAACTTCGTCAATAACTTCACCTTCAGCACCAAGGTAGCCAATGATTTCTGTCACAGGAACAACATCACCAGCCTCGTGAACAATTTTCAAAAGCATGCCAGAATCTTCGGCTTCGATTTCCATATTCGTCTTATCAGACATGATTTCAAGCAGAATATCGCCCTCTTGAACATGCTCACCTTCCGCTTTTTTCCATTCAATAATTTCGCCCTCTTGCATGTCAACACCAAGCTTGGGCATGATAATTTCTACTGCCATTTTACGTTTTCCCTTCAGAAAATTCTTTTGTTTCTCAGTCAGCTTTGGGCGGCTCTCACCCAAGCAACCGACTATATCATTTATTTGTCAACATTAGGCTTTAAAGATGACCGAGTCACCTATGTCACCGCCCACGTTTTTTACTTTAGATTAGCAATTCTAGCGGATTTTCAAGAAGCGCTTTTAAATCTAGCATGAATTTTGCACCATTCATTCCGTCAACTAATCGGTGATCAATGGTCAAACTCATTCCCATAATTGGGCGAATAACCACTTCACCGTCATGAACGACGGGTGTTTCAATAGTTGCTGAAATCCCAAGAATTGCCGAATTTGGTTGATTAATAATCGGATTAAACGACTTCACTCCAAACATCCCAAGGTTCGTTATGGTGAATGTTGAGCCAGACATTTCAGCTGCTTTCAATTTACCAGCTTGTGCTTTTTGAATCACATCTTTTGATGCTACCACAAAGTCTGACAAACTCATCTGGTTTGCACCATGAACCACAGGAACCACTAAACCTTCAGAAAGCCCAACAGCGATTGCAAGATTGACAAAATGATGTAGTTCGATGTCTTGAGCGTCGTTAATCAGAGAAGCATTAAGGAAACGGTGTTCCTCCTTCATCAAGGTCTTAATCACAGCAAGCCCAATTAAGTCCGTAAAGGTCACCTTGTAACCAGTCTTTGCCATAATTGGCTCAATGAGTTGCTTACGCAAGGCAATCAGATTCGTCATATCAATATCATAATTAAGCGTAAAGGTCGGTGCTGTAAAGTAAGAATGGCTCATTCCCTTTGAAATTGCCTTACGCATAGCAGACATCTTAATGACTTCAACGCCGTCACTTGCAGCCGTAACATCAGCCAAAGCGCCTGCTTGCGGTGTCACTTTTACATCTGCTTGTTCTTTTTGCGGCGCAACATCACCTAGACTTGCTAAAACATCTTCCTTGGTAATCTTACCAGAAACACCCGTTCCCACCAGTGTCTCAAGGTCAACACCTTTGTCCTTTGCAATCCTACGAGCCAGTGGCGTCACACGAATCTTACTAAATTGTTCCACATCTTCCTTGTGAATCCGCCCATTTTCACCGCTGCCAGTGATTTTTTCAAGGTCAATACCACGCTCACGTGCTAACTTTCTAGCAGCAGGCGTAGCACGGACTTTTCCAGTTTCAGACGTCTTTTGGGAAATCGCTGGCACTGTGCTTGTTTGCAACGGTTGAGCTTTCGCTTCCTGAGCTGATGCTGACTGTTCAACATGTTTCTCAACCACAGAATCAACAAGAGTTTCACCCTCTGCTCCGATATAGCCAATAACTTCGGTAACAGCTACGACATCACCTGCTGGATGAACGATTTTCAACAGCACGCCAGAATCTTCAGCTTCGATTTCCATATTGGTCTTATCAGACATGATTTCAAGCAGAATATCACCCTCATTGACCTCATCACCTTCAGCTTTTTTCCATTCAAGAATTTCCCCTTCTTGCATGTCCACACCAAGCTTTGGCATAATAATTTCATTTGCCACAGAAAACACCTCCCTTAGGCATCACGACCATTGCGTGCCATTTTATAAATGGCTGCTTTAATCTTAGCAACGTCTGGCAAAATGCCCTGTTCTAAAACACGTGCGTATGGTACTGGCACATCTTCGCTTGCCAAACGTACAATCGGATAATCAAGGTAATCAAAAGCTTCACTTTCCGTAACCAGCGCAGCTATTTCCCCAATAAAACCACCTGTCTTGTAAGCGTCATTAACCAACATGAGCTTCCCAGTCTTTTTCACCGAATTGATAATCAACTCCTTATCAAGTGGAATAAGTGTCCGTGGGTCAACCACTTCAACGCTAATGCCGTCAGCTGCTACTTCATCTGCTGCTTGAAGAACACGCTCCAACATACGACCATAAGAAACAATGGTCAAATCAGTTCCCTCACGCTTAATATCACCTTTTCCAAGTGGCAAATAAAAATCAGAATCCAAGTTCACTTCCTCTTTCTTGCCATAAAGCGCCTTTGGCTCCATGAAAATAACAATATTATTATCACGAATGGCTGATTTTAAAAGCCCTTTGGCATCATTAGCATTCCCTGGAGCAACAACCTTAATACCAGGAATATGGGTTAACCAAGCTTCCAGAGACTGCGAATGTTGCGCTGCTGAACCAATACCAGAACCAGAGGCTACACGAAAGGTTACTGGCGTTTTCAAACCACCACCAAACATATAATTATTTTTAGCGCCGTTATTAACAATAGCATCAAGGGCAATGGTGATAAAATCCATAAAGGTCACATCAACAATCGGACGAAGCCCAGTTATCGCAGCGCCAATGGCACTTCCTGCAATAGCTGCTTCTGAAATCGGTGTATCCTTGATACGTTCAGGTCCAAACTCCTCAAACATACCGACAGACGTTCCAAAGTCGCCACCGTAAATGCCAACATCTTCTCCCATGAGAAAAATCGTATCATCTTTTCGCATTTCTTCTGTCATTGCAAGATTGACAGCTTCACGTAATGCCATTTGTTTTGTTTCAGTCATTGTCTTTCTCCTCTTGTGATTAAAAAGCTGCCTAATCTACCCAGACATCTTCAAATGCTACTGACAAATCTGGTTCAGGGCTATTTTGAGCAAATGCGTAAGCATCATCAATTTCTTTAACCACTTGCGCATCAATAGCATCCAATTCGTCATGGCTTGCCAAATGATTTTCAGTCAAATACGTACGGAATTTGACAAGTGGGTCTTTTTTCTTCCAGTCATCAACTTCCTCTTTACTACGGTATTTACCTGCGTCAGCTGTCGAATGCCCAAACCAACGGTAAGATTCTACCTCAACAATGGCTGGACCATTTCCAGAACGCACGTGGTCAACCGCTTTGCCCATTGTCTCATAAACCGCTAGAACATCATTGCCATCTTCGCAATAAAAACCAGGAATGCCATAAGCTTCAGCCCGTGTGTAGAGATGCGGTGTATTGGTCGCTCTCGTAATATCCATAGAAATACCATAGCGATTATTGATAATAAAGAAAATGACAGGTAACCCCCAAGTAGCCGCTAGGTTTACTGATTCATGAAAAGAACCCTCATTTGTCGCACCGTCACCAGAAAAGGCAACAACAATGTTGTCCGTTTTTTGATAATGCTGTGTCAACGCCGCACCAACAGCAAGCGCATAACCACCGCCAACAATACCATTCGTACCATAATTGCCTTTTTCAAAATCTGCCAAATGCATGGAACCACCACGACCTTTTGACACACCAGTCACCTTGCCAGCGAGTTCAGCCATCATTTTATTCAAATCCATGTCTTTAGCAATACATTGCCCATGTCCACGGTGATTTGAAAAAATAATATCATCATAAGTCAAATGTGCCATTGCCCCAACACTTGCCGCCTCTTCCCCAACTGAAAAGTGCGTCATACCTTGGACAAAACCACGTCGGACTAACTTATTAATGCGCATATCAAACTCACGAATACGCTGCATTTTAAGATACATATCTATATATTGTTCTTGAGACAAATTCATCATATTGCCCTCCAAATATCTTTTTCTTAGTCCATTCATCATATGATATTATTTCCCAAATCACAAATTATTTAACCGAAACTTTGAAAACGTTTTAAAAACAACGGTAAAAAAAAGACGCCAAATGCGTCTTTAAACCTTACTTCTCCCCCAATATTTCCCTTACCAATTTTTCGCAATCGACTTTGTCGTTTTTGATTTTATCAGATTGGTTGTTGCCAGTCGGTACAAATCGGAAAACGATAAATTCTGTTTCTTCTTTGTCATCACCAATGATTCTGTGTATGGATTGTTTGACACGCAAGACTTCACCGCAATTCGCCGTATAGGTCTTTATGGCATTATTTTCCAAAACTTGAATGGTTACATTTCCTTTTGTTGGTACAATAATTTCCTCGATAGCTTGGTGCTTATGCCAATCCTGAATGGTATTTGCAGGTAAAACATTTTGATGAATTTCAAATTCGGGATATAAGAAATAATTCACCTTAGTTCCATTGTCTTTTTCAACCGAAATAGCCTCTGAAAGTCGCCGAATGTCAATAGATTTCGCCATGATAACCCTCCTTTGGTTTGAACAAAGTGTATCACGACAGTTTAGCATTTTCAACTAAAAATATATACCTAAAACAAAAAAACAACCCTTGAAAAACAGCTCTGCTATTTTCCAAAGATTGTCTAAATCTATTATTCGCTAATGGCGTTACCTGTGTAAAGTTGGTAATAACGACCTTTTTGCGCAATCAATTCGTCGTGGTTACCACGTTCGATGATACGTCCTTGTTCAAGAACCATGATACAATCCGCATTGCGAACTGTTGACAAGCGGTGAGCGATAACAAAGGTTGTACGACCTTTCATCAACGCATCCATACCTTCTTGGACGTGAACTTCGGTACGCGTATCGATTGATGATGTTGCTTCATCCAAAATCAAAGCAGGTGGATTTGCCACGGCTGCACGTGCAATCGCAAGCAATTGACGTTGTCCTTGAGATAAATTACTTCCGTCACCTGTCAAAATGGTATCGTAACCTTCTGGCAAACGTTTAATGAAATCATGTGCATTAGCTAACTTAGCCGCAGCAATACATTCGTCATCAGTCGCATTCAAACGTCCGTAACGGATATTATCCATAACCGTTCCTGTAAAGAGGTGCGTATCTTGCAATACAATCCCTAAACTACGACGAAGATCAGCTTTTTTGATTTTACGAATGTTAATACCGTCGTAATGAATCTTACCTTCTTGAATATCGTAAAAACGGTTAATCAAGTTTGTAATGGTTGTTTTACCAGCACCAGTTGACCCAACAAAGGCAATTTTTTGACCAGGTTCCGCAAACAAATTAATGTCATGTAAAACCATTTTATCATCGTTATAACCAAAGGTTACATCTGAGAAGGTTACACGACCTTCTTGCTTGTGATAAGTCACAGTCCCGTCTTCGTGTGGATGTTTCCAAGCCCACATACCAGTTGTTTCTTCAACTTCTTGAAGATTACCAGCAGCGTCCTCAGTAGCATTTACCAATTCAACATAACCTTCATCAGTTTCCACTTCGGCATCAAGTAGGTTAAAGACACGGTCAGCACCAGCCATCGCCATGATAACTGAGTTAATTTGTTGACTGATTTGTGTAATCGGGTTTGTAAAACTACGGTTAAGCGCTAGGAAAGAAACCAAGGTTCCCAAAGTCAATCCAGCATAACCATGAAGTGCTAGAGTTGCCCCAAGCATGGCACAAAGTACATAGGAAATATGTCCAATATTAGCTGATACTGGCATCAAAATATTAGCATAGATATTGGCGTTTGTGGCAGAATAGCGGAGCTGTTGATTGATTTTTCGGAAATCTTCTTTAGCACGTTCTTCGTGATTGAAAACTTTAACCACTTTTTGACCGTCCATCATTTCTTCAATGAAACCATTGACACGACCAAGGTCATTTTGTTGGTTATGGAAATGTTTAGACGATTGCGAAGCGATTTTACGCGCAACAGTTAACAAAATCACAACCATAAATAGTGATAACATTGACAATGGCACGTTAAGAATAAGCATGCTTGTAAAAGTCACCACGATTGAAAAGAATGAATTGACCACTTGCGGAATACTTTGGCTAATCAACTGACGAAGTGTATCAACGTCGTTAGTATAGATAGACATGATATCACCGTGGGCATGTGTATCAAAATATTTGATTGGCAAGCGTTCCATATGAGTGAACAAATCAATACGAATACGACGCATTGTTCCTTGTCCAACATAAACCATCAAACGGTTATAAGTGTAAGAACTTAGAACACCAATGATACCAATAATGATTAATTGAAAAATAGCGTGTGCTAACCCTGAAAAGTCTGGATTTTTAGCAGCTAAAAGAGGTGTAATATAACTATCAATCAATGTTTGCATGAACAAACTAAAGCGTACCATACAAAGCGCTGTTACTAAAATCAAAACCAATACTAGCAAGAAGCGCCATTTATAATTTTTCAAGACATAAGCCAACACACGTTTTAGCGTATCTTGTTTATTAATTTCTTTTTTGGTTTGAGCCATTAATTGCTACCTCCTTCCGCATCAAAATCGCCGCCACCTTGTTGTTGAACATCGTTGATTTCACGGTAGATAGCATTTGTTTTCAATAATTCATCATGACTTGCAAATCCTGAAATCTTACCATCATCAAGTACCAAAATCTTATCAGCGTGTTGCACACTTGAAATACGTTGGGCGATAATGATTTTCGTTGTCCCAGGAATCGTTTCAGCAAATGATTGGCGAATATTCGCATCTGTTGCAGTATCAACGGCACTTGTTGAGTCATCCAAAATCAATACTTTTGGTTTTTTCAACAATGCACGGGCAATACAAAGGCGTTGTTTTTGACCACCAGAAACGTTGCTACCACCTTGTTCAATCCAAGTGTTGTATTTGTCTGGGAAGCGTTCGATAAATTCATCTGCGCAAGCTTGACGGCAAGCTTCCATACATTCTTCATCTGTCGCATTTTCATTTCCCCAACGAAGGTTATCCAAGATAGTCCCTGAGAAAAGGACATTTTTCTGAAGAACAACCGCTACTTGGTCACGAAGAACTTCCAAATCGTATTCGCGAACATCACGTCCACCAACTTTAATTGAACCAGAATCAACATCATAAAGACGTGAAATCAAGTTAGCAAATGAGGTCTTACCAGAACCAGTTCCACCAATAACACCAATGATTTCACCAGATTTAACGCTCAAATTAATATCAGAAAGCACTTCTTCGCCACCGCCGTGTTTGTAAGAAAAATGCACATGGTCAAAAGTAATGCTTCCGTCTGAAACTTCCATCAATGGATTTTCAGGATTAACAATGTCAGCTTTTTCGTTAAGAACTTCTGAAATACGTTCCGCACTAGCCATACTCATTGAAATCATAACCATAATCATTGATAACATCATGAGTGACATCATCATGGCAAAGATATAAGAAAGAAGTGATGTTAACTCACCTGTTGTTAAACTACCAGCTACGATAAAGCGAGCCCCAAACCAAGACAAACAAATCATACAAGCAAAGATGATAAACATCATGATTGGGTTATTGAAAATAACAATTTTTTCCGCTTTGACAAAGAGACGGTAAATGTTTTCAGCAGCCTTAGTGAATTTTGTATTTTCATGTTCTTCACGGACAAAGGCTTTTACCACACGAATACCAGAAATATTTTCTTGAACACTGGCATTCAAATCATCGTATTTACGGAAAACATAGTTAAATGCAGGCATTGCTTTACGCATGATAAACAGCAATGAAGCCGCCAAGATGATAACAGCAAGAAGGAAAATCAAACTCAATTGACGGTCAACCACAAAACACATAAACATACTGAAAATGATTGTTAACGGTGCTCTGACAACTACACGAATAATCATTTGGTAAGCATTTTGCACGTTTGTCACGTCAGTCGTCATACGTGTTACAAGACCAGCCGTGCTGTATTTATCAATATTTGAGAAGGCAAATGTTTGAATATTGTCATACATTCCTTCACGCAAATTAGCAGCAAAACCAGCTGAGGCCTGCGCCGCAAATTTCCCTGCTAGGAAACCTGTCGTCAAACCACAAATAGCCAAAAGTAACATAAACAAACCATATTTCATGGCTACCGTAAGATTTCCTGCCTGAATCCCTTGGTCAATCAATTTCGAAATCACAAAGGGAATTGACATGTCGAAGAAAACTTCCAAAGCGGCACACAAAGGAGCTAGTAAAGATGGCGTTTTGTACTCCTTCACCTGCGCTAGTAAAGTTTTAATCATTCTCGTCACCTCTTTCTACAACATTATAATAAGCTCTTTCAAGCAATAAATGAAACGTCTCCTGCTCGTCTTTGGTAAAATCCCCCACAATTGCACGCTCTGAATCATCCAAGTGTTCACCCAAACGATTAATCAAAGCCCTACCTTCGTCAGAAATTTCAACTTTTTTGATACGCTTGTCTTTCTCATCTTGGCTTGTGATAATCATATCTTTTTGGTCTAAACGCGCCAAAATACCAGCCATTGTCGGCTGAGACACTTCAAATTGTTTCTCTAATTCTTTAAAAGTGTAGCACTTCTCTGTTCGTTTCAAAAACATCAACACCCATGACTGCATAATCGTGATATTATACGGTTTTAGGAAATTATTCATGTTTTGTTCCAAACGATGAGCTATCCGTTTGACTAACCAGCCATAAGGAGCATTTGTCGGGTTCATTATTGCCTCCAAACTCAAAAAAGCAAGCCTCTCAAAACTTAGCCCCAAAACAATTTTTTAGCTAAATTTCAAGATTTGCTAGACATTTTCATCTATTTACCAATAGTTATTATAGAACTTTGACACAAAAAGTCAATAGCTTGCTATTGATTTTTTTTAAAACTAAAAAATGATATGCAAACTTATCCAAAATTAGCATATTGCCAATCCCAGACAGCTGCATATCATTAAAAAGTCACCCTTCAACCTGTTCGCTGAGTTCTTCCCATTCTAGCATGAGTTTTTCTTGTTGTTCAGTCAAGTCATCGAGTTCTTTTTGCAAATCAACGAGTTCTACGGCATCATTTGTGGCTAACATCGCTTGGTTGATTGCTTCTTCACGCGCTTCAATGTTTTCTAATTGATTTTCAATTTCTGCGATTCGGCGTGTGAGTTTGCGAAGTTCCTTTTGGTTAGCTTTTTGCGCTTGATAATCATTAGCTGGCGCTTTTTCAACAATGGCAACTGTTTTTTCCTGTGCTTCTTCGGCTTTCAAACGTTCCATTTCTTCCAGCTCTGCTTTTTTCTCAAGGTAATAATCATAATCACCAAGATAAAGGGTTGAGCCTTTTTCAGAGATTTCAAGCACTTTTGTTGCCACACGGTTAATGAAATAACGGTCGTGACTGACAAATAAAAGTGTTCCGTCAAAATCAATCAAAGCATCTTCCAAAACTTCCTTGCTATCGATATCCAAGTGGTTGGTTGGTTCGTCTAGAATAAGGAAATTATCATTTTGCATGGACAATTTTGCAAGAAGTAAGCGGGCGCGTTCACCACCAGAAAGCATGCTGACTGATTTCTTGACATCATCGCCAGAGAAGAGAAAAGCTCCCAGACGGTTACGAATTTCCACTTCTGGTGTCGTTGAAAAATCATTCCAAAGCTCATCAAGAACCGTGTTTGTACGCGTCAAATTTGATTGCGTTTGGTCATAGTAACCCACTTCAACATTGGCACCGTAAGTTGACGTTCCCTTGATAAATGGAATTTGACCCACAATTGATTTAATCAAGGTTGATTTTCCGATACCATTTGGTCCGACAATGGCAATGGCATCGAATTTCTTGATATCAATATTAATTGGTTCTGACAAGATTTGGTTATCATAGCCAATTGCCGCATCTGTCACCGTCAAGACAACATTTCCTGACACTTTATCCGCATGAAAAGTCATGTTAGCCGATTTTTGCCCTACCGTTGGTTTGTCCAAACGCTCCATTTTTTCCAACTGTTTGCGGCGAGCTTGGGCACGTTTTGTCGTTGAAGCACGCACAATATTACGTTGAACAAAGTCCTCTAACTTGGCAATTTCTTTGGCTTGTTTTTCATAATTTTTGGCTTCAAGTGCTAACTTTTCAGCTTTCAAATCCATAAATTTAGAATAATTACCAACGTATCTGTCAAGCGAATGTGGTGTCAAATCAAGCGTCACCGTTGCCACCTTATCCAAGAAATAACGGTCGTGACTGACAATAATCAAAGCGCCTTGATAGTTGACCAAGTAATTTTCAAGCCAAGCAATAGTTTCGATATCCAAATGGTTGGTTGGTTCGTCTAGCACTAGCAATTCAGGCTTTTCAAGCAACATTTTGGCAAGCGCCAAGCGTGTATTTTGCCCACCTGACAATTCCGAAATCTTCATTTGCCACATGGATTCATCAAATTTAAAACCATTTAAAATCGCCTTGATTTCCGCCTCATAGGTAAATCCACCCTTGACACGAAATTCCTCTGACATACGGTCATAATCTGACATCAATTTATCAAAAGCATCACCTGTCAGCTCTGCCATTTGCATTTCCATTTTACGCAAACGTGATTCCATGCCACGTACATCATCAAAAACGTGCAACATTTCATCAAAAATCGTATTCTCTGACTCGAAACGGCTATCTTGTGCCAAGTAAGATAAAGTCAAATCACGTTTTGTGTTAATTTCACCAGATGTTGGTGTTTCTTCGCCGACTAAAATTTTAAGCAAAGTTGATTTTCCAGCACCATTTCGCCCAACCAGCGCAATACGGTCTTTCTCATCAACTTGAATATTAATATTATCAAAAAGTACATCACCCGAAAACGAGCGTTCAATTTTATTCCCTTGTAAAATAATCATATGTCTATTTTACCAAATCACAAGTCGTTAAACTAGGAGAATATGAAAAAATCTGCTGATTTCGGCAGATTTTCCGAGATTTATTGTCAGTTTAAGAAGCGTATAGCTCTTGAACTTTTTGGATATCGACATCTTGAATACCGTAGTAAGAACCTGAAGATTGCATAACAGACTGTTCATCGTCATCATGGTCAAGTCCGATAGCGTGCCCCAATTCATGCTCTGCGGTGTAAACGATACGATTATGCGTATAGCCATAATCATTTTCCGTTAAATAGTAAGTGTTCAATTTCACATCAACATGGGTAATTCGGTTCGTCAAAGCATTTGTCTCTGTCTCTGCAAGACCTGCTGCTTTTGAGCTAGCATCAGAATAATCAGTCGCAATAATGTCCGCCGACGATTCATCAGAAACCAAATTAAAAGTAAAAGCTCCTGTGGCATTCCAAGCATTGATAGCTTCCTCATAAGCTTCAATCAACGTTTCATTGGTCGTCTCAATATAGACATTGGCAGAATTGCTTGACCAACGTGCCCCCGAATAATAAGTGAAATCATCCGTTGACAAGTCTTTTAGACTATTTGCAATATCATCACTATTTGCCGAAAAATAACTTGTGACATTATTGGCAATGGTTGAAATCGTATTGGCTAACTGAGAACTGCTGTTATTGGCATAATATAGTAAACCAAAACAAACAATTCCAATAATTACAATCGTTCTAAAAATAGCCCAGAAAAAATTCCAGATAATACTGATAATGAGTCTGGGAATAAAAAAGATTATCCTAAATAAATTTCTCATACGTATCCTCACTTTCTAGAATTTTTGGATTAAATACCATACTTTCAAATCTTGGGCTTTTAGTATATCAATCAAAACTTAAAAAAACAAGAAAAAACTGCACAGCAAAAATAACAAATAGGGAGACTTGGCTTTTGCCTTACCTCCCTTATCTTCTTATCTCACTTCCATAACTACTGGTAAAATAGCAGGGCGACGTTTGGTTTGGTCGAAAAGGAATTTTGCCACATCATCGCGGACAGCTCCTTTCAATTCACCCCAGTCAAAGCTATCTTGTGCCAAGTAATTTTCAACAGTTTGATTAACCAATTCAGCTGATTCACGCAGAATATCACGGCTTTTCTTAACATAGACAAAACCACGTGTGTGAATTTTAGCTTTTGAAACGATTTTCTTTTCGCGTTTATTAACAGTCAAGGCAACAATGAAAATACCATCTTCTGACAAGACTTTGCGGTCACGAAGAACAATATTACCAACGTCACCAATCGCATTTCCGTCAATCATCACATCACCAGCTGGGACACTTCCCTCGTGATTAAAGCCATCTTTACCAAGAACCATGACATCACCACGTTTGACGATGTAAATATTTTCTGGATACATACCAACTTCTTGCGCTAACTCAGCATGCGTTGCCAAGTTACGGTATTCTCCTTGAACTGGGAACAAATATTTTGGTTGAAGAAGATTAATCATCAACTGCAAATCACGCGCATTGGCATGACCTGAAACATTCATTGTTTGTGTGATAAGTTTAACCACACCGCCAGCTTTGTAAATCAAATTTTCGACACGCGCAACAGCTGCTTCTTTTGAAAGACTTGGCGTTGTAACGATGTAAACAAGGTCGCCTTCCTTAATTTGCACATAACGGTGACGTCCAAGCGCCATTTTTTGCAAACCATTAATCGGTTCCCCCATACGACCAGCTTCAAGAATAATCAATTCATGGTCTTCAAACTTGTGCATGTCTTTTGGTTTGACAATCAATTTTTCATCAACCAAACGCAAGCGTTTCATACGAATGGCTGTGCGGACAATATTTTCAGCGTCAAAACCAGTTAAAACAACACGACGACCATAGTCTGCGGCTGAATCAAATACCTGCTGAATACGAACCAAGTTAGAAGCTACGGCTGCAATAATCACACGACCTTCAGCATCTGCGATAATGCTATCCATTTCAGCAGCAACTTCTGATTCGCTAGCTGTCAGAACATTACTTGTCGCATTAGCAGAATCAGAAAGAAGAGCTAAAACGCCTTCACGCCCAATTTCCGTCAAACGAGACAAGTCTGTACGGTAATATTTACGGGCAGCTTGGTCAAATTTGAAGTCGCCTGTGTAAACAATATTTCCCTCATCTGTACCAACAACAATCCCCAAACTTTCAGGAACTGAGTGAGTTGTTTTAAAGAATGAAATTGTCGCATCTGCAAATTCAATTTCAGTTTCTGCGTCAATAACATGGAAATTATTAAATTTTTTAACATTGTTATTTTTCTTAACAAAAAGCTTCGCTAACTCAATTGTCAACGGTGAGCCAAACACTGGCGCTTTAAATTCCGATAGAATATAAGGCAAAGCTCCGATAGCGTCTGCGTGCCCATGCGTCAAGAAAATTCCTTGCACACGTTTTTTATTTTCAACTAGGTAGTCAATATTTGGAATGACTTCATCTACACCCAATTGTTCATTTTCAGGATATTTAAGTCCAGCATCCAAAATGAAAATAGAGTCATTAACTTCTACCACATAGAGGTTTTTCGCATTTTCGCGCACACCTCCAAGGGCAATAATTTTAATATCGCTCATTACGATGTTTTCTCCTCATTTTATTTTTTATACGAGCAAATTACTTTGCTTTTTTTCATACAAACGGTCCTTGCCTCCAAAAAAGGTTAGCAAGTCGAATTACAGCACTACTATTATACCATATTTTCAGAAGATTTTCTTCTTTTGGAATTAGAGAGCTCGATTGTGGGGATGAAAAAACTGAGCACTTTGACTCAGTTTCACTAATTTTAAAATTCTCTAAGTATTAGTCATACATTGATTCATAAATGGTCTTCAGCATGGTTTTAAGTTCCTTTTTGACTACCTTTAGCAATTTTTCCTGCTGGGATGATGTGATGTTAATATCATTACCGTTTTCGTCTTCAACAGACTGATAGGTTACCTTGAAATCTTTATCTAATTGAAGATAGACATTTTCCTTTTGATTATTCTCGGTAACTTCAAAAGTTACAATAAAAAGATTATCATCTTCGGTTGATCTAATGGTCACAGCAGGGATATCATTTGTAGTTAAATATAAGATTCTATTATACATAAAAACATCTGAACTATCGACGTCATATCCTGCTTTTCTAACAGCTTTCACATAGCGTTTACTGTTCATCAAAACATCTAACTGCTCATAAGTTATTCCCTTTTCATAAGCCCTTTTAAAATCATGATAGCGATAAGCTCGGTAACCAAAAAACGAAGTAACAAGCACAATGAGAACAACTATGGCAGAGATAATTAGTGTTTTCTTCCTATTTGACATTTTTACCTCTAATAAGCTGATTCATAAACCGATTTGAGCATATCAGTTATCTCTTTCTTAACTTCCTTTAAAAGTTTTTGCTCCTCTGATGTTGAAAGCTCTACTCTCTCGCCATCACTACCGTCCTCTTGAATAGGGTAGTAGAGAGAATCTTGAATCTTTAATTTATTGTTCAAAACCCAGAATGCATTTACTTTTCCAATTGAATCTACATTTGCTACAAAAGAGACTGCAATAGTCTCTCCTGGAGATTTCACTTCCAGATTATCTTTCTCATCAATCACTAACCACGGAATACGACCATACATAAAAACATCAGATTGTTCAACTTGGTATCCTGCTTTTCTGACAGCTTTCACATAGCGTTTACTGTTCATCAAAACATCTAACTGCTCATAAGTTGTTCCCTTTTCATAAGCCCTTTTAAAATCATAATAACGATAAGTTCGGTAACCAAAAAACGAAGCAACAAGCACAAGGAGAACAATTATAACAGAGACAATTATTGTTTTCTTCCTATTTGACATTTTCTTTTTCTCCTCGTTCTAGATAGTCATAAAAATCATTTTCTGCTTGTTTTTTAGTTGAGGAGCGGTTGTTTCAAGCATACATTGATTCATAAATAGTCTTCAGCATGGTTTTAAGTTCCTTTTTAACTACCTTTAGCAATTTTTCCTGCTGGACTGATGTGATGTCAATATCATTACCATTTTCATCTTCAACAGACTGATAGGTTACCTTGAAATCTTTATCTAATTGAAAATAGACATTAGCATCTTCTCCAACAATTATTGTTTTAAATTGAATAATTACGTTTCCCAATTCACTAGGAGCCTTAACATTAATTTCGGGTGTTCCTTTTGTAACAAGTGAATCCACACGTTCTAATGAAATTAATTCATAGTCATCAACCTCATAACCAGCGTGTCTAATCGCTTTCACATAGCGTTTACCATTCATCAAAACATCTAACTGCTCCACAAGTGTCCCTTGCTCATAAGCCCTTTTAAAATCATGATAACGATAAGTTCGGTAACCAAAAAACGAAGTAACAAGCACAAGGAGACCAATTATGACAGAGATAATTATTGTTTTCTTCCTATTTGACATTTTCTTTTTCTCCTCGCTCTAGATAGTCATAAAAATCATTTTCTGCTTGTTTTTGTTCAGATAAAGAACGTTCATTACCATGCTTGATGTAGCTACTTCCAATAGTCTCGGCAGAAACAACATACTTCGTTACTTCTTTTCCAGCAGTTATATTTCCCTTGCCTAAATTTTGATAAAATTCTTGGACACGATTAACCTGATTCGTAATGACATCACTGTTATATTTAGTGTTAATTTTAAAAATATCTTCAACATTATCAGCATCGCACATTCTTTGATAGGTATTAATAGCGTCTAAATCGGAATTAAAATCAGCATCATCATATCGCCCAGAATCAATATCGCCTTTAAAAGAAATTTCATATTTTTCCATTGGGACTATAATTGGAATCTTTGTTCCAAAAATATTAACATACTGATAAACATTATTTCCCATCGTACTCATTACATGTGCAACCGTAGCCATATCAAAAGCAGATTCACCCCAACTTCCTTCCGTAAAAGCAGATAACTGAACCGCTTCATGGAGAAAATCTTTTGATGTACTATTCGCATGATTATCAGATAAAGCTTCCTGTAATTTTGGGATTTTTATAGCAGCTACTCCATATTTCTCAAGTAATTCATCTCTATCTTTTTCTGCAAGTGTTCCTGCAACACCATACCATCTAGTAGCAGTATAATAAAACGACGCAACTATCCGATTAAATTCATAAATGACCTTTTGATTTGACCAGTCTTCTTTTTGGGCTTGCTTGATAATGCCTTGTTGTAGGTCAAAAAGAATGGTAGCCGTTTCTCTATCAAAGCCGTAAGTCTGCATGTAATCATTAATAATATCTGCTTTTTCGATGTCTTCTACTGATTTTTTAGACGTGCTAAGAGATGTTAATGTTGTTGCCCAACTTAAATCATCTGGAATGGTAAATGTCCCAGATGAAGCATTCCAACTGCTACCGATTTGAGATAATCCTGTCGTAATTTGTATTTTAATTGTTTCCAATTCATTGAACAAAGTAACAGAATAACTATCATAAGATCGTAAATCATCTAAAATCGTTTCATAAACGCGTTTATTCGCATGATGTCCACGAATTAACGTCACATTATTTTGTCTTAATTCTGATTTTTCATCCGCTGAAATCGTTAGACGCAAAATCTTTTGATTCATGTCGTCCAATTGGCTAATAAGGTCTTCTTCTTGTTGAATAAGGCGAAGTAATTCGTCCTCACTCCAACTTTTGGTATCCACTTGGTTTTGATACTCTTCTGGCAATTTAGCAATGGCTTGCGAAAGAGTTTCAGAATACAATTCACCACCTTGAGCAAGCGGCAATAAAACAGCTGAATAATAAGCTTTAGCCGAATCATAGGCTTTTCCTGTTAGCTTCTCTGTTTCTTCTGCAAAGTCGCTGATTACTCTTTGTAAAGCTTGGTATCCCTCCACTTCTGCTTGACAAACAGACTGCGTGCTCCTTGCTTGTTCTTCTGACTGCTCCAAAGTCATATTAAGTCCCATTTCATTTCTCCCCCTGTAAAGATAACTTACGTCTTTCATTGCGGACGTTGTCTATCTCATCTTCAAGCCGTATCTCCTCTTTTTTTAAATCAACAACCGAATCAATCACACAATCAAAAGTTCGTGACCGAAAGGCTCTTTGCTGATTATTATTAAGCTCAATCTCTCCTGCATAACGGCTATGCTCTAAAATTTCCCAAAGGCTATTTTCTAACCTTAAACTTTCCCTATCATACCATTCAAAATCATTAGAAATACTTTCTGCAAGCCTACGATTATCCGTCGCTTCCTCAAAAGCCTGCAATAATTGACGTTCTTTTTGAATTAATCTATCTTGACTAGTCACTCTAACTTAACTCCCAAAACTTTCTGCACCCGCTTGATCCACCACTTCAAAATCACTAGCTACCGAATGAAGATTTTGAGAAGCTGTTTCAACACTTGACACAATTTGTGCTAACAAAGACTTTGATTCTTCCATAAGGTCGTGAGCTTTTGTATTCCCTTGAAGCTCCGTTTGTGTATCTTGACTAGCATTACCAACGTCACTTAATGTTTGACAAGTAGTCACAAGCTGACTAGCGTAAGTTTGTGCAGTCTCCTTATCACTCCTAATTGTCGTCATAAATCCCATCCTCCCATTATTCCGTTTAAAATTACATTTATTTTATCATAAACCTTAATCAAAATAAAAGCACTAACAGTACTATGCTAGTGCTTTATGGAGTTTTTGTATAACAATGCGCTGTTCTCTCACTCAAACAATTGATAATAATCAGCGATTGCCATTTGGGCTTTTTCGTCTTGATTAAGATCTTTGATAATTTTGCCGTCTTTCATGACAATCAAACGGTTTCCATATTTCAGAGCGTCTTCCATGTGGTGTGTAATCATGAGTGCTGTCAAGTGGTCACCCGTTACAAATTCATCTGTTAAATTCATCAAGGATACACTCGTTTTAGGGTCAAGGGCTGCCGTATGTTCATCAAGTAGCAACAATTCTGGGCGTTTTAGCGTTGCCATGAGCAAGCTAAGTGCTTGACGTTGCCCGCCTGATAAAAGCCCAGTCGGCGTTTCCAAATGCTTTTCAAGACCATTACCAGTTCGTGCAACCAACGCTTGAAATTCATCGGTAAACGCATGAATTTTTCGTGGCAAAAGGCCACGTTTTTCACCACGATATTTAGCAATAAGAAGATTCTCAGCCACAGTCATACGTGGTGCTGTTCCCATTTTAGGGTCTTGAAAGACACGCGCCAAATAGTTAGCACGTTTTTCAGCAGGTAAATGCGTCACATCTTTGTCTAGGATATAAATGCTTCCGCTAGTCAACATCAAAGTTCCAGCAATCACGTTAAAAAGCGTTGACTTCCCAGCACCATTCCCACCCAAAATCGTCAAAAAATCATGTTCATAAATCGTCAAATTCACGTCATCAAGGATTGTTTTGACCTCGTCAAGACCGTTATTAACTTGAACGGTAGCATTTTTTAATTCTACAATTTTTTTCATCGCGATAAGGTCACTCCTTTGAAAAATTTATTTTTAAGAACAGGAACCATGAGACAGAGTGCCAAGACAAGTGCACTAAACAATTTGAGGTAGTTCGTATTGAAGCCAAGGGCAATAACTGCCGTGATTAAGAATTGATACAAAATTGACCCAACAACAATGGCAATCAAACGCTCTAAAAGTGTTAGACCAGTTGAATACAACACTTCTCCGATAATGATACTAGCAAGTCCGATAACAATCACACCAATTCCTTTTGAGACATCAGCGTAGCCATCTTGTTGGCTGACAAGAGCACCTGACAAAGCAATCAACCCATTTGAAATCGTAAGCCCCATAACTTCCATGCGGTCGGTATTAATCCCAAAACTTTTTGCCATATCACGGTTATCACCAGTAGCGATATAAGCCTGACCAAGTCGTGTGTATAGGAAGAAAATCAATCCTGAAATAACAATAGCAACCGCTAAAAGACCAATAATCAGCAAGTTAGTGCTGTCTGCAAACGGGAATAAATCTTGCAATGTTTTAATATCAAGCAAGCCAAGATTAGCACGTTTCATAATCATGAGCATGATTGAGTTACAAGAGGTCATCACCAAAATTCCTGCTAAAATGGTTGGGATTTTTCCTTTGGTATAAAGCAAGCCTGTCACAAGCCCTGCAAAACACCCTGCAAGCATTCCTGCAAGTGTTGCTAAAATAGGATGAAAACCATGGTTCATCAAAGTAACAGCCACTGCTCCTCCAAGCGGAAATGAGCCTTCTGTTGTCATATCTGGAAAGTTCAAGATTCTAAAGGTAAGGTAAATTCCTAGACCAAGAATTCCCCACAAAAGCCCTTGTGATACTGACGAAATAATCATCTGATTTTTCTCCTTCTTCCTTAATTATCATCTGCCTCAACAGCCACTGTGGCTTCTGAAAGAACACTATCTGGTATTGTAATACCAAGCTCTTGTGCGGCTTTCAAGTTAAGGATTGGCGTCCCTGTATTGACAATATTGACAGGAACTTCTGACACTTTTTTACCTGCTAACAATTTAACAGCAATTTTTGCCGTTTCCACACCTAAATCATACTGACTTTGGGCAACTGATGCAATGCTTCCTTGCTCCACCATTGTATCAACGCATGAATAAATCGGAATTTTCGCAGCATTGGCAGCATTAACAACCGTCGTAAAGGCTGATGCAATGGTATTGTCTTGTGGAACAAAGATAGCATCAACTTTTCCTGTCATAACCGACATTGTTGTTGTAATTTCATTTGTTGACGGTACGGCGTATTCAATGACATTAATGCCAGCAGCTTCGGCATCCTCTTTAAATTCAGCGACTTGTGATACTGAATTATCCTCGCTACTAGCATATAAAACGCCGATTGTCTTGGCATTTGGTGTAATCTCTTGAATGAGCTCTACGGTTTGTTCAATCGGAACTTGATTGGAAACCCCTGTTACGTTTCCTTCTGGTTCTTCAAGATTTTTAACTAATTTTGCACCGACTGGGTCAGAAATAGCTCCCATAACAACTGGAATATCACTCGTTGCTGACGCCAAACCTTGTGCCGCTGGTGTTGCAATACCAATCAAAACATCGTTTTTAGCATTGACCAACTGCTTACTCATCGTTTGAATCTTGCTTTGGTCACCTTCAGCATTCAACACCGTAATTTCAGCATTATCACTATCATAGCCAGCCTCAGCAAGACCCTCCTCAATTCCTCTTTCAATCTCATCTAGAGCATCGTGCGTCACATACTGCAAAATACCAATTTTAACCACATCATTTTTACTTGAATCGCTTTTAGTCTGGTCATAAATCATCGAACCAGCAACTAAAATAACAAGAGCAATAAGGGTTCCAATAAGTGCTTTATTTTTCATTCTTTTCTCCGTTGGTTTTAAAATCTTAACATTATCTATCAGCAGGGTGAGTCAACTAAAAAGAAAAGCGTCTAGTAATTGCTTACTACACGCTTTTTTATCTTTGTAACTAAGATTAGCGCATAGATACTTTTTAGAAGCACTCCAAAAGTCGTATCTATGCAAACACATAAACACAACTCTACTTACGCCAACTTTGCCAATTTGTAAGAGTTTGTGTCATGTTCATCTTAGCTTCCTCCTGTGTTTTTTTATAATTATATCCTAAATTTTGGAAATTTCAAGCACTTTTCGAAATTTTCTCAATTTATTTCTTGTTACTTGGTGAGATGTTCAATAAAACTTCTGATGACTTTAGGAAGGGTGTGATAAGAATATGGTTTATAAATTCTCTCCTTCCAAGTATGTGCACCAATGCCGTAAACACCTAAATCAACAGCAGGAATATCAAGTGTTCTAATAGTATCAACTGGCAATGGATAAATGCTATCCATTAACGGAAAATTAGCTTTAAGCTTGTTAATATTTTCTGTCGTTTCCCGCATGGCAAGGTAACTTGAATCACTCAAAAATGGGAAAAAACGACGTTTGACAAAATTTTCTTCTGGAAATTCTGTCATCATTTGTTCGAGTGCTTGGTCAACCTCGCTATCAGAATCCGTATAATTGTGTGGGCAAAATGGCGGTGCTAAAAAGACAACTACTTTTGCTTCGTCTGATTGTGTTTTAGCTTCTAGATAATCAATTAATTGAAAGCCGACTTCTCGTTTATCATAGTCTTTAATTTGACCCAAAAAGCTTGAAATGAGCATCTTCGTGTCATAGCCTTTTTTCGCTAATCTAGCAAGGTATTCATCAAATGTCATTACTACAATGTCGTGGCTGATATTACTGTGAATATGGCTTCTTTCTGTGTAGAGTTTGAAACGTTCCTCATAGTTTGTTGTCACTTCTTGAACAGCTTCTTTACTAGCAGCTAACAAAGTCTGCAAAACCGCATCAGCACTCTTTTCATACAAAAATGTATTGAAATACAGATTGGCTCGTTTATTCGTTTGCACATTGTAGAAATCTTTGCAGTCACGTTGCAGTAAGGCAGAACTTGGCAAAATTTCCTCATTGGAAATAGTTTCAACCAAATCAAGATTGGTATTGATTTTCAGATTGATAGCACTTGAGATAAGCGTCGCATCAATTCCCATTAAACAGCTTCCAACATGAGTTTCACGCCCCTTGATGTAAAAACACGTTAGCATTTTTCCAGCTGCACCTGTGTAAATATACTTTTTCTCATCTCCTTCATACGACGGTGAAATAAAATCAGTGTTTATGGCAGCTTTGAAATCGTATCCCTCTTGACGCAAACGCAACAACTCACTAGAAGCCTGAATGGCACCTGTATGGTCATTTTCTTCTACGGCATTTGTCATCAAAAGCAGATTGCAGGGCAACTCATCCATGTGTTCCATATAATAGAAAATCGTTGCGATATTGACTGCATCACCTGATTTCATGTCAAGAATTCCACGTCCAAAAAGCCAATCACCAGATTGAGCGTGTTTTTGAATGAGGGTATCTTCGTCATAAGTCTTGAAAAATGCTTGCAGTGCATCAGAGTCATGGGCGATTTCTTTTAAAGGACCATAATCTTCAACGCCAACCGTATCCATGTGAGAATGAAGAATGACAGTCTGCTTTGTTCCTTCTTTTTTCAAAAGAGCAAAGTTATTTTTACGCTTCAAACTATCTTGTTCCAAAGCTTGCTGCCAGACACACCTTGGGTGTTCTTTAAAATAAGGTGCTGATTTGACGAGCTTATAAATGGCATCTGCAACGGCAACTTCCCCACTTGTTCCATTAACTGAAAGAATAGAGACTAAGTATTTTGAAATGGCTTCGATACGTTCTGGCAGATTATAGGCTTCTATGGTTTCAAATTTCATGATGATACTCCTTTAAAATCGCGACAGCATTTTTGACGGTTTGTGTTTGCAAGGTATCAAGACTCTCTTGACTGTAAAAAGCAGCATGCGGTGTGATGAGCACATTATCACGTCCAATAAAAGGATTTTCAGAAAGGTCTGGATTCTCACTTTCAAGGACGTCTAATCCTGCTCCGATAACTTTTCCCTCATCAAGGGCTTCTGCTAATGCCAATTCATCCACTAGACTGCCACGCGCTACATTAATAAAAATAATCGGCTTTTTCAGCCCCTTGAAAAACGCTCGGTTAAAGAAATGTTTGTTGGCAGAGTTCGCAAATAAATGCAGACTAATGACATCTGCTTGCGCTTGTATCGTTTCAATCGAAACCAATTTCACGCCCAATTCATCAGCCACTTTTTCTGGTAAAAATGGGTCGTAAGCAATAACTGTCATCCCAAAACTTTGAGCACGTTTGGCAACAGCTTGTCCAATACGCCCCAAGCCAAAAATAGCTAAAGTTTGCGAGGACAAGCGCTTCACATTGCCAACTTTCTGGTAATTCCAAAAGCCTGCTTCAATGTACTTACGATGTAAAAACAGTTTTTGATTGAGCGCTAGCAAAAGAGAAATCGTATGATTAGCCACATCTTCAGTTGAATAAGCACCTAAATGCTGCACAGCGATTCCCAACTTCTCAGCATAATCAAGGTCAATCGTATTGGTGCCAGTAGCATTCACGGCAATGCCTTTCAAATCTGGAAAATGCTCCAACACAGTCTCTCCAAGTGGCAAGAAAGCTGTCAAAAGGACATCAACACCTGACATTCTCTCGATAAATTCATCCTCATTAACATAAGGATAAACCGAAATCTCGCTATCAGCAGGCAAAAGTTCTTTCAAAAGATTAACTTCAATGCTCAAATCACGCTCTGCCAAAACATTTGGATAATCAGAAATTAACACTTTTAACATGGTCTTTCTCCTCGTAAAATAAGTTTATGGGGATTTTTCAATCCCAAGTGTTAACAATTTTTTATAACTTGACTATTGCAAGGTTTTCCAGAACAATAGAGTCATGGAATGGACTCATGGTTGTTTCTTTTTCTCCTTGTTGCTTAGACTTCATTTTTAAGTCTGTTACCCAAGCGTTGTTCCTACTTCCAACACACTAGCTGTTTCCACTACGCTCACTTCTGTGCGTAGTAGCGTACAGGCGGCAGGTGAGCTAGTGATTAGAATTCTCTTAGGCGAGGCTGTTGGTTCAACGTGTTTCTGGGGAACCTTACAGTAGTCAAGAAACTTTCCAAATACAAATGAAAGGAGACCTTCCAAATGAAATGTTTTGTCGGTTTAGACGTTAGCTCTACCAAATTAGATGTCTGTATCATGCTTAGTGATACAACAACTCCCTTTGTATCTTCTCTTCCTAATAACTTAATCGGTGCTCAAGCAATCAAGAACCAAATTCTTGAACTCAATGACACCTATTCATTTGAACGTATCGTCATTGGCATGGAAGCCACTAGCCTCTATAGTTTTCATCCTGCTATGTTCTTTCATGAAGATAGTAACTTAAAAGCTTTAAACGTTGAAGTCATGGTGGAACAACCCAATAAGATTAAGAAATATCGAGATGCCTTTGAAGAAAGTAAAAATGATACCATTGATGCCTTCTACATAGCCGATTATTTCCGTATTGAGCGATTTTCACCTGCTTTTCTCAAAGAAGAAAAGTATATGGCTCTCCAACACCTAACGAGAACAAGGCTTCAACTCATTGAACAGTTGACAAGAACAAAACAACACTTTATCGAAAATATTTATTATAAGTGCAATACCTTATCAACTGAAATCAAGAATGAGAATCTAACGACCTCTCTTTGGTCTAGCGCTATCATTTCCCTAATGACCGAAGACTATACTCTAGACGAATTAGCGACTGTTCCTCTCAAAGACCTAGCGGACTTTATCCAAAAATTAGGGAGAGGACGATTCAAAGCTCCTGAAAAGCTAGCTAAAGCTATTCAAGCAGCTATCAATGGCTCTTATCGTCTCTCTAAACTCCAACAAGATTCCGTCAATGTTGTTCTCGGGCTATTAGCTCGAGAAATCAGAAATCTGGAACAAATGATTAAAGATATTGATAAAGCTATTGAAGACATGGTAGAAGTCATCCCTGAATACCAGTGCTTAACTTCTGTTCCTGGTGTTGGTAAAGTTTACGCTGCAGGGATTATCGCTGAGATTGGGCAGATTGAACGCTTTAAAGACCATCCTCAAGTCGCTAAATATGCGGGATTGAATTGGAAACAGAATCAATCTGGGAACGCTAATTCTCAAAATACTGACCTTGTCAAACGTGGCAATCGCTATCTCCGTTATTACTTAGTTGAAGCCGCCAACTCTGTCAGACGACATGATAGCGAGTATCAAGCCTTTTACAAGAAGAAGTATCAAGAAGTTCCTAAACATCAACACAAACGAGCCATCGTCTTAACCGCTAGAAAATTTGTGCGTCTGGTGGATGCGCTACTACGTAACCGCCAACTCTATACGCCACCAAGGAGGCCTATGGAAGATAAGTGATTATCGGCACAAGTCCTTGGTTAAGCTAGTGAAAAAAGCGTTTTTTGCTAGGTATTTTTAGTGCACCCTTTTTTCTAGAAAATCAACTAAAAATTAATCAACTTTCTATTGACTTTTTACCACTAGACTTTAAAATGGCATCAATTTCACTCACTAAACGGTGCATTTCTTGTTTTGTCCCAATTGAAATTCGTACAAAATCCTTAACTTCTTCTGTCGCATAATGACGAATCAAAATATGACGAGCTCGCAATTTCTCATACAATTCCGCACCAGAAATCACTTTCGAAGACGCATAGACAAAATTGGTTTTACTGTTTAACACCGTGAAGCCTAGAATGCGTAAGGCAGATGTTAAAAAATCACGATTTTCTATGATTTCTTTGACGTGTTTTTCAAAATGAAATTCATCCTCAAGACTAGCCAAAGCAACTTCTTCTTGCAAAAGGCTAATATTAAATGGATTAACAGCCATTTTTAAAGCTTCCATATCTTTGATGAGCTCTTTACAAGCCACGGCATAGCCAATACGAGCGCCAGCCAATTGACGAGATTTTGAAAAAGTCCGAACGACAATCACGTTTGAAAAATCATTGACAAGGCTAATGGCGTTCTCTGATTCACCACCAAAATCAATATAAGCCTCATCAACAATAACCAGTCGCTCTGGGTGCGAAGCTACCAATTTTTTGATAGCAGATAAAGGTTTGAGAAAACCTGTTGGAGCATCTGGATTCACCACCAAAACTGCATGAGGAAGTTCTTCATAATCTGATAAATCAACGTGTAAATCCTTTGTTAATGGCACTTTTAACGCTTCATACCCAAACGTATCAGCATATCCTTTGTAAAATGGATAGGTGATTTTTGGAAAGGCAATTTTGTCTCCGCGCTCAAAAAAGGTTCTGAAAATCAAATCTAAAACATCATCTGCCCCTGTCCCAACGAGAATATTTGACATTTCAAGAGAGTGTAAATCGGCTAACTTCTGACGTAATTTACTTTGGAAAGGGTCGTTGTAATAATTTAATTTTTGAGCATTTTTTAACACCTCTAAAACACGAGGGCTAGGCTCTTGCGAACTTTCATTGGCATTTAATTTTAAATAATCATCTCCAAGTTGTTCACCAGGATTATAAGCGACAATAGTTTCAAATGATTTAGCTAAAAATGTTGACATAACAAACTTTCTAAATTGTTTTTAACGTGGCAATCCACTTCTACAAATTAAGATTAACAGCAGGTATTTGATTAATAACGCTCTAGCGGAAAGGTCATACAATGCACGCCACCACCAGCTTTTAATAGCTCGGTAATATCGACTTCGATAACTTCCATTCCCTCTTTGCGCAGCGCATCATTGATAAAAGTATTCTGCTTCAAACTCATCACACGATTATCACCAAGCGCTTCAACGTTGTAACCATGCTTAAATATCATTTCTTCTGTGCCAGCAATCACTTTGATGCCTTTTTCTTTTAGCAAGGCTAAAAAATCATCTGGCAAACCAGCTTCATAGGCAACGGCAAGCTTTGGAGCTACTAAGTTAAAACACATATCCAAATGAAGATAATCAGGATTGGCTTTAATAGCATAAACCCTATAACCATAAGGTTCTAATTGCTTGCGGATTTCATCAACACCTGTAAGATTCGTGCGGTCAATCACACCAATTGCAAGTGTTTTTTCATCAATAAAAGCAAAATCACCTCCTTCAAAATAGCCTTCACTCACTTCAGCAATTTTAGGAATTCCTAACTCTTCCATGATTTTGCGATAATGAGAACGTTCTAAAAAACGAATAGATTTCTTAAAATGTCCAAGAATATACCCCTCTTTGACATTGCCACCAAAATCTCTGGCAAAAACCGCATTCGGCATATTCTCTGTTGAAGTTACTTGAACCACTTCTACCCCATTTTCTTCGTAAGCCTTCACAACACTTTCAAATTCCTGCATCATCTTGTCGCGATTCAAAGGTTTCGTATATTGTTCTGAAATCACATTAATTGGTGCTGCACTCACTAAAAATTCAGGTTTACATAGTAGCACCTTGCGCAAGCGACTTGTCCCATCTACAACTGACATAAACATTCCTCTTTCTATTCTTCTGTTGTATTTTTCTGTGCTAATTCACTATATTCTGCCATCCATTTATCAAAGGTGCCGTCTTTTTTGTCTTGCTCAATTAATTGGTCAACATATTCTTTCAAAGAACTATTTCCTTTGGTTAATGCCATGGCTGTTTCGGTTGTCCCCGGCAATTCAATATCGGCATATGTTAGATTGTCATTGCTTGCGATGTATTGGTCAGCAACCGTGTCATCAGCAACAACTGCATCGACTTTCCCTTGGAGTAAATTTAAGAAAACATCTGGTAAGCTTGATAAGGCAACAATTTGTTGAGGTTTAATATCATCCTCAACCACATCAGCTTGTGTTGTTGATTTTTGCACAGCAATTGTTGTTGACGCCAAACTTTTAATTGACGTGTATTGACTGGCGACCTCTTTTCGAACAACCACTTTGTTGGTTTGCTTCACATAATTTTCAGTAAAATCAACGGATTTTTCACGTTCTTTTGTTTTTGTCATTCCCGCAATGGCAATATCCGCATTTCCAGAGGTAATGGTTCCCAAAATAGAATCAAAATTCATATTTTTAACGACTAATTTAACCTGCAATTTATCCGCTAATTGTTGGGCAAAGGCAATGTCAACCCCAACCGCCTTTTTATGTCCTGATGTCAAATCGTAAAATTCATATGGAGCGTAGCCGATATTCGTCGCAACAACAAGTTGTCCAGATTCTTTGATTTTCTCAACACTAGAAACCGTTTTTGAAGCTCCACCATGATTCAAAGCGAAAATACCGACAATAGCAGCAATGATTGCGGTGGTTAAGGTCAATTTTTTCCAGCTTGCCTTGATAGTTTGCATCATCTGACGAATTTTTTCCACTATGGTTAGTGGTTCTTCGGTGCTGCGGCTCATTTTCTTTTCGTAATGGGCAACAATGCGCGTTGTTGAAAAGGTAAAGAGCAGATAAACAATACCAACCGCGATAACAGCTTGGAAAGGTTTGTAAGAAATCCCTTGAATCGTACTTGCTGTGAACATCAAATCTGCCACCCCGATAACCGACGCTTGCGAACTTGATTTGATATTATTGGCAAATTCATTTCCCAAGGTTGGGAGAATATTTTTAAATGCCTGTGGAATAATCACATAACGATAAGTCTGAAATTTATTAAAACCAATACTTCGAGCACCTTCAAACTGCCCTGAATCAACAGCTTGAATCCCTGATCGATAAATTTCAGCAACAAAAACCGATTCTCCAACGGTTAAACCAATCAGAGCTGAAATCAAACGGTCTAAATCAACGCCAAAGAGCGAACCGTCTGGAACATTGAAACCAAGTTCAGGTAAGCCGTAAAAGAACAGTGACAAAATAACCAGCATTGGAAGACCACGAACCACTTCAATGTATAGCTTCGTTAGCCCACTAATCAACAGATTATCACTCATTCGTGCCGCAGTAACAAAACCTCCCAAGACAAGTGCTAAAATCATTGAAACAACTGATAAAAACACCGTCATCAGAGCACCATCTAAAATAAAACTGCCATAATTTTGTAGAAAATCAATAACCATAACCTCTCCTAACACTTACAAAATTTGCTTTAAGAAATTTGCGACACGCTGATTTGGGTAAGAACTATTAACCTCTTCAGGCAACATATCAGCAATTAATTCCCCATTTTCAAGAAAGACAATTCGGTCAGCCACTTCCTTTGCAAAACCAATTTCATGTGTCACAATAATCATTGTTGTTCCGCTCTTAGCAATAGCTTTCATGACTTGTAAAACCTCACCAACCATTTCAGGGTCAAGAGCTGATGTCGGTTCATCAAATAAAATAATATCAGGCTCCATGGCTAACGCTCTGGCAATCGCCACACGTTGCTTTTGTCCACCTGAGAGATTTTCAGGATAAGCATCCCATTTATCTGATAACCCCACTAAATCTAGCAAGCCACTCACCTTTTCTTGCAGTTTTTCACCGCTTTTCCGATGTAGTTTTTCAGGACCAATACTGATATTTCGTGCAATGGTCATATTATTAAAGAGATTAAAATGTTGGAAAACCATATTAACACGTTCTCGCAAGAGATTATCATTCATATTCATGTCATAAATATTTTTTCCCATGACAGCCATTTTTCCACCATTAATATGTTCCAATTTATTAATAGTACGAATAAGCGTTGATTTGCCACTTCCTGATGGGCCAATCAACACAACGACCTCACCTTTTTTAACAGAAAGATTGATATTTTTTAAAACCTCCTGCTTGCCATAACTTTTTTTGATTGCCTTCATTTCAATCATGTATTTTGCATTTAAATCGAAATTTGCTAGTTCTTCCTCTAAAACAACCATGCCAATGACCTCTTTCTCAATTGATGTCAATATTTTATAATTTTCAGAATGTTTTTTCAATGTTATATGTTAGATTTTCTAACATATAAGCTGTTTTTTGTCTTTTTTCTAACATTTTTTCGCAAAAAAGTCATTTCAACAAGTGATTGAATATAACTTTTCTTTATGATATGATTTAAAATATGAAATCTAGTTATAAATTATCCATTTTTGACTTCAAATTAATCAAAGACATTTATGAAACACAAAGTTTTTCAGAAGCAGCTAAGCTTAATAATATCAGTCAGCCAGCTGTTTCCAAACGTGTCAAAGAAATCAGCAACAATTTATGTGAGATTTTCTTACGTAAAAATAAAAAATAGCGTTAACAAACAAAGGAAAAGAAATTTATCACTTTGCTAATCAAACCCTACTTGCTTATAATGACCTTCTTGATAAATTAACGTCCGATTTTGAGCAAACCATTGTGCTTGGTTCTGATATTTCCTATCTCAAGACCTTTTTGTCAACCATTCAAAAAAATCTTCCTGAACACCATAAATTAAGCGTTCAGACTTACAGCAATTCACGAAGTATTTTTGAAGCTCTTTTAAACGACCAAATAGACCTCGGAATAATGTCTGGCAGCTATACCCAAAAAGGTGTGCTTAAAATCCAACTTCGTGCTGATAAATTGACCATTGTCGGTCAAAAAGAATTGATTGAAGCCTTTGATAACGGGCAAGAAACCCTGTTTTTGCTCTATCATATGACTAGTAGTTATCATAATTTTTTGAAGGAATTTATCAAAATCAATCAACTTCCTACACAGCACCACCTTTCCATTGACAATTTATCGCTCATTGAACATGAGGTCTTATCAGGTACTGGGATTACTATCGTTAGCCAAGACATTGCCGACCGTATGCTAACTAATGACAATATTGTCATCAGCTCTCAAAAATTCAGAGACGTCTTTATCAAAACTTACGCCATTATAAAAATGGACAACACCTACTACCAAGACCTCATTCCCATTATCCAAAAACTAAAAAAATAACATCAGCAACTTTCCCATGACTAAAATCCCAGTTTTCGCCAAGGATATGGTATAATAAAGGGATTGAACACATGAGATTAGAAAGGAGACGTCGTAAGATTTCTTAACATTTTTGATTGACTAATCTTGCGGCAACTTTAATCATGTCATTTGATGGTTTTTTTCTACACCATTTAACAAAAGAATTACAAGAAGAGCTACTTTACGGACGTATTCAAAAGGTCAATCAACCTTTTGAACGTGAGTTGGTTTTAACCATTCGCAACAATCGTAAGAATTATAAGCTCTTGCTTTCTGCTCACCCTGTTTTCGGACGTGTGCAAATCACGACAGCTGATTTTCAAAATCCACAAACCCCAAATACCTTTACCATGATTATGCGAAAATACCTTCAAGGGGCAGTCATTGAAAGCATTACACAGATTGAAAATGACCGTATTTTAGAAATCGCATTTTCTAATAAAAATGAAATCGGTGATAACATCAAAGTCACCTTGGTAATTGAAATCATGGGCAAACACAGCAATATTATTTTGATTGATAAAGCTGAAAGCAAGATTATCGAGTCAATCAAGCATATTGGTTTCTCACAAAATAGCTACCGCACTATCTTGCCTGGCTCAACTTATCTTGCACCGCCAAAAACAGAGGCTAAAAATCCTTTCACTGTTTCAGATGAAAAATTATTTGAACTTTTGCAGACAGAAGATTTGGCACCGCGCAATCTGCAAAAACTTTTCCAAGGCTTGGGACGTGATACCGCGGAAAATTTGGCTGCTCAGCTCAGCAATGACAAACTGAAACAATTCCGTGCTTTCTTTGCTAGACCATGTCAACCAAATATGACCGATAAATCATTTGCTGCTGTGCTATTTGACAAGAGCGATAAGCAATTTGACAGTCTTTCTGAACTCTTGGATGTTTTTTATCAAGATAAGGCTGAACGCGACCGTGTCAATCAGCAATCAAGCGATTTGATTCACCGTGTTCAAACAGAGTTGGATAAAAATATCAAAAAACTTGGCAAGCAAGAAAAAGAATTATTAGCGACGGAAAATGCGGAAGAATTCCGCCAAAAAGGAGAACTTTTAACGACCTATCTCACGCTAGTGCCAAACAATCAAGACCAAGTCAAATTAGACAACTACTACACCAACGAAAAAATCGTCATTGCGCTCGATAAAAGCCTGACACCTAGTCAAAATGCGCAGCGTTATTTCAAAAAATACCAAAAATTAAAAGAAGCTGTGAAGCACTTGACAGGGCTTATTCAAGAAACCAAGGATACGATTACTTACCTCGAAAGCGTTGAAACAGCATTGAATCACGCGTCAATTTCTGATATCGAGGACATTCGCGAGGAATTAGTCGAAACTGGCTTTGTCAAACGTCGCACGCGCGATAAACGCCACAAACGCAAAAAACCAGAACAATACTTGGCTTCAGATGGTAAAACGATTATCATGGTTGGACGCAACAACCTGCAAAATGATGAATTGACTTTCAAAATGGCAAAAAAAGGAGAACTTTGGTTCCATGCTAAGGATATTCCTGGTAGCCACGTTCTTATCAAGGATAATCTCAATCCAAGCGACGAAGTCAAAACTGACGCTGCTGAATTAGCTGCCTACTACTCAAAAGCACGTCTGTCCAACCTTGTCCAGGTTGATATGATTGAAGCTAAAAAGCTTAACAAACCAACTGGTGGCAAACCTGGTTTTGTAACTTATACTGGTCAAAAAACGCTTCGTGTCACTCCGACCGGAGAAAAAATCAACAGTATGCGCATGACAAAATAAACAAAAACTCACTCTAAATCTCCCTTTCGGTTGATTTAAAGTGAGTTTTCTTATTTTTTACTATCTTCCCTTAACTTAGAATGTCTGTATCCATATCCAAAATAGATGAGACTTCCAAGAATAAAGGATGCAATGAAACCATACCAAGTAATCGCTTTGCATTGTGTCATCAATGATAGGCAAATAACAATCGATAACAGCGGTAAAAATGGCACCCAAGGTGTTCTAAATTCTTCCTCTTTTGGTTCGCCAAAATCTTTGCGAAGTTTAATCACTCCCAGAGCTAACAAAATCAGATAAGCCAAGGTTACAATATTAACCAACAAGGCTAAAATTTCTAATTGCAACACACCTGAAAAGAACATGGTTACCAAACCAACAAAAATCGTTGCTTTCTTCGGAACTTTACTCTTCGGTGTTAATTCTTGAAATTGTTCAGGCAAAAGACCGTCACAACTAATATTATAAATCATACGTGTTAAAGCGTACATCATGGAAATGCAGACGGTAACAAGTGTCATGATAACAACAATTGATACAAAATTTCCGATAAATGGAAAACCAATGCTACGCAACACATACGGAACAACATCCGTAATATTTAATTTTGAATAGTGAACAGTTCCTGTTAAAATCAAGGTTACCGCAACATACAACAAAGTCACCAAGCCGATTGAGATAAAGATGCCTTGTGGGATTTTCTTTTGCGGCTCCTTTGTTTCATCTGCTGCCATTGAAATGGATTCAAATCCCAGAAATGCAAAGAACATCAAAGAAGCTCCTGCCATAATCCCAACTTTTCCGCCATAAATTTGACCAAAACCGTATGGGGCAAAATCACTCCAATTAGCAGTATTAATCGCTGTCAACCCCAAAGCAATGAAAATGAGTAAAACGGCTAATTTGAAAATAACCAAAATCGAATTAAACCTTAATACCGTTTGAACTCCCAACAAAACAAGGGCAGTCACAAAGAATAATAAAATAACTGGAACAATATCAATATAAGTTCCGTTTTTAGGATTGAATGGACCACTTAACGCTGTCGGCAAACTAATGCCAAACGTTTTCAAGAAAGCTTTCAGATACTCTCCCCAACCAGAAGCCGCTGTTGAAATCGCACCTGCAAATTCGATAATCATAAACCAGCCAGCAATCCAAGCAGGATATTCCCCAAAAACAGTATATAAATAGCGATAAACGCCACCTGAGTGAGGTAATCGTGATGAAAATTCAGCAAAAAACAAAGCCGATATCGTCACACAAAGAGCAGCGATAAGGATTGATATCGTAATAGCAGGACCTGCATATTGGGCAGCACCCACTCCTGTTATCGTGAAAATACCAGTTCCAACAATCGAGCCCACCCCTAAAAAGATAAGCTCAGCTAGCCCCAAACGTCGTTGCAAAAAGCTCCTCTTTTGCGTCATAGGGGTCTTTCGAAAAATATCCATACATTCTCCTGTTTTTAAAAAATAGTCATACAATTCTTAAAATTCTATCAACTTTGATACAAAATTCACATGCACAACGTTTTCTATTTTAGGACAAATATGACTAAAAATCAACTCCTTAGATTATAAAAAGGGAGTGGGACAGAAATCGGTAATTTCGAAGAAATTCGATTTCGTCGTCCCACCCCCGCAAGGTTGAGTAGGGTTGTAAAAGCTGATTTATCAGCGCATTAGAATCCACTCAACTACTGCGTCTTGTAAATAATAACTATATAAACAAAGAAGCTGGGTACTTTTGTCCCAGACTCTCTAGATTGAAAAAATTTTTTGATACTTTCTTAGATGCCTCGCTTTTTGATTTCTAGTCTCAAACCTCAAACCGTCCACTAGATGTTTTGAGCCATCGGTAGGTTCAATAGTCCAGCGGACAGTTGAAGGAAGCCAAGGAATTCCTCAAGTTCGCAACAGTAAGTATCGTTTTGTTGGGAGCAAAGCTCGCCAATAATCCTGAAATCAAACAAGGGCAATAATTTTTATAACTTATGCCAAATAAACGGTTTTTATTCGCTTTTTGTGATGTCTTCTTTCAATTCATCCATATTGAATTTCGCAAAAAGGTATTTGCGGTCTTGGACTGGGAAACGTTGGTCAAGTTGGTCAACTGGTCCAACTTCAACCACACCTTCTGAAATGACAAAGTCCATAATATGACCACCAAATGTGAAATCATCAGAAATGAAATGCAAATGATAACCTGCCGAGCTAACGCCATGGAACATTTGTGGTGTCCAAATCCCAACAATCGTACCTGAAATGTTTTCACGTGTGTATTCTGGTTGGTGCGTTGCGACATCCGCAAACTTGATATCAGGCGCTGATTTTGGAATCATACGCACATGCATTTTTGCAAATGTTCCTTTAATCTTAATCGAACGGAATAGATTAACACCGTCATAATAAGATTCAATACGTTTTTCCAATTCCTTGTCAGTCATTGCAAAGCGTTGCTTGAAAATCACTTCAGCTTGGTGAGGCACTACCGCTGCATAAGGCACTTTGACATCATCAGAAACTTCCACTACTTCTGCTTTCCCTTCAGAACCTTTGGCTTGATAAGCTTTACCATCAAGAATAATCAACTCTCCATCAATAGAATCAAGTGTCCCAATTCCCAAATCACCGTGCTCTAAAAGCTCACCAATAGTTAATGTCCCACCGTAAAGTCCAGACATAAGGGCACTTAATGTATTATATTGAAAAAGTTTAATTGCTTCTGACATATTCTCCTTCACTTTCGTCATCAAAATTAAATAGTATCTTCTAGTATTATTTTATTGCCATATGGTTAAAAAATCAAGTTAATAGAATTCGTCTGGCAGGATTGTTTCGCCAAGTTTGATATTATCTTTGTAGTCGATTGGAATATCAATCAAAATTGGAGCATTGCTTGCTTCTTCCAAAGCTTTCTTGAGTGTTTCTTCAAATGAAACTTTGCTGTCAACACGATAACCTTTTGCACCAAAACTTTCTGCATATTTAACAAAATCAACTGGACCAAAATCAACGCCTGATGAACGACCGTATTTCATTTCTTCTTGGAATTCAACCATGTTGTATTTGCCATCATTCCAAATGATGTGAACGATTGGTAAATTAAGGCGTACGGCAGTTTCCAATTCTTGCGCTGAAAAGAGGAAGCCACCGTCACCAGAAACTGAAATAACTTTCGTATTTGGACGTACAAGCGCTGCTGAGATTGCCCAAGGAAGTGCAACACCGAGGGTTTGCATTCCATTTGAGAAAAGCAAGTGACGAGCTTCGTATGATTTGAAATAACGCGCCATCCAAATGTAGTGACTACCAACGTCAACAGTAACAGTCATATCATCTGTTGTATTTTCTTGTAAGACATCAATAACATCAAGCGGGTGAACCAAACCTTCCTTGGAATTACGGTCAAATTTGACATCTTCAACAACATTTTTCTTCAGATTTTGTAAATAGTCTACTGAGGCTTTTGGCAAAACATAACCATTAACGGCAGGCAAGAGCAAGTCAATCGTATCCGCAATGTTACCAATCAATTCACGTTCTGGTTGGAAATAAGTATCGATTTCAGCTTGCGCAACGTCGATAACAATAATACGAGCTGAAATTTCAGCATTCCAATTTCGGGCTTCATACTCGATTGGGTCATAACCGATAGCAATAACAAGGTCAGCTTTTTTAAGCAACATGTCACCTGGCTGATTGCGGAAAAGCCCAACACGTCCAAAGAAAGTATCTTCTTCCAATTCACGTGAGACAATGCCTGCACCTTGGAATGTTTCAACAACTGGCAATTTAACCGCTTCTAGCAACTTGCGAATAGCATTGGTAACAGCACGTGTTGAAGCACCATTTCCCAAAAGAAGCACTGGCAAGTCAGCGTTACGAATCGCTTGTGCTAGATAATTGACATCATCAACTGATGCAGAACCAAGTTTTGGGTCGGTTAGTGGCTTAATCGCTTTGACCGAAACCAAACTATCAGTCACATCTTGTGGAATAGACACAAAACTAGCACCGCGTTTTCCTGATTTTGCCACACGATAAGCATTAGCGATTGTTTCAGAAAGTGTGTTTGGGTCATGAACTTCTACTGCATATTTTGTGACTGGCTCCATCATTGCCACATTTTTCATAGATTGGTGAGAACGTTTCAACAAATCAGAACGTTTAACTTGTCCTGAAATCGCCAAAACAGGGTCACCTTCATCCGTTGCGGTTACCAAACCTGTCGCCAAGTTTGAAACCCCAGGACCACTTGTTGTAATCACAACACCGGGCGTACCTGTAATACGTCCAATTCCTTGCGCCATAAAAGCGGCATTTTGCTCATGACGAGCGACAATCAATTTTGGTCCCTTGTCCTCGAGCGTGTCAAACACACGGTCAATTTTAGCACCAGGAATACCAAAGACATAATCAATGTCATGATTAATGAGGCTATCTACTACTAAATCAGCCCCATATTGTTTATTATTGTCTGTCATTTTATCTCCTATATGTCTTTAGATGACTCATTCATTTTACTGCCGAAAAGCATCAAAATCATAGCTGGATTTGGTGTAAGAATCAGTCAAATCTAAATCACAAATTTTTGTTTTTTCACAAATATGATTCAATTATACCATAGTTTTACAGAAAGTTTGTGAAAAATTGTTTGTGAATTTTTTCTTTATCTTTCTTTGAAATAATTTTAAATAATCTGAAAATGGTTCTGCTCTAAAATAAAAATATCAAGCCAATTTTAGACAATCTGTCATCATATCACAAAAGCGAATCGCTTCTGATAACATAACCGATTCGCTTATCACTGCTTATATTGTCTAAACCATTTCAGAAAGAATGATAGTTGACTGCATTACTTCATTCTTCTTTGATTATTTTTTAGAGTACATATCAAAACGTCCTGTATGAAGATGATAGATACTTTGTGCCCCAGGAATTTTTGGCAAACCAAGAGAATCTTGACGCGAAAATGCTTCAAATAAACCTGGTGTCCATTTGATATAATCAAGTGTTTCAGGACTCACTTCACTTAAAATCGTATCTCCTTGACCCAACATGACTTTTTCAGCAAATAATGGGTCAACCAAAGTACCACGTCCAACAGCAATTAAATCACCATAGTTTTCAACCGCATCACGCGCAGCTTCTTCTTCAAAAACACCACCAACCAACATTAATTTTGTCTCATCGTCAAGAACTTCTCTGAACAATTCTGCATATGTCTTATCAACGCCTTGCGGTCTTGAAGAATAACCATCCCAAAGCGATAGGTGAATGTAATCCAATTGATATTTCACCACTTCTGCGATAAGTTGAACAGATTCTTTGTAAGTATAACCAATCGCATCACCATGAATTTCTTCTGGACTAATACGATAACCAACGATAAAATCTTGCGGTGCTTCTTTGGCAACAACGTCCATAACCTCAGCAACAACAGCTAGTGGAAACGCCATTCTCTTTTCAAGACTACCACCCCATTTATCGGTACGGAAATTTGATAATTTTGAGAAGAATTGTTGGATAAGGTAATGATTGGCTCCATGAATTTCAACGCCGTCAAATCCAGCTTTAATCGCACGTCGAGTGGCTTTGCCAAAATCTTTGATAATATCATCAATTTCGTCTGCTGTTAATTCACGAATAGGATAATCTAGGAAACTAAAATCAACCTGACTTGGGGCAACGACATCTTGCCCGCTAACCGCTTGCCCAATAGCTGCGCGACCGCCGTGATGAATTTGGAGAATTGCCTTATTGCCATCCTTTTTCAAAGCTTGAGCTACTTGACGCAAACCGTCTAAATGCTCATCAGAATAAGCCCCTAATTGTTCAGGATAGCCAGGCACATAAGCTGGACCACCATTTGGACTAACATAATGAAACTCTGTAATCAAAAGCCCTGCTGCTTTTGAACGTGCATTGTAATAGCGAAGCGTATCATCTGAAACAAAGCCACCACGTTTTCCTGAATGAGTTTGCATCGGTGACATCGCCATGCGATTATTTAAAACTGCGCCATGACGCAAAACGACTTTGTCGGTTAATTGATTTGACATAAAATGACCCCTTTTTCTGTATTGTAGAAAATCATAGAAAACTTTAAAACGATATATTTAGATTTTTCGATATGTTGTTTCAAAAAAATTTTTCTTTTTTTACAACTCTTTATCGATGAAGTCACGAAGGTATTTAAGCGTTACTTCGTTACGACGATAATAAGTCCATTTTCCGATTCTGGTAGCAATCAACAGATTAGCTTTTTGAAGCATTGAAAGATAGTGGGACGTTGTTGACTGTGTTAGCCCTAATTGTTTTTGAATTTCACCAACACAAACGCCTACTTCTCTCATATCCACATTTTCCTCATGGACAAAATATTTTTCCGGATTTTTCAACCAAAAAAGGATTTGTAATCGATAGTCATTGGCTAAGGCTTTAAAGATTTCTACATTTTCCATGATTCTATTATATCTATTTTTCTCGATATGTCAATAGAAAAATCAAAAAATTTATCTTGTAAATGATAACTACACAAAATAAAGAAGTTGAGCACCTTTGTCTCAACTTCTACTGAACTGATTACTTTTTTCGTCTTGTTCTAACAAAATCATAAATGGTCATCACGATAAATCCGACAAATACAATAATGATATTGCGCAATGGGTCGCCACTATGGTCAAAAATACTTAACAAAACAAAGATAATGATGACCGTAATGAGATTACTGACCAAGAGATTTCTAAAATTCATTTTCATTTAAAAATTCCACCATATTCACATCATCTGGAACCAATTGCAAATAACGTTCTGCAACTTGATGAGCACGTTCCTTTTGCCCAAATTCACGTAAAATATAAGCATAGTCTTGCAAGAATTCTGGATTATCTGCTAAATCTGTCGCCAATTCATCATAAAGCTTAAGCGCTTTTTTATCAGCTTCCAAGGCTTGGTAAGCTTTAGCGATATTCCATTTTGTTAGGACGCTATCGATATTATCACGTGACAAAGCAACAACATCTTCATAACGCTCTTCTTCCAAATACAAGTTGGTCAAACGCATCAAGACATCTTCATCATCAACCGCAACATCTTTTGCTTTCAAAAGATAGCTTTCAGCTTGCTTAGAATCATGCAATTCATATGACAATTGTGACGCAGCAAGCAACAAATTGGTATCAAATTCGTTTTTGCTCAAACCTTTTTGAACTAGGCGAAGCGCTTCTTCTGTTTTATTTTCCTCATGGAGAGATTGGGCATAGACATATTCATAGCCCTCAAAATCAGGATTCATCGTATCCAACTGCTTAAAGTAAACATTTGCCTTTTGATACTCCCCTTGGTCATACAAAATAGTGGCTAATTCAAAAATTGTTCCGTCGTCGTATTCAATTTCAATCGCTTTTTCAAGAAATTCAATCGCTGCCTCAAATTTCCCAAGACTAGCATAAGCATGACCGATACGTTGATAAGTAGAAATCCCCGTTAATTCAAGGATTTCACGGTTATCCAACTTAGCGTATTCTTTGATTGCTTGATTAAAATTACCTAATTCTAACTCAATTTCAGCCAAACCAAAAATAACCAATGGTTCATCGCTGATTTCACTAGCTAGCAATAATTTCTCACGCGCAACATCTGTCAAGCCTTCCATATCGTAAATATCAGCCATGACAAGCAAAGCTGACAAATATGCTTCGCTTTCTGGTGAAATGGCATCCAAATACAAGAAAGCTCCCTCAATATCACCATCTTCAGTTGCAATCTGCGCTAGGTTAATATTTACTTCAGGATAACGCTCACGCTCCTGCAAATAAATTTCCCTTGCTTGTGGCAAAAAACCAATGCTTTCAAGATATTCTGCCAATTCCAAGAGCGTCTCAGCATCATCTTCTTTTAAGGCGCGTTTAAAATATTTATCAGCATGCTCCAAATCTTGTTTTTGAATCGAAGCCACCATTTTTTCACTATTCAACATCTTTAGCTTTTTCTTCCCCTTCTATAACAAGTACTTCTTCCTCATACAAACCACTGATACGTTTGTACCATTCAAAAATTTCTTTAACAACAACTTTGATTGAAGCGTAAATTGGAATCCCTAGGAAAACGCCCCAAACACCAAACATTGACCCAGACGTTAGCAAAATAAACATGATGGTAATCGGGTGAATGCTCAATTTGCTTCCCAGAACCAAAGGTGAAACAAAACGTCCCTCGATTGTCTGCTCAACAACAAATGTTATCAAAACTTTAATGAGCATAATCGGACCTTGGACAACTCCCATGATAACGACTGGAACCATGGCAAGAAAGCTTCCAAGATAAGGAATCATATTAAGAAAACCAGCGATAATCCCAAAAGTAGCCGCATAACGCAAACCAATAATATTAAAGAAAATCGTAAACATAATACCAACAACAATAGCAACCGTTACTTGTCCTTGAACATAACCAGCCAATTGTTTATTAATATCACCGAGAACACGCGAAATTGGGCGGCGCATTCGTGTCGGAAGTGTTTTTAATAAGCCTTCTTTCATCTTACCGCTATCACGCAAGAAATAAAATAAGATAAAAGGCGACATAATGATTGCCACAGTTACACGAGCAATCGCACTGGCAAAATTTGATGCCCAGTCAATCGCATTTTTTGAAAAGCTTTCCGCATAATCAATCGCTTTCGTGCTCACATTTGACAGCATTTCTTCCAATTCTTCTTGATAATTGGCTAGCCAAGGGCTCTCTAAAAATTTATTGGCTTCAACATTAATGCTTCTAACATAACTTGGTAAATTCTCAACGAAAGACGTTAACTGTTCTTGAATCGTTGGGATAAAGCTTGCCACAGCCCAGATTAGCAAAGCAATGATAATCGCAAACACAATAAAAATAGAAGTTGTCCGACTAACGCCACGTTTCTCAATAAAATCAACCAAGGGTTTGATTAAATAATAGAGAATTGCCGAAATCACCAAAGGCAACATAATAATAGCTATAAAAGATATAATCGGCGTAAATAAAAATGAAATCTTGGTAAAGAGATAAAGGGTTAAAAACACAAGAAAAGTAATCAAAACAGCGACAACTGCTTGATTATTTAAAAACCATTTAAAAAACCAAGAATCTGTAAATTTCTTCTCTTGATGATATTTCATGAAAACTCCTCACTACTGTTTGCAATCAATGATTAAACTAATTTCCATTATAGCATTTTCTATTAAAATCACCATTTTTTAGAACGATTCACTCATTTATCATAAAATGTCACGCTTTTATCAATCAAGCGCTGTTCGTCGTCATAAGTAAATTTGGCTGAAAAGAATGGCACATCATCCAAAATCCATTTAAAAATTTCGTAGTCACCCTCCCAAGTCGGTTTTGATAGAACTTGGTCGTAAGGCACCCACTCTAAAGTTCCTTCACGTGACTCTTCATCAGAAATCAATTCTCCCTCAAAATCGGTTACCTTGAAAACATAAGTGTACCAATCATGCCCTGGTGTGAATTCTGGGAACGTAATCACTCCCTTGAAATCCATTTCTTTAACAGTAAAATGCGTTTCCTCGAAAATCTCACGTTTCGCACATTCATCTGGTGTCTCGCCTGCTTCTAGCTTACCACCAACAGAAATCCATTTTCCTTCGTGAACATCATTTGGTTTCTTATTGCGATGTAAAAGCAAAAGCGCTTCACCATTATCAATATAACAAATCGTTGCTAATTTTGTCATTTCTCTCTTCTTTCTTGTTTTATTCTATTGTACCAGAAAACTAAGGACAATTCTTGAATCAAAGGTTAACTTAGACGGTATTTCCTATTTTTAAGGGGATAAAAAGCACATAGAGCTATCTAAGTGCTTAAAAATATAATGGCATCTTGGTATTTTTTCAGACGTTTGATGTCGTTTCGAGTGACCTGAGCTAGCCTTGATAAATCTGAATTGTGCTTTAAATCCGCCAATTTGACAACACGTGCTAATTCATTTGTTTTAACAAGTTTAAGATATTGCTTGTACGATTGCCCATCTTTTCTAGTCAATAAATCAACTGCTTTTATGATTTCAGACGAGAAACCTGCTTCTTCTAAATCACTCAGCTGATAAGGAGTGTCTTCTATCACATCGTGTAAATAGGCAACAATTTTTTCATCATCTTTCGTGACAAACGATGCCACCGTCTCAGGGTGTAAAATATACGGCGCACCAGCTTTGTCAACTTGACCGTGATGTGCTCTTTTAGCAATTTCGTGAGCTAATTTTACATCATCTTTCATCACTGTTCCTCCTTTACCGAAAAAATTAAATTTATTATACCACTTTTCTACCCCTACGTTACCCCCGAAAATGCCCCTTATACACAAAAAAAGCCTATCGCACAAGCTGTAACCCTTGATACGATAGGCTTTTATGATTATTTGTCAAGAACTTTTTGTGTTTTAGCGTAGTTAGCTTCAACAGCTTCTTTTTCAGCTTTCCACCAATCTTGGTTATCTGTGTACCATTCGATTGTTGCTTCAAGTCCTTCTTCAAAGTTTGTGAATTGAGGTTTCCAACCAAGTTCTTCACGAAGTTTAGTTGAATCAATAGCGTAACGAAGGTCGTGACCAGCACGGTCTGTTACGTGGTCATAAGCGTCTTTTGGTTGACCCATTTTTTCAAGGATAAGTTCAAGAACTTCTTTGTTGTTCTTTTCACCATCTGCACCGATAAGGTAAGTTTCACCGATGCGTCCTTTAGTCAAGATAGCCCAAACACCAGTTGAGTGGTCGTTTGTGTGAATCCAGTCACGAACGTTTTTACCGTCACCGTAAAGTTTTGGTTTAATTCCTGACAAAATGTTTGTGATTTGACGAGGAATGAATTTTTCGATGTGTTGGTATGGTCCATAGTTGTTAGAGCAGTTAGAAATAGTTGCTTTAACGCCAAATGAACGTACCCAAGCTTTAACAATCAAATCTGATGCAGCTTTTGTTGATGAATAAGGTGAACTTGGATTGTATTTTGTTTCAGCAGTGAATTTTTCACCTGGTCCTTCACCATGTCCTGGAAGGTCTTCACGAAGTGGAAGGTCTCCGTAAACTTCGTCAGTTGATACGTGGTGGAAACGAATATCGTATTTACGAGCTGCTTCCAAAAGTGTGTACGTTCCAACAAAGTTTGTTTGGATGAATGGGCTTGGATCTTTCAATGAGTTATCGTTGTGGCTTTCAGCAGCGTAGTGAACGATAGCATCAGCTTTAGCAGCTAATTTATCAACCAATTCAGCATCTGCAATGTCACCAACAACCAATTCAACACGGTCACCAAGGATTTCTTCCAAGTTAGCACGGTTACCAGCGTATGTTAATTTATCAAGAACAGTAACGTGTACGTCTGGGTGGTTATTATAAACATAGTGTACGAAGTTTGAACCGATGAAACCAGCGCCACCAGTTACAATGATATTTTTGTATTCAGACATAATTTAAGATACAAAGGGACGTTTCGCTTGCGAAAAATCTCGTGGAAAAATAGAAAATCCGACGCAGACGACTAGCGTCTAGGAAGATTTATCTTTTTTCTCAGAGATTTAGTCCCGTGTTCAGTTTTTTAATAAACTGAACATTCCTTTCTGATTTATTTTTTATTAGGTATTACAAATCCTCTTTGCTTAATGGTTTAACGTCTTTAAGCAATGGGTGATTTTTGTCAGCTTCAGAGACTTCTGCTGCTTCCAAGTTTTCCCATTTAATGCCTAATGTTGGGTCTGCATAGTTAACAAAGGCATATTTTGGTTTGAGTTCAAGTGCCCAGTAATCGTTAACCAAGTAGCTATAAGCAACTTTATCAGACAATACTTGGAAACCATTGGCAACACCGCGAGGAACAAAGATACCTTTTGAGGCATCAATAACAGTTTGATAAACATGACCGAAACTGTCACCTTCACGTAGGTCAACCCATGACCCTAGAACTTTACCTTCGTCAGCCACAGAAATGTATTTATCCCAAGGTTCTGCATGAAGTCCACGCAAAACATTTTTATGCGAGAAGCTGACGTTATTTTGTAATTTACCTTCTGCAAAGAAAGATTCTGGGAAACCAAGAGGAACCATTTTTTCTTTTTGGAAGTTTTCTTTGAACCATCCGCGGTTGTCACCGTGAACTGGAATATCAAATTCAATCATTCCAGGGATAGCTTCAATTTTGCGCGCTGCTAATTCTTTACCAAAAAACTGTTCTGTCATTACTCTTCTCCAATCAAACGAAGCAAGTATTTTCCGTATTCGTTTTTCTTCAATGGTTGTGCAAGATTATGAACATCTTCTTTTGTGATGTAACCCATGCGGTAAGCAATTTCTTCCAAATTTGCCACTTGAAGATTTTGCATACGTTGTACAGTTTCAATGTATTGAGCTGCTTCCAAAAGACTTTCGTGCGTTCCTGTATCAAGCCATGCAAAACCACGTTCCATAACTTCTACAGAAAGGTCGCCACGTTCAAGGTAAACTTTGTTGACATCTGTAATTTCAAGTTCACCACGCGCACTTGGTTTAATGCTTTTAGCAATTTCAACAACATCATTGTCATAGAAATAAAGACCTGTTACAGCATAGTGAGATTTTGGATGTTCTGGTTTTTCTTCGATTGAAATCGCGTTGCGATTGTCGTCAAATTCAACAACACCAAAACGTTCTGGGTCTTTGACTTGGTAACCAAAGACAGTAGCCCCTTTTTCTTTGCTAGCTGCTTTTTGAAGCATTTTGCTAAGTCCTGGTCCATGATAAATGTTGTCTCCTAAGATAAGAGCAACGTTGTCATCACCGATGAATTCTTCACCGATGATAAAAGCTTGTGCCAATCCATCTGGGCTTGGTTGGACGGCATAAGAAAGTGAAATTCCAAATTCTGACCCATCACCAAGTAATTCTTCAAAACGATGGATGTCAGTCGGTGTTGAGATGATTAAAATATCTCGAATTCCTGCCAACATTAGTGTAGACAGTGGATAGTAAATCATTGGTTTATCATACACTGGCATAAGTTGTTTTGAAGCCGCACGAGTCAATGGGTACAAACGTGTACCAGATCCTCCTGCTAGAATAATACCTTTCATAGTTAAGGTCTCCCTCTTTATTAATTATCAGTCCTATTTTACCATTTTTTGGAAATGCTGTCACTAAGTTTCCTATTTTTGCAAGGTTTTCAGGAATTTCCTGCACTAAAATAGCACAAATTCTGCATTAACATGACATTTTTAAACAAAAATAGGATTGAGACTTCTTCTCAATCCCACAACTTATTACAAATGATAAAATGGATTAGTTTCGGCTTGGCTGGCTATAAAATCAACATTCCATTGATTATCGGCTTTCCAAGCATTGAATTTTTCAACCAATTTATCGATAAAAAGCACCTCGATGTGATGCCCAGGGTCAATCGCAAGCATGCCGTTGGTAATCATTTCTTGGGCTGTGTGATAATAAATATCTCCTGTGATATACACTTGTGCCCCTTTTTCCATTGCGTCACGATAAAATCCTTGACCACTTCCGCCACAAATCGCAACACGGTTAACGAGAGTTTCTTGATTTCCATAAGCAACTAGGCGTACACTATCCAAATGGAATTTTTCTTTTACTTTTAATGCAAAATCGGAAAAAGTCTGCTTCTCAATCTTTCCGATACGACCAATCCCATAGCTATCTGCAGTTGGTGTCAAAATGTCAGTGTCCGTAATCTCCAAGAGCTCACAAAACCAATCATTTAAACCATCTGGCACAATATCAATGTTAGTATGACTAACATAAACGGCAATATCGTGCTTCACCAAGTCAAGGTAAATCTGATTTTGTGCCGTTGCGACCAAGTCCTTAAGCGGTTTAAAAATCGGAGCGTGTTTAACAATAATCAAATCAACACCTTTTTCAATTGCTTCTGCAACCGTCGTCTCACGGACATCAAGCGCAATCATCACACGATTAACATCCTTATCAAGGGTGCCAATTTGAAGCCCTGAAATATCTCCTTCCATAGATAATTCACGTGGGCAATACGCCTCATAACGAGCAATAATCTCACTTGCTTTCATTGATAGCCTCCTTAATTGCTGCTATTTTTTGTGAAATGGCTGCTCGGTCATCGATACGATTTTTAGGAACATGTGGCAAAGCAATCTCTAATTTTTTCAATTCACGTTTCCAACGTAATTTGAAGATTGCTGATTTTTCTTGGTTTAAAAATGGTCCAAAACGCAATTCTGTATCCGACAAAGTCATTTCCCCATGTTCTACCACCATGATTTCGTAGAATTTATCATTTTCAGTCATGATTTTTTCCGCAATAATTTTGAAATGATTTGCCATAAGCCAAGCACGAAGCTCATCCTCACGGTTATTAGCTTGTAAAATCAGACGCTCAACACTTGCTAATTTATCAACGCCAGCTGCGAGAATATCAGCAATCAAACCACCACCCATGCCACAAATGGTGATAGCTGTCACATTATCAGATTCGTCAAAAGCCGCTAAACCGTCTGCTAAACGAACAGCGATTTTATCAGCTAAACCAGCTCCTGCAACATTATGAAGCGCTGATTCATAAGGTCCTTTAACCACTTCACCTGCAATAGCAAATGAAATTTTTTCCTCTTCTGTCAAAACAATTGGTAAGTAAGCATGGTCACTTCCAACATCAAGTAAACGTGCCCCCTGTGGCACAAATTCCGCCACGGCAGCCAAACGTTGTGATAATACTGTCTGCATAAATTTTCCTTCTAAAATATCATTCATTTCAATTATATCAAAAAGCAGTTCAAAAAGAACTGCTTAATTATTTTTCACATTATCTTTGTAATACTTGCAGTAGGATTGAACGGGGCAGATGTCACATTTTGGCTTTTTAGCCAAGCAATGATAACGTCCAAAGAAAATCAAGCGATGATGTGTTAAAATCCAATCTTTCTTTGGAATTTTCTTCATCAAGTCTTGCTCAATTTCGGTAACATCAGCATCTGGTGCTGAGATATTGAGACGTTTAGCGATACGTGACACATGAGTATCCACAGCGATGGATGGGATACCATACACTTCTGCCAAAACAACATTAGCCGTCTTACGTCCAACTCCAGGCAAGCTTTCAAGCTCCTTATGAGTCTTTGGAACCTTGCCATCAAAATCTCGTAAAATAGCTCGCGCTGTCTTGACGATATTTTTGGCTTTGTTTTTATAAAGACCAATCGTTCTCAGGCAATCTTCAACATCCGCTAGATTTGCACTAGCTAAATCAGCAATTTCAGGGTACTTTTTCCAAAGGTTTGGCGTGATTTTATTAACCGCCTTATCTGTCGTTTGCGCAGATAAAATGACCGCGATTAGCAATTGAAATGGTGTCTCCCACTCCAATTCACCACGTGCCTCTGGATACATCTCACCGATAATAGCTAAGATTTTCTTTAAACGTTCGCGTCCTACTCTCATTAGTCACTCCATAAATCCATAGCAGCTAGAAAATCATCTGATACGGATACTTTGCCTGCTTTCGAGTCCTCGTGCTCTTTACGACGTTCCTCAACTTGACGCATGGTTGTAATCCCCTCACGACGCCAGTTACGTAAAATCGCATTGATATAATTCCAATTTGTTTTACCATTAAAAACAGCTTCACGAAGGGCTGCCCGAACCAAATCAGGGTCTGTCTTGTCCTCACGAATTGTTTTTTGCAAATCTTCCAGTTCAAATGGACTAAGCATACGTCCTAACTCACGCTCAAAATCTTCAACCAATTCTTTGATAGGATTTGAAGCTTGGTTTTCTTGGGTCTCTGCAGGTTTAGCTAACAAGTCATCCAAAAGTGCCAAGACTGGACTTGCATCAAAAATAACCTCAATTTCACTACCAAGCTCAATGGTTTTCATATCCAAAAGACCTTGCGCTGTCAAATCAGAAATCGAACGATTCACTTCGGCAACTGTCTTGTCTAAAGCAGTCGCAATTTGACTAGGCGCCAAGTCATCCATTTTGGTCGTGTTTTGCAAATAAATAAACTGCCAAATCAAAAAGTCATCTGAACTTTTGAAGATATCTTTATAATGAAAAAGAAGAGCACTCGGTAACACCAAATTACCCGATTTAAAATTTTCTAAAAAACTCATAATAATATTCCTAAAAGATAATCGTATCCATCAAGTCATCCGAGATAGAGATTTAGCACGTTTTATTGTCAGAAAATCAGCCCTGTCTGATTATAGGTAACCATAAAATGAAAAATCTTTTTCCAGTTCTTCCAATGAATATGGAGTTTCCTGATAAACAGCATAATTAATCCAGTTACTAAAGAATGTTGTTGCTGCCAAATTCCAGTGCATTGGCACATTTTGGGCGGGGTCGTCATTCAAATAATAGTGTTCTGGAATGTTAGGATTTTTTCCAACCTTAACATCACGTTTATATTCCCTATCAAGGGTTTCTCGATCATATTCTAAATGTCCAAAGCTATAAACTTCACGCAAATCTTTACTAGCCACAATAGACAAGCCAACAGCTTCACTAGCCGCAATAACTTCCAAGTCATCAATTTTTTCAACGTCTTCACGACGCACCTCGGTATAACGTGAATGTGGCGCCATAAAACTATCATCGAATCCACGTACGATAGGATTTTCAGGGCTAACAACGTCTTGTGAAAAAATACCTGATAACTTACGGTCTAACAAAACTTTTTTGATGCCGTATTTATAGTATAAACCCGCTTGCGCTCCCCAACAAAGATGAAGGGTTGAATAAACGTGTGTTTTAGACCAATCAAAGATTTGACAAAGTTCGCTCCAGTAATCAACTTCTTCATAATCCAAAGTTTCAACAGGAGCACCTGTTATGATTAATCCATCATAATACTTATGTCGCACATCGTCAAATGTTTTGTAAAAAGTTTCTAAATGTTCAGCAGTTGTATTTTTAGACTCATGGCTCGTCATATAAAGAAACTCAACATTAATCTGCAAAGGCGTATTGGCTAACAGGCGTAAAAGCTGTGTCTCTGTCACTTCTTTTGTTGGCATCAAGTTGACAATGAGAAAATCCATTGGTCTAATATCTTGATGTTTAGCACGTTTATTATCCATAATGAAGACATTCTCTTCGCGTAAAATGTCTAACGCCGGCAATTCTTTATCAAGTTTTATTGGCATGAAAATATCTCCATTCTATAATATTGTCTTACGTAATATTATAAAATATGGAGATATAGTTTTCAATTATATAATTTCTCTAAGTAGTTATAGTTTTTAGCTATAATTACCCTGGGAAATTCATTAAAACTTTTGTATCGTAACCTTCAAGTGCTTTACGTCCGTTCAAGCCGTCCAATTCAACAAGGAAAGCACATCCAGCTACAACACCGCCAAGGCGTTCTACCATTTCGATAGTTGCTTTAACAGTACCACCTGTTGCCAAAAGGTCGTCAACGATAAGAACACGTTGTCCAGGTTTAATAGCGTCAGCGTGCATACATAATGTATCAATGCCGTATTCTTTTTGGTAGTCAGCTGAGATTACTTCACGTGGCAATTTACCAGGTTTACGAACTGGTGCGAAGCCAATTCCGAGTTCAAAGGCAACAGGGCAACCGACGATAAATCCGCGTGCCTCTGGACCGACGATCATGTCAATTTTCTTGTCAGTAGCGTACTGTACAATTTCGCGAACAGCATAGCTATAAGCATTTCCATCTGCCATCAAAGGAGAAATATCACGGAAAGTGATTCCTTCTTTAGGATAGTTTTCAATTGTAGCGATATAATTTTTTAAATCCATTTTCTTCTTTCTATGGGCTTTTTGCCAAAAAATGTTTTACATTTCATTATAGCACACTTTTATGAAAAATGTAATACTTACAAAAAAACTTGTAATAAAAGGTTCATCTGACAGTTTCTGAAAAAGTCTCATCATCATTTTGAAATGAAATATTGGCTTTCTCCACCTTATTCTGACAAGAGTTTTAACGTTTGCTGCTCTAAAAGAGCGAGATCGTATTCTTCATCTTGACTTTCTACATCAAAAATAACCATTTGCATTATATAGCTAAAAAAAGGTGAAATCGCAATACGGATGACCTCTGTTTTTCGAAGATGATTTCCTTCACACAGACGCTCAGCAATTTTATCAATAGAGGGCGCTAATTGCTCCATCTGTTTCCCAATAAAGTGCTTCATTTCTGAATTCGTCAATAGTTCTTGCATGATAATCTTCACCAATGAGTGATTGGCTTTGATAAAAGCGTAACGATCATAAATAAAATAATGAACAATATCTTCTTTCTTGCTAAACTTCATAATATTTTGGATAAAAGGAGCGCTCAAAAGTTCTGCCATTGGCTCCAAGACACCTATTAACAATTCCTCTTTTGTCTTAAAATATTTAAAAATAGTTGCTTGACTCACTCCAGCCACTTCTGCTATTTGTGCAGTTGATGTTCCGTGAAATCCTTGCGCTGCAAATAACTTCATAGCTGCCAATAAGGTATTGCGTTTTCCCGAAGGCATTTTAACTTTCGATAAACGTTCTTCAAAAGATAAAACGATATTTTTTTCAGTCATGTAAAACTAAACTCCTTTTTATCACCACTTCTTTCATTATATCACACTTTACGATAGCGTTTGAGCCCGATAATATTAGCAGTGGTTAAACCAACGAGAAAGATTAATAAGATTAAAATATCAAAGGCAATGCTATTAAATCCGTCACCATACATGATAATCTTAGTCAAGGCATCTCCTGAGTATGAGAGAGGAAGAATTTTACCAATATACTGTACCCAATCTGCCATACTATCCAGAGGAATGATTCCTGAGAAAAAGAGCTGAGGCATGATTACCAGCGGTAAAAACTGCATCATCTGAAATTCTGATTTTGCTAGAGTAGATAATAAAATTCCAAAAGCTAGGGCTACCAAAGCTAAAACAAAATTCACAATGATGACATTGATAATATTACCAACTACCTCAATATCAAGCAGCCAGATAGTTGAAAGGACAATAACAACAGTTTGAATAACCGCTATGATACCATAGGAAATCATATATCCAAACACAATGTCGCTACGTTTAACGGGTGTGGCTAACAAACGATCAAGAGTACCACTCGTACGTTCTTTGAGTAACGCCATTCCTGAAATCAAAAAGACAAAGAAGAAAACCATGAAGCCCATAAGGATTGGAATCATCTTGGCAAAGAATCCCGTATTTTCGTCACCATAATCATAGTGTTCGGTTAAGTCAGTCGAACTAGCGTTGCTGGTAGGGAGAAGGGAAGCGAGACTCGGCGTTTCAGCTACAGCTTCCTTAACTTGGCTCATAAACTGGTTGATACTAGACAAACTAAGCACCGATTTAATAGCTTGACGGGTTAGAGTAGTTTTAGATGAGTCTGTATTGGCATAGGTTACGTCATAAGTACCATCATCAACTGTAAGAATCGCATCAACTTCCTGATTATCAAAATCCTTTTGTGCCGCTTTAACACTAGTATATTTTTCAACAGAAACATGTTCCACATCATCAAGATTTTCAATCAAACTACTTGGAACATCAACAGCAGCAATAGTTACTGAAGTTGTACTATTAGCCGAAAACATAATATTCATCAACCACATAATAAGAATTGGTGCCAAAAACATCATAGCTAGGGTACGCTTATCACGCAGTAATTCTTTTAATACTTTTTTTGCAATTGCTAGAATACGCATCTTAAAGTTCCTCCCTATCTTCAGCAGCCAAAAATGCTTCTTCCACAGTATTGACACCATAACGCTCTTTGAGCCCCTGCGGTGTATCAAAAGCAATGACGTCACCATGTAAGAGCAAAGCAACCTTATCTGTAAGTTCTGCTTCGTCCATAACGTGTGTCGTAATGAACACAGAACGTCCTTCTTGGCGAATATTATCTAACTCTGCCCATATTTTTCGACGAAGAGAAGGGTCAATTCCTACCGTTGGTTCATCCAAAATCAGTAATTCAGGATTTCCAAGTAAGGCAATGGCAAGTGATAAACGACGTTTCATTCCTCCAGAATAGCCTGAGACAAATTTATCAAGATGATCTTGCAAGTCAACAACTCGTGCTACATGGTGAATTTGCAAAGTTAAGTCTTTCTTGGCAATTCCTTTCATCTGTCCATAAAATTCCAAATTTTCAAGACCAGTCAAGGCATCATAAAGAGCATCCGATTGAGCCATATAACCAATTTTTCCCAAGATATGCCGATTAGGCATTTGAGTATTGAGCACCAAAGCTGTTCCACTATCTGCCTTTTCCATTCCCAGCATAGTTTTTATCATTGTTGACTTTCCTGCACCAGATGGACCAATCAGTCCGATGATTTCACCTTTATTAACTTCAAGGGTCACACCATTCAAAACCGTTTGCGCAGAGAAAGCTTTTTTTAAATCTTTCAAATCAATGACTTTCTCCATTGATAAACCTTCTTTCTATGTTTGATAAAAGTGAGTGATTAGTTACTTACAAAAGACATTATAGTGAGTATTCACTCACTTGTCAAGAAATAAGTCTCTTTTTTCTTACATTATTAAGCAAAAGACAAGAAGCCTCAACATGAGACTTCTTGTCTTTTATAGATAGTTTTTTTTAGTCCACTAAGCCAAGCAATCGTCGGCTGTAAAAGACTTGACCAGAATGCATGCTAGCATCATCGATAATGGAGACCAGACGCACACCGCGTGTGACTGCTGGCGTCCAATTGTCATCAACGATATCATCTAAACTGGATTCTGTTAGAGTTTCAACATAATTTATCGCTGCTATTGTAGCAGCCTTTAAATACCCGAATAAAGCTTCCTTATTATCACTTTGAATCAAGCGTGCTTCTGATAAACTATGCGCCCAATCTTGGGCATCGTCAGCTATAGTAAAGGGAAATTCTGCTTTCCAATTTTGGGTATGCCAGATTGGCTTTTCATCTGCCAAATCGGCAATTTGAAAATCGAGCTCTCGTGCGGTATGCCAAGCTAGCCAAGTCATGGATTTTATCTGCGGCGCTTGATTGGCCACAGGGAAGCGATTAGCTTCCTCTATGGTCACACCATTAAAAGCACGCTCAAATCGCTCATAAGCACGATTAAGATTATCTATTAACAAATCTTTGTATGTAGTCATCTTATCACCTCGATTGCTATTTATTTTGATAAAGTACATTCCATTCTTTTTGAAGTGGGTAACGAATTAATCGACTGCTATCAAGATTTTCTTGATGCATATCAATTGCTGTGATTTGTGAATTTTCATAAGTAGTGTAATAATAAATCCCTTTATCAACATTCACACAAGAACTATAAATAGTATATTCATATCCATTGCTTTCATCAACATAACACAAGCCTTTTTGTTGTTCAACAGATTTCAAAATATGGAAGAATTGATTAACGCTACTAGCTTCAGAACTATCAGCTACAGCATTTAATTTTGTAAATGCTACCTTAACGAAACGCGACATTGACGACAAATCACCCGGAAGTCCTATTCCACCCATACCACGACTGTAAACATCTAAATCGAGAACTTTTGAAAATAAATTGTCAGATACTTTTGGCGATAGGTGACGATAATTATTAAGATTAAATAACTGTTTATCAAATGTTGGATTATTAGTTAAAACACCTATAGGATTATCATATATAGCCACTTTATCCTTTACAGGTTCTACAACAATAGATTCCTTGCTATCTGAAATCATCCAATGCAATGGCGATACAGGATAGTCTGAACTAAAAGCATCATCAGTTAAATTTAAATTTTCACATTGTTGACGCACTTCTGACACACTTTCACACTGCGACAAGATCCAAAGGATGAATTCAAAAGAGGCAACATTTGTTTTGCCATCTTTAGCAGGTTTAAAATCAGCATTTTCTGGGAAATTTAATCCTGCCATACTTAAACCTTTTTCATTTGTAGCATCATAAAACAATGGATAGTCATCTACAACTGTTGCCATGCCAATAATTGCTAAATGAGTGTCTTGTTTTGTCTCGTACTTGAATGAAAGAGGATAATTTCTGGGACAAATCGTAACTTCTTCATGATAAGAAAAATCCAAATCAAGATTTCGACCAAAATAATTGTCTTTAGTTTGATAAGTTATAGCTGTACACATACGCTACCTCCACTAACAAGAACTCCTACAAGACCAAGCCATTACAACACGAACAAGGTCTTGATATTCGATATTTTTACACCTTCATTATAGTGCTAATCTGTACTAAATTCAATTATTTAGTGATTACAATTGACGTTATCATCATGGATTGCAACAGTTTATTGAAAATAAAATTATTATATCATGTCACTAGAATCTGTATCAAAAAACAATCATTTTATCCCAGATTCATATTATTTGACTACCTAAAAACAATATGCTATAGTTATTGTATTAATAATATAATACTAAAAATGGAGGATTCTAAATTTGATTATAGATTCAATAAAAAAAAGTAACGGCTTGTTACAATTAGTAACCGGAACAGTCGTATTTATGGCGTTTGTCATAAGCTCTAATTTTCTAAAGGATATGAGTAAAGAAGCTACAGTTGTTGGTGCTTCTCTAAGATTTTTGCTTAGCGTTATTTTAGCTGGTGTTTGTTATTACTTTATCAAATCTGAAAAATTATTTAACAAGTCTATTAAACTATCAAGAATGTCTAAAATTTGGCTAACAATCTTAATTTTACTTTTTATTGCCTTTTTAGTAGTAGCTTTAAATATTGGAGATAATATTCAAGGGGTCTTATCGGGCGGGTTTGGACTCTTTCTACCTTCTCTGCTGGTTGCATTATCGGCGGGAATATTTGAAGAATTTTTAGTGCGAGGATTATTTTTCTCCGGCATTTTAAATCTTTTCCAAAATAATCGTTTTAAATTAATATTAACATCACTAATCTCCTCAGCAATATTTGGGCTATTGCATTTGGTCAATATCATACATAGCCCAGTCCAAGCTGTTTTACAACAAGTGTTCTATGCAACGGTGATAGGTTTAGTTTTTGCTATTATCCGCATAACTGCTAATTCACTTTGGCTACCCGTCCTAATCCACGCTTTAATCGATTTTCAGCCAACAATTACATCCGGAACAGTTGATGTAAATCCGTGGTTAACACTCATTATTATTTATTCGCCACTAGCACTCTTTTCTATCATTACACTGTTTAGTTTAGATAAAAATCTTAATCAGCAAGAAACTAATTTATAAATTTATACTCTCAAAAACCGACAGTTCAGCAAGAACTTGTCGTTTTTTTCATTATCATAATGTTTTATAATAATGCCAAATAGGAGGTGTCAATATGTTTGAACAATTAAAACAAACTGCCAATCAATTAGGACGTATGCGTAAAGAGCATCTTATCAACCAATCAGGCTCAACCGCTGATGATAGCTTGGATAAGGTACGTTCAGGACAATCTTATCTTTATATGAGCCAAGGCATGGATAGCGAAGTTTTTGAGGTTCGTTTTAAAGAACGTGTCTCTGGTAGCGATTTGACCGAAGCCATTCGTTATGCCTTAATGCGTTTTCCATACATTAATACACGTTTGATTGAATTAGACGGTGACTTTTACATCGTGCAAAATCCTGTCGCCATGGTTGCGCATCCCACTAAAAAACTTGGAAAACTTGGCAGCATTCGTATCAATGAACATTTGGTAGAAGTCACTTATCATAAAAATTCTGCTTATTTTGCTTTTCACCATGCCCTTTGCGACGGTCGCGGTGTCAAGCCGTTCATTGAAACAGTCATTTACTACTACTGCCAACGTTTTTATCATTCTAATGCTCAAGCTGAAGGCATTCGTCTCAAAGATACGCCACTTTTGCCAAATGAAACCGCTGATGCTTTCTGGGAATTTTACGATTATGATGACAGCAAAGACTTTCCGACTTTCTCTCGTGATGCCTATGAAATTCCTGAAAGCAAGCCAAATGATGACATCAACGACTATCGTTTTGAGATTACCATTCCACAAAGCGATTACATGGCAGTTGCAAAAGCTAACAACGCAACACCTGTCATTTTACTAAGCTATGCGATCAGTCAAACCATTGCCAAACTTTTCCCAGATTTTGACAAACCAATCAATGCTAACATTGCCACCGATATGCGTGCGGCGCTTGGTTATGAAAATACCTTTAAAAATACTGTCAAATCAATGATTCTACCATATACTAAAGACGATACAAGCAAAACGTTTAAGGAAATTGCTACCAACTATCGGACTTATCTCAATCAACAAAAAGACATTGATTTCTGTAAAAAAGAGGCTAATGGTATCATCGGACTTTATAATAAATTAGATGAAGCACCGTCATTTGAAGAGAAACAAAAACTATTAGCTTTCATGGAAAATATTCACCTCAACACTTACACCATTAGCTACATTGGGCAATTCATTCTCAACGAAAACGAGCAATATATTGATAGTATTCACCTTTACAGCGCAGGAACAATCGGACTTTCAATTAATATGATTTGTGCCAGCGGTAAATTCACCATTGATGTCAAACAGAACTTTCCAGAAGATACTTATGTCAAACCATTTCTTGAAACCTTGGCAGAATTGGGTATCACAAACGCCCAAGTTTCTGACAGTATCCCATTTACCACACCAAAAGACGGTTTGAGAAATCGAAACTAAAAAATTCACCTAGCTCTTTTATGAGTCTAGGTGAATCTTTTTTGTATGATGACATAATTAACGATATGATATTCTTACTTTTTTAGTCATTTACCAAACAAAACCGTCATCATCATTAGTAACGTCTTTTGTCTTTCTGGTGGTATTTTGCGTTTGATTTTGTGAAGCTTTACCAATCAAAGCCCCTGCTGCAGCCGCTGCCGCACCTGCTAACAAAATACTACCAAGACCAAATCCGCCTCTTCGATATCCATAAGGCGGGCGATGGGGTGGACGAGGACCACCAAATTCTGGACCATGAGGTCCACCAGGACCTCGATCAAAATGATTAGGCATATTACTTTACCAAGAGAGCTTCGCTCTTTCCTTTCATTGCTTTCAAAGATTATAGCAAGTAGCATACGGCGTTTTGCTTAAACAAAACTAAATAAAATGGCTAACACATTAAAAATCAGCCTTGAGACCGAGGGAACTAAAAAAACAGCCACCATAAGCTTGCGCCTATCGTAACTGTTTTTAATGAATCACTATTTTTTAATAGAAGAAGTGTCCTGACATTGATTTTTGCAAACCAGAATAACCATAGTTAGTAATTTTATCAGATGAATCCACTGACCATTTTTTATCTTTAAGTGATAACGAAATACTGTTTTCGTCTGTTTCTGTGGCTAATTCTGTTGAATCAAAATGACTTGGAACACTAGCAAAGACATATTTTTCTGCATCCTGCATCACTGCTTCATCAGAAGAAAAATCTTTACCAGTTGCTTGTTCAAGGTAACCGTCAACCAAATCATTCATATCAATTTTAGCAATATCAATTGATTTAGATTCAACTTTTATTTTTGCAGAAGTTGGATACAGCTCTTCAACAGACACACTAACTTGTGCACGTTTGGCATTGGCTTCCATATATTGATTAACAAAAGTTTCCATTTCGCTATCACTTGGTGTGAAGTAATCAAATTCTGAACCCAATTCTTCTTTGAAACGTTTCACAAATAATTCTTTATCTGCCTCGATACTATTTCCAAGTTGGAAATCGTTATCTTTTTTCTTATCGGATTTACTTGCCAAGTTTGTTACTTGAGCTGTATCCGATGCCTTAACTCCTACCGAAGTTGATTGCCCAATTGATGTTGATTGAGAAGCCAAAAATACTTGGTTAATATAATCAGACGCTAATTGTTCAATTTCATCTCGGTTATCGGTAACTGTAACTTTTGCAAGTGATTGTTCTGCTTCTTTTCTATCGTAACTATCGTCTCCAGTTACTACACACTCTGCTTCAATTGAATAATCTTTACTTTTCTTTGGATCAACTTTATAAACAAGATAACCAGTTCGTTTCTTCCCTTTACCTAGACTTGCTCCAGCAAGATCCATAACCTTAAAATCGTTTGTTGATGCATAGACATATTCACTTGATAGTGTTTCACCATCTTCATCTACTAGTTGCACATCCGATGAGTTAATCTGAATTTTGTCGCTACCTTTATTTTCAAAAGTAACATTATAAGCAACGTAGGTAGTGCCCTTTTCTGAATCTTCTGGTATGATGACATCGGCTGAATTAACCGTAATTTTTAGTGGACTTCCAGATATCGCACTAGCAACAGAAGTCCCTGTTGAAGCTTGATAAATAGCAAATCCTACACCACCAATTACAATAACACCAGCAACTCCAGCGATGATTTTCTTCGTTTTGCTTAAACCACTCCATTGTGATTTTGCTTTCCCAACAACCTCAGAAAACTTATTTGTTCCCTTTTCATTTTGATTCGTATTCTTTGAATCCATTTTTTATCTCCTTTTCCCAAATAGTTACGCCTTCTATTATACCTTAAACAAAGCTTAAAATAAATACCAAACTAACATTTTTATTAAAAAAACTTAATATTCAATTTAGTTTGAAACAACAAATTAAAAATCTCCTTGGAACTATAATATTCCAAGGAGGTTATTTTTAGTCATCTTCATCAGTCAGCCAATCGTAAATTTCTTGTGGGGTTCCGAGCGCCATTAGCTCTTGGAATTTAACTTGTTGTTTGAGGTCTTGGTAGATTTGGCTTTCTGAAATACTGCGTTTCTGGGCATCTTTGTTGACGACCATAACACCATCTGTGATGGTTACAAAATCTAATTCATCAAAAATCTGAATCATTTTAACGAGTAAAATATCAGGGATATTAAGGTATTGACTCAAATCTTTCAACTTGTAGCGGACATCAAATTCTGGGAATTGATAGATAGTTTTATAAAGCTTAGCAAATTGGTCACGTGTGCCATAGCCTGTCAGATAATAAGCACGTTTAATATGATTTTTAAAATAAACGGCTTCAAAATGACGACCGACAAAGAGTGATTTCAATTCTTCAGCCTTATCAGGAATGTCTAACACCACAACTTCATTTGCCGTGCTATCTTCAGCCAATACTGGAACACGTTCTGGAAGGCTAGCTGTTTTGGAGCGAATATCAATCAACTGAACACCCTCAACACGCGCATCTTCCAACATTAATTGAACAGTCGTTTGCCCATTCCACTTATTAATCGATAAGGTCGTTGCAAGGCAAAGATTTTGCGCTTGTTGAAATTCCTGCGCTAGATGTCCTTGATTAAAGGCAACAAGGTCAATTGCCGTTGTGCCTTGGGCAATTTTTAATTTTAAATGCGCACCATTTTGTCCCATGGTGCGTGCTTGTTTCACCACAAAATCTTTAATTTCAAAGACTGGTTTTGGATTGTCCATGCCAAATGGTGCCAATTTTTCAAGACTGTGCACGGTATCAAGGTCAATCTCTGATAGCTCCAGAACCTCATCAATAACAAGCTCTTTTTTCTGTGATAGGTCAATATCATTTTCAGCAATATAATCACACAAAACTTGTGATAATTTATCAAGATTTTCAGTCACCAAAGTCATTCCAGCAGCGCCAGCGTGTCCACCAAAGGCTTCAAATAAGCCACGGTGCTCATCAAGGGCATGGAAAATATTAATGGCCTCAATACTTCTGGCTGAACCTTTAGCAAGCCCATCTTCGATATTTAAAACAATCACTGGCTGCGCGATTTGTTCTAAAATACGCCCTGCGACAATTCCTAAAACGCCTGGGTGCCAACCTTCTTTAGCCAATACTTGCACTGGCTTTTCCAAATCAACCATGCTCATGGCTTCTTCGAAGATTTTTTGAACAATTTCCTTGCGTTCTTCGTTTTTAGCATTAATCATCTTGGCAATGTTATGCGCTTCTTCGTCATCAAAGCCAGTCAATAATTCGACAGCAGGATTTGGGTCATCTAGGCGACCAAGTGCATTTAGCTGCGGAGCAATTTTGAAACCAACCGTTTCTTCATTGACATCTCCCATATCCACGTCTGAGACTTTCATCAATTCAATCAGACCAATGCGTTCGGTTTGTTTCAGAATTTCAAGTCCGACTTTAACCATAATACGGTTTTCATCAGTCAAACTCACCATATCAGCAATTGTTCCAATTGCCACCAGATCAAGCATTTCTGTCGGAATAGATTCTAGCAAAGCACAAGCGACTTTGAAAGCAACGCCACAGCCAGCCAGATATTTGAACGGATAATCAGCTTCTGGGTGTTCTGGGTGCACAATCGCAAATGCTTCTGGTAGCTCTGCTGGCAAGCCGTGGTGGTCTGTCACAATGACATCTACCCCCTGACTTTGTGCGTAGGCAATCGCTTCGTGCCCTGCTACGCCATTGTCCACCGTGATAATCAAAGAAACGTTTTGCTGCTCAATGAAATATTTATAGACCGATTCATTGGGACCATAGCCGTCTGTGAAACGATTTGGCAGATAAACTTGAGCTTCAGCGCCTAACATTTCAAGGGCTTCTTTCATAATACTGGCACTAGTCATTCCGTCAGCATCATAGTCACCATAAACCAAAATTTGCTCGTAGTTCTCAATGGCTTGGCGAATACGCTCAACCGCTTTATCCATGTCATGTAAAAGGTAAGGGGCATGCAATTGTGACAAATCCGTTGATAAAAATTGAGTCAATTTTTCTGCCGTATCAACACCTCGGCTATAAAGAATCTGACTAGCTAATTCTGTTAGTTTTTCTTTTTTTGTCAGCTCAAAAAAGCCATTATCTGGCTCTTTTTCAATATTTTTCCAATTGTATTTACTTGTTATCATTCACTTCTCACTTCTTATGTAGAGTTGAAACGACGCTTGTTTTATTTGTAATTAAATACTTTTCGAGCTAGAAAATCTGCGATTCTTGGGAAAAGTGTGTAAGCTTTGTGAGCTGCCGCAAGCGACCAAGGCATATTTAGCTCACGCTTATTCTTGCCAAAAATGGCAACGGTGCGTTTCGCAACGTATTCTGGCTGTAAAACAAACCGCCCAACACTTTTAAGATAGTCTCCTGACGGGTCTGCTTTATCAAAAAATTTCGTTGCAATCGGTCCAGGGTTGACAGTCGTCACGTAAACATTGCTATCAGCTAATTCTAGTCGCAAAGCATTTGAAAAACCAATCACAGCAAATTTTGTTGCAGAATAAACAGAAGATTTGGCAGAAGCAATCAAGCCTGCAATGCTAGCAATATTGATAATATGACCTTTCCCTGCCTCTTTCATCTTTTGTCCTACTAAACGTGAAAACGTCATTGTTGCAAAGGTATTAACATCAAACATGTCACGAATTTGCGCCGTGGTATAAGTGTCGAAATCACTAAAACCTCCATACCCAGCATTATTAATAAAAATATCAATGCGTCCATGGATAGCATAGATTTTTTCAACCGTTTCAGCAATCGCTACATCGCTTGACATATCAAGGGCAAAGCAAGCTGTGTTTGGACGATTGCCATAATGTGGTTTTAATTTCTTTAAATCACGTCCCAAGGCAATCACATAATCGTCTTTGGGGATACGTTTGATGATTTCTTGAGCAATACCACCTGTTGCTCCTGTAATGGCTATAATTCTCATAAGCTAATTTCTTCCAAATCTTTAACAAGGTGCGTGTTTTCAAAGACTGTTTTGGCGTCATTTTCGACTTGTTTGCACTCACGTCCGAGAAAACGAGCACTAATGTGGTTAAGCAAAAGCATTTTAGCTGACGCCTCTTTGGCAATTTGCGCAGCTTGCATGTTCGTTGAATGACCATGTTTACGCGCAATTTTTTCATCACCTTTGCCGTAAGTTGATTCGTGAACTAAAATATCAGCTCCCAAACCAAGACGAACACTAGCATCTGTCTTACGTGTGTCACCTAAAATAGTAATAATTTTTCCTTTTTTCGGTGCTGAAATGTAATCTTTGGCAATGATTTTTGTTCCGTCTTCTAAGATAACATCTTGCCCACTCTTGATTTTGCCAAAAAGCGGTCCGAAAGGCACACCAGCAGCCTTCAAAGCCTCAGCATCAAGCGTTCCTTCTAAATCTTTTTGCATCACACGATAACCAATACAGAAAATCGTATGATCAAGTTTTTCCGCGTAAACCACAAATTTATCAGTTTCCATAACTTTACCAAGGCTATTCTCGTCAAATTCATGGAAATGAATGCGATATGGCAAGCGTGCTCCTGACAAGCGCAAGCTATTTAAAATATACGAACGAATACCAATAGGACCGTAAACATCAAGGTCTGTTTGTTCCTCGTTAGCTTGAAAAGCTCGGCTAGCCAAAAATCCAGGCAAACCAAAAATATGGTCTCCATGCAAATGCGTGATAAAAATGCGCTTAACTTTACGCGGTTTGATTGTTGTTTCTAAAATCTGACGCTGTGTGCCTTCGCCACAGTCAAACATCCAGACCTCATTGATTTCATCAAGTAGCTTCAAAACCAAACTTGACACATTACGTGACTTTGATGGCTGACCCGCTCCTGTTCCCAAAAATTGTAATTCCATTCTATAATGATAAAAACCGAAGTTTTTATCTCCTTTCCTCTACTGTACTTTTACATAAGCGATGAATTCACGTTGGTCAAAGGTATAATAAACTTGTCCTTTGTAGTGAGCTAGTAATTCTACTAATTCATCACGATTAAAACTTTGTAGCTTAACCACATTTCCTTTTAATTTTGAAACATGGCTGAGCAGACTTTCTTGTGGCGTTAGGTCCTCAAGGACTTCTTCATCAAAATCCATTTTTGACATTTTTATGTGTCCTTCTTCCACGTAAATCTTATATTGTGGGAAAACCTGCGCCAATTCAAACAAAACATCTGCAGCTAGCGCCTCATTCTTTTCAGAAAAAACACGCGCTACTTCTTTGTCATTTTCATAGGTAAAACCATATGATTTTCCTGATAAATTCAAGCGAATAAAGGGCTTGTATTCATCAAAAGATGGGTTAGCGTTTAACAAATGCAATTCTTTAGATAATTCAAAATAATAATCTGTTGCGGCTTCTGGAGATTGTTTTTGATACATTTCCGCAAAATAAGCATTGATAACACTTGGTGGCGGTGTGATAAAACTGAGTTTTTGCTCATCCGTCAACTGCTCCAAGGTATTTTGTAAATAAACTTTATCGAGTGATGTAAAACCACCGTATTTTAAAGCCAAGCTTATATAATCAGTCATAAAATTCTTCTAGTCTCCATTTATTTTTAGGATTGATGTAGCCAGTAATGGTTTCGTATTCTTGGGCAAAGTCATAATGGTCTAGCAAAGCAATTTTATTTAACTCATACAATTTGTAAGCCTGACTTTGGTGAACACGAATGCTAAATGGCTCAAAAATCTCACGAATTTCATTGATAATCAAACGGCGTAAGAGTGTGCGAGCGTCCTTATCACGCGCAGAAATACGCACATTTGGAAAAGCTGTTGCCACCAAATGCTCCGCAACGTCCATTTTGTTATAAACAGCTAAGCGCGGAATATCTAGCATGTCCAGCTCTTTTAACAAATTCAAAACCACTTTTTCATGCTCCGCATGATTTGGGTCGCTGGCATCAATAACGTGCAACAAAAGGTCAACGTTACGACTTTCTTCCAAAGTTGACTTAAACGCAGCAACCAGCTCTGTCGGTAAATTTTGAATAAATCCAACAGTATCCGTCAGCGTCACCTGAAATTGATTTTGTAAATAAATTTGTTTGGTTGTTGCATCCAAGGTTGCAAACAATTCATCGGCTTCATACTGTTTATCATTGGTTAAAACGTTCATAATCGTTGATTTACCAGCATTGGTGTAACCAATTAAACCGATTTTAAACACTTGTGATTCGGTGCGTTTTTCACGACCTGTTTCACGATTTTTTTCGACAACCTTTAGTTGACGTTCAATATCTGAAATTTGATGACGAATTGAGCGGCGATTAAGTTCCAATTGACTTTCACCAGGACCACGGCTACCGATACCACCAGCTTGTCGGCTCAACATAACCCCTTGTCCAACAAGACGTGGCAACATGTATTTGAGCTGAGCGAGATGAACTTGCAATTTCCCCTCATGACTACGTGCCCGCATGGCAAAAATATCCAGAATTAACTGCATACGGTCAATCACTTTGACACCAAGTTCAACTTCCAAGTTGACATTTTGCCGAGGAGTCAGGCGGTCATTGACAATAACGGTGTCAATCTCATCAGCTTCCACAATCGCTTTAATCTCGGCTAATTTGCCCGAACCAATCAAAGACTTACTGTCGTATTTTTCACGCTTTTGACGATAAGAAGAGACAACTTCTGCCCCTGCCGTCTTAGCTAGAGAAGCTAATTCTTCCATTGACATCTCAAAATTTTCCGTCTCTGGCAACTCAACACCTAGTAAAATAACACGCTCCTGACGCTTGCTTGTTTCAATCATCTGCTCACCCCTTTCTCTTTAATCCGTAACTATCATTATAACATAAAAAGTTCCAAAAAGTGGCAGAAACCCTGTTACTCTCTTCTGACATTTCATTATAATTTCTATGACAAATGAAACTCTTTACATAGAGTTACACTACTTTAAAAATTCGTTAACGTCTTGAATAACAGTTTCTTTAAAATCAACTTCTGAAACAGTGTAAAAATTGACAGCCATGCGATTTCTGAACCACGTCAATTGGCGCTTGGCGAAACGGCGCGTGTTCTGCTTGAGTTTTTCGACACAGTCTTCCAAAGAAGCGTCGCCTGTAAAATATGGAAAAAGCTCTTTATAACCAATTGCTCGCGCTGCTTGAGCATTACGGTGATTATCATAAAGCCATTTAGCTTCATCCAAAATGCCTTTTTCAAGCATCAGGTCAACACGGTGATTGATACGGTCATAAAGCACCTGACGGTCATCATTTAACCCAATGAGAAGCGCCTCGTAATTCGTTTCTTTGTTTTCAAGATTTTGCCCAAATTTGGCTAGTTCCAAGGCACGAATGGCACGGCGACGGTTTATCTCTGGAATCTCTTTTCCCAGCTCTGCTATTTTTCCAAATAAAACCTCATCTGACAATTGTTCCAAGGTTTTGCGATAAGCCAAGACTTTTTCTTGGTCAACCTCGCCTCCTAGGTGATACCCTTCAAGCAAGCTCTGCAAATACAAGCCTGTGCCACCAACGATAATGGGCACTTTGCCACGACTGGCAATCTCCGTAATCGCTTGACTGGCTTCCACCACAAAATCGTAAACAGAATAATTGGCATCAACATCACGCACATCGATTAAATGATGCGGAGCTGCCGCCTGTTCTTCAGGAGTTGCCTTAGCCGTTCCAATGTCCAAATGGCGGTAAACTTGTTGGCTATCGCCGCTGATGATTTCACCGTTAAATTGTTGTGCCAACTCAATTCCCAAAGCTGTTTTTCCAACCGCCGTCGGACCAACTACTGCAATTAATTTTATTTTTTCTGACATCTCGTCTTTATATCCGTCCTAAGCCCTATTTTTTAATAAAAATAACGTTTTCACTTGAATTTTAAGTCATTTTTCGTTACCATTATTATAACATAAAGGCGACTGGACAAGAAGCTTGCGTTCCGTTGCTAATAATGGGTATTATTGATTTTGCCCGCTGTTCTTATCAGTAAGGAGGAGAATTATTATGGCTAAAAAATTTGCATTTGCTAAAGGACTTGCTACTGGAGTTGTAGCTACTGCCGCTACTGTTGCTGGCGCTGTTTTTGCGATTAAGAAAAATATTATTGATCCTGAAGAAGAAAAAGCTGCTTTCATTCAAGAAAACCGTAAAAAAGCAGCCCGCAAACGTGTTTCTCACTAATTGCTGAAAAAAGTATAAAAAAAGCTATGAGTTAGATTGCTCATAGCGTTTTTTTGTATTCTTTACAAAATCTCCCATTCTTTGATATCACATTCGTCTAGCAATGCTTGGATTTTGTCAAAAGCTAAGCGGAAATGCTCCAACTTGTGCCCGTCTGAACCAATGGAATACTTATGTCCGCCTAATTCTCTTACCAAGCCTAAGGCATAGCGATAAAGGTCCTCGTGATGATAGAGGTACATTGATTTACTATTTAACTCAAATGCCAAATCAAAATCAATCATTTTTTGGAAAATGCGGCGGAGCTGTTCTTCATAGGCTTGTAATTCTGCCACAGAAACCTCAAAAAGTCGAAAACCATAATCAAAATGAGCTAAAACGTCTGCCTCTACACGACCAATAGCATGTTCCAATTTGTCGAGATATTCTTGAATAATGGCATTTTTATCCATGTCAGCCACTTCATCATCTAGATAATCATTAATACCATTGTGGTGAACTGACAATAGTTTCAAATCATAATCTTTATTTGCCAAGAAAGCTGTAATATCTGCCTCGCGTGGCTCATAATAACCAATTTCAATGCCACGCTTGATGCGATTACCATATTTGGCATTCAGCTCAGCTATTTCCTTAGAATAAGCGTCATAATCAGGAATGTCATCCTGTTTCGTATAAGGATTTGATAAATCGTAGTGCTCTGTTGTCACAATATCGCCGTCATAATGCTCTAAGTAATCCTCGAATCGAGCATCCGAATCATAAGAAAAATGTGTGTGTAAGTGATTGTCACGCATTGGTTTTACCTCGCTGTATTTATGTTAGATGTTCTTTAATCCCCACCAAAAATTTTTGTCAGTTTTTCCTATTTTACCAAATTTTCAGACAAATACATACTTTTTTCGTTATAGTTTGTAACTATATATAACCCCATAAAAATAACTATTTTTCAAAATGGCAAAGCTTTTATACAATGAACACAGAAAGATAAAGAGGTATTTGAAATGGCTAATTCAAAATTTCAACTCGTTGGTTCGCTTTTGCGACCAGCAGACTTACGTGAATATAAAACAGCGATTGAACATCGTGATGATATTGTTTACCCTTTCTATGATGCTTTTGACGGCTATCAAGAAACCGAAACAGCTGACATTAAAAAAATAATTGCTGAAGAAAAGGCAAACGGTATTGATATTGTCACTGACGGTGAATATTCAAAATCAATGTGGCACCTTGATTTTGTCTGGGGACTAAAAGGTATCGAACGCTATATTGCTGACCATGGTTACACTTTCCAAGACCATGACGGTGGTCAATTTGAAACACGCAAAGACATTGGCATTCGTATCACTGAACCACTTTCTGGTAAAAATCATCATTTTCTTGATATTTTTAAACTCGTTAAACAAGAAGCTGGCGATACAGCTACCAAATTAACCATTTGGGGACCTGCGCATGCTTACACTGAATTGGCGATTTTTGACGGATTGGCTGGGGAAAATCAAGTTTACAAGACAAATGAAGAACTAAAAGCTGGTCTTATCAACGCTTACAAGGAATTTTTAACAGAATACAAAGAAGCTGGTGGAGAAATCATCCAATTTGACGATTGTCTCTGGGAACTTTTTGACGAATCTAATCCCGCTAGTTTTTTTGCGGAAGGAAATGGTGGTTTAGCAGACTTGGCAGATGAATTCATCGCTATTAACAACGAAGTTGCTGACTATGGACATGAACTTGGGCTAAAAGTTTGGACACATAACTGCCGTGGAAATTACGAAAGTCGTTCTGCTGCTGGTGGCACTTATGAAGCTATCGCCACAAAATTCTTGAAAGACCAACACTACGACCGCTTCTTCCTTGAATGGGACAGCGAAGTCTCTGGTGACCTGAAAGCTCTTGAAAGTTTGAAAGATAAAGATGCTGAAGTAGTTCTTGGGCTACTTTCAAGTAAAACAACTGACCTTGATGATGAAGAACGCGCTCTAAAACTTTTAGAAGAAGCAAGCAACATCATCCCTAAAGAACGTCTTTTCCTTTCTCACCAATGTGGTTTTGCCTCATGTGACTCTGGAAATGAACTCGCTATTCCACAACAATGGGCTAAAATCAAACAAGGGCAAGAAATTGCTGCTAAATTCTGGAAATAATATTCTCTGAATTCAAAAATAATTTTGTTTACAACTAATAACCCTCTGAGACAAGGACATCTCAGAGGGTTATTTTTATTCAAGTGATAAAACAATATGATGTTTTATAGTTTAACAACTTCTAGCTGTTCGCCACCAAGCAAAACGAGGTATTTATCAACGTCTTTTCTATCATAAGACTTGCTGAGAGCTTCTGCATATAAAGCCATTTGTCCTTGATAGCGTTCCTTGATTTCCTCGCTATTTTTGTATTTATCAGTCTTGTAATCAAAGAGTACGATGCGGTCATCTAAGACAAGGTAACCATCGACAATCCCACGGACAACGAATTTTTCCTTACTGTCAGGGTCCTCTTTTAACATGGCAAAAGGTGCTTCGCGATAAACCTTGTCCGTATGTTGCTGAATCAACTGACCGAGCTCTGAATTTTCAAAAAAGGCTAGGACATTTTCTAAACGAATACGTGCTTTCACCTCATCTTCTGCCGAAACTTGGGCTAAAGCCGCGGTAATATCGGCTATCGTCACCTGTTTTGATAGAGGAATACGTTGCATGAGTTCATGCATTGCCGAACCAATGGCTGTCGCTTCAATTTTGGCTTTCTTCGAAAAATCTGGCAATTCAAATGTTGGTTGTGCTTGATAGGCTTTTGTCATCACGTCAACACCGTCAGTATCCATGACTGGCTCATAGAGTTTTTTGACCTGACTTGGCGTTCTCAAACTTGGCAAATTGATGGCTGCATGGTACTTCGCATTTAACTTTTCGACAGCTTCCAATCTATCCAAAGCTTCCGTGATATTTTCAGACTGGCGGTTATCTGTCAAATCATCTGGCGTTATCACAGAAGTGACTTCAATTTTACCAATCTTATCATCTGTCAAATCTTCATCCGTGACAAAATCAACGGCAAAAGGCAAGTTCTCCTTGCTATAAGCCTCATAAATGGCTAACACCCAATCTTGAAAGGTCATGAAATTCTCACGTTCTGCCACTGGCAAATGATTGTTTTCTGATTTACCGCTATATTTATCCACTAACTTTTCGGAGCTTGCTTTTCCGACCAAATACAATTTCTTTTCTGCGCGGGTCATGGCAACGTAAAACAATCGCATTTGTTCTGAAAGCGTAGCTAAGCGCAATTCACGCTTATTGAGCTGGTAAGGCAAGGTATCCATGCTAACCCTGACTGTTGGGAAAACGTCCGTTTCCAACTCTTCTTTCATATCAGCTAGGTACTTGATACCTGCACCATTTTGACGTGATAAAATCAAGGGTGACATCAAATCCTGAATACTAAATTTCTTGTCAATATTCAAAATGAAAACATACTCGAACTCGAGACCTTTACTTTTATGAATAGTCATCAAGTTCACCGCATTTTTAGGCAGAGCCACCTCAACGTCCGCAAGGTCATTCTCACTTTCTAACACCTTATCAATCATGCGAATAAATCGTGAGAGTCCTTTAAAACCAGTTCGTTCAAAATTATTGGCACGAAGAGCTAAAGCATATAAATTCGCTTGACGTTGCTCAGCACGTGGTAAATTGCCCACGTAATCATAGTAAAATCTGTCGTTGTAAATTTTCCAAATCAAGTCATAAAGCGCATGCCATTTGGCAAATTCACGCCAAGCAGCAAAACAAGCCATAAAATCAGCCAATTTATCATGTAAAGCAATTGTTATCAATTCATTATGACTTCCTTTGCCAGCTAAAGCATGCTCTAATTTTTGATACAAATTAGCTCTATGGTCATCTTCTGTTGTTTGTAGCGCAAGGCGTGCCAGCTCATCTTCATTGAATGAAAACATCGGTGAACGCATGAGTGCCACTAAGGCATAGTCATTGAGCGGATTATCAAGGGCGCGAAGCGTGTCAAGCATAACCATGACTTCGACTGATTTAAGGTAATTTTGCTCACCACCGTCAGTCACCAAAGGAATACCATAGTGTTCAAAGGTTTGTAAAATACCGTCATTACGCGTGCGTGATGAGACCAACAAGGTAATATCCTCGAAAGCAACGTGTTCCTCATTGTGCAAATGAATGATTTCTTTAGCCACTAACTTGACTTCGTTAGGGTTGATTTGTCCTTCTTCGGCATCACTTGGCAAGTCACTATTGTTATCAATGTCGTAGATAAGCACTTGCGTTTTATTTTCTGGGTGACTTTCCTTTTGAGCAGGGCTTCCAGCGACCAATTGATGTGTGTCATCGTACAAAATCTCACCAACAGCCTCGTCCATTAAATGCGTAAAAATACTGTTTGTCGCATCTAAAACTTCTGACTGACTACGGAAATTCTCTTTTAACAAAATTAATTTCCCACGCTCAGGATGTTCTTGAAAATCTTTAAATTTTTGGTTAAAAATCTGTGGGTCGGCTTGACGGAAGCGATAAATGGATTGCTTGATATCCCCCACCATAAATCGATTATGACCATTCGACAACAACTCCAACATGCGTTCTTGCGTGTGGTTATTATCTTGGTACTCATCGACCATGACTTCGTGATACTTATTCTGATAAAGCTCACGAATATCAGCGTTTTCTTCCAAAATCTGAATGGCAAAATGGGCAATATCCGAAAATTCAAAAGCATTTTCTTGGATTTTCGCTTGCAAATATTGCTCTGAAAAATCTTGCATAAATGCCTGCAATAGCTCTAGCAACAGAAGGCTTTCTGGCTGGTATTTAAAAATGGTTTCCAAATGTTTCAAACCAGTCAAACGCCCCTGTAAGGGTTTAAAGACGGGATATTTCGTTCCTGCAACTGTCACAGCAGGACCAGCTGGAAGCAATTTCGCCACATCTATCGCCAAACGTCCAAGACCGTCACGACCATAAAGAGTTTCAAAATGCTGTGCCCATTCACGCAATTGCTCAATGATATTCAAATGCTTTTTATAATTGGCTGTGGGTGTTCCTTTGGCTGTTTTTTGCTTGTAGTCTTCTAAATCAGTCACATCTTGCAACTGGTCAGCCGTATCATGCAAGCAAGTCAGAAAATCCGTGACTTCTTGGTCAGGAATTGCTGAAAAATCGGTATAAGTTTGAGCACCTTTTAAAAATACTTCTGCCAACCACTTCTGTGGATTATCAGTTGCTTGACTAAAGTCATAAATTTTATAGACAATGCCCCTAAAAGCGGTGCTATCCTTACGATTGCCAGAAAAATTCCGCACTAATTGACGAAAAAGCTCAGCATCATTTCCTGTCATATAATCAGAAAAAAGGTCGAAAAAGACTTCATTTTTCAAAATATCTTGCTCACTCTTATCCGTCATAATACGAAAAGTTGGTGAAATTCCCAGCGTGTAGCCGTATTGATTGACCAATTTCTGCGTAAAAGCATCCATGGTTCCAATATCAGCTGTCTGTAAGCCCAGCAACTGCTCATTGAGATAATTTTTCAAATCATTGTCAGTCGTTTCTTGCAGAGCTTGGCTAATTTTCTTCTCAATACGCTCTTTTAATTCCCCAGCAGCCTTGACCGTGAAGGTTGAAATGAATAGCTGGTCAATCGTCACACCACGCAAAATTTTATCAATAATGCGTTCAACCATGACAAAGGTTTTCCCAGAACCAGCCGATGCAGACACCAAAATATTATTACCATAACTATAAATAGCTTCGATTTGTTCTGGCGTACGTTTTTGTTTTTTGGATGACTGCGCTTCTTGGATTTGTAGAGAAGAAATGTCTTCTGACGTTAGAAATGGTTTAAAGATCATCTGTTTCCTCCTCTTCTTGCATTAGGCTCAAAAAGCCTTGACGTCTATCTTTTCTTGGTAATTTATACCATTTGCGAGCATAAGGCATATGGCGGTCAGCCTCAAATCGTGTGATTGCCTTCAATTGGTCTCCTTGAACTGACTTGCCATCCTCACTATAAGGATTAATCAAGAAATGCCCCTTCTTAATCTGCTCTGCTGCTTTCAGATATAAGTTTTGATTATAAGCTAGCAAAATATCAAGTTCTTCTTGACTGTAAAGCGAATCATTCAGATGATAGCGACCATTGGCTAAATACGCTTTTTCATCTTCCAAGAATAGACCACGATAAGTCAACTCTTTAGCCAAATTTTCTAAAATTTTCTCTGTCGTAGCCACCGATGACAAATCAACTTTTGGCTCTTGCATATGCAAATACATAGCACCAAAAATATGCTCCGACTCGCTCAAGCCTTTTTTATCACGCAAAGCTTGCACATAAGTCACCAATTGCGGACTTAAACCATTGTAGAACTTCTGAATATCAAAAGTATTGCGACTTGATTTATAATCCACAATGCCAAGACTGCCGTCTGATAAGCGGTCAACACGGTCAATAATTCCTCTGATACGAACACTATTTGCAATCATTAATTCAAACGTTTCTTCTTCACTTTCAACTTGAATCTGAGCATCATCACGTAAAATCGTTGCTGTACTTCTAGCAATATCTTCCAAGACAGTCAAAGAATAACGACTTTCTTCATCTTCTTCGTAAACAAATTTGAAATCGTCTTCCAAATTCGTTGTTTGAATAGCTTTATCAAGTTTGCTATCAAAAGAATGGTTTGAATCATCTTTCATGACCAATTCAAAAACACGGTGCAGGTAGGTACCATGATTTCTGGCATCTGGGTGAATCGTCTCAACCTCTTGCAAGCCAAGAACATATTGCAAGAAATATTTATACTGATTATTGTAGAAGGTAGTGACTGCAGATGATGATAACGAAATCGGCTCATCACTTGGAAAACGTGCCTCAATCACGTCGGCAGAGACCGTCTTAGTTTGCATATTATCCTTAATCAGTGGCAATTCAATACCTTCTGCTGCCAATTTTTTTCGAAGATAACGAACAGCAACTGACCAGAAAGTTTGCTCTTCCTTGCTAAGTTCACGCTCTTCTTCAATCGCCAAACGATTGACTTCAATCACGCGCGACAATAAAGCCTTATAATTGCCAATGTCCTCAGCACCCGTTGACAAACGATTACGACCTTTAGCAAGAACTGGCACACCAAAGCTAGCTAATTCGGTTAAGTAAGAAGATTCCGTATCTTCGGCTTCGTTGGCAATTTGTGGCAGACTAAGCACCAATTCTTCTGTCGCCGAGTTAAATAATGATAGGGCAGCAAAATGATTTTTCTTGATATTTTCGCGACTAACAATATCAAAACGTTGATTATCATCAGTTGATTCGTTGATTTGGGCACGTTCTTCATCTGAAATCAGACTACTATTTTGCGCAATTTTTGGAAAATGTGCCTGCGTCATGCCCAAAGCAAAGACAAATTTATTGGTGTGCGGTTCCACCAAATCATAAGATTTGACCGAAACAACATCAACCGTTGCAGGCACCACACGGTACTGCGCAGCTAACATTCCGCTGCGAATCAAGGACAAACAGTCATCCAACGATAACTTTTCTTGCCCAAAAATCGTTTGAAATTGCGTTAAAATCCCTGTAAATGTCCGCCAAACTTGCTCATGCTTTTCTTGTTCATTTTCTGAAAAAGTCGCTACCATGCCTTCTAGATTATCAGGCAAATGAATGGCGTGTAAAAATGTCATTAATTTCTCAAGCAAACTAGAGCCACGTTGCTTTTGCGCCTTAAATAAAGCAAGTAAAGGCGTCATGATTTGCTCGCGCATGCGATTAACAAAGGCTAAATGTTTTTTTCCTTTATAAACAATCGTGAATTCCTTAGCAAATTTGCTTTGTCCCTTAATATCAGCATAAATCAAATATTGCTCAAAAAGGTCTAAATCTTCTTGCTTGAAATTTCCATAAAGCCCTGTTTTTAACAGATTAACGACATCTTCGGTACGAAAACGATAACGCTTCACACGCTCCAACGAATCAATAAAATGCACCAAAGGGTGGTCACTCATTGACTCCGCTTTTCCGAAATAATAAGGAATGTCATATTTGTCAAAAATCTTGCCAATTTGCAAACGATAGCTGTCCACATCACCTAAGAGCACTAAAATATCCTTGTAACGATACCCTTGATAAAGCTTATGACGAATAGCTTTCGCCACATGCTCGACCTCTTCTTTCTGATTAATGACATCCCAAATAGCGTAATGTTTTTTATCATCAGCCGTCAGCGTCACATCTGAACTCGTAAAGTCGTGCTTTGCTTCGAATAATTTTGATAATTTTGAAAAAGCCTCGTGAGATTTCTGAGAACTTTCAACACACTGCGGTTGCGCATGGAATTTAGCCGCTAAACCACGCAAGAAATCTAAACTCGCTTGGTAAACATTTCCCGTCGAAAATGCCGCTCTATACGCCTTTTGACTACTGTAAGTTCCGATAATCACTTGCGCACATTTTTCTTCAAGCAAGCTTACTAGATACTCTTCTTCTGCTGAAAAGCGTGTAAAACCGTCAATGACAAGGCTCACATTTTCAAGCGTAGCATCCAAATGTCCTGCCTCAACCTGCTTTGCAAAATAAGCAATCTTGCTCTGATTATCATACTGATTGGCAAGCAAAATATCATTAACCGCTAAAAAGATTTTCACCAAATCTTCCTGCTTCTCCGCTGAATGCAATTCTGTCAAATCAAGCACAGTCATGTTAGCCGTTTTTAATTCTTTGTACAAATCAACCAACTGCTTGACAAAATTCGTATCCTGCTTCAAACGCCCAAAAACTTTCAAATCCGTATCTGAAAAATGTGACAAAGCACGGTAAAAAATCATAGCCAAGCCATTGTCATCAATGCTTTCCTTGACCTGCGCTTCATTTAACACAAAATAACGAGCCATTTGAGCAAAACGTGTTACCGTAATCGCAAAAGAAGCTTCGTCTGGTAACAACTCCAAAACTGCTCTTTCTTTTTCAAAAGATAAAGAGTTGGGAGCAATGTAAAAAACACGCTTGCCAGCATCTGCCTGCGCTACTGCCTCTCCAACTAAAATCTCAGTCATATCATACTGAATATCTGTGTATAGTAATTTCATAACATACCTTCATTAAGCAAATCGTTACTCCTATTATACCAGATTTCAAAGTGTTTATAAGCTCTCAACAATCATCAAAAATCCCACCACTACTTTCGTAATGGTGGGAATCATCTATATTACCCAAAATAGCCTAATGAGTTTGGAAATTAACGAACTTCTGCGCCGAGTTGGTCAACAAGGACTTTAGTGATTTTATCCATGTATTTAGCAACTTCTTCGTCAGTTAAGTTGTCATTTGGATTTTGGAATGTGAGGCTGTAAGCCATTGATTTCATGCCTTCAGCGATATTTGCTCCAGCATAAACGTCAAAGAGTTTGATGTCAGTCAAACGTTTCACTTTAGCTGATTCAATCGCTGCTAGGATTTTTTTATGGGTTGTTGCTGCTGGTAATAGCAAAGCAATGTCACGAGAAACAGCAGGGAATTTAGTGATTTCAACAAACGCTTTGTCAGCGTGAAGCGCTGCTTCAATGATATCCAAATTCAATTCAGCCACGTAAGTTTCTGGAACGTTATAGTTTTTAGCAGTTTGTGGGTGAACTTGTCCAACAAAACCAACTAATTGACCGTCCAAGTAAATGCTTGCTGTACGACCTGGGTGCATGCTAGCAAGACCTTTTTCAGCTACATAATCAACTGTCAAATCAAGTTTGGCAAAGATAGCTTCAACGATACCTTTCGCATAGAAGAAATCAACTGGCGTTGCTTTTGTTTGGAAATCTTTTTCAGCAACCAATCCAGAAATCGCAAAGGCAAATGTGCTGACTTCGTTTGGCAATTCTTCTTTTGGATTACCTTTTTGTTCAAAGACTTTACCGATTTCGTAGATTGCCAAGTTGCTATTTTTACGAGCAACGTTGTAAGCCACAGTATCAAGCATACCAGAAACAACATTTTGGCGAAGAACTGAGCGTTCTACTGACATTGGCCACATCAATTCTGTCAAGTTGCTTGGTTGCAATGTAAATTCAGTTGCTTTTTCAGGTGTTGTCAAAGCGTATGAGACGATTTCAGTCAAACCAGCACCCTCAGCAATTGAACGCATTTTACGACGTAATTTTTGTGTCGCTGTCAATTCACCTGCTGTACCTGCAGCTTCTGGAAGTGTAGTTGGGAGGTTATCATAACCATAAATACGTGCGATTTCTTCAACCAAATCAGCTTGGATAGCAATATCCCAACGACGACGTGGCACAGAAACTGTAAATTTATCTGCATTTCCTGACAAACCAAAGCCAAGTTTGGCAAAGACATCTTCAATGTCAGCGTAAGTCAATTCTGTTCCCAAACGAACGTTAACATAATCAAGTGTTGTTGATACTTCAACATCTTCAGTTGGAACTGAACCAGCTTCAACACGACCAGCAAGAACATCACCGTCAGCTAATTCTGTAAGCATTGCAGCTGCAAAATCAAGAGCTTCGGCAACAGTTGCATAGTTGATACCTTTTTCAAAACGTGATGAACTTTCAGAACGGAGGTTCAAACGACCGCTTGTTTTACGAATTGATGTTCCGTCAAAGACTGCTGCTTCAAGCACAACGTTTTTAGAATTGTCATCAATTTCAGTAGCCTGACCACCCATAACACCTGCAAGTGCAACTGGTTTATCAGCAACTGTAATAACAAGGTCTTCAGCAATCAATTCACGTTCTTCGCCGTCAAGAGTAACCAATTTCTCACCAGCACGCGCATTGCGGGCAACGATTTTGTTATCTTCAAATTTGTTCAAATCAAAGGCATGCATTGGTTGACCAAAGTACAACAAGACATAGTTTGTCACATCAACAACGTTATTGATTGGACGGATACCAGCGTTCATCAAAAGGTTTTGCAACCATTGTGGACTTGGTTTAACAGTCACATTTTCAACCACGCGCGCTTTGTAAGTCAAGACTTTATCAGATTCAATAGCAACGTTGATAACATCTTTTGCTGCTTTAGAAACTTCTTTAAGTTCTTTTTCTGGGAAATGAACTTCTTTACCATAAATGGCAGCCACTTCGTGAGCAACACCACGCATAGAAAGAGCATCTGCACGGTTTGGCGTGATTGACAATTCAACGATTTCATCGTCTAAATCAAGATATGGGAAAATGCTATCACCTGGTTTAGCATCTTCTGGCAAAATTTGAATACCGTCTGAGAATTCTTTTGGAATGATAGAATCTGGCAAACCAAGTTCTTGGAGTGAGCAAATCATCCCAAGTGATTCCATGCCACGGATTTTACCTTTTTTGATTTTGTAGTTATCAGCAATACGTGCACCTGGAACAGCCACGATGACGTTGATACCAGCAGTCACATTTGGAGCACCGCAGACAATTTGACGCAACTCTTCATCACCAGTATCCACTTGGCAAAGGTGCAAATGTGTTTCTGGAACATCTTCACAAGATACAACGTGACCAACAACTAGTTTTGTCAAGCCTTCAGATGGTGTTGAAACACCTTCGACTTCAATCCCTGTTGTTGACATTTTTTCAGAAAGCTCATGTGTTGTTACATCAACATCAACAAGCTCTTTTAACCATTTATAACTTACTAACATAATAATGTGTTAAAAGCTTTTCGCAGTCAAAATACGTTTGACAGGCAAGCTTCTTTATCCCTTTCTACTGTTATTCTTTCAAGGCTTTTCTCAAAAGCCAATCTGTATCTACTTTATCGCCAACTTTAAAAGAGTGTTCTGAAAATTTTTCAAAACCATATTTTCGATAGAACCCTTGTGCCTTAACATTATGTTCCCAGACACCTAACCAAGCCCAATCAAAGCCACCTTCTTTTGCCATATCAAGCGCTAACTCAAATAATTTCTTACCTAAGCCTAATCCTTGACACTCGTTAAGAATGTAAATGCGTTGAATTTCAAAGGCATTTTCTAGTTCGTGTTCGGTCTGTGCAGCACCCCAATTGACTTTCATAAAGCCAACCTCACGCCCATCAACCAAGACAAAACGAACATCAGATTCTGGGTCAGTCACCTCTTTTTCGAGTTGTTCTAAAGTGTAACTATCATCGAAAAACTGTTGAAGTTCTTCTTCGGTATTATCAAAAGCAAAGGTTTCACGAAAAGTCTGAATACTAAGGTCTTGCAAGATACTTAATTTATCCAATGTCACTTTCTCAACTTTTATTTCTGACATATCTTTTCCTCCAATCGTTTTTCTGTTATCTCGTTTTATTTAAATTGTTCTGAGAAACGGACATCGCCTTGGTAGAAACCACGGATATCATTGATACCATAGCGAAGCATTGCGATACGTTCTTGACCAAGACCAAAAGCAAAGCCAGAATATTTTTCAGAATCAACACCAGACATTTCCAAAACGCGAGGGTGTACCATACCAGCACCAAGGATTTCAATCCAACCAGTTTTCTTACATACGTTACATCCTTTACCACCACATTTGAAGCATGAGACGTCAACTTCTACTGATGGTTCAGTAAATGGGAAGTATGATGGACGAAGACGAATTTTACGGTCTTCACCAAACATTTTCTTGATAATCATTTCAAGCGTTCCTTTTAGGTCACCCATAGAAATGTTTTCCCCAACAACAAGACCTTCGATTTGGTGGAATTGGTGGCTGTGAGTCGCATCATCTGTGTCACGACGGAAAACACGCCCTGGTGAAATCATTTTCAAAGGACCTTTAGAAAAGTCGTGTTTATCAAGTGTACGTGCTTGCACAGGACTTGTGTGCGTACGAAGCAAGATTTCTTCAGTAATGTAGAACGTATCTTGCATATCACGCGCTGGGTGGTCTTTTGGCAAATTCATACGTTCAAAGTTATAATAGTCAGATTCCACTTCATAACCATCAACAACTTGGAATCCCATACCAAGGAAAATATCTTCGATTTCTTCACTTGTTTGTGTCAAGACATGACGGTTACCAAGGTTAACTTGACGTCCTGGAAGTGTCACATCCAAACTTTCTGATTCTAGTTGTGCTTGGATTTTAGCAGCTTCAACAATTTTAGCTTGTTCTTCGAAAGCTTTTGTCAAAACATCACGGACTTCATTGACTTGTTTTCCGACAACTGGACGCATTTCTTTAGAAAGATCTTTCAAACCTTTCAATAGTTCTGTCAATGATCCTTTTTTACCAAGAACTTGCACACGTAATTCTTGAAGTTCTTTTGCATTGTTTCCACGCATTTCAGCCAATTTAGCTTGCGTAGATGATTTTAATTCCTCTAACTGCGCTTGTAAATCCATTAAAATTCCTTCCTTGGGTAAGACCCTAATGTTTTTAAACGAAAAAAGCGTGCCACACTCCAATAGCGGAGCGTTGACACGCGGTACCATCCGTTTTTTATCTGACTAGCAGACCTTAATTTATCGTCTTTAACATGAGTGAATTCGCCAAACTTTCATCTAGGAAGCTTCCAGTCACGGCTTCCAGTCCCTGTTAAACTGCCATAAGGTTACTAGTCTCATAAGACACTATTCAATTTATAACCCATTCTAGCAAATTTTTAGCCATTTGACAAGACAATCACTTGATTTATGCTGAGCTTGGCATTAATCACAATTACCGATAACAGTCTTGGTTATTGTTGACCTCGGCGCATCTTGTAATAAGCTTCCAGTCTTTCTTGTTCATTATAACCTTGCTTTTGCAATTCAGCTAATTTTCCATGAATTTCAATTTTTTCATTCAAATAGTGCTGTGTTTCTTGAAGCTCTAAAATTTGTAAATCTAATTCTTTCTTCGTTTTTTCTAATAGCTTCGTTGATAACACATGGTCATTAAAACTAGCCATAACCGTACGAATATCATCAAGAGACATTCCAACTCTACGATAATGATTAATTGCCTTTAGGGTATCAATACTAGCCTCATCAAAATCGCGAATACCATTTTTATTACGTGGAATACTAACCAAGCCTTCCTTTTCATAAAAACGAATGGTATAAGCTGACATGCCAAGTTCTTCTGAAATTTCTTTTATGCTTTTCATGCATCACCTCACCCTTAAACTGTTTACCAAGAATAACAATCAGATCCTACACCAACTGTGGGAAAATACCATCTTTGTTTGTCCGTGTTTCAAAACTCATTGTTCCTAAATACAATCGACTGATACGTAATCCAGTATTTACTAAATTAGTATATTCCATGACAATCTCCTTTTCTACGCGAGATTAGTTGCCAACCTTAGACGATAACTTACAAAACTTGTGCAGTTGGTCTGATGACAATTTCATTAATTGACGTATTAGCAGGTGTGTCTATCGCAAATTGAATACAACGTGCAACTTCTTCTGCTGGGATAGCAAGTGCTGAGTAGAAACCAGCAAGATTTTCTTTGACGGCTTGGTCACTAGCATGTTGAGGTAATTCTGTGTCCACAGCCCCAGGTGAAATAACAGTAACTCTAACATTTGATTTAGCAGCAGCTTCTTCTTGGCGAAGCGCCTCACTTGCCGCCCAAACCCCAAATTTAGTCGCTGCGTAAACACCAGTTGTTGCTCCTGATTGATGTGCCGAAAGCGAGGCAACATTGATAAAATGCCCTGATTTTTGTTGACGCATAATCGGTAAAGCAGCGTCAATGCCATAAAGTGTTCCTTTGAGGTTGACGTCAATCATTTGATTCCACTCTTCTACCAAACCTTTTGAGAATTCCGACAATGGCATCAATCCTGCATTATTAATCCAAACGTCAATACGTCCATAAGAATCTAAAGCGAATTTCGCTATTTCTTGATTTTTGTCCAATTGGGAAACATCTGCCAAAATGTATTTTGCTTCGCCACCTTCGGCTTCAATACTTGTCACCAATTCTTGAAGTTTATTTTCACGACGCGCTACAAGAATTAACTTGTGTCCACTCTTAGCCAAAACTTTAGCCGCAGCTGCACCAATTCCAGATGAAGCTCCAGTAATCACAATAACTTTTTCGGTTGTTTTTTCCATTTTTATTAGCTCCTTTCTGCTTTACACTGTCAGTATAACAAACTAGAGTAACTCTAAGTCAAGCTTAAATTGTCATTTTTTATCTGCGCTCATTTTCTTTAAACCTGCAACGATACTTTCTTCTGGAGTCACATACTGATAACGGTAGAATTCTGGATACTTCGTTTTATAAATTCTCTCACCTGTCATGCGTTTGACTTGGTCTTTGTAATAACTTGTCTGACGGAAAGGTTGCCAACTTGCCAAAATATCTTCAAGTGAAATCAAGCGAGGTAAACCACCAAACAGCTCTTTAATTTCTTCGTCAGTCAATGTTTGCTTCGTTACCTTCAATAATTCTGCAAAAGATAGTGTATAGCCAAGTCCTAATACCCTTTTACCATTTGCTGCTGGATTCGTCATTAAAGCAATTTCTAAGTCCGCCACATCTCGAACATCCACACAATCCATTTGCCCATTGTTAATCGTTTCTCTGTTAGCCAAATTGGCGTATACCATATCATGTTGCCATGGCGTAAAACTTGGTCCAACAACATTCATCGGGTCAACAATGCTAACAGGAACATTGCAAATTTCTGCTAAATCAAGAATTCTTTTTTCTTCAGCAACCTTTGCCATCATGAATTTATCATAAGGATAATCGGGTAAATTTAAATCCGTCCAATCATCTTCGGTTAAGATTAATTTTGCATCATCAACAATGCCAAAGCCAACCGAACCACCTGAACCAAGGTGAACAATTTTTTCGACAGATTGAATATGATTTACGATTTTGAAAAGATGATTAATCGCTAAGATCTTCGTAGTCGCAAAGTCTTCCAAACTTTGCTCTTTTCCTGTGAAAGGCGCCGTGTTATTAAAAATCCATTTAACATCAGCTAAAAATTCGTTCAATTTTTCTTGGTCACTAGTTTTCAAAATATCAGCACGAATCCCACGTATATGCGGGAGACGTTGCTGTAAATCATCCATTTTCTCTTGATTATAATACGTCCCAACAATATTAGTAAAACCTTGGTCGCTTAGTTTTTTAGCCACCCAAGCTCCCATGTACCCCGTTATCCCAAGAATAGCAATTTTATCCTCTTTTTTCATAAATTTATTCCTTTCTTTGAAGCTACTTTCATTATAAAACCTTAGACCAACTCTAAGTCAAGGATTTTACCTCAAAAAAATTAAAAAAGCTGGCACAAAAATGCTCAGCTTCATTTGTTTATGACATAATAATGCTCAATTCACACTAACTTGACCTGAATAATAATCAAATGTCAGTCCGCTTTGCACATTTGGAACAAAGACGTTAAATTCTAAACTACCGTCAGATGATTTGGCTTCCAAATGCGTTCCGCTTGCTAAGAGATTATCACCGTCGTAAATCAAGGTAACACGGTAACGAACTCGTTTATTCTGGTCAAGAGCTTTGCGGACAAGGGATTCATAGTAATTTTGACCAGTTGAACTTTCCGAATTTGCCTCGTTTGCCCAGGCAGTCTGTGTTGCCACATTGTCAGGGTTGCTCGTTGACGCATCAAAGCCTTTCAGACCACCGACCAAAGCATAACCAAGCAAATGACCACGATCTACCGCATGGCTATAAGTCCCTGAAAGGTCTTGAACTTGATGCCAACCAGCTGGCGTCCAAGACGTTGAGCCATTTCCAGTCTCCTCACGACTTTTGTATTGACGAGTTGACTTACTTAGCAAAGCATTAGCAACCGTTGGAACAGTCTGACCTTGCACCGTTTTCGTTTTGTTGTTGGCGTAAGGTTGACTTGAAACTTTTGCATTTAGGGATGTTTGATTATCATTGATAATATAGGCTCCCGCACCATTCCATTCTATATTTGCTCCCAACTGCTCTTTGACACTATCTGTTAATACCGTCTCTGCTAAAGCTTGTGTTGGCGTTGCTGAATCAGAACTCGATTGATTTGACGTTATTTCAGAAGAGGAGTCACCAGTAATTAACGAAACGACTTGATTGAGCGGATCGTTCGAATCTGATATCGTCACCCAACCAGTACCAATACCAACTAACAAAATCACCAAAGACAGCAGGGATTTTGTCTGTTTAGACAATTTTGATTTCTTTGCCATAATTTCCTTTCATCAAAAAAGCGGAAAAACCGTTACTTTATTTCAAATCATAAAGCCGATTATCCCACTTCTAAATAATAATTGTTCCTAAGACAATCACTAAAATAAACCTTATTAATTTCCAGTAAATTTTCCAATAATCGATTGCCATTTATCCAAAGATAAAATTGCAAATGGATTTTTGCCTTCACCAATGATGCCATAGCCAATCATCAAACCAATTGCCAAAAATAAACAACACAAAAGAGCAATTACCAAAATTAAAACGAGTTGTTTGGTTACATATTTCCAGCCACTTGTCATTTTTAAGCCTCACTTACGCGTTTAATATTTGCACCGAGTTTAGCCAATTTTTCATGGAATTTATAATACCCACGGTCAAGGTGAACCAATTTTCCGACAGTCGTTGTTCCTTTAGCAACCATTCCTGTCAAAATCAGAGCTGCACTCGCACGAAGGTCCGTTGACATCACAGGTGCTCCTTGGAGTTCTTTACCACCGTGAATCATAGCCGTATCTCGCAAAATTTCCGATTGCAAGCCCATACGGCGCATTTCTTCCAAATGTTGGAAACGATTCTCAAAAACAGTTTCAATCATCGTTGATTCGCCATCTACGACTGCCATCAAGGCTGTAAACTGTGCTTGCATATCCGTTGGAAAACCAGGGTGTGGAAGTGTTTTAACCGTTACAGGTCGCAATGTTGACGTATCAGCAATCACACGAATACCATCTTCCTCATCAACAACAGTAACCCCCATTTCAATCAATTTTGAAATCAGTGGACGGTTATGTTCCCAGATAGCATCTTTGATAAGAACATTTCCTGATGTCATGGCTGCTGCCACCATAAAAGTACCAGCCTCAATACGGTCTTGAACCACATCATGTTCTGCCCCATGAAGGCTATCAACACCAGTGATAGTCAAAGTTTCTGTACCAGCACCTCTAACATTAGCTCCCATTTTATTGAGTAGCATTGCCAAATCAACGATTTCTGGCTCACGTGCCACATTTTCAATAATCGTAACACCATCTGCTAAAGTCGCCGCCATCATCAAGTTTTGCGTTGCCCCAACAGATGGGAAATCCATGTAAATAGTTGTCCCTTTGAGCTTACCATCAACAGTTGCCGTAATATCACCACCAGATTGCGTAATCTTAGCTCCCATTGCCTCCAAACCTTTAAGATGAAGGTCAATTGGGCGGCTACCAATCGTGCAACCACCAGGCATTGAAACCTTAGCGTGTCCATTACGTGCTAAAATTGGTCCTAAAACAACGATTGAAGCACGCATCTTACTAACATACTCGTAAGGAGCAATATCCAAAATATCACCAGAAGCATCCACTTCGATTTTATTGTTAGCTTCATCAAAATCAACTTGAATATTCAACCCACGGACAACATTATTCATCGTAAAAACATCTGAAAGGATTGGAACATTGGTTAAAATTGTCTTTCCTTCCTCAGGTAAAATTGTTGCAGCCAAGAGTGGAAGAACAGCATTTTTAGCTCCTTCAATCACTACTTCTCCTTGCAAACGTGTATTACCACCTTCAATAATAATTTTATCCAAAATGAACTCCATTCTTATATTATAATACCTAAAATTATATCATAGTTTACAAATTATTGCTTTTATTGAAAACTCAAGAAAAGAGTTTGACTCATTGTAATGATTTCTAGGAAAAAATGACTGACGAGATAACCAATAGCAATGCTTAAAAACAAGATAAATACTTTTAGTCGTCCAACGTTTTCCGCTGAATTTTTAATGATTTTAGACCAATCAAACAACTGACGAAGCAATTGATGTGTCATCGCAATGAACATCAAATGACACAAAATGGTCACAGTACTATTTAAAATTTCCATAACCTTATTATAGCAAAATTTGCTTCTCACAACAAAAAAAGCCAGCAAAGCTGACTTTTTAGGATTATTTATTACCAACACTGATACGGTTCAAAGCACGACGAAGCGCAACTTGTGCACGGCGTACTTCGTCAATATCGTGAGTACTTTGAGCTTGTTCCAATTTGCGTTCTGCGCGAATCTTAGCACGTTCTGCACGGCTAACATCAATATCGCGTTCACGTTCTGCAGAGTCTGCAACAATTGTCACAAGATTGTCTTTCACTTCAATAATACCACCGTTGATAGCCACCCAATCCACGTGATTATCATCATCAATACGACGAATTTTCATTTCGTGGACAGTAAGCGGAGCAATGAGGTTAATGTGTTCTGGCAAAATCCCCATTTCACCATCTGGTGTTTTTACTGAAATAAAATTAGCATGGTGATCATAGCGGATACCATCTGGTGTTACTACCTGAACAGTCATATATATCATGGTATCACCTCATTAGTAATTCATTTTCTTAGCTTTTTCAACTACATCCTCGATTGGACCTACGTTACGGAAAGCATCTTCTGGAAGATCATCGTATTTACCTTCCAAAATTTCTTTGAAGCCACGAACAGTTTCAGCAACTGGTACATATGAACCAGGCATACCTGTAAATTGTTCAGCAACGTTGAAGTTTTGTGACAAGAAGAATTGGATACGACGTGCACGTCCAACCAATGTTTTTTCTTCGTCAGACAATTCATCCATACCAAGGATTGCAATGATATCTTGCAATTCACGGTAACGTTGAAGGACACGTTGTACTTCTGTTGCCACTTCATAGTGTTCTTGACCAACAATTTCTGGTGCAAGGGCACGTGAGCTTGAAGCAAGAGGGTCAACGGCTGGGTAGATACCCATTTGAGTCAACTTACGTTCAAGGTTAGTTGTTGAATCCAAGTGAGCGAATGCTGTTGCTGGCGCTGGGTCAGTGTAGTCATCGGCTGGCACATAGATGGCTTGGATTGATGTAACAGAACCTTTTTTAGTTGATGTGATACGTTCTTGCAATTGACCCATTTCAGTTGCCAATGTAGGTTGGTAACCAACGGCTGATGGCATACGACCAAGAAGGGCTGATACTTCAGAACCTGCTTGAGTGAAACGGAAGATGTTATCGATGAAGAGAAGCACGTCTTGTCCTTCAACATCACGGAAATATTCAGCGATAGTCAAACCAGTAAGGGCAACACGCATACGTGCTCCAGGTGGTTCATTCATTTGACCAAAGACCATGGCTGTTTTTTCGATAACGCCAGATTCTTTCATTTCCCAGTAAAGGTCATTACCTTCACGTGTACGTTCCCCAACACCAGTAAATACTGAAATACCACCGTGTTCTTGGGCAATGTTGTGAATCAATTCTTGGATAAGAACGGTTTTACCAACACCGGCACCACCGAAAAGTCCAACTTTACCACCTTTTAGGTAAGGGGCAAGAAGGTCAATAACTTTGATACCTGTTTCAAGGATTTCTGATGATGTTGATAATTCATCAAAAGCTGGTGCTTTTTTGTGGATTGGTTCACGTGGTGCGTCTTCAGCAAATGGTTCATCAAGGTCAATAGTATCCCCAAGAACATTGAACACACGACCCAAAGTTTCTTTACCAACTGGCACACTAATCGCACGACCAGTATCAAAAACTTCTAATCCACGTGTAAGCCCATCAGTTGATTCCATAGCGATAGTACGTACAAGACCGTCACCAAGTTCAAGAGCAACTTCGAGAACGATTTTTTGAAATTTATCGCCATCTTTATAAACAATCAATGCATTATTAATCTCAGGTAATTTTTCCCCAGCTGCAAACGCAACGTCAACAACTGGACCAACAACCTGAGCAATTTTGCCTGAGCTCATGTTTTTCTCCTTTTAGATTTTTTAGGAATTCAATCCCGTTTTCGTGAGCGAATTAAATACTCACTTTTATTCTAGTGCGTTAGCACCTGCTACAATTTCAATAATTTCATTTGTGATGGTTGCTTGACGAGCACGGTTATATTGTGTCGTTAAGTCAGCGATAATGTTTTTAGCATTATCAGTCGCTGTCTGCATAGCTGTCATACCAGCTGCATGTTCAGCGGTTTTCGCATCAACAATGGCACCATAAATGAGACTTTCAGTATATTGTGGTAAGAGTTGTTCCAAAATCAATTCACGACTTGGTTCTAACTCAAAACCAGTTGTCCCTTCTTCTGCCGCTTCATCAGCATCTAATTCTGCAATTGGAAGCATTTGTTGGACACGAACTTGACTTGTCAAGCTGTTCACATGGTGATTGTAACATACATATAATTCATCAAACAATTCGTTTTTATACATTTCAACAGATTTTGAAATGATATTGCCGACTTGTTCAAATGATGGCTGATCTTCCAAACCACGCAATTCAAATACAACATTCATACCACGTGCTTTAAAGAAATCTGCTCCGATACCACCGATGGCAATAATAGCATAATTATCATCTTCAGCATGATATTCTTGAATAAGATCCATCATAGCTTTCAAGATTTTAGAATTATACCCACCAACAAGTCCTTTATCAGATGTAATCACAATGTAACCTGTCTTTTTAACTGGACGTGCGGCTAACATTGGATTTTTTGAACCATTAATAAGTTCTGATTTCAATAAATCCGTAGTAATTTGGCGAATTTTTGAAGCATAGATTTGGAAATCTTGTGCTGCTTGCTCAGATTTAGTCAATTTTGCAGCTGATACCATTTGCATGGCACCAGTGATATGACTTGTTTTCTGAGTTGAAATAATTTTCCCTTTGATTTCACTAAGAGAGCCTGCCATATGCTACCTCCCTCTTATTTGAATTCTGACTGATCTTTAAAGGCTTTAATAGCTGCATCTAAGACAGATTCTTCTGGTAAATCTTTGGTTGTACGGATAGTTTCAAAGATTGATTCGTAATGTGCATCAAAGTAATCATACAAAGCTTCTTCAAATGCTAAAATGTCATTAACTGGCACATCATCCAAGAAACCATGAGTAAGTGCATAAAGAATCACAACTTGTTTTTCAACAGGAAGTGGTTTGTGAACAGGTTGTTTAAGCACTTCAACTGTACGACGTCCACGATTAAGTTTAGCTTGTGTTGCTGCATCCAAATCAGAACCGAATTGTGTAAAGGCTTCAAGTTCACGGTAAGAAGCCAAGTCAAGACGAAGGGTACCAGCAACTTTCTTCATTGCTTTGATTTGTGCTGAACCACCAACACGTGATACTGAAGAACCAGCATCAATCGCAGGACGAATACCTGAGTTGAAAAGATTTTCTTGCAAGAAGATTTGTCCGTCAGTGATAGAAATCACGTTTGTTGCGATGTAAGCTGAAATATCACCAGCTTGTGTTTCAATAAATGGAAGGGCTGTGATAGAACCACCGCCAAGTGCATCAGAAACTTTAGCTGAACGTTCAAGTAAGCGGCTGTGAAGATAGAAAACATCACCTGGGTAAGCTTCACGTCCTGGTGGACGACGAAGAAGAAGTGAGAGTTCACGATAAGCTACCGCTTGTTTTGATAAATCATCATAAACAATCAAAACGTGTTTTCCGTTATACATAAATTCTTCTGCCATTGCTACACCAGCATAAGGAGCGATGTAAAGTAATGGAGAAGGTTGTGAAGCTGAGGCTGTCACAACGATTGTATAATCAAGAGCACCGTACTTACGAAGTGTTTCAACTTGTGTACGAACAGTTGATTCTTTTTGACCAATAGCAACATAGATACAAATCATATCTTGTCCTTTTTGGTTCAAAATTGCATCAATCGCAACAGATGTTTTACCTGTTTGACGGTCACCGATGATTAACTCACGTTGACCACGTCCAATTGGAACCAAAGCATCAATCGCTTTAAGACCAGTTTGGAGTGGTTCAGAAACTGATTTACGTTGCATAACGCCTGGTGCAGGTGTTTCAACTGGACGAGTTGCAGTTGTCTTGATATCTCCAAGACCATCCACTGGTTGACCAAGTGGGTTTACGACACGACCAATAAGAGCTTCACCTACTGGCACTTCCATGATTTTACCAGTACGTTTAACTTCATCACCTTCACGAATTGTAGAAAAATCTCCAAGAATAATGATACCAACGTCATTAGACTCAAGGTTTTGAGCCATACCGAAGGCACCATTTGAAAATTCGAGAAGTTCTCCACTCATGGCATTATCAAGTCCACGAGCACGGGCAATACCATCACCGATATAAGTGACTACACCAGTTTCTGTGACGTCAAAATTTGGCTGGAAGTTTTCAATTTGCTTTTTAATTAAAGCGCTAATTTCTTGTGCATTAATTGCCAAAAGTCACACCACTTTCTATTTCAAATTCATTTTAAATGTTTGTAATTGACGACGAATGCTTGTGTCGATTACTTTATTGTTAACATTAATGATAAATCCACCGAGGATTGATTCGTCAATGTTTTCAACGAGTTTTCCAGCTTTAACACCGAATTTTTCAGCAACCAAAGCTAGAATACGTTCTTTTTGTTCATCTGTTAAAGCTACTGCCGTTGTCACAACAATGTCGTGTTGATTAGTTGCAATAACAAAATCTTTTTGAACACCTTCTAAAATGTCTTTTAGGAACGCTTCTCGTTCGTTTTGTAAAATTACCTCAAGAAAATTGTTCATATATACTGAACTAGACTCTTGAAGTAACCTAACAAGTTTTACTTTTTCATCACGTGAAACGACTAAACTTGACAAAAAGTTAGCTAAGTTTGTCTCTTCAAAAACAGACAACAAAGCTTCTGTTTCTGATTGGAGTTCAGCTAAACTGTCTTTTTCAATAGCAATTTCTACGAGACTTTTCGCATATTGCTCAACAAGAGCTTGTGTCTTTTTATCCATTAGGCATCTCCTAGCTTGTCAAGATAGCTATCAATGAGATTGCTTTGAGCTTCTTTGTCAAGGTTAGTTGTCATGATTTTTTCTGCTAAAAGAACAGTCAAATCAGCAACATCACTCTTAACACTTGAAAGAGCTTCTGCTTTACTTTGTTCAATATCTTGATTAGCTTTAGCTTTCAAGCGGCTTGCTTCTTCGCGTGCTTCTGCAACGATTTTAGCCTCTTGATTTTTACCTGTTTCTTTGGCATCATCAATAATTTGTGTTGCCTCTGTACGAGCGCCAGCTAACTCTTCTTGGCGTTTAGCAGCTAATGCTTCTGCTTTTTCACGAGCAGCTTCTGCGCCATCAATATCGTTAGAGATTTTTTCTTCACGAGCTTTGAAAACTCCTGTTAATTGTTCCCAAGCAAAAATTTTAATGAGAACAAGCAAGAGAAGAAAAGAGCCAGTTACGATAATAATGTTACCAAGACTTGTACTATTGATAAGAGTTGACATAATATACTTTCTCCTTTCTTATTATTCTTCTTCGTGATTTACTTTTTTACCAACATAAGTTGATGACAACATTACAAATACGTAAGCTTGGATTGCTGAGATGAAAATTGAGAACCCTGTCCAAAGCATATTTAAAATAAATGCAAATGGTACAGCTACGATATTGTAGTGTGCAAATTGCACAAGCAAGCTCAACACAATTTCACCCGCAAAAATATTACCATACAAACGTAATGTTAATGAGATAACATTGGTAAATTCTTCGAGAATGTTCATCGGCAACATTACTGGTGTTGGAGATAAATATTCTTTTAGGTATTCTTTGATACCATTCTTACGAATACCTTCAACATGGACAACAACAGCAATCAGCAATGCTAATCCAAAGTTGTAGGCAGCGTTTGAAGTTGGAGATGACCAAAGGTTATAATCACCGACTTCAAGTTTTGTAAGTAAACCTATGTTATTGGCAATCAATAAGAAAAAGAACAATCCAAAGAAGAGGAGACTGTAATTGCTAGTATAACGTCCAAGATTAGGCCTAATGATTCCTTGAACGAACTCATATACCCACTCTAAAACATTTTGTTTTCCTTTTGGTTTTAGTTGCATATTGCGGCTGAACCAAAAAATAAGAACAAAGGCTACTAGCACCGTCAAGAGAGACATCGCGAGAATGGTCAAGTCGAACTCAATACCAAAGAATTGCGCTGTTGGATTTACAGATGTTTCCAACTCTACCCCTCCTTCTTTTTATAGATTCTTTGTTAGATTTAACCAACGAAGAATGTTGATGCAAGAAGAACGAAGAAAGTACCTTCAATAAAGGCTACCCCCATGATCATAAGGGTTTGCAATTTGCTGTACATTTCTGGTTGACGTGCAGCAGATTTAGCGATGTTGGCAACGAGGATACCTTCACCAAGACTAACCCCTAGTACGGCGATACCAAGTGCTAAGATTTTTAAATTCAACATGATATGAATCTCCTTTTAAAATTTTTTACCTCGTTATTTTAGTCCTATTTTAGGAAATTGTCAATGAAATCGCGATTTTTGGAAACGTTTTTCTATTTCATTCTTAACCTTTGTTTAGTTTTTTCAAATAAAAATAAAGAAACGACCGAAATCGCTTCTTCATTAGGGTTTTCTTCCTATTATAAATAACATTTTATGGGAGTTTTTCTATACAAACAATGTCCTAAAAAGGACTTCTTTGTGAAAACTCTATGGAAATGTTTTCATATTTTTACTAGATCAAGTAGGTAAGAACCTCATTTTTAGTTTTTCAATTGCCATATTTCTTTAGCGTATTGAGTAATGGTATCATCTGAGGTGAACTTGTCAGAATTTGCAATATTGATAAGGCTCATGCGCATCCATTGCTCTTGATTGCGGTAGAGCTGGTCAATCTTTTCTTGGGCTTCCACATAGGCTGTGAAATCTTCAAGCAAGAAATACTCATCATTGTGCGTAATCAGAGATTCATAAATTTCTGTTCCTTCACCTTGAATATTTGGAATGGTACCATTGATAAAGCTGTCAACAACACGTCGAATAATCGGATTATTTTCATAAATACTACGTGAATAGTAATCATGGCGTTCATAATGACGATAGACATCATCTTTATCCATACCAAAGATGACAATATTATCGCTGCCAACTTCATCTTTAATTTCAATATTAGCTCCGTCCAGTGTTGCCAAGGTAATGGCACCTGTCATCATAAACTTCATGTTAGAGGTTCCAGATGCTTCTTTGGAAGCTAGTGAAATTTGTTCAGATACATTTGCTGCTGGTATAATTAATTCCGCAAGGCTGACATTATAATTTTCAAGGAAAACAACTTTAAGTTTGCCATTTAAGCTACTATCGTTATTGATTAAATTAGCTAATTCATTAATCACTTTGATGACTGATTTTGCAAAATGGTAGCCTGGTGCTGCTTTTGCACCGAAAATGTAAACATGCGGTACGATATCTTTATCAGGATTGTCTTTTAAATCCCAATATTGTTTGATAATATTGAGAACATTTAACAGTTGGCGTTTATAGGCATGCAGGCGTTTTACTTGAACATCAAAGATAGCGTCTGTTGAAACTTCTATACCTGTTGTTTCTTTAATATAAGCAGCCAAACGTGCTTTAGCTTCTTGTTTAACGTGATAAAAATCATTTAAAACTTCTGGATTGTCAACAAGGTCATTAAGCTTACGCAATTCATGGATATCACTTCTCCAGCCACTGCCAATCCATTTGTCAATGGTTTTAGAAAGTGGTTGATCTGCGATTTGTGTCCAACGACGTTGAACGATACCATTGGTTTTATTATTGAATTTTTCAGGATAGAGATTATAGAAATCACGTAAAGTATCTTCCTTCAGGAGTTCTGTGTGAAGTTTAGCAACACCGTTGACAGAATAACCACCGATAATAGCTAGATTAGCCATGTGAATCAAGCCGTCTTTTACAATACGTGTATTTTCAATAATCTGAGGAGCAACGCCATCGCTTGCCATGTCTGAAACAAAACGGTTATCGATTTCAAGAATAATTTGATAGACACGTGGTAAGACTTTTTTGAAAAGTTCGGCATCCCATTTTTCGAGAGCTTCTGCGAGAATGGTATGGTTGGTGTAACTCATTGTCTTTGTTGTAACATCCCAAGCGACATCCCATTCAAGGCGATACTCATCAACAAGCAGACGCATGAACTCGGCAGGTGCGACAGCAGGGTGAGTGTCATTGATATGAACAGAAACTTTTTCATGAATTTTTTCCAATGGCAACCCTTGTTTGAGGTATGATTTAATGATTGTTTGCAATCCAGCGCTTGTCATAAAGTATTCTTGCACCAAGCGTAATTGTTTCCCTTCGTAGCTTGAATCGTCTGGATAAAGGATAGAGGTAATGTCTTGAACACTTCGACGGTCAGCAATTGTTGGGTAATCGAGCTCGTATTCTTCTGGAATTTCGACATCCCAAAGGCGTAGATTATTGACAATATCATTTTGATAGCCGAGTTGCGGAACATCATATGGCACCGCACGCAAAATTTGAGCATTGTTGTAAACTGGGCTAAGTTTGCCGTCCTTATCAGCCTGCAAATACACATCACCAAACAACTTGACTTCAACGGTATCATGGTCTTTTCGGGTTTCCCAAACATTTCCGATAGAACCAAACCATGAATCTGGCAATTCAACTTGGTAACCATCAACAATGCGTTGCTTAAATAAACCGTATTTGTAACGCAAGCCATTACCAAAACCTGGATAACCTGTCGTTGCTAGTGAATCCATGAATGCTGCCGCTAAACGTCCTAAGCCACCATTTCCTAATGCCATATCATGCTCTGCATTTTTCACAGCGTCAAAATCAACATTCAATTCAGCAAAAGCTTCTTTGACAATATCTAAAATACCAAGATTCAGTAAATTAGTTTCAAGCATGCGTCCTGGTAGAAATTCAATTGAAAAATAGTAAGCAACTTTTTCATGATTTTCAGAAATTTTTCGGTTGCGTTCTAGCCAGAGAGGTGTGTAATATTTGCGTACCGTTTGAGCGAGTGAGGTAAAAAGTTCCGCAGGCGTCGCATCGGGGACTTTAATCAATTGTTCTTCGTGGAGTGTGTCTTTAAAATCGCGAATAAATTCTTCTTTTGTTAACTTCATGTTAATCCTTTTCTTGATTAATCTAATTGTTCATACAAATCTTCATAAGCTTTACTTGCGGTATCCCACGAAAAATCAGTTGTCATCGCATTTTTTTGCAACATTGACCAATCTTCTTTATTGCTATAATAGAGGTCAACAGCTTTTTCTACCGTTCTCGTTAACCAGTAACCTGAAAAGTCTTGGAAACCGAAACCTGTTCCAGTTTTTTCATATTGGTTATAAGGGCTAACGGTGTCACGTAAGCCACCAACTTCATGTACCAACGGCAATGTTCCATAACGCATTGCCATCATTTGTGACAATCCGCAAGGTTCAAAAGCACTTGGCATAAGGAAAATATCGCTAGCTGCATAGATTTGTTGGGCGAGTTCAATATCAAAGGTGATATTGGCTGACATTTTATCTGGGAAAGCACTGCCAAACCAAGCAAAGCTATTTTCAAATTCAGTATAACCTGTTCCTAAAAGCACGACTTGTAGATCAAAATGCAAAATATTATTAAGCTCATTGACCACCAAATCAAAGCCTTTTTGGTCTGTTAGACGAGATACAATTCCAATCAAAGGAACGTCATCACGAACAGGTAAACCAACACGTTCTTGAAGAGCTCTCTTATCTTTAGCTTTTCCAGACAAATCCTTGACAGAAAAATGTTCAGGAATGTGTGGGTCTGTTTCTGGGTTGTACAAATCGGTATCAATACCATTTGTGATACCAATCAATTTGCCACTTTCCATGCGCAGAATTTGGTCCAAACCTTTACCAAAAGCAGGTGTCATGATTTCTTGGGCATATGACGGTGAAACAGTCGTCACACGGTCTGAATATAAAATTCCCCCTTTTAGCCAATTAAGACAGTCATTCCAACGTAGTGTACCGTCAGCATAACGTTCATAACCGACACCAAATAAATCGCCAAGCATGCCAGAGTCGTATTGACCTTGGAATTCCAAATTATGAATGGTCAAAACGGTTTTAATATCTTTATAGGCATTAATCCAGTGATATTTTTCTTTTAGTAAAAACGGAATCATGGCAGTATGGTAATCATGAACATGGACAACATCAGGGATAAAGTCAACTTTTTCCATTAACTCAATAGCTGCTAATTGGAAGAAAGCAAAGCGTTCTCCGTCATCCCAATCACCATAAATATGACCACGATAAAAATAATATTGGTTATCTAAAAAGTAGAAAGTGACATTTTCTTTAACAATGCGTTTAACACCAACATACTGATGACGCCATCCTACTTCTGTGTAATAATACAAAACATCTTCGATTTGATCGCCGAATTTGGCGTCAATCATATCATAATAAGGGAGAACAACAGCAACTTCATTGCCATTTTTAACAAGAGATTTAGGCAATGCCCCAATGACATCACCTAATCCTCCTGTTTTAGCAAATGGAGCTCCCTCCGCTGCTACAAACAAAATTTTCATTGAATTACATCCTCAGTTACTTCTAAACCTTTTTTAATAACAATTGGATTTTCTTTGCTACCACGAATAACAACTCCTGGAGCAATGACAACATTTTTATCGACAATAGCATTTTCAATGACTGCCCCTTCGCCAATTGTTACTTTTGGAAAGAGGATACTGCCGATAACACGTGAACCTGATGCAACATGGCAATTTCTGGAAACGATTGAGTATTCGACGTCTCCTTTTATAATACTACCAGATGCAAATTGAGAATTCTTAATGTTTGATTCTTCGGCAAAATAGGTTGCCTCTTCATTTTTAACTTTAGTATAAACCTTTTGGTTAGAATAGAGAAGTGAATAGAATTTTTGAGTATTGAGCATATCCATATTGGCATCGTAATAAGATTTGACTGAGCAAATATTAGAAAGATAACCAGTATATTCAAATGCTAAAGCATTATTTGAAACGATTAATTCACGTAAGAGATAACGAAGCTTGCGTGGTTGGTCTTTTTGAGCTTCTTCTTCCATTTTGGCGATGAGCCATGGTGTGTCAATAACATAAATGTCAGCTGACATTTTTTGCAAGTCAAGACTGTCATTAACATCTGCTCTTCCGACAACATGGTCTGTTTCGTCAATTTCTAAAATTTCATTTGCTTCTGAAATGCTTTCTTTTGGCATTTTCTTATAAACAACAGTGATTGGTCCGTCGTTGTTAACGTCGTGCAGATGAATGACTTGTTCCAAGTCGATATTACACAAAATATCACAGTTCATGTAAACCGTTTGGTCACTACCAGAGCGTTTCAGGTAAGTCAAAACTTGTTCATAGTAATCTTTGTCTGCAAATTCACTATCGTTACTATTATTGTAAAATCCTAGGAAATAGTGGCTTAACAAGGTATTAAGTCCCCATTCACGACCGCTTCTGACATGGTCAAAAACTGAACGAATATTTTGACCACGGAAAATCGCATAAATGCTACGGATGCCCGCATTAGCAAGATTTGACAATTGGAAGTCAATCAAGCGATATTTTCCGTCAAATGGCAAATTTGCCAAAGGACGCTTTTCAGTTAACGTTGACATATCGTGATAGCCCACTGCATTTCCCAAAATCGCAGTATATTTATCAATCTTCATTTGGCACCCCCACTACTTCATTATAACCAACAACTTGTACTTCTTTGCCTGTTCCGTCAATTTCAACACCATCACCAATGACAGCATTTTCGCCAACGATTGCACGTTTAATTTTAGCCCCTTCACCAATAATTGCGCCACTCATGATGAAAGAATCAGTGATTTCAGCATCTTTCTTAACCTGAACATTCGTTGAAAGAATAGAATGGTTAACTTTTCCTGAAACAAAGCAGCCGTCAACAACGAGAGAATTTTTCACGCTGGCTTCTTCAGTGATAAAGTTTGGTGGTGCGATAAGGTTTTTAGAGTAAATTTTCCAAGAACGGTCACGACTGTGCAATTCGTTGTCTTCGCCAATATATTCCATATTAGCTTCCCAAAGTGATTCAATGGTTCCAACATCTTTCCAGTAACCATCAAAATTATAAGTGTAAACACGGTCACCAGCTTCGAGATAAGCAGGAATGACATTTTTACCAAAGTCAGACATGTCAACATTGTTCTTTTCAGCATTTACAAGCACTTCACGCAAACGTTGCCAATTGAAAATATAAATCCCCATAGATGCTTTAGTAGATTTTGGATGTTCTGGTTTTTCTTCAAATTCAACAATGCGATCGTTTGAGTCTGTGTTCATAATACCAAAACGACTTGCTTCTTTAAGCGGTACATCAATAACCGCAACAGTCAAACTGGCTAAATTATCTTTATGTGTCCGAAGCATGTCATCATAATCCATCTTGTAAATATGGTCACCAGATAGAATAAGGACATATTCTGGGTCAATGGAATCAATATAATCAATGTTTTGATAAATAGCATGACTTGTTCCTTCAAACCAACGATTACCTTCAGTTGCTGAGTATGGTTGAAGAATAGTTGCTCCTGAGTTAATCCCATCAATACCCCAGTTCGAACCATTTCCAACGTGGCTATTTAATACTAACGGTTGATATTGTGTAATGATACCAACATTATCGACTCCTGAGTTAGCACAATTTGAAAGTGCAAAGTCAATAATACGATAACGTCCACCAAATTGAACAGCTGGCTTTGCAATGTTTTGTGTCAATTTTCCAAGACGTGTTCCTTGTCCCCCTGCGAGGATGAGTGCTAACATTTCATTTTTCATTCTATTTTCCTTTCTTAGGAATCTGTTTTGCCAAACGTCGTTTTATTTTCCATATACTGGCACCGAGTGCAGGTAAGGTGAAACTTAACGTATGATGGTAATTCTTCCAAAGTCTATCTTGTGTGCGAGCTTGGAGATTATGTTCTTTCCAGACACCACCAAATTCTTCCATTTCTGTATTCCAAACTTCTTCGTAAATGCCTGCAACTGGAACTCCAATTGTAAAGTCTTTACGTTCAACGGGCACCATGTTAAACACACAAATTAACATATCGCCATCTTTGTTTTTACGAATGAAGGATAGAACGGTCTGGTCAGTATTGTCTGCATCAATGATTTCGATACCGTCATAGCTATCATCTATTTGCCACAAAACATTGTGCTCTTTGTAGAATGCATTCAGTTGACTTGTGAAATCTTGCATTTTCTTGTTTAAGTCATCTTCCAAATTAACCCATTCTAGCTGATAGTCATATTTCCATTCAAGGAATTGACCAAATTCGCTTCCCATAAAGAGCAATTTTTTGCCTGGATGACAGATTTGATAGGTATAAAGATTACGAAGCCCAGCAAATTGATTGTAACGGTCACCCCACATTTTATGCATTAAACTTTTCTTACCGTGAACCACTTCATCGTGTGAGAATGGTAGGATAAAGTTTTCAGAAAAAGCATACATAAAACTAAATGTGACGAGATTAAAATCATACTTACGATAAATGGGATCTTCTTCATAGAATTTCAAAATATCATTCATCCATCCCATATTCCATTTATAATCAAAGCCGAGTGCATCGTATTCAATAGGACCTGTAATTTTAGTGTCACTGGTACTTTCTTCAGCAATCATCATGATATCAGGATAAAAGCTTTTCAAAACGGCATTTAGTTTTTGTAAGAAATAATACCCCTCATAATTACGGTTACCACCATCTTTATTTGGTGTCCAAGGTCCAATATCATAGTCACGATACAGCATGTTACTTACGGCATCCACTCGAATACCATCTAAGTGATAATAATCTATCCAAAACTTGGCACTAGAAATTAAGAAAGACTGAACTTGATTTTTTCCAAGGTCAAAATTTAGAGCGCCCCAACCACGGTTATGAGCTCGGTCTTCATCCTCGTACTCAAACGTTGGCGTTCCATCAAAATAAGCCAAAGCATCATCATTAATCGTAAAATGTCCTGGAACCCAATCCACAATGACACCGATATTATTCAAATGACAAGTTTCAACGAAATTTTGGAAATCCTCTGGCGTTCCATAACTATGCTCGAAAGCAAAGTACCCCATTAGTTGGTAACCCCAACTCATCCCAAGCGGATGTGCCATTAACGGCATGAATTCAACGTGCGTGTAATTCATCTTAACCAAATAAGGAATCAATTCTTCTGTTAATTCCTTAAATTGATAAGGACGACCATCATCATGTTGTTTCCATGAACCTGCATGCACTTCATAGATATTAACAGGACGATTACGGAAACCGAAACGTTTGCGTCGCCCTAACCAAAGTGCATCTTTCCACTTCTTTTCTGGAAAATCTGTAAGAACTGCTGCTGTCCCTGGTCGCTTTTCGAAATAAATAGCAAATGGGTCTAATTTTTCAACTTCTTGACCAGTCGAACGTTTTACAAGATACTTGTAAAGTTGATTTTCTTTAGGTAAATCCGTAAAAATTTCCCATACACCTGCTTCGTTGCGTTCCATAGCAAGCGGATTTTCTCTCCATTGAGTGAAATCACCAATCAGATGAACAGATTGAGCGTTGGGTGCCCAGACTCTAAAACTGTAACCTTCGGTACCATTACGAGTTTCTTTATGAAAGCCAAAGTAATGTTGCGCATGAAAATTTTCACCCGTTCCAAAAGTTCTCAGTGCCTCTTTCGTGTCCATCATATCACCCCTCCCTTTTATTTATTAAATATAAAGCTCCAGAAAAGCAAAAATAGCCCTAGAATAGGGCTATTTCTCGATTTCAAAGATCGAAACAGACAAAGCTTCAAGCTTATCATTTTTATAATGTAAGCGCTTTATATTTGTAATTATTATAGCATATTTAGAAACGTCTGTCATGTAGTTTTCAAGATTTTTTTCATTTTCATTAAAAATAATACGATAGTTTTTTTCACCTAAAATGTCAAAAACAACGATACCATCGTAATCATTGGCTACATGAACATAAACATGGTCTCTTATTTCTTTATAACTTTGATAAGAAAATGCGGGATTGGTGCGTTTTAAATGAATAATTCCTCTCATAAAAGCAATCGTTGCATGGTGTTCTGTCACATTATCCCAATCAATCTGATTGACACGATCAGGGGCATTGTAGCTATTCATCGCCAATTGTTTGTCTGAAGAGGTTAATTGTCCATTATTTCCTGTTGGGTACAATTTTGTGCGTAGAAATTCTTGACCGATTTGCATAAAAGCAACACCTTGCATCAAAACATTCATCGCTGAAGCCATTTCAATTCGTCTAGTGTGCGTTTCTTGGCTATCATCAGGGTGCAATTCCCACATCAGGTCATTTAAATTGTAATTATCGTGAGCTTCGACATAATTAATGACTTGATTCGGTGTCAAATATGATGACAATTCATCACTTCCTAAAACACCTTTGGCAATAATGCCTTCAGTTGCGGCACCTGAAACAAAACCATGCTTGAATTGCCCATAGACTTCTGCTCCTTTTATGCCGTCTCGAACATTATCGTTGAAAAATCCAATATTTGGCATTCGATAAGCATTGTCTTTTTTGGCTTTTTGTTCTGGCAAAAGTCCTGTTCCCATGTCCCAGCCCTCGCCATACATCATCAAACGTGGGTCAATATCATCTAGCACTTGACGAATGGCATTCATTGTTTCAATGTCATGCAAGCCCATTAAATCAAAACGAAAGCCGTCAATATTGTACTCATTCACCCAGTACAAGACAGAATCAATCATGTACTTGCGAAACATTTCTTTTTCGCTGGCTGTTTCATTCCCACAACCCGAGCCGTCTTGGAATGAACCGTCAGCATTCATTCGATAAAAATAATCTGGAACCGTTAATTGGAAAGCAGAATTATAGGACGAATAGGTGTGATTATATACCACATCCATAATGACTGCAATGCCCGCATCATGGTAAGCTTGAATTAATTGTTTTAATTCCAAAATCCTATTTTCTGGTTTATGCGGTGCCGTTGAAAAGCTAGCTTCAGGAACGTTGAAATTTTCAGGGTCATATCCCCAGTTATAGGCATAATTTCCGTCGGCATCGAAGATCTGATGATGGTCAAAAATCGGCTGTAATTGAACATGGCTAATGCCTAATTTTTTCAAATAATCAAAACCTGTCTCATCACCATATGAATTATGCGTGCCAGATTGACACGCACCTAAAAATTTACCACGATATGATTCAGCAACTCCTGAAGTTGATGATTTTGAAAAATCACGAATATGTAATTCAGTAATCACTGCTTGGTTAGGATTATCTAGTCGCCAGTAAGCTTCCTTACCCTGTTTGACAGAAAATCCTTTGGGATTTAGGTGTTCTGGGGCCAAAATAACGGAACGTCTACCGTTTGCCGTAGTGGCAATAGAATACGGGTCACGTGTATCTTGAAATGTCTTATCACGATAATAAACACGGTAAGCATAAGCTTGGTAATTCAAATCATGCTCAATGGTCGCAAACCAAACACCGTGCGTATTATAGAGGTGATTATCCAGATTGATAATGTCACCGCGTTCCATTGGGACGATATAATCAATACTTGATTTATCGTCGGTTGTTTGATAGAAAACCAAATCAACCTTAGCTGCCGTTGGCGCCCAGAGACGAAACTCGGTTTTTTCTTTTTGGTACTGATAACCAAGCCACCCTTGAAATCCCCATTGATAATCAAAATACTGATAATTCATTGCCATATCAAAGGCATGACTATCACGATGACTATAATAATGACTAGTGATTGCCGCTTGATGTGAATAATAAAGCGTATCATCCCCCTCTACAATCCATACTTCTGTCTTAGGGACACCACTATTGCGTTGAATTCTAAAATCTCTTGTCTTGATGGACCAATTATGATTTTTGACAATCACATAAATGTGCTCCAAAAAGAATGGACTATCTATCGTTAGATTTCCTACTAAGCCAAAACTATCAAATCCTGAGAATTGACTGTCTGTTCCTTCATGAAAGTCAATCCATTTCCACAAACTATAGTCAAAATAATTGCCATGCTGGCTATGATAATGAACGATAACTGTATTTTTCATAGGTTCGCCCTCAATTTCTATTCTTCTGAATTGAGCTCATCAACTTCCTGTGTGAATTTTTGGGCAATAGCTTCCAAAGCTAAATCTTCTTGATTCCAAACGAGCGCATCATCTGAAATTTCATCTGTATTAGCAAAGAATGTGATGTGATTTTTGAGATTACGGAGCTTAATTGGAGCGTCACCACCGTACTCACCGTCCAAATTAATCATCATCTTCTTATCAGATAACGGTTCGATTTCCAAGAAATCAGTCTTAATATACTCGATACGTTTGTCACCAATGTGTTTTCCGCCGTCTAATACCAAACGAATCAAACGTAAAATTTCAATCAAGTTAGCTGTCTTAACCAAAATCAAGGTGAATTTTCCGTCGTCTAGCTTAGCATCTGGCGCAATTTGTTCAAAACCACCGACTGAATTGGTAATGGCAGCGAAAATCATTGAAACGTCGCCTTCAAAAGTACCTTTTTCGTGTTTAATACGAACGGGAACCGTACGAATTCCTGGTAGCAATTCAACACCTTTTGCCAAATAAGCCAAATACCCAAACATTGTCTTTAATTGGCTTGGCACACTATATGTTAATTCTGTGAATGAGCCTGCGGCAGCAATATTGATGAAATACGTATCTTCACGCGCTTGTCCAATATCCATTTGAATGGTTTGATTTTTACCAATAATCTTAGCAGCTTCAACTGGATTACCACGTGGAATTTTTAGAGCGCGCGCGAAATCATTGGTCGTTCCCGTCGGAATAATAGCCATTTGAGGGCGTTTAGAAAGCGGAGCAATCCCGTTGACGACTTCGTTGATTGTACCGTCACCGCCAGCAGCAATCACCAAATCAAATCCAGCTTCTGCGGCACGTTTAGCCTCATCACGAGCAGAATTTGGCTCTGGTGTTGTCTGAAAAGCTGATGTTTCATAACCAAAACCTTCTAAAACATCTAGCACTTCTGCCACGTTTTTCTTCATGATTTCCTGACCTGAAGTCGGATTGTAGATTAAACGTGCACGTTTTTGTTTCTTAGCCATAAAAATACCTCAACTTGTTTATAAACTTTCTAACCAAGCTTCATCGCGAACATCAATTCCTAAAGCTTGGGCTTTGGTCAATTTTGAACCTGCATCTGTACCTGCGACAACAATGTCCGTCTTTTTGGACACGCTGTTGGTCACTTTTGCTCCTAAATCTTGCAGTTTTTCTTTTGCTTCGTTTCGTGTTAAACGTTCCAATTTTCCAGTCAAAACAACTGTTAAACCTGCTAATTGAGCATCTTTTGAAACTTTTTTACCAAGATAAGCAAAGTTGACACCTGCATTTTTCAATTCATGCAAGAGCTCTGTCGCTTCTTTTTTGGCAAAATAGCTGCGCAATGAGTTAGCAATAACTGTTCCCAAACCGTCGATACTAGCAATGCTGTCAGCATCCGCAGCAACCAACTGATCAATCGTTTCAAAAACTTCCAACAATTGACGACTAGCCTTGGCACCGACATGACGAATTCCCAGTCCAAAAAGCAATTTATCAGCTGAATTTTCCTTAGAAACCTGAATGGCATTGTAAAGTTTTTCAGCAGATTTTTCCTTAAATCCATCCAAGCTTAGCAAATCTTCCACCGTTAATTGGTAAATGTCTGCGACATCATGAACCAATTCTGCTTTGAAAAGTTTCTTAACGATAGAAGGTCCTAAACCTGTGATATTCATGGCATCACGGCTGGCAAAATGCGTTAAACGTTCTTGAATTTGACTTGGACAAAGCGGATTGATACAACGTAAAGCCACCTCATCTTCATAGTGAATCAACTCACTACCACAAGACGGACAGCTTTCAGGGATCGGCATTGGTACTTGCTTATCACGTTTGCTATCAACAACATGCAGCACCGCTGGAATAATATCTCCCGCCTTATAGACGATAACCGTATCGCCAATGCGAATATCTTTTTCAGCAATGTAATCCACATTATGCAAAGTCGCACGGCTAACCGTTGTTCCTGCTAACTGAACAGGGCTAAGATTAGCGGTTGGTGTCACCACCCCAGTACGTCCAACAGTCCAATCAACCGAAAGAATTTCTGCTTCTTTTTCCTCAGCCGGGAATTTATAAGCAATTGCCCAACGAGGCGCCTTGACCGTAAAGCCAAGTTCTTCTTGCATAGCAAGACTATTGACCTTAATAACAATACCGTCAATATCGTATGGTAAATTATCACGCTCAGCGGCTACTTCTTGGATAAATTTCCAGATGTCTGCCATTGAAGATGTCGTGATACGTCGCGGATTAACCGAAAAACCATAGCGAGACAATTCTTCTAAAACATCATTTTGCGTTGTCATACTAGTTGATGCCACTTCTTGATAAAGAAATGTTGCCAAATTTCGCTTAGCAACAACTACTGTATTTAACTGACGTAATGTCCCTGCAGCCGCATTTCTCGGATTCGCAAATTCTGTCTGACCACTATCACGACGTTCCTCATTGATTTTATCAAATGACGCCTTTGGCAAATAAGCTTCACCACGAACTGTAATGTTAAGTGGCTGTGCCAATTTATGAGGAATGTCCTTGATACGTTTGACATTTTCAGTGATATTTTCACCAACTGAGCCGTCACCACGAGTGGCACCGACTTGCAACACGCCATCAACATAAACTAGTGAAATTGACAAACCATCAATTTTCAGCTCTGCCATGTAAGAGGCATTGGGAAATTCAGCTTTCACACGACGGTCAAACTCCTCTAATTCCTCACGTGAAAAAGCATCTTGCAAGCTATAAAGCGGTGTTTCATGCTGATATTTTTCAAAACCATCTAAAACAAGCCCACCCACTTCTTGCGTTGGACTATTTGGCAAAATCAACTCTGGATGAGCTTTTTCAAGCTCGACTAACTCGCGATAAAGCTTGTCATATTCGCTATCTGAGATCGTTGGTTGGTCCTCTGTGTAATACTCTTTTCGGTACTGGTTGAGCTCATCAACCAATTCTTGAATACGTTTTTTCATATTACTATTTTAACATATCTGGTAAAAAATGCTCTCCAAAAGCTAACTATTTTTTAAGAATTTTACTAAATAAAAAACTCCCTAAAAAGGAAGTTTTTAATCTATCATACGGTTAAATCAATACGTTTTCCAAGTCTGTCCATGATAATAGCACCAATCAATAGCGAAGCAAGTTCGCCTACTGCTGATGTAAACCAAGTCATCAAAAATGGTGAACCACCAACATAATATAATTCTAGCGCAATAGTAAACATTGAAGCCGAAAACAATAATGAAAAGTAAAAGAATGCTTTGTTAAATAAGCCGTTAAATAAATATTGCTCCTTATAACGGTCAAATAAAATAACACCTAATGTTAGAAAAACAAACGTTTGGCTACCACCAACAAAGACATCAATTAAACCAAAGCTGTACAAATTGGCAATCATACAACCAAGCGTCAGCCCAACAATATACTTACGATTGTAAAATGCCATAAATGCTAACATTTCCGAAACACGGAACTGATAAGCACCATACGAAATGGCATTTAAAGGCGGTGTGACTGTCAACACAATATAAAGTGCAGCAACAAGCGCTACTTGCGCAAAATCACGAATAGTAAAATGTTTCATAAAAATTTTTCTCCTTTAACGTTAAAGAGCGACAACTCTTCACGTCTATAATATGCTTGACGAAAGGGAACTAAGCGTCAAGGGTTGTTTGCACAACGCTTAAAAGTATAGCACAAATTGTTAAAATTTGGTATAGTAGTTCTATGAAAAAGTTATTATCTAGTGAAGTTTTTAAATACTTATTTTTCGGTGTTCTTGCCACACTCGTTTACATGGGAACACGCTTAGTCATCTTTGCCCTAACGCAATCGGCAACGACTTCCGCAGTTATCGCTAACGTCATTGCTATCGTGTTTGCCTTCTTTACAAACGACTACTTCGTCTTTAATCAAGTTCGAACAGGCTGGTTTAACCGTTTTGTCAAATTTTTTGTCGCACGTCTATCAACGCTTGCCCTAGACTTGATTTTAGCTTACCTTTTAGTCACAAAATTCCCTCACATTATCGGACAATTTGTCAATGATAATATTTCATTAGTCAACATGATTGAGACTGTTTTCTCACAAGTCCTTATCATCGTTTTAAACTATGTGTTTAGTAAATTATTAATTTTTAAAGATAAAAAATAACACCCCCACAGGTGTTATTTTTTTGTATCTTTATCTTGTTTGCGGTGTGTTAGAATGGAAAGAATGTCACCACGTCTGCTTTCCATTTTTCCTTGACGTAATTCTTGATAGGTTGCATTAAAGATAGCCCCCAAAATCAAAATGTGCGCGAGGAAAATAAACCATAACATTAAAACAAAAATCACAACCGAACCAAATGTTTTAATGTCAACCATGCGTTCAAAGGTTCTCAAAATATAATTGCTAAACAAATTATTCAAGAACACAATGACGAAAGAGGTGAAAATTGTCCCTGGTAAAATGTAACGAAAACGTCTGATTTTGACATTTGGCAGAATGAAATACAATAACATCAACCCAAATACAATCGTCAAAACAGTTACCGGTTGGGACAAATTCAGAACGACTGTTGCAACCGTATCACTCAAATCATAGTGAGCGCTGATGATTTGCAAAGCAGCCTTTGAAAAAGTAGAAAAGATTAACACGAACGTCAATAGGAAAAGAATGAGCAAGCTTGCCAAAACCCCAATCAAACGCCCAATCACAAAATCTCTGTGTTGTGAAACACCATAAGCTTTGTTAATGGCTTTTTGTAGAGAGGTCAGCGATTTAGACATTGTCCAGAAAGCCGTTAAAGTCGCAACTCCCAAAATACTACCAGAAGGTTTTGAAAAAATATCTGTCGTAATTGCCGAAACAGAGGGGTAAAGATTGGTCGGTAAATTTTTTTCCATGAAAGACAATAACACTGAAATATCAATGTTAAGATAAGGAAAGATATTTGCCGCAATCACAATCAATGGGAATGCTGTCAGCAATAAATAATAAGCGACAGCAATCGCTGATAGATCAATCTCTGCACTTCGGTAATGTTTTAAATAAACCTGTAGCGGTTGCCACTCTAATCTAGACACTAATTTGTCTATAAGCTGCTTACGATTCATCCTAGTAAGTTCTTTCTTCTCCTTGACTTGTTAAAATAACAGGTCCGTCTTTGGTGATAACAAATTGATGTTCGTATTGGCATGACAAACCGCCGTCAAGCGTCTTATGAGCCCACCCAGTTTTCATGTCCGTATCAATTTCCCAAGTTCCTGTATTAATCATTGGCTCGATAGTCAACACCATACCTTCACGCAAACGGAGACCACGACCTGCTTTACCATAGTGTGGTACCATTGGTTCTTCGTGCATTGTTGGACCAACACCGTGTCCTACTAAATCACGAACAACACCATATCCACGGCTTTCAGCATATTCTTGAATAGCTGCGCCAATATCACCGATACGGTTACCAACAACAGCTTTTTCAATTCCGATATAAAGGCATTCTTTGGTAACATCCATCAGATTTTTGACTTCGTCAGACACCTCACCAACAGCATATGCCCAACATGAGTCTGCCAATCCACCAGAGTATGATTCAGTGTATTTTTTAACTTGTGCGACATTGTCAAAGTTTAATTTTGAAACGTCAACAACTGATTTATCAAGTGGTTCGCTCAAAACCATATCAACTTTAAGCAAATCCCCTTCTTTTAAAATGTAATGGCGAGGAAAAGCGTGTGCCACTTCGTCATTAAGTCCGCAACATGTGGCATAAGGATAGTCCATGATAGAACCATCAACCCCGATTTGGAGTGGAAGAACGTTTGCTTCTTTACAGCGACGACGAACGTATTCTTCGACTTCCCACATATCAAGACCTGGTTTAATCAATTCACGTAAACCGATGTGAACTGAAGCTAGAAAATCTCCAGCGCGGTCCATTGCTTCAATTTCACGAGCTGATTTTAATGTAATCATATCAATAATATACTCCTATTAGTAATCTCTAAAAATGCATCAATAACACTAATTATACACTGATAGTCACCAAACTGTCAAAAATGGAATGATTTTGTCACTTAAGGTAACCATTAATTAATTAATTTTCGTTGTTACCAAGGCTTTGGCGACGATTTGTTCCTCTAAAAGAATTTCAAAGTCAATCACCGAACTGCGACGTTTTTCAGTAATGACACGTGGGCGAATCACCAAACAATCATCAATCTGAACTGCTTGTACAAAATAAAGCATCAGTTGTTCAATGATGATATTTTTTTGATGTTTTTTGGTCAAAACACGAACACTGATATCTTTGATAAATTCTGTTAAGACACCTTGGGCAAAATTTCCAGCATTGTCAATCATCGCAGGTTCAACCACAAATTTGTAAACACCATCTTCGTATTGCAAATTTGATAAAATCTGGTCGCTGTATGTATAAAGGTTAGAATGTTGTAGATTTGGCAGATTTTCAACCGCCTGGCGGCGTGTAATAACCCCTAGCAAGGTCAAATCCTCTGCTACAACAGGAAGCATATTCAAATCTTCAAAAATCATTTTCTGGCTGATATTAGCAAGACTGGCTTGCGGTTTTGCCACAATCAGATTACGTGACATGATACTCTTGATATCAAGATGATTTTCCTTGCCAACAACGTCTAGCATACTAACAACGCCGATAACCACATTTTTACTATTTACAACAGGGAAACGCACATTTGCCGTTTGTTTAATCATCGCATTAAATTCACGAATCGTATCGCCTTCCTGCAAAAAGCCATAGTCTTCCTTAGTCTGATAGACTTGCTCAACAGTCGTCAAATCCGTTTTAATTCGAATATTTGAAAGGGCATGGTTAATCATCGTCGCCACGGTAAAGGTGTCATAGTGCGTGACCATGACAGGGATTCCAAGCTCGTCAGCGACACGAATCACCTCATCAGAAACAGGAAATCCACCCGTTACCAGAATGGCATTGTGTTTTTCAAGCGCCAACAGTTGAATATTTTCACGGTCGCCGACAATCAAAAGTCCGCCTTTGACAAGGTAACGTAAAATATTTTCTTGAGTCATCGCACCAATTGAAAACTTGCTAAATTCACGACTAAGCCCAGCCTTACCTGCCAGAACCTCAGAGTCACTAATGCGAGCAATTTCTGAATAGGTTAAACGCTCAATTCGAACAGCTGGCTTTTTCTCGATACGAACCGTACCACTACGCGGTCTTGTTTCAACAATGCCACGGTTTTCGGCTTCCTTAATCGCACGATAAGCCGTACCGTCACTCACTTTTAAGTGATTTGAAATGCTTCGCACACTCACGCGCTTTCCAACTGGAAGATTCTCCAAATACTCTAAAATTTTCTGATGTTTACTCATAACGATAATCACCTTTACTGATTTGATAATCAACGTAATCTCGCATTTTGCGTGTATAACGGTCACTTCCTTTGAAGCGTTGTTTCAATTTGAAACCTGATTTTTGCGCAACACGTTGACTAGCCAAATTTTCTTCATGGGCAATAACATGTAATTCTTTAAAGCCAAATTCCTGAAAACTTAAAAAACATAAGGTTTTCAAGCATTCTGTCATCAAGCCTTGTCCCCAAAACTGTTGATTCAAAAAATAGCCAATTTCTGCAGATGAACGATTCAAATCTATCTTCTCAAATCGAATACAGCCAATCATTTTATGAGATTTTTTATCTTCAATTGCCCAAACCCCAAGTGGCTCTTTCATGAAATAATGAACCATTAGATAATCACTTTCATGGTGACTAGCTCGACTTGGAAAAATAAACCGAAGATTATCAGGATTGCTACAAATCTCAAAAAAGTCCTGACTATCCTTATAGGCAAAAGGGCGTAAATACATGCGCTCTGTCTCAAAAAACGCATAACGTCCCAAACGTGTCCAAATATCCATAGCTCTATTATATCACAAGAGGTTCTAATTTTGTCTCTAGCTATCTGACCACGCGCGACAAAAAAGAAGCCCTTAGGCTTCTTCTTAATCTTCAATTAATTTAATATCAGCGCCTAGGGCTGTTAATTTTTCAATGATATTTGAATAACCGCGCAAAATAAATTCAACGTTGGTAATTTCTGTTTGACCTTCTGCCATTAGACCTGCAATAACAAGCGCTGCACCTGCACGCAAATCAGACGCTTTAACAGGAGCTCCTGTTAATTTATTAGGTCCCTGATAAGCAATACGACCACCAACAATAGAAATATCAGCACCCATTCGTACCAATTCGGCAACGTGATTAGTACGTTTTTCATAAATGGTATCTAGAATAGTACCACGTCCCTCAGCTGTTAACAACAACGGTGTGATTGGTTGTTGCAAATCAGTCGCAAAACCTGGATATGGTGACGTTTTCACTGATACGGCTTTCAATACTGATTGTTTTTCAACAAAGATAGAATCCTCTTCAACCGTCATACGAACGCCCATTTCTTCGAGTTTTGCAATGTAACTCTCTAAGTGTTCATAAAGGACATTGGTAATACGAACCCCCTCACCCATTGCTGCTGCCATGGCAATATAAGTACCAGCTTCAATACGGTCAGGAATGACTTGGTGACGTGTGCCATGAAGGTAATCAACACCTTCAATTGTAATCACATCTGTACCAGCACCACGAATGTGAGCTCCCATATTGTTTAACAAAGTAGCTACGTCAATGATTTCTGGCTCACGTGCAGCATTTTCAATAATCGTACGACCATTTGCCTTAGTTGCTGCAAGCATCGTATTAATCGTTGCTCCAACACTAACCGTATCCATATAGATATGTGCACCATGAATAGACTCACCATTTGTCGCCAAACGCATCGCTTCGCCTTCATACGAAATCGCAGCTCCCATGGCTTCAAAAGCTTTAAGGTGCAAATCAATAGGACGAGGTCCAAGGTCACAACCACCTGGGAGACCTACTGTAGCCTCACCAAAACGACTTAACAAACTACCATAGAAATAATAAGAGGCACGTAAACTATTAATCTTACCATAAGGTATTGGTTGATTTTTTATGCCACGTGGATCAATTTCAAGGGTATCTTCTTCTCTTTTCACTTTGGCGCCCATGATTTCCATGATTTCAATTAAACTATCAACATCGGAAATGGCAGGAACGCCATCTAATATGACAATATCATCTGCAAGAATAGCTGCAGGAATCAAAGCAACTACACTATTCTTTGCACCTGAAATAGCAACCTCACCTTTTAAAGGCTTGCCACCATTAATTACAATTTTACGCATACATTCAAAACTTTCTGCTAGAATTCAACCTTTTCATTTTAACACATATTATTCAAATTGACAAACTGAATGAGCAGATTGTATGTGGTAAAATTTTTTAGATTCGAATATTTAAGTAAAATCGCAAGATTTTAGCAGTATCATCACACCTATATGTGTCAAGTTAAGTTTTTAAATCCCAAAACAATTTTGATATCTATTTATTCCTAATGATAATGCTATAAAATTGTCAATCTTGTTGCAAAAAAGAAATAATTTCTTTGATGGCAGGCAAAATATTGTCAATTTGACAATGTAATACCCCACCAGTTTCTTTATCAAATAATTTACTTGTAACGCTTTTAGCATTGACCAATTCTTTTGTTAACTCTCCTAAACGTTCTTTAGGAACATACATATCCTCGCTCCCTGCCAATAATAAGCAATCTTGTGTCACCTTATTGGCATATCCTTGCAAGGAATGTTGGGAAATATTTTCAATAAAGTCAAAATAAGTTTTCTCGCCTGTAATATCAGTACCGTGTTGAAGCATCCATTTTAATGAGAAATCGTTATTAGCACGCCATTTCAGAATTGAATTAATAAGATATTTCTGTCTAAAAAACAATGCTTGTTTCAAGAAAAAATATTCTAATGTCGTGGTTTGTAACTTCAGCGTATCCAAAGCCGAATAAAAAATATCAAAGCAAACACAACGCTCTAAACGTTTTTCAAACGCTGCTGCTCTAAGAACAAAATAGCCACCCCACGAGATACCAATAGCATCAGCTGTCTCTAATTTAAAATAATCAAGAACTATCGTAACAACTTTTTCATAGTTTGCTTCAAAATATATCTTTTGAAATGGTACCGAGCCTTGCCCAGGACCATCAAATAAAATAATATTAGCATTGATCTCATTTTGTAACGGTAAAAACCACGCAACCAATTCTTCTGCAAAAGAGTCAAAACCTCCTATAACAATTAAAGTTCTATCCGCTCCTTTTTTAGGCATAAAAATAGCAGGCAACTTTCCCTTACCATAAGGAATAGCAAAATAATTTAAATGATATGGCCGATAGTGCATTTCAAAACATCGTCTAAATGACTTATAAGCTTCGTATTTCCTGTAATCAAAGAAGCTAAGGTAGAATAAAGAAGCTCTATAATAGGTCATTGCCACTTCAATTAAGTGATTATCTTCATAAAATGTTGCCCTACTGTACCACCAAGCATACCATGTTTCAAAATCACTAATCGCTTCTCCCATTACTTTTAAATCTTGGCTTACTTCTGGGTATCTTTTTCTCAATTCACCTGTAAAACGTAAGATTTGAAAATCAAACTGTTTAATCCCTGTAATTGTTTCAATCATTGTAATTATTCCTCCCTTTTTACCAAAAATATGCTACAATGAAGGCACATTTTTAGCATAACAATTTTTTAATGAAAAACAACTTTGAAACTAGAAGTGCCATAAATTTGTTATAAAGTAGCACATAATTGAACACAAGTCACGAACTGTGACAAATAGGAGAGCTTAAATGAACGGTAAAAAAGAACAAATCTTAGTCTCTAAATCTAAAATTATCGAAGGCACTTTCCGTTTGTTAAAACTGTATACCTTTGATGAATTGACGCTTAATGAAATTTTAGATGAAGCAAATATTTCAAAACGTACCTTTTATCGTTATTTTTCAAATAAACAAGATATCTTAAATTACTATTATGATGATTTTATTACAAATTATCGCTCATTAGAAAGTGAGATTTTACACCAATCAAGTTTAAACGGAATATTAGGCGTCACTCTTGATTATTTCTATCAAAATCGCCATTACCTGCGCCTACTTATCAAAAATCAAAAATTTTATTTGCTCCTTGAGAAATTCAACCGTGCAGCTGTCCGTATTTATCAATCTATTGATGCTCCTTGGCATATTAAAGCGAAAACACCATTAGAACTCACAGACAGCTTACTTTTTATTGTCGGTGGTTATTCTAATATTATTTCTTCTTGGTTAACCGAAGAAAATCCGCGTAATCCACAAGAAATTGCAGAACACATTAACAATATATTTATCAATGTTTCACGGAATCTAGAATTATAACAATCAAAAATCGCTGCACCAATGGTACAACGATTATTTTTTATTTCACCGCTTCTTTCAAAGCTTCTACTTTATCAAGTTTTTCCCATGGGAGGTCAATATCTGTACGTCCCATATGTCCATATGCAGCCGTTTGACGGTAAATTGGACGTTTCAAATCAAGCATTTGAATGATTCCTGCTGGGCGAAGGTCAAAAACTTCACGAACAGCAGCTTCCAATTTGCTTTCAGCAACGGTATTAGTGCCAAATGTATCCACACGAACTGAGACAGGTTGCGCTACACCAATAGCATATGCCAATTGCACTTCTGCTTTAGTGGCAAAACCAGCAGCAACAATATTTTTAGCAATATAACGCGCAGCATATGAGGCTGAACGGTCCACTTTTGTCGCATCTTTACCAGAGAAAGCACCGCCACCATGACGCGCATAGCCACCATAAGTATCAACAATAATCTTACGACCAGTCAAACCAGAATCACCTTGAGGTCCTCCGATAACAAAGCGTCCAGTTGGATTAATGAAGAATTTCGTCTTATCATCAAGGTATTTTTCTGGAATAACCGCTTTGATAACTTTTTCAATTACATCTTGACGAATTTGGTCATTTGTCGCTTCTGGGTCATGCTGTGTAGAGATAACAACAGTGTCCACACGAACTGGCTTGTCATTTTCATCATATTCAACAGTTACTTGTGATTTAGCATCTGGACGAAGGTATGAAATCTCACCAGATTTACGCAAATCAGCCAATTTCTTCACCAATTTATGTGAAAGTGAAATTGGCAATGGCATTAATTCAGGTGTTTCATCAATGGCAAAACCAAACATTAGCCCTTGGTCACCTGCACCAATCAAATCAAGCGGGTCTTGGTCTGCATTTCCACGAACCTCAAGCGCTTCGTTAACCCCTTGTGCAATATCAGGTGATTGTTCAACCAATGACGGGTGAACCCCAACCGATTCAGCAGCGAAGCCATATTCAGCATTAGTATAACCAATTTCGGCAATGGTATCACGAACAATACGATTAATATCAACATAAGCTGTCGTTGAAATTTCACCAAAAACATGAACTGAGCCAGTATATACGGCTGTTTCTGCCGCAACGTGCGCATCAGGATCTTGTTCCAACACAGCATCTAAAATAGCATCTGAAATTTGGTCTGCAATCTTATCTGGATGCCCCTCAGAAACTGATTCAGACGTGAAAAGTTTACGTTCTGACATAAAAATGTCCCCCCTTAAAAATTTTAAAAATTGCTTAATACGTTATCATAAAAAGCACTTGTTAAAAATTCCATGGTTTCTTCCAAAATCAACTTACCGTTCGAGTTACGACGGTAAAAAGCAGCATTCGATAATAATGATGCTTTTTGCCTAGTAAGTCTCTTAGGAAAAATCCCATAGGATTTTCCGTTGTTTTATGAGTGAGTTTACTCACCATAAAACAAAGAGAGTTACAAAGTACCAATCTACATCTTCTAAAAAGAGATGGCGCGGTTAATGGCGGGTTAGTCAAGGCAGCGAAATCGCAGATAATACTGAAGTATATCAAGATGAGCTAACGAAGAATAACACGTTATTAAACCGCCAGATTGTCTTATCGGGACTCATTAACTCACTTATTGTACCACGTTTTACCGTAAATGCCTATAACAAATTTATTATCAGGTGATAACTTTTACCTATCTTTACAAAGGTGATATTAGTTTTACCGTGATGACATCTTTGTCACTTCATCTAGAATTCCTTTATAAATTTAACAATATTGAAGCTTTGTTAGGAATATTTGGCAAAAATATATTATACTAAAGATATGAAAACCTACGAAAAACTTTATGATTATCTCAAGACACAAGACGATTATGTTAGCGGGGAAAAATTGGCGCAAGAATTTGAGCTATCTCGCACAGCTATTTGGAAAGCGATAAAAACCTTGGAAGACAAGGGTGTTCAAATTCATTCGGTTAAAAAACGCGGTTATAAAATTATCTCAGGCGACCTACTACTCCCTCAGCAAATTGCGACAAATCTTAATATTGCGGTCACTTTGAATGAAAAAAGTGAATCAACTCAGTTAGATGCTAAAAATAATATCGATACTGATAAGCAACCGCACCTTTACCTAGCTCCAAGTCAAGAAATGGCTAAAGGAAGATTTGGCAGACGTTTTTTTGCCTCAAAACAAGGTGGCATCTATATGTCTCTTCACCTAAAACCAAACGTTCCTTTCGAACAAGTTAAACCCTATACGCTCATGGTTGCATCTAGCATTGTCAAGGCTATTTCTCGTTTGACAGGTATTGAAACCGAAATAAAATGGGTCAACGATATCTACCTAAATGGCAAAAAAATCGCAGGCATTTTAACCGAAGCGATTTCATCTGTTGAAACCGGCTTGATTACCGATGTAATTATTGGTGTCGGACTTAACTTTCATATCACAGATTTTCCAGACGATATTGCACAAAAAGCTGGAACTCTTTTTAGCGAGCAACCAACTATCACACGCAATCAATTAATCACTGAAATTTGGAATCTTTTCTTCACAATTCCTCAAAAAGATTTAGTAAAAGTTTATAAAGAAAAATCACTTGTTTTAAACAAACAAGTGACCTTTATCGAAAATGATATTCTCTTTTCAGGTGTAGCTGAAGAAATTACAGACCATGGACATCTTCTTGTTAAACTTGACAATGGTCAAGAAAAATTATTACGTAGTGGTGAAATCAGTCTTTCTTCTTGGTAGTTGATGTCAACGTGTGAATGAATTTGTCAACCTTATAGGTACGCTTGAGGTCGCGAAAAAGCAAAATTCCCCAAAAGAAAGCAAATAAATAATCACCTTCAAATAAACATTCATTAAAAAAGTATGTTTCAAAAGCGCACATCAGCGCCACAAATATAAAACGGCTTTTAGTCATATTTCTATTATAACATACCTTCATTATTTTGACAGATTTCACAGAATCTGTTGTTTAGAAAAAGTCTTTTTTGATACTTCCCTTAGTTTCCTTGCTTTTTTATTTCTAGGCTCAGACCTCAAAGCATCTACTGGATGCTCAAAACTTCCGAGATGTAGGAGAAACTTCGTTTCTCTTATCTGCAACCTTAAACAATCTCCCAGATTGCTTAAGCAGCACAAAGTATCGTCTTGTTGCTCACTTCATTCGCGAATAATCCTAAAATCGAACAGAGAAACAACAATTGTTTGCAACTTAGTTTGAGTTAAAAGTAAGTTTATCTACATAAAAAAGAACTTCTTTGAAGTTCTTTTTTAATCCTCAATCTTATTAATTTTATCTGCTAGGAAATCAAAGCCTTCTGGAATGAAATTTTCTTCTTGCACTTCTTCCTGTGCTAGCTCTTTGCGTTGTTTTTTCAAATTTTGAGCAAATTCTGTTCGGATACTGTTGAAGTCTTTACGTGGAACAGCCAAAATATTTGGTGAAAAACCTGCTGCCTTGCTCATGATGTTGCCAAACATATCGTTAAGGTCAGTTCGTTTCATGGCTTGTTCCGCATTAAAAGCTGCATCAAAAGCTAAAATAGCATTTTCACTATTGGCAAGAACTGGCTCCGAACCTAGCAAAAGCGCGCGGTCTTGAGCAGAAATACTGTCCAAAATCTCATTCCACGCTCCTTTAAGAGCTTCTAGGTATTCCCTTGATTTTTGACTATCAACAATCGTTTCTTCCATGATGGTCAAAATCTTCACGCGGTCCACTTTAAACTTAAAGCCAGTAGTTGATTTTTTGCGGCTTACCGTTTTTTGAGAAATAGCTGAGCTATCAATCTTAGAAAGTTCTTCTTTCAAGTCTTTGATTTCACTTTTGAGCTTTGCTAATTCATCTGACAATCCGTCTGGAACTTGTGCTGCCGAAATTTCTTTTCCTGCTTCTGATAATTGAATCGTTAACATTTCAGCATAAATTTTTGGCTGAACACCATTTTTGATTTCAGGCAAAGCTTTCGTCACCAAATCAATCATTGTAAAAATACGATTTTGTTCAGCAGTTGCTAAATTCTCTTGGAATGTTTGGCTTGTATGTGTATTTTCACCACCAGTTTGAACGACCAATAAATCACGTAAGTAATTTAACAAATCCGTCGCAAAGCGACTCATGCTCTTTCCGCTATCAAAAATCGTTTCCAAATTTGCCAAAGCTTGACTGGTTTGATTTGCCAAAACATTTGCCACAAAATCATCTAAGGCTGTCATTGAAATGCTACCTGTGATTTCTTCTGCGATAGCAAGCGACACATGATTATCAGGCGTTAAACTAAGCGCTTGGTCAAGAATCGAAAGCGCATCACGCATTCCACCCTCAGCACAACGCGCAATCAAGGTCAAGGCATCTTCTTCATAGCTAATTTCTTCTTTATCAAGAATATTAGCCAAATGTTCACGAATAGCCGCTAATTTAATCGCTTTAAATTCAAATCGTTGCACACGTGATAAAATCGTTGCTGGAATTTTATGCAATTCTGTTGTTGCTAAAATGAAAACAACATTTTCTGTTGGTTCTTCCAACGTTTTCAAAAGAGCATTAAAGGCACCTGTCGATAGCATATGCACTTCATCAATGATGTAAACTTTATAAGTTGCACGGCTTGGTGCATAGGTTGATTTATCACGAATTTCACGAATTTCATCAACACCATTATTTGATGCAGCATCGATTTCAATGACATCTTCAAGGCTGCCATTTGTAATATCACGACAAATATCGCAATGATTACATGGCTCGCCATTGACTTGATTAGGGCAGTTCATCGCCTTAGCAAAAATTTTAGCAGCACTTGTTTTCCCTGTTCCACGAGGACCAGAAAATAGATAAGCATGGCTAATTTTTCCTGAAGAAACTGCTTGTTTTAAAGTTGTTGAAATGACCGTTTGCCCAACCATTTCATCAAAAGTTTGGCTACGATATTTTCGATAAAGTGCTTGATACATTATTTTTCAACTCCAAACATATCCAAATTCCAATATGATTTTTCCAAAAGTACGGCAACAAATTTTTCAAGATACTCTTGGTCAATCGCATCATAATCATCCGTTAAACGTGAGTCCAAATCCAGAACCCCCACTAATTGGTTATTTTTGACCATAGGGACAACGATTTCACTCATGGCTGCTGAATCACAAGAAATATAATTAGCATGTTTTGTCACATCCGCCACAATTATCGTTTCTTGATTAGCTGCTGCTTCGCCACAAACACCTTTTCCAAGTGCAATATGAACGCACGACACCCCGCCTTGAAAAGGACCCAAAAGCAATTCCTGACCATCAAATAAATAAAAGCCTGTAAAAACAGAATTTGGTAAAGTCATCTTTAAGAGAGCGCTAGCATTTGAAAGATTTGATAGCAGATTTTTTTCGTTAGCAAATAGCGCTTTCGCCTGTGCTAACATGATTTGATAATTCTCTATTTTCTTTGTGTTTTCCATAAGGTTTATTATATCAAAAAATAAGCCTGCCGTCATATTTTGCTTAGAGTAAACAAACACCACAAAAAAGTCTGAAATAATCATATTTCAGACTTTTTCTATATTTTATTGAATGACTACAACTGTTATTTTGCCTACTACTTTTTTTAAATTATTGCCAATAACTTGGACGATTTTTTTCGTAGGCTGCTATCAAATTTTCATATTGAAGCGTGATGCCAATATCATCAAGTCCAAGGACAAGTTTACGCTTCCATTCGCCATCAATTTCAAACGGAAATTCTCCCGCAGATGACTTGATGACTTGGTTTGGTAAATCAATCGTAATTTCTTCACCAGCTGGTAGCGCAGCTAATTTCTGACGGACTTCCAAAGGTTGAACAATTGGAAGCATCCCATTTTTCAATTCATTATTGTAGTGAATATCAGAAAATGAGCCTGCAATTACACAACGAAAACCATAATCTTCCAAAGCCCAAGCAGCGTGTTCACGTGATGACCCTGAACCAAAGTTATCCCCTGAAATCAGAATCGTTGCATCGCGATATTCAGGTTTGTTAAAGATAAAATCTGGATTTTCATCGTAATTATCATTGAGATAGCGCCACTCAAACAGCAAATTTTTACCAAAACCTTTTTTATCAACAGCTTTCAAGAACTGTTTTGGAATAAGCTGGTCAGTATCAATATTATCATTCATCAAAGGGACAGATTTCCCTGTGTAAACAGTAAATTTTTCCATTATCTCTCTCCTTTACTGAACTTCTGACAGTTGGCGAACATCAATGAATTTACCAGCAATTGCTGCCGCTGCCGCCATAGCTGGGCTACAAAGATGTGTACGCGCTCCAAAACCTTGACGCCCTTCAAAGTTACGATTACTTGTTGAGGCACAATGAACACCTTCTGGCACATGGTCTGGGTTCATTCCAAGACACATTGAACAACCAGGCTCACGCCATTCAAAACCAGCATCCATGAAAATTTTATCAAGCCCTAGTCGCTCTGCTTCTTTCTTAACAGGACGAGAACCAGGAACAACAATAGCTGTCAGATTCGGTGAAATATGTTTGCCCTTAACAATCTTAGCTGCTAATTCAAGGTCTGATAGACGCGCATTGGTACAAGAACCAATGAAAACATAACCCAAATCAATATCTTCAGCTTTATCACCAGGCTTAATGTCCATATAATGATAAGCACGTTCATCATTCATGTCTTTGATTTCTGGGAACGGTTTGCCAAATTCAACACCCATTTCAGGGTTTGTTCCCCAAGTCACCATTGGTGCCAATCCTGAAACATCAATGGTAATAACTTTATCATATTCGGCATCAGGGTCAGAAACCAATGTTTTCCAATCTTCGACCGCTTGCTCGAATTTATCACCTTTAGGCGCCGCTTCACGACCTTTAACGTAATCAAAGGTCTTTTGGTCTGGATTCATCAAGCCCATTTTTGCTCCAAATTCAATCGACATGTTTGCAATGGTCATGCGTTCATCCATTGAAAGAGCATCAATGGCTTCACCACAATACTCAACCGCATAGCCTACACCAGCATCAACACCATATTGAGCAATCAAAGCAAGGATAAAGTCTTTTGAATAAACACCTTTTTGTGGTTTACCGACAAATTCAACTTTCATTTTCTTCGGTTTTACTTGCCAAATGCACTGTGTTGCAAAAACGTGCTCCACTTCAGATGTTCCGATACCAAAGGCAATTGCCCCAAAAGCACCGTGAGTTGCTGTATGGCTGTCCCCGCAGACAACAAATTTACCAGGTTGACTACGTCCTGTTTCTGGACCTACCATATGAACAATCCCTTGGCGTTCTGTTCCATGCGTTGCCGCATCAATACCAAAGTCTTTAACATTTCGAGCAAGGGTATCAATTTGATTTTTTGACACCAAGTCGCGAATATTGAAAATATCTACCGTTGGAACATTGTGGTCAGTCGTTCCAAATGTTAAATCTGGGCGACGTACTTTACGACCTGCATCTCTAAGTCCTTGGAATGCCTGCGGACTTGTTACTTCATGAATATAGTGCTGGTCAACATACATAAGCTGTGGTTCGCCTTCTTCACCAGTAACCACATGGCGTTCCCAAAGCTTATCAAAAATCGATTTTCCGCTCATTTCATCCTCCAAATTCTTCTCACTATTTCATTTTCTAGTTAGCTACTATTTCCAAATGACGATATACCAGTATAAAACCGCAATATCAATCACCATTCCCAAATACCAACAAGCTTTAAAGTACCATTTCAAAGTTTTATGATGAAAGATTTTTCCACCAAGAAAAGCACCGATTCCACCAAATAAGATACTTTCTAAAAGCAATGTTTTCTCTGAAATTCGCCAACGTCCATGCTCTGCTTTCTTTTTATCAATACCATAAGTCAGAAAGGTCAAAACATTCCACAAAACGAAAATGAGAAGCGCTAATTCTTTTAAAGTCATAGATTTGCAATAATAGCTGCGGTCATTTCAGCTGTTGAAGCTTTACCGCCTAAATCACGTGTTAAAATGCCTTGATTGAATGTCTTATCAACCGCATTTTCAATGAGTTCTGCACCAGCTACTTCACCAAAACTTTCACGCAACATCATGGCAACAGATAAAATCATGCTGACAGGATTAGCAATGCCTTGTCCAGCAATATCTGGAGCTGAACCGTGAATCGGCTCATAAAGGCTTGGTCCATTTTCTGAATGGCTAGCTGATGGCATAACACCAAGTGTGCCTGGAAGCACGCTTGATTCATCAGACAAAATATCACCAAAAAGATTTTCCGTAACCACAACGTCAAAGCGTGATGGATTTGTAATCATAATCATGGCTGCGCTATCCACCAATTGATGTTCCAACGTGACATCTGGAAAATCTAAGGCTACTTCTTCAGCAACTTTACGCCATAATTTTGAAGTTGCCAAGACATTTTGTTTATCAATGCTTGTCACTTTTTTGCCGCGAAGTCGTGCCAATTCAAATGCCTTGCGAATAATACGGCGGATTTCCTGCGCTGAATAGTCATTGATATCACGTGCTGATTCATCTTGTAATTGATGTTCACCAAAATAGATACCACCTGTTAACTCACGGACAACAACAAAGTCAACTCCTTCAATACGTTCAGGTTTCAAAGGCGACAAGTGTTTCAACGCATCAAAGATACGAACAGGTCTGATATTTGCAAACAAATTTAATTCCTTACGAATGGCAAGCAAGCCTTGTTCTGGACGAACAGGAGCATTATCGTATTTCGGACCACCAATGGCAGCTAATAAAATCGCATCAGCTGATTTTGCCGCATCCAAAGTTTCTTTTGGTAGTGGATGACCACTGGCATCAATTCCTGCACCACCAAAAGGTTTTGCATCAATGTCATAATCAAAATTAATTTTTGAAGCCACAGCTTCAAGGACTTCTAAGCCTGCTGCCATAATTTCTGGACCAATACCATCACCAGCAAGTGTAACAATTTTTTTCGTCATAATGAGATACCGCAAGCAACATCGTTGCTTCTCTATAAATTCCTTTCTTATTAATTAGTTGGCACATCACGGAATGAAACGGCTTTGCCAATTTCACCAGCATTTTCTTTTTGAACAAAAGCATTCGCATTGACATAAGCAATAGCACCTGCTTTAAGCACGTCAAAATCAATACCAGATGCGTTGAAAATTGTTCCTGTATCAACATTTTCAATTGAAACAGACACACGCGCTTGTGAATCAATACCGTCTGTTACAGCATCCATTGTGTAGCTGAGAAGGCGGACAGTTTGATTGAAGAATTTATCGACAGCGTTATAGATAGCTTCAACAGAACCTTTTCCATTTGCGATAACTTCAACTTCTTCACCGTCAGCGTTTACCATAAGCACTTCAGCTGTCACCGTATCATCAGCATTTGATGTTAATTTCAAATCGCCAAAGTGGAAGCCTTCTGGATTTTCAATTTCTGTTCCAGCAACCAAAGCTCTGATATCAGCGTCTGTAATTTCATGTTTCTTATCAGCCAATTTTTTAAATTTGCCAAATAGCGTTGCAATTTCTGATTCTTCGAAAGCAAGTTCGAGTTCTTTCAATTTTTCAATGAAAGCATGACGACCTGAAAGTTTACCAAGCGGAAGCGAGTTGTGTTTGACACCGACAAGCTCTGGCGTGATAATTTCATAAGTGAGTGGATTTTTAAGCACACCATCTTGGTGAATACCAGATTCGTGTGAGAAGGCATTTCCACCAACCACAGCTTTATTCTTAGGAATTGAAATTCCTGAGAAGCGTGAAATCAATTCAGACGTATTGACCGTTTCGTTAAGGACAATATCAGATGTCGCTTGATAATAATCTTCACGGATATTAAGAGCTACTGCAATCTCTTCAAGTGCCACATTTCCAGCACGTTCACCAATACCATTAACTGTCCCTTCAACGCGTCCAGCACCATTTTTGATAGCTGCTAAAGTGTTGGCTGTCGCCATTCCAAGGTCATCATGACAATGTGGACTGAAGATAATCTCGCGGTCTGATTTTGTATTTTCAATCAAATATTTGAAGATGTTACCATATTCCTCTGGCGTTGTGAAACCAACCGTATCAGGAATATTGATGTAAGTTGCGCCAGCATCAACCGCTGTCTGAACAACTTGGAGAAGATAATCAAGTTCTGTTCGGGTTGCATCTTCTGGAGAAAATTCGACCACATCAAATTTACTGCGTGCATAAGTCACATGTTCTTTGATAATATCAAGAATTTCTTCTTTTGTTTTTTTCAATTTATATTCACGATGAATAGGACTTGTTGCAATGAACACGTGACATTGTGGGTATTTAGCATCTTTCAATGCTTCATAACAAGCATCAATATCTGATTTCACAGAACGTGCTAAACCTGACACCGCAGTTGTTGTCATTGCTGCTGAAATTTGACGAACCGCTTCAAATGAATCAGGACTAGCTGCTGGAAAACCAGCTTCAATTGAAGCAATACCCCATTTTTCAAGCTGTTTGGCAATTGCTACTTTTTCTTTGATTGAAAAATTAACGCCTGGCGTTTGTTCACCATCACGAAGAGTGGTATCAAGGAATTCAACTTTACGCATAGTAACCTCTTTCTAATATTAACAAAAGCATTAAGATAAAAATAAAAACATCTCACGGACAAGCGAGATGTTTTTTATCCCGCTTGGTAAGCCAAACAGGACTAATGCTTTCATGCACTAGCCCTCATTACGCAATAGCAAGACTGTCATATTTGCGAATGTCATTGACTTAATTCCCTTCGATGTTTTTCGTTTTTTTACATAATACTCTTTTCTAGAATAAAAGTCAACAGAATAATCCAAATAAAATAAATTTTCTGAATACTTTCTGAGATTTTTACAAAATAGTTGATAACTTAGCTGAAAAAGAGACTTTTTTCTGTTGATTGGTTATAAAAAGACACCAAACTTAGCTCGGTGTCTAGATTCTCTATTCACTACAAATCATTCTAAAATAGTTGCGATTTTAGTGTTGATAAGGTCGATAGCGACAACGTTTGATGCTCCTTCTGGGATGATAATGTCTGCATAACGTTTTGTTGGTTCGATGAATTGGTGGTACATTGGCTTAACAACTGATGTGTATTGGTCAATAACGCTGTCAAGGCTACGTCCACGTTCTTCCATATCACGTTTGATACGGCGAATAATACGGATATCGTCATCGGTATCAACAAATAATTTAATATCCATTAAATCACGAAGACGTTTATCTTCAAGAACCAAGATTCCTTCGACAATAAAAACATCTTGTGGTTCTTGGCGATATGTTTTTTCGCTACGCGTATGTTGTGTGTAATCATAAATTGGAATATCAACAGGACGCCCTGCAATGAGTTCATTGATGTGCTCAATCATCAAATCCGTATCAAAAGCAAGTGGGTGGTCATAATTGGTTGACACGCGTTCTTCAAATGTCAGATGACTTTGGTCTTTATAGTAAGAATCATGTTGAATCATCGCAATCTTTTGGTCTTTAAAATTCGCCAAAATAGCCTTTGAAACACTGGTTTTTCCACCACCAGAGCCACCAGTCACACCAATAATAATAGGTTTTTTACGCATTTATTACTCCAAATCAAAAATATTTCCTATCTATTCTACTACATTTTTACCATTTTTTAAATGCTGAAAACTCTTACTTATTCACGAAATAAAAAAAGTTTCCCTTTCTATGTTATAATAGGTGAAGATTACAAACATAGAAAAGGAAACTTATGATTTCACAATTTCCACAAGTCTGGCAAGAGCAGTTAGCTAATCTGAAATTTAGCGAGCTAACAGCTATTCAAAAACAAATTTTCGAGCCTATTTCACAAGGTGATAATGTCCTTGGTGTCAGCCCAACTGGTACAGGTAAGACACTAGCTTATCTTTTCCCAACACTTTTAAATGTGACACCCAAAAAATCACAACAATTATTGATTTTAGCACCAAATACCGAACTAGCAGGGCAAATTTTTGAGGTAACTAAAACATGGGCTGAGCCTCTAAATCTTACAGCACAGCTATTCATTTCTGGTTCTAGTCAAAAACGTCAAATCGAACGTTTGAAAAAAGGTCCAGAAATTCTTATCGGAACACCTGGGCGTGTTTTCGAGTTAGTCAAGCTCAAAAAAATCAAAATGATGAACGTTGACACAATCGTTTTGGATGAATTTGATGAATTGCTAGGTGACTCTCAATATCATTTTGTTGAAAATATCATCAACCGTGTTCCACGTGACCACCAAATGGTTTACATGAGTGCAACCAATAAAGTTGACGCTGACGCACTCGCTGAAAATACGTTGACGATTGATTTGTCTGACCAAAAGCTGGAACAAATCGCTCATTATTACATTACCGTTGATAAACGTGACCGCCTTGAATTACTCCGCAAATTTTCAAATATTCCAGAATTCCGTGGCTTGGTCTTTTTCAACAGTCTTTCAGATTTAGGAGCTACTGAAGAACGTCTCCAATTTAATCGTGTTTCTGCTGTTTCTTTGGCTTCTGATATTAATGTCAAATTCCGTAAAGTCATTCTTGAAAAATTCAAAAATCATGACATTTCACTACTGTTGGCAACTGATTTAGTTGCCCGTGGGATTGATATTGAAAATCTCGAATACGTTATCAATTTTGACCTCGCTCGTGATAAAGAAGTCTATACTCATCGTGCAGGAAGAACTGGACGTATGGGAAAAGCTGGCGTTGTCATTACTTTCATTACGCACAAAGAAGAATTGAAAAAACTAAAAAAATACGCTCAAGTCTCAGAAGTTTATCTTAAAAATCAAGGACTTCATTTGAAAAAATAAGCGTTCAATACACTCAAAAAGCACACCCGATTGAGAATTTTCTCTTTCAGATGTGCTTTTTTTGTTAGAGGAAGGGATGACTAAACTTAAATTTATTAGTCTTTAGAGACTTTTCTTCGTTTCCAGATGCCTGCTGTTAGTGTCACTAAAGTAAAGCCGAGAGCAAGAAGATAATTTTGTGTAACGCTTGATGTTTGAGGGAGCTCGTCGGTTGCTTTTGAACTTGCCAAAGGTTTAGCAGGAGTTGAAGCTTTAACTTCTTTATGAACGGTTACGACCCCTAGGGCAGCTACCTCTCCTCCTATCTCGTTTTCACTGACCTGCGGTTCCACTTTCGGTGGTGTTTCTGGTTTGATGACCTCTTCAGGAATGAGAGATTCTTCTTTCGGAACATCAGTGTCCTCGATAATTTCTTGACCGTCTAGAGCTTTTTCAGCTGCTTTCAAATTAGCCAAGGCTGCATCTACTTCTCCTTGAGTTGCACCTTCATTTGCTAAAACAGCAAGTGCTTCTTCAAGGGCTTGGTCGTAAGCGTCTTTGACAGTTTCGCTGGCATTTTGGTATTTAGCGGCTGTCACTTTAAGGACTGCAGATTTAGCTGACAAATCACGCAAAGCTGTAAAGTCTGTTGCTTGTCCGTCCAAGGCTTCACGCGCAGCAACCAAATCAGCCAAGGCTGTATCGACTTCTTCTTGAGTTGTTTGAGCTTTTGCCAAGATAAATTTAGCAGAACGATAAAGTGTATCATAAGTAATGCGTGATGACGCACTAGCATTATAATAAGCAGGGTCTGCTTGAACACCAACATAACGGTCGCTTTCATCAGTCAAGGCTTGGTATTGTGTTTCTTCACCGTCAAGAGCTGCTGTCGCCACTTGCAAGTTAGCCAAGGCGGCATCTATTTCTGCTTGTGTATGTTTTTCCGACAAGATTGTTTGAGCACTTGTTAGCGCATCACGATAAGTCAACAATTTAGCTAATGATGCGTTATAATAACGTGCTTCTTTCTCTAAATCAGCTGTTGCATTTGTTTCTGAAATCAAACCTGTCTTATCAATCACACTGAATTTCACACGGTTTTGTTTGCCATAAAGGACTGTAAAGTCAGGGTCCTCATAAATTTCATAGCCCTCTGGTAAATTCAATGCCAATGTGTAATCGCCAACGTAAACATCTTTACCATAATCCGTTTTTACATAACGGGCTGCTGGAACACTAGTTACTTTTCCGTCTTTATTAACAATTGTAACGTCAGTTCCCTTAGGCAAATCTTTATCGAAATCAAGCACCAATGCTGCTTTGCTGAAAGTGTGAACAAAGAAATCAACGGTCTTATAACTATCAGTCTCTGAAATACTTACTTTTTGACTAGTTGGACCAGCAAGCTCTGCCCACTCTTCATCATAAAGCGCAAGTTCAACAGTATAATCGCCAAAAGGTAAATCAACCGTTGTCAAATCTTCACCAAAGAAATGCAAATCAGTAACAATATCGCCTTTAGCGTCTTTGATAATGAAAGTATAATCGACATAACTATTGCCTTTTGTTTCATCATTCAACAGGTTAACAGTCACACGACCGCTATCATTACCAACGTTAATCAAATCTTCTACTTTTGCATAAGCGACATTTCCTGCGTAATCCTCAACAGCATAGTAGAAATCTTCAATGTCAGCCAAGTCAAGTGGCAACGTAAATGAGCCGTCAGCATTCGGTGTGAGATAGACTTGTTCAACTTCACCTTTTTCATTTTCTGCGTAGTAAAAAATGCTATCTTTAAAGACGCCCGAACCATCTGGGTCAAGAGCCTTACGTGGCGTAAAGGTCAATGTATTTTCATCATAAGTCGCCGTTGTGATAATCGGTTCTTTGCGGTCAACAATCACATCAAAGGCTAAATGCTGTGCATCTGCGCCGATAACTTCTGGATAATAAGTCAAAACATATTTATACTTACCGTCAGCTAGGTCGTGACCGTCTTGGTCTTTACCATCCCACCGTGTTGCATATAATACACTAGCTTTTTTATAATAATTTTTAATGCCTGACGAATCGCCACTTTCCCACAATGGATTTTCAAAATTAACATCATCTGCCGCATAAACAGCTGCTGTCGCATTTGTATAATTTCTCAAGAAAACACCTTTAAACAAGACATAATCTTGATTACCATCGCCGTCTGGTGAAATTGCTAAGTACGGTTGACCATTTTCATCTAATTGTAGGACAAAATCACCATCATCATTAGAATAAGTACCAAGCACTTTATAATAACCACTTCCAGCATTATTTGTCAGAAGCGAAGTCGTTGCATCACCACTTTCAACGACATGGTCATCACTAACTTCAAAGTAGAAACCGTCTTTACCATCAGATACCAGTTGATAGACAGGTGTTTCAACAACAGCTAGATTTTGGAAATCACCTCTGAAACCAACATATGGAATGCTGACAACTTCTGCTAGATCAGTTGGGTCTAAGAAGCGAACAAAGCCTTCAAGGTAATAACCATTTGGCATTTCTTTGCTCAATAATTCCGCAAATTGACTAGCATCCACAGTAATCGTGATTGTCTCTGAGCTATTAGCTTTAACAGTAATCGTATGACCTGTTGTCGTTGACAATTGACGTGGTGCTAGCGTAATTTCCCCATTTTCAACCGTATCCGTACCTAGATTAGTTTCGTAAGTTAAGGTTTTATCTTGGTCACCAATATTATGAATAGTTACATCAAATGTAAAGGTATCGCCAACATTTCCGAGCGTAACACTACCATAACCATCATCACCAGTCACATAAAGTCCTGTGCTAACTGCTGATGCCGTATCAACAAGCCCTGCACCTTGTTGACGTGGTGATGTGTAAGCTTGTGCTTCTTTATCATAATGTGCCTTAGCTGTACTCATAATCAAGGCTTTGACAAGGTAACCAACTTCTTCATCTGATTTTTCGTGGAAATTTTCTTTAAGGTATTGTTTCACCAAAGCAACTACACCTGCAACATGAGGTGATGCCATACTTGTACCACTCATCGAACCGTATTTATCATTATTGTAAGATGAATAAATACTGCCACCTGGTGCAGCAACGTCAGGTTTTAGCGCACCATCCGTCGTCAATCCCCAGCTACTAAAGCTAGAAAATTTACCTGCTCCTGGATTGTCAAATTTTTCAGCAACATCGCTAAATTTAATTTGATAGCCGCCTTTTGCTAGCTCGATACCAAATTTATATGGGATAAATGCTGACGGAATCGCAATCGCTGTATCATCAATTGCCATGCTAACATTTGAACCATCTGGGTCGTTGTTAAAGATGATAACACCTTCGGCACCATGTGCTGTCGCATTCGCAATTTTTTCAGAAAATGTTAAACCACCACGTTGGATAAGAGCAAGTTTTCCTGTTAAATCGACACCTTCAAGTTCCTCTGCTGTCCCTGTTCCAACATAGACATAATCATAAGCTTTGCCATTTTCAAATTTCTTATCACTTTTATCTGGATTGGTAAATGAACTCTTACCATTGTTAAGCTCAGCATTATCTTCCATTCCAACAAATGTCACTACATTGCTACGTGTAATGCTATTGTTGTAAGAAGCAACAGAGATAACATCTTGTGTTGTTGATGGATTGCCAACAAGACCATAATCAGGATTTTCTGCTGACGGATTAATACTGTCCCCAAAAGCACCTTCATTACCAGCAGCGAAAACGACGTTAACACCAGCCTTTTGAGCTGCCTTTACAGCGTCAATTAATGTTTGTTCAATATTAACTTCAGAGCCTGTTGTACTTCCAAGACTAAGGTTGATAGAGTCCGCACCCAATTTCACAGCGTCTTCAATTGCACGAACGTAAAGTGCTGGACCAGTCGATGATTTCAAATCTGAGAAAACACGTAAGAAAATGACTTGAGCTTCTGGTGCCACACCATAAATGTATTCATCACCCAAAGCTTTGGTAGGATTTCCTGTTGCAATCCCCGTAACGTGCATACCGTGTGAAGCTTCTTCACCTTCTTTTAAAATCGTATTTCCGTCAACATAGTTGTATCCAAAGACAACTTTATCATTAAACCATTTCCCATAGGTAATACCAGCTGCGGCTTTAGCTGCTTCAATTTCTTCTTCGCTACCATATTTAGCGGTAGAAAGGTCTGAAATGTGTAAAACATCATGGTCAACATCCAAACCTGAATCGATAATAGCAACGATTGTTCCTTGTCCTTTATAGCCGCTCTCCCAAGCCTCTGGAACTGTAATAAGCTCGTCACTATCAATACTTTGAGGTGTTGCAGAATCAAGTGTTTGCTCTTCTGGTTGAGCTTTTTCTGTTACTTCAGTAACCACTTCACTAGAAACACTTGCTGCAGATGCTTCAACATCTTGTGCTATTTCTTCAGCAACTTCACTCGAAGCACTACTCTCTTGCGCATTAGCCACATTACCAACAGCAGTCGCTTCTGATGTAGCAGCTGGGCTAGAAAGTTCTTCTGATACTGTCTCCTGCGTTTTAGAAGCTAATGCCACTTCATCTGCTGTTGTACTAGCTGTCGCCGTGCTTTCAACCCTACTTGCTTCAATCGTCGTTTCTACTGATGCCACTTGAGCAAAATCAGCTGTGCTTGAACTTTCTGTTGCCTGCACCACTTGCTCAATATTAGAAGCAGGGTCTGTTTGACTTACTCCTGCTGCTTTTGACAACTCATCAGCCGAAACACGACCTGCACCTGCTGCCAAAAAGACAGCTCCCACAAGGACTGAAACTAGTCCGACCTTGTACTTCCTAAAAGAGAATCTCTCTTTCTTATCCATAATAAACCTCCCAAAATGGTTATTTCATATTGACGGCTCGTCAATATAAAAAACATTAAAACACAAGTTTATTAAAAAATCAATCATTTTCTGAAAATTCTTTTATTTTTACCATATTTTATAGTTATAGGTATATATATAAAACATTTATAGTCAGATTTATTGACAAATAATGTGATAAATACTAGGAATTACCTTGTTTATAATTATTAGTTAAAAATTGTATTTTTATTAAAAAGCATCAAAAAAAGTACCCGCTAGGGGTACTTTTTCATCGAATAAATAGTTTTGTAAGAATATGACCTTATTTTAGATTGTTAATCACTCGTTCCAAACGTGAGATAGCTTCAACAGGCAGAGCTAGTTTAGGGTTATTTTGATTGAAAGACAATAGAAAATTCAAACGAATTTGCATCCGTGAACGAATCAATTGTTTGTATTTCGCATCAAAGCGGTGGACAGGATAGTCCTCTAATGTCAGATATTCAAAGCCTTCAATTGGACCAAAAGCCTTAAAATCAGCATTGCCGTCAACAATTTTTTCAATGATATCTAAAGAAACTTCTTTTGGAATACCATTTCCCATGTAAAATCCCGTATTAATGATATAACAGTCAACACCACTAGCAAATAATGAACGGAATTTTTGATAATCTTCGACCAAAGGATAAACCCTAAATGGATTTGCAAATGGTTCAATAACTAATGATTGCTTGCTACCTTCAATATTTTCAGCGCTTGAACGTTTTGTCATCAATGTACAACCCATTGTCGCTGCCATGAGTGGATCATTAATTTTGATTAAAGGTGGCAATGAATCGTCTTTCATAATCCAAAAAATCGCATTAATTGGCTCCTCGATATGGTCAACACGATTTGGCGTTGCAAAACGTGATTTTACGGTACGTCCGTTCCCATTACGAATATCCTCGGTCATCAATTTTTTACGACCATTATCATCTAACGTCACACCACAATTTTGAACAGTCACGAAAAAATCTTGCTCTGGGTGTCCAGTTGGATAATCGTTGGTCTTATCAAAATAAGACGGTTCTAGCGCAATGGATGAGCCATCTTTTTCGGAAATAATAAAGGCATCATCATGTAACACTTTGATATCGTATTTTCCATTATGCTTAGCATGAGTCAGCGTTGACTTTCCTGAACCAGATAAGCCAAAGAAAGAGGCAACATAATCATTTTTTTCCTCTTTTCCTTGGAAAATTTTCAAACCACCGTGGCAAGAAACATAGCCATTGCGCGCAGCTGTTCCCCAAGCCAACGTTAATGTCGCTTTTTTCAATTCTCCAAAATAATTCAAACCTAAAATAGCCACACAATTGTGATTCGTGTCAAAATAAGCTAAACCATCTGGATAATCTGGATGAGACCATTTAGGATCAAAAAAGACAAAAATATCATCTTCATCATACCGTTTAGAAACTTTTAAACGATTTTTAAATTCTTCATCTAAAATCTGAAAATTAAGCAACCATGAATAGAGATTGTTGATTTCTTCCTCAGGCACCATCAAATGTGCACGCACCATAAACTCTTCATCCAAACCAACAATAGCATCTGCTTTATAGAATTTGCGACTATGGGCTTGATAAACCGCACTTCGCACAATGGATAACAAGCGCTCATCTTCATCTGAATCCAAGCCATAAATACGACGTGCCTTAGCTGTTCTACCAACCACAGCTCCCGAATTTGTCAATAAAACTCGAGCATAGGACGGCAAGCCAAGTTCCTTCGTATGAATGACAGGCATGTCCAGAATCACTGTACCAGCAGCATTCGATGCCAATTGATAAGCCTCTTCTAAAGTCTTAATTGAAATGACCTGATTCTCATAAAATGCTGTTTCGACAATAGTTTTTAATGCAGAAAAATATGGACTTGCTTTGCGCATTTCCAAAGTTGAAAATTGATTACGTGTTACCATTTTCTACCTCCTATTGTATGGTTACCCTTATTTTATCACAATTGCATACGCTTTCATAACCAAAAGTGTAAAACCATTGCAAAAAAGAAAAAATTTATAAAAATTTTCATGAAGAACACAATTTGTAACCATATTTCTAAACTAAAAAAGGTCAGAACAGGACCGTTCTAACCTTCATCAAAAATTATTTTGCAATATCAAATACTGTAGATTTAACAGTAGTCATTGCTTCAATAGAGTATTTCACACCTTGTGTTCCAGCACCAGATTTCTTAGCACCAAGGAATGGGAAGTTATCTGTACCACGTTGTGTTTTGTTGTTGATGTGAACAGTACCCACTTCAAGTTGTTCAGCAATCTTGAATGCCAATGGGAAGTTGTTTGTAAATACTGCTGCTTGAAGACCGTATTCAGATTTGTTTGAAATTTCGACAGCTTCTTCTACTGAATTAACACGGATAACTGGAAGGACTGGACCAAATGGTTCTTCCCAAGCCAAACGCATATCAGTTGTTACATTGTCAAACAATACTGGACTAATAAGGTTACCTTCACGTTTGAATGAAATAACTTCTTTAGCACCTTTGTCTTGAGCGTCTTTGATAAGACCTTCAACATAGTCAGCTGCTTTTGTATCGATAAGCGGAGTAATATCAGCATCATCTTCAGGCATACCAACAGTCAAATCTTTAACAAGTTCTGAAACTTTGGCAACCAATTTATCTGCAACGCTATCCATAACAAGGACACGTTTAACGGCTGTACAACGTTGACCTGAGTAACCGTAAGCACCTGCAACGATGTTTTTAGCAGCCAAGTCAAGGTCAGCATCTTCAAGAACGATAGCTGAGTCTTTACCACCAAGTTCAAGCATAATTGGACGCATACCAGCCAATTTACCGATGTGTTCACCTACTGGTGTAGAACCTGTGAAGTTGATGTAGTTAACAGCTTCGTGTTCAACAATGTAGTCACCGATTACTGAACCACGTCCTGTAATTGTGTTGAATACACCAGCTGGAAGTCCAGCTTCAGCAAATGCTTCAGCCAAAAGAAGACCTGAAATAGAACCTTGCGTAGGTGGTTTAAGGGCAACAACATTCCCTGAAATAAGGGCAGGAGCAATCTTAGAACCTGCGAGGTTAATTGGATAGTTAAATGGTGAGATAGCAAGTACCAATCCTACTGGTTCGCGACGAACAATAGCGATTTTTTTCTTGCTTGCTGCTTCAAAGCTTCCACCTTCAAGGACTTCACCTTCAAGACGGACACCTTCTTCAGCGGCATAATTAATGATTTCAGCTGTACGGATAACTTCACCTACTGCTGATTTGTAACCTTTAGCAATTTCTTTTGAAAGTACAGCACCGATTTTTTCAGCATCACGCACTAAAATATCCGCTGCTTTATGAAGGTAAGCTGCACGTTCTACGTATGAAAGCGCACGCCATTCTTTTTGAGCGGCTTTTGCAGAAGCGTAAACGTAGTCAACTTCTTCTTGGCTCATTGCAGGTACAGAACCGAGTTCTTCACCTGTGGCAGGAGCATAAATTTTAATTTCTTCTTTAGAAAGTTTCCACTCTCCATTGACATAGTTTTTATATTGTTTAGTCAAGCTATATCTCCTTTTAAATGTGATAATTCCATTTTATCACTTTTTCTGCTTTTTTCAATATTTTAACACGAAAAAATTCAGAAAATTAAGACAAAAACTTTGCAATATCAAATTTTCATAATAATAAATTTATTGAATAAAGTTTTTTATGGTAAAATACGAATTTCATCTGTATTGTACAACTTAGAGTACACTCCAAGTCAAGGATTTTGTTTTAAAAAATAAATTCTCCAGTGAAGATTCTATTCATAAGCCTTTAAAAATCAGTAGTTCCGACAAAAGTTGATTTTTCAGCTATTAACTAAGCTAAAGTGACAGGAAAACCACTACACATCTATCCGTAAAATTAAAAAAAGAGTTCGGACAAAATAGTCCAAACTCTTTCTGATAATATTAAACACAATTAATCGAAATCAACGTATTCTTTGCTAAGCTCAAGAACTTCTTCCATTGTTGAGCATTCTGTAAGAGCGCGATTTGCATATTCTTGCATTTTAGCTGTATCAAGTTTCTTCATAAGGCTACGTGTACGAAGAATTGATGTAGCTGACATAGAGAACTCATCAAGTCCCATTCCGACAAGAAGCGGAACAGCTTTTTGGTCACCAGCCATTTCACCACACATACCAGCCCATTTGCCTTCAGCGTGTGCTGCTTTGATAACATTGTTAATCAAACGAAGGATAGATGGGTTGTATGGTTGGTAAAGGTATGAAACTTGTTCGTTCATACGGTCAGCGGCCATAGTGTATTGAATAAGGTCGTTTGTACCAATTGAGAAGAAGTCAACTTCTTTTGCAAATTGGTCAGCAAGCATAGCTGCTGCTGGAATTTCAATCATGATACCTACTTGGATATCATCTGCCACTGCAACACCTTCAGCTTTAAGGTTAGCTTTTTCTTCATCAAAGATTGCTTTAGCAGCACGGAATTCTTTAAGAAGCGCAACCATTGGGAACATAATGCGAAGTTGTCCGTGAACAGATGCACGAAGAAGTGCACGAATTTGTGTACGGAACATTGCATTTCCTGTTTCTGAGATAGAAATACGAAGTGCACGGAATCCAAGGAATGGATTCATTTCTTTTGGAAGGTCAAAGTATGGAAGTTCTTTATCCCCACCGATATCCATAGTACGAACCACAACTGGTTTACCATTCATGCCTTCAAGAACAGCCTTGTATGCCTCATATTGTTCATCTTCAGTTGGGAAATCTTGTGAATCCATGTACAAGAATTCAGTACGATAAAGACCAACTGCTTCTGCACCATTAGCATTAACACCTTCAACGTCTTTAGGTGTTCCGATGTTAGCTGCCAATTCGAAGTGTTTACCATCAGCTGTTACTGTTTCAGCATCTTTAAGAAGAGCCCATTCAGCTTTTTGTTTAGCGTATGCTTCACCAGCTGCTTTAAATTCAGCAATTTCTTCTTCTGTTGGGTTGATAATCACGTCACCTGTGATACCATTTACTGCTACGATGTCGCCATCTTTAACACGACTTGTGATATCGTTTGTTCCAAGAACAGCCGCGATTTCAAGAGTACGCGCCATGATAGCTGAGTGACTTGTACGTCCACCAATGTTAGTAACAAAGGCTTTTACAAATTGTTTGTTTAATTGAGCAGTATCAGATGGTGTCAAGTCGTGTGCAATAACGATTGATTCTTCATCAATAGTTGCAGGGTTTGGAAGTTTAGCACCGATAAGGTGTGCCAATACACGTTTTGAAACGTCGCGGATATCCGCTGCACGTTCTTGCATATATGGGTTATCTTCCATTCCTTCAAAGATAGTGATGAACATGTCAGTCACTTCTTTAAGACCTGCTTCTGCATTCGTTTGTTTTGCACGGATAGTTTCTTTGATTTGGCTGATCATTTCTGGGTCAGCAAGAACCATCAAGTGTGCATCAAACACGGCAGCTGCTTCTTCACCTAGTGTTTCTACTGCTTTCTCACGAATAACAGAAAGCTCGTCTTGTGATGCTTTTAATGCGGCATCTAGGCGAGCTTCTTCTGCACTTGTATCTTCAACTGTAACAGTTTCAAATGACAAATCCGGTTGAACGAGTAGATACGCTTTAGCAACAGCAACACCATCAGATGCGGCAATTCCTTTAAGCATTTCTGTCATTTTATTAAGCCAATCCTTCTTTAGTCATTGTTTCTTCGATTGCTGCAAGTGCGTCATCAGCGTCTGCACCTTCAGCAGAGATAGTAACGTCAGCACCTTGACCAACACCAAGGCTCATAACACCCATGATAGATTTAAGGTTTACAGCTTTACCTTTGTAGTCAAGAGTGATGTCTGAAGCAAATTTGCTAGCTGTTTGAACAAGCAAAGTAGCTGGACGTGCGTGAATTCCTGTTTCTGCAACAATGTGAAAATCTTTTGAAGCCATATTATGGTTCTCCTTTTTATTTGTGTTTTTTCGAATTATCATATGATAACCCTTACAAGACATGATTATAGCATATTCCCGTTTTTATTTCAATACTTACACGTTTTTGTGCGCGCTTTCTTTTCTGATAATTTTTGATTTTGCTTATTTGCAACACCTACTAAAAAAGCTGATTTAGAGGTATTTTTGAGCGTTTTCGTATAGAAATTAACAAAAGTATCTATCAAATAAGCATTCTAAAATAAATTCTCTTTTTTCTGTGGTATAATGAAAATCAGAAAAATGTCATGGTAAGCGATATAAAAGTTTTAATTCATTTTCTTTGTTTTTATGGAAAATACTGAAATTCATGCTTACTTACAAACATCTTACACTTCTTTTGGATTCAAGACGATTTCTGATGAATACCTAGAGAACGGTATTCCGCATATTGATATGATATTGGAGAATAAACGATGAACAACACTTTTGAAGAAATTTTAGAAAAAATAAAAGCTTACGATACCATTATTATCCACCGTCATCAACGTCCCGACCCTGACGCTCTCGGTAGTCAAGTCGGGCTTCGTGATATTATCAGACATAATTTTCCAGAAAAAAAAGTCTTGGCGACTGGGAAAGACGAGCCAACACTTACTTGGTTGACAAAAATGGATACTGTCTCTGATGATGATTACCAAGGCGCTTTAGTTATTGTTACCGATACTGCAAACACGCCACGTGTTGACGATGACCGCTATACAAAAGGTGACTTTCTGATTAAAATCGACCATCACCCTAATGACGATGCTTACGGTGATTTGCTTTATGTTGATACAACTGCTTCTAGCGCTAGCGAAATCATCACCGATTTTGCCCTTTCAACTAATCTAGCTTTGTCAAATGAGGCAGCTCGCCTGCTTTATTGTGGTATCGTCGGTGATACTGGACGTTTCCTTTATCCTGCAACAACAAGCAAAACGCTCTCAATTGCGAGCAAGCTACGCGAATATGATTTTGATTTTTCAACACTAGCTCGTCAAATGGACTCGTTTTCATTTAAAATTGCTAAACTTCAAGGCTACGTTTTTGACAATCTTGAAGTTGATGAGAATGGCGCTGCTCGTGTGGTATTGACACAGGATACTATGAAAAAATTCAACGTAACTGATGCTGAAACATCTGCCATCGTTGGAACGCCTGGAAAAATCGATTGTATCCAATCATGGGCAATTTTTGTCGAACAAGCTGATAAACATTACCGTGTGCGTCTTCGTAGTAAATCACAGGTTATCAATGAAATCGCTAAACGTCATGGCGGAGGCGGACACCCATTAGCCAGCGGAGCGAATTCTTATAGCCTTGAAGAAAACGACGAAATTTACCAAGAAATCAAAGACTTGCTAGTACCAAAGAACTAAGCAATCCCTTGATAGCCTTGACTTAATGACAACTTGATTTTAATTCAATTAATTTGCTTAAAAGTCTTGTCAAATATCGCATTATTTGATAAACTATAGAAGTTAAAATAACTATGGTGCGTCAAAAAAGCACCATGGCAGAAAGGAAATCTTTTAACAATGAAACAAAACATCCATCCAGAATACCGTCCAGTAGTGTTCATGGACACAACTACTGGTTACAAATTCCTTAGCGGTTCTACAAAATCTTCTAACGAAACTGTAGAATTTGAAGGCGCTACTTATCCACTTGTACGTGTGGAAATCTCATCAGATTCTCACCCATTCTACACTGGACGCCAAAAATTCACACAAGCAGACGGTCGTGTGGATCGCTTCAACAAAAAATACGGTCTCAAATAAGAAACCGCATTTTACAGGAAAGCCATTTTCGAGCAATCGAAATTGGCTTTTTTTATTTTCAAAATAATGTAAAAAAGAGGAGAAAATTCCTCTTTCCTATTCTATTGACTAATAAAGCGAAGCCATGCTTCATCTTCTGCTAGAATGGCTGCTGTTGTGTAAGAGCCACGATATTCATTCCAGACATGGTCTGAATTGTCCTCGCTACTTGTTTCTTCCTCTGTGCTTGCTGGTTCATCATAGACTGTCAAACCATATTGCTCAATTAAAGCATTTAATTTATCAGCGTAAGATGTGTCTGTGGCATACAAACCAGTCAAGGCTGCCGTGGCGTCTTGGTAAGATGTTGTGTTAGACTTCCACGTTCCAGAATACAAATCCCAACTAAGCAAATTAGCGTAATCATTCAACGAATCGCTTAAACTATCATACGACCTAAATGCTTGGTCAACTTCGTAAGTATTGCCATTTCCGTCATCTTCCCAAGTTAGCATGGTCACAGAATTGCCATTGTAACTCCCTTTGATACCAAAGAAATTATAATAAGGAGACTGGCTAAGCGCAGACTGCCCACTACTTGATTCTAAGACAGCTTGTGCAATCATCACAGAAGCGTAGAGGTTACGCTCTTGCCCAATTTGTCGTGCTGTTTCGCCAATGCTTGCAATAAAATCAGCTGTTGCTGTATCTGATGTTTCCGAAGATTCTGCGACAACCGCTTTTGTAGAATGTTGAAAACAAAGGTTAACGCCCAAGGTAATACAAGTAACCAAAGTTGCGCAGGTTAAAAAGAACTTTGTAATACGCTTTTCTTTCACGGTGCCTCCTTAATGTAAGTGCTATCTTAGTTCATTATAACAAAGTTTTCAGAAGCTGGCAACGCACTCAAAAATCGTCTATTGTCACGCTGATAATTCAATCTGCAAGAATTTGCAAGCTTGTTTAATTGTTCATCAAAAAAACCAGAACCGAGGTTCTGGTTAACTTGTATTACAAGTTTTTCTTTTTCTTAGCTAATTTGGTCATTGAGATGTCAATATCTACAATGTGTTCGACTAATTCATCGGTTAATAAAACGTCATCGTCGTCTGAATTTAGGTCGATTTGATAGGTCAACGTCAAATGTTCACCGCTATGGCTACTTTTCAACGATACCAATTCAATATCTCGACAAAATTGGTGTAGGATGTGGCGGATTAACTTTTCATCTTTTCGATCTTTTGGCAAATCTATCACCAAATGTCTCACCGTTTGTCCTGAACTAAAGAAGGTCATTTTTTCCAAACCAAGCCAAATCACCAAGAAAACAATTGTGGTCAAAATAGCTAAAGTTAGGTAACCCATTCCTGTACTTAATCCGATAGTCATTGCTAAAAAGAGTGCCAACAGTTCACGCGCACCACCTGCAGCTGAACGAAAACGTACCAAACTAAATGTTCCAGCTACGGCAACACTTGTTCCCAGACTACCGTTCACCAAGAAAATAATCACTGACAATAAGCTAGGAAGGATTGTCAATGTAATGACAAATTCTTTTGTGTAAAGTGTCCGATAACGATACACCCACGCTAAAGCAGCACCTAATATAAGACTGACCAAAAGGGATAAGGCAACCATCAATGGATTTACCGTCGCACTCGCACCTGTATAAACACTATTAAATAAACTCAAAACAATAATCATCTCCTAACTTATTCAATTTAATTTAGACTATTCCTTGTGATTTACGATAAGCTGTGCCATATTTTGAAAACGATGTTGACTCAATGCCGTGTTTCATCAAAATAGCTTTTAGCCATTCCGGTTGGGGACCAGGGGTTTTAATTTCCATGATGACTTTTCCGTCACCGACTAGCTCACTACCGTAATTTCCCATTGATTTTTCTACATCATAATCACGGTAAGTAACATTTTGGTCAACTGTCACACGAATTTTCGTTTGTGGTTGCCCTTTAATATGATGTTTTTCTTTAAAAGAAGAACGTTCATAATAAATCAACATACGTGCACTCAAGTCACCATATCGTTCTTTAAGTGTATTCAATTCATCGATTAAAAGTTGGTCTTCGCTTGTGGCATGTGTCAATTTCCCACTTTCGATAAATTGTTTAATAGCGCCTGTTTCCGAAACCAAACGGAATTTATGACCGATACCTTCGGCGTCTTTTTTCTTTAATTCCAAAAAGGCTTGGCTATCTTCTGTCGGGTTTGTGACGTAAGTTCGCATACGAATCTTTTCGCGACCATTTTTCTTTGCAATCGAGTCCTGAATGACTTGAAAATCTGCTGTGTCAAAATAAATATTAGTAATTGTTGATGTCGGATAATCATCCTCTACAAGGTGTTCTTTCAAATCATCCCAAATAGCTCCTAGTTTTTCTTTATCCAAAACATACTTTTTCTCAATGCGTTTAAAACTAGTCTCCAATGCTTTAACCATTTTCAGCACCTCTTCTTTGATATTTCCCAAATCACTTCCCTTTGCTTACATAACGCTTAGCATTTTACTGAAACTTCCTTATTTTTTTATTAAAATAAGATATTTTTTCACTAACGAAGAACAACAAAGTGGTAACAGGTATCATATTTCAAACAAAAAATCTGAAACGTTTTGTTTCAGATTTTTTAGCTATTTTTGATGAGGTTGTTTTTAGTGGGCAACAATTTCTTGTGCGATTTCTTGACCTGTTAAGCTAGTTGGATAATAGGTTGGCCAGTTATCCATTTCTTCAAGAAGCGCGTCTTGGCTTTCGCCACCCCAGAAAATGTGGAAATGCTCGGCATCTGTTGTTGTGATGTTGTGGTCACTAAATTGGACGTATTTGAATTCACCAGCATTTTCATCATCTGTTTCAAACAAATAACGGACACCACGGTTACCTTTTTCATAAGTCAAAATCTTGTAACCTACATATTTATAAGTAAACTTGTATTTCTCACCGTTTTTGATAAATGTAATGGTATTCTTTTTACCGCTGATATTGATTTGTTCAACGTCTGTCTTGTAACCTGTTGTGTAGTATTCCTTATATTCTTCGGCTGTTTTTTCACCTTTTGAAGCTTTAGCTTTGTATTCCCAAACTTGATCCAATGTGCCGTCAAGAAGATATGGGTAAACTGATTGCCATTTACCAGACCAATCGCTCAATGAACGGTCGGTAACATCTTTATCTTTGAAGTAACCATTTTGAACAGTCTTGGTTGTGTCTGTTTCAGCTTTGATAGTCTTACCAGCGACATCTGTTGTCAATTGCAAAGCTTTCAAGTTTTCTTCCATAACTGAGAAATAATCTTCACCAGCTTTGATTTGTTTGCTTGTTAAGCTTTCAATCGGATTTAACACCGCTGTTTTGACCCCTGCTTCATCTGCTAAAGTTGAAGCAACTTTACTTGACGCATTTTCTTCAAAGTAAATGTATTTAATATCGTATTTTTTGATATATTTTGTCAAACTTGCTAAACGTTTTGCTGATGGTTCTGATTCGGCTGACACACCAGTGATTGGAATTTGTGTCAAACCGTAATCAAGTGCTAAATAACCAAAAGCAGCGTGCTGTGTGACAAAGCTTGTTTGTTTAGCATTTGACAATGCTTCTGTGTATTCGGCATCTAAATCATTTAGTTTTTCAATGTAAGCAGCTGCATTGCTATTGAAAGTATCAGCTTTATCAGGATATTTTGCAACAAAAGCGTCACGGATATTTTCAACCAATGTGATAGCGCGTTTTGGTGAGAGCCAAACGTGTGGGTCATATTCGTGAGTATGACCGTCATCGCTATCTTCGTCGTCTTCATCAGCTGTTCCTGCCATTAATAGCATATCTCCTGTTGATTTAACAACTGTTAAACTGTCTGAATCAATGGATTTTTCAACGCTATCAACCCATGTTTCCATACTATCGTCCATATAGACAAAAACATCAGCGTCTGAAATCGTTGCAATATTTTTGGTAGATGGTTCAAAGTCGTGTGGTTCAGTTCCTGCTTTGATCAACATGGTTACATCTGCGGTATCTCCCGTAACAGCTTTGGTAAATTCATAAACAGGATAGAAAGTTGTGACAACATCAATCTTATCATCTGCCGAAACTTGCTTGATATGGCTGATTTGCCAAGCAAATAAAAGTGCAACTAAATTTATCAATAAAAGAAATTTCTTCTTCATGACAACTCCTTTTCTTAACTAGTTAATAGTTTACTGGTTAAGTATAACACAATTTAAGTTTTTTGCAAGCTTTTTTCTCACAAAAATTATTTTTTTCATGCAAAAACAAAGAAACCCTATGAAATCAATGGTTTCATAGGATGTTTATGTGAGGTGAGAGTTCGAGGATTACTTACACTTTTTCCAGCAATAATAGATAAGATAAAACGTGGCAGATAGTCCAAAAACTCGATATACCATTAATAAGCCAAATCGATCTGCAATAAGCCCTGCTAAAAAATCTGCTAACATAAAACTTATTGAAATGGCAAAATTATACAAAGACCAAGCTACGGCACGATTTTCCTTAATCGTTTGATTCATTTTTAACATCAATTGGTTATTATAGTTAGCATTTAAAATTCTAATCAATAAAAATAGTAAGATTATCAGATGAACTTCTGTTTGCATGGAAATTAATACGACTAATATTGGGATAACCAAAGTATATTTCCACTCAATTTTTAAATAGCTTCCTAATGCCATTCCTAAATTAAACAAAAACAAGATAATGCCTAAAACATCTAAAGAAATTCCCTTGTCTGTCAATAAAAGGCTAGCATAAGAATTATTTACCATAATAAGAGTTGTAAAACTAACCCCTAATATCATTAACTGCCATGGTGCTAAACGAATTCCTGACAATAATGCTGAAGCTTCCTTTGAATCTGATTTTACGATTTTATTTGGCAGCTTCAACAGACAAATCAAGCTAATCATCACAAAGCTAATGGATAATATTAATGGATATAGGACACTTTGTTTTAGTAAAAATGGCGAAATAATCGTTACCAAAGCAATAAAAACATACTTTATCGTATTTGAATTTTTAAGGAATTTAGCATACTCTTTTTCATTAGCTAAGACATCAAAATTAAAGGAAACTAATGTTCCTGAAGATAATGATTCAGATAAGCCCATGAATACGGCTGCTAGAAAAGCAAAGACTAGTTTTCCATTCATTAACGCCCCTAAACCAACTAATAAAAAGAGGTGCGATAATATTAGTAATCGCTGATAACCAAATTTTTGAGCACAAATACTTAGCGGTAAATCAAAAACTGTTCCAAACAGTTCTGTTACTACGGATAATGTCCCAATAACCGTATAAGAAAATCCAAGTTGCCTTAAAAGCAAAAGACTAACGAAATAATAAGGCAAACTCGCACTAAAAACATTCATCAATAGCAAAGCTCGATACCGATTTACTGGCATGCTTTACTCCTTACCTTTCCCTATTAATCTCTCAAGATGCTTTTGGTATTTTTGGGCAAGTTGGTCGCTAGATGCTAATGTCAACACTTTAATGGCATTTTGCATTTCAAGAATGGCTTGTTCGCTCTGCGATTTTTTAAACTGATAAAAATATTTGCCATAGTGAAAGACCAGTCTTTCATAGAGTTCTGTTTCAGTCAATGAAGCCGCTGTTAATTGTTTTTCAAAATAAAGCGCATCAGATAATTCATCCCGTTCAATACACATCAAGTAGCCATTTAACAAGATATCTAATCTCAATTGGCGATTTGCTGGTAGGTCCTGATAAACTGCTGTTCGTTGGTTTAATTCTTCTGACAAGCGTATAAAAGTTCTATGATTAAAGGCAACGAAGGCATTTTTGAAAAGCAATAATTCGTAGCAACCCCAATTTTCTACACTGAACAGATACTCACTCAAGTAAGCAAGTTCGTCTGCTAAGTCATCATCTTCTTTTGACAAATCATGAAGATAAATCCTGATTAAAATCGTGTTCAAGTGTTGAAATAGCTCATTTGCTGTATTGTCAGTTCGCTCTGCTGCTAACAAATATTCTAAACCAGCGATATCTTGCACTGAATGATAGTAATGAATTCTTTCTAACAATCTCTCTAAATGATTACGCTGAGAATCTCCCGCAACGTGCATAAACTCAGCAATTGGCACATTCATTTCCTCTAAAACTAAAGCAAGCCTTGTTATCGTTAAATCTGTCTTTCCTTGCTCAAAACGTGATAATTGTGATGTTGAAATCCCTGCTTCAGCAATATCTCGCAACGTTAATCCTCGTGATACACGGTATTTTTTAAATAATTTTCCCAAATGTTTCATTGTCAATCTCCTTTATTGAAACTTACGCTACTTTTTTATTGAAAAAGTGATAATTTTCAGTTTTTTTAATCATTCACATTCTATCACGCTATCTTTATTAAGTCTATACTTTTAAAAATTTTAAATAAAAAATCCCCTCTTGCTTAAAGTTCAAGAGGGGATAATGCTATTAATCACTGACTGAGAAGCGGTTTTTCATGAGATTACTTGCGTCAAAGAGGATTTTGTTTAACAGTTTTTGAGTTTCTTCTTGGACAAAGTCACTCATGGCTTGGTTTTCGGCATCAAAGTCAATGTTTTCTCCGTTTGCTAAAGCGGCATCGACACGTTTGATTCGTGCATGTCCTGCTGCCATTATTTTTTCGATATAATCTTCAATATCACCTTCGTGTTGGTGGAAATGTGGGTCAGCAATTGCTGCAATAAGACGATTTGCCCAATAGAATGAGTCTGTCGAGACATTTTCGCCAGTATTGGCAAAATAGGCTGGTGTCGTTGAAATTTGAGTAAAGAATGGCACCATTGTTCCAAATGGCATTGAACCGTATGCCAACCATTGAATTCCTGTGGTATCGTGCGGTTGGTCTGGGCGCAATTGAAGAATGGCTGTTTGACTAGTGCGGTTGATACCAATTGTGCGGAAGGCACGTTGTGTGACCGCATTTCCTTCTGGTCCGTACGGGTCAAATTCTGTGTCTTGGTAATGATTGCTCAAAACGTATTTGACATCTTCGATCGTAATTTTGCGGTAAGGTTTTTGTGCCCATGGAATAAAGAAACTACGTGGGTCTTGTTCGATTTCTGGGTTTAAGAAACGTTGCATTGCCCAAGCACGTGGTGTATTGTAATGACGGTCTTTATCACGTTGGCTACCAAAAGCATAGCGTGGGTTAAAGTGTTCATTTGAGTAAGTCAAATCCAAGTTATTGCTTGCGATGAAATCACGCAAATCTTTTGAATACATATACTCATCTGGGTTGTTGAACTCAAAGTGATCAATACCGAGCTGATTAGGATTTGTGACGTAACAATCATCTGGGACACGGCGAGCAATCCAATGGTGACCACCAATGGTTTCCAACCACCAAATTTCATTAACATCAGAAAAGGCAACACCGTTTGATTCGTAAGTTCCATATTGTTCAAGGATAGCACCGAGACGTTCTACCCCTTCACGTGCTGTACGAACGTAAGGAAGTACCAATGTCAACATATCTTCCTCACCAATACCAGATTCAACCAAAGGGTCAGCTCCTAGAACACGCGCATTGGTCGTAATGGTTTCAGTTTCGCTCATGGCAACATTGGCTTCGTTGATACCAGCTTCGCCCCAGATACCGTCTTTACGCAAGGCATCTGGCACTGACGTGTAGCGCATTGGATTATCTGGTAAATCCATTTCAAATGAAGACAAGACTGATTTGTAATGACGTGGTTGGTCTTCTGGTTTCACCACGATAAATTGTTTTGGCGTAAAATCGCCGCTTTGTGAATCTTCCGTACGTGCAATAATGGTTGAACCATCATAAGATGCTTTTTTACCTACTAATATTGTTGTACATGCCATAATATGCTTCTCCTTTTACTTTCTATAATTCATCTGCAATTTTATTGATTTTACGTAATCTGTGGTTAACACCACTCTTGGTCAATGTGCCTTCCAAATGGTCGGCAATTTGTTGAATGGAATAATCTGGATTTTCAACACGGATTTTAGCCACTTGTTGAAGTTCAATTGGCAAGGTTTCAAGTCCAACCGTATCCATGATTTTAATGATATTATTGATTGTTTTCATGCTAGCTGTCACAGTTTTGGCAATGTTTGCCGTCTCCGCATTATTAGCACGATTGACGTCGTTGCGCGTCTCACGCATAATCTTAATTTCTTCAAAAATATCTTTACATTCCATAGCACCAATAACCAAAAGAAAATCCATGATGTCTTCTGCTTTTTGCAAATAGGTTACCGCACCATTTTTATGTTCGATGACCTTGGCATCAAGGATAAATTTTCGCATCAAATTCGCCAAATCTTCGGCGTGATCTTGATAAACCGAGAAAATTTCCAGCTGATATTTTCCAGATTCTGGGTCACGAATGGTTCCAGTCGCCAAAAAAGCGCCGCGCAAATAAGCGCGTCCCTTATCATCATCTTCTAAAATAGTTGGGTTAATTCCCATTTCAATGCCAAAGAAAGAATCCGCCAACTGCAAGTCATTCAAGATTTCTCTGACGTTTGCTGCCACAAAAACATTGTAAACACGGTTTTTACGCAGATTTGTCTTTTGGTGATATTTAATTTCTGGCTGAACATGGTAAAGATTTTCAATCAATTCATAAATATGACGAGCGATTTTAGCATTTTCCGTTGTGATAGACAAGGTAAGTCCGTCTCCTGTCAAGCCGAGGCTACCAGACATTTTAATGATTGCTGATAATTCGCTCTCATCAAACCGCGACAAATTGAGCAGTTCTTCTTTCACTTTTACTGTAAAACTCATCGCTTCCTCATCCTCACTAAATTCATTAATTCTTCAACGACAAAATCGCCATTGTGAAAAGCTCCGCCATTTTCCAAACGCAAGAAATCTGATGAAATCACACGTTTCACCTGCTTGCGAAGTCCTGCAAAATCATGTTCTACTTGAACCAAATACTCATCAAATTCGTTAGAATTCATGTAATCTTGCGGTACTTCTTGGATATTAACCAAAACGGTGTCAATCACATCTTTGCCAAGGTGACGATTGAGCACTTCAACATGGTCAGCATCAGTAAAATGCTCAGTCTCACCATATTGGGTCATGATGTTACAAACGTAAGCCACTTCTGCTGGGGTTTCAAGCAAGGCTTTCTTGATTTCTGGAATGACAAGATTGGGCAGAATTGAGGTAAAAAGCGAACCAGGTCCCAGAACAATCATATCACTATCCATAATCGCATCAACAACTTTTCGACTAGCAGTCGGTTCTTCATTGTTATAAGTATTTGTGACATAAACGTGGTCAATCATACCTTTATAATCAGCAATATGACTTTCGCCAATAACTTCGTGACCGTCTTTGAAAACAGCATGCAAAGTCAATGGATTTTCACTGGCTGGGTAAATCTTTCCTGTGACATGGAAAAATTTTGTTAGCAACTGCATGGCATTGTAGGTTGAACCTTGCATTTCTGCAATGCCTGAAATAATCAAATTGCCAAGTGGATGCCCTGCCAAAGCACCATCCGTTTCAGCGAAACGATATTGAAAAACTTTTTCGTAGAATTTCGGCATATCACTCATCGCCACAAGGACGTTACGAAGGTCACCTGGCGGTGTTAGCTGCGTTACGGAACGCAAAGTTCCAGAACTACCACCATCATCAGCCACCGTAACAATCGCTGTGATGTCAACTTCTTCATGCCGTAAGCTATTTAAAATAACGGGAATTCCCGTTCCTCCACCGATAACGGTAATTTTAGGTTTTCTCATGAACGATTCACAGTCTCCTTACGACGATTTTTATCACGGTGGGTTTCATTGACAACCCAATTTTCTTTCAATTCTTCTGCCAAACGGTGCGCAAAGGCGACACTACGGTGTTGACCACCTGTACAACCAATGGCAATCGTCAAAACAGATTTTCCTTCTTTTTGATATCCTGGCAAAATTGGTTTAATCAAGCCTGTCAAATGTTGATAGAAATCTTCAGATTCTTCATGATTCATGACGTAATCATAGACTTCTTGTTCGAGTCCTGTTTGGTCACGGAGTTCTGGTTTGTAGTAGGGATTTGGCAAGAAACGCACATCAAATACCAAATCAGCATCAAGCGGCAAGCCATACTTAAAGCCAAAACTCATCACTTCGATACGGAAGGATGCTTGATTTTCCTCACTTGAAAATTGCTCTGAAATGGTTTTACGGAGTTGACGTGGTGTGAGTTCTGTTGTATCAACCACATTTTGGCTCAAATTTTTCAGCGGTGCTAACAATTCACGCTCAAGTTTGATACCATCTAAAATACGTCCGTCAGCTGCCAATGGATGACTACGACGTGTTTCTTTATAACGAGCAACCAATTCACCATCTGTCGCATCCAAGAATAAAATTTTAAAATCAACTTTTGGATTAGCATCGATTTTATCAAGAACAGAATTGATTTCATTGAAAAAGAGGCGACTACGCATGTCGACTACGAGTGCCACACGATTATTGTCGCTAGATTGTTCAATTAGCTCAATAAATTTTGGTACCAAAGCTGGTGGCATATTATCAATCGTGAAATAACCCAAATCTTCAAATGATTGAATTGCCACCGTTTTACCAGCTCCACTCATCCCAGTTACAATAACTAAGTTAATACTTTTGTCAGACATAATTGTCCCCCTTTTATCTACTAGTTTTATTATAACAAAATTCAGCCTAAAGATTGATTAGAAAAACCTTTTCACACAAAAATTTCAAGTAAAATATTCTAAAAAATGCTAGCTCTAAAAAAGAAAAGACAGGCTTGCCCCTGTCTCTATCACCTACTCAAAATAGTATTGTTAAGCTTGATAACCGTTTGGATTTTGACTTTGCCATCTCCATGAATCACGCATCATGTCTTGCAATGTTTTTTGTGCTGTCCAGCCCAATTCTTCTTTGGCTTTGCTTGCGTCTGCGTAGCAAGTAGCAATATCGCCAGCGCGGCGACCTTTGATAACGTACGGAACGGATACATGATTGACTTCTTCGAACGCCTTCACCAAATCCAAGACACTGTAACCATGACCTGTTCCAAGATTATATACCGCTACTCCTTTGCTAGCAAGATTTTTCTTCAGCGCAGCAACATGACCTTTTGCCAAATCAACAACATGAATGTAATCACGCACACCAGTTCCGTCTGGTGTATCATAATCATTACCAAAAACGCTTAATTCTTTTAATTTACCGACAGCCACTTGGCTAATGTATGGCACTAAATTATTTGGAATGCCATTTGGTGCTTCACCGATTAAGCCACTTTCGTGTGCTCCGATAGGATTGAAATAACGTAAATTACTCACAGACAAGTCTTTGTCAGCATAAGCCACGTCAGTCAAAATTTGTTCAATCATTACTTTCGTATAACCGTAAGGATTTGTGGCTGAAGTTGGTAAATCCTCAGTCAACGGTGACACATTATTCATGCCATAAACCGTTGCACTAGAGCTAAAGACAATATGATTGACATGGTGATTTTTCATCACTTCAAGCAACGTCAATGTCCCAGTCAAATTATTTTGATAATAGCTTAACGGCTGTTCAACCGATTCTCCGACTGCCTTAAACGCCGCAAAATGAATCACCGCTTCAATATCATTTTCATAAAAAACATTGTTTAAAAAGTTTTTATCTAAAATAGAACCTTTATAGAACGGAATTTTTTGACCAGTAATGACTTTCAAACGGTTCAGAACTTCTTGCGAACTATTTGAAAAATCATCGACAATAACCACATCATAACCTGCTGAAATGAGTTCAACTGCTGTATGACTACCGATAAAACCTGCTCCTCCTGTTAATAAAACGGACATTCTATTCCTCCTCTTTCCCTTTAACTATAAATTTTTAACCATGGTATTCCCCATTGTATTGGATAAGTGTAACGTCATCCACATCCTCAAGTGCTTGGATTTTATCTGTAAAACTCAAATTTTCATCTTTACAGAAGACTTCCACAGACAATTCAATCAATCCCTTGCGAACTGTCTTAGCTTTTAAGAAATATTTCATCTTACCAAAAGATTGCAAGATTTTTTCTTCTGTTTCATCATGGTGATAATGAATAACTGCGATATAAACTTTTCCAGCTTGTTGGTTGCGGTAAAAGATGTAAAACAGTGCAACCATGACAACTGCTGCTACCATCGCTAGTAAATACATTCCTGCACCGACTGTTATCCCTGTCGTAATTGCCCAGAAAATGTAGAGAAGGTCCATTGGGTCTTTAATCGCCGTACGATAACGCACGATAGACAAGGCACCGACCATACCAAGCGAAATAACGATGTTGGTACTAATCGCTAAGGTAACCATACAAGTCAAAATAGTCATTCCAACCAAGGTCACCGCAAAACTGCGTGAAAAGACGACCCCTGTAAAAAATTGACGGTAAATCAGATAAATCACCGCTCCCATAATGATAGATACGACGAGTGATAACAGAATTTGTCCTAAATCATCTCCTGTATAAGAACTCACAAAGGAGTTTTTCAAAACATCATTAATACTCATTTTCTTTCCTCTTTCTTCCCTTTTTCTTAATTATCGTACCAATAGTCATTTAAACTACGGCTATAATTTGTCTTGTCATAGCAAAGAACATACTTAGAAACCGCTGTGTATTCTGTGGCATCTGCTGGAATAATTTCTTTGATAATATCTGGGTAAAATTCCGTATATTTGACTTCTAAAACCAATTTTTCTGGTTCTAACACTTCAAGCGTTGGTAAATTAGCGTCAAAAATATCAAAACTTCCAACAGCAGCCCGAATATTCTCATCAAAGGTAACTCGCACAGTTCCCGCTTCCAAGGTCCATGGCTCACGCTCATAATCGACAATCGTCCGTGGACGTAAAACATTAGCCATGCATTCGACATAAAATTCACGACAAAGCTGGTGTGGGCTCTTCAGCAAAAAGCCATAATCACCATCCAAAATTTTGTAAAATTCTTCTTTTGTCAACGGCGCATCTTCTTTATAAATGTAAGCCCCATGCTTACGTTTCCGTTCCAATTTAATCACTTGGTCGGTGTAATTGTAAATTCGGATGCGGTATTTTTTCCGAATAAGGACACCCGCTTGCTTATCTTCATAAGCACTGTTCCAATAATCATCGAAATAAAGACTTCTAATCGTATAGCTTTCTTGTTTGACGTGTTTGTCCAAAGCCATAATATTTCTTATCCGCTGACGAATAAGGTGTTTATCCTTTAACGAAATCAAGTATTTTTGCTCATGACGAAATGCTTCCTTAGTCTTCTTCATAGGTATCCTCACTTATGCTCTTATCAGCATTGACAAAGAAGGATTTCACACCAGAAACTTTGCCATCTTCGCTCGTTACGTAGTAATCAAAGGCGACTTGAGATTCTCCAGAAGCATTTGTTGCTGTGACACGGATAAAGTATTGACCTGCATCAGGTAAATCCATTTCTGTGCTAGTTAATTTTAGATTTTCCTTCCTATATATAGTACTTGAAAAATCATAGTTTTTAGAAACTTCAACCGTATAAGTAATATCTTCCGAATCAAAATCATAAGCATTATCCCAAGTTAACTTCAATTTGTTATCGCTTGTTTTACTTGGCACACCAATGAAAAATGGCATTGGCTTTTTGAAACTGTCATAATATTTTTGATAATTACCCTTGATTTCTGACGGCAAAGCATCCAAAACCGTTTGATAATCCGCCATTGAAATTCCGAGATAAGTGCTGTCTGGTGTTTCTGAAATGTACGGTTTAACAACACTTGCAAGCTCATTTGACAGCGACGTTATGCGGTCTTGCGTTAAATAGTTATTGTACAAATCTTCAATAGCAGCATCTAAAGCTTCGCGGAAGCTTTTTGTTTTTAACGCACGTTGGAACAGCATATTACCCCAATAATTGCTAACGCCAGTTTCCCATTCAGCGTCCCCTTTTGAGCCTCGAATTTGATATTCTGTTTCAAAAAGCGACCCGTCGTTATCCCAAGGGATAATATACCAACGCTGAGAATTAAGCGGACTATAGAGAAACATATTCCGACTCTGAGTGTCATGATTTCCCATCAAAATCTGAAACGCCATCCAATAGGAGAGATTCTCAACATCAAAGTTCTCTTCTAAAACATCCTCAAAATCAATGGACGTGTCATTGATTTTTTTAATTAAATCAATCAATTTTGTATGGTCAGTTGACCCTTTAATTTCAAGGAGTTCTTCAAATTTTTCTTCGTCATAATCAGGGTCGCTAGCCAATTTGATGACATTATCAGGGTCAGTAAATTCAAAATAGTTAACCTTGTACAGCTGACCACTACTATCCAAATTATGAGATTTCATTCCTGTTTTATTAAGCTGCTCAACTTGGGTATATAAACCATAATCAACAAATTCATCTGGGTTATCTCCTGTCGTATCCTTGACATAAAGATGAACAAATTGCGTGCGCAAACTTAACACTTGTGGAATATCTTGAAGCAACACATACGACATCATGTTTCGAAAACGAAGACTTTCTGTCTGGTGTTTATTCAGATTAATCGTTCGTTGTCCGTACCAACTCCCCTTATTTTGTTTAATTTTGATTTTATAGTTTTTCTGTTGGTTTTTACTTGAACTTTGTCCGCGAATTTGGACTGTCGCATTAGGGGTACTTTCACCGTAGCCAAGTTCTCCAGCTACAGGTCCATTTTCATCTCCCACTTGCAACAAAGCCGAAATCTTATAGCGGTCAACTCCCATTTTTTCATAATCATACACGGATAAATTATTAACTTCTGACCATGAATGGTTAGTATTATCGCTATCATTCCCACGTGAAACGGTTAAATACATGGTCTGAACATCTTTATAATCTTCTGTTTCATAAAGTGCATCATTGTCCGTTAAATGATAACTGTCCTCTGCAACAGTCGTTGTTGACTGCGTTGTGGTGTCGCTTGAATCGTCGTCATCATTATTGGTAAAAAGCCCAACAATCAAAACAAGCCCAGCTGTCACCACTAACAGTAAAATGATTAATAAAAAGCTCTTGTTATTTTTCATAATTCCCCTTTCTAATCAAAGCAAGCATTTTTTGATTTAAAAAACTTGCCAAATGGTGAAAGACACCATCTTTTTCCCCATAAATCAATGGCTGCCGCCCTAAAATCTGATAGGTTAGATTGCTACTGATTTTTTCTAAATTTAACCAAGACATGACAAAATACAGCATTGTTGCTACCAAAAAGCCAAAACCGTAAAACAGACTATTAGTATATAAGCTAGCAACCGTTGCTAAGATAGAAGTCAAGGCAAAAGCAATACTCGCACGATAACTGCCTGATAAATTACCAAAATAAATCGTAGATAAAGTGACAACATTTGCCATGCCATAAACCGCATATGCCACACACAAGATTCTAAAATAACCATTCATGGTCGTATTAAAACCTAGTGGCAAAGCATTTAGAATCGTTGTCCCAACAGAAATAGCTAATAGCGTAACCATTAATTGAACCCAAACAGTCCGTCCCAAGCCTTTTCTCAAGCTGTCAGTCATGTCTCTTTCAGCTTTTTTGATTTCCTGCAACGTCGCGCCATTCGTAAAACTAAGGTAATACTTGCGATAAGTATTGAAGAAATCAACTTCCATGGAAACGATAAAACGTACCGTTGTTGCTAACATGGTCAAAGAAGCTATGAAAACCGTTAAGTCATAATAAGGAGCAATATAGAAGAAACCACGCACCTGCTGCCCAATTTGACTAAACCAAATCACAACAATATGCCCCAAAAGACCAAGTTGTGTGCATAAGCCAATTACCGCCAATTCCCAATAATCATCAAAGCCATTCAAAAAATCAAACATGTGATGATAATCCAGTTTATTTGGAAATTGTTGGTACAAAAGATTGGTTGCTAAAATAAAGAAACTAGCATATCCAAAAATAATGCCTGCTAAACTCGCAATGACAACTGGCAAATGAATGAACAAGAAAATAACACTCATCACCAAAGTCGTTACTATCGTTGCAAGAAATGCTCTGAAAATTCCCCAATAATCTTTGATAATCGTCAAATAATTAATCACATTCCAAGACAACAACAATTCACAAAATAACAGCCACGCCAAAATACCATACAACCAGCCCAAATGTGAAAATAATAGAAAGATACCGTATAAACTACCACCGATTGCTAGCGTGAAAAATTGACTTCCCCAGTAACTTGTCAACACATGGCGAATATCTCGTGAATAAATCTTATCCGACAAATACCGCGAAATCACCAAGGAAACCAATCCATTAAGCAAAAGCGAACCAAGTAAACCATAAGTGATAATGGCAACTATCAGATTGCGGTCAGTAATCGTTACTTTTGCCAAATTTGACAAAATAAAGACCGTCAGCAGAACCAGTTCACCCAGCAAAAGTGGTGCGACAGTAACAATCGAAGCATAAGCAAAGGCGCGTGGTTTTGAGGTCAAACGTTTTTCTCTAACAACCTTATTAATGGCAAATCCAATTCCAGCCATCAAATCACCTCCAAATACAAATCACGATATTGCTGAATCATCATCTCATAGAGATAATAAGTTTTCGCACGTTTTTGAGCAATTTCACCCATTTTCAATCGCAACTGACGGGAACTGCACATTTTTTCCATGGCATGTGTCAGACCTGTTCGATAAGTTGGCGGAATACAATAACCAGCAATGCCGAGGTGGTCATCCTTATTTCCCTCCAACAATTCTCGACAACAGCCAACATCAGTTGTCACACAAGGTCTCCTAGCCGCCATGGATTCAATGACAGACAATGGTTGCGCTTCTGAGATACTTGTTAAAATGGTAAAATCCAAATTTTCCATGTATTCAACCACATTAACTTGCCCCGTGAAAATCACATTTTTGATGCCTAGTTGACGAATCAATTGATGACATTCTCTGTTATAGTCTTCATCATCAACAGCACCCAAAATATGCAAACGCGTATTGGGATAATTGCGAGACAATTCATAAAAGACATAAAGCATTGTCTTAATGTCCTTGATAGGTGCGATACGAACAACCGCGCCAATATCTATCCAACCGTCTTCTTCTTTCAAAGGAATTGCTGAAAATCGGTCATAATGAATCCCATTTGAAATTACTCGGCATTTTTCAATGTCACACCCAACCTCTTCTTGAATAAACTTCGCTTTGGTATAAAGGCTCGTCACGCGCTCCGCCTTGTCATAGATAAGATTTGATAGCATATAGAAAAATTGAATCCATTGCCGTTTCATTGTTGGCAACACCCAATCTGACCGCAAAATTTCTTCCTCACGCTCTCGCGTGTAAATGCCGTGCTCTGTCAACAACAACGGTGCTTGATGCTGATAACTTCCCAAAGAAGCCAGTAACCCTGCATAACCTGTCGCAATAGAATGATAAACATCGGCTTTCGGCATATCTTGGGTCATCAGATAAAGAACTGTTAATAACATGGAACGTGTTGTGTGAAAAACATCTGCAAAAGCTTGGTTTTGGTGTTTTTCCTCAATAATTTCCGTCAGCAATTCCAAAAACAATTGACTTTCCAAAAAATCAGTCGGATTAATCTGACGCTGATTAAAAATGTCAAACAACACTTCCCAATCAGGAGATTGACAAGATAGCAAGTCTTTCAATGCTTGTCTCTCCGTATCGTTAAATGTTTCTTTGAAGTCAGAATTCCCAGAAACTTGGAAAGCATCATCCAGAAAAACTTCCTTGACCTCGACCACATTGTCAGCCAGTTCATATTTGAATTTACCACGACTTTCAGCATTTGCTCCAATGGTCACTAGAACAAATTCGTGCTCAGTCATTTCATTAATATAATTGTGCATCCATGATGACACGCCACCATTGACGTAAGGATAACACCCTTCCAAAATTAAACAAATACGCACCTATTTTCCTTCCTAAATTCTCAAATTCTCATTTTTTAGCAATGGTAACCGTGCTTGACGTTGCATGCAAAAGGTAGAGATTGCCCGTCAAATGTTCCAAACTACCACCTGTCACATCACTAGGCTTATCACTGTTAAACCGCACCATTAAATACGCCTCATCAACAAAATTACCGAGATTGAATTGATAAGAATCATCCGTTTCTTCTTTTTCGACCGTAATGCTTGAAAAACGTTGAATGGCGCCACCCATTTGTGATTCTGTCATGTTTCGGATAGAAGGTGCTGTTTTGTACAACCACGACATTTGCTTAGACAAGTTCTTGTACAATTGCGCCCAACCCAATTTTGCCCCACGGTCAACGTCCAGAGGGTCATCTGGGTGAACAAAATGATGACTCACATAATGCATATTCAACTCAGAAACCATCGTCAATTTCGTGTAATCATCAATAATAGCTCCTGACGTTATCCGCGGTTCTTCGATAACACCGTCATCTGCCACTTCAAACTCTTGCTCATAAACAAACTCTTCTGAAAAGTAATTACTAGCAATCACCTTGATATTTGGATAATCCTTCGCTAACAAGGCTCTGCTTTCTGCCGATAAAATATTTGAAGGCGGAACATAAACCGAATGTTCACTCGTTGGGAACAAATTCTCCGTGAAATCCATTAATTCATCTAACGACTTTTCAATCGCTGTATCACTCGTCCACGTATTGTAAGAAAAAGCATCACCGTAATCCGTATCCGATAACATCAAGGGTTGATGATTGTAACCGTGATAACCAATTTCACCGCCCATTTGCAATAGCATATTACCAAAATAAGTAAACCGCGAACTATCCGACTGACGCTCGGTGCTTCCTGTCGTATCGTCCTCATAGTTTTCAATAATAACGCCCGTGTATTTAATGCCATATTTATCAGCCAGGCTCACCATATTTGGCCACCAAACATTCGTGTAAAAATCAGACACCGTCATCTGATAATCACGCGTAATGTATTTCGCATCACCACTTGGAACTGGTGAGGGAAAATCATCTAAGGTAAAAGCCGCAGAATTTATCACAGGATAAACACCAACGTCTCCTAGTAACGAATACGATGCGGAATAAAAACCACGCATTGCCTTGACATAAATACCAAAATTATCAACGACAACGCGACCGCTTCCTAAATCATATTCCCAAACCAGAGGAATTTTACTGTCGTCTCCTGTTGTCAAGTAAACCTCTGCATTGTCATCAAGTTCAACTGCCCAAGCAGACTCAAACGGTTCATCAATGTTGTAATCTTGACCTGCTCCCAACATGAAACCATTTTTAATTGAAACTTCCGCGACCTCAGCATAAGTATAGGACGAATTGACCACGCCTAGCTTATGTTCAATGATTGAAACAACATCATCTTTTTGCAATGTCATTGCAAACATGACATTCCCACCTGATTCAACCCATTCCATTAACCGAAGAGCAGCTTCGCCGAGAGGTTCTAAATCTGGTGTTAAAATAACTACCGTATCAAAGGTTGTAAAATCAGGCACCGTTTCATTGGCAATGTCAACGTAAGTCGTTGCAACCTTCATATCTTCAAAAATCTGCTTAAAATTATCAATAGCACTAGCAGATGTCTCATTACTTGAATCATAAATCAATAGATTTGTCGCTGAAACGTTAGCCAAAGCTTCCGCCTTAGTTTTAACCTGACTATCAGCCAAGTAATAACTGTCACTAGTATCGCTATAGTAACTAATCCCATTACGCTCAATTAGCAGCCCTACTGCCAACACCACAAGAATAAGAAAAACTGGGAGAATCAGCGTAAATTTAAACGTTCTTTTTTTAAACATCTATTTTCCTCATTCTTACTTACTGCCAAAATGCTAATTTGGCTTTATTTTCTGCTGAAAAATAAACATGATTTTGCTCTAAATCTTGCCAAAATCGTTTCAAATCAGAACTTGATTTCTTCAATACAATCGTATCCAGTTTCAACATCCAAATATCTTGATCATCTGGAAAAAGCTCAAAAAGCTTCGTTAATAAACGCTCCAAGCTCGCAAAATCACCCAAACTCTGATAGATTTCTGCCAAAGTCAGCAAACGTGATTTTTCAACAAGGAAACCCTTTGCCAATAAATCCTCAACCTCATCAATATAAGCTTGTTTCAATGTCAAACCATAATGTCCCTCTGCTATCCCACTATTGATATAACTCTCTAAAAAGTCAGCGTATTTCTGACGTTTCTCTAGCGAATCAGGTTCTTTTTGAACACGTTCCTCCAACTGACGTAAACGCTCATCATATTTTGCGGTCAATTCAGAAAGAATCGTTGTGGCATAATGAACCACTTCGACATCCTCGTTCAAACGTGCCTGATGTAATAAGGGGACAAATTGATCTGGCGACTCAAAAATAACATCAATAATTAGTTCACGTTTAATCCCCGAATTATTAAGCAAAAGCGCCTCTTGAAAAGGAACAATATTTGTAATGTCAAGCATGACATTTTCCTTCATCTCCAATTGATTTTGCTCAACCGTATCATCTATTAACCAAGGAATCACTTCTTCAAAAGCAAGTTCACCATCGACAAAACGTGATTTTCTGTCCTTTAAAATATAGAGAACCGATATAGCACCAATAAGCGGTAAAAAGACAAGAAGTGATTTGAGATAAAAATCAAGTTGAATCGTTTTCATTTTCGCTACTAAGAAAAAACTAACAACAATAATTAAATGGCATCCCAAAAACACAGCAAATAACATTAACTTCTCCTCCTCACGACATCATTTGCCTAAATGCAATAGACTCAATCGTTTCCTCAATATTGCGTTCGTCAGTAACATCAAAACTTAAATCAGACAATTTCTCATGCCAGTCTGTTAAAGATTGCGTGTAAGTATTGATTAACAAACAAAGCTGGCTTTCAACTTGTCCCAAGCTGTCAAAAAGTGACAATTCTTCCTGCAAGCTTGTCAACGTTGTTTTAGGAATTTCCTCTGCCACAACGCCTAAGTGCAACACTTGCCCCACAAAATAAGGAGAATCAACTGCCCTTAACGCCAATAATTTTTGACAAAAGACTTTTTCTTCCAAAACCTCATGCTGAACATTTGACGTTGTTTTTTGATAAAGACGTCGATAACTCAAACTTGCCAATCCCATTAAAGACTTCAACAGGTTTTGATGATAAAGATTCAATTTATCTGTCGGTAAATGGTCAAGCGATAGATAATAACGCAGATCGCCATTTGCAAAAATTCCCGCCAAATACATTGGATAATCATCCCGCAAATGCTGATTGACCCAAACCGTATTGTTAACCAACTGTTGACTAACTTTACTTAACTGTTCTGCGGTTAACATGAGATGAGTGGTATTTTGTGCTGTTGTCAATTGCAACTTACTTGTCTGATTATCCCTTACTTCATAAATGGCAATCTCATCTGTATCAAAAATATTGCTAATGTAATCCAATAATTTGACCATAAAAATTTCCAGATACGGTGTTTCCAAATCTTCTAAAAAGCGATAAATGCGACCATAACTATCTTGGCGCTCCAAAATCTGATGCGTTAACTCAACTTTCTCTGACAACAAATCTTCAACAAACGATTCTTCATCAGATAATTGTTGCTCCAAATGCTCATTTTCCGCTAAAATTCTAAATAAATCAGCTTGGTCTTTTTCCTTAACATAACCACTCACTAAACCAGAAACAAGATAGATGATATATGGAATCCAATTGGCTGGTTCAAAAAAGAGCGTTTGCAAATTCGTCTCGCCTGCCAGAATATTTTGAATAATCAGTCCAATCGATGCAAAAACAGCTGCCCAGATACCGTAAAACATCCCCAAGCTCAAGCCAGATATCACAATGGCAAACAAGCGATAGTCAACCGTTTTAAAATACATTTGATTGCTCAATAAATGTGACAACATTTCCCCAAGAATAAACAAAACAATTAAAACGATCACTTTAACTGATGTTTTATCTAACTTAGCTAACTTCCTTAATCTATCCGCTAACGAGAGAGTCTTTTGTTCTTTAGCAGAAGTTGGCAAGTCACGTGTTGACAAATCCTCTAAAAGAGAAACTTTTGGAAACCAACCATAGTCTTTTCTCAGATTAGAAGTTTGTGGCTTCAAAACAGACAATGGGGCTTCTTCAGAAAATGTAGCACCATGAATATTGAGCTCTTCAAAAAGTTGCTGAAAAGTTATGCCAAAACTATCTGGAACTTCTATTCTTTCAAAGGTATTAGTCCAATTATCAAAAATACGACGACACAAATCCAATAAATCTCGCCCAAAAATATAATAAGCTTTCTGGTCTGGATGTAGCGTGATATCCTTATCTGACGTTAAAATACTGCGCAAATCATCTGTTGAATTTGATAATTGGTAGAGATAAAGCGATTGCAAAATTTTCAATGAAAAATGTTGTTGCTGTGAATAACGACGCAGAAGCTGCTCATAAGCTGATAACATAACGCCACGGCTATTCTCCGTTTCAAAACGCAAATCAGGTCCTGTTACATACAAAAATTCCACGAAAAAATCCTCAGTTAAGGCATTGAGGATTTTTCTAATCTGCAATAATTCGCCATCAAGATCCTTTGAGGGTTCTACGGACTTAGAAAAATATAAAATTGATGTCACATGATAAACAGTTAAAAGTCGTCCAATATCAGTTTGATTTTTCCAATCAATGCTACGGATTCTATGTTTTGATTCACTAACTTTCCCTAAGACTATTACTTTTTCTTCAGGAAACATCTTTAACAAATCACTTTCTTTTAACACTTCAACATTTCCTGCTATTAAAATCGCCATTTTACATCCCTTTATTTTAATAATATTTGATTTTTTTAAAGAATAAAAAACTTATTTTCAACATTTTATCATTTTATTGGTATTTTGACAAACAATGTTTATACTTTTAATGATAATGTAATTTTTAAATCAATTTCATATTACATTTATAGCTTCTTTTATTTTAATAAAATTGCTCTTTTCTGTCTATATTTTTAATACTTTCGTCCAAAACAAAAAGACTAGAACTAGTCATTCTAATCTTTTTTACTTATTCCAAATTGTTCTTAGTTTTACCAATCAAACAAAAGCAAGGTATCCGCGTTTTCTTGCCCAGATACTGCAAAATGAATCGTATTTTGGTTTGTCATTGGATCAACAATTCCTAAAGAAATACTGTAGTTTTTCTCTAATTTTTTTAAATTTTCTACGGGGAGTTCAACACTCACCGATTGTTCTTCGTCCGGAAGAATTTTAGTCACATCTAAGTCTAAGGCGATTGCTTGGACGCTATCATCATTTTTATTTTTTAAATAAATGTAGCTTGTCCAATTTCGATAAAAAGGAGCAACACCTGAATTTTTTAACGTTAGCTTCAGCGTTAATTTTTGAGACAAACTCTGCTTGATACTTGCAGATGTGACCCACAAACGATAGCCCATATTTTTCAGCAGCTCATCGTAACCTGCGTTATCATCACCAATATCTTCAGCGATTTTGGGTCCTAAAAATGTTGTGTGTGACTGGGCTACCAGGTCTATTGTCTGTGACAGATTATCACCTAAAAGACTACTCATGCTATCTGAGCTTGTTAATTCACCACCGATTGGCGCTGTTTGCCAAGCATTAGGCATTGCCACTAAGTCATTTTCCCCTGTCTCCGAATAAACACCACCTGAGGCAATCCAGTCTAGCCAGTCTTGAGTAGCCTCCTGATTGCCAGCCATGTCATTATACAGCCCTAAACCATTTTCACTCGCTACTGTAAACGGTCGGCGCATAAGCAAATTAGCATTTGGAAAAGCTGACAACCAAGGTGTGACATACTCTTCACGAACGGATTCATCTGGTAACTGACGAATGCCTGCCGTGCTATCAACATGCCATTCGCCCCAGTGCCCTAATCCTCCTAGTTCGATAAAACTGATAAACTCATCATCACCCCAACGTTCTCCCATTGCTTGAACAGCCTTTTCATAAGCAGCAATCAATACCTTACTTTCATAGTTAGGTGAAAAACCTTTCCCATAATCCGAATCGTACCAATCCCCCGCATCATCCAGACGATTGTAAAGCCAGTCTGAAATATCTTTATGCTTTTCATTACTCGGATAATCTAAGATAAAACGTAAAACAAGATGTTTTCCCTCACTACGCCATCTATCAAATTGATTTTCAGATTCAATGTCATCCCAATTATAAACGCCTTCTTGCGATTCTAATTCTCGCCAAGTAATATCAACATACAAGAGCGTAACATCATCTGTCACCGTTTCTTCAGTCGCCGCAGGCGCATATCCCATTAAAGGATTGCTAACGACCTCGTTTGAATATGTAAACTGCTTCCTCACACTTCCAACTTTTACAACATAAACCACACAGAACAAGAGAACCAACGCTAATATAGTCAGTAAAGTAATCATCATACTTTTCTTCATACCTACCCTCTCCTAAAAAATTGCCTTAATTCTGTGTTTGTTTTAATGCATTCATTTCCTCAAGTAAGTCTTTATTTTGCTTTTGCAATTCAACAACTTGGTCAGTAATTGATGCCAACATCTCTGTTTGCAATTTTTGAATTTCTAACAAATCTGATTGGTCTTGTTGCACCAAGTGGTCAAGTTTTGTATGCAATAGCCGAATGCCTTCTTCTGAAACTTTGTTGACATTGTAATCATTTTTTGCTTGCAAACGGTCATAATCTGATGCACGATTTTGACTCATCATAATCAAAGGAGCTTGGATTGCAGCAATTGTCGATAATGCCAAATTTAGCAAAATAAACGGATACTCATCAAAGGCAATTCCAAAAGGTTTAATGACATTTATCGCCATCCAAATTACCATAAAAACAATAAATGAAATGATAAACGTCCATGAACCACCAAAACGTGCCACATCATCGGCAATTCGTTGACCAAAGGTAATTTTCTTATCCAACTGGTCTTGCACGTCCAATGCTGTGTAATTCTTTCCCTTAGCAACATCGTAAACCGATTCTCGGACAAAATCATTCTTACGATTGGCTTTATCAATCATTTCATCCAAAAATAACATCCGATAATGCGTTAAATTTTTATTACTGATAAAATCATTATCCGATAGTTCAGGATGTTCTTGCTTGATAATCCCACGCAAACGAACATCTAGCTCAGAAAGGAAAATACCTTCCACCATTGGATACAATTGATGATCAATACCATCATAAATTAGCTCTTCATCACTCATAAATTCCCTCTTTCTATTTCCCTCATTATAACAAAATTAAAACAAAAAAGCTGATTTCTCAGCTTTTGAATGGTTATTTTTAATGTTTTGTTAGTCCTCGCGGTCAATAATAACGCCCATGACGGTTAGGTGTCCATTGCTGATGAGGGTTAGGACCAAGCGTGCTAATTCTTTAGCTGGCATAGAAAAATCTGATTTTATCCACCATAGCAAAGTGCCTGTAAAAATACTGGTTAAGTAAGCGACGATAAACTCTGTTGGAACTTGCTCACCAGATTCTGTAACGTTCAGTTTGGCAAGTAGGTGATCATATTTTTCATGGAGAAGCGTTCCAAATTTTTCTTGCATAACTTCTTGCGAAATGCTACGCAGAACAATTTTAGCAATGGCTGAATTTTTCTCCAAACCATGGTAAAAATCAGTCAATAATTTTTCGGCTCTTTTCACCTTGACACGGTCACCATTTGTGATTTGAGCACCGTCAATCATGTCAGACATTTGGTCCAAAACTTGCTGTTGAATCCCACTTTGGAGTTCATCCTTGTCCGCATAGTGCGCATAAAAAGTAGCACGATTAATCATCGCTTCGTCAGCAATATCTTGCACCGTAATTTTTTCGTAAGGTTTTTCACTGAGCAGTTTGGCAAAAGCATCAAAAATCAATTTTTCAGTTCTTAAATAACGAATATCTGTAAATTTCATCGGTTCTTTCCTCCGAGATAAGCAACACTTTGTTGAACATGTGTTGTTTAAACAACACAACTTTAAAAATTAGCGATTGAATTTGACAAACTGTTTGCTATAATATTATTATAGCAAACAGTTTGTTGAATAAGCAACAGATTGTTGGCAGGGTAACACTGTGTTAGGTAAAACAAAGAAAGGAAAAAATAGTGTTAAAGACCTATTTGCGTGGATAAGAGGGAAAATTTTCTAAGAAATTCGATTTTCATCTCACTTCCACCGCCTTCTAACACTTTTGGTATTTTATTATATGTATAAAGCAGGTATAGATGTCGGATCGACAACTGTTAAAGTTGTCATCTTCGACGATAACTATCAATTATTATTCTCACGTTATGAACGTCACTTTTCAGATGTTAAAACGGCAACAATTAAAGTTTTAAAGGAAGCTATTTCAGAAATCGGCGACCAAACAGTCAGTATTGCTATCACAGGTTCAGGGGGAATGGGGTTGGCAGATGTAGCAAAAATTCCATTTGTTCAGGAAGTTATTGCCGCTACCACTACCGTTGAAAAATTCATTCCACAAACCGATGTTGTTATCGAACTTGGTGGTGAAGATGCTAAGATGACATTCTTTGGAGATGCCCTTGAACAACGCATGAACGGAACATGTGCTGGTGGTACAGGTGCTTTCATTGACCAAATGGCAGAACTTTTGAAAACAGATGCCAACGGCGTTAATGAATTAGCCAAAGGCTACGAAACAATTTACCCAATCGCTAGCCGTTGTGGGGTATTTGCCAAGACAGACGTCCAACCATTGATTAATGAAGGGGCTCGCAAAGAGGACATTGCAGCTTCTATTTTCCAAGCCGTTGTTAATCAAACCATTGCTGGTTTGGCTTCAGGGCGTAAAATTTCTGGAAATATTGCCTTTCTTGGCGGACCACTATTCTTCATGAGTGAACTTCGTCAACGTTTCATTGAGACACTCAATATTAAACCAGAAAATGTTATTTTCCCTGAAAATCCACAACTTTTCGTTGCCATGGGAGCTGCCTTAGATGAAGATCAAGCGCAATTAGCACTATCAGAAATCATTCATAACCTTGAAAATAACACTTCAAAATCGCTAGTTCCTAAAAATACACTAGATGTTCTTTTCAAAGACCAAGCTGAATTAGACGCTTGGCGCGCTCGCCACAATGAAGCAAGTGTTGAATATAAAGATATTGCCAAAGCTTTTGGTCCAGTCTTTCTGGGAATTGATGCGGGTTCAACAACCTCAAAGGTTGTCTTGACTGATCCCGAAGGTGCCATTTTATTCCAACACTATGGCAACAACCAAGGGCAACCACTTGAAAATGTTATCGAAATTCTTAGAGAAGTTTATCGCCAATTACCAGACACAGCCTTTATCGCACGCTCTTGCGTAACAGGTTATGGTGAAAATTTGATTAAAGCAGCCTTGCACGTTGACTATGGTGAAGTCGAAACCGTTGCTCACTTCAAAGCCGCTAATTACTTCAACCCTGGTGTTGATTTCATTCTCGATATTGGTGGGCAAGATATGAAAGCTATGAGCGTTCAAGACGGCGCCCTCTCAAGTATTCAATTGAACGAAGCTTGTTCATCTGGTTGTGGTTCTTTCATCGAAACCTTTGCCAAATCACTTAAATACGACGTTAAAGACTTTGCACAAGTTGCTTTACTAGCTGAACACCCTGTTGACCTCGGTTCAAAATGTACAGTGTTCATGAACTCAAAAGTCAAACAAGTGCAAAAAGAAGGCGCTACTGTTGCTGATATTTCTGCAGGACTTTCTTATTCTGTTATCAAAAATGCGCTTTATAAGGTTATTAAACTCAAACGTCCTGAAGATTTAGGTGAAAAAATTGTTGTCCAAGGCGGTACTTTCTACAATGAAGCGGTGCTCCGTGCCTTTGAATTGGTCAGTGAACGCGAAGTTGTTCGTCCAAGTATTGCTGGTCTAATGGGAGCTTACGGCTGCGCCATTATTGCCCAAGAAAAATACGAAGACGAAACCGCTCAAGCACCTGCCGTTGAAATGGCAACAGTCTAGTAAAAGGAGGGAAGCATGACCGAAACATTACTTGAACATAATCGTGCCAAATCAAGCTTAATGGGGCTTGACGAACTAGATCATTTCACAACCCAAAAAGAATTCACACGTTGCGGACTTTGTGAAAATAACTGCGCATTGACGGTTACGATTTTCAACGATGGCTCAAAATTTGTCACTGGTAACCGTTGTGAACGCGGAGCTGAAAAAGTCACTAAAATCAAATTTGACCGCAGCAATCAAAAAGAAAATCTTGTTGATTATAAATATAAAAAACTCTTTAAATTCAAAGCACTTGCTAAACGAGATGCTGTACACGGCATTATCGGTGTTCCTCGTGTGCTTAACATGTATGAAAATTACCCACTTTGGCACACTATCTTAACAGACCTTGGTTTCCGTGTTCAACTTTCACCAAAATCTGATAAAAAATTATTTGAAAAAGGGATTGAAACTATTCCTAGTGATACCGTTTGTTATCCTGCCAAAATGGTACATGGACACATTCAAAGTTTGATTGACCGAAAAGTTGACGCTATTTTCTACCCAAGTGTTATTTACGAACAAATCGAAAATAGCAAAGCACCTAATCACTACAACTGCCCAATCGTTCAAAGTTACCCAGAAGTTATCGAAAAAAACATGGACCCTATCCGTAATGGTGAGGTGAAATATTTCCATCCATTTGTTAACTTGGCTGACCACGAATCTGTTGTAAAATCATTGATTAAAGCTTTCAGCGAATACGAAGATATTACAGCTGAAGATATTCAAAATGCCGTTGAACATGGTTATCAAGCGCTAGCTGATTTCAAACAAGATTTGCAAGATAAAGCTGATGAGCTCTTATCTACTCTTGCTCTCAAAGGTGAAAAGGCTATTGTCCTTTCAGGTCGTCCATATCACCTCGACCCTGAAATCAACCATGGTATTGCCAATATCATCACGCAAGAAGGCTTCCATGTTTTGACAGAAGATATGGTAGCTGGTCTTGAAGAAGTTTCAGGACTTCGTGTTGTGAACCAATGGGTTTACCATTCTCGCCTTTATGCGGCTGCCAAGGTGGTTTCTAAGAATCCAAACCTTGAGCTTGTTCAACTAAACAGCTTTGGTTGCGGACTTGACGCGGTAACAACTGACCAAGTCGAAGAAATCATGCGTGGTCACAACAAACTATATACCGTGCTCAAAATTGACGAAGGTAGTAACCTCGGTGCTATCCGAATTCGTCTTCGTTCCCTCAAAGCTGCCGTTGAAGAACGTGATAAAAAATTCAAGAAAGCTAATCTTGACCACATTTTCAACCAAGCACCACAATTTGATAGCCAATTCGATGAGGAAGAAGAACGCAAAGAACCTGTCTTTACTAAAGAAATGAAAAAGACACACACGCTTCTTATGCCAATGCTTTCTCCAATTCACCAAAATGGTCTTATCGAAGAAGCCTTCAAACACGCTGGCTACAACGTTGTCATTTTACCTGCAATGGACAGAAAAGCCGTTGATGTCGGATTGAAATTCGTCCATAATGACGCCTGCTACCCTGCTATCATTTCTATCGGTCAATTGATTGAAGCTCTTCAAAGCGGCGAATATGACCTTGATAATACCAGCGTTATGATGACCCAAACTGGTGGTGGTTGCCGTGCAACTAACTACATTCCACTTCTACGTAAAGCTCTGAAAGACGCTGGCTTCCCTCAAGTTCCTGTGGTTTCCATTTCTATGGGAAATCAAGGTACCGAAGAAACACCAGGTTGGAGCCTCACTTATTCATTCGTCAAACGCCTACTCATCAGCGTTTTGTATGGTGATTTATTCGAACGTGTGCTCTATCGTGTTCGCCCATATGAAGCCGTTTCAGGCTCTGCTAACGCTCTTTATGATAAATGGCTTGAAATCGCTCGTAAAAATGTGAGATCAGGTTCATATTTTGAATTTAATCATAACATGAAACGTATCATCAAAGAGTTTGATACCCTTGAAACCGTTGATTTCGGACAAAAACCTCGTGTCGGTGTCGTTGGAGAAATCCTTGTCAAATACGCTCCAACAGCTAACAACGACATCGTTGCTATCATTGAAAATGAAGGCGGTGAAGCCGTTGTTCCTGACCTTATTGGCTTTATGAATTATTCACTTTTCAACCAAATTTGGAAAGCTGACGAGCTTAATATGAGCCAAAAAGCTAAACGCTTCGCTAAGCTTGGTATTGATGCCATTAATCTCCTTGAAAAACCAATGAATAAAGCCCTTGAAAAATCTGAACGCTTTGAAGGCATTGAGTCTATCTATGACATTGCCGAAGGTGCTTCTAAGATTATTTCAATTGGTAACCATACTGGTGAAGGTTGGTTCCTAACAGGTGAAATGATTGAATTGCTCAACAATGATGTCAAAAATATTGTCTGTCTCCAACCATTCGGTTGTTTGCCAAACCATATCGTTGGTAAAGGTATGGTTAAAGAACTTCGTCGTCAATACAAGGGTGCTAATATTGCTCCAATCGATTACGACCCAGGTTCATCAGAAGTTAACCAATTAAACCGCATTCGCTTGATGATGACAACTGCCAAAAAAATGCAAAAAGCAACACTCACAAGCGCTAATTAATACAAAAAAACTCCTGCTTAGCTTCTGACTAAGCGGGAGTTTTTATGTTATCCTAGGCAGAAATCAACTGCTGCCATTTCAGGCTTAAGCCCAAAATAAAATTAGTCAAGATAAGCAATGACTTCGATTTCAACTTTGACGTCTTTTGGCAAACGAGCGACTTCTACTGCTGAACGTGCTGGAAAATCAGCCTTAAATGCCGTAGCGTAAACGTCATTAAACGGTACAAAATCATTCATATCGCTAAGGAAACAAGTTGTCTTAACCACATGGTCAAAATCTGTGCCTGCTTCCGCAAGAATAGCAGAAATATTTTTAAGAACTTGCTTAGTTTGTTCTTGAATAGTTGTTCCGATAATTTCACCAGTTTCAGGTGACAAAGGCACTTGACCTGAAGCAAATAGGAAATTACCAACGACCTTTCCTTGAACATAAGGTCCAATTGCTGCTGGTGCTTTATCTGTGTGAATTGTTTTTGCCATGATAAACTCCTTCTCTCAATTAAGTAGCTCTATTATAGCAAAATATTCTGAAAATTAAAACATTTTATAGCTTATAAAACTGAGGAATATTTGGGATTGGCTTTTCTGATGTGATTACCATAAATAGGTTTTAGAGCTTCAAAAGCAGCTACTACTCTATTAGGAATATCCACATGAGCTAGAAAATTCTTTCCATTTGGTCCATAACCTTGTTCATTATCTGTTAATCTTGGAATCTCACCCATTAATAAATTGATATAGCGGTCAACATCCCACATGCCATGAATCTTTGTTGCGTAGGTGAGTTTATCTTGGTAATTCAGGTAAGCTCGATAAGCAGCGTAATTAATCACTACCGTATCTTTTGAAAGGTATTTTCGTAATGTCGCTTCCATACGATATTGCATAGTTGCATCTTGGCATAAAATGATACTCTGGTGGACAATGCCTTTGTTCTTCATTAATTTGAGCAAATTCGTGATATTATTGCCACAATTTGTTGATTTGGTTTCAAGATAGTCAGCTTGGATTTGATAAACAGTCAAAAGATATTGTTGAAAAAGTTCAGCTTCTGTCAAGCCATTTACAGCAATCAAAGGGTATTCTTTGTGAATCTGCTCTCTCAAGGTAGCTGTTGTATGTCCTTCACCACCAACAATAATATAATGCTCTGCAATATCATCTTTGATAGCCTTAGCCAGTACATCACCGCCAGCAAGAATGCTACCACCAAAAAGAACCATAACATCTGCTTTTTCTATTCCATATTTTTCATGCAAGTTTTTCTGATTAAGTTCCTCAACATCTCTTTTGCCACAAAATTGACCAAGGATATTAAGATTTTCTGCAATTTTTTGATTTTCCATTGGCAAGTCTCCGAGAATTTTTCTGATTTCTTTTGGCGCTAACGTCGAATGAATTTTGACGGAATGGCAAGGGGATTATTTTCATCAGCTAAAATCTGACGTACTGCTAATTTCCCCAGTTCATAAGAATAATGCTCTACTGACGGAATCCCAAGCAACTCACTAATATGCTGATTTTCTTGCCCGATAATTAACGGCAAAGCTCTGCCATTATCCTTAAAAGCCTTGATAACGCCATATGCCATTTGGTCCTCATTCGTCACAATTGCATCAAAATCCTGCGTAAGCTGTTTTGCCCAATTATAACCGTCTTGAAAATTAGAAATGCCACTAAAAACAGCTGAATTTTGATATTGCGGAAAATGTTCTAAAACAGAAACCATTGTCCGATAAGTCGCACTAGCTTCATCAGCTCTCGTAAAAAGATAAGCTGGTGATTTAATGCCCGTTTCAACTAAATAGGCATTAAGATCATTATAAGCTTGGTAGCGGTCAACATAGACTGATTTCAAAAGAGGATTGTCAAGTGGCTCACATAAAAGAATGGGACCGTATTGTGCATAAGAGGCAATGGTCTCTATCGGCAATTCACGTGACGTAAAGATAAGCCCGTCAAAAGCACGACCACGTAATTGTTCTAAATACTCACGTTCCGAAAGTTCATTGTAGCCCGAATGTAGTAAAAGCAAATTATGGTTTGTTTTCTTACTTTCATCTAGCATACCATTCAATAGCTGAGTGAAATAGGGATGACGATTGTGAGGAATAACAACCGCAATTTTATTAGTCTTTCCAGCACTCAATTCTTTTGCGACCAAATTTGGCGTATAATTAAGCTCTTTTATCACCGCTTGAATTTTTTGACGCACGTCATCTGACACATAAGGATGATTGTTAAGCACGCGCGACACCGTCGCTTTAGAATAACCCGTTCGTTCTGCAATATCTCTGATTGTTACCATTTAAACATTCCTCAAAAATTTATGAATTCCATAACCAACACCATTGCACTGGTTAACCAATGTGATAAATTTAGCTTGAGCAATCACATCTGGGCTAGCATTTGCCATTGCAATTGGAAAACTCGTCCGTTCAAACATTGACAAATCATTGTGCCCATCGCCAAAAGCCGCAGTTTCTCCCTCGCTCAAAGCTTCTTTTTGCATGATATAATCAATACCAGCTGACTTCTTAGCTGCCGTATGAGTAATTTCCAAATAATGTTTTCCTGATTGCTGCACCGCAACCGTGTCTATCCCTAATGATAGCACAAATTCTTGCAGATTTGTTAACGTTTTCTCATCAAAGACAATCATCATTAACTTATAAATCTCTTTTTTAGGTTTTAAAAAATGGCTGAGCAACATTGTTCGTGTTGGTTTTTGTTGCGTAACTTTCTGCTCAAAAAGAATTCCCTTATCAATCTCATGACAATACCATTTATGCAAATCATAGTATGACAAACTGATCTCTGGAAATTTCTCATGAATCGCACCAAGAAGAGTATGAACATCTTTTTTTGCTATTGGTTGACTGTGAATCGGAAGGACACGACCATTGTCAACACGATAAATCAAACCACCATTAAATCCAACTTGTGCACCCGTCAAATCTAATTTTTCAATCGCTGCCATCATTTCCATTGGAGCACGAGCTGATACCAAGGTCATCGGAATGCCAGCTGATTTAATCAGAGAAACATTTTCCTCTGAAACTGCGCCAGTATTGTCAAGAAGCGTTCCATCCATGTCTGAAAAAATACGTTTAATCATCTTTTTTACCTCGCTTGTTTGATTTGACTAAAGTATAATTTATGAAACGCGTTCCAGGTCAAGCCCTTTTTAAAAAGAAATTTTTTTCATTTATTTTCAAGTATTTACAAAAAGCTTCTTTACCTTTATAATAATAGTCGTGCATAATCAGTGATGCCGTTAGTTATTTGACTAGTCATTGTCAATTCTAAAAAATACGCTCCCAACCTCACGGTAACTAAAACATTGACATGACGTAAAAAAGCACCCTGGCGAGAGGAATTCTCACTGTTAGGGTGCTTTTATTATCTTAATGATTGTTTTTCTCATTACGTTTTTCTTTTAAGGCAGCTGTTTGTTTACGAATTTCGTTCAAAAATGGGGCTGTCGTTAAGCGGAAATTTTTATAGTTTCTAAGCATACGACGTTGATTGAAACGGAATGGCTCGATTCCTTTTTCTCTCAAGGTTTCATTGATGTGAAGTCGTAAATTTTCCAAACGTTTGCTAAAGACTTCAGCTTGCTGTGTTAAATCACCAACTTCTGTTCGTACTGATTCGCGTAATTTTTCTTGCTCGGCACGAACGTATTTCTCAAAAGCAATAGCAGCTTGTTGGAATTTCACCGTATCAACAACTGTCCAAATCAAATCTGCTGTCATCACAACAACAATACCCAATGCTACCCAATCATTCAGGTGATTAATTAGCCACATCACTCCTGGTTGAATAAATTCAACGAGAACAACAATTCCAAATCCCCAGAAAAGTGATATCCGCGGTGCAATACGTCCCTGAATATTACCAAACTCCTGACTGTAGTCCCATAATTTCATATGAAAGACCGTCTCTAACAGCCAGCCTGCAACGTATTCAAATGCTGTTGCTACAAGCAAACCACTCAAGAACAGCCATAAAATATTGCTCTGAAACGGCTCTGTCGCTAGTAAAACCGTTGTCACTGCAAAGCCATAAACGGGGCAATACGGTCCCACTAAAAAACCACGATAAGCAAACTTCTTATCCTTAATCGAACAATAAACCGTCTCCCAAAGCCAGCCTACAAACGAATAAATAAAAAACAAAAAGACAATGTCTGCCAATGAATATGTCATAAAACTCCAACCTTCTAAAATTCAAACTATTCTCATTATATCAAAAAACCTAGAACATGACTTGTTCTAGGTTATTATTTTACAAATTTTCAATGAGTTTTGCTGCAAATTCACTTGTTGAGCAAGCTACTTTTCCTTGCGCCAAATCAGCTGTAAATTGACCTTGAGCGAATGTTTTTTCAATCGCTGCTGTAATTAAGCTAGCCACTTCTGTCCAACCAATGTAATCAAACAACATGCAACCAGACAAAAGAACAGAACATGGATTGGCAATGTCTTTACCAGCAATATCTGGTGCAGTTCCGTGTGTCGCTTCAAAAATAGCGTGACCTGTCAAGTAGTTGATATTGGCACCTGGTGAGATTCCAATACCACCAACTTGGGCAGCAAGGGCATCACTAGCGTAGTCACCATTGAGGTTTGTCAAAGCCACAACATCAAATTTTTCAGGATTAAGCAAAATTTGTTGCAAGAAATTATCGGCAATAATGTCATTAATCACCAATTTTCCGCTGGCTAATTCATCAGCGTATTCACGTTTTGCAAGGTCATAACCCCAACTACGGAAGCCACCTTCTGTGAATTTTTGAATATTTCCTTTGTGAACAAGAGTAACTTTAGTCAAATTGTTAGCAAGAGCGTATTCAATCGCAGAGCGAATCAAACGTTCACTACCTTCTTGTGAGATAGGTTTGATTCCGATACTGCTTGTTTCAGGAAAACGAATCTTGCTGACAGACATTTCATTTTGCAAGAAATCAATGACTTTTTTCACTTCTTCTGTGCCAGCATTCCACTCGATGCCTGCATAAATATCTTCCGTATTTTCACGGAAAATAGTAATGCTTGTTTTTTCTGGTTCTTTAAGTGGGCTTTCAATCCCTTTAAAATAACGAACAGGACGCACACAAGCGTATAAATCCAATTCTTGACGAAGGGCAACATTTAGTGAACGAATCCCACCACCAACTGGTGTTTCTAGTGGACCTTTGATAGCGACCAAATCTTCTTTAATCGTTTCAAGAGTTGCTTCTGGTAACCATTCTCCTGTTGCTTCATGCGCTTTTTTACCAGCCAAAATCTCAAGCCATTCAACTTTTTTCTGACCTTGGTAAGCTTTTTCAATCGCTGCATCAAAGACAGCACGCGCATTTTTCCAAATGTCACGTCCAACGCCATCCCCTTCAATAAAAGGGATGATTGGATTGTTAGAAACAGTCAAGTGACCATTTTCTAAAATGATTTTATCTGCCATTTTTCTCGTTTTTCCTTTCTAAGGCTTTTTAGCGTTCTTCAAGTGGTGTGTATTTCAAACCGAGCTCTCCAGTATAATGAGAACGTGGTCGAATCAATTTGTTATTTTTTTGTTGTTCTTGAATATGAGCAATCCAGCCTGATACACGACTCATTGCAAAAATAAGGGTAAAAATCGAACTATCAATACCAAGAACATGGTAAACCGTTGCCGAATAGAAATCGACATTTGGGATAAGCCCTTTAGTGTGTTTCATGTAATCTTCAATTTCACGTGACAAGTTGAACCACACTTCGTTTTCAGTACCTTCGGTAAGAGCTTGTGCCATTTCACGCAAATATTTTTCACGTGGGTCTTGTGTTTTATAAACACGGTGACCAAAGCCCATGATTTTTTCTTGCGAATCCAATTTTTCTTTCAAATACGCTTTGGTATCACCCATTTCACGAATTTCAGTTAACATGTCAAAGACACGTTCATTAGCACCCCCGTGAAGTGGTCCTTTAAGCGTACCAATTGCAGTTGTCACACAAGAATAAATATCAGCCAATGTTGACGCACAGACACGCGCTGCGAATGTTGACGCATTTAATTCATGGTCAGCATGTAAAACCAAGGCACGATTTAAAGCTTTTACTTGCAATGGTGTTGGCTCTTCGCCGTTTAACATGTAAAGGAAATTCGCTGCAAATCCTAAATCTTCACGTGGAGCAACTGGTGTTTTTCCGTCACGTAAACGCGCAAAAGTTGCAATAATCGTTGGCATTTTAGCCATTAATTGAATAGATTGTTCGTATGTTGCTTCTTCAGAATTATCTTCAGCATTGACATTATACACACCAAGCAAACTAACTGTTGAACGAAGCACGCTCATTGGGTGTAAATGGCTGCGCGACTGAATCAAAATACATTGTTCAACCGCATCGCTAATAGCATAATTTTCACGAAGTTCTTTAACAAAACTATCAAACTCTGCTTTATTTGGCAAGTGCAAGTTCCAAAGAAGGTAAATCACTTCTTCAAAACTAGCATCGTTATCCATTAATTCAGAAATATTATAACCTGCGTAAGATAAATTATCATCAATAATTGAACTAATATGGGTATTACAAGCTATTAAATCTTTTAATCCGCTTCCTCCTGTCATAGATTATGCTTCCTCCAATTTCTTTCTAACAACCATTGGTAAGATACCGCCGTTTTTATAGTAACGAATGTCAGCGTCGGCATCAAAACGTACCATGGCTTTAAAGTGTTTTTCACCTGAGTCATCACGAGCTACAACATCAACAACATCGTGAATACCAGGATTTTCTGAAAGATTAATATCGTATGTTTCAAGACCAGTTAAACCAAGGCTTTCTGCTGTATCACCTTCTAAAAATTGCAATGGTAATACACCCATCATGACAAGATTTGAGCGGTGAATACGTTCAAAACTTTCAGCCAAAACAGCTTTAACCCCAAGAAGGTTAGAACCTTTGGCAGCCCAGTCACGACTAGACCCCATACCATAATCTTTACCTGCAATGACTAAAGTATCGACATTATCTTCTTTATAATGCATAGCAGCGTCATAAATTGGCATGATTTCGCCGTTGTATTTTGTGTAACCGCCAATTTTACCGTCTGCTAATTGGTTTTGGATACGAATATTGGCAAATGTTCCACGCATCATGACTTCGTGATTACCACGACGGCTACCATATGAGTTGAAGTCAACGTAATCAACACCATGATTATCTAAATACTTAGCAGCTGGGCTATTTTTAGCAATATTACCAGCAGGTGAAATGTGGTCAGTTGTCACGCTATCACCAAATTTGGCTAATGGCTTAAGATTTTTCAATGGTTTAATCGCTAAATCATCACCTAGATTGTCAAAATATGGTGGATTTTGGATATAAGTTGACGATTCATTCCAATGGTAAATCTTACTTTCTTCTGTTGGAATTTGATTCCATTTTTCGCTGTCTGTAAAGACATGCTCATATTCTTGCTCGAATAATTCACGCGTTACGTATTTATTGACATACTCTGCCACTTCGTCATTTGTTGGCATGATGTCTTTAAGGTAAACAGGTGCATTATTTTGGTCAAAGCCAAGCGGTTCTGTTGTTAAATCAATATTTGTGTTTCCAGCAAGTGCATATGCCACAACAAGTGGTGGGCTAGCAAGAAAGTTTGCTTTGACAAGTGGATTAACACGTCCTTCAAAGTTACGGTTACCTGATAAAACAGCAGATGCTAACAAGTCTGTCTCTGTAATAGCTTCTGCCACTTCTGGACGAAGGCTACCTGAGTTACCGATACATGTCGTACAACCATAACCGACAATGTTAAAGCCAAGTGTATCTAAGTAAGTTTGCAAACCAGAATTACGTAGGTAACCTGTAACCACCTTAGACCCTGGAGCAAGTGATGTTTTAACTGTTGGAGCTACGCGCAAACCACGTTCAACAGCATTTTTCGCAAGCAAACCAGCTGACATCAAGACGTAAGGGTTTGAGGTATTTGTACATGATGTGATAGCTGCGATAGCCACGTGTCCTGTTTGAATCTCAATATCTTGGTCATCAAAATGAACGGTTGCTTTTTTATTGATTTCATCAGCTGTCAAACCAAAGCCTTGAACACCAGCTTCACGAACTAAGCTTTCTTGGAAAGTTTGTTTGGCTTGTGTCAAATCAATCAAATCTTGTGGACGTTTTGGTCCAGAAATACTTGGTGAAATTGTTGATAAATCAATTTCAACGACTTTAGTGTATTCCGCTTGATGCTCTGGGTCGTAGAAAAGATTATTGTGTTTGACGTATTCTTTTGTTAAAGCAATATGGTCTTCTTTACGGTTTGTTAAACGCATATAATTAAGCGTTTCATCATCAATTGGGAAATAGCCGCAAGTTGCACCGTATTCTGGTGCCATATTGGCAATAGTTGCACGTTCGGCAAGGCTAAGATTTGATAAACCGTCACCAAAGTATTCAACGAATTTACCAACAACTTTTTCTTGACGAAGAACTTGTGTCACTTTAAGGGCTAAATCGGTAGCGGTTGCAATTTTAGGAAGTTTACCTGTCAAACGAACACCGATAACTTCTGGAACTGGGAAGAATGACGCTTCACCAAGCATCGCTGCTTCTGCTTCGATACCTCCGACACCCCAACCAAGAACACCAATACCATTAATCATTGTTGTATGGCTATCAGTACCAAACATTGAATCTGGATAAAGCATGCCATTTTTTTCAATGACAACATCACTAAGGAATTCAATGTTAACTTGGTGAATGATACCAGTTGCAGGTGGCACCGCACGGTAGTTATCAAATGATTTTTCTGCCCATTTCAAAAATTCATAACGTTCATTGTTACGTTTAAATTCAAGGTTAATATTATCTTCTAACGCTGTGTCACAGCCAAAGAAATCAACTTGGACACTGTGGTCAATAACCAAATCAACTGGAATTTCTGGATTAATAAGTTCAGCATCTCCACCGTTGGCAACAATGGCATCACGCATTGACGCAAGGTCAACAACAACAGGAACTCCTGTGAAATCCTGTAAGATGACACGACTTGGTTTGAATGGAACTTCTCCGCTTGTTTTTTTAGGATTGTAAGTTGCTAAATTTTCAATGTGATTTTTTGTAACATCTACACCATCATACTTTCTGAGTAAACTTTCAAGTAATATACGAATAGTGTAAGGGATTTTCTTGATATCTCCTCCATAATGAGAAACCGCTTCTTCAAGATTAAAATACGAATACTCACCATCTTTGAAGGAAAACTTTGATAAAAATTCTGTCATGTACAGACCCCCGAAATATAATAATGGTTTTTTAATTATACAACTTTCAGAATATTTAGTCAAGTATAATTCACAATCCTATGTTAGGTTTTATAACATAGAATGTAATATAAAACTTTAGCATTTCTAAAAAGCTTGGTTTTACAATATTTTGTGTGTGATATTATTTTTAAATACTATATATTGTGTTTTTTCGAGAGATATTTCTTGCTTTTTTGACTAATTTTGGTTATTCTAAATGAACATTGAGTTTCCCATAAGGAAATATTTTTTAGGAGGATGCCCTAATGGCTAATAAAATCACAATTTTTTCAAAAAATAACTGTATGCAGTGCAAAATGACAAAAAAACTCTTGGATAAAGAGGGAGCTGATTACCAAGAAATCAACATTGACGAACGCCCTGATATGATTGATTACGTAAAAGACCTTGGCTTCTCTGCTGCGCCAGTCGTTAAAGCAGGTGACATTATTTTTTCTGGCTTTCAACCTGCAAAATTAAAAGAAATTATCTAAACCTTCTATATTAAATTAGAAAGGAGTTACCACACTTCAATTAATGAGCGTTGGTATCTTACTTTATGAGTCTAAAAAATCTCGGCGATGTCTCTTATTTTCGCCTTAATAATGAAATTAACCGTCCTGTGAATGGACAAATTCCTCTTAATAAAGATAAAGAAGCCCTTAGAGCTTTCTTTCGTGAAAATGTCATTCCAAATTCAATGGCTTTTGACACGATTATTGATAAAATCAACTATTTGATTGACAATGATTATATCGAGTCAGAATTTATCAGCAAATATACGCCAGATTTTATTGAAAGTTTGGCTAAGGACTTGCAAGCGCAAGGATTTCGTTTTAAATCTTTCATGGCCGCCTATAAGTTTTATCAGCAATATGCTTTAAAGACAAATGACGGTAAATATTATCTTGAAAGTATCGAAGACCGTATTCTTTTTAACGCTCTTTATTTTGCTGATGGTAATGAAGAATTGGCACGTGATTTGGCAACTGAAATGATTCATCAACGCTATCAACCTGCTACACCTTCCTTTTTAAATGCTGGTCGTAGTCGCCGTGGTGAATTCGTCTCTTGTTTTCTCATTTCAGTAACTGACGATATGAATTCGATTGGGCGTTCTATCAATTCAGCGCTACAATTGTCCCGTATCGGTGGGGGTGTTGGTATCAGCCTTTCAAATCTACGTGAGGCTGGCGCTCCTATCAAGGGTTATGAAGGGGCAGCTTCTGGTGTTGTTCCTGTCATGAAGCTCTTTGAAGATAGTTTTTCATATTCTAACCAACTGGGGCAACGTCAAGGAGCTGGTGCTGTTTACCTTGATGTTTTCCACCCAGATATCATGGCATTTCTATCAACCAAAAAAGAGAATGCTGACGAAAAAATCCGTGTCAAAACTCTCTCTCTTGGTATCACCGTACCTGATAAATTTTACGAATTGGCTCGCAATAACGAAGAGATGTATCTCTTTAGCCCATATAGTGTTGAGCGTGAATACGGCGTGCCTTATAGCTATGTTGATATTACGGCTGAGTATGACAAAATGGTTGCTAACCCAAATATCGTCAAAACCAAAATTAGAGCACGTGATTTGGAAACTGAAATTTCGAAATTACAACAAGAATCTGGTTACCCTTATGTGGTCAATATTGATACAGCTAATCGTACCAATCCAATTGACGGTAAAATTATCATGTCAAATCTTTGTTCAGAAGTGCTTCAGGTTCAAACCCCTAGCGTGATTAACGACGCTCAAGAATTTGTCAAAATGGGAACTGATATTTCATGTAATTTGGGCTCAACAAATGTGGTTAATATGATGACTTCACCTGATTTTGGACGTTCTATCAAAGCCATGACACGCGCTTTGACTTTTGTTTCAGACACCTCATCTATTGAAGCTGTGCCAACAATCAAGCATGGCAACGAACAAGCGCATACCTTTGGACTTGGTGCTATGGGGCTTCATACCTTCCTAGCTCAACACCACATTCATTATGGTAGCCCAGAATCCATTGAATTTACCAATATTTACTTTATGTTAATGAATTATTGGACTTTGGTGGAATCAAATCATATCGCTCGTGAACGTCAGCAAACATTTGTAGGTTTTGAAAACTCAAAATACGCTGACGGAAGCTACTTTGATAAATACATTACAGGTGAATTTATTCCAAAATCTGACCGTGTGAAAGAACTCTTTGCAGAACATTTTATTCCAAGCGGTGAGGATTGGGCTAAGCTCCGCGATGCTGTGATAACAGACGGACTTTACCACCAAAATCGTCTAGCAGTTGCTCCAAATGGTTCCATTTCTTACATTAATGATGTTTCTGCGTCGCTTCACCCGATTACGCAACGTATTGAGGAACGTCAGGAAAAGAAAATTGGTAAGATTTATTACCCAGCTGCTGGTTTATCGACAGATACTATTCCTTATTACACTTCTGCTTATGATATGGATATGCGAAAAGTCATTGATGTTTATGCGGCGGCGACTGAACACGTTGACCAAGGATTGTCACTAACGCTCTTTTTGCGCAGCGATATTCCGCAAGGTCTCTATGAATGGAAAACGCAAAGTAAACAAACCACTCGTGACCTGTCTATCCTGCGCCATTACGCTTTTAATAAAGGCATTAAATCAATCTACTACATCCGTACCTTTACCGATGACGGTGATGAAGTCGGCTCAAACCAATGCGAAAGCTGCGTGATTTAACTGAACACTTGTTATTGGTCCTAAAGGACCTAATAACAAGACGGCAACCGCTATGGCGGTTTGCCTAGTTCACTTACTAACTTCACCAAATGACTATTATCGAGTCATTTGGTTTCGTGTCGTAACTTATCGAACACTTGGATTTGTCTAAAGGACCTAATAACAAGACGGCAACCGCTATGGCAGTTTGCCTAGTTCACTTACTAACTTCACCAAATGATTATTATTGAGTCATTTATCGAACACTTGGATTTGTCTCTGCAGAACCCAGTAACAAGACAACAAACGTTATAGCGAAATGGCTAACTCACTTACAACTCCATTAATCGGCTAGTATCGAGTCGATTAATTACGTGGCGTAACTTTGATTTGTGTACTGTTAAACATGAACAAGACAATATTCACTTTAACAAATCGGCTTGCTTATTGACACGTTGCAGTAAACGGCTGTTAGTAATTCATGATTAGAAAACTTGTCCTTGTTCTACAAAAACTAAAATCAAAGCAGTAACTACTTTCGCTTAGGAATTCAAAAAGATGTTAGCATTGGGGTAACTTTCACTCTTGACAAAATACCTTGCTAGGTTAGCTTACTCCATGGAAAAAAACAATCTTAAAAATTTAAATACTATTTCTGAAATCCCAGTCGTTTGGCTGGCTTTCTTAATCACTTTTAGGAGAATATAAATGTCACAAACTTATTATGAAGCCATTAATTGGAATGAGATTGAAGACATCATTGATAAATCAACTTGGGAAAAGTTGACGGAGCAATTTTGGCTTGATACACGTATTCCGTTATCAAATGACCTTGATGATTGGCGTAAATTGTCAGCCGAGGAAAAAGACCTTGTCGGAAAAGTCTTTGGCGGATTAACTTTGCTAGATACCATGCAATCTGAATCTGGCGTCGAAGCGATTCGTGCGGACGTCAGAACCCCCCATGAGGAAGCTGTTCTGAATAACATTCAATTCATGGAGTCAGTTCATGCCAAATCTTATTCCTCTATTTTTTCAACACTTAACACAAAATCTGAAATTGAAGCCATTTTTGAATGGACAAATAGCAATGACTACCTGCAAAAAAAGGCAAAAATCATCAATGATATTTATGAAAATGGGGATGCGTTGCAAAAGAAAGTTGCCTCTACTTTCCTAGAAACTTTCCTCTTCTATTCTGGATTTTTCACACCACTTTATTATCTTGGCAACAATAAATTGGCAAACGTTGCTGAAATTATCAAATTGATTATCCGTGATGAATCTGTTCACGGCACTTACATTGGCTATAAATTCCAACTTGGTTTCAATGAATTATCTGAAGAAGAACAAGACAATTTTCGTGAGTGGATGTATGATTTACTTTATCAACTTTACGAAAATGAGGAAAATTATACCAAATCGCTGTATGACGGTGTTGGTTGGACTGATGAAGTATTGACATTCTTGCGCTACAACGCCAATAAAGCCCTGATGAATCTGGGGCAAGATCCACTTTTCCCAGATACTGCTAACGACGTTAACCCTATTGTCATGAACGGTATTTCAACAGGAACGTCTAATCACGATTTCTTTAGTCAAGTCGGAAATGGTTATCTCCTTGGTTCTGTTGAAGCCATGCAAGATGATGATTACAATTATGGTCTCTAGTCTGAGCCAATTTTGGAAATGTGTGATAATTTTCAAAAAGCATGAAAACTAAGCTTGACAAGAAACTTTCTTTCATGCTAGACTATAAGCAATTAGATTCACAAAGGAGTGCCTCTGGCTGAGATCGCATTTGCGAAATCCTGATAACCTGATCTCGTTAGTACGAGCGTAGGGATTGTGACATGACCGTTTTAAACTTTGTTTTGAATATCATTGCACATATTATCAGAAAAATAAGCTCCTTTGTATCAAAAGGAGCTTTTATTTATGTCATCAAAAAATTCTCAACTGTCTGCTTTGATTGAAACAGCTTTAGTAGCTGCTTTAGCCATGGCTTTATCTTACATTCCAGATTTTGCAAGCTGGTTCACACCGTCGTTTGGAGCTATTCCCTTAGTCCTCTTTGCACTACGTCGTGGCACAAAATATGGCGTATTGGCTGGGCTGATTTGGGGCTTACTACATTTTATCCTTGGTAAAGTGTGGTATTTAGCCTTATCACAAGTGCTTATCGAATACATCGTTGCCTTTGTTTCCATGGGCTTAGCTGGTATTTTTACTGTTCCTTTTCAAAATGCTCTTGCCAAGGACAATAAAGGACGTGCTTTATTTTACGCGACAGGTGGTGCTATCTTAGCTGTCTTTGTCCGCTATTTTTGGCATTTCGTCGCTGGCTTTATTTTCTGGGGAAGTTATGCGCCAAAAGGAATGTCGCCTTATTGGTATTCATTCACCGTTAACGGAACAGCTGGGCTGTTAACCTTGATTTTCGTTATTTTAGCGCTAGCTATTATCATTCCGACACAAGGAAAACTTTTCTTAGTTAAGAGATAAAACAAAAAAACACGTTTGTAGCGTGTTTTTTAAATTGACCTTGGGACAACGATGACAACAGCGGTAAAAAGTACAGCCCACATCATGGCTTGTGGAAAAACGGTCATGCTCAATAGCATACCAATAACTTTTATAGCAATGTCCCAACGCATCCAATTATTATGGCTTCTTGCAGCTGCTTCTGCTTCATTTGTGGTAGCAACATTGGTTAATTCTGAATACATCCAAACATTAGTGAAAGAAACGAGCATAACAATAGCACCATAGACAATTTGTGCTACTGAACTGTTAAAATCACTAGCCACTAAAGAGGTTGTGTAAGGGAAAAATGATGAGAAAAACAACAAAAGCATGGAAATCCAAACCAAGCGGTTATTGACTTTTTCAACATTGTCCCAAGCTCTGTGCATATTGACCCACATTGTTCCCAGCCAGAAAAAGGAAATGGTGTAGGCAAAAAAGTTGGTTTTTAACTCCCACAAGGCTAACCATGTTAATTCTGATGGACGTTCTAATTCCAAAACCAAAATGGTCATAATGATAGCCAGAACAGCATCCGTAAAGGCAACCAACCGCTCTTTTGACATTTCAGACATAAATTTTCTCCCTTTATATTAAGATTTTCGGTATATCATATAACGTAAAAGTGCCACAATGAGAAGCCAAAGGACAATACAAATCACAATAATAGTTACCCAAGCGTGTTTATCATTTATCCATGGCAAAGGCACATTCATTCCGAAAAATCCAGTAATAACTGCAAATACTGCTAAAACAACTGATATAATCGTCAATGTTGTCATATTATCATTTAGATTATTGTTCAAAATGTTGTTATAGCTTCCTGATAATTGTTGTAAGACTTGCGCATTGACCTGTGTCATGCTGGATAATTGGCGTGCTTCAATCAGCGAATCTTCCAATTGCTCTTTTTCAATATTATTTAGTTGCTTATAAAAAGCTTGACCTTTAAGTTGTTCAAGAAGAATGACGTTTTGATTAGAGGCAGAAACGAGGTAAACCATTCCTGTTTCAATATCAGAAAGCCCTAGCAAATCTTTCTTGGTGGTCCGTTGACGTAAACGACGATTTAATTGACTGGTGCTTTTATCCATTTCTTCCAAATATGGGAAATACGCTTCCGCGATAAGAAATAAACTCATAAAAAGGAATTTATAAATGGAAACATCAGGACGTCTTTGTAAATAATGTCGCATTAAATCAACAATGTAGGCATTATCTGAATTAAAAATCGTGATTAACTGGTCACCCCGAACGACAAAAGTTATCGGAATTGTCTCGTAATGATTATCTTCTTTGGTTCGATTTAGCACATTGTAAATGATAATCATGGTTTCGGTTTGCCAATCATACTCCATATGCGCACGTTCATTTCTATCCAAGGCATAAGAAATCAATTCTTCATCAATGCCATATTCAGCATACAAGTTAGATGTTTGACTAATCTTATCAGAATCAATTGCCACCCAAGTCAAACGGTCGCCTAACATTTCTTTTGTAATTGCCATAGCAGCCCACCTTTCTTCTTAAATTCCTTCATCATTATAACATTTTTTCAAAATGAGGTGGCAGTAAAAACCCTATAATAAAGGAAAAAGCCATAGTAATATGACCTTCTTGATTGATAACGAATTTTCTACTAAATATGATAATCGTCGTAGTCGATAGCGATACGAGTATAGGTCGTTGACATCAGCAACCAATTTCCTACATTGTCTTTGGTGTACGTTTCCGCAACAACAAAAGGATTGGTCACTTCATTTCCTTGCACTACTGCTGTTAATTGCAATTTTCTAAGAATAATGGTTGTTGCTCCGCTAAGAATCGTTTTTTCTTCAGCAACATCAATCTTTTTGACTGCAATTAAGCCCTTCTCAATAGCTTCAAATTCACCTTTTTTATCAAGGCAAACACCCATGTGTACAAATACAGCATTATTTGAGATGAGACTATCTACTGTTTGTAAATTTCCTGTCTGAATTGCAGCTAAGATTTTCTCTGATAATTTTTGTACTACTTCGACCATAACAATTTTCCTCTATTTTAAAACGATTTTCCGACAAAACCCGCTAGGAGTTCAAACGTTGCGGCTTCGTGGTGGTCTGCAAAGACAGTTGTATTCGTATTGAGTGTTTTGATTTGTGCCATGTCGTCGTCAGATAATTCGAAGTCAAAAATATCAAAATTTTGGCGGATACGTTCTGGTTTGGCCGATTTTGATAAGCTAACGATACCACGTTGTAATTGCCAGCGAAGCATCACTTGTGCTGTTGTTTTGCCGTATTTATCAGCGATAGCTTTTAGAACAGGGTTGTTAAAGACATCAAATCGTCCTTCAGCAAAAGCACCCCAGCTTTCAACTTGAACACCTTTAGACGCTTGGTAAGCGACAGAATCATCTTTTTGATTAAAGACATGAAGTTCAATCTGATTTACAGCAGGAATGACATCATTGAAAATAGCAAGGTTAGCTAATTGGCCATCTTCGAAATTTGATACACCAATGGCACGAATTTTTCCGTCTTTGTAAAGTTCTTCCAGCGCACGCCATGCCCCAAAAGTATCGCCCACGGGTTGGTGAAGCAAATAAAGGTCGATGTAATCAGTATCAAGTTTGCGCAGCGATTCTTCAAAAGCCTCCTTGGCACCTTCGTAATTAATGTGTTGAATGAAAGCTTTTGTTGTGATAAAGAGTTCTTCACGCGGAACACCTGAAGCTTTGATAGCTTTGCCGACGGCTTCTTCGTTGCCATAAGCTTCTGCGGTGTCGATTAAACGGTAGCCTGTTTTGATGGCTTCTTCGACAGCTTTTTGACAAACATCTGGGTCAGGAATTTGGAAAACACCAAAGCCGACCATGGGCATTTTAACGCCGTTATTAAGTGTTATTGTAGGTTGTTGAATCATTATTTTTTCTCCTTTGGTTAATCATTTTCTTGATGATTTTATTATAAAATGCTACTGCTTCTTTTAAAATTACTTCTTTTCTATGCTAGTATGCAGTTGGCGTATAATTGTTTTTAAATAAAAAAACAGCTCCGCTAGGGAGCTGAAAGAGCCATTAATCATTAGCATGAACATCATAGTTAGAAAGTAGCCAGTCTCCAACACCTGGTGCGTCTGGGTCATGAGCACCTTTTCCTTTGTCAAGGGCACGAAGCTCTGCCATTTCTTCAGTGGTCAATTCAAAATCAAAGAGTTCTTTGTTTGATACCATACGAACTTTCTTGGTTGATTTTGGCAAGACGATGATACCTTCTTGCACTTCAAATCGCAAAATAATTTGCCCAGCATCTTTGCCATATTTGTTAGCCAAGGCTGTGATGATTGGTTCGGCAAATAAGTCTTTATTTCCTTGTCCGAGTGGTGCCCAAGCTTCGATTTTAACATCATCCTTTGCAAGCAAGTCACGTAGAGCTTTTTGTTGGAAATAGGGGTTGAACTCTACTTGGTTAACAGCTGGAATCGTATTGAAATGTGGAACAAATTGATTCCAAAAGTTTGGCGTGAAGTTTGACACACCGATTGATTTGATTTTACCAGCTGCTTTGGCTTCTTCTAGAGCTTTCCAAGCTTCTTCGACTTTGCCATAAGGTTGGTGAAGCAGGTAGAGGTCAAGGTAATCAAGCCCCATTTTTTCCAAGGTTGCATCAATGGTTGCTTTAGCAGTTTCGTAAGCATAATCTTGAATCCAAAGTTTACTAGTGACAAAGATTTCATCACGTGGAATGCCTGAATCTTTGATAGCTTGTCCGACTTCTTTTTCGTTAAAATAAGCTTGCGCTGTGTCAATATGACGGTAACCAACTTCTAAGGCTTCCTTAACAGCTGTATAGGTCGAACCGTCTGCTGGAATTTGGAAAACACCAAACCCAACTGCTGGAATACGATTGCCATCATTTAAAGTAATTGTTTCTGTCATTATTTTTACCTCGTTCTTTTTTATGCCTACATTTTACGTCTAAATGGCTCAAAAGTACATTACTTATGTGCTAAGCTAGTATGCGTTTTACGTATACTGGTTTAGTGTTACTTTTTATTTGAAAATAGCTCAGCTTCTGTGGTAGCATACTTGTAACGTATGATAATCAGAAAGGAGAGTATTCATGATTGATGACTACCTCTTAGAAGCCCTCGTTGCTTTTGCCAAATATGGTACGCTCTCTGCCACAGCAGAACATCTCATGGTCACTCAGCCAACGGTCACACGAGGCATGCAAAAACTCGAAAACGAACTCGGAGTAACTTTATTCAAACGAACTCCTAATCGCATTAGCTTAACGGAAACAGGTCAATTAGCTGCCAAAGAAGCTGAAAAATTACTAGAAGCCAAGCAAGCCTTCATCAAGCATATCCAAGATTTTGAGAAACATTCAGGAAAAATACGATTAGGTTCGGTAGCTCCTGGTCCGCTTTACATTGCCGAAGATGTGGGATCCGAGCATATTAGCATTGATAATGATTTACTTTCTGAAAATGAAGTTATTGCTAAATTGCTTTCTCAAGATTATCAGCTCATTTTCACGCACCAAGAAATTCAAACAGATGACATCGAATCACTTTATGTCGGCACGGAAAGTTTACGTGTTAACAGTGATGCCATGGTTGTCCCAGCTAATAAAACCGAAACGACGTTTCAAGAAATGGCTGGTTTTAGTTTCGTGGTTCTTCGCGACATTGGTATTTGGCAACAAATTATCGAGGACAATATTCCAAATGCGAAATTCATTTACCAAGATGAAGTTGATGATTTCAATGAAATTAGGCGCTATTCGAGTTTGCCGTATTTCACAACCAATATTACGCAGCTCACGCGCGAAAGCCAAGTCCACAATCGCCGTTTAGAAATGCTGATTACCGACGAAACAGCACAGATTGATTTTTACCTTGCCTATCTGAAAACGAACAAATCACAGTTCAAAGAGGAAATTGCCGCCATTCAAACTGCTTGGGCAAATTTGAAATGAGAATGACGAAATGTATAAAAACAAAGCAGGTACTAACCATTGGTAAGATATATTTTGGTATAGTGTAAAAAACTTATTGTTTCTTTTTAACTAGCTATAGTCATAAAAACGGTCTGATACGCCAAATTATCGTATGAGGAAGAGGTTAACCTGTATACTAAATTCACTCTCACAGTGGAGATTCTATTTATCAGATAATTTAATGTAAACAATAAAAAGACAGCTTTCGAAAAGCCGTCTCTCCACATTAAAAATGTTATTTCTATATGTTTAATTTACGAATTCTCATTCACATAATCAACAATATCTTGTACTTGCTCATCGTATTCCGACAATGTAGGATAGTCATTTTCTTCAAGATAGTCGTCTAAAGTATCAGAGTTATTTCCTGTTTCAATATTTCCTGTTGCTTCGGTAATGACATATGTTCCTGATGATTGATAAGCAATATTTGTTCCTGATGCCAAGACAATTGCATACGAACCATCAGAGGCTTTTGAAATATTACTACCGTCTGATTCAATGATAACATAACTCCCGTCTGTATTATACGTGATAAGCGTTCCGTCTGATAGAGTTACCTCAAAAGCACCACCATCTCCAACTGTAATCTGACTTCCGTCTGAATAAGTTACAAATCCTCCACCTGTCGTCTCTGATGAACTACTTGTAGAAGAAGATAAATTTGATGACGTCGATACATTTGATGAACTTGATGTATTTGTAGATTCTTGATTATTATTACTACAAGCAGTTAGAAATAAAACGCTCGTTGCGGCTAAAGCTAAATAGGTTACTGTTTTTTTCATAAAATTCTCCCTTTGAAAGTTCCTCTGATTTCATACTTTGAACAGTAGAAAACAACCCATGTGACATTTTTAATGTGACAGAAAAAACATAACTGTTTAATCTTGGCTATCAGTATAGTCAATTTTTAAGCAGTAGGCAATGACTTTTCAATACTTTTAAAATTTGAAACAGAAAAATTATTTGCGTCGATTTTCTGTAAATTTACTAAATCAATTAAGAAAAACAGTCCAATAGTCTAGTTAACTTATATACTCTAACCTATATCTAAGGTAAAAACAAAGCTGAGCGTTCTTGCTCAGCTTTTTGCTATCTATCACGTTTGGTTTAGAGTTGTTTTGCTAGGTTAATCATTTCAAGCACACCTTGTGCGCATTCACTACCTTTATTTCCTGCTTTTGAGCCTGAGCGTTCGATGGCTTGCTCAATATCTTCTGTCGTAATCACGCCAAACATGACTGGAATGTCACTTGTGAGATTGATTTGCCCGATACCTTTAGCTACTTCATTACAAACAAGATCGTAATGACTAGTTGACCCACGAATAACGCTACCAAGTGTGATAACACCGTCGTATTTTCCACTTGTAACGATTTTTTTCGTCATAAATGGAATTTCAAAAGCACCTGGAACCCAGTAAACATCAATAGCTTCTTTAGCTACTTCGTTACGAATCAAGCCGTCCATTGCTCCGCCTAATAATTTTGAGGTAATAAATTCATTAAAGCGTGCAACGACGATAGCAATTTTGACATCTTTTCCGATAAATTTTCCTTCAAATGTTGTCATGATTTTTCTCCTTAAACGATGTGTAATAAATGATGAAATTTTTCTTGTTTGGTTTGCAAGTAAGCACGATTTTCAACGTGCGCTGGAATTTGCAACGGCAAGCGTTCGACAATCTCGATACCAGATTTTTCAAGCTGTTCTAGCTTGTCAGGATTGTTAGTTAAAAGCTTGATTTGCTTAATGTTCAAAAAGGACAAGATGTCTGTTGCAATCTGGTAATCACGCTCATCTGGCGCAAAACCAAGCTCAAGATTGGCATCATAGGTATCAACTCCTTTTTCTTGCAACTGATAAGCTTTGAGCTTATTTTTAAGCCCAATGCCACGTCCTTCTTGGCGAAGGTATAAAATCGCTCCGCGTCCAGCCTCATCAATTTTCTTCATCGCTGCGTGCAGCTGCTCACCACAATCACAACGTAAAGAGCCTAAAACATCACCTGTCAAACATTCCGAATGCAAACGAACTAACAGTGGTTCATCAGACGTCAGGTCACCTTTTGATAACAAGAGGTGCTCACGTTTTTTCTCATCTTCAAACAAGCGAAGCTCAAAATCACCATAAGCCGACGGTAACGTTACCTTTGGGCTATCTTGAAAGCTCACATAACGTGCGATATCTCCCACTTCAATCATGGTCAAATGCCATTTCTGTGCAAATTCATGCAAATCAGCCTTTCGCGCCATGGTGCCATCATCTTTTAAAATTTCGCAAATATAAGCTGCTTCTGTGCTACCAGCCAAACGTGCTAAATCAAGACTAGCTTCCGTATGCCCACGCCGTTGCAAAACACCGCCGCTTCGTCCAACCAAAGGAAACATATGCCCAGGTCGGTGAAAATCACTAGCTTTACTAACCTTAGCAGCCAAGGTTTGAATGGTCTTAGCACGGTCAAAGGCTGAAATACCTGTTGAGGTTTCTTTATGGTCCACGCTGATAGTAAAGGCGGTGCCATGCGCATCAGTATTTTCTTCTGACACAGGAACAAGTTCCAAACGCTCAGCAATGCTTTTAGATACTGGTGCACAAATCAAACCACGCGCATGCTTGGTCATAAAGTTCACATTGTCAGCGCTAGCCAATTCGGCTAAACCAACCAAATCTCCTTCTGCTTCGCGGTCATCATCATCAACCACCACGATTAATTTTCCTGCTTTCAAATCAGCAAGAGCTTTTTCGACATCCTTAAACATTTATTGTCCTCCCATTTTTGCAACTTGTGCTTGCATGTACTTGGCTAAAATATCTGTCTCGATATTGACCTTATCGCCTTTTTTGAGTCGAGCCAAGTTAGTTTCTTTCGCCGTATGCGGAATCAGCGACACGCTAAATTGCCCAGACGTCACCGACACCACCGTCAGACTAACACCATTGACTGCGATTGAGCCCTGCCCCACGATTTGCCCTGCAAGTTCTTGGGAAATAGCAAAGCTGAGCACAATGGCATTTTCATCGCTGTGTTTTTGGATGAGAGTTGCGACACTATCAACGTGCCCCGTCACAAGGTGCCCTTCAAAACGTGCATTAGCAGCCATAGCCAGCTCAAGATTCACCAAATCACCGATACGACATTCTGAAAAAATAGTGCGCTTAAAAGTCTCTGGCATAATATCCACCGTAAACGTATCACCTGTTTTAGCCACACAAGTCAGACAAACACCGTTGATTGCCATACTATCACCGATTTTGTAATCCGCTAATAATTTTCGTGAAGCTTTGCAAGTTAATTTGATACTGTGTTGCTGTTTGACGATTCGGCTGATACGCCCTTGTTCTTGAATTAATCCTGTAAACATCACAACCTCCTTTTGACTGACAAACGCAGATTAGTGCCAATTGTTTGAACTGAAAAATCCTGCAAATCTTGGACTTGTTCAACCTGACGAGAACTTGCTATAGCAGCCCTGCCATTGCCACCAATCACCTTAGGGGTCACGTAAGAAATGAGCTCATCCCATAAATCGCTCGCTAAAAACGCATCATGAACCTGCGCTCCGCCCTCGACATAAACAGACTGAATCTTTTTCTCATAAAGCGCCTGCAAAATGTTAGCAATGGAAAAATTAGATAAGGCTATAACCGTGATATGCGCAGGCAAATTCGCAACTTGTCGCCTACTAAAAATGTAAACTGGCGCTGATTGATCTTTAAAAATTTCTAGCTCTCGTTTGTCAAAAATGCGCCCTGTTTCGTCCAAAATCACGCGTACTAGCGGGTACAAAGTCGTCCCAGCGCCCAATAATCGTGGATTATCAATCAAAACCGTGTCAGCACCAACCAAAATGGCTTGGTAATCATCTCGCTCATCATGAACAAAACGGTTGGTTTCATCATCGGTCAAGGCAGTTCGTTTGCCAAGTACCGCAATTTTCCCATCCAAGCTCACCGCTTGTTTCAAAACCACGTAAGGGCGCTTGTGTTCATGGTAAAAATTATAATGCGGATTAAGTACGCGTGCCTCATTTTCCAAAACTTGTGTGACGACCTCAATTCCTTGACTTTTCAAGAATTCTAAACCTTTTCCAGCAACTAAAGGATTAGGGTCAAGTTGTCCAACAACGACCTTTTTAATGCCAGCTTCAACAATCGCCTGCGTACACGGCGGCTGCTTCCCAGTATGATGACAAGGTTCCAAAGTCACATAAAGGGTTGAATTGGCTAGTTCTTCAGGGGCTTCACAATGCAAAATCGCATTTTTCTCAGCATGCTCGTGACCATACTGCAAATGCGCACCGCGAGCAATCACACGACCTTTTTTAACGATAACCGCACCAACTAAGGGATTGGTATAGGTCTGCCTAAAGCCTTTTTTAGCTTCTGCAATTGCCTGTGCCATATAGTTTTCGTGCATAAAAGCCTCCTTTCTAGCAAAAAAATCCCAATGAAAACAAGCTTAGCGACCTTAGCCAAAGCAATTTCATCGGGATAATTCATTTTTACCGTTACATCAAGCAACACCAAAAAACAATAATTGTAATCAAAAACCTCGTAGCAATACACTACGAGGCAATCAAAGACAACTAAAAAAGTATTCCAAAAAGCAAGAGACTTGCCCTTTGACACTCTATCAATTTCTTCTCCCATCCAGACTATACTGTCGGTTCTGGAATCACACCAGATCAGCTTGCGCTCACGGACTTATCTTTGCTCATTTGATTATCAAACAAAGTTGATTGATGATTTGCTTTTAGTCTAGGCGACACCTCGCAGACATAACTGGTGTTAGGCAAGAGGCGTCAACAACGAATAAAAGCAAATAGCAATCAACGACAAAGAATCACCGTCGGTCGGGAATCACACCCCACCCCGAAGAAAACTATTCAATTCTTTTTTAGATTAGCACGATTTAAAAACGCTGTCAATCATTTTTCTTATTTTCTGAAATATTTATTAACGAAGCGAATGTTCGCAAGATTAATATAGAGATAGATTGCTGTCGTTACGACCAAACCTGAAGTGACATCAATAGAACTTACTATTGCTAAAATGTACAGAACCACATAAGCAATTGGTAAAAATTGATTCAGATTGAAAACAATTAAGAAAGCTTGTTCATAATTTGCTTGAAGTTCACCCTCATCGTAAGAATAAGCAAATTCTTTCACTTCTTTAATTGTTGGAAAAGCTGACAATTTATAATGGCGAATTTTCTGAGTTAATTTAAATATCGCTGCTTGAAAAATGAATAGCAAAGCTAGAAAAATTATATCCATTACATACGTTCCAAGACTAAGTGATTCATTGCTAAGAATTTTATCTTGAAAGTCATAAAGAGCTCCAAATAAAGAAAAAAGAATTAAAGCCATTGAAACATTATAAAAAATACGTGCAAATTCTAAATTTTTAAACGTCTTGCGATAAACCTCATAACTATCATCTTCGTCAGTATCATTACCCAAGCTTTCATAACGATCATGGTAATGATTTGCTTGATACATAAACCATAATGTAACAACAATTGAAATAGCAGTAAGTCCATAAGCCAAAATCATAAAAGTGGCAAACTTGAACGTTAAAATATTCTCATTAAAATCGATACTTAAGTAACCAGCAAGAACACCTACAAGTAAACCCACCATAGCAATTCCGAGATAGATTAAAATACGTTGTTTTGTTGTCCACCTTCTTGTTTCTTTCATCCTTTTTCCCCCTCCTCATCAAGACTAAAAACATTTTCGACAGGTTCATTGAATATGTGTGCAATGCGCAGAGCGATAATCACCGACGGTGTGTATTCATTGCGTTCTAGGAGACTGATTGTTTGCCTAGAAACCTTGGCTAATTTCGCCAGTTGAGTTTGATTTAACCCATCACGCGCACGCAATTCTTTAAGACGATTTTTTAAGACCAAATTATCCTCCGTTCTAGTAACTAACAAAAGTTGCTTCCTTCTTAGAAATTGTTTTTTTAACAATTCCTTCCTCCTAGGATTTGGAGCTTCTGATGTTAAATATGCACTAAAAATAGCAAGAAAAACAAGAAGCCAATTTTTATCCGACATATAATCTTCTCCCTTTTGTTGATTTGATTATAGCATCGTTTTTTATTTTTGACAAATATCTTTGTCAAAAATAAAAAAATATTTGTCAAATAGCATATAATTCTTGTCAACTAAAAAGCCCGTGATAGGTTATCCACGGACTTCTCGTTTTATAAAATTATGTTTGCTAAAAGGCAATTGCGTTTTATTTCAACTGCTTCATTCATACTGGCAATTATGCCATTTTGGTCAGAATCACGCCGATAAACATGATAACGAGTCCTAGTAATTTTTGGCGTGATACTGGCGATTTTAGCGCATGGAAAAAGCCGAATTGGTCAATGATTGCACTAAAAGTCAATTGACCAAACAAAGCCATAACCACGACTTGTCCAGTTCCAATTTGTGGAACTAACCAAGCAGAACCAAACACATAAAGCCCGCCTAAAAATCCACCAATCCATATCCACCAGTATGATTTTCCAGCAGAAACGGCTTTACCCAAGTCAGCAAATGTCGTTTGAGTTCCCAAACAATAAACGAGCAAGATGATTGTTCCTGTACTAAAAGAAATTGCTGCTGCTTGCAAAGAAGAACCCAAAATTGTTCCCAAATACCCATTAACTGCGGTTTGTGTTGCGCTCAACATCCCAGCTAACACGCCAATCATCTGCCATAAAAGTACAGACTTTTGTTTATTTTCACGTGATGACTGTTTACGAATCACCGTCAACAAAACCCCTATAAGAACAAAAACAAAACCTAGTAAACGTGGAACGGTCAAAGGATTCAAAGGTGAACTCAACAAACCAAACTGGTCAATCAAAAGCCCCATGATGATTTGACCAAAAATCGGTAGAACCGCCGTCTGAACACCACCAAGTTTTGGAAAAAGTAAAATATTAACTGTCAAAACAATTGACCCAAGTAGGCCACCCGTCCATATCCACCACGGATTATCACTAAAGGTAGCTGTCGTAAAATGAATACTGCCTTGCGTGAAAAAAGCTAGCGCTAACAAAAATAGTGCTCCAACGCTAAACGAAACCGTTGAAGCTAAAAATGGCGAGCCAACAAAGCTACGCAATCTCGAATTTACTGCGGTTTGCGTTGCCAATAAACCTCCCGTTACAATGGGAATCAATGATAACAAAATCATAATATCCTCCTTGGACTGTATTTTCCTTTGTTAAGAAAGGCATATAAAAATATTATATTACTTCTAGGCTACTCCATGTCAAGCATTTTTTAGAAATTTCCTAAATCAATAGCAGATTGTCCGCTATCTAACAAGGCTTGGTATTCATCATAGGTGGCAGTACACACATGATTAGTCGCTCCGTCAATATGAATCTTCTCTGTTCCTGCTTCTATCGCTGTTTTGTAGTACCATTTTTTAAAACGCAAATACGCCAAAGATTGTTCCAAATCAGCAATTTTTTGCTCTAAAATTTTCTCATGTTTATCAAGAAAATCATATCGTTCACCAAGCGAATCGTCTCCGTCTAAGCGCCACGAAACAAAATGAGCAATTTCTTTCACAGGTACGCCAGCGTGTTTTAAATCCATAATCATACGCATCAACTGAATATTGTCATGGGTAAACACACGACGCCCACCTTTATCACGTTTTACAAACGGTAAAAGCCCTTCTTTATCGTAATAACGAATCGTATCAATCGTTATCCCCAACATTTCTGAAACTTCACCAATAGTATATGTTTGCATAATATTTCCTCTCTTTTTTTAGTAGTATAGCGCATTTTTGAAAAAGAAGAAAATCTTTGACCAAACGATCAAAGATTTAACATGGTAACAATCCTAAATTCAATAGTTAGCCTTGAAAAGCAAAACCTAGCTTAATCCAATGTTTCCAAAACTTTTTGTGCCAATGAACGTACTGATTGTGGGTTTTGTCCTGTGATTAAACGTCCGTCAGCAACAACAAAGTCAGAAAATGGTGTTGATGATTGGTAAAGAGCACCAGCTGCTTTTAAAGCATCTTCGGCAAGGAAAGGCACTTCTTTAGTTGTTCCGTTAGCTTCTTCTTCAGCATTGCTAAATCCAGTTAATTGTTTGCCAGCTACAAATGATGTTCCTTTGTCATCTTTAAGTGCCAAAAGTCCAGCAACTCCGTGACAAACTGCTGAAATGATACCACCATTGTCATAAATTTGACGAGCTAATTCAGCAATTTCTTCAGATTTTGGAAAATCCCAAACAGTTCCGTGTCCACCTGCATAATAAATGAAATCGTAATCTTTAGCATTCAATTCACTTGGTTTATGTGTATTGGCAAGAGCATTTTTACGGAATTCTGAATCTGTATAATATTTCCAATCAGTAGCATCCATTGATAAAAGACTAGGTGGATCAAGTGGAATGTAGCCACCATTCGGACTGACGAAATCTGTTTCGACACCATTTTCGACAAGGACATCATAAAAATGAGTTAGTTCACTAAGCCAGAGACCAGTTGCACGGTCAAGTGGATCATATTTTTCAACGTTTGTTAATACAATAACTGCTTTTGTCATATTTTTTCTCTCTTTCTTTACTGTTTTGGAGCTTGTGTGATTGGTTTTCCTAGATCTTCTTGCATGTAACGATACATGAACGGATTAATGCCGACCTCACGCGCTGCTGCTTCATCAGGCATGGTGTAGCGAATCCTATCTTCTTGACCAGCTTCAACTTTAGCCACCCATTGAGGTTCACGTAAATATTGCATACCAAGTGCGACAAATTCTGCGCCTGTTTCCTTAGCCTCTTGTGCTTCTTGCGGCGTACTAATGCCACCAACGATAATCAATGGCTTGCGCTGATTAATCGTGGCAAGAACTTGTTTAACCACATTATCGCTACCAGCTGGTTCATCATTTGGCACATCCCAAACATCATCTTGTGATAAATGCAGGTAATCAATTTCCGCATCAGCTAGCTGATTAACGAAAGCCAAAGTATCTTTCAAATGAAATCCTTTTTCGCCTTTTTCTTGTGGTGAAAAACGATAACCAAGCAAGAATTGACTAGTACCAGCTTCTTTAATTGCCTTACGGCAAGCCTCAATAATCGCCAAACCAAAACGTGAACGGTCTTGTCCCCATTTATCCGTGCGTTGATTTGATTTTGCCGAAAAGAATTGATGAATCAAGTAATGATTAGCATCATGAATTTCGACACCATCAAAACCAGCTTGAATAGCTCGGCGAGTCGCCTCACCAAATGCCTTGATAATGTCCTCAACTTCTTCACCAGTCAATTCACGCGGCGTTTGTGACCCTGGGATACCAGAAGCAATCGCACTAGCACCTTCCAATTTCTCTGGCGCTACAAATGCACGACGCCCAGCATGAAAAATTTGTAAAATAGCTAAGCTACCACCTTTTTTCATTGCTTGTGCCATTTCTGACAGACGTGACAAATACTTGTCATCTGTGATTGACAATTGCCCCGCAAAGCCTTTTCCATTTTCTGTCACATAAGCAACTGGTGAAATGAAAATCCCCGCATCACCTGCTCGCTTGGCAAAAAAATTAAGTTCATCTTGCGAAACTGTTCCGTCATACAAAGCAGAACCTTCTGTCATCGGCGGAATCACAATACGATTTTTAGCCGTGACACCATTTTTAAAGGTATAAGGCTCTAAAAATGTATAAGTCATGATAAACTCCTTTTCTATATAATAAGGTCAAAAAAGCGCTAAAAGTGCATTTCTGAAACCTTTGATTTCTTTAATGAAACCATTATACAAGCTGGAGGGCACTCGAGGTCAAGGATTTAACACAAAAAAAGTCATTCCAATGAGATTTTTCCTCATTTAGCCACCAAAATATAACAAAAATATCGCAAAAAAGCCTGAAATCAAACGACTTCAGACTTCTGTGTAATGATAAAATGTTTTAAATGACTGCAATTAGATAAAAAGTAAAAGATTGTTAAAATAGTGTTTAGAATTAACCGAAAAATTGTTCCCACATGTTCAATAGACGTTCAAATTGGTCAGCATTTTCTGGGAGTGCAAAGCCACCGCCTTGGTCAAGTTTCTTAATTATTTCCATGTCTTCCTGTGATAATGAAAAATCAAAAATAGCAAGATTTTCAGCTTGGCGCTCTGGACTACTTGATTTTGGAATAACGACAATGTCTCGTTGAATCAACCAACGTAGAATCACTTGTCCGACTGTTTTATGGTATTTATCAGCGATTGCTTTCAAAACAGCATCTTCAAACAAATTGCCATCCCCACCAGCAAATGGTTGCCAAGCAATCATTTGAACATCACGCTTAACCATTGCTTGCAAATCATCTTGACGTTGATGATAAGGATTTGCTTGAATCAAATTGACAGCAGGTTTAACATCATTGAATTTGATAAATTCAACCAACTTAGCTTGTGTAAAATTGTCAACACCAATAGCTCGAATTTTGCCTTCTTTATAGGCTTCTGTGAGATAACGCCAAGCACCATAAAGGTCTCCAATCGGCTGGTGTAAAACGTAGAGGTCAATATAATCTAACTGCAAATTTTCGAGAGATTTTTCCAAACCTCGTTTTGCCCCCTCATAAGACATATCACTAACCCAAAGCTTTGAAGTGACAAAAATATCTTCACGGTTGACATTTGCGCGTTTAATCGCACGACCAACGATAGCTTCATTGCCATAAGCTGCTGCTGTGTCAATCATTGGATACCCCATTTCAAGAGCTGTCACGATAGCATTTTCGGAAGCGACAGGATCGGTCATTTGCATAACACCAAGTCCAATTTTTGGCATTTTAACACCATTATTTAAAGTAACATATTCCATGATTTTCTCCTTTCAAAAGAGGTTTTATTTTATTTCAGCGATTTTAGGATTGATTTTATTAATGTTAAATTCATTGATGACATAATCTGCGTAGTCTGGGTAAAAAGCATCTGCTTGTGTAATAGCTTCAATAGCCACCTTACTATCTGCTTGACCAATGATTAAGCCAGTCATTTCCTTTGTCGTGTAAGGTCCCATAAGAAGAAAAGCTCCGCTGTCATAATTTTCTTGAATCCATTGTGCATGTTTTTCAAAAAGTTCATCACGTTTATCATCTGGAATCAAATGATTTTTAATAACAACATCCATTGTAAACATCAGCTTACCTCCTTAGTTTAATTAGCGTTCACCAATTCAATAACGTCTTTTGCATGCTTCTGTGCGCGTTTTTTCATGTTAGCAATAGCTGTTTCATCTGTTCGAGCTGTATAAGAAACACCTGCTGTTTCCACATGACCAAGATAATTCATGCCACACATTTTAGCTGTGACTTTAATTGGTGCCAAAAATTCTTCAATCTCATGACCAACAAATCCGTCCTTAGCATACATTTCTTTGGGAGCACCCGTTGTCAAAGAAACTAATAATTTTTTACCAACTAACTTCGTATCATCCGTTCCATGTGAGAAACCAAATTGGAAAACTTCTTCCATCCAACGTTGCAAAAGTGACGGCATAGCATACCAGAAATACGGAAATTGCAAAACAATCGTATCCGCAGCAAGCAAACGTTCTTGCTCTTTTGGAATATCAATTTGAAAATCTGGATACTCTTCAATCAAACGTACCACTTCAACGTCATCAAGACCAGCTTCCAAACCTTTTAAAATTTCAACATTAGCAACTGAATCATCTGTCAAATAAGGATGTCCAGCAATCACAAGTATTTTTGCCATTTTTTAGTTATACCTCTTTCATTCATTTGATGGTCTTATTATAAATCTGCACGCAAGAAATGTAAAATACTTATTTTGTGATATTTGAAATACATTTTATGTATTTCTTTAACATAAGTAATCTTTTTGATTATGATTTTGCGGTATCAGGATCAAATCGCATACCACCGCTATAAGGTACGGCATCAATCAGTGCCATTTGCTCATCTGTCAAAGAAAAATTAAAAATGTCTAAATTACTCTTCATATGTGACGGACTAAGGGATTTTGGAAGAGATACGATTCCTTTTTGATAAATCCAACGTAAAACCACCTGACCCGCATCTTTGCCTAATTCTTTAGCAATATTATTAATTGTTGGATCATCAACAATATGTGCTCCAACTCCACCAAGTGGACTCCAAGCTTCAACAACAATTCCGTGTTCTTGTGCAAATTTTGCTGTTCTATCTTGGAAAAATCCTGGGTGATATTCAATTTGGTCAACCATTGGTTTGATTTCAGCATCTTCAATCAAAGCTTCAAGATGATTATCTAAGAAATTAGCAACACCAATCGCTTTAATTCGACCAGCTTTATAATGATCTTCCAAAGCACGCCATGTATCATAGTTCAATTCACGCCAATCATCATGCCAAGTGCTATTAGCAGGCCAATGAATTAAATACAAATCCACGTAGTCTAAGCCTAAACGTTCCAATGACTCTTCAAATGCTTTATAAGTTTTTTCATAACCACGTTCAGAATGCCATGCTTTAGTTGTAATAAAGAAATCGCTGCGCTTGAGTCCCTCTTCACTCATTGCTTGACGGATACCTTCTCCTAATGATTTTTCATTACCATAAATAGCAGCTGTATCAAAATGACGATAACCAGCTTTTACTGCATTTTTTACTGCTGTAATTGTTTCTCTTCCCTCTGGGATAATTGAACCAAAGCCAATAATTGGTATTTCTACACCATTAACTAATGTTACAGTTTCCATTGTTTTCTCCTTTACAAACCATAAGTTTTTCCCATTTGATAGGCATCATTTGCTCTTTCACCAACATCAGATGGTAAATAAGTTCCGTTCAATAAAAGTTGCCCTTTATCATGCCAACGCATATAATCTGACAAACTTTCATAATAATGCACTAGAGCTTGAAAATCAGCTTTGCTGCCATATCCTGTCGCTAATAACATCACATCTTTATCTTTTAAATAATGATTATAGGGATAAAAACGATCAATCACTGCCTTCAATTGTGCTGTGAAACCGTAGTAATAGAGTGGCGATACAAAAACTAATAAATCAGCATCCAAAATATTTGGAAAGAAAGTATCTAGCTCATCCTGCGGAATAATTCCATTTAGATGTTCATCAACTTGCAGAAATTCAACTTTGCTGTGACCAGCATCAAACCGAGACACATCATGTCCAACCTCTTTAGCACCTTTTATAAAATAATCGGCAAGAATTTCAGACGTTCCTGGTTTATGTGGGCTTCCAGTTAGCACTACAATTTTTTTAGTCATGATCAAACCTCCAATTCATCTAAAAGTTTAATATCATTCATTTGATGGTCTTATTATAAATCTGCACGCAAGAAATGTAAAATGCTTATTTTATGATGTTTGAAATACATTTTATGTATAACTATATTCCAAAAAAGAGGCTTGAGAAAATCTCAAACTTCTTCTTTCTTTTATTAATATAGAATGGAAAATGACTTTACAAATCTTGCTCTGTATTCTCATATTCTCTGAAAAACGTGATAAATGCTTTAACCAACGTGCTTTGTTGGCGTGAGCTACGCCATGCAAGTACAGATGACAAAGCTAATTCTGGCTCAAAAGGCACAAAAGTAAAATCTGAATAAGATTGTTTCAAATCAAGTCCAATGACAACACCTTTACTCTCACGAGCAAGCATGACAGCATTATAAGCGGTATTGTAGCGCCCTCGATTAACCATTGTTGCTGCTGCCGCACCAGACCAAGCAATTAATTCTCGCTGAACCGTTCGATCCAGAATAGTCAATACTGGCGTTCCTGACAATTCACCTGGCACAATCACTTTCTTATCTGCAAAATCAGACTCCTTGTGCGCCAAAATGCCCCAACGTTCTTTAGTTCTAAGATGTACAAAATCATACAAACTCACATCAACTGGTTCTAATAAAAGCCCAAAATCAAGCTGCCCCATGTCAATTCCTTGGCGAATATCATCATTATCCCCAGAATGCAAAGCGACTTTCACTTGAGGGTGTTTTTCTTGAAAAATCGCTAGCGCTTGAGACAGTTCTTGCATAGCTGCCAATTCTCCACAGCCAATCGAAAGCGTTCCTTTAATTTCTTCTGTTGCGTGTAATTCTGCTTTGGCATGCTCTGTCATTTCTACAATATCACGCGCACGCTGTTGAAAAAGTAGCCCTTCCTCAGTTAAATAAATGCGGTGATTAGATCGTTTAAAAAGTGCCACTTCCAATTCTTCTTCCAAAGCTTTAAGCTGACGTGACAAGGTCGGTTGTGTCATCAATAAACGCTCAGCTGCCTTGGTGATATTTCCTTCCTCAGCAACCACAAGAAAATAATTCAGAACCCTGATGTCCATACAATCACTCATACTTTCTAGTCAATTTTACTCCATTATAACAAAAAAGAGCTAAGAAAAAATATTTTTCCTAACTCTGACACTACTGAAATAAGTTAACTCAAAAATTAACCAACTTATCTAACAGCTTTCAATCTTACAAACCATTCACCAACGCCACCAATTTTTGGGCATGTTCTTGTGATTTTGCAACCATTTCTTGTGCTTTGTTAGCGTCCTCGCGAAGTGAGTAAGAAACACCATGTGTGACAATGTGACCTGCATAGTTTAACTGTGTTAATTTCGCTGTCAAACGAATTGGTGCCAAAAGGTCGTCAATCGTCGTGCCTGATTCTACACTATAAGCCGCTTCTCCTGCTCCAGTTGTCAAAGAAGCCACCAAATGTTTTCCTTTCAAAGCATCACCAGTTGAACCATGTGAAAAGCCGTGAACAAAGACTTTTTCAATCCATTTATTAAGCAAAGACGGCGTCATATACCAGTACAATGGGTATTGGAAAATAATCACATCAGCCTTTCGCAATTTATCCTGCTCTGCTGCCACATCAATCTGATAATCAGGATACAAATCACTCAAAATGTCCAATTCCACCTCTGGCAAAGCTTTCTTCACTTCTTCCAAAATCGTTTTATTGGCTAAAGAATCATTTTTCAAATCGGGATGCCCTGCAACAATTAAAATATTTTTTGACATATTTTTACCTCTCGTATTTTCAGAAAATTATATACATTTTCAACCAATTTGTCAACTTAAAAAGAAGTTGAGACAAACCTGCCCAACTTCCCTAGCTTTTACGCAAAAACCTCTGCCAAAATGGCTACGCCTTGGTCGATTTCTTCCTTCGTCAAGGTCAATGGTGGCAAGAGACGAATAACATTTGTTCCTGCTGTCAAGACAATCAAGCCTTTGTCACGTGCTTTTTCGACCAATTCGGCAAGATTTTCAGTCGTTTCAATCCCAATCATGTAACCAAGACCACGAACATCAGTCACTTTTGCATTGCCAGTCAAAACTTTTTTCAATTCAGCTTGCAAGTAATTTCCATTGTCAAACGCTTGTGGCAAGAAACCGTCAGCCAACATAATATCGAGTACGCTTGAGGCTGCTGACATAACAAGTTTATTACCACCAAAGGTTGAACCATGGCTACCGTAAGAGAAAGCAAAACCAAGTTTTTCCTTGGCTAACATGGCACCGACTGGTACACCATTTCCAAGACCTTTTGCCAAAGTGAAAATATCAGGCTCAATGCCATAATGCTCAAATGAGAACAATTTACCAGTACGTCCCATACCAGTTTGCACCTCATCAACAATCAGCAAAATACCTGTTTCTTGGCAAAATGCGCTTAATGCTGTCACAAAATCCTTGTCAGCTGGACGAACACCTGATTCCCCTTGAACCAATTCCAACATAATAGCGGCAGTATCATCGGTCACCAAGCTTTTCACGCTATCTAAATCATTGTAAATCGCATAGCTAAAATGTGGCACTACATCACCAAAACCATCCTTGATTTTGTCTTGCCCAGTTGCGGACATTGACCCAAAAGTACGACCATGGAAAGAATTAACAAAAGTAATGATTTCTTGCTTGCCAGTCGCCTTACGTGCAATTTTAATAGCAGCTTCATTGGCTTCAGCACCGCTATTGGCAAAGAAAGCAAGATAATCTTTATCCCCAATCAATTTGCCTGCCACTTCTTCTTGCAAAGAATTAAGGTACAAGTTTGGTGTGTGCCAGATTTCTTCGGATTGTTTTTGCAAAGCAGCTTTCACTTCTGGATGAAAACCAAGATTTGTCACACCGATTCCTGTTGAAAAATCAAGGTATTTCTTGCCGTCTTGGTCAAAAAGGTAATTTCCTTCTGCCTTGACAAATTCAACGGCTGCGCGTTTATAATTTTGAAATAATTTTGTCATTGTTATCTCCTCTTTCATGCTAGAGTTAGCAGATGATTGAAGTTCCTGTTACCAGATTGTCGCCAATCAATACCTCACCAACACCTGCTAAAACGGTATTTACCGCTGATTCAATCTTAGGAATCATGCCTCCTGTGATAATTCCTTGGTCAATCTTATCTTGAAATTCTGTCGAAGAAAGGCTATCGAGCACCGCACCATTTTCCAAAACACCTTTAACATCAGTCATCAAGACTAATTTTTCAGCGCCGAGGGCAACGGCAACGGCTGTTGCAAGATAATCCGCATTGATATTTAGCATATCACCATCTTTAGAATAGCCAATTGAGGCAAGGACAGGTAACATTTGATTTGCCAACATTTTTTCCAAGATTTCCGTCTGAATTTGTGAAACATTGCCAACATAACCGTAAGTTTCTTGGTCTAAGAAATCAGCCTGAACGACTTTTTCAATATCAGACAAGAGTTGAATGCTATCAATAGACGACTGGTTAAGTTTTTTAACCAAATTTTCTCCAACGATATTTAACAAGGCATAGCTAACAAGCTTCATGTCAGATTGGCTTGTCACACGCAGACCGTTGATTTTCTTAACAGGCACGTGCTCTTCTTCCATTAATTTGTTAATCGCAAAGCCGCCACCATGAACGATAACCAGCTGCTTGCCTGCTTCTTTCCATTTTTTGATTTGATTAATAAAGTCTTGCGAAAGATGCTGACTAGCAACACCTCCGATTTTAATCACAATAATATTTTCCATATGTTTCTTCTCTTTATGTGCGATAAAGGGCATTAATTTTCACGTAGTCGTATGATAAATCACAGCCCCAAGCTTTTCCTACTGCTTCACCAGAATGCAAATCAACCGTAATCGTAATCTCATCCTCGTGCATGATGTCTTGCATTTCCTCAGCTTCAAAGTCAACTGGGCTTGATTTTAGCATGACAGGAATGTCGCCGAGGTAAATGTCAATGTTGTCAACTGGAACATCAACACCTGCATAGCCAACCGCTGCTAAAATACGTCCCCAGTTAGGGTCCTCTCCAAAAATCGCTGTTTTAACAAGACTTGAACCAACGACACTTTTTGCCATCATACGAGCATCAAGGGCATTTGGTGCATTCTTGACATTGACTTCAATGAGTTTGCTTGCCCCTTCACCGTCTTTGGCGATTTTCTTAGCCAATTCCTGCATGACATAATTGAGCATTGCTGAAAACTTATCAAATTCTGGTGTATCTGGCAAGATTTCTTCATTCAATGTACAACCATTTGACAACACTAAGACCATATCATTTGTTGATGTATCACCGTCAACCGTAATTTGGTTAAATGTTGTTTCAACATTTTGGCTTAGCGCAAGCTGCAAGGTTTCACTTGAAATATTCGCATCACAAGTGATAAAAGCAAGCATAGTTGCCATATTTGGGTGAATCATTCCTGAACCTTTCGCTACACCGGCCATGGTCACTTCATCACGACCAAATTTTTCTGTGACAGCAACGGTTTTAACCATAGTATCTGTTGTTAAGATAGCTTTCGAGAAATCATCAGAATTACCATTAACAACAAGCTTAGAAAGCCCAGTTTTAAGAGTATCCATTGGCAACAAATCACCAATAACACCCGTTGAAGCAATACCGACCAAATCAGGCTCAACGCCTAATTTTTCAGCTGTCCATTTTTGCATAGTATAGGCATCTTCCATTCCTTGCACGCCCGTACAAGAATTTGCCACTCCTGAATTCACAACGATTGCTTTCATCTTTTGCGCTTTTTTAATGGAATTTCGTGTCACAATCAATGGCGCAGCAATGACTTTATTTGTCGTGTAAACACCTGCTACACTAGCGGGAACTTCTGAAACAATCCAACCAAAATCAAGTTTTCTTTTCTTAAATCCTGCATGCAAACCGTCTGCCGAAAAACCAAGAGGGCTCGCAACATTTCCTTCAATCACTTTCATCTTCTTATACCTGTAACACGTAAGGAACTCATACTTCCCAATAACCTTCTGTGCTACTTCCTTTCTATACTCTATAAATAATTTGGTGAAATCAACAAACCTTCTGTTTCGTTCCAACCATTCATCAAATTCAGATTTTGCACGGCTTGACCAGCAGCGCCTTTAATCAAATTATCGATAACAGATACGACCGTCAGCACATTTGTGACATCATTGTAAAGAAAACCAATATCTGTAAAGTTTGAACCGATAACATTGTGCAATTCTGGCAAATCATCTTGGATGCGAACAAAAGGTTTGTCCTTGTAAGCATCCTTGTAAATGGCGTATAATTCCGCTTCGCTCAATGGTTTTTTCAATTTAACATAAGAAGTCGCCATAATCCCACGGTTAACTGGCAACAATGATGTTGAAAACTGAATGTGGTGTAACTTCTTGCTAAATAATCGCAATTCCTGCACAATTTCAGGAATATGCTGATGACGGTTTAATTTGTAAGTCACGTAGTTATCATGCACATTGACAAAGTGACTTGATTCTGATAAAGCTTTACCAGCCCCCGTCAAACCACTTTTTGCATCAACGATGATAGAATCTTCTTCAGCCACACCAGCTTTTAGCAATGGAATCAAGGCTAATTCTGTTGCTGTCGCATAGCAACCAGGGTTTGAAATGAATTTCTTACCTTTGACATCTGTAAATTCTGCCAAAGCATATGTAAATTTATTCAACACATCATCACTAGCTGGTGTTTTTTTATACCATTTTTCATAAGAATCAGCTGGCAAACGATGGTCGCCTGACAAATCAATCACTGGGAAATCAACTTCAACAAATGGCTGCGCTAACTGGCTAGCCACCCCACTTGGTGTCGCAAAGAAAACCAAATCTGATTTTGTCATGATTTCTTGAGCATTAAATGCCTCAATAACTAAGTCACAAACACCAACAAGGTAAGGGTATAATTCTGACAATCGTCGGCCGATTTCCTTAGTTGCATGAATCGAAGCAATCGTAACATTTTTATGATTATTCAATAATTTAACTAATTCGAGACCACTATATCCAGTGATACCAACAATTGACACTTTCATAATATACACTCCTTGAATAAATATGTATTCAATTTTATAGTATATTTATTCATAAGTCAAGTATTTTTTGCATAAAAAACAAAAAAAGCATAAATTTTCACTTATGCTTTCACTATTTTTCAAATAATTTCAGTTTGCTAATCAATTTTTCGATTTTTCTTATAAGCAAAATAAAGCGCTATTGAAGTCAAGAAAATCCAAATAAGTAAAACAACCATTGTTTGGTCAGTCAATTGATAACTAGATAATTCCTTAAAATATTTGGCATTTGCACCAATAAAAGAATAATGCATGAATTTGTTAACAGATTTAATAAATTCTGAAAAAAGAGGGAGAAAACTTGCGATAATAACTAATGTAAGACTACAAACCGTTGTTTGGGTTTGATTTTTAGCTAAAAATGCAATTAAAAGATTCAACAACACAAAAATAAGATTAGTCAAGCTCACAACTACTAAAAATTTTCCCCAATCCATATCTTGGATTTGCATTATAATTGGGATTAAAATACTAGAAATCAAGGAAAAAAGGAGTGGAAAAACAACAACTGATAAAATGTACTCTCCCTGCCTTACTCCTGATAAAATCAAAGCTTTTAAATTTTTCTTTTCTTTTTCCTCTGAAATCATGGTCGAGGCAAAGGTACCTGCTGTGTAACTATAAACTAAATTAATTCCCGTTCCGATAAGCGAAGCATTGATTTCTGGATTTCCCAAAGCAGCAAATATCGCCATGTAAAGAATTGGCGAGAAAACCGTAAAAAGAAAAAGTTTATTACTTAATATGAACTGCCAACGTAACCAAAGTAAACTCATAAATCTATTCCCCATGCCATTTTTCTCCTGTCAATTTAATAAAAATAGTTTCCAAATCAGGTTCTGCTGTATGCATACTGACAACATTAGGATTAAGGTAATTGGCAACTTCATCTCTTGAAATAACTTTTTCCTCACCATTTTTATAGAGAAGATGAACATTATCGTCAACACGATACTTTTCAATAATCTCTTCTGGACTTCCATATTCCAAAATTTTACCTTTATTTAATAAAGATAATTTATCACACAATTTAGTTGCTTCTTGCATATTATGAGTTGTCAAAAAAATAGAAATGCCCTTATTCTTCAATTCCAACAATAACTGATGTACTTTTTGTGATAATGTTGGATCCATGCCAGAAGTTGGCTCATCTAAGAAAATAATCTCAGGATCGTGTAAAATTGCACGAATGAGTAATAATCGTTGGCGCATACCAGTAGAAATTTTTTTCGCTTTTTTATTACGATCTTCATATAAATCTAGACGCTTCAACAAATCATCTACTTTACTCATCGGAAGATTGTGAAAACGTGCAAAAAATTCTAAATTCTTATATACAGTCATATTTTCGTAAAAACCTACGGTATCACTCATAATTCCCATTTTTAAATAATCATCAGGAGTTAATTGTTCAGGCTTTTTACCAAGAATTTCAACCTCTCCACTATCTTGTTTTAACTGATTCGTTAAAATATTAATAGTTGTTGTTTTACCAGCACCCGAAGGTCCTAAAAAACCAAAAATTTCCCCTTCATTAACACAAAAGGATACCTCGTCTAAAGCCACAGTATCTTTAAAACTTTTAGACAAATTTTGTACATTTATCCTAACCATTAAATTCTTCCAGTCCCTCTAAAAATTATCAAAATTGATATTTTTATTCTAACAGAAAATTTTAGAATGAAATGTCCAAGTCGTAAAAGGTCACTTTTTCGTCGTAAACAGTAAATTTAAATTCCAGTTTTAATTATTTGGAAATCACAACAATATCATATTAATAAAAAAACTTGGGGTTAAACTTACCCAAGCTTTCACTATTTTTCAAATAATTTCAGTTTGCTAATTCGCTCGACGGCTTCGACAAGGCGGTCTGGTTCGACGAGTAAACCGATTCTGACGTATCCGTCTCCTTGTTCTCCAAAACCTTTTCCTGGTGCGACAGCAACGTGAGCTTCATTTAATAGCAAATCTGCAAAACTTTCGCTGTCATACCCTTCTGGTACGGGCATCCAAGCATAGAACGACCCTTTTGACTCAAAAGCATGCCAACCAATTTTTTCTGCTGCTTGAACAAAAGCATGGCGACGCTTGTCGTATTTCTGATTTAACCCTGCGATTGCTGCCTTTGCTTTTTCATCTAAAAGAGCTGCTGCTCCCGCATCTTGAATAGCAGGGAAGATACTCACAAAAAGGTGGTCTTGTAGCAAATTAAGCGCTTCAATCAATTGTTCATTTCCTGCCGCAAATGCCAAACGCCACCCCGCCATATTAAAGGTCTTAGAAAAAGTGTATAACTCAATGCCGACATCTTTAGCTCCAGGTGTTGACAAAAAGCTTGGATTCTCATAACCGTCTGCCCCTAAGGCACCATAAGCAAAATCGCTAACTACCCCAACCTCGTATTTTTTAGCCCAAGCGACGAGTTCTTCGTAAAATGCTGCAGTTGCAACCGCACCTGTCGGATTATTAGGATAATTAACATAGATGAATTTCGCACGTTTAGCTACTTCTTCAGGAATAGCTTGCAAGTCTGGTAAGAAATTATTTTCAGCTTTTAACGGAAATGTCTCATAGTTGATTTTTCCAAGCGACACACTTGAGAGATAATCTGGATAACCTGGGTCTGGCAACAAGAGCAATTCATCAGGATTCATTGTCGCCAGAGGAAATTCTACCAAGCCAATCTTTGCACCACCAAGGACACAAATTTCCTTTTCGCTATCAAGATTTACATGATAATTGTCCTTATAAAATTGACTGGCTGCCGCTTTAAAATTAGCATTTCCACGAAATTGCGAGTATTTATGAGAAGCAGGATTTTTGGCTGATTCAATTAAAGCATCAACAATGTAATCATAAGTTGGCTGATCTGGATTGCCCTGTCCAAGATTGATGACATCATAGCCTTCTGCCACTTTGACATTAACTTTTGCGACAAGACTAGCAAAAAACTGTTCTGGCAATTCTTGTAAAATCTTTGATTGTGAAAACACCTTAATTCCTCCTAATGATACAAATCTGGCTTGCGGTCAGCAAAAACTGGAATGCAACCCCGAATTTTTTCAACTTCTGTCAAATCAAGTTCAGCCGTAAAAATTCCCTCTTGATTATCTGGCACTTGTAAAACGATTTTCCCCAATGGGTCAATCACCAGAGAATGCCCAGAAAAATGGTCTGAAATGCCATCGCCAACCCGATTGACAGCCACGACAAAAGCCTGATTTTCAACCGCACGCGCTCGCAATAAAATCTCCCATTGCTCCACACGTTCTTTGGGCCATTCAGCTACCACAAATAAAACCTTAGCACCGCTAGACATCAAGGTTCTCACCCATTCTGGAAAACGAATGTCATAACAAATCACACTAGCTGCTTTGACATCATCTAGTTCAAAAACACTTTCTTTATTGCCTGCTTGCAGGTACTCATCTTCTACCATTAAGCCAAACAAATGCACCTTGTCATAATCAGCAATCACTTGCCCCTCTCGATTAAACACATAGGTCGTATTAAAAAAGTGATTTTCTTTTGCCGTTGCGACCGATCCAGCCACCAAATTAACATGGTGCTTCTTAGCAAAATTTCCTAAATCCCTTATCGTTTCTTTCCCATTAATATCAGCAATATCTGCCAGCTGTTTCAAGGCATAGCCAGTATTCCACATCTCAGGAAGAACAATCACATCTGGCGCATCATGCACCGCTTTTTCCAATAACTCCAATACTTTCTTTTTATTTTGCTCAGGATCCGCTTCACGGATAGCCATCTGAATAAGTGAAACTTTCATTTTTCCCTCAATCCTATCTTCTATGAAAATATTCTGAAATCTTAGTGACTATTATAGCAGTCTAACAAGCCCTCGTAAAATAGTTATTTTAAATAGACTCGATAGTTAAAAACTATAACTAAAAAACCCACCTTTTTAGGTGGGCTTATGTTTATTTTCCGCTATCTTGTAACATTTTTATCAGACTGCTGAGGAGACTGCCTTCTGCTAAAGCGACTAGTAAGGTTACCCAATTAACGTGACCTTGCAGAGCATCTACAATAATAATGTAAGCAAGAATCAGCAGCGTTATACCGATAAAAGCGATAGCTAATTTCAAAAGTGTGTTTTTAGATTTCATCTGACAAAACAACTCCTTTATCAGTCAAAGACTGCCTAACAGATGTTACAGATTTTCAGCCACTGCTGCAAGAAGGTCAGCAATTTTAGCGGCATCTGAACCACCAGCCATAGCCATGTCTGGTTTACCACCACCGCGACCTGATACGATTGGTGCCAAAGCTTTAATCAAATTGCCAGCATGAACATCTTTTGATTTGCTTGCTACAAGAACATTGACTTTTTCGCCAATAGCTGCCGCCAATACAAGCACATCAGAGTAATCTTTTTGTTTCCAGTTGTCCGCAAATGTACGAAGAGCACCAGCGTCAGAAACGGTTACTTGGCTAGCAATGTAACGAACACCATTTGCTTCTTTGACATCTTTAAAGACATCACCAGCTTGCGCTGCAGCTGCTTTTTCTTTCAATTCAGCATTTTCTTTTTGCAATTTGTGCAACTGCTCTTGCAAGCTTGCGACTTTATTAGTGACTTCTTTCAATTGTGGGACTTTAAGCGTAGCAGCAATTGTTTTAAGGTCTTCTTCTTCTTGACGGTAAGCTTCAAAGGCTTCTTTACTTGTCACAGCAAGGATACGACGTGTTCCTGAACCAATCCCTTCTTCTTTGACAATCTTGAAGATTCCGATTTCTGCTGTATTTGACACGTGTGTACCACCACAAAGTTCAATTGAATAATCCCCGATTGTGACAACACGGACATTTTTACCGTATTTTTCACCAAACAAAGCCATTGCGCCCATTGATTTCGCAGTATCAATGTCAGTTTCAATAGTCTTAACAGGAATAGCATTCCAAATTTGTTGGTTAACTTCTTCTTCAATTTGACGTAATTCTTCAGCTGTTACAGCTTCAAAGTGAGTAAAGTCAAAGCGCAAGAAGCCTTCTTCATTAAGTGAACCAGCTTGAGTAGCGTGTTCACCGATAACATTGTGAAGCGCAGCGTGAAGCAAGTGGGTTGCTGTGTGGTTTTTAATCACACGGTGACGACGTTTGCTGTCGATTTCAAGAGTGTATGTTGTACCAACTGACAAGCTTGCCAAGACATCAACTGTATGAAGTGCTTGACCATTTGGTGCTTTTTGAACATCAGTCACACGCGCAACGATATCGCCTTTATCATTTTTAATCACACCGTGGTCAGCCACTTGTCCACCCATTTCAGCGTAGAATGGTGTTTTAGCAAAGACAAGCAAGGCTTGACCTTCTGAAACAGCTTCTGTACGTTCGTTATCAGCGATGATAACTGACAATGTAGAATCAAGGACTTCATCTTCGTAGCTAAAAACTGATTCTTCAGTGATGCTTGACAATGTCTCATTTTGCATACCCATTGAGCCGCCTTTAACAACATTGGCACGAGCACGTTCTTGTTGTTCTTTCATAGCAGCTTCAAAGCCAGCATGGTCAATCTTGAAACCTTTATCTTCAGCCAATTCTTCTGTCAATTCAACTGGGAATCCGTATGTATCGTACAATTTGAAGATGTCTTTACCTTCAACCGTATCTTTGCCAGCAGCTTTCAAATCAGCCAACAATTCATCAAGCATGCTTGAGCCAGCATCGATTGTACGAGCAAATGTTTCTTCTTCACGTTTGACGATTTTTTCGATAAAGTCTTGTTTTTCAAGAATCTCTGGGTAGTATGATTCCATGATTTTACCAACAGTTGGAACCAATTTGTACAAGAATGTCTCCTTGATACCAAGACGACGACCGTGCATAACAGCACGACGAAGCAAGCGACGAAGCACGTAACCACGACCTTCATTTCCAGGAAGGGCACCATCACCGATAGCAAATGAAAGTGAGCGGATGTGGTCGGCAATAACTTTGAAGCTCATATTGTCGCCATCTGGATCATAAGTTTTACCAGATAATTTTTCAATTTCGCGAATGATTGGCATGAAGAGGTCAGTTTCAAAGTTTGTTTTAGCCCCTTGCATAACTGCAACCAAACGTTCTAAACCAGCACCCGTATCAATGTTTTTGTGTGGTAATTCTTTGTATTCTGAACGTGGAACAGCTGGGTCGGCATTGAATTGTGACAATACGATGTTCCAGATTTCGATATAACGGTCATTTTCAATATCTTCAGCAAGAAGTTTGATACCAACGTGGTCTGGGTCAAAATCTTCACCACGGTCAAAGAAGATTTCTGTATCTGGTCCTGAAGGTCCAGCACCGATTTCCCAGAAGTTATCTTCGATTGGAATCAAGTGGCTTGGCTCAACACCAAGTGAAATCCAGCGATTGTAAGTATCTTTATCATCTGGATAGTAAGTCATGTAAAGTTTATCTTTAGGGAAATCAAACCATTCTGGGCTTGTTAATAATTCATATCCCCAAGTGATAGCTTCATCACGGAAATAATCACCAACAGAGAAATTCCCCAACATTTCAAACATTGTGTGGTGACGAGCTGTCTTACCAACATTTTCAATGTCGTTTGTACGGATAGCTTTTTGTGCATTTGTGATACGTGGATTTTCAGGAATGACAGAACCGTCAAAATATTTTTTAAGGGTTGCAACACCTGAGTTAATCCATAACAATGTTGGGTCATTTACAGGAACCAAGTTTGCTGAAGGTTCAACAGAATGACCTTTTGATTTCCAAAAATCTAACCACATTTGGCGCACTTGCGCACTAGTTAATTGTTTCATTACATCTTTCCTTTTCTTATTACTAAGCGGTCTTTCAACGCTTGCCATAGATTGAAATCATCCATCAAAATTGTGCTTTTTTGTCATCAAAAAACGACAAGTCCACATACAGAGGGTGACAAACAGCCACGGTACCACCTCTATTCAATGAACTTGTCATTCTTCATTTATATCTTAAATTGTTTTTTCTTCTTTTACTTGATGTCATCAGAAGATGATGTTCAAAGCCTAAAGGTAAGAAAACATGAGTAGCACATTTTTAAATTCTTCCATGGCTCGCAACATCCGCCACTTTTCTGAATCTGAAACTTTAAAAACGATTCTCAATCTTTTTAATTGTACTGTATTTTAAGCTTCAGGTCAAGTATGTTATTCATCTGAACTTTCAGTTGTAGAAGATTCTTCAGTTGAGCTTGATGATGAGCTGTCATCAGAAGAACTTGAAGATGAGCTTGAAGAACTTGAGCTTGATGATGAAGAAGATGATGAGCTTGTTGCATATTGTGAAAGGATGCTTGCAAAGCTATCGTCTTTAATCTTCACATTTGCTTTATCAAGTGCTTTAGCAATAACTTCGTTTTGGAAGTCAGTATCACTTTCATATTGTGCTAAGATGATTTTCTTCAAACGTTTTTTGTAAGTTTTCCAGTCAGAATCTTTTTCTGTTTTCTTAGTTGTTTTCACAATATAGTAAGTGTAAGAATATGTTGATGTATCAAGCACTTTAATAACGTCTGATACAGAACCTTCGTCTTGGTCAAAAGCAGCATTCATAACGTCTTCTGGCAAATCAGTATCTGCTGAATCAAATGTGTATTCTGTCTTATCTGCTGTTGTGTTGTCTTTAGCGATTGTTTCAAAATCAGCACCATCTGCTGTTGCTTGGTCATGAACTGAATTTGCTGTGTCTTCATCGCTCAAAGCAATAACGATAGCTGTTGTGTCAGGATTGTAATCTTCATAAGCTGCTTTATAGTTTTTAGTTGTTAATTTTTTCTTAGCAGCTTGTTTTACAGCGTATTCAACCAACATTGATGTACGAATTTGTTGTTTGTAAGTATCTGATGTCAATCCAGCTGCTGAAAGTGCGCTTGAGAATGATGAACCATATGATGAAGCTGTTGTGTTGTATGCTTCTGAAACATCATCGTCTGATACTTTATCACCGTATTGGTCTTCAAAAACACGTGATAAAATCAAGTTCAACATTGTTTGTTGTGATGAAGAAGTGCTTTTGGCAGCGTTATAGAAATCTGATACTGTGATAGTATCACCTTTCATGGTAACAAGAGCTTTTGTTTCTGAATTGCTGTTAGTAGCAAGGTAAGTTACACCAGCACCGATAAGAGCTGAAGCTACTGCAATTGAAACACCTTTGAAAGCTTTACTTTGAACAACTTTTTTTACTTTTGAAAAATCTTTAGGTTTTTTCTCAGTTTTTGCTTTCTTGAACCCTTTTTTTTCTTTGTTGGCCATGTTATTAAACTCCTTAATTTGTCTTTAACTCCACTAGTATATCACAATAACTTAAATATTGCTTAATTTTACAGTGATATATCTGCTGTATTTTTACGAATCATCAATAATCCGTCGCTTAACGGAAGTAAGGTTGCTGTTAAATTTGGATTATCCAGTGTCGCATCAAACAATCGTTGAAGCCCACGATAGATTGTCCGTTGTCCGCGGCGCACTTCTTCGATTGGCTTGACAATATCCCCGCCTTGGAAAACATCATCAAAGACAATGACTCCGCCGACTTTCAAATGTTTCAAGACTTCTGGTAGAAAGACAATGTATTTTGATTTCGCTGAATCCATAAAAACAAAGTCAAATTCCCCCTCAAGTGTCGAAAGAGTATCAACGGCATCTCCTTCAACCAAAGTAATTTGTTTGCGAGTGTCATATTTGGCAAAATTTTCCTTAGCGAAGGCAATCATTTCAGGATTACGGTCAAGTGTCGTAATCTTCGCATCTGGGGCATTTTCTGCCATTAAAAGTGCTGAAAAGCCGATAGCTGTGCCAATTTCTAAAATATTTTTTGGCTGCAATGTTTGCATCAAAAAACGAAAATAAGCCACAACCTCATGCTGAATAATAGGGATATTTTCTTGATGAGCAAATGCTTCCAATTCTGCCAGATAGCCCTCATTTTGCTTCTGATGTGTTCGCATATAGCGAACAACGTCTTCTTTCACTACGGGACGACGCATATTGTGATTTGCTGTTTTTGAATATGATTTAACCATAACTCTTATTATATAGCAAAATAAACCCGTTGTGAATAGGTTTTCTTTGATTTTTAGTCATTAAAAAGTGCCACAATATCGGATAAATCAGCAATGTGTTGATTGATTTTTGATGACGGTTGACCGAGATTAATTGATTTAATGCCTGCATTTTCGGCAGCTTCAACGTCAAGACGACGGTCACCAACGTAATAAGTGCTTGTTTTATCCAAATCATATTTTTCAAGAAGGTAGTTAATCGCTTCAGGTTCAGGCTTACGAGCGAAGCCATTTGCTGATGTCACCACTTCTGTAAAATACTGACGCACGCCCAATCTTTCTAAAACATCATTTGCCGTGATACCTTTATGCGTATAGACAAAGTGTGTCACTCCTTTTTGTTTGGTTGCCGCAAGAACCTCTGTTAAATGTGGCATGGGTTTTATCAGATAATCACGCGCTTCCTGCTCTTTTTTAAAGAAAGCTGATAGCTCCGCAAAATCTAATTCTTGCTCTTTTGCCACTTGATAAAGCAAAGCTTTGACCGATTCTTTGATAATAAAATCCATAATCCATTGTTCATCAAAAGCCAAGCCATAATGCGCATAAGTCACTTGCAAGGCTTGCCCAATCGCTTCGTAGGAATCCACCAAAGTTCCGTCAAAATCCCAAATAAATGTTGTCACTTCTGTCTCCTCATTTCAATATTAATCTGAATTCTCCAAGTCCAAGGTAATCCAATAACGCGCTAGACGATGCCCATCTTCTAAATCGATAATATTTTCCAAAATACCGCCAGCTTTTTCAATGGTTCTACGACTGGCAATATTGTCCTCACGCGCTGTGATAAGCACAGGATTGATGCCACGTTTGGCATATTGCTCAAGAGCAAAGCTAAGAAGTTTGGTCATGATACCTTGTCGTCTAAATTCTGGTGAGGTTTGATAGCCGATGTGTCCACCAATCGTCGCAAGATTACCCTTTTCCAGCTGCCAACGACAAGATATACGCGCAGCAATTTTCCCATTCAAAAAGGCATAATAGGTCGTCATCGTTGAATAATCAGGGTTAGTAGTTTGTGTTTCTTGCGCTCTGCTATTTTCCACAAAGGTCTTAAAATCACCAATCTCACGTGTCGTGATAAAGGGATTGTCGTCATTTTCCAAAGACGTTTGATAAGCTCGGTAAGCCGCTTCATCATTAACATCTAGTTTCCTAATTTCCATGCCAGCACCTCCAAAAATTTTTTCTATTATAACATAAAAACGAGGTTAGAATGTGCCCAACCTCGCTATAATTTTATAGATGTGCTCCTTTTTCAATTAAAGCTTCCAACTCATCCAAGCGTTCCTCGAAAATTCGGAAAGCAGCGTCTAGATAAGCACTTGTTGTCATATCCACACCAGCTTTTTTGATCACATTAAGCGGATAATCAGAATTACCTGCTTTCAGATAATCAAGGTAGCGGTCAATATCCGCTTGTGTACCGTGAACAACCTTATCAGCTAAATAACTAGCTGCCGCAAATCCTGTAGCGTATTGGTAAACATAGTAATTGTAGTAGAAATGCGGAATGCGTGCCCATTCGTATTGGATTTCTGGGTTGTCTGCTTTGCTGAGTCCATAATATTTCTCGTTTAAGTCGGCATAAAGTTGGTTGAGGTAATCACTCGTCAACACTTCTCCAGCTTGGTCTGCCTTATGAATGATATCTTCAAATTCCGCAAATTGTGCTTGACGGAAAATGGTGCTCTTGAAGCCATCAAGATAATGATTCAAAATTGCAAAGCGTGCTTTGTCATCATCAACTTCTTTCAAAAGTGTCTCTGTCAAAATATTTTCATTAGTTGTTGAAGCAATTTCTGCCAAGAAAATACTATAATCTCCATAAACATAGGGTTGATTTTCACGTGTAAATGTCGAATGCAAGCTGTGCCCCGTTTCGTGAACTAAGGTAAACAAATTATCCAAGGTATCTTGCCAATTTAACAGCATGAAAGCATTGGTATCATACGAACCACCAGAGTAGGCACCAGAGCGTTTGCCTTTATTGACATGGACGTCAATCCAGCGTTCTGTAAAAGCACGATGAACACGCTCAGAATATTCTTTGCCAAAAACAGCCAAGACATCTTCAGCTTTTGCCAAAGCTTCTTCATAGGTAAAACTCATATCCATTTCAGAAAGTGGCGTATGAATATCGTACATTCTCAAATCATCCAGTTTAAGGATTTTCTTGCGAAGTTCCACGTAGCGATGAAGCAAAGGCAGGTTAGCATTGACCGTTTCAATCAAGGTATCATAAACAGATTCTGGAATAAAATTAGCCGAAAGTGCTGCCTCACGTGCTGATTTAAAATGATGAACACGCGCTTCATAGTTATGCACTTTGACATTGGTTTGCAAGGTTTTCGCATAAGTGTGTTGGAATTGTTCATAAGTTGCATACAAAGCTTGGTAAGCTTCTTTGCGGACATCACGATTTTTTGATTCTAACAAGCTAATGAAATTACCATGCGTTAGCTGAATTTCTTTGCCCTCATCGTCTAGAACGATTGGAAAAATGATGTCAGCATTATCCAAAAGCCCAAATGTTTCTCCTGCAGCTCCAAAAATTTCTTGCGCACCTGCTAACAATTCTTCCTCAGCCTGTGACAAAACATGCGGTTGACGTTTGAAAAGTTGCTCAAAGAAATGTGCATAAGCAGATAAAGCTGGTGTTTCTGCCACGAAATCCTCAAAAGATTCTTTAGACAATTGCATTAATTCAGGTTCGTAAAAAGCAAAAATTTCACTAAATTTGGCATAGATTGCTGTTGCTTTAGCTTGGTATTCTTGGTATTTGGCTACTGTTGTATCTTGGTCGTTTTTCATTGAAGCATAAACATAAAGCTTCTCCAAACGACGCGACAAGGCAAGGTAACTTTCCGTAATAGCAAGCAAATCATTACTTGACGCTGTCAAATGCCCTTTGTAAGCTTTAGCATTTTCTAAATCACTATCAAGACTAGCCAGCTCCGCTTCCCAAGCATCATCTGTGGCAAAAACTGTGCTTAAATCCCATTGGTATTTTTCATCAATATGACTACGATTATCTGACATCACATTCTCCTTTTTGAGGTTTATTTACCATTTTATCATAATAAGCTGGCGGATAAAGCCATTGACGTTCTTTTTCTGTTTGATTTTGATAAAAGCAATGAAAATTTTCGTAAAACGGTGATAAATCTTGGGAAATCTGACAGAACCCCTCAGCAAAATCAAAAGGACGAACTTGTGGAAAGTAAGCCGATAAAGGCAAACTTAGCAAATTTTTTCCTTGTAAATAAGCTTCTTCTTGCCTTTTTAACCAAATTGAATGGCGAGAAGATAGCTGTTTTTGAATATAAGTTAATAAGGTTTGGTCTTGGTTTACCTCGTAAGTTGAAAGCTTCTGCTGCCGATAAGGAAGTCGAAAAAATGCCATAATATCATCTGAAAATGAACAAGTCTTGGTTAGATAGTGAACCTTTCCATGCAAATCTTCATAGATTAAATAATGTAAACGAATGAGCTGTTTTGTGACATCCAACTCCCACAAATGAAAGCCCATATTCTGCGAAAAATAAAGAAAATGACGTTGCAAAGGTGATAAACGATTGCCGAGCCACAACTTTTCACCCAACAACCAAAGCACTTGAATACCATGACTTTGATAGGCTTTTGTGCGTTGAAATAATCGCTGTTCTGATAAGCGCGAACATTGCACTTCTAAAACCAAATTATCATTGACAAATAAATCAGCCACCTGATGTAAATCTGGTAAAACTTTTTCAACCACGACTTGTTCAGTCCGCGACACAGCATGATAAAGCGCCGCTTTTAACTGAAGATGCTCACTGCTTTCATTTTCACTATAAAAATCACACTTATCCAAAGAAACATGAGCAAAGTGCGGACGCATAACTTTGCCATTTTTTAAACGCACAGCAGAGCGGCAAGCTGGGCAAACAAAATTTTGGTTGGCTGGGATAGCGTCTAACAAAGACACTAATTTTCCATTTTCATCAAGCGCTGATAACACATCACACCTCCTACCTATTTTATTCGAAAAAAATCCTGAAAAACATCTGATACCTAATACAGATAATTTTTCAAGATTTCTTTTTCGGTAGAAGTCAACTCACGATATTGTCCGCTTGGTAAATCGCCCAGTTGAAATTCTCCAAACGTTAGTCGTTTCAAATAGGTCACTTTTACACCGTAGGCTAAAAACATTTTTTTAATCTGGTGAAATTTTCCTTCGGAAATCGTGACATAAGCAGAGCTTTTTTCTGGACTTGCTGTGATAATCTCAAGCTTAGCAGGCTTACAAATCGTTCCATCATCAAAGGACACTCCATTTTCAAAAAATGCTGGCGCATCATCAGCTAAAAACGCATTAACCTCGACATAATAAGTCTTGGCAACGTGATATTTGGGATGTAACATTCGGTAACCTAGCGGACCGTTATTGGTAACGAGAAGCAAGCCTTCGGTACTACGGTCAAGTCGTCCGACTGGATAAAGCTTTGGAACACGGTCTGCTTCTTTGATTAAATCAATCACTGTCTGATGTTCTTTATCAGACACTGCTGAAACAACGCCAGCAGGTTTATTGAGAAGAAAATATTTCTCTGATGACTGTTTGACTTGTTTTCCTGATACTGTGATTTTTTGCAGACTGGGCTCAACGTTGAGATTATCCGCTTCAGCCAAACGACCGTCCACATACACTTGACGACTGCGAATTAGTTTTTTAACCTGATTTCGCGACCCAAAACCAGCCTGACCTAATAATTTGTCTAAACGCATGGTTCTATTTTACCATGTTATCAGTGATTTTTAGACAGTAAAAGTCTGAGTGTCAAAACCCAGACTTTACGTTTATTAGTTTAATTGACTTGCTGCGGCTTCATCTACAATCACGACAACATTAGGGTGATTTTGAAGGACACTCGCTGGCAATTCTTCAGTGACAGGTCCATTAATCATTTGATTGATAGCGTCAGCTTTACCTTTGCCATAAGCCATTAAAACAACCATTTTAGAAGCCATGATTGATTTGATACCCATTGAAATGGCTTGTTTTGGCACATCATCCATGCTGGCAAAGAAACGGCTATTTGCTTCAATGGTGTCTTTTGCTAAATCAACAATGTGTGTTGTCACGTCAAATGGTGTCCCAGGTTCATTAAAACCAATATGACCATTGCGCCCAATTCCCAAAATTTGAAAATCAATACCGTGTTCAGCAATCACTTGGTCATAACGACGTGTTTCTGCTTGCAAATCTTCTGCCAAGCCGTTAGGAAGAAAACTTTCTTTAAATGGTTTGTATTGGAAAAGATTTTCTTGCATAAAATGACGATAACTTTGCTCGTTGTCAGCTGCCAAACCAACGTATTCATCCAGATTAATGCTAGTCATATCTGAGAAATCAAGATTGCTCTTTCTAATTTCTTCATAGAAACTAAGCGGTGTGCTACCTGTTGCAAGTCCCAATGTTTTAGCTCCCTTAGCCATTTCATCTTTCAAAAGAGAAAATGCCACTTGACCACCTTCAACTTGATTATTAACACGAATTACTTTCATTTTTAAATCCTCCAACATCTTCTGTTTTGGTATAGACCTCTTATCTATTTTTATTATATGGTATATACCAATTTTTGTCAAGGGAATTGTTTAAAAAAAGAAGAAGTTTGAAATCAAAAATTTCAAACTTCTTCTTTTTATGATTAAAAATCCATAAAATAACCTAATTGTTCCGCTTTATAAATTGCCTCCTGTTTATTATTCACCGATAATTTCGCATAAATATGACTTAAATGATTAAATACTGTTCTACGGCTTATGTAAAGCGTTTCTTCGATTGCTTTTATAGTATGTCCTTTTCGACTCAAATCTAAAATAGTAACTTCTTGCTTGGTTAATTCTTCTGAACAATCTTGGTAGCCAAACTGCTCAAAATATTTTTTACCAGAGTAGATTATTTTTAAAATTCTCAACAATTTATCTGGTTCAATATTTTTATCAATAAAACCGTAGGTGCCAATCTTTTTAGCACGTTCTTCATAAACAGATTTCACATAACCCGTTAACATAGCGACTTTTATTCCTGGATAATTTTGAATTAATTTTTCCGCTAAATCCAAACCATTCTCTTTAGAAATATTTGTTAAATTAATATCAAGTAAAACAATATCATAGTATGTTGGGTTGATGTCAAAATTATCAAAATTTGCTGTTAATGTATCTAAAGTATCAATTTCATCAAACTGTTCACACATTAGTTGAATACTCTTAGCAAAAAGTTTATGGTCATCAATCAATAAAATTTTCATAACATAATTTCCAATCTATTGGCAATAAAATTTTTATCACAAAGACATTATCATTAATCTGAATATCGATGTTACCTCCGAAAACAGATAATGTTTCTTCTATTGATTTAAGACCTCGACCATATGCCACTTTTCCACAAGCGTAGCATTGGTTCCACTCTTTAATCACTATAGTATCTGACTGAATGTCCAAAGATAAATCAATATTTTTACCTGTCGCATATTTTATTGCATTATTTGTCAGTTCTTTTAAGAAACGATATACCATAACATCATATGGAGGAAGTAAAGTTAAATCTTCTAAGCAGTTAAAAATAATCTCTTTACGACTTTTGCGTTTTTTCAATAGTTCTGTTAAAAGAATTTGATAATTATCCTTCAAATTTTTGTCTGACAATAATATTGGATGGTAAGAGTCAATCTCATTTCGAATACTCACAACCAAGTCGTTCAATTCCTCAACAACGTATTGACTAGCTAATTTTTGATTCTCTAAAGATAATAAATTCTTTACAGCTATAATATTTTGTAAAATATCATCATGAAGATAGTTTGAAAAATCTTGACGAACACTTTCTTCTGTTTTCATAAAGCGTGACAAACGTTGCCCATCAATCAACATGATTCTCTCATTCATTTTAGACATATAATAAATTAAAAATGATAATGCCATCAGAATAAACAATACATTAACACTTGTTACAACAAAAAACAGGAGAAAATCTGTGATAAAAAAGCGAATAACAACTATCCATCCAATTATAAATAGCAATAATAATATTTCTAATTTTAGTTGATAAGTTCCCAAATAATGCCTAATCTCTAGACGAAGTTTATCATGAATGGTCCTAAAATAATAAGTAATTCCTAATATAGAGGGAAATAAATACCAACCTAAATTATTGTACGCAGGATTGATGGGATGAGTGTCGCCATAAAACTCACTAAATAGTATAAGCAATAAAAGTATTGCAAAGTACCCACATGATTTTTTTACTGAACTAATAACTTGCTTAAAATGTGAGCGATAAATTACTAATAATAGGAAAGGGTAAAAATGTAAAAAAATGAATAAAATAAAATACAATAAATTGAATAAGGATTGACTGATAAAATAACAGAGAGTAGTTATTAAAATTACAATAATCAATCCAAAATCAAATTTAGTCTTAAAATGTTTCTGGTTGTACAATATAAAATTAACAATTTCAACTGTGTACCCATATAATAATAATGGTTGAAAAAGAATGCCGATTGTATTCAAAAACTCATGATTAGACATTGTAAAGTAGTATTGCCATACAGTCAAGGAAACAATAAAAATAATCTTCGTAAAAATACTATCTTTTTCTTGACGTAAAACCGAAGCTAGCCATATAAAGATACCATCAACTAAAATCGTTACAATAGCAAATTTTTCAGAAAAAACTAGTCCATCAATTTTTTCATCATAGTATAACAATAATAACGTAATTAATTGCTGAAAAAGTATAGCAAAAACCCATAGATATTTTTTGCTCCCGTTTTTAATTGTTTTTTCCATCTCTCATTCCCACTGAAACATATTTACTCCCATTGTACCATATTTTAAGAATTGACTATAGAATGTGCTGAACGATTGGTTAAAACGTAAACAAAGAAATATAGCAATAAGAAGATTAATAAACATATTCCAATCGATACAAAAATAATCTGACTTGCAACTAAACTGTCTGTAAATAAATATTTATAAAAAATAAGTAATGCACCCCCATTAATAGTACCTAATAAAACGGGAATAACAAATAAGATTCCAATTTCATACTTAAGAATTTTGTCAATTAATTCTTTACCATAGCCCAATTTATTTAAATAAGAATATTCATTTTTATTTTCCATGATTTCAACCAAACTTGTAAAGTACAGTATGCTTCCTGTACAAATAACAAATAAGATTGATAAAAATGAAATAAAGATATAAGTTGAAATATTTCCAGTTTTAACTAAATATTCACGTTCATAACTACTCTTAATATCATCTATGTTTTTAAAGTATTCATAAAAAGCTTTACTATGACGAACATTATCTCCATTAAATGTTCTAATCACTACTTCTTTACTTGGATAAATTCTTTGCAAAGTATCGTAAAATTCATCACTTACAACTAAAGTACTTACACTAGTTGCAAAACTAAAAATATTATCAGTTGTTACTTTTTTTACAGTTACTTCACTCCCATTTTCAAATTTAAACGTTTTTCCCAAACTTTTTTGGGTAGGATAGTAGTTAATTAACAGAGGTACTGATGCATCAGCCAATACTTTTTTTCCTTGAACTTTAGCTAGTTGCTCGTAATCACTATATTTAACCAAATCAAAATATGGTATGGTTTGCCCACTATCTGTAATGGTTACTTTAGGATTGCTATTAAGTCTTAAAAGATGAATATCTAATTGACTTACTTGATACTTATTAAGAATTTTATCAATATCAACTGTCCCATTTTCATCCTGTAAATTATATTCAATAGCTGATGGATTTAATCGTTCGATACCATTCACGCTATAAGTAATGAGCATTACCATCATACCACTGATAACAATTGTTAATGTTAAAAGTCCACTTAAAATGGTTAATAATCTACTTTTTGTTGCAATTCTAAAGCTAAGCTTAGGATATACAACATTAGCTACTGGTTGATAAAGTTTTTTTCTATTTTTCTTTAAAAGAGAGAGTATAAAAACTAGACCATAGCGAATCGTAAAAATACTTCCTAGTGAAATAAGAATAATCATTAGAAGTGAAATTGGCATAATCCCTATTTTTACCCAAATACGCTGTGTCATACTAAACATAGTCGTTAAGCACAAGCAATATGCTGTTCCCAAGGCAGTAATCGCTAAAATTGAACGAACCCTTTTCACCTTAATTTGTTTTTCAGCTTTTTTAGAATAATTAACAAACTCAATCAAAGACTGACCTTTAATGATACTAATGTTAATTAAAAAATTAATAATAAAAATAATTAATACAATTCCAAAAGATTTAATAACCATTTCTGGTGATATAAACCACTGATTGGATATTTCAATTCCTAAAACATTAATAATAAGGGAGACTACCGCTGTATATAATGTTGGCCCCATAATAAGGCTAATAAGGTAACTCACCGATAAAATAACAAGATTCTCCAAAGTTAGTAATGTAACTAACTTTTGTTTAGAAAATCCCAAAATAGCCATAGCTCCTAATTCACGACTTCTTCTTTTGATGAAAAAGTTATTGAAATACATCAAAAAAATAGTTAAAAAAACAATCAAAAAAGTAAGTGAAATATTCGCTATTGCAGAAGCTTGTTCGCTCTCTGCAATTTTGGCTAAAATCATCTTATCAGAAGTAAACGTTAGAAATGCTGTAAAAACACTTAAAAGTCCAATTGTAGCTAAAAAATAAACTCGGTAGAGTGAAAAATTTTTAATAATATTTGCTTTTGTTATTGTCCAAATCATATTACTCACCTACTTTTGACAATGCTTGACTAATGGTATCGCGATAGGTAGAACCACAACCTGATTTTAGAATTTCTTTATCAAACTGACCATCTTTTAAAACAACAACACGATTAGCGTATGAAGCTGATAGAATGTCATGGGTTACCATTAATATAGTCACATTAAACATACGATTAATTTTACTTAGCAATTTCATTGTATCTTCTGACGATTTTAAATCTAACGCACCTGTTGGCTCATCAGCAAAAACAATTTCTGGATTTTTTATAATTGCTCGAATGATACTTGCTCTTTGCTTCTGTCCTCCTGATAATTGATAAGGATATTTTTCTAGCTGTTCATACAAATTTAGCTCTGATGCATAATCATTAATTTTGTCATCAATTTTACTTTTATCTACATTTTGAAGTGATAACGCAATCGCAATATTTTCACGAATTGTCAAACTATCTAACAACATGTAATCTTGAAAAACAAATCCAACATTATTTTTTCTAAATTCTGTAGCCTCTTTATCAGAAAGCTGACCAATATTTTTATCACCACAGAAAATATCACCACTATCAATACTGTCAATGGTTGAAGAAACATTCAAAAACGTTGTCTTTCCGCTACCACTTCTCCCCATAATAGCTACAAAATCGCCTTTTTCAACTACTAAATTAATATGGTCTAACGCATAGTGAGATTGACCAGAATATTTTTTACAAACATTTTTAAGTTCTAATTGTACCATATTTATTAACTCCTTTTTTGGTATTTGTTTCTTAGTTTAAACTTTCAAAAACTTTTTTTAATGAGTAAAAAGTGCAATATTTAAAAAATCCACTCATTATTAATGAGTGAATTTTGCTAGCGTGTTCCTGCTAATTTTCCGAGACCTTCGCCGACACAATAGGCAAAAAGCGCAGCGATTAAGCCGATAAGTAGGGTTCTAAAAATTTCTTTTTTCTTACTGCTACCTGTAATGATTGCTTTCACCAAGCCAAGTAAGGCTAAGGCAAGTGATACCAAGACACAAGCAATCAGAAATGTGTGTATTTTAAAGAGACTAAAAACATTAATCAAAAGATATGACAGTAAAGGAATTAAGCCGAAAGTGATAAATGACATAAAGGTTGCTCCTGCATTTTTTACAGCTTTTGCTTTGACCGCAGATTCTTCTGTCGTAGAGCTTAAATAATCACCAACTGCCATCGAAAAACCGTCTGCTAAAAGATTTGAAAATCCTAAAATAAGAATCGGTTTAATCCCCAAATTACCACCGACAGCTCCTGCTACCACAGCAAACGTTGTGACAATGCCATCCATACCACCGTAAACAATTGACTTTGCATAATCTCTAATTGTCATATCCGTTACCTTCCATTAGTGAGTAATGAGTTGATTTTAATTAGAATCATTCTAAATAGCTTCGTCTTTATTATATCATCTCTTTAAAACGATTACAATTACCCTCGACCAGATGACGAGAAATACTTCTCGTGTTATAATGTAAAGTTGAGAATATAAATATTAAGGATTTACTATGAATACCAATGATTTTGATTTTAATTTACCAGAGGAATTGATTGCCCAAACTCCTCTTGAAAAACGAGATAGTTCAAAACTTTTGGTCATTGACCACAAGACACATGAAATGGTTGATGCTCATTTTGACCATATTTTAGATGAATTAAACCCTGGGGATGCGCTTGTTATGAACAATACGCGTGTGCTTCCTGCCCGTCTTTACGGTGAAAAACCAGACACACACGGTCATGTGGAATTGCTTCTTTTGAAAAATACACAAGGTGACCAATGGGAAGTTCTTGCCAAACCTGCAAAACGCTTGCGTGTCGGAGCTAAGGTGTCATTTGGTGACGGACGTTTAACCGCTACTGTGGTTGAAGAATTGGACCACGGCGGACGTATCGTTGAATTTGCTTATGACGGTATCTTTCTTGAAGTTTTGGAAAGCCTTGGCGAAATGCCATTGCCACCATATATTCATGAAAAATTAGATGACCCAGACCGTTACCAAACCGTTTATGCTAAAGAAAATGGTTCTGCTGCCGCTCCTACTGCTGGGCTTCACTTCACTCAAAATTTGCTTGCCAAAATCGAGGCAAAAGGTGTTAAACTTGTCTATCTGACCCTTCATGTTGGGCTAGGAACTTTCCGCCCAGTGTCTGTCGATAATATCGAAGAGCACGAAATGCACTCTGAATTTTATACGCTGTCTGAAGAAGCTGCTCAAACACTTCGTGACGTGAAAGCTGCTGGCAGACGTGTCGTTGCTGTCGGAACAACATCTATCCGCACGCTTGAAACTATCGGTTCAAAATTCAACGGCGACATCAAAGCTGACAGCGGCTGGACGAATATCTTCATCAAACCTGGCTATGAATTTAAAGTGGTTGATGCTTTTTCAACAAACTTCCACTTGCCAAAATCAACACTTGTCATGCTAGTATCTGCCTTTGCAGGACGTGAATTTGTCCTTGATGCTTACCAACACGCCATTGACGAACGCTACCGCTTCTTTAGCTTCGGCGACGCCATGTTTGTGAAATAATCTAAAAAAGAACGGAAATTTTCCGTTCTTTTTATTCTGCCATATTGGTATAAACGTCTTGGACGTCATCGTCGTCTTCGAGTTTATCAACGAGTGTTTCCAAAATGTCTGCTTGTTCGTCATCAAGGCTAACGTAATTTTGCGGAATCATGCTAAGTTGTGCTTGGGCGAATTCCAAATTTTGTGCTTGCAAAGCTTCTTTGACAGCTGGAAATTCTTTTGGTTCGGTAAAAATTTCAAAGGCGTCATCTGATGTTTTCAAGTCTTCCGCACCAGCATCCAAAATCACTTCAAGCATGGCATCTTCGTCCAATTCCAAATTATCGCGGTCAATGACAATGTAACCTTTGCGGTCAAACATATAAGCAACAGAACCTGTTGAGCCCATGTTACCACCGTTACGCGTGAAAATGGTATGCATATTCGCATCTGTACGTTTTTTATTGTCAGTGAGGGTATGAACAAGGATAGCGACGCCACCAGGTCCATATCCTTCATAAGTGATTTCATCATAGTTTGTCGTATCGCCAACATCTGTCGCTTTTTTAATCGCACGATTGATATTGTCTTTTGGCATATTAACCGCACGCGCTTTATCCAAAACCATACGAAGGCTGGCATTCATTGACGGGTCACCGCCCCCTGCTTTAGCAGCTACAAAAATCTCACGTGACAATTTATTGAAAATCGCGCCACGTTTAGCATCTGCTTCACCTTTTTTATTTTTAATTTTGCTCCATTTATTATGTCCTGACATGCAAAATTCCTCCCTATTCCTTGCTATTATATCACATTCCGCCACAAAAAAAGCAGAACATCATCGAGTTTTCTCGGATTAACGTCCTGCTTGATAAATAATCTATAAATTAAAGAGCCATATTAATTAAAGGATTTTTGATACGTTGAAATCACTTTGTTGCTTTTGAGTAAAGCTCAGCAACTTTTTCCCAATTAATAACATCAAAGAAAGCTTTGATATAATCTGGGCGAACGTTGCGATACTTGAGATAGTAAGCGTGTTCCCAAACGTCAAGTGCCAAAATTGGTGCTTTTCCTTGTGAAATTGGTGTGTCTTGATTAGCTGTTGAGAGCACTTCAAGTTTGCCATTTTCATTCACCACAAGCCAAGCCCACCCTGACCCAAAGCGAGTTGTCGCAGCTTGCGTGAAAGCAGCTTTGAATTCGTCAAATGAGCCAAAATCTTCCTCAATCGCAGCCAACACTTGCGCTGTTGGTTCTTGTTTTTCAGGCGATAACAATTCCCAGAAAAGGGCGTGATTCAAATGCCCACCACCGTTATTAATCACCGCTTGACGGATATCTGCTGGAATACTGTCAACATCTGCCAACAAAGCTTCCAAATCCTCTCCAATTTCTGGATGTTTTTCAAGCGCTGCATTTACATTTGCCACATAAGTAGCGTGATGTTTATCATGGTGAATTGTCATTGTTTCTGTATCAATATAAGGCTCAAGAGCGTCATATGCATAAGGTAGTTTTGGTAAAATAATAGCCATGCTAATTACCTCTTTCATTTTTGTACCCTTATTTTATAGGAAAATAGCAGAGCTAGCAAATTATTTGACCGCTTTTTTCAAGGCATGATTAGTGATGTTCATGAGCGATTTTTAAGATAGCAATATCAAATAAATAAGCCTTATCATATGTCCCTGTTTTAATGGCATAATCCGTTTCAATCAATACCGCCAGAGCTTTTTTCAAGAACGGCATTGAAAGCGTACGAGAGTCACGCAAAGCAAACTTAACTTGATAAGGATTGACACGACGTCCAAGATAATCTGACAGCGCCGTTACAGTTTGCTGCTCATTTTTACCTTGACTGGCTAAAATGCTGACTTGCAAGAACATGCGAAACTGCCCTAACATAATCGCAATTAATTTGATTTCATCCTCACCTTGCAAACGCAAATCACGAATTAGCTCGCGTGCCTCATCGATTTTGCCATTCAAAACAAACTGCGTCAAGTCGAAAATATTATCCTGAAGTGTTTTGGGAATGGCTTGATTAATATCATCTGTCGTGATATGACCATCTTTTTTATAAGATTTCAAAAAAGCAATGTTTTTCAAAATCTCACTGAAATCATAATTGGATTTCAAAAGCAAAGCCTCAAAAACACCTGAATCAAAGGTCAGATTTTCTTTGTGAGCCAATTTTTGGAAATACGTTTTTAGCTCTGCTTCTTTTAATTCACTTGCTTCAAAAATCTGTGCATCACGTTTAAGAATTTTCACCAAGCGACGTTTGCCGTCTAATTTTCCTGGCGCAAAAATAATCAAGCGCGTCGTATCCAAGGGATTTTCCAAATATGCCTCAAAACGTTTGAGTGCCTTATCATCCAAATAAGACTTCTTAGCTGTCGTGATGTCGAGCAAATTATCAAAAATAACCACCTTTTGGTCAGCAAAAAATGGCAGACTTTCAAGGTCCATTTCCGCATCTTGATAATCAACCTCAGCCATATCAAAATAAGAATAAGTCAAGTCATCCTTATCATAACCAACACGTGCCATCATACGCTCTTTCAGCTGAGAAAATTGTCCCAAATCCTCACCTGTCACCACCGTAATCAAACTAAGATTTTCTTTTCGTAATTTATCAATTTCTTCGATTGCAATCATAGAAATATTATAACAAAAAACCATGAGAAAAACTCATGGTTTTAAACTGAAGCAAAAGTCTTTTCAATTCCCCCTACCTCACTGTTTCGATTTTCCAGTGGTTTAATCCTCTAAAGCGGATAGCGCCTTGTTCGTCTGTGCGGTAAATGGTCATGTTTTGAGCTCGGAAGCGTTCAAGCGTTTCTTGGTGAGGATGTTTGTAGCGGTTATTTTGCCCTGCGGAAATCAAAGCAATTTGCGGTGAAATGTGAGCGAGAAATTCTGAGCTTGATGACCCTTTTGAGCCATGATGTCCTGCTTTTAAGACATCAACCGGCAGATTGGGATAAGTTGCTATCAACTCTTGCTCGCCTTCTTCTTCCAAATCTCCTGTAAATAAGAAATTCTTACCCAAAAGATTCCCATAAAGCACCACCGAGTCATTGTTACCACCATCACCAGTCTGGCTCGGATAAAGCACTTGCAGGTGACTTCCCATAATCGGCAAAACATCACCAGCTGTTACCACGCGCACCTTGGTTTTCATGGCTTGTAATTTCGCCACAAAATCTGGCTTTGTCAAACTTCCCTGACTAACCAGAATTTCACCAATTTTCACCTGCTTTGCCACTTCCAGCATATCTCCCATGTGGTCAGTATCCGTGTGCGTCAGAACTAACTGGTCAATTTTTCCAACGCCGCGACTGTTGAGATAAGGAATCAACGTTCGCTCCGCATTGCTATCCGTCAACCGCTCCTGCCACGCGTTCTTCTCACTAAAACTCACCTTTCCGCCCACATCAATTAGCAGCGTATGCCCCTTAACATCACGCACAAAAATACTATCTCCCTGCCCAATATCAACCACCGTCACCTCGTTTTCTAGCGGATGCTTGATTTGAAAAAATAGCAGACCTACTAAGCTGACAAGAAAAATTGCCATTTTCTTTCGTCGCCAGCAATCATAAAGCACGCCTAATGTTAAAAATAGCAGCACCAAGATACCAAGACTTGGTTTACCAAAAACAATCGGACCGCCCAAAATTGCCTTAGTGTTCTTGATAACAGTTTCCAAGAAAACAAAACAACCATTAAAACAAGTCAGTTTAACCAAGGGCGATAAAATAAAAATGATTGATAGCATTGGCAACATAATAGTGTCAAATGCCACAGAAAAAATTGCTGTCAATAAGACAGATAACGGTTGAAACACAGCAAAAAAATGAATTAACAAGGGCAAACTGGCTAATGAAATCGTCAAACTTTCCGCAATGATTTTCTGATAGCGACTAATGTCATCAAAGTTAATAAAACTGAGAATAAAAGCGTAAGTAAACGAAAGAATGCCTCCCGTCGTCAGCAGAAAATTTGGCATAACTATGAAAAGAACAAACAAAGTTAAAGCTAAGTTATCTAATTTTTTAATACCAAGATTTGCAAAAGCAGACTGAATTAAACTCCGAATCACCGAAACAGAAAAGCCAGTCAGCCCCGCATAGACGAGTGAAAATGGGATTTGTAGTATGTCCACATAATCTCGGCGTAACCCAAGACGTAGAAAGAAAAAGCGGAATGCCCCCACAAAAAAGCCGACCTGCATGCCTGAAAGAGCAAAGAGGTGAATAATTCCTAAACTCGTGTAAACATCACTCATCTCATCAAACGATTTATCCAGATAGCCAAACAAAAGCCCAGTCATATAATGTTGCATAGGAGCAGGAAAATGTTGCTGAATACTAACAATAGCCTTTCGTCGAACATCATGTAGCTTCTCCCACAAAGTCATCTTATGAACAAGTTCAACATTGTTAATCGCCGACAAATTTACCACACGATAAATGCCTTCATGTTTAAGGTAGGTACGATAATCAAAACCACCAAAATTCCGCTGGGGCGTTGCTTCTTCCAAGTCCATATCACCAGATAAAACAACCGTTTGATTTAATGTCTTAAAAAAATGCTGTTCTTTCTCAGATTTCAAGGTATAAAAAATCTGATAAGTCCGCCCAGCTTCCTTACCTCGAAAGGACAGCAAATCCCCATTGACCGAAATCGTGTCAGGAATCATCTGGATTTTTGTTAAATGAGCTGGCGCTGCTTGATAAGCCTGCTCTGTCTGATTAGACTTAGTCAGAAAAAATACCGCAAAACAGGTTAAACACAAACAAACTTGACACCAAGCCTTCCAACCATACTGTTGCCATAAAAACACCAAGGCTAGCAAGAGAAACATCAAACACCCAATCACTTTTGAAAAGCAAAAATAATAGAGCAAAGTGAGTAAAAAAGCCAATTGAATTGGCTTAATGGGAAAATATTTAATCAACGGTCACCTCAGATTTTAGTTTTTCTAGTGTTTTTTCTCCGATACCAGACACATTCGCCAAGTCATCAACTGATGAAAAACCACCATTGGCATCACGGTAGTCAATAATGTCTTGGGCACGTTTGGCGCCAATGCCAGAAATCGTCTGGAGTTCCGCCAAAGTTGCGGTATTAAGATTGATTTTATCTGAACTTTCTTCCTGTTGAGCGCTGCCATTTGCTTGTGAATTAGTCGTTGCAGGAGCAACATTTTCACCAACTCTTGCCACATAAATCACCGCTTCATCGGTTACTTTTTCAGCCAAATTCACCGACTTCTTATCAGCATCTTCTGTAAAACCACCTGCTAATTTGACCACATCTGTCACACGACTGCCACTTGAAAGCTCATAAACCCCCTCATTTTTCACAGCGCCTTTGATATCTACAAACACTTTTTGAGTTTCAGTTTGCGAACTTGAACGTTCTGTTTTTAAATCACTTGCGCTGCTACTTGCCGAAAAAGTCGTGCTTAGGGCAGGTAGGTCACTTTGCGCATCCGCTGTTGTTTTTGTCACATTTGACCAAGCAAAAAATCCGATTAACATGACAATTATTGTTCCCAACACCGCTACCAACGTTTTGTTCTCCAAAAGTTTTTCTTTTATTTCTTCAATCATCTCACTACCTCACTTTTGACATAAAAAATAGACTCATACGAGCCTTTACTTATTTATTCGAAAAAGCCCAGCAAAATCGCTGAGCTTTTGGTTCTTATTTCATTTTACGGTGCTTATCTGGGTCCCAAACAAAGCTTGCAATGTAGCTAAAGAGCAATGTCAACAGAACAACGATAATCGCCACAAGTCCAAGAGGAATACGGTAAATGTAAGTTAATGGATTTGGTTTCTTGTTGGTATGATAAGTCGCATTTTCAGCATCCAAACGGTCAAATTCTGTTTGAATACGATTTGCCACTTCTTCAATCCCCTCGTCATTCATGCGTTTGATGTCAGAAATGTCAATTGGATTACCAAAGTTCATATCCACACGTTCTCCAGTCAAAAGCCCTTTTAATTCCATTGGTCCTGCATAAACGACTGGCATAATCTTAACCTTCGCCATTTTAGCAATAACAGCAACCCCACCTTTAACATCGGTTGAATGACGGCTACCACTTGGGAACATCACAAGTGAACGATTGCTTTTCTTCAACATGTTAATAGGGTATTTAAGAGCTTTTTGCCCTGGATTTTCACGGTCAATCGGAAAGGCACCACACATACGAATCCACCAACCAAAGATACGATTCGTAAACAATTCTTTCTTCGCCATGAAAATAAATTCTTTCGGACGAGCAGCAAATGCCATATAAACTGGATCCCACCAAGTACGGTGCGGAGCAACCAAGATATAGTTCTCATCCTTGCTTAAAATTTTGTCCTCATTATGATAGTGAGCATTTCCATTGATAATCCAAAGTAGGAAAACCACTAATCCTCGTAAATACGTATAAAACACAGATTTACTCCTTTTTCTTCAATCATTCTTTAACATTGTACCATGCTTGAGCCGAAAAATCATTACCTAACTAGTGAGAAAAGCTAAAATTTGCTATAATAAATGTCATGGCTAAATCAATTTTAAAAGCTGGCGAACGTATTGACCAGCTCTTTTCGACAGATGTCAAAATTATTCAAAATAAAGATGTGTTCAGCTATTCTATCGATAGTGTCTTGCTGTCACGTTTTCCAAAAATCCCTTCACGTGGCTTGATTGTTGACCTTTGTTCTGGAAATGGTGCCGTAGGACTTTTTGCCAGCACTCGCACCAAAGCACCGATTATCGAGGTAGAATTGCAAGAACGTTTGGCAAATATGGCAGAGCGTTCAATCCAGCTCAATCAATTAGAAAACCAAGTTCAGATGATTAATGACGATTTGAAAAATCTGCTCAATCACGTGCCACGTTCTGGTGTTGATTTGATTCTGTGTAACCCACCCTATTTCAAGGTTTCAGAAACGTCAAAGAAAAATCTTTCTGAACACTACCTTCTTGCTAGACATGAAATTGCTACCAATTTAGAAGAAATTTGTGAAGTAGCCAGACACGCGCTCAAATCAAACGGACGACTAGCTATGGTACATCGACCAGACCGTTTCTTAGACATCATTGATACCATGAGACAATACAATCTAGCGCCAAAACGTATCCAATTTGTTTATCCTAAAATGGGCAAAGATGCTAATATGCTTTTGATTGAAGCGATTAAAGACGGCTCTACTGACGGGCTAAAAATTCTCCCACCACTCTTTGTTCACAAAGAAAATGGTGACTATACGGACGATATTTTTGAAATTTATTATGGAAAAAACGGAAGAAAAAACTAAAAAAGCTTATATGTATGTTGTCGAATGTGCTGACGGCACACTCTACACAGGCTACACAACCAATGTTGAAAAGCGTATCAAAACGCATAATAGCGGCAAAGGTGCAAAGTACACTAGAAGCCGCCTACCAGTCAAACTCATCTACCAAGAAAGCTTTGACAGCAAAGAAGCCGCCATGTCCGCCGAAAGCTACTTCAAACAAAAAACACGACAACAAAAACTGGAATATATAGAGGAACACCAATAGAAACCCAAAAACGCACCCTGTCATCATAGAGTGCGTTTTATGTTTATCTTTCCCCTTTGTTACGGATAACAAATCCTGTTTTCTTTTCGCTTGATGTGCGACGTGGGCGTTTGTTATCTTTGTTTTGGAAATCACGTTTGTTCTTAGATGATGTGCGTTTGAAATCACGATAGCCGTTATTGTCTCGGTCATCACGTTTTCTGTCTGAACGCCCACCACGGCGATTATCACGACCGCGACCATTGCCACGACCACCTTTGCGGTTATTAAAGCCACCACCTGACGGTTTAAATGGTAATGGTTTTTCACGCGCAATTTCCACTTTTGGAAGCGTATCTGGGTCTTTAACAGTCAAGTTCAAGATGTACAATGCCAATTCTTCTGGTGTAAATTCTGCTGCCAATTTAACAGCATCACCTTTGAATTTGTCAAAGTTTGCACGAATCGCTTCATCCGCAAAATCACGTTCAATTTTCTTAAGCGCAACTTTTTTCTTCGCTTTAAAAGCTTCATCAGCAGTCGCTGGTTTCAACCCTTTCATGCGTTTTTTCGTCAATTTTTCAATGATTGACAAATATCCCATTTCGTTTGGTGCTACGAAAGTGATTGATTGACCATGTTTCCCAGCACGTCCAGTACGTCCAATACGGTGAACATAGCTTTCTGGGTCTTGCGGAATATCGTAGTTATAAACGTGTGTGACCCCTGAAATATCAAGACCACGCGCTGCAACGTCAGTCGCAACCAAGATGTCAATATTGTCATTCTTGAAATCACGAAGAACACGGAGACGTTTACCTTGGTCAAGGTCACCGTGAATACCTTCGGCACGATAGCCACGTAATTTCAATCCACGTGTCAATTCATCCACACGACGTTTTGTACGCCCAAAGACAATTGACAATTCAGGTTGATCAACGTCCATAAGACGTGTCATTGTATCAAATTTATCTTGTTCTTTAACGCGAATATAGTATTGGTCAACAAGATCAGTAGTCAATTCTTTAGCAGCAACTTTAACGTGTTCAGGGTTTTGCATAAATTTCACCCCAATACGTTTAATAGCTTCTGGCATAGTTGCTGAGAAAAGAAGGGTTTGACGTGTTTCAGGAACACGACTGATAATCGCTTCAATATCTTCTAAGAATCCCATGTTAAGCATTTCATCTGCTTCATCAAGGATTAATGTTTCAACATGGTCAAGTTTCAAAGCTTTGCGTTTAATCAAATCAAGCAAACGCCCTGGTGTTCCCACTACAATGTGAGCTCCTGAACGAAGTGCCTTAATTTGTTTCTCAATGCTTGACCCACCGTAAACGGAACGGACTTTCACACCTTTTTCACGACCAAAACGGAACAATTCTTCTTGTCCTTGAACAGCCAATTCACGTGTTGGTGCGATAACCAAGGCTTGAACAAGATTACGATTTGTATCAATTTTGTCCAAAGTTGGCAAGCCAAAGGCTGCTGTTTTCCCTGTTCCAGTTTGTGCTTGTCCGATAACATCCTTACCTTCCAAAGCCAAAGGAATCGTTAATTCTTGGATTGGAGATGGCTCAACAAAGCCTGCTTTTTCTACGGCAGCAAGGATATTTTCCGATAAGTTAAGTTCTGTAAATTTCAAATTTTTCTCTTTTCTAAAAGGCAGTGCGAAGCTGCCTTATTAAACTTTAATTTCGTTGTTTAACAACTTATCTAGTTTAACACATTCCAAGTTAAAAAGATAGGAAACAGTTTCATTTATTAAAATAACACGTTTTCATAATTTCTATTGTTAGAATTTTCTGTAAAAGACTATTTTTATTAGTCGTTTAAGGTTTCTTTAAGGTTTCTCCGATAGAATATAGGCATCCTAAAACTTTTCTTTTTCATAATCTCAAAAAGATAGCCCTGATTCGTCGGGGCTGTTTTTATTTTAACTCCTAAAAAGGTCTGAGCGCGCAAGTTCAGACCTTTATTTATTTTTATCTTGGCATGAAGAACGACAAAAGAAGTTGAGCACTTTCTCAACTCCTTCTGTCTTTATTACATTTTTTCTTCTAGTTCAACATCTGGGTATTTATCCGCAAACCAGCGAAGCGCAAAGTCGTTTTCAAAAAGGAAAACAGGTTGGTCAAAGCGGTCTTTAGCCAAGATATTTCGGCTTGATGACATGCGTTCATCAAGGTCTTCTGGTTTAATCCAACGAACAGTCTTTTTACCCATTGGTGTCATCACAACTTCGGCATTGTATTCATTTTCCATACGGTGTTTGAACACTTCAAACTGCAATTGACCAACGGCACCAAGCATGTATTCGCCAGTTTGATAATTTTTATAAAGTTGGATAGCTCCTTCTTGCACCAATTGTTCAATCCCTTTGTGGAATGATTTTTGTTTCATAACGTTTTTAGCAGCTACTTTCATGAACAACTCTGGCGTGAAGGTTGGTAGCGGTTCAAATTCAAATTTATTTTTACCGACTGTCAACGTATCCCCAACTTGGTAAGTTCCTGTATCGTAAACCCCGATAATATCACCTGCAACGGCATTTTCAACATTCTCACGTGATTCTGCCATGAATTGTGTCACGTTTGACAATTTCACTGATTTTTTCGTACGTGCTAAATTCACGCTCATGCCACGTTCAAATTCACCTGAAACGATACGCACGAAAGCAATACGGTCACGGTGTCGTGGGTCCATATTGGCTTGGATTTTAAAGACAAATCCTGAAAAATCTTTATCGTAAGGGTCGATTTCATTGCCTTCTGTTGTTTTATGTCCATGAGGTTCTGGCGCAAATTGTAAGAAAGTATCTAGGAAAGTTTGCACCCCAAAGTTTGTAAGGGCAGAACCGAAGAATACTGGTGTTAAATCACCAGACAAGATAGCTTCTTCTGAAAATTCATTTCCTGCTTCTTCTAACAATTCAACATCTTCCAAAACTTGTTGGTAGAATGGGTTGTTAGCAAATAATTCATCACCAGCTTCAAGTGCTGCAAAACGGTCATCGCCTTTGTAAAGTTCCAAACGTTTGTTGTACAAATCGTAAAGCCCTTCAAATGATTTTCCCATCCCAATTGGCCAATTCATTGGATAACTTGCAATACCAAGCACTTCTTCCAATTCTTCCAAAAGGTCAAGTGGTTCACGACCATCACGGTCAAGCTTGTTGATAAAAGTAAATACTGGAATATTACGGTGTTTAACAACTTCAAACAGTTTTTTCGTTTGTGCTTCGATACCTTTGGCAGAATCGACAACCATAACCGCAGCATCTACCGCCATAAGAGTACGGTAAGTATCTTCAGAGAAGTCCTCGTGCCCTGGTGTATCAAGGATATTGACACGTTTTCCAGCATAATCAAATTGCATCACTGATGAAGTAACGGAGATACCACGTTGCTTTTCAATATCCATCCAGTCAGATTTAGCAAAGTTCCCTGTCTTTTTCCCTTTTACGGTACCAGCTTCACGGATTTCTCCACCAAAATAAAGTAATTGTTCTGTAATTGTCGTTTTACCAGCATCTGGGTGACTGATGATGGCAAACGTACGACGTTTTTTAATGTCATCTTGAATTGTCATTTTATTTCCTTATTAATCTTAATTATCTTCTTTATATAAACGTATCACCTAATCTTTAGTGACTACATTGGTCCACTCCTTTTCTGCCATACAAAAAATAGAGTCATGGGACTCATAACTCTATTATTATAACGAAAAGTGGGTTCTATTTCAATATTTCCCCATGGTGTTCTCCTCAGAAACCGCAAAATAATTGATTAAGAGAATACTACACATACAAAGACTGCCACCATAGTGCTCCATGATATTGATAAAGAAAGTTATCAAAAAGAGCATCGTATGGAATAGTGTCAGTTTCTTCCCTCTCAACTGTGCAATGAGAAAAATTGGATACAGTAGAAATAGAAAAATTCCCTGACGTAACAATGAATCAATATAAAAACTATCATCGTACATCGGATGCCCATTTATTTCGGTAAAAGTTGGAATATTTCGTGGCAACCAATCAACACCGAAATGCTGCAAATACGTATGTCCGATATTCAATCTTCCTGAAAACAAATGATTCAATGTTGCATAAATGGTACTATCACCATTGTAGAAGTATGGAAGCCCTAGCCCCAAACCAAACATCACAATCACCAGTGGAATAATCACAGAACCAGAAACCTGATACTTTAGTAATAATGGTTTCAAAAAATAGCAAAGAATGATGACCCCAGCAATTAAAAATGTTGTCCTTGAGTCGGTAATCGCAAAAATCAACAAGGAAACAAGCAACATGACCAGTCCTGCTCTAGCTTTACGGCTCTTTCTAACCAAGGAAAAATCAAACAACAAACCAACCAGATACATTCCCAAAGAATTTGGGTGCATAAAACCATAAGAATGCCTAATCAAATCTTTGTCAGCTCGATACATGGTCATATCAGAAATAATATGACTATTGTAAGCAAAGAGCACTAAGATTGCTACAATCAGCTTGAAGTAGAAAATCGCTGTCATCAACCGCTCATCGTCCTTATCAACACTCGCTGATAACAAAAACAAGGTAACCATGGACAAATCATCAACGTTTGTTTCCAGATAATTAGACATTGGCAATAAAATCAAGAAAGCTAGTGCAAAAATCCCTGCTAAAATCTTCTCTATCGACCAACCTGAACGCCAAAAACTCCACAAATACATGGCAAATCCGCCAATAATGGCAAGACTTGACATCAATAAGAAAAACGGTAGAGGAAACGGATAACGTTTCAAGAACCAAGCTAGAAATAGCAAACAAAACTCAAGAAAATACAAGGTTCGATAAAGAAACCTTGCAAATGATTCTTCAGTCCTAAACATTTCCTTTAACCTTAACATCTCCACAGTAATCTATTCCTCCAGTGCTTCAACAACTTTAGCTAACTGCATTGAGTTGCTACCTTTCAACAAGATTTGGTCAGCTGGTTGCAATACTTTTTGAACAGTTTCAAGCATGGCATCAAATTGATCCTCGTCAGCTGTTTTCTTGAAATAATAAACTTTTCCAATTGGGAACATTTGACTAGCAAGTTGTGCCAACTCGGCAATATCTTCCCCATAGAAAATGAGTGTATCTAATGTTTCAGGTGACAAGCTCATAATCATGCGTTTATGAAGCTCAACAGATTGCTCACCCAATTCTTTCATGTCAGCAAGCACAGCGATTTTTTTACCGCCCTCATTGGCAGGAATTTTAGAAAATGTCTCTAAAATCAAACGCATTGCCGTTGGATTAGCATTGTAAACATCTGACAAAATATCAGCACCACTGGCTGCTTTTTTCCATTCCGTACGATTGCGCGTTAATTCGATTGTCTCAAGAGCCTCGACAATATCGTCATCAGAAATGGCTAATAATTTACCAACATAAGCTGCCACCATGGCATTAGTCGCATTGTATTTTCCAGGCACAGGTAGAGTAATTGGACGGTCAATCACATTTGTCGTAAAGGTCAACGATTCCTTACTTTCTTGCAAATCTTTCACAAAAATTTCTGCGCCGTCACCAAAACGAATAACCATTTGGCTTTCAGGTAAATAAGGATCAACGATTGTGTCAGCTGGCGCAATCAAAATGCCATCTGAATCCATGCCATCAACAATTTGCAATTTACCTTCTGCGATTTTCTCACGACTACCGAAAAATTCCAAATGAGCTTCACCAATCAAGGTCACCACACCGATATGTGGTTTTGCAAGTTCTGACAACAGATGAATGTCACCCATATGATCTTGCCCCATTTCAAGGACAATTTTCTCCGTATCATCTGGCATATGAAGTGCTGTATATGGCAAACCAATTTCGTTATTGTAGTTGCCTTGTGTTTTATAAGTCTTGTATTCTGTTGATAAAACCGCAGCAATCATATCTTTGGTTGTCGTTTTACCATTTGACCCTGTCACAGCAATAACATCAACACGCTGTTTCTCAAGATAATAGCTAGCTAGCGCTTGAAAAGCCTCTAGGCAATCATCAACCCAAATGTATGGATGACCAGCTACTTCACGTTCTGAAAAAGTCGCAACAGCACCATTTTCAAAGGCAGTTTCAATAAAATCATGCCCATCACGCGCACCTTTTAATGGTAAAAATAAATCCCCTTTTTCAATCTTACGACTGTCAAATTCAATTTGTCGCAGGGGAACGTCATCAAACTCCGAAATAGTATTTTTAGCGCCAACAACCTTGGCGACTTCATGCAATGTTAATTTCATATTGAATCCTTCATTAAAAATCTAGTGTTAACGCCTTTTATTATACCACATTTTAGCAATCATGCAGGAATTTTTATGGTACAATGTAATTGCAAAGCTTGTTTTGCACAGAGTAGATGATTCGCGTTAAGTGTGTGTGAATGGGATGTTGTCACACAACGAAGCAATTTGCGCGGTGAATCATTGCATCCGCTGTTAAATTTTTTTAACAGCTCCAGTTTTATGTTTTAAAAGGAGCAGAAAATGAATTTATTTTTCAAAACACCCAAACTCACCCTTAAGCGTTTGGTTAGCCTAGCTATGCTAATCGCGCTTGCTTTCATCGTTGGGAAATTTTCAATTCCCGTCATTCCACAACAATTAGTTATCAGTTTGACGTTCATTGTCAACACGATTATCGGAATGATTGGCGGTCCTATTTGGGGCTTTATCAGCCTAGGTATTCTTGATGTGGTTGATACCTTATCATCAAGTAGTGCTGGTAATTTCATCATTTGGTGGACACTTATGGAAGCAATTCAGGGCTTTTTCTATGGTCTTTTCTTTTATGGTAAACCACTAAGCTGGTCAAGCAAAAAAGACTGGCTACACGTAACAATCGCAACTGTGGTTATCATGCTAATTGGCACCTTTATCCTCACACCACTTCTGATTCAGATATACTTTGGTGTGCCATTCTGGGCACAATATCTGGTAGGACGTTGGTTAAAAATCTTTGAAATTCCAGTACGAATCATTATTACCATGCTTGTCATTCCGAGGTTACAAAAGATACCCGAATTACGCAAGCTTGCAAATCTATAACTAAAAAACCTCAGAGAGTTATCCCATCTCTGAGGTTATTCATATCTAAAAAGCACCCCAATTGTTAGATTTATTGTCTAACTTTTGGAGTGCAACTTCTTTTTTAAATCAAATGGCTTTCGCGTTTTTCAAACATTTCTTTAGCTAATTCAACCAATTTTTCAATCAAATCAGAATAAGCAAGTCCCATGTTTTCCCAAAGAAGTGGATACATTGACCATTGTGTGAAACCTGGCATTGTATTCAATTCGTTAAGGTAAACATGACCATCTTCTGTCAAGAAGAAATCACAACGTGACAAACCACATCCACCGATAGCACGGAAAGCTGTTGTTGCATAGCCACGCATTTCTTCCATAATGCTGCTATCGATATGCGCTGGAATATCCATAGTAATTTTATTGTCGATATATTTAGCATCGTAATCATAGAAAGCAACGTCTTTAACAACTTCACCAGGTAATGTTGTTTGCACATCAGCATTTCCCAAAATCCCAACTTCGATTTCACGCGCATTGACACCAGTTTCGATAAGAATACGGCTATCGTATTTAAGGGCGAGATCAATAGCTGAGCGGAGCCCCTCTTCATCATCAGCTTTTGAAATTCCTACTGAAGACCCCATGTTGGCTGGTTTAACAAAGACTGGGTAAGTCAATTTTTCATTTACTTCAGCAACCGCTTTTTCAAGATCAGCCCCTTCAATATAAGTCACGTAAGCAACAAGTGGTACACCTGCAGACTCAAGAACGTGTTTTGTTGAAATTTTATCCATGGCAACACTTGATGACAAGATGTTAGTTCCAACGTAAGGCATTTTAAGAATTTCAAGGAAGCCTTGGATTGAACCATCTTCTCCCATTGGTCCATGAAGAACAGGGAAAACAACCGCTCCTTCTTCATAAATATCACTTGGTTTAATTTTTTGACTTTCAACGACAGTAGCGTTAGTCATTAATTTTTCATCATCGGCTGGTTTGCTTGAAAATTCTTGTGTCTTAATAAAATCACCAGATTGTGTGATGAAGTAAGTTTTCACAAAGAATTTGTCATAATTAATCGCACGCATGACACTCTCAGCTGATAAAACAGATACTTCACGCTCCGCAGAACGTCCACCATAAAGTAAAACAAGCGTTTCTTTTGCCATAAACTTTAATTACCTGAACAGAAAAAAGATACCAAGTTAAGGTCACTTAATACATTTTTCAACAAGCCGAGCATGAACCAAAAACAGCCCCAAACCCAACTCAAGTTCAATTCCTTTTCTATTACAATTTCCTACCTATCATACCACAAAAGAAGCTTCCTTTCAAACACCTACAGCCATAAGATGGAAGAAAAGATGACAAAGGATGAGGGGATGTAAATAAGATACTTTTACAAATAATTCTTAAAAAAATCTATTGTTGCTTTCCAAGAAATAACAGAATCTGATAACAAATTCTCTTTTAAAATCTTAGTGTATCGCTGATTAGGTTGATAAGCAATTGTTAGCATATGACCTCCATTGTTCAATAAAATAGACTTTACCAATCCATTTTTTCTCTTCTGCAACTGCTTCTCTAATAGTTTTATTGAAAACTCTGTATTCCAAATTTCATCAGATTTCTCACCTATCATTAATACATTAGCTCCTATCTCTTTCGCCTTAATCAAGCTACTGAGTTCATAATCACTAAACTTTTGTCCTAAAAATTTTTCTTTAAAAAATTCTCTGATACTAAATTTTGTATAAGGTAGTTCTTTATTCTGATATGTCCAAGAAGAGTGTTTAGAATTTATCCTACCTTTTAAACCTTCTAATATGGCACAAGAGGGGGAATTGACAACAAGGCACCTAATTTGTGAAAAAAGACTTGCTGCAACCAAAGATAACTCCGCACCTTTAGAACGACCATATAAACCAATTCTATTTTCATCTACAATTTCTAAATTGGCTAAATAATCTAAATTCTCCTTTACAATTTCCAAAGGTATTCGATCCAAATACCTGCTTATTCCCCTAAGACCAAAATAAGCAACCGCTAAAGTTACAAAACCTCTACTTGCCAACAACTGAGCTATATTTTGTGCTTTTTCTATTCGACCATCACTACCACTAAATACAATGATTGCTGGTAAATTTTGAGCATTGCTAGGATAAAATAATCTTGCTTGATATCTTGAAGAAATAATCGTTTCATGCGAAATCTCTGGTAACTGATAATAGCGTTTGAAGATTTTTTCAGCTATTTTTTTACTTTTAGAAAAAATTTCAATTTTTACATAAAAACTGTCATAAACAGGAATATCCCTAACGTCTTCCAACAAATGATTTTTCTTTGATTTTAAAGGTCTACAAGAAAAAAATAATCCCATATCAATTTTACCTACATAATCTCCTTCTAGAGATATACAATTATTAACAGAAACTACCCCATTATCGTCAGCTTGATATTTTGCCCAAGCATACCAAGGTGTTTCAGAACCTATTCTCATCGGCGCATTAATATTATAATAATCCAGTAAGGTCATATGAACATCAATAATCTGATTTGGTTTTAATTGATTAATCATAATATCGAATTTATCATCAGCTAATAGACTTTCACTCTTCAAATTTATTTTGATCGTTTTCTTCACTAACTTCCTCATCTCCCTTCCAGTAATCATGATTATTTGTACTTTCCCATACATTTTCAATAGTTTTCATCAATTCTAAAACCTCATTTAAAAATTCTGCTGAATAGGAGGTTAAAATACTATAAATTTCTTTTTCTAAGTAGCTTTGTTGCAAATCATGTTGTTGGACGACGTCACACCCAGTATTCGTTAAATATAGTGAATGAGTATTGGAAGTTTTATTTTTCGTTTCTTTCATTAAAAAACCTTTTTCACTTAGTTTATTAACCATCTGAGTAACTGCACTTCTAGAAATTTTCTTTTTTCTAGCTATCTCGGATAGATATTTTGGCTTTTCTTTAGCAATAAATACCAAAAAATGAACCTCAGTTATAGATAGTTCTGGATACTTTTCCATTTTGTGCTGTCTTTTTTCTAAACGGTTATAACTTTTAATAAAAGCAGACAGATGTTTATTAATATTTTCCAAAATTTTCCTCATCTCTTTTGTTAAGCAACTTAACAAAATTTTACTATGTTTTTAAAAAATATACAAGCAAAAAAGCAGCTTCACGCTGCTTTTCTTACATCCTACAATTCTGTTCGGTTTTCTATGGCACGAAGTAGGGTGACTTCGTCGGCGTATTCGATGTCTGATCCAACAGCCAGTCCACGTGCTAAACGTGTTACCTTGATTCCTGCTGGTTTTAGGACACGTGAGATATACATAGATGTTGCTTCACCGTCTGCGGTTGCATTGGTTGCAATAATCACTTCGTTGACCTCACTATCCATTAAACGTGTAATCAATGATTTCAAATTAATATCATCTGGTCCGACACCGTTCATTGGTGAAATCAAGCCATGCAAGACATGGTACAAGCCACGATACTCTTGAATTTTTTCCATGGCAGATACATCTTTTGAATCTTCAACCACTAAAATAACGGAATGATCACGAGTTTCATCTGTACAGATATTACAAGGGTCTTCATCTGTTAAATTCCCACAAACGGAACAATAAGTCAATTCACGCTTAGCTGCCAATAAATTTTTGGCGAATTCATTCACATCTTCATCTGACATTCCAATCGTGTAGAAAGCCAAACGTGTTGCTGTTTTTATACCAATTCCTGGCAATTTTGTAAAACTATCAATCAGCTTTGCGATAGGTGTTGGATAAAGCATTGTCATTCTCCTTTAACAAAGTGACGAGCCGACTACTTCCTCGGCCGACTCGCTTTCATTATCAATTATTGATTAACATAAGTTGACATGTACAAATTAATAATATCACGTGCAATGTATTGGTTGGTATGATTATCTGAACTTGTCAAATGCGGAATGATAACTGCAACAGCGATATTTGAATCATCACTTGTTGAATAGTCATAGGCAAGGACACTCAAGTTAACCGTTGTTACAGCATTACCGTTAGCGTCAACAGCATAAGTTTCGGCTGTACCTGTTTTACCAGCGATAGTGACTGTTGAACTCTTCATGTAAGTACCTGTTGCATAACCACTACTACTATTTACCACTTGATAGAACCCTTGTTGCAAAAGGTCCATATCATCGTCTGAAATGTTGATTTCATTAAGCACATTTGTTTCAATTGTTTTAGCTAAAGTTCCAATGCCATCTGTGCCATCATTGTCATAGATACTATCAACCAAATGTGGTGCAATACGTTTACCACCATTAGCAACTGTCGCCGCATATTGTGCCAACTGCATTGGTGTGTATGAGTCATACTGACCAAATGCTTCGGTTAGGACATTACCAGCAGAATAGTCATCTGAAATGTAACCAGTAGTATTTTCTGGAAGGTCAATTCCTGTGCTTGTTCCCATTCCGTATTCGGCATAGGCAGCACGCAATTCTTCCATGGCTTCTTTCATACCTGTGGTTGCTAGAGACATGCCTGAGTAGTATTCTTGTCCCATCATTTTAAGAGCAACTTGTACCATGTAGGTATTTGATGAGTATTCAAGCGCTTGAACAGCTGTGATGTTTGTTGAGCCGCTACCTGTAAACCATGATGTAATCGCTGAGGAACCAGCAATATTAATGGATTGGTCAGCGATAACTTGGTTTCCTGAAATGGCACCTGATTCCCAACCAGCTGTCAATGTTGCTGCTTTCACGACTGACCCTGGAACAAAAATATCATTAATAGTACCAAGGGCATCAAGAGTAGTTGTTGACGAACCTGTTTCATGAGAGAGTCCAGCCATTGCTAAAATGGCACCTGTCTGCGGATTCAAGGCAACTGCATAAGCTCCTTCTGAATAGGTTGCATAACCGTCAGCAATATCAGCACTATAATACTGATTTAAAATACTTTCAACACCTGCTTGGAAATCTGAATTGACCGTTAATTTCAGATTTTGCCCTGCTTTTCCTTCGCTTGTCACTTCATCTGAAACCACATTGCCATTTTTATCAGTTGTGATTTCACGAACGGTGTGTGTTCCTTGAAGGTATTCTTCATATTCTTTTTCAAGATAAGACGTTCCGACACGGTCGTTCAAAGAATAACCTTTTGCCAAGTAATCATCTGCCTCTTCTGCTGGCAGACCAGAATCTTTCGATGAAACCGTACCAATAATTGAAGCAAGGGAACTTGTTGGCGTTTCACGGTCCCAGTCAGTTGCGATTGAAATTCCTGACAATTTAGACTGATTAGCCGTGATATAAGCAATTTGTTCTTCCGTTAAGTCGCCAGTCGTCAAGTTAACCGTGCTAAATGTTGATGCGGCATTCATTTGACTAAAAATATAAACCAATTTTAGTTCATCTTCAGAGTAATTAATTTCATCATCAGTTACCGCATTAATCGCATTTGCGTAAATTTCTGATTCGGTCAAATTGTTACCGTAACTATCATATTTTTCATCATCAGGCAAACTCTTGACTACCGCTGCATAAGTATCTGAATCCGCCAAATAATAATCTTTTTTCTGACGTGTCGTAACATCTGTCTCTGTAAGAGTCACTAGAGTTGACAATTTCGCCGCCAATTCTTTCATCTCTTCAGCTGTAATCGTATTGCTACGAGTAAAAGCAACTACTTGCTTGACAGTATTAGAAACTAATAAATTACCCGCAGCATCGTAAATTTCCCCACGAGGGTTTGATGTTGTTACCGTATAAGTTGTTGACGAATTTAATTTCTCATCATAAAACGATTTATTCAAAATTTGCATCTGAGCCAATCTCAAAATGATAATTGAAAAAAGGACAACGATGATTGAAAAAATCAAATAAATACGTTTCGTCATACTAGTCGGCTTTTTAACAATTTTAAACTTACGTACTTTTTTTTCGTTTTTTTCGGTTGTTTTGCTTGTCTTAGTTGTTTTTTTGGCAAATTTTAATTTGCTCAATCTCTTCTTAAATGACATTCTTTCCTCACAATTAAAAGCTCTGAATTATATTTTATCACAATTTGCTTAAAAGAGAGTGACACAACCTGTAAAACTTTGACCTTTTTTATTTTGAAAAATTCCCTACCACAAAACCCTTGAAAATAAAGAAAAAGATGAACCAAGGTTCATCTCAATCTTCTTTTGATGTGACTGAAAAATCAACACCGACTTTGTCTCGTAGGAATTTCCAAAGGTAGTAAGCAATGTAAAAATCAATACAACCATGAACAAGAGAACCAAAGCCAATCAGTCCAACTAATGACCAAACATAAGCTGCACCCGTATGTGCCCCTGCAGTCAAAACTAAAACAACGATGAATTCTGCCAAGCCATGCAAGAAATTCAAGAACAAAGCCAAAAGAAATGTTGATAAAGGTTTCTCAAGCAAACTTGGACGTTTTTGAACCAAGATAGCTCCCACAACAGCAAATAACAAATGAGAAACAGCACGCAAAACGATGACAATCGGAAAACCCGCCAATAAAAAACCTAAGCTTGTTCCTAAAGCAACTAAAACCGCAACTTGCGGTGAAATAAACATTGCCATAAAAATAGGTACGTGACTTGCTAGTGTAAACGAAGCAGGTCCAATAACCACTTTAACTGGCATAACCATTGGAATCAGAATCCCAAACGCAACCAAAATTGCTGTAAAAGCAAGAGATTTTGTCTGATTTCGTCTCATAATAACTCCTTTATGATATCTATCAAAACCTTGATTTACCAACCAAGGCACTATCAGCTTCTTAAATGTTACCGATAAAAAAAGCCTATTGACATTATTTTGACCAATTTCCCCAAGAACAACCGTCCCAGAGCCACTAATCAGTCTTGCCTATTATAAATAAAAAAAGCACAGGTGTCAAGACACCTGTAACTGTTTAGTTAGACTTCAAAAGTAAGCCTTTATCTAATAACATCTCCTTGATATCTTCAAAATCATCTTTTGAATGACAAGAAAGTGTATGTGTGTGAATCCCATGTGTTAGCGAAGATAAAAGTGTCGCATTAGAATGTTCAACCTTATCCATAAAATTGGCAATATCTTCGTTACTTCTTATATCGAGCGGCGCTGTTAACATACCATAAACAGGATGTTCAACTTCAACATCAACCACAATTCCACCCTTAGCAACAATGCTGTCCAATTCTTCTTTGGTTCTTTCAGGACCATGTTGACAAGCAATTTTCCCGATAAATTGGTGCGAATAAAGCGCTTGTGACATCACATAACCTTTAGGTGTCGAAATCACGTCATGATTAGCTGCTCTTAACAAAGCAACATCACCAACAATAATTTGGCGACTAACACCAAGTCTGCTAGCTAAAGAACTGGCTGAAATGGGAACTTGCGTTTGGCTCAAAATATCGATAATTTTTTGACGACGTTCTGCTGCTTTCATAAAAGCCCCCTCCAAATATAATCCTTACTATTAATCATACCATAAATTTTCAAAAAAACGTCCACCAGATACTCACACCAGAAAATTTAGCAATTTTTCAAAAAATGATTAAATTGTGAAAGGAAAAACATCTCAAACCGCACAAGGAGTGTTTAGTTCGTGTCACTAACTTTTTCTGTGCTGTGCTATAATAAAGCTATAAAAAATTTATCTTGTTATAAGCAACTCAACCATTCTGTGGGAGAATAAAATGGAGATTTTAAGAGAAATTAATATCACAAAAGACAAAAAATTAGCCATTTGGCTAAATATCATATCCCTTCCTACTTTTTTCCTATTTTTTTATCTTTTTTACTTACTTGGTTTAAAGATTCAACACCCTACTATTGAAAATGTTATCTACACTATTCATTTGGGAAAATTATTTCTTTTTGTGCTAGCGATACTTGCTGTTGTCATCATTCATGAACTTATCCATGCTTTCTTTTTCAAACTCTTTAAACCTAAAAGTAAAGTCAAATTTGGAATCAATTGGAAATTAGGAGCGGCATATGCTACCTGTCCAAAAGTGACTTATGACAGATGGCAAATGATAGTCATTAGCTTAGCACCTTTTATCATTTGGTCTCTAACGCTGACTATCCTCTTTGGTATGAATTTATTATCTTTTCCTGCCTATGTCGGAATTGCCAGCCTACATGCAACAGGATGTATCGGTGATTTCTACTATGTCTATCTCCTTGACATTAAATATGCCAGAAAGAAAATTTTAGCAGAAGACACAGCGGTAGGACTAATCATATACAGTAAAAATTAAGCTAAATTTAGCAAATGAATTTTTGGGAGTGGGACAGAAATCGGTAATTTCGAAGAAATTCGATTTCGTCGTCCCACCCCCGCAAGGTTGAGTAGGGTTGTAAAAGCTGATTTATCAGCGCATTAGAATCCACTCAACTACTGCGTCTTGCAAATAATAACTATATAAACAAAGAAGCTGGGTACTTTTGTCCCAGACTCTTTTTAGCACTCAATATAAAACGTTCGTTATGACTAAGAAAATTTGTCAAACAAAAAGCAGAACCGTCCACCTCCTACCGCAGACACAAAGTCTGTTTCAAGGGGAGTTAGAAAGGTTCTGCCTTTAATCATATTATACACTAATCTTTCCTTTTTACCATACTTATATAAAGGACTTTTAGTTTTTATAAATATCTTTTCTATGTCCGATTTCAATAGCAAGAATAACTAATTCATCGTCCATAATATCACAAATAACTCTATAATTTCCTATTCGGTAACGCCATAGGCCTTTGAATTGACCTATTAGTGCTTTTCCAATTTGTCTAGGGTTCTCTAAACCATCAAGGTGTTTCTTCATGTCTTTAGCAAGCATAAGCCTTACATGCTTATCCATTTTCTTTAGTTGTTTCTTGACCTTGTCACTAACAACCAATCTATAAGTCATTTTCAAACTCCTCAATAATATCATCAATAGAGTGAGTAACAGGATTCTTTTTGAATTCTTTCAATGCTTTAATGCCTGTTTCATAATCTAATTGGTCTTCAATTTGTTCAGCTAAAGCTGTTTTAAACAACTCTGATAATGTCTTTCCTGTATGGATAGAATAACTTCTAAAAAGTTCTTCTTCTTTTTCATTTAGTCTAAGTGATACGATTGACATAGCGTGTACCTCACTTTCTGTAATACATTGTACAACAATAAACTGAAATAGTCAATTTTAATCCCTTTACTTTCCATTCATTTTAAACAAAAAAGCAGAAGTGACCCACCGCCTCCACAGAAAACTGCTTCATGGGCGTTAGACCACTTCTACTTCACTTACATTGTACATCACTCTTTTTAGTTTTACTATAAGTAATATAAAAAGCACTCTAGGGGATAGCCTAGAATGCTTTCATATCAAGGGTTTTAGCCCTTATAATCTACTATCAGATTATTTACCAAGGTAGTATTCGTTTGTAACGTTTAATTTTTCGTCGAATTCGAATACAAGTGGTGGGAAGTTAGGGATTTCAACATCCATAATTTCGTCATCTGACAATTGTTTGATGTGTTTTACAAGAGCGCGGATTGAGTTACCGTGTGCACCTACAAAGACGTTTTTACCGTCTTTAAGAGCTGGAGCAATTTTATCTTCCCAGAATGGAAGAGCGCGTTCCAAAGTAACTTTCAAGTTTTCAGCATCTGGAATTACTGTGTCGTCAAGGTTAGCGTAACGACGGTCAGTGTGTGCTGAATATTCGTCATCTTTAGCCATAGCTGGTGGCAATACATCGTATGAACGACGCCAGATGTGAACTTGTTCGTCACCCCATTTTTCAGCAGCTTCAGCTTTGTTTTGACCAGTCAAACCACCGTAGTGACGTTCGTTTAAGCGCCATGATTTTTCAACTGGAACCCAAAGTTGGTCAGCAGCTTCAAGAGCAAGGTTAGTTGTTTTGATAGCGCGTTTAAGAACTGAAGTGAAAGCAAGGTCAAATTCGATTCCTGCTTCTTTAATCAATTTACCAGCTTCGATAGCTTGTTTTGTACCTTCTTCTGAAAGGTCAACATCAGCCCAACCAGTGAAAAGGTTAGCTTTGTTCCATTCAGATTGACCGTGACGTGCAAACACTAATTTTACCATTAGATAAAGTCTCCTTTAAAGTAATACAAAGGCTATTAACGCACAGCGAAAAATAGGTATTAGCCTATCAGTCCAGCGACTTGATAAGTTAGACTATTTTTGGCTCAGCATTCTAGCCATATTAATTATTACGACCAGATAAAGTCGCTTACCCTTACTATTCTACCCAAAAAGCTGTAAAAAAGCTAGTAAAATTACTAATTTTCTCTAAAAGACTCAATGTCCGCTGGTCATTTTTAAACCGATAATTCCAATGACAACCAAAATCAAAAAAAGGTAGGCAAGCGGTGATAATTGGTCTTTCAGAAAGATAATTCCAACAACTACTGTTCCGATTGCACCAATCCCTATCCAAATCGGATAAGCAAGACTCATCGGAAGGTCCTTTAACGCACGCGCTAAAAAGACAAAGCTTAAAATCATTCCAAGAATGGTTACCATTGAGTAGCCAAGCCTGCTAAAATTCTCACTTAATTTCATACTCGTTGCCCAAACTACCTCCAATATTCCTGCGAAAATCAAATAAATCCACGTCATTTTGCTCTCCTTTTCCTTGATAAAATAAAAAAATGGCAACAACACCATTTCTTTATCCAAAAGGATATCCCTACGAAGTGATGTTATCGCCATTCCCCACTTTCCGGGGAAAGTGGTAGCTTTCTATATGATTGATGCTATTATAAATCAAATTATTTTTTATGTCAATGTCATGGTACGCATGGCATTCAAGGTTGCGAGAATCGTTACTCCCACATCTGCAAAAATTGCTAGCCACATATTCGCCATTCCGAAACTCGCTAGTAATAAGACTAGAACTTTGATACCAATTGAGAATATGATGTTTTCATGAGCAATACGAATGGTCTTGCGAGCAATCTTAATCGCTTTGGCAATCTTTGATAATTGGTCGTTCATGATAACCACATCTGCCGCTTCAATGGCAACATCACTTCCTAGACCACCCATGGCAATTCCAACATCAGCTCTGGCTAAAACTGGTGCATCGTTGATACCGTCACCGACAAAGCCAACTGTGGTACGTGGTAATTTTTTAGCAAGATATTTTTCAAGTTCATCAACCTTATCTGTTGGCAATAGCTCCGCTTGATAGTCTGTGATGCCTAGCTCATCAGCGATTTTTTCAGCAACTTCACGACGGTCTCCTGTCAACATCACCAGATGTTTAACGCCAGCTTGTTTGAATTGTTCCAAGGCTTCCTTGGTGTCTGACTTGATGCAATCAGAAATTACAATGTGCCCTGCGTACGCTCCGTCAATAGCAACATGAACGATTGTTCCAACTTTGCTACAAGCCTTCCATTTTGCCCCTAGGCTATCCATGAATTTGGTATTTCCGACAGCAACATTATGTCCATTAATAATAGCGCTGACACCATATCCTGACTTTTCTGTCACGTCTGTAATGGAACAATCATCTGCTTCTTTTTCATAAGCTTCGCGAAGCGATTGGGCAATTGGGTGAGTTGAAAAACGTTCCACATGACTGGCTAAATGTAACAACTGCTCATCCGTAATATCATTGGGATGAAGTGCCGTTACTTCAAAAACACCTTCTGTCAAAGTTCCAGTTTTATCAAAAAGCAAACTCTCAAGTGAAGCTAGACTTTCCAAATAATTAGACCCTTTAACCAATACACCTGCTTTTGAACAAGCTCCCAATCCTCCAAAAAAGCTCAAAGGAATTGAAATCACAAGCGCACACGGACACGAAATCACAAGGAAAGTCAATGCACGGCTAAACCATTCTGGGAAATTCCCAGCGAAATTACCAGAAACGAGAGGTGGCAAAACAGCCAAAATCACCGCTGCAATCACCACAGTTGGCGTATAAACAGCCGCAAATTTTGTCATGAAATGCTCACTTTTTGACTTGTTAGCAGCAGAATTTTCTAGTAAATCCAGAATCTTGCTTAACGTTGAATCCTTTACAGAATGCAAAACTTTAACACGAATAACCCCTGTCATGTTAATCATTCCTGAAAGCACTTGGTCACCAACTTGAACCGTTTGTGGTAAGCTTTCACCTGTCAAAGCCGCTGTATCAACAGAGGATTCACCAGCAATCAAAATACCGTCTATGGCCACTTTTTCTCCAGGATGGATAGAAATGACTTGCCCTTCCTGCACTTCTTGTGGGTCAATATCAACTACCTCATCGCCTTTTTCTAAGTGAACAAGGTCTGGGCGTAAATTTAACAATTCAGCAATTGATTTTTCGCTGCTACCTTCTGCAATATGTTCAAATAATTCACCAACTTGGTAAAATATCATGACAAAAACAGCTTCCGCAAACTCAGATTCATTTGTTATAAAGCTCAAGACAAATGCCCCTAACGTTGCTATCGTCATCAAAAAGTGTTCGCTGAAAACTTTTCCTTTACTGATTTTCAGCACCGCTTTTCTTAAAACATCATACCCAGCAATAAGATATGGTATGGCGTAAAGTGCAGCCTGTACTGGTAAAGATGGTTGTGTTGCCTTTACCACTCCAAAAACTAGCAAAAATCCTAAAATCGCTAGTAAAATCCGTCTAAGGGATTTTTTGTTTTTTTCTGACATTGTCAGTCCTCCTCATAATGCTCCACGACGGAATCTAAAACCTGACTGATATGCTTGTCAGCCAAAGCATAAATCTGATTTTTTCCTTCACGTCGTACAGATACAATTTTCAGATTTTTCAACAAGGTCAATTGGTGTGAAATAGCTGACGGGCTCATTTGCAAAATAGCTGCCAGCTCACTAGATTTTAATTCACCCTGACTTAGGCACCAAATGATTTGTAAACGTGTCCCATTTCCCAAAGCCTTGAAAAAATCTGAAACATTTTCCAATAGCTCTCCCTCAAGCAACTGTTGTGTTTGGCTATCTTCTATCATCTAAAATTACTCCAATATCAATTTATAAAACACTTGAACAATTGCTCAATTGTTTTATAATTAAAATATAGCACTTTTACCGCTTTTTTTCAAGGAAATACTGGATTTTTTCCAAAATAAGAAATTTGTGCTACAATTCTTGTATATACAATTTTTTGGAGGTAATAATGAAAGCTTTTGCACTTACAGACAGCTCACAACGAGCGATTTCTGATTTAGCAATAATAGATATTCCAAAACCTAAGATTTCAGCGGATGACGTTCTCGTCAAAGTGACCGCTGTCGGGCTTAATCCTGTCGATTTCAAAGTTATCGAAAACGGTGTTGATGCTTGGACATTTCCGCATATCATCGGTATGGATGTTGTCGGAGAAATCGTTGAGCTTGGTGAGCATGTCACTCAATTTCAAATCGGTGACCGTGTGGCTGGGCATGGCAATTTAACCAAACAAGGTTGCCTAGCTGAATTTGCCAGCGTCCCTGCTTACCAATTAGCCAAAATTCCTGGTGGCATTTCTCATACTGACGCTGCTGCACTACTCTGTAATGGATTGACCGCTTATCAGGCACTATTTCGTAAAGCAACACTCGCTAACAAGAAAACAATTCTCATTCATGCAGGAAGTGGCGGTGTTGGGAGCATTGCCATTCAATTAGCCAAAATGGCTGGTTTGACGGTTTATACCACAGCTTCAACTGCTAAGGTTGATTTTGTCAAATCGCTCGGTGCAGATATCGTGATTGATTACAAGACCGAAAATGTTAGTAGGCGAATTGCCGAACTCACTGACGGACTTGGTGTTGACATGATTATCAATACCATTGGTAAAGACGAATCAACCGAAGATTTGAAACGATTAGCTTATAATGGCAGTCTGATTGCAGTTGTTTCACCACCACGCATTGACAATCCAAGTGACTTATTTAGCCGCGCCTTAAGCATTGATGTCTTAAATCTTGGCGGCGCTCATTTATCACACAATCCTCAACAAGCCCAAGACCTTGCAACAATGACCGAAGAACTCTTTGCACTTGCTCAAGAGCAAAAAGTAAAAGCCCTTGTTAGCCAAACATTCCCATTTAAACAAACAAAAGAGGCTTTACAACTGATAAAAGACCGAAAAGTTACAGGAAAACTGGTCATTGATATGATTTTAAACTAAAAACGTTCGGAAATAACTTGCTTTCCTTCTAACTAAATAGTAAAATAAAGGTGGCTTAAAAATATCTTTCTAGCCACTACACTATTCTTGGAGGACTTTATGGTTTCAACAGCAACAAAAATTGGCGCTTTCGATTTTGACAACTGTTTCATGAATGCCGCTGGCGTTTATTGCATGACTCGTGAAGAATTGGCAGAAATTGATGCCTCTGCAGCTGGTTCTTTCGTTACAAAAACAGGAACATTGACAGCACGCGCTGGTAATCCTGAACCACGTTATGCAGACACTAGCCTTGGTTCAATTAACTCAATGGGCTTACCAAATAACGGTTTTCAATATTATCTTGACTACGTTACAGAGCTCCAAAATACACCAAATAGCAAACATCATTTCTTATCACTTGTTGGCATGTCAGAAGAAGAAACACATACCATTCTTAAAGCCGTCCAAGATTCTGACTACCAAGGATTGGTGGAATTAAACCTCTCTTGTCCAAACGTTCCAGGTAAACCTCAAATCGCCTATGATTTTGAAACAACAGAGACACTTTTAAGAGATATTTTTACTTATTTCACTAAACCACTTGGTGTGAAATTACCACCTTACTTCGACATTGCTCATTTTGACCGAGCAGCTGCGATTTTCAATCAATTTCCACTCACTTTTGTGAATTGTATCAATTCTATCGGAAATGGTTTGATTATCGAAGACGAAACCGTGCTTATCAAACCTAAAAATGGCTTTGGCGGTATTGGTGGCGACTATGTCAAACCTACGGCGCTTGCTAATGTCCACGCTTTTTACCAACGCCTTAACCCATCTATCCAAATCATCGGAACAGGCGGTGTCAAAACAGGGCGTGATGCTTTCGAGCACATCTTGTGTGGCGCTAGCATGGTTCAACTAGGGACAATTTTACACCAAGAAGGTCCAGCAGTCTTTGAACGTATTACGAATGAACTAAAAGCCATTATGGAAGAAAAAGGCTACAAAAGCCTTGAAGATTTCCGTGGCAAATTAAAATATATTGATTAAATATCACAAAAGCCAAAAGCATCTGAGACAATGTCCCAGATGCTTTTTTCTTTCTATTATTTTTCACCTCAGAAAGATATGAGTTTTGATAATAAGTTATTTCCTATTTAGTCATTACGCATTAAATTCAAGATTGGTTTTTTGACAAGGAATAATACCACACCAATGCCGATACAGATTAAACCTAGAATACCGAAGAATGCTACTTCTGTTCCTTTATTGAAAGATGGTGTAATCAAGGCATTTACTGCTTGTGATGTTGAATCTGCCAAGAACCAAAGAGCAACCATTTGTGATTGGAAAGCAAGCGGTGCAAGGCGAGTTGAAACAGATAGACCTACTGGAGAAATCAACAATTCACCAGACATTTGAACTGCAAACATCACTACCAACCACATGAAGCTCACGCGGCCATGTGTACCGTATAGGATACCTGGCACAGCCATGATGAGGTATGAGATTCCAGTTAACAATAGACCTAAACCAAATTTTGAAACTGCCGATGGTTGACGATCCCCCAATTTATTCCAAAGCCATACAAACGCAGGTGTCAATATCACGATAAATAACGGATTAAGCAACTGATACCAAGAAGGGTCAATATGAATAGTGACGCCTAAAATAGTTGGATTCAGGTTTGAACGTGTTTCACCCCAAACCACAATAACTGTTGAACTTTGTTCTTCGACTAACCAAAAAACAATCGAAGATAAGAACAATGGAAGATATGCCAATAATTGTTTACGTTCAGTACTTGAGACTTTATTTGAGGTAAACATTGTCGCAAAGTAAATAAATGGAATGACAATACCTGCCCATGAAAGAACATTAATGACATTATTAACAAAGTTTGATGGATTTAAACGATAAACGAAGAATCCAGCAATAAGGATAATGACTAAAGCAACACCCAGCTTCACTAACAAACTTTGTTTTTCTTCTTGACTTAATGGGTTAGACGGTTTATTTCCCAATTCTGGGAATTGTTTCATGCGTCCAAACCAATAAACAAACAAAGCAAAAATCATTCCGATTGCAGCAAGCGAGAAGCCTAGGTGGTAATTGATGCTTTCACCAACTGTCCCTACTACAATAGGAGCAAGTAATGAACCAATGTTAATTCCAACGACAAATATGTTAAATCCTGTATCACGACGTGGGTCATCTGCTGCATACAAGTGACCAACCATGTTTGAAATATTGGATTTTAACATCCCTGTTCCTAGAATAATCAAAAAGAGTGATACAAATAGAGATGCCAAGCCGAACGGAATAGCTAGAACAATATGTCCTAGAGTAATAAGAATACCACCGATGAAAATTGTTTGAGAAGCTCCGAGAATACGGTCTGCAAACCATCCACCGATAATTCCTGAAAGATATACAAGTGCACCGTAAATACTAACGATAGCCATTGCTTGAGTTTTAGGAAGTCCTAAACCTGCATTAGGCGCGGTAACAGATGCATACAAATAATAAATCAAAATGGCACGCATGCCATAATACGAGAATCTTTCCCAAAGTTCTGTTTGAAATAATGTAAACAAAGCTTTAGGTTGTCCAAAAAATGTTTTTTCTATTTTTTTACCCATGCATTCCATTATATAAGGAATTTTAGACTTTATCAAGTTAGTTTTTCTGACATCATTTATCACAAATTTCCTAAAAAGCCCATAATATCAAGCATTCTATGTCATAAATTCTCACCAAAAAAATTTTGTTATGTTTTTAATAGTCAGAAAATAGCTATCAAATCATGTTAGCTTTTAACTTTTTTATCAGCAATATCTAACATTCAATGTATTTTTATATTACTGAAGAAAAATTCTTCTTTAACATTATTCTTATATTCTTGATTTTTAATTTTTGAATAGTCGTGATAAAAGCTCCCATAAAATTGACCCAACATCTTAATTATGACCGAGTAAAAAAGTGCCCAATGGACACTACTCACTTTCCTATTTCTAGACAAGTAAAAAAAGCATCAAACGGAACTTACTCGCTTTTCTATTTCTAAGCAAGTGAAAAAAACGTCCAATGGATGCTTTTTTCATCACCAATTGTCCCAGAAGTCATCATCTTCTTTTTGTTGATCTTCTTCGGTTTCTTCCTCTGTCTTTTCTATTTTTCTTTGTTCAATGACCTTGCCGTTTTCATCTACTTTAGGTTTCATCACAAAGCTGTAAGCGATAAACATGATAACTTTCAAAATTGAAAAAAGGCCTAAAAAAATGACAACGATTAATAAGGATTTATCCATAACACACTCTCTTCTGATCTTTCTCTGTTGATTCTGATAGCTAATAAGCTAAGGATTTCATAATTTGATTATACCATAAAACCTTTAACAAGTTCTTTAGAGCTTATGTCCCCAAAATTTGTCCCTCATAACAAAAAAAGAGCCTTATCAGGCTCAACAGATGTTGATATGACAAGGTTCTTTTCTACTTAATTATTTTACAGCGTCTTTAAGTGCTTTACCAGCTTTGAATGCAGGTACTTTTGAAGCTGCAATTTCAATTTCTTCACCAGTTTGTGGGTTACGACCTTTACGAGCTGCGCGTTCGCGAACTTCAAAGTTACCAAAACCGATTAATTGAACTTTTTCGCCTTCAGAAAGGAAGCTTTCGATTGCTGAGAATACTGCATCTACAGCTGCTGCTGAATCTTTTTTAGTAAGCTCAGTTGCTTCTGCAACTTTAGCGATTAAATCTTGTTTGTTAGCCATTTAACAAATCCTCCAATTAATTTCTAAGCGTTAACACTTTAACACGTTCTATGATACCCAAAAATACTTTTTAGGTCAAGTATTAAACGTTTTTTTAGTCGTTTTTCTTGTAAATATCAAAGTTAAATTGGTCTCCGACAAGATCGATAGTTGTCGCTTCCAAATAAATGTCTGCATCGTTCTCCAGATTTTGAATATTAATATTGATTGCTGACTCGTCTGGCAAAACTTCGACAAAACTTGGCAATTTATAACTTGATTTAATGTATTTCAAAACCTCTGATTCAGGCAAGGAAAGTGTGCCAACTGAAAATGATGTAATTTTTAGCTGAACTGCCCCAGAATCAAGACGGCTAGGTTGAAAATAAATATAAAGCGGCACTTCATAGCCTAAAAGGGTGTATGTCCCTTCAAACATTATCGCTGATGATGTGGCATAGACGGTATAAGACATCTGGTCTGTCTGATAATCTTCCAAATAAGCAGCAACAGTTTCGTTTAATTGCTCACGATTTGTTGAAAAAGTCCCAACCTTAACACTATCCGTTTGTTTAGAACTAACGTTCTCAGCCGCTGGTTCCCTCACTTGAATCAAACGACTAGCAATAACGCCAACAAACGCAATATTTATAGCCAAAATGAGGAGAAATCCCCATTTCCACCAATTAATCTTCTTTCCATTCTTCTTTAGTTTCACTGATTTTCTCCATTGTTACATCTGACATGATTTGGTAACCAATATTATTTGGGTGAAAATGGTCACCACTAAAAAGTGCATCGTTAATCACGGTTGTCTGGTCACCAGAAGTTGAAACAATTCCTTCTTCACCATTAATTCCCTTATATAACTCGTCGTTGATAGGCACAAAATAGACATTGTCATACTCTTCGGTGACACTTTCAGTAGCATCATTCCAATTATCAACGATTTCTTGCATTTCCGTCATATCAGGGAAATTGAGGTAAAACGGATTGTAAATACCCAAAATATAAATCGGCAAATCTTCATTATCTGCACGCGCTAATTCAATAATCTGACGCAAGCGTTTCTGATAAGATTTGGCAGGTTTGGTAAAAGATGACACAGATAAACTCGTTAAATTCTTTCGAATAACTGCCATGACATCATTTCCACCAACGGTTAAGGTCATCATATCTGCCTTAGCCAGCGATTTTTGAATATCTGTCTTTTCTTGCATCCGCTGCAAGATTTGCTTGCTGGTATTTCCAGAAACACCATAATTACTATCGGTAACTTGATAATCATAGGTATCCGTTAAACTCTGCGTCAGCAAAGGAACAAAACCACCTTGGTTAGTAGTGTCACCAACTCCTTCCGTCAACGAATCACCAATCGCCACATAATTAAACGGTGTCGCTTCTTGCGCCAAAAAATCTTTCTTTGTTAGCTCTGTATCAGATTTTGGAATCAGCACACTAAAAATAACAATAAACAGAAGAAGGCTTGCTAAAAAGAAAGCAAACCCAGTTAAAATATTCTTTTTCTTACTCATAACGTACCATTACCGCAAAGGCGTTTTCACCAGTATGTGTTTGGATAATTGAACCTGTTTCAAGAACAGCAATCGGAGCTCCTAACACTTGTAACTTTTCCTTAAATCCATTTGCCATATCAGCCGTACCACAGTAAGAAATACCGATTTCTGCTACTTTTTTACCTTTAGCGTATTCAATAAAATTGTCTAGCCACTTATTGAACGTTTTTAGACCACGTCCTTTAATAATTGGATTTAATTCACAATCAACCATTTCCATAACAACTTTAATGTTAAGGAGTGAGCTAATAAGACCAGTCACACGTCCGATACGTCCACCTTTTACCAAATTTTCAAGCGTTGACACACCAATATAAAGTTCAGACTTTTGACGAACTTCTTCAACTTTAGCAATAACTTCTTCTAAGCTGCCACCTTCTTGAGCCAATTTTGCAGCTTGAACAACTTGGAATTTTTGACATTGATCTGTAAAGGTTGAGTCAATAACGGTAACGTCAGCACCTGCTAGATTAGCCCCTTGACGTGCTGCTTCGACTGTCCCTGAAAGTGTATGTGTGATATGAATGGAAACAATATGCTCAGCACCATTTTTCATCAAGTTTTCATAAACTTCTGCAAAAACGCCTACTGGCGGCTGACTTGTTTTTGGCAATTCCTTACTGTTTCGCATCATGTTAAGGAATTTTCCTTCTTCTTTCAAATCACTATCTGAATACACGACACCATCAATCATGACCGATAACGGGATAACAGTAATATCATATTTTTCAACCAATTCAGGTTCAATAGTTAAAGAGGAATCCGTAACAATTTTAATTTTACTCATTTTCTATCCTATCATACTTTCAATACTTGTATCTAAATTTTATTCTAACATTAATTATACCAAATTTTTAAAACTTAGGGGACATTTTATCAGAGAAAGTCTAATTGCACAAAAAAGAAGCCTTGCGGCTTCAATTTTATTTCTTCAAAAGTTCGCGAGCTTGTTCACGCGCCATTTCGGTAATATCGCTACCAGCAAGCATTTTAGCGATTTCTTCCACCCGTTCTTCTTCGGTCAACAAGCGAACCGTTGAAACAGTCGTATTTTCATCACTGCGTTTTTCGATAAAGAACTGATAATCAGCAATAGCAATCACTTGTGGCAAATGCGATATTGCCAAGACTTGTCCGTTACTTCCGATTTTATAGATTTTTTGAGCAATAGCTTGCGCAACGCGACCAGATACACCAGTATCCACTTCGTCAAAGACGATACTTGTCTTGTCCTCTTTACGTGAAAATGCCGATTTAATAGCCAACATCAAGCGAGAAATTTCGCCGCCAGACGCAACTTTAACGAGTGGTTTGAAGCCTTCACCAGGGTTTGTTGAAATGTAAAATTCAACAGCTTCATTGCCATCACGATTGAATTTCCCTTTGGTGAATTGGACTTGAAAATCAGCCTTTTCCATGTACAAATCAGCCAATTCTTGCTTGATTTCAGCTTCCAAATCTTTAGCCAAGGCATGACGTTCTTGACTGAGTTCTTCAGCAGCAACAATCAATTCTTTTTCCAAGCGTTTAAGGGCTTTTTCCATATCATCAGATGACTCATCACTTCCAGTCAAAAGATTGTATTCCTTGGTGATATTATCATAATACTCTAAAACATCATCAACACTACCGCCATATTTGCGTGTAATGCTATAAATCACCTCTAGGCGCGCTTCGATTTGTTGCAAACTTCCCGCATCAAAATCAAGGTCATCAATGACATCACCTAGGTGTTTCGTTACTTCTTCTAAGATATAGTAAGCTTCTGAAACGTTGGCTGACATTTCTTTATAGTCAGCATCAAATTCTTCGAGCGTCATCAAATCATTCATGGCTGAACGAATGTTAGACAGACTTGAAAATTCTTCGTCATCAAGCATGACATAAGCATTGGTCAACGTATCTGCAATGTTTTTATGATTAAGCAATTTATCACGTTTTTGGTTGAGTGCTTGGTCCTCACCAGCTTTCAAGGCTGCCGCTTCAATCTCTGCTATCTGAAATTCTAGCATTTCAATACGCGCTTTATGCTCTTGTTCATTTTTTTGCTTGGTCACGACACGCTTACGCAATTGACGATAGCTTTCAAAAAGCTCTTGATAATGTTTTTTGACATCAGCAAACTGTTCATTACCAAATTCATCCAACATCCGAATGTGCATATTTGGCTTCATCAATTCTTCTTGGTCATGCTGCCCATGAATATCAACGAGATACTGCCCAACAGCACGTAACGTTGTCAGATTCACCATTTGTCCGTTGATACGACCGATAGAACGACCATTTTGCAGAATGTCACGGCGAATAATCAATTCTTCTGTCACATCAATGCCATTTTCTTCCAAAATCTGTGTGAGCGCAGGATTTTCACCAACCGAAAAAAGCCCTTCAATTTCAGCCTTGTTAGCCCCATGACGAATAACGTCAAGACTAGCCCGCGCCCCCAACATGAGGTTCATGGCATCAATAATAATCGATTTCCCCGCTCCAGTTTCCCCTGTCAAAACCGTCATACCATTTTCAAAAGTGAGCGAGATTTCTTCGATAATGGCAAAATTTTTAATGGAAATTTCTAAAAGCATTGGGTGACCTCCCTTAGTTACGGTCTTTCATCCATTTAAGCACTTCTTGGCGGATTGCTGCTGCTCCTTCAGCTGTTTTGGCAACTACTAACAAACTATCATCATCAGCAATAATACTGAAAATCACATCTTTAAAATCTTCCAACAAGAAGCGTTTAATCAAACGGCTGTTTCCTGGAATCACATCAAGATTAATCATGTTTTCAAGTCCTGCTGTTTCTTCTGAAATCGCAAGAACAGTGCTTTTAATTGGCACAGAAACTTGACCAACTTTTTTAGTTTTATCTTTTGAAAGCCCATAAATATAAGGACCTTCAGGTGACGGTACTTTGATGATACCAATTTCATTCATGTCACGTGAAACAGTAGCTTGCGTTAATGTCAAACCTTCTGCTTCAAGCAATTTCAGCAAATCATGCTGTGTCTCAACAGCATTTTCAGCAACAATTTTTTTGATTAATTCTAAACGTTCACTCTTTTTCATCTTTAAATTCCTTATGTGCCTTTTCTACAATTTCTGGAATCATGGCAGTCACTAAATTTTGAGCGTCAGCTGATTTTTCCAAATGAGCCAAAAATTCAATGTTACCATGTCCACCTTGAATCGGTGAAAAATCAAGCCCTTTAACTGTAAATCCGTAATTTAGAGCAAAATCTGTCACATTTTCCAAAACTTTTTGATGAACAGCTTTATCACGAACGATTCCATTTTTACCAATCTGCTCACGTCCTGCTTCGAATTGTGGTTTGATAAGAGCCACAACTTGACCATTATCAGCTAAAATATTGTGAAGCGCTGGCAAAATCAAATTCAAAGAGATAAAGCTAACGTCGATACTAGCAAAAGTCGGTTGACCTTCTGTAAAATCCGCCAATTCGGCATAGCGGAAATTATACTGCTCCATGCTACGAACACGTTCATCCTGACGAAGTTTCCAAACCAATTGATTGGTACCAACATCAACCGCATAGACAAGTTTTGCCCCATTTTGAAGCATCACATCGGTAAAACCACCTGTTGAAGCACCGATGTCGATTGTCGTTTGACCGTCAACAGAAATCTCAAAAACTTGTAAAGCTTTTTCCAATTTCAGTCCACCACGGCTAACGTATTTTAATTTTTCACCTTTGAGCTTTAGCTCCGTCCCGTCGTCAATCTTCTCACCTGGTTTGTCATAGCGCTCACCATTAATCACATTGACAACCAAACCTGCCATGACACCACGTTTTGCTTGTTCACGTGTTTCAAAAAGCCCTTGTTTATAGGCAAGCACATCAACTCTTTCCTTAGGCATTTAGTCGCAACCTTTCTATCATTTCAGTGATTTTTCCTGCATTAAACGCTTGTGTTTCCGAAAGTTTTTGGAAAATAGCTAGCGCTTGGTCGATTGATTGATTCAAAATGTCATATGATTTTTCTAAACCAAGCAAGCTTGGATAAGTCGCCTTATCAGCAAGCAAATCTTTTTTCGGCGTTTTTCCAAGTTCTTCAAACGTTGCTGTCACATCTAAAATATCATCACGAACTTGGAAAGCTAACCCAACCAAGCTACCAGCTTCGCGCAATGACTTTAAATCATCAGCTGCTAAATTCGCAACAATTCCTGCCGCCACAACTGGGAAGGTCAATAATTTTCCTGTTTTATTTGCATGAATCATTTGCAATTCTGAAAGATTAAGCTTACGCTCTTCGCCTTTCATATCAAGCATTTGTCCACCAACCATGCCATAAGTGCCTGAAGCTTGTGATAATTCTGCAATCAAACAAACTTTGGTACCAGCTGATAGCGCAGCATTTGCCACCAAACCAAATGGGTCTAAAAAGAGGCTATCTCCTGCTAAAATCGCCGTTGCTTCATCAAATTTTTTGTGGTTAGTTAAACGCCCACGACGATAATCATCATCGTCCATTGCTGGCAAATCATCATGAATCAAACTACCTGTATGAATCATTTCAAGAGCAGCTGCCACATCAAAATGACCTTCTGTCAACTCGATCCCAAAACCTTCCAGAATTTCTAAGAAAATCAAGGGACGGATACGTTTTCCGCCTGCCTCCACAGAATAAAGAATCGCTTCAATTAACTCTGGCGAAACAACATCTGACTGTGCATAATAACGTCGAATTGCCTGATTGATTTCGTTTAATTTATCCATTAGGCATCCATTTCCGTTTCTGTTCCGTCAGCCTGCATCACTTTGACAAGTGTTTTTTCAGCAGATTCTAACGTTTTTTGAAGCTCTTTTGATAACACCATGCCTTTTTGAAATTCTGCGATAGCATCTTCCAAAGCGACATCACCATTTTCAAGTTTGGTAACAATAGCTTCTAAATCTTGTAAATTTTCTTCAAATGTTTTTTTATTTGGCATCTTTTACCTCCACTTCAAGCTGACCGTCTTTTAGTCGAACAGTCAATTGGTCGCCTACTGTAACATCTGTCACGCTTGAGATAATTTCTTCGTTTTTTTGTACCATGGCATAGCCTCTGGCAATAATTCGACTAGTATCCAAAGACAGCAAAGCATCTTGTGCCTTTTCAAATCGTGCTAACTTACTATCATATTGGCTGGTCATGTTAGATATTAAAAGGCGTTGAAAAGCTTCTAAACGCTCTTGATAACGTCGAATATCACTTCCTAAGTCAACAGCCAAAAGACGTTGATTTAGCAGTTGTTGCCGTTGACTAGCCTGATTAAATTGAGTTTGCATAGTGTTCGTCAACTGAGTTGTCAAACGATCCAATTTTTGAACATATCCGTCGTATAATCGCTCAGGTTGTCTAAAAATAACGGATTTTGCTAGTTTATCCAAACGTTCTTGTTTTTGTTTAATCACGCGCAAACTAGCTTGATAAGCCCTATTTTGGCGCTCCGCAATCCAAGAAATAATATCAGCTTTCGTTACTGGCGTTGCTAATTCAGCGGCTGCTGTTGGCGTTGCCGCTCTACGGTCAGCCACATAATCTGCCAAAGTCGTATCAGTTTCATGTCCGACACTTGAAATAACTGGCAAACGTGATTCAAAAATGGCTTGAACAACGATTTCCTCATTGAACGCCCAGAGATCCTCAATCGAACCTCCCCCACGACCGATAATCAAAAGGTCAAGATCATCCCGCTCATTAGCTTTGGCAATATTTGCAGCTACTTCTTGACTAGCGCCTTCACCTTGAACTTTTGTTGGAAAAAGAAGGATTTCAACCCCTGGAAAACGTCGTGAAACGGTCGTGATAATATCACGAATGACCGCTCCGCTTGGACTGGTAACAACACCAATTTTCTTAACAAATTGTGGTAATTGACGCTTATGTCGCTCATCAAAATAACCAGCTTCTGCTAATTTTTTCTTCAATTGTTCAAACTGAATCGCTAAGGCACCAATTCCATCTGGCTCAGCTTTTTCAATAATAATCGAATAAGAACCACTTGGTTCATAAAGTTGGACACGACCAACAACATTGATTTTCATGCCTTCTTCCAGCTCAAAACCAAGTTTTTTAAAGGTTCCTGCCCACATCGTCGCTTGAATCACCGCATTTTCATCTTTCAACGAAAAATATTGATGCGTTGGACGACGACGAAAATTGGAGACCTGACCTGTCAAATAAACTCGCTCCAAATAAGGGTCACGATCAAATTTTAATTTAAGGTATTTAGTCAAACTCGAGACACTTAAATAATCCGACATAGCAGGCTCCTTTCCATAAAATTCCGTACATTAGACAATTTTTGCATATCAAAATAATTATATCAAAAAAACTAAAATATTGATACAATGCGTTATCGCGCCCACTCTTCACTTTCTTATTTTAAGATTTTTGGATTTTAAAAAAACTATCCAGTGGATAGTTTTTTTCTCTAACAATAATCAGTCCTTTTACAGAAACTTGATCTTCTAGCGAGTCTTGTTACCAACTTAAAACAGTCAGTTTTACTTCCACCTCCTGAAAGCCTGACCTATAATTTTAGAAAATTTTATATTGCCAATATCAATGAATGCTAACGATAACTCCCTCAGAGATGTTCTCGTAAAACCATTTGGCATCTTCTTTTGACATTCTGACACACCCGTGAGAACAAGGTGTTCCTAATTTTTCAGCTTCTTCTTTAATTTCATTTCCGTTACAATCCGTTGGCACACTGTGAAAGAGATACGTTCCATGGTCTTTAAAAGACACCCAGTAATAAGCTCCCTCACTAGATTCTTCATTGTAGAAAAAATCACCACGTTCAGCTTCAATGGCAAATTTTCCTGTCGGCGTCGGACTATCTTTAGCACCTGTCGAAACGGTCGTCTTAAATATTACTTGATTTCCAGAATAAATAATCATCTTCTGTTGCTTAATCGAAACAAGAATACTCACATTGCTGTAATTTGCCAAATTAGGATAAACTTTCTTTTCGTTCTTCTCTTGAATCTGTACTTCTTGCTGCCTTGGCTGAATAGCTTTATTAATATTTCGATAAAGACAATAGCTAAGAATGATAAAGCACAAAGCTAAAAATAAAACAGTAATCCTTTTTGAAAACTTCTTTTGCATCTCTCTTCCCTAAAATAATGCTCCCACTAGAAAATCATTTCCAAGTAGGAGCAATATCTCTAAACTTAACAATTCTAATTAATCAATACATAACGTCTCAAGCCACCATAACTAACATAAGAAATCCATTGATGACCGTCAGCACTAAACGCTTGGTCGTAGCGGATTTGATACCCTTTATCCAAGGTAAACTCGGTTGGCGCTGATACTTTTGGTTGACTTTTCACTTCTTTTGGACTTGTAAAAACATATGTTCCACTTTGTGGCATAGCTGGCGCTGGTTGAGCTTTAGGAGCCTCAACAGTCGTGCGAGTTGCTGAAACACCTTTTAATGAACCATCATTTTGCTCATAGTAAAGATGAACATTATACTCACCAGAATTATTTTTATGGTCTTTAACATTAACAGCTACCTTATAAGTGCCATCATTTTGTTTTGTCGCATTATACCAGATAATATCATCTTGCCCACCTTGCGTTGACCAAACTGGCACTTTCACCGTTTTCACTCCATTAGGATTTGAAACTTCCGAAATAATGACATCAAATCCTTGTGGTGATTGGTTGGTAATCGCCAATTGACCAGAAAGCTTAGCTTCCGCTACTGTTGTTTTGGTGCCAAGTACGCCACGCATTTTGCCGTCTGTTTCTTGGTAATAGAGGTGAACATTGTAATCACCACGCTCGTTTTTGTGCTCAGACAATTTCACGTTAACTTTATAGATGCCGTCACTTTGTTTCACGGCGTCGTACCAAATGATGTCATCTTGGTCATTCTTTACCGTCCAAACGGGAACTTTCACAGCTTTAATGCCATTACTATCTGAAACGTCTGACACGATAACATCAAAGTCTCCATTAGCGTGGCTTTGAATATCGACTTTGCCAGTAACACTTGTTTTAGCTTCCGCTACTGTTGTTTTTGTACCCAGCACGCCACGCATTTTGCCATCTGGTTCTTGGTAATACAAATGAACATTGTAATCACTGCGTTCGTTTTTGTGCTCAGACAATTTGACATTGACCTTGTAAGTACCATCTGACTGTTTCACGGCGTCATACCAGATGATGTCATCTTGGTCATTTTTTACCGTCCAGACTGGCACTTTCACAGCTTTAATACCATTGCTATCTGAAACGTCCGACACAATAACATCAAAGTCTCCGTTAGTGTGGTTTTGAATATCGACTTTGCCAGTTGGAGCTTGTGTTTTTAGCGTAGCAATTGGAATATAGCGACGTACCCCACCGTAGCTGACATAAGAAATCCATTGGTGATTGTCGGCTTCTAAAACCTTATCGTAGTAACCAAGTTTAAATCCTTTTTCAAAGGTAAATTCAGTCGGCGCTGACATTTTAGGTTCATTTTTCACTTCGACAACTTCGTTAAAGGTATAAGAACCTTGTTCTGGAATATTTTGCGCACCAGTTGTTTTCTCTGGAACAGTAACCTTTTTACCCTCGATACCTTGCATTTTCCCACTTTGTTCAAGGTAATAGAGGTGCACATTATAATTGCCAGTCTCGCCTTTGTGTTCAGCAGTTTTGACAATAACTTTGTAATCGCCATTAGTCTGTTTCACACCGTCATACCAGATAATATCATCTTGGTCATTTTTATCTGTCCAGACTGGAACTTTTACCGCCTTTACACCTTTAGGATCTGAAACATTTGTCACAAGAACTTCAAAACCTTGGCTACTAACATTCTGAATATTAATAGAGCCAGACAATTTTTGAACAACTGTTGGTGTCAATTTCTGAATAGCAGCATAACGACGTTGACCTGAATAAGATTTATAAGAAATCCATTGGTAGCCATCTTCGCTCAAAACTTGGTCGTAAAAAATGCGGTCGCCAACATTGGCATAAAAAGCAACTGGTGCAGAAGCTTTCGGTGTATTTTTGACTTCCGTCTGTTTGGTATAAGTGTAATAGCCTTGATTAGGTAGGCTATTAGCTGTTACAGGAATTTTTGATTCTTCAAAAACACGCGCTTGATTTGTTTGAACATTTTTGCTCGCTTGCGCTACATTTATAGTAACAACCTCATTTTCGTTTGATTCAACCTCACGTGCTTCAGATGTCTCAGTGGCATTACTTTCTTCTACTTGCTCTTCTTTCGCAACATCAGCAGTTTCTTCTGGCTGATTTTCATTTGCTACTTGACTAACGGCTTGCTCATCAGTTTCATCAGAAGTGACTGCTTCAGTATTTTCATCTTCTGTTGTGACATCTGCTTGAACATTAGATTCACTAATAGCAGACGAATTCTCACTTTCTTCTTGAACATCTGTTACTAGCTCCGTTGAAATAGCATCCGCCGACACCACATCATCAGCAGCAACAGTTTGTCCTCCCATAACTAGCACACTTGCGATTAAAACAGAAGCAACCCCAACACTATATTTGCGGATACCAAAACGTTGCTCCTCACAACCAAATATACTTTTTTTCATAATTTCTTCACCTTCCCAAACTCAATCATTTAATTAATGATTAATATCTGAATAAGCAATGTAGTAACGTTGGCCTTCGTATGAAACATAACTATACCACCACTCACCATTTTCACTGAAATACTTATCAAATTCAATGTTTCCAGTAGAAAAAATATCAACCGCCTCACTTGATTTGTCGGGTTGTGAATAAATTGGTGTCGCTTGACTTAATTCAAGTGTTCCAGAATTAACCACTGCTCCCCCACTATTCTCAACACTGGATGATGTAGACTGCTCAGAATTTGTAGTGTTATTCTCGTTCCGAGATAATACAGAAGAACCTTGAGTATTTAAAGAATCTGAACTTTGAGCTTCTCCACTCTCAGCAACTGAACTGTCATTACTACTATCTTGGCTATTGGGTGCTGAAATTGATGAACTCAACTCTGTGCTTGATGAATTTTTAGTCACTTTCTTTTTCTTTGTGCTACTCTTGCTTACTTGTGTTACTTTTGAATGGCTTGTGCTAACTTGAGATGACTTTTCCTTTTTTGAACAAGCTCCAAGTAACAAGACTGAGCAGAGTAATATTACAGTTATTTTACAACTCTTTCTCATAAAAAAATCTCCTAGACATTTTTCATAAAACAGTGACAACAGCTGATTTTATAGCTAAAATCATCACCATTAATTATTAGAATCGGCCAATTCTGAAAAATATTATAAAGTATATATCTGTAAAAGTCAATACAAAAATGTAATATTTGTAACATTTTTGAAATATTTAATCTACGTAATACTAATATAACGACGACTTCCCGTATAAGATACATAACTAATCCAATAATGACCATCAGAAAAAAGAACTTTATCATAATAGACCTTATTTCCTGCATCATAATACGCAATTTCAGGTGATGACATTTTAGGTTCTGATTTTATACTTGCACGACTACTAAATGTATAGTTTCCTTTATCTGGGATTGAAGGTCGTGAAATAAAATGAACATCTGTTTTCGTTCCACCAACTCCAATCATTTTACCGTCATTTTGAACATAGTATAAGTGAACATTGTATTGTCCTTGACTATTTTTGTGATTACTTGCCTTCACAGAAACTTTATAGGTGTTATCACTTTGTTTGCTAGCAGTATACCAGATAATATCATCTTGACCATTCTCTTCTGACCAAATTGGAACTTTGACTTCTTTCACTCCATTTTTATTAAAAACATTAGAGATAATAACATCAAATGTACCTGTTTGATTGTTTTTATTTTTAATTGCAATGTCACCTGTTGGTCCATTATCAACTACTTCTTTTATTTCAATTTGTGTACCGTCAACTCCTAAAAATTTACCATTATTAGTTGCGTAATAAAGATGAATATTATACGTTCCTCTATCATTTTTATGATCGCTAATCTTTACAGAAACTTTATAGGTACTATCATTTTGTTTGGTAGCAGTATACCAGATAATATCGTCTTGACCATTTTTTTCTGACCAAACTGGAACTCTAATTTCTTTTAATCCATTTGGGCAAAGGACATCTTCAATTATTACACTAAATGTTCCTGTTTTATCATCTTGATTTGTAATTTTTAGCTTACCAGTAGGATTTTCACTTTTTCCATCTGTAATATTTGTCTGCGTTCCACCAATACCAATTTGTTGACCATTACTCAAGACGTAATATAAGTGAATATTATATGTACCTCTATCATTCTTATGATCACTGATTTTTACCGATGTCTTATATGTGCCATTTCCTTGTTTTTGAGCTCTATACCAAATGATATCATCTTGGTCATTCTGTGCTGACCAAATCGGAAGTTGAACTTCACGTATCTCATAGTTACTTGAGGCATCTGTTACAATAACATCAAAAGTTCCAGCTTTGTCATTTTGGTTTTGGATTTCGATTTTTCCTTTTACCACTGGCTTTTCAGGTTCTGATTTTAAATCTTTAAAATGAATAAAGCCAGCATAACTACTGATTGGCATAGTCCTAGTGTGATATGCATAATCCCAATTCCAATTGTATTCTTCAACAACAACACTATTACCGTTGACCGCCGCTACCCAAGCTACATGTCCATATGTTCCTTCAGTTGACCAAGCTACCGCACCAACCGCTGGTTTTTTATTTACTAAATATCCCTGACTTTGTGCTTTTCTTCCCCATTCTCCAGCATTTCCTAAATTTTTAGGAATTTCAAATTTATTGATATTTCGTAGTCGATATGCAACAAATGATGTACAGGTAGATTTTGTATATCCCCATGTATCCTGTCCACCTCCACTGCCTTTCCAACCAGAAGGATAATCATCTCCCACCACACCTGACTTACCAGAATTCAATGAAGCTGATAACATTTTCTCTGTATAGTAAACAGTGTTCTCTTGAATTGATAAAGTTACACTTTGTACTTCGTCACTTTCAAACTCGTTCATTTTATCACTAGATTCCGCTTCATCATTAATGTTATTTACTTCATCAATATCACAACCTGCTGAATCATCAATATTTACATTCGTATTAGCTTCTGTGGTCTCAACAATATTTTCTTCAGAATCATTATTTTCTTCAATTTCATCACTGAAAAAATCATTATTACTTTGATTTAAATCAGATATAGAATCTTGATTTTGAACATTTGATAGAATAACATTATCTTCTGTCAAATGTGATGAAACAGCTTCCTCTTCTGCGCTAACATTTGCTCCACCTAATAATAGTGTAATCCCTAGAAGAACTGACACTACACCACATGAACATTTTCTAATTGAAAAGCGCTGCGAACAATGGTCAAAAATTGACTTTTTCATAGTTATATGTCTCCTTAAACTTTAAATATTATGCTCTTTTTTAGCACAACGGAATCTATATTATCATGAGAATATAGATCAAAATCATAATTGTCATAATATGTGCTTTTTTAGTCATTTTCTAAATCATTTATCAAAAATGATTAAATACATACTTTTTATGACAAAACATTATATTTTTCGTTTTTTTGTTATATACTGTGATTAAAGCAACAGATATACGGAGGTAAAAATGAACGGATTTGATTTTTGGAAAATCATACATAATATCTTAGCTAAAGTAATTATTTTTTAAACTTTCAATTTTCAACAACAAAAAATACCATCATATTCTTGAGTTGAGAATATGATGGTATTTTTATTTCATTTTTAATGTCTGTTTAAATATATGGTGACTACTTTGTGTCTGCAAAGTAACATTTGGATAATTATCTAAAATATGAATGACATTAGATAACCCAATTCCTCTATCTGTTCCCTTAGTAGAAAAACCATACGAATAAATTTGTGAAATGTCTATTTTTTCTTTCAAAGTTGTATTCTCCACTATCAACGCATCTTCTTCACCAGCAATCAAAGCAACTGTAATACTATGATTAGAATCTGGTTGAACACCTTCAATGGCATTATCAATTAATATTGATAAAATAGTCACAAAATCAAGTAAATCAATTTTAGGATTAACAAAAGAATCTCCAACTTCGATATTTATATTAATTCCTTTATCTTGAGCTTCTAGTACTTTAGCAGACAAAACACTTTTTATTGCTTCATTTTCTACATTTATTAAATTAGTTATATTATATCTATTTCCTTGAATTCGTTGACCAGATTTGGCTAATACTTTTTGATAAACGTCCGAAATGGCATCAATATCTCTATTATCTATCCCTGTCTTTATACTCGAAAGAATATTAACATAGTCATGACGAAAGTTTTTTATCTCTTTATATAAATGCTCAATCTGCTTATTATAGTTAGATAAATCAGCCAATTGTCTATCTTTTTGTTCTAAAACTTCTTGTTCAAGTTTTTCTTTACAAGTACCATTTATATAAATCAACATCATAAAGAATAAAATCAGGTAAATACCCACCAATAGCTTTCTGTAACTCAAAAAAGAATTAAAATTAACATCAAAAATCATTAAAAGTTGTAAGATACAAAAATATACAACCATAGTGATATCAACAAGCCATAAAAATGGATTAAAATTTTGCTTTTTTAAACTTTTTTGCAGGCAACTAAAATCAACTTTTAAAACTCTTATAAGTAAGTAATAGATAGGATAGATTAATAGTTCAACAATAAAAAGCAATATGTAATTATTACTAACGATATCAAATGAGATACCAAACAGCGGAAAAATAAAATGAGTGAATAACTTACTAAATAGACTTTCAATAATTATCGGATAAAATCCATAAAAAATATCTAACAGTCTATTTTGATAATAATTTTTATAAAGTGAATAGATTACTAAAAAAAGCAGCGATCCAAAATATCCTAAAATAGGAATTATCAAAAATAGTATTCTAAAAATAAGAGGGATTATTATAAACCACCGCTTTTGAAATTTTATCCCAGAAATTTGTTGATACAACAACAAATAGAGAATAATCATCACCCAAAAATGTACTTCACTACAAATTATTTCAATGCTCATAGAACTCCTAAATTTTCATTTTTTCAATTAATTTTTTCTGTTTTAATTTTGCAACTAAACATGTATCATTAGTTTCGAAATAGACCATTCCAGTTTCTTTATCAATTTTTGTGACATTTTCAGGATTAACAACAAAGGATTTATGACATTTAAAAAGTCTTTCATCTGCTTTTACAATTTGTGACAATCGTGCATAAAATTCTATACGTTCATCTTTAGTGTGTAAAATAACTTTATGAATCGTTGGTGAAGTTTCAAAGTACAAAATTTTATGAAAGGGAACCTGAATTGCTGCTAAAGATGTCTCAAAACTAAATGAATCTTCTTGTACACTCTTTCCTCTATTCTCCACAGTCACCACGATTGCCGACTCGACATGCTCCAAATATTCTTCTTCCGATAAAGATTTATCAATAAAATCAAGAGCTGCAACTTTATATTGAAATGTTACAGGTAAAAATTCAGAGTGCGTCGTTGTAAAAACAATTGTTGCATTTGGATCTCTTTGACGAATTTGACTAGCAATTTCAAATCCCTTTTTGGTATCGTTTCCAATCTGAATATCTAAAAAGAATAGTTGATGAGCTCCACTATGGCATCTAATAACTGTTGAGGTTTACCAAAAATATTGATAGAACGGCATTTTAAAGAATTGCGTTTTAAAGCAATATTAATGGCATTTTCAATACGAGATTGCTGTAAAAAATCATCTTCCAAAACAAAAATAGTTAACATAATAAAACTCCCTATTCCCTACAATAAATATGTAACAAATACTATTATAAAATCAAAAAATAGCCTTTACTTAACATTGTCATAATCGGTCATTAATTAATCATAATCACTTTATCTCTCCGAGAGTTCTTTCATGATACGGGGGAGTTCTGCGCTAATTGTCGTTGGTAAAACAACATAGGCTTGGTCACTGAGTTGGTCAGCGATGTAGGAATGTAGGTACGTTGCTGTGGCAACACTGCTAAAGAGATTATCTTTAAACTGGGCGACAAAGCCTGCAATCATGCCACAAAGCGTATCTCCCATACCACCTGTCGCTTGGTAAGGACCGCCAACAGTTAGCTCGCCGACTTGATTTCCTTGAATGATTTTAGTCTGATGACTTTTAGCCACTAAGACGGTCTTTTCTGGAAATTCTTGCAGAGCTGCTTTGGTGTTTTCGATTGTCTGGTTCGAAATAGCGATTCCTGATAATCTTTCCCATTCTTTTTGATGCGGTGTCAATATGAGATGATTCGTTTTAACTGTGATTGGCTTAGCTTTTGCCAATAAATTCAAAGCGGAGCCGTCAATAATCAAAATCTGGTGTTCAGAAATATGCTCAAAAACCATTTGAAACACGGTTTCTGCTTTGCTATTTTCCCCTAAACCAGGACCAATCAAAACGACATCAGCCTTGGTCAAATTTTCATAAAATAGCTCCTTATCATCACAATCAAAAGCCATAGCTTCTGGAAGATGGCTGTGAAGAGCTGCGATATTGTCACGCTCAGTCGACACAGTCACTAATCCAGCACCACTTTTAACCGTGGCTAAGGCGCTCATGATAATCGCTCCACCATAAGGGTAAAATCCACCAATTAAAAGAACACGACCGTATGTTCCTTTGTGAGAATGTGGCTGGCGATTTGTAATCACTTGACGCACCAATAATTCATTAATAATCATGCTTTCACACTTCTAAGGGCAGATTGATACGTTTGTTCCATAAGCATTGTAATGGTCATTGGACCAACGCCACCAGGTACTGGTGTGATAAAACTTGCGAGTGGTTCAACTTCGTCAAATTTAACATCTCCAATGAGCTTACCATTGTCATCACGGTTCATACCGACATCAATAACCACTGCCCCTTCTTTCACAAATTCTTTGGTTACAAAATGTCCTTGACCGATTGCCACGATTAAAACATCAGCTTGTTTTGTCACGCGCGCCAAATGACGTGTACGAGAGTGCGCCAAGGTAACCGTTGCATTTTTGTCCAATAATAGCTGCGCCATTGGTTTTCCGACGATATTTGAACGACCAATGATGACAGCTGTTTTACCTTCTAAATCAATGTCATACTCACGAAGCAATTCCATAATGCCAGCTGGCGTACACGGTACCATGACAGGACGTCCATTCCAAAGGTGTCCTGTGTTGATTGGGTGGAAACCATCTACGTCTTTTTTAGGGTCAATTGCTAGAATCACACGCTTATCATTAATGTGTGCAGGAAGTGGCAATTGCACCAAAATACCGTGAAAACGGTCATCTTCGTTATATTGTTCAATCACTTGAATCAATTCTTCTTCACTGATTGATTCTGAAAGGCGAACAGTTTCACTTAAAAATCCTGCTTTCTTAGCAGAACGTTCTTTATTGCGGACATAAACTTGACTAGCTGGGTCATCACCAACAAGAATAACGACCAAACCAGGCACAACGCCCGTCTCAGCTTTTAATTTTTCAACTTTTTCAACTAATTCAGTCTGTTTTTTGACGGCTAAAGCTTTTCCATCTATAATTGTTGCCATATCATTCTCCCAAATTGTATTTCTTCCATTATACCAGAAAACAGCACTATATTCTATTTTTCAGAAAATTCTTTAAAATATTATTGATACTGTCTTTTATACCTACAAAAAGCTTGCCCAAAATGAGCAAGCTTTCTTTTGTTAGTTTACTTTGCTGTTTTATGCATTTCATCTTTGACTGGGCAGTTACAATCACAATCACCACAAGAACCTTTTCCTTTGATGAAACTACGAAAGCCCATAAACACCGCAAATGCAATAATTGCAGCAATAATAATCGTTGCCATAGCGTTATTCTCCAGCCATTTCTAGATTATCCAAAGTAATCACTTTTTCTTTAACTTGTCTTGGTTTTCTAACGATAAAGTAAATAATAGCAATCAACAAGATAACAGCTACAATCGTCCAGAATGTGATGCCTTTGCCATAGAAAACAACAAGTCCAAGTTGATAGATAATCAAACTAACCACATAAGCAAGTCCTGTTTGGAAGCCAATTGCACCAATTGTCCATTTTGCATCTCCCATTTCACGTTTGATAGCACCCATTGCGGCAAAACATGGCGCACAGAGCAGGTTAAATGTCAAGAATGAATAAGCTGCTAATGATGTGTAATCCAATTGCAAAGCATGATACAAACCACTAGTTGTGCTGTCATTATACAAGACACCGAATGTTCCAACAACGGCTTCTTTGGCTGCAAGCCCTGTCGCAGCTGCAACAGTAGCTTTCCAGTCACCAAAACCAAGTGGTTGGAAAATCCAAGCAATTGCTCTACCAAGAGCAGCAAGGATTGAATACTCCGTATCAACAGCTTGGAAAGCAAAATCATAAGATGACATAAACCAGATAATAACCGTCAAACTGAAAATGATGGTACCAGCACGTTTTACAAAGCTCATGGCTTTACCAAAGGCATAATGTAATACTGACCACACTTTTGGCATATGATAAGCTGGCAATTCCATGATAAATGGACTAACATAGCTTCCAAGGAAACTTGTTTTCTTAAGCGCAATCCCTGATAAAATAATTGTCAAGAAACCGATGAAATATGTAGATGGCGCAACAAATGGATTATCTGGGAAAAATGCTCCCGCAATCAAAGCGATAATTTCCAATTTAGCCGAACATGGCATGAACGTTGCTGTCATAATGGTAATACGACGGTCACGTTCGTTTTCAATGGTACGACTTGCCATAATCGCAGGCACACCACACCCTGTCGCAATCAACATCGGAATGAAAGATTTTCCTGACAACCCGAAGCGTCGGAACACACGGTCCATGACAAAAGCAATACGGCTCATGTAACCAATATCTTCTAAAATACCCAAACAGATAAATAGAACAAAGATTTGTGGTAAGAAACCAAGAACCGTACCAACCCCTGCAACGATTCCGTCAATAATCAATGATTCTAACCAACCAGATACATGCAAGTAATCTAGACCAGCTTGTACCCAATTTGGCACTAAATCACCAAAGAGAACATCGTTCACCCAGTCTGTCCACATTGTTCCGACTGTTTGAATAGATAGGTAATAAACCAAGAACATGACTACCGCAAAAATCGGCAATGCCAAAATACGGTTTGTTACGACACGGTCGATTTTATCTGAAATCGTCATCTTGAAATTGCTATCTTGGTTCTGCGCCATTTTAGCCACACGTTCGATAAATTCATAACGTTCATTGATAACGATAGATTCAGAATCCTCTGTGAAAATTTCTTCGGTGATTTTAATCACTTCATTGATTTCACCTTTTTGAAATTCTGACAATTCTACTTCATTTTGAACCAAAGCATCACGTTCAAAAAGTTTAATAGCATAAAAACGTGCAGAACGTTCTGGAACAATATCACCTAAAATATCAATAATTTGTTTAATTGCCGCTTCAAATTTATCACTATAAGTAGGATATTGAATGATATCAACGGTTTCTTTAGTAGTATGAGCTGCTTTTTTAACAGCTTTCTCAACGCCGACATTTTTAACAGCACTAGTAGAAACGACTGGAACTCCAAGTTGATAAGAAAGTTTATCGATATTAATCGTTTTTCCTTGACCTTTGAGGGCATCGCTCATGTTAAGCGCAACAGTCACAGGAATCCCTGTTTCAATCAACTGCGTTGTCAAATAAAGATTACGTTCCAAGTTTGTCGCATCAACAACATTAAGAATACTGTCCGCATGATTACTCAACAAATAGTCACGCGCCACTTTTTCCTGTTAATAAATTAAAGAGACTTGTTTTTCCGCTATTCGGATTCCCAATTAAGGCTATCTCTGTCATTTTTTCTCCTCACTATCTACTTTTACAACACTAATCATCTGCGCTTCTGATTTGCGTAAGGTTAACTCGTAACCACGTAAACTAATTTCGATAGGGTCTCCTAATGGCGCTACTTTACGAAGGTAAACTTTGGTATGGCGTGTTAAGCCCATATCCATAAGACGACGTTTTGCTTCATTAATAGCATAAATACCATCCACATAAGCAAATTCTCCAACTTTCAACTCTGAAAGGGGCAAAGTTTCAAGTTCTCCTTCTTCTTCAGTAACATCAATATGATTTAAAATTGACTGATCAAATGCCAAACGGCTTGATTTAAGCATGACAATTGCACTGGTTGGCGTTTTTGAAACGACTTTTAACGAAGCACCAACTTTTAACCCTAAGTTTGATAAATGTCGAACACTTTCATCAGGCAAATCAACACTAACGACTGTGTAAGGAATATCAACTTTAGCATTTTGCAAAATCAAAATTCTTGACCTCCTCGTAATTTTTTGATAAAATATTTGACCTTCCGCCCGATTCATTATATCATAAAAATAGGGCAAATTTTCTATAAAAATTAATTTTTTCTTTAATTATTAAATTAATTAGAATTGTTCTAAATAAGATGTTTGTCTATTTAGAATCATTATAATATAGATGTTTTCATTCTTGTTTCAATCATTTACATTTTTTAAAAAATAACTAAATTCTAAAAATTAAGTGTGCTTAATATATAAAATTCCACTCATTTTAATCTAATGAAATATCCATTTTTACCTATATTCAACTTCTTCCAGAACAAGAAAAACCTCAGTTGAGTTTATGCACTCAACCGAGGTTTTTTTATTCTATTATAAAACTTTACTCAAGAAATCTTTTGTACGAGCTTCTTTGGTTTGTTCAAAGACTTCTTCTGGCGTTCCTTGTTCAACAATGACACCTCCGTCCATGAAGATAACACGGTCAGCTACTTCACGTGCAAATCCCATTTCATGGGTAACAATCGCCATTGTCATCCCAGATTTCGCCAAATCTTGCATAACACCAAGCACTTCACCAACCATTTCTGGGTCAAGCGCTGATGTTGGTTCGTCAAAGAGCAAGACATCTGGATCCATAGCAAGTCCACGCGCAATCGCGATACGTTGTTGTTGACCACCTGACAAACTAGCTGGATAAGCATCTGCTTTGTCGCGAAGCCCAACTTTATCTAGCAAATCATAGGCTTTTGCTTCTGCTTCCGCTTTAGAGACACCTTTTGTTTTGATTGGTGATAATGTGATATTTTCAAGTACCGTCATATTTGGGAAAAGATTGAACTGTTGGAAAACCATTCCCATTTTTTCACGCATTTTGAAAATATCATTTTTCTTATCTGTAATATCAACATCTTCAAAAGTAATCACACCTTTTGTTGGTGTTTCAAGTAAGTTCATTGTACGAAGAAATGTTGATTTTCCTGACCCTGAAGGTCCAATGATAACAACCACTTCACCAGATTTAATATCAAGGTCAATCCCTTTTAGCACTTCATTTTTTCCGAAATATTTATGAAGCCCTTTAATTGAAATAAGCGTTTCTGACATTAGTTGCTACCTCCGTTTCCCATGCTTTTTTCAAGTCGTTTCACTAAGAATGACATCACAGTTGTCACCATGAGGTAGTAGAATGCAGCAAATAACAACGGTGTGATTGGTAAATATGTTGCTGTTACAACCGATTGGGCACCATTCCACAATTCCATAACACCGATAGTTTGAAGAAGTGAACTATCTTTGATAATGGTAATAAATTCATTACCAAGTGCTGGTAAGATATTTTTAAGGGCTTGCGGCAAAATGACATAACGCATTGCATTGACTGGGCGAATACCAAGCGAATACGCCGCTTCAAGCTGTCCTTTTGGCACTGCTTCGATACCAGCACGGACGATTTCAGAAATATAAGCTCCGCTATTTAACGAAATAATAATGATACCTGGAAGCAAACGTGAAAAATCAAGATCAAGAACACCAAAGCCAACGATTGGCGCATTATTAAAGTGCATCCAAGCAAAGGCAATCATGATTTGAACGACCATTGGAGTCCCACGAAAGACCCAAACGTAAAAACTAGCAATCCAATTTAAAATTTTTATATTTGTACGTTTAACTAAAGCAACCAAGATACCAATGATCGTCCCAAAGAAAACAACACACGCTGAAATCATAATGGTTACAAGGACACCATAGTTAAAATAAGCCCAATATTTTGGCAAAAATGAAAAATCCATTTATTTCTCCTATAAGCAATAATCAATTAATTATAACACAGATTGAATAAAAATACCAATGATTCATTTTTCTGAAAACAGTCGTAAACACTTGATATAACAGCATTTCTAGCATTTTAATAAACAAAAAAATAAAAAGCTCGCAGTTTGCGAACTTTTTGCAATTCAAAATAGCAATATAAGAAAACGTTGAAACCACACTTAAACAGGGCTTTACAAAAACCTTATACTCTGTCCTGAATTTTTCTTTATTTTAGTAAAGAAGGTCGTAAATTTCCATTGCGATTAAATCGATGCTATCAAATGAGTAAGACTCACGCGCTTCAACATCACGCAAAGTGAAAACTGGACCATTTTCAGGGTCATTGCTGAATGACACTTCTGCCACAACGACACCATCACGTTCAAAATTACGTTTAAGATTACTACTATCAGTTGTCATTAACTCAAGACGATTGATAATTCTCACCAAATGTGATTCCATGACTATTCTCCTCTTCGTTTATTGTCCATACTATTTTAACATAATTTCCTACAAACAAACAACAAAGGAATGTATTTTCTTGCTTTTATCAAAAATTCCTGTCAAAAGTGCCATTTTCCAGTGATTATTATCCCTTAAATTGCTTTTAGTGAATTGTACATAATCGCTTTGATAGAATGCATACGGTTTTCAGCTTCTTGAAAAATTATTGAACTGTATTTTTGAAAAATCTCATCGGTAATTTCAAGTTCAGCAAGACCATATTTGTCATAAATTTCTTGACCAATTTCGGTATTAAGGTCATGGAAAGCTGGTAAGCAATGCATGACAATCACATCAGGATTTTCAGTTTTCACTAATAGTTCTGCATTGATTTGGTAAGGCAATAAGAGGTCAATACGTTCTTTGAAATCAACTTTTTCTCCCATTGATACCCAAACATCAGTGTAAAGCATATCAACACCTTTAACCGCAGCAAGGTCATCTGTAATGGTTAACTCAGCACCATTGTTGTATTTTTGAGCAATTTCAATAATTTCAGCTTCAGGTTGCAAGCTAGCTGGCGCAATAATTTTAACATTGACACCAAGAATTGCCGAAGTCACAAGCAAAGAATTTGCCATATTATTACGCCCATCACCGACATAAGCAATCGTCAAGCCTTCTAATTTTTCAAAAACTTCTTTTAAGGTCATAAAATCAGCAATCATTTGTGTTGGATGCCAAGTATCTGTCAAACCATTCCAGACTGGCACACCAGAATACTCAGCCAAGGCTTCAACATCTTCTTGTTTGAAACCACGGTACTCAATTCCGTCAAACATCGAACCAAGAACTTTTGCCGTATCAATGACTGATTCCTTTTTACCAAGTTGAATCTCGCTACTACCAAGATAAGTCACGTTCATGCCCAAATCTTGCCCAGCCACCGTGAAAGCTGAACGTGTTCGTGTACTTGTCTTTTCAAAAATAAGAGCAATGTTCAACCCCTCTAAATATTTATGAGGAATTTTTTTCTTTTTCAACTCTTTAAATTTCAATCCTAAATCAATCAATTCAACCAGTTCTTCCCTAGTAAAATCAATCTCTTTCAAAAATGAATCATTAATAGCCATACACTCGTCCATCCTTTTTCTTTGAATAATATACCTAATTTTAGCATAATTATACATTTTGTCAAGCAAATTTTGAATAAAAATAAAAAAATCATCTCCTCCAAAATACCACCACATTTGTCATTTATATTTGACATGTCACATATAATCAATATATAATCAGAACGCATACAAACAAACTTTTCTCTTGAAAAACTTAATAGCATTTTATCAATGGATTATTTGCGAGCGAAGCGAGCAAACAAAACGATACTTTCCGCCGTGGTAAAAGTGGCTGAATAATAAAAGAACAGCCACTCGGAAGTTTTGAGACTCTCGGCTCAAAACTTAGGCATGGAATTCCGACGGAAGTCGCTGCCGTCCGTACACTTAAGGAAAGTATCAAAAAATTTTTGCTAAAAAACAAATAGGTGTTGCCCGCCAAACGGTTAACCTCATCGAAAACAATAAATATAATCCGTCGCTTGACCTTTGTATCAAACTAGCGGAGGCACTGCAAACTGATTTAAACACACTTTTTTGGGAGAATAGACATCTATAATTTTGGGAATTTTAAAGGAGAATCATTATGAAAACGAAAAAAACATCACTTTGGCTAAAATTTATTAAACGTTTCTACGGAATTAATGGCGAATTAGACGAATATCGCGAACAAGAAGTTAACCGTATCGGCAATAAACTGTTTATTGGTCTCTTTTTCTTTGAGTTATTCTTTTCTACTATTATTTTACTCATCAACCAAACGATAGCGACCACCGCTTTTCTCTATATTAATCTCTTCGTCCTCATTTTTGTTATTCCTATTATTCTTCTTGTTATGTTGACCAATCGTGATTTGCAAACATCATTGGAAGTCCCTAAAAATGAAGTCGAACAGACACGACAGAAAGCTCGCAAAAAGGGCTGGTTAGCTGGTGGAATTTTTGCACTATTCATGCTCGTTTTTAACGCTTTTAGCAAATGGCAAGAGGGAGAAAATCCTTTGGAACTCTTCACAAATCCTCTTGGACTTATCGCAATCATCCTTGGTGGGGTAATTTTTGGTGCTGCTATGGGGTCTATGGCAGCCAGTCAGATTGACCCTGAGAAAGAATAGCACTCTTAGCATAAGAGTGCTAATTTTTTAATGCTTTTTACTTGATTTCTATTAACCTAGTGCTATAATAGAATCATGAAGTTTGACTATCTTTGACCTTTATTGTCAATGTCAAGCCATTACGAAAGGAGGGTATTTTATATGCTCTGTCAAAATTGTCATTTAAACGAATCAACAATTCATCTTTATACAAATGTCAATGGTCAGCAAAAGCAAATTGATTTGTGCCAAAACTGCTATCAAATCATGAAAACTGACCCTAACAATACTATTTTAGGTGGTTTAGGAGATGCACAAGCTTCTTCCACACAAAATCAATCTACTGGTATGAATCCTTTTGATGATTTCTTCAGTAATTTGAATAATTTCCACGCATTCGGTGGACAAGATTTCCAAAATACGCCTCCAACACAATCAGGTGGTGGAAATAACGGCGGCAATAATAACAATTATCGTCCAAACGGCGCAGCTAACCAACAGCAACAACAAAAAGGTTTGCTAGAAGAATTTGGTATCAACGTTACTGATATTGCTCGTCGCGGTGACATCGACCCTGTCATTGGACGTGATGCCGAAATCATTCGTGTGATTGAAATTCTTAACCGTCGTACAAAAAATAATCCTGTTCTTATTGGTGAACCAGGGGTTGGTAAAACAGCCGTTGTTGAAGGATTAGCTCAAAAAATCGTAGATGGTAACGTTCCACAAAAACTTCAAAATAAACAAGTTATTCGTCTTGATGTCGTTAGCCTTGTGCAAGGCACAGGTATTCGTGGTCAATTTGAAGAACGTATGCAAAAACTCATGGAAGAAATCCGTGAACGCAAGGACGTTATTCTCTTCATTGACGAAATTCACGAAATTGTCGGTGCTGGTTCTGCAGGCGACGGCAACATGGACGCTGGTAATATTTTAAAACCAGCACTTGCTCGTGGTGAACTTCAATTAGTTGGTGCTACGACACTCAATGAATACCGCATTATTGAAAAAGATGCAGCACTTGAACGCCGTATGCAACCTGTCAAAGTTGATGAACCAAGTGTGGAAGAAACGATTACGATTCTTCGTGGTATTCAAAAGAAATACGAAGATTATCATCATGTCAAATACAGCGATGATGCAATTGAGGCTGCCGCAAATCTTTCTAACCGTTACATTCAAGACCGCTTCCTCCCAGATAAAGCCATTGATTTGCTAGACGAAGCTGGCTCTAAGATGAATTTAACCCTTAACTTTGTTGACCCACAAGAAATCGACAAGCGTTTAGTGGAAGCTGAAAACCTAAAAACACAAGCTACTCGCGAAGAAGATTATGAACGCGCAGCTTATTTCCGTGACCAAATCGCTAAATACAAGGAAATGCAACAACAAACAATCAACGAAGACGATATTCCAGTCATTACTGAAAAGACTATCGAAGCTATCGTTGAAGAAAAAACTAACATCCCTGTTGGTGATTTGAAAGAGAAGGAACAATCACAATTAATCAATCTCGCTGATGATTTGAAAACACACGTCATCGGTCAAGATGATGCCGTTGACAAAATTGCTAAAGCTATTCGTCGTAACCGTGTCGGTCTCGGTACACCAAATCGTCCAATCGGTTCATTCCTCTTTGTTGGACCAACTGGTGTTGGTAAAACAGAACTTTCTAAACAATTAGCGATCGAACTTTTCGGCTCAGCTGACAGCATGATTCGTTTCGATATGTCTGAATACATGGAAAAACATGCGGTCGCTAAACTTGTCGGAGCACCTCCAGGATACGTTGGTTACGAAGAAGCTGGTCAATTGACAGAAAAAGTTCGCCGTAATCCATACTCACTCATCCTTCTTGACGAAGTTGAAAAAGCGCATCCTGATGTTATGCATATGTTCTTGCAAGTTCTTGATGACGGTCGTTTGACTGACGGTCAAGGTCGTACAGTAAGCTTCAAAGATACTATTATTATCATGACTTCTAATGCTGGTACTGGTAAAACAGAAGCTTCAGTTGGTTTCGGTGCTGCTCGTGAAGGACGTACAAATTCTGTCCTTGGTGAACTTAGCAACTACTTCAGCCCTGAATTCATGAACCGTTTCGACGGTATTATCGAATTTAAGGCTCTTAGCAAAGACAATCTTCTCCAAATTGTTAACCTTATGCTTGAGGATGTCAATAAACGTCTAGCAACTAACGATATTCACCTCGAAGTCACTGATAAGGTAAAAGAAAAATTAGTTGACCTTGGCTACGATCCTAAAATGGGAGCTCGTCCATTACGTCGTACTATCCAAGACCACATTGAAGATGCCATTACAGACTTCTATCTTGAAAATCCAAGCGAAAAAGATTTGAAAGCTGTTATGACAAGCAATGGTAAAATTATCATCAAATCTGCTAAAAAAGTTGAAAAAGAAGAAACAACCGTTTCAGCAGAATCAGAATAATGAAACTCTAAAGAGATTGGAACAACAATAGTTCCAATCTCTTTTTCTTTGCCTCAACGACTCCTCATCAACAAGAAAACAAAACTTGATGACGTTCCAGATTTCCACAAAATTTTCTGCTCTGCTTTTTTTATAATGCATAAATTGTCGTAAAATTAAAATCGAAATATTCCGACAATTTTATAGAAAAAAGTTCATTTTTTTAGTATAATATCACCAATAGACACTCGTATTAATTATTTCGGTCTCCACTATTTCTATCACATTTTTCATAGGAGAATATCATGACAAATCCAACTTTCGGTGAAAAACTTACAACTGTTGATTACAAAGCACGCTATGGTGTTTATGCCGTTATTCCCAACGCTGATAAAAATCAGATTATCCTAGTTCAAGCACCTAATGGTTCTTGGTTTCTTCCTGGCGGAGAAATCGAGGCAGGTGAAGACCATTTTTCAGCTTTAAAACGTGAACTCATTGAAGAATTGGGCTTTTCGGCTGAGCTAGGTTATTACTATGGACAGGCAGATGAGTATTTTTACTCTCGCCACCGTGATACATACTTTTATAATCCCGCTTATATCTACGAAGTGACACATTTTGAAGAAATTGATGCTCCTTTGGAAGACTTCAACAACCTATCTTGGTTTCCAATTAATGAAGCTATTGAAAAACTAAAACGCGGTAGCCATAAGTGGGGCGTTGAAGCTTGGAAAAAAAATCATCACTAATATCTCTTATTCTACTTTTTCACTCAAAATAGTGTTATAATAGTGGTAGAAAATCACACAGGAGGAGATCTATGAGGTTAATCAACACAACAAGTAGTCATTCTGAGCTAGTTCGTAATCAGTTGCGAAATACGGACGCCAAGCTCGTCGAGACCTACTCTGCAGGAAATACTGATGTTATTTTCACACAAGCGCCAAAACACTACGAGCTGTTGATTTCAAACAAATATCGCGCTATTAAAGATAGTGAAATTGAAGCCATTCGTGAATTTTTCCTCAAACGTAAAATCGACAAATCAATCGTTCAATTAGACCAACTAAAAACCTTGCATACAGCAAATCTAATTGAAATTTCATTCCCAACAGCTCACTAATCAGGTCTTCGCAACCTGATTTTTTGTTGCTTTGGTATGTAAAAAACGAACTCAAAAATTTGAGTTCGTTTTTTTTTGTATTTGTTAAACAGTAAAGTGATGTTATTTTGCTTTAACTTCAAATCCTTCTGCTACTGCTTCTGGGAAGTTTGCTTCAACGATTTCAGCACAGTGGTCACAAATAGTAACACCGTATGAACGTTCTTTAGCTGTTGGGTCAACACGACGGCAACGGTCACAAACTTGTCCGTCAGCATGAGCAACTGTGAACGCAACATCATCAAAGACTACTGCGTCAGCAGGCGCAGCTTCATCAGTAACAGTCAATTGAGATACAATCAACAATTGAGCAACGTCACTATCAAGTGCTGTAAGAAGAGTTTTCACTTCTTCGCTAGCATAAATTGTCAAATGAGCTTCCAATGATTTACCAATGATTTTAGCATTACGAGCTTCTTCCAAAGCTTTTTGAGCTTGGTTACGAAGTGTCATGAAGGCATCCCATTCTTCAAGAATATTTTCTTGCCCTGCAAAGACTTCAGCATCTGGTAATTCAGACAATTGAACAAATTCTTCTGGTTCGAATTCGAGGTATGACCAGATTTCTTCAGCTGTGTGAGGAAGAATTGGTGTCAACAATTTAGTGATTTTAACCAAAATATCGTAGAAAACTGTTTGCATTTGACGGCGAGCAAGGTTATCTGCTGCTTCGATGTAAACAACATCTTTAGCAAAATCAAGATAGAATGCTGACAAATCAACTGTGATGAAGTTCACGACAGCTTTGTAAATCGCCATGAAGTCATAGGCTTCGTAAGCTTTGCGGATTGTTGCTACCAATTGGTTGAATTTAACAGTCATGTATTTATCAACTGCACGCAAGTTTTCGTAAGCAACTGCATCTGTATTTGGATTGAAATCTGCTGTATTGGCAATCAAGAAACGAAGTGTGTTACGGATTTTACGGTAAGTTTCTGATGTTTGTTTCAAAATATCCATTGAGATACGAACATCGTTGCTAGAATCAACGCTAGTTACCCAAAGACGTAAAATCTCAGCACCAAATTGTTTTTCAACATCACTTGGAAGGATTGTATTTCCGAGTGATTTAGACATTTTTTCACCTTTACCATCAAGGACGAAACCTTGAGAAAGCACAGCTTTGTAAGGAGCATGTCCGTTAACGGCAACTGAAGTGATTAATGATGAGTTGAACCAACCACGGTATTGGTCAGAACCTTCAAGATAAAGGTCAGCTGGATATTCCAAACCTTCGCGGGCATTCATAACACCATTCCATGAAGAACCTGAGTCAAACCATACGTCCATGATATCAGTTTCTTTAGTGAATTCACCATTTGGTGAACCTGGATGAGTGAATCCTTCTGGAAGAAGGTCTTTAGCTTCACGTTGCCACCAAACGATTGAACCATGTTCAGCAAACAAATCAGCAACGTGGTCAGTCACTTCTTTCGTCATGATAGCTGTACCATCTTCAGCATAGAAGATTGGAAGTGGCACACCCCATGCACGTTGACGTGAGATAACCCAGTCACCACGGTCACGAATCATGTTGTAAAGACGTGTACGACCCCATTCTGGATAGAATGTTGTGCGGTCAATTTCATCAAGAATGTCTTGACGGAATTTAGAAACTGATGCAAACCATTGTGGTACAGCACGCCAGATGATTGGTTTCTTAGTACGCCAGTCAAATGGGTATGAGTGAGTGATGACTTCGCTAGCAAGCAAAAGGTCACCAAGTTTTTCAGTAACAGTTGGAACAACTTTATCGTAGAATTGACCTTGGAAATCTGGACCAGCATTTTCCATCATGATACCACGTTCGTCAACAGTAACAAAAACTTCCAATCCGTATTTAACACCAACGTTGTAGTCATCTTCACCAAAACCAGGGGCAGTATGGACAACACCTGTACCTGAATCAAGTGTAACGTGGTCACCCAAGATAACAAGTTCATCTACTTCTGTATCCCATGGGTGTTCTGTAACGATGTATTCGAGTTCAGTACCTTTATGTTTAGCGAGAACTTCAAATGATTCCCAACCAAATTTTTCAGCTAAGCTATCCAAAAGTCCTTCTGCAACAACGAATTTTCGGTCATCATTAGCTAGTTTCACAACAACGTAATCCATATCAGGACCAACAGTCAAACCACGTGAAGCAGTTACTGTAAATGGTGTTGTTGTCCAAACAACGATATAAGTATCAGTATCAAGCACACCTTTACCATCTTTAACTTTGTTAGCATAGTAAAGTGATGTTGAATCGATATCATGGTATTCGATTTCAGCTTCAGCAAGTGCTGATTCAGATGACCATGACCAGTAAACAGGTTTTGCACCACGGTAGATGTAACCTTTATCAGCCATTGCACCAAAGACACGAATTTGAGCAGCTTCGTATTCAGGAATTAATGTGATATATGGATTTTCCCAATCAGCAGATACCCCAAGACGTTTGAAATCTTCACGTTGTTTATCAACTTGGCTAAGTGCGTATTCACGACACATTTCAAGGTATTCAGTCAAAGGAATTTCTTTGCGTTTCACACCTTTTTTAGCCAACACTTGTTCAATTGGAAGTCCGTGTGTGTCCCAACCAGGAATATAAGGAGCACGGAAACCAGACATTGATTTTGAACGAACAATAATGTCTTTTGAAATTTTATTCATGGCGTGACCAACGTGAATATTTCCGTTAGCGTACGGAGGTCCATCGTGGAGATTGAAAGAAGGTTTGCCTTCATTTAATTGTTGACGTTTAGCATAGATATCTGCTTCTTCCCATTCTTTTTGCCAATTTGGCTCTTTGTTTGGAAGTCCAGCACGCATTGGGAACGCAGTTTTCCCAAGATTAAGCGTATCTTTTAGTTTCATGACTACTCCTTATAAATAATAATATTTAACTATCATTGACATTGCCAATAACAGAAAATGACCTAACATATAAATGGTTAAACAAAAAAGCCTTCGTCTCAAAAAGGACGAAAGCTCGTGGTACCACCTTAGTTTAGAAACTTAGTTTTTAAAATCTAAATTTCCCTCTTTAACTCGTAAGGTGAGTTTGCCCTTTTACCCTACTTGATTCAGGTAAAAATGTTAGAAAAGGATAATTGATACCCAAGTGATTGCAGGTCTCACACCATCGCCTGCTCGCTGTAAATATTGACTATCAACCGTGTTTTTCTTATTCTTCGATATTTAATTTAAATGTTTGTGTTTCGTTAAGATTGATTTCAGAATCTGCTTCGTTGTCATCTACAATAGCAATTTTTTGTGTTTCTTCAAGGTGTTTGTTCCCTGCTTCAACACGACGTTGCAATTCTTCCATTTCTTCTGGTGTAAATTGACGTGTTGCATCCATTGACAATTCGTCATCTGTTTCTGGAACTTCTTCTTCCAAAACTTTTTCAACAACTTCACGGAAAGCAGCATCTGAGTTTTGAAGGTAAACTGCTGTTGGTTGCAACAATTCTGTCCATTCTGGTGAATTTGTTAAACCAAGTTGCCCTTCGATAGCTGCTACCAAACGTTGGTGGAATACACGTGTTTGACGTTTCAAATCTTCTGTTTCCACAGCAACACGTTTAGCTTCGTCAGTTGCATCGCGTAAAATTTGATTAGCTTTTGATTTAGCCTCATCAATAAGATGTTGTGCATCATAGTTAGCTTTGCTAACAAGGTTAGCAGCTTCATCGTTAGCAGATGTTTTAACTTTTTCAGCTGTTTCTTGTGCAAGGATAACAGATTGACTCAATGATTCTTTCATTTCATCGAAGTAAGCTAATTTATCTTCTAAATCTTTGATTCTGTTTTCTTGTTCATGATTACGACGAACCAAGTCTTCATAATCATCTACAACAATATCAAGAAATTCATTAACTTCTTCTTCGTCGTAACCACGAAATTTTAATTTAAATGTTTTATCTTTAATATCAAGTGCTGTAAGTGCCATTGATTTCTCCTTATTTATGTATCATCTTATCTACGGTCAATTTACATTTTCCATTTTTAGTGAGACCATTTTCACTTAAAATAGAAAAGCGACCAAATCCTCTAACACTAATCAAATCTCCAACTTGAAGCATTTCTGAGGCTCTATCAACTATTTGATAGTTAAGTTTTACTTTATCAGTTTCTATCAACTGCACTGCTTGACTTCTTGAAAGCTTCAAAACTGTTGCAAGAACTTTATCCATGCGCATACTAGAAACCATGATGTCCAGTTGCCGACTATCTTTCTCACCTGCAATTAACTGTTCCAGAGGAATTTCTTTTAGTGAAACGCTAGCCTTAGCAATTTTAGTCACATTAGCTCTAAAGTAATCAGCCATATTTTGTGTTACCAAAAGCTGCGCATAACCAGATTCAACTAAAATATCTCCGATAACTGTTCGTTTAATCCCAAGCTTATGAAGTAAAGTCCCCATAATCTGAGAATGTGTCAGCTGATTAAATTTTGAATTGTAATTCACCTCAAGCAAGGTTAATTCAAAATTCTCAGGATTAAACTCATAATAGTCAGGTGCCACAATAAGTCGAGCGTATTCAGCTGGATAATAATCACTCGAAACAAAATAGTGCAATCCTCGATTGCCAATAACGCTTTTTGCGATATCAACTTGGCGAGGATTTAGAAAATCTGTTAAAGCATATGCATAAGTTTCTTCGACACGACGAGCAAGGTCATCAATCTTTTCAATAAAATCATACTCATCTGGTCGAAAATGCTGATATAAACCTTTTTTCATCGCCATATTACGCAAAAATCATGATAAGAACACGACTTAAAACGTTTAGCGCAATTACTACGGCTAAAATCGTAAAGTCTAATCCCATGAATTGAAGATTAAAACGGCGAAAAGGTCTAATAACTGGTTCAACCAGTTGCCCCATGGCTCTTCCAAACCAAGTGTTGTAGGCTCCTGGGAACCATGAAAGTAAAGCATACGCAAATAACAGATAAGAGTAAAACTGAATTAGTCTTAATAGTACAATTAATACAAAAATCATATATTAGCGTCTCTTCATGTCAAAGTCAAAACCGATGTCTTGCCCGTTATTTGGAACAGCAAGTTCTTCAACATTAACAATAACGTTAGAAGGTGTCAATAAGTACATTGAACTACCAACTTTTTGAAGACTTCCATAAAGAACTTTACTTGCACCATCAATAAAGTCAAGGCAACGGCGTGCTTGTGCATCAAGCATGTATTGGAAATCAATCAATACACATTCATTAACAATCAAAAGGTCAACAATTTCTTGAGCATCCTCATATTTACGAGGAAATTTCAAAGCAATTGTCGTTGTTGCTTGATTAGCACGTACTTGCATTTGTTCTTCACGACGTTGATTTATTGAACGAACAGGTTGATTTTCTTCAACTGCTCGTCTTTGTTGAGGCTGTTGTGGACGTTGACGAGCTGCTCCACCACCTTGAACTTGCTGAGTTCTAACATTTTGAACTGGTTCAGCACGTCTTTGGGCTTGTTGTGGTACTGCTTCTGCTTGCTGTTGAACACGTGGGCGTTGAGCCTCTTCTTCAACAGTTTCTTCAACATCACTTACCTCATCAGTGTCGAAATAAGAAATTAGTTTGTCAAATTTATCTTTAAATGCCATCTTTTGTTCTCCCGTTATTTAAAGAATGATGTTCCAATTCTAACAAAAGTCGCTCCATTGCGAATCGCAATTTTGTAATCACCACTCATCCCCATACTTAATTCCGTAAAAGGCATATGAGGTAATTGGCGAGCTTGTAACTCTTGTCTAAGTTGGTTTGCTTTTCCAAAAATTTCTTCAATCTCACTTTCAGAAGCTTCTTTCGGAGCCATTGTCATCAAGCCCACGATTTCCACTTTATCAAATTCAGAGATTGCGGCTAAAGCTTCGTTAATTTCCGAAACTTTAAAACCGTGTTTGCTCTCTTCCTCTGAAATATTAACCTGTAAGAAACATTTGATAGTATGCTCTGCTCGTTTCTGAATCTCTGAAGCAAGTTTGACAGAATCCAAGGCATGGAAATAATCAACAAAGTTAATCACATTTTTAACTTTTCGACGTTGCAAACTTCCAATTAAATGCCAAGTCAATTTTCTATCTTTTAAGGCTTCATATTTATCAAGAAACATATCGACCCTATTTTCACCAATATGTTCAATACCTGTGTCAATAAGACGAGCAGCAACACCACTATCAACATACTTCGTCACGGCAATAACATTGACACTTTCTTTAGAACGATTGGCTTGTTGCGCAGCCTGCGCAACTTGTTCAAAAACAAGGTCTTTATTTTTTTGAAAATCTGTCATTAACGATTTTTAAAGAATGGTGGTGTTTCTAGTTCATCATCCGCATCATCATTGGCTGTAAATGTTGACATTGTCAATTTACTATCTAATTCACCTTCTGTTGGACGTGCAATGTTGTCACGGCGAAGATCCCAGTTACCAAATGAATTTTCTTTTTGTTGAGATTGGTTAGCTGCTGGCTGTTGTGAAGCTGGCATAGCGTGGCTTTCACCCATATCATAGTCAAAACTTGAACGACGTTCAAATGTTGTTTGATTTGGTTGTTGTGTACGCTCTGAAGCGTATTGAGCACCTGCTGCTTGTTGTGCATTAGCTTGAGTAAATGAACGAGTTGGTTGTTGGAATCCTGCTGCTTGCTCAGCGCGATCTTGACGAACACCTGTTGCAACAACTGTTACGCGGATTTCATCTTTCATCGTATCATCAATAGATGTACCAAGCCAGATATTAACACCTTTACCTGCTGCTTGACTAATGATTTCAGAAGCTTCTTCTGCTTCTGTAAGCGTCATATCAAGTCCACCAGTAACATTAACGATAACATCTTGCGCACCATCAATTGTAGTTTCAAGAAGTGGTGAGAAGATTGCTTTACGAGCAGCTTCTGTAATACGTTCTTCACCAGAACCAATACCAATCCCCATAAGGGCGTTACCTTTGTTTGCCATAACTGTTTTAACATCGGCAAAGTCAAGGTTGATAAGACCAGGACTTGTAATCAAGTCAGTGATACCTTGAACACCTTGACGAAGAACATTATCAGCTTCGCTAAGCGCTTCAAGAAGAGGTGTTTTCTTATCAACAATTTCAAGAAGGTTATTATTTGAAATGATAAGTAATGTATCTACTTGTTCACGAAGTTCTGCAATTCCTTCTGCTGCAAAGTTACCACGTTTGTTTCCTTCAAAACCAAATGGACGTGTTACAACAGCAACAGTAAGAGCACCTAGGCTTTTAGCAATACGTGCGATAACTGGTGCAGCACCTGTACCAGAACCACCGCCCATACCAGCAGTGATAAAGACCATATCAGCCCCTGTAAGAGCTTCTGTCAACACTTCTTCACTTTCTTCGGCAGCCTTACGACCTACTTCAGGTTGTCCTCCAGCACCAAGTCCACGAGTCAATTTAGGGCCTAACTGAATAACAGTTTCAGCTTTAGATGAGCTCAATGCTTGGATATCAGTGTTTGCTGCGATAAATTCAACACCAGCAACACCTTCATCAATCATACGGTTGATAGCGTTGCCTCCGCCACCACCAACACCGATAACTTTAATAACTGCACCTTGTACTGATGCTGTGTCAAATGAAAATGCCATTTTTATTCCTCACTTATTGTTTAGTCAAACATACTTCCAAAAATACCACGAACACGTTCACCAAGTTTTGGTCTTGATTCTTCTTGTTTTTGAACTGGTGGAACCTGAGTAGGTTGCGGTACTAGGTTATCATTTGCTGGTACAACTGGGTCGTTATTATAGACCACTCGTGGTTGTACTTGCGGTTGTGGTTCAAAATCAACTGGTTTGCGTCGAAGAAGTTCTTCACCAGAAACTGCTCGTTGCGCAATCACATCCACTTCACTCATTGTACCAACGTATTCAACAAGGCTGATGACGTTAGCAAACATTGGATTGCGGATACCAACTTGATTTGGAACATGTAGTTTAACTGTTGTTCCAAAAATCTCTTGAGCAACTTCAACCACACCTGGCATGATTGCTCCACCACCAACAAGAACAATACCTCCTGGTAAGTCGAGCAAACGTCCACGTTCCAAATCTTGTTTAACACGATCTAGGATGTGGCGTACACGCGCAGAAATAATTTCTGACAAGTAACGCTCGCTAACTGAGATAGGTGTATCACTACCAACGACATCAACTTGGACAGTTTCTGACAAACTTGCTTCCTCTAGGTTAGCTTGTCCAAAGTTGAATTTAAGGGCTTCAGCAATCTGCATAGATGTTTTCAAAACTTTTGAAATATCTTTGGTTACATATTCACCGCCCTCTGGGTAAATGTTAGTGTATTGCAATTCTTGTGCACGCATAGAAGCAACAGTCGTTTGACCGCCACCTAAATCAATTACAGTAGCACCGAATTCGCGTTCACCTTCATTAAGAACTGATTTTGCCATAGCAAGCGGTGTGATGATAATATTTTCAACACTAATGCCTGCACGTTCAACTGTTTTACGAAGATTATGTAAGATAGTGCTTGGTCCTGTATAAATCAAACCACGCATCTCTAAGCGAATCCCCATCATGCCACGTGGATCACGAATTCCTTGGAAACCATCAACGATAAATTCTTCAGGAATCAATGAGATTACTTCACGTTCTGGAGTAATACTTTTTGTTAATGCTGATTTAACAACACTATCAACATCTTCATCTTTAATTTCTTTTGATTCACTAGGTACTGGAATCATCCCTTGGGTGGGTTCGATTTGAAGCAAGTTAGCTGGAAGACCTACGTTAATCTTATCAATTGTCATTCCTGCTTTTTCTTCTGCTTGCTCAACCGCTTTTTTAATCGCTTCAGCAGCAGCCTCAATATCTATAATAATCCCGTCTTTTACTCCCGTACTGGGAACATTACTCACACCAATCACGTTCATTTCGCCAGAAACAAATTCTGCTACTAGAACCTTAATCGAGCTTGTTCCTATATCCAAACCTGTAAAAAAGCCATTTCTAGCCATTCACTCGACCTCACTATCTTTCCAATCATTTACTATTCTAAAATCTGTATAAAATCAGAATTATTCAGAAAATATTATATCATAAAAAAACGTAAAATGTTATCATTTTACGTTTTTTGTTATAGAAACTTAATTTTATTGTTGACCAACCTGCATACCAGATGTCATATTATTCGGATTTTCCTCTGTAGTAGGGTTATTATCGCTAGCACCATCTACTGCAAATGCTTCTGTTGATACTTCTGTATCACTTGATTCTGTCTGAGTTTCCTCACTAGATTCTGTTGTTGATTCGGTATCGCTAGACTCTGTATTTTCATCACTTGATTCTGAGCTAGCACTTTCTTTTTCAGCGGCAGCTTCGGACTCAATAGTTTCTGTCGTTGTGTAAATACCGACTTCCATATCAACAATGCTGGCTTCTGTCAGATTTCCCTTAATTTTCGTGTAGTAAGGTAATTTCTCAACAATTTCTGACAATGGTACACGAACAGTATTGCCATCATGCATTTCCAAAAGAAGTAAATCAGCTGTCGTCGAAGAATTCGCAGAGCTAACAATTTGAATTTGGCTAACCAAATCTTTATCTAGTTTTGAAAAAGCTTTTATCAATTTTTGAATATCGCTTTCAGAAGAAAGATTGATAGTCAGGAAAGTATCAGGTAATTCAGACGCCCCAACAACATCAAGGTGAGTTCCGTTTTCAAGAATTGGTTGGTAGCCATCATCCGTCTGGGCATAAGCCACAATATCATATTCTTTCACTTTTATCGTGAATTTATTCGGAAAATGATAAACGATTTTTGCTTCTTTGACCATTTTATCGTTTTTCAAAATGCTTTTTTCATACGCTGAATGGTTAAAAATCAGCGAGAAGAAATAATCTGAGCTTTTTATGCCCGACGCAGTCAAAACAGCATCAGAAGTTGTTGTTGATGTTCCCGAAACTGTGACTGTTTTTTGCTTGCTAATAGGCGTTACCAAAAAGAGCGATATTAGCAAAACTGCACCAGCAACAATAAGAACAGGATAAGCACGACGTCTCGCTTTTTGAAGTGGCGTGAGCTCCTTTTTCTCTTTTTTCTTTTTTTCTTTTCTGGCTTTTTTAGCTTGTTTTACTTTTTGTTTTTTCTCTTTTTTAGAAACAATTTCTTGTTCGTCAGCATCACCGTTGGTTGTCGCTTTGTCAGCTTTCTTTTCAGACTGGGAGTCTTTTTCTTCCTCGTCGTCATCTTCTTTTTTGACATGCGGCGTGCGTTCTAAACGTAATTTTTCTTGACGTTTCTTTTTCTCAGCTTCTTCAGCTTCTTTTTTCTTCAGAAATTCAATATTGCGTTTTTGCCATTCTGTCAGCGCAAGCTTTTCGTCATTTTGAGTTTTAGATTCTTTTTTATCTTGCTCTTTCTCTTTTGTCATTTACATTCCTTTTGCGGTTTTAGAGATGTCTTGCGTGATGAGATGATAAAATTCATCTTGTGATTTGATTTCGTTTGAAGTCGCCATTGCTGTTTTATAACTATCTTCGTGAGCAAAAAGTTGAGCTAATTCTTCTTCAAGATTAGTAAAGGTTAATTTTTCTTCAGCAAGCTGACGAGCATAGCCTTTTTTCTCAAAATAAGCTGCATTCTCTAATTGGTCACCACGACTGGCTTCTTTTCCAAGAGGAACAATCAAGTGCAATTTGTGCATTGCAACCAATTCAAAGATAGTATTTGAACCACCTCGTGTCACAACCACATCAGCCATATCCATCAAAGGTTGATAAAGGTCTGTGACGTAGTCAACACGATAGAGGTTTTGACTTAAACCATTCAAACGTTTATCCCCTGAAATGTTGATAACATTGAAATGCTCGATTAATTCAGGAGTATTAGTGATGAAATCATTAAAAACACGTGCCCCAGCAGAACCACCAATAAACAAAAGTGTTTTCAAATTAGGGTCAAAATGATTTTTTATCTCTTCAATTTTACTGTCATCATAGTCAACTTTACTGCCGACTTTTGTAATCGCTCCAACATGTTTTGCTTTTGCTAAGCCTTCAGCTTGTTCAAAAGTTGTGTACATTGTTGTCGCAAATTTATAGGCGATTTTATTTGCCAAGCCCATAGACAAATCAGATTCATGAACAAATACAGGAACGCCTAACGTCTTAGCAGCAATGACTGGTGGAACTGACACAAATCCTCCTTTTGAAAAGAGGGCTTGTGGTCGAATTTTAGCAATAATTACCAATGATTGTAGAATTCCAAATGATACTTTGAAAACGTCAAGCATGTTTTGCCATGAGAAATAACGTCTTAATTTTCCTGTTGCAATGGAATGGAAAGTCACATCAAGACCTGATTTGGTGATTTGTTCATGCTCAATGCCATTTTTGTCGCCAATGTAATGAACTTCCCAACCGTCTTTGATAAATTTTGGGATAAGAATAAGGTTCAACGTCACATGACCAACGGTTCCACCGCCAGTAAAGACAATTTTCTTAGCCATGTTTATTCTCCTTTAATTGCTTCAAAGGTTGCGATAAATTCGTCACCACGAACTTCAAAGCTCTTGTACATATCCCAGCTAGCATTAGCAGGGCTTAAGAGAACAACATCACCAGCTTCAGCTTTGTCATAAGCAATGCGAGCAGCGTCTGCAACGTCTTTGGCATCAACATATGGAACATTTGCTTTGTCAGCTGCACGTTTGACACGCGGAGCTGATTCACCAAGGATAACCATTAATTTAACCCCAGTAATATCTGGAACAAGTTCGTCAAATTCATTTCCACGGTCAAGGCCACCAGCGATTAAAATCACTTTTGAATTATCAAAGCCTGAAAGGGCTTTTTGAGTTGCTAAAATATTAGTTGATTTTGAATCGTTGTAGAATTTAACACCATTAATCCCACCAAGTGCTTGAAGACGATGTTTTACGCCACCAAAATGAGTCAAGGTTTCTTTGATAGCATCATTTGCGATTCCTGATAATTTTGCTACGGCAATAGTTGCCAAAGCATTTTCTACATTATGGCTACCTGGCACACCGATTTCTGAAGCTTTCATGATAGCTTCACCTTTGAAATACAACGTATCACCGTCTAAGTAAGCACCGTCAACTTTTTCAGTTGTAGAAAATGGAACGACTTGGGCAGCTGTTTTTTGTGCCAATTCTTTTGCCAAATCTTGGTTGAAATTAAGCACGACGAAATCATCAGCAGTCATATTCTTTTGAATGTTCCATTTTGCTGCAACATACTCTTCAAAAGTTCCATGATAGTCAATGTGAGTTGGCATAAGGTTAGTAATAACAGCGATATGTGGGTGGAAAGTATCTGTTCCCATTAATTGGAAAGAAGACAATTCCATAACCAAAATGTCTTTATCTGTTGCTGTTTGCGCAACTTCTGAAGCAGGAAAACCGATATTTCCTGAAAGAAGCCCAGATTTACCACCGTTATTAAGTGTTTCAGCAATCATGGTTGTTGTCGTTGTTTTACCATTTGAACCAGTAATTCCAATGATTGGGGCATCTGAAATCATGTAAGCTAGCTCAACTTCTGTGATAACTGGAATATTTTTTTCGATAGCACGTGCTACCATTGGATTATCGTATCGAATACCTGGGTTTTTAACCATTAATTCAAAATTTTCATCCAAAAGTTCCAACGGGTGGCTACCACAGATAACTTTGATTCCTTCTTCAAGCAGTGATTGTGCAGCAGGATTTTCATCGAATGGTTTACCGTCATTGACAGTAACGATAGCGCCCAATTTTTCAAGGAGTCGTGCTGCGGCTTCACCAGATTTTGCCAAACCAAGTACCAAAACTTTTTTATTTTCAAATGTTTTAATTGTTTTCATCATACATCCATTCTAACATTGCAAGTATAATAATATTCTACATTTATTTAAGGTGTTTTTCAATATTTTACGACATTTCCCGCCACAAAGCTGACCAAGATACGAAAAAAGCTGAGTATCCCTCAGCTTTTCTTGCTATAATGCTTTTTTTCATCTTTCTTAGACGGTAAGCGATAGACATCTCTTATGGCGAAGAATCCTAAGGCAACCATAGCAAGTCCAAGAAAGATTTCTGGTGGTGATTGCATAATTTTGACAAAACTCATAGCTGCCAAAACGAGCAATAAAGCTACTGCTCCCACCATACCAATCATATTTAAAGTGCTGCGAATTGTTTTTGGAGCCATGAAAAAATAATACGAAACAATCAAAATAGCAACGATTAAATAAAACATTCATAACTCCTTTCTTTTACAATTCAATTTATCAGTTTTAAACTGTTTTGTTATTCGCTTCGCCCTTTCATTTTTAAGCGAAACTTCGATTTAATCTAACAGATTTCCTCGCTTTTTTGTTTTTAGGCTCGGACCTAAAACAGTCCTCTGGACTTCTTCGCTTACTTATTTTTAGGCGAAGACTTGATTTAATCTAACAGATTTCCTCGCTTTTTCGTTTTTAGGCTCGGACCTAAAACAGTCCTCTGGACTGTTTTACTCCTCTGCAGATTTTTTCTTCTTAGCTGCTTTAGCGCGCAAGTTTTTATCAAGGATTTGTTTACGCAAGCGGATTGATTCTGGTGTTACTTCCATGTATTCGTCATCGTTCAAGAATTCAAGTGATTCTTCAAGCGTCAAGATACGTGGTGTTTTGATAACAGCAGTTTGGTCTTTCGTAGCTGAACGGACGTTAGTCATTTGTTTAGCTTTAGTGATGTTAACTGTCAAGTCGTTTTCACGTGAGTTTTCACCGATAATCATTCCTTCGTAAACTTCAGTACCTGGGTTAACGAAGATTGTACCGCGTTCTTCAACAGACATGATTGAGTATGTTGTTGCTTTACCAGTATCGATAGATACAAGAGCACCACGACGACGTCCACCAATTTCTGCATTGATAACTGGCAAGTATTGGTCGAATGTGTGGTTCATGATACCGTAACCGTGAGTCATTGAAAGGAATTCAGTTGGGTATCCGATAAGTCCACGTGCTGGTGCCAAGAATACAAGACGTGTTTGACCATTACCAGTTGATTGCATATCAAGCATTTCACCTTTACGTTCTGATAATGATTGGATAACTGAACCTTGGTATTCTTCTGGTGTATCGATTTGAACACGTTCGAATGGTTCGCATTTCACGCCGTCAATTTCTTTGATGATAACTTCTGGACGTGATACTTGAAGTTCATATCCTTCACGACGCATTGTTTCGATAAGGATAGACAAGTGCAATTCACCACGACCTGATACAGTCCATTTATCTGGTGAATCAGTTGCTTCAACACGAAGTGATACGTCAGTTTGCAATTCAGCAAGCAAGCGTTCTTCAACTTTACGAGATGTAACGAATTTACCTTCACGACCTGCAAATGGTGAGTTATTTGCCAAGAATGTCATTTGAAGTGTTGGTTCGTCAATGTGAAGAATTGGAAGCGGTTCAACGCAATCTGTTGGAGTGATTGTTTCACCAACGAAGATGTCTTCCATACCAGAGATAGCAATCAAATCACCAGCTTTTGCTTCTTGGATTTCACGACGTTCAAGTCCGAAGAAACCAAATAATTTAGTAACACGGAAGTTTTTAGTTGTACCGTCAAGTTTTGAAAGAGTAACTTGGTCACCAACTTTAACAGTACCGCGGAAAATACGTCCGATACCGATACGTCCAACGAAATCATTGTAATCAAGAAGTGACACTTGGAATTGAAGTGGTTCTTCTGAGTTATCAACTGGCGCTGGAATATGGTCAATGATAGTGTCAAAGACTGGAGCCATTGTGTGTTCTTGATCAGCTGGGTCATCTGAAAGTGATGATGTACCGTTGATAGCTGATGCGTAAACAACTGGGAATTCTAATTGGTCATCGTCAGCACCAAGTTCGATGAAGAGTTCAAGAACTTCATCAACAACTTCTGCTGGGCGAGCTGATGGTTTATCAATTTTGTTAACAACAACGATTGGTGTTAAGTTTTGTTCAAGAGCTTTTTTCAACACGAAACGTGTTTGAGGCATAGTTCCTTCGTAAGCATCGACAACAAGCACAACACCGTCAACCATTTTCATGATACGTTCAACTTCTCCACCGAAGTCCGCGTGTCCTGGTGTGTCCATGATATTGATACGAACACCGTTGTAAGCAACTGCAGTATTTTTAGCAAGGATTGTAATACCACGTTCTTTTTCAAGATCGTTTGAGTCCATTGCACGTTCTTGCAATTCTTTACGTTCGTCAAGTGTGTGTGATTGTTTCAATAATTCATCAACAAGGGTTGTTTTCCCGTGGTCAACGTGGGCGATAATCGCCACGTTACGAATATCTTCTCTTAATTTAGTCATGATTCCTCGATTTTTTAAATTTATTCTAACTTTTGAATTATACCACAAATCCTATGAAAAAACAGCGATAAAACAAGTGTAAATGTTTTCAGACACGGATTTAGCTACTATAGTATGTAAAAAGTATTATTTTAATAAAAATTCATATTGCTGTCTGTCTTGAACATTGACTTCAACTTGACGGTATTTTTCTGGAGAATATCCTGTCCATTTTTTAAAAAACTTAGAGAAATATAATGGGTCTGAAAATCCAATGGAACACGCAATGACATTGACTGGTAATTCCGTTTTTGTTAATAATTCTTTGGCATTCTCAATTCGCAAATGTGATAGATATTGCTTTAAGCTGACGCCTGTTTTTTGTTTGAATAAACGAGCTAAGTAAGAGCGATTGAGGTTAAGGTAATCAGCTATTTCCTGAACTTTAATCGGCTTATCTAAATTGAGATTGCAATAAGCGACAGCTTCCTTGATGTAAGACAAATCATCTTTTTTATCTTGAGATTGATGATTTGGGAAATTTTCAATCAAGAAAGCAAATAAGTCATAAATAGCACGATTAGCTTTAAGTTCTCTCAATAAAACTGGCTCATTTGTTGCCTTAAAGAATTGATTATAAATCTTGACCAAGCGTTCGTCTTTATCATAATGAAACACTGGCTTTTCAAGCAAAGTCGTACAATCAAGATAGTGTTCAATTTTTGCTCCTTGAACACCTATCCAAGCATAGCACCACGGTTCTTTTTTATCAGCTTCATAATAAATTTCCTCACCTGGTTTCATTAAAAAGGCATCGCCTGTTGATAACTCATATGTTTGATGATTAACTCTGAAAATCCCTTTACCAGCTGTAATGTAATGAATCATATAACTTTTTCTGACGGCAGGTCCATAAAAATGCCCAGAATCACATTCCTCATAGCCGTAATTATAAAGCATCACATCTACATTTTGATAACAGTCATTAGAATAATTAATAATTTTCATTACTTTCTCCAAAAGTCACAAAATTCCATAAATAAAAAACGAAAATCCATATCTTTATATATTATAAACGTTTACAATAATTTTGTGAATTAAAAAAATATCCATTTTACTTTAGGAGGTTACTTATGTCTTTAACTGACAAAATCACGCAAAAAATGATGCCACTGGCTACGGCTATTTGCGAAAACAAGCATCTAACCAGCTTACGTGATGGTTTTATGGTTGCTTTCCCAGCCACAATGTTTGCATCTATTATGATGATTATCCAAAATTTACCCGCTACCTTTGGATTCGACAAATTTTTACCTGACGGTTTCATAACCTTTTTGAACGATTTTTTTGGTCCAATCGGAAATGCAACAATGAATGTCACAGCATTATTTGTTACTTTTGGTGTTGGTTATCATTTTGCTAAATATCTTAAATGCTCAAAGATTTATGCTGGTGCTGTTAGTTTAGCCTCTTTCCTACTACTTCTTCCATTTAAAACAGTAAAAGGTCAAGTTTACATGCCGACAGCAAAGCTTGGCTCTCAAGGAATGATTGTAGCCATCCTAACTGGATTTTTAGCGACAGCCATTTTTGCTTACCTAGAAAATAAAAAAATTACCATAAAAATGCCAAAACAAGTCCCACCTGGGATAGCAACATCATTTACGTCTATTATCCCAAGTGCGGCAGCTCTATTGATTTTCAATACCATTCGTTACCTCTTTACCTTTACAAGTTGGGGCAATGCTTTTGATTGCTTATTTAATGTTTTACAACAACCTTTAGTTGGTCTTGGAACAAGCTTGCCTGCTACTCTCGTTGCCGTTGTCGCTGCCCAACTCCTTTGGTGGTTTGGAGTTCATGGTCAAATGATTGTTGGCGCCATTACTGAGCCACTACTGCAAACATCAAACCTCGAAAATTATGCTGCCTTCCAAGCTGGAAAACCGTTGCCGCACATCATCTGTTCGACTTTCATGGGAATTTTCCCACTTATTGGTGGTAACGGAATGACTCTGGGTGTTGTTCTGATATCACTTTTCCTAGCACGCTCACTTCGCCTAAAAAGCACAATGAAAATGGTAGCTGTTCCTGCTTTCTTCAATATTTCTGAACCGATTACTTTTGGACTTCCAATTGTTTTAAATCCAATGGTACTCATCCCTTGGATTTTGGCTCCTGTTGTGACCGTGTTAACGTCATACTATGCTATTTATCTTGGTTTTGTTCCTCGTCCAATTGGTGTCACTATTGTTTGGACAACACCTGTTTTCCTTTCAGGCTGGATTGGAACAGCCTCTATTGCTGGTGGGATTTTACAACTGGTTAACGTGGCAGTTTCTATTGCGATTTGGCTTCCATTCATGATGGCAATTGACAAAACATATCTCGCTGATGAAGCTAATCCTGTAACAGAAAGCGTGGCAGAAAATGATTGAAAACACCGTATTAAGCTACTCTAAACAAATTGATTGTCCTGTTGAGGTGATTTATCAAGAAGTCATTGAGGAAACACTACAATTTTTCAAATACTACGATAACCACATCACCCAACTTCAGGAACAGATGACAATCAAGAAACCATTTTACACTAAAACAACTAAAGAAAGAGTTTGGGGTAAAACAACCATCATTGAAATGAAAGAAAATCACTCTTTAAAACTGTCAAGTAGTTACGCTGGTGGCAATATTTTACAATGTTTTCTTTTTGAGACAGTTAATGGTAAGACAAAAATCGAGTATCAAGAAGCTAATAGTTTCACTGATAAAAGCAAGCAAGTTAATTTCTTTATTGTCTCGTTATTATACCGCTTTGTTTTCAAATACAAAGCAGCCAAACGTCTCAAGTACATTGCCACAAAGGTTGCTTAGGGGGTATTCATGTCAATTACAAAAATAAACAATATTTTTCACTTGTCAAATACTGATATGAGTTACCTCATCAAAATCATGCCAAATGGACAACTTGAACAACTGTATTTTGGTCCAACATTAGTGCTAAAAGAAGATGACTTTTCCCTTTTAGAACACTCAGAAGGCAAAGCTGCTGGCACTGTTAAATATGCCAAAAATAGCAGTTTTACATTAGCTGATAAACATCAAGAATGTGCCCTTTATGGGACAACGGCTTTCCAAGAAGCTTCACTTGAAGTGACCGTCCATGATACCCCACACTATTTAGAGTTAAAATACCTTGATTACGATACTCAAAAAGAAAAGCTCTCCTATTCTGGACCACATGTCAGACTAAATGATGACGCTGAAATATTAAGCCTTAGGCTAGAAGATGCTGGGTTGCAATTACAAGTCACTTTAGAATATGTTTTTTTTAAAAAAGGAAAAAATATCAGCAAACGCGTCCTTATTAACAACAATGGACAACATGATATTGTCTTAACACGCGCACTCTCCTCAACCTTTTGGCTAGAAGATGCCAACGACTATCAAGCTTATCATTTTTCAGGTGCTTGGATTTCAGAACGTCAATTAAAAAAATACCCACTTCAACAAGGAAGTTTTAAAGTCGAAAGTTTAACTGGGACAAGTAGTCATCAACACAATCCCTTTGTCGCTATTGCCAAAAAAGAAACGACTTTTGACACAGGCATGTGTTATGGAGCAAACTTGGTTTATTCTGGTAATTTCATTCAACAAATCGATGTTAATGAATGGAATCAAGCAAGATTAATGAGTGGGATTTCACCTTATACTTTTTCTTGGCAACTAAAACCAAATGAAAATTTTGCAACACCGCAAACTGTTTTAAGTTTTAGTCAAGACGGTCTCAATGGCTTAGCACAAGAAAACGCTGATTTTATTTCTGAACATATCATTTCTCCATTCTGGACAAAACGAGAGCGACCAATTGTACTAAATAGCTGGGAGACTTACGTTTTTGATTTCGATGAAAACAAGCTTTTAACCCTTGCTAAAGAAGCCGTAGCATTGGGCATTGAATGTTTTGTCGTTGATGATGGTTGGTTTGCTAAACGCAACAACGACCGCTCATCATTAGGTGATTGGTACCCAAATCCTGAAAAATTTCCAAATGGATTACAAGTATTTGCCCAAAAAATTCACCAAATGGGGTTACAATTTGGTCTTTGGTTTGAACCCGAAATGGTTAACGAGGATACCGAGCTTTATCGTAAGCATCCTGATTGGATTGTTGAGCCACCACAAGGACGTTATTCATACGGTCGTGGTCAATTAGTGCTTGACTTTACCAATCCAGCTGTTGTCAAAAATATTTTTGAACAAATGTCTCGAATTATCGATGAAACACAACTAGATTATCTCAAATGGGATATGAACCGAAATTTAACCGAAGTTTATTCCAATTATCTCGCCAAAAACGGCATCAGACAAGGAGAATTTTTCCATCGCTATGTTCAAGGTGTTTATCAATTATACGAAAAATTACTTGAACGTTACCCAAATCTCCTCATTGAAGGTTGTGCATCAGGGGGCGGACGATTTGATTTAGGTATTCTTTATTATAGCCCTCAAATCTGGGTTAGCGACAATACCGATGCGATTGCCAGATTGGATATTCAAGAAAATACTGCTCTTGCCTACCCAATCACTTGCCTCTCTAACCACGTCTCTCAAGTTCCAAATGGTCAAATTCAACGTATTACCCCTTTAGAGACACGTTTCAACGTTGCTATTTTTGGAATTCTTGGCTATGAACTGGATTTATTAAGTTTAGACGAACACTCAAAAAATATTATAAAACAGCAGATTACACTGTACAAAAACCTTAGACATGACATCATGACTGGACGTTTCTACCAAGTTCTGAAGCGTCCAAACCAGCACATTTGGGCGCTTCAAAGTCCACAGATTATCTTGGTTGGGTACTTTTCAATCCTAGCTGATATTAATCAAAGTACCAGCAAAACATTCACCCTTCCTTTTGTAGATTCTAAAACTACATATGATATTGTGGACAATCAAACTGTCAGTGGCAGTCTGTTGAAATATCGTGGTATGCCTGTTCCAATCGCCCTAAACGGAACTAATCAAGAAACTGCTGCTTTGGTTGGTGATTTTCAATCAAAACTTCTCCTCCTCAGAAAACATTGATATCACCAATCTTCCTCTTTCCATAACCCAAAAAAGATGGGAACCACGTCCCATCTTTTGTTATGTTTTAACTATTTCAGCATTGTCTTATTCGACATAAGCGGTGCTGACAACGCTCCAATTTGTTGCTTCGAGTGTGCCTTGTTCAAGATAGCCGTCTGCATTAACACGATATAAGGCTAAACGTGTTTTTGAATCGCTGTTTTTACGGACACTAGCATAAACCAAATTGTCATCATATGCTTTGACATTTACAAAATAATTCTCTTTATCTTCATCAGATAATTGATTTTGCGAAGCATAAATGGCAAGAACCCAAGCTTCCACTTGCTCAGTCGTTAAATTTTTAGTATCAATGGCATCAGCAACAGCTGCTTGGTCGGTTGATACTAATTTGAGATTAGTATTTAACGAATAAGTGAATTTGCTAGAGGTTGTTGTCCAGAATTGTGGATAAATATAGCCATTTTTGACATAAATTCCCGAAGCAAATTTTGGTGTTGTTTGGTAACTACCACCGATACCACCAAAAATAAGTGCCCCGATGGCTTCACTATCACTTCCATCAGCAGGATAAAAACGATAGACACCTTGTGCCACTTCTTCATAACCAGAAACACGCTCTGTAACAATATAATTAGACTGATTTTTAGTCATTGTGCCATCTTCACTAATTGTCAGAATAACTCCGTCAAAATCAGCTGTTTTCCAATCTCCAACAAGCTCCGCAGGGACACCTTGTTTTATCGTTGAAGAGGTCTTGGTCTCGCTCGTGCTTGATGAACTTGAAGAACTAGATGTACTTGTTGACGTAGCCGTTGTAGATGGCGACCATTCCGCCTTATTATTGGCGGTTGTTTCGCGATTGAAAGCTGTGACGAGATACAAAATAATCAGAGCCAAGAAAACCAATGGACTGATTAAAAGAATCCTGATTAAACGACGTTTCTTGTTTTCTTGCAATTTTTCGATGTAAACATTGCGTAACGCTTCAAGTCTCTTTTTATCATCTTCGTCTGTTACTTGGCTTAATTCCAAATCCAATTGAAAAATCTGATTTTTGAGGTATTTTGATTTCAGGGCATCCTTACTCTCATCGTTTTTTCTCTTTAAATTTTCTTTTTCAAATTCCATATGTTGGTAAATGATTAACTTTCTTTAACTTTTCCTGTCCAGTAGTCAAAGCCATCTTTAAGAACATAAAGATTAGTGTAGCCTGCTTTTTTAAGTGTTCTAATAACACGTGGAAGTGCTGAACTTCTGCTACTATCGTATAAAAGAACAGGTTTATCTTTACGAATAGCAGACATTGAGAGTTGAATTTGACTAGCTGGAAGATTACGAGCTCCCATGATATGTTTTGTTTTGAAAGCGCCAGCCTCACGCACATCAATCAATTGACTTGTGTGAATCATGCTTTCAAACTCAGCATTATCAATAAATTTCGCTGCACGGCGGAGACTAAAATAAGTCCAAGCCATCCAAGCAACGATAGCAACTAAAATAACTAAAACGATAATCCAGTTCATGTTGCACCCCTTAATCTACAAATTGACTTGCAAGACTTGCTGCACCAATGATACCAGCATCATTTCCAAGTTCGGCAATTTTGATTTTTGTTGTTTTGCGCACTTGTGGGAAAGCGTAGCTGACAAAATATTTTTCAACGCGACTACGCAAGAATTCGCCTGCCGCTGAAACACCACCACCGATAACAACTGAATCTGGGTTCAAGATGTTTGCGATATTTGCTGTTGCTTGACCAAGATAGAAACCAACTTTTTCAACAACTGAATCGGCAAAATGGTCACCCGCTTCAGCAGCGACAAAGATGTCTTTACTTGTCACCGCATCACCATTGTCAATGGCAGCTTTGATGCTTGAATCACCTTCGTATTCTTCAGCCAAATGACGAGCCACACGCACAACACCTGTTGCTGAAGCAACTGTTTCTAGACAACCTTTGTTACCACAAGTACATTCAAATCCATCAACTGGTTCAACATTCATGTGACCAATTTCTCCACCAGCACCAGCGACACCGTGGATAAGGTTACCGTCAGCGATAACACCGCCACCAACACCAGTTCCAAGTGTTACAAAAACAACATCTGGATTGTTTGCGCCAGCACCTGTCCAACGTTCACCAAGTGCAGCTACGTTTGCATCGTTATCAATAGCAAATGGAATGCCAAGTTCACGTTCGATAACTGAACCGACTTCTTCAGTGTGTGCCCAGTTCAAGTTGAAAGCACCTGTAACTGTTTTTTTAGCGCGGTCAACAGCACCTGGAGACCCCATACCGATACCTACAAAATCATCTTTTGTCAAACCGTAAAGATTCAAACGGTGTTTAATTGATTCAACAATATCAGGGACAATGTGTTTACCATCTTCAAGGATATTCGTGTCAATTGCCCATTTTTCTTGCACTTCTCCCTCAAGTGTTAGGATACCGAATTTAATCGTTGTCCCACCAAGGTCAATCCCTAAAAGTTTTTTAGTCATTATTTTCTTTCTCCATTTCTAAACGGTGCTCACGTCGCAAAATCAATTCAGCTGTCAGGTAATCCGTCTTGTCAATCAACCCATTTTCATACAATTTTTCTAATTCCAGTTTCATGACTTCAATATCATAAAGACGCTTACCGATATAGACATAAATACCAAATCGTTTCAACAATTGTTGCACATCATATAATGTTTTCATATGAAGCATTTTATCAAAAAAAGCAAGCATTTTCAATAAGAATATGCAATCGGTTTCTCTGGTTTTTACATACTTTTAACATAAACTAAAAGCAGGTCATGCGACCTGCTTTGTTGTTTCTAGGCGAGTGAAAAAACGTCCACTGGACGTTTTTTTTATCTATTTTGAAAATTATTTGATTCCTGGTGCTTGTCCGCGTTCGGCTTGGAGCATCCAGATTGTCTTTTCAGCGTCTGCTTGGGCAGCTGTGAAAATATCGTTAGAAGGTGCGTCACCTTCTTCGTCAGTGACATCAAGCCCAACTTGGTAAAGTGCTGACAAGTAAGTATAAACGTCAACCAAACGTGCCAAATGTTCATCCATTGTTTTATCAAATGAACCAGTTGTTTCTTCAAGTTTAGAATTTTCGTCAAATTCTTTCAACGTTGAATATGGAGCACCACCGATTGTAATCAAACGTTCACTCATTTCGTCCAATGAAGCGTTAAGACCGTCCATCAATTCGTCCATTTTTGGATGCAAGTAATAGAAGCCTGCTCCACGCATATACCAATGAACTTGGTGAACAATTGAGGCAGCTTTTGACAAATCAGCAACCGCTTGGTTAAGAACAGCTTTTGTTTTAGCATTTTTAGCAGTTGATTTTTGTGAGATATTATGTGTTACAGATGCGTAAATGTTTTCAGTGATTGTTTGAGTCATAGTAAACCTCCTCGTCAAATGACATTTTAGGATTTCTCATCCTTTACTTTACAATGCTATTTTAGAATAATTCTAAATAAAGAGCAAATAATATGCTCACTTTTTTAATTATTTTTCGAATAAACTAGTATGGACATTTTATTATTCTTTTTTCTAGGGGCTTCTATTGCTTCTTTTCTTAGTTTAATCGTTGATCGATTTCCTGAAAAATCAATCATTTTTCCTGCCAGTCATTGTGATTCTTGTGGAAAACAACTTGCCGTTCGTGATTTGATTCCCATTTTTTCTCAACTGATAAATCATTCACGTTGTCGTTTTTGCCACACCAAAATTCCTTTCTGGTATGGGCTGTTAGAGCTTTATTTTGGGGTCATTGTCGTACTTTACTATTGCGCACTTCTCTCACTCGACCAAGTTTTTATCTTGTTTTTTAGCACAACTCTTAGTCTTTATGACTTGAAACGTCAAGAGTTTCCATTGTTGGTTTGGCTCCTTCCAAGTATTTTTTTGCTTTTTGTCACGCCGATTAATGCGCTAGCTATTATTCTTTTGGCTTTTGGGATAATGGCAGAGCTGATTGATTTGAAAATCGGTAGCGGTGATTTTTTCTACCTTGCCAGTTTGAGTCTGCTTCTTGACCTTCAAACTATTTTATGGATTATCGAGCTTGGCTCTCTTTCAGGTATTATTTACTACTTTTTCCAGACAAATAAACGGATTCCCTTTGTGCCATTTTTATTTTTAGGATACCTAATTTTGTTTATTTTTAACCATACTTAATTTTTTAATTAAATATGCTTTATTTTTTAAAATTTTCTGCTATAATAGGCATTAATAAGAGATTTAGAAAAGAGGTAGTGCCTTGGAAACTTCTACACATTACCAAAAATCACTCAGTGAAGTTAATCAAAGTATTGCTGTCCCAAAAAATGCCTCATTTTGGCGTACCCTTAGAGCCTTTATTGGACCAGGAGCTCTGGTTGCCGTTGGTTATATGGATCCTGGTAACTGGATTACTAGCGTAGTCGGTGGAGCAACTTATAAATACCTGCTTTTGTCTGTTATCCTTGTTTCATCTTTGATTGCGATGCAGTTGCAACAAATGGCTGGAAAATTAGGTATCGTGACCAAATTGGATTTGGCTCAAGCAACAGCTGCACATTTGCCAAAGAAGCTCCGCTACTTACTTTTTATTGTGATTGAATTAGCATTAATGGCGACAGATTTGGCTGAAGTCATTGGTTCGGGAATCGCTCTTCATTTACTTTTTGGTTGGTCTTTGTTATTCTCGATTTTCATCACGATTTTAGATGTCTTTATTCTCTTATCTTTGATGAAATTGGGATTCCGTAAAATTGAGGCTATCGTATCGACCTTGATTGCAACGATTTTGATTATTTTCCTTTACTTGGTCATCTTATCAAAGCCAAGTCTTTCAGGAATTTTGCACGGCTATCTCCCTAATGCGTCGATTTTAGATTTAAAACAAAGTGGCGTTAATAGTAAATTGACATTAGCTTTGGGGATTATTGGGGCGACAGTTATGCCACATAATCTTTATCTCCATTCTTCTATCTCACAAACTCGAAAAGTTAATTATAAGAGTCAAGATTCCATTAAACAAGCTGTGCGTTTCATGACTTGGGATTCCAATATTCAACTCTCGCTTGCTTTTGTGGTTAATTCCCTATTGCTCATTTTAGGAGCTTCACTCTTTTATGGGCATGCTAGTGAAATCAACGCATTTTCACAAATGTATGACGCTCTTCAAAATTCTGAAATTGCAGGTAGTGTTGCTAGTGCTGCTCTATCAACTTTATTTGCTATCGCTTTGCTTGCTAGTGGGCAAAATTCAACCATTACAGGCACGCTAACTGGACAAATTGTCATGGAAGGCTTTTTGAAACTCCATTTGCCACAATGGGTTATCCGTTTGGTGACACGTTTGGCTGCTCTTGCTCCCGTTATGATTGTGGCTGTGCTCTATGGTAGTCGCGAAAGTGTCCTTGACCAACTCATTGTTTACTCACAAGTTTTTCTCTCGGTAGCTTTGCCATTTTCAATCTTTCCATTGGTTTATTTCACATCAAACCGCAAACTTATGGGAGAATTTGTCAATGCCAAATGGAACACTATTCTCGGCTATCTCGTCGCTATTGTATTAACACTGCTCAATTTAAAACTCATCATTGATTTGTTCTAAATAAAATAAATTAAAAACAGAGACTCCACATCAAAGGAATCTCTGTTTTTTTTTGCTGAAATGAGTTTATTTTTGATAATTTGAGCCGTATTTGACGAAGTCAGCAACATCATCTGTTTTTCCTTCGTGTAAGTCTCTAACAATTTTCGTTCCGACAATAACACCGTCTGATACTTTGTTAAAGCGCTCAATGTCCGCTGGAGTTGAGACACCAAAACCTGTTAAAACAGGAATGTCTGCAATGGTTTTAAGATTGGTCAAATGTTTATCCAAATCATCACGATAATTGCCAGTTTTACCAGTAACACCGTTAATAGCAACGGCATAGATAAAGCCTTCAGCATCTTTACATAACGTTTTTTGACGTTCAATACCTGTTGTCAGACTAACGAGTGGCACAAGCGCAATATCTGTGTCGGTAAGATATGGTTTTACCATATTTTCGTGTTCGTGTGGTAAATCAGGAATAATCAACCCTTTAACAGACGTATTTTTCAAGTCAGCAATAAATTTCTCAATGCCGTATTGATAGACAGGATTGATGTAAGTCATGATGACCAAAGGAACTGTCGTTTGTTTTTCTTGTAATTTTTGAACAATCGCTGTTAAATTCACACCGTTAGCCAAGCTTCTTTGCCCTGCCAATTCAATGACTGGTCCGTCAGCAACGGGGTCTGACCATGGAATGCCCACTTCAATAGCAGAAGCTCCGCTATTTTCCAAAAAAGTAATGGTGTCAAACAAACCGTCTAAAGCTTTTTCGTGGTCTCCTGCCATAATGTATGGCACAAAAATTCCTTTACCGCTTGCTCCAATGTTTTCAAGATGTTTTGTGAGTGTCTTAGTCATAGTCTATTTCCCTTCTGCTTCCAAACGTTCTTTTACTTGCACAACATCCTTATCACCACGTCCAGATAGACAAACAATGATTGATTTATCTGGTCCTAATTCCTTAGCCACTTTTTGAGTCAAAGCAATGGCATGACTTGATTCGAGAGCTGGAATAATCCCTTCCAAACGTGATAGAAGCATGAATGCTTCAAGTGCTTCATCATCGGTAATAGAATCGTATGTTGCACGACCAATGTCTTTGAAATGGCAATGTTCTGGACCAACGCCTGGATAATCAAGACCAGCTGAGATTGAGAAAGCTTCCATGATTTGTCCATGACGGTCTTGCAAAACATTCATCAAAGCACCATGCAAAATACCTATACGTCCTTTGGCAAATGTTGCAGCGTGTTCTTCAGTATCAAGTCCATGTCCTGCTGCTTCAGCACCGTAAAGAGCAACTGATTCATCTTCGACAAATGGATAGAAAAGACCAATCGCATTTGAACCACCGCCAACACAGGCTAGGACAGCATCAGGCAATTTTCCTCCTGAAATCTCTGCATATTGTTTCTTTGCTTCTTGACCGATAACAGATTGGAAGTCACGAACCATTTCAGGGAAAGGTGCAGGTCCGAGAGCTGACCCCATGATATAGTGTGTATCTTCGATATTAGCTACCCACGCGCGAAGGGCTGCATTTACGGCATCTTTCAAAACGCGTGAACCATCAGTTACAGAAAAGACTTTAGCGCCTAGCAATTCCATACGGAAAACATTGAGTGCTTGGCGTTTCACGTCCTCTTCACCCATATAAATCGTACATTCCATGTCAAAAAGTGCAGCTGCTGTTGCTGTTGCAACCCCGTGTTGACCAGCACCCGTTTCGGCAATAATTTTCTTTTTACCCATTCGTTTAGCAAGAAGAACTTGACCGAGGGCGTTATTAATTTTATGAGCACCTGTGTGGTTAAGGTCTTCACGTTTGAGGTAAATTTTCGCACCGCCGATATGTTTTGTTAAACGCTCTGCATAATAAAGCGGTGTTTCACGACCGACATAATTTTTCAAAAGCGCATCGAGTTCTTCTTGAAAGCTTGGGTCTGCCTTAGCTTCGCGGTAAGCTTCATCAAGTTCGATAACCGCAGTCATCAGTGTTTCGGGAACAAATTGTCCACCAAATTTTCCGTAAAATCCATTAGTATCTGGTTGGTTATAGCTCATTTTTTCACACTTTCTATAAATTTTGCAATCTTCAATAAATCTTTTTCACCATCCGTCTCAACACCAGAAGAAACGTCAACAGCGTAAGGATGAAAGAAAGTTATGGCCTGCTGGACATTATCGACAGTTAATCCGCCTGCTAAAAAATATGGCTTCGTGATTTTCTTATCTTTTAACAATTCCCAATTAAATGTCTTGCCCGAACCAGCCAAGGGGGCGTCAAATAATAAATAATCCGCTTGACTATCAATTTCTTCCAGTGCTTTTTGGACAGGAATGGCACGAATACTTGGAACATCAATTTTCTTAAAGAGCTCTTCTTCAAAATCTCCATGGATTTGTACAAAATCAAGAGGCACTTTAGTAATCGCTTCTTGAAGTTCCACCAATGTTGGACTTACAAAAACACCCACTTTCTGGACAGTTTCTGGAATAAACTGTGCTAAATAGTTAGCTTGTTTTATGCCAACTTGCCGCTTACTTTTGGCAAAGACAAAACCGATATAATCTGCTCCGCTTTTGACTGCCTGTTCAACGGCTGCTTGTGTTGAAAGCCCGCAAATTTTAACCTTTGTCAATTTGCAACTCCTTCACTTTTTCAGAAACATTATCTGCTTTCATCAATGCCGTGCCAACTAAGATGCCATTGAAAAATGGGGCAACCAAGGCAGCGTCGTCTTTGGTGAAAATAGCTGATTCTGAAATATAAACTGGCATTTCTTTGAAATGCGCTGATAATTCTAAGCTGGTATTAATATCTGTTTCAAAAGTCACTAAATTACGGTTATTAACGCCGATAATTTTAGCACCAATGCGATGTGCGACTTCCAATTCAGGTAAATTATGCGTTTCGAGTAAAACTTCTAGTCCTAACCCTGTCGCAAAATCATAAAGCTCTTTCAAACGAGCTTCTGGCAAAGCTGCCACAATCAACAAAATCACTGTTGCTCCTGCATTACGACTACGAATGATTTGTTTTTCATCAATAATGAAATCTTTGGCAAGTGTTGGAATACTCACTTGACTAGAAATCTGACGGAGGTAATCAATGTCACCTTTAAAGAAGAAAGGGTCTGTCAGCACCGAAATCATTGCCGCACCGCTATCTTGATAAGTTTTAGCTTGTTTGACAATGTCAACATCAAGGTTAATGTCACCAAGGCTAGGACTAGCTTTTTTGACTTCAGCAATCACTTGAAGTTTCTTGGCATTATTTTTGAGATAGTCATACAGCTTGTAAGTCTCACGAAGTGGTTGTAAGGATTCCGTTTCTAACTCTTCCACTTCTTTTGCTTTTTGCTTCAAGATAGTTGGGAGAAATTCTTTACTCATATTTGCACCTCTTGTAATTGGCGAAGCTTAGCAAGGGCTGAACCGTCTGCAATCAACTGACGAGCAAGGGCAACACCCTCTTCTAAACTATCCACTTTTCCATTAGCATAAAAGCCAAGTCCAGCATTCAATACCGTTGTTTCAAGGTAAGGGCTAGGTTCATTTTGAAGAACACTCAGCAAAATCTCTGCATTTTGCTTGGCATCTCCACCAACAATATCATCAAGTTCAACTTTTGGCATTTCAAGGTCTTGATAAGTAAACTGATGTTGGCTAATCTTGCCATTATCTAAAAGCGTATAGGTATTGGTACCATATAGCGCTGCTTCATCCATGTTATTTGGACCAGTAATGATAATGGCACGTTTACGACCGAGTTTTTGCATAACTTGCGCAGCCGTTTCTTGCAAATCTGCACGATACAAACCCATTAATTGAGTTTCAAGGTCAAGTGGATTTGCCAAAGGTCCAACAATATTCATAATCGTTGGGATTCCTAGAACCTGACGAGCTGGACCAATAAAACGCATAGCAGGAAGCATGGTTTGCGCAAAGATAAAGGCAACGCCAACTTCGTCTAGTGCTTTAGAAAGCGTCTCTGGTGAGGCTGTGATATTGATTCCCAATTCTTCAAGGACATCGGCAGAACCTGATTTTGATGAAACCGAACGATTTCCAAACTTAGCCATGCGGATACCACCTGCTGCTAGGATAAAACAAGCTGTTGTTGAAATGTTAAAACTGTAAGATTGGTCACCACCTGTGCCACAATTACACATGGCGTCGTCAAATACTTGCGGTAAATCGACCGCATGACTTTTAAGCGCACGCACAATTCCAGTAATTTCAGAAGGCATTTCTCCCTTAACCTTAAGCCCCATGAGAAAAGCTGCAATCTCGCTTTCTGAGACATCATTATTTAAAATGCCATCAAAAAGTGCCTCAACTTGTTCTTCGGATAAATCTTCTCTGTTAGCAATTTGATTAAAAAGTTCTTTCATTGTTTTTCCTCACTTTATTTCTCAACAACCAATCGCACAAAGTTTTCAATCATTTGAAGCCCGTCTGGTGAGCCAATACTTTCTGGGTGAAATTGAAGCCCATAGATTGGCAAGTTCTTGTGTTGAATTGCCATAATTTCTTGGTCGTCCGTTGTTTTTGCCACGACCTCAAACTCTTCTGGCATCTCCGTCACAACAATCGAATGATAACGCATGATTGGTAATTCATTTGCTAGATTTGAAAAAACAGGTGATTCTGCCAAGAGCTCAATATCGCTTTGCTTGCCATGCATGACATTTTTAGCCAAGCCGAGCTTTCCACCAAAGGTTTCAGCAATCGCTTGATGCCCAAGACAAATTCCTAAAATAGGTTTCTTTCCAGCAAATAAACGAATCATTTCTTCCAATTTTCCAGCATCAGCTGGCCAACCAGGACCTGGTGATAAAACAAGCGCATCAGCTGTTTGAGCAGCTGCTTCCAATGCCGCATCATCATTTCGCAACACTTGAACGTCTGAAAAAGTTCCCAAATATTGTGCTAGGTTATAGGTAAAAGAATCATAATTATCAATTAGTAAAATCATTGGCTATCCCCTATTCGTGTCATTGCTTTAGCTTTATTAATCGTTTCGTAAAATTCATTTTCTGCTACGCTATCATAAACAATTCCTGCTCCTGCTTGCACGTAAGCTTTTTGATTTTTGAGAATCATTGTCCGAATCGCAATGGCAAAATCCATGTCACCAGTTGCCGAAAGATAACCAATCGCTCCCGCATAAACGCCACGCTTTTCTTCTTCCAATTCGTAAATACGTTTCATAGCACGAATTTTCGGCGCGCCTGATACAGTACCAGCTGGTAAAGTCGTTTTCAAAGCATCAATACTTTGCACATCTGGTAGCAATTGCCCCTTAACCACGCTCGTCAAATGCATGACATAACGGAAATACTCAACTTCCATGTATTTCGTCACCTTGACCGTACCGTTTTGAGAAATTCTTCCAATATCATTTCGTCCTAAATCCACTAGCATACGGTGCTCAGCTGTTTCTTTGATGTCAGCTTGCAAGTCTTTAGCTAGCGCAGCATCTTCAGCATCGTTTGCCCCTCTTGGACGTGTGCCTGCAATCGGATTTGTAGTGACTTCGCCATTTTTCACAGAAACCAAACTTTCTGGGCTTGCGCCAATAATCTGATAATCGCCAAAATCATAGAAATAGAGATAATTTGACGGATTTGTCACGCGCAAATTGCGATAGTAATCAAGCGGGTCACCCTCAAACGGGCTTGAGAAACGTTGACTAAGCACGCATTGGAACATATCTCCCTCACGAATCAGTTTCTTAGCCGTGTCAACCATCTGTTCAAATTTTTCTTTTTCAATATGGTGCTTGAAGGTTAAAGAATGTAATTCCTGTGGAGAAAATTCATTTGGCGCTTGTGTTTGCAAATCTTTGACGACCTTACCAAGCGCTTGACGTGTCGCATCATTGTCACGATGACTGTAAATATTATCTTCAACCACGTAAACTTTTTCTGTCTTATGATCAAAAATCAAATAAGACTCGTAAACAAAGAAATGCATATCTGGCGTTCCAATAGTATCTTCAGGAATGTCTCCGATATTTTCATAAAGGCTAATCATGTCATAACCGACAAAACCAATCGCACCGCCACCAAAAGGCAGATCAGTAGCTTCTCCTTTGACCGTTACGTGATTAAGATAATCAAGTGGGTCACCAGTAATGACTTGACCATTTTCGGTTAACTCGCCATTTTCATATTTGATTTCAAAAACGGGATTATAAGCCACGATTGAAAAACGCGCATTTTCTTTTTCTCGTGGAATTGATTCAAGAATAACCTTATGCTCACCTTGAACTCGCATATAAGCAAGAATAGGTGTTAAAGTATCAGCAGTTAAAATTTTTCGCATAAAAAACTCTTTTCTATTTTTTTGACTGACTATTTACTTCTGTCTCTAACGCTATAAACGCTCCAATCATCGTTCGCCAGATAGCTTCTGCAACGCGAGGAGATAAATTTGCTGCTCGTGCACGCTCGCAACAATTTCTAATGACTTCTTCAACACGTTCTTGTGCATTTACCGCTTGAAGGTCATTTTTAGGTTTTAAGAGTCCCGCTTCTTCAACTAAGCGCTGTCGCTTAGCTAAATATGTGATTAAGTGTTCGTCTATCTTATCTATTTCTTGACGAACTGTTGCTAAATCTCTCATTACCTCTCCTCCATTTTTAAACAAAAAACCTCACACAGAAAAAAACTTCTGTGTGAGGGCGTCTAAAGCTAGTTAGCGCGGTGCCACCTCATTTAACGAAAAATAAGTTTCGTCATCTCTATCTCCTCCAACAAGGAGCTGCACGATAAGGGGTGCCCACCTGAAGCGTACCACTAATTCTCAACTCATCAGCGTTTGCTTCACTTTGTTTTTAAGAAATCTTTTCGCAGTTTGCTACCTAACTCACTTATGCTAAACAAAAAACCTCACACAGAAAAAACTTCTGTGTGAGGACGTCTAATCTATTAGCGCGGTGCCACCTCATTTTAACGGAAAATCATACTCCGTCATCTCTATCTCCTCTAGCAAGGAGCTGCACGATAAGGGGTGCTCACCTGAAAACTATTTCTTATCTTCAACAATATACCATCAGCCCAATTTCACAACCACCTGCTACCCGTTCACAGCAACCACGGGCTCCCTGTAAGCAAATCCTTGTTACTTTCTGATTGATTAACATTATACCCACCGTTTTTCTCCTTGTCAAGCATTTTTTGCGAATTTTCTAAAAAATACAACATTTTTCACCAAAATGTACGTTTTTAGCCACTAAAAAGAGCTTTAATGTGAAAAAATATCTCTAAACCACTAGTCATCCGTATTTTCAGACTAAAAGCTTAGAGATGATGTTAAAAAGATTAAAATGATTCAAGCGTAACAGTCATGACTTTCTTTTCTGGAACGAGTAGGCGTTCTAAATGATTGATGAGCCTAATCAACCACGTAAATGCTAACAAGAAAGCACTCATTTCAAATGCTGTTAAGGACAAGTAATGGATAACTTCAAAAGCTACCTCTAGCCCAACCAACATGCCGCCAATCACATATGACATTACCAGAAAATCTCGGGTCACATTTGGCAAAAGCCATTTGACACTAATAATCAAGGCAATGATAATGAAAACCAAGTAACCAGCAACACGAGTGTGCAAAAGATGTGAGCTGGCATTATTTGGAAAATAGCCAACAGCGCCCAAATCAAGCCCTAGCACGGTTAGCATCACACGCATCAGTCGTAATTTCCAATTTCTGCCGTATTTTTCACCGAGAGCGACAAAAAGGTAATCAACCAAGGCAACTAAAATCAGCGCCGACAACATTAAGGTCAAATTGAATTGCCAACTGTCTTTAGCTTCTTTTGTTCCTAAAAAACTAAGATTAAAGTGCCACCATTGCAATGAACTATTGGTTGCCATGGAAATAAAGACGCCGCTAATCATAATAACCGTAAATACTGTCGTCAACCAAGTCGCTCTAATCTGCTCTGCTATTTGCCCCCAAAGCGCGCTTACAGCATAAATCGAAACTCCTAAAATCAAGGTAGCTGTTAATTTATCAAAAGACGCTCCTGTAAAAATCTGCTCCAGCAGCCAGCCAAAGCCTAATAAAGCTAACAATAAAATAACCGTAAAGGACATGATGATGACGGGAAGCATCCGCCAGAAAACACGCGCTTTCAGCCCACCCAGAAACAGATGACGGTTGAGAATGAAGGTAATGGTGAAAATTGCCATTCCAAGCACCCCACCAAAGCCAATCAAAAAGGTGATAATCGAGTAGTCGCCAACCAATAAAATCTGGCTCCTATTTTGCATAGAACTAATGGCAAAAAAGACCACACTCAGCAAAACAGTCGCAATAATTAATACCCAACTCGAAAGGGTACGCCGTTCAGGCTCTTCTTCTCTTTGCAGCACTAATTTATCAGCGTATAACTCGGCTTCCAGCTCCTGCCCACTAGCAAGATTCAACTGGTCAATAATGTCTTTGTTTAAAACAATATGCAATCTTTCTTTGTTCATATCATCATTATACCATCTAACATGTTTTTTCAAAACAGCTTATTCTCAGGGGAAAATATATTTTTAGACCGACGAAAATTGCCTTTCCACGATAATCAATTTTGATTGCATAAACAAAGAGGCTACGCACTTTTGCCTCAACCTCTTCTAAAATAATCTCACTTTATAACGACACTTATAATGGCTAAAATCCATAAATGCAAAGGATAGAAAACATAGAAGAACCATTTTTGATAAGGTCTTGATTGCCCTTTTTCACCATTATAGAGGTACATAAAAGGAATCACTAAAAATCCCATCCAGTCCGAATTCACACAGAACATCTCAAAACCTTGTTTTATGGCTAAACTCAAGCCACCATAAAGCGTAAAGAAAAGAATAAAGCAATAAAGGAAATAAACCACCGCTTGTTTTGTTTTTTGATGATAAAACAAATACGTGATAAAAACAAATGGAATAATGGATAAACCACCTTCACTTATTACCATGCCCACAGCAGCAAGTGCTACCGCACCCAAATTTAGCAAAATTTTTTTATTTCCTTTTGCTTTCTTAGCTGTATCAATCAGCCATATCACACTAAATGATATCGCTAAGGTCAGAAAGATATTGTCAGAAATACCATTTTCTTTCAACAAAGCCAGTGAAATAAAGTCACCAATCTGCATCAAAACAGCAGCTATCCACAACCTTTTGCAATATTCTTTTCGAGAGTGGGTATGAAAGAATCCCTCAACCATCAACCAAGCAAATAAAGGAGCAACAAATCGAGTTAATAAATGAATAATGCTTGGCAAACCAGCAAAACGAAGATAAATATTATCAAAGACCATAAAAATAGTCGCAAGAGCTTTTAACTGATTTCGATTCAACTTGAATTTTTTCCATACCGCTTCTCCTATTTTCATTATATCAAAAGGAATCCTTAGATATAAACCACTTTCGGTTGACAGTGTGTCACCATAAATACCGTCGTTCTTTCCTATAAGAAAGTATCAACTCTCTAGCCGTGTCATAGCTCATCTTACCATCCAAAGCTAACTGCCTAATCAACTGAATATAATTATCATCTTCAACCATACCATCACCTGATACTTTTTGAATCAATTTATCTAGCCTTAATCGAACAGTCGGATAAGAAATATCATAGTAGCTCGCCATTTCCTTTAATGAACCTGAGCTTATAATAAATTGCCTAATGAAATCAAGGTCTTTCTCGGTCAGCACCGCTAACCACGGTGGCAATTGATTATTATTTGTCATACCCTCACCTTCCCTAGTAACCGTATACCTTAACGATATTAAAATTATTATTTAAATATCGTTTCATAAGAAATAGCATAAAAAATCATCAAATAGTTTAACAATGTATACTTTTTGATAACTCACAAAAAATTATTTATCATTTTTTCTAAAAAATCCCCAAATGACTAAGGTACATATAATAATTCCAAGAATAGCAGGCTTAATAATTAATAAACCACTACTGCCACCAAAAATAACACTATGTATAACTTTTAATATTGCACTAATGATGATAACAACTAGCAACCATTTCCACGTTGTATAAATTAAGAAAATAAAGAAATGTATAACAGCAGTTACCACAAAAATTTTATCCAAATTCCACCCTGCTGTTAAATAGTTTCGTTCAAAATTTAAAAATTCTATAACACTATCATCTATCTCATCAGGTCTTGCAAACCAAAACATACTTGTAAACAGATAAAAATTGAACCAAAGATAACTGTATAAGATTTTCTTAGTGCACCTATCATAATAGGGATAATAAACAGCGGTCTAATATACCAACTCAAAATATTCTGATGACGTGTAAAGGACCATTCAAAAAAATTATCATTGGTAAAAAATAAAAATATAGTGATACAAGTTGCTAAAACAAACGAAGTAGCAAATATCTTATCATACTTCCTGAACACAGATATTTCCCCATCACTTCTAAATTAGTAAAGTCACTTGTATTACCAAATACGAGAGGACGTATGAAAAGCTAACATACCACTAGCAATTCTACTATTAAAGGAAAAGAATAATTAAACTGATTAATAATGCAAAGTATTCTGCTAGCAAGCTAAAACATAAACAGCATTTATGAGTTTGTTAGTCTTTCATATCGTTTCCCATCCCCCATAATTTTATTTTATCACAGAAAATTATGAAATATAATCATTATAAATTCACACTATGTAAACCTTTTTTATTGATTATAAAAAGAAAAAATCTTTAGTAAAGATTTAAAACTGAAAAGAAAGTCTTTCTTGATATTTTCCTTAGCTTCCTTGCTTTTCAATTTCTAGGTTCAGACCTCAAAGCATCTACTGGATGCTTTAAGTCATCGTAAGTCTAATAATACAGTGGTCTGTTAGAAGAATCAAAGGAGTTCTTAAAGCTTCCGAGATGTAGGAGATGTAGGAGATACTTCGTTTCTCTTATCCGCAACCTTAAACAATTTCCAAAATTGTTTAAGCAGCGCAAAGTATCATTTGGTTAAAGTCCAAACCACTGTATCTTGTAAATTATAACTACATAAACAAAGAAACTGAGAATTTTATCTCAGCCTCTAGGTGTTAAAGTGTTAAAAGTGTATATTATTTGAGTTAAAAAGTTTCCTAAGCCTTTTTAACTTTGTGATAAACCAATCCAGCAAGGAGCGCAATAACAAGCACTAAGCCAAGAATTGTCAATCCCAAGCCACTACGGCTTCCTGTTGACGGGAGAAGAGCTGCAATGATGTTTTTATCTTGCTCTTTATCAGATTTTTTATTTGACTGACTTGGTGTTGTTGGCTCATCTGATGATGGTGTTTCTGGTGTCGTTGGCGTATGCGTATTTGTGATGGTCACATTACCATTTTCAACCTCACCAACTGTTGCGGTATAACCATCAACAGCTGAAACTTCTTCAACAGTATAAGTAATAGTTTTCTTATTGGCTTTTTCCGCAAGACCTGTCCATGTATAAGTCCAATTGTCAGCTGCTGTCAAGGTAATGACATCACCTGATTTTTCACCGTTTGCGTACAATTGTACTTGGATAGCGTCTGGACGGATACCATCTTGGTCATTGTTATCATCCCAAACTTTTGTAACTGTAATGCTTGTTTCACCCGGGGTGTAACTGTTAGTGATATTGTAACCATCATAAGTTGTTGTATAGTCAGCTACAGTATCTTCTGTCACCGTATAAGTGATTTCGTTACCATTGTCATATTTAGGTAAGTCTGTAAATGAATAGCTCCAATTATCATCCGCTGTCACTGTCTTAGTATCAACAACTGTACCATTAGCTAGTAGGTTCACAGTAATGGAATCTGGACGTTTACCATCTTGGTCATCATTATCATCCCACGTTTTCGTGCCTGAAACTTCGGTAGTTTCTGGGGTGTGCGTATTGGTAATAGTTGTACCGTCTACAGATGACGTATAGCCATCTGGTGTTGTTGCTTCATCAACCGTATAAACAATCTCATTACCATTGTCATACTTAGGTAAATCAGTAAAGGCATAGTTCCAATCATTATCGGCTGTTACCGTTTGACTAGCCACTACTTCACCATTTGCCAAAAGGTTAATAATAATCGAATCTGGACGAAGTCCATCTTGGTCGTTATTATCATCCCAGACCTTAGTTCCTGACACTTCTGTTGTTTCTGGAGTGTGGGTATTGGTAATAGTTGTGCCGTCTACAGATGACGTATAACCTTCTGGAGTATTGACTTCTTCAACGGTATAAGTAACTTTTTCACCATTACTGTATTCTGCTAAATCGGTAAAGGTATAAGTCCAATCACCATCAGCATTTGGTGTCACATCCACTGTATCAACCACTTCGCCATTAGCCAAAAGGTTAATGGTTACTGAAGTCGGACGAAGACCATCTTGGTCATCATTGTCATTCCAGACTTTATCAACTTTAAGAGATGTTGTGCTTGGATTATGCACATTTGTAATCGTAACATTTCCGTTTTCAACCACACCTGTAGTTGTTGCATAACCATCTACAGCTGACACTTCTTCAACAGTATAAGTAATGTCTTGTTTGTTTGCTTTTTCCGCAAGACCTGTCCATGTATAGGTCCAATTTTCAGCTGCTGTCAAGGTAATCGCGTCACCTGATTTTTCACCGTCTGCGTACAATTGCACTTGGATAGCGTCTGGACGGATACCATCTTGGTCATTATTATCATCCCAAGCTTTTGTGACTGTAATGCTTGTTTCACCCGGGGTGTAACTGTTAGTGATATTGTAACCATCATAAGTTGTTGTGTAATCAGCTACAGCATCTTCTGTCACCGTATAAGTGATTTCATTACCGTTAGCATATTTAGGTAAATCGGTAAATACATAGCTCCAATTACTGTCGGCTGTCACTGTCTTAGTGTCAACAACTGTACCATTAGCTAAAAGGTTAACGGTAATCGAATCTGGACGTTTACCATCTTGGTCATCATTGTCAGCCCACGTTTTCGTGCCTGAAACTTCTGTTGTTTCTGGGGTATGGGTATTCGTAATATTATAGCCATCTACAACTGTTGTATAACCATCTACCATTTCCTCTGAAACTGTGTAAGCAATTTCATTACCATCAGCATCATATTGCTCTAAATCAGAGAAAGCATATGTCCAATTGTCATCCGCTGTTACTGTCTTAGTGTCAACGACTGTGCCATTGGCTAGTAGGTTAACGATAATCGAATCTGGACGTTTACCATCTTGGTCATTGTTGTCATCCCATGTTTTAGTTCCCGTCACCTCAACAGTTGCTTTTTTATCGGTTACTGTGACCGTTGAATTATCAGCTTCTGCTGTAACTGGGTCTGCAATAGCATAACCTGTCGGTGCTTTGGTTTCTGTGATAATATAATTATCTTTTAACAATCCACTGATTGTCGCAGTACCATCTGAACCAGTCGTAATAGTCCCAACAACTTGTCCAGTTGATTCACGTGTTACTGTAAACTCAGCTCCAGCAAGCGCTTCGCCAGCTTCATTCACTTTTTGAACGGTTAAACTATAGTTATAACCGCTCGCTGTGCCAGAAGCCCCTTGATACGTAAAAGTATTATCAGCATTATTTAGTGCAGTATTTTCAGAATAATAAGTCGCCGAATTACTAAGTTGCTCACCGTTAATAAGAGTATAGTTAGCTTTAACTCTATATCTAATCATATACCCTTTAGAAATTGTTCCAAGATTAATTGAAAAAGAGGTATTATCAGCAGAAAGCTCAATATTATAATTGCTAGTAACATTCGTTGAACCACCTAGCGCCCAATAATTTTGAGCATTTTTATACCAAGTCCCTTCAAATATTTCAAAACTTCCATCTACATATTCCAATCCAGCAGAATTAATCGTATCAGAAATAACGACATTAGATACAGTAGCTGCAGATGTATTGACATTAATCAAGTACATGACTTCGTCATCACTATAACTGACTCCATATTTCCAAAAGTCAATATCATCGCTATCACCGGTACTAACAGTATAATTAATACCACCACTACTAATCGTAATAGTCGTTGTTCCATTTATCGTTACTGTTGCTGGTACTGTTGTCGCCTCTGTTACAACTGTTCTATCCACAACAACATTCATTGAGAGATGTCCTGTAACATCATCATGCGTATCAACATAATCCGTATAAGTTAATGTCAATGTTTTAGTTGTGGTATCAATGACCGCAGTTGCTACCACTGTTGTACCATCTGAAGCATAAACGTTAAATGTTTGATTGCGTTGAAAATTTAATTCATCTGGTAATGAAATAACCGTTGTATCTCCAGATTTTGCTGAATTTGGCACTGCAAAGTCAAACGAAAATTCCGTAGAAGTTCCTCCATTAATGGCATTCGTAGATAGCGAAGTATTACTAACAGTAATATCTACGGTATCAGCAAATGCTACTCTAGCAGAGAAAATACTACTACAAAGTAATAGTAGGGCAATGAGTATCTTCCTTAGCTTAGCCATTTGTCTCCTCCTTAAAATAACCTTAAAATATATACAAAATAATTTTAATATACAAATTAAAAAATGAAAAGAATTATAAATTTACACAGTGTAAATTTATTTTTTTATCTTTATTTTAATTTGATTATCTTTAAGTTCTAAGTTATAATTTATGCAAACGTTTTATTCATCATTTAAAGGAGTTTCTATGGCAAAGTGCACCCGTGAAAGAATTATCAATGCTTTCTTTGAGTTGGCTATAAACAATCCCGAAAAAACTACTTTTACCATGTCAGAAATTGCTCGCCAAGCTGGCCTGACGCGTCAAGCTATATATCGGAAACATTTTCGAAGTCTTCAAGAGATTATCGATTACGTACATACTCTGATTGATAAGCAGATTCATCAAGTTTATAGTGATTATGATATGACGACAGACGGCAACCCATTTAACTACGTGGCTGATAATGTCCTTCCTGTCATTTACGAGGGAAGAACGTGGATTACTTGTCTATACACTTCTGCGATTGACTCTTCTTTTGAGCAATTTATTGTCTCTACTTATACCAAATGGGGCATGGAAAACGTCCATCCACAAAGTGAGAAATTCCACTTACCAGACGATGTTTTAACCCAATTAATCGTCGAACAGACCATGGTCATTATCAAAAATTGGATTATCCAAGAAAATCCCACACCACCTGATGAATTTAAAGACGATTTTCTAAGGCTCATCAATGCTCCACTTTCTACCTATCTGAATGTTGACGACAATAAAACTTCAAATCAGAAAGAGGTTAATCATGCAAATTAGAGCTTTTAAATCAGAACATGCTCCTCAAATTTTAGCTTTATCTTCACGTTTTAACGAGATAGACTTTTTAACCTATCGCGACCGTGATGTTATGACTCAAAAGCAATTAGAACTTGCACAAAAATCGATAGCAAGCAACGCTTCTAATATTTTTGTCGCGGAATCAAACGGGCATTTTTAGGCTACTTAGAAATGAGTAGCCTAAAAAATTATTTCACTCAAAAAAAGTTGCTTACATTGAAGCTATCGCTGTGCTTTCAACCGCAAAAAAGTCAGGGAGTTGGGCAACTATTGATGACAAAAGCAGAAGATTGGTGTAGAGAACAGCATTGCACAGAACTTGTTTTAGACGTTTTTAGCGCTAATCAAAAAGCCATTTCCTTTTATGAAAGGTTAGGCTTTAACAAAGAAATTACCAAAATGGTTAAGTCTGTCACTCCAAAATCCTAACACTTTTTAAGCATAAGAAAATCCTTTGGAAGCATTTCAAAGGATTTTTATTTAATATATTAAACGAATGGTAAGAGCAAAAATAGGACTGCCCCTGGAATATTATTGAGAATGTGCACCAACATCGAATCTTTGATATTGCCACGACGACGATAAGCAAGGTAAAAAGCACTTCCCATGCCAAAGTAAAGGATGAATTCAAGAATAGTCGTTGCGTGTGGTAGCGCAAAAATGGCTGTTGTGACGACACCTGTTACCCAAGTTAATTTTCCGTTAAACAGAAGGTAGGTTGGAAAAGCACGATAAGCCATTTCCTCGATAATGGGACCAAAAATACCAATTAATAAACAATATAACACAGTGTAGAAAAAGAAACCACCACTAAAGTAAGTGGCCACACTCATTAGAGATTCATCATTTGCTGTCGAAGACGCTCCTGTTAAGGCAGTGATAATCACCGTTCCTCCAGCGGCAATAATACGTGCGGCCAACCAGTAAAGCACAACAAAGCCGAAATCTTTAAGCTTAATTGGCTGTTTAAATAAGTTTTCCTTATCATGTGCAGACAACTTTTTCCAAAGGAAAAAAATAACCGCTAGGATAAAGATCACATAAGCAATTCCTAACAACCATTTAATCGGAGTTGACAAGTCATTTTGAACCCACAACAACACTATCGGAATAGAGTTGCAGGTAAGAGACAAACAAATAATCCCTAAAACTTTGAGAACATTGAGAAAAATTTTCATAAGCACCCACTTTCTGTATAAGCAGAAAAACACAGGAAACCGTAAATTTAACTTTTCCGTATTATATCATTAATACAATAACTATATCATATTGCTTCCAAACGGTCAACCAAAACATAGGAATAGCTTGAGGTTATGAGGAGAGTGTGTGTTTTTTCAAATATTTTTTACCGTACCATTCCTCAACGGATTTCCCTTCATATTTACGATATAGTTCGGGATATTTAAGTTTGTAGTAGGCTGGAAGAAAGTGAGACAGCTCTACGAATATAAATAATACTAAAAATGCAAGATTACCGACTGGCCAGACTAAAGAAAATAGAAAATACTCTAATCTTTCGGCAATATTTACTGAGAATAACTTCGTTATTATATTTATAATAACACCTATACCTAATATTCCCATACCATAAATAGATATTTTTTTTACAATTCTTTCCATAGCAGAAATCGGATTATCTTCACCATATAATATACGCTTAAGTCGTCTTAACTGTGTATTTACCATTACATACCCTGCCATAATAACTAATATAAAGAGAAATAAAACTCCCCAGACAGTAAAAGTAGGAGTATATACTGAAAGAAAGAACAAATTCATTTCTATAAACAGCCAAATCATATTGGCAAAGATACGAAAATTATAATGATAGCGTACATTCTGCCTAATGAATTTTCTTAAAGCTCATCAATCTCTTCTGGATGTTGTTTGGCATAAAGCGCCGCATAAAAAGCGTCTACTACCAAAGCTGGAAAAACAAGTGAAAATAGTATTCCGATAACAAGCCCAAATACATTCTCCAAGTAACCTGTTAAAAGTGGTGGAACAAAAACAACTAAACCGAAGATAAGCAAAAAATTACTTGAGAATAACTTATTATCCTCACTATTAAATTTCGATTCCTTTTCACGATAAGCACCATTTGTTAGACGGTCACGTCTGTAAAAGTACGGATAGACAAAGAATGTCATGATGAGAGAAATAAGTGTTATTAGTAGTGCGTTTCCCATAACAAAAAGGTTACTTGAGAAAAAATTACCTGTACCTTCTGCCGATGTTGCCAGAATAAATCCCATATAATTTAAAGAAAATAAAAGATTTACAAAGTTAATAATTAACAAAATGTAGGTAAAAACTTGATGTTTCACAATAATGGAATCAAAAAAAGAATATACTATAGATAATATGTCTATGCACAACCAAATCAAGAACACTCGCTTAACGAATTCTGAATCTACATCATACCCCATTAAAGAATTAAAAATATAAAAAAGACTTGAAAATATCAAATTCAACCATGGAACTATTTTAATATGCCCTAATTCCACACCATTTGTAATTAATGGACCGTGATAACGTTCTAAAATAATTTCTTCCTGTTGTTTTTTAACTCTACTCAAAACGAACACCGATTCTAATGTCTGTATAAACAGTTCCATTAATCTTTGAAGACATGAAAAAGATTGGCGAAGCTTCTTGGCACTTATCTTCTAATAACATTGCTTGCAGCCTATCCAAAGCCTTATCAAAATCTTCAGGTTTTGTACTCGAAATGCGAACACCATACATGGTGGGAATTGAAAAATAGCTATTAAATTCTGCTAATTCAACCTCTTCTCCTAAATAGTCTTCATTCACAGGCAGATAAACCGTGATATCTAACACACCATCATGTCCTTCTACTTGTGGTGTTGAATAAAATAGGTCAGTCTTTAGTGTGTAACCAGCAGTCGTGATACTATCTAAAGCATCTTTAAAAGCAATACCTATCTTATCTACCTCAACGGTATAATTAATACTCCAAACGTTAGATAACGTTATCGTTTGATTACGTCCTTCTAAAAACTCTGTCATCTCACTTCTCCTCTGGAATAATAATATCTGCAAATAATTGTCCATAAACAGGCGTAATAATCAAAAAGAGTTTATCAGGAATAACTAATCCTTCTTCTCTCATATAATCTTTCATACTATTTAAATGTTCATCAAGCCCTTCCTCAAAAGGTACACGCTTACGAACACCTTTAATTTCTAAGCTCGGTACATAAGTAAAATCTTCCGTTGAAGTAACCTCTGTATTAATTGGAATATAAACACCATATGTTTGTTTTTCTTCTTGAAATTGTGAAGGGGTAATTTCAAAGAATGTCGGTCCGTCCTTATAAATTCCAAATTCAAATGGCAGATATTCTGTATATTCAAATAAAGCAGGCAATTGTTCTACCTCAATACGAACCGTCTTTTTTATCAAATGTGTCTGTTTAATAATAGTTTTTTCAATCATTTTAACTCCCCTTTTTATTTAAATCTCTCTTTATCAAAATGTTTTTCCTGTAACATATCACCTAATGCATCTACTGCTTGATTTTGAACCTTTGAAGCGACTGCTAAGTCAGCCTTGTGGCGGAGTGGGTAGAGAATAATAAACCATCCAGAAATTATCGAAAAAGAAAATACTGAATTTAATCCCCAGACTAAATAAACAAAGTAATAATCTGAAATAAATTCAGCCATTAGAATTGCTGGTATCCCCATAATCAAAAGAGGGGTACACATTAAATAGGCTAACCTTCTTCTTGTTTTTTCTGAACAAATTTCTCCGTTATTTTTTACAATGCTGTATGCTAAAATAAATTCCCACATTATAGGATATAAGATAATTGAAGTTTCTTGAAAAATAATAAAGTTCAAATTACCATCACTCCAAGCAGCTGATGATGAAATGGGTGAGGTAAATAGATAATAAGCAAACATCAGACCAGTTGAAATCCCAACAAGAAATTGATTATCATGAAAAAAATCCCAAATAGTTAAAAAGAAGGATGTCACCCAAATAATAATACCCAAATAAAAAATCATTTTATTTAATACCATTGGAAGTTCAGAGTCATTCATAGTGGCATAAAACATAAAAAATACAATAGGATATAAAATAAATAATCCTGATAAATTTCCTGAACGGGATACTCCACTCTTAACATTTCCTTCATGATACTTCAACAATATTTTAAAACGCTCAATTAGTCCCATATTACCATCCCTTCAGTCCTTTTACAAAATCACCACACCCTTTAATAAAAGAGTTAGCCGTAGATTTTACATTCTTGGTTAGATTAGTACTCTTATCAAATTTATCAATCAAATACGCTGCCCCAGCTCCTGCTGCCACAGCTACTATACCAGTAAGTAACACTGGTGCTCCAACTGTAAGACCAAACGTTGTTGCAAGAGCTCCAATTCCCGCCTCTGCAAGTGTCGCTCCTGCTGTAGCTGCTGCTGTACTTGCGACACCTTTAACAGTTGCTTTAGCTGCGTCCACGGCAAAACCTGTCGCTACACTAGCTGAAACTTCCGCACCTTGTAATCCTTGCTTCTTAGCTTGGGTTTTATTTTTACTAACATTGTCAAAAGTCTCAGCTACACCATCAATTACATTAAGGACTGCCACACCTTTAGTAAATTTTGAGCCTGTTTTTAGAGCTGTTACAACATTTGATTCTTTAAATGCTGTTTTTACTCCCTTAGTGATTTGACCAGTTTTTTTAGTAGCCTTAGCCACATTTTTTAGTGTTTTGACATAAAATGCTTCTTCTGCTTCAGAAATCAAATTAGATTTTGTGCCTTTCAGAACACCTTTAGCAATTTCTTTTGCCTTACTGATTTCTTTTGAATAGTCCGTTTCACCTAGCGTTTTCATCAGATTTTCAAAACTCTTAGTCACTGTTTTATTGCCATGATATTGAACAATACTATGTGACTTTTTCTTTTTAAGAGTTTTGCTTGTTCCAAAAATAAAGTCTAGAGCATGATCAACGGTTTTCTCAGATTTTTTGATGATTGTATTTCCCATCCAATCTTTTGAAAAACGATGTTCTGCATAAGCTGATGTTGCCCATTTTTTAGCTTTTTTGTAATATTTTCTTCCAACCAAATAAGGTGTTGTAACGCTAGCAACAGTCACTTCCAGTCTTGTCTGCTCCATCATATACCCACTATACTTGGAATCATACAAATTCTTAGCAAGAGCATTATTCTGTTACTAAAATTATCCAAAGTAAACCTTTAAATAAAAAGGGCACAAGTGTGCCACTTAATTAATACGCATACCCAACTAAAATAATGACTTTTTCTGCCCCATCATCTGGTAAAACATGATAAAACGGAGTGTTCAATTCTCGGTCATTTTGTTCCAATGTCCACAATAATCGCGCATATGCTTCTTTAGTTAATTCCTCATAATCACGGTCAATTGCTGTTAAAATAATATTATCAATTTCAAAATAAGATGAAAATCTCATTCCTTCAATCTCAATATAATCCTCTTCAACAGGCAAGAAAAATTCAATATCCATATTACCATCTTCTGGAACGTTGTTTAAGCTATAAACAAGCGGTCCTGATGGATGTGCGCCAGCCGTTTCTACCGCAGTTAAAAAAGTATCCAATTCTTCTTTTAATTCTGTGATATGAAAAGTCTTTCGTTTCCTAAGGACGTTTTGTGCTTGAAAAGCATCTTGAACAGTAACTCCCTCAGCTACAGTATATTCCATTAGTCTACCTCCAAATCACTGTATACATCAACCATCAACTCATCATCTGAAGAAAGTGATAAAACATGATAAACCGCTAAACGTTCATGTTCATCTTCTGAATATTTGGAAACTAAATAAGTATAATAATCAGCCAACTCTTCTGCACTAATCTGCGCAAAGTCTTTGCTGTCAATCAATAGATTTTCTTTAAATAATAGTTGAGGTTCTTTACCTGTTGGATTAATCGCATTGCCAAATGTTGTAAATATTTCAATATCACTCTTGCTACTTGATAAAGGGTAGAACTTAAAATAAACTGGTCCGTCTGAATAAATCACATCCAGCATATCTCCGATAAATTCTTGACAAGACGTATAGGCTTCTGCACACATTTCTTCTAAAATAAATTCTTCAGGCAAACTTGCTTCGAAGCCAACGATTTGAACGAGACTTAATTTTTTCGATTTAATATCCATTTTTTCTCTCCTAAAGCTCATCAATCTCTTCTGGATGTTGTTTAGCATAAAGCGCCGCATAAAAAGCGTCTACTACCAAAGCTGGAATAACAAGTGTAAAAAGAATTCCTCCAACAAAACCAAAAACATTTTCCAGATACCCTGTTAAAAACGGTGGAACAAAAACAACTAAACCGAAAATAATCAAAAAATTACTTGAGAATAACTTATTATCCTCACTATTAAATTTCGATTCTTTTTCTCGGTATGCACCATTTGTACGACGATCTCGTCTGTAAAAATAGGGATAGACAAAGAAAACCATAATAACAAAAAGAGCAATCATAGGAATGACATAAAATAACGTTAGCGAAGAATCGTATAAGGTACTGGCACCAAAAGCCTCTTTAGAGGGAATAAACATCATTAAAGTTAAAAAATTTAACCAAATTACCATGGTAACAAAATTTAACATTAGCAAAAAATAGGTTAAGACCTTATATCTTATAATAATAAAATTAAAAAATGAATACAAAATACTAAATAAGTTGATAAGTGTACAGATTAAAAAAATTCCCTTCAATAATCCCAAATTATCCCCATAACCCGCTATAAAATATAACAATAAGTCAAATATCAAATTTAACCACGGGACAATTTTTATATACCCTAGTTCCACACCATTCGTGATTAAAGGTCCATGATAACGTTCTAAAATATCCTCTTCTTGATTTTTTTTTGATTGTTTTTTTAATTTACTCATAATCCAAATTTCCCTGCTAATCCTTTCAAGCCACTCTTGGCAACTCCCGTTAATGATTTATTTCCCAATATTTCTAAATTCGTATTCATGAATTCAGATACTGCAATTCCAACTATTGCTCCTGCCACAGTTCCCAATGGTCCACCTACTAACGTTCCTATTGCAGCACCTGTAGCTGCTGCACTTGAGCTTGATACAACATCGACTGTAGTGTCTACTGCAAAATTTCTGACTTTTTCTTTTGTAGATGATCTTCTATCGTCAATAAAGTCAGTTTTGATGTTAGAACCAATCGTCATTACCGTCCCTGCAAAGCCTAAAACTTTTCCTGCTTTAGAGAAATTAGAAGCCTCTTTAAACCCTTTAAATTCATTAAGCGGGTTAATTGTTGATTTAAAATTATCTTTTAAACCAGATTTAAAAGCTTCTTTCCCTGAAGTTCCGACACCTTTCCAGTCTATTCCTACTTTTCCATTTGCCTTAAGTTTTCGACCATTATAAAGTGTTGTCTTTTTAAATGAAAAATCCTCGCCAACAGTCTTTTTATATTCTTTAGTACCTTTGGAATAAAGGTGAACTGTTTTTGTTTTACCTTTGCTTGGCTTTTTATACAAGAAACGTTCGCCAACTTTCACACGACCTTTTGAATCGACCGTGAGTTCACGACCACCAATAAATTTCTTCTGCTTCAAAGCTTTATCAGTTGCATCCAAAATTTTTACAACTTTTTTCCCCTTACCTATCGATTTCTTAGTCGAAGTAATCAATATGCCAGCTTTTACTTCTAAACCACTTGTTTCCAACATATACCCACTATACTTGGAATCATACAAATTCTTAGCAAGAGCATTTTTAAGTTGGTCTCTTCTAGCCTTGCCGTTAACAACTGACTTGACCTCTTTGACCTCAGCTTTAAAGGTGCTATCTTTGTAAAAATCTTTGGCTTTCTTACTTGTATATGAGCTACTTCCTAAATCTGACAAGCTACTGAGTTGCGTATTCTGCTCCTCTAGAATATCCCCTGCTTCACTTGTAAGGACTGTGCTATTGAAAATCCCCATATCCTTAATCGTGTTGGTCAGGACTTTCTTAGCACTCTTAAACTCTGAAATCGCATCAGCAGTTGTCACTTTGGTTAATGAAACAATGTCAGCAACCTCGTCAATTGCTTTATTAATCTCATCAGAGCAAGTCTTTAATTGTTCTAAGGGGGAATCAAATTTGTCCACCATTTGTTGTAAGATATCCGTGTCAATAATGGCACTATCGCTCGTTTCACTAACGGTTTCTTTAAAGGTACTAATCAGATTATCATACCCTTGTGAGATAACCGCTAAGCTATTCACGTAGTTGGTCAATAAAGGCACTTGATAGTTGGTGATTTTGTTATCAATAGCCTCCTTAACATTCCCTTGAAGTGCGTCTGAATCAGCTGTGCTTTTTAGCTTGCGACTAGCACTTTCCAACTGACTTTTAGCGCTACTAATGGAACTGGCAAGGCTCTCCTTTTGCGACAAGACCTCGCTCATCTTAATCTTCATAACTCTCTCCCTTTGGATACATCACTGAAAAAATCTTATCATAATAGTAAGCACGACGTAACTCTTCATCACAATAATGTTTATCACGCACATCTGTATAACCTTCAGAAATGACACGTTTGATAAAAAGATGACTAAGCAATAATGGGTGTGCCTCAAAATCAAACCCATAAGGCCAAATATAACCAACATAGTCGACATAGGATGTTTGATTATTTATCAAGACACGACGTCCCGAAATAACAACATTAAAATCCATGTTTTCTCTAGCAAATGCTGCTACCAAATCATCTGGTAAAAGCTCTTTATCAAGCTCTACAATGCTACCTACTGGATAAATTTTTCCAAACAATAAATCTACATAAGACAAGTAACTTTGAAAAATAGGTAACTCCAAAATCAACTGCTTATCTGATTGGTAAATTGTCACCTGCCCCAATGTATAATCAAATATAAAATCATAAGGAGCTCCAATGACAGGATGATAATGATACTCTTTTTCCTCATCCAAATAAGCCAATTGACAAGCTTTAAAAATATCTGGATGTCCAGAAAATACCAATGCTAGATTTTCTAAGAAAACTGTATCCTCATCAGTTATCGGTAAATTTTCTAAAGCCTTTCTAAGTAAAGTTAGCCATTCATTTTGCATTATTTGCCTCCTTTACTACGTGTGTTCTTAGCTTCATTTGAATCATCATCAGATTTATTTTTACCAGCTTTATACATTTTCTCCGCGTCGGTTTTTGTATAAGTTTTTAGCTTCTTAATAGATTTATTAAACTTATCAATGATACTACTGAATTCTGTAAATGGTTTTAAAGTTGTTTCGGTAAACGTTAGTGATTTGATTTTACTAATATTACTTGTCGATGATGATACACCATCAGTCAAACTTTTCCATTCTTCTAAATCTACTCCTGTCTTTGCCATAAAATCTCCCTTTACATACTACCTGCTGCCATACGATCATACATTAAAGCTTGTTGGTCCCAACTATTAATTTGTGACGTTAAACTTGTAATTTTACTTTCTAGTTCAGCGATTTTATTATTAATAGTTGTTACATTCTGATTTTCAGTTGTTTTGTAGGTTGATAATTTTTGAAGTGCTGATGACATTTTTCCTTGATATTTTGTTTGACGAGCACCACTAAATTCTCCCGTATTGACATTATTTAAATTTGACAATGTTGATTTTTGACTAGATACTTGGCTTAGTTTACTAGTAATTTTTGATTTTGCTGTCTCTAATTTTTCCTTTTTATCTATAGCAGCTTGGCGATTTGAGCGTAAAGCTTTACTATGATTACGACAAGTTCTAGCACAACCTCGGTAATATTTTACTTCCTTACTTCCCACAACATTCTCCCATATTAAAGTTATTAAAATACAAGACAAGCCAGATACCAAAGTATCTGGTCTTATCAATTGCGACTGTCACCAATCAACTGTTTTTACTCTTGCTTGATTTCGTTAAGAAATAAGTAACAATAATTGAAAGGACACTTGAAATAGCTGCTGTCACAATAATCCAAATAGTATTATCTTTATCAGATGTTACTCCACTAGTTGTTTTCTTTGTGATGTTAACAGGATTTGACAAGAAGTTCATAACAGCCTCATTATCTGTACCACCACTACGTGCATTTTTTAATACTTTAGCAAAATTATTGGCATACGTTGTACTTTCTTCAATATTTTCTGCTTGGGCACTAATGAGTTTGTTAGTATTTGTCATGGTATCGTCAACATTTGTTTGAATGGTACCGACTTGTGAAACAAGCTGTTCAAAATCATCTGTCATTGTACCAATTGCTTCATAATTACTTGTTGTTGATTGAGCACTATCAGCCGTTGATTTGACAAGTTCTGAAATACCATCATAAAGAGCATCTCCACTAGCAGTATCTGTATAAAGCGTTGAACTATCTGAATTTCCACTACCATAAGAACCCACGTTAAGCTCTTTAGCTTGATTTTGTGACCATTTTGCATACTCATTATTCAGACTTTGTGAGGTTGTTTTATACCAATTAACAAGACTTTGCAATTCTGTTGAAAAATAGTCTGTTGGCATATAGCCTTCTGGTAAAGTTGGCAAACTATCAATGGTAGATTGCAATTCAATAATTTCATTAGTCAACTCTGTGTATAAAGTAACTCCACTTTCTTTGAAATTTGTCACATCAAGACCATCGATATTATCAAATGTTAAGTTACCATACATATTAGCCACGGAATTAGCAGATGGATTAGTAATATCAATTTGACTTAAATCAGTTTGACCAGGTTCTCCATAAAGTGTTTGAATCATCGCAGAGGCAGTATCAATCTTGCTTAATTGAGCAAAAATTGTTTTTAAATCATCCTTAACAAGACTAACATCATCAGCTGTATCTGTCACGTAAATTGTATAAGTCATTGGAATACGATTATCTCCAATATTTAAATCAAAGGTAATCGTATGAGTTCCTACAGATAAAGAATCAAAAGTATAAGAAATTTTTAATGATTGCGCTTTTGAAATTGTCTTGCTTACTGAATTATCATCTGCAAAAACAACTGTTCCTCCTGAAACATTAGAAATTGTAACAGTTGTTGGATCTTCCTTGGTTTCTGTATTTTCTGTAGTTGTTGGTGTTGTTTCTTGCTCATTCCCTTCTGATGAATTTGAAGAAGTATCATCTGTATTTGATTCATCTTCTGAAGTTGATGAAGTAGTCGTTGTTATTATCTGTGTTGAAGTTGGAGCAACATCTACAGAAATAACATTGCTCTGTTCAGGCTTCGCATCTTCAGCTGTTAAGAATGAGTATGTAGCACCAGAAGCAGTTGTCACGCCTTTAGCAGATTTATATTTGCCTAACAAGGCCAATTTTGATTGATAATCACTTACCTCATCAGACGTCATTGCTCCCATTTCTTCTAATTTTGAAAATAGAGTTGCATAATCAGAAGCAGCTACATCTACACTTCCCATAAGGCTAGCAATTTCTGTCTCATATTCAGAAGGAAGTGTTCCACCAAGTGATTCTTGAATTTGATTAGCTAAGGCAGACTTAACACTATCGTCTGTTACTTGATTAAGCAGATCTGTTTTAATTGCTAATTTACGTTCTTCTTGATTAGTTGTTGCGAAGTAACTATTTATATCAAGCGCTAAATCAGAATTAAAATATTGATTAGAAACTTTAGAACGAGTTGCTTTTACCTCTTCTAATAAATCAGATAACTCAGTTCTCGCATTTTCAACTTTTGAACGGTAATTTTCAACTTCTTCGTTATAAGCTGTAATTTGGTTTTCAAATAACTTATAAACAGTACCATTGCTTGTTGATTCTGTTGTAATATCTGATGTAGAAGTGTAAAAACTGCTTAAGCTGCTAAGAATGTTACTATTTAAAGCATCGTAAAGTTCTGTATCTGTTTGATATTGGTCTGAAATTGCTGTATTCGCAGTTGCTACGTTTGTTTTAGCAATATCTTGTTGCAAGTCTACAAAACTTTTAACTTCAGGTAGTTCGCTATTTAAACCACTACTAGTTGAATTTAAGAGTTCAGAAATGCTACTAACATAGTTGCTTTGAGTATCCTCAAAGCTTTTATTGCTCGTCTGTAATGCATTAGCAGCACTCGTTAAACCACTTAAACTTTGACTTGCCGAATTTGATGGCGAATAAATGTAACTTGATAAGCTAGTATAGCTAGCTTCTTGATCGCTAACAATATTTGATACATTACGCTTAGCGTCATCCAAATTACCAATGACACTTGAAAAGTACATTTTAATGACACGTTGATTAATTAAATTCAAGTATGTTCCAACTTGGCTTTCAACATTCTTTTCTTTAACAGTATCAGTTGACGTTTTTACTTTGTAGCTCACTTCAGCTTGGGAAGGATTAAAACTTTCTAATTGCAGAATTTTTTCTGAGAAATCTTTTGAAATATAAATAACTACATCCGCACTACCGTCACTATATTTACTTTCAGCTAAACTTCGTGACATTGTAATCCAGTTGTCACTTGTATTATCAGCATTGGTTAACAAGTTAGTGAATTCTTGTCCAAAATTATAGTTTACATCATTTAAGCTACCACCGGCATCTTCATTAACTAAAGCAACAGTCAAATGCTCTGTTTTCTTAGCTTTATCTGTCACAGAGACTTCCTTATCCTGCGTATAAACAAATACTCCTGAAATAATAGCTAGTAGTGAAATAAAGACACTAATTGCTACCACAATAACTCTTGGTTTTATCTTAAATTTTTTCATTTCCCCTTATTCCTTTGCTATTTTAACACGATAGACATCTCTTCCTACGAAGAAATGTGCTTCGTCTTCTTCTAATAACGGTTCACCATAACGTGTACGTCCCTTTATGATATTTTGGTCAGCAAATCTCGTGCCAAACATTCCTGCTGGAATATTTGAACGTAGACGTTTACTAAATTCATCAAAACGTGTTTCAAGTGTTTTTTGATGTGCTTGGAAAATAAAGTAAATCCCCACTTTAGCAGCTTTTTTCAAAATTGTATCCAAAGTGCTATTAGACATCATCATCTTATCATTAATTCCTTGAGCATCTGGCATATAAACAAAAATTGGCTGATTAGGATTTTCTGGTGAACGTGAATTTAATTCTCCAAGTAAATCATTCATAACAGTATTGTAAGTTTCTTCTGTTGCTATTAAATCAAAACTTTCAATAGCTCCTTCAAAACGTTGGTCAGAATCAAAAATGATTCGTTGGGCTTGTCCTTGGAAGTAAGTCATATTCTGAACAATAATTGATTCCAACAATCGTGTCTGAGTTGGGGTATCATCCATAATTACAAAATAACCATGTTCTTCTGGTATAAACCCAACAACATCTGTTGATTCCTTATCAAAGGCAAGTGGTAATTGCATTTGATTTAGCATTCTTATTGTATAGCTGTTACCATAGAAATCATCCCAATCAAGTTCATTTGGTAACATTGGAATAGCTTTAGGACGTTGACCTGTCCACATTTTATCAATTGTAGCAACTTCTTCTTCCAAATAACGCAAGCGTTCAATATCTTCTTCACCTTTGCTTGGTAAGTAAATTTGAATTTCATAAGGTACGTCATCACGTACTTGCCCTCGGCCAAATATTTCTTGTTGAATCAAAGCATTGCGTCCAATAATATCCTTAACAGCGTTGTCCTCAACTAAGAAAAGTGCCATCTTAGTCGAAACGTTACTTGACATACTGATTTTCAAACTATTAGCACGTAAAGCGGTTATGATAAGATAGCAACCGAGACTTGACCCTTCTCGTAAAATACGGTTCAAGCTTGCTTCAATAGTTTCTTCCATCGGACTATCTTTGATGGCATCAAAACCATCTACAATTGTGAAAACAACTGATAACTTCTCACCCGTTTTTTGCTCATATTGCGCAAGAGTTGCTACACTATATTCAGCAAATAAATCTTTTCGTCTTTTTAATTCACTGTCAATTCGCTTCAAGAATTTAAGAAGTTTTTCTTCCTCATCCAAACGCGTTAAATCGACCACGTGTGGTAAATCTTTTAATGGCAACAACCCATTTGTCCCAAAATCAAAAAGATTAAATTGCACTTGTTCTGGCGTATTAAGACGAGCAAAATTCATTATTAATGTTTGAAGAGCAACAGATTTTCCGAAACCTGGAGAACCATAAATAACAGTATGACTTAATTCTTCGACATCGAAATCAAAATTGCGTTGGGATTGTTCAGATGGAACATCCATCATTGCAAAAGGTACAGCTAATTTTCTTTCGTCGGACCAAGAAACAGTCAAAGCTGGAGAAGCTATCTTCTCTTTCAACGGTGGTAACCAAGGTTTATCAGGAATGTTAACCTCTGTACTTTGTGCATAGTTTGAAATATAGTCGACTAAAGCTTCCAATTCCGTCTGATTTTTTTCTGATTGAACACTAAGTTCCTCTTCTAAAGCAAGGTTATCAGTTAAGAGCTCATATTGCCCTAAATCATTAATTAACCAAATGCGATCGTCAACTTCTTCTTCCTTATCTGACTTATTAGGCTGATAAGTTGCACCGCTCCAAGCCGATTGGAAGAGTTCATAAATTTCATTATTTCCGACTTGCAGATATGCACGCCCTGGTTCAACGATACTAGCGGCATCAGGGGTTTTAATAATTTCATTTGAATCAGATTTATCTGATACTTTCAGAGCCAATTTAAAACGTGAGTTTGACCAAATCTGGTCATCAACAACTCCAGAAGGTTTTTGTGTTGCTAAAATCAAATGAACCCCAAGTGAACGACCAATACGCGCTGCAGAAACTAACTCTGTCATAAATTCGGGCTCGTTAGCTTTTAATTCCGCAAACTCATCACTAATCAGGAATAAATGCGGTAATGGCTTAGTTGGATAATGACCACCATCAGTTGCTGTTTTTCCTTGCTTATATAACTTCGTATAGCCGTTAATATGGTTCACGCCAAATGCTTCAAAGAAGCGTTGACGCTTCTGAAGTTCTGCTTTAATTGAGGCAAGGGCACGCGCACTAGCTGCACCATCTAAGTTGGTAATCACTCCCATAAGATGCGGAAGACCTTTAAAGAGATTAGCCATTCCACCACCCTTGAAGTCAATTGGTAAAAAGCCAACATCCTCTGGTCCAAAATTAACTGCTAATGATAACATATAAGATTGCAAAATTTCCGATTTTCCTGAACCAGTAGTTCCAGCAACCAAACCATGTGGACCGTGTGCACGCTCATGTAAATTCAGCTCAACAATATCCTCTTTCCCACGAAGTCCTAAAGGAACTGCCAAAGTCTTAGAGGTGTCTGCTTTCGCCCAACGTTCACCTAATCGTAATTCATCAACTTTTTGAACTTTATAAAGCTCCAAGAATGTAACTGATTTCGGAATTGAATTTTTTTCAATCTCAACGTGATTTAAGTTAGCTAATGTTCTTGCAACTAACTCATAATCTTTGCTTTCTGGATATGGTATAAAGCGTTGTGCTAGATACTCACCATTGTCATTAATAATTTGACCAACATTTTGGTTTTGGTACTCAACCAGAGTTGTAACTGTTTCTGGTAAAAAACGTTGTGCTTCTTTTATCCAAATAACTGTTACACCTAATTCTGTCAAATCTTCAGCCAGATACTCATTTAAACTATGGCCGACCAAATAAGAATCATCGAATACCGTAATAATATAATGCGGAGCAAAACGAACATCTTTATTTCCCATTTCACGTTTAAGCTGCATACGCTTTTGGATAATTTGATACAAAGCGTTTAAAACAGCATCACGACTGCGAGCATCATGAACAATTCCTCGAACATTACGTTCCTGAAGTTTAAGATGAGGTAGGAAACGCCACTGATACCAATCATTAGCATATGACTCTTCAGGCACCAAAATAACAAAGTTAATATCTTGATAGCTGTGAAAAACAGCTAATTGAGTCAAAAGATTAAAAATTGCTGGTCGAGTCGTATCATAAGTACCAATAATACCTAAAGTTGCTTGGCTAAGAGATAATGTAATAGGGACATCATGTTGCATCTTATATTTTTCAACAATTTTTTTAGCAAAAATTGCTTGCTCGTCCTTACTTTGTTCTTTAAAAGAAGTTTGGAGATTCAAATTTGTTTCAATATCACCAGTTCCTAGAGACACTTGTAAAAAATCTGCATTATAATTCATTCGTTCATAAATACGAGAATCATAATCAAAAACCATTTTGGATAAAGTATCAATGTTTGGTTGATTGTAGTTTAAAATATCTCTTTCTTCATTGTGATAATGACTTATCTGTGAAATTTGCTTTAAGAGATAAGAATCATAATCCTCGACACGTATTAACTCTTGCTTTTTATAATATTTTTTGTCTTGAAAATACTGTGTCATCGTCATTCCAGCAGTAAGTAGACTAAATCCTCCCATGCCAAGCATCATCCACGGATTACGACGGCTAACTAAACCTGTCAAAGCAGTGATAGCAAACATCCCAAGTGGTGGTACAATGGCACGTAATAAAGAATTACGTCCCATAGATGCTGGTTCCATTGGACTATCCAATTTAATGGCATCACTATATATAGTTGGAATAACACGTGGACTTCGATGATAATCTGGGAAATCACTTGGAAAATCACTTACTGGTGCCTGAAGTAAAATTTTATCTGGTCGTGTAAATTTGGGTTTATCGTAAAATCGTATTACTCGCCATTGATGACGACGACGTTCAATCAAATAATCTTCAATAAAAACAGAATCCCCAACATTAAATGACACCGATAAATTATCACTAATGCGAACACCATTAACATATACAACCGAATTAGCATCATAGTCAATAAATAGCCTATTTTGTGAAAACAGAACAATCGTTTCTCCATCTAAATGAATATCAGCCGTATCCATAGATGATAAAACAAAATCTGTATAAGGTGGATAAAAATAGAGAGTAAATATATCAGTCTTAGGTTTTAAGAGATAGTAATCTACCTGATTGTCTTGTATTTTATGCCCTTCTAATTTATCACCATTTCGGAAAATATCGCCATTTTGAAGACTATAACGAACCCCTTCAAAACTAAGAGGAACATCATCTGAAAATTGCATATATGATAACTTATCAGACAAACACACTAAAAAGGCTTTTGAAGTTATCTCTTCTCCCAAATAATCTCCCAAATGGTGATAGTAAGTCATATTATCATTTTGAATCATAAATCATTCTTCCCCACTTGATTGTGAACTTGTTGTTTCGTTGAGCTCATCTGAAAGCTCACTAATTTCTTTTTCGTATTCTTTCAGTTTCTTTTGTTTTTCTGAACCACTCATATCTGTATCTGCTTTTATTTTTTCATACAAATTTGTATAAGCGTGTAAAATTAACTGCGTATCTCCAATATTTTGTGCCACATCAAGTGCTTTTTCTAAATCTCCACGTCCCAAATAAATCCAATAGTTTAAAATCATGTCATCTGAAGATTGTGTAATTGTGTTGAGCACCGCTTCTGTTTGCTCAGAGCTGAGATTATCTAATTTTACAAAGCTAGTCGCTAAAACATACTTGGCAGATTTTGGAAGTCGATTGACACTATAAGAGTCTAAAGCATCAATCGTTTTATCATAATCTGTTGCCATAAAAGCTGATTGAGCTTTTATAACCGCATTCTTTAATGGCAAGTCTCTCGTGTAAGATCTATAAGTGAAAACACCTAAAGTTAAAGTTGCTAAAGTTAGAATCACCGCTGTAACTAACAAAATTCTCCAACGTTTTTTATTAACCTGTATATTATTTTGCTTATTTTTTTGCTCTAATTTATGAAACTCTTCACTGACAAATTGATTAATTGATTCGATTGAGTCGAAAGCATTAATCTTTTCAGCAATGTTTTCACGAATAGCATCAAGCCCTTCGATTGCTAAATCAAAATTTATCTTAGGTAGTAAAATTGAAGCTATCAAAGCTTTATAAACGTTCAAGTAATGTTCCGTTTGAAACGTTTGTGGTGCTAAAATATTAGTAATACCATAATGCAACAGTTTAACATCATTTCCTGAGATATAAATATTCTGTGGGTGAAGGTAAATGATGTTAAAATCACTTTTATTAGTAACAATAGCAGCCATTTTTTGTGCTAAAGAATAACGTTCCAAATCTGTTTTTGCCTCTGCAATACAATCTTTCAAGCTCTTTGAAAACTCTGGGATAGCATACGAAAGAACAAGTTCTCCATTTTCTACAAATGAAATCTCGGCATTAACATAATTTTCAATAAAAGTTTGACTTTTACGGTCATAATCAGCTGGTTGTACAGTTACAGTTAAATAATTCTCTTTTTCTACAAGTTTAAGATGATTATACTCAAATATCATAAGTTTCTATCTCCAAAATATCCCCATTTCCAAGTGGAAAATTGACTAACATTTCAAAACGATTCACAGTAATATTTTTATTTTTCAAGTGAAGTTCCCATTTCTTATCAGAATCTTCATTCAGCCCAAGCTGCTCTAAAATATTTAATTCTTTTAGCAGTTCTTCGAGTCTGATAAGGGTTAATCCACGAGAAATACGTAAATCAATTTGCTTATTCTGATACTCAATTGTTATATCAATGTTTTCGAATGCCATAACGTATCCTTCCCAAAAAAACTCCAAATATTGTCATCAAAACAAAAAAGCAAAAAACGACAATTGAATTCATATACGACTTCTTTTGACTATTCTCAACACTGGCTACTGTGTAACTTTCATCAACTTGATAATCAACAAATTGCTTTTCATCAATCGACTCTGTATCTAAGTGATAATAATTAGATTGTTGGTTATCACTAGTAAAAAGTCGACTTTCAGCAGTTTCTAACATCTCTTCTTCATCTTGATGTTCTTTGTCAACAACTTTCTGCGTCCTATCCAGAAAAAGGTTAGGGGCATAAAGTTCTTCAATGCTATTACCTGCTGATTTTTGCTCAGTGTTAGCGATAGAATCCGTATTTAAATTCAAATTACCGTCTTCTGCTAAAACAGATTGTGTATTTATTAATAAAAAAACTAAAAAAACTCCCAATGTTAATTTTTTCACGACTATATCCCTCGTATAAATCTCCCATTTATTTACGTCTAATAATTATACCATTTTTTTTAGCAACATACCAATACCCAAATCGCATATAATGGGCTATTTTTAACTAAAAAAACTTGCTAAATTCGAAAATTAAATATTATTTTTTGACTAAATACTTTACAAATAAAAATAAAACGGTATAATTTTATAAAAAAATAAAATTTAAAGGAGATTTTTATGACCGCTATTAGCGTAACGCCAGAACAACTTAAGGAACAAGCTCAAGTCTACACACGTTCTAAAGAACAAATTGAGCAAGCTATTCAATCTGTTAACAGCATGAATAGCCAAATTGCTGAAGAATGGAAAGGTCAAGCTTTCAACGCTTATCTTGAACAATACAATCAGCTTTATACTCAAGTTCAAAAATTTGAAGAATTACTTGCAAGCATCAATCAACAATTGAACAATTATGCTGAAACTGTTGCAGAACGTGATGCACAAGACTCTGCTTCATTTGGACTTAACTAATTTTCAAGTTTTCTGCTTAAAGGTGAAATGGGAGATTTTCAATGCAATGTCGTTGAATATAACCACCTTTATCACAACATTTGTACTCTAACATAAATCCCTTGTAAGCTTAAGCTTACAAGGGATTTTTCTATTCACAAATAAACCAAATACTATTATCTGCTAGCTTAGCAGTATTGGATAAGTTTTCATTTCCCCCTACACCCATCCGTGTTCTTCGGCGATTCTTGTGGCTTCTACGCGGTTGTTGGCGGATAATTTGTTAAGGATAGATGAGATGTAATTTCGGACAGTTCCGTTTGAGAGGTAAAGGGTATCAGCGATTTCTTGGTTTGTTTTGCCAAGTGATATTAATTGTAATATGCGTTTTTCTTGTTGGCTAAGTGGGTTATCTTGGGTCATCATGGTTTCCATGAGCTCTGGTGAGTATTCCTTTTTCCCGGCAAGCACCGTGTGAATGGTCGTCATGAGTTCTGATGTTGAGCGATCTTTTAGGACATAAGCGTCAACACCTGCCTTAACGGCTCGTTCAAAATAGCCCACGCGCTTAAACGTGGTCACAATAATCACTTTCATTTCCTTATGTTTTCGAATCCATTCCAAAACATCCAGACCTGATTTTTTCGGCATTTCCACATCAAGGATAGCCACATCAACATTTTCCACTTGCAATATGCCAATAGCTTGCGCGCCATCTCCTGCTTGCAAAATCTCATCAACATCATCTTCCATAAGAAGCAATTGGCACAGTGCGTCTCGCAACATGGATTGGTCCTCGGCAACTAACAATTTCATCTTAATTCTCCTTTGAACTGATACTAACTTGAATCATGGTTGGTTTAACTTGGGATAAAATCTCCACATCTCCCTTGACCAACAGCAAACGGTCACGAATGGATTTTAATTCATTTCCTGTTAAGTCGTCAAAACCAACTCCATCATCTGTAATGGTCATCACTAATTTTTCTTGGTTTTCAAAAAGGTGAATACGGCAAGTTTGCGCTTGGCTGTGCTTGATAACATTATTGCTTAATTCACGCAAAATCATACCGATACTTGACTGCATCAAGGGTGCCATGGCTTCCACATTCAAATCATTTTGCAGCTGATAATCAATATCTGTCATAGCAAAAAACTCATTCAAATGCTCAATCTCTTCGCTCACCGTTCTGAATTTGAGATTATTGACAATGTTTCTGACATCATGCATGGAAGAACGGCTGGTTTGATTCAATTCTTCCAACTCTTTTTTGACAAGGTCATATTTGCCTTTTTCCAATTGCTTGAGTGCTAATTCTGTTTTTAAGGTCATTGCCGCAAAAACGTGCCCCAAAGTATCATGCAAATCACGCCCAATACGGTTTCGCTCATTTTCAGCCAATAAAAGATTAATAGTGCTATTCTTTTCCATGATTGCTTTTCGTTGAATTTCATTTTTTCGATCATCCATCCAATAAACTAAAATGCCATAATTGACAACAGGAACCAAAAAAATCATTACCTGTGACGATAAGTCATCTGCCAAACTGACACCAGCAATAGTCATAAACAGCATTGCTAAATCATAAGCGAGAAATCGAAAGGAAGCGTAGTTATCTTGAAATCGAAAAACTAGCAAACTATTAAAATAAAAGGTAAACCACATCATGCCACCATCTACATAAATGGTCATATAAACAACATAAAGTAGCATAAAAATCCAGCAAAGGTTTGTTAGGATATTTTCTTCAAAATGTGTGAGAAATAAATAGCTTAGTAAAAACAGAAAAGTTATCCCAAGTGTCCAAGTTGGGTAATCAAAAAAGAATACCCCTAAAACGGGGAATGCTAGGAATGCTAATGGCATATAAAATAACGGATGAATGCCCCTAATTCTTTTCAACATCATTTAACCTCAGTTTTATTCTTAATCATAAGCGCTAATGCTGCTATTATTATGACATAGCCGAGTATGATAATCAAGGACTTGCCGTTTACCTCTCCTTTTTGAGCAAACTGTGTCACCAATTGATTCACATGATAAACTGGTGTTACTTTAGAAATCTTTTGCATCCAGTCTGGGAAATTCTCAATTGGCATCCATGAACCACCGATAATGGCTAAACCAATAAAAGAAATATCTCCGACAATCGTCATTAATTGTTGTGATTTAATTTGTGAAATCAATAGCCCAAATGCTAAGAAAAGAAAACTTGATACTAATAACAAAGCACCTGCTCCAAACCAACGACTAAGTGGCATGCTCACCCCGCGGAAAATAGCTCCAAATAAAAAAGTCGCCACGATAGAAAGTAAGAAGCAAAACAAAACACGAATCACTTTTGCCAAATAATACTGCCAAATAGGAACAGAAGAATGTTCAATATAAGTCAACCAATAGCTTGTTTTATCCTCAACAAGCATAGCTGGAAATGAGAAAAATCCAAAACTTGACATAGAAAAAGCAGTCATTGTCAGCATATAAGCTGTCACAAGCTCTTTTTGTTCTTCAGGATTCGACGACAGTTCCATACCTGAGAAAAACAAGAAAAAGAAAACAGGCATACCAATCGACAAAACAAAGGTCATCCAAAAACGCCATGTTTTAATCCATTCAATTTTCAATAAAGCAATCATTTTTCATCCTCCTGTGTTTGGTCAAACAATGTGTTTAATAACGTTTTATTTTGAATTTCAATATCGGCAATCTGACAACCTTGCTCTTGCAATTTCTGCCAGACACTATCAATTTCTTTAGTCATGAATGTCACCGTGTCGTTTTTCAGTTCAATATTATCAATATGTGGTAATTTTTCCACTATCGACAAAAAGTTTTTTGGTAAAGTCAACTGTTTTTCGTGTTCAGCTTCTCGCATGGCAAACGGTGTCGTATCACGCAGCAATTTTCCATGATGCAAGACCAAAATGCGTTCTGCCGTATGTTCCACTTCTTCAATATAATGGCTCGAATAAAAAATCGTTACGCCCTTTGCTTTCAGACTTTGGATAATCTGCCAAAAATGCTGACGTGTTGAGGTATCCATTGCTGCCGTTGGTTCGTCTAAGAAAAGAATTTTTGGTTGGCTAATGAGGCATAAGGCAAATGCTAATAAGCGTTTTTGTCCACCAGACAATTTCTCTGTCAATTGTGCTTTTTGTTCCTCGCTAAATTGTAAAATCTTATCAATTTCTTGGTCTGCTAAAGGTGTCTTGGCAATGGACTTGAAAAATTCAATGAGTTCAGACACTCTTAACTTTTGCGGCAAACGATTTTCCTGTGGTAACACGGCGACGATTTCTTTTAATTGCTGACTTTTCGGTGCTAAAGCATTGATGACTATCTTTCCTTTGCTGATTTTCAAATCACCTAACAAGCATGACATCAAGGTTGTTTTGCCAGGCCATTAGGACCAATCAATGCCACACAATCTCCAGCACCTACTTCAAAGGAAATATCTTGCAAAATCGGCTTTCCTTTAATTGTTTTAGATAAATTCTCAACTGTTATCATTTCATTATCTCCAATTTTCTCATCTGTGATAAATTTATTTTATGAAAAAATAGCCAAGCTTTTTAGCTCATAATGTCATAACATCACATGACTTTTGTCATGTTTTGGAGACTAAAAAAGAAGCTGGGACAAAAAGTGCTCAGCTTCTTTGTTTACATAGTTATTATTTACAAGACGCAGTGGTTTGGACTTCAACAATCTGGGGATAGACCGTTTTAGGTCAGCAACAAGAAATTAAGACTTGCTGAAAATCAAGTTTCTGCGAAACTTCGCTTTTTGCTTTTTAGACTCATGAATAAAGTCTCCACTGGAGACTTCATTTGTCTCACTCCCTTAGTTTTCCATCATGCCTGCTTGTAATTGATACATGCGATAGTAAGTGCCTTTTTGGCTAAGGAGTTCGTCATGACTGCCAGATTCGATAATCTTGCCTTTGTCCAGCACGTAAATGCAATTAGCATCTTGAATCGTTGACAAACGGTGCGCAATAGCAATCGTTGTCCGACCTTGGCGCATTTTTTTCAATGATTCTTGAACAATGGTTTCAGTTTCAGAATCAATGTTGGCTGTCGCTTCATCAAGGATAAGGATTTTAGGCTGACTAGCCACGGTTCTTGCAAAGGCTAATAATTGACGTTGCCCTGTTGAAAAACTCGAACCACGTTCGGTGACTTTTGTCTCGTATTTTTCAGGTAATTTTTGAATGAATTGGTCAGCATCTACAAATGCCGCAGCGGCTTGAACAGCTTCGTCTGAAATATCCTGATACATCTTGATATTGGACTTAATTGTACCATGATATAAGAAAGGGTCTTGCAAAACGAGACCGATATTACGGCGCAACTCTTCTTTAGGATACTCACGAATATCAACGCCGTCAAGCAAAACTTCTCCAGACTGAAATTCATAAAAGCGCATGAAAACATTGATAATCGATGATTTGCCAGAACCTGTCGAGCCAACAAAGGCAATCGTTTCGCCTTGATTTACCTTAAATGAGATATTATCTAAAATTTGGCGTTCACCGTCATAAGAAAAGCTGACATTTTTAAATTCAATATTCCCAGCTTGCACGGTTGCTTCGCCATTTTTCTGTTCAGGTTCGTACTGCCGTTCATCAATCAAATCAAACACACGACCAGCTGAAACCATTGACGTTTGTAGCGTTGAAAAATTCTGCGTCACTTCAATCAAAGGGTCAAATAATCGATTAACATACTGAATGAAAGCGTACATTAACCCTGCTGAAATCCCAATTTCCATGCCACGAAAACCAAAATAAGCCATTAAAATAGCATAAGCAAGGAGTTTTAACAGCGACATAGCTGGGCGAAGAAAAAGACTATCTAACGCCATGGAACGATTAGCATAGAGCACATGCTCCTCATTAATCGCTTCAAATTCGTCTTTCAAACGGTCCTCTTGACTAAAAGATTGAATGATACGTATCCCTTCAATACTCTCAGAAAGTTTACTGTTAATATCCGACAACAAAGCACGTGTCTTTTCAATGACTGCAACCGACTTCTTACGATAAAGATTAACCAAAATAAAAATAAAGGGGAGAAAAATGGCAACCCAGCCCGTCAAAACAGCGTTCAATCTTAACATGGTCAATAACGTTACCGTGAAAATGAAAATCGCTGAAATAAAACTAGACAAAATCCCTGAAAACATATCACTGACAGCTTCCGTATCATTGGTCAAACGCGACACAATCGAACCTGCTGGCGTCTGGTCAAAATAAGCCATTCCCAGTTTTTCCATATTGGCAAAGGCATCTCGACGAATGTCTCGGACAACGCTGTATGACACACGCGCAAAATAGAAATTCCCTAAATATTGGATAATCGTCTGCAAGACATACATGAGATAATAACCAACCAAAATCAACATGGCTGTCTGATTCATATCAGTCAAAAAATGGTCGATAAAGTAAGAAGCAATCAAAGGAATGACACTTCTTACCACCGTCGTCAACAATAGCAAAGCTAAAGCCAAGATTGTTAAAAATTTATATGGTTTGAGATAGCTCATGAGACGCTTAAAAACCCGCCATTGATTTGCATTATTCTTCATCAGCATCTCCTTCCATTTCTAATTGTTGAGCTTCATAGGTATCAGCGTACCAACCACCTTGTTCAATAAGTTCCTCGTGACGACCACGCTCAATAATATGCCCGTCTTGCAGCACCAAAATCAAATCAGCATGAACCACTGCACTTAAACGATGCGCCGTGATAATCGTTGACTTATTCTGCCGTGTTTCTTTAAGATTTTCAATAATCGCATGCTCGGTCTTGGCATCAACCGCTGAAAGAGAATCATCTAAAATCAAAATATCAGGGTCAAGAATCATGGCACGACTCATGGCAATACGTTGCTTTTGCCCACCAGACAAACTGACACCCTTTTCACCAATCACTGTCTCAAAACCGTCAGGCATTGCTACAATATCGTCATAAACCCTTGCTAATTTAGCCGCTGCTTCAACCTGCGCCAAAGAGCTTTTCGGATTCCCAAAACGAATATTTTCTAAAATACTCGTCGCAAATAAAAATTGGTCTTGGGGAACATAGCCAATCAAGCGACGTAAATCAGCCAATCGATATTCTCTAATATCATGCCCGTCAAGCGTGATTTGTCCCTCTTGCAAATCATATTCCCGCAGTAGCAAGCGAATTAAAGTTGTCTTTCCAGAACCTGTTTGCCCAACTAAGCCCAAAGTCTGACCTTGTTCAAGCGCAAAATGAATATCCGCAAGCGTTTCTTCATTTTCATAGTGAAAAGCATCGATATCGTAAACCAAACGCCCATTTTTAATCGTTGGGAGTGGATTTTCGGCTTCTTTAACATCTGATTCTTGTTGCAATAGTTGACTAATTCGCTCATAGGAAACCGATCCACGTTGCACCATATTGAATAAAAAACCAATCGCCATCAAAGGCCAGACAAGCATATCTAAGTAAGTAATAAACGTTACCAGACTACCGACCGTCACATGACCAGCCGCAACCATGATTGCTCCCATAAATAACGTTAACACATAGCTTGCTCCGATAAATAAAAGCACCAAAGGGTCAAACATGACATCATACTTCATGGTCGTCATATTTTTCTTGAAAGTCATTTCATTGGTCTCTTGGAAAGACTGTAACTCATCATCTTGATAACCAAAAGATTTAGTCACCTTGATACCAGAAACCGACTCTTGAACCTTGTTATTAAGCTCTGAAAAAGCCGCTTGAGATTGACTAAACGCCTTGTGCGTTTGACGTCCTAAACGACTGGTTGCATAAGCCATGAACGGCAACGGAATAATGGCAACCAAGGTCATTTGCCAAGAAATCGTAAAAAACATGGTAATTAAGGTTACCATGGCTGTAATCGTGGCATCAACTGCTGACATCACACCACCACCAGCTAAACGTGTCAAGGCATTAATATCATTCGTTGCATGCGCCATCAAATCACCTGTTCGGTATTTTTGATAAAAACTCGGTGACATTTTTGTGAAATGGTCAAAAAGCCTAAAACGCATAATTTGCCCCAAACGATAAGACGTTCCAAAAATGTACATGCGCCAAATGTAACGCAAAAAATACATGGCAACTGCTGATAAGACTAGCCACAATAAATTTAATAGTAATTCAGAGTGTGTTAAATCGCCCGCCGTCACACGGTCGATAACTGTTCCCATAACTTTAGGTGGAATAAGGTTTAAAACCGCCACCAAACTCAGAGAAATAATCCCAATAAGATAGCGCCTTTTCTCCTGACGAAAAAACCACCAGAGATCTTTTATAATTTTCATAAAACCTGCTTTCTAGCTGCTATTATACACCTTGGAGTAAACTCCAAGTCAAGTTATATTTCCTCTTCAACTCATCTTAGCATTATCTCACACCACGCAAACTAAAACACGACTTCAATAATAAAAGAGCAAGACAACTATTCATTGGAAAATAGTCATCTCACTCTTTATAACCTAATTTTCTCTTTGATATTTCTGATATCGTTTGACAAACCACTGATAAGCTAAAAAGGCTAGCAAACCACCCAAGGTATTTGTCCAAAGGTCATCAATTTCAAAAACACGATTAGCATTGTACAGCAAATCCACCACAAGCTGCGTAGTTTCAATGCAAAGACTGATAATAAACGCCAATAACGTAGCTCTTTGCCATGTTCTCAATTTTGGACATAATGCTACCACCCCTAGCATTAAGGGAAAAAGCAGAAAAATATTCATCACATTTTGCGCAATTACCCAAAAAATCTCCAAAAATCCATCTAATTGGCTAAATCCAACAAACGTGTTAAACGGCACAAGCAAGAAACGTAAACGACCGTAATAAATGATATTTGGTGTTTCAATGCCATCAATGGTCGTTTGTGGGCTAAAGCACATCAAACAAATGGCTATGGCGTATAAAACCACAAGCACCTTTATAATCCGATGTCCCAGTGGCGTTAATTCAGCAGTCTTATCCAAAAATCTTGACATCATTAGTTTGTTTTTTCAGCAACGGCTTTTTGACGGTCACGTTTCATAGTATTTGAGCGCAACTGTCCACAAGCTGCATCAATATCAGTTCCGTGTTCTTGACGAACGACACAGTTAACCCCATTTTTCTTGAGAACATCGTAAAAAGCAGCCACACGTTCTTTACTTGAACGGCTGTATTGGTCATGCTCTGATACTGGGTTGTACGGAATCAAGTTAATATAAGACAACTTGCGGATTTTCTTCGTCAAATCAGCCAATTCTTGCGCATTTTCTGGAAAATCATTGACTTCATTTAGCATGATATACTCAAATGTCACACGACGATTTGTTGTTTCAACGTAATATTCAATCGCTGCAAAAAGTTTTTCAAGCGGGAATGAACGGTTGACACGCATGATTTGTGAACGCAATTCGTTGTTTGGCGCGTGAAGTGACACAGCAAGGTTCACTTGCAAGCTTTCGTGGGCAAAATCACGGATTTTATGTGCTAAACCTGATGTTGAAACCGTAATATGACGCGCACCAATTGCTAAACCATTGTCATCATTAATCGTACGTAGGAAGCGTAAAACATTGTTGTAATTGTCAAATGGTTCACCAATTCCCATGACAACCACGTGACTCACACGCTCATCTTGACCACGTTCATCAAAATATTTTTGTACCATCATGATTTGTGATGTAATTTCGCCACTTGTCAAATCACGCTGTTTTTTAATCAATCCGCTAGCGCAGAATGAGCACCCCATGTTACAACCAACTTGTGATGTCACACAGACTGATAAGCCATAATGCTGGCGCATCAATACTGTTTCAATCAACATGCCATCAGGCAATTCAAACAAATATTTGACTGTTCCGTCAGAAGCTTCTTGAACCACACGTTGTTTCAAAGGATTCACGCAGAAGTTTTCATTCAAAACAGCAATAAAATCTTTTGAGATGTTTGTCATTTCTTCAAAAGATTGGACACGTTTACGGTAAAGCCAATCCCAAATTTGTGTCGCACGGAATTTCTTTTCCCCGTGTTCGATTGCCCATTCAATCAATTCATCACGTGTTAAAACGTAAATCGAGGGCTTCATGTCCTTAGTTTCTGTTTGCATTCTGTAAATACCAAATCCTTCCTATTTCTCTTTTCGGCGAATCACAAATTGTTTTTTTGCCGATTGAATTTCTTTTTGTTGTTCTCGTTTTTGTTGACGTTCACCACGTACTTTTGTATCTTTACGTTTTTGGCTCTTAAAATGTTTATTTGCCGAGCGGTCAGATTTTTTAGGTTCTGATTTCTTTTTCTGTGATGAGCGTTTTTGTGATTTATGACGTTTCGTTGGCTTATCGTCGTCAGATTTAACACGACGAGGCTCTAAATTTTCAAGCACAAAATAAGCACAACCAAAATTACAATATTCCTTAATGTAATCGTCTAGACGTGAGATGCGATTTGTTTTCTTAACATCTCGGTCATCCTTGTAAAATCCCTTCAAACGTAACTGTTCATTTCCCCAATCACCGACAATATAATCGTATTTTAGTAAAATTTCTGAAAAACGTTGACTAAAAACAGTTGCATCAAAAGCATTCTTCTCATTTTCCAAAATTAACAATTCAATATCATCACTCTTGACACGGTCAGAGAACACCACAAATTGCGGACCAGGAAATTTATTGTAATTGTACATTTCAGGAGAGATATCTTTTCTCATCGGTCTCCTCTCTTAATCGCTAAAATTCATATTATTTTTTTAGGTAGGTCTCTACCAGTTCACGTAGTAATTCGGGAAAAAGTAACTCTGCTTGGTGAGATTTTATGGTCTCAAAATAACGTGCAAAGTAATATTGGTCAACTAAGACTAAACTGATAGTGTCCTTTTCATTCGTAACCTTTTTATTATACACTATTTTTCCATTTTTGTAATCAAAGCCGCTAGTTAAAACCCTACCAAATTCCTTTCCGCGAAAGCCCATGCCACGGATTTGTTGATTAGCTAACAATTCTGCTTGTGAAAAGACGTCTTGGCAAATCGTCGTTAATTCGTCAGTCGTCACTTCTAGTCTTGCCAAACGCATTTGATGTGGTAAGGAATGCTGTAGTGTATCCTTGGTGACCTTTTTAGAAAATGGGGTCACCACTAAACCAGAATTTATCATGGCAATATCTGCATTAGCGTATTCTTTCATTGCTGCCATAACGATTTGACCTGACTCATCAAGGCTTAATTCATGGTCAAAAGATTTGACTACTTCTTGGCTTAACAGTTTGCGGCCATTCGCTTCAACTGTTTCTATCCATTTTTTATCACCAGGCTTACTTGGCATATGACTCGTTTCGTGGGCATGAATGGTGATATCGCTCAGCTCATGGTGCTCAAAGGTCAAGTTGATTTCACCAGCAAACTGACCATATTTTCCAGCAGCCGCTAAATAAGTGCCGTTAAGACAAGCACCGTCCTCAAAGACATGATGCGTGTGAGCACCAATAATCAAGTCAATTTCTGGCACTTCTGCGGTGATTTTTTCATCCAATGGCAAACCAAGATGACTCAATAAAATATGGAAATCTGCTGATTTGACCTCTGGAATTTCCAAATCACGCTTTAAGCATGTGATTGGGTCCAACACTTGCCAACCACCTGGTTCATACGTCAGGTAATAAGGAAAAGTGTAGGCTAGAAAGGCAATCTTGGTTCCAAGAGCTGTCTCATAAATCTTGTAAGGCTTAGCCCATGTTGGACGCCCTGCTTTATCCTCTAAATTTCCTAAAATCACATCAAAATTGGCACTTTCGTAGACTTGATTGAGCATCGTTTTAGCCAGTCCAATGCCTTCGTTATTCCCAATTGTCGCAAAATCAATGCCTAGCTCATTCATCAATTGAACATTATATTTTCCTTGCGTTGCATCAGTCATCGGATGCCAACGATCAATATTGTCACCAACATCAATCTTGATAACCTCAGCATCTTGGTCAGCATAATCTTGGAAGAATCGTTTTAATTTTGGATAGGTTTCAAAATGCGAATGCCAATCATTTAAATGTAAAATCGTTAGCTTTTCTGTCATAATTTTATTATAGCATTTTCCGCGTAAATAGTGATATTCTAGCGTTTTTAAGCCATTTTTATCACAAAAAAATAAGCCAGACTTTAAAAATCTAACTCATCCTACTACTTTTTAAGGATACATTGTCCGATAAATCGTTTTAAGCATCTTTCTTACTTCTTTTTTGACGATATTGAGTAATTTCGTCTGTTGCGTCGTTGTTATAGCAACATCATTTCCTTGAGCATCTCTTACCGTTTGATAAGCGATATTAAAATCACCATCTAACTCAAAATAAACCGACACTTCTTGCTCATCTTCAGTCGTTTCAAATGTCACAAAAAAGGCACTACTATCGCTTGATGACTCAATCGTAATCGCTGGCGTACCAGTTGTCGTGAGCGTTACAATCCAATTATACATGACGTAATCAACTTTATCCACTTCATAGCCAGCCTCTTCAATAACAGTTACATAACGTTGACTGTTCATTAACACATCTAGCTGCTCAAATAACGTTCCATGTTCATAAGCCCTTTTAAAATCGTTACGGCGGTAAACATGATAGCCAATAACAGAACAAACTGTCGTGATACCAAGTAGCGTTATCACTACCAATAACCGCTTACCTTTAGCCGACATGCCTACTTCTCCGAAACTTAATCATCATTTTTTACATCTCCTTTTACTCTTTTTAATTAACATCCTAAATGAAAGCCCTTTAAAAAACATCTGTACACACAAACTGCACTAGTTAAAACTAATGCAGATTATCATATGTTATTCTGTTTCAAGTAAACTTTGCGAAACAATAGAAGCTAGAACTCCACCAACAATTGGTGCCAAGATGAAAATCCAAATTTGACTTAAAGCATCTCCACCTGCCAAAAGCGCTGGCGCTAAACTACGTGCTGGATTAGCTGACATACCCGTTACTGGAATACCAACAAAATGAATTAACGTCAAGGTCAATCCAATAACCAAACCTGCCAACTGAGCATTGCCTTTTCGACTCGAAGTTACCGTTAAAATAACTAGAATAAAGATAAAGGTTAGAATCACTTCTACTAAGAAGCCTGTCACAAGACTGTAGCCATCCGCAACAACATTTTGCCCTAAAGTAGCATTATCACCAGTAATGACCAAAAGTGCAAAACTGCCAAGAAGTGCTCCCACAACCTGTCCTAAAATATAAGTACCAAGTTCCTTACTATCAATACGTTTATTCAAGTACATTGCAATCGAAACCGCTGGATTCAAATGCGCACCTGAAACTGTACCAATACTGTAAGCAGAAGCCACAATCGTTAAGCCAAATGCCAATGCAATCGACGCATAGCCAACAACACTATCTGCTCCGCCGCCCAAGACAGCTGCTCCTGTCCCAAGAAAAACCAAAACAAATGTCCCAATTAGTTCTGCAAAGAATTTTTTTGACATAAAAATCTCCTCCTTAAAATTATGTGTATTATAACACTTTTCTTAAGAATTCGTAAATAAAACGACTCGTTAATTATAATCATTTTAAAAATTAGCACATTTGCACCTATTTAAAGCATTATTTTTATTAAACTAAGCATAAAAAATGAATCAGATTCTGTAAATCCAACTCATTATCTACTATTAAACCACATGCCTATCTTCTTGTTTTCTTGCTTGTTTAATGTGTTTAAAAAACATATACCCCACACCCTGACACATCCAAACAAAAGCATAACAGAGAATCCACATTAAAAACGTTAGCCATTTCATTTGCATTGTCTGATAAACACCATCACTATTAATCGACCGAATAAATATCAACAAAGTCACATCTAAAAAAATAAATAAAATGGCAAGATTAAACCAAATCACAAATCGCTTTTGCCAGTTCGTCATAACTCCCTCCTATCTATTATTACTAATCTACTGCTACATTTTAAGGAAATTTTACCCAATGAAGCTTAAGAAAAAATTAATTTAAAGTGAACAAAAAACATCTCCGTATTCACAGAGATGTTTTCGTTTTAATCATTGTTTCGTAGATAGTCAATTGCTTCTTGGACGGTTGTTACTGGGACGATTTTCATATCGGTATCGAGGTCTTTAGCAGCTTCGACAGCTTCTTCATAGTTCGTTTTTGCATCAGGATCTTTTTTCAATGTTTCCTCATCCACAGGGTTATTTGGAACAAAGAAAATATCCGCACCAGCTTTAGCAGCAGCAACAACTTTAAGTGCTGCGCCACCAATATCCCCGACTGAACCATCTGATTCAATCGTACCTGTACCAGCAATTTTACGACCTTTACGCAAATCTTCACTATTTAATTGGTCATAAATATCAAGCGTAAACATCAAACCAGCACTTGGACCACCGACACCACTCGTATCAAAATCAACATCAACATCTGATGACACCGACGTATGATCTACCAAACCGATTCCGATACCATTTTTTCCATTTGACAATTCAATAATTTTTCCTGTGGCTTCTTTTGCTTCGCCGTCTGATGTATATTGAACTGTTACCTCAGACCCTAAATCCAAATCAGCCACATAGGCCATTAATTCTGCCGAGCTGTTAAATGTCTGACCGTTAACCCCAGTTACCGTATCAGCGATATTCAAAATCCCTTTAAACGTCGAATTATCACTAACATTTAAAACATAAACCCCTTGATAATCAAGCGTCGCTTCCTTTCCTGCCAAGGTTAAGGCTTGATAAGTCGCTGTATTTTGAGAGGTTTCCATGTAATACTCATTGATACGAAGATAATCAGCATTGCTATAACCACCAGTCACATCTGCGGCTGTCGAAATTTCTGTGTAGGGAGTTAACCAAGCATAAACCAATTGTGCCAAGGTCGCCTGACTAACCGTGACAGCCACAAAATTATAAGAGCCATCTTCGTCATCTTCCTTATTATCAACCGTTAAAACGCTACGAATATCATAAGCACCACCAGGCATTTCAATATAGTAATCAAGCGGATACAACAAGCTAAATAGTAAAAAAACAATGCCTACAACACCTAATATCCACCACTTAAAGCGATATAAAATACGACCCAACTTTTTCAAAATCTCTTTAAATCTTTTTAAGATTGCCATATTTTTCCTCCACTTTTTTGACAACACTTGTTGGCACAAAATCCGAAATATCTGAATGGAAATAAATCAATTCACGGATGCGACTTGATGAGACATGAACCAAATCAGGAGAGCTCAATAAAAAAACACTCTCAATCTCTGATGCCAGATAATGATTATAAAACGCTAAATCAGCCTCGTATTCTAAATCTTTCCCATTACGGAGACCTCGCACGAGATAACTAACTTCTAAACGCTTGGCAATATCCACCACCAAAGAATCACGCGCCGTAATCACTTTAACGTTCGGAAATTCTTGCAGTGCTTCTTCTAACATCTGCCGTCTCTCGTCAACGCTAAAGAAGCCATTCTTATCTTTATTGTAAAAAATGCCCACAAAAAGTGTGTCAAACAACTTGCTTGCACGCGCTATGATATCAAGATGCCCATTTGTCACAGGGTCAAAAGACCCCGTAAATAAACCAATTTTAGCCATATTGCCTCCATTAGTGATAAAATCACTCAATTCTACCTAACATATACCGTAACCTTACTAATGCCATATGTTTTTTGTTTCCAGATGCCAAAATTTGAAATTTCTTCTGGTAAATCAACAGCCTTATCCGTCTCACAAACCAGCATGACATCCTCAGACAAAAGCCCTGCTTCTTCTAATTCCGTAATATTTTTGACAATTTCTTCCTTAGCATATGGTGGGTCTAAAAGCACCAAATCAAACGGTCCGCTGACAACGCCAATTGCCTTATTAGCATCCATTTTTAACAAATGAAATTGCTGCTCAGACTTTGTCATTTTGATATTTTCTAAAATAATAGCTTGCGCTTGACGATTGCGTTCAACCAATACAGCTTCATCCATTCCGCGTGAAATAGCTTCAATCGCTAAACTTCCACTACCAGAAAACAAATCTAAAACACGTCCACCATCAAAAAATGGACCAATCATATTAAAAATAGCACCTTTAACCTTATCTGTTGTCGGGCGCGTAATTTTTCCATCTAGCGTCTTTAAAGGACGCCCACCAAATTTTCCTGCTACAACTCTCATAACAACCATTATAGCAAAATTCAAATAAAATACCTTAAAAAATGATCAAGTCATCTTTACACTAAAAATGAGATTTGATATGATTGTTGTGATAATTTTAATTGTCAAAGTTTTTTAGGATAAAGGAGTTATGATGAATTTTAAAACATTCTTTAAAGACAAGAAAAATCTTGCCATTACCATTTTATCGGTATTATTGATTGCTAGTTTTTCTAGTCAAGGTAACCAAAGTCAAGAATTATCCCAAGCAGAGGATAAGATTGAACAGCTTAGCCAAGATGTCAAACAAGCCAAATCAGACTTAAAAGATAGCCAAGATGAACTGGCTGATTTTAAAGAAGAAAACGCTGATTACATTGAAGTCGGCAAAAAAGAAGTTCAAAAGACTAAAGAGATTGAAAACAGTGCAGAAACTGCCGTAAAAAATCTCGAGAAAGACCAAACGCAGGCTAATCTTGATTTAGCAACAAGTAAAGTTGACGCTGTTACAGACGCTGACAAAAAAGAGAAATTTCAAAAGCGTATCGCAACTGTCAAAACAGCCATTGAAGCTAAAAAAGAAAAAGAACTAGAAGATAAAGCAGAAACTGCGGTTAAAAACCTTGAAAATAACCAATCGCGTGATAACATTGATGACGCTAAAAATAAAGTTAATGCGGTAAATAATTCAACTAAAAAGGAAGCTTTCAACAACCGTATCAACGCTGTTGTTTCAGCTATCGAAGCCAAAGAAGCCGAAGCTGCTAAACAAGCTCAAGAACAAGCCGCTGCTGAAGCTGCTGCTCAACAGTCACAGCAACAACAAAACCAAGCAGCTGCCCAACCAGGAGATACCACAACAGTTTACATTACAAGAACTGGTAGCCACTACCACCTCAATCCAAATTGCCGTGGCTTAAATCGCTCAAAAAGCACTACACCAGTTAGCTTATCAGAAGCACAAGCCTTAGGCTTAACACTCTGTGGTTTTGAATAATAGATTATTTTAAGTCGTTAGAGATTGCTCTAGCGGCTTTTTTATAGTATTTTTACGCAAACATTTTTTGCTTAATTTTTCCTTAAAAAGAGATTTACAGAATTATTCCAAAATGGTATTCTTTTAGTGTAAAAATTTTATCATTCAAAGTTTTTTCAGGAGGAATCAAACATGAAGAAGAAAATGAAACTCGCCATATTATTAATGACAACTGCCCTCATCGGAGTCTCTCAAGACCAAGGATTTTTAACAACACCAGTCGAAAACAATCATGTTGTTTTAGCGGATACTAAGTCTAAAAGTAAAACCACCAAAAAAGACGATAAAGCTACTAAAGCAGCAAAAAAAGCTGTTAAACAACTTGAAAAGGACCAGACCCAAGAAAATCTTGATTTAGCTAGCAAAAAAGTTAAAGCCGTAAAAAATATAAAAGTCAAAAAACAGCTTAAAAAACGTATCGCAACTGTCAAGACTGTGATAGAAACACAAAAACAAGAAGAGACAGCTCAGGCAGCGGCTGAAACTGCTGTTGCAAACTTAGAAGCTAATCAAACTCGTGAAAATGTTGACGATGCTAAAAATAAAGTTGATGCGGTAACAGACACAGCTAAAAAAGGTGATTTTAACAATCGTATTAACGCCGTTGTTTCAGCTATTGAGACTAAAGAAGCCGAGGAAGCGGCTCAAGCTGAAGAAGCAAGAAAAGCCGAAGAGGCTAGACAGGCTGAAGAAGCCGCTAGACAGGCTCAAGAACAAGCTGCAGCCGAAGAAGCTGCACGCCAAGCACAAGAACAGGCAGCGGCTCAACAGGCACAACAACAAGCTGCTAGTGGATACTCTAGAGATGCTCGTGGCAGATGGCATCGTCCAAATGGACAATACGCTTCAAAAGCTGAAATTGCTGCAGCAGGTCTTCCTTGGTAAGCAATTTAAATAATTTTACAAAAGTTGTTAGAAACTCGCTCTAACAACTTTTTCTATTCCCAAAATCAAAAAGCCGACTAGTTATCCTAGCCGACTTTTCTTAGTCCTTAAAATAAGATTTCTTCTACTTAAAGAATATTTTCGTAAGTGTCACGAACTTCTTTTGGCCAAACACTTGATTGAACTTCTCCGATATGTTTCTTACGGAGCAAGAACATTGCCATACGAGATTGACCGATACCACCACCAATAGTAAGTGGGAAGAGACCATTAAGAAGAGCTTTATGCCATTCTAGTTGCAAACGATCTTCGTCACCAGTGATTTTAACTTGACGTTTGAGAGCTTCCTCGTCAACACGAATACCCATTGATGACAATTCAAAGGCAGAATCCAAAGCTTCATTCCAAACAATGATATCACCATTAAGACCGTGGTAACCATTTTCTGATTCAGAAGTCCAGTCATCGTAGTCAGGTGCACGACCATCATGACGTTGACCATCTGGCAAAATACCACCAATACCGATAAGGAAAATTGCTCCAAATTCTTTAGCGGCAGCATTTTCACGTTCTTTCGGTGTCAAATCTGGATAACGTTCTACCAATTCTTCTGTGTGGATGAATGTGATTTTCTTAGGCAAAACAGCTTCGATATCAAAACGAGCTTCAACAGCCAATTCTGTCAAACGAATAGCCTTATAAACTTGTTCAACTGTTTCTTTCAAATATTCGATGTTGCGACGACCATTTGGAATAACTTTTTCCCAATCCCATTGGTCAACATAAATAGAGTGGATTGGATCTAATTCTTCTTCGTCTGGTCGGAGAGCTTTCATGTGTACGAAAAGCCCTTCTCCTTCATTGAAGCCAAAACGTGCTAAGGTATGACGTTTCCACTTAGCAAGTGAATGAACAACTTCATATTCAGCATCAGGAATACGTTTTACGTGCACTGATACGGGATTTTCAATACCATTCAAATTATCTTGCATACCATCCCCGACCTGACTGAGAATAGGTCCTTGCACTTCAACGATGTCAAGTTTATCAATCAAATATTGAGTGAAAGTATTCTTGACAAAAGAAATCTCCTGCTGTTGATGAATAAAGCTTTTCTTCATATGCTCCTCCTTAAAAATTTTTTATTGAAATACCAAAATGATAAATAAAGATAGTGAGATAATTTTGTATTTCGTGACCGCTTTTACAACGATAGAGCTATTATACACCTAAGCTTTTAAAAAATAAATACTTTTTTGAAAATTTCTACAATATTTTTTAAGTTTATGTTAGAAAACCTTACATATATTTGGAATAAGTCAATCATATCAAGGAATTTCAGCTATTTTTACCAAAAAAAATACAAGAAAAAAGACCTGAAAAAGTTGTGTGTGCAATCTTCTTCAAAGTCTTTTTATATTGTTAAAATGATTCTTTTTTAATAACTGTTATAATTTTCAAAAGTTTTCTAAAAAATTTTTTTCTAACCAAATATTATTCTTTATCATTCGTTTTGCGTAGTAAAACCAAGAAAATGAAAGATAAGATGATTACCGCCAAGCCAACGAATAAATAATTAAATTCATAGTCTGGGCGCAATATGATTGTAAAAATAGCTGTTCCAAGAGGCATAAAGAGCACCGCTATTGTAAAGACAATTCCCAAAACACGCCCCAAATAATCGCTATCAACTTCTCTTTGAACAAGCGAAAAAGAATGAATGTTAAAGACCGTCAAAAAGATACTACAAAAAGCTGGTGATAGCGCCAGAAAAACAACATTTGGAAAAATATGATACAAAATTGGTGCTAAACCAAGAAATAAACCAGCAACTGCCAAGAAAGTCATTAACAAGTCAGTTGATAATTTTTTATTAACCCTACCGCTGATAAGAGCACCAATAAGCCCACCAACCGCTTCAGCTGTCAAAAATGTTCCGTAAATATTCTCAGTAATTTTCGGGAACATTTGGTTGCTGTAAGGCAGTAATAGATTATAAGCAGCCATAAAAAAATTCACAGAAGCCGATAGAGCAATCAAAACCGAAACTTGGCGTTTTTGTGCCAAATAACGAAAGCCACTGATTAAATCCTGAAAAATACTAGCCATTGAAAAATGACTGTTTTTTGTATTTTCTTCTAAAATCGGAGAAACAAAGGCTACAATGATGCTTGATAATATAAAGGAAACACCATCCAAAAGCAGAGCACCATGAATACCTATCAAGCGATAAACGCCGACCGCAACGATTGGAATCACAATCTTGACAACCGTAGCCGCTGTTTGCAAGTAAGAATTTAGTAGAGCAATATTGTCTTTTTCCACCACTTCTTTCGTAAAAGCGTTATAAGCAGGTGTTGAAAAAGATGATAAAAATGCCAAAAACACATTGGCTGCAATAATCGCATAAATTAACCATGTATTATCACTGATAAATGACAAGGCTATACAAGCTAGACCACTTAAAAAATCGCTCAAAATGATGATTTTCTTTCGACGAAAACGGTCAGCAATCACACCACCAAAAAGATTAAAAAGGACTCCCATAATGTTTTCAAGTGATTGATATACCCCAACTAACACCATTGAATTCATATTCAAGCTAGCTAAGAATGAATTGTTAACATAATCAAATAAAACGTCCCCAATTTTTGAAATGGCGCTGCTTGAAACAAGCAAACTAGCGTTTTTCTGTTCTACTTTTTTCATATAATAAATCTCCCCCGTTCTTAAAATAGTATATACCTTCAAAGTATTTTTTGCAATATTCTTTCAATTCTTTTTAAAATAAAACACAAAAAATCTTGCACTTTCGCACAAGATTTCACGATTTTATGTTCGAATCAATCAAGGTAATTAATTCTTTTGTCATACGGCGTGGTCCACGAATGTTAGTGACACCACATTCTTTCAGCACAGCGATTGGAAATTGGCTATCCGAAAAAGTTTGCAATAGCTCAATTTTTATTAATTTTTTAATTGATTTTTCTTCCCGATAACCGCTATTTGGAATGTCGGATTCTAAGACACGGCAAAGGTAGCGAAGGGCGCGTGTTGGTGCCGTAATATAAATGGCAACATAATCACCCGCTTTAATACTGGCTTTTTGTGTCCAATTAATAATCGAATTTGCAGCAAATTCCGCATCGATATCGTAATATTTCAGATTGGCAGGGATAATCCAATAATCAGGCCCAGATAAGCTTCCAAGACTTTTCCCTGCAACTAAAGCTCTGCTATTTTCCACCAAAGAAAAAAGCAAATCATCCGAAACCGTCTCGTCCAGCACTAGCGACACCCACGATTTCTTGCTCATATGGTAAGACGGGTAAATGCCGCTTATTTCAAGCAATCGGGGCAAGTCTTTGGGGTTAACTTTGATATTAATAATCTCGATTTTCTGTTCCAATGCCTCTTTTGACCACGTTTCATCGCCCAAATCCAACTTTCCACGCGCAACCGTCATAATCAACGCATACCACTTATGATTCTGCGGATAACGGTAAGACGAAAACTCAGGATATTTTTCAAAAGGATGGTCATACATGTCGCCATATGTCGCTTGCAAGTAGTGTGCGAGACGATTGGTTTGTGGATTGAGAAATGGCAGAGCTTCAAAGCAAGCTGTCGCCACACGTTCAAGCACCGCAAGATAAGCTTCTCTGACTTGCCCAACAAAATTTCCCATTGCTTGCGCCACATGAATGGCAAGATATTCCTCGTTCAAATCAGTATCAATCACATGAGTTGACACCTCCCCACCTGCCGCAACATGAACACGCACTTCAAAAGCGCCGTCCAAAATAGTTTCGCGGAACTCATAACCACCCTGTGATTTCTGAAAACCAAACGGTACCAAGCGCTCAAACACCACCCGCTTCTTCCTAAAAATATCCGATTCAAATGACATAAGGACTCCTTTCGTTTAGCATAAGTATAACAAAAAAAGGCTGGAATAACATTTTCCAGCCCTTTCTTTTCATCATTGAATGAGGTAATATTCTCGTAAGAGTTTTTTTCAATATCAGGTTCCTTCTGTCTTACGAAGAGCTTGCTTGAGGATAAATTTTTCGAAAAAATTAAATTGACTAATTTTATAAGTTTTATCTCCACTTTTTATTCAAAAATAAATATTGGCTATTTTTAACAAGCTCATAACTTCTTAACGAATGTGTTAAATAATCTTCTCTCCGAATTCCCATTTTATCTCTCATAGATAAAATAGAAGCGGGCTTTTTAAAAAATTGACTAAGCTTATGAGTTGTTATCTCACCTTTGTAATATGAAATATTTTGTTCTAGTACTTTTTTACCATTAGTGGGATCCCAAACCATAGGAGCTTGTCTAGAAAGAAAGGATGAAAATGCTGATTCATCTACAATATTTATACCATTATAGTTATCACTATTTCCTCGCATTGTAGAAGTAACAAATATCTTCTCTACTCTTATATCATCTGCGCTATTCAAACGTAAATCACTAATAAATAATTCCTTTTTCTCTAAAAAATGTTTTACATTTCTCGAAAATTTCCTTAAATACTGAAAAATTTGACATTGCTGTTCAGCATGTTCTTTAACAGTATAGGGAAAAGGAAGAGTCTTACATTCTACGAAATATATAGTTTTATTAATTACAAATATGTGATCTATTTCATAGTCTTCTCCATCTAGATTATCTTTTATATTTGATACAAAAGTTATTTTTGCTTCTTTCAATTTGTTTGCAATTTTATTCTCAAGGACATAACCTTTTTTAGATAATTCGCTAATTTCACCTAAGTGCTTTGAAAAATTCGATATGATTGCATATGCAATAGAAGTACCTTCAGATATTGATGGAACTATTATTAAACTATCTTCTAATTCAATGAAAGGGGTATCAATTAAATCGTATGATGCATTGCTAAAAGTTAAATAATCAATAATTTTTTGTGAGTAGTCTTTAGAGACATTAAGAAAACGAGCTAATTTATTAATCCATTCTATCTTCTTTTTTACGATACACATCTTATAAAGTTGATTAATCTTACTAGATTTTTTTAATTTTTCATCACATAGTTCCGAGATGTATAAATATGCTTTATGTAGGTGATAGAGTGAGATTCCTCCTAATTCCATATTTTTCCAATCAGTTCCAAATATCTTTGTTAATTCTTGTACGGAAAACAATTCTTGACTGTTTTTTGTTAGATTCAAATTTGATCTATGTAAATTACTAACTAAATGGTTATAACTACTATTCCTAGACCCCTTCTCCCTAAAATTAGAAACTAACACACTCTCATTAAATTCTCTGTCTAATATTTCAATACTAAATTTGTCATCCAACGAGACATTAATTTGGGAAAATCTAAAATATTCCATAATATCTTTAATCGATTCATATGTATCATAAAAAGTAAAATGCTCACATACTGTATTCACATCTCTCTCGGAGTAGATTTGATGAGAAATATTTTTTTCTTTATCGATGAACATAAAATATTTTAAAATCTCAGCCGCATAACCTTTTAAAATATCTCTAATATGCGATAATTTTTCAAAATCTTCAATATCACTTTTTATCAATTGATTACTCGAATAATCTCTTAAAACCTTTTCAAGACATACTAATAATAAATTTATACTAAGCTTTGATTTTATAACATTTTCTTCAAAATATTCCTCCCTTTTTTGTAAAAAAAGTTTATATAACTGGTTCAACATTATTACTTGCGTATAGAAATCCTCCCAAACACTAATATCTTCCTTAGAAAAATTATGTCTTACATAGTTATTTGTTCTTTTTAACAAAACTTCCCTATAGTCATGAATTTTTCCGAGACTTAAATCACCAACAATATTACTAACTTTCAAAATATGAATTATATCTTGAATTGATTTTCCATCTAATTTAAGAAGAAAATCGTTGCTTAGTCTATCTAAACTTTTGTTAGTTTTTATTTTAACTAATCCATCATATTCATGAAGATTATAGGAAAATTTTTCAATCATAATTTTTACACCTCTTTCTTGGTATTTTCCATAAACTTTTGTAAAATCAGCACATTGCTACAACAAAAACTTTTTATCCAATTAAGTCAATTTTATAATATCTATTCGCTAAACTACAATCAATAATTTCTTCAAAAGATTATTCTCAAATCTTCAATTTATTTTTACAATATACCAAATATTCTAAAATCCATTAGATTATTTAATTTTTATACTTTGTTCTTTTTAAAATACTCAAAAACTTCCTACAGAAAACTGTAGGAAGTTTATTTATAGCTCATTTAAATAGACTATCTTCCAACTTCTCCATCTCACTTAAGGTTGTATATAATAACTTATTTCACCAATTTTTTCATGTCTTCGATACGAGCGACTGTTGCGTCGTATTTAGCTTGATAGTCGACTTGTTTGTCGCGTTCTTTTTGGACAACTTCTGGTTTAGCGTTAGCAACGAATTTTTCGTTGCCAAGTTTGCGTGCAACCATATCCAATTCTTTTTGCCATTTAGCAAGTTCTTTATCAAGACGTGCCAATTCTTCTTCAACATTTAGAAGGTCAGCAAGTGGCAAGAAGATTTCAGCACCTGTGATAACGCTAGACATCGCCAATTCTGGTGCTTCAATGGCAGAAGAAATTTCTAGTTTTTCAGGATTTGTGAAGCGCTTGATATAGTTCACATTGCTGTTAAAGAAGTCTTCCAATTCTTTATCACTTGTTTTCACAAGAAGTGTGATTGGTTTACTTGGAGCAACATTCACCTCGCTACGTGCGTTACGGACAGCACGGATAAGGTCTTTAAGACTTTCAACACCTTTATGCGCAGCTTCATTTTCAAACGTTGGGTTAACTGTTGGGTATTCAGCTGTTACGATTGAACCTTCAGAAATTTGTTCAAAGATTTCTTCAGTAACAAATGGCATGATTGGGTGAAGCAAACGAAGAATCTTATCAAGGGTGTAAAGAAGAACTGAACGAGTGATAACTTTTTCATCTTCATTGTCACTGTAAAGCACTTCTTTTGTCAATTCAACGTACCAGTCAGCAAATTCATCCCAGATGAAGTTGTAAAGGATATGACCAGCCACACCAAATTCAAATTTATCAAAGTTTTCAGTAACTTTAGCAATTGTTTCATTCAAGTTGTGAAGAATCCAGCGGTCAGTTACGTTACCAGCCGTACCAGCAACAACTTTGTCAACATTTGCGCTAGCTTGGTCAAGTGTAAGGTCTTCATTGTTCATCAAAATGTAACGAGAAATGTTCCAGATTTTGTTAATGAAGTTCCAAGCGGCGTCCATTTTTTCGTAAGAGAAACGAACGTCTTGACCTGGTGCAGAACCGTTTGATAAGAACCAACGAAGCGCGTCAGCACCGTATTTCTCGATAACATCCATTGGGTCAATACCGTTACCAAGTGATTTAGACATTTTACGTCCTTGCTCGTCACGAATAAGACCATGAATAAGCACGTTTTCAAATGGACGGCGTCCTGTGAATTCCAATGATTGGAAAATCATACGTGATACCCAGAAGAAGATGATGTCATAACCAGTTACCAATGTAGATGTTGGGAAGTAACGTTTGAAGTCCTCTGCTTCTGTGTCAGGCCAACCCATTGTTGAGAATGGCCATAGTGCTGAACTAAACCAAGTATCAAGCACATCTTCGTCTTGAGTCCATCCGTCACCTTCTGGAGCTTCTTCACCGACGTACATTTCACCTTCAGCATTGTACCATGCAGGAATTTGGTGACCCCACCATAATTGACGAGAGATAACCCAGTCGTGAACGTTTTCCATCCATTGTAGGAAAGTATCGTTGAAACGTGGTGGGTAGAATTTTACTTCGTCATCAGTGTCTTGGTTAGCAATGGCATTTTTAGCCAATTGGTCCATTTTAACGAACCATTGTGTTGACAAACGTGGCTCAACTGGCACACCAGTACGTTCTGAATGACCAACGCTGTGAACCATTTTTTCGATTTCAACAAGCGCACCGATTTCTTCCAATTTTTTAACAACAGCTTTGCGAGCTTCAAAGCGGTCCATACCAGCAAATTCACCAGCAAGTTCGTTCATTGTACCGTCATCATTCATGACGTTGACTTGTGGCAAGTTATGACGTTGACCAACTAAGAAGTCATTAGGGTCGTGTGCTGGAGTGATTTTAACTACACCAGTACCAAATTCTGGGTCAGCGTGTTCATCACCGACGATTGGAATAGCTTTGTTAACGATTGGAAGGATAACATTTTGACCAATCAAATCTTTGTAACGGTCATCATTTGGGTTAACCGCAACGGCTACGTCACCGAACATTGTTTCAGGACGAGTTGTGGCAACTTCAAGGCTACGTGAACCATCTTCCAACATGTAGTTCATGTGGTAGAAAGCACCTTCGACATCTTTGTGGATAACTTCGATATCAGAAAGGGCTGTACGAGCTTTTGGATCCCAGTTGATGATAAATTCACCACGATAAATCCAACCTTTTTTATAAAGTTCAACAAAGACTTTACGAACCGCTTTTGACAATCCTTCATCAAGGGTGAAACGTTCACGTGAATAATCAACAGAGATACCCATTTTACCCCATTGTTGTTTGATTGTTGATGCGTATTCATCTTTCCATTTCCAGACTTTATCAAGGAATTTTTCACGACCAAGGTCGTAACGTGAGATACCATCTTCAGCAAGACGTGCCTCAACTTTTGCTTGTGTTGCAATCCCCGCATGGTCCATACCAGGAAGCCATAAAGTATCAAAACCTTGCATACGTTTTTGACGGATAATAATATCTTGCAAAGTAGTATCCCAAGCGTGACCAAGGTGAAGTTTACCAGTTACGTTTGGTGGTGGAATAACGATAGAATACGGATGAGCTTTCTTATCGCCAGAAGGCTTGAAAACATCCTCATCTAACCATTTTTGATAACGCCCAGCCTCAACCTCAGCTGGGTTATATTTTGGTGAAAGTTCTTTTGACATAATATGTCTCCTAAATTTATATTATTCTTTATTAACTAGTTTTACAATTCCAATTTCACTAAGATGCGCATAAATTGCATCAATATCTGCTAATCCCAGTAAAGGTCTTGTTGTGATATTAGCTGGATTGTACTTTAAATTGTATTTTGTTCTTTCAACTATACAGTATTTTTTATGTACTAATCCAAAATTTTCAAGTGAAAGTTTTAAATTTATTAAATTACAATGGTGTATATTCAAAAGAAATTTATTATATTCACCATATAAAATCGTAATTGCTTCCATATAAGATTTAACCAACTCAACTGCATCAATATCATTTCTTGCCTCTATTTCATTGCGCAATTTTTTCCAATTGAAACTAGAATTTAATAAATAGTCTTTTTCAATCCAAAGACTAATAATTGCCTTTTCGTCATCGACGTAATCTTGTTTCTTATGAAGTGCAGAGATTGGAATTCCAACATGTTGTGAAAAATTTCTAAGATTATAGCAAAATCGATAAGCAAAACTATTGTCATATTGTTGACTAGTAAGTTTATGAAATTTTTTAAATTTTTGCCTATGTTTTGTTTTTATCTGATTTTCAGCAAAATCAACAAATAATTTTCCACTAGAAAGTAAGTGCATCATGAAACGATTTACATCAAGCTCATTAGTCACCTTATTTTTCTTCTCTAACTCAGAATTCAACTTCAAAAAATCAAAAACGTCCGAAATAAACATTTTATACATTACTTTAAGTCTTTCAAATTCCTGTTGAATGTTGGAAATTTGATTAGAAATTTCTATTAAATCTTCCTTATTAATTGGAAATTCAGTAATAACCAAATTATTTTGTTCAGAATCCATTTCATAGCGTCCCAGACTTTCAATAACATCAGTATCTTTCAAATGAGAATATTTTTCATCGATTCCTTTTATTTGTTCTTCTGTTAAAATAGAATTTTCTATAATCATCTTCAATCATCTCCCCTCCCACTCACTTTTTAATAGTCCGTAGCGCAATAGGTCACAACGTTTTCCTTGTGCGTCTTTGCGGTCACGGATTCGAGCTTCGAGGGTGAAACCTAGTTTTTCAGCAATACGTTGGCTTGCTTTGTTGTAACCATAACATTCAATTTCAATTTTGTGGAGATTGAGTAGGGTAAATCCAACTTCCAACAACGCACGCGCAGCTTCTGGCACGAGTCCTTGACCCCAATAATCTGGATGAAGCAGATAGCCCATTTCAAGAACATCATCAGCATGGCGCTTATTAAAATCAACCGAGCCAATGACTTTATTTGTCCCTTTTAAGCAAATACCATAACCAGACGGCACCTTTCGCTCAACCCAGCGCTTTGGCATAATGTTTTCAAGATAATATGCCTCTGCTTCCACACTTTCTGCAGGTGGAAAACCAGCTGGCCAAGTCACTTCTGGCAAGCTCGCATAAGCAAAAATATCCTCAGCATCTGAGACCAGACGTGGGCGTAAATATAGCCGTTCTGTCTCAATATCAGGACGTTTACTGTCCTTAATCTGACCTAAAATTTTAATCATATTTTGAACTCCTTATAAAAGTTCCTAGTTTATCACTATTCTTGTCATCTAAATAACGATAAACACGTCGCTTTTCATCACCAATATACTCAATTGGAGAGAATATAGCACTCTTAAAATTCCCTTTAGTATCAAGTAATGTCTCATCACACCAACGATTAATAATATGAGCTGTAAAATTGACATACTCACCAAATTCTTGAATCTGCTCTACCCGACACTCCATAGATACAGGGCATTTTTCTAATAATGGAGCATCTATTACAGAGGATAATTCATAAGGAACTGATAATAATGTCAACTTATCTCTTTTTGTTAAGAAACCGGCTTTTTCCATTAAAAAACCTTGTTCCTTAGTTGGAATATTAATCGTAAATTCTTTAAATTTACTAATTTGCTTAACTGCATTACTCCCCTTAAACATCCCAATAACTACCATATCACCCAGACTAAACGATGAACTGCATGTCGTAATGTTATAGGAAAATTTTTCATCTTTATAACCTAATATAAAAATCGGAAAAGCATAATAAAATTTTGAAGTATTAAACGTTTTTTTCATCTGTTAACACCTACAATCAAAAAATCGCCCCTGTCTTTCGACAGGGACGAACTTTTTATAAATCCGCGGTACCACCCACATTCGAGTGACTAGCACTCGCAACTTGATTATTCAGTTACAACGTTCAGCAACCAGCCTTAACATTTGTACGGATTTCTCAACCACACCGCTTTCTGTAACAAATGGTCTTTAAGACACCTCTGAATGTTTTTATTTTAACAGATTTAGTCAGCTAACGCAAATAGATTAAGCTTTGAAAGCTACGCCATTTTCTTTCAATTTATTAACAGTTGCTGGACCAATTCCTTTAAAGGCCAAAACGTCTTTTTCAGTGAAGTTTTTGAAATCAGAAACTGATTTAATCCCTTCATTGTAAAGTGTTTCAATAAGTTTTGGTCGAATGCCTTCTACGGCAGAAATCGCTGAAAATTCTTCCAAACTAAGAGTCGCTTTTGAAACAACATTAGTAGCTACTTTAACAGTTGCTGTTGCAGCTGTTTTGATAATACCTGCGCGTTTCAATTTCAATAAGTACTCTTTTTTTCGATTCTTTTTCTTTGCCATTTTAGTAATTTCTCTCCCCTAAAAGATTATCTGGTAATTCGTGGAAACCTTTTCCGGCTTTATAATTAGCAAATTTGCCTTGGATAAATTTGTAAGCATCTAACTTACTTTCATAACGGATGTAGGCATCAGCTGCGCGTTCATCCTTATCTTCTTCCACAATCTTACGACTAGCTTCCATCGCCATTTCGTTGATTGCGATTTGTGAATCTACCCAAGCTTCAAATTCTTTTAAAAATTCTTGTTCGTAAGTCATAAACACCTCTCGTCTGATTTCCTAGGTCATATTATAACACAAACATAGGCAAAAAGAGAAGTTTGTAAAGGATTTGTAACATGATTTCCACGAATCATTTCTTTTTACAGGGAAATTTTCAGAAAAACCATCATTTTTAGTGAATTATCTTGTTTTTTCCAGAGTTTTTAAGTAAAATGTTAAAAATATTTTGAAATTCAAGGAGGATGTGTTGGCATGATTTTATCACAATTTGACCATAAGCAAACGGCGATTATTAACCCAGGGGATGTCATCCAAGCTTTGCCAGATTTTCCAAAGACAGCTGTGACCTGTTTTGCAAGAGGAACTTTCGCACGAATCTTAGCTGAATTTCCTCACCGTGAAATCGCAAAAACAAGTGTCGCAAATTTGGAAATTCCAATCTATGAGCTAAATTTTCAGGGTCAAAAAATTGCTTTTTTCAACTCCTATGTTGGAGCAAGTGGCTGTGTTGCTATTTTAGAGGATATTATTGCTATGGGCGCTGAAAATATCCTTGTTTTTGGTACGTGTGGTGTCCTAGATAGCAGTATCAAAGAAACGTCAATCATCATTCCTACAAGCGCTATTCGCGACGAAGGCACAAGCTATCACTACGCTCCGCCAACAAGTGAAATTGCGCTCAATCACACCTATCGCAAACAGTTTAAACAGTTTCTTGACGCGCAAAATATCTCCTATACAGAAGGAAAGGTTTGGACAACTGACGGTATTTACCGTGAAACCCATCAAAAGACGGCAAATCGAAAGACACAAGGTGCTATCGCCGTTGATATGGAATGCTCTGCGATTGCCGCATTTGCCAACTTCCGCAAGATTAATCATTTTCAATTCTTTTATTCGGCTGACAATCTAGACGTTGAAACTTGGGAACCTCGAACTTTGGCTAACGATGCTGACCTTGAAACCAAAGACCGTATTGCAAACATTGCTTTAAGTTTTGCCGTTGAATTATTCCGTTAAAATCATTATAATAGTGATAACTTTTTTTCCGAAAAAAGGAGAAACATGGACATTCAATTTAAATCATTTACTGACGAAGATACCGCTCAAGCCATTGCGATTTGGAATCAAATCGTGACCGACGGAGTAGCCTTTCCACAAACTGAAACCTTAACCCTTGAGACAGGAAAAGCCTTTTTCAAAGCCCAAACTTACACAGGCGTTGCCTACCAAGCGGATACTGGACAAATTGTCGGTCTGTATATTCTTCACCCAAATAATGTGGGACGTTGTGGACATATTTGCAACACCAGCTACGCTATTGATAGTCATTTTCGTGGACAACATATCGGTGAAAAACTCGTCCGCCATTCTATGGTGACTGCTAAAAAATTAGGATTTAGAATTCTTCAATTCAATGCCGTTGTCAAATCAAACCAAGCCGCACTTGCCCTCTATCAAAAACTAGGCTTCCACCAACTTGGAACGATTCCTGCAGGATTCCTCAATAAAAACAATGAGTACGAGGACATTATTCCACACTATTACGACTTAACCAAACTGCCTGATTAAGCAGATTCACATCAATAAAAGCATTCTGATATTACCTTTATGGTAACCTAGCAGGAGGCTTTTTGTTATTTTGTTCAAGCTATCCGTTCAGATAAAAGTAATCAGTATAGCACAAAAATAATAATTTTCAAGTCTTGCAAAACACAAAATATAGTGCTAAGATTTTATACAGAACACAAGATATTGTGTTTAATATGCAGTTTCAACAAGAACGATTTCTTGCCACTACATAGATAATACTTAGAGAAAGGAGGCTATCTTCTTATTTCCACAATACCATAACTTCCACCAAACATTTACTACCATTTTTTAAATAGATGCTCAAATCTATTTCCATAACTATTCTCACTTACATTAGCATATTGGAGGTGCATTACCATCGTGATTATTCTAGCAGGAATGATAGGAGTTGGAAAAACTACCTATACTTCTCTTTTAGCCAAAGAATTAGGCACAACAGCTTTCTTTGAACCTGTTGATAACAACCCTATTTTAGATAAATATTATGAAGACCCTGAAAAATACGGCTTTGCTTTGCAGATTTATTTTCTAAATAAACGCTTTAAAGCCATAAAAAAAGCTTATGATACTGATAATAATGTCTTAGACCGTTCCATCTACGAAGATGCTCTCTTTACGTATATCAATACCCTTCAAGGCAGTATCAGCGAACAAGAATATAAGATTTACCTAGAATTGTTAGATAACATGATGGAGGAGATTGACGGACTTCCTAAAAAATCCCCTGATTTGCTCATTTACCTCGAAGGCAGTTTTGACCACATCATGAACAACATCAAAAAACGTGGACGTGATTTTGAACAGCCTGATAATGCTAACGGGCTCACTAATTACTACAAACTCCTTCACACACACTACAACAGCTGGTATGAAAACTACCAATACAGTCCTAAAATGAAAATCAACACCGACCATATCGATGTTACAAAATCAGAGGACTGGGCAAAAGTTTATCAAATGATCCGTCAAGAAATGAAATCAATTGGAATTGGAGATTAACATTTTTTGAAAAAACAATTATCACTTAAAAATTCTTTCAACCTTGCATGGAATCGCCTAAACACTAAAGAAAAACTGTTTGTCATTATCGCTTTTCTGGCGTCACTTAGCTTTACCCTCTATGGCATGTTATCGACACTAGTCACAGGTGATTTTACCACCTTAAATACTCTCTCAATTATCATGTCAATCTTTGGCTTTATCGGAACATGGACTTTGGCGCTCCAATGGCAACACACCTTTAAGGCAAATGGGATTCAAAACGTCGCTGGGATTTTAGTTGCTGGAATGCAAGGCATTTACGGTGATATGTTTACAAGTTTTTATTACCTCGTAACCGAATTTATCGGGCATTACAGTTGGAAAAAACGCCGTAATGATAATGGTGAACTTGTTGTCGATAAAAAATTCGGAGCCAAAGACGTCTTTCTCGCTATCTTCTTTTGGACAATTGGACTTGGCTTTCTGTCTTACTGGATGGGTGGACAAAAAATTGTCCTCGATGCTTTGACAAACGGACTATCATTCACCGCCCAACAACGACAAGTAAAAGGGCACCTTGATGGCTACTACATTTGGCTTTTGGTTGACTTTCTTAGTTTTATACTATTTATTTCCATTGGAAACCAAATCGTCGCTTTCAGCTACCTCGGCATGTTTGCTCAAGGATTGGTTGGGATTATGATTTGGAAGAAAGGCAAAGGACAAGCTTAAATTTCCACTAAAAAAAGCCTCACGCGAGGCTTCCAAACTATCTTTGCCGCCACCGAGAATTGAACTCGGAACGGAGCATTACCATTGCTCTATTATACCATTTAACTATAGCGGCTACCTACTTATAGTAACATGAAATCACTTTCCTAGCAAGAAAAAGTTACCGAACTCATTCTTGTCAAACTACTCCACTAAACCTGCATTTCATGTTTATAAATGAAAGCTTAACTCAGAATATGAGTTAAGCTTTTTGTGTAACTTCATGAATTGATTTGACAGGTTTTACATGGTTATCGTGCTCACCTAACATTTTTTCCATCCAAATCATATCATACCAATGGTTAAATTTATAGCCAGACTGATGAAATTTTCCGACTAACTGGTAACCAAGGGCACGGTGGAATTTTTCACTGCCATTTGTCAAATAAGCATCTTCTGTCTCAGTTGAAGCAATGCAAGCATTGAGATTCAAAATTCCCATTTTTATCAAGTATTCTTCCAAAGCACGGTAAATTTGACGTCCTACACCTTTTCCACGCGCAGCCTTGTCCAAATACACCGTTGCCTCAGCCGACCAAGCATAAGCAGCTCTTGGATGAAAAGATGACGCGTAAGCATAACCCAAAATCTGCCCTGCCTCTTCTGCTACCAAATACGGATAAAAAGCCATAATAGAGCGCATTCGTTCCTGAAATTCCTCTAAACTTGGCACCTCATACTCAAAAGTAATAGCCGTCTTTTCAACATAATAACGATAAATAGCAAGTAAATCTTTGGCATCCTCTAAACGAGCCAAACGAATGATAACTGTCATATTTCCCAAAATACCCTCTCGAACGTAATTTTTCACCAGTATATCGAGAAAATCCTTTACTGTCAAAAATAAAGTGACATCTTTCGTTAGCTATTTTCTACTCTTAAAACGTTATTTACTCTGTTCGAATAACCAATCACGCACCGCCTCAATAGTATAACCATAGTTAAACGATAACAGGTGTTCCTCAGCACCTGTTGGGACATACCATGGCAATACTGAGCCTTTCGTATAAGTAATGAAATTTTGTTTATAATTATCACTATACATATCATTTGCAAGCGTATTTAGCTCACTTGAATCCGCCTGTGCATCCACATCCGTTAATTCGCCATAACTAATTCCTGCTTCACTTAGCATGTCTTTGACTTCTGTTTGACCAGTTACCGCACGCGTATCACCACCAGCAGCAAAATAAGTAAATGTCGCATCTTGCAAACCAGATAATGTCGAAATATCCCATTGACCATCAACTAAAATGGTCGCCGCATACAAATCAGGATGCGTAGCTTGAAGATACATTGTAGTCATAGCTCCCATAGATTGACCAGTTCCATAAATCCGATTCGTATCCACTTGATTTTCTCCAGCAACTGACTCAATCATCCGTGCCGTTGCTTCTACATAATCAGTCATGGTATAACCATCATGGTCATCTAAGATGATTTCTGGGTATTGTGGTACCAAGACAGCACTCTTGTGCTTAGCTTGCTCACTATCACTCGCCCAAATCATACCACCAAACCCTTGATAAAGTGGCGCTGTTGTTTCATAATCACCAGCCGAACTCGAGTCTGCAATAAAGACCACCATAGGGACAGTCTCATCACTTGTCATATCCTCTGGCACATAAAGATTATAATTAATCGTTAACCCTGTTTCACTATCAGTATAAGTTCCCGTTGTAAATTTATCGGCGACCTCAGACTTCAAAGACTGAACAGAACTACTATGTGCCGCCAAAAGGACACCTATATAGTAAGAAAATGTTGACCAAGTTGCAATCAAAGCTACCAAAAGCGCAATTAAAACACCAAGAATTATTTTCTTCCATAACGCCATTTTCTTCTTAACTTTTTTTTGTCATTGCAAATTCCTTTCATAGTGAGTTGTGTCTTTCAATTGACAAGCTTATTATAGTTTATATACAATAAAGTTATTATCATTTTTGTTTATTTTTTATTATATTTGAAAGAAATACCTATGAATTTATCACAAAATACCCTAAAAAGATTTCAAAATCTTTATGAGATGAGCCAAATTCCGTTTACGCTTTTCTCATTGAAAGACGGTCCATTTTACTCATTTCCTGTGGGATTAGAAAAGTTTTACGACGTTAACTTTTGGAAACAAAATCGAGGAACTCCCACAGATAGGGAGCACTATTTTGACGGCGTTAGTTTATTTGAAAGAGCTCCTCTTGTTTTTTCTGTTATCTGGAAATTAGACCCACAAACTATTTTTGTGACAGCTCCGATTCGCACACACCCCGAAGCTTCTTTAGATTTCGTCCACGAGCCAAATATCGGCTTTACTTCTAAACATATAACAGCATTTCATCGTTTATTACTGTCTATTCCGTGTCAAAATTTAGCACAATTAAAAGCCTTTGGAGAATTAGCCTATTTCCTCTATCACCAAGAAATGCCTGAAGGACTAAATATTCACTATCAAAATTCCCACCAAGAACGCCATCAATTATCGCAAGAAAAATCCCCTAATGCTTTTGAATTGAGTCAGCAAACACCTCTTCCAGCAAATACTCCCAAAACTCCCACCAAAGAAGAAGCTATCTTCCAAACGATTGCTTCAGGCAACCTGTATGAGCTTGAACACTTGCTCCAAGCTCCAAATACTAATATTCGGCAACTAAGCCACTCTCAACTTCAACAAGCCCGTTATCATTTTATTGCCAATATTACATTAGGACAAAATGCAGCCATTTCTGCGGGAATTCCTTGGCAATCTATGCAAGTTCTGGGAGATTATTTTTATTTACAAATGGACCAGCTGGAAACAATACAAGCAATTGAAAATTACGAACACAAGTGTTTACGAGAGATTTGTCAAAAAGTGCAACAGAAAAAAGGTCTTGCTGACCTTTCCTATTATACACACTTAGCTGTTGATATTATCCATTCCCAGCTTAATCAAGCCCTAACGGTTAGTGATTTAGCTAAACAAGTCGGTGTTAATCGTTCTAGCCTCACTCACTATTTTAAAGCAGACTTAAACCTGACACCAGCAGCATATATCCTACAAGAAAAATTAAAAGAATCTTGTCGCCTATTAATACAAACAAACATTTCGATTCAGGAAATCTCAGAGTTGTTAGCTTTTTCTAGCCAAAGCCATTTCACAGAACGTTTTAAAGAAACCTATGGAATCACACCAAAACAATATCGAGTACGATTAAAATAACAAAAAAACTGAGACAATGTACCACACCAAAAGTTAGATAAAAACTCTAACAATTAGTAGCAGTACAAAGCGCTCAGCTTTTTTGTTTATTATTATAGTTACTTCTTAGTCAATCATCCATTTTTCACTCACGCATCAACTTGCCATTGCTTCTGTCCGTATTTGCTATATGTAGGAGTAGTTGATTTCAGGCTTTTGCCCAAAATAGAAATCACTTACGCACTAATTTCACTACCGCTTCTGTCCGTGCGGTATGCGGAAACATATCCACCGACTGAATGTAATGAACGTCGTAAACTTTACTCAACTTGACCAAATCTCGAGCTAACGTTGCAGTATTACATGACACATAAACCATTTTAGCAGGCTGATATTTCAAAATAGTATCCAAAAGCTTATCATCAAGTCCCGTACGTGGTGGGTCAACAATCAAAGCATCTGCACGGTAACCTTCCTTGTACCACTTAGGAATAATATCCTCTGCGCGCCCAGCTTCGTAGTGAGTATTCTCAAAGCCCATACGCTGCGCATTTTTCTTGGCATCAGCAATCGCCTCTGGAATAATATCCATACCGCGAACGCTCTTCACCTTAGCTGCAAATGCAAAACCAATTGTCCCAACACCGCAATAAGCATCAATAACATGGTCATTTTCTGAAACATCAAGCGCTGCAACAGCTTGGCCATACAACACTTCTGTTTGCTGTGGATTCAACTGGTAAAAAGCTCGTGGCGAAAGCGAAAATTGATAATCTAAAACTTCCTCGGAAATATCAGCATTTCCCCAGATAACTTCAGTTTTTTCACCATAAATTTCACTTGATTTAGAACGGTTAACATTAACAGCAATTCCCTTAATCATGTCAAATTCAGCTGTTAATTGCTTAATGACAGGGACTAAAAAAACATCTCGACTAGTGATAAAAATCAACTGCACTTGATTGGTCGCAATAGCTTTACGAATCATAACCGTACGCACCCCAGCAATTTTACGTTCATCGTAAATTGGAATGTGGTGCTTTTCTAAAAGTTCAGTCACACGATTAATAATCGCTTGCGTCAATTCATCTTGCACCAAGCAATCTCTAATATCAACCAAACGATGACTACCTTCTTCAAAAAGACCAGATTTTACACTTCCTTTAAATGAACGTGTTTGAAATTGCAACTTGGCACGATAATGATATGGCACCTCCATACCAAGCGTATGGCGAATATCATAATTCTCATAGCCAGCAGGCTTAAATTTTTTCAACGACTGAGCAATCAAATCATCCTTAAACTCTAACTGCTTATCATAACGAAGATGCATGATTTGACAACCACCACATTTTCGATAAATCGGACACGCGGGCTCCACACGAAATTTCGATTTTTTATTAATGGTTATCAGTCTTGCTTGTGCAAAATTACGTTTAACCGCTGTAATCTGACAAAAAATATCCTCACCCTTCAAAGCACCCGGGACAAACACCAAGGTTTTCTTATAAAATCCAATCCCTTCACCATTGATTCCCATACGCTTAATTTTCAAAGGAATTTTTTGCTTTACTTTTAAATTCATTAGTGACTAAATATGACTCCTATATCTTTTAAATTTTCTATCGTAATTTTTCCAATTTTCGGCAAATCCAAAATCTCTTCTTCAGACCATACCTTGAAATCATTGATGCTATAAATACCATTTTCTTCAAAGACATCAAGCTGCGCTGTCGTCAAAAAATCAAGCTCATCCAACAGTATATCCATTACCGTATCCAAACAATAACTGCTCAAATACCCCGAAAGATAACTTGCTGCTCTCTCCACCAACGGCAAAACAAGACGAAACGCCGCATAAACAACCTCAATATCATTTTCAGCATACTCAAGTTTTAAACCAGAATCATCTTCTGCCAAGACCTTGCTCAATGACAAATCCGAACGTAAACAAAAGTCCTCAAATCCCTCAACTTCATCAAATAATCGTTTGAGCAATTCATGAGCAGTAAAATCATCATCCGCAAGAATCGCACCAATCAAAAGAAGCGTTTGTAGCAAATAATCATGTTCATAAGAAACACAATTCTCACAAAAAGCCTTAGCTGAAGCATAATCCGACATCAAAATATAAAGTGACACAATTTCATAATGACAACCATGGTCACCATTTTCATCAAATTTATTTAACTCCTCAAACTGTGTTAAAGCCTTCTGATAAAGTCCATTTACCTTATAAAGCGATGCTAATCTCAATTTTTCACTAAAAAAAGCAAAAGACATTTGTTCAGAATTCCCAGCCAAAGAATCGAGCATCTCTTCAAGAGCCTTGATATCAAAATACAAATCATCCGATAACCGAACATCTCTAGGTACAACTTGTTCATCTCTTTTGCCAGCAAAATCAAGCACATCATCGTCAAACATGAAATCATCCAAATCCCAAAAATCTTCCCCTGCTAACTCAGAAAGCTCTTTTTTCTGAAGAATTGTCTCCCAATCAATTATTTTATTCTTATCACCTTTCATCATCTCACCCTCCCATCTCTACACTTTAATTCTAATCCCTTCTATTTTAACATTTTTGTTATAATGAATATATGAAAATCACTAAAATTGAAAAGAAAAAACGACTTTATCTTTTAGAAATCGACGCTGATGATAAACTTTACGTTACAGAAGACACTATTGTTCACTTCATGTTAAGTAAAAATATGGAAATTGACGAAGCAACACTCAAAGACATTCAAAAGTTTGCTCAGTTTTCTTATGGCAAAAATCTAGCGCTTTATCACATTTCTTTTAAACAACGTACAGCTGCCGAAGTCAAAAAATACCTTGAACAGCATGATATTGACAGCCTTTATATCCCTGAAATTCTTGAAAATCTCAAAAAAGAAAACTGGATTAACGACGAGCAATACGTTGAGACGTATTTATCACAAAATCTCAATACAGGTGACAAAGGTACCTACGTTTTAAAACAAAAACTCATTCAAAAAGGAATTAATTCCCAACTCATTGACCAAAAATTAGCCAATTTAGACTTCTCACCTCTCTCCGAAAAAGTAGCGCAAAAACTTCTCCGAAAATATCAGCATAAACTCTCAACAAAAACACTTAAAGATAAAATCATTCAAAATATGATGAATAAAGGTTTTTCCTACTCAGAAGCCAAAATAGCTTTTGAAAACCTTGAAGTTGAAAAAGATAACGAACAAGAATTTGAATTACTTTATAAAGAACTCGATAAACAATACCGAAAATATAGTAAAAAATATGACGGCTACGAATTAAAACAACGACTAACCCAGTCACTCGCACGAAAAGGCTTCAGTTTTGATGACATAGCCAGCGCCCTCAGAGACTATTTATAGAAATAAATAACATTTCTAAGTGTCTTTTTTCAGAAAATTATGATAAACTATAACAGATAAGTTTAATTGTAGAAAGTTGGTAAGGCATGAAATTACCTAAGGAAGGCGACTTTATTACAATTCAAAGTTATAAGCATGATGGTAGTTTGCACCGTACATGGCGCGACACTATGGTACTAAAAACAACAGATAATGCTGTTATAGGAGTTAACGATCATACACTAGTCACAGAAGGTGATGGGCGACGTTGGGTTACGCGAGAACCAGCTATCCTTTATTTTCATAAAAAATACTGGTTTAACATTATTGCTATGATAAGAGATAACGGTGTTTCATACTACTGCAATCTTGCCAGTCCATACGTTATGGATGAGGAGGCTCTTAAGTATATTGACTATGATTTAGACGTCAAAGTTTTTGCAGATGGAGAAAAAAGACTACTTGACGTCGATGAGTACGAATTACATAAGCAAGAAATGGGCTACTCTCCAGACATTGATTTTATTCTAAAAGAGAATGTCAAAATTCTCGTTGACTGGATTAATAATGGCAAAGGACCGTTTTCACAAGCCTATATTAATATTTGGTACAAACGTTATCTTGAACTGAAGAATCGTTAAAAGTTGCAAGCACTCCTTTTTGGAGTGCTTTTACACTACTTGAAAGGAGTAACTCACAATGGCATTTGAAAAAACCAAAGAACGTTACGCAAGCTTTGGCGTCGCTACTAGCTTACCACATGAAATTATAGATACATTTTGGGATTTATTAGACCACTACCTAAAAAATGTTGTTCCACTTGACCCAATTTTAACATTTAGACTAGCTAATAATCATAACAATGTAACGTTTGAATATCACGACAGCAAACGAAAAATCTTCATTGGTTTTGATTACAACTTCCCGTTTGATCCCTTTTTCCCAGAAATCGTACACATCATTGACCAAGCAGGCGTAGAAACACTCCTACTCCCACACGAACTTGATTAATAATAAAACTCTCTACTATACTAATTGAACTACACCCCAATCGTTAGATTTTATGCCTAACTTTTGGATTCAGTACAAATTGTGTAGAGAGTTTTTATATATTTAAAACAAAATAGTTTTTGTCCGCCTGTGTTAGCATTGTTTTGGAACCATTCGAAACAGCACAGCTCAAAAAAGCTCTGTAACTTTTAAGTAGAATCCCAACTACTAAAAATCGAAACAAAACCAAAAAAGAAGACCAAGTAGTCTTCCTCAACCTTTTTAAAAAATAAATAAAATAGTCCGTACGGGATTCGAACCCGTGTTACCGCCGTGAAAAGGCGGTGTCTTAACCCCTTGACCAACGGACCATATTTCTAATGGGCACAAGTGGACTCGAACCACCGACCTCACGCTTATCAGGCGTGCGCTCTAACCAGCTGAGCTATGCGCCCGAACGCTACAATTATAAAAGGTTATGCCGGCTACATGACTTGAACACGCGACCCTCTGATTACAAATCAGATGCTCTACCAACTGAGCTAAGCCGGCTACTTTCTTATTAATGCGGGTTAAGGGACTTGAACCCCCACGCCGTTAAGCGCCAGATCCTAAATCTGGTGCGTCTGCCAATTCCGCCAAACCCGCATATTAATATGACCCGTACTGGGCTCGAACCAGTGACCCTCTGATTAAAAGTCAGATGCTCTACCAACTGAGCTAACGAGTCTAACGGTCCCGACGGGAATCGAACCCGCGATCTTCGCCGTGACAGGGCGACGTGATAACCGCTACACCACGGGACCTTTGGTATATTTACCTTCTTAATGGGAGTTAACGGGATCGAACCGCTGACCCTCTGCTTGTAAGGCAGATGCTCTCCCAGCTGAGCTAAACTCCCTTTTGCTAAGCGACTACCATATCTAACAGGGGGCAACCCCCAACTACTTCAGGCGTTCTAGGGCTTAACTGCTGTGTTCGGCATGGGAACAGGTGTATCTCCTAGGCTATCATCACTTAACTCTGATTGATTATCCAATCAAAATTGAATACCTATATATTCTAACAAGTTTCCGACGCGCTGTCAATTCGTCTCAGTTACTTTGGATAAGTCCTCGAGCTATTAGTATTAGTCCGCTACATGTGTCACCACACTTCCACTCCTAACCTATCTACCTGATCATCTCTCAGGGCTCTTACTGATATTAAATCATGGGAAATCTCATCTTGAGGTGGGCTTCACACTTAGATGCTTTCAGCGTTTATCCCTTCCCTACATAGCTACCCAGCGATGCCTTTGGCAAGACAACTGGTACACCAGCGGTAAGTCCACTCTGGTCCTCTCGTACTAGGAGCAGATCCTCTCAAATTTCCTACGCCCGCGACGGATAGGGACCGAACTGTCTCACGACGTTCTGAACCCAGCTCGCGTGCCGCTTTAATGGGCGAACAGCCCAACCCTTGGGACCGACTACAGCCCCAGGATGCGACGAGCCGACATCGAGGTGCCAAACCTCCCCGTCGATGTGAACTCTTGGGGGAGATAAGCCTGTTATCCCCAGGGTAGCTTTTATCCGTTGAGCGATGGCCCTTCCATGCGGAACCACCGGATCACTAAGCCCGACTTTCGTCCCTGCTCGAGTTGTAGCTCTCGCAGTCAAGCTCCCTTATACCTTTACACTCTGCGAATGATTTCCAACCATTCTGAGGGAACCTTTGGGCGCCTCCGTTACCTTTTAGGAGGCGACCGCCCCAGTCAAACTGCCCGTCAGACACTGTCTCCGATAGGGATTACCTATCTAGGTTAGAGTAGCCATAACACAAGGGTAGTATCCCAACAACGCCTCCACCGAAACTAGCGTCCCGATTTCGTAGGCTCCTACCTATCCTGTACATGTGGTACAGATACTCAATATCAAACTGCAGTAAAGCTCCATGGGGTCTTTCCGTCCTGTCGCGGGTAACCTGCATCTTCACAGGTACTAAAATTTCACCGAGTCTCTCGTTGAGACAGTGCCCAAATCATTACGCCTTTCGTGCGGGTCGGAACTTACCCGACAAGGAATTTCGCTACCTTAGGACCGTTATAGTTACGGCCGCCGTTTACTGGGGCTTCAATTCACACCTTCGCTAACGCTAAGCGCTCCTCTTAACCTTCCAGCACCGGGCAGGCGTCACCCCCTATACATCATCTTACGATTTAGCAGAGAGCTGTGTTTTTGATAAACAGTTGCTTGGGCCTATTCACTGCGGCTGACTCTAAGCCAGCGCCCCTTCTCCCGAAGTTACGGGGCCATTTTGCCGAGTTCCTTAACGAGAGTTCTCTCGCTCACCTGAGGCTACTCGCCTCGACTACCTGTGTCGGTTTGCGGTACGGGTAGAGTATAATTAACGCTAGAAGCTTTTCTTGGCAGTGTGACATCACTAACTTCGCTACTTAACTTCGCTCCCCATCACAGCTCAATGTTATAGATATAAGCATTTGACTCATATCACACCTCACTGCTTAGACGTGCTCTTCCAATCGCACGCTTTAGTTAGCCTACTGCGTCCCTCCTTCACTATATACTCTAGTACAGGAATATCAACCTGTTGGCCATCGGATACACCTTTCGGTCTCTCCTTAGGTCCCGACTAACCCAGGGCGGACGAGCCTTCCCCTGGAAACCTTAGTCTTACGGTGGACAGGATTCTCACCTGTCTTTCGCTACTCATACCGGCATTCTCACTTCTATGCGTTCCAGCGCTCCTCACGGTACACCTTCTTCACACATAGAACGCTCTCCTACCATACCTAAAAGGTATCCACAGCTTCGGTAATATGTTTTAGCCCCGGTACATTTTCGGCGCAGGGTCACTCGACTAGTGAGCTATTACGCACTCTTTGAATGAATAGCTGCTTCTAAGCTAACATCCTAGTTGTCTGTGCAACCCCACATCCTTTTCCACTTAACATATATTTTGGGACCTTAGCTGGTGGTCTGGGCTGTTTCCCTTTCGACTACGGATCTTAGCACTCGCAGTCTGACTGCCGATTATATCTCATTGGCATTCGGAGTTTATCTGATATTGGTAATCCGGGATGGACCCCTCAATCAAACAGTGCTCTACCTCCAAGAGACTTAACATCGACGCTAGCCCTAAAGCTATTTCGGAGAGAACCAGCTATCTCCAAGTTCGTTTGGAATTTCTCCGCTACCCACAAGTCATCCAAGCACTTTTCAACGTGCCCTGGTTCGGGCCTCCAGTGAGTTTTACCTCACCTTCACCCTGCTCATGGGTAGGTCACATGGTTTCGGGTCTACGACATGATACTAAGCCGCCCTATTAAGACTCGGTTTCCCTACGGCTCCGTCTCTTCAACTTAACCTCGCATCATATCGTAACTCGCCGGTTCATTCTACAAAAGGCACGCTCTCACCCATTAACGGGCTCGAACTTGTTGTAGGCACACGGTTTCAGGTTCTATTTCACTCCCCTCCCGGGGTGCTTTTCACCTTTCCCTCACGGTACTGGTTCACTATCGGTCACTAGAGAGTATTTAGGGTTGGGAGATGGTCCTCCCAGATTCCGACGAGATTTCTCGTGTCTCGCCGTACTCAGGATACTGCTAGGGTTTAAGACTATTTCGATTACGAGGCTGTTACTCTCTTTGGCTTACCTTCCCAGGTAATTCTTCTATAATCTTGCGTCCCACAACGCAGTCCTACAACCCCGATGTGTAAACACATCGGTTTGCCCTCTTGCCAGTTCGCTCGCCGCTACTAAGGCAATCGCGTTTGCTTTCTCTTCCTGCAGCTACTTAGATGTTTCAGTTCACTGCGTCTTCCTCTTCATTACCTTAACAGTAATGAGTGACATGCATCACATGCCGGGTTCCCCCATTCGGACATCTCTGGATCAATGTTTACTTACAACTCCCCAAAGCATTTCGTCGTTAGTCACGTCCTTCATCGGCTTCTAGTGCCAAGGCATCCACCGTGCGCCCTTATTAACTTAACCTTATTTTGGTCTTCTGACCTTAAACTCATTAAATCACAGCGTTTCGGTTTATTTCTTGTTACTTTCTACAATTATTTCTAATTGTGGAATTTGATATAGATATTCAATTTTCAATGGACAATCATCTTGAATCTTTCGATTCAATGGAGCCTAGCGGGATCGAACCGCTGACCTCCTGCGTGCAAAGCAGGCGCTCTCCCAGCTGAGCTAAGGCCCCACAAGACCTCTCAAAACTAAACAAGACTTCCCAAACGTGCTTCCGTTTTTTCCTTAGAAAGGAGGTGATCCAGCCGCACCTTCCGATACGGCTACCTTGTTACGACTTCACCCCAATCATCTATCCCACCTTAGGCGGCTGGCTCCTAAAAGGTTACCTCACCGACTTCGGGTGTTACAAACTCTCGTGGTGTGACGGGCGGTGTGTACAAGGCCCGGGAACGTATTCACCGCGGCGTGCTGATCCGCGATTACTAGCGATTCCGACTTCATGTAGGCGAGTTGCAGCCTACAATCCGAACTGAGATTGGCTTTAAGAGATTTGCTTGCCGTCACCGACTTGCGACTCGTTGTACCAACCATTGTAGCACGTGTGTAGCCCAGGTCATAAGGGGCATGATGATTTGACGTCATCCCCACCTTCCTCCGGTTTATTACCGGCAGTCTCGCTAGAGTGCCCAACTGAATGATGGCAACTAACAATAGGGGTTGCGCTCGTTGCGGGACTTAACCCAACATCTCACGACACGAGCTGACGACAACCATGCACCACCTGTCACCGATGTTCCGAAGAAACTTTCTATCTCTAGAAATAGCATCGGGATGTCAAGACCTGGTAAGGTTCTTCGCGTTGCTTCGAATTAAACCACATGCTCCACCGCTTGTGCGGGCCCCCGTCAATTCCTTTGAGTTTCAACCTTGCGGTCGTACTCCCCAGGCGGAGTGCTTAATGCGTTAGCTGCGGCACTAAGCCCCGGAAAGGGCCTAACACCTAGCACTCATCGTTTACGGCGTGGACTACCAGGGTATCTAATCCTGTTTGCTCCCCACGCTTTCGAGCCTCAGCGTCAGTTACAGACCAGAGAGCCGCTTTCGCCACCGGTGTTCCTCCATATATCTACGCATTTCACCGCTACACATGGAATTCCACTCTCCCCTTCTGCACTCAAGTTTAACAGTTTCCAAAGCGAACAATGGTTAAGCCACTGCCTTTAACTTCAGACTTATTAAACCGCCTGCGCTCGCTTTACGCCCAATAAATCCGGACAACGCTCGGGACCTACGTATTACCGCGGCTGCTGGCACGTAGTTAGCCGTCCCTTTCTGGTAAGTTACCGTCACTGTGTGAACTTTCCACTCTCACACACGTTCTTCTCTTACAACAGAGCTTTACGATCCGAAAACCTTCTTCACTCACGCGGCGTTGCTCGGTCAGGGTTGCCCCCATTGCCGAAGATTCCCTACTGCTGCCTCCCGTAGGAGTCTGGGCCGTGTCTCAGTCCCAGTGTGGCCGATCACCCTCTCAGGTCGGCTATGTATCGTCGCCTTGGTAGGCCGTTACCCCACCAACTAGCTAATACAACGCAGGTCCATCTACTAGTGATGCATTTGCATCTTTCAAGCATCTAACATGTGTTAAACACTGTTATGCGGTATTAGCTATCGTTTCCAATAGTTATCCCCCGCTAGTAGGCAGGTTACCTACGCGTTACTCACCCGTTCGCAACTCCTTCTACTCTAGCAAGCTAAAGTAGTCAGCGTTCTACTTGCATGTATTAGGCACGCCGCCAGCGTTCGTCCTGAGCCAGGATCAAACTCTCATTTAATCTTGTTCTCATTCTGTCACTGACAGATTTATTTTCTTAACAGGTCGATTTCTCAACCCGCACGTTTGGTTCGTCTTGTTCAGTTTTCAAAGGTCTTTGCCTCTTGCGAGACAACTTCTATATTCTATCAAATCTGAAACAGCTTGTCAACTACTTTTTCAAGTTTTTTTCAACTCTGTTTCAATCCGATTTCCGCCGCACCCCTCTCGGACAACAGCTATATTAGTGTATCATCCAAGAAATTTTTTGTCAACATCTTTTTTCAAAAAATTTTCAAGGTTGCAATTCTTGATTGCTGATAAATTCGCTGCTCAATTGACAGCCATAATAGCTTATCATTTCATGACCTATTTTGTCAATATCTTTTTTGGTATTTTTCAGACTCTTAGGAATAAAAACTTATCTCAATGTCTTAAATTAACACTTAAAAATGCAGATTATCATTGATATTTTGGTCTTAATAAAAAATCCGCAAATTGCGGATTTCTGATTTGTTAGTAAATTATTTTGCTTCAATTAAGCCAAGTTCACCGTCTTCACGACGATAAAGAACGTTTGTAACACCATCCTCTGCATCTGTGTAGATAAAGAAGTCGTGTCCTAAAAGATCCATTTGAAGAAGCGCTTCATCGATGTCCATAGGTTTTAGACTAACGTGTTTCGTACGAACAACTTTTACCACTGGTCCTTCTTCCACAGGCTCTGCTTCAAATTCACTTGTAAAAATTTGACTAGCTGGTAATTTTTCACGATGCTTTTTAGCAATTTTTGTTTTGTTTTTACGGATTTGACGTTCAATTTTGTCAGTTACCAAATCAATTGAACCATACATATCTTGTGAGACATCTTCTGCTCTTAGCGTAATAGAATCAACTAAAATGGTCACTTCAACTTTGGCAGTTTTTTCACGATAAACTTTAAGGTTAACGCGAGCGTCTAAACCTTGTTCAGCATGGAAGTATTTTTCAATCTTTCCGAGTTTTGATTCGACATAGTTACGGATAGCATCAGTTACTTCGATGTTTTCTCCACGAATACTATATTTAATCATAAAACACCTCTTTCTCGCTATAAAGCGCTTTCTTTACTCCTTTATTATACTGCTTTCATGAAAATTTGCAAGCATTTACCGCACAATCGTAAAACTTTTTACATTTTTTGCGCCATTTTCATAGAAAAGTTGATATATTCCTTTTAAAGTGGCGCCAGTTGTGTAAATATCATCAATAATCAAGACATTTTCTGGCACCTTTGAAACATTTTTTAAAGAAAAAGGATTGAGAGTTTCTAGGCGCCCTTTTCGTGTTTTATCGGACTGTTTACTGATTTCTCTCTTGATTAGTAAGTCTTCGTAGGAGATTTTAGCTGCTTGTAAAAGCGCTGTTACTTGGTTAAATTGTCTTTCTTTTAGCCGTTTTGGACTTATGGGAACTGGAACAAAGGTATAATTTTTATATTTTTTTAATGCTTGTTTGAGTTCTTTTGAAAAAACGTGACTTAAAAGGATATCTCCTTGAAATTTATATTTTGAGAAATAATCTTTCATTGAAGAATTGTAGGTAAAAAGCGCTTCATGAGAGACGTGATGATGTTGTTTTTCCCATGCTTGACAATCTGGACATTGCTGAGAAAATCCATTTCGGCAGCAGTTAGGGCAATGAACATCTCCTATTCTTTCAAATGTTTTTTGACACTCCAGACAAACGCCGTTGTCATCTTTCTTCATTAAGATGAGGTTTAAAAATTGTTCTTTTTTGGAAAATTCTTGTCCGCAGAGCAGGCAAATCATGCAAATCCTCCTTTTTTATTCATCGCTTTAATTTCAGCAATAGCTTTTCTCATTTCTTTAGTGCTACCGTCATGCAAGAATAACAGTTCTCCTGTTGGACGCTCTGCTGCTCTCCCAACTCGCCCTGAAATCTGAACTAGCGCGCTTTTGGTGTATAATCTATGATTGGCAAGCACTACAAAAACATCTACGCATGGGAAAGTGACACCACGTTCTAAAATGGTTGTTGTTACCAAAATAGAAAGTTCTTGTTTCCTAAATTTTTCTACAATTTCTAAGCGATTTTCTGTTTTACTAGACACAAAAGCGATTTGTTCTTCTGGAAAGTAAGTTTGTAAAATTTGAGTAAAGGCTTCTCCTTGTTCGATATTTGGGAAGAAAATTAGCAAAGGATAGCAGGTTTGACGTTGTTTTTTTAGAAGATTTATTAATTTCTGGGGAATTTTCTTCTTTTGCATATTGGATAAAACGCCAGACAACCAGATTTTTTGTGGCACAACTAATGGATTGGCATGAAAGCGTCGAGCAAGGTGCAATTTGGTCAGAGTTCCTGTTTTTACTTTTTTATCTAATTCATCTGTTGATGTCGCTGTTAAAAAAATCTTGGTTCCATTAGGTTTGATAGCTTTATCAACAGCATGGTAAAGCACGGCATTATCCACAAATGGAAAGGCATCAACTTCATCAATAATTAACAAATCAAAAGCTTGGTAAAATTTTAAAAGTTGATGTGTTGTGGCAATGATTAAAGGGGCACGTTTGTAGGGTTCAGAATCTCCATGAAGCAATGTAATCGGATACGAAAAATCACGTGACAAGCGTTTATAAAGCTCCAGACAAACATCAATTCGCGGACTTGCTAGGCAAACACAACCACCGTCATCAATTATTTTGGATACAGATTGGTAAATCATTTCTGTTTTTCCAGCACCTGTAACAGCATGAATAAGTAGGTCTTTCTTAGCATCAATGCCTTCTAACATCCCTTTTGAAACGTCATCTTGGTAAGGAGTCAATTTTCCTTTCCAAATAAGAGAATCTTTTTTAGAAAAACGTTTTTGTGGAAAATAATAGAGATGTCCATTACTCGTATTTCTTCCAAAAACAAGGCAATTTCGACAATAAAAAACGTTTGTTTGAAGTTTATTTTGTAAAGACACTTGACTACCACAACGATTGCAAACATAATGATGATTTAATTTTGTCATTGCTGGCAACTGTTTAGCATGCTTTTTTAAGGCATCCGAAAGTTGAGCTTGTGTAAATAGTCTTCCATAATAATTATCCAGTTTATCCATACTTTATTTATTCGAAAAATTTTGCTAAATAGCTTAAAATCTTGTAAAATTTTGGTATGAACTATAAAACGATTAAAAATGATGGTATTTTTGAAGAAGAAATTAAAAAGTCACGCTTTATCTGTCAGTTAAAACGAGTTGACACAGAGGAAGAGGGACGTCAATTAATTGCACAAATCAAAAAAGAACATTATAAAGCAACACATTCTTGCTCGGCTATGATTATTGGTGAACATGCTGAAATCAAGCGTTCTAGCGATGATGGTGAGCCAAGTGGAACTGCTGGTGTTCCAATGCTAACTGTTCTAGAAAAACAAGGCTTGACCAACGTTGTTGCCGTTGTGACACGTTATTTTGGTGGTATTAAATTAGGTGCTGGTGGGCTTATTCGGGCTTATTCAGGCAGTGTTGCTAATGCTCTCAAGGAAATTGGTCTGGTTGAGGTAAAAGAGCAAGAGGGGCTCAAAATCACCCTTTCTTATCCTCAATACCAAACCTTTACTAACTTTTTACAGGCTGAAAACCTGCAAGAATTTGATACAGAATTTCTTGAAAATGTCACAACCTATATTTACCTTGACCCTGACAATGTTAAAGAAGTTAGTGGGCGTTTGATTGAATTTTACCAAGGCAAAGTTGACTTTACTAAATCAGGTTCAAAAATTGTCGAAGTTCCCTTGTGATAGTATTTTTTTATCACCTTGATAAGAAATATGTATTTTACAAAGGAATTGATTAGGCATATACTTTTATCTATAAATTTTTAAATCAATAAGAGGTGAACATATGTCAAAAATTTACAATTCAATTACTGAATTAATTGGAAATACACCAATCGTAAAACTTAACAACATTGTCCCTGAAGATGCTGCTGATGTTTATGTTAAAATCGAAGCTTTCAACCCTGGTTCTTCTGTCAAAGACCGTATTGCCCTTCGTATGATTGAAGATGCTGAAAAAGCAGGCACAATCAAACCAGGCGATATTATTGTTGAACCAACTTCTGGAAATACAGGAATTGGTCTTGCATGGGTTGGCGCAGCTAAAGGCTACAAAGTGATTATCGTTATGCCTGAAACAATGAGTGTTGAACGTCGCAAAATTATTCAAGCTTATGGTGCTGAACTCGTTTTAACTCCTGGAAGTGAAGGAATGAAAGGGGCTATTGCCAAAGCAAAAGAAATTGCTGAAGAAAAAAATGGTTGGGTGCCTCTTCAATTTGCTAACCCTTCTAACCCTGCTGTGCACGAAGATACAACAGGTGCTGAAATTATCGAAGCTTTTGGTCCAACGGGTCTTGATGCCTTTGTTTCTGGTGTTGGTACTGGTGGAACAGTTTCAGGTGTTTCTCATGCTCTTAAAAAAGCTAATCCTAACGTTCAAGTTTATGCTGTTGAAGCTGATGAATCTGCCGTGCTTTCTGGTGAAAAACCTGGTCCACACAAAATCCAAGGTATTTCAGCTGGTTTCATCCCTGACACTCTTGACACCAAAGCTTATGACGGTGTTATTCGTGTAGCTTCTGACGATGCTATCATTACTAGCCGCAATCTCGGTGGAAAAGAAGGATTCCTTGCTGGTATTTCTTCTGGTGCAGCTATTTATGCAGCTATTGAAAAAGCAAAAGAACTTGGTAAAGGTAAAAAGGTTCTCGCACTTCTCCCAGATAACGGTGAACGTTACCTTTCAACATCTCTTTATGATTTTAACGACTAATGTCACCAATTATGTTAACTTTCCTTAGGTTACATTTCTCTCCTCTATCATTAAAATAATTATCTATGTATAAAAGCAAAAGCCTATCACAGTCACTGTGATAGGCTTTTTTATTATTCTTTCGTCAATAATTCTAGGCTTTCTTTTGTCCATTTTGGTAAATTGTCCGCCAATGGTTGAAAGCCAATGTTTAGATGGCTATTTGAAAAGCGGTGACGACGGTGTAAGTGATGTTTTTCTTCCTCCAGTGTGCGAAGAGATAAACTTGCTTTTTGCGTAAATTCATCAAAATCAACAACTTGGACTAAAACTTTTTCACCAACACTGAGTAATTGGTAAATGTTTTCAATATAACCTGTTTTAATTTCTGAAATATGAATAAGACCTGTTGTCCCATTATCTAATGCGACAAAGGCACCATAAGGTTTTATACCTGTTATTGTTCCAGTGATTTTGTCGCCAATTCTCATTAGTCCACTACCTCAATTGTTTCGATAACGACATCTTCAACTGGGCGGTCTTGAGCGCCAGTTTCAACGTTAGCAATTTCATCTAAAACTTTGTATGAATCGTCGTCCATGATTTGGCCAAATACGGTATGGCGACGGTCCAAGTGTGGCGTTCCACCATTTGTCGCATAAAATTCTGCAATTGGTTTTGGCCAACCACCACGTTCTAATTCTTTTTGTGCATAAGGAATTTTGCTGTTTTGAACGATAAAGAACTGACTGCCGTTTGTATTTGGTCCAGCATTGGCCATTGAAAGAGCCCCACGAACGTTATAAAGTTCTTCTGAGAATTCATCTTCGAAGCTATCGCCATAGATAGATTGTCCACCCATACCAGTACCAGTTGGGTCACCACCTTGAATCATAAATTCAGGAATAATACGGTGGAAAATAATACCGTCATAGTAGCCATCTTTTGACAAGGCAATAAAGTTTGCAACTGTTTTTGGTGCGTGTTCTGGGAAGAGTTGAATCTTCATATCACCGTGATTAGTTTTGATTGTCGCAACTGGACCTTCAACTGTTGTTAAGTCAACTTGTGGGAAATTTAATTGTTTTTCTACCAAACCGAGTTCCTCCAAAGCATATAAAATGCCATCTTCTTCTACTGTCTTTGTTACAAAATCTGCTTTTTCTTTGAGTTCAGGGACTGCATTGCCCATAGCAATCTTCAAGCCAACATAATCAAAGATTTCCATGTCATTTGGACCATCACCAAACATCATGGCATTGATTGGTTTTAAGTTTTGACTTTCTAGTACGTGCGCAACACCTGAAGCTTTAGAAATACCATTTTTGACGACATCAGATGAATGTTCATGCCAAGGGACTAAACGAATTTCTGTAGCTAATTCATCAGGTAATTGCAACTGAGCATTATTTTCCGTAAAGGTCCACATATGATAAACATCATTTGTCAAATAGAAATCAGGCTCAACGTCGCAGACACCGTAGATTGGTACCATTGCGTCATCGATTAGGTCACAACGAGCTGAAACAATTGGTTTATCTTTTCCAGCAAAACCGTATTCAATTCCTTCTGACTTAGCCCAAGCAACGTATTTTTCGACAATGTCTCGTGGCAACGGGTCATTAACAATTTCTGTTGCTTTTTTATCGATGACATATGTGCCATTAATCGTCACGAAATAATCAGGCTCTAGAGCGCGAATTTCTGGCACAACGCCATAAAGGGCACGCCCGGTTGCAATCCCAGTCATGATACCTTTTTCTTTTAAGCTTTTAAAAACATACTTAATTGATTCTGGCATATAGGCTGTTGCTTTTACGCGCAAGGTGTCATCAATGTCAAAAAAGACAATTTTAGTTTTTTTAGCCTTGTATTTAGTTTTTACATCCATCTGAAAATTATGGGAAAGGAAAAGGTCATCAGAATCTCATTTTCCATAAAAGTGACATCACTTTCCCATTTTCCTTTCTAATTAAAAATCAAAGAAAAGCCATGGTTATATTATATCATTATTCGTCATCTTGCGGTACTAAATGATGTTTAAAGGCATAAACGACTGCTTGTGTACGGTCATCAACTTCTAACTTAGCTAGAATATTTGAAACGTGTGTTTTGACGGTTTTTAGTGAGATAAATAGCTCATCAGCAATAGTTTGATTATCATACCCTTTAGCAAGTAATCTCAAAATATCACGTTCACGCGCTGTCAAATCTTCATGCAATTCTGGTTGCATATCATGAGCTTTGATTTTTTTATCGACTTCTGTTTCAATAGCTAACTCACCACGTGCAACTTTCTGAATGGCATTTAAAATTTCTGCTGCGCTAGATGTTTTTAACATATAACCTTTAGCACCTGCTTCAATGACAGGATAAATTTTTTCGTTATCAAGGTAAGATGTTAAAACAAGAATTTTAGCTTCCTTCCATTCTTCCAGAAGCTTCAATGTTGCTTCGACACCGCTCATTTCTGGCATTACCAAATCCATAACAACCACATCTGGTTTTAATTCTAAAGCCAAATTGATACCATCTAAACCATTTCCAGCTTCGCCAACCACCTCAACATCTGGTTGCAAATTCAAAAAACTTTTTAACCCTAAACGTACCATTTCATGGTCATCAACTAGGATAACTTTAATTTTCTGGGTCATCTTCTTTCTCCTCGTTTCCTCCCTTTACCAGTGGCAAACGAATATCCATTGATACTCCTTTACCTTTTTGACTCAGCAATGTAACTGTTCCAGCCATATCATCAACACGTTCTTCAATATTACTAATACCATAACTTAAATCATGACTTTCATCCATATCAAAACCGACACCGTTATCGACCATTTTAAGTTGAAGCTCGGTTTCTGTTTGATTTAGATAAACCTCTAAACGACTGGCTTTAGCGTGTTTAAGGGTATTACTAATGAATTCTTGTGCAATTCGAAAAACGTTATCCTCTATTTTCTTAGGTAGTTGACCGATATTTTTCTTATAAACAACCTCTATACTACTCTTATCTGTCAATTCTTTCAAGAGGATATCAAAACCTTCTGAAAGGGTTTTATTTTCTAATTCTGTTGGTCGTAAATGCAATAGCAAAATTCGCAAATCTTTTTGAGCATTTTGTAGCATGCTTTCAACAGCCGTCAATTGAAATTCTAATTGCTCTTTTTCAATTTGGTCAAGATTAGCAGACACGCCTGAAAGAATCATCGAAGAGGCGAATAATTCTTGACTAACCGTGTCATGCAAGTCACGCGCAATTCGTTTTCGTTCTTGCTCAACAATTTCTTGACTGTTTAGAATACGACTATTTTCTGTATTTTGCAAACTATTTGTCAAATGCGTCATTTTTTTAGACAAACGCGATAAATTCGTATTGATTTCTGTATCTTCGTCTAGACTGATAGGCTGATTATTCAAAATACGGCGTAAGTTTTGGTTGATGCCACGTTTGCTGTTATCATCTAAAATAACCCAAAGCAAAAGCAACAAAATCGTTACTGCTAGGATTAAAAAGACAATTGAAAAGACAAATTGTTCTCCCATCCAGAAATCTGTGATAAGATTTTTCAGATGCAGATTTAAACTATCCAAAACAACGATAACGATTGAGATGATAATAATACTCGCATAAAGAATAAATAATATAAAATGATGTTTTTTCATTTGCGCACCACCTCAACATCTCCAGCAAGCGTACTAACGATAATTTTCACTGCTTTTAAATACTCTTCGTCCTCACTATGCCATAATTTTAACGATTCATTACGTAAATCATATTCTTCAAAATCAAAGTACCGAACGCTACCATAAATCGCACTAACATCTAATTTCACGGCAACATCAATAGGCACCAAAATTTTTGTTGGACCAAAAACTTTTCGAATGACAACGACATTATCCTTTCCAGTTATAATGACATTGCTTAAATCAATCGTATCACTTCCTGTCAAACGGATAATATTAATATCATCAAATGCATAAAAATCACTATCGTGCGTATCCATTCCAATCCATTGATTACGGACAGGCTTTGCCTTTAATTCTTCCTCACGAAAACGCACCAAAGCATAGCGATTTTTTTTCTTAACTTGTGAAAAATGATTGATAACAACGTAAACAACGCCTAATACCACCGCCATGATAATATAAGGATTAAGCATAAAAATCAAAAATAAAAGAACAAGACCAATGGTCAATAAAAAATTGTTCCGTTTATCTTGATTATAAAATCGCAGCGCCAATAAAATCAAAACAAGAATAAGAATAAAACTCGATAGATTATTTGCCATGATAGTCATCAAGCCCATCACAATCAAAATCGTTTCTACAATGACAAAAAATTGAACTTTCCTCATATCATACCCTTTCTTTTTCTGTATTTTACCAAAAAGCTGCCAAAATTGCAGGTTTCTAACTAAAAAAGCAACATTAAAAGCCTAGGAAATTCTCCTAGACTTTTAAGTCATTATTCATCACTTGTTTCTGTCGATGAGCTACTGTCATCTGTACTACTGCTTGATGAACTTGATTCTTTTGATTCAGAGGATTCTGAGCTTGATGACGATGGTGCCTGTGAGCTTTCTTCTTCATCAGCTGCTAGGTAAAGTACCACGTTACCACTTAACGTTTCACCATAATAAGGTGTCTGAGCAGTGACAGTTGCTGTTGAAGATGGTGAGCTTACTTGCACATAACCCGTAGAAGAATTTGGGTCGGCTTGATAAACCGTAATATGTGAACTTGACACACCTAGAGCCGTCAAGGCAGCAATAGCTTCTGAATAAGTATAGCCTGTCAGATTTGGCATTGTTACTGTGCTTTCTGCGGCTACTTTAAAGGTAATCTTATCATCGCCACTTACCTTAAAGGTTTCACCTTCGCTAGGCGTTTGACTGATGATAACACCTTCGTCATAGTCTGACGTTGAGACTTCTTCAATCTCAATTTGCGACTCTGAAACACCGTAATTATTGACCAAATCTTTAACGGCTGTTTGATAATCTTGACCTGTATAGTCTTTTATCTTGAATCCTGATGAGCCTTTTGATACGTAAATATCAATTGATGACCCTTCTTTTTTCGATGAACCAGCAGTTGGACTTGTCTTAATAACATAACCACTCTCAACGGTATCACTTGATACTTTATGAACGGTTCCAACTTTAAGACCTGATGATTTTATCGTTGTTTTTGCTTCTGATAAACTAGAGCCAGCAACATCTGGAACACTCACGGTTGATGGTGAGGTCAACGTCAAGTAAGTAAAGATAGCAATAGCTACAATCACAACTGCAAAAAAGATTTTCATCAATGTGCCGAACATACGACGTGATTTTTTCTTCTTTGTTTTAGCCTTAGTCGCTTTGTTTTCTGTTGCTGCTTTATCTTCTTTAGCTGCTTTTTGTTTCTTCAAGAGTTGTTCTGTCGTTGAAGGAACAGATGTTGATGTTGTTACCTTTGGAAGTGTCTTTGTATTTTCAGTATCTTCAAAAACAAGTTTAGGTTCACGGCTACGGTTGTAAGAAAGTGCCGTCATCAAATCACGACTCATTTCAAAAGTTGACGCATAACGGTCACTTAAACGTTTTGCAGTCGCCTTGATAACAACATTTTCTAGTGCTTGTGGCACATTTTTATTCTCATCAATGATGGAAGGAAGTGGTTTTTGGAAATGTTGAAGCGCAATGGTAACAGCTGAATCGCCATCATATGGGATGTGACCTGTTAACATTTCAAACAACATAATCCCCATAGCGTAAATATCACTTTGAACAGTCGCTTTTGAACCACGTGCTTGTTCAGGCGATAAATAATGCACACTACCTAGCATTGAATTGGTTTGCGTTAAACTTGTTTCGGCAAAGGCTACGGCGATACCAAAGTCAGTAACTTTAACAGTTCCGTCTTTGGTTAATAAGATATTTTGTGGTTTTAAATCACGGTGAACAATTCCTTGTTGATGCGCCAAAGTCATCGCAGATAAGACTTCTTCCATGATTCTAACAACTTCATTATTAGAAAGCGGAGCATGATCTTGAATGTATTTTTTCAAGTCCGAGCCATCAACATATTCCATTACTAAGAATTGCTGTCCGTCTTCTTCTCCAATATCACGAATCGAGACGATATTTGGATGGTTCAGTTCTGCCATGGCACGCGCTTCCCGTTGGAAACGCGCTACGGCAATTTGATCAGTCTGATAATTCGTCCGAAGCACCTTAATGGCAACTTCTTCATTATCAAGAATGAGATCTTTTGCCAGATAAACATCTGCCATTCCACCCCGTCCGATAGATTTGAGGATCCGATAACGACCAGCAAATAATTTGCCAATCTGAATCATTAAGCTTCCTCACTTTCGGCGTGGATTAAAGCAATGGTAATGTTATCAAGACCTCCACGTTCGTTAGCAAGAGTAACCAACTCATTGTTCTTGTCATCAAGATTTTTATCTTGACTTAAAATGCTAACAATTTCGTCATTGGTAATCATATTAGTTAAACCATCACTGTTAATAATGAGATAGTCATTTTCTTCAAGTACCTGAACACCTAAATCTGGTTCGACAGGGTTTGCTTGTCCAATAGACTGTGTAATGATATTTTTTTGAGGATGATTTGCAGCTTCCTCTTCAGTCAATTGACCAGCTTTTACCAGTTCATTAACTAAAGAATGATCACTTGTCAACAATCGGTATTCTCCTTGGTGGAGCAAACCAATGCGTGAATCCCCAACGTGAGCATAGATGACATTGTTATCAACAATTGCCAAGGCTTCTACTGTTGTTCCCATGCCTTTATACTCATCAGTTTGACCGAGTTCATAGACTTTGCGATTTTCAGCTTCTAATGTCACTAAAAGCCAATCACGAATCTGACTTAACTCAGTGTAATCGGTATTAATCCATTCACGTCCAAGATCTGTAACAGTCATTTCGCTAGCGATATTTCCTGCACGATGACCACCCATGCCATCTGCTAAAATAACCAAAGTAATGCCGTTTTTATTATCAAATTTGTTAATAAAATCCTGATTGTTTGAACGTTTTTGTCCGATATCAGTTACAAGTGAAATTTTCATAGTTTTTCTTCTGACTGTGTCAGTTTCCTCCTTGAGATTACAAGATACGTTTGACTTGTCCTATAAAGAACCCGTCTGTCTGATATTGTTCTGGGGTAATTGCAATACATCCATCTCTAACAATATCTTCTTGCGTATGACTCAGTTTTACTTGTTCAAAATTTGGATGAGTTTCTAAAAATTTGTGAATAACTTGGAAATTTTCCTCATCAAAAATTGTACAAGTGCTATAAGTTATTATACCACCTTTACGCAACGTTTGACAAACGCTATCAAGTATTTGCAGTTGAATTTCTTGCAGAGCCGAGAAATCTTGATTTTCTTTATTGTACTTAATGTCTGGTTTACGGCGGATTAAGCCGATTCCTGAGCAAGGGGCATCTACCAAAATCTTATCAAAAGAATCTGGCACAAAATGCTCATGAACAGTTGTGGCATCCATTTTTTGTGTGCTGATTTTATCAGCGACATGCAGGCGCTTGGCATTATCCATGACAAGCGTTAATTTATGGTCATATAAATCAAGTGCTGTGATGTGCCCTTTTTTTAAATACGAAGCCATATGAGTTGTCTTACCACCTGGGGCAGCGCAGGCATCTAAAATGTCTTCATTTCCTTGAATATCAAGCGTTGGAGCAACTAGTTGACTAGATTCATCTTGAATTGTGATATCACCATTAGCAAAATAATCTGTCCCAGCAAAATGTCCTGATGTTTTCACCAAACCAACTGGCGATAAGATAGATTGCTCTGCACCAGTCGCAGCTTTAATCTCAGCTAATTTATCAGGATCTGTCACACGAATACTTGCCTTATTGCGGACAAAAAGGCTTTGCATAATAGCTGCCGCGCGTTCTTCACCGAATTGATCAATTAATTTTTTGACTAACCAAACTGGCAATGAATAAAGCACAGAGTAACGTTTATTCTTACGTTTAATCGTTTTAGGATTTGGTAATTCTTCCTTGGTAAAACGTCGTAGAACAGCGTTGACAAATTTTTCTGCACCTTTTTTGTTACCGCGATTTTTAGCAATGTTAACCGCGTCATTTACCACAGCGTGGGCAGGAATTTTATCAAGATACACGAGCTGATAAAGGCTCAACATTAATAGGTAATAAACCCAAGAATCTAACTTATCACGGTCTTTAATGTAATGAGCAAGATACCATTCTAAGGTAATTTTTCGTGCAACTGTTCCATAAACGATTTCTGTCACTAAAGACTTATCTTTTGGCGATAATGTCGTATGGCTTAATTCTTGATTGAGAGCAATATTAGAATAAGCTCCGTCTTCAAAGACATTTTCAAGGACAAGAAGCACTAAACCACGTGCCTGATTTTTCCAATCATTCGCCAATAAGGTCACCTACTTCGAGCTTACGTCCTACACCATTAAGGAAATCAACAACGCTCATGCGTGGCTTCCCAGCTGGTTGTACTGTTTTAAGCGAAATCGCCCCGTCACCTGTTGCTACGACAAGTGATTTCTTACCTTTTTCGATAATTTCACCTGGTTTTCCGTGACCTTCAGCTAAAGTCGCTTCATAAATCTTGAAACGTTTGCCGTCAAGAAGGGTATGAGCTACTGGCCATGGGTACAAGCCACGAATGTGATTAAAGACATCACGTGCTGATTTATTCCAGTCAATGCGTTCTTCTTCTGGTGTAATATTTGGTGAGAAAGTGGCTTTACTTTCGTCTTGTGGTTCTGGTTTGATATTGCCTGCAATGTAATCTGGTAATGTTCTTAACAACAAATCACGTCCAATAACAGCCAATTTTTCAAACATTGTTCCAACATTATCATCGTCAGTAATCGGTGTTGAAGCCTTGGCAATCATATCACCAGCGTCCATTTTCTTAACCATTTCCATGATTGTCACGCCAGCTTCTTCTTCTCCGTTAATGATTGCATAGTGAATTGGTGCACCGCCACGGTATTTGGGAAGAAGCGAAGCATGAACATTGACCGCAAAATCAACAGAATCAAGCAATTTGGTTGGTAAAAATTGACCAAACGCAGCTGTCACAATGCCATCAGCACCCAAAGTCATCAGCTCTGCCATTTCTTCTGAACCAGACATTTTTTCAGGTTGATAAACTGGCAAATTGTGCGCCAAAGCAACTTCCTTAACAGGTGTCATTTTGATTTCTTTTTTGCGTCCAACAGCACGGTCAGGTTGCGTTACCACCGCTAGGACATCGTAGTTGCTATCATCTAGCAAACCTTTTAGAACAGCCGCTGAAAAATCAGGTGTTCCCATAAAAATTAATTTTGTCATTTCAGTTCCTTTCAAAGGATTTTCTTACTTAAATTTTCTCTATTATAGCATAGTCATCCGCTACATGAAATTTTGTGGCTCATAGTCAATGACTAAGCGTAAATCTTTATTTTCTGGTAATTGTGTCAAATCTAAAATCTGGTTCAGGACATTCTCTAAATTGTCCTCAAAGCGATATTTAACGATAATTTGATAATGATAAAGATTATGCGTTCTGGCAATCGGTTTTGGTGTCGGACCGAGAATTTTGATTTTATCTGATAATTGCTGGCGCAATAATTGCAAGAGTTCAAATGATTTACGGACAACGGACTGCTCATCTTTATGTGATAAGGTCAATCCGACCGTGAAATAATAAGGCGGATAAGCTAATTGCCTACGGATTCCCATTTCATAAGCGTAAAATGCCTCGTAGTCTTGCTTTTGCGCTAGTTGAATGGCATAGTGCTGCGGATTGTAGGTCTGGATAAGAACCTCACCTTCTTTTTCTGCACGTCCTGCACGCCCTGCAACTTGTGTCAACAATTGGAATGTGCGTTCAGAAGAACGAAAATCAGGTAAATTTAAAGACGTATCCGCATTTAAAACTCCTACCAAAGTAACATTTGGAAAATCAAGTCCCTTAGCAATCATTTGTGTGCCAAGTAAAATATCGGCTTCATGGTTGCCAAATTTATCCAAAATGCGTTGATGAGCCCCTTTTTGACGTGTGGTATCAACGTCCATTCGTAAAATACGAGCTTGTGGAAAAACTTCCACGAGTTCATCATAAGCCTTCTGTGTCCCTGTTCCATAATACCGAATACTACGGCTATGGCAATTCGGACAAGTGTGTGGAATGGATTTTTCAAAACCACAATAATGACAATTCATGGTTTTGGTATCCATATGCAGCGTCAAGGAAATGTCGCAATTTGGACATTCATCAACATAGCCACAATCACGGCACATGATAAAACTAGAGTAACCACGACGATTGAGCATGAGCACGACTTGCTCATTTTTTTCTAGACGGTCAGCAATTTTTTCTAAGAGGTACGGAGTAAAGTTGCTAACTTCTTGCTGTCCAACATAATCGCGAAAATCGACAATTTCAACTTTGGGAATCTTTGCCATAGGATTAGCACGATGTATCAATTGTAGGAATTGGTAAACACCACGACTAGCACGAGCACGGCTTTCAATGCTTGGTGTTGCCGAACCCATTAATAATACGGCTTTATGGTATTTAGCACGAAGCAAAGCCACATCACGCGCATGGTAGCGCGGATTGGATTCTTGCTTGTAAGTCGCCTCATGTTCCTCGTCAATGATAATGGCACCAATATTTTCAATAGGAACAAAAATGGCAGAGCGTGCCCCAACAACGACACGCGCTTGTCCAGACTTGATTTTTCGCCATTCGTCAAACTTTTCACCGTCTGACAAAGCAGAGTGCATGATAGCTACTTGCTTGCCGAAACGTGAAATAAAACGATTGGTCATTTGTGGTGTCAAAGAAATTTCAGGCACCAAGACAATGGCTGTTTTACCGAGTTTCAAAACCTTGTCAATGATATGCAGATAAACTTCAGTTTTTCCTGAGCCTGTCACACCTTCCAGTAAAAACGGCTTACTTTCCTGACCAATTTGGCTAGTTACTTGTTCAACGACAGCCGCTTGTTCAGCATTTAAATCAAGAAAATCCGTTGTTGCTACATCAAAATAAGCGTCTGAACGTTTTTTCTCTCTTTTAAGAACAGTTATCAACTGGTTATCCACAAAAAATTTGACAACATCACGTGAAAAAAGGTGATGCAAATCTGATAATTTTCCTTCTTCAGGATGCTCTAACAAATAATCACGTAATTCCAATCGTTTTTTGGCACGATTGGAGATGTCTGCGGCAGCTATTTTTTCAGCTTGAACGTGATAATATTTTTCCGTCTTGATATTTTTCTTATCTTTAGCTAAATAATCAACGGTAATTTTTCCTGCTTGAACCAAGCGAGCGACTTTTTTCGCTTCTTCCTCGGTCAATGACGAATGAAGTCGGCTCTCTTTCTCGCCAAACAATGCCAAATGTTCTTCGCTAGATAAGCTTTCTGTGGGCGTTAAACGTTTATCATACTGCGAATTCAGCAGGTTAGGAATCATCGATTTCAGAATGGAAATTTTATAAGAAAACACCGTATGACGCATCTGCTCTGCCAATTCTAGCTGTTCTGCATTCAACACAGGCTCAAAATCCAAAACTTCGCTAATAGCTTTTAAGTCAGTCACAGTATTATCAAAAGTATCAGAAAAACCGATAACAAAGCCTTGCAAAAGCCGATTACCACGTCCAAAAGGCACATGAACTCGTGAGCCGATGGTCACTTGGTCTTCAACATCTTTCGGAATGATGTAAGAGAAAGGTTTATCTGTTTGCATAAGCGGGACATCAACGATGACCTGAGCAATTTTTACCATAAATTTCCTTTCTATCTAGTCCTTAGCTATTCATGAAAAAGAATAATCATCATGATAGCGACCAATGTTTGTCTAGCTTATCACAATGATTTATTACAAGAAAAATCTAAGATAAAACACCTTAGATTTTTTCTCCTTCTTCTTTTTCTTTAGCGATTTGTTCTTTGATTTTACGTTCTTCTTCTTCTTTAGCTAGACGTTCTGCTTCGATACGAGCAAGAACAGCTGCGCGTTTAGCTTCTGGGTCTGGGTGAATCACAACATTACCAGATTCAATTTCTTCAAGTGCTTGCAAAGTTGCTTTTACAGATTTGAATTCTTGAGTTGGTTTAGCACCTGCTTCAAGTTCGTGAGCACGTTTGGCTTGAAGAATACAAAGTGAATATTTTGAAGGCACTTTATCAAGCAAAGTGTCGATAGAAGGTTTTAACATCATAGCTTTTTTCTCTTTTCTCTTTTTTAATCAATATCTTTAATCATGTCGTTATATCGTCCGATAACACGATCAACACGGAAATGTTCTGCTTCGATAATGCGTTTAACGCGTTCAGCTGCCAAAGGCACTTCATCGTTAACAACAGCATAATCATACTCACGCATCAAAGCGATTTCTTCTTTAGCACGTTCGATACGTTGGCGGATAACTTCCTCGCTATCTGTACCACGTCCTACCAAACGATCTTTTAATTCGTCCAAATCAGGTGGCGTTAAGAAAATAAACACCCCATCTGGAACTTTCTTCTTAACTTGAAGCGCTCCTTGCACTTCGATTTCAAGGAACACATCAATCCCCTTATCAAGAGTTTCATTAACATAAGTCAGTGGTGTGCCATAGTAGTTACCTACGTATTCAGCATATTCCAACATTTGACCATTTTTAATAAGCTCCTCAAATTCTTCACGAGTTCGGAAGAAATAATCAACGCCATCGACTTCTCCTGGCCGTTTTTGGCGTGTTGTCATAGAAACGGAATATTCAAATTTATGATCTGGTGTTGAAAAAATTTCTTGGCGAACTGTTCCCTTACCAACCCCAGAAGGTCCTGAGAAAACAATTAACAAACCACGTTCGGTCATGCCACTCTCCTTATTATAGACTACAAGTTAAGACTTGCTTTTTATCAATTAGACTACAAACTAGTGTATCAAAAATATACCCATTTTTCAAGGAATTTTAAAAGCTTCCGTGGCTCTTTCCTCATAAAAAATGCTGTTTAAATCTTAGTTAGACATTCTACTTAAATTCTAGTAATTTCAGTGACTGTTTTTAGTAAATAAATGTCGATTAAAAAAGAAGCGCTAAGATTAGCACCTCCTTTAAAGATTGTTTTATTTTGCATAGTCAACTGCACGAAGTTCACGGATAACGGTAACTTTAATGTTACCTGGGTAATCAAGATTACCTTCAATTTTTTCACGAACTTTGTGAGCTAAGATTGTTACCTCATCATCAGAAACTTTAGTTGGTTGCACCATGATGCGGATTTCACGTCCTGCTTGCAAAGCATAGCTATTTTGAACACCATCAAAGCTTGTGGCAATTTCTTCCAAATCACGAAGGCGTTTGATGTAATTTTCCATTGATTCGTTACGAGCACCTGGACGAGCTGAGCTAAGCGCATCTGCAGCTGCAACAATCACAGCGATAACACTTTCTGGTTCTACATCACCGTGGTGACTAGCAATGGCATTAACGACAATCGGATTTTCCTTGTATTTACGAGCAAGTTCCGTTCCGATTTCAACATGGCTTCCCTCAACCTCACGGTCAACGGCTTTCCCCATATCATGCAAGAAACCTGCACGACGAGCAAGCGTCACATTTTCACCAAGTTCCCCTGCGAGAATACCTGCCATCTTACCAACTTCGACAGAATGACGTAAGACGTTTTGACCGTATGATGTTCTAAATTGCAGGCGTCCCATAATTTTAATCAAATCAGGGTGCAAGTTAAGGGCTCCAATTTCAAATGCAGCAGCCTCACCATATTCACGAATACGGTTATCCATTTCCAAACGATTTTTTTCAACCAATTCCTCGATCCGAGCTGGGTGAATACGTCCGTCCTGAATCAAAGCTTCCAAAGTCATTCGAGCGATTTCACGACGAATCGGATCAAATCCTGAAAGAACAACAACTTCAGGGGTATCATCAATGATAACGTCAATTCCTGTCAAACTTTCAAGTGTGCGGATATTACGTCCTTCACGTCCAATGATACGACCTTTCATGCTATCGTCTGGCAAGTGAACTGTTGTAATAGTTTGTTCAGTAACATATTCACCTGCCATACGTTGCATAGCTTGCGCGAGAATATTTTTAGCAAGTTTGCTAGATTTATCTCGGACTTCACGTTCAGCATCTTTGATACGAGTAGCAATTTCGTGCGTCAAATTAGTTTCCGTTTCCGTTAAAATAATTTCACGCGCTTCAGCAATCGTCATGAGCGCTACGCGTTCAAGTTCTGCTTTTTTCTGTTCTTCTAGTTCTCCGATTTGTTTTTCACGCTCATTAATGTGTCTAGATTTATCGGTTAGACTTTGTTCTTTACTATCCAACACTTTTTCCTTGCTGGTTAGGTTTTCATCCTTGCGGTCAAGAGAAGAAGCTCGTTCTGTTAAACGAGTTTCCATTTGTTTTAACTCTTGCCTTTCAGATTTAAATTCTTTTTCAATCTCTTCACGATATTTTCTAGCCTCTTCTTTTGCCTCGATTAGTAATTCTTTACGATGTGATTTACTTTCTCGTTCAGCTGTTTTTCTGATGTGCTCAGCTTCTAACTCCGCTTGACCACGTAGATTAACAGCGTCTTGTTCTGCATTTAAAAGAGTGAGTTCTGCCGCTTCTTTCGCAGACTTAAGTCTAACTGAAATCAGCACATAACCAACTATCAAACCAATGAGGGCAAAAACAATCAAGATAATAATATTTGGCATGTTTTTACCTCAATAAAAATTTTAGATTTCATCAATAGAAAGCTACTTTCAAGTTTATCATAAAATAAGCTTTTTCACAATTTAAAATTGTAAAGCGTTTTACTAAATTTTGTGTTATGATATTTACAAGGAACAAAAAAGGAGTGTACTATGTCTAAAAAAGAAGTTACTGTGGAAAGTTTTGAACTTGACCACACTATCGTTAAAGCCCCTTACGTCCGCCTTATTTCAGAAGAAGCTGGACCTCTAGGCGATGTTATTTCAAACTTTGATATTCGTCTTGTGCAACCTAATGAAAATGCTATTCCAACAGCTGGTTTACATACTATCGAACACTTGCTTGCTAAACTTATTCGTGAACGAATTGACGGAATGATTGACTGCTCTCCGTTTGGTTGCCGTACTGGTTTTCATTTGATTATGTGGGGGAAACACAATACAACTGAAATCGCCAAAGTCATCAAATCAAGTTTAGAAGAAATTGCCAACGTAACATCATGGGAAGATGTTCCAGGAACAACCATTGAATCTTGCGGCAACTATAAAGACCATAGCCTTTTTACCGCTAAAGAATGGGCAAAATTAATCTTAAAAGACGGTATTTCAGACGACCCATTTGAACGTCATGTCATCTAATATTAAAGTCAGCTTAGCTAGCTTTTTAAATCACAAAAGGCAAAGAGAAGCATTTCTCCTTGCCTTTTTATTTATTATCGATTAATGGAACTGCATACCGCCATCAACAATGATTGTTTGACCTGTAATGTAATCAGAATCAGGTCCTGCTAAAAAGCTAACAGCTTTTGCAACGTCTTCTGGTTCTGACAAACGTTTTAAAGTGATGTCCTTTGCAAAAGTTTGCATTCCCCATTCATCATCTTTACCAGCATTTTTACCGACTTCATGCGCAATGTCAAACATCATTGGTGTTTTAACAATTCCAGGTGCGTAAGCATTTACCGTAATACCATCTTTAGCTAAATCACGTGCTAAGGTTTGTGTGATACCACGTACCGCAAATTTACTACCACCGTAAACAGTCAAGTTAGGATTACCAACAACACCTGCTTGTGAAGTTGCATTGATAATCTTACCACCGTGTCCTAATTTTTTGAACTCTGCCAAAGCTGCTTGGGCTCCCCAAATCGTACCTCCGACATTAATGGCAAAAGTGCGTTCAAACACTTCTTCGGTAATCGTATCCAAAGGCGTCGTTGGAGCTACGCCAGCGTTATTAACCACAACTGATAAATCTCCAAAGTGTTCAACAACTTTTGCGAAAGCTTTTGCTACTTCGTCACGTTTTGACACATCTGCAACCACAGCAAAGGCATTTGCTGGAGAAATTTCCTGAACAGCCTTTTCAGCTGTTTCTTGATTGTAATCAAGGATTCCCACCTTAAAACCATCTTCATGCAGACGTTTTGCAATAGCAAAGCCAATTCCTTGACCTGCACCTGTAACAATAGCGACTTTTACCATAATATCACCCCTTATCTTTAAGTTAACTTGATTATAGCGCTTACAAAATTTTCTGTCAATTTTTTGAAACTTTTTTCAATCATTTTTCATTACTTTTATTTATCAAATAAAAAGGGAGTGGGACAGAAATCGGTAATTTCAAAGAAATTCGATTTCGTCGTCCCACCCCCGCAAGGTTGAGTAGGGTTGTAAAAGCTGATTTATCAGCGCATTAGAACCCACTCAACTACTGCGCCTTGTAAATAATAACTTTATAAATAAAGAAGCTGAGTACTTTTGTCTCAGCCTCTTTTTCTTAATAATCAAGTGCATCCGAATTACCAGAAGCATTCCCAACAAAGTAACCTGTTTTACAGTTAATTGAGAAAAGGTATGTTCCGTCAGCCTTGAACATATTGTAGTAACCATTTCCATTAATGATATTAACTTTTTCAAGAATGTAATCATTTCCTGAGAAGTAACCACGTGATTGAGATGTTGCCACAATTTTATCAAGTACACCATCCGCAAATGTCCAAGCAGAATTGCTTGAATCCGCAATCGCTGAATCACTATAAGGAACACGGCTCAAGCTACGTTGAAGTGTAGAAGCATCATAAGATGTGATACCATATCCACTAGCTCCAGAGACAGTTTGTGTTGTTGACGTATCAGATGATGATGCACTTTCTGTCTGGCTTGATGTGCTTGCGCTTGCTTCTTGACTACTTGATGACGCCAAAGCAGCTAACTGATTCTTACCATCGGTAATCGCTGATTGCAACAATGTATCTAGATTAGCATTGCCTGTATTCAAAAGGTCACTTGATAAATTATCAAAGTTAGCATCAGATTTCACAGTTGCTGAAGCTTTTTCACCATTTACAATAACATTTGATTCAAATAAAGCATTGATTGTCTGGATAGCTGTAATTTGAGCTGCCAAAGTATCGTATTCTTTCTTAGCATCGTCATAGTAATCTGTGTCTTTTAAGTCATCTAGTTTTTCTTTTAATGATGAAATATTATCAAATTCACTATTTTTCAATTTTGTTTTAGTATCATCTGTAAAGAAAGCTGCATAGGCATCGTCAAATGCTGTTTTTGCCTTTTTAGCTGCTGCAGACGAACTAGATGATGTTGATTTCTTAGTTGTAGATGTTGATGAGCTAGCAACACTCGTGCTTGATTCTCTGGTATAATTTAAACCGTAAGCCACACCAAAAATAGCGACAACAAGAGCTGCCAAGCCACCAATAATCACACGTTTATTTTTATAAGTTGGCTGCTCATCTGCCGTTTCAAGAGCAATAGCTTCGCTGTTTTTGTCATCAGCAACCACAGCTGACGCAGCTTCTGGAGTTGGCTCTGAAACTGCTGAATCAGCATTTGGTATTTCAATACTAACATTTTCTTGCTGAATCGTTGAGTCGTTTTCAGATGCTACATCTTCTGATACTGGTACTTCTTGCGAAGTCTCTTGAGTATCCTCAACCTTTTCTGCTTCAAAATCAACAGCTTTAGGCATAGCTTCGTTTTCTTTCAAAGCAGACTCACCAACAATCCCGTTGTTAACCAATTCCTCGCGCTGCTTTTTAATGAAATTGTCCAAAGCTTTGGTATCTAAATCGTCAAAGTCAGATAATTTAGCCTCAAACTTTTGCGATGTCACTTCGTCTCGGTGCTGTTTAATGTATTTATCCAAAACACCATCAGACTCAGTCACCCCAGCTTTTAATTCAGAATCCTTCCGAACAGCCTCCCCAATGGTCATATTTTTTACATCTTCTAAATTAAGTCCTTCTTGTTCTTCAGAAGACGGCAATTCTTTCTTGTCTGACACGCTTGTTCACCTCTCTAAATCAGATTGTCATTTTTATTAGGCTGTTTAACGCCGTATTTTACTTTTCTTGCGCTGGCGCAGCAACTGAACGTTTAACACGTTCCCCATAGAATTGGTACAAATCAACTCTTAGTGTACCGTTGTACAATTTACGTTTTTTATCAGCCTGTGAACCATATTTTCGTTCAAATTGTTCATCACTTGTTAGGATAAATTTACTCCATGTTTTTAGCGGAGCAAAAGTCTGTCCCATTTCATTATACAAGATGTCCACAGCTTTGTCATCCAGCAATCGTTCACCATAAGGGGGGTTAGACACGATAACACCGTTGATTTTATCAGTTTTTAAATCTTGAAGTCGCATTTGTTTCAATTTGATGACATCTGCAAGTCCTGCTTCCTCAGCATTCTTTTTCGCAATGTCAATCATGCGTCCGTCAATATCAAATCCAGAAATATCAAGTTCAATGTCATAATTAGCTTTTTCTTCAGCTTCATCACGAACTTGTTGAACCAAATCGTCGTCAACCCAATTCCATTCCTCAAAAGCAAAGTCACGATTAAAGCCTGGCGCAATGTTCATGCCAATCATAGCCGCCTCGATACAGAAGGTTCCCGAACCACATGTTGGGTCGATAAAAGGTTTATCTGGATACCAGTTTGACAACTCAATAATTGCTGCTGCCATATTTTCCTTAATCGGAGCCCCACCTTTTTCCACACGGTAACCGCGTTTGAAAAGACTTGCTCCTGTTGTATCAATCATAACTGTTGCTTTATCTTTTAAAATGGAAACTTCTATTCTAAATTCTGCTCCATTTTCTTGCAACGGAACACCCTCTGGACGATGATAAACTTTTTGTAGTTTTTTAACAACAGCTTTTTTACTAATAGCTTGAACACTTGGCTCATTATGTAGTTTAGATTTCACACATTTTGCCTTTGAAATCGGGAACTTAGCACCAAGTGGTAAATAATTTTCCCAATCTAATTTGTAAACACCTTGAAATAACTCCTCAAAGGTACGAGCTGGAAATTCACCGACTACAATTTTAATACGGTCAGCTGCGCGTAACCAAAGGTTGGTTGTCGCAATCGTTCTAACATCCCCTTGAAAACGGACTTTTCCATTTTCGACTTGGCAGTCAATGCCTAAATCACGGATTTCACGTCCTACAACCGCTTCAAGTCCTGCTGCCGCTGTCGCTACTAAATTAAACGTTTTTTTCATTCATTAATTCCTATTTCATCAAATACTTATCTATAAGTTTAACACGTTTTACTGGCTTTAAGCTAGTAAAAATCAATTAATTTTCAAACACCATTATTAGCCAATATCTAGTATTAAAATACAACCAAAAATAAAAGCTAGCCTAAGCTAGCTATATACCTATATGCAATTTTCTATAAGCCATGTTTTGTTCCAGAGATAACTAGGTCTTATCTCCTTCGATAATCATCTGTCTACTGTTTCCAGTCAGGATAGATTGTTCGGATTCCAACTATCCCATGCCCCTACCAAAGTTTGGGTTGCTAGCTTGAGGGGTTTACCGCGTTCCACTTCTTAGGTTTCCCTAAGAACTACGTCACTGTGGCACTTTCAGGGCTATTCAGACATATCCATAAAGAACTTAGCCTTTTTGCCCGCCGTAACATCAAAAAGATGTCCCTAGGCTTATTGATTCACCTAGCACAAACACTACCGGCATCACAGCCAGTGCTAGCATGGACTTTCCTCATGGTATTAAAATACCACGCGATTATCCAAAAATTGCAATTTATAAACTCACTTTGACAAATTTCCAAAATAAGTTAAACACAAAATCAAAACAGCTTACTAACTGTCGTTAGTTAGGCTGTTTATTCAGTGATTTGTTTTCCAAATACTTCTTTTTCCAATCGGCTAATACGTTTCAAAATATCAATATTTGTTGCTGACTGAGCAACGCGTGTTTGTTGCTCTGCATTAACCGTATGCGAACCAACATAAGATGGTGTTGGCGCCGCTTTTGGTTTTGCAGCGAGTTGTTGTTTTAATTTTTCATTTTCAGCACGTAGTTCTTGAACCTGTGAAATATAACTTTCATAGTCCTTGATGATGTCATCAAGAAATTCATCTACTTCTTTCTTGTCATAACCACGCATACTGGTTTTAAATTCTTGTTCAAAAATGTCCTTAGGACTGTAAATAATACTTGCCATTCTATCTCTCCAAACAAAACTATTCTAGTTAAAAGTAAGAATATGAAATCGTCATATCAAGATATATGTTACAGAAAAATTAATGAAAAATCAAGCATTTACCTTTATTTCATTATTAAAATTTTATTACCATTCTTCTAAGAATTCATTAAGACGGTCAAAGGTTAGAAAATTAATCGGATAGTTCTCTTTTTCTTGCATCACTTGCAACAAATATTTTAAAGTTGTTTCATTTTCGGTGTCGTAAAAAAGATAGGCTCCTTCTGTGTTATCTACTAAAAATTGATTATAGTTTTTAAATTGACTTGGATTTTCATAACTTTTATAGGTATATTTGACAAAATCAACCTGCTTAAATTCACCTAATTTTACTTGGTTAGCTTCGTTCCAATTTTGACCATGATTTTCAAAAGTAAAAATCGTTGCTATACTAAACTCATATTCTTCTTGCAATTCTTTGGCAACTTGCAAAGCCCAATATTCAAAACCAAGATTTCCCATAAAAATCAGCCAATCTATCCCTTCTTCAAAATAACGAATCAAATCATGGCGGATAGCTTTTTTGATAACACTAATGCGCTCATCCTTATCTTGAAAGATTCCTAATTCAAAACTCTTATAGCCCGTCACGAGAATTGCAGCCATATTCTGTTTCCTTTCTAAAAATATGTTATAATAAGATTGCTTATATTGACTTAAGCATGAATGTTAGGAGTTCTATGGTTAATTACCCTCATCATCTTATTCGAAAACAAGCAGTTCCTGCTTCTAAAAAGGTGAAAAAATCATCCGTTAACTTTGCTAATCGTGGGATGAGTTTTGAGGCAGCAATTAATGAAACCAATAATTATTACTTATCTCGTAATATTGCTGTCATTCATAAAAAACCAACACCGATTCAAATTGTTAAAGTTGATTATCCGAAAAGAAGCCGTGCCAAAATTGTAGAAGCCTACTTTCGACAAGCTTCCACGACCGATTATTCTGGTGTCTATAAAGGGCGCTATATCGATTTTGAAGCCAAAGAAACGCGGCAAAAGACATCTATGCCATTGAAAAATTTCCACGCTCACCAGATTGAGCACATGGCAAATGTTTTAAAACAAGACGGCATCTGCTTTGTTCTACTTCATTTTTCGACACTTAAGGAAACTTATTTTCTACCTGCTAGTGCTCTAGTAGATTTTTACCAAATCAATCTCGGCACCAAATCCATGCCACTTGATTATATCAGAAAAAATGGTTATGTGGTGACAACAAGTTCACTACCTCAAGTTCCTTATTTAGATATTATTGATCAAAAAATTTTAGGCGGTGATCACAATTAAAAAGAAAATAACAAGAAAACGAAAAAAAACTAATTCTACTACTTCTTCAAGAAAAGCAACTGCTCTTAAAGTCTTAAAATACGGCTTGATTGCAGGACTAACACTTGTCATTGCAGCTGTTTTGGCTGGTGGCTCTCTCTTTGCTTACTATGTAAGTAGTGCCCCAAAATTATCTGAAAGCAAGTTATCGTCTACTAACTCTAGTTTGATTTACGATTCAAGTGGCAATTTGATTGCGGACCTTGGTTCTGAAAAACGTGAAAGTGTTACGGCTGATAACATTCCTTTGAATTTGGTAAATGCCATTACTTCTATTGAAGATAAACGTTTCTTCAAACACCGTGGTATTGATGTCTACCGTATTCTTGGAGCTGCTTTTAACAACTTCACTAGCTCGAGCACCCAAGGTGGATCCACACTTGACCAACAGCTGATTAAATTGGCATACTTCTCAACGAGTGAATCCGATCAGACCTTAAAACGTAAAGCGCAAGAAGCTTGGCTTGCTCTCCAAATGGAACGCAAATATACTAAGGAAGAAATTTTAACGTTCTACATTAACAAAGTCTATATGGGAAATGGTAACTACGGTATGCTTACCGCTGCTAAATCTTACTATGGTAAAGATTTGAAAGACTTATCCATTGCCCAGCTTGCCTTACTTGCAGGAATTCCTCAAGCTCCTAGTCAATATGACCCTTATACTAATCCAGACGCAGCACAAAGTCGTCGTGATACCGTTTTGGCGGAAATGTACGAGGACGGTAACATTACAAAAGACGAATACGATACTGCGGTAGCAACTCCTGTCACAGACGGTTTACAAACCCTTACGGAGACATCAAGTTATGATGCTTACCTTGATAATTATATTAAGGAAGTTATCGAAGAAGTCAGCGATAAGACAGGTCAAGATATTTATTCAGCAGGACTCAAAGTTTATACAAACGTTGATACTGATGTCCAACAATATCTCTGGAATGTTTACAATACTGATTATTATGTCTCTTATCCAGATTCTGATCTTCAAGTTGCCTCAACTATCATTGATGTAACAAACGGTAACGTTATTGCTCAACTTGGCTCACGTAACCAAGACACTACTGTCTCACTTGGTACCAACCAATCTGTTCTGACAGATAGGGACTGGGGTTCTACAATGAAACCTATCACTGATTACGCTCCAGCTATTGAAAATGGTATTTACACAAGTACCGCAGCCACGACAAGCGATAGTAAATATTACTGGCCAGGCACCTCTACTCAGATTTACAACTGGGACCGTCAATACTATGGTACAATGACCATTCAAACGGCGATTCAACAATCGCGTAACGTTCCTGCTGTTAAGGCTCTTGAAGCAGTTGGATTAGATGCTGCTAAAGAATTCCTTGAAGGGCTAGGTATCTATTACCCTCAACTTTACTACTCAAACGCCATTTCAAGTTCTACTAGTGATTCTGATGAAAAATATGGCGCAAGTAGTGAAAAAATGGCTGCTGCCTATGCGGCATTTGCCAACGGTGGTATCTATTACGAACCTCAATATATTAATAAAATCGAGTTTAATGATGGTACTACTCAAACTTACAGTTCTTCTGGTACACGTGCCATGAAAGAAACAACAGCATATATGATGACATCAATGCTGAAAACTGTTTTAACTTACGGTACAGGTACTGAAGCTGCTATCTCTGGTGTTTACCAAGCTGGTAAGACTGGTACTTCTAACTATTCTGATGATGAATTGGAAGAAATCGAAGAATCAACTGGTATTTACAACAGCGTTGTTGGTACAATGGCTCCAGATGAACTCTTTGTTGGTTACACCACACAATACTCAATGGCAGTTTGGACAGGTTATAAAGACAGGATGACGCCAATTTATGGTGATGGATTGAATGTCGCAGCTGATGTTTATAAAGCAATGCAAAGCTATCTAAATGAAAAATATGGTAGCGGTAGCGAGGACTTCACCGTACCAAGTGGTGTTTATACTAGCGGTAGCTATGTTTACCTAAGTGGTTCAAGTAATAACTACACTTACTCATCAACATCAAGTTCTGTTTACAGTAATATCTACGGTTCAAGCTCAAGTTCTTCTGAGGAAGAATCAACAGCTGAATCTTCCAGCGAAGATAGTTCTTCAACCGAATCATCAAACGAAGCTGACAACAATTCAGATAATAGTAACACAGAATCTAGTGATGACTAGCACAAAAACACTCTCTGAATATTTCAGAGAGTGCTTTTCTTATATACAAAACGACATCAGCCAAACAGCTGATGTCATTCTTTTTATTTACTTGCAAGAGCTCCCATTGGATCCCATGGTGCAAGGACGATTGGTTCTGCTTCATAAGCTGCGCGTTCTTCTGCTGTCAAAAATTCTTTACGTACAACGATTTGGTAAGTAAATTCATCCATCCAAGCGTCTGAAGCGACAAAGTAACCTTTGTTACCAACTTTATCTCCCCATGAATTTTCAACTTTCCATTTAAAAGATTTGCCATTTTCGTCCAAATCAACACCTGTAAGCACCATAGCGTGTGTCATCAAACTTTCGCTGTAATCAAGACGTCCTGCTTTGTCTTGAGTGAAATTGATGTCCATAGCTGTTTCAAAATCATAAACATTTGTCGCCATGATACCTTTTTGACGGTCTGAGATTTGACCAACATCAGAACCAAACCAAACAGTTTCACCAGCTTGCATTTGAGCGATAGCCAATTCTTTGAAACGTTCCATATCAAGGTTAAGGTAACGAACATCACGGCTACCAACCACATTACCAAGCATTTCAACAGTATAAGATTTGCCGTAAGGTTTATCGGCTGTTGGCGCATTGATAACTGATACGTATTCTGAAAGGTCTAAACCAACATATTTTTTGAAAAATTCTTGTGGTGTGATGTTTTTATCTGAATGGTAATTGTTATCTTTGTCACGGTAAGCAAAGTCAATAGTGCGTGGTGGCAAACCAAGATTGATTGCTAAGAAATTAAAGACTTCTTGGAGAAGGGCTTCTTTTTTCGCTTGAACAGCTTTGTCATCAGCACCAGCTGCAATAGCTTCACGCAAAATTTGAGCGTCTTGACGCAATAATTTGTTAAGGTATTGGTTCAATTCGCGGCTGTTACTTGATGTAATTGATTCTGGGTATGTTGCTTTTGGTACGACACCGTATTTTTCAAAAAGGGCAACAACCATATCCCATTGTCCACCGTCTTGTTGTGGCACATCAAGCAAGAATTTCACTTTACGGCTACCGAGTTCTTGATCTGCTGTTGCGATAACTTGTTCTAAGAACCAGTTTGATTTTTCGTATTTATCCCAGAAGAATGTGTGGGCTTGAGACAGCTCAAAATTTTCCAAGTTCAAATCTGAAATCATTTTATGACGGAAAGTATTGAGAGCTGCAAACATCCAGCAACGACCTGATGCTTTTTGGTTGGCAACCTTATCTTTTGTCAAATCAATTGAAAAAGCGTGATCATTTTCCATTTCACTTTGACGTGTTTCAAGTGATTTTAACAATCCATTGTGAGTTACAGCATTTTCAACAGCACGTAATTTGCTATCAGCTTGAAAATCAGCAAATAATTTATCGGTAAATGTTGATGATAATTCTGACATAATTCCTCCTATATTGTCGGTTGATAGTCATGTAATGTTTTCTGACTTAACCATACTTAACTAATATCCATTATATCGCTTATTAAGGAGATTGCAAGAATTTTTGATAAAAAATTCTGACATTTTTAAAGGAATTACAAGAGTATGTAACCTTTTGTGACAACTACAATTTCACACTACTGTTTTTTAAAGAAAAAAGACCCAGCGGGTCTTTTGTTTTATTTCCAGAAATCGTCAAATACTGTGATTGGTAAGTGACGTTTGTGTTCTGTTTTACGCCACCAATTTTCAATTTTTTCTTTGGCTTCTGATGAAACTGTTTTACCTTCAAGGTAGTCATCAATATCATTATATGTGACACCTAAGGCAACTTCATCTGCGATTCCTGGGCGATTTTCTTCCAAGTCAGCTGTTGGAATTTTTTCATAGATTGCAGGATCTGCACCGAGTTCTGCTAACAATTGTTTTCCTTGACGTTTGTTTAAACGATAAAGAGGGATAACGTCAGCACCACCGTCACCAAATTTAGTGAAGAAACCTGTGATGTTTTCAGCAGCATGATCAGTACCAATAACAGCTCCGCTATTTGCTCCAGCAACGGCATATTGTGTAATCATGCGTTGACGAGCTTTGATATTTCCTTTATTGAAATCTGAAACGTCAATGCCAGCTTTTTCAAGTTCACGAACTTGTCCGTCAACACCTTCTTTGATATTAACGACAAGGCTAGCATCTGGCTGGATAAATTTAAGAGCACGTTGAGCATCTTCTTCATCAGCTTGAACGCCATATGGCAGACGCACAGCAATAAATTTATAGCTGTCATCGCCAGTTTCTGCACGGAGTTCTTCTACAGCGATTTGCGCCAAACGTCCTGCCAAGCTTGAATCTTGTCCACCAGAAATCCCTAAAACATAACTTTTAAGGAAAGAATGTTTTTTCAAATAGTCTTTAAGAAAATCAACTGATACGCGAATTTCCTCTTTAGGGTCAATACTTGGTTTAACCCCTAATTCGGCAATGATTTTTTCTTGTAATGTCATTTAACTTCTCCTTTTTGTTGTGCTTCTTTGCGGATACGGTCGATAAGGTCCATTTTGTTTTGCCAAACTTCTTGTGACAAGTCAACTGGATAATCTTGTGGATTAAGCAGGCGTTTATATTCGTCCCAAAGTTTGTCAAATTCTTTACGAGCATATTCTTGAATCTCAGAAAGAGATGGCAAGTTATAAACTAATTTCCCTTTGTCAAAAATATCAACAAGAAGTGGCACAGCTTCGAAATCTTTCACTGTTTTATTGATATAAGTGTATGTTGGGTGGAACATGTAAACTTCGTCAAGTTTATTAACATCAGTATCTGTGAAAGTGATGTAGTCACCCTCTGTTTTATTTCTTTCACGACTAGTAATGCGCCACACTTGTTTTTTACCTGGTGTAGAGACTTTTTCGGCATTATTTGACAACTTAATCGTATCTTGCATAACACCATTTTCATCTTCCATAGATACAATCTTATAAACTGCACCAAGTGCTGGTTGGTCGTAAGCTGTGATTAATTTTGTTCCGACGCCCCAGACATCAATTTTGGCTTTTTGCATTTTAAGGTTGAGAATGGTATTTTCATCCAAGTCGTTTGAAGCGTAAATCTTAGCATTTGGATAGCCTGCAGCATCTAACTGTTTACGAATTTTTTTAGACAAATAAGCCATATCTCCTGAGTCAATACGAACACCGAGGAAATTAATCTTATCACCTAATTCATTAGCAACGCGAATAGCTGCTGGAACACCAAGACGAAGAGTATCGTATGTATCGACTAAGAAAACACAATCTTTGTGAGTGCCAGCATAAGCCATAAATGCTTCGTAATCATCGCCATAAGCTTGAACTAAAGCGTGTGCGTGTGTTCCTGATACTGGGATGTCAAACATTTTACCTGCACGAACATTTGATGTGGCATTCGCACCACCGATAACGGCAGCACGTGTTCCCCAAATAGCTGCGTCCATTTCTTGAGCACGACGACTACCGAATTCTAGCAAGGGCTCATCATCAATGACAGAACGAATACGAGCAGCTTTTGTCGCAATCAATGTTTGGAAATTGACAATGTTAAGCAAAGCTGTTTCAACTAATTGACATTGGGCAAGCGGTCCTTCGACTTGAACGATTGGTTCATTAGCAAAAACCAAGTCACCTTCTTTAGCTGAACGAATGGTTAATTCCAATTTGAAGTCTTTCAAATAAGCAATAAAATCAGCTGGATAACCTAAATCTTCTAGATAAGCAATGTCTGTTTCTGTAAAATGAAGGTTTTCAAGGTATTCAACCATACGTTGCAAACCAGCAAAAACAGCATAGCCATTGGCGAATGGTTCTTTACGGAAAAAGATTTCAAAAACTGCATTCTTATTGTGAATGCCTTGATCAAAGTAAACTTGCATCATATTGATTTGATACAAATCTGTATGGAGAGTTAAACTATCATCTTGATACATGTGGTATCCCCTTTTTAAGAAATATGAGCCTTGATTAGTCTTGTTAAGACCTTACCAGCCTCACAAGATTTTTGTTATCTCCAGCTCAAAGTTAATTTATCCCCCATATTATAGCACAATAAATAAAACCTTGCTACAATGCCTTTTATCGCACTCGTCCCCGCCAATTCCCCGCCTTAAGCTTTACGGACAAGGCTTTTTTTATTGCGTTAAAAACACCCGAAAAAATTCGGGTGCAATTAAAGTAAAATAAATCCTTTTGAAACAAGGTGTTCATACACCGTTTATTTTACTGAACATTTTTGCCCCAAATATAAAAGGTGTCAGCTTACGCCAACACCTACAACGTATAAGTTAATTGGGATTAGGGTACGTTGTAATAGAAGATTATTATACCTAATAATTAGGTACACGCTCATTATATCACAAAATTAAGAAAACCGTATGGAATTCCATACGGTTTTGCCACAAGTAGAGGTTAGTAAGACACCAACCTTGGATCACATATCCAGCCCCCATTATAGCATAAAATTATTACATTGCAAATATCTGGCAAAGTAAAAAGGTCAGCGTATGGGTAACGCCGACCTATGGGAAGAGAAGAACTTCTAACCCTCCCACCCTTCCATATCATGTTCGTGTGTTCAGATTATTTATTTTTTAGTGTGCATCTGAACAGTGCTCACTGACGTACCCCACTCATACGTCACTAATATTATATCATATATAATATACAAAAACTCCCTCAAATCGAGAGAGTTCCATTATTTTAAAAGGGATATCCTTTTAAATCACCCATACACCCTTATTTTATCAGATGTGGATAAAATTGCAAGTATAAAAGGTACCAGATAGACTCTGATACCTTTATCCCTCGTAAGGCTTTAAAATGCCTTTGTGGCTTATCGCCACGAATCTACTATATCATAAATATCCAAATGTTACCACTTGTTTAGCTTAGATGAAAAGTCAATTGTATACCTGTAACCAACATTTGAATGCCAATTGTTGTTAAGATTAACCCCATCATTTTAGTGATGATACTCATGCCCGATTTTCCCAATGCTGATGAAATTCTTTTGGCTTCTCTTAAAATAAAGTAGGTCAACAAACAAAGAAGTCCAAAAGCTAGTATGGTCATAACTTGCTTTTTAATATCACCATGCGAAAGATTAATTGCAGTCGCTATTGTCCCTGGACCTGCTAATAATGGTACCGCTAACGGGGATATTGCTACTTCCATTGGATCGGATGGTTGACTTTCCATTCCTTTTGCAGAGGGAGCATGTACACCGTTTAGCATATGGTAACCAATAATCGCCACTAGAATCCCCCCAGCAATTCTAAGGGAAGAAAGTGTAATTCCAAATAAATTGAAAATGAGGTGACCCGTCATGACAAAAAACGTAATAACCACAAAAGCAATTAAAAGGCTTTTAGTAGCAATTTTATGAGAGATACGATCATTATCATCTGCCACAAGGGCCATGTAGGCGGGGAGATTCGACAAAGGGTTCATAATAGCAAAAAATGCCATAAACATAAGTCCGAATTCCTTCATTTGTAGTTTCCTCCTTGTACATATATTATGCCACTATTTATAACGGTAGCCAACACTTTTACAAACTTTTTGTTTTTGCGGTTATAACGGCAATAAAAAAGAGCTAGCAAAAGCTAGCTCAAAACTCGTGTGTAATGTAAAGCCTCTCTACTCCTTACATGCCTATTATACCATAAACGTGCATGGCTGCTAACTCGTAGAACTCTACTGGTTCATTAGGGAGAACATAGCTAAATACTAGCCCATTCTTTCTAATAATTTGTACAGTATCACCCTTTATATAGCCTCTATCAATCGCTTCTTTTAGTTCATCATAATATAGCGTGAGTTTTTCTCCTACTTTATTATTCGAAAAAAAGTCTCGATTCATCGAGGCTTTAGAAAAAAACATATGAGATAAAAGTAATGGCTGTTAAAAAGATGACTATTGTAAAATAAAATGAATGGCGCATATAGAAATGTTTCCATTTATGCTTACAACCATTTTCACACTCTTCGACCATACAATGCCCAATTTTTTTGTCAGTTATCCTAGCAATCCACAATAACAATGAATATAATAATGTCAAAACACCAATCAACATTAAACATGAAATTGTTATCATCTTAGATAAGTCCATTGTTTGTAAATCATCACCAATATCAAAAGCCACTCTTGCAATCTCAATGCCACCAAATAATACAAAAACAAAAGCAGAAAACACACCTAAAATAGCAATAAAATCGGTATAAATTGAAGATTTTGTATCACGAACATCATCTAATTCTTTCTGAGTTTCTCCTATGGTATTTTCAATAGTACTCAAATTATTAGATAAATTAGTATTCGCAACTTGAAATTGTTCTGTTTGTTGGAGTAATTTTTCCAATGAAGGTTTTAAATCTTGTAATAAACTCCGAGCTTTTTCCGAATTTTTTATAATATATTCTTTTTGAACTTGGGCTAGTGTGTAATTATTCTGTATTTTTCTTAAATTTTTATCCAAGTTATCAAAACAACCACCACTATAAGTAGATAATATTAATTCTATATTAAGATTCAAAACTTCATTGTTCTCATCGCTATTTTCGTTCTCGTAAACAACTCCAGCTATTTGATCATACGGAATTGTCAAATCAGGATCATCTAATTGTTCATGATACGAAGCTAATAAAGATGCTCTATTTTCATTGCTCAATTCTGATATTTTGCGCCTCAATAAAAAATCAACATAACTTGTCGCTAATGATCCCATATCATAGCCTCTTTATTATCTTCAAAATATTCTTTTATTTCTTCAGTAGTATATTTTATCCCTTTAACACCGTCTTTAATTCTTGGCTCCTCTTTTTTCCAAGGAGTATGTGAATGTGTTATATCTACAAGATCAAAGGGATCGAAATCTGATAAAGCATCTACGGTGTCCTCAATTAATTGATGATTTTCAACATCTTCAGATTCATATTTAACAATTCTTAAATCAGATAAATTAGCAAATGGATTAGTATCAAATACAATATATTCTCTGACAAGATCATTATCAGAAATGGTGAAGGCGCCAAATCGTTTATACTCATGATATACACTTGGAACTACTGGTCCATATTTCCATTTTTCCATTTCTTCTTCAAAAAGAGGGCTACCATTTTCAACAATATTTCTTGCGTTTACAAAATATAAAATCTTTTGTAATTTAAGATTGTTGATTACATAGCTTTTTGCGTTAGAATACTCTATGATGTAATTCGCAACAAATAGTGCTGGTACCATAATATTTCTCCTTATATAAGTTTCAAAGAAAAGAGTACAAAAATAACACAAGCGTCACATCTGTCACCTGTGTAAACCATGTAAATCATGAAGATTTACATATATTATTATACTTATCTTACATTATTATTATTATATATCTTGCAACATTTTTTGTCATTAATTTTGTAGTAATTTTGATATAAAATCAATTAAATTTACTATGATTTATATATGTTTTTACTATGGTTTTATATAATAACAAAAAACGCCCCCAGCCTAAGCCGAGAGCGTGTTAAAGTGTTTGCTATTTAATTTTAAGTGTTTGACCTGCATAAATCAAGTTTGGATTAGCAAGACCGTTTAGTGCTGCGATTGATTGGTAGCTTGTACTATAGCGACTTGCAATGCTTGATAGATTATCACCAACACGTACTGTATAGTAAACTGAACCAGTGCTTGCTGAACTAGTCACTTGTAAGACTTGTCCGACATAAATCAAATTTGGGTTTGAAATCCCATTAAGAGTTGCTAGTGTTTGATAGCTTGTTCCAAATTGTGAAGCAATACCAGAAAGCGTGTCACCAGATTGAACTGTGTAAGTGCTAGTTGTAGTCGATTGCGTTGCCTGTGTGTTAGCTACTGAAATAATTTCAATGTCTGATTTATTAATCCATGAGTTAATACCAGCCAGCAATACACGGTTACCAGACACTTGAGCTACGTCATATGTGCGACCTTTAACCCAGTCTGGAATACCTTCACCAGTCGCCCATGCGTTAGCACTAAATTTAACCTTAACTTGGTTTCCTACAGCAATGTCAGATTTAGGCGTGTTGTCCGCTTGTTGACCTTGACTAATAGCTGGTGTTTCAGTTTTAGGATTATTGTTCTTAGTATAGCCATTGTCCGTAATACCAGTTAAATCAATATTACCGTCAAGACCACCAGCAATATATGTTGACGTAAATTGGTAGATTGCTACACCGTCCATACTTGGAAAGACATTGTAATTTGGTGTTGGCGTTACATTATAGTCTGGATAAGCAGCCATCCAAAGTGAATTTGGGAACTCACGAATGATTTGGTCGACATACACGTTAGCTACTGTATAGGGTTTATAGCTGTAATACATAGGTGTATAACCTGCAGCTTTAATCATACGCATACCATGCAAGATTGCGTTAGTATTCGCTTGCTTGTCAGCGCTAGCACCACTTTCGTAGTCCAAGGCTACGATTGAGCCTTTAGGTGTTTGAACCTGTGGCAAGAATGTATTTAAGACTTGTTCACCAAGACTTGCATTTCCGCCGACTTGATACCAAATATAAGTATGTGCGCGTTTGCCTTGAGCGATAGCCGAAGCAACTTGCGTTTCATATGTCGTTTGTCCGTACATACCGCCACCATTGATACCGCCAATTTGGATAATGGCAAACTTATCGTGCGCATACCCAAAAATTCCATTCGTACCTTGGTAACGCGACCAGTCCACGCCTTGGTCGCCAACTGCAGCATAAGCCGTTGATTGCAACAATAAGACAACTACTAACGCAAAGCTGACAAGAGTCCGTTTAATTTTCATTGACTTCCTCCTCTTTCAAATCAGATAAATTTGTGAGAACACAAACGAGACCAGATAAAAGAGCGGTTGAAACAACCACTCTCCAATCGACTTGTGTAATCAACGTGCTAGCTCCAATGACACCAACTGCTGATTGTGCCATGGTTTTTAAAACTTTGATTCCTAGTTTCTTAACATATTCGTTCATATGCGCTCCTTAATTTCTTTTAAATCTGCTTTTAGTTCGCCGACGTTTTCAGATAAGTTTTTAATTTGCTCAATCATTCCTTGCATCGTTTTTTGTTCTTCGTCATGTTTATCAAGCCTTGAAGCGTGCATATCAATCATCTTTTCTTGTGATTTATTAATTGCTTCAAGTTCAGTTAAACGATGTTCAAGACTTGCTGTGTTGTTTTTGGTGACAATATAAAAACTTGCAACAGAAAGAGCTACTGGAAAGACTGTCGTCATCAGCCAATGCATTAGTTCTTTTTCAGCCATATCATCACCTCACCACTATTCTTCTGTCGCTTCAGTTGTTTCTTCAGCAACTTTTTCTGACAAGCCATAATTTTTACGTTGTTCATTAGCAATAGTAACTTCCATTTTAGTCACTGTATTATTGTGCTTATAGACGTCAATTGTCATGTTTACACCGTGAACTTCAGCGTCAGCAATCAAGTTACGACAATATAGCGTTGCAGCGTTTTGCGATTCAAAAACACAACGGTCCGAATACTCATTTACCCATGTGCGTAGTCCATTGTAGTTTTGATACTCCAAAAATTGACCGTCATTGTTTTTGATTACGAATACTGTGTTAGTTGTTGATTCTGCCATAATTATTCTCCTTTTTCTGTTTCTTCTGGCGCAGTTGCTTCTTCTAGTTGTTGTTGAAGCTCTGCATTTTGTTGTTGCAATTGTTCAACTTGTGCTTGTAGAGTTGCTTTATCAAGTGATAATTGCGCAATCTCTAAAGCGAGTTTTGATTGAATTTGTTGATTAAGATTATCCATGTTCCCCCCTGTTGATTAGTTTTAGATACCGTTAGGGTAATAGGTCCCACCATTGGCTGAAAAGTTACCATTGAAAGTATTAAGAATCGATTTTAAAGACATGTACGTGCCATCACTTCTCATGATATGGATATCTCCCGCCTCAATGTAAGAACCAGCACGTTGACCTGCATCAGCGCCATACAATTTAAGCAGAGGCGAACCGTTATTATTCCAATTATAGAACTCCCAACCTTTCGGTGAATCATACGCTGAATGAACTAATCGGATAGTATCACCTACAAGCTCAATGCGGTCCATAGCGTCCGAATTGTTATAGCCATTCCAAATCCTGACACCAGCAAAAGCACCATCGTTACTATTTTCACTGCTACCATTACGATTTGAACCAATCACGGTCACACCACATTTAATCGAACCATACATACCTGTATCAAATTTAATGAATTGGTTAGGGTAATCAGTCAATACACGTCGCATAGTAGCGGCACTTGTGAAAAATTCAAGTTTACCAGTTGTTAAACTGATTTGCATAGCATTGTTTGTAGCGGTTAACGTTCCGCCTTTAATAACATCTGCTGTCAAACCATTTGAAACAATTTTGTCTGAATTAATTGAATTCGCCGCTATTTTATCAGCCGTTATCGCTCCCGTAGCAATATTCGCTGCACTAATTCCACCAGCCTTAATCTGATTGCTTGTAATCGTACCACTTGCAATTTGACTAGCTGTAATACTACCAGCCTTGATTTTAGCAGCGTCTAATGTGCCAACTGTGATACGGTCACCATTGATACTGTTCGCTGTCATTTTGTCAGTCGTAACAGCCCCTGCTTTAATCGCGTCAGCTGTAATCGCATTGCTTGAAATCACATCAGCTGTGATGATTTTACCGTTCAAATGTGCTGTGTTGATTGACTTACTGGCTATTTTGGCGCTTGTGATAGCACCGTCAACAATCATATTTGCTTTGACGTTAATCTTGTCAGAAAACAGATTAATAGCGTTTTGATTAACGGCAAAATAAGCCCCTATAGCATTAGCAACATCAGTCGTTGACTTGCCAGCTTTCATGACGATTCCGTCTGCATTAATAGTCAAGCTAGCACTCTTAACCGTTGAATCATCTAATGCAGATAAATTCATTGAAATCAAGTCAGTAGTCATTTTGATTTCAGACTGCGCAATCTTTAAATCTTGACTACTTGCTAGTTCAGCTTGTGAAGGACTCCAGCCATTGTTTGATTTGCCTTTTTTAACTGAAACATCACCAAAAAATAGCTGAGCTTCCGTACCCGCAGTTGTTGAACCGTTGTTGTCAAAACGAATATAACCTTCATCATAGTTGCCAGTATTGAAAGTTACCGAGACATCTTCTGCTTTTGAAATTGATAACTTGCGACCGCTAACTAAGATTTGAGCTGAGTCAAATTCCTTCGTACTTCCGTTAACACGCTTCAAAAACCAGACATCCATATGAGTAATAGCGCTATTGTTAAAACCTTTAAAATATAAAGTGTAATCAGTATTACGTTCAACTTTAAAGTGATTCATGCCTAACATTTTCTCGCTGGTAGCCGTATTTTTAATGATATACATTTTATAAGCGCCATTGTAATAAAATGAGTGTGTTGCGTATTCTGCATTCTTATATGGACTGTAGCCATCAGCTGGTCTGCCATACTCGACAAGGTTCATTTCACCGCTTGGAATATTACCTTCGACACTACTAATCTTACTGCTTAACTCGTTAGCTTTAGCTGTAATGTTATTTTCTGCAGTTGTCACACGACCAGACAGCGTATTGAAATCAGTCTGTGAGACTTTGGCACTTAAACCAGTTGATAATGAATTAATCGAGTTAGTGTGTGATGTAATTGTGTTTCCTTGCGATGTTACTTGCGTGCTAAGCTGTTCAAGACCGTTTGCGGTTTGAGTGAGAGTAGTGTTTAGTTTAGTGATGTCGCCGTCCAACTCACTAGCTTTCCCCTCAACTGCTGAAATACTACTTTTAATCTGACTAGCTGTTTGGTCGAACTCTGACTTATTCTGCTTAACCGTACCGTCTAATGTTTGTAAGTTGGACTGCAAGCTTGCGTAGTTTTGCTCTGCAGTCTGCTTGTACTCAGCGACTTTCGATTCAATGTCGGCTTCATTTTGACTGTAGTCTTCAACTACCGCAGATAAGTAGAGATTAAAGTTTTCAAGACTTACAGCTGTATTAAGTGGAAGTGTATTATTTAAACGAATGAATACATTATCCGTTTTGTAGCTGTCACCAGCACCACTCAAATCAAACTTCAAATCAAAGTGTTGTAAAGCAGTTGTGCCACCTTTGAATGTAATGCCACCGCAGTTATACCAAGGGCTAGCACTAAAATGCACATTCGTTGTGAAATTTGATGGCAAAGCTGGATTGAAAGCAATATCAAAAGACATTCTCACGTAGTTTTTAGTAAAACGAGTATCATTTTGCCAAAATTCATCATCAATATAAGTTCTGACGTCTTGTGTTTCTGTACTATTAATATAGTATTTACGTGATTTTGAATTTTTGAAATAGTTTCGACTACCGATTTTCAAAGTTTCAAACTTCGCAGTCAACCCATTCAATCCAGTTTCAAGCGTGGTAGTCTTACTACTTGCGCTGTTAGCTGTTGTCTGTACTTGTGACAAAGTCGTTTTAGTGCTTGCCAAGTCATCTTCAACTACTTTAGTTCTGGCAGTTACGCTAGTAATATTTTGGGTATTACTATCTACTGTCTTGCTCAATTCGCTGACAGCCGTCTTCGTACCGTTTGCTGTTTCTTCGACTGATGAGACACGATTTGTCAATTCAATCTGTGCGCTGGCTTGTGCTTGTAACTGACTAGCCTGTGTTTGTAAGTCTTGCTTAGCAGTGTTCAAATCGTTAGCTACTGCGGTGAGTTGTTGTTTGGCTTCACTCGCTGACGTTTTAGCACTGTTAGCAGTATTTGACACTGTGGTTAAATCAGTTTGCACTTTGGCTAAATCGGATTTTAAACTGTTAGCAGTCGTGTTCGCTTGTGCTGCGACTTCTGCTGTTGCCTGGTTGATTTCATCAGCGTATGCTTTAGCGTTAGTTTCTGCCTGCGTTTTAGCTGTGTCAATCTGCGTTTCAATTTCCACTTTTGATGTGGCGAGTTCTTGCGCAATAGTCGCTTCGAATTCTTCACGGTCTGGAACTTCTTTTAGTTCCTCAGCTATCTGTTCCTTGAACGCTTCAACGTCGCTAACAACTGGATTGATTATCCAATCTGCACCGTTCCAATAATACTGCTTAACTGTATCACCAACAGTCAAAAACAATAAATCACCAGTCTTTAATGTGCCTTTGGGTGTATCCTGTGGAAAACTATTACCATAGTAATTGGTATTTTTTCCGTCTGCTGAAACAAGTGCCCTGTTAGCTATGCTGTAAGCCCTTGTAGCATTGACTGAAGCAGTTGACGCCTGACGCTTTGTTGTATTGTAGCTAGCTGTTAATTTCTTAGCCGTGCCAATGTCATTACAAGTCACCTCGTGTTTGACAAGCGTTCCTTGAACATCATACTCACTAGTAAATGACACAATTCTGATTTTCTCTTGGAAATCAAGCGTCTCATTGATTGCCATGATATAATCGCCAGCAATTGGCTGTGTGTATTTATAACCAGCACGAGTCAAATCTTCCATGTCAAGGCTAACAGAAATGGTGTAAGAATTATCAACGTTTTCTTTCAAAGCAGATAACAAGCTACTGCTTTGTGTGTAACGTTCGTCAACGAGTGGCTCGGCTTCTAACTTGCCATAAACACTGGCTAAGGTGCTTGTGTATTCAACCTCTAGCCGTCCTTTGGAATGGTCTTCCTCGTCAAAATAAGCGCCATAACCTTTTTGGTAAGTGACAAAATCGCCGATATTCTTTTCAATCGTCAACTCGTTCATATTAAAGTTTTTACGGACGACTGTTGACAAGTCTGTGCCAACTTTTTCTAAAATACGAACAACTTTACCGTTAACTTGAAATTCAACACCAGTAGATGTGATAACGTCATTAAAAAGTGTCAAACGTTTCTTAAGGCCAAATGATTGTTTTTCAAATGCATAAACGTTTAATGCAGAATCGACTGTATAAGAATAACCACTGTTCTTGAAGATGAAATCAAGATAAGCAACAAAGGTGTGCGAACCGTCTGTCAACTGGTCATAGACTGATGACTTGTCAAAGTCCCAGAAGAACTGATGAACAGCGTCAAACGTCACTTGAACGTCTCTACCTTCATCAATTGGTTTAGCATAAGTCACGACGTAATACTCATCGTCAAATCGCAATCGCCAACCACGCTCAAGATTAGACAGAACGTAATCACCAGATACGATTGTTCCAGTCAACGACCGTTCACCGTTAACAGCATTAGTCGCCTTGATAGTAGACAGAGCGCCATATTCAACGTCATTTTCATCTAAAAATGTAATCAATCTATCACCCCCTCCTCTACTTGTAAAGTTCCATGAAATTTAAAATCTTAATCGAGCCATTGAAATTAGTCTTGTAAGTGATTGTCTTTGTTGGTGTTGGCTCAATCACAAAATAACCGTAATTGGTTTTAGCATTGACATTAACTAGACCTTTAGTTGTTTCAATTCCTGTGATTTTAAATACCTCGCCAGAATTGATATTCCCTGACTGCGTGTACTCAAATCTTCGCTTACCTATTTCAAGGTAAAAGCCAGACTGACCACCTGTCGAAGTCAACTCAACAACAAATGGAACTTCTAACTGTGATAGCTTAGCTGTACCTGCATAAGTAAAACTACCACCACTTAACGTGATATCTTTAGGTTTTGTTTCTCCATATGGCGTTTCTGCTGTGGTAAACACTACGGAAAAGTCATATTTTAACCCTTGCCCAGAATTTCCAACAAATGAGAATGTCGGCTCACTAGCAGTTACTTTCCAACGATAATGCCAAGCTGTGTGCTCTTGACCAATTAAATCTAAATCACCTGTGGTCTGCCCAGGTATTTGGAAATTATAAAACTCAGCATTGTTAGGGTACATTTTGGTGATATAAAATGGCTCGTCGTCTAACAACAAGCCATTAATATCATCTTTCTTAGCCATAAAGTCTTGAATGGTTGCTACTGCTACACGACCAGTTACTTTAATCGTTTTAGCAGTAAATGTCGTACCACCAAAGACTGTACCGTTGCGACCAGTAACAGACCGTTTATCAAGAGAGATAGACGGTGCGCTATCGTCAATATCAATATTGTAAAAGCCATAGTCAGATAGTTTGACTGACGTTGTTCCTTTCGTGATTAATAAATCCATTGTTCACCCCTCTCTTAATAGTTAAAGTAGTCATCTTTGGCGCTTTCTCGCGCTTCATGTTGTTTCACGGTCGTATAAATCTTATCGCCAACCAATTCGTTGTGTACTTCGAAGACTGGCTCTGACAAGCTAGTGTTTTTTACTTCGTCTGACAAGCTATCAAGTGATGATGACACACCAGACGTGCTAACACTACCAGCAATTGCCATAGTGCTGTTAACACCCCAGCTTTGGTCAGTAACAGCTAAGGCATACTCTTTGCTGATGTCGTTAATTCTACCTATCCAGTCAGACATGCCAATAGCGAAGCCTTCACCAGTATAGCCACCGAGTGATTTCATCACACGAGATGGTGAGTGAATGTCTAATGCTCTACGAATTGTTGCTGTTACTCGTGCTGCTATTCCAGCTGCAACAGCGTAAATATAACCTGCCGAACCTGCAAGACCACTAGCAAAACCAGCACCAGCATAATAACCAGCTGATTGCATACCACCTGCAGTACTATACATGATTGATACCATGTGATTACCTGCACTGCTTGCTACTGCAACAGCACCATTCATACCATTTTGAACAGCTGAACGGACACCATTCATACCAGATTGTGCAGCACTTTTCGCTTTGTTAAACGAATTAGTGAACGTTGAATTCATCTTGTTCCCAGCAGATTGGACAGCACTATTGATTTTATTCATTCCACTAGTAACTGTTGAGCCTAAACCATTCATAGCTGATGTTGCAGATGACTTAGCCTTATTGAAGTTGTTAGTGATGTTTGACGCCATTTGTGATGACGCTGAGTTGGCAGATGAAGCAGCTGAATTAAGCTCAGATGTCACGTTGTTTGATAAACCGCTAGCTGAACTATTCGCATTTGCTTGCATAGCACTAAAGTTAGAACTTACACCGCCATTTGCCGCTTGTGCTGCGCTGGTTGCACTAGCCTGTGCATTTTGCATGTTACTAGACACACCTGCTGACAAGCTAAGCGCTTGATTAACAGCATCAAGATTCATACTAGATGTTGCAGCATTAACACCGTTAGCCATGTTCTGTGCATTGGTTGTGGCGTTTGTACTTGCTTGTGCTGTATTAGTATTGATGCCATTAGCCATAGCAATGGAATCATTAAGGGCTTGAACGCTCATAATACCAGTCTGTGCATTAACATTCGAAGCCATTTGTGTAGCATTGTTCGTTGCATTCAAATTGGCAAGACCCGTATTTTGACTAATACTATTGAGAGCTGACATTGTATCAGCGCTAGTTTGTGCGCTCATTTGACTGGTTTGAGTACCGACATTTGTTGTCATTGTTGTAACATCAGTGCTAACTTTTGCAGTCGTTTCAGAACTCTTACCAGTGATTGTGTCCCACAACGAAGTGAAACCAGACTTAATGCCTTCCCATACACCAGAAAGTGCATTAGGAATAGCTTCAAGCATTGCCTGACCAAGTCCAACAATAAGTTGAACACCAGCTGCAAGAATTTGTGGAATATTTTGGATGATTGTAACGGCCAACTGTCCAACAAGTTGAATACCTGCTGCAATGATTTGTGGCAGATTTTCAATTATTCCTTGAATCAACGCCTGAATAATTTGTACTGCTGATTGAACAATATTAGGTAAATTCTGTAGAATACCTTGAACCAACATGACAATAATTTGAATACCGCCTTGCAAGATTTGAGGTAAATAACTAGCTAATCCTGTGATGAATCCAGTAATAACCTGCGTAGCAATTGCAAGAATTGTTGGTAAGTTTTGGATAATTCCTTGAACTAAGTTAGTAATAATCTCAATACCTTTAGAAATGATATTCGGCATGTTAGCAGACAAACTTTGACCAAAATTATCAACAATTTGTTGTGCATATTGTAAAAGCAAAGGTAAATTTTGAACCAAACCATTGACGACATTTGCAATAAAGTCCATACCCACAGACAATAACTGAGGTAATGCGCTTGCTATTGAGCTAATAAACATACCGACAATTTGAATGGCTGACGCTACTAAGCTACCAGCGTTTTGTCCAACCCCTTGAACAAGGCTAGAAATCAATTGAACACCAGCTTGCACAAGCACTGGAAACATAACAGTGAACGCATTAGCAAACTTAGCAATTAAATCAGCTCCAGACGCTATCAATTCTGGAATCTTGCTAGTAATACCAGCAACCAAATTTTGGATAATTTGTGGTCCTTTAGTCGTTACTATATTCAACAATTGGTCAATCTGTGTGCCAAATTGACTATTGATAAGACCAAGACCAGCAATAACTAAACCAAGAATTGCTGCAGGACCAATAACAGCTAATGCCACGCTTGCAACTGAAGTAATTCCATTTGCCATAGTGGACATTGCAGATAGCCCCTGACCAGCTGCTTTGCGAAATCCCTCAGCAGTTGCTTTTCCATCATTATCTAGTTTTAACAATCTAGTAGAGATAATCCCAAAAACATTACCTATAACAGAACCAGAAGTTTGAGCTTCAACAGCAAGTTTTCCCATTGTAGTTCCTAAACTTCCTAAATATTTCAACGCAGGACCAAAGGCAAATGCACCAACTAATCCTACAATGGCAGGTGTTAGATTACTTACAGCATCTTGTGCTTTAGACATCTGGTCAGTTGTTAACTTAGTACCATTCAAAATATGGTCAAGAGCTGGTTCTAAAGCTGTTAGTGAATCTAAAAATTTTTGCAATCCAGCTGATTCACTAAATTTGCTAACTAACTTATCTAACCACTGAACTAAATCTGTCAAAATTGGTAAAACTGCTGTTCCAATTTTGATTTGTAATGTTTCAAACGAACCACTAAGATACTCAACAGCACCTTTTAAGTTGTTAAGTTTTTCTTTAGCGACATCCGCAGCAGTTACCTTACTAATTGCAGCTTGCATAGCGTCTGCACCAGCAGCACCCTCTTTCATCGCAATATTAGCCGCACGAATGGCGTCAGTACCAAACATTGTCTTAAGAGCGTTCTGTTGTTGCTCAGCAGTCAAACCTTTCAAGCTATCTTGTAAGATTTGTGAGATTTCACTAAATGACTTAAGCTTACCTTCTGCTGTATAGAATTGGTTAGCACCATCAGCAGTAATAATGCCCAATTGTTGCATTTGAGCTGCCGCTTTATCGGTTTGTGGCGACAAATTCAAAAGCATTGTTTTAAGAGATGTACCAGCGTCAGAGCCTTTAAGACCGTTTTGTGCAAATACAGCAAGGGCGTTAGTCGTGTCATTGAACGACATACCATTTAGTGCAGTAGTGGCCTTGCTAGATAAATTCGAAAAACCAGAACCAAGCGAACTAGCCATTTTAGTCGCAACACTTGCAACTTTACTACTTAAGCTAGTAAGACTACTTCCTACTTTCCCAATAAAAGAATTGCTGATTGTATTTGAAGCACTGCTTACTTTTGAGCTAATCGTACTAAATGCTGAGCTAACCTTGCTAGACGCCGATGTCGCAAAACTAGAAACTGAACTAGTTGCTTTTGTAAAAGCGTTTTGAATAGGCTGAGGGATTTTATTAGCTATTGAGTTGACACCACTCTGTATAGCTGTTAAAGCGGTATTAAACCCATTTTTTTATGGGCTGAGGAATCTTTTCACCAATTGATGAAGCTATACGTTGAATTTCACCAATAGACAAGTTTAAGCCTGTGCTAAATGCTGTTCCTAAGCGTTTACCAAGTGATTCGCCATTGTTTGCTAACTGTGCCATAATTTGACCAACGCGTTGAACTAAACGATTAGAATTATTCACAGCTGCATCCTGTGCTTTCTCAAAAGCACGCTGTGTTGCAGTTGTAATCTTATTCATTGCCGCTTGATAATCAGCAATATCAGCACCGACATAGGCATAAATCGAGCCATCAAATTCTGCCATATAACTCCTCCTTTCTGTGTTATCTGTTCATAAAATGGTCATTAACTTTTTGCAGACGTTCAGCAAGACTACTATTAGTTGTTTGCTTATTGTCATTTGCATGAAAGGCTTGTTTAACTTTATTTCTATCTTTTCTCTTGCTAAGTTTGTTGGCACTAGCACGTTTAGCGTTCATAGTGTAACGCATTTCCATAGCAAGTTCTGACAGATTTTCGCGAAAATCAATTTGTCTGTAGTGAAGCCCCTCTAAAATCGCGTCAAGTTCCCATTTATTGCAAGCGTAGATTGTTTCTAAATCTGTTAAACCTAGACGTGCACACTCAGTTAAGATAGCGCGCTTTTCATCTTGCCAATAAGTTTTTCGGTAATTTCGACTTGAAGCGCTTCGCTGTCCTCTTGCGCTTTCATGTACTCTACTGCTGTTTCCAAGTTTTCGATATATTTCAAAATCTTGTTCTTGAAAAAACCAGAATCAACCATTTCTTGTTGAATTTCTTCAAACAAGCTTTCTGTATCTGCAGCTTCGTTATCTGCCAACCAGTTTTCAATGGCTGTGATAGCGTCATCTTCTGAAATAGCTTTGCTAAATGCTTTGTTAGCTGATAAAAGAATTAAATCAACAAGTCCTTCATCATTACGATTTAAAATGTTGTTAAATAATGTTCCCACACCGTCATTATTACTTGCACCAGTATCTTTGTTCTTAGTGGCAAGTTGTTTGTCAACTTTAAACATTGTGCGGTAATCAAACTTGATTTCAATGATTTTATTTTTAACTTTAAATTCCATAAGGTGAGTTGTCTCCTAACTAAAAAATAAAAGGCTGGATGTAATATCCAACCTTGATAGATTATTCATCTGTTTTCTTGATGTTATCGTAATCACCAGTTGTTTCGCCCGGATTTTGATAGTCATAGACTTCATTAAGCAAAGCAATTTCTTCGGCAGTCAATGGGAATTTACCATTTTTTAGCTTACCAACAATGCTTGCTGTGTAGTTAGCTTCGATAATGTCTTCAATACCTTCGTTGTATTCAATATCACCGATTTTAGCATAGCCAAATTTCGCAGGATAAACATCTTTTGCAGGTTCACCAGCTTGCGTTTTCAATGTTTCATCAACAAGAACACGCCAAATCTTAACTGATTCTCCTGTGTCGTTCGCTTGCTCGATAACTTCAATTGAAGGGTCTTTTGGTGCAAACTTAGTCGTCAATTCGATTTCATGGCTGGTACTTGTTTTATCAAGCAAAAGACCTTGTTGTGTTTGCTCGTCCGAATATTCAGCACCAAGTGTTAAAGTACCATCGGTACGATAAGCTGGTAAGATTGCATTGCTACCAATTTTAGCATGAATAGATTGAATGAAGTAAAAGACCTTTTTACCAGACAATGGTTTAGCAGTCGTTACTTTGATTTGTTCTGTCATGTAATTCTCCTTTTTTAATAAATAGTGTCAGATACAGCAATAGAAACGTGATACACTTCACGTCCTATGCTATTATCTGGAATGATGTTAGCCGTTGCATTTCTGCGCCCTAACGCTCTTAAAGCCTTAGATTTAATTTCTTCTGCATTAGTTCTACTTGAACCATCTAGGAAGACGTCAATATTTACCGTGATATCCTCAATAACAGCCCCAGTTTGCGCTGTTTTGGAAGTATCTGATGAATTAGACCCAATCACAATAAAAGGCTCTAAAACGTCAGAATTGGGCAATTTAAAATAGATTGGAATAGCTAACACTTCCAACCTATCGTGTAGTTCTTTTAAAAATAAAGTTGATGGTGAATAAGTCGTCATATATCACCTATCTTTCATATAGTTTGCGTAAATTACTGATTAGTTTAGGTTGTTCAGCGTCAATAGCTGGTTTCAAGAAGGGCTGTGCACGCATTTTGCGAGTTCCTTTCTCAACATAAATAGCATAATGCTGCGGTGCTGTGACCTTGTAAGTTAAATGACCTGCCTTTACTGAGAAAATTGTATTTTTAAGTACTCCCGTATCAACTGGTGCGCCAGTTTTGGCACCGCGTTCAATACGTTTACTAGATAATTCCAATTGGCGGTCTGTGGCAACTTGTGCTTGTTTACTTTTATCTCTTAGCCGTTTGGTCCATCTGTCAACACCTTTAACGCTGTATTTGATACTCATAAATAAATTACCGTGTGATTGTTGTGATGAATCTTGCCAGCAATCATTAACGTCTTACCGTGATATTTTACTGTTTCAAATCCATCATAGTAGCCTTTTAGGTATAACTTAAAGTTATCAAGACTGTACTTACCAAAAACTGCCATTTGTTCTTCAATGGTTAGTCCACCACGAAAACATGGTATCGGTTGGCTTTCTTTTTTGATAGCCTTATCACCTAAAAAATCAGCTTCGGTCGTTTCGGTGATTAGAATAACTCTGTCAGCATATCTCATAGGATAAACACCCGTCCTGGTCGTGACTGCCCAGACTGTCCAAAAGCTTTTTGCAACATGTCGTCATAGGGTAGAAACTCATTCTTATTTTCATAATAGGAAACAGAATGACCTTCTACACTTTCTGACTGTGCCCCTTCTGAACCGCGTCTATTAAATCGCTTGATAACACAATCCTCAAAGATAAAAGAATAGGCGTCGTCAATGTCTGACACGCCATATTCTGCTTTAAAATGTTTTACCACTCGGTCTAACAGCATTTTTAACAAACCGTCCTGCAATTTATCAGTAATTTCTAAATCCAACTTTACATTTTGGATAATTTTAGTTTCATCAAGTGGTGTCGGCGTCATTGAACACCTCCTGTTTATTATTTAGTGGCTTTCTTTGTAGCTTCTTTCTTCAAGAAACCAGCTTTTGTAAGTTCAGCAACACGGTCACCTTCGTAATCGTCACCAATTACATAGACAATCTGTGTTTCCTTATCTCGAAAACCTGCAATCACTTTAGCCATTAACTACCTCCTGATTAAATTTCTGGTGTAGTGCTAAGCATATAAGCTTCATCGATATTTTCGAATGAAGGTAAAGCAATCATAGACACTTTAGTTTTAACATTAACTGGATCATCAAGTTTTTTAGTTGTGATAGCAATACCAGTATCAACAATAGATACTTCAACAGCGTTGTTACCGCCCATCAAATCTGATTCTTCAGGCGTTGTACCAAACATTGTTTTACCAAGTGCCGCATTTGGTGCAAAAGTGACTTTATCATCTGGGAAATATTTTTTGATTTTACCGTCAGCATCTTTGTAAGTACCTGATTTAACAACAATAGTCAAACCATAATTATCTTGGATATAGTCTTTCAATTCTTGGCTAGTAACTCCTGCTCCTGTTGGTGCAAGCGGTTTAATCAATGTTGTTGTAGATTTAGCGTTTTTAAGTTGCGCAAATGTCTTAGCACTCATGTAAGCTACTTCCGCCTTGTTACCAAGCTCTTCAATCGCTGTAATAGCTGTGTCAATATCCTTGAGCGATGTAGCTGTATCTGCATCTGACCACGCTGTTTTGACTTTCCCTTTATGGTCATCAGCTACACCATAATCAAAATCAAGAGCAACACCGTTTGAGATAACAGCAATCTTACCAGTCGCAAGTACTGACATACGCATAGCTTCTAATTGAGCATGAGCACCAGAAAGTAACGTTGTTGCATCATCAAACAGACCAGCTGTGATTGTGTCAATAAGTGCTTGATTACCGGTTTGAGCAATAAGGTTCAATTGTTGTCGGTCAGCTTCTTTCACGAGCATAGCTTCTTTGAAGAACGGCATTTCTTTATCAACCAATTCAACAGCCATACGTTCACGAAGTGTTGCTTTTGTATCAAAAGCAGACGGTTTCAATACGACCGGACGACCAGACGCACCTTTGACGTAAGATAATTTCAGTCCAAGTTGTTTTTGAGCAGGGAACACTTTTTCACCGATTGTAGAATCAACTGCTTGTTGACTAGCATTCCAGTAACCAGAGACATTCCCCGCTGTCATAACATCATAAATTAATGGCATAAATTAAGCTCCTTTCACAAATTGGATATGTTTCAAAGCAGTTTTAGCACCTTCAGGTACTGTACCACCATTGACTTTGTCTTCTCGCAAGGTACCACGATAGACAAGACTTGCGACTGCGTCTTCTTCTGTTACATCAATATCGTAAAGCAAAACGCCGTCTGGTGTTTCTGCATTGGCTTTTACTTTCTTGGTGCGGTCATCAAAGATTGAAGCACCGTCACCAGCAATTAACGTACCAGCTTTTAGAATAGTACGTGCATTTTCTGTAACTGTACCTGTTGTTGACTTATCAACAGTAACTGAAATTGCTTCATAAGGTAAATTGTGAAGAATTTCAGCATTTCCAAATAATTTCTTAGTTGGCATATAAGCTCTCCTTTAAAATAGTTTCTCACCAGTTTTGATTGAATTTTTGGCAAGACTTGCACCATAATTCGTTTGTGAAGCACCATTACCACCTGCATTAGGTGCTGGCTGACGTAATGATACTTTGACTTTAGCGTTAACAGCGTCGTTAAAGGCTTTTTCAAATTTGCTGACTTGTTCAAGTGCTTGTTCAGCATCACCAGCGGCTAACAATTCGGCAAATTCAGCTGGCAAACCTTTTGAAACAAGGTCTTTTTCAACTTGAACGACTAATTTTTCGTGTTCAAATTGTGCTTTTTCTTGTTCAAAAGCTGACTTACTATCTTCGAATTCACGTTTAGCACGCTCAGCAGCCGATAAATTAGCATAATCTTTTTCTTTTTCAAGAGCTTCAGCAATACGTTGTTTAATACGTTCTTGCTCACCTTTTTTGTAATTCTCTAAAGCCTTTTGTACAGCTTTATTCGTAAGACTGTCTAATTCTGACTGTGATTGCGGACCTTTGAACTCTTGACCGTTATCATTACCGTTGTTATTGCTTTCGTTGCCCTCTGTGCCTGCACCGCCGTTATCGTCAGCACCAGCTTCGCTACCATCAGCAAAAAATTGTAAATTACGCATGTTAAGCGCTAAAAGTTCTTTTTTCATTTTTACTCCTCCATGCTAGTCCTATCTTGTTAGATACTTCCAAACGTTCTTAAAGCCACGAAAACGGACGTCTCACGTTTTCTAGTCTTGTCCGAATGTAATTTCCATACCTAACGCAATAAGCCACGCTAGTAAGTTATTATTTGGCTTATTTAATGACTAGCCACGTCAACGGAAGATGTAGGATTCGAACCCACGCACGCTTTTACACGCCTAGCAAGGTAGCAACCTGCCCTCTTAACCACTTGAGTAATCTTCCACAAAAAGAACCATTCGGAAATTCCGAACAGTTCAGCCAAGTTATTTTTTCAATTCCTTAATAAAACTTTTTACTGCAATAGCAATTAAACCACAAATAATCACTAAAACTAACAAGCCTAGTGCGTTTAAAATTAACTGCCAAATAAACATATCTTCTCCTTTTTGGGTACAAAAAAAGCGCCTAGATTATAACTCTAAGCGCAAATAGTAATAAGATAGGCGGGACTGTCGAGGCTCCCGCATTTCTGACCCGCTAGCTAAGCGGCGTGTTGGTGACAGATTCTCAACCTCTATCTTTTCTCACCTATATTATACTATTCTTTGCCTTTTTCGTAAAGTATTACATTGTTTTTTCTATTCTTCTTCTCTTGCCTAATACCTACTTTATTGAAATGAATCATCATCATTTCATCACGAGGAATAATAACTGCTTCCATAACTAAACGGTCTTTGTTAGGTATTTTAGCATAAAGAAGAAGTGAGCCTTCCACCCTTGAAGAATTATCAAGAGCTAAATAAGGTTTTTTAATTACATCTTCAATCAATTTAAATTCATCTAAAGTATACTGTTGACCATGAGAACGCAAAGATGAAGATAAACTATTGCCGTCTATATAAACATTATTAAATGCCGCATATCGACTAATTTTAGACGATAAAACGCCTATATCATACCTATCTTGCAACTTATTTCTTATTTGTTCTCTATCTACCACGCCATGAGAAACTTCATCCCAAATCTTTGATACATCTTCAAATAAGCTATCTACATTTGCTTTTCCAATATTTCTTAACGATTGTTCGTCTAACTCATCTTCATCAGGAATAACAGCGGACCGACAATTATAATGAAATGGTGGTGCAGTTACACCAGTTTCGAACTCATCAATTCTATAACGTTTATCTTCATCATGAATCCTAATGCATATGTCAGACATTCTATTGTCCATCTGTACAGATATGCGATAGAATTCCAAACCAGACTCTTCATAGCGTTTGATAGCTGAACGATTGACAATAGCTGTTCCATCTGTCCTAATAAGTATTTGAGCTCGTGAACGTGCCACATTGTATTTTTTGGCAAGCTCACCAGCCATACTACGAACATCATCACCACGAATAAAACCACGTTTTAGAACATCTCTCAAATCCCTGGCTAAATCATCAGTATTGCCCCACAATTGCTGCGAATAATTTCGACCATTAAACGGTGTATTGATAAGTTCTTTCAGCGCTGGTTCATTTAAAGCCCCACTATTGCCACCCATGGCTTTCTTATAAGCATATTTAGCAGTTGACTTCAGATAATTTTCAAACGACGTTTCAAGAACACCTTGCATGACACCAACTTTGTACGTCATTTCAAGATTTAGTGCATCCAGTCGTGTCACTTTCGAGCCAGCATACTGTTCATTCAGTCGTTTGAGCAATTCTGGGTCTTTCTCAGCTTGTTTACGGTACTTCTTAGCGTTAGCTTGATAATTTGATAGGTCAACTCCTCTAAGGCGCTGTAGGGCGTCAGAATAGCTCATTTTATTATCATCTGCATATTTAGTCACAAATGCAAACAAATCACGTTGGAGCTCTGCTGATTGCTCAACATAAACCTTTTGCAATTCAGCAAACATATCAATGTCTGTACCGTCAACATAGTGCATAATGTCATCACTACGCTTTGACCAGTAATCATTGTGCTTCTTGCTCATCAGCGGTCACCTCACCAATTCGTGGTTCTGGTTCTTGTGGTTCTTCGGAGTTCAAACGTTCCATTTCAATTTTAGCATCAACACCAGTCGCCGTTTGAAGCATATCAAAAACAGTTTCATCACTGACCATGCCATACAGATTCTTAGCATTTGTGACAATGTTTGCTGTGTCTGCAGGTAAGTTCGGCGTAAATGTAATGATTAATTTAGACACGTCAAAATCTGTCATTTCACGAGCAACTTTACCAATGTTAGCCACTAGACGATAACGACGTTTAAGAGACCTTTCAAACAAAGCTTGCATGTCAACACGTTCCTGGTCAAGACCAAACACTTTCCATTTCATAGCTTCACCAGACTGAACACCAGCAAAATTATCGTCGGTCATATCTGGTGTATTGGTAAACTTATGAATGTCATTAACAACACGTTTTTTGTAAGCTTCAGTACCGTTAACATCATATTGCTTGTACAAATACTTAGCGTCAACTGTTCCTTCGTTACCCTCTTGGTCAATAGGTGGCTCTAAGTTTAACAAACGAGCTTTACGCATTTTACGCATGTACTCAATCTGCTTTTGTGCTGTATCACAATCGGCTGGGAAGTTAACACGACCTATGATAGCCAAAATAGCGTCTGATAAATCTTGCATGTAATTAGCTGTATCAGATTGCGAAGCGTCGTACAAGTCAATCAATGACAACTCTGTTTCATAATCACCTAATCCGTTTGAATTATTCATGTATTCCGTAATTGGAACTAACTCAAACGCATGTGAGGTTCTGCTGATTTCATTAAGTGTACCGTCATATTCAAACGTCATAATGTTACTTGGCGTGTAGACTTCAACAATCTTTTTCTTATCATCAAACGGATTAGCTTGATAGTAGCGTACACCAGCGACACTGTGCATCTCCAGAGTGTCGTCATAAATGACAAATGTCCCTAACGGATCTAGCTTAACTGCTCGTGTCGTATCATCTTGTGCACGATAAACTAGGTCATAAGCACGACCAGTTTTAGATAAATCAAGCACTAGTGAACGGTTTAGCTGGTGGAAATCATTTTGCTTAGCTAATTCGTCCAATTGTTCCTGATAATTGTCGTCCTCATAAGAAACCTGAATAGGATTGCCAACCAAATACCCTTGTTTGAATACAGCAATTGCACGTCCAAAATTATGAATGGCACGGGCGTCTGCCATGTCATCATCACGACGTCGACCAGCTTTACTGATATCATGATTATTTCCCTCAGCGTAGTCAAGCAGTTCTTGAATACGTGGTCTCTGTATTGTTTCGTGGTGATGTAGTATTTCCTTAAGTAAGCGATAGTCATCAGCAAATAACGTGTCTAAGTCGTGAACACTGTATCTCATCCGTGCTTCACGGTGGAAACGTAATTCAAGTAAATTGCTCTTGCCTGTGCTATCTACAAAAGTTTCTTTGTATGTCATAATATCCTTTCATTACAAACCAAAACCAGCCCGAAGCGTATCGAACTGGTTAGAATTATTCTGCCTTTCACCAATCATTTTGATGTACGGAATAAAGCCATACTGACAAGCATTGATGGTGTGGTCGTTTCTATCTTCTGGCTCATCCTTGCCTTCTTTCCAGCTGTAGACGTCCAATTCGTGTAAATGTTCCATACAATCTTCAACAACGAAGTAATAACCTTGTTTCATCCAGCCAGCCATTAAATTAATACGGTCAATGATTTTGACTTTCTTGTTCGCATTCATGAACTCGTATAGCAGACCATATTTATTAGCGTATTTCCTCAATTCCATAATTGTTGCTTGGTCTGCGTTATCAACGTAAATCCTACGTGCAAAGCCCCAATCGTCCTTACAATTATCTAGAAACTTATGCAATAGCTCGACTGTATCTGACGGCGCTATCTTATCACCGCTCAAATCTTTATTGTTGTAAACTCGTTCGGCAAGTGTTACTAGCTTACCGTCTCGCGTAATACCTTGGAAAATAAAAGCGATTGTGTCGTTTGACTGTTCAGAATAAGACGTATCAACACCACACGAAAACTGCGCATAGCTAAACGATTTAGCTTGCTTACGTGTAATGACGTTGCGCTGTCTCTCGAACATAGAGAAAATAAGACCTTCCGACCGACCACGAAGCCCTAATATTTTATTCTTATAAATCTTTGTCCCAGGGGCTACTGTGTTGATAATTTGCTGTTTTTTATCCTCTGGTAGTCCTGCGTTATGGTCGAAATTAAAAAACCAGTACGTCCATTCTGGTTGCGCTGGTTGTTTGTCTAATTCTTCTTGAATTTCCTTTGGCGTATCTTGTTCATATTCTGGCAAGGCACGAAAGCGATTGATGTATTGTTCATAAATTGGTAATGTTGGGTCGTCTGGGTTCATGGTGCACATCCAATAGTCACAGCGCATAGTTGATTCTTGAACAAAGTCTGTATCAGCCGTGTTGATTTCGTCAATGTAACCACAGCCAAATTGCGAACCCAGCGCCTTTTTCCATTTGGTTTTATCTTCGTACCCAAGAACGAAAACAATCTTATCGTTCTCTGGTTTGTTATCGACGTGATAAACCAAATGTGGAATTTTATAATCAAGACTACCATTCCCACGATAATCGACCAACTCTCCGAAAATATCAACTATCCCCAAATCAGAATTAATAATGTTCTTTTCCGCGTCACCAATTGATTTTGAAGCAATAAAGTGTAACTTTTTAGATGACTTAGCGACTTTTAACATGAATTTAAAAGCACCAACCGTTGTCTTTCCAGCAGCTGTTGTTCCTTCAAGAGCTTCGGCTTTCGCATTGTGTCGCAAGAACGCTTTATATTTATCAGATAGAATCATGTCGCTCATGAGCTATCATCTTCTAACTGTGCCAAAATACCGTCAAGTTTGTTTGTTGTGACGTTAGCTTCGAGTTGTACTTCTTGTTTATCAGTCCAGACATCACGTTTACGATTTTTAAGCCAATAAATCTGCGCGGTTGTGTTTGGTTTGCTGTACTTTCTGACAGTCACAATTTCACCTTGATTAGTTACTGTTTCTTCATCATAATAATAGCCTGTAGCAGTTTTAAACAAAGCATTTTCAACTTGACGGTCAACTACTTCTTTACCTGACTTTAGGGCGTCAGAAATGACAGAAAAACGCTTTTGCCATTGATTCAAAGTTTCACGGCTAATTCCTATATTTTTCGCAATCTGTTCGTTGGTGAGACCATCACGAGCCCACCCTTCAATTAATAACAGTCCTTCATCTGTTATCCAGTAAGTATACTTAGCGATAAGTCCTCACCTCCAATCCAAAATAAATAGCCACACAAACGTGTGACTAATGTCTTTTTTTATAACTGTTATAAGTTTCTACTAGTTTCATTAATACCTTCAATACTAATAATGAACTGACAAACATCATTACTGTCACCGCCAGCCATCCTGATACAAAAAAACTAGAGATATTGCTAGTATCTTCTTTATCAAAAAACAACGCTATAAATGATAACAGTGAACTTACAAATGATAAAACCGTAGCAACCAACAACCTATCCATTATTTTTATATCCGTTCCTAAATCTTCCATCATACTCACCAATTTATTCGAACCCGATGATGGAATCAAAGAGAAACTAGCAAAAAAGATAGCCGTTACAATAGCCGAAAAAGATAACGAAGCAGACATAATATCAGTGAAATTTTTTAAATCCTTTGGAGTAATTTTTAGATATAAGCTAATTAAAAATGTTAACACTCCAAAAAATATTACTAAAAGATTCCTTTTTAATCTGCCTTTTTTCATATTTACACCTCTAAATGGACATTATAAATGCTTTTTAAATATTCGTAATAATAATCATATGCAGTATTTAAAAAGCCATAAACAGCCTTATCGTCCATTACATTTTCATAACTTATAAACCCTTTATATTTTAATTTATTTTTGATTAAATCAATTGGTTCTTCTACACCGTTACTCCACCCATCTACAGTAGCAGCCGTAACCTTTAAACTTCCATCAGAAATAAGCTTCTGAATTTTATCTTTAATTCCTTCTTTAGCCAAACTTTCTGACTTTATTGTTATTTTAATAGATTCACCAGAAATTGAATTAGCGAACTTAAAATCCCCACTTTCGGTTCTATTATCATCTCTGTAAGCTTTAAAGTTATCAGGGCTTGCTACCGTATAACTTACACTTTTAACAACATCTAAGTGATCAAGTCGTTTCATAGCCTCCTGGTTTAGTATTATTTCAAATTTAAGTCCTCTAACTTCAATTATTTTACAAAAGAATCTTTGTAAATCATAGTTATTTATCGTTCCTCTCTGATTATAAACAACTATGATTTGTCTAAATGGATCAAAGAGCAGCCGAGTATCAACAACCAGCCCTTCATTTTCTCCATGTTCCACTTCTCTTTTTCGTGAATCAATAGTATTTTCTAAGTTAGCTAGCAAGATTTGAGACTTTGTGTCTACTCTAGAAATAGTCATCAATATACAGTATAATCGTTCTTCACCTAACACTTCATCAGAATTAACTTTCTGCATGGCACTCACATAATACTGCAATCCATCAATATCCAAAGTAGGGATATTCTGATAATTCTTATCTTGAAAATTAGAATACATTTCCTTTATTTTTTTGTTAAAAAGCCCCAAATTAGATTTTTTTGATGAATTTAACTTAAAAAAATTAGCCTTTGCCTGCTTACTTTCCATATACAACCTCCATATTCTTATCATTTTAATCATACTATTAAAAAAGCCTTTACACAATAGTATAATAGGCTTTCTGATAAAAAATATGGATTTTTGCAATAAATGCAACAGGAACAACTGGACTCGAACCAGTGACCCTCTGATTAAAAGTCAGTCGCTCTACCATCTGAGCTATGTTCCTACTGCTTACCCAAAAGGTTGCACAGACAAGTATGATACACTCAACCTGTATTATGTACCGTTTTTTAGGCATCTGTCACAAGATGTTTAACCCTTTACCATTTATTTTCAACTCTAGCCATTGTGACCTGACCTGTTGCAGACCCATTCGAAACAACACAACTCTAAAATTTCAAGAAACCTCGTCCTTATCATAAACATTTGATGATACCATAATATAACATTTTTTGTGCGACAAATAGGGGCAAAAGTCGCAACTTTTACGAAAAACCATAAAAATCAGCAAAAATTTCTAAAATGCGTTGACGTCTGCGATAAATAGTGCTCCTGTCATATGCCATTTTATCAGCAATTTCTTCCCAGGTATTCACACTACCTCTTGCCCAACGTAACCAAAATATTTTAGTCATGTCAGAATCCAAAACATTTAACGTGCTTTCTACTGCGTATTTTTGCGCATATAAGCTATTTAGACGCTGGTCACTATCCCATTTAGCAACTAAATTCTCAGTCGGCTTAGACACAACATTAGACCGTCCACCACCAATATTTTCATCCGTGTTTGGAACGTCGCTAATTTCTAGCTTACGTACTGCAATTTTATGGTCAATGCTAACATAATCAAACAATAGCTCATCAAGTGCTTTTAATTGTGAATTGCTCAATTTTCCCACCCTAACAGCTCCTTTATGATATAATATAGATATTACCAATATAGCTAAAGGTCTTGCACGAGCGAGGCTTTTTTGCGTTTCACAAATGGGCAGACGCACGACCCAAACATTGAATTACCATAAGAATAAGCAGCGCCTTGCAGAATAACAGTCTAGCGATAAACTGCGTTAGATTAAAAATTACATTGAGTTTCCCTTCCTATTTCATTTCGCTATGTTGTTAGCAAGTAACCCGATAAACTTCACTAACTGTATACTAATTTGTTTTGTAAGAAGAAGTGGTTCACACCACCTCTATTCCGTTTTAAAATATTTCGGGTTATACTCGTCGCAGGAATCGAGCCTGCGTGAATACCATAACGAGTTACTAGCTTACTCTTCATCTAACACTTGTATATCTGAAACTTCGTCATGCTTGATTGTTCGCTCTCCCAATTTGACATCTAATCCAGCTTTCCAGTGGCTGTAAATGAAATCATAAGTAGCTTTACTCAGAGACGTTGTGACTGTCTCCTTATTTGCCAAATAAAATTTGACTCGCATTTCCCGTAACTTCCTCCCATCCATAATTATCAGGATAATAAATAATTGTTTGATTATCCTCTAGTATTTTAATCCTATCGTTAGCCTGTTTCAAGGCTGTCTGTGTATTTATCAACTCATGAGTCAAGTGATTTATCTTTGCTTCATACTGTGACCTTTGATACACATGTAAGGCAATAATAACAATAATTATCATTATCAAATCAACTGTGCAATATTTCCAAATAGTCGCTTTCATTTACTTTCCCTCACTTCCACACGATAGAGACGACTATGACGATATTTCCACCCAAGTTTGTCTGCTTCAGCCTTAGCAGATTCTTTGGTTTCAAACACTTTCACATCATCAACCATATTGTCAAAATAGACAATTACTTCATACATGTTTATACTCCTTTCGCTTGTTTATCTAACCAGTCCCAGATTAAATGAAATTGACCGTTAACCAATTCATCATTACCGTACTTTTCGCAGATTGCCACAATGGACTGATTCGCCCATTCCCAATATTCAATAGTTCCAAAACCGACTTCTTGTGATTTCTGGTTACTTTCTCTCATCCAGTTTGGTACTTCTGTTTGAAAGAAATCAATATAATCAATTTTCATAAGTTTTCCAACCTCACGTATATTCCAACCGTATCAGCCCAAAACTTTTCGATTATCTCACTAGCCACTCTTGAATCATTGACATAGAATCCTGTTCTTTCCATGCAATCTTTTAGCAACTTAACAAGATTATCTGTATCTGGTTTCGTATGCTTGTACTGACCGTTAGTCGTACCTTTGATTTTTGGAAATAACCATTTAGTGGTCAATCTCAATGGACCGTCCATTGGTTCTTCTGGTGCATATGGTGCTAACAATTCCATGAACATTTCCCGCGTTTCCTTTAGCTCGTTTGGCTCATAGAACTGTGGCTTACCACGTATTACACGAACTTTCTTTTGCTGATGTGTGACAGTGGGAATTTTTTTCATTGGGATAAAAAATTCAATCATTTTTCCACCGTGCTTTTATTTAGTTCAGCTAATACATAACCTGCATCAATACCACCTGCAAGACGATTAACTTCTTTGACCTCATTAATTTGTTTTGGTGTTTCTTTATATTCCCACCATTCAGCTCCGTCATATTCATTACGTTCAAGCCACCAACCATCACCAACGATTACTAAGTCCTCTGCCACCTCTGATTTACCATAACCAGAGTCATACGTAGTCTTTTTTGCGACTTGTTCAAAATTTTCTTTTGTAATTGCAAAATCTAAACCTTGAATATATTTGACATCTTTAAATGTTTTTTCGTAAGTTGCTAACTTTCTTAATGTTTCTTCCCATAAATTAGTCATCTTCTACCACCTCAATAATCTTCCTTGCTTCGGTCATTAACAAAGTCATAACCAAGGTCAATATGCTCAATTTCAGCACGTTGCGCCAAAATGCTAAGATACGCTTTCATTACATGAAACTGGCTTTCAAGTAATTCAAATGGGCAAGATGGTTCAAAATCCAAATCATCCGTTAACCATCTGTCAAGTATGATGCCTAACTTTTCAGTACGTCTTTTCAACTCTTGATATTCAATAATCATTCTAAGCTTGTAAACTTCCATTTTTTCACCTCATTTTTCTACTTTTTGATTTTTACATTTGTCATGTGCGCCTTTGTCAAAGATGAGACAAAGGATAAAGGGGCAGAGCTTACAGCCCCTTTTCCTTTTCTCTTTGACTTTTGACGAAGGAAAAACACTTTTAATAACTCTGGAAGAGTTATAGCGATATTTTTTCAAGAAAATAACTAGTATTTTTCCGATTTTTCTAAAATTAGCAAGAAAAGAAAAGAACTAGTATTTTTCCGATTTAAGAAAAGAAAATAACAGGATTTTTCTTTAGAATTCTTCTAGTTTTTTTCTTTCTTTTCCGCTTCTTGGTTTACTGAAACTTGAAATACAATTCCTTTTTTAACATCAAAATTGTTGTGCTCTTTGATATAATTTTCTACACTTTTGTTTGATTTTAAATCTAAATATTCACGAATTTCTTGAACAGTAACTGGAGCTGAACCATCAAATAAAGCGTTGTAAGCTGTCTCTAATTTTTGGTTTCGTTCTTTTAAGTTTTGTTCTTTACTTTTTCGTGATTCTTTTGCTTTTTGCCAAAGGGGCTTATCATCTTCCAACTGAATATCTGCCAAAACACCTGTTGTATCCACGCTGTGTACTGGATAGCTGAACCACATATTGACTGGTGGGAATTTCGCGAATTCACGAAGCGTCCCCTCAACACGCCAAGCTGTGGCAATCTTGATAGATTCTTCCACTTGCTGGATTTCGTGCAAGTATGGCTTTCTAACCATGATATCGTCTAATGCTTTGTCAAAATGTTTACTCATCTGTGCGACACTTTGCAAATCATCAAGCGTGATTCCATGTTGGTAATAATCTAAGTTCTTCTCTTGGATAGCACGTTTAAACACATCACATTTTGCTTTATCAGTACGTTGTTTAATCAGATTATCGTTTAAATCAAGCTCTACTAAGTCAATCAACGCGTCTGGGTCACGAGCAAACACTCCTGAACCGCTGGCACGGTCCATTGATTTCTTTCCACCTTGGGCACCTTTTGAATGGTGGTGACAGTAAATCACACTACAGCCTAACTCAGTAGCCACTTTATCAAACTGATTGGTAAAGTGTGCCATTTGGTCCGCGCTGTTTTCATCACCAGTCAATACTTTGTAGATTGGGTCAATAATGACAGCTTGGTAATTTTTCTTAAGTGAACGTCTGATTAGCTTCGGCGCTAACTTGTCCATTGGGACGGTCTTACCACGCAAATTCCAGACGTCGATATTTTGAACATTATTTGCTTGAAGTCCCATAGCGTCGTACACGTCTTTAAAACGGTGCAGTGCTGACGGTCTATCCAATTCCAAATTGACATATAAGACACGTCCTTGCTCACATTGCCAACCTAACCACTTGCTACCTTCAGCTATGGCGATTGATAACTCAATCAAGGCAAATGATTTCCCAGCTTTTGACGGACCAGCAATCAGCATCTTATGCCCTTGACGTAGCACACCATGGATAAGCTCTGGTGCTAAATCTGGTATGTCGTCCCAGCTGTCTAACAGTCCTTCTGGGTCTGGTAAATCGTCGTTTAAATCTTCGACCCATTGATACCATTCGTCGTAATTGGCTTTACCAATATTCGTATCAATCAAGAATTGCTTGTGTCCGTTTCGTGTGACACCTGGCATGCGTGATAGACGACTAGGATTACGGTTTTGCGTGTCAATATCAAGACCATTTTTCTTACAGATTTGATAGATGTAATCTACACGTTTCCTATATTCTTGATAATCACGCGCGTCTACTTTCACGACTGCGTGTAGTGACTTCTTGCCAGAATGAACCAGCGTTGCAATCGGCAATTCAAGCTCTTTAAATAGTGCGTATTGCTTACCAGTGTCTAACGTGTCTGATTCAACAAGTGCATAACGAAAATCTGTGACGTTGTCGTTTTTAACACCTTTACCATCTAACGGATTAAAACGAATCCACGCACCTGCTTCTTCCTTATAATCACCAAAGACAGCGCCAATATCATCAGGCGTTTTTTGCAGTAGCTGGATAAGCTCACCAGCTGTCCTGTCAAAATTCCCTTGTGTAGGTTTATAAATTGTGCCATTGTCTGTTTCAATTGGATAGGTAGCAGTCACATAGCCGACTAGATCCGTTGAATCAAACAAGGTTTCTAGATATCTAATCAAATCTTGTGCAGGTTGCCAATTTAGCGGTTCTCTGATTTCTTTAGATTCAATCCAGTTCTTATCGACAATTTGATAGTCACGGTCAATGGTATCTTCCCAATCAAGCTCATGGAAATCACCACGACCGCTTGACGCAGGTTGCCAACCATTCTCTTTTGCTAGTTGCGTGATAGTAGCTCCTGTTACGACACTACCTGCTTCTTCGTTGAAAGTATCCCATTTTTTGAAACACTCCCCACGTTTATAACGTGTATCAGCTTGTGACCAGTTATCCCAATCCATAGCTGTATAGCCTTCGTGTTTAAGTGCCATACCAATTTGGCACCAAGTTGCATAATCTACCATGGCAGGATTGATATAATCCAGCAATGGTAGCAGGTCAAAATCTCTCTCTGCCATGTTTATCCTTTCTTATTTATTCTGGTTTAAATTCCGCTGGTCGAATACCGCGAGGAACATGCCAACCGTTTGCAGCAATGCGATTAATTAAGCTACTTGCGCTGGCAAATGTCCACATACCAACATTTTTAAACCCGTAGCGTTCAAGCAAACGAATTTGTTTAGGTGTGGTTAGCCCTTCTGTTTGACGTTTCTTAAGTCGGTCTAACAGCTTGCTAGCCTTACCAAAATTGCCAATATCATCAGTAAAGATACCGAATTTCTCTAATGCTTTTAGTTGTTTGTCTGTTGGCGGTGTCATCTCAATGCCAAACGCTGGAACATAGTCCGCTAAGTCCTCGGCTTGGATAGACATTTCAAATTGTAGTGGGTCAACTAATCGACGTTTACGCTTGCGCATTTCTGATAATTGTTTTGCAAGTGCTTCTTCACGTTCAGCCACAACGTCCTTGCTAGCTGTTTCTTCAGCTTCCAGCAATTCAAATTGTTGGTTCGTCTGTTCAGCCATGTTTTCAACCATTTTCTTAGCCACTTCTGGGCTGTCTGTGATTAGATGTGCTGGTCGGCATAGTTCGTGGCGTTCTGTATGCCAAAGGAAATCCAGAATCAACAAATTCTCTTTACCTTCAGCTAAGCGCGTGCCACGTCCTACCATTTGACTATACAGCGCTCTAACCTTTGTCGGTCTAAGCACCACAACGCAGTCAACGCTCGGACAATCCCAGCCTTCAGTCAGTAACATTGAATTACACAGAACATTGTATTTACCTTCGTCAAAGTCAGCTAAAATTTCCGCACGGTCTTCTGACTCGCCATTCACTTCAGCAGCTTTAAAGCCCTTCTTGTTTAAAATGTCGCGGAATTTCTTAGACGTCTTTACCAATGGTAAGAATACAACTGTTTTCCTGTCTGAACATTGCTTAACCATTTCATCTGCGATTTGTTCCAAATATGGATCTAACGCTGTTCCAACTTCGCTAGCCTTGAAATCACCAGCTTGTTGACTAACACTTGATAAATCCAACGTCAACGGGATAGTAACTGCTGTGATTTTTGATAAATAGCCAGATTTGATTGCGTCAACAATCGAATACTCGTAAGCTAGACTGTCGAAATATTCGCCTAGATTGCGACGATCAGATCTGTCAGCTGTAGCTGTAACTCCCAATACATCTGCGCAATCAAAGTAATTCATTACTTTTTGGTAACCATCAGCTAAAATATGGTGCGCTTCGTCTACAATAATGACATCCCAATAATCTTTTGGAAATTGTTCAAGTCGTTTATCTCTTTGAAGCGTTTGGACACTACCAACAGTTACACGATACCATGACCCTTGCGAAGTCTGCTCAGCTTTTTCGACCGAGGCACCAAGCCCAGTAACTTTTTTTAATTTATCTGCTGCTTGTTCTAGCAATTCCGAGCGGTGAGCTAAAATAAGAACACGTTTTCCTTGCCTAACCAATTCCTCGGTTAACTTAGTAAAAACTACGGTTTTCCCACACCCTGTTGGCAAAACTAATAACGTTCTTTTATGACCTTGCTCCCATTCTGACAAAATAGAGTCAATACTTTCTTGTTGATAGCTTCGTAATTCCATTTCACCAACTCCTTTGAGGTGTGTTGACGATTCTATCAATCGTCCAACCTCGCTCTACTCTGTGCTGTAATGCTGCATAAGATACCCCTAGCTTTCTGGCAAGTTCTGCCATTGTATAAGTTTTGCCTTCAAATGTAATCAAATGATTTTTACGAGTGTTGTTTGCTTGAATATAGTTATCTACCCACCTGCAATTAGAGGGTTCATAATTACCATTAACATCAATGCGGTCAATCGATAAGTTGTCGGCATATCCGTGTGATAATGACCATTCTCTGAATTTTGAATAATCCTGCCATTCGTCACAAATCTTTACCCCTCTATCACCATATCTTGCAAAATCTGGACGATTAGGATTATTACATCTTTGACGCATATTAAGCCATGTTTGGTATAAACGCTCCTTGTGTGAAAATCCATGTTTTACTTTTTTACATCCACAACTTACTGTGTGACCAGATAGTAAGGAATCTGATTTAACATGAATAGTTTTTCCGCATTTGCACTCGCAGACAAACTTGACAACAGGCTTACGACCGTTCCCGACATCTTCGGAACGGCGTAATACCCTTAGAAAACCAAAAGTCTGACCAGTTAAATCATTCTTTAATTTTCTTGTTTTCATTGTTAGTTACCTCTTAAAATTGCCCAGCTTGAAATCCTGCAGCTTGTTGTGGTGCTTGTGGTTGTTGCGGATATTGTTGAGGTTGTGCTGTTAGTTGCGCAGGGGCTTGGTAATTTTGCGCTGGTTGTTGATAAGTTGGCTGTTGTGATTGTACGTTTGCGTTCAACACTTTTGTCCAATCAACGTCATCAGCGTAAATCATCGCTTTAACGTTGTCATATTCACGGTCAGCATATTGTCCAGTACCTTTGCGTTTATTTACTCGGCAAACACCTTTTGCACCAATGACACTATTCCAATTCATACGAAGTGGTTCACCGTGTTTCTTTTGACCGATAGCACCAAAGAATGCTGACAACATACCTTCAGTTGATGTATGCAAAAATAGATTATGTGTTAATTGTGCTTCACCTTCAGCAGTTTCAATCACGATAGTAATAGTTGCTTTGTTGCAGGCTGGCAATTTTCCTGGTTTTTGTGGATTTGGCGTGTGACGTCCACGTTCAAGATTAGTAACTGTGAATTGATAGTCACCAGGTGTAATCTGTACGAATCCTTTGGCGTCTGTGGTAATTTCATCATCCCAAGCTAATTCATGGTCAAAGTTATTGTTAAATTGTGTCATGTTATTTCTCCTCGTTTTCTAAAAAGTTATTTAAATCTTTAATAAAAGTATCAAAGGTAAGATCTTCTGGAATATCACCTTTATAAATTTCGTCAATACTTTCTTCCAAAAGTTTAAGTAATGTTTCTTTAGCCATAATAATCACCTAAAATGGCAAGATACGATTGTCTTTAATCATGTTGAATACTTGGTCCCAAGCGCCAATAAGGACACCGTCGATAAATCCAGGGTCGTACATGATAACTGGCGTATCCTCTGGATAGTAACCCTTTTGAGCAACTGCCTTTTGGACTTCAAGCTCTGTGACTTGATTTTGTATCATTAAATCACGCAGCGCTTGTGGTAAGGCTAAATTAGGCTCTTGGTAAGGCTGACGTTCTGGCGCAGGCTGCGTTAAGCTTTCAGGCGCTTGTGACGGTTGCTGTGGCGTTTCTTGTGCCTGTGGTTGAACCTGTGGCGCTGGTTCGGCAGTTGGTGTTTGTTCCTGTGCTGGTGCTTGTGGAGCAGGCTCAGGCGCTGTTTGTTGTGGTTGAGGTGTAGGCTGTGGTTGCGCTTGATTAAAGATGTGTGCAATGCCTGCATAATCAAATGGCATTTCTTCTGGCAAACCATGACGATTTTTAGCGTCCCAAGCTGGGTGGTGTTGCGTGTATAGAACACGTTGCCCTCCAGTAGCCTTTTTCTTACCGTTATCGGCTGTCATAACGACTGTTTTATAATTGGCAAACAGAACCATGTCAGCCCATTCTTTAACTAACGGTGCAGTCTGTGAACTTGTCTTTTTACCGAGTTTCAACTCCCAGCGGTCATAACTTCCCATTTCGTCTGGCTGTTCAAATTTACGCATTTGAGCGTGTGCTGTTAACACAACGTTGATACCTAAATCAACCAATTCACCAAGCTGATTGAGCAGACGCCCCATTTCTTCCTTAGTGTATGTGTAGCCATTTCCCCAGCCGAAATCCTCAATACCTTTCTTACCATGTTGTGCGCAGACATCTGCAATGACTAAACTTTCTGCCCAGTCAATCGTATCAATGACAAGCGTCTTACAAACAGTTGGATTAGCTTTCACCCATGCAATTTCGTTTTTTAACATAGTGTAACTTGATGGCTTATCCAAGCGTGAGACGTCCATGTTATCTGTTGAACCTTCCGTGTCGATAAATAGCGGTTCTGGAAATTGTGCCGCAAAGGTTGACTTACCAATACCTTCAGGACCATAAACGACTACTTTTTGAGCTCGTGCGCGTTTTCCTTTTGTAATTTGCATTAATCGTCACCTCCGAAAATATCGTCAAGTGCATCAAACAACATTTCAGCTTTACTTTGACTGCTCACTTTGATTTCTTTTGGTTCCTCACCATCCAATGTTGTGAGCGTGTATTCTGCTTTGACTTCAATCGGTTCTGCGCCAAAGACGTCTAGCATTCCTTTGTAACGTTCATTTTCTTCCTCAAATTTTTCTTTTGTGATATTAATTGCACTTTCAATATCATCACTCCAGGTAGAATTAAAAGCTAAAGAAGTTTTTTTGTTTTGATAGTCCACTAGGAAAGCTCCTGTTTTCTTATCACGAAAGACGATAAATGTTTCAGTTTGTTTCATTGTTTTTTTCTCCTATTTCTTAAAATGTACCTGCTGTAAATGCTGGCTTAGCTGTTGTTGATTGTTGATGTGCTTCGTTAACGACTGAGTAACCGTCCTCGATTATCACAGCACATTCTTCACCAGTTGATACCCTTGTGGCAATGGCTTGTAAACCTTCTTGTTCTAGCCAAGCGCCAAATTGTTCAAGTGTGATTTGGTCCATTTGTTCCAACTTGTCAATTAAAACAAAGCCACATTCTGGTTTGAGTTTACGAACAATCGCAGTAGCCACCATAAGTTGTTGACTACCAGACATGTTATCCCATTCTTGCCCTTGATATAGTAGCTTACCGTCAGATACTGATAAGCCTTCAAGTGGCAAGTCTGCGTTAGTTAACAAATCTGTTTTCTGTTGACGAACAGCTTCGATTTCGTTAGTCAATTGATTGTATTGTTCACGCTGTTGTTTGGCGTCGTCTTCGGCTTTATCTTTATCAAGATTAGCGCGAACACGGCGATTGGTTTCGTCAATACGTGCAATATTTTCTTCGATTTCAGCTGTTGATTCGTCATGCAAGTCCATAGCGTCAGTCTGTGCGATAGACAAATCATTTTCAAGCTGTGCCAATTGTGCTTCTGCTTGTTTTAATTTTTGTTTGAAGTCCTCTACTTCGGCTTTCTTGAAGTCGTAATTTTGTTGAATGACTGTCACATTTTGACGCTTACGAGCATTCTCACCATTCTTAGCTAAGATAGTCTGCTGCTGTTGGATAAGCTCTGAAATACTAACCAGTTCTTTTGGTGCGTCTGGATAATACGGCTGTTCTTTGGCGAACTTTTCCTTCTGGTCAGCAATCACACCAATTGCATGACGTTGATTATAGATTTCCTTTTCTTTTAGCTCCAATTCAGCTAACTGGTCACCAACACCAATGATTTGTAAAAGCGTGTTAGCCTTGTCTTTTGGTGTGCTTTCCATGAATTTAGGTAAGTTGATAGCTAATTCTTCCACGAAGCTGTCAAGTAACTGTTGCCCTGCTTTTTGACCGTTAGGGTCAATGACTTTAAGCGAGCTATTCTTACCTTTGCGCTCAACGATAAGACCGTTTGATAAGGTTACTTTTAGTGTTGGCGGCACTATTGAGCCCTCGCGTTCTGCTTTACTTGGTTTGTATTTGTTACCACCTAATGCCCAAGCAATGCTGTCCAGAACACTGGTCTTACCTTGATTGTTATTTCCACCAATTACAGTCAAACCACTCGCTGACGGTTCAATTTTGACCGCTTTAATCCGTTTGACGTTCTCAATTTCTAGTTTATTAATTGTCACCATTTGTCATAGCCTTTCTAATTTCTAGCTGGTCGATTTCATCAAGCTGATTGATACACTTATCAAGCGTTGATGGTAAGATATACCCTTCAGCAATGATGATATCAAGCAAGTTTGCTTTTGCGACTGTTGCAAAGTAATGTTTTGTCAGTTCATTGTTTAGACGTCTATTTTCGTCTTTCAAGAACGCATTTTCGTTAATAACTTCTTGTATCATATTTGCCACCTAAATTAAGCCGTTACGGATATTGTGAATTTGGTTATAATCTTTAGCACTGGCTTCCCAACCGTTGTGTTCAAACGTCCACGTTTGCTGTAGTTCTTGTTGTTTTTTAGGTTTTGCAAAAATCCAGTTGATTAGTTTCATGTTAAATCCTTTCTCTTTTAAGCCTTGTCCAGAAGCTTTTAAATTTGATTTTCAAGCCATTTCTTAATAGCTCGCTTAGACCAGCGTTTTGCTGGCAGTTCTTTTGGAAAATCGTCTGAATAACGATATTTTTGAAATGTGCTGTAATCAATGCCTAGAAACTTGCATGTTTCTGTGGCGTTCATCAACTCGTTAAACCCGTCATCCCGTTCGATTTCCAAAAGCTTGTTTAATGTTTCCTTGATTATGCTTTTTAACCAATCAGAAAATTGTTGCATTACACTATCCATAGTGTTTCCTTTCTGGTATAATGTAAGTAAGTTATTTGGTAAGTCACTGATTTTTCAGTGGCTTTTTTTTGGTATAATCATCTCGAAAGGAGGTGATTATATGAGTTTTAAAATAAAGGGAATGGATAGAGTTGAGAAGAACCTCAATCAATTATCCAAAAATGCTCAGTCAGTTTCAGGGACACATAAATACTCTTTCAATGAAATCTTTTCTAAAAAATTCATGAGTGAAAACACTAACTTTTCAACCATAGAAGAATTTTTATTATCTAGTCCTGAAAAGATTTCTAATCAAGAGGAATTCAAGAAAGCAGACGAAAATATTTTAGATGTGTTCGTTTCTCAGCAGACTAAATTCTCAACTTGGAAAGAAATGGTAACTGAAGCTCAGAAAGCATTACTCGTCAATCGTCTTGGTTTGTAATTCTAATTCAGTGTTATTTAGCCGTTGAACTGCTGTTTCTAGTTCTTCGGCTTTTTTAACCACTTCTTTAGCTAATTCTAAAAAATCAGAAAGATTTGTGATTTCAATGCTAACTTTCATCTTGTCTCCTTTCTAAATTTGATATAATGGAAGCAAAAAATGTGAGGTGTATACTATGGATGAACTGTTACCAACAATTTTGACTTCTTTTGCCACAACAATGGCAGTAAAAGGAGCCGAAGCGCCAGCTAATACGTTTAATGAGGCATGGAAATATGTTTTCGGTTCTATTGACAGTTTTTTAATAAGAAAAAATGAAAAACGCAGAATAGATAACGAGCAATACATTAAGTCACTTACTGAAAAAGTAGAGAAAATTCCTATTGAACATATCCAAGAACCTAAAATGAGTATCCTTGGACCAGCGTTAGAAGCATCAAAATTTTATATTGAAGAAGAAAACATTAGAGAAATGTTTGCATCTTTGTTAGCTTCTTCGTTTGATTCTTCCAAAAACCCACAACTTCACCATTCATTTGTTGAAATTATTAAGCAAATGAGCCCATTAGATGCTCAAAATTTAATCACAATTGCGAAGGCAGGGAGATTTCCTGTGGCGCAATATGCAATACAATTTGATAACCAATCTACAAACCCATTAAAAAATTTAGTTTTTATTCCTTGTGAAAATCTTCATGAAGCAGTCGATGACTCCATCTTTGATTTCGACAGACACGCCACTTCAATAAGCAATTTGGAAAGACTTGGCTTGATAAAAGTAGACTTCGCAACATGGCTCACAAAAGAAAGCAGATATTCATTACTTGAAAATAACCCACTTACAGAAGCTTATAAGAATTCATATATTAATAAAAATAACAATGAATCTCTACATATTGTTAAAGGAATAATTGACATTTCACCACTTGGGTCTGATCTTTACGATATTTGTCTATCGGAATAACTTTTGTGCTAATTTTTCAAAATGATCATGTAACCATAGATCTTGCTTGTCGAAAAAATCGGCAAGCCATTTTTTTAACATAATTAAATGAAATTTCATAGCAATCATAGATGTTAACATTGCTGTCACGGAGCTGACAATAATTGTTACAAAAAAGATATTCATTAATTTCCCTCCTTTTCTAAACTATAAATTTGCGCCAATCTGTTATTTCTGATAAATTCTACAGAACCGTTGCCATCTATCATCACGTCTATTGTTTTGAAAGTAGATTCTTTTTTCTGTCCGCTATATGGATATCGTTTTGGTTTCATGTTTGCTCCTTTCTAATTGTGTTCTACTGCTCTCAACTAGCAGTTATAGCCCTAGCAAGTCATTTTGATTTGGTGAATTAAAGTTTTAAGGGAATCAGTTTAAAAAATAAATGAGGAGATTTTATTGAAAATTATTACCGTTTTGATTAATGACTTGTATTTGTTGACTTGCTAGAGCCGTAACTACTAGCTGAGAGGGGAAAGTTTACGATTCAACCACGAATCGTGGTCTTTTTAGGTAAAAAAATTTCGTGGATATCTTTTTCAAGAATATCAGCGATTAAAAACATTTCTGTTGATTTGAAATCGGTCTGACCTAGCTCTTTTGAGCGATAAGTTGTTTCAGAAATATTCAGTTTTTCAGCCATCTGCGCCTGTGTTAGCCCAGCTTCTTTACGTAATTCGTACAATTTTATTTGCATGCCCTCACCCCTTTCTAAAATGGTATAATTAAATAAAACGATTGGAGAACAAATTATGATATTTCAAGCAACAATAAACTCATCTGTTTCTAAACCTGTAACTATCGATGACGTATGCCCAAATTGTAAAAAACCAACAAATCCACACCTTGTAAATTCTTCTTATTTTTCTCTCGAAAGAGATAAAACAAGCGTGGTTTTAACATTTAGATGCTTAGGTTGTAAACATTTCTGGACAGAGGAATTTATCGCAACAAAATATCGAATAAATAGCTACACCGATAGCTACGAAATTGAGCACGTCAATGTAGTTCCAAATCTTCCTAGTGACATTTCTTTTACAGATGATCTTGAACTAATTTCCCCACTAGGTAAGCAAATTTATACTCAAGCACTAAAAGCTGAAGTTGAACAACTTGACCATTTAGCGGGGATTGGCTATAGAAAGGCTCTTGAATTTCTTATTAAAGATTTTTTGATTGCAACAAATCCAAAAGATAAAACCGAAATTGAAAAAATGCTCTTGAAACAAGTTATTGAGACGTATATCAAGGACGAAAATCTTAAAACCTTTGCTTTAGCAACTGCCTATATAGGTAACGATGAAACTCATTACACTAGACGGCATAACGATAAAGATTTACAAGATTTAAAGAAATACTTAAAAGGTGTTATTCACTACATTGAGATGCAACTTCAATTTCTTGATGCACATGAACTTGTGAATCGTCCAAAGAAATCTTAGAATCAATTTCATCAACTTTCTCTGCAATGTATGTTACAGTCCTCATGATTTCATTGAGGGCTGTTCTTTCTAGTTCGTTCATCTTTGCTCCTTTCTTTTATTTTCTTCGGCTAATTCCTTAACCTTGACTATATTATAGACCACGTTTCGTGGTCTGTCAACATTTTTTTTGCGAAAAAACAAAAAAAGTTTTCTTTTCGTGGTTTTTTATGCTATTATTATGTTGTAAGAAAAGAGGTGATGAATATGGATAAAGAAGAAATTGCCAAATTTATCGGAAATAAAATAAAAGAATATAGGAAACAAAATAATTGGACTCAAACTGAATTAGGCGAGAAAATTGGCATCGGTAAAAATGCTATAGGAAATTATGAACGTGGTTTCCGTTCTCCTAAAAAAGATACTATGTATGCTTTAGCTAACGCTTTCGATATTTCAATTGATGACTTATTTCCACCAATTGAATCAGCGAAACCAAAACAAAACATAACCAAAGTCAACTTTGACCCTCGTCAAGCGATTTTACTATCTAACTATAATAAGTTAAATGATAATCGTAAAAATAAACTTGTGCAGACATCTGAAAAACTTCTAGCTGAAGAGCAAGGTAAAGTTATTGATATTCAAGAAAAACGCGCTGAATATGATACGAGAAAACGAGTGAGCTTACCTGCTCCTGGTAAAGTATCGGCAGGGACTGGCTACTGGCAAGAAGATGATTATGACACAATGGTTGACTTTGACGCTGATGAGATACCAGATGAAGACGAGTATGATACTATCGCTATCGTCGTTGGTCATTCAATGGAACCCAAAATAAAAAATGGTGATTTCCTTTTTATCAAGCTAACAGACCAAGTCGATTTAAATAAAATCGGGATTTTTAAAGTTAACGGTGAAAATTACGTCAAGAAATTAAAAGGTGATTATTTAGAATCATTAAACAAGGAATACGATGATATTCCATTATCCGAAAATGATAACATTAGGACTATTGGGGAAGTTGTAGATATTTATAGAGAAAAGTAAAAAAAACTATCCGCAATCACTGAATTATATTTAAAAAACTGATATACAGGAGGAAAAAGAAAATGGGAATGTTTGCTAAGCGCTGTCCATATTGCAGAAGCACTAATATTCAATTTATGAATCAGGACAGAAAAAATTTCAACGGTTGTGTTGGTTGTATTGGATTTTTAATTGCTTGGCCACTCGTCCTACTTGGACTTGTCGGTAAGAACGGAAAAAACAACTGGCATTGTAATAGTTGTGGTAGAACCTTTAAAAGTAAATAATTTTTATCAATTATAGGAGAAATAAAAATGAAAAGAATGTTTTTAGTAATATCTTTATTATTTGTTAGTATTATTGTTGCTGGCTGTGGAACAACATCAACCAAAAAAGAAGTGAAATATTATGATAATGATTTTGTTACTGATTTAGGAAAGGCATTAGATGCCAGATGGGCATATACTGATGATGAAGCAAATGCTGATGTTGTAATGACTGAAGAAGGATACGAAACAGCTACTCAGACAGAGCTTGATGTTATTGAAAAATACCAAGATCTTAAATTTAAAGATAGCAAACTTAAAGAAGCTGCTTTAGCTTATATAAATGAACTAAAAAATGGGTTAGAAGTTGCTAAAACGTATGGTTCAGATTCATTTTATGATAATTGGGAAAAACATTATGATTCTAGAACTTCAAAATTAATTGCAATCAATGATATCAAAAAAATTGAAGTGTCTGAAAAAAACCAAAGTATTTTAGACGAATTGTTAGCATCTGGAAAAGAAGTTCAAACAAAGAACAAAAATGAAGATACAATAAAATCATTTGCTGATTCTCTTACATTTACATTGGATGAAGCGAATTCAGACGAATCTCTTTCATATTATATCTATACTGCTACTGCTGAAAATACTACTCAGTTGAACTTTGAATATTTATTTCTAGATATCAAGTTAATTGATGATCAGGGAACTACCGTTGATACTCAAACAATTTATGAAAATGACTGGGCGGCTAACGAGAAACGAAACCTTGAATTTACAACAGATAAAACTTTTTCAACTATTCAAATTACAGTAAATGATTATAGTTTAGAAGATTAAAGCTAACAACGTACAAATGTTCTTTTTAAGCTAAACAGTTAGAAGGGATATTGATTTATGACTAACAATTTTAGGGAACTTGTTCAAGAACTAATACAAAAACTTAAGAAAAAATAAAGTTTTTTACTCAAAAGAGTTGACAAAAAAATTAAAGTGTTCTAAAATGAATACACAATAAAGTTAGTTCAGCTCTTGAGAGTAGACCCCCCACCATAAGGGGAGTGCCGAAATCAAGAGCTTTTTGTATTTTTCGGAGGAATAAAGATTGAAAATAGCAATTTTGGTAGATGGTGGCTTTTATAGGAAACGTGCAGCAACTGTCTTAGGACATTTGACTGCTAAGCAGAGAGCAACCGAATTATATAGTTATTGTAATAGGCATCTAAAAGATACAAACTACGGTGATGAAGTCCGTCATGATTTATACAGAATTTTTTATTATGACTGTCCTCCTATTTCAAAACAAGTTTATCATCCTCAATCAAAAAGAACTATAGATTTTAGTAAGAGTGAAACTAAGGCATGGACTGAGGATTTCTTTAATGAATTGAGCCATAAACGTAAAGTTGCTCTTAGGCTCGGTGAATTAAGTGAAGGAACAGTACATTATAATTTAAAACCAAGTTCAACTAAAAGATTATTAAATAATACTATAACTGTTGAAGATTTAACTGAAAAAGACTTTAGCTTATCTATGCAACAAAAAGGTGTTGATATGCGTATAGGTCTTGATATAGCTTCTTTAGCTTATAAACACCAAGTTGATAAAATTGTATTGATAGCTGGAGATAGTGACTTTGTTCCTGCAGCAAAACTTGCTCGTCGAGAAGGGATTGATTTTGTCTTAGACCCTCTTGGTAGTCATATAAAAGATAGTCTAAGCCTTCACATTGAGGGTCTACGCACCTGTGATAACGCTTATAAGCAATAAACAAAAAAATCCCCATGTTCACCGTCGCCAAACTTTGAACATAGGGAAAAGGAAGTATAAGAAAGAGCCATTAAATGGGCACTTTTCTTGTATTCTATTTTATCATTTTAAGGGGGTGATTGTCAAAGTTCTCTAAGTTAAAAAGCCTTGTCCAGAAGCTAATTTTTAACAAGGAGAAAAAATGAAATACAATAAGACAAAATATCCAAATATATACACATATGAAACTAAAAAAGGCAAACGCTACTACGTTCGCCGAAAATTCAAGTTACATGGTAAGCAAACAGAAGTGAGTGCTAGTGGCTTAAAAACAGTCGCTGAAGCCAGACAGGCACTTGCTGAAATCGAAAACAAAATCGCAAATGGTGACTACGACCCCCGTAAAAACATGACCGTTAACGATTACTGGCAGATATACAGCGAAAATCGTATCAAAACTGGGCGTTGGGCGCCAGATACAGTTATGACAAAGACAAGTTGGTACAATCATCATTTTAGTAAACAATTTGGTGCTACGCTATTAAAAGACATTAAACGCACAAAATACGAAGCATATATATCTAGTTTATTAAATAGCTATTCAAGAGCTACTGTCATTCAAATCAATGCTCTTTTCGAAGCTATGGTAACTGACGCTGTTGTAAATGGTTATCTTGACAAAAATCCTATTTTGAAAATCTATATTGGTAAAAGCAATATTCCTACTAAAAAGAAACGATTGTCTTTAGAGGAATTTCGTGCTTGGGACGAATGCGCTCGTGAAATATTAAGCAGCTATGATTATACTATGGCTAGACTGACTTATTTCGGCTTGCGTCGAAGTGAGGTTTTAGGTATTAAATTCAGCTCATTAAATTTGGTGAACGGACGCTTTAGAATATTCTTGGACGAAAGCAGAACGGAAAGACGTCCAGAGGGCGGCAGAATGAAAACAAGAACCTCAAAACGTTATGTGTTGCTTGACGAAGAGACGACAGAATTGTTACAAAAAGCCATGATGTTTGCAAGACGAATCGCCAAAGAAAGCAATAGAATTCTCGGACAAAATGATTTTATTTTCGTCGATGAGGGAGCAAACCTCAAGAAACGAAGAGGTGAACCAATAAAATATTCTCATATCGCTACCATTTTCAAAAAAGTAAGTGCTGAATCGGAAATTCACGCTTCACCTCATATGATGAGACACTTTTTTGCTACACAAGGTCAGATTGCTGGTGTATCAATCGAGCATATGGCGGTAGCTTTAGGACATTCAACATCTTACATGACACAACAATATACGCATATTAAAGACGAGGTAGCCGGTGAAGTTACTGATTCATTCTTGCGTGCAATCAAGTAAAAAAATTCCCCGCCTTTGTCCCCGCCAAAAAATCAAAAAATACCAAAAAATACCCAAAAAATATTATTTCAATAAATTCAAAACCCTTTTAAAATAGGCTTTATTTCAAGGTTTAGTTCGTTTTGTCAAAATAGCTTATATTATAGCACAATTACGACAGACTGGCTAAAACTTTGTGAGGTTTTGCGCAAAGATTTGAAAAAAAGCTGATTTTCTGAAAAATATTTTCATATTTTCTCACAAATCTAGCAACTACTAAAAAAGCCTAAGATTTTCATCTCAGACTTTAATGATGTGATTATGTCATATTTTCAATATATTGGTAAACACCTTGTCCAGCAATGGCACCGTCGCCAACAGCTGTTGCGATTTGGCGAAGTTCTTTTTGACGAACATCTCCAATGGCAAAAATGCCTGCTTTTGGTGTCATCATGCGTTCGTCTGTTATCACCCAACCAGCTTCATCTGTGATGCCAAGGTCAGCTACCATGCTTGTTACTGGATTAACCCCAACGTAGATAAAAATACCACCAAATTCATGTTCGCTAAGCTCACCAGTTTTAACATTTTCAACAGTTACACCAGAGACTTTAATGTCAGTTCCTTTGATTTCTTTGACAACAGAATCCCAGATAAAGTTGATTTTGTCGTTAGCAAAGGCACGATCTTGCAAAATCTTTTGAGCGCGCAATTCATCACGGCGATGAATAATCGTTACAGATTTGGCAAATTGTGTGAGATATACAGCTTCTTCGACTGCTGAATCCCCACCACCGACAACTAATAAATCTTGATTACGGAAAAAAGCACCGTCACAGACAGCACAGTAAGAAACGCCGCGGCTTGTGTATTCTTCTTCACCAGGTACGTCAAGAGTGCGGTATTTAGCACCAGTCGCTAAAATAATTGTTTTTGCTTCGTAGCTAGCGTCTTCAGTGATGACACGTTTCACATCGCCAGCATCCTCGATAGATTTCACAATACCGTAAATATTTTCAACACCAAATTTTTCAAGCGGCGCATGCATATTCATTGACAATTCTGGTCCTGAAATATGGTCATACCCTGGGTAATTTTCGATTTCTGAGGTATTATTCATTTGTCCACCAGGGGCTCCTTGTTCAATAATACCAACTTTCAAATTAGATCTAGCGGCATAAAGCCCCGCAGTCATACCCGCAGGACCTGAGCCGATAATTAATGTATCGTACATTTAGTCACCTCAATATCTCGATTATTTTTTCATTGTAGCAATCAGGTATTAAAATTGCAATTATTACGCTTTGAACATTAATAAAATCGCCATAAATGCAAAGGACAAAACTGGGATAGTCATGATTGACATCATTAACACATCATATAAAAAGGCTTGGCGTTCTTTGGCTGTTTTGTCCAATTTACGGGCAGCACGCCAAAAATTCCAAATGATACCAACTAAGAAAACAAAAACAATGGCTAATAGAAGTCCTTTGATATAAAGACTAAAAATTTCTAAAAACATACGTCACCTATACTTAAATCAGTTTTTGCTTTATCACTCTAAAAAGAGCTGAAAAAGTCTCTCAGCTCTTATTATAACAAAAGTCAGTGGTTAAATATACGTTTTTGTATAGTTTGCGAAGAATTCTTTGGTTCTGGCTTCTTTTGGATGATTGAAAACGTCATCTGGTTTGCCAGCTTCAAGGATATGTCCCTTATCAAGGAATAAGACCTTGTCTGCCACTTGATAAACAAAGTTCATGTCATGGCTAACCAAAACCATGGTTTGCCCTGCTTTAGCGGCATCCGCAATTGATTTTTCAACTTCGCCGACAAGCTCTGGGTCAAGCGCCGAAGTGGGTTCATCAAGCAAGAGGACGTCTGGTTTCATTGCCAAAGCACGTGCTAAAGCCACCCGTTGTTTTTGCCCACCTGACAAATGACGTGGATAATGATTTTCACGGTCAGACAAACCAACCTTAGCTAATTCTTCTTTCGCAATTTTTGTTGCTTCACTATCTGGAAGCTTCTTAACAATTTTTAAACCTTCTTTGACATTTTCAAGGGCTGTTCGACGTTCAAAGAGATTAAATTGTTGGAAAACCATGGCTAATTTACGACGTAAAACAAGGACATCTTCCTTAGAAATCGTCTGAAAATCAACCTTGAAATCATCAATGGCAATGCTGCCAAAATCAGGTTTTTCTAAATAATTTAGACTACGCAAGAACGTTGATTTTCCTGCACCTGAAGCACCGACAAGAGCTAGAACTTCTCCCTTTTGAATATCAACATCCAAACCGTCTAAAACTTTTTGCCCTGAAAATTCTTTGGTTAAATTTGTAATTTTAATCATCAGCGAATACCTCCTGCCACTTCTTTTTGACTTGATTGAGGCGTATCGATGTCCATTCGTTTTTCAATGAGACGACCGATTTGTTCAATAATAATACTGATTACCCAGTAAACAAGCGCAACTGAAATGTAACGTTCAAAATAGCGATAATCCGAACCACCTAAAATCTGCGCTTGGGCAAACATTTCAACAATACCTGCATTAAATGCCAATGATGTTCCCTTCGTCAAGCCAATCAAGCTGTTAATCAACGTCGGCGTTGCAATGACAGCTGCATTTGGAATAATCACGCGACGGTAAACTTGAAAGGAGGTCATTCCCAAGCTACGCGCAGCTTCAATTTCTCCGACATCCACAGCTTGAATCGCAGCTCGAATGGTTTCGCTAGTGTATGCCGCTTCATTGAAAGCAAATGCAGTTACCGCAAAAACAGATGCTGGAATAGCATTGATATTCCAATCAAAACCGTATCTTATTTTGAGAAATTTCAAGAAAAGTGGGATACCGTAGTAAGTCAACATGAGTTGAACAAGGATAGGTGTTCCACGTAAAAAGCTAACAAAAACAGCTTGAATTGGATACAAAACCTTTGTGCGATTGATTTTCACGATAGCAAATAGCAAAGCTAACAACAAGCCAAATATCGCACCTGCTATTGTTAAGCCAAGCGTTGTTGGTAAACGTTCTATTAAAGACGGAATGGCATCAAAAACCGCTCGCCAACTGAATAATTGACCCTCTGGAATTTTTTCAACCAACTTATCATACCAAGACAAGCCAGCTGCTAATGTTGTTAAAGTCATATGAGCTCCTTTTCTATTATCCTACGCTATAACGATAGCCCTACCACCAATCCTTTTCTTTTCCTTTTTCATTTTTAATCGATTGTTGAAACGAAGTCGCCGCCAAAATATTGCTCGCTCAATTCAGACAATGTGCCATCATCTTTTAACTCTTTGATACGTTTATTGACAAATTTTTGTAGTTTAGCTCCCTCATCTGTATCTGCAAATAGCAAGTATTCTAAACCATCTGTTTCGCCACCAATATCATCTGTTACATTGGTCACTGTCAAATTGAAACCTTGGTCCTCAACGAGATAATTCGATGAAATCGCATCATACAAAATAAAGTCGATTGTCCCATTTTCAATATGTTGCACACGTGTTGTCAATCCTGTTGAGCTAGAAGCGTAATTAATCTTAATCGGCTCTTTATCAGGATTTTCATCGTTCCATTTTTCTAAAACTTGAGCATAGTTAGAACCTGAAATCACTTCAGTTGATTTTCCAGATAAATCATCAAGACTATCATAACTTGTCCCTTCGGCACTTGTTATGGCATAGTTTGATTTAGAAATTGGGTCTGAGAAAAGGTACTTTTCAGCACGTTCTTCATTATAGTTAAAGTCATTTGCCGCAATTTGGTAACGGTCTGCATCTACTCCTGTTAAAATAGAATCAAACGCCGTTGTCACAAATTCAACTTTATATTTCTTGGAATCCTTAAAAATGGCTTTCACCACATCAATATCGTAACCTTTAAAGGTGTCATTTTCTTTGTAAGTAAATGGTGCTGTATCTGAGTCTGTTGCCACTTTGATGACTGTTTTACCACTTGATTGTGATTGATTGGAACAAGCCGCCAGAACTAGTGTCAACAGAAATAAGAAACCAAACGATAGTAATCTCCTCTTTTTCATTTGTCTGCCTCTTTTCTAATAATTCCTTTCCAGTCTATCAAACTTAGCCACACTTTCCCAATACATTTTTTCTATGGACTTGATAAGAAAAAACTATCAGGAAATAAATCACATTTCTTGACAAAGCAAACCAAGCGCTACTTGATTAAAATAAAAATCCCGAAGTTATTTCGGGATTCTGTTTTCTAGAAAGTTTGTTTTCTTGCTTTACGTTCAGCACGTCCTTTGGCACGATTAGCGGCACGGCGTTCACGTTTGCGTTTTTCATCAACTTTCCATTGAATTTTTTTCTTATAGCCTGGTTTGATTTTTTTCTTTTTCTTTTTAACCAAACCAATCATTTCAGTATCTAATTTTTGGTATGATTTTTCGCGGTTAGCTCGACGGTCACGGTCGTAAGTATCTTGAAATTCACCGTTTTTAAGCATTTTAGGGACAAATTTAATCCCCATTTTTTCAAGTTCACGAATATCAGAATCGTCACTTGGTTTGTAAAGCGTAATCGCAATACCATTTAAACCATTACGTCCTGTACGTCCAACACGGTGCACAAAGAATGATAAATCTTGCGGAATAGCATCATTGATAACATGACTAACTCCTTCAATATCAATCCCACGCGCTGCCAAATCTGTCGCCACAATGTATTCGTATGACAGTTTTTTGATTTGGTTCATGGTGCGTTTACGTTCGCGTGGAGGAATATCGCCGTGAATTTTTGCCACTTTCAATCCATTTGACACAAGATAGCTATGCAACTCATCTGCACGTTCTTTTGTGTTTACAAAAATCATGGCAAGATATGGATTTAAGGCTTTAGTGATTTCCAAGATTTGCGCATTTTTATCACGTCCCTTAGTTGAAACCAACCAATTATCAATTGTGTCTGCGATAACAGTAGTTGTCTTGATTTTTTCCATGACTGGATTTGTCAAATATTTTTTCAAGAAGGGTTGCAATTTTTGTGGAATAGTCGCTGAGAAAACCAAAATTTGAACATCTTTTGGCAATGTCCCTGCAATCTTATCCACTGTATCAAGGAATCCCATATCAAGCGTCATATCAGCTTCATCAACAACAAAGGTATGAGCTTTATAAATTTCCAAATCACCTGATTTGACCAAATCATAGATACGACCAGGTGTACCAATGACGATGTGTGGCTGAGATGATTTCAATTTTTCAATTTGACGTAGTTTATCTGTACCACCAACGTAGTTTGCCACACGAATTTCTGTTTCAGATTTTTCAGCAATTTGTTTGGTTGCTTGATAAATTTGCGTTGCCAACTCACGACTTGGTGCTGTGATAACCACCTGAACATTATTGCTGTTTTCATCTAATTTTTCAAAAATCGGCAACAAGAAAGTGTGCGTTTTTCCTGAACCAGTTTTAGATTCTCCAACCAAATCACGACCAGAACGCACAACGGGAATTAACTTTTGTTGCACTTCTGTCGGATTTGTGAATTTAAGCTCTGCAAGCGCCTCACGAATGTAGGGCTTAAAATTAAAATCGTTAAAAGACATGTTTTACCTCAATTTCTTATCTCATCAAGTTTCACTTGAAAATTTCTCTATATTATTTACTTATCGTTTAATCCCTAGCCAAAAGCGACTAGGCGAATTTTTTCATTCTTTTCTATTATATCATTAAAAGGGTGATTAAAGCAAAGTACACTGCGATTTAGAATCAAAAACGAGCTGGAAACCCAACTCGTTCATTTATTAAAATACGTAAAGTGCAATCAAGGTCAAAATACTTGCAATAGCGCCAACACTCCACAAGAAAGCATCAACTTTCCATTCTGACCATTTTTCTGATTTTCCTGTCAAACCACCAAGTTCCAAATGATGATGGAATGGTGTCATGCGGAAAATACGACGCCCTTCACCATATTTTTTCTTCGTGTATTTGAAATATGACACTTGAAGCATGACTGAACTTGTTTCAAAGACATAAACGATACCAATGATTAACAAAGTCCATTCTTGGCGAAGTGCAATAGAAATTGCTGCAAGCATTGCTCCTAAAGCCAGACTTCCCACATCACCCATAAAGACTTTGGCAGGTTTATGGTTAAAGACAAAGAAGCCAAACAAAGCACCAATCATTGTCACGATAATCAACAAGACATCAAATTGTCGTTGAGCAAAGGCGATGATTCCATAGGCAACCAAGCTGATAGCAACTGAAATAGAAGCCAAACCATCAATACCGTCTGTCAAATTAACGGCGTTTGAAAAACCAACAACCCAGAAAAGAACAAAGAAAACGTAAAGAATACCAAGATGAAGGTCAAAACCAAAGACATTTAAATCATCTGTTCCGCTTGGACGGACATGAACGAAATAGAAAATCAAGCCACCAATAATTTGCAAGCTCATTTTTTGCCAAGGTGTCAAGCCTTCATTAATTTGTTTAAAGATTTTCAAAAAATCATCAAGAAAACCAATAATCCCATAAATGAGAACCACCAAAAGAATGCCTGCCGTTGCTCCCATTGAAGCACCGTTTTGCTTTTCGACAAACAAGCTAAAAATGAGGCTAACAAGGATTCCGACTGTTAGAAAAACTGTTCCTCCCATGGTTGGAGTACCAGCTTTAGCCAAATGTTGTTTGACATCCTCGTGCATTTGTTGCCCACCGATTTTCTTGATTTGGTAAATACGGATAAAATGGGGCATGGCAAATACTGTCAACACAAAAGCGACAATACCTGCGATTAAACTTAAAAACATCTTAGTTTATTCTCCTAGAGTAATTGTAATTTTTTTAACACCGTCGATATCTGTTTCGGATTCGACACTTTGTTTCGTGACTGTTCCCGAATCGGAACCCTTAAAGGTTATCTTAATTCCAGTCCATTTAGCAAATTTTTCAACATTTTCTTTCGTCCAACCATACATATCTGGCACTGTTTCAAGATCACCTGTCCAAAGTAAGATTTGCTCATTAGCAGAAAGGTTGCTTCCGACTTTTTTAGACATTTTCTTAATCTTGCTACCTGAACCAACAACAACTGGTTGTACAAGGTTATCACGAAGTTCTTGGGCTGTATCTCCTGGGCTTTCACCGATATAATCTTTTAGTGTATATTCGGTTTCTGTATCAGTTCCCGTTACCGCTGTACTAGTCAAGGTATCTTTAATCATCATCGCCCTTTCAAGTACAGGATTGACAACATCTTGCCAATACATAGCTCTGAATTTTTCAGATGGTTGTTGAAGCGTTACATACATGATAAATTCTGGGTCATCTGATGGCACAATCGCAACAACTGAGTAAATGTAATCATTATCTCCAGTTAAGTACCCACCACCGTCTTCGGCCGAAGCAGCAATTTGGGCAGTACCAGATTTCACAGCGACGGAATAGTCACCAACTTGGATATATGGTTGACCTGTTGTGCTGTTATACAATGTACCATATTGTGAATCGGTACCAACAGTTACCATGTAATCAAGTGTTTGATCAGCAGCATCTTCTGAAACAGGATTACCAACAACTTCTGATGTCGCTACACGTGCCGAATTCGTATTTGGATCGTAAATCTGACTAATGAACTGCGGCTCTAGCATGACACCACCATTAGAGATAGCTGTAAAGGCACGCAACATTTGCACTTGTGTAACACCAATCCCTTGACCAAATGAGCTCATGGCTACCGTTACTTCATTGTCAGAAGGTAACAAACCACTGTCCTCATTTAGCATACCAAAACGTGTTGGATAACCAAATTTGAAACGCGAAAGATAAGTGAGCCACTTGTCATTCCCCATTTTTTGTTCAAGGCTAGTCATAGCAACGTTACTTGACCAAGCAAAACCTTGCGCGTAAGTCAGGTACTGAACCGAAGTCATTCCTTCGTTGACGTTCCAGTCATTGATTGTCGTATCAGCAACCGTAATACCATTGATTGTTGAAATAACCTCATTAGGATTGAAAACACCGTCATCAATTGCTGAAGCAAGGGTCATGACTTTCATGGTTGACCCTGGTTCATAATAGTTTTGATAGAGTAAGGTGTTCCAAGTTTTTAGATTATCCTCACTATAACCATCCAAGGTTTGCGCATTGTAAGTTGGACGTTGTGTCGTTGCTAAAATTTCACCGGTTTTTGCATTAACAACTGTGGCACTAGCATACGTTCCTTGGGCTTCATTTTGGAAGATATCCATTTGAGACTCCAAGTAAGATTGCAATGGTTCAGAAAGTGTTGTGTAAACGTCTTTCCCATCGACAGCTTGTTTAACCGTTGTTTCAGTACCAAGTAACAGATTACCATTTTTATCTTTTTGATAAGTCACTTTACCATCTGTACCTGACAAAATATCATCTAAAGCTGCTTCAAGACCTGATGTTCCTACAAGACTTGATGTGCCATCTTTATTTTCTTTTAATTGTGTCAAACCAAGGAATTGTGAAGCAAAAATACCATTTGGATACATACGTCCGGGCGTTGAAGTGAAACCAATTCCTTTAATGCCAGCTTCGTCCATAGCCGTTTCAATAGCTGATTTTGTACTGTATGACAGCCCAGAACCTGAACTTCCGAAAGAAACTTGGAAAAGCCCATCTTGTTTTAGCTGACTCAGCACTTCATCCTTGTCAATTCCAAGCTGTTCATTTAAAATCTCTGCCACTTTCTCATACTGAGATTTTTTGACATAAAGCTTTTCACCTGTTGATGAAACATAAGATGTTGAAATAATGGCATAGATACTGTAAGTTGTTGAATCCTCCGCAAGAGCAACACCATTACGGTCATAAATCGTACCACGTTTAGCCTGAACGGTTACTGTCTGTTGATAAACTTCTGACGCTTCTGTTGACAAATTGTGTCCGAACTTTGTATCTGTCCCAATAATAATGGCAAAATTGATAACAAACACAAAGAAAAGGAAGACCGCCAGAATCATCAAATTCTGACCAACGCGCTCACGGTTTTTGTTGGGCGTTCGTCTATCCTTTACCACATAGTCTAAAAAACGGTTCATTAATTTCTTCATAGACTATTTTTACTCCACCTGTTTAATATTATCCTGTTGGCTAGTCAAGCCTGCATTTCCTGCTATTTGTTCAATACGGTCACGACTTGTTAATTCGTTAACCTCTTGTTTAGCATTATCATAATCTGTCTGCATATCACTTATCTGACTATTAAGATTTGTGATTTCTTGTTGCACTTGTAGATTACGGCTCTGTAGGTAAATAATACTAACAGCCATGGTAATAGCCGTCAAAATAATAGAACCATAAAAAACTTTTTCAATTCTCGAAAATTTTCTAATCCGTCTTTTAAGCGCATTAGAAATAGCTTCGTTACGATGTTTATCTGTCATAATTATTTACGAACCTTTCTAGCCACACGGAGCTTGGCTGAGTGAGAACGATTATTGACTTCTAACTCTTCTTCGCTTGGCAAAATAGGTTTTCGATTAACCAAAGCAAGCTTAGGTTGCATATCCTCAGGAATAAAAGGCAACCCTTTCGGCACATCTACGGTAGAAGCTTCTTTGAATAATTGTTTTGTCAAACGGTCTTCCAAAGAATGGAAAGTAATCACTGAAATGCGCCCATCAACTGCCAATAACTCAATAGCTTGTTGGATAGACTCATCTGCCACACCGAGCTCATCATTGACTTCAATACGAATGGCTTGGAAAATCTGCTTCGCAGGATGTCCTTTTTTCTTGAGTTCCTTAGCAGGCTTAGCAGATTTAATGATTTCTGCTAATTCTGTCGTTGTCTCAATCGGCTTAACTTTTCGCGCCTGCTCAATTTTACGTGCAATTTGTTTTGAGAATTTGTCCTCACCATACTTGAAAAAAATACGAACCAAGTCATGATAATCATAAGTGTTAACCACGTCATAAGCTGACAAATCTTGGTCACGATTCATACGCATGTCTAAAGGCGCATCTTTTTTATACGAAAAGCCACGCTCGCGCTCATCCAATTGTGGGCTTGACACCCCAAGGTCATACAAAATACCATCAATTTCAGTCACACCATGAGACGCCAAATTGGAAGCTAGGTTTCTGAAATTATCCTTGATAAAAGTGACTTGTCCTTTTTCAATATAGTCTTTTAAACGAATTTGTGCATTATCAATAGCCGTCTGGTCTTGGTCAAACGCGTAAAGATGACCAGTCGGTCCAAGCTTAGAAAGCAGGTACTCACTGTGCCCCGCCCCACCAAGCGTTGCATCTACATAGATACCATCAGGCTTGATATCAAGCATATCAACGGTTTCATGTAGAAGCACTGTAATATGATGAAAATCTGTTGTCATACCTTTCATTATATCATAAATCATAAGATTCTTCCTTAAAACCTCCACCAGAAATACAAAAACCAAAAGCTGATAATATCAAGCTTTTGGTAATGTTTTTTATTGTAAAGGCTGCCATCTGCATAAGGACAAGCAGTAAGCAAAAATCAATTATTCTCGAATTTGTCCTTTACCATTAATGTAAAATTTTGTGCTTGTCAAAGCTTCCAAGCCCATTGGACCACGCGCATGCAGTTTTTGTGTTGAAATACCAATTTCTGCACCCAATCCAAAGACAAAACCGTCTGTGAAGCGTGTTGAGGCATTGACGTAAACCGCAGCCGCATCCACTTCATCTTGGAAACGTTCAGCGTGTTCAAGGTCTTTGGTGATAATAGCTTCTGAATGATGAGTCGTGTAACGATTCACCCAATCAATAGCGTCATCAACAGAATCAACCACTTTGACAGACATGACATAATCTGAAAATTCTGTACCGTAATCCTCATCTGTGGCTGCTACTGCATTTTTGAAAATAGCTAGCGCTTTATCATCTGCACGAAATTCAACAGCATGAACTTTCGCAATTGCTTCTTCTAACTGTGGTAAGAATGTTTTTGCTACCGCTTTGTGAACAAGCAAGCTTTCTGCAGCATTACAAACACTTGGACGTTGCGTTTTGGCATTAATCACAATCTTCGTTGCCATATCAAGGTCAGCCGAATCATCAACGTAAATGTGAACATTTCCGACACCTGTTTCAATAACAGGAACTTTTGATTTTTCTTTGACCGTTTGAATTAAACGAGCTCCACCACGTGGGATAAGAACATCAACATAATCAACAGCTTGCATTAATTCTTCAGCAACGGCATGGCTAGTATCCTCAACAAGCTGGACGACGTTTTCATTTACACCTGCTTTAGCAAGAGTTTTTCGGATAACCGTCACAAGGGCTGTATTAGAATGAATGGCATCGCGACCACCACGCAAAATAATAGCATTACTTGTTTTAAAAGCAAGGCTGAAAGCATCAACAGATACATTTGGACGGCTTTCAAAAATCATGGCAATCACGCCAAGTGGTACACGTTTTTGAACGATTTTCAAGCCATCAAGATTGGTATAACCACGGACAACCTGACCAATCGGGTCTTGCAAATCCGCAACTTGACGGACGCCCTCAACAATCCCCTCAATACGCTTAGCATCTAGACGCAAACGGTCAACCATAACAGGCGAAATACCATTTTCCTGTGCTTGGTCAACATCACATGCATTTTCAGCCAAAATATAGTCTGTCTCTGCAAGCAGAGCATCCGCAACTTGTCCTAAAATCTGATTTTTTTCAGCAGTTCCAAGCTTTACCAGACTTTGGCTAGCTACTTTAGCATTTTTACCTAATTCATCAATATAGCCCATCTTTGGTCCTCCTTTTAATTCACTTGTGAAAACCACGTTCCAATATTAGCACCTTCTAGAGCTTTTAAAATATCACGCGGATTTGCACCGTTCATCAAAATCATCTGACTGTTATTGTCAAAAATCATTTGAGCACTCTTAATCTTGCTGAGCATGCCTCCCGTGCCAAATTTACTTCCAGCACCGCCCGCTGATTTAATGATTTCGTCCGTAATTTCAGTAACGTGTTCGCGAAGTTTGGCATCATCATAGATATTTGGATTTTTATCGTAAAGTCCGTCAATATCTGATAACATGATTAACAAATCTGCTTTGGTTACCTTGGCTACAATCGCTGAAAGTCGGTCATTATCACCAAATTTTGTTGTGTGGTCCATTTCATCAACGCTAATAGCATCGTTTTCGTTAACGATTGGCACAATTCCCATTGTTAATAACATTTCAAAGGCATTAGTGAAATTTTCTAAGCTTTCAGGATATTCAATAACATCACGTGTAATCAACAGCTGACTAACTTCTGTCTGATAATGCGAAAAGATTTGAGAATAAAGGCTCATCATGGCAACCTGCCCAACACTTGACACCGCCTGTTGACGTGCAATTTCTGTCGGACGTTTGTCCATATTTAACACATTGAGCCCAAAACCCATGGCACCAGATGACACCAAAATAACATCTTTTCCTTTATTCATCAAGCTAGAGATAACAAAAGCTAGTTGGTCAATTTTTTCAAGATTAATTTTGCCATTTGGCATGACAAGCGAGCTTGTCCCAATTTTTATAACAATTCGATTAACAGTTTCAAAATTTCGTTTCATATGCCTATTATACACTAAAAAAACAGTCCGAGGAACTGTTTTTATTAGCTTTATTACGAAATCAATGGGATTTTTAACACAATACCCTTTAGGAGATTTTGAAAGGGATTAAAGCTCTTCACCATTTGAAGTAATGACTTGTTTATACCAGTCAAATGATTTTTTCTTACTGCGACGTAAAGTGCCCTGACCTGCGTCATCTCGGTCAACATAGATAAAACCGTAACGTTTACTCATTTGACCTGTACTGGCTGAAATCAAATCAATACAGCCCCAGCTGGTGTAGCCCATTAACTCAACACCATCGATTTCAACAGCATCTTTTAAAGCAATAATATGCTTGCGCATATAATCAATACGATAATCATCTGCCACATACCCATTTTCATCAGGGACGTCCTTAGCACCAAGACCATTTTCGACAATGAATAATGGCTTTTGATAACGGTCATAAAGCTGATTTAAGGCATTACGTAACCCCAACGGATCAATTTGCCAGCCCCATTCTGTTGATTCTAAATTAGGATTTTTTATCGAGCGGAAAAGGTTGCCAGTTGTTGTTTCATAATCCTCCTCAAAACCACTTACTGTACGTGATGAATAATAAGAGAAAGAAACAAAATCAACAGTATTTTTCAAACACTCTAAATCACCATCTAACATCTCCAACTCAATCTGTTCACGTTCAAACATTTTTTTCGCATAATTTGGATAATAACCACGCGCTTGAACATCAATAAAGAAGTAATTCTTACGATCACTATCAATGGCTTCTTTGTAATCTTCTGGACGACAAGAGTAAGGATAATGCATACCACCTGCTAACATACACCCAATTTGATTTTCAGAATCAATATCGTGTGCCATTTTAGTCACCAAACTTGAAGCGACTAATTGATGATGAGCTGCTTGATACATGAGTTGTTTCTTATTATCTCCTTCTTTAAAGATAAGCCCACCACCTACAAAGGGACTATGAATTAGGATATTAATTTCATTGAATGTCAACCAATAGTTGACCAAACCTTTGTAAGCTGTCATAACCGTTTGCGCATAACGGACATAGGCATCTACTAAATGACGGTCACGCCAACCACCATAACGTTTAATTAAACTGACTGGTACATCAAAATGTGCCAAAGTTACAAGAGGTTCAATACCATACTTTTTCAATTCTTCAAAAATACCACGGTAGAAATCAAGTCCTGCCTGATTTGGCATCTCATCATCTCCATTTGGAAAAATACGAGTCCACGAAATTGACATACGATAAACCTTGAAACCAAGCTCTGCAAATAATTTAATATCGTCTTTATAATGATGGTACATGTCAATAGCTTCTTTGGCAGGATAAAAATGATTATCATCCCACTCTAAATGTTCTATTTCACCACTAGAAATTGTGGCTCTGTCTTTTCCAATAGGTAATAAATCAACATTTGACAAGCCACGACCACCTTCTAAGACACCACCTTCAGCTTGATTGGCTGCCGTAGCACCGCCCCATAAAAAATTTTCTGATAAAACCATTTTCTCCCTCCGCATGTTATAATATTTTAAAATTACTTTAGCATTTCTGGAAAACGACTTCAATGAGTCCAAAACGACTTGGCAAAAGGTTTCATTTTAAATTAAGTCAACTAGAAAAAGCTGAAACAAAATTTCATCAGAAAGGATTTTTTATGACACTATTACAAGATATTGAGTATCTAGCTCAGACACGTAAAGATTCCAAAAAAGACATTGCAAACTTTATTTTGACTCATAAAACAGAGTTAGCTCATTTAACACTAGATGATATTCAAAATCAAGCGTATATTTCAAAATCGTCCTTAGTTCGCTTTGCTAAATCTTTGGGATTTTCTGGTTGGAAAGAATTTTTAGTGCCTCTAATGGAAGAAATTCATCAAGAGAATCATTATTTTTCTGATGTTGACCCAGATGTTCCCTTTACCAAAAACGATGATAATCTGACCTTAGCAAGAAAGATTGCACAACTTCAAATAGCAAGTATTGAGGATAGCTTAGCTCTACTAGATGATGCTCTACTAACACAAGCGGCCTATTCCATCAAAAAAGCAAAACGTGTCGCCATTTTTGGTATCAGTCCTAATAATATTTTAGCCGAAGTTTTCCGACGACGTATGGCTGGTATTGGGAAAATTATTGAAGTTCCACGTAATGACGAAATGGGCTTGACTTCTCTATCCTTAACATCTGAAGATTTAGCTATTTTGATTTCCTACTCTGGTCAAATTGTTCAATTTCCACATCATTTACTGGAACATCTTAGCGATTGCGACGTGACAACACTTGCTATCACCAGCCAAGAAAAATCACCATTGGCACAATTTTGTGACTTCACGCTTCCGATTTCTGGACGAGAGCAAATCGTTGGAAAAATTTCAGGCTTTGCTTCAGAAGAGTCAATCTTATTCATTCTCAATATCCTCTACGCAACTTATTTTTCATTAGACTATGAAATAAATCTATCTTATAAACAAAAAATGGCAGAGCTCCTAGAAACTGGACGTCAAGATAAACATATATAACTTGAAATAAAATTTCATTTTTAAAGCGCTACCATTTATGAAAATGAAACCTTTTTCCATCCCCTTTCCTAAGTCTTGAAAGGGCTTTTTTGCTGTGATAATCTTATCTCGAAAAAACAAAAGGGAGACAAGATTATGTCAAAAGAATATCAAACATTGGCTACCCAAATTATTGCCTTAGTTGGTGGTAAAGAAAATGTTGCTAACGTTTATCATTGTCAAACACGACTACGCTTTACGCTTGTTGATAACCTAAAAGCTGACACCGAAGCTCTTGAAAAGCTCGACGGCGTAACAAAGGTTATTATCAATGCTGGACAATACCAAATCGTCATCGGAACACACGTTGCAGATGTCTTTGAAGAAATTGAAAAGCTCGTTGAAATATCACAAGATACTACTACCCAAGAGAAAAAAGGCATTTTTGATACTATCATTGATTTTGTCGCAGGAACTTTCCAACCAATCATCCCCGCACTCTCTGGGGCTGGTATGGTAAAAGCTGTTTTAGCACTTCTTGTCGTTTTCAATGTCATCACCACTGATTCACAAACCTATTACATGCTTAATGTATTTGCAGATGGTGTATTTTACTTCTTACCAATTCTCATTGCCTTTACTCAGGCACAAAAACTCAAATGTAACCCTATTTTAGCTGCAGGTGTCGCTGCCATGCTTTTACATCCAAATTGGTCGGCGCTTGTGACTGCTGGAGACGCTGTCAACTTCTTTAACGTCATTCCATTTACACTAGCAAGTTATGGTTCAAGTGTTATCCCTATTATTCTCATCATTTTTGTCCAATCTTATGTTGAGAAATTCTTAAACAAACACATTCCAAAATCAATCAATATTGTTTTTGTTCCAATGCTAACTTTCCTTATCATGGGAACATTAGCCTTCTCAGTTCTTGGGCCAATTGGAGCCATTGTCGGAAATTACTTAGCTACCGTTTTCACATTCTTAGCAGAAAATGCAAGCTGGGCACCTGCTTTAATCATTGGAACATTCTTACCGATTATGGTGATGTTTGGTATCCATAACGGTGTTGCCCCACTTGGAATCATGCAAATGTCTCAACTAGGTTATGACTCAATCTTTGGTCCTGGGTGTGTCTGTTCAAATATGGCACAAGCAACAGCTGGTGCAGTCGTTGCTTTCGTAACAAAGGATAAAACAACCAAAGAAACAGCTATTCCTGGTTCTATCACAGCCTACATGGGAATTACCGAACCTCTTCTTTATGGTGTTAATCTACCCAAACGCTACCCATTGATTGCTTCAATGATTGGTGGAGGACTTGGTGGTCTTTATGCTGGTTTAACACATGCTCACCGATTTGCGACTGGTTCTTCTGGACTTCCAGCAGTTCTTCTCTATATTGGTGATAACACAATGACTTATTTTTACAATATTATCATTGCTATTGTCATTAGCATCATTTCAACTGCTATTATTACCTTTGTCCTTGCCAAACACTTCGAAAAAGAAGAAACTACTGACAACCTTGATACAACACAAGCTCCTGTCATTACAGGTCAAGAAGTCATGTCTCCATTGACTGGTGAAGTTCTCCCTATTGAAAAAGCTGAAGATGAAGTTTTTGCATCAAAAGTTATGGGAGACGGTGTTGTTATCTTACCAGAAGCAACCGATGTCTATGCCCCATTTGATGGTACTATCGCAACTCTCTTTCCAACTAAACATGCTATTGGACTTGTCTCAGACATGGGAGCAGAGATTCTCATTCATATTGGTATCAATACCGTAGATCTCAACGGAGAAGGATTTAAAGCCTTCGTTAAGCAAGGAGATTCCGTCACAAAAGGTGACAAATTAATTTCATTTGATAAAGTAGCTATTGAAAACGCTGGCTACTCTAGCCAAACAATGGTCATCATTACAAACGGTTCTAATTATAATCAAATCATTAAACACGACAATCAATTTAGCCAAACTGGTGATTTGATTTTAGAATTAGAGAAATAAAAAAAGCGGAAAAATTCCGCTCCTAAACTCTCCTCAAAATAACTTGGGGAGAGTTTTTTATAACTTTTTCCAAAATGTTTGGTAAATCACTATTTGAGAAGCGATTCCTATCAAAACAGCCAGTATTGCAAACAAAACATTCGCCAACAGAACATCTTTGAGTAGAGCTCCGAGTAAAAATGTGCCTGCCCCTAGACTTCCACCTACTACTAAGGCGATTAGGATAATAGCGAGGGTCAGCCATTGTCCTGCGTGACGGTTAAAAAGTTGGGTCACATCTTGCCATTTTAAATCAAGAAATTTAAAATCACGGCGATACATAAGTTGTCCCTGAAGCAAGATACTCGCAAGAAGTCCTAGGATAAAGAAAATGACCAACACTAGCGGTGCTTTTAAGACAAACAAGCCCACTAATAAATAAACGATAGCTGGAACAAGTGCTTGGAGTCCTACCAGCGTTAAAAATTTTTGAACAAGAAAATCCTTGAAATTGATTGGTAGAGCTTTAAAGAAAGTCAGATTTTCTTTTTCTAATGAAATCCCAACCCCAACAAATGAGCTTGGCGTGCTACAAAAACTTCCCAAAACAATTCCGATAAGCATTGCCACACCAAAATAATCATTCGGCACTTCAGCCAAACTAACCCCATTTGTCACACTCGGTGTGATAAAAATCACCACATAAATCAAAGGCAATAGATAAGTTTGTGTCAGCAAGGTCGCATTTTGTAAGGTTGACATATGGTGACGAATCATCATCGTTTTCAACGATTTACCTTTCAACGCTTTTTGAGATGCTGACGATACTTTTTGTTTCGGCTTAGATTTAGGCTTAGCATAAAGAACTTCTTTGTAATACGTTGGCATCAACCATTTGACAACCCCAACTGTTAAAATCATCAACACTAACAAAGGTAGCCAAAAATTAAGAACAGTCGCTGATTGAAATGGTGCTTTTACCACGTCATAAAAACCACGAAAATATGGTAAAACAGTATGGTCTGCAAGGGCAACATTATCATCATAAGTCATGTTTTGACTGTTGATAACATTCATGTAAAGAATGGCACCGACTGCTCCAATCGTTGATATAGACATGAGAACAGTCGAGACGATTTTTCGGTGCTGACTTCGAAGAATGATTTTTCCCACAAAACTATTAAGATAAAGTGCCAACAAAATCACAGCCGCAAACAGAACAAAAAAGAGGATAATTGTCAACGGAATCGCTAGTACAAGCCCTGCTATTTGCCAGTAAGCGATAAAAAACAAGGACAAAAGTGGCATTAAAAATGTAATGCCCATACCAAAACTGGAAATCACTTTTGCCATATAAAGTTCACTCGATTTAATCGGCAAATGTGCATAAAGCCGAACATCATCGCTCTCATAAAAAATGCTATACATGGCTGAAAAAGCATTTAGAGTTGCCATGATAAAGAAAATCGCTATGTAAAAAGAGAAATACCCTGGGAAATAACGAAAATCAATGTTAGCATACATAGAAATGTAAATAACCGCAAACAAAAGGCTGAGGAGAATTTGCTGGCGCATCACACTCTTATAAGCCGAAAAACCTTTGCTTGGTTTACGTTCTTGTTTTCGCTTTGCCGCCGTGACAGACTGTGGGCTAGAATAGAGGATATTAATCTTGGTTAACTCCCAAACTGTTGACCAATTCATACGCCTATCCCTCCTCTTGCGCTTTACGCCCTGCTAATTCAAGATAGATTGTTTCCAAATCTTTATCAGGGTGATTAGCTTTTAAGTCATCTAAGGTACCGATAAAAATCAACTTGCCATCTTTTAAAATTCCAATACGGTCACAAAGTTGCTCCGCAACAGCAAGAACATGTGTTGAGAAAAGAACCGTATTGCCACCACGCGCGTGCTCTTTCATCATTTCTTTCAAATCAAACGATGCTTGTGGGTCAAGCCCTGTCAAAGGTTCATCTAAAATCCAAATATCTGGATTTGATATCAGAGCACCAATAAGAATCACTTTTTGACGCATACCGTGTGAAAAACTATCAATCAAATCATTGATATTCTCCGCAATATCAAACAAATGTGACAATCGTTCAATCCGTTCATCAGTGAGCTTATCATCAACGTCATAAATTTTAGCTAAAAAATGCCAGTATTCTATCGCCGTTAAGTTCAGGAAAATATCAGGTGAATCAGGCACGTAACCAATGCGTTTTTTGATATCATCACGGTGCTCAGAAAGAGGTAACTCATCAACATATACCTCACCATAGCTCGCTTCAATGATTGACGTTAAAATGCTAATCGTCGTTGTTTTTCCTGCACCATTATGCCCAATCAAGCCAAAAATTTCGCCATTAGCAATGGTCATATTGACATCACTTAGTGCTTCCTTATCACCATACAACTTTGAAACATGATCAAATCGAATCATACCTATCTCCTTTCCCTACTCTCCTAACAATGGTTTTATCCATTTTGAAACTTCTTTGCTCTTTCGGTAATCCGCAGCAAATTCCTGTGTCAACTGTTTCAATGATTTTGCCCCCTTTGGTAGCGAAAAATCATGCCTTGTACTATACAGATTTAACTGACGGTCAAGGTGAAGAGCGCTCAACCCAGCATCTCCAGACCTAATCACCTCATTTGACGCAGAAAGTAAGATTTTTGACAAATCGTTATCTTGACGAATGATCATATCTTCATAAGCATTCCTAATTGCTTTGTATAATTCACTGCACTTCTCTTCCATAAAATCCCCCTAAAATTTTATTTGTACTATTAAAGTAACACAAAAATATTTTTATTCTATCTTACCTTTTCAGCTATCATTTGTCAAATAATTATAAAAACCCTCCTTGAAAACAAGGAGGGTTTCAGTTAGTTATTAATTACAATGATTCGTAAAGATTTACAGCGTTATCAACTGTGAAGCCGTATTCTTCAAAGATTTTATTGCCTGGTGCAGATGCGCCCCAAGTATCGATTGTAAGAGTTTTACCTTGGAGACCAACGTATTTGCCCCAACCAAAGCTTGAACCAGCTTCGATAGCCAAACGTTTTGTGACGTTAGCTGGAAGAATGCTTTCTTTATAAGCAGCGTCTTGTTCGTCAAAGATGTTTTGTGCTGGCATTGAAACCACACGAACATGAACACCTTTTGCTTCCAAAGCAGCTTGCGTATCAAGCGCCAATTTCACTTCAGAACCTGTTGCAATAAGGATACCGTCAAGGTCACCTTTTGCTTCTGAAAGGATATAAGCACCTTTATTAACACCTTCTGCTGCCAATTCTTTTGTCCCTTCAAGGACAGGAAGATTTTGACGTGTCAAGATGAGCATTGTTGGACGATCAGTTTCAGCAAGAGCACGTTTCCATGCAGCATTTGTTTCGTTACCGTCAGCAGGGCGGATAACGTTAAGGTTAGGCATAGAACGAACGCTAGCCAATTGTTCAACTGGTTCGTGAGTTGGTCCGTCTTCACCGACAGCGATTGAATCATGCGTCATGACATAAACCGTTGGTAATTGTTGAAGAGCAGCCATACGAACAGCTGGAAGAAGGTAGTTTGAGAATACGAAGAATGTACCACCGTAAACACGAGTACCACCATGAAGGGCAATACCGTTCATGGCAGCTGCCATGGCAAATTCACGCACACCAAACCAAATATTGCGACCAAGGTAGTTGTCTGGTTGGAAATCAGATTCTACTTTGACCATTGTATTGTTTGATGCAGAAAGGTCAGCTGAACCACCCCAGAATGATGGCACTTGTGCTGAGATTTGTTGGATAGCTTGTTGACTTGATGAACGGCTAGCAAGGCTTGTACCAATTTCGAAATCTTCAAGTGTCACGTCAACTGGTTTGTTAGCGAATGCTGCTTTGTATTCAGCGGCTAATTCTGGATAAGCAGCTTCGTATTCACGGAATTTAGTATCCCATTCATTTTCAGCAGCTTCACCACGGAATTTGATACCAACTTCAAAGCGTTTAGCCACCTCTTCTGGTACTGTGAATTCTGGATATTCCCAACCGTAAGATTTTTTAGCGTAAGCAATGCCATCAACGCCAAGAGGGGCACCGTGAACAGCTGATGTTCCTTGTTTTTCAGCACCGAAACCAATGATTGTTTTCACTTCGATAATAGATGGTTTTTCAGTTTCAGCTTTTGCTTCTTCGATAGCTTTAGCAATCGCTTCAAGGTCATTACCATCTTTAACTAAAATGTGTTGCCAACCGTAAGCTTCAAATTTACCTTTGATATCTTCTGTGAAAGCTTTTGATGTTGGACCGTCAAGTGAAATGTCGTTTGAATCGTAAAGAAGGACTAATTTGCCAAGTTTAAGATGTCCAGCAAGGCTGGCAGCTTCTTGACTGACACCTTCCATCAAGCAACCGTCACCATGCAAAGCATAAGTGTAGTGGTCAACGATATTAAATCCTGGTTTGTTAAATTTAGCTGCTAAGTGAGCTTCTGCCATTGCCATACCAACAGCATTGGCAATCCCTTGCCCAAGAGGTCCAGTTGTAGCTTCAACACCGTCTGTATGATTGACTTCTGGGTGACCTGGTGTTTTTGAACCCCATTGACGGAAATTCTTCAAATCATCAATGCTAACATTGTAACCTGATAGATGAAGAAGGCTGTATAAAAGGGCAGAACCATGTCCTGCAGATAGTACAAAACGATCTCGGTTAGACCAAGAACGGCTTGTCTTCGGATTAACATTCATTACATGATTCCAAAGAACATAAGCCATAGGTGCAGCTCCCATTGGAAGACCAGGGTGACCTGAATTAGCTGCCTGAATGGCATCAATTGAGAGCGTACGGACAGTATTGACTGCCAACTGATCAATAGCATCAAATGTCATGAGTGAAACCTTTCTGTTTTTAAGGACTTATAGTATTATTGTTCGGATTCTATTATATCATAAATAATTAGAGTTTTTAAAACAAATTATTATTCGACTTTATTTTTAAACGTTTCCCAGTCTTTAGTAAAGTTTTTTATGCCGCTTGTCGTCAAAGGGTGTTTGGTCATTTTATCAAAAACAGCATCTGGAATGGTAGCAATATGAGCACCTCGTTTCGCAACGTTCTCAACATGAACTGTATTACGAATGCTGGCTGCAATGATTTCCGTATCAAAGCCATAAAAATCAATGATTTCTCGCAAATCTGAAATCAATTGGTAAGCATCTGTGCCGATGTCTTCCAGACGTCCAACAAATGGACTGATAAAGGTTGCACCAGCTTTGATAGCCATAAGCCCTTGAGATACCGTAAAAATAAGAGTGACGTTGGTCTTAATGTTTTCTTTTGAAAGCACATTGACTGCTTTCAACCCTTCCATTGTCATCGGAATTTTGACCACAATATTATCTGCCCATTTAGCAATATCACGCGCTTCAGTAATCATTTCTTCAGCTGTTACGCCTGTGACTTCTGCCGACACAGGACCATCAACAATCTGGCAAATTTCCTTGATAACCGTCTCAAAATCACGCCCTTCACGGGAAATAATCGTTGGATTGGTCGTGACACCGTCCACGACACCTAATTCGTTAATTGTTTTAATCGCCGAAACATCGGCTGTATCTAAGAAAAATTTCATTGTATTCCCCTTCTTACAATTCAGAATCTGTTCGTTTATCAAGAATAATACTTATTACAATTACAATAAATACAAAAGCGAGGATTGCTGTAATAAGTGCACCTGACCCCAATTGTCCAATTTTTCCTAAGATATAGCCTGGAATTAGATAATCTGTATCAGCAAATGTTGAAGCTGCCATTTTAAGAGAACCAAGTAATGGTAAAATAGCCAATGGTAACCAACTTATAAGTAAACTATTAACAGCAGAGCCAAGAACAGCTCCTCTTCTACCACCAGTAGAATTTCCGTAAATACCTGCTGCAGCTCCACAGAAGAAGTGTCCAACTACACCTGGAATAATAACCGTAGTATGAAGAGCAATCATTATAAACATTGAAATTGTGCCAACAATAAAACTAGTAAAAAAGCCAATCAATACTGCATTTGGTGCATAAGAAAAGATAATTGGCACATCCAATGCTGGTTTAGAATTTGGTACCCATTTTTTAGCAATACCTTGAAATGCTGGAACGATTTCTGCTAGTACCATACGAACACCTTGTAGAACAACTACAAATCCTGCCGTAAATGTCCCTGCTTGAATAATTGCATAAACAATCGCACTTGTTCCATCACTCAATTCTTTTTCTACATAACCTGTGCCAGCTGCCAGTGCCAAGATGACATAAACTACACTCATTAATAACATAATAGATACTGTTGAATCACGTAGAAAACTAAATGATTGTGGAACATCCATATCCTCTGTAGATTTTGATTTATCACCAAACCATTTTCCAATCCAACCAGCTATAGCATAACCAATATTTCCTGTATGTCCCATGGCAACATTATCATTACCAGTAATTTTTTTCATAAAAGGTTGACAAAGAGCGGGAGTGATTGTCAGTAACGTTCCTTCAAATAACCCTCCAAGTATGATAACTATAGGATTCGCTTTGATACCAGCACTTATCAAAATAACAGCTGTAATACAAGAAACATACATCATAGCTTGACCTGTTAAAAATAAATATTTAAAACGTGTAAAGCGTGCCAATAGAATATTAACAATCATTCCAACCAACATAATTAAAGCTGTTTGACTTCCATAATCTTGTAAAGCAATCGCAACAACAGCTTCATTACTAGGAACAACACCTTGAGTATTTAGAGCTACTTGAAACATTTTTGCAAAAGGAGCCAAGGCATTCTGCAAAATCCCTGAACCACCTGTTAAAACAAGAAATCCAACTATTGTTTTAATTGTCCCTGACATTACATCAGAGAATTTTTTCTTTTGTAAAAGTAAACCAATTAAAGCAATGAGAGCTACTAAAATGGCAGGTTGAGTAACTATAGAAACAAATATATTTAAAGCACTTTTCATAATAGAATCCTCTTCTCTACTTTTTGATTACCGATGTGTAATAGCATTTTTATCTAGTATATTAATTACTTGTTGTTTTATTTCATCAGCATCAATGATAGAATTTAACGAAATAATCTTTTCCTCTGGTAGGTTAGATAAAGCAGGAACCAAAGTCTTTTCAGCAAAGAAGTAATCAGCCATGTCTCCACTAACACTTCCTGAATCTGTATGCTCAACTGTAAAATCTTCTACATCAACTCCTAATTCTTGTAGGGCTGACTCAATATTCATTTGAACCATAAAACTTGTTCCTAAACCACTTTGGCATACTGCAAAAATTTTCATAATTATTACACTCCTTCTAGCAATGAGCTAATTTCTTCAATATTTGATGATTGAAGCAATACTTGTAAATTTTCCTTCTTAGATAGAATTTTTGTTAATTTCATCAATGCTTCTAGATGTTGACTACTATCACTAGCAGCCAAACAAATAAAAATAGATACTGGATGGTTAGGGTCATCTAAAAGATTTACTGGATATTTTAACTTCAGAAAAGATATACCAGTTTCAATAACTCCCTCCTCCGGTCGGGCATGTGGTAAAGCTAAATATTCTCCAATGTTAATAAATGGTCCGTATTCTTTTACCTTATCTATCATCGCCTGAATATAGCTCTCTTTAATTTTTCCTTTTGTTAGTAAAGGTTGAGCCGTTAATCTTATTGCCTCTTCCCAATTCATTTTTTGAGAACTTAACTGGATATTTTCTTTATCTAATAACTCCATAATTTCTCCTCGTACTATTGTTTTAAATAATTCTTAATTTCCAATTGACTGCCTGTCATTAATAATTCAATAAACTGCTCATCAATTAGATGCTGAATGAGATTTTGAATTTGTGGACGTATTTTAAATGCTGTTTGAGAATTAATCACAAGAGCAATTACAATATTTACCTTTGCAATACCTTTAGACCAATTCAAAATAGGTTCCGAAAGACGTACAATGAAGATTTTATCTTGAACATTCTCATTGGTGAAATGCGGTAAAACAACACCTTGTGCGATTTCAATATTTCCCATCGCTTCACGTTCTAAGAATTTACTTTCTATCTCTTGCTGACTTAGGGTTTGACTGTCAATTTGAGATGCTAAATATTCATAAACTTCTTGCCGATTATTGAAATTTTGGTTAGAAACGTATTGATATAAATCAGTTACCATAATTAATCTCCCTTATTGCATTTTGAATATTCTTTTTATCTTCATCTGTTAATAAGGCACTTACAAGAATTGTCTTTACGTTTAACATTTCTTGCAAACTAACACTCGTGATAACCAATTGAATATCTGGATAATTTTGCAAAATTTCTTTGATATTTTGAGAAGATACTACTTTAACAATATCAAGATTTTGAAAAGCTGTTTCAATTTTCACTTTAAGCAGTTCTGAAATGCCAATTCCCGATGAACACATCACAACCGCTTTTATGGGAGTTGGGTTTAATTCTTTGAAACGAACAAAATATAACGTCAAAAAGCCAATTTCATCAGCACTTAACATTGAAAAACCAAATTGTTCTGTCATCTCCAGAGAAACTTTCTCTGTCTGATTAAAAATATCAGCATAACGGTCTTTAATATCATGCAACATATTATTTTTGATATAAATTTTATTATCTAATCTTCTTAACAATGGACTGATATGGTTTGCCAAATCAATAAACATAGGAGATTGTTCATTTATTGATTCTGACTTTGTCATTTCCATCTTTTTAAAATAAAATTTTGTTACAGAAACAACACGCGTTGAAAATTCAATTTTTTGCTGATGTGTACTAAGTTGAAATCTTGACGAATACAAGTATTGATAGAGATAATTAATTTCTAAATCATCAATACTCCTCCCTAAACGATTCCCAATATCATTTATAATCTTTTTACTTTCTTTGAGAATTGAGTCATCGTAATCTGTCATCTTGATATCCACTACTTCTGCGTTAGCGATTTTACGACTAGAAATTTTTAACCGTTCAAGCATAATGTAAAGATGAGAAAAAATATTAACATTGTATGGGTATGGTAACCTTGCCTGTAAATCCGTCTCAATTTGGTCAATTTCTTCCAAAATAATTTTAGCAAGCTCTAAATCAAAATGACTTTGGTTAGTAGTATTAGACAAATTGTCAATATCAATCATGCTAAACGTTGGTACCAAATCCGCTAATGCTCTACGAATATCCAATTCTGAACCTGTTATAAAAATATAGCCTGTCCGAGTTGAGATTTTTAAATGAAAGGGATTGAGTCGCTTTTGAATCTCGATTTTATCTTTCATAATAACGGAATCACTGACATAATACTCTTGTGCTAAGTCATATATAAGTAATTTTTTAGGTGATATCGTTAACAATCTCTCCAAAATTTGAAGTTGCCTACTAGCTGGTGTAAAATCATTTTGCTTAGAATTTATTAAAGTAGCATAATTTTTAAGTCTATTAAGTTTAAAACCACGTCCTCTCTTTTTTATGATAAGTTCATCAGGAAAATAGTTTTGATTTATTTCCTTTACAAGACGATAAACCGTTTTTTCAGATAAATTCAATTGTTCGGATAAAGATTTTGCCGTGATATAATCTGAATTCTGATGCAATACTGCTAGCAATCTATCAAATTGTAATTGTTTTTTATTCATCTTCATTTTCCTTTCACACTTATTATTGTATGCGTTTTCTAATTATAACAAACTCCTTTTAGTGTCCACTTTAAAATGGACATTTTTCCTTTTCATTGTACACAAAAATCCCAGTCATTACTGACTGGGATTCCTATCTTACGAATTTGGGTCGTCAAGGCTTCTGCCATGCAAACCACGTTCGCGTTGAAGTTGTTTTAGTTTTTCTGGTGTCACATCATTTCCTTCTTCATCAACAAGTTTAATCCCTGCGATATGGTGAAGAAGTGAGCGACGATACCCTTCAATGTACTCTTTGCGAAGCTCAGCTTGTTCAACTTTTTCAGCACCTGTCAAACCAACTGTTTTTTTCTTACGCGCAAGTTCATTAATGCGTTGAATCTTTTTTTCATTCATGAGTAAGACTCACCAAACGTATAAAATCCATAGATTCTACACGCTTTTTCCTTTCTTATAATTTACCAAATCAGAAAATCAATTAGCTAATACACCTCTAAAATGACAATGCTAACTTAGCAGTCATTAGCAAAATTTTAGCCAACTGTGTCAGGAGCGGCAAGCGAAATGCCACTTCTTATTTGGTATTCAATTTGTTAAATGCTGCTACGCTGCTAGCTTTTGCAGTCAATTCAGCAAGGATAGCCAAGCGATTATTTTTAACAGCTTCATTATCCACCATTACCATTGTATTGTCAAAGAATTTGTCGATAACTGGGCTTAAAGCGAATAATTGTGCCAATTTATCACTAGCGCTACCTGACAAGTTCAATTCTGCTGCAGCTTGTGCCAAAGCTTTTTCTTCATCATTTTCAAACAAGCTCGCATCCACAGTTAGGTCAGCTGGCGCTTTTTCAGCAAGATTGAATACACGTGAAAGACTTTCAACGGCGGCTTTATAATCAGCAGCTTTGCTTACTTCAACAAGAGCATCAGCAGCTTCAAGCATTTCAGCCACAACAAAGTTTGAACCAGCAAGAACAGCTTCTTTAATATCTTTAGAAACTGATTTGCTCATCATTTTTTCAACACGCGCACGGATGAAATCCATAACTTCTGCTTTGTGTTCATAAGTCAAGCTATCAAATGACAAGGCGTAAAGGTTGTCAATCAATTCATCCATTGGAATTTTTAAACCAAAGGCATCCATGATACGAACAACACCAGCTGTTGCACGACGAAGAGCATATGGGTCATTTGAACCTGACGGAATCAAGCCAACTGAGAAGAATGACAAGATAGTATCCAATTTATCAGCAAGTGCCAAAAGAGCACCAACTTTAGTTTCTGGAAGGTCACCGTCAGCTGAATTTGGAAGGTAGTGTTCACGAATAGCTGTTGCTACTGCGGCATCTTCGCCTGCAAGAAGGGCATATTTTTCACCCATGATACCTTGCAATTCATCAAATTCACCAACCATACCAGTCAATAAGTCGAATTTATAAATTTCAGCAGCACGAGCAAGAGCTTTGCTTTCTTCGGCAGAAGCGCCAGCTTTTTCGGCAAGGTAAGCTGCAATTACTTTGCTGCGTTTCATGTGTTCAGAAAGTGAACCGATTTTTTCGTGGAATGTAACGTTGTCAAGTTTTGCCACAAGGTCAGCAATTTTAAGTTTTTGGTCTTCACGCCAGAAGAATTCACCGTCTTCCAAACGAGCCACGAGCACTTTTTCATTACCTTTAATGACATTTTCAAGGTACTCAGCATTACCGTTACGAACTGAGATGAAGTTTGGCATTAATTTACCAGCTTGGTCACGGACAACAAAGTAACGTTGGTGGTTTTTCATTGATGTGACAAGCACTTCTTCTGGTACTTCAAGATATTTCGTATCAAAGCTTCCCATGAAAGCAGTTGGGTATTCAACCAAGTTAAGGACTTCGTTAAGCAATTCGTCATCGATTTCAACTTGGACGTTTTGTGCTTTTTCAATGTCTTTGATTTGGTTAACAATCATGTCTTGACGTTCTTTAGCGTCGGCGATAACAAAGACTCTACGCAAGTCTTCTTCGTATGAATCAGCGCTAGCAATTTCTGTTTCATGACCAAGGAAACGGTGTCCACGGCTAACACGACCTGAATGAATATCCAAGAAATCAAGGTCAAGAGCTTCATCATCAAGAAGAACAGTCAATGTGTGAACAGGACGGATGTATTCAAATGTGTTATTTGCCCAGTGCATGTTTACTGGGAAAGTCATTGCTGACAAGATTTCTGGAATGTCAACAAGCACTTCTTTGGCAGCTTTTCCTGCTTCGTGTTTTGTAACGTAAACATACTCTTCGCCTTTAACTTCGCGGAATTCAATATCGTCAGTTGTCAACCCTTTACCACGGACAAATCCTTGAGCCGCTTTTGTGAAGTTACCGTCAGCGTCCAATGCGATTTTCTTAGAAGGACCTTTAAAATCTTCTGTTAAATCAGTTTGCGCATCAGCAAGACCAGTCACACGAACAGCCAAACGACGTGGTGTAGAGAAAGTTTGAATGCCTTCAAATGCCAAACGTTTTTCGTTCAAAAATGCTGCCATACGATCGCCAAGTTGTTTTTCACTTGGAGTAACCACGTAAGCTGGTAATTCTTCTAAACCAAGTTCTACAAGTAAATTTTTAGCCATTATTCAGCATCCTCCTTCAATAATTTTTCACGTGTTGCTTCATCAAGCAATGGGTAACCAAGGCGTTTACGTTCTGCCACAAATGTTTTGGCAACAACACGAGCCAAGTTACGAATACGAGCGATGTAACCAGCACGTTCTGTTACAGAAACCGCACCACGCGCATCAAGCAAGTTGAAAGTGTGTGAACATTTCAAAACGTAGTCATAAGCTGGGTGTACGAGGTGTTCATCCAAGCAACGTTTTGCTTCTGCTTCAAATTTTTCAAAGTTTTCAAGAAGCATATCTTGATTAGAAATTTCAAATGAATATTTTGAATGTTCAAATTCTGGTTGAAGGAAGATTTCACCATATTTAACACCTGGTGCCCATTCAATATCATAGACAGAATCCACTTCTTGAATGTAAGATGCCAAACGTTCAAGACCGTAAGTAACTTCTGATGTTACAGGACCTGTTTGCAAACCACCAACTTGTTGGAAGTAAGTAAATTGAGTGATTTCCATACCATCAAGCCAAACTTCCCAACCAAGACCAGCTGAACCAGTTGATGGGTTCTCCCAGTTATCTTCAACGAAACGAATGTCGTGTTCTAGGGGATTAATTCCTAATTTTTCCAATGATTCAAGGTAAAGTTCTTGAATGTTTGATGGTGATGGTTTCATAACCACTTGGAATTGGTGGTGTTGGTAAAGACGGTTAGGATTTTCACCGTAACGACCGTCAGCTGGACGACGTGATGGTTCAACATAAGCCGCATTCCATGGTTCCGGACCAATGGCACGAAGGAAAGTGTAGGGACTCATTGTACCAGCACCTTTTTCATTGTCATAAGCTTGCATCAACATACAACCTTGGTCATTCCAAAATTGTTGCAAAGTCAAAATAATTTCTTGAAACGTCAATTTTTTAGACATGTATTTACTCCTTATTTTAGTAACTTGATTTGCGACGTCAGATTGGGCAAAACGATTATTTTTAAACAATCTGACTAGTGCATAGGCTAGGCAAATCGCCATAGCGATTGCCGTTTGTCAGTTCGACGACTGCCAATTAAAATGAGGAGATTACTGACATTGCCTAGGTAAAACGTCAATTTTTTAGACATGTATTTACTCCTTATTTTAATAACTAATTTTTGCGACGTATCTTGGAGGCTAACGTTTTTCCATAATAAAAAACCGCCAACACACCCATATGATACCTCATAAGGGGCGTTAAAACGCGGTTCCACCCTATCTTATTACTTCATTTATCTGATTTTAACTTAGCCTTGCTAAGCGAAAGCGCCAGCGACTCACTTCAGTTTCATCCGACTTCCACCACCTCGGACTCGCTAAGAAACACCATGAGACTTTCTCTCTTTAAAGAGTATTTTAGCATAAATGACTTGGAGTGTCTAGGTTCAAACAAAAAACTAATAGCTGAAATCTTGTTTTCACTCATTTCATCATTCAAAATTCAAAGGCGAGATAAAAAACAGTTTTCATTTACCCAAAACTAAAAGCCCAAGATTGTTCATCTCAGGCTCTCACGTTTAGGCGTTCCAAACTTTTTCGCCACCTAAGTAAGTTGCTTGTAAATCAAGTTCTTTGTCAAGGACAATAAAATCAGCTTGATGTCCTTTTTTGATTTGTCCGCATTTATCATCAATACCAACAGAGATAGCAGGAATAAGGCTTGCCATACTAATAGCTTGTGCTTTTGAAGCGATTCCCCAATTAACAACATTTTTTACGGCATCTTTTAGTTGGAGAATTGAACCCGCAAGAGCACCATTTGATTTCAAACGTGCTGTTCCTTTTTCGACAGTAACAGGGTATTCGCCAAGCATATAATCACCATCTTTAAGACCGCCTGCACTCATGCAGTCCGTAATCAAGGCAACGTGGTCATAATTTTTTTGGTGCATTAAAATATCACACGCTGACGGATGAACGTGATGTCCGTCACAGATTAATTCAGCATAGGTATTTGGGAGTTCATAAACCGCACCAACCATACCAGGTTCACGGTGGTTAAGTCCACGCATACCATTATAGGCATGAACCCAAACTGAAGCACCAGCTTCCACAGCATTTGCCGCTTGTTCATAAGTCGCATCAGAATGCCCTAAAGCAACAATCACATTTTTTTCCTTAGCATGATTAATAAAATCAGCCACATCATCACGTTCTGGTGCCAAAGCAATTTTTCTTAACAAACCTTTTGAACTTTCCAACCATTGGTCTAGTTCAACAATTGACGGATTACGCATATAGGAAGGATTTTGAGCCCCTTTGTATTTTTCCGTAAAATATGGTCCTTCAAAGAAAAGCCCTTGAATACGTGCACCGCTTTCTTGACCTGCAAAATCAGCTGCCGTACGACAAATATCATCTAAAGTTTCAAATGACGCTGTCAAACCAGTTGGTAAAAAGCTAGTCACTCCTGCTCCTAAAAGGGCATGACTCATGGTTTCCAGAGCTTCTTTGCTGTTATCCATAACATCAGCACCAGCAAAACCGTGAATATGAGTGTCAACTAAACCAGGAGCAATGCTGTAACCCGTATAATCAATGATGTCAGCATCGCTTGGTACTTCTGCTTGCCAGTCTCCAAAAGTATCTCCCTCGATAGCAAGATAACCAGCTTTTTTCACTTGATAAGGATAATAAAATTCGTCTGCTTTAATATACTTTGTCATTTTTAACCGCCTCCATTCACTTATATTATATGCCAAATAATTACTTTTGTAAATGGTATATACCAAATCTATTTAACTTTTTTGGCAAAAAAATAGAAACTTGGAAGAATTCCAGTTTCTATTTACTATATAATCTAAATTTGGTCTTCAATGACTTTTTCAACTAAGTTCAAAGCGTGGTCAGTAATGCGTGTGCATGGTGTGATGAGGTCAATAAAGTTAATACCTGCCAACGGTGTACATTCACCATTATTCATGCGTTTGATGTGATTCTTACGAATACGACGTTCCAAATGCGCAATATCTTTATGACGTTCCACCAATTCGTCAGCCAATTCACGATCATTATCAATAACAACCTTTAAAGCATCCAAAATCATACGATGCGTTTCATGGTAAAGTTGGTCGATTTCCTTAACTGCCGCTGGTGAAAACGTAATATCTTTTGAAATATTGTGTTCCATCAAACGAACCAAACCAATACTATGGTCACCAATACGTTCCAAATCACGTGATGAATCTAAAAGACTTGAAAGAATCTCACTTTCATGCTGATTCAATTGTTCACTTGATAACTCAATGAGGTATTTGGTCAATTCTTCATCGACATTATTAATCGTATCTTCAAATTTTTGCGTCTTATCAGCGTATTTTTCATTACTCGTTTCTACAAATAGAAATGCCGCTTCAAAAGCTTGTGTCGCATAAGCACCCAAGTGAATAAGTTCTTTTTTAGCATTTCCGAGTGCGATAGCTGGTGCTTGTTTCAACAAAATTTTGTCGAGATAGATTGCTTCGTATTTCGCTACTTCGTCTTGTCCAGGAATTAGTTTTGTCACAATATAAGCCAATGTTCCAATGAATGGGAACAAAAGAATGGTATTAGTGATATTAAATGTTCCGTGGGCAAAGGCTACAGTCATCGCTGGTGTTAAATCAAGGCTTGATTGCATCCATTCCATTAAGCTTGTAAATGGCAAAAGAAGGATCATAAACAGCACAGTTCCAATCACATTGAAAAGGACATGGGCAGCTGCCACACGTTTAGCTGCTATATTCGAACCAATTGATGCCAAAACAGCTGTGATACACGTCCCAATGTTACTTCCTAAAAGAATCGGAATCGCTCCTTGAAGGTCAAGCAAATTACCAGCATACAAGCCCTGTAAAATTCCAATAATGGCAGCTGATGATTGGATAAGCATGGTTAAGCCTGTCCCAATCAGAACCCCCATAATTGGCTTATCGCCCAAGGTTGCTAGGTAATCTTGAAAAGCTGAAACAGATTTTAAAGGCTCCATTGCATCACTCATGATATTGAGTGCAAAGAAAATTCCCCCAACACCAAAAATAATACGTCCAATGTTATTCAAGCTTCGACGTGATGTAAAGAACAACAAGGCAGCACCAACAAAAATCATCGGTAGCGCATAGTCTCCTAGATTAAACCCAATTAAAAATGATGTTACCGTTGTTCCAATATTGGCACCCATGACGATTCCAATTGCTTGTCGAAGGTTCAAAAGTCCCGCTGACACAAGCCCAACAGTAATAACCGTCACTCCTGAACTTGATTGGATTAAAGCTGACATGGCTAAACCAACAAGAATTCCTAGAAAAGGATTACTCGTATATTTATCAATATAATAACGAAGTCTGTCTCCAGCAGCCTGCTGTAAACCGTCTCCCATGTATTTAATACTGAAGAGAAAGAGCCCTAGACCTCCAAAAAAATTAAAAGCAATTTCTTGCCAATTTACTGACACAGTTTTATCCTCAAATATTATAATTTTTATCGTAAAAAGCCGATAATTCCATTTTAATGTATTAAAAGCAAACAAACAAGTATTTTTTGTTCTTTTTCTAAAATGATAAAAAACTGATTTTTTAATAATCGATCATTTTTTGAAGTTTCCTTTTTGGCAGTATAATCGTTTTAGGTTAAATTAGCCTAAATTTTTAAGAGAATATCGAAAAAAATTAATGCGCTGTCATTTCTATGTTATAATATAGAAAGATGCTCTGTTAATCACAGAAGTTTAACATTATTTGACTTATCGAATAACGCTACGTTATTGAAGTAGTATCTAATTTATAAAAAGGAAAAGGAGCTTTCATGAAAACCTCAAGAAGTGAAGTTACTTATCTCATTCTTAGCATTATTTTAATTGCTTTTGGAGCTGGTATTTACCTAATCTTTGGTAACAATTATGCCAGCACATCAAGTTCACAAACAACTACTGCTGTCTCATCTTCATCATCTACTAGCGAAGAAGAGTTAGAAGCTAATGCAGAAGCATTGCTCGCAGAAGCACAAGCCAATCCTACGTCAGAAGCTGTTACCAATGCCCAAGCAGCCATTAATAAACTTTCTGATGAAAGTAAAAAAACAGATTTACAATCACAATTGGATGCTGTCTCTGCTGAAGTAACCAATGAAAGCAATGCGGAAACAGCTGTTGCAACGGCAGAATCTGAACAAACAAGCGCAAATGTCACTGCGGCACAAGCAGCAATTGATGTTCTAACAAACGAAACCGTCAAAGACCAACTTCAAGCTCGTTTGGATGCTGTTTCTAACGCTATCGCAGCAGCAACTACACAAAGCAATACTACTTCAGGTGATTCAACATACAGCACTTACGATAATACTTATTCTGATTCGACTGTCACTAATAGCGATTCTTACGGATATTAATCATTATGTCAATCGGGCTTGTCTTTTCAGCCATTGGCGCAACTTGTTTAGCAATCTCATCTTTTGCCAAAACTAAGAAAAGCATGTTGAGTTGGCAACTGTCTGATTATTTCTTTACCATGATTGCCAATTTTTTGTTGGGTGGTTATACGGGAGCTATTTCTATCAGTGTTTCTATTATTCGAAATACGCTCATGATTAAGAAATGGGATTCAATTTATACAACTATCCTCCTCATTATCATTCAAGTAACATTAGGCATTCATGTCAATAATTTAGGATTAATCGGCTGTTTACCTTTGATTTCATCAGTATCTTATACTATCGTTTCTTTTTTGACTGATAGGGTACAATGGCTTCGCTGGGTAACGGTTGAGAATATGCTACTTTGGTCTTTATACGACTTCACCATTAAAGCCTATCCTGCTTTAGTTATGGACGTGGTCATCACAATTACAACACTTATTGCTATTAAAAAATACAGTGGCTTAAATCGTCATACACAAAACACCCAAGACTGATATTCATCTTGGGTGTTTTAACGTTTATTTTGTTTCGTATCCTAATAAGATACCACCATCTTCACCATAGAAGCTACAAAGTCCTGAAGCTTTGATAAATGTGATATCGGCTTGAGGGTATTTCTCTTTGATTTTATCACTTAGCTGTTGGCAAGCTTTTTCATTGTTGGCGTGAGTAATCATGACTTTGCCACCTTGATAACCTTCTTTGAACATTTCATCGATTGTTGCTTGAACAGCTTTTTTCTGACCTCTTGCCTTGTGAAGAAGCTCTAAAGTCCCTTCGTCACTAGCTTTTCCGACCATACGAATGTTAAGAAGTCCGATAACTTTACCAATCAATTTGCTCAAGCGACCATTTTTCACCAAGTTATCCACACGAGCAAGAATAAAGAGTAATTTGGTCTTAGCTTGGTAAGCAGTAATCGCTTCGACCACCTCATCAAAGCTGAGACCTTTAGCAATTAGACGGTTTAACTCTAAAACAATCAAGTCAATTTCACCGCCTGCAGACAGTGAGTCAATCACATGAATATTAACATTTGGGTGTTCTTCAAGAAGCATATTTTTAGCCACTTGAGCGCTGTTTTGACTTCCTGATAAATTTCCTGTAATCGTAATAGCAATGACATTTTCAGCGCCTTGGTAGGCTTGTAAGAAGGCATCTGGGCTTGGGCAACTTGATTTTGATGATGTAGGACTTGCATACATACTTGCCATCATATTATCGACATCTAACCCTTCATCATCCACAAAAATTTCTGAGCCAATCTGTATTGTTAGAGGGACATTTTGAAATTCTGTGTGGTCTGCGATAGCTTCGATATGTTTAATATCACAGCCAGAATCTGTCACAATTTTCCAAGTCAAATCTCTTTTCCTCCATTTCTTTTGATTTTGATATTATTTGACAAACAAAGTATTTTCTCCTAAAATTATATCATTAGAGCCTTTATCTTAGCTATCAAAAACAATCAGACGTCACAAGTGAGAGGATTTTGTCATGACGGAAAAAACAATTTCACAAAAATCCTTGCAAAATTTGCAGGTGTCCAACAAGGAGTCACAAAAATTAACGCGTGAATCACTTGAAACTGCGCTTTTACTTCTTCTTGAAAAGAAACCACTAAATCAAATTACGATTTCTGAACTTGTCGCTAAAGCTGGCGTTTCACGTAATGCTTTCTATCGAAATTACAAATCTAAGGAAGCCATTCTTGAATCTATTTTAACGCAAATTGTTCGCCGTATTTTTCGAGGCATCAAAAATTTCGATTTAAAGACACAGCTATCCCAAGCATGGCTTTTCATATTGACGGAAGCGAAAAAGGAAGCCAACGTTTTACGAATGATTTTTGAACAACACCTTGAAAAGCTATTGACAAGTATCGTTTCTAAACGCTTAAAAGCTTATCAACGTTTCAAGAAAAAGCATGATTCTCGCTACACTAATTCTTTCTGGAGCAATGCCATTATCTCGGTACTCTCAAACTGGGTAGCCGACGATATGCGAATTCCTGCCGAAGAAGTAGCCGCTATTGGTTTACCACTTTTCTTATGAAAAGAACCCCTCCAACCACGATTTGGTTGGAGGGATTTTATTTTGGGTGAATTATCTAATCTTGATTACATTTTTTCTTTGACAAAAGTAAACATTTGTTCTAAAATCAAATCACAAACTATACATTTGTTTATTTTAAGAGGTGGCTTATGGCAACAGAAGAAAAATTAAATCGTAGAACTTTAAAAACTCGATTAACAATCAGAGAAGCCTTGTTGGCGCTATTAAAGCATAAAGAATTAAGAGACATTACCATTACTGACATTGCTAACCAAGCGGAAATCACACGAAAATCGTTTTATCATTCTTATCAAAATGTGGATGAGGTTATCGAAGAAATCGAAAATGACATCATTGATGATTTTGAAACTGTCATTGAATTGCTACTCGTTCCAGCTGATTTAAAAAATTTTAGTCGCATTTTCCAAGCATTGACAAATATCATTGAAACAGACTACAACGATTATAATGACTTGTTGCGTTTGGGACGTTTAGAACATCATTCGTTAATTCAAAAATTAAAGACTTCTTTGATTAAGGAAGTCAATCAGATTCTTCCTGAGACCTTATTTAAAGATAAAAGTACAAAAGAAACAACGATTATTTTTGTGGTGGGAGGGCTCATTGCCATTTATGATAATTGGTTATCATTTCAAAATGACAATCGTTTAGAAACCCTTTCTGCGCAAGCTAGTCAAGTGATTTTACAGGGCTTAAATGGTGTTTTGACGGAGGAACTCTAAATGTCGAATATGATTGATTATCTGCTTTCTACGCCTAATTTTTTTGAGGGGCGTTACATCAAAGGCGTGGAAAGTCTTATTTTCTCGCAGTTAAGTTACCTTCATTTTGAAATCTTTGAACAATCGCTGAAACTTGCTGACATTACAGATGAGAAAGTCATTGACCAGTTGGTCGAGCGTACTTGGAATGAAGCGTTGAACCGTAAATTAATCACTAGTTTAGCAAAACACCCTATCTGGCGACACATTCAAATTTTGGATAATCAAACACAATTTGACGCTAATTCGGAGCTTCAATTTTCAGCTACAACCTTCAAAATTGCTCCAGACCTTTATTACATTGCATTTCGTGGGACAAATTCAACTTTTGTCGGCTGGAAAGAAGATTTTAATCTTTCTTATATGAACGCTATTCCTTCACAAACAGCGGCTGTTGCATATGTCGAACACATTATCTCTAAATACGGCGGAACGCATTACCTAGGTGGACATTCTAAGGGGGGGCAATTTGGCACATTACGCCACAGGTTTTGTCTCTGAGGAAATTGCCAATCATATCAAACGTTCAGACAGTTTTGATGGTCCTGGGATTCAAGTATCCATGTATGATTTCCCACAATTGCAACTAAGAAAAAAGAAACTGTTAAAATTTATCCCTGAAAATTCCGTTATCGGACGTATCTTTGATTTTGAAGAGAAGAATATTGTCATTGTTAAAAGTACGGCTAAGCTTATCTTTGAACATGACCTCTACACTTGGTTGATTCAAGATGGACAGTTTGTCTGTGTGGATAAAGCAAGCTCAATGTCTCACTTTGTTAGCGAAACAATCGCAACTTTGAATAATTCTCTTGACGACGCTACCAAAAAAGAATGTCTTGACTCCCTTTACACGATTACGCAAACTCTGGACGGCGTTTACATGGCAGATGCAAGTAGCCAATGGAAAAAGAACATTAAATTATTGGTTAAAGGTTTGAAAGAAGCCACACCGAGTAGTAAAGAAAGCTGGAAACAGGTAGCCAAAACATTTGGTCAGGCAGGACTTAGCCACCACAAGACCCTTTTTATCAAATAAAAACCTGATTGATATGCCTCAATCAGGTTTCATTGTTATTTCAACACATAATCGTAAATGGCTTGGGCTACGCCTGCTTGGTCGTTGGTTGTTGTTTCGTAGCGGCAAAGCGCTTTGACTTCGTCAGTCGCATTTCCCATGGCAACACTGTTATCAGCAAATTCTAGCATTTCAATGTCATTAGCAGCATCACCGATTGCCATTACTTCTGCTGGAGTAAAGCCAAGTTTTTCTGACAAAGCTTTAAGAGCCGTAGCTTTTGTATAACCTTTCGGCATAGCTTCAAAGATGTATTCTTGACTGCGCACCACGCTAAATTCAGCTGCCAAGGCGCTTTCTTTGGCTTCTTGGAATGGGTCCAAATAAGGCGCTCTTGCCATATACATGGCTTGGAAGATAATTTCTGAACTAGCTTTCAGTTCATCAATGCTAACAGCTTTAGCTGTATCGAAAACAAGCCCTGCATCGTATTGAACCAATTCTGGCACTTCGCTCCCAACGGCATAATAATGTTTTTCGCCTGTCAATGTCAAGCAAACCTCTGGATAGTCCGCTAACACTTGGTCTAATTTGTCCAATTCATCATTATTAACTTGGGCATAACTGACAAGCTCCCAATTCTTAGTATTGTAAATGCTGCAGCCATTATTCATAATAATGTATTCTTCATCAGTCAAGCCAAGTCGCTCAAAATAAGGCAGAATTCCTGATTTTGGTCGTCCTGTACAAAGAACAATTTTCACACCTGCTTTAGCAGCTTCTTGAATAGCTTTGACATTTTCATCAGGAATTTTTTTATCTGAATTCAGTAAAGTTCCGTCTAAATCAATTGCAATTAATTTAATCATTTCTAAGTGACCTTCCGTTTAATTTTTGGCAAATGCCATTGACGCCAGTAACCTATCATACGTAAGATGGTCAGAATCAAAACAAGCAAATAATAACCCGAATCGTTATGGACGATTTTAAAGTAAATCGCTAGCGCTGCTAAAATTGACCAACCTGCATAAACTTCGCTTCGTAACACCCCAGGTTTTCGCCCTGCTAAAACATCACGAACAATACCGCCACCTGCACCAGTCAAAACTGCCGCAACAATGACTGCACTCAAGGGTTGATGCAATTTCACCGCATACATAGCTCCTTGCACGCTAAACGCCGCTAACCCGATAGCATCCGTCAACACTTCTGCCTTTCTCCAACCTTTATGAGTAATGAGATTTGGAAATACCATGATAAATAACATAGCAACCAAGGCAAAATAAAATGCTTGACCTTGCGACCAAAGCGCACTAATGGGCAATCCTATCAAAAGATTACGAATGGCACCACCACCAAAAGCTGTTACAAATCCTAAGATAAACAATCCTAGAATGTCAAAATCTTCTTCCATGGCAACAATAGCTCCTGAAAGTGCAAAAGCAATCGTTCCGATAATACTTAAAATATCCCAAACATCTATTGTCATTTTCGTTCCAAATTCATTTTTTTCTTACTAGACTAGTTTATCATTTTTGACGCAAAAAAAAAACAGCACTGAGTCTGTTTTTTTATGATTTTTAAAATTCTTTTAAATTTCTTTTCCAAGGGTGAATTTTGTTCCCTTGAGTGCTCGTTTTAGGGAGAGCTTGAAAGGATTTCCTGTGACGGTTGCTTGTTTTTTATCCAAATCAACAACCACTTTTTCAACGCCACGAACAGCTGACAATTTTTCTGTTACTGTTTTGACACAACCTTGGCATTTCATGCCAGTAACTTCATACGTTTTTTCCATGTGAAACTCCTTTGTTTATCATTAATTCAGTTTAATATATTTTAGGCGAAGGGCATTGAGGACGACTGAAACTGAACTAAATCCCATGGCAAGTCCTGCAATCATTGGATTTAACAGAGGTCCACCAAATAGATATAATACACCCATAGCGACAGGAATCGCTAAGATATTGTAGATAAATGCCCAGAAAAGATTTTCCTTGATAATTTTAATCGTTAAACGACTAATGCTCAAGGCTTTCAGAACATCTGAGATTTCTGGTTTCATGAGAATAATATCTGCTGATTCAATAGCAATGTCTGTCCCAGAACCGACAGCGATACCAATATCCGCTACCGCTAAGGCAGGTGCGTCATTTATCCCGTCACCAACCATGGCAACCATTTTTCCTTGACTTTGCAAATCCTGAATGGCTTGCGATTTCTGGTCTGGTAGGACCTCGCTAATAACATTTTTGATACCAGCTTGTTTAGCAATAGCTTGTGCTGTCTTGCTATTGTCGCCTGTCAGCATGACAACATCAATGCCTTTTTCTTGCAATTTAGCGACGGTTTCTTTACTGTCTACTTTTAGCAAATCAGCTACGGTGATAAGTCCTAGTAGTTGTGCATTTGCCGAGATGTAAATCGGTGTTTGTCCTTTTTGAGTCGCAGCCAGCACCGCTTCTTGACTAGCGGTCAAGTCAACCTGATATTTTTCCATTAACTTGCGGTTTCCGACGTAAACTGTTTGTCCGTCAATATCAGCCTGCAAGCCAAATCCTGTTAAGGACTTAAATTGTGTGACCTCTGTCAAAGCTAACTTATCTGCGGATGCTTTTTCCACAATAGCTTGACTAAGAGGGTGTTCTGACAATTTCTCGATTGAGGCAACTTGTGCAAGAAGCTTATCTTTATCGCCTTGATAAGCAAAAATATCAACAACTTGTGGTTTGCCTTGGGTGATAGTTCCTGTTTTATCAAAGACAATGGTATCGAGGTGGTGAGCATTTTCGAGGGTATCACCGCGTTTATAGAGGATACCATTTTCAGCACCGCGACCAGTTCCGACCATAATCGCTGTCGGTGTTGCAAGACCAAGCGCACAAGGACAAGCAATGACAAGAACCGCAATGGCAACTTGGAGAGCAAAGACAAAGGTTTGTCCCATAATCAAGTACCAGAAAATGAAGGTGACAAGCGCAATCACGATAACAGTTGGAACAAAAACACCTGCTACCTTATCCGCAATTTTCGCAATCGGTGCTTTGGTCTGCTGCGCATCCTCAACCAATTTAATAATTTGGGCGAGCAAGGTTTCATCACCAACTTTTTCAGCACGAATGGTTAGCGCCCCTTGTCCATTGATTGAAGCACCATAAACCTTATCCTCTGTAGCTTTCTCAACTGGGATACTTTCCCCTGTCAACATTGACTCATCAATCGCCGAATGCCCTGAAACCACACTACCGTCAACAGGGATTTTTTCCCCAGGTTTTACTAAAATGAGGTCTCCAACGCGCACGTCCTCAATCGCAACAGCTTGTTCCACACCGTCACGGATAACCGTTGCTTCTTTTGCTGATAATTTCACCAATTTTTGAATGGCATCTGACGTGCGACCTTTTGACAGCGTTTCAAAGTATTTCCCGAGAGTGATTAAGGTCAGAATCACCGCAACTGATTCAAAATACAGCATATGCGCGTGGTGGCTATGCCCCAGTATAATGTGATAAACACCGTAAAGGCTGTAAACGAAGGCAGCCGTTGTTGCCAAGGCAACCAACGAGTCCATATTAGGATGCCCTTTAAACAATGAGCGGAAGCCATTGACATAAAAACGACGTCCAAAATACATGACAGGAAGCGTCAAAATCAGCTGAATCAAAGCAAAGTTCAATGGGTGAGCTGACATGCTGATGATTTCTGGCACCCAAAGCCCCACCATACTTCCCATAGAAATATAGAGGAGCGGTATCGCAAACAAAGCTGATAAAAGAAACTTATGCCACATATTCTGTGTGGCTTCACTTTGGCGCTCTGATTGACTCTTTGCCGTTGTCGGGTCAAAAACGCTGGCGCTATAACCTGCATCTGCTACCGCTTTTTCAATTTCTTTTTCACTGACTAAGTCAGGATTATAATCCACCGTCATTTTCTCCGTTGTTAGATTGACAACAGCGGAGTCAACATGGTCTAGCTTTTTAACAGCATTTTCAACCGTTAAGGCACAAGCTGCACAGGTCATGCCGTCAATGACGAAAACTTCTTCTTTTGCCATTTATTTTCCTTTCCAATCTAACCCTAAGCACTCAAATGCTCTTTACAGCGACATTGCCCAGGGATGCAATTGCACGGCACTTCTTCAAGTGCCTCTTCTTTTTTGGACAATAGCATAGCTTGCAAGTCGTTAATATCTGCCATTGTCATCGGCGTTGTTTCCACGAGATGTTTGATAATCGCAGTATGCTTGCGCTGACAAAATTTATCAAAAAGCTCATCAGCTTGTCGATTAATAGCTTCTTCTTCAGAAACAAGTGCTGAATAAAGAAATGATTTGCCCGATTTCTGTGTTGCTAGATAGCCTTTATCCACTAGTCGTTTCAACAGTGTTTTAACGGTTGAGGCTGTCCAGTCTGTCTTTTGCTCGAGAATTTCCAAAATCTGGCTACTAGTTGTTTCTTCTTTCGTCCAAACAACACGCATGATTTCCCACTCTGCATTTGAAATTGACATTGTTACCTCCTTTAAAATAGCTTTGGTTTACGTTTGTAGATTTATTATACGATTATCGTTTACACTTGTCAACGATAAAAGATAAAAAAATGAAACACATTGCAAAACTCAAAGCAATCTGTTTCACCTAGCGTATTATTCTTATTTATCAAGCAGTTGTAAGTTTGGCCATTTTTCCTGCCAATCTTTCTTAGCAAGGCGTTCACGATAGACCTGCATCCGTTTCTTATTTTCTAAAAAATGCGGTGTCGGTTGCACGACAAAATTAACAATATCGTCATCACCATAAAGCAAAAAAAGTTCCAACTCATCATTTTTCAATCTTGCTGCAATGGCTGTGCAACGCTCTGGATATTTGCTAACAGCATCTCTCGCATTTTGGTAAGGAAGCGTATTTGGACTATGGCTGTGCATATAAACCTGATTCTTGATTTCCCATTGATAGGCTGGGTAGCGCTGTTGAAGGCCTTGCTGAAGCGCCAGCGTTTCATCATAAGACACATTGGCATCATAAAAAACGACATCTAAATCACTTGCTTGTGCCAAGCCAGCTTTTCCTGACAAGACATTCCAAACATAGTTGCGTAATGTTCCAGCTGCTAGCCAAGAATCTTGCAAATCCAGCTCTGCTATTACCCTAAGAATCCCCATTAACTCTTCATTTTGCACAAATAACGCTTGTAAATCCATAAATCCCATCCCTCATTTCTGATAACTACTGATAACCTCTTCTAACGCTTGCAGACTATCGACAAAGATAACCTTTTTGCGGTCAGCTGTCGTTAAAAATCCTGCCTGCACCATCTGATTAAATTGTTCTTTGAGGCTATCATAGTAACCGTTCATGTTAAAAAGCAAGCAGGGCTTGTCGAGTTGCCCAACACGCGCCCATGAAATAGCCTGAATAATCTCTTCAAGTGTCCCTGGACCGCCTGGAAATGCGACTAAAATGTCGCCCTCTTCCATTAAGAGACGCTTACGCTCGTCCATGTCATCAACAATTTGCAAGTGTGTTAAGCCTTGATGTGCCTTTTCACGTTTTTGCATAAAATCAGGCATGATACCATAGACTTTACCACCCTGTGCCAATGCCGTGTCCGCCAAAACTCCCATAAGCCCAGTTTTACTTCCACCATAAACCAAACAATGGTCATGTTGAGCTAACCAATGCGCAAATGCGACAACTTGTTCATAATAATCTGGCGTATTTCCCATACTTGAAGCCAAATAAACCGTGATATTCATCTTTTTTATTTCCCCATTTCAAAAAAACACTTTTATTATAACACAAAAGAACCCGCCAATTAGCGAGTTCTTAATTGTTTTTCTATTTTTAACTGAAATGGAAAGCTATGTTATTTTTTAGCTTCCAAATCACGAAGCATTTGGTCAATTTTATTGCCGTATTCGATTGATTCATCTTTGATGAATGTCAAATCTGGAATTTTGTACATAGTCAAGTTGTGACCAAGTTCACGTTTGATAGTTCCTTTTGCTTTTTCAAGACCAGTTTGAGCTTTTTGATTATCTGACGCAAGTTCAGAGTGAATAGTGTAATACACTTTAGCCATTGAAAGATCTCCAAGCATTTGAACATCAGTAATTGTCACATCTTGAACACGTGGGTCACGAACTTTTTTTTGCAAAATTTCGTTTACTTCACGTTTGATTTCCATACCAACACGGTCAACACGATGATTAGCCATAAAATATCCTTTCTAGTTATTTTGATATTTTTTATTTTTCTAAAGAAGTCTTTTTGATACTTTCCTTAAGTGGTGCGGACGGCAGGTTCAATAGTCCAGTGGACTATTGAAGGAATCCAAGAAATTCCATGCCTAAGTTTTGAGCCTAAAGTCTCAAAACTTCCGAGTGGCTGAATAGTAGTAAATTCAGCCACTTTCACCACAGCGGTAAGTATCGTCTTGTTGCTCGCTTCGCTCGCAAATAATCAATCAATAGACAAGACTTGCAAATTTTAGAAATTATTTCATAAAAACTAAATTTGTTGATACTCTAAAGATAGCTACCACCGTGGTAAAACAAGACTGCAGTATGTAGCTCTGTTTTTACTAGAGAATTCTTGAAAGCTAGCCATCAACTGAAAGTCTGCTAGAGCTTATCATACGCCATTAGAGACTTTAGTCTCAATACTTGGCGCAGTAGTTGAGTGGGTTCTAATGCGCTGATAAATCAGCTTTTACACCCCTTTTGACATCAAGCTACGCTTGACTTCATTTCCAACCTCAAAAGCTTCCCCAAAGTTTTTGAGCTGTGCGGGTGTAAGACGACGAACCTACTTTTTTTGGTGGTTGTCTTACTCCCAAGCGTTTCGACGGCTAAAACTTTCAGTCGATAATACTGGAAGTTTTAGACTAGTGTAACGTTTAGGCAATGCTCCATAGAGATTGCCGTATTCCCATTAGAGACTTTAGTCTCAATCGTTGCGCAGTGGTTGACTGGCAGTTCTTATTTTGCTTCGCAAAAATTGCGACCAACCTAGTCAACTGTGCGGGGGTGGTACGACGAACTTTGAATCTTTGGGTTCTGTACCACTCCCTAACGTTTAATTTCTTCCATGATGTAGCCTTCGATGACGTCATCAACTTTAATGTCGTTGTAGTTTTCAATCATCAAACCACCTTCTTGGCCATTTCCGATTTCTTTAACGTCGTCTTTGAAATGTTTAAGGCTAGCAAGTTTCCCGTCGAAGATAACGACACCGTCACGGATGACACGGGCGTTAGCATCACGAGTGATTTTACCACTTGTAACCATGAATCCACCGATTGTACCAACTTTAGAAACTTTGAAGGTTTCGCGGATGATAGCTTCACCGATGATTTTTTCTTTGTATTCAGGGTCAAGCATACCTTTCATGGCATCTTCAACTTCTTCGATAACTTTGTAGATAATTGAATGAAGACGAATTTCCACTTCATCAGTTTCTGCTTGTTGACGTGCTTGTGGTGTAGGACGTACGTTAAATCCAATAATGAAGGCATTTGAGGCTTCAGCAAGGGTAACGTCTGATTCGTTAATAGCACCAACAGCTGAGTGGACAACTGAAACTTTCACGCCTTCAACATCAATTTTAAGAAGTGAGGCAGCAAGAGCTTCAACTGAACCTTGTACATCGGCTTTGATGATAACATTAACAGTCTTAACTTCACCTGCTTTAAGCGTATCAAAGAGGTTTTCAAGGCTAACACGTTGTGTTACTTGACGTTGTTTCATCAATGCACGTTTAGCACGTTCTTCACCAGCGGCACGCGCAGCTTTCTCATCTTCATAAACGGCGAAGTGGTCACCTGCCATAGGTACTTCATTCAAACCGGTAATTGATACTGGTGTTGATGGTTCAGCTACTTTTACACGACGTCCAAGGTCATTAACCATAGCACGAACACGACCAAATGTGTTACCAACAACGATTGGGTCTTGAACGTGAAGAGTACCTTGTTGAACAAGAAGTGTTGCGATAGCACCTTTACCTTTATCAAGACGAGCTTCGATAACTGTACCGATAGCACGAACTGTTGGGTCAGCTTTCAATTCTTCCATTTCAGCAACAAGGAGAACTGTTTCTAGCAATTCATCAATGTTTTGACCAAATTTGGCTGAAATTTCAACGAATTCACAGTCGCCACCCCAAGCAGTTGAGATGATACCGTGTTCTGCCAATTCACCGATAACACGTTCTGGGTTGGCACCTGGTTTATCAATTTTGTTGATTGCAACGATGATTGGGACACCAGCAGCTTTAGAGTGGTTAATGGCTTCGACTGTTTGAGGCATAACACCGTCATCAGCAGCAACAATCAAGATTGTAATATCTGTGATTGACGCACCACGCGCACGCATTGATGTAAATGCCGCGTGTCCTGGTGTATCAAGGAAAGTAATTTTCTTACCATTTTCAATGATTTGATAAGCACCAATATGTTGAGTGATACCACCAGCTTCGCCTGTAGCGACACGTGAATTACGAAGGGTATCAAGAAGGGTTGTTTTACCATGGTCAACGTGACCCATGATTGTAACAACAGGTGCACGTTCAACCATATTTTCAGGATTGAGGTAATCTTCATCTACGAAGAAGCGTTCGATATCAGCTTCGTCAACCTCAACTTTTTTATGAGCTTCAATACCATAATCAACCATCAACAATTCGATTGTATCGCTGTCGAGGGATTGGTTTTGTGTTGCCATAACACCCATCATGAACAATTTTTTAACAATTTCAGCTGGTTCGCGTTTAATACGTTTTGCGATTTCAGCGACTGTCATACCTTCAGTATATTCAAATTCTTTAGGCAATTCATGGAACTTACGCTCTGTTACAGGTTTTGGAGCATTATTACGATTATTTTTACCTTTTTTGTTTTTCTTATTATTATTCCAGTTACTATTTCTTTGATTTCTCACTTGGTTTTGATTATTCCAGTTTTTTCTATTTTTATTCTTGCGCGGTCCGTCTTCATGCTCATGATTGTAATCATGTGATTTTTCAGGACGAACTTGTTTCTTACGACGTTTATCAGCAGTTGGTGCAGGATGTTCTGCCACCACAGTTTGTGGAGAAGGCGCAGCCTTTTTAACTACTGCTTTCTTTTCTTCAGCCTTAGCTTTTGCCTCAACACGAGCCTTTTGTTCTTGCTCTTTTGCAGCGGTTGCTTTGCGTTTGGCATTTTCTTGCTCATGAATTCGATTTTCGCTTTGACGTGAATACTCAGCATTTTGTTCAGCTTTTATAGCAGCGGCACGTGCTTTAAAGTCAACACGTGGTTTTGCTGGTTGCTGACGGTTATCGTGGCGATTATCACGTTGATCTCTTCGATTATGATTTTGAGAATTGCGATCGCGTTTATTTTGTTTACGATTATTTTGGGCATTCCCTTGTCGATCATTACGATTTGAACGGTCATCGCGACGTTGGTCGTTACGACGTTTTTTATCGCCACCATTAGCGCGTCTTTCAGCTTCGGCTTTGGCACGCGCTTCACGCTCAGCCTTAAAATTACGGCTTTGTGGTTTTGCTGGTGTTGCAGGAGTAGCTTTTGGAGCTTGTGCAACTGTTTTTTCAGATGCTTTTTCTACTTTAGGTTTAGCTGGAGTAGATTGAGGCTTATCTGAAAATTTTGCCACAATGCGTTTGACATCAGATTCTTCAACGCTAGAAGAATGGCTCTTAACAGCAAGTCCTAATTCTTGAGCATATTCAACAACTTCCTTGCTTGATTTACCCAATTCTTTAGCGATTTCATATAATCTTTTCTTTGACAATTGATGTCCTCCTATTCTTTTAGTTCATAAGAGTCCTCATTTTCTTTGAAAATCCAGCATCTGCTATGGCTACCACTTTACGCGGTTTTCCAAGAGCAGCACTTAATTCCAGTGTGTTAAACACTGTGGAGACTTCTACTTTGTAATATTGACATTTATCAGTTGTTTTCTTTGTCAAATTAGCGCCAGCATCATTGGCTAGGAAAATAAGCTGTGCTTTTCCAGATTGAATCGCTTTGATAACTAATTCTTCACCAGAGATAACTTTTCCTGCTCGCTGTGCTAGACCAATCAAATTTGACAATCTTTCACGGTTATTCAAGACCCAACTCTCTTCTTTTAACTTTGTGATCGACGTAAGCAATTAATTCATCGTAAAATTCGTCAGGAACTTCCATTGAAAAACTACGATTAAACACTTTTTTATTTTTAGCTTGGATTGCTTCTTCATTGTCAAGCTTGATGTAAGCACCGCGACCGTTTTTCTTACCAGTCGGGTCGATAAAAATCTCGCCTTCTTTGTTCTTAACAACGCGAAGCAAATCGCGCTTATCAATTACTTCGCCTGAAACAACTGATTTTCTTAAAGGTATTTTACGTGTTTTAGCCATCAAACACCTCTATCTTTCTTTACTCTGCGTCGTTTGCTACAACTTCAGTTTCAACAGATTCAGCTGCTTCTTCAACAGGTGCAACTTCTTCTTGTGCTACAGCTGCGTTTGCTTCACGTTCAGCTTCAAGTGCTTCGTATTCTGATGCAGATTTGATGTCGATACGGTAACCAGTTAAATGAGCTGCCAAACGAACGTTTTGTCCACGGCGACCGATAGCAAGTGACAATTTGTTGTCAGGAACGACAACAGTCGCACGTTTGCTGTCTTCTTCGTCAAAAAGAACCATATCAACTTCTGCTGGCGCAATGGCGTTGTAGATGAATTCTGCTGGATCTTCAACCCATTGGATAACATCGATATTTTCTTCGATTGGCACTTCAACACCAGCTTTGGCATCGTAACGTTTTGGATGGAATTTGCTAATCACTTTCTTGATGTTGCTTCCACCACGACCGACGATAGTACCGATAGCATCAACGTTTGGATTGTGGCTACGAACAGCAACTTTTGTACGGTCTCCAGCCTCACGTGAAACGCTCATGATTTCAACTGTTCCGTCAAATACTTCAGGAATTTCTTGTTCCATAATGCGTTTGATGAATTGTGGATGGCTACGGCTTACAAAAACGTTGACACCTTTTGGATTGTTTTCAACTTTGTAAACATAAACTTCAATACGGTCATGTGATTTGAAGGTTTCACCAGGAATTTGATCTTGGTGTGATAATTGCGCTTCAAGCGAACCAAGGTTAACATAGATGAAACGTTGGTCAAAACGTTCAACAGTACCAGTCATGATTTCACCTTCGTGTTGTTTGTACTCATTGTAAGTTACTTCACGAATTTGACGGCGCATTTTTTCCATGATTGTTTGTTTAGCTGATTGAGCAGCAACTCGACCAAATTCAGCAACAGATTCTTCAAAACGAATTTTATCACCGAGTTCATAAGCTGAACTGATTTTCAACGCATCTGACAAACTGATTTCTAAACGGCTATCAAAAACTTCTTCAACAACTTCACGAACAGTGTAAACTTTAAAATCACCTTTTTTGTCATCGAATTCAATAACACATGATTCAGATTGACCATAACGACGTTTGTAAGCTGATTTCAAAGACTCTTTCACAGCGTCAATGATGTCTTCTTTGTTAATGTGTTTTTCTTCTTCCAAAATACGGAAGGCTTCTAGCATTTCTTTGCTCATTGTTTTCATTGCTCTACATGGTCAGTAGAGCGTATCCTTTCGTCTATATCTAAATAAAATCAGATTGTAGTTTGTAAATCTTGACTACAATTTCACTGCCAAACGCGCTTTTGCAACTGTCGAATACGGAATTTCAACTGTTTTTTTCCGCGTTTTATCCAAATAATCAATGGTCAATGTGTCACCGTCAAAAGCAACAAGGTCCCCTTGGAATACCTTAACTTTATCAATCGCTTTGTAGAGACTAACATTGACATAAGAACCTACAGCTTTTTCAAGAGCTTCTTTCGTTTTTAACGGACGCTCTAAACCAGGGCTAGACACTTCCAACATATACTGCTCTGGAAATGGGTCTGGTTTAATCGCATCAAGCAAAGGGCTGATAATTTCAGTCAACTCTGCTGTATCATCTACCGTAATCCCTTCTGGTTTGTCAATTAAAATGCTAAGCACATAATCGCTCCCCATTTTCTCATACTCGACATCAACCAATTCAAACGGCTCTTTAATAGCTGGTGCAACCACTTCTGTAACAACATCAATGATTGTATTTGCGTTTGCGATAAGAATCCCCTCCTTTATCTTCAAAATCAAAAATAGAAAGTTCACTACGCTCATTCACTTCTACGAAGTGGACTTGTAGCGTCTCATCGTAGAACTTCGCTCCTAATCTCATGTAATCACTAGCCTTTTTAGCTAAAATGAGATTTAAGCACCACAAGAGGCGAAGTCACAAACTCCGCCTCCTTCTACATATTTTTTATTATAATAGCACATTTTATTTGAAATATCAAGACTTATGCTTGATAAAGCTAGAAAACTTACCCTTTTCCAGCAAGAATATCTGATACTTTATACAATCCTGGGGAATATGTCCGACCGAAAAGCTTTTTCGTCAAGGCATTAAACGTATAATGGTCATCTAAAATCAAGACTTCGTCATATGTTTTTAAGAGTGCAATAAAGTCATCGTCTGTTAAATTGAAATCATCTCTAGTATCGATATTTTCATTCCAGAGGTAATAACTTGTTGCGCTGTCGCTGTATGATGCCATTAAATCTAAAAATTCTTGGTCAGCCGACACAAAATTTTCTCTGGCATCAACATTGACATCCCACAGATAATAACGACTAGCATATTGGACAAAATAACTATCTACATTCTCCTTGTCTGCTGTTACAACCAAAATTCTATCCGTTGACGAATCACTCTGACTTCCAGTAAGCTGATGAATTTCTTTTGCGACCTCGTTTGTTTCCTGATTGTTATTGTAAACAATGCTATTATTTTCTGACAAGAACATTCCAATGGCATAAACTGTCAAAACAAGGCTCACATATTGGTACAAGCGTTTATTAAATAAGCTCTTGTAAGACCTAGCATTACGTTTACTAATGATTTTTTCATACAGACACTTGTCCATTACCCATGCTAAAGCCATGGTCAAACAACCAAAAGCAAAGATAACGATGCTCGAAGCATAGCGCTCAAATCCTGCTAATTCTAACGCTTCATCAGTCGGCATTGCTGTCAAATACATGAGTAAAATGCCAATATAGTAAGTCACAATCGAAATATTAACAAATCCCCATGTCAACAAGACAAATTTCTTATGTTTCAAACGAATGCCAATCACAATAAAGGCAATCAGCATAATCAGATTGATTATCAAAATTCCATTGCTTGCCAAACTGTCAAACGTAAACACCGATTTGACAAAAAGAGTGATAATTTTTTGTGGGTCGCCTGACAGATTCCCAGTCAATACCTGACCAAGTTCTGACATGGACACCGCATGCTTGGCACTTGAGGCATTTGGGAAATTATCCGTCACGTGCTTTTGCCAAATAACAAAGGGAAGAAAGCTGACTAGCAAGGTCATTATGAGCAGCACTAGTGCTTTTAAGCGTGCTCTTTTACGAACAAGTAAACGCACAATACAAACCACATAAGCTACTAAAACGAGAGCGACAAAGAAAAGTCCACTTACTTTGACGATACTTAATAATCCAAGAATTACCGCCGTATTTAGCGACAAAAAACAGAAACGATTACGATAGGCAAAACAACCTGCTATGGCTGCCAAGGCCAAGGCTGGAAGCAGAAAATCAACCAGCAAATTATTTAATCGAATAGCAACGTTGAACGTATTAAAAACAGCAAACGAAGCAAAAATCATGCTAACCATTAAGACACGTCGATCATCACGAAGTGCTGCAAACATGGCATAAAGAGATGAAGCAATCAAGAAGAATTGCCCGACCAACATACTGCCTTCTGAAAAGCCTACGATAGTCGTGAAAAAATAAATGAAAAGTGAACTTCCAACAGGATAGGTATAATAACTAATAATCGTATCCTGCTGTGTTGGCAAAGCATTATTGATATGGAAAAATTTTACAATCGTTGCCCAATGCGTAAAATTATCATAATGTAAAAGCGGTGAATGCCAGAGCGTTATTCCAAACAAAAGCAAATAAGCCATCATTCCAAGCGCAATATAATCAAGTCTCCTAAAGCGATATTTCTTTTTCCATACCGCCCAAAGATAATAAAGACTCAAAAGACAGCCTAAAACAGAAATGGCATACACAGTCTGCAACATAAAGCCTAACAAACTACCAAGGTACAATACCAATGTAATGACCGAAAATGTAAACACCCATGTCAAACGACGATTCATCTTCACAGTATTACGGAAAAAGGCATCATACCCCATAGTAATTACAAAGAACAACAGTAATCTAGCAATACTAATCATACTCTCCCTCTCCATTCATTTGCCAAGGCTTTAAAAGCAGGTAGGCTATCCAAATCCGCTAAATTGGTAACTTGATAAAGCGATTCGTCTCTATCAATATCATAGGACACAAAAGTCAACTGAATTGGCAAATCTTTGTAGGTAAATGCGACATTCGGTTCTTTTTTAGGATTTGTCAATTTTCCAGAAAATGTCATGTAATAATAATCTGTCTTTCTAAGCTGGCGTTTTTTTCCAGCAACTTGAACCTCTTCATTGACGCGAACTTTCGGAAAAGCTACTTGGTCATAGGCTGAAACAGGACGTTCATTACTTTGGAAACGTTGACTAAAGTTCTCAAATAAATCATCCCATGTTGTCATCCAAGGGTCTTTTTCCTTCGGAAGATTGTGATTAATGCGGTCATAAATGTACTGATAAAATTCGCGCTTATCAGCTTCAGGAACTTCTGAAAATTGAACGCCGTAGCGCCAACCATTATCAATCGCAAAAACACGAACAACATGACCTTTTACTCTCGCATGGTAATCACGTGATTGCAAATTAAGCGTCAGTTCTTTTTCTTTCGGCAAATACAATGGTAAATCCGTATAGAATGAAATCCCCGTTTCTGAAATATCACAGACTCTCACTTGGTAAGAATCATCATCAACCTCAATAACCATAGCTTCATCAACAGTAAAACGCTCACTTGAGCGATAAATCGGACGACCAAGCGCACAGAAAATCGCAAAGGTCAAATTGATAATATGATAAATCAACCAAAAACTGATAATACTTCCATAAAAAAGCTCTGAACCAAATTTTCCATAGTTAAAAGTCACCAAACCATAAACGGCTAATCCCCACAAAACAAGATAAGGAAGCGCATAAAGGTACAACGTCCACGACGTATCATTTCCCTTACGTGTCACCTTAAATTTTTTCTCGCTAATGCCAAAGGACTCCAACATCATGGGAATAAACAAATACGGAGCAAAAATCGTTTCCACAATTTCTCCCCAAACCTGTGTTCGGTATTGTTTTGAGACTTCTCGCATTGACAAGCGTGTCAAGGCGTAACTTGGCAACCAGAATAGGAACAGTAGCCAGATATTTGACACCACCACACGCACATGGAAAACCGTATATAAAATTGGCGCCAAGATATACAACAACCGTCTAAAGAAAGACCACCAGTAAAGATAGCCATTAATATAAACAATTCTTTGCCCCTTTGTCAATTTGGGATTAAAGAAGATATTCATATTGTAGCTACTGCGAATAACGCCACGTCCCCAGCGCACGCGCTGTTTGATGACACTCTTCAAATCTGTTGGCGTTAACCCGCTAGCCATTGGACTTTTCGTCGAATAATTTACATAACCAGCCGCATTCATCCGAACACCTAGCTCGAAATCCTCCGTAATGGTATCTGTCGGAAAACCACCAACATCTTCAATCGCCTTGCGGAAAATAACCGTATTAGACCCCGTATAAACCGCTGCGCCGTGCGAATTATTGAAAACATTAATTTCTTTGGAAAAGAAATCTTGTTCGTTTGGTAAGGTTGATTCTGAAAACAAGTTAAATTGGAAAATATCAGCATTGTAAAAACTTTGTGGCGTTTGAATCAAACCAACTTTTGACTTATCATAATCGTCACCATTTTCATAAGCCTCAACTTGTTCAACAAAATAAGGCACAGTTTCCAACAGGAATTCACGATAAGGAATCATATCCGCATCAAATGTCGCCACCAAAGGTGATGACGTCTGACGTAAAGCATTATTGTAGTTTCCTGATTTGGCATCTTTATTATCCGCCAAACCAAAATAACCAACACCAAGCTCATCAGACAATTTGGCAACTTCTAGACGATTGGTATCATCACAGACGTAGATATGCACCTTAGACTTATCAGGATATTCCATAAAAGTGCAGGCATTAATCGTCTTATAAAGCAACTCTGGATCCTCATTATGCGTTGCAATCAAAACATCCACATCTGGGTAACGCTCCTTAGCAATCTCAGGCTTTTCAAGCTCAAAGTCCTTTTGCTTATTCCAAATGAGAATGTATCCTGTAATGGCTGAAACTACCTCACTTCCCCACAATAAAATCCCAAAAATCAGCGCAAACCATGAATCATGCCACGGAATAGTCGCCACCAAACGCCAAGTTAAATAAAAGGCAGTCGTTACAAATGCAACGAAATAGAGTATCCTCTTACTGGTTTTCATTCTCGCCTCCACTAAAAATCAAATGTTTTTGCACAAAATAACTGACAAAGAAAAGTGTACCATCAACTAAAATCTTCACCACTGAAATTGGCAGCATCGTCAAGGCATTTCCTAGAACTGTTACCAATAAACTTGACAGAGCAATCTGTACTACCACCAAAGTGAAGTATTTTATCGCACTATTTGATTGACCTTGTTTAAAGACCACTTTATGATTCAAGGTGAAATTAACAACAGATGATATCGCACGCGCTAAAATCGAAGCTAACGTCACCGCACTAAAACTCAATCCATTAAACAAAGAAATTAAAATCGTAAAAGCAACAATATCAACCAAGAAGGAAAACAATGATGAAAAAATGTACTTGAAGAAAACCTTGTAAATTCTAATCGAGTCACGAATCACATCAAAATGCGACGACTGATTTTCATCCAAATAAATCGTTGCAATACCAACTTCACGAATCGGAATATTTTCCTCTTTTGCCTCAAGTAACATATTCATCTCAAATTCATACCGTTCACCCTCCACGGTTAAGAGTTTTGGTAGCCATGACATAGGAATCACACGAAGCCCTGTTTGCGTATCAGAAACGTTCATACCTGTCATAGCCCCCAAGACGTCTCTTGTCAATAAATTTCCAAATTTACTACGTAAAGGAACAGATTTTTCAAATGTTCTAACACCCAGCACCAAACTATCAGGATGTTGCAAAAATTCAGCCAAACATTTCATCATGTCTTCGTAGGTATGTTGACCATCAGAATCAATCGTCACAATTCCTTTGGCATTAGGAAAATTGTCCAAAATATATGAAATAGCCGTTTTTAAAGCACGACCCTTTCCTTTATTTTCAGCGTGTCTTTGCAAATGACAAGCATAGTTACTCTGTGCTGTTGCAAATAACGACGCAAACTCCACCCCACTACCGTCATCAACAAGAACAATGTCAAATGCGTGATTTTCCTTGTCACGAATATTTTTCAAAAGTTCCAACAAACGTTCATCAGGTTCATAGGCAGGAATAACAATAACAACATCTTGATATATCATCTGCTTTATCCTTTCTGACTTTTATTTTCGTACATTTTCTTATCCGCCATTGCACAAAAATCAACGAAGGTTTTATGTGATTGATAAGAATCTGTATAAGCACCTAGAGATGCTGTGACACCCATATCTTTGACAGTCATTTCTGCTTGAACAAGTTTTATTAAAAATTCAGCTTGATTTTCAGAAACTTCCGGTAATAGAACCGCAAATTCATCTCCACCTAACCTTGCTATTACAGCACTTTCAGGCATTATCTTCGTTAAAATATCACCAAATTCAATTAGAATCTTATCCCCCGTAGCATGTCCAAAGGTATCATTTGCTTCCTTGAATTTATCCAAATCAGATATAATAACCGTAATTTGTTCTTCTTTACGCGTCAGACATTCCTCAAAAGCAAGCTCAATATATCGTCGATTATGAACCCGTGTTAAAACATCTTCGTATGCCATCCTCTGTATTTCAAGTTCATGAAGTCTCTGCTCTGTAACATCAAGAACAAAACAAAAAACACCAATCACTTTTTGGCGATTGTTATAAATGGGAGAATACATATTTTGCCAGTAAAGCGTTTTGTCGCCTGTCTTAATAGTATCCATAAATGTAAATGTTTCACCCTTTTTCGCACGATCAACATTTGCTTTTAAACGCGCAGCATCTTCACTATCAAGATAATTCATTGGAAAGTCACCAATTTTGGGAGTGAAATAAAAGATTTCTTCCATGAGCCGAATATCATTCTTATTAACCGCAATAAAACGATAATCTAAGTCTACAGCATAGACGTTAATAAGTTTCGAACTCTGTAAGATAAAGTGGGATAGCATATGCTGTCTTCGATTAAGGTAAGATGCTAGGGTCCAAAGAACTAGTATTCCTATCAAGATTGCTAAAACGATGGGATTATCATGGTCAATCAAAACATCATCATACACTAAGCGCATTAATAATATTAACGCAGCAAAAATACTTAAGTACGTTAACAATCTTTGATGCTTGATTAAAAAATCACTTACTTTTCCTAATACCATTACAGCCTCACCATTCTAAGTAGTTTTACTACCAGCAGCTTGCTCCCAAACATTCAAACTATAGTTGTTATTTTTTAAATATTTCTTAACTCCGGTGAGAGTTTTTCCCATTCATAAATCTCAATAACATTACGATAATTGAGTACAAAAAAATGCCTTGATTTTTTACATCATTATCTATAAAATAAAGGGCGTTTTTTACTATTCAATTTTGTAAGGAGAGGAGGGGATTCGAACCCCCGAGCCCAATTGGACTACACGCTTTCCAAGCGTGCGCACTCGACCACTATGCGACCTCTCCGAAAGAAGCTTAGATAACCACTTCTTTAACCAGTCCACTAATTACTGAAATTGTGCTTCAACACGGTAAATGACTTGTCCTTTTTGAGAAAATTTTTCCTCATATTCAGTCATGACATTTCCCTCAAAATCACTAGCATGCAGATCTAACCAAACTTGTTTTAAAATCATGCCATATTGTGAGAAACTTGCCAAACTGTATTCAAACAAACCACGGTTATCCGTTTTGAAATGAATTTCACCTTGTTCTGGTAAAATTTGACGGTAAGTATCCAAGAATGTCTTATAAGTTAAACGGCGTTTTTCATGACGTTTTTTCGGCCATGGATCTGAAAAATTCAAATACATTAAATCAATCTCACCATCTGCAAAATAATTTGTCAAATCAGAGCCATCAACTAACAACAAACGAACATTCGGTGCTTGACTATCTAACACTTTATCTAAAGCATAGCTAAGCACAGATACTTGAATGTCAATTCCGATATAGTTAATATCTGGATTTTGCAAAGCCATTCCAGTAATGAAAGCTCCTTTTCCTGAACCTACTTCAATGTGGATCGGATTATCATTACCAAATACTTCGCGCCAACGTCCTTTGGCTTCTTCTGGATTTAAAATAACATAGTGTGGGTTATTTTCTAAGTGCTCCTCAGCACCCTTACGTTTTCTAACTCGCATTATTTCTTTTTACTAACTAACTCCCTAAATTTTCGTAAACCATAAATTTCTTGATTCACGTGCTCCATGTCACGCTTATCAAAACAGTTTAAAATTTGTGAAAGATATGAGAATTGTCCGTACCAAACAATTTTTTGGCGTACTTTCTCATTATCCTTGTAACCATAATAATTTAACCACTCATGCCAACGTGAATATGGAATGTAATGGCTCAAAAGAAAGGCTACATCATACATTCTATCTGTCAATCGCACAGAATCCCAATCAACAAGGTAAATCATACCACTAGTCGTAATGACCCAGTTGCTATGCTTAATATCACCATGCACAATCGTTGCAACTTCTGAACGAAACTCTGGTAAACTGCGTTTTAATTCTTTGACGATACTTTGCAGATAAGTATTCTCTTGGATTTGAAGTGGGGCATTTTTTTCCCAATCCACCAACAAATCATAAGGATTTTCAATCTTATAGTTCAACTGTAACAGCTGATTAACTAGAGGGCGTGATTTGTGCAAACGCAAAAGAATATGGACAATTTGTTTACTCCCCATATCCTCTTTTGTCAAAATTCTACCATCAAGCCACTCTTGAGCACTCATTGTATCACCATTGCCAGTTCGACGTACCCACAATAATTGTGGTGCAATCTGTTCTTTAGCAAGTGCAGGCAAAATCGGTGTCGTATTCAATTTAATAAAGATTTTTTCACCGTTTGGATATTGACCAATAAAGGCTTTACCACTCTTACCTTGCAAGGGAGTCATTGTCAATTCTTGATCCGATACTGTCACCTGTCCGCCCTCCTTTTCTTTCGTGAATCGTTTGTTTACTCCTATTTTACTTGTTTTACAGCGCCTAGTCAATCATCTTATTGATTTTGTAAGGAAGATACCATTCTGTAATAATAACCGTTACCAAAACCAACAAGCCCGCTGCTTGCCAAGAAAACGTTAATAACAACTCCAAAAAGCCCAGTAAATACGATAATTTTTTCAAAAATGTCTTTAAATTAGCCGCCTTTTGCTTTTCAGAAATTGGATAAAGACTGGTCAAATATTGATAATCAAAATGTTGGGATAGGGTTAATAATTGAAAAAGTAATAAATAATTAAAGACCAAAGCCAAGCCAACTGCTACCAAGCGATTAGAAATAAAGATAAGCGCAAGCAAGCTCAATGCGAGTAATCGCAAGGTTAAAGCAAAATAATCTGAACTCCGTAAAAACGCACGTAGGTACAAATTTGACCATGTTTCGGCATGTGTTTTTTTGACCAAACCAAGCAGACCATCCAAATACGAACGACGTTTCACACTAGCTGAAATTCCCTTAACCGTTGTGAAAAGTGAAAAGAATTTAAGCACTCCTTGACGACGTTTTGCTTCATAAGAAATGGCAGCATCCCATGAAAATTTTCCTTGAGAAAAGAATACCTTGCTTTTTTCTTTCATTACAAGCCATTTCACAACCGCTAAAGCAAGCAATAAAATGCCAAAGGTAACCGTTGAAAAACCTAGTTTAAAGAAGATAGGAGCTAATAAGACAAGAATTACCGTTTGCACGATCGTCCAAATCACAAAAGCACGACGTCTTGCCTGTGATAGCCATTGCAAAATCTCAATTTCTTTTGGCAAATAGAACAATTTATCAGGTGCTTCCAAATAAGTCGCAATCTTCCCAAGGCTAAGCAAAACAAGGATAACCAAGACCAAAATCACGTCAATAACGACTGTCTGACTTGGAAACTGACGTAACAGCTGGCTGTATTGAACCATCAGAAAACCTGTTAAGAAAACCAAGACTAGCACAAAATGGTCATTAAAAACATAACGAAGATACTTTAAGCATTGCCCTAAAAAAGCACTACGGCGCTTTTGAAAAACTTCTTTCATATCACACCTCTTTAGTCAATGACATATAAATATCATTAAGCGTTGCTGTCTCATCACCAAAAGCTTCACGTAGCTCTGCTAATGTACCAGTCGCACGAATTTGCCCTTGATGCAAAATCACAAAACGGTCACACATCTTTTCAGCAGCATCCAAAACGTGTGTTGACATCAAAATCGCTTTTCCTTTTGCCTTTTCTTGCGCCAATAATTCTGTCAAATCCGAAATCGCTAATGGGTCCAATCCCAAAAAGGGTTCATCAACGATAAACAAACTTGGATTGACCATAAAGGCACAAATAATCATGACCTTCTGCTTCATCCCTTTAGAGAAATTAATCGGAAACCACTCTAATTTATCAGATAAACGGAAAAGTTCCAACAATTCTGTCGCACGCGCCATCGCCTCATCATAATTAAGGTCATAAGCCATTGCAACCGTTTCTAAATGTTCACGTAAAGTCAGTTCTTCATATAAACTTGGCGTTTCTGGGATAAATCCGATTTTCTTACGATATTCCGCCTGATCCTGCGCCAAAGTCAAACCATCAATCGAAATTTGCCCTTGATATGGCGTTAAAAGTCCGATAATTTCATTGATTGTCGTTGACTTACCAGCCCCATTCAAACCAATTAAGCCAATAAGCTCACCGTCACCAACTTCAAAAGAAATATTTTTTAAGACAGGGATGTTAATATATCCCCCAGTTACATTTTCAATTTTTAACATAAGATACCCACAAATTTTTGATATAATAATTATAACAAAATCAAAGGATTATAGGTGATTCAAATGGAAAATTGTATCTTTTGTAAAATTATCGCTGGTGACATCCCATCATCAAAAGTCTATGAAGATGACCAAGTACTTGCTTTTTTAGACATTTCACAAACAACTAAAGGACATACTCTATTAATTCCAAAAGAGCACGTCCGCAATGTTCTTGCCATGTCTCAAGAAACATCAGAAATACTCTTTGCTCGTTTACCAAAAGTCGCACGTGCCGTCCAAAAAGCTACTGGTGCTGTCGGCATGAATATTCTTAATAACAACGAAGAAGTCGCTGGACAAACTGTTTTCCATGCACACGTCCACCTCATCCCACGTTATGATACTAACGACGAAGTCACATTTGCCTTCACAGAACACGAACCTGACTTTGAAGCGCTTGGTAAATTAGCAGAGCAAATCTCTCAAGAGGTAAAAGCATGAAATTAAGACATCTTATCGCACTCGGCGTGGCTGGTTGCGCAGGATATGCAGCTTATCACGTCTATAAAAACCGCGACCAATTTAAAGCAGAAATCGTAGAAGCTGATGACATTAGCGAAAGAATTTCAACTGACATCGCAAAAATTCGTCGCAGTATTGATGACATTAACAACCAGCTTCCAATACTTCAAACAATCAGCCAAGATTTGGATTACAAACGTCGCCTTTTTGAACAAGAAACCAATAGCCGCTTAGAGCAAATCAAAGCAACGCTAGCAAAATATCAAAAAGAAAACTAAGCAACAACCACCAAGCCTTTTAGCTTGGTGGTTTTATAATGCCTAATCAATTGTACATGGGAAAATCTAGGTTGACTCAAGTTGGTAATTGCTGTTTTAATATTTCTTGACAGCGACTTGTAAATAAACTAAAAAAGCTGAGATTTTATCTCAGCTTCTATTATCTTAATATGAATAAGCACTGTAATCAGAATAAGTATCTGTGCTATAGTCGCTATAACCACCACTATTGTAATCACTATAACCACTGTCATAGCCGCTAGAACTACTATAATCACCATAGCCACTATCATAAGAACTTGATGTTCCACTACCATAGAGATTTTCATAGAGAACAGCTGTTGTTTGCAAGGTTGTACTTTCATCCAAACCAAGTTGTTTCTTGATATTATTTTGAATTTCAAGCAGATGATCTGATGTGACAATCTGATATGATGTACCATTAATCGTCGCATCCTCACCTTGTAGTTGGTAGGTTTCAATATCACTCAAAGCATCTGTATAACCAAGTAGACTTGGAATCGTGCTAGATGAAATTTCAATATTTGTTTGCATATTGCTACTTACAGCAGAAAGGATTTTTTTATATGAACTTACACTATCAAGCGCTAAAATTTTCTTCAAGACTTTTTGAATGACTTCACGTTGGCGTTTTTGACGTCCATAGTCACCTTCTGGGTCATCATAACGCATACGTGCGTAAACCAAAGCTTGTTCACCATTAATCTTGTGAGTACCAGGTTCAACGGTTGCTGTATATTCAGGTTCATTTTCAGCAATCGAAATGGCAAAATCGAAATTATTGGTTACGGTAATACCACCAACAGCATCAACCAAATCTACCAAACCTTGCATGTTGATTTGGACATAGTAATCAATAGTAATATCCAACAAACTTTGTACCGTCATGATAGCCATTTGCGCACCGCCAGAAGCATATGCGGCATTCAATTTAGCTTCAACGCCATTCATATCATTATCTTCTGGTCCAGTAAGTGTCACCAAAACGTCACGTTCCAAACTAGTCATCGTTGTTTTTTTCGTTTCAGGATTAACAGTCACCAAAATCATAGAGTCACTGTTACCTTCCCACGTTGACGTACGTTCTGAATCTCCCGTATCAACCCCCATTAAAAGAATTGAGATAGGTTTTGTTTGCTCAATAGCATTACTACTAGAATCAGACGTCTTGTAGTCTTTAAACGTTTTTGAAAGCTCACTTGTTGAGAAATTGTAAGCTGTTGTAATATAAACACCTAAGGCAACAATTGTTGTTACAAAGATTGCTGCTATCATTAGCAGAATTTTTTTTCCGAGTTTCATTTGTTTACTTTTAGTCTATCAACCTACTCATCAAGTAGACGTCAAGAAATTCTCCATCTTTAGTTTTTGCGCCACGTTCTTTCGTAGCTTCAATCTTAAAACCGAACTTTTCATAAAGGTGAACAGCTCTGCTATTTCTAGCTTAAACTGTTAACTCCAAACGGCGAATCATTGGCGTTTGCTCTGCCCAATCAAGAGCAACTTCCATTAAAAGCGAACCAAGCCCGTATCCCCAATATTTTTCTTGCAATGCAATGAAAATATCTCCAATATGATTAGTTTGTGGTGAGTTCGTGCTAACAATATTAAGCACTCCCGCAAGCTCAGACCCAACTCTAACAACCAAACAAATTTCATTTAAGACTTCTGCACGTGTTCGTAAAAAAGTCTGCATATCATCAAGAGATAAGTTCTTCTCTAAAATGATAAAATCTGTTTCTGCATTTACTTGATTAAGTAAATCAATCAAAGCTTTGGCATCTGAAGGCTGCGCTTCCTCAATGATAACTTCCTGCTCAGCCACGTTCAATCGCCTCCAAAAGCGTTTGACTCCGTGAACCGTTAGCATGTAGTGTTATTTCACGCCCATCTCCTGACGGCGTAATAACAACCTCTAGATAATCACCAAGCAAGTCAGTCTCAAGAAGCTCACCCCACTCAATCACAGTTACGCCATCACCATACAAAAAATCATCTAAATCGATAGAATCAGGATCATTTCCGATACGATAAACATCTAAATGATAAAGTGGTAAACGTCCTTCGTATTCCCGAACAATCGTGTATGTTGGACTCTTAATCATCTGGTGAATATCAAGTCCCTTAGCAATTCCCTTGGTTAAGGTTGTCTTACCAGCACCAAGATTTCCTGTTAAAACAAGAATATCTCCTGCCTGTAATTCTTGACCGAGCCGATTTCCATAAGCAATCAACTCATCTTCATTGTGACTATAAAACATGGAACTATTATATCAAAAAACTGAAACTCTTCCAAGTCTCGTCCGACTTTTCTCCTATTTTCATTATAAAATTTCAAAATTCTAATCCTCCAAACACCTTAAAACAGCTACTCAATACCGCCTAAAAAGGATTTAAAAAAGCTGGAGGAATTTCTCCTCCAACTTTCGTCTAAAACTATATCTCTTACAAAATTGCCAAGCAAACAAAGTTAAGAATGAACAAGAAATCCAAAATCCACATAACAAAGTGAACATCTTTAGCTTGACCTTTCACAATTTTAACTAATGTGTAAGTGATAAATCCAGCTGCGATACCGTAAGTGATACTATAGCTGAATCCCATAAAGATTGATGTAAAGAAAGCTGGAATAGCTTCGCTCAAATCATCCCATTTAACATTTTTAAGATTTGAAAGCATCATCACACCAACGATGATAAGGATAGGTGCTGTTGCTTGTGTAGGAACGATTGAAACAAGTGGACTAAAGAAGCTTGAAATAGCAAAGAGAACAGCTACAACAAGAGCAGTCAAACCAGTACGACCACCAGCACCGATACCTGCTGCTGATTCAACGTAAGTTGTTACGTTTGAAGTACCTGCAATCGCACCTAATGTTGTACCAACCAAATCAGAATAAAGGGCACGGTCAAGTGATTTAGATTCTTTATTTTCACCAGTTGTGGCAACAATACCAACTTTTTCACCAGTACCAACAAGTGTACCAATTGTATCAAAAATATCTGTCAATGAGAAAGCAAGAATTGCCATTAAAACACCTGGGATACGTGAAGCATCTGAGAACAATGACCCCAAACCTTGACTTCCAAGAGCAACACCAAAGACTTGTTTCAAATCATTGATTGAAGCAGATAAGTTAGTCGCTGACCAGTTGATTGAACCGAGATCAACAACACCCATGAAAATACCAACAATAGTTGTTACAGCGATTGAAAGAATAACACCACCACGGATACCTTTAACGATAAAGAAGATAGTGATAGCAAGACCAATCAATGCAAGGATAACAGTTGGTGTGTTGAAAGCAACCAAACCTGGTGTAGCTGAGGCATTAGCTGTGATTGAAGCAAGACCTTTGTCAGCACCTGTTCCAGACACTGTGTATGTTCCTGCATCAACAGAGAATTTCAAGAAACCAGCATTTTTAATACCAACGTAAGCAAGGAAAATACCAATACCTGCTGAAATTGCTGATTTCAATGTTGCAGGAATTGACTCAATAATCAATTTACGAACTTTCGTTACTGTAATAACAAGTGAAATAAGTCCACAAATGAATACCATTGCTAACGCTTCTTGCCAAGTGTATCCTAATGAAAAGACAACTGTATAAGTAAAGAATGCGTTAAGTCCCATACCTGGTGCTTGTGCATATGGAAGATTAGCATAGAAAGCCATCATCAATGTACCAACAACAGCACCAATAATAGTAGCAAGGAACACACCTTGTGCAGGCATTCCTGTTTGTGAGAGGATTGACGGATTGACAAACAAAACATAAGACATTGCAAAGAAAGTTGTCAAACCAGCAGTTACTTCTGTACGAACATCTGTACCATGTTCTTTAAGTTTAAAAAACTTTTCCATTTTAAAATGGTTTCTCCTTTGATAAGGTTAATAATAGTCGCTTTTTGTTCTATTTCCGAACGACTTACATATTTTACCAAAAGATTGTTCACTTTTCAATAACTTTATTTGAAATTTTCTCGGTCAAGAAATACCAGACATAAAATCTGAATAAATGTAAACCCTAACACAAAATGAACAGCATCCCAGCTAACAACGTCTAGAATTTCACTAATAACAGTTTTTGGACGTGTGAAAATATCCCAAGAATTCAAGCGGGCGTAACGTCCGATATGGATAGCAAAACTTGAAATAAATGACAAAACACCAATAAAAAGCAACCGTAAAGAATAATTTTTTAGTTTAAAAGTAAGAACAATATTTTTAACACTTTCAATCCCACAAAGAACACCAAACAAAATACTAGACACATATAGCATATACAAAATCAAACTCGTTTTGTTCCACAATACTGTACTTGTAAATTGCATATGAACAATATCCGTTAACATGTAGAAGGTATTAGGATAAAAAAATAGCCACAGAATAGCTCCTAATCCCCTTACAACTTTTTTACTTATATAATAGGAAACAAGTGAAAAATCAAGAGCCACCAAAGCTAAAAACATATTCCAAACAAGGTCTGGTCCTTCAAGATGATAATGGTAAATGCCAAAAGCAATAACCCCGAAAAAGAGATGAATAAAAACAATTTTCTTAGCCATATTTTTCTCCTTTCTTTAAACAGACATTATAGCAAAAAAGAGCTTAAAAAGCCCTTTAAAACTAACAAACAAAGTAAGCATAACCACAAGAACAAAGCGATAAAATACTGAAAAATAAAAGCCAAGGACAATTCCTTAGCTTAATTAATCATTATCCAACAAAACAAACATCATCACCTGCACAACCATTAACCCTAGAATAAATGGCATATTAATTGTTGTCAGAGCTTTTGAGACCTGCTCAAAAATATTGAGGTGTTGTGATAAAATCACTTTCCAAGTAATTCCCAATGTTCGTAAAATTTGAAACATCAGACTAGCAAAAAATGCAATTCCCATTACAAAGAATACTTGAATGTAATGATTTAATTTAAATGCATTTAAAATCAACCGTATGCTCAATGTTCCAGCAATCAAGGCAAATACAAGAACTGCCAAATAAAGCATGAAAGATTTCATCCCATTTGATGTCCATAAAGCGGCAGTATCCCAAGACGTGTCAGCCACACTAAACAAAACGTTCAAATTATAAGGATAGAAAAAGCACCAAAATATTAAAACCAAGCCACGTAACAAAACGTGTTTAAAATAATAGAATAAAAATCCCATCTCCAAAGTCAGCAACGAAAACAAGACGTCATTCATCAAGCCATCAATGTTAGACTGATAATAAACAACTCCCAAAATAATGCCTAGGGCAAATAAATGACTCCAAACAATTTTATACATGAATCCAAAACCTCATTTTTTATTACTACTATTATAGCATAGAAATCTTTTCTTTTAATTTAATAGTCTTTTTTGTTATAATAACAGCTATGACAAAGAAAATGATTGCACTTGATTTAGACGGTACATTGTTGCGCAGCGACAATACCATTTCAGATTATACCGTTGAAACGATTAAAAAAATTCAAAACAAAGGGCATAAGGTCGTTATTGCAACTGGACGTCCTTATCGTATGGCACTTGAACACTATCGCCGCCTTGAATTATCAACTCCGATGATTTCTTTCAATGGCTCGCTCACACATTTACCCGAGAAAAAATGGGAATGGGAACATAGCGTTACGATTGACAAGCAATACCTGCTTGATGTTCTTGATATGCAACAAAGCATTGAAGCGGATTTTATTGCCAGCGAGTACCGAAAAAAATTCTATATTAGCGCCCAAGACCACAATCGCGTAAATCCTCAACTTTTCGGTGTCCCAGAAATTACTGAAAAAATGTCAATGGACATCAAAAAAATCACTGAAAATCCGAACGGCATTCTCATGCAAACACGTCACCAAGATAAATACGCTCTTGCTGACGAAATGCGTAAACACTTCAATTACGAAATCGAAATTGATTCTTGGGGTGGTCCGCTTAACATTCTCGAATTTTCACCAAAAGGCATCAACAAAGCTTACGCTTTGAAATATCTCCTAAAAGCACTCAATATCTCTCAAGATAACTTGATTGCTTTTGGCGACGAACATAACGACACCGAGATGTTATCATTTGCTGGAACAGGCTACGCTATGAAAAATGCAAGTGACATTCTTCTGCCATTTGCCGATAAACAAACTGAATTTTCTAATGAAGAAGACGGTGTTGCCAAAGAACTTGAAAAAATTTTTCTATAAATTTATGAAAAAACTTCTTTTGGGAAGTTTTTTCTTTTTTTCATTCTTTTCAAAACGTTTTCACAGCATTTTCATTTTTTGATCGGCAGTATCCGAACAAATGCTATTTTTCTGTCAAATTCAGTCGTCTTATCCTGCGCGTTTCTGAAAATTTTTCATGATTTGTGCTATTTTTTCTCAAAAAGCTATTGCTTTTTTATTGAAAACGTTTTACAATAATATCGTTCTTAAATTTCGTTGAAACGGAAAAGAATTGCCAAGTTCGCTTGGAAGGAGATTATTCTTTTTTGTTTCAACGAAAAATATTTAAAAGGAGGAAGAACAAGAATGGGTATCGGTATTATTATTGCCAGCCATGGTAAATTTGCTGAAGGTATTCATCAATCAGGTTCTATGATTTTTGGCGAACAAGAGAAAGTTCAAGTCGTAACTTTCATGCCAAGCGAAGGACCAGATGATTTGTATGCACACTTCAACGATGCTATCGCACAATTTGATGCTGATGATGAAATCCTCGTACTAGCTGACCTTTGGAGTGGTTCTCCATTTAACCAAGCTAGTCGCGTGATGGGTGAAAATCCAGACCGCAAGATGGCTATCATTACAGGTCTCAATTTGCCAATGCTTATCCAAGCCTACACAGAGCGTATGATGGACGCTAATGCAGGTGTTGAACAAGTTGTTGCAAATATCATTAAAGAGTCTAAAGACGGTGTTAAAGCACTTCCTGAAGAACTCAACCCAGCTGAAGAAGCTGCTGCTGCACAAGCTGCACCTCAAGGTGCTATCCCAGAAGGAACTGTCATCGGTGATGGTAAACTTAAAATTAACCTCGCTCGTATCGACACACGTCTTCTTCATGGACAAGTTGCAACAAACTGGACACCAGCGTCTAAAGCAGATCGTATCATCGTTGCTTCTGATACAGTCTCTAAAGACGAATTGCGTAAAGGTTTGATTAAACAAGCTGCGCCAAACGGTGTTAAAGCAAACGTTGTTCCAATCAAGAAATTGATTGAAGCATCTAAAGACCCTCGTTTTGGTAACACACATGCACTTATCTTGTTTGAAACACCTCAAGAAGCTCTTGAAGCTATCGAAGGCGGTGTGCCAATTAAAGAACTTAACGTTGGTTCAATGGCTCACTCAACAGGTAAAACAATGGTTAACAACGTTTTATCTATGGATAAAGATGATGTTGCCACATTTGAAAAATTACGTGACCTTGGCGTAACATTTGACGTACGTAAAGTCCCTAATGATTCTAAGAAAGACTTGTTTGATCTTATCAAAAAAGCAAACGTTCAATAATATGAGCTGTGTTTAACATAAAAAGTAAGCGTTTCTATACATTACCGATTATCATAAACACAAACTCAACATCCTGTTTTTATCCAAATTAAGTAAGCCGTGGTTTCTGGCTTACCTATTGCACATTGAAAACTTTTATAAACGAAAGGAACTAGAATAATGTCAGTTATTTCTATGATTTTAGTCGTTGTAGTTGCCTTCTTCGCTGGTCTTGAAGGTATCCTTGACGAATTCCAATTCCACCAACCACTAGTTGCCTGCACGCTTATCGGTCTTGTTACTGGTAACCTTGAAGCAGGTATCATCCTTGGTGGTTCACTTCAAATGATCGCTCTTGGTTGGGCTAACATTGGTGCCGCTGTTGCGCCTGATGCTGCCCTCGCCTCAGTAGCTGCTGCCATTATCATGGTCAAAGGTGGAGATTTCACAACTAAAGGTATCGCTGTTGCAACTGCGACTGCTATCCCTCTTGCTGTTGCTGGTCTTTTCCTTACAATGCTTGTTCGTACAGCTTCTGTTGCCCTTGTTCACGGTGCTGACGCTGCCGCTAAAGAAGGAAACATCGCTGCTGTTGAACGCACTCACTTAGTTGCTCTTTTCCTTCAAGGACTTCGTATTGCTGTTCCTGCTGCACTTCTTCTTGCAGTACCAACATCAGTAGTACAATCTGTTCTTAACGCTATGCCAGACTGGTTGTCAGGTGGTATGGCTGTCGGTGGTGGTATGGTTGTTGCCGTAGGTTACGCTATGGTTATCAACATGATGGCTACAAGTGAAGTATGGCCATTCTTCGCTATCGGTTTTGCAGTAGCAGCTGTCTCTGATCTTACTCTTATCGCACTTGGTACAATCGGTGTTGCCCTTGCCTTCATCTACCTTAACCTTTCAGAAAAAGGTGGAAACGGTGGCGGAACTGCTTCAGGTTCTGGTGACCCAATTGGCGATATCCTAGAAGACTACTAGAAAGGGGCACAAACATGACTGAAAAACTTCAATTATCAAAATCTGACCGTCAAAAAGTTTGGTGGCGTTCAACTTTCCTTCAAGGTTCTTGGAACTACGAACGTATGCAAAACTTAGGTTGGGCATATGCTTTAATCCCTGCCATCAAAAAACTTTATACATCTAAAGAAGACCGAGCTGCTGCTCTTGAACGTCACTTGGAATTCTTCAATACTCACCCATACGTTGCTGCTCCGATCATCGGTGTAACTCTTGCCCTTGAAGAAGAACGCGCAAATGGTGCTGAAATTGATGACACAGCTATCCAAGGGGTTAAAATCGGTATGATGGGACCTCTTGCTGGTGTCGGTGACCCAGTCTTCTGGTTTACTGTTCGTCCTATCCTTGGTGCCCTTGGTGCTTCACTTGCTATGGCAGGTAACATTGTTGGTCCACTCCTATTCTTCTTTGGATGGAACATCATTCGTATGGCATTCTTGTGGTACACTCAAGAGCTTGGTTATAAAGCTGGTTCTGAAATCACTAAAGACCTTTCAGGTGGTATTATCCAAAAAATCACTAAAGGTGCTTCAATCCTTGGTATGTTCATCCTTGCTGTCTTGGTTGAACGTTGGGTATCAATTACATTTACTGTAAATCTTCCTTCAACTCAATTGTCAGAGGGTGCTTACATCGAATTCCCTAAAGGAAACGTAACAGGTACTGAACTTCAAGGTATTCTTGGTGATGTCGCTAACGGACTTAGCTTGACTTCTACACAAACTAATACCCTTCAAAGTCAATTAGACTCATTGATTCCTGGTTTGATGGGACTTCTTCTCACATTCTTCTGTATGTGGTTGCTTAAGAAAAAAGTTTCACCAATCACAATCATCATTGGATTGTTCATCGTTGGTATCATCGCTCGCTTCTTCGGAATCATGTAATAAAAGAAAGGAAGGATTTCGATCCTTCTTTTTTTATTATGTTATAATAGACTAAAAGCTTATCAGAGGAGATGACATGGCACAATCAATTAATTCTACGGTAGAATTAACGACTACTGGTGTTTCTTACCTCGGTATGGGGGGAAAAGTTGGCAAATTTCTTTTAGGAAATAAAGGCTTAGAATTTTACAGCGATGCTAATGTTGAAGATTACATTCAAATTCCTTGGGAAAATATTGAAAAAATCGGAGCAAATGTTTCTCGCAATAAAGTCAGCCGTCACTTTGAAGTCTTTACTGACAAAGGTAAATTTCTTTTTGCCTCAAAAGATTCAGGAAAGATTCTAAAAGTAGCTCGCCAACATATCGGAAACGACAAAGTTGTCCGTATGCTAACCTTGGTTCAAACCATTATTAAAAGACTATCAAGATTTGTCAAAAGGAAATAAATCTAGTATAATAAAGAGTACGGATAAGTAAGAGTGGAGCTCTTTCAGAAAGTCTGCGGTTGCTGTGAGCAGATAGAGTGATAATTCCGAAATTCTACCGTTATATCATTTAAAAATAGAAAATTAAGTGCACAGGATGTGAAGCTGGATGGAACCGCGCGATTGCGCTCCAGCAAGTTTACATGCTGTGCTTTTTGTTCATCTGAGCTTTATTTAGCCATATGAACGCTGAAGACTACTGGAGGAAAACTATGTTAGACATCAAACGTATTCGTAATGATTTTGACGAAGTCGCTAAAAAATTAGCAACACGTGGCGTTGCTGCTGAAAAATTAGCTGAATTAAAAGAACTTGACGACAAACGCCGTGAATTGCTTGTCAAATCTGAATCAGCTAAGGCTGAACGCAACACAGCATCTGCCGCTATCGCTCAAGCAAAACGCAACAAAGAAGACGCTTCTGAACAAATTGCCGCAATGCAAAAATTATCAGCAGACATCAAAGCTACTGATGCTGAATTAGCTGAAATCGATGACAAATTAGCCGAATTCACAACTACACTTCCAAATATCCCAGCCGCTGATGTTCCTGTCGGGGCTGACGAAGATGAAAACGTAGAAGTTCGCCGTTGGGGAACACCTCGTGACTTTGACTTTGACATCAAAGCTCACTGGGACCTTGGTGAAGACCTCGGTATTCTTGACTGGGAACGTGGTGCCAAAGTTACTGGCTCTCGCTTCCTTTTCTACAAAGGACTTGGTGCTCGCCTAGAACGTGCTATCTACAACTTTATGTTGGATGAACACGCTAAAGAAGGTTACACAGAAGTTATCCCACCTTACATGGTCAACCATGACTCAATGTTCGGTACTGGTCAATATCCAAAATTCAAAGAGGACACATTTGAATTAGCTGACTCTGACTACGTTCTTATCCCAACTGCGGAAGTGCCACTTACAAACTACTACCGTGGTGAAATCCTTGACGGTAAAGAACTTCCAGTTTACTTCACAGCAATGAGCCCATCATTCCGTTCAGAAGCTGGTTCAGCTGGTCGTGACACACGTGGTTTGATTCGTCTTCACCAATTCCACAAAGTTGAAATGGTGAAATTCTCTAAACCAGAAACATCATACGACGAATTGGAAAAAATGGTGGCTAACGCTGAAAACATTCTTCAAAAACTTGGTTTGCCATACCGTGTTATCACACTTTGTACTGGCGATATGGGATTCTCAGCTGCTAAAACTTATGATTTAGAAGTTTGGATTCCAGCACAAAATACTTACCGTGAAATCTCAAGCTGTTCAAATACTGAAGATTTCCAAGCCCGTCGTGCCCAAATCCGTTACCGTGACGAAGCAGACGGCAAAGTTAAACTTCTTCACACACTTAACGGTTCAGGTCTTGCCGTTGGACGTACAGTCGCTGCAATCCTTGAAAACTACCAAAACGAAGACGGTTCTGTAACAATTCCAGAAGTTCTTCGTCCATACATGGGTGGAGCTGAAGTCATCTCACCTAAATAATAAAATATCCTGCTAGCCAACTGACTAGCAGGTGTTTTTTACTAAAGAAACCAGAATACAATAAAAATCCCCTTGAACCATCCTCAAACCAAGAAATTTTTCAGGATTTGAGGCTAGCACAAGCGGGATTTTTTAATATTTTCTAAAACGTTGATAACGACTTTCAAGGAGTTGTTCCAATGGTAGTTGACTAAGCTCATCTAATTCAGTGATTAGATTTGTTTTAATCATTTCAACAATTTCACTTGAAAAATAGCCATGTTCGGGAATAACTCTATCAACTACTCCCATATTATAAAGCTCACCAGCTGTGATTTTCATCAATTCAGCGGCTTCTGTCGCACGAGAGCCATCTTTCCAAAGAATAGAGGCAAAGCCTTCTGGACTCAAAATCGCATACATGCTGTGTTCGAGCATCCAAACCTTATCAGCTACAGCGAGTGCAAGAGCACCACCAGAGCCCCCTTCACCAATGATAATAGCGATAATTGGCACTTTAAGGTCGCTCATTTCAAGTAGATTGCGTGCAATGGCTTCCCCTTGCCCACGTTCTTCAGCACCAACACCAGGATAAGCTCCCGCTGTATTGATAAACGTAACGACAGGACGACCGAATTTTTCAGCTTGTTTCATCAAACGTAATGCTTTACGGTAACCTTCTGGATTTGGTTGACCAAAATTGCGTTTGAGATTTTCTTGTAAATTTTTTCCTTTTTGAATACCAATAACTGTCACAGGACGACCATCTAGGCGTGCGATACCGCCAACAACGGCACCGTCATCGGCAAAATGACGATCACCATGAAGTTCCATGAAATCATCAAAAATGAGTTCAGCGTATTCCAAGGTTGTCAAACGTCCTTGGTCACGCGCTTCTTTCAATATTCTTGATACATCGCTACTCATTTAGCACCTCCATGAAACGCAACTAATTTGGCAATAACATCTGGCATTTCCGTGCGTTTAACAATCGCATCAACAAAACCATGTTCCAAAAGGAATTCTGCCTTTTGAAAATCCTCAGGCAAGTTTTCTCGAACAGTCGTTTCAATAACACGTCGTCCAGCAAAGCCGACTAAAGCTTGTGGTTCAGCAATAATAATATCACCTTCCATAGCAAAACTTGCTGTCACACCACCCGTTGTAGGGTCGGTCAAAATCGTTAAATAAAACAGACCAGCTTCAGAATGACGCTTAACAGCAGCTGAAATTTTTGCCATTTGCATCAAGCTCATAATACCTTCTTGCATACGAGCGCCACCTGATGCTGTGAAAATGACAACAGGTAGTTTTTCTCCAATTGCTAATTCGAATAAGCGTGTTATTTTTTCACCAACAACTGTCCCCATTGATGCCATGATAAAGTTTGAATCCATAATGGCAAGCGCCACTTTTTGCCCCTTTATCAAAGCCTTACCAGTCAAAACAGCTTCATCAAGTCCAGTTTTTTCACGCATTTTAGCTAATTTTTCTTGGTAACCTGGGAATTTAAGAGGGTCTTGCGTTTGTAGCCCAGCAAAGAGTTCCTCAAAACTTCCTTCATCTACGGTAATAGCTAAGCGCTCTTTGGCAGAAATTCGAAAATTATAAGAACAAGCTGGACAAATTTTTGCCACTCCTAAATCCTTTTGATAAATCATATGCTTACAAGCTGGGCACTTTGCAAACAATTCATCAGGTACCTCTGGTACTTCACGAGGCGCTGATTGGTTTAGGGAGTTATTGGGAGTAATTCGAATGTATTTATCTTTTTTACTAAATAAAGCCATGAAATCTCCTAATCATTTTCTTTATTATAATTTGGCAAGAAAGTCTCCATCAAGAATGACGTATCGTAGTCTCCAGCGATGACATGCTCATCTGAAATTAAATCCATTTGGAATTCTGCATTTGTGGTAACACCTTCAATTTCTAACTCATAAAGGGCACGCTGCATTTTCATCAGAGCATCAAATCGATTCTCACCATGAACAATAATTTTAGCAATCATACTGTCATAATAAGGTGGAATACTATAACCATTGTAAACAGCTGAATCAACACGTAATCCAACACCACCACTTGGCAAATACAAATCTGTAATTTTACCAGGGCTCGGTGCAAAATTGAATTTCGGATTTTCAGCATTAATACGACATTCAATCGCATGACCTGTGATTGTAATATCATCTTGTGTCACAGATAATGGTTGACCTGCTGCAATACGAATTTGTTCCTTAACAATATCAACACCAGTAACAAACTCAGTGACAGGGTGTTCTACCTGAACACGTGTGTTCATTTCCATAAAGTAAAATTCTGATGTTTTCTCGTCAAGCAAGAATTCAATCGTACCTGCATTTTCATAGTGAACTGCTTTTGCGGCACGAATAGCGGCATCGCCAATTTGAGCACGCAAGGTTTTACCAATAGCAACTGATGGACTTTCTTCTAAAACTTTTTGGTTATTACGCTGAAGAGAGCAGTCACGTTCACCAAGATGAACGACATTGTCATGAGAATCACCTAAAATTTGAACTTCGATGTGTCGAGCTGGATAGATGACTTTTTCGATGTACATAGCACCGTTACCGAAAGCCGCCAAAGCTTCTTGTGAAGCTGATTCAAAGGCAGGTACAAGTTCTTCTGCAGATTCGACTTTTCGAATTCCTTTACCACCGCCACCAGCAGAAGCTTTTAGCATAACAGGATAACCAAGTCTATCAGCCACTTCAAGTGCTTCCTCTGCAGTAAATACCTCACCGTCAGAACCAGGAATAACAGGTACGTTTGCAGCAATCATTTCAGCACGAGCATTGATTTTATCACCCATTTTATCCATGATTTCAGCACTAGGACCGATAAATTTGATGTGCATTTCTTCACACATGGTAGCAAATTTTGAATTTTCACTTAAAAAACCAAAACCTGGGTGAATGGCTTGCGCTCCTGTCACAATAGCAGCTGACAAGACAGCATTCATATTAAGATAAGAATCGGTTGAACGAGCTGGACCGATACAGATTGCTTCATCAGCCAAAATTGTATGCAAAGAATTTTTATCCGCTTCAGAATAGACAGCTACCGTATTGATTCCCAATTCACGCGCTGCACGAATAATACGCACCGCAATCTCACCACGATTGGCAATTAATAATTTTTTAAACATACGTCTGCTTTTATCCTCCTATCAGGAATTGCATCTTTGCAACCCTTGTCAAAATTCTTTATGTTGTCACAGTTTACGTTAAACTACTATTCTTCTTAACTGCCAATAGCAAATGTCAATGTGCCAGAAGCTGCTAATTTCCCGTCAACTTCTGCTTTTGCTTCAACTACAGCAATTGTACCACGACGTTTGACAAATTTTGCTGTCATCACCAATTGGTCACCTGGAACAACTTGTTTCTTGAAACGAACTTTATCCATTCCAGCGTAGAAAACTAGTTTCCCTTTATTTTCTTCTTTTGAAAGTTCCAAAACACCAGCAGTTTGCGCAAGAGCCTCCATAATAAGAACGCCTGGCATTACTGGATATTCTGGAAAATGACCATTGAAAAACGGCTCATTGATTGTCACATTTTTAATTGCAACAATTTCATCGTCACTCACTTCAAGCACACGGTCAACCAAAAGCATTGGGTAACGGTGTGGCAAAGCTTCACGAATTTGTTTAATATCAATCATTTAATACGTACCAATCCTTGTCCAAATTCAACAACATCTTCGTTATTTACCATAATTTCTGTGACAATACCATCGTTTGGAGCTGGAATTTCATTCATCACTTTCATTGCCTCAATAATCAACAATGTTTGACCTTTTTTAACAGAATCTCCAACTGAAACAAAGGCTGGTTTATCAGGAGCTGGAGCAAGATAAGCCACACCAACAAGCGGACTTGTTACTTCATCACCTTCAGCAAAAATATCAGTATCAACAACTGTTTCTTCAGAATCGCTTGCTGCTTGCGCAGGTGCCACAGGAGCAGTTGCTGCTACTTCAACTGGTGCCGCAGCAGGAGCTTGACTAGCTTGTTGTGGTACTACTGGTGAAGTGTATTCATTTTTGCTAAATGTCAATTCAGCTTCACCTGTTTTAAATGAAAATTCACGTAAGCTTGATTGGTCAAATTGTGCCATCAAATCTTTTACTTCTGAAATATTCACCATTACGCCTCCCAACGTTTAAATGCTAAAACAGCATTGTGTCCACCAAAGCCAAATGTATTTGAAATAGCATATTCTAGCTCTGCTTCTTGACCTTGTCCATAAACGACATTGGCTTCAATATCTTCTGACAACTCACGTGTACCAGCTGTCATTGGAATGTAGTTATGACGAAGTGCTTCGATAGTAGCAACAGCTTCAACAGCACCAGCAGCACCAAGAAGGTGACCAGTAAATGATTTTGTTGAAGAAACTGGAACATCTTTACCAAGAACTGTTACGATAGCTTTGCTTTCGCCTTTTTCATTGGCTTGTGTAGAAGTACCGTGTGCATTGACATAGTCCACATCTTCTGGAGAAATACCTGCTTCTTTAATAGCCAATTTAATCGCTTTAGCCGCACCAGAACCGTCTGGTGTTGGTGTTGTTTGGTGATAAGCGTCACAGTTGCTACCATAACCAACAACTTCAGCAAGGATTGTTGCACCACGTTTTTGAGCGTGTTCAAGGCTTTCAAGAACAAGGACACCTGCACCTTCACCCATCACAAAACCGTTACGGTCTTTATCAAATGGAATAGCAGAGCGAGCTGGGTCTTCTGTTGTTGAAAGGGCAGTCAAGGCGTTGAAACCTCCAATACCGATTTCATTGATTGTTGATTCAGCACCACCAGCTAAGATCACATCATGATAACCGAATTTAATTTCACGGAAAGCTTCACCGATTGCATCATTAGATGAGGCACAAGCTGTTGTGATTGATTTACATACACCACGAGCACCAATACGCAAAGCAATGTTTCCTGCAGCCATATTTGACAAAGCTTTCGGAATGAACATTGGTTGAATACGTTTGATTCCTTTTTCGTGCATACGAATAATTTGCTCTTGCATTTCTTGCAAACCACCAATACCAGATGACACGATAACACCTGTACGGTCACGGTCAACAGTGTCCATATCCAGTTTTGCATTTTCAAGAGCTTCTAAAGTCGCATAAATCGCATAAAGTGAATATTGGTCCATACGATTTTTATCTTTGCGAACAAAGTATTTATCAAATGGAAAATCGTGAATTTCACCAGCGTTGTGAACAGGAATTTCAGAATTATCAAATTTAGTGATTGGTCCAATACCAATTTTACCGTCGTGAAGATTATTCCAAAACTCTTCTGGTGTATTTCCAATAGGGGATGTTAAACCGTAGCCTGTAACTACAACTCTATTTAATGTCATTTTTGTCTCCTTTTAAGAGAAATTTTCAACTCTAATTAAAATCATCAAGACAAAGCAATCGATTATTGCATTGTCATACCACCGTCGATAGCAATCACTTGACCTGTCAAGTAATCTTGCTGTGCTAAGAAACTAGCAACAGAAGCCACTTCTTCAGCTTTACCAATGCGTTTCATTGGAATTCCTGCCAAAATCGCTTCTTGCATTTTTTCAGGAATCGCATCAGTCATATCTGATTCAATAAAACCAGGGGCAATAGCATTGACACGAACACCGCGCGCAGCTACTTCACGAGCAACTGATTTCGTAAAACCAATCAAACCAGCTTTTGAAGCAGCGTAGTTAGCTTGTCCAACATTACCAGTCAAACCAACAACGCTTGATAAGTTAATGATAGCACCTTGACGAGCACGTGTCATCGGTTTTAAGACTGATTGTGTCATGTTAAACGCACCAGTCAAATTAACTTTAAGCACAGACTCAAAATCAGCTTCTGACATTTTTAGCATTAATTTATCGTTGGTAATACCTGCGTTATTAACTAAAACATCAACAGAACCAAGCTCGTTGATAGCTTCATCAACCATACGCTTAGCATCGTCAAAATTTGACACATCACCCGAAATAGCAATCACTTTAACGTGATAGTCTTTAAAACTATCAATCAAATCTTGCGAAATTTCAGAACGCCCATTAAGGACAATATTAGCGCCAAGACTAGCAAATTGACGTGCGATAGCTAAACCAATTCCACGAGTTGAACCCGTTACGAAAACATTTTTATCTTTGATTTCCATGATTTTCTCCTATTTTTCTAGCAAAGCTTCTAAACTAGCTTCATCTTCAACCGTTGAGGCTGGAATAGCCTTATCGATTTTACGAAGAAATCCGCTCAAAACTTTACCAGGACCAATTTCGATAACTTCTGTCATTCCAAGCTCACGCATTGTTTCGATAGAATCATAAAAACGAACAGGCTCCTTAACTTGTCTAGCAAGTAAAGCTTTAATATCAGCATGGTCCATAACTTTTGCTTCTGTATTGCCAATTAAAGGAACTTGAAATTCAGAAAATGTCACCTTATCAAGAACCTCTGCCAAACGTTCACTAGCAGATTGTAGTAAAGCAGTATGGAAAGGTCCTGAAACTTTCAAAGGAATTAAACGTTTTACGCCTGCTTCTTTTAGCAACTCAACGGCATAATTAACGGCTTCTGTTTCTCCACCGATAACGATTTGTGCAGGTGTATTGTAGTTAGCAGGTGTCACAATTCCCTTGCTAGAAGCCTTTTGACAAATTTCTTCAATCAATGAAGCCTCTGTATTCATGACAGCAACCATTTTCCCAGTACCAGCTGGCGCTGCTGTTTCCATAAATTCACCACGCTTAGCAACAAGCGCAACGGCATCTTCAAAACTTAAAGCACCTGAAGCCACCAAAGCAGAATATTCACCAAGAGAAAGACCAGCCACCATATCAGGACGATATCCCTTTTCTTGCAACAAGCGGAAAATGGCAACCGAAGTTGTCAAAATCGCTGGTTGAGTATAGCGAGTTTGGTTGAGCTTATCTTCCTCATTGTCAATTAATTCACGAATATCATATCCGAGAATGCTGCTAGCTTGTTCAAAAGTTTCTCTAACAATAGGATATTTCTCATATAAATCACTTGCCATTCCAAGTTTTTGAGCCCCTTGACCGGCAAATAAAAAGGCTGTTTTTGTCATTAAATCCTCCTAAGCGGGAAAATTGGTTTATTTTATATTAAAGTTTTTTAGTCTTTATCACTAATCAGACCAACGTTTAGCTTCTTCCAAGATGACTTCTTGAGCGCCATAGTAAAGGTCTTTCAAGATTTCTTCACAAGTTTCTTCTTTACGAATAAGCCCTGCAATCTGACCGGCCATAACTGAACCAGTAACAACATCACCGTCAACAACCGCATTACGTAAAGCACCTGCACCAAGCACTTCAATATCTTCTGCCGTCTTACGTCCAGCTAGAAAATCTTTTTCAGCATGTGCATATGATGTTGTTAATTTATTTTTGACAGCACGAACTGGGTGTCCAACAACTGACGCTGAAATAACGGTATCAATATCTTTTGCTTTCAAGATTTTATCTTTAAAGTTTTGGTGTGCATTAGATTCTTTAGAAACTGCAAAGCGTGTTCCAACTTGAATAGCTTCCGCACCAAGCATAAAGATCGCTGCAGCACCACGTCCATCACCAACACCACCAGCACCAATAACAGGAATATTTACCGCATCCACAACTTGACGAACAAGTGTCATTGTTGTCAATTTACCGATGTGTCCACCAGCTTCCATACCTTCTGCGATAACTGCATCAGCACCTAATTTTTCCATACGTTTTGCAAGAGCAACACTTGGAACAACTGGAATAACTGTAATACCTGCTTCATGGAAACGTTCCATGTATTTACCAGGGTTACCAGCACCTGTTGTGACAACTTTTACACCTTCTTCAATGACTAAATCTACAATATCATCAACAAATGGTGATAAAAGCATAATATTGACACCAAAAGGTTTGTCTGTAATTTCTTTAACTTTATCGATATTAGCTTTAACAACTTCTTTTGGGGCATTACCACCACCGATAATACCTAAACCACCAGCATTAGAAACAGCACCAGCTAGATCACCATCAGCAACCCATGCCATTCCTCCTTGAAAAATTGGATATTTTATATTTAATAATTCTGTTATACGTGTTTTCATATTAAACCTTCTTAGTCTTTATAAAACAATAATTTGATAGTCAAACTATCATAATAAGAAGAGAGGGAGTAAGATAAGCACTAATGTCTTAGTTACATATCCCACAACCCTTCCTACTAAATATAGTGGAGTTAGTTTTTAGCACCAACTCCAGCCATGCTATTATTTTGTTTTTTCTTCAACGTAAGCAACCAAGTCACCTACAGTATTAAGACCTTCTTCAGTTTCAATTTGGATGTCGAATTCATCTTCGATTTCTGAAATAACTTGGAAAACATCAAGTGAATCAGCATCAAGTTCATCGAAAGTAGTTTCCAATTTTACTTCATCTGTCTCTTTACCAAGTTCTTCAACGATAATTTCTTGTACTTTTTCAAATACTGCCATGATTATTTCTCCTTATAAATATAAATAAAAATTTTATCTTGTGCTTATACACAAGTTTGTAACTAGATTTTAACAATTAGACTGCCCCATGTCAAACCTCCACCAAAAGCAGAGAAAAGAACTGTTTGTGAACCGTCTAATTTAATGTATCCTTTATCAACATACTCAGATAAAAGAATCGGAATACTTGCTGCACTGGTATTTCCATATTCCATCATGTTAGCTGGAAGTTTATCTACATCAACACCAATTTTTTTAGCAATTTTATCTAAAATACGGATATTAGCTTGGTGTAAAAACAAATAATCCAAATCTTCAGCTGCCACATCAGAAGCTTCAATTAAAGCCTTGATACTCTTAGAAACGTCACGGATTGCAAAATCAAAAATTGCTCTACCATCCATTTTTAAGAATTTATCATCAGTTTCTTCTTCTGAAAATGGCGAAGACAAGCCAACTTTCCCTGAAGTCAAACTAAGCCCACGACTGCCGTCTGTATGGAGTGATTCAGCTAAGAAATGTTTTGTTTCAGAAGCCTCAATCAAGACACCACCAGCACCGTCGCCAAACAAAACCGAACTGCTACGTTCAGACCAGTCTAACGTTTTTGACAAAGTCTCAGCGCCAATCACAATTCCTTTTTTGTACATACCTGACTGGATGAATTTATCCGCAGTTGCCAAAGCAAATACAAAACCACTACATGCTGCCGTCAAATCCATTGCAAAGGCATTAACCGCACCAACATTCGCTTGAATACGTGCTGCCGTAGAAGGCATTAAACTATCAGGGGTTATCGTTGCAACAATGATGAAGTCAATATCTTCAGCCGATAAACCAGCTTTAGAAATCAGTTGCTTGGCAACTTGTGTCCCTAAATCACTAGTTGTTTCATTTCGAGTGATGTGTCGTCTTTTGATACCAGTACGTGATGAAATCCACTCATCACTAGTATCCATAATTTTCGACAAATCATCGTTTGTAATCACTTGTTCAGGGGCATAGGCTGCTGCCTGAGCAATTCTTGCAAATACCATTATTACATTAACTCCTCAAGAAACTTATGAAGATTCTTCAACCCTTGAGCCAAGGCTTCAAATTCCTCTTCATTCATATCTTCCGCAATATGGATAACCATATTTTTGTGGAATTTATGATGAAGTCTGTCTAGTAATCTTCCTTTTTTTGTCAAAGTTAAGTGAACAACACGGCGGTCCAATTTTGAACGTCGTCTTTCAATATAACCTTTTGCCTCAAGTTTATTCAGGCTAGTGGTTATTGTTCCGAGCGTTAACATCAACTCACGAGCAATATCACTTGGAGTAACATTAGAATTTTTACCAATAATCTCAATGGTATGCATTTCTTTTAATGAAACATCATTGAACTGACTTGTTCTTAGACTTGTCTCTTCAATGACTTGAACACGATTAAAAATATCAACAAGGTATTCATTGATTCTATTATAATCCAAGATTTCACCTCCTAAATAAACTTTGACAGTCAAAGTATATCAAACATCAAAACATTTTGCAAGATATTTAAGATTCTTCCATTCAATAATTTGAAAATCGAATCATCTTCTTACATTATTTTCCTGAAAATTTTGGACGACGTTTTTCAGCAAAAGCACGGACGCCCTCTTTAAAATCTTCCTTAAATGCTAGTTCTTCTTGAAGTTGCAATTCAAGTGACGTATAATCTTCCCAACCTTCAAAAGATGCCTTCCATGACATTTCTTTAATCGCACGGTAAGAATTTGCTGAGCCTCGTAGCAAACGTTTTGTGAGTTGATTTGTTGTTCGTTCAAGCTTTTCAGACTCGCATAGTCGGTAAACAATGCCATATTCAAGCGCTTTTTGGGCATTTAAACCTTCCCCAGTCATTGCCAATTGAATGGCACGAGTTGTACCAATCGCACGGCTCATTAAGAAAAGGCCTCCAGCATCTGGCGCAAGACCTACACCAACAAAAGCTTGAATGAATTTAGCTTTTTCACTAGCAACAACAAAATCTGCAGCGACAGCCATATTTGCAGCTGCTCCCGCAACCGCACCATCTACACTCATAATAACTGGCTTTGGCAATTTTTTCATTGCAAATGAAATTTTATTAACCAAACTAGCAATTTCAACCAATGATTCAACATTGTCAGATTCTACGGCACGTTGCATTTCTGCCAAATCACCGCCAATTGAAAAAACTTTTCCAACTGCCTTAATAACCAAAATCTTGACAGAATCATCTGATTTAACGTTATCTAAAACCTCAAGAATCTCTTGACATGTCGGGATATTAAAACCGTTTGAAATATCAGGACGATTCAAGGTTAAAGTTGCCACTTCGCCCTTTTCATAAATAACATTATTAAAAGACATCTATTACCTCCAATAAATAGGACAAAAATAGTTTGATGATTTAACTATTTAGCAAGTGCTATTTTAGCATATTATTTCTTTTTTTATCAAGTAAAAACTACTTATTTCACAAAAATAATTTGATATATAAATAATTCAACAATCAAATGATTGTAATAAAAAAATGGAAAACTAGCGATAATTGCTACCTTTCCACGCCTTTTCTTACTTTAATCAACAAGTTCTTCAAAAATCTGAGTCAAATTGTCAACCAAGCGATTTGCCTTGCTTTGGTTCATTCCAAATAACTTATCTTCAATTGCCCAAACTTGCAAGTCAGCAGAAACACCTGCTTGAATACCTTTTTCACTGTCCTCAACAACCAAAATATTATCATGATTCGTTCCTAATTGCCGAGCAGCTTCCTGATAAATAGCTGGATGAGGTTTTCCTTTTGGAAATTCTTCCCCCGATAAAATAACTGAGAAATACGCTCTCATCTTTGTATCGTCTAAAGCCTTTAAAATATCATGTTTTGTTGAACTTGATGCTAAGCCCAAACGATAACCATTATCATAAAGCTTCTTAATCACTTCAAAAGTATCTGGAAAAATTAAATCCTTATAAGGAAGTGGGTGATTATGCTTATAGGTTGTATATTCTTCTTGCAATTGGTGAATATCCCAATTCTCATAATCATCACGTAAAATATCTCGCCAAATTTGTTTCATGTTTCCACCAATAAAAAAACTAGGTGGTAAATGCTTGATACTAATTCCTTTTTCAGCTAAAAATTTTTCACGTCTATGATAATAAAAAGTCTCTGTATCAAATAATACACCGTCCATATCAAAAATAATAGCATTAAAATTTTCCATTCCTCTATTATACTATCTTTTTCTTTTAAAAACTACTGACAAATTTTCAGAATTTTGCTATAATTGTTTACAAATTTAAATTTTGGAGAAGTCATGAAAGTAATCAAATTTGGTGGTAGCTCGCTCGCTTCTGCTGAGCAACTCAAAAAAGTATTGAACATTGTTAAATCAGACTCAGAACGACGCTTTGTCGTTGTGTCTGCCCCAGGTAAGCGTAACGCTGAAGATACCAAGGTAACAGACGCCCTTATTAAATACTATAAAGCATATACAGCTGGCGATGACGTTACTGCTGCGCAAGAATGGATCATCAATCGTTATCAAGCCATGGCAGAAGAACTCGGTTTAAACTCTTCTATCGTGAGCAAAATTGCTGGTGCCATTACAAATCTTGCAACTCTTCCTATTGACGGAAATGATTTTCTTTATGATACCTTCCTAGCAGCTGGTGAGGACAATAACGCAAAACTCGTTGCGGAATACTTCCGTAAAAACGGTATTGCTGCTCGTTATGTTCACCCTAAAGAGGCTGGAATCATCGTATCTAGTGAACCAGGAAACGCTCGTATTCTTCCGTCAAGTTATGACAAGCTTGAAGAATTACGTGATTCTGAAGAAGTCCTTGTTATCCCTGGCTTCTTTGGTGTAACAACTGATGGGCAAATTTGTACCTTCTCACGTGGTGGGTCAGATATTTCAGGTTCTATCGTTGCCGCTGGTGTCAAAGCTGATTTATATGAAAACTTTACTGATGTTAATGGTATTTTTGCAGCCCACCCAGGCGTTGTCCATAAACCCCACACTATTAAAGAATTAACATACAGAGAAATGCGTGAGCTTGCCTATGCAGGGTTCTCTGTCCTACATGACGAAGCGTTGATTCCTGCCTACCGTGGTAAAATTCCACTTGTCATTAAAAATACAAATAATCCTGACCACCCAGGGACACGTATTACTTTAAAACACAGCGGACCTACAATTCCTGTCATCGGTATCGCTGCAGATGATAACTTCGCAAGTATCAACATGTCTAAATACCTCATGAACCGCGAAGTCGGATTTGGTCGAAAAGTCCTCCAAATTTTAGAAGACCTCAATATCCGTTGGGAACACATGCCAACAGGTATCGACGATATGTCAGTTATCGTCCGTGAACGCGAATTAACACCAATCAAAGAACAAGAAATCATCTCTTACCTCACACGAGAGTTAGGTGTTGATGAAGTTGATATCGAGCACAATCTTTCAATCATCATGATTGTTGGTGAAGATATGAAAAACCATATCGGGGTAACTGCTACAGCAACCAAAGCTCTTTCAGATAAACACATCAACCTTGAAATGATTTCTCAAGGTTCAAGTGAAGTTTCTGTCATGTTTGTAACCCAAACAGAACAAGAAAAACAAGCCGTCCGCGCTTTATATAATGCTTTCTTCACAGAAGAACAAAATTAATTCTACACACGAAACTCTGAGGCAATAAAGTCTCAGAGTTTTATTTTTGATGATAAACCCTACTAATCAAACTGTGATATATAGAAAATTCAAACTGACTAAAGTTGTCATTATTTTTATGTTTCTTAGTTTTCTCCCTTTTATTAGATTGGCATAACTCAAAATCTCCAGTACTTGAAGCCTAAACTGAAAAATTAGCAAAATACTTTTTCTGTTCAAAACATTTTTCCCTTATAAGAAACAACAATTCAAAACCTCTACTTTATCGGGTAACAAACACTATTTTACCTGTATTGACATAAGAAAGTAATTGCTATAGGCTAATATTATACATATGTAACCGCTATCTAGCGGAATGTCCTGATTATAATTCATACCAGGCAAATCGTTAACATTGCTATAAACGTTTATACTAAAAACTTTTTACATTCTAACAGAGGAGCTAAACATGTACAAAGTAACAAAGAATCTAAAAAAAATCACTACAGCTTTAATACTAGCGCTAGTGGCACTCTTTGCTATTGACAGTAATACTGAAGTGGCTTATGCCGCAACTACTGGACTTAACTCTTGGGAAATCACAAGTAAAATGACTATTGGGTGGAACTTGGGAAATTCACTTGATGCAACCTATTGGACTGACAATCCTACTCCAGTCCAATCCGTTACCGCTTGGGGAAACCCTGAACCAACACAACAACTTTTTGACAAGGTAAAATCTTTAGGATTTAACACAGTGAGAATACCAGTAACTTGGTATCAACATCTTACCTACAATAATGCCACACAAACTTACGAAATCAATCAAGATTGGTTGGATTATGTCAAAAAAACAGTTGACTACGCCTACAATAATGACATGTTTGTTATTATCAACGTTCACCATGAAAATTGGGTTAACGTAGATTACTTTAATGATTCAAATCTTGCTACCGCAAAAACAAAACTCAAAGACATTTGGCAACAGCTTTCAGTTACCTTTGCTAATTATGACCAACGTCTTATTTTTGAAGGAATGAACGAGCCAAGACAAACTTATAACTCCTCTGTAGAATGGGGAAATGGAGATTCATATTCGTGGGATTATATTAACCAACTTAACAGCACGTTCATTTCAACCGTAAGAAGCAATTCCTCTGGCTATAACTCTGAACGTTTGCTAATGATTCCTTCTTACCATGCAGCCGATAATTACGAAGCGCTAAGTCATCTTGACATTCCTAGCAACAGCGGAAATATCGCCATTTCCGTCCATGCCTATGAACCATATTCATTTACAATGGATAGTAGCGAAAGCCATAAATACCAAAGCAACAACAAATACGGGGGCTATAATCCAGATACTCTAAAAAGTATCATGAACGACCTTAAAAAGATTCAAAGCGAAAAAAATGCTCCAATTATTATCGGTGAATTTGGTGCCTCAGATTTCAACAATACAGACGAACGCGTTGCTTGGGCAAAAGACTACATGACTCAGGCTACTAGCGCTGGCTTTGTATGTGTCCTTTGGGATAATAATGCTGATAATGACTACTCATCAAGCGAGAATTTCGGATTTATTAACCGTTCAACCAACGAACTTTATGACAACGCTAAAAGTGTCGTTTCAACACTCATTAACTACGCTAAAAAGAATACCTCAACTGATACTAGCAATACTGGTAACACAGGCAGTACAGATAATACTGGTGATAATTCAGGTTCAGAAAAGGACTATTCATGGAAAGATTTGTTTGGTGCCAATGGAGCAGCTTGCTTGCAAGCTTGGCAATCACAAGAAATTCCTAATGCTCTAAACTACATTAACAACGATTATAAAATCGTAGTTTTATATAGGGGGCAAAACGCACCGAAACTCGTTGTGGAAAATGCTTATTCTTATAGTTGGGACGTTACCGTTGAACCAAGCTCTATTGAATATGGTGAAAATAATGTTGCCTACTATAATTACAGTGACATTGCAGCGGCCTTTTCAAAATATGGCGTAAGTATCTATGACATGGGAAAAGTTTTAGCATTTACATCTGCATATACCGAAATTTACGGTGTTTATGCCGCACCAGTCTAAGAATTTGACTTATAATAATATGTAGTCTATGAAAGCAGTTCATATCGAACTGCTTTTTTGCATCTCTATTATTCTATAGCCTTGTGCTCTCCAAATAATATTTTCAATATCTAGAAATTATTTTTAAACTCGTTAAAGAAGGGCTCAATTTGGGTTAGAAACGCCTTCTTGCCCTCAAAGCGCTCCCCTCGCATCACCTTCGCCAATTTCTCTCGTGCCCCTACTCCCAGTCGCTGCTCAACCGCCTGCAGCCGCTCCTGATAAGCCACATAATCCGCCAGATCCAGAAAGCTTGCTTGCGCCAAACAATGCCCCACGTCACTAATCTCCTCATATGGCAGCTGATTAAACTTGCGTTTCAAACTCTCTTGATGGCGAATCACATCCTTGAGATAGTTGGAAAACTTCGTTTTAAAATAGGCATAAAGGGACAAGTCGTCCTGCAACAAGTCTGGCTTTTCTTGCAGGAGACGGAACAGAACCACCCGTCCCTCTTGTAACCAATCATCATAGTCCCATAATTTGACAAAATAGTGACGACGCAACTTAAGCACAATCGGTTTGACCTTTTCAAAATAGCTTTCAAAGGTTTCCATCATTTTCAAATCTCCTTGACAGTTAGTTTCCCTTACTTAAAAGGTAATCCCATTATAAAAAGGAAAGCGCAAAAAGACCATGACATTTTTGTCATGGTCACAAAAGTGCTTATGAAGTAAGAAAAAAACAACAGCCTCAGCTATTGTCACCGTCTTCTTTACTCCGCCAGTAGGACTCGAACCTACGACATCATGATTAACAGTCATGCGCTACTACCAACTGAGCTATGGCGGATAAAAGCTAAGCGACTACCATATCTAACAGGGGGCAACCCCCAACTACTTCAGGCGTTCTAGGGCTTAACTGCTGTGTTCGGCATGGGAACAGGTGTATCTCCTAGGCTATCATCACTTAACTCTGATTGATTATCCAATCAAAATTGAATACCTATATATTCTAACAAGTTTCCGACGCGCTGTCAATTCGTCTCAGTTACTTTGGATAAGTCCTCGAGCTATTAGTATTAGTCCGCTACATGCGTCACCACACTTCCACTCCTAACCTATCTACCTGATCATCTCTCAGGGCTCTTACTGATATTAAATCATGGGAAATCTCATCTTGAGGTGGGCTTCACACTTAGATGCTTTCAGCGTTTATCCCTTCCCTACATAGCTACCCAGCGATGCCTTTGGCAAGACAACTGGTACACCAGCGGTAAGTCCACTCTGGTCCTCTCGTACTAGGAGCAGATCCTCTCAAATTTCCTACGCCCGCGACGGATAGGGACCGAACTGTCTCACGACGTTCTGAACCCAGCTCGCGTGCCGCTTTAATGGGCGAACAGCCCAACCCTTGGGACCGACTACAGCCCCAGGATGCGACGAGCCGACATCGAGGTGCCAAACCTCCCCGTCGATGTGAACTCTTGGGGGAGATAAGCCTGTTATCCCCAGGGTAGCTTTTATCCGTTGAGCGATGGCCCTTCCATGCGGAACCACCGGATCACTAAGCCCGACTTTCGTCCCTGCTCGAGTTGTAGCTCTCGCAGTCAAGCTCCCTTATACCTTTACACTCTGCGAATGATTTCCAACCATTCTGAGGGAACCTTTGGGCGCCTCCGTTACCTTTTAGGAGGCGACCGCCCCAGTCAAACTGCCCGTCAGACACTGTCTCCGATAGGGATTACCTATCTAGGTTAGAGTAGCCATAACACAAGGGTAGTATCCCAACAACGCCTCCACCGAAACTAGCGTCCCGATTTCGTAGGCTCCTACCTATCCTGTACATGTGGTACAGATACTCAATATCAAACTGCAGTAAAGCTCCATGGGGTCTTTCCGTCCTGTCGCGGGTAACCTGCATCTTCACAGGTACTAAAATTTCACCGAGTCTCTCGTTGAGACAGTGCCCAAATCATTACGCCTTTCGTGCGGGTCGGAACTTACCCGACAAGGAATTTCGCTACCTTAGGACCGTTATAGTTACGGCCGCCGTTTACTGGGGCTTCAATTCACACCTTCGCTAACGCTAAGCGCTCCTCTTAACCTTCCAGCACCGGGCAGGCGTCACCCCCTATACATCATCTTACGATTTAGCAGAGAGCTGTGTTTTTGATAAACAGTTGCTTGGGCCTATTCACTGCGGCTGACTCTAAGCCAGCGCCCCTTCTCCCGAAGTTACGGGGCCATTTTGCCGAGTTCCTTAACGAGAGTTCTCTCGCTCACCTGAGGCTACTCGCCTCGACTACCTGTGTCGGTTTGCGGTACGGGTAGAGTATAATTAACGCTAGAAGCTTTTCTTGGCAGTGTGACATCACTAACTTCGCTACTTAACTTCGCTCCCCATCACAGCTCAATGTTATAGATATAAGCATTTGACTCATATCACACCTCACTGCTTAGACGTGCTCTTCCAATCGCACGCTTTAGTTAGCCTACTGCGTCCCTCCTTCACTATATACTCTAGTACAGGAATATCAACCTGTTGGCCATCGGATACACCTTTCGGTCTCTCCTTAGGTCCCGACTAACCCAGGGCGGACGAGCCTTCCCCTGGAAACCTTAGTCTTACGGTGGACAGGATTCTCACCTGTCTTTCGCTACTCATACCGGCATTCTCACTTCTATGCGTTCCAGCGCTCCTCACGGTACACCTTCTTCACACATAGAACGCTCTCCTACCATACCTAAAAGGTATCCACAGCTTCGGTAATATGTTTTAGCCCCGGTACATTTTCGGCGCAGGGTCACTCGACTAGTGAGCTATTACGCACTCTTTGAATGAATAGCTGCTTCTAAGCTAACATCCTAGTTGTCTGTGCAACCCCACATCCTTTTCCACTTAACATATATTTTGGGACCTTAGCTGGTGGTCTGGGCTGTTTCCCTTTCGACTACGGATCTTAGCACTCGCAGTCTGACTGCCGATTATATCTCATTGGCATTCGGAGTTTATCTGATATTGGTAATCCGGGATGGACCCCTCAATCAAACAGTGCTCTACCTCCAAGAGACTTAACATCGACGCTAGCCCTAAAGCTATTTCGGAGAGAACCAGCTATCTCCAAGTTCGTTTGGAATTTCTCCGCTACCCACAAGTCATCCAAGCACTTTTCAACGTGCCCTGGTTCGGGCCTCCAGTGAGTTTTACCTCACCTTCACCCTGCTCATGGGTAGGTCACATGGTTTCGGGTCTACGACATGATACTAAGCCGCCCTATTAAGACTCGGTTTCCCTACGGCTCCGTCTCTTCAACTTAACCTCGCATCATATCGTAACTCGCCGGTTCATTCTACAAAAGGCACGCTCTCACCCATTAACGGGCTCGAACTTGTTGTAGGCACACGGTTTCAGGTTCTATTTCACTCCCCTCCCGGGGTGCTTTTCACCTTTCCCTCACGGTACTGGTTCACTATCGGTCACTAGAGAGTATTTAGGGTTGGGAGATGGTCCTCCCAGATTCCGACGAGATTTCTCGTGTCTCGCCGTACTCAGGATACTGCTAGGGTTTAAGACTATTTCGATTACGAGGCTGTTACTCTCTTTGGCTTACCTTCCCAGGTAATTCTTCTATAATCTTGCGTCCCACAACGCAGTCCTACAACCCCGATGTGTAAACACATCGGTTTGCCCTCTTGCCAGTTCGCTCGCCGCTACTAAGGCAATCGCGTTTGCTTTCTCTTCCTGCAGCTACTTAGATGTTTCAGTTCACTGCGTCTTCCTCTTCATTACCTTAACAGTAATGAGTGACATGCATCACATGCCGGGTTCCCCCATTCGGACATCTCTGGATCAATGTTTACTTACAACTCCCCAAAGCATTTCGTCGTTAGTCACGTCCTTCATCGGCTTCTAGTGCCAAGGCATCCACCGTGCGCCCTTATTAACTTAACCTTATTTTGGTCTTCTGACCTTAAACTCATTAAATCACAGCGTTTCGGTTTATTTCTTGTTACTTTCTACAATTATTTCTAATTGTGGAATTTGATATAGATATTCAATTTTCAATGGACAATCATCTTGAATCTTTCGATTCAATGGAGCCTAGCGGGATCGAACCGCTGACCTCCTGCGTGCAAAGCAGGCGCTCTCCCAGCTGAGCTAAGGCCCCACAAGACCTCTCAAAACTAAACAAGACTTCCCAAACGTGCTTCCGTTTTTTCCTTAGAAAGGAGGTGATCCAGCCGCACCTTCCGATACGGCTACCTTGTTACGACTTCACCCCAATCATCTATCCCACCTTAGGCGGCTGGCTCCTAAAAGGTTACCTCACCGACTTCGGGTGTTACAAACTCTCGTGGTGTGACGGGCGGTGTGTACAAGGCCCGGGAACGTATTCACCGCGGCGTGCTGATCCGCGATTACTAGCGATTCCGACTTCATGTAGGCGAGTTGCAGCCTACAATCCGAACTGAGATTGGCTTTAAGAGATTTGCTTGCCGTCACCGACTTGCGACTCGTTGTACCAACCATTGTAGCACGTGTGTAGCCCAGGTCATAAGGGGCATGATGATTTGACGTCATCCCCACCTTCCTCCGGTTTATTACCGGCAGTCTCGCTAGAGTGCCCAACTGAATGATGGCAACTAACAATAGGGGTTGCGCTCGTTGCGGGACTTAACCCAACATCTCACGACACGAGCTGACGACAACCATGCACCACCTGTCACCGATGTTCCGAAGAAACTTTCTATCTCTAGAAATAGCATCGGGATGTCAAGACCTGGTAAGGTTCTTCGCGTTGCTTCGAATTAAACCACATGCTCCACCGCTTGTGCGGGCCCCCGTCAATTCCTTTGAGTTTCAACCTTGCGGTCGTACTCCCCAGGCGGAGTGCTTAATGCGTTAGCTGCGGCACTAAGCCCCGGAAAGGGCCTAACACCTAGCACTCATCGTTTACGGCGTGGACTACCAGGGTATCTAATCCTGTTTGCTCCCCACGCTTTCGAGCCTCAGCGTCAGTTACAGACCAGAGAGCCGCTTTCGCCACCGGTGTTCCTCCATATATCTACGCATTTCACCGCTACACATGGAATTCCACTCTCCCCTTCTGCACTCAAGTTTAACAGTTTCCAAAGCGAACAATGGTTAAGCCACTGCCTTTAACTTCAGACTTATTAAACCGCCTGCGCTCGCTTTACGCCCAATAAATCCGGACAACGCTCGGGACCTACGTATTACCGCGGCTGCTGGCACGTAGTTAGCCGTCCCTTTCTGGTAAGTTACCGTCACTGTGTGAACTTTCCACTCTCACACACGTTCTTCTCTTACAACAGAGCTTTACGATCCGAAAACCTTCTTCACTCACGCGGCGTTGCTCGGTCAGGGTTGCCCCCATTGCCGAAGATTCCCTACTGCTGCCTCCCGTAGGAGTCTGGGCCGTGTCTCAGTCCCAGTGTGGCCGATCACCCTCTCAGGTCGGCTATGTATCGTCGCCTTGGTAGGCCGTTACCCCACCAACTAGCTAATACAACGCAGGTCCATCTACTAGTGATGCATTTGCATCTTTCAAGCATCTAACATGTGTTAAACACTGTTATGCGGTATTAGCTATCGTTTCCAATAGTTATCCCCCGCTAGTAGGCAGGTTACCTACGCGTTACTCACCCGTTCGCAACTCCTTCTACTCTAGCAAGCTAAAGTAGTCAGCGTTCTACTTGCATGTATTAGGCACGCCGCCAGCGTTCGTCCTGAGCCAGGATCAAACTCTCATTTAATCTTGTTCTCATTCTGTCACTGACAGATTTATTTTCTTAACAGGTCGATTTCTCAACCCGCACGTTTGGTTCGTCTTGTTCAGTTTTCAAAGGTCTTTGCCTCTTGCGAGACAACTTCTATATTCTATCAAATCTGAAACAGCTTGTCAACTACTTTTTCAAGTTTTTTTCAACTCTGTTTCAATCCGATTTCCGCCGCACCCCTCTCGGACAACAGCTATATTAGTGTATCATCTCAAGCTTACTTTGTCAAGAACTTTTTTAGCTTTTCTGTAAACCTAAGACCTGCCCTCTTGCGACAGCTCATCTAGTATACTAAACTTAGGAAAAACTGTCAACCGATTCTCTGAACTTTTTTAAGTGTGCCTTGTTCCCTTTTGGGTGGGGGTGGTAAGATTATTGACTAAGGAGCTTGTAGAAAGGGTGTAGAGTGGGGAAAGAGAGCGATTAGAGGCTGAAATTTAGATATGCAAAAAAAGAGAAGGAACCCCTTCTCTTTGTCTTATAATTCTTGTTTATAAGCTTCTGCTTCTGCTTCTGTACAAAGAACAAAGTGGCCAGGTGTAATTTCACGCATTTCACGTGGTTGGCCATCTAGTTCTGCACTTGGATCGTATTCTTCATGGATACGATTTCTTTCAGATTCTGGGTCTGGTTCTGGAATTGCAGTCAATAAGCTCTTAGTATATGGGTGAATTGGATGATTATAGACATCATCAGATGTTCCAATTTCAAGCATTTTACCCCAGTGCATAACCCCAATACGATCTGAGATGTATTTAACCATTGACAAATCGTGAGCGATAAAGAGATATGTTAACCCCTGTTCTCTTTGAAGTTTTTGCATAAGGTTAACAACTTGAGCTTGGATTGACACGTCAAGGGCTGAAATTGGTTCATCGGCAATGATGAACTTTGGTTCAACAGCAAGAGCACGAGCGATACCAATACGTTGACGTTGTCCACCTGAAAATTCATGTGGATAGCGTGTTGAATGGTCTTTGTTAAGTCCAACTAAAGCAAGTAAATCTTGAACTTTTTGGTCACGTTCTTCTTTACTGTTAACTAATTTATGGATGTCAAGTCCTTCCGCAACAATGTCACGAATTTTCATACGACCATTAAGACTAGCTTGTGGGTCTTGGAAAATCATTTGAGCATTTTTACGGAATTCGTGCAATTCTTTTCCTTTAAGGTGAGAGATAGTTTCGCCATCAAAATCAATTTCACCTTTATTAATGTCGTACAATTTCAAAATAGCACGACCAATGGTTGTCTTACCAGAACCTGATTCTCCAACAAGACCGAAAACTTCACCTTCGTAAATATCAAAACTGATATTATCAATAGCTTTTACTTCGTTCTTTTTACCTTCATTAAAAGTCAATGATACATTTTTAAGTTCAACAAGCTTTTTTCTATTTTCAGTCATCAAGCTTTTCTCCCTTCAAGTTCTTTCCATTTTGCCCAACGTTTTTGAATTGGTAATGGTGGTGTTACTTTAGGTGCACGTTCATCTAACAACCATGTAGCTGCAAAATGCGTATCACTAACTTTAAACATTGGTGGTTCTTCTTCGTAATCAATATCTAAAGCAAACTCGTTACGTGGTGCAAAAGCATCACCTTTTGGTGGATTAAGGAGATCTGGCGGTGTCCCTGGGATAGATTGAAGGCTTCCTGCTTCAGTATCAGTTGTTGGCATTGAATTCAAAAGCCCCCAAGTATATGGATGTTGTGGGTTATAGAATACTTCATCTACTGTTCCATATTCAATAATCTTACCAGCATACATAACAGCAACACGATCAGCCATACCCGCAACAACACCAAGGTCATGTGTGATAAAGACGATTGATGAACCACGTTCTTTTTGAATTTGTTTCATCAAATTCAAAATTTGTGCTTGAATGGTTACGTCCAAGGCTGTTGTAGGTTCATCAGCAATCAAAATATCTGGGTTTGCTGCCAAGGCAATCGCAATAACAGCACGTTGACGCATACCACCTGACCATTGGTGCGGATAATCATTAATATGTTCTTCTGCATTTGGAATACCGACATTTTTCATGAGTTCCAAAGCACGTTTTAAAGCTTCTTGTTTAGAAACTTTTTCATGAATCATAATTGGTTCAGCAATTTGTTGACCAATTTTCATTGTTGGATCAAGACTTGTCATAGGGTCTTGGAAAATCATTGCAATTTCATTTCCACGAACCTTAATCCATTCGTCTTCTTTTAATTCTGTTAATTTTTTACCTTTGAAATCGATGTCTCCTGTAACTTCTGCATTTGAAGCTGACAAGCCCATCAACGTTTTTGTTGTTACAGATTTACCTGAACCTGACTCACCAACAATGGCAAGCGTTTCACCTTCTTTTAAGTCAAAGCTGACATCACGAATAGCTTTAATTTCCCCAGCATAGGTATGGAAATCTACACGGAGGTTTTTAACTTGTAAAATTGTTTCTTCAGTCATAGTTTTTCCTCCTAACGATCACCAGATTTTGGATCGAATGCATCACGAAGTCCATCACCTAATAAGATGAAAGCAAGTGAGATCAATACCAAAGCAAGGGCTGGTAAAATAACTTGATAAGGGTAATATTGTAAATATTCTTGGGCATCAGTAATCAATGAACCAAGTGATGCTGTAGGTGGTTTCACCCCAAGGTTGATAGCTGAAAGAACAGCTTCGTACATGATGGCACTTGGAACTGTCATCATGATTTGAACAATAATAATCCCTGAAATGTTTGGAAGAATATGTTTAAAGGCAATTTTTGGCGCACTTTCACCCAATGAACGAGCTGCAAGGACAAACTCTTGTTCACGATAAGAAAGTGTTAAGTTACGCACTTGACGAGCCATTGAAGTCCAACCGACGATAGCGATTGAAATGATGATTGATGTGACACCATTACCAAGCAAAAGTCCTAGCATTGTTACAATAACCAAGTTAGGAATTGATGAAATAACTTCAATGATACGTTGCATAATCATATCGACTTTACCACCGACATAACCTGAAATTAAACCGTATGTTACACCAATCAAGAGGTCAATCAAAGTAGCTACGATTGCGATAAGAAGGGAAATACGAACACCGACAATAATACGTTTGGCGATACTACGTCCCAAATTATCAGTACCTAAAATGAATTTTGTTCCTTCTGGTACACCTTGGTCAGCATAAACATCTGTTGCTTCTGTATTTCCAGAATAAGTAATTGTACCATTCCAGAATGGAAGATTATCACTAATTTTTGGTGGAAGGTTACGATATGTCGTAACTTCTTTTGTGTTAAATGCATTAGCATCATCACGCGGAACTAAAACGACTGAAATCATTGAAAAGACAATCAAGATAGCCAAGAACCACATTGAAACGACAGCTAATTTATTTTTTTTCAAACGACGCCAAGCATCTTGCATGAAAGAAAGAGCAGGCTTTTCGATTTTTTCTTGTGAGCTGGCTGAACCAACGCCAACAAGTTTAAATTCTCTATTTTTTTCTGCCATGTTATTCTCCTTACTGCAAGCGTACACGAGGGTCAACGATACTTGTTGCAATATCTGTTACCAAAATGGCAACCATCAACATCATTGCATATACAATAGTTGTCCCCATGATTACTGGGTAGTCTTTAGCTGGAATAGATGTGACAAATTGTTGACCAATTCCTGGAATTGAGAAAATTTGTTCAATCAATGCTGAACCTGTCAAAAGGTTTGCCGCCATAGGTCCAACCAAAGTTAATACTGGAATCATTGAGTTACGGTAAGCGTGCTTACGAGTTACTTGACGTTTAGTCAACCCTTTAGCAGTTGCTAATTGGATATAATCTGAACTCAATGTTTCAATCATTTGTCCCCTGAAGAAACGTGTTACTTGAGCAAATACTGGAATTGCCAAGGCAATTGATGGCATGACAGTCTGTGCAAATGTTCCCCAACCAGCAAGTGGGAATAAGCTCCATTTGAAACCAAGAAGTACCAAAAGGAAAAGACCGATAATGAATGAAGGCACAGAAATACCTAATGTTGAGATGACACTAAGGACACCGTCAATCCAGTTATTTTTGTTACGTGCTGAAGCAGCACCAACCAAAATACCAGCAATAAGTCCAATAACAAGTGCTTGAACACCAAGTTGGATAGAAACACCCAAACGTTGTGAAATCAAACGTGATACTGGTTGGTTAATTGATTGGTAACTTGTACCAAAGTCACCGTGAAGAACATTCCAAAGATAAGTAAGGTATTGTTGCCATACTGGCTTATCCAAACCATATTGTTTGTTCATTAGAGCAATCATCTCATCAGTTAGTTTTGGGTTATTGTAAGGTGTCCCAGGCATAACTTGCATGAGGAAAAACGACAGGGTAACCACGACCCAGAGTGTTACAAGCAGAATCGCAACACGTTTAAGAATGTATTTTACCATAATATTTCCTTCTCTTTATTGCTTTTGTTGGCAGGAGAAGAAAATTTCCTGTCAACAAAAGCAAGAATTGGTCGCAACCAATTCTTGCCCAATATAGTCACTATTAAAGATTAATCCTCTTTATAAGCGTATGTAAAGTCAACTTGTAATCCAGTAGAATTACGAACAAGTCCCTTGATTGATGGGTTTTGAAGTGATTTTGTACTGCGGAAGTAAAGTGGGTTATAGTGAGCATTGTTATAAAGCTCTGCTTCCGCTGTCTTATAATCTTCAGCTGCTGCAGCTGGATCTAAAGCATCTGTTGTAAGAGCTTTTTGGTAAGCAGCATCGTAGGCAGCATCAGAAATTTGACCATAGTTGTATGAAGATGTTGAAGTAAACAATCCGTAGAAAGTAGAACCTTCTGGATAGTCACCACCCCAAAGCGATACTACAATATCAAAGTTTTGATTCTTAGAGTCTTGCAGACGTTGTTTGAAAGTGACGAATTTTTCTTCAATTGTCAAACCTGGTAGAGCATTTTCCCATGTTTGTTTAATATAGTCAACTGCAGCTTTAGCAACAGCGTTATCTGAATCAGCTGTGATTGTCAATGTAATTGAGTCAGTACCAAGCTCTGCCAAACCTTCTTTGAAGAGTTTTGCAGCTTCGTCTTCATCATAGCTGTAATCAGCAGCAACATAATCAGACAAGTCAGTTCCGTCAGGTAATGTTTCAAGTCCTGTTGGAACCAAAGCATTAGCTGCCGTAGAACCTGTATCAATAGCTGCTTTTACAATACCTTCACGGTCAGTTGCCAAGTTAAGTGCTTGACGAATTTTTGTATTTGTCAAAGCTTCTGTTGAACCGGATTCATTGTAAACCATGTAAGCTGTTGTTGCTTCTGGAACATCTACAACATCATCGCGGTTTTTATTAGCGTTATAGATTGCATCTGTTCCTGAAATGCTAGCTGTATCAAGCTCACCGTCTTTATACATTTGTACGGCTGTGTCAGCTTTCTTAACAGTTTGAACGTTTACTTTTTTAGTTTTAACGTTATCAGCATCCCAATAATATTTGTTTTTCACAAGTGTGAATGTTCCGCTCGTACCATCCCAATCTTCAACAGTATATGGTCCTGAGTACAAAGCGTTGTCAGAAGTTGTTCCGTAATCATCTCCTTGTTCTTCAACAAACTCTTTGCTTTGTGGCATAAAGTTTGCAAATGAAAGAAGACTTTCAAATTGTGGTGATGGGCTAGACAATGTAAAGATGACTTTATTTCCGTCAGCTTTAACGCCTAGTTCGTCAACACTTTTAGTTCCTGCAATAACTTCTTCAGCGTTTAAAACGTGCGCATCTGATACAAGATAAGCATACTCTGAAGCTGTTGATGGATCAACAATACGTTGCCATGTATAAACGAAGTCTTCAGCAGTCAAATCGCTACCGTCAGACCATTTTAAATTGTCGCGTAATGTTGCTGTATATGTCAAACCGTCATCAGATACCTCAACGCTTTCAGCTAAGTCAGGTTGTAAATTACCATCTTCATCACGACGAAGAAGGTTACTTCCTGAGTTACCAATAGCAATTGACGAATAAGTATCTGTAACTTTTGAAATATCCAAAGTGCTAATTTCTGTTGGCACATACCAATTAATTTCATCACTGCTTGAAGATGACGATGAACTGCTACCCCCACAAGCTGCCAAAACAGCTGCAGAAACTAGCGTAACCGCCCCCAAGCCAATGCGTTTCCATGTTTTACTTTTTAATAACACGTGACGCCCCTCCTGGTGTTCTCTCTAAATTATATTATTTGACAAATAGAATTATATCATAAACTTTTCTTAAAGAAAATACTTTTGTCAGAATTTTTTGTCAGATTATCTAACACGGTAATTATATGGTATAATCATAATGATTAATTTTTTTACAAAGGATGGAACTTCTAATGAAGAAGATTTTTGCGTTTTTTGCAATTTTTCTGACTTTTCTTGCAGTAGGAAGCAAAGTTAGCGCAGATGATGATTTTGATGTAGCTGCCGAACACGCTATTGCTGTTGAAGCTACCACAGGAAAAGTATTATATGAAAAAGATGCAACCACACCTGACGGCATTGCATCTATGACTAAGATTTTAACTGTTTACTTAGTTTATAAAGCTATTGATGAAGGAAAACTTTCTTGGGATACCAAAGTTTCTATTTCAGATTATGCTTATGATTTAACAGCGAATTCTGATGCTAGTAATGTCCCTATGGAAGCACGCGAATATACGGTTGAACAACTTGTAAATGCAGCAATGGTCGCTAGTGCAAACAGCGCAGCCATTGCCCTTGCGGAACAAATCGGCGGTACTGAAAGTAAATTTGTCGATATGATGAAAGCACAATTGGAAGAATGGGGCATCACAGACGCCACAATCGTCAATGCTTCTGGTCTTAATAATAGCTATCTTGGTGACAATATCTACCCAGGTTCAAGTTCGACCGATGAAAATATGATGAGTGCTCGAGATGTTGCTATTATCGCTCAACACTTAATCACTGAATATCCTGATATTTTAAAAATCACAAGTCAAACAACTGCTGACTTTGATGGCACTACGATGAATACCTACAACTATATGTTAGAAGGTATGCCATATGAACGCTCAGGGGTTGACGGTCTTAAAACAGGTACGACAGAATTAGCTGGCGCTTCTTTTGTGGCTACTTCAACTGAAAATGGTATGCGTATTATTTCTGTTGTTATGAATGCAGATGGTTGGGAAGATGATGAATACGCTCGTTTTGAAGCAACAAATGACTTGCTAGATTATGTCAAATCAAACTATGAAATGGTGACACTTGTTAAAGCAGGGAAATCTTACCAAAGTAGTAAAGCTACGATTAATGACGGTAAAGCAAAATCAGTTGCTGCTGTCGCTTCTGAAGATTTAAAAGTTGTCCGTCGTATTAATACTGATGTTTCTGCTGATTTTTCAACTAATGCAGACGGCTATGATGCTCCTATTACTAAAGGGCAAAAAGTTGGAACCATTACTTATAATGACACCCAAATTGTAGGAACTGGTTATCTTGATTCTGAACCAAGCGTAACTGCGGTTGCTAAGACAGATGTTGATAGAAGTATTTTCTTCAAGGTATGGTGGAACCATTTCGTTACTTTTGTTAATGAAAAACTTTAATTTCATATATATAAAAGAGGCAAGCCTTTGGCTTGTCTCTTTTAGTCTATTACCCAACAGAACCTTCCATTTCATAACTAATCAATCGATTAAGTTCAACGGCGTATTCCATTGGTAATTCTTTTGTGAATGGTTCAACAAATCCCATAACAATCATCTCTGTTGCTTCTTGTTCTGAAAGCCCTCGGCTCATAAGATAATAAAGTTGTTCTTCTGAGATTTTTGAAACTTTAGCTTCATGCTCAAGTGCAACTTGTGAATTGTGAATTTCGTTGAAAGGAATGGTATCTGAACGTGAAATATCATCCATGATAATGGTATCACATTCAATATGACTAACTGATTTTTTAGATTCCTTATTGAAAGTCACTTGACCACGATAGTCAACTTTTCCGCCACCTTTGGCAATGGATTTTGAAACAATCGAAGATGAGGTGTGTGGTGCATTGTGAATCATTTTTGCACCTGTGTCTTGGTGTTGCCCTTTATTAGCAAAAGCAATTGACAACATTGTGCCACGCGCACCTTCGCCGTCAAGGTAAACAGATGGGTATTTCATGGTTGTTTTCGCACCAAGGTTACCGTCAATCCATTCAACAGTTGCATTTTTCTTGGCTGTGGCACGTTTTGTTACCAAGTTATACACGTTGTCTGACCAGTTTTGAATCGTTGAATAACGCATATAACTGCCTTCAAGTGCAAAAATTTCAACGATAGCAGCATGCAGACTTGCTGATGAATAATTTGGTGCGGTACATCCTTCGACATAATGAACGCTTGCCCCCTCATCAACGATAATCAATGTTCGTTCGAATTGCCCTGTTGCTTCATTGTTAATACGGAAATAAGTTTGCAAAGGAATATCGACCTTAACCCCTTTTGGCACGTAGATGAATGTTCCACCTGACCAAAACGCTGAATTCAAAGCTGCTAATTTGTTATCCGTTGGCGGAACTAGTTTGGCAAAATATTTTTTGAAGAGGTCAGGATACTCTTTCAAAGCAGAATCCGTATCTGTGAAAATGATTCCTAACTTATCGTACTCATCTTTCATGTTATGATAAACGACTTCTGATTCGTACTGAGCTGACGCTCCTGCAAGGTAGGCACGTTCGGCTTCAGGAATTCCGATACGTTCAAACGTTTCTTTAATTTTATCTGGAACATCGTCCCATGAACGTGCTGGTCTGTCAGAAGCTTTTTGATAATAATTAATCTCATCAAAATTAATGTCTGACAAATCAGGTCCCCAATCTTGCATTGGCATTTTATTGAAAATTTCCAATGATTTCAAGCGGAACTCAAGCATCCATTCTGGTTCGCCTTTTTCTGCTGACATTTCACGAACAACAGCTTCGCTGATTCCTTTTCCTGTCGAAAAAATAGGCGTTACATCGTCATGAAAACCAAATTGATAATCACCGATATCAATTGGCTTTGGGGTTACTTTTTCATTTTTTTCAGGCATCTAGTTACCTTTCTAATCCTTACTATCGTTTTCAATAGCTTTTTTCAGAGCATTCCAAGCAAGTGTTGAACACTTGATTCGCTGTGGAAATTTTGAAACCCCTGCTAAAAAACTAGCTTCGCCTAGTCTTTTTTGAGCGTCATCTTTTTCACCTTGAACCATTTTAGAAAAAATCTCAGCCAGTTCAAGTGCTTCTCCTTTTGTTTTACCGATAACGGCATCTGTCATCATGCTTGATGAAGCTGTCGAAATGGTACAACCATCACCTGCAAAGGCGATATCCGAAATACGATCACCGTCAAACTTCACTGATAAAGAAATCACATCGCCACAAGTTGGATTGTTAAGATTGACTTGGTCAACATCTTCTAATTTTCCATGGTGATGTGGACTTTTGGAGTGGTCAGAAACTACCGCCATATAAAGACTATCTAATCTAGAAAGTGCCATTGAAAAACTCCTTTGTTTTAAGAATTGCTTCTACCAGTTTATCACAATCTTCTTTCGTATTATAGATATAAAAACTTGCACGCACCGCTGAATGAATACCAAGATAAGTAATCAATGGTTGTGCACAATGGTGTCCTGCACGCACAGCGACACCTTCATAATCTAGTGCCGTTGCCACATCATGTGGGTGTAAGCCATCTAAGTTAAAGGCAATTACTCCCATGTGTTGACTTGGGTCTTGTGGTCCGTAAACCGTCAAACCATCAATAGCTTGCAATTTCGGAAGGACGTAATTTACTAATTCTTGTTCGTGAGCATATACGGCGTCCATACCAATATCGGTTAAGTAATCAATAGCTGCTCCCAAAGTAATAGCCCCCGCAATATTGGGTGTTCCTGCTTCAAACTTCCATGGTAATTCTTTCCATGTTGCCTCTTGTTCATAGACAAAATCAATCATTTCGCCACCAAATTCGACTGGTGACATTTGATTAAACAATTCTTCTTTACCATAAAGGACACCAATACCCGTTGGTCCTAGCATTTTATGTCCCGAAAAAGCAAAGAAATCGCAGTCCAAATTTTGAACATCAATGCTCATGTGAGGTGCTGATTGCGCACCGTCAACAACCATATATGCCCCAACTTGGTGAGCTAGCTCTGCTATTTTTTTGACAGGTTGAATTGAACCAAGGACATTTGAAACGTGGGCAACACTAACAAATTTTGTTTTGGGTGACAATTTGCTTTGCAAGTCTGCCATGTCAAGTTGTCCGTCTTTGAGGTAAGCGTAGACTAATTTTGCTCCCGTTTTACGGCAAGCTTCTTGCCATGGAATGACATTAGAATGGTGTTCCATGATTGAAATGAGAACTTCATCGTCTTTTTGGAGCACTTCTTCTGCAAAACGTGCTACCCAGTTTAGTCCAGTTGTAGTGCCTCGTGTGAAAAGAATTTCTTTTGTTGACTTGGCATTAATAAATTGGCGTGCCTTTTCGCGACTAGCTTCGTAAGCAGCCGTTGCACGTTCAGCCAAAGTATGAACACCACGGTGAACATTGGCATTTGTCTTATGGTAATAATCGTTAAGTGTATCAAGAACTTGTTGTGGTTTCTGTGTTGTTGCCGCATTGTCAAGGTAAACTAATGGTTCATCATTGACAATTTGGTCAAGAATAGGAAAGTCTTGATAAATGTTATGCGCATCTAATGCTGACATTCTAACGATTCTCCAATTTACGGTCTAATACCGCAATCATTTCATCACGGACTTCTTTTACAGGAATTTCCGTAATAACAGCGCCCAAGAAACCACGAATAACCAAGCGCTCTGCTGTATCCTTATCAAGTCCACGACTCATCAAATAATACATATCTTCTGGGTCAACTTGTCCAATTGAAGCCGCATGACCTGCCGTTACATCATTTTCATCAATTAACAAAATTGGATTGGCGTCAGAACGTGCTTTATCAGAAAGCATTAAAACACGGCTTTCTTGTTGCGCATCTGCTCCTTTTGCTCCCTTGATAATATGTCCAATACCGTTAAATGTCAGTGTCCCACGTTCTAAAATAACACCATGTTGTAAAATGTGACCAATTGAATTGCAGCCGTAGTTTGTCACACGTGTATCCACGCCTTGAACTTGACGTCCTGATGATGCTGCAACAACTTTAAGATTGGCATGGCTACCATTTCCATACAAATCTGAATCGAAATCAGCGATAACATTGCCTTCATTCATGACACCGAGTGCCCAATCGACACTAGCATCTTTACCGTGGCGAGCACGACGACTAATGTATGTTGTGACATTCTCACCCAGACGGTCAATCGCTGAAAATTTCACTTGGCTATCATCAAGCGCAATAACCTCAACGCTGATATTCGCTGTTGCTTGAACATCACCCTCACCAATTGTTTCAAAGCGTTCCAAATAATTAATGCGACTATTGCGTCCTGCAATGATTAAAATATGCTTGTTAAACGGCACATCACTAGCTTTATCTTGATAAAATAAGCCTTCGATTGGCTCTTCAATCTCAACATTATCAGGAACGTAAAGAACAGCTGCGCTATTAAAATAAGCGGTATGATAAGCAGCTAACTTATCTTCCTTAAAATCACGCGCTGCTCCAAAATACTTTTCAATAATATCAGGAATTTCTTCCAAAGCTGTATAGAAATCGGTGAAAATAACACCTTTATTAATCAAATCAGTTGGTAATTGTTCTAAAACGGTTTGTGTACCGACTTGAACAAGTTTTGGATTGTCTCCAAGTGCTGTGAAATCAGGGACATTAGCAAGTGCTTGGTCCTCTGAAATCGTCCCATCACCTAAGTTCCAGCGGTGAAATTTAACACGGTTGATTTCAGGTAATGGCAATTTATCTATATTATCAAAGGCAGTCAAACGACGTTCTTGTAGCCATAAAGGTTCTGCCTTTGTTTGTGAAAAATTTAGGATAGATTCTTTCGTCATAATTTGATGTTTACTCCTTTTCATAGTCATCATACGAGTATCGTCTGCCAAAAGCAGACTTTGACATCATCAATTACACTTCTTCTTCGTATTTTAGTCCAAGTTCTTCTGCAATTTTTGCATAACCTTCTTTTTCAAGACGGGCAGCAAGTTCAGCATCACCTGAAAGAACAACACGTCCATCCATCATAATATGCACCACATCTGGTGTAATATAGTTGAGAAGTCGTTGATAGTGAGTGATAATCATAGCTCCAAAATTATCGCCACGCATAGCGTTAACACCTTTTGAAACAATTTTAAGAGCATCGATATCAAGTCCTGAATCAATTTCGTCAAGAAGTGCAAATTTAGGTTCGAGCATTAGCAGTTGAAGAATTTCATTACGTTTTTTCTCACCACCTGAGAAACCTTCGTTAAGGTAACGTTCTGCCATTTCTTCTTTCATGCCAAGAAATTCCATTTTTTCATCAAGTTTTGTAATGAAATCCATAACTGAAATTTTATCGTCATCTTCTTTTCCAGCATTCATAGCTGCACGGATAAATTCAGCATTGGTGATTCCTGGGATTTCAGATGGGTATTGCATAGCAAGAAAAAGCCCGAGACGTGCACGTTCGTCAACTTCCAGTTCAAGGATATTTTCACCGTCAAGCAAAATTTCCCCTTGAGTAACCTCATAATTTGGATTTCCCATAATAGCTGCTGATAAAGTTGATTTACCAGTACCATTAGGTCCCATAATCGCAGCAATCTCACCAGTCTTAAGGGTTAGATTGACACCTTTTAAAATTTCTTTATCTTCAATAGAAACATGAAGATCTTTTATTTCAAGTACAGACATGTGTACATTCCTCCAATTAATCAAATACGACAGTAACTTTTTTCTGAAAATTACCGCAGTTCTATAGGGTTACTAATCATTATATCAAAAAAAAGCCATAATAGGCTTTTCAATCACTTATTATTTTTGCGATTTTTCCATTTTAGCATGGTTGCTTGGCGATAATCGCTATTTCCGATAAATTTAAGCATATCAAAGAGTGGTGTACGCCCTACTCCCCAAATTTCTAGCCCTTCAATAAAGACTTCTAAAGCAAAGGCAACACCAACCATTAGAAGCACACCACCGAGGCGACTAGAAACATTTAGCAACAAGGCGATAAGTGAAAAGAGAATGGCAATACCATAAACCACTAAAACCGCTCCACGATGCGTGAACCCCATTGCCAAAAGGCGGTGATGCAAGTGCATCTTGTCTGCTTCCGTCGCTGGACGCCCTGACAATTTACGGCGAATAATCGCCACAGTAGTATCTAGTATTGGCACACCAAGGATGATAACAGGCGTTACCACAGCAACAGCTGTTGAATTTTTCAACCCTTGCAATGATAAAACACCAATCATAAACCCTATAAACAGGGCACCTGTATCTCCCAGATAAATAATCGCAGGGTTGTAATTATAAGGGAAGAAACCTGCAATACAAGCAATCAAGAGTAAGATTGTCAACGTTAGGTAAAAATCAGTTTGCGGTAAAAAGAAATACGAAACCAAAGCCATTGTAACAAGGCTAATGATTGATACACCGCTAACCAAACCATCTAAACCGTCAATCAAATTCATTGCATTGGTAATCGAAATAATCCAAAAGACGGTTAAAAAGAAAGTAATCACTGAATTAAATTCGAGCAAGGGACCGCCAAATGGTATTTTAAAACTATCAAAGCGGAAATCTGTAAATGCCCAGACAACAACAGCTCCAAGAATAATGCCTGCCATTTTTGTCTTAGGTTTCAATTCGTAAATATCATCAATAAAACCAGTCGTTGTGATAATTAATCCACCAATAACAACTGGCAAAATATAATCAAAATAAGATGTTGTCCATATCGGCTCTTTCAAAACCCTTGGCATTAGAATTAAGGCTGAAATTAAGAAAGAGATAAAAATCGCTAATCCACCACTACTTGGCATAGGTACTTCGTTGACACGTCTAGCATTTGGATTATCAACAGCTCCAACACGAAATGCAATAAAACGAACAATCGGTGTCAAAAATAATGACAGTAAGAAAGCGCCGATTAAAACAAGAACATATTCAATTGTAAAGGGTGCCATATTATACCAACTCAATCATTTTTAATTTTGCAACAGCGTCATCTGCTAACATTTCAACACCGTGCTCTTGCAAATAAGCACGCGTTTTTGTACCTGCGCTAGCATATTCCAACAAACGAGCATACATCAAATTCGCATAGTAAGACGGATGATTTTGCAAATCAAGTAAAATGGTCATGTGGTAAAGACCGCCATCTTTGTAGAGTTCTGATGCTTCAACTGGAAAATCAATTGCTTTAGCAAAAGCTACGACAGCTTCAAGTGTTGGAAAATCAAGGACATAATGAACATAATCAGATGGATTAATATCCTCTTCTGTTGGCTCTGCTTGAGCTTGTTCTGTGAGAACTTCCTCAACAGCACCTTCCATCATTTCTTCGATTTTTCCTAATTTTTCATGCGCCTCAGTATCACCTTTAGAAAGCATTGTTTGTTCCAATGTTTTGAAAAATTCCTCAGGTGACATGTTTGACACGTCGTCGAATGCAGCTAAATCTTCAAAATTAATTTCTTTATTGATCTCAGATTTTGTAACAAAGACATCAATACGGTCTTTTCTTGGTGTCACACGAAAGCTAAGCATTCCACTATCTTTGAAATTATCTGGTAAATCTAATTCGTCCATTACTGAGTAGAAGAACTCTTCTGTCTTTTCTTGTGGAATCAAAAAGTCTTTCAACTCCATGCCACGTTCTTCTAAATCTTCCATACTAATCGTTATTTTTAGCGTTGTCTCGCTAATCTGTTTCATTTCCATACTAATTACCTCGCACGAGTAGTCATTTTATTATACAAGAAAAGTCGGACTTTTTCAATTTTTACGCTATAAAAGCAGCCCTTGAGAGGCTGCTTAGTTATTAAAAGATAGCTTTCAAGATACTATAAACAATAAGAATCGAACCTAAAACGATACGATATTTACCAAAAATAGTGAAATCATGTTTTTTAACATAGTCAGTCAAGAAGCGGATAACGTAAAGGCTGACAAGGAATGCTGTTACACTAGCAACCATTAAAATTAAAAATTGACTGAAACTAAGAACATTTCCATCTAAGAAGAACTTAACCGCCTTCAAACCACTATAACCAAACATTGTTGGGATAGCGAGGAAGAAAGTAAAGTCAGCAGCAACTGAACGACTTGTTCCCACAATAATTGCCCCTAGAATTGTAGCACCTGAACGACTTGTCCCTGGAATAATACTAAGAACTTGGAAGCAACCAATCCAAAAAGCGGTTAAATAAGGCATACGAGCAAGTTCAGTAACCTGCGGTTCAACATTAGCATTGCGTTTTTCAATCCAGATAAAAGCAATCCCATAAACAATCAAAGCAATGGCGATTGGAACCATGTAATTAAAATGTGCTTCAAACCAATCATCAAGCGGCAACGCAATCAAAATTGATGGAATACAAGCAATAACAACTTTTAACCATAATTGCCATGTTAATTGGACCTCACGCGCTGTTTTACCAGGTTGAAATGGGTTCAAACGTTTAAAGTAAATTACGATAACAGCCAAGATTGCTCCCAATTGGATAACAATATTGAACATATCCAAAAACGCTTTGCTTTGGTTCAAACTGATAAACTCTTGAACCAAAATCAAGTGTCCTGTACTTGAAACAGGCAACCACTCTGTAATTCCCTCAACTATCCCTAAAAAGATAGCCTTTAGTAGTTCGAAAAATAACATAAGTTCTCCTTAAATTTATATCTCTTCAATTATAGCAGATTTGAAGCGTTTTTAAAACGCTCCGCCTCCACCTCCGCCTCCGCCGCCAGAGAATCCTCCCCCGCCACCTGAGCCAGAGCTACCAGAGGAAACGGAAAAATGAGCAGCCATGTTCGCATTGTGACTAGCTAAACCTAGCTGATGAGTATGCATACCAATCATATAACCTAGTTCTTGATTGGTTAAAATAACCGATTCATTTGCAAGCTTGATATCATTAAAATCAAGGTATTTTTGCACTCGCTTAGCATAACCAAATAAAGTAGCATAAACCAAGATACGATTCCAAACAACGACACCTTGAATATCAACTTTATCAAATTTATCAATGTCACGCATCATATTGGTAAAGCTAACCCATGCTTGCACACGTTGTTGACCTTCAGCTGTTATGATTCCATGTTCGGTAGAATAATGCATTTTTCGGTTAATGTAAAGCAGCATGAAAATCACAATTGCTAGTAAAGTACCGTATATGAGAAAAATCCAATGCTCCTGCATAAATGAATAAACGCCGCTTAAAGTTACTACGAGCATTGCTACCAGTAGGAAGCGACGTGCCAACGAAATGGTACTCTTAGTTCCTTCAGATAATTCTTGACGAATAGCTGGTAAGTTTTGACTCGTCACCTCTTTTTCCACTAACTTATTAATGCTATTCAATTTAGCATTGTATCGGCGATTAAAATCATTTCCTATCTTATTAAGCTTGCTTTCTAGTGTTTTACCTTTATATTGTTTTTTATACTTCTTCAGCAAAGTATCATCAAAATGGTAATCAGCAAAGAGATCATCAATAATTATTTTCTCTTTTCCACCAAATGCCATATCAATCACTTCGGCTTCATAATCCATCATCGGCATATCAAGATGACAGAACAACTCCTTATCATCAACGCTAATAACCTTACGGTCAATCAAATCAAGCAAGGTTGCTTGCATAGCTGTCTCAAAATTAAATTTTTGTGGAATTGAACTGCCTTTAGTATCCAAATGTTGCAGATCTACATCATAAATGTATTTCAATACTAAAAGTGGCGACCAATCTTCTGGTGCTTCGTAAGAACGTATTTTTCTATCAAAATGTTCGTATCGTCTAGCCAGTCTGAATGCTCTGAAAAATACCACTAAAGCACCCACTATCAATACAATAACAACTGCTGGCAAGACATAAAATAACAATACCTGTAAAACTTGACTTCTACGAGCAATTTTAGCTTCTTGTTTGATAATAGCTGACTTTCGATTCTTAGACAGTAAACTAACATTTTCAAAAATTGAATGGTCCCAATAAGCGTGTAACTCCAATTTGCCACTAACATTTTTAGCTGAAATCTGATAGCCATTCGACGTTTTGGTAACTGTTGTTGAATTCAGATAACCTGTATGTGCCCACAATTGGCGATTAGAAGTGGACTTATCCGTGGTTACTGTAAAATTCACATTATGCAAGGTTTCATCCCAATCACTGATTGGTACCCAGTTTAATTCGACAACATCTGAATACGGAAACAACAATTGCGATAATTGCCAGTGCACAGTGACCACAACAGTATCACCGCTTGAACCAGCATTATAAATTTTCACTTCATAACCATCACCAAGATTAGAAATTCTAGTGTCAACTTCTCTGCTAGTTCCATTAACTTCTGCCGAAACTTCAGGTTGACTATTTACCGAAAAACCATCTGGCATATTACCAGCTTCTCCCAATGTTACAATTTGCCCATTATAAGACGAATCAAACTGATACGTAATCGTCTGAATAAAATCAGCTGAATTATCGTCATGTATTTCTAAGACACCGTCATAATGGCTAATACTGTAGTCAACATCAGCATTAACCTGAACGGACAATCCCAAAAATGTAACAATAGCAAACAAAAATAATGTTAATTTTTTCATCATCTCCTACTCCTTTCCTCTCCCTTATTTTACCATATTTCATTGTATAAATATTCTATTTTTAGGATGATTATATTGAAATCAAAATCTATTTCTTGTAAAATGGTAGGGTATAAGAATAGACAGGAGTCTTAAATGAAAAAGTTACTTTTAAGTTGTTTTGCAGCTGTTCTTCTTCTCTTTGGAGGAATGACTAGCATACACGCTGACGAATACCTTCGTGTCGGTATGGAAGCTGCCTACGCTCCCTTTAACTGGACACAAGATGATGATTCTAACGGAGCTGTTCCTATTGAAGGAACTAATCAATATGCTAACGGATATGATGTCCAAATTGCTAAGAAAATTGCAGACAGTTTAGGCAAGGAACTTCTCGTTGTCAAAACAACTTGGACAGGGTTAATTCCTGCACTTACTTCTGGGAAAATCGATATGATTGCTGCCGGAATGAGCCCAACTGATGAACGCAAAAAAGAAATTGCCTTTTCAGATAGTTACTACACAAGTTATCCCGTAATCGTTGTTTCTAAAAAAGGCGATTATGCCAATGCAACATCTCTAGCTGACTTTTCAGGTGCAAAATTAACATCTCAACAAGGTGTTTACCTTTATAACCTCATTGACCAAATTAGCGGTGCAACTAAAGAAACTGCCATGGGTGACTTCAACCAAATGCGTCAAGCCCTTGAATCTGGTATCATTGATGGTTATGTTTCTGAACGTCCAGATGCCATCTCAGCCGAAAACGCTAATAGCGACTTCAAGATGATTTCCTTTGAAGAAGGTCAAGGTTTTTCAACATCAGAATCTGATACAGCTATTGCCGTTGGTCTTCGCAAAGACGACACAGAAATGCTCGCTAAAGTCAACGCTGTTTTAGCTGGTATTTCAGAAGATGAACGTTTGGAACTCATGGATAAAATGATTGAAGAACAACCATCTGATAATTCTGAAGAAGATGAAAACAGCAACTTCTTCACTGACATGTGGACAATTTTCAAAAATAACTGGAATCAATTCTTACGTGGTGCTGGAGTGACACTCTTCATCTCAATTATTGGTACAGTTGTCGGTCTCTTTATCGGACTTCTCATCGGTGTTTATCGTACCGCTCCAAAAGCTGCCAATAAAGTATTAGCTGGACTTCAAAAAGCTTTCGGTTGGGTACTCAATGTCTATATTGAAGTCTTTCGTGGTACGCCAATGATTGTACAAGCGATGGTTATTTACTATGGTACTGCTCAAGCTTTTGGAATCTCAATTGACCGTACCTTAGCCGCTGTCCTTATCGTTTCAATCAATACTGGTGCTTACATGAGTGAAATCGTCCGCGGTGGTATCTTCGCCGTTGATAAAGGTCAATTCGAAGCCGCAACAGCACTCGGATTTACCCACGGACAAACCATGCGCAAAATCGTTCTTCCACAAGTTGTCCGCAATATTTTGCCAGCAACAGGTAACGAATTTGTCATCAATATCAAAGATACTTCTGTATTGAACGTTATTTCCGTTGTCGAACTTTACTTCTCAGGTAACACCGTTGCGACACAAACTTATCAATATTTCCAAACATTTACTATTATCGCGATTATTTACTTTGTCCTCACCTTTACTGTGACACGTATCCTACGATTTATTGAACGTCGTTTCGATGCGGACACTTACACAACTGGTGCTAACCAAAACCAAACGAAAGAGGTGAAATAATGACACAAGCTATCATTGATATTAAACATTTAAAAAAATCTTACGGACAAAATGAAGTCCTCAAAGATATTTCACTTTCAGTAACTAAAGGTGAAGTTATTTCGATTATCGGTTCATCAGGTTCAGGAAAATCGACATTTCTTCGTTCTATCAACCTTTTAGAAGAACCAACAGCTGGTGAGATCCTCTTTCACGGTCAAAATGTTCTTGAAAAAGATTATAATTTGACAGAATATCGTGAAAAATTAGGCATGGTTTTCCAATCATTTAACCTTTTTGAAAATCTTAATGTTTTAGAAAATGCCATCGTTGCCCAAACAACTGTTCTCAAACGTTCACGTGACGAAGCTGAAAAAATCGCCAAAGAAAATCTTACAAAAGTCGGTATAACAGAGCAATACTGGAAAGCAAAACCAAAACAACTCTCTGGTGGTCAAAAACAACGTGTGGCTATCGCACGCGCCCTCTCTGTCAACCCTGAAGCAATGCTCTTTGACGAACCAACTTCAGCCCTTGACCCAGAAATGGTCGGAGAAGTTTTAAAAACAATGCAAGACCTTGCCAAATCTGGTTTAACAATGATTATCGTTACTCACGAAATGGAATTCGCCAAAGAAGTTTCTGACCGTGTGATTTTCATGGATAAAGGCGTTATCGCCGAAGAGGGAACACCTGAACAAATCTTTGAACATCCACAACAAGAACGTACAAAAGTTTTCTTACAACGTTTCTTAAAATAAAGTTTAAATACAAAGCTGGAGACAACAACGTCCCAGCTTTTTTTAGTTTCTAAATAGCATAAAATTGCTAACATTTTTCCAAAAAATCTTTTTAATGTAATTATAAGTTTCCTAGCTTATACTAACGATAATAAAAATTAACCCGACTATTAATCACTAGAAGGAGGAAAGCAAAATGGCAACTTTAAAAAGAAGTATCATCAATATCGCATTAACTCTTGTATCTTTTGCTTTTTCAAGTTGGTTTTATGAACACTATCTGATGACTTATACCCATTACATTTCCTCTTATGGTGTCTCATTTACCCTTGCCTTAAATACTATTATTACACTGATTTTAACTTATTTCACGTTCATTCTAATGCACTTAGTTTATACTAAGAAGATTACAAGTTTGACAGTCGCTGTCTCTTACTTCATTTATTTTATGATTTTGATTTACGTGATTTTGCTGAAAAATATCGGTATCCAAGGCTATTCTTTTAATCCATTATCGTTTATTTCTGACTTTACAAGTGGTAGCCGCTTTGTTCCTATTATGAACCTTGTGATGTTTATACCGTTGGGCTTTCTTTTCCGACCTTCCAAAGAAAATTTTATCCTAGCTTTCTTTGGTTTACTGACGATTGAAACAGCCCAATACGTTTTCCACCTTGGTATTTTTGATTTAGGAGATGTCACCCTTAACCTCTTGAGCATTGGTATTGGCACTATGCTACATCAAACCGCTTTAAGAAAATGGTTAAGTCAACATATCACACAAAAAATAATCAAATTCTCTTAAAAAATTTAGTATAACACAAATTACTTTACTGGTTAAGTAATTTGTGTTATACTATTTTCTGTTAACGTTAATAAATCTATCACAAGGAGGTTGGTATGGCTGAAAAAGTTGATTTAGCATCTGCTTATCGTAGATTAAAAAGTCCCAATATAAAAACACGAAAACGTGCGTTGAAAATCATTCATGATTATAAACGCTTCAGAAAAGCAAATTAATTCCTTACATTATTAATCCCTAACATTGCCAGATTAAAAGACCTATTGCAAGGCTTCCTTCCGCCTGCAATAGGTCTTTTTTTGGTTATTATTTTGCCTTCAATGATGACAAAATTTGGGTACGAACATCTTCGATTCCCTCTGGGTGATTTGGCAAGAAAAGTGTTTGATTGCCTTTAGCCGCAAAAGTATTTAGCGTATCAAGGTATTGGTTGGTCAAAAGGATAGACATGATTTGTTCTTCTGTCATTCCAACATTAGCATCTTTCAATTCTTGGATTGATTCAGCAAGACCATCCACGATAGCTTTACGTTGTTGTGCAATACCAACACCATGCAAACGATCTTTTTCTGCTTCAGCTTCGGCAGCTGTGACAATTTTAATCTTATCAGCATTAGCCAATTCTTGAGCTGCCACACGTTTACGTTGTGCCGCATTGATTTCATTCATTGACTGTTTAACTTCAGCATCTGGTTCAACTTTAGTAATCAATGTTTTAACGATAAGATAACCATAAGTTGACATTTCTTCAGCCACTTGATGCTGTACTTCAAGCGCAATTTCATCTTTTTTCTCAAATAATTCATCCAAAGTCAATTTTGGTACTGATGAACGTAGGGCATCTTCGATGTATGACTTAATTTGAGCTTCTGGACGCATGAGTTTGTAATAAGCGTCGGTAACATTCTGTTCATTAACACGGTATTGTGTAGCAACATTCAAAGTCACAAAAACATTATCCTTGGTTTTCGTTTCCACAACGATCTCAGATTGCAAAAGACGCAACTGAATACGCGCAGCAATTTTATCAATCCCAAACGGCAGACGCACATGCATACCACTACCAGATGTTGTTTGGTATTTCCCAAAACGTTCGATAATAACAACAGTTTGTTGACGTACCACATACAGCGTGCTAGCAACAACACTCAAAACAACGATAAGAAAAATAGCTAAAACAATTAAAATCATGATAAATCTCCTTTAAAATTATTTCTTTTTACTACTAAAAATCGCACATCCGATAGTAATAAAAGAACAAAAAATAATAAACCACACTGTATTCATATGATCCCCTCTTGTACCCATTAATTAATACAATTATATTTCATTTCTCTAAAAAGTCAAGCAAAAAGACATAAAAAAACCTAGTCAGGGTGTAAACCATAACTAGGCTTCGTCGTTATCAAACGAGCAAATTATAAAGACTTTCGTTCCCATGTAAATTGATGTAAGAAGGATCAAATGCTGACAAACGATCAATCAAAGCATTGTAATCATTTTTATCACCTAAAGTAATACCAATCAGAACTGGTCCTCTTCCTTTATTGGCACGTTTGATGTACTCAAAACGCGTAATATCATCATTTGGTCCAAGAATATTATTTACAAATTCACGTAACGCACCTGGACGTTGTGGGAAATTGACCACAAAGTAGTGTTTGACACCGTCGTAAATAAGCGCACGCTCTTCCATTTCCTGCATACGATTAATGTCATTGTTCCCGCCAGAAATGATGCAAACAATTGTTTTTCCTTTGATGTCATCTTTCATCACTTCAAGTGCTGCAATTGACGCTGCTCCAGCAGGTTCTGCGATAATCCCTTGTTTAGAGTACATATCAATCAATGTTTCAGAAATCAAACCTTCGTCCACACCGACCAAATTATCAACATACTTGCGAGCTGTTTCAAATGTTTTATCTCCGACTTTTTGCACGGCAATACCGTCTGCAAATTTATCGATTTCTTCTAATTTGACAGGATGCCCTTTATCAAAGGCAGCACGCATACTACGAGCACCCGAAGCTTCCACACCAACGACTTCAATTTCAGGTGCCACATCTTTAATGTAAGTGGCTACTCCTGAAATCAAACCTCCTCCACCAACTGGAACATAAATTTGATCAAAAACAACACCTTCTTCTTGGGCTTGCTCATAGATTTCATAAGCGACCGTTCCTTGACCAGCTTGAACATCTTCGTCATCAAACGGATCAATAAAGGTCATCCCTTCCGACTTAGTGAATTCTTGTGCAGCTTGTGCGGAAGCATCAAAAGTATCACCAACAAGCTTAATAGTGACGTAAGGTCCACCAAAAAATTTAACTTGTCCAATTTTCTGTTGCGGCGTCGTAACAGGCATAAAAATTGTTGCAGGAATTTTCATCTCGTGACAAGTAAAAGCAACACCTTGTGCATGGTTTCCAGCAGAAGCACAAACCACACCACGTTTTTTCTCCTCATCAGACAACTCATGGATAGCATAATATGCCCCACGAATTTTAAACGAACGCACTTTTTGCATATTTTCACGTTTTAAATAAACTGTTGCACCATATTTTTCTGACAAATAGCGGTCAAAATCAAGCGGTGTACGCTCAACAACACCCTTTAAAACGTCATAGGCATTGACAACATCCTTAGCTAAAATCATAAACCAACCTTCTTATATTCAAAAATTTCGATTTTTCTATGCACGCATAGAAAACTTAAAACCATTTAAACAACCAATAGATAAAAAACCGATGACAAACATCGGCATTTTATCAGTAGGTTTCTTCAAAAATTAGTTATAAATTTTGAATGCGTCGTCATCGTTTTGTCCAACAAATGGCATCGCTTTACGAAGTTCGCTACCCACTTTTTCGATTTCAAGGTCTGCAGCTTCTTTACGGTAAGCTTCAAGTTTTGGACGACCTGCTTTATAGTCATTAACAAAGTCTTCTGCAAATTTACCAGATTGGATATCAGCAAGAACGGCTTTCATATTTTCTTTAACATCTTTAGTGATAACACGTGGTCCTGATACATAGTCACCAAATTCAGCTGTATTTGAAATTGATTGACGCATTTTCTTGAAACCACCTTCGTAAATAAGATCAACGATAAGTTTCATTTCATGAAGAACTTCAAAGTATGCCAATTCAGGAGCATAACCAGCTTCTGTAAGAACTTCAAAACCAGCTTCGATAAGGGCAGTTAAACCACCACAAAGAACTGCTTGTTCACCGAAAAGATCTTCTTCAGTTTCTTCTTTAAATGTTGTTTCAAGAAGTCCAACACGCGCAGCACCAACACCTTTAGCCCAGTCCATAGCAATATCTTTAGCATTACCAGTAGCATCTTGGTAAACAGCGTAAAGTGCTGGTACACCAAATCCTTCAGTGTAAGTACGGCGTACAAGGTGACCAGGTCCTTTAGGAGCACACATAAAGACATCTACAGTTTCTGGAGCTTTAATGTATTCAAAGCGGATATTGAAACCATGGGCAAATCCAAGAGCATTACCAGCTTCAAGGTTAGGAGCAATTTCTTTGGCATAAAGGTCCGCTTGAATTTCATCTGGTGCCAAAATCATGATAACATCTGCAAGTTTAGTTGCTTCTGCTACTTCATAAGTATCAAAACCATCTTCTTTTGCTTTATCAAATGATTTACCATGGCGAACACCAATGATAACATCATGACCTGAATCACGCAAGTTTTGTGCATGGGCATGACCTTGTGAGCCATAACCAATAATAGCAATTTTTTTACCATCAAGAGCTGCTACTTTTACATCTTTTTCGTATTCCATTGTTACTGCCATAATAAATATCTCTTTTCTATTTTTTATTTTAAATGCCCAAGGCATCAGAGTTAACTAAATTAATGTTTATCAAGAAAAATCTCTTGAGAATCCTGTCGCACCTGTGCGAGCAAGATTTTGAATACCATACGGTTTTACTACACGAAGAAGTGCTTCAATTTTATCCGCATCACCTGTTACCTGAATCGTAATTGATTTTGGAGCAACATCAACAACACTGGCACGGAATGGCTGAATAACAGCCAGAATTTCAGCACGTTTGCTTGTTGGCGCCGTTAACTTAACCAAAATGACTTCACGTTCTAAGTGAGGAATATCCGTAATATCACGGACACGCAGAACATCAATTAAACGATTTAACTGTTTAATAATCTGTTCAACTTCTTCCAAACTCTCAACATCAATGATAATTGTAATTCGGGAAATGTTTGGTTCCATAGTATGCCCGACTGAAATAGACTCAATATTAACCTGACGTCGTGAAAGAACACCTGTAAAACGGTTAAGAACACCTGTTGAATTTTGAAGCTTAGCTGTCAACATTCTACGCATTAAACTTCACCCCCAACATCTCACTATTTGATTTACCAGTTGGAACCATCGGATAAACGTGTTCACGATTAGAAATCGCAACCTCAACTAACATTGGCTTATTCTCAGTAATAACTTTCAAATCTTCTTCCAAAGTGTTAGGATTTGTAAACTTATAATGAGCAATGCCGTAAGCTTCTGCCATTAATTGGAAATTTGGTTCATCATCAAATGTTGATTCGCTACGGTGTTCATCATAGAATGATTCTTGCCACTGACGAACCATACCAAGTGAATGATTATTAATCAAGACTACCTTAATTGGAACACCGTAACCATTTAGCAATGCCAACTCTTGGTTAGTCATTTGGAAACCACCATCACCAACAAAGACGATAACTTCTTTATCAGGATTGGCTAGTTTAGCACCAATAGCAGCAGGAATTCCAAATCCCATTGTTCCCAGTCCACCAGATGTAATGAGTTGACGTGCATTTTTATATGGGTAGAATTGTGCTGCCCACATTTGATGTTGACCAACGTCGGTAACAACGATAGCATCCCCATTTGTTATCTTACCAATTGCTGCAATAGCATGCTGTGGTTTGATAATCGTTTCATCGAAATCATAGCTAAATGGTGCTTTTGCTTTATTAGCAAGAACTGATTCTGTCCAATCATCGTGACGTGTCTTAACTTCATCTGCTTCAAGGAGAATTTCCAAAGCACGTTTGGCATCACCTACGATAGGAATCTGTGTTTTTACAACTTTCCCAATTTCTGCAGGGTCAATATCAACGTGAGCTACAACTGCTTTTTTCGCAAATGTCTTTGGATTTCCTGTTAAGCGGTCCGCAAAACGGCAACCAAAATTAATCATAAAATCACACTGCGTTAACGCCATATTAGACGCGTATGAACCATGCATTCCTCCCATACCCAAAGATAAGGGATGATCAATTGGCATAGCTCCCAAGCTTAATAACGTAGAAACAACTGGAATATTATAACGTTCGGCAAAGGCAATTAATTCTTGCGAAGCCCCTGCATAGTTAACGCCACCACCAGCGATAATCAACGGTCTTTTAGCCTTTTTCAATTGAGTTAAAATTTTCTTCACTTGAAGCACATTAGGTTCAACCGTTGGCTGATAGCTAGGAAGATTAACCGTTGGGTCATGATAAAAGCTTGTTTTCGTCTCTGAAACGTCTTTTGGCAAATCAATAACAACTGGACCTGTACGCCCTGTTGTTGCGATATGAACGGCTTCTGTTACAATGCGAGGCACATCCGCAACATCGCGAATTTGATAATTGTATTTTGTAATTGGCATTGTGATACCGATAATATCAGCTTCCTGAAAAGCATCTTTCCCAATACCTGACATTCCAACCTGTCCAGTAAAGACAAGCATTGGAACACTGTCACTCATCCCGTCAGCAATACCAGTGATGGCGTTAGTTGCACCTGGACCACTGGTTACAATGGCAACCCCAAGTTTTCCTGTTGATTTAGCATATCCTTCTGCTTCGTGGAGGGCTCCTTGCTCATGACGTGCCAAAATATGGCGAATACCATCAAAATTATATATAGCGTCATAAAGCGGTAAAACAGCTCCACCAGGATAGCCAAAAATTGTATCTATTCCCAGACTAGCTAAGGTCTCCAATAGCAATTCTGATCCGTTTTTGGATTCTTTTAATCTAATCTGTTTCACAAAGTCCTCCTTTGCATGTAAATTCCGAATTATCTAAAAATTCCAACAGCTTGTTACTATAATAACATTTAAAAAAAATAAAGCAAGTGAAAGTGAGCAAATATTTGTCCACTTTCACAAATTATTTTTAACTTTATTCTTTATCCTGACTTTCACGTTCAGCTTTACGTTCTTCAAATTCTTCTTGGGTCATCATTGAACCACCAAAATTCGCAGATGAGGCGAAAGCCGTGTAACGACGTAACCAACCGCTTGAAATTTTTGATTTGAATGGTTTTAAGTGTTTACGACGTTCTGCTAGTGTTGCATCATCAACAAGCAAATCCAGTGTACGATTAGTCAAATCAATATAGATTTCATCACCGTCTTCGATAAGGGCGATATTACCACCTTCTGCCGCTTCTGGTGAAACGTGACCAATCGCAATACCACGTGTTGCCCCAGAGAAACGACCGTCTGTAATCAATGCTACATCTTTACCAAGTCCACGTCCGACGATTTTAGAGGTTGGCGCAAGCATTTCTGGCATACCTGGACCACCTTGAGGTCCTTCGTAACGAATAACGACAACGTGACCTTTTTTAACCGTTCCATTATCAATTAATTCAAGGGCTTCATCCTGTGAATCACAACAGATAGCCTTACCACGGAAGGTTTTAACAGATGGATCAACCCCACCGACCTTGATAACAGCGCCATCTTGGGCAATGTTTCCGTAAAGAATTGACAAACCACCTACTGGTGAAATTGGACTTTCAAGTGGGTGAATGATTTCCTCATTTTTGATTTCTGCGCCAGCTACATTTTCTTTCAATGTTTTACCTGTAACTGTAATGCGGTCACCCTTAATTGTTCCTTTTTTAATCAATTGATTGATAATCGCTGAAATACCGCCAGCTTCTTGAACATCGTGCATGGTATAAACGCTTGATGGTGCAATTTTAGACAGGTATGGCGTTTTCTTAGCAATTTCATTAATATCTTTTAGATTGTACTCAATACCTGCTTCACGCGCAATCGCAAGGGTATGAAGAACCGTATTGGTTGAACCACCCATAGCCATATCAAGGGCAAAAGCATCATCAATAGCTTCTTTTGTGATAATATCACGTGGACGCAAATTATTTTTGACATTGTCCATCAAATGTTTTGCTGCTTGGCGTACCAATTCACGACGCTGGTCAGAAACAGCAAGAACCGTACCATTTCCAGGAAGAGCAAGACCAAGCACTTCCATAAGAGAGTTCATCGAATTAGCTGTGAACATTCCCGCACAAGAACCACAAGTTGGGCAAGCATTTTGTTCTAGATAATCTAATTCTGTTTTTGACATATCGCCAGCTTGATATGTTCCGACCGCTTCAAAAAGGCTTGATAAAGTCGCTTGATGTCCAGTCATATCAACGCCACCTTTCATTGGTCCACCTGAACAGAAAACTGCAGGAACATTTGTACGAAGGGCAGCTAGAATCATCCCTGGCGTAATTTTATCACAGTTTGGAATGTAGAAAACACCGTCAAACCAATGCGCATTAATAACTGTCTCAGCAGCATCCGCAATAATTTCACGTGATGGAAGGCTATAACGCATCCCAATATGCCCCATAGCAATCCCGTCGTCAACACCAATTGTATTAAATTCAAAAGGAATACCACCCATTTCACGAATAGCTTCCTTGGCGACATCTGCCAACTCACGCAAATGAACATGTCCAGGAACAATATCAATGTAAGAATTACAAATTGCGATAAATGGTTTTTGCATGTCTTTAGCAGATTTTACTTGCCCGGTTGCATAAAGAAGACCACGGGCTGGTGCTTTATCCACACCTACCTTAATCATGTCACTTCTCATCTGTTTTCTCCTATCAATTAAATCTTACACTCCATGTTAACACTTTATAAAATAAAGTCAAGATAATTTTCAGAAAATTTTGTTAGTTGAAAATTTTTTCTCTTTTCAAAATATAAGCACCGTTTTCTATTATATAATAGGATAAATTGATTCTATTATAGATAAAACTATTTTCCTATAAAAACAACACATTTCTTACATAGGTATTGCTCTTTGAGGGCAGAAAAAAAGAGCCTGAATTGTTCAGACTCTCTTTATTATGTTTTTATTCAACACTCATCAAGTATGGATAAACTGGTTGTTTACCATCATGAATTTCAACTTCAACATCTTCGTAAGTTGATTCAAGATATTCAGAAATTTCTTCTGCTAATTCTTGATTTCCTTCTTCACCAACGTAAATAGTGATGATTTCACTATCTTCGTCAATCATTTTAGCAAATGTTTCTTTCAATGTAGTTGTCATATCTGGATTTGAAACCACGATTTTACCATCAACCATACCAAGGTTGTCATCTTTGTGGATTTCAAGACCATCAATAGAAGTATCGCGAACAGCAAGTGTCACGCTACCGCTAACAACGTCAGAAAGGCTAGCTGTCATTGCTTCAACGTTTTCTTCCAATGATTGTGCGGGGTTGAAAGCTAACAAGCTTGTAAATCCTTGAGGTACAGTACGTGTTTCAACAACTGCTGCTGGCACTTCAGACACTTCTGCTGCTGATTGTGCAGCCATGAAGATATTTTTGTTATTTGGCAAGATAATAACATTTTTAGCGTTAACAGCATCAATCGCTTTAACAATATCTTCTGTTGATGGGTTCATTGTTTGACCGCCAGAAATAACGTAGTCAACGCCTTGTGATTTAAAGATATCAGCTAAACCGTCACCAGCACATACTGCAACAATAGCAAAGTCTTTTTCTTCTTGGCTAATAGCTACTGCTTGGTCTTTTTCAAGAACAGCGTCGTGTTGGTTACGCATGTTATCAACTTTAACTTTTTTAAGCGCACCATATTTAAGTCCTTCTTGAAGAACAAGGCCTGGGTCTTCAGTATGGACGTGAACTTTAGCAATTTCATCGTCGTTAACAAGGATAAGTGAGTCACCTAAACCACTCAAATAACCTTGGAACTCTTCATAGTTAAACTCTTTAACATAAGTAGGACCTTGTTTAAGTGCAACCATGATTTCAGTACAATAACCGTATTTAATATCTTCAGTTGCAACGTGTTCAGCTACTGATTTGTGGTGTTCAGCATTAATCATTTCAGTCATTACCGCTGGAGTTGCTTTGAAATCTTCAGAAGCGATGTATTCACCAGTCAAAGCAGCTAAAAATCCTTCATAAATAAAAACTAAACCTTGACCACCTGAATCGACAACACCAACTTCTTTCAAAACAGGAAGCATTTCTGGTGTTTTAGCCAAAGCACGTTTAGCACCATCAAGTGCAGCACGCATTACTTCAACAGCATCGTCAGTTTCTTCAGCTTTCTTAAGAGCGGCAGTTGCTGCTCCACGAGAAACAGTTAAAATAGTACCTTCAACAGGTTTCATAACAGCTTTATAAGCTACTTCTACACCTGATTGGAAAGCATGAGCTAAATCTTGACCAGTTAACTCTTCTTTATCTTTGATTGCTTGACCAAAACCACGGAATAATTGAGATGTGATAACACCTGAATTACCACGTGCTCCCATCAAAAGACCTTTTGATAGAATTTGTCCAACTTCTCCAACAGTACTTGCAGGTTTATCTGCAACCTCTTTGGCACCATTTTCAATTGTCATTCCCATGTTTGTTCCTGTATCACCGTCTGGGACAGGGAAAACATTAAGGGAGTTTACATATTCTGCTTGATTTCCAAGACGTGTGCTAGCAGCTTGAACCATTTCTTGGAATAAACTGGTTGTAATATTTGACACTAATCTTCTCCTACAACTTTAATATTTTGTACGTAAACATTCACCGTATCTGCTGAAAGGCCAAGTTGGTTTTCGAGGTTGAACTTGACACGTTCCTGAATGTTTTTTGATACCTCAGAAATTTTTACACCATATGACATTACAGTGTAAACATCGACTGAAATACCACTTTCTGTTGATTTGACAACAACACCTTTTGCGTAGTTTTCTTTACGCAGAAGCGCTTGAAAATTATCCTTAAGAGCACTTTTACTTGCCATACCAACAACACCAAAAATTTCTGTTGCGGAACCTCCAACAACAGTTGCAATAACGTCGTCAGATAACTCAATTTGGCCATCTTTTGTATTAATTTTCACAGTCATATTTACTACCTCAAAAGTTTTTATCAGTTTATTTTACCATATATTAGCCGTCTTGTAAAAAATAATAAAAGATTACCGGCTACAAAACAAAGAAAAAAGCCTTTCGGCTTTTCATTTTATACGCGTTCTACTTTACCAGATTTAAGCGCACGAGCTGATGCCCAAACTTTTTTAGGTTTTCCATTAACAAGAATAGTAACTTTTTGAAGATTTGGTTTAACTACACGTTTTGTTTTGTTCATTGCGTGTGAACGGTTGTTTCCTGATACAGTCTTACGACCTGTGAAATAACAAACCTTAGCCATATTTATCTGCGTCCTCCTACTTAGATTATAGGTGCTTTACACCACATACCATAAAATAATATCATATTCACCATGTTTTCGCAAGCTTTTTAGCAAATAATCAGCAAAAATAATTGCGAAAGCACTAACAATTTCCCAGCTTCAAACTGATTTCCGCCAGAAATTCTAAAACATTTTGTAAACAAAAAATCCTGATGATTATCAGGATCTAAAATTATCTGCCGATTGCAGGAATCGAACCTACGACCTACGCGTTACGAGTGCGTTGCTCTACCGACTGAGCTAAATCGGCTAACAGGTTCATTATAGCACTCACTAAATAATTGTCAACAAAAGAGCTAAGTTTACTCAAAAAACTTCCCAAAAGGGAAGTTTTTTAACGAAACGAAGTCTGATTAAGCTTTGTTAGTTTTTATACTACCATATGGTTTTTCATTAAATCTTATCAGTTTCCCCGAACCATTCAATAAATTTCCCTACTCATCAAACCTAAAATTATATTCGATATTTCTCTTTGATATATTTAGCAATATTATCTGAATCTGGATATATGAATTTTCTATTTATTCCAATACTGTCTAATTCATTTAATATTTGATTTTTGCTTTTTATGATTATTTCATAATCAAAATCAATTTGTTGAATTACCTCTTTTACAACATTTAAACCCGAGTCGCCATCTGATGGATTTAAAATAGAATATTTGTCAGTACTCATTTGATAAATAAACAAAGCTTGCTGATTTTTTAATCTATCAAAGGTTATTGAAGGTTTATAAATAATTTTCGGAAAAGGTGGAAACTTCTCATCTCTTATTTCATAGGCCATTATAAAAAGTAATATTAGAGGTGTATTATCCCCCAATTCAGACATTAAATCATAGCGCGGATCTTTTTCATTTTTATCAGGATATATTTTAACTTCCTTAGTAAATTTTAAGCTTTTAAATTCAGAGTAAAATTTTTCCAGCTCGTCTATTTCTGTTTTTTCACTATATTTATCCAATAACTCCATTAATTCATATATATTGTCCTTATTTTTCAATATATTCGATTGATGATGAATTATTGTTTCTAAAACTCCTTTACGATGAGCTTTTAAAATATACTTACATAATTTTAATTTCGAATTTAAATGTGAATAATTATCATTAATATCTTCAAGTATTAAAAGGCTAAAAAAATCTCCATACATCAAATTATAGAATTGCGTATTTTGGAATTTAATATAACTGCCACCACTTTGCTGAAAGGATAGACTTGCTATATTAAACTCTTCTTTTATCGAAATTATATCAACTTCTTTATCAAATAGTTTAGAAGTAAGAGGATCTGAAATATGTGTGTCATTCTTAATAACATACACAATTCCATCAGAATCCCTATTAGATTCACATGCAAAATACAATGCTACTAAAGGGTTTTCAGTAACATCTATTAGTTCAGTAGGTAAACCATGATGCTGACAATAAGCTATAAAGTTTTCTCTACTATCGGAATCTAAAGAATAACCAACTTCTCTAAAATATTCTTTTTTCGTTTTTTTTAATAACTCTGGAAATTTATTTTTTCTATAACCACTAGCCAGTAATGGTGTTTTATATTTTTCGCTTTCTCCTCTAAAGAAAAAACTTTCACTGCTTGAGGATATCTTTTTTAGTATTGTCATAAAGTCAATCAGACTTGAAATCTCATATTTTTCCATATTTTTATTATATCACAAAAAAAGTGGTCTACAATATAACAATGCCTTATAGTAAATGATATTCTTTACTCTATTTTTAGCTACTGAGTAGCTAAAAAAAACTTCCCGTTTGGGAAGTTTTTTTAACGAAACGAAGTTTGATTAAGCTTTGTTAGCTGAACCAAATACGTCGATACGTTCTTCAACAGCTTCTGTAATAGCTTCGAAACCTGGTTTCAAGAATTTACGTGGGTCGAAGAGTTTTTTCTTATCGTATTCTTCTTCGTTTGCTTCGTATTCAGCAACAAATTTACGAGTAGCTTTAGCGAATGCAAGTTGACATTCAGTGTTAACGTTAACTTTAGCTACACCAAGTTTGATAGCTGCTTGAATTTGATCGTCAGGGATACCTGATCCACCGTGCAATACGATTGGGAATCCAGGAACAGCAGCAGTTAATTTTTCAAGGTGATCAAGGTGAAGACCTTTCCAGTTTGCTGGGTATGGACCGTGGATGTTACCGATACCTGCTGCAAGGAAGTCGATTCCTGTAGCAACCATAGCTTTAGCATCTTCGATTGGAGCAAGTTCGCCGTCACCGATGATACCGTCTTCTTCACCACCGATAGTACCAACTTCAGCTTCAACTGAGATACCTTTAGCGTGTGCTTTAGCAACAACTTCTTTAGCTTTTTCAAGGTTTTCTTCAAGTGGAAGGTGTGAACCGTCGAACATAACTGAAGTGTAACCAACTTCGATACATTCTAATGCATCTTCAAAATGACCGTGGTCAAGGTGAATAGCAACTGGTACAGTGATACCCATTGATTCTACAAGGTTTTCAATAAGTGCTTTACAAAGTTTGTAACCACCCATGTATTTTGCAGCACCCATTGAAGTTTGGATAAGGATTGGAGCTTTTTTAGCTTCTGCTGCACGTAAAATTGCTTGAGTCCATTCAAGGTTGTTTGTGTTAAATCCACCAACTGCATATCCGTTGTCACGGGCTGCTTTGACAAATTTTTCCGCTGAAACGATTGCCATTATATAGGCCTCCTATTTATTTTTTGGGATAATCCCTTTTACACGTACATTTTATCACAAATCTCATCAGATTGCTAGCGTTACTTGAAATTTGACTGATTTTCTATGAAAAAACGCCCACAAATGACAAAATTTACTGAAAATGAAAGCCTTATTTCATACTATTATTTTCCATTGAAAACAAAAAAAGACAAGCCTTTGCTTGTCTGCTCTGCGGAAAGAGGGACTTGAACCCTCACGATCTAAAGCGATCACAGGATCCTTAGTCCTGCGCGTCTGCCAATTCCGCCATTTCCGCTGTTCCTTAACAACATATAAAATTATATCAACTTATCTTTTTGCTGTCAACACTATTTTTCATATTTTTTCAAGAAAGTTGAAATTTTTTCAATGTATGCTTGAGGATCAGTTTCAAAGGATTTGGCATGTCCCGCACCTTTAACGATATACAATTCTTTCTCGCCTTGTGTGGCTTGATAATTCTTGTAAACCATACTTGTTGGCACAAAAGTATCATCACTGCCATGGATGAAAAGAACTGGACGTGTGTTATTTTTTAATTGATTCACACTACTTGCTTGACCGTAAGAAAAGCCTGCACGAATTTTTGAAATGGCAGATACTTCATAAAGAATTGGGAAAGCTGGGAGATTATACATTTCTTTAGCTTGATATTTTAACTCATCCCAGACACTACTATAACCACAATCTTCAATAATATTAACAACTTGGTCAGGCAAACTTTCTTCACCAGAAGCCATCATAACCGTTGCTGCTCCCATAGAAACACCAAACAAGGTAATTTCGCTGTCTGAATTTTGTTCAACTAGCAGCTCCGCCCATTTTATGACGTTTAAGCGGTCGTTCCAGCCATATCCAATGATTTGCCCTTCGCTGTCACCATGCGACATATTATCGGGCATAAGGACATTGTAACCTAGCTCATGAAACATCCATGCATAAGGCTTCATATCTTCCTTATCGTTTGTAAAACCATGAACAACAATAACCGTTTTATTTGTTGCTGTTTCTGCAGGAACATACCAAGCATCTTGTTTTAAACCTTGGTTGGTCATCCAAAGCGTTTCCTTTGTCAGTTGGTCAAAACTCTGCTCATAGGCGTAGAGAGGATTGTCTTTTGAACGACCATTATTATTAATGAATGATTTTTCTTCACGAATTTGTGCTACATGGAAAAAATAAAAACTTGCTCCGACACTTACTACAAAAAGTAAAGCAATAATTCCTAATAAAACACGACGTTTTCTAATTCTTATTTTTCTCATGCTCACTATTATACTATTTTTTCCTAAAAATAAAAGGGGTACAGATTCATTAGAATTGTATTATCAAAAAAAACACTCCCAAGCTTTTAGCTTAAAGAGTGTTAATCTGTTCTAGTGATTATTTGCTATTTTCAATCGCTGCTGTCACAAAGGCTGTGTAAAGCTCTTCTGGACGGTTTGGACGACTTTGAAGTTCTGGGTGATATTGAGCAGCCACGAAGAATTTTTTCTCTGGCAATTCAACAACTTCCATCAAGCGGTTATCTGGTGATACGCCTGAGAAAACAAAGCCTGCTTCTTCAAATTGGTCACGGAATTTAGTGTTAAATTCGTAACGGTGACGGTGACGGCGTTGAACAACTTCTTGATTGTTGTAAGCTTGTGCTGCACGTGAACCTGGTTTTAATTTACATGGGTAAAGCCCAAGGCGGAGTGTTCCCCCCATATCTTCGATGTCAATTTGATCACGCATAATATCAATAATTGGATATTTAGTATCTGGATCAAGTTCGGCTGAATTTGCACCTTCTAAGTTCAATACGTTGCGAGCAAATTCCACACAAGTCAATTGCATACCAAGACAAATACCAAGCATTGGCACATCTTTTTCACGCGCATAGCGGATTGCTTCGATTTTACCTTCTGTACCACGTTGACCAAATCCACCTGGGACAATGATACCATCAGCATCACCAAGCATTTCTTCAACATTGTCAGCTGTAAGATCGTTGGCATTAACCCATTTAAGGTCAATAGCCGTATCATTAACATAACCTGAGTGTTTAAGAGCTTCAACAACTGAAAGGTAAGCATCTGGCAATTCAACATATTTACCAACAAGAGCAATCTTAGTTGATTTTTTAAGATTCATAATCTTATCAACCATTGCAGACCATTCTGACATATCAGCTTTTGGCACATCCAATTTCAAGTGGTCACAAACGATTTGGTCCATATTTTGAGCTTGCATATTAAGTGGAATTTGATAAATGTGATCCACATCAAGCGATTCAATAACAGCTTCTGGAGCAACATCACAGAATTGTGCCAACTTATTTTTAATGTTTTGACCAGCTGGTTTTTCTGTACGGATAACCAACATATTAGGTTGAATCCCAAGACCACGCAATTCTTTAACAGAATGTTGTGTTGGTTTAGTTTTCATTTCACCAGCAGCTTTAAGGTATGGAAGAAGCGTTGTGTGAATGTACATAACATTGTCAGCACCAACATCTGCTTTCATTTGGCGAAGGGCTTCAAGGAATGGAAGACTTTCAATATCACCAACTGTACCACCAACTTCTGTGATGATAACATCAGAATCAGTTGTTGTCGCGGCACGTTTGATTTTTTCTTTCAAAGCGTCTGTGATGTGTGGGATAACTTGGACAGTTGCACCAAGATATTCACCTTTACGTTCTTTACGAAGAACTTCGCTATAAATTTTACCAGTTGTTACATTAGAATATTTGTTAAGGTTGATGTCAATAAAACGTTCATAGTGACCAAGGTCAAGGTCAGTTTCAGCACCATCGTCTGTCACGTAAACTTCACCGTGTTGATAAGGGCTCATTGTACCTGGGTCAATGTTAATATAAGGGTCAAATTTTTGGATAGTTACTTTAAGACCGCGATTTTTCAAAAGACGACCAAGACTTGCAGCCACGATTCCCTTACCGATAGAAGAAACAACACCACCAGTAACAAAAATATACTTAGTCATTAAATAAAACTCCTTTTAAATAAAATGATAGCAAACGATAAGTGCTTGAAGATTAAGAATAACAACAAATCAAAACATCCATAAGATATTTGATAAACGAAGAGACTGAAATAAAGTATTCATCTTCTCTGTTTGTGTAATTATAATTGCAAGACGCAGTGGTTGAGTGGATTCTAATGCGCTGATAAATCAGCTTTTACAACCCTACTCAACTGTGCGGGGGTGGGACAACAAAATCGAATTTCTTCGAAATTACCGATTTTTGTCCCACTCCCAGGAAAACAAAAATAGCTCCCTAAAAAGTTAGGGAGCTTTCATACGACCTCTAAAAAAAGAGGTGCCCGAATAATAATATAAACTATCCTGTGGCGTTTGTCAAATGATAATTGACAACTTTTTTTAATTTAGTAAAAAACTAATGCTGATGATTACTCTTCGTCTAAATCATCGTCTTCGTCGTCTTCTTCGTTGATGTCAACTTCTTCGTCCAAATCTTCATCTGGAATAATTTCGTTGATTTCTGAATCGTATGACTCAACTTCTGATTTTTCGTCATCTGGATTTTCTTCATCGTATTCTAAATCAGATGATTCAGGTGTGAAATCTTCATCTTCTGGATCATCATCTGAATAATCAATGGCATCTTCATCACCATCCATGAAGGCATTAACACGTTTTGGTTTGCGTTTTGGTGCACCATTTTCATCTTCTTCAAGAGTGATGATTTCTTCGTCAATTTCATCAATAGCATACCATGAACGGAGCCCCCATTTGTTATCCCCAAGTGGAATAAAACTTCCGTCAACGTTCAATGCAGAATAAAAATATGGCAATGCTTCACGAATTTCTGCATCTGATTTTTCAAGGTAGTTTTGGATCTCATTTACAAGATCGCTGAAATACATTTCATGATCACGTCCACGTTCTTCTAAAATCGCACGGGCAACTTCAATCATTGAAAGTTCGCTTTTTTCTTGTCCAGCAAATACTTCTAATTCCAAGGTAGTTCTCCTTATTATTTAGGATATGAGCAAATAGCCACAAAAACCCTATTATCTTAATTTTCGTTACTCTCTATTTTACGCTAATTTTGTCAATTCGTCAAAAGATTTATAAGAATTTCTGATAAAGGGCATAAAAAGCCAAGTAATCTTACGATTACCTGACTTTATAGGTATTTATCTAAGATAAATTATTTTACTTTTGCAGTGCTTGTGACAACGTCAACAGCTTTCTTCATAGCGATGTCGTGTTTAAGCATATCAGCTGAAAGAAGATTACGAACTTGTTCAACTTCCATGTTGTATTCTGAAGCAAGGTCGTTGATTTCTTTTTCGATTTCTTCGTCAGAAGCTTCAAATCCTTCAGCTTTAGCGATAGCTTCGATAATAAGGTTAGTTTTAACACGTTTGTCAGCGTCAGCTTCGTATTGTTTGTGAAGGTCTTCTTCAGTTGTACCAGTCAATTGGAAGTACATTTCTGGAGAGATACCTTGACGTTGCATGTTGCCCATGAATTCGTTCATAGCACGGTGCACTTCGTCATGTACCATTTCTTCTGGCAATTCAACGATTTCAGCGTTAGCAACTGCCAATTCAAGTGCAGCACCTTCAACAGCGTCATCGTATGCAATTTCTTTAGCTGCTTCAAGTTCTTTACGGTATTTAGCTTTCAATTCGTCAAGAGTTTCAACTTCTTCGTCGATGTCTTTAGCTAATTCGTCGTCAAGTGCTGGAACTTCTTTAGCTTTAACTTCGTGAACAGTTGTTACGAATTTAGCGTCTTTACCAGCAAGGTCTTCTGCTTGGTAGTTTTCTGGGAATGTTACATTAACATCAACAGTTTCACCAGCTTTAGCACCTACTAATTGGTCTTCAAAACCAGGGATGAATTGACCTGAACCAAGTTCAAGTGAGAAGTTATCACCTTTACCACCGTCAAATTCAACACCGTCAACTGAACCTACGAAGTCAATAACAACTGTATCCCCAAGTTCTGCAGCGTCTTCTTTGATGATAAGTTCAGCAAGGTTGTTGCGTTCGCGTTCAACTTTTTCGTCAACTTCAGCATCAGTTACTTCTTTTGTAGCTTCAACTGAAACTTCAAGGTCTTTATAGTCGCCAAGTTTTACTTCTGGTTTTGTAACAACTTCTGCAGTCAATGTCCATTCTTGACCTTTTTCCATTGATTGGATGTCAATTTTTGGTTGAGCAACAACATCAAGGCTAAGTTCAGCAACTGCTGCTTCGTATGCTGCTGGAAGAATAGCGTTCAAAGCATCTTCGTAAAGTGCTTCTTCACCAAATTTTTGGTTAAATACGGCACGTGGCATGTGTCCTTTACGGAATCCAGGTGCGTTTAAATTTTTCTTAACTTTGTTGAAAGCTTGATCAAGAGCTGGTTGGATTTTATCTTGACCGATTGTGAATGTAATCACGCCACGGTTAGTAGCTTTGTTTTCAAATGATACAGACATGAAGTCATTTCTCCTTAAAATTTTATATACAGTTTAGTTTACCATATTTTACGGGCTTTTAAAAGTTTTTTGTGTAAAAATCCTAGGTCAATCGCCACTCTATTTGCGGAATTGCTGCGTATTAGATAGGCTCCTAATGACATTGCAGTCAACTTTTCTCATTTTACTGTCCTACATAAAACTTTTGGTAATTCTTAATTTATATTAAAAACTTGCTTGCTATTCGTTTTTTTAATAAACTAAGGGTATGAATATTATCTCTAAATATCTCGAACAATTACAAATCGAACAAATCGCTGTGGATCTTATTTCTAAGGCGGTTTCATTGATACTTCTTTTTCTATTTTTCTTAATTGTAAAGCGTGTTGCTGATTTTATTTTTAAACATGCGGTAGAAAAATCAATTACGCTTTCGCGCCAAACGGAAGCTCGCCAAAAGACAATCAGCAAACTTTTGCACAACATCATGAACTACACCATCTACTTTTTCCTACTTTATTGGGTGTTGAGTATTCTTGGTGTTCCAGTTTCTAGTTTATTGGCTGGTGCTGGTCTTGCTGGGGTCGCTATTGGGCTTGGTGCACAAGGCTTTTTAACTGACGTGGTTAACGGATTCTTTATTCTTCTTGAAAATCAATTTGAAGTCGGTGATTCTGTCGTTATTGGAACAGTTGAAGGAAATATTTCAAGCGTCGGTATTCGTACCACACAAATTCGCGGTTTCGACGGAACACTTCATTTCATTCCTAATCGTAATATTACTGTTGTTTCTAACAAATCACGTGGTGATATGCGTGTTCAGATTGATATTCCAATCTACGCTCACACAGACTTAGAAAAAATCTCAAATATCATTAAGACGATCAACAAAGAACAGCTACCATCTTATCCTGAAATCGTTGGTAGTCCAACCATTTTAGGACCACGTACAAATAGCACTGCACAACTTGTTTTCCGTGTTGATATTTTCGTGCAAAATGGCAAACAAAGTTACATTTATTCTAACTTTTACCGTCTTTACCAAGAAGCGCTTTTGGAAAATGACATTGCATTGCCAACGATGTATGCCAACCCGACACTTACAAAATAGAATATTATATCATAAAAGAGGACGCCAACCGTCCTCTTTATTTATTTTTAAAATTTTCGAATTGGGTCTGATGTATAAGTTGCACGCGCGCCACCAATTAATTTTGGCCGGCTCGCTAAAGCAGTCACATGAGCGCCACCCAACTCACATTGCACTGGAATTAACGGCACTTGTACGCGCTTGACATGCATACCAATAAAGGTATCTCCAATATCTAGCCCAGCATGTGCCACGATTTCTTCAACCTCAACAGGGTCTTGCATGAACTTGAAAGCAGCGACTTGTCCGCTTCCACCCGCATGCAGATTTGGAATGACATTAACGATTTCTAATTCTTTTTTCTCAGCTAATTCGCGTTCAACCGTCAAAGCACGATTTAAATGTTCACAACCTTGCACAGCTAGATAAATCCCACGCTCATTTAGCACATCTAAAATCGTCTTAACAATCACTTCACCGATTTCAGCACTGCTATTTTTCCCAATCAAACCACCTGCAACCTCACTTGAGGACAAGCCAAGAACAAAAATTTGACCTTTTTTAATAGCAGAGCGTTCAACAATATCAATCACAATAGCACGTGTTTGCTTTTCTAATTCTTGTAGGTTCATGTCAATCCTCCTTTTACTTCATTATACACTAATGTTTTTCAAAACGCAGATAAGCAAGATAGACAAGGTAACCAACAAACATTCCAAAGAAATTTTGTAAAACATTTCCTAAAATACCTGCCCAAGCAGCACCCAAGCCATACCCCAACAGCAAGGCGGCTACAAAATACCAGCCAATCATTGAAACACTAGCTAGTACAAGACCCAGAATACGTTTTTTCCCATTCCAGCCTGCAAAAAATCCTTGTGCCCCATGTGCAATCAGACTATGAAACATATATTGTGGATAGCCCAGCAAAAGGTCAATAAGAAAGCCAGATAAGCCACCGACAATTGCTCCAGATTTTGAACCTAAATAATAAGCAGTAAAATAAATTCCAACATCTAACAAGGTCAAATAACCTGTTGGGGTTGGAACATGAATGTAAGCCAAAACAACACTCAAAGCTGTCAAAACAGCCATTAAGGTTAAGTCACGCGTATTAGTTTTCTTCATAATTTTGTTTCACTCCATATTGGTCTGAATGACGAATCGCTTGATAAACGAACTCTTTAGATTGTTCAACAGCAGCTTTGGCAGACTTTCCAAGCACTAATTGGCTTGCAATGCTTGAAGCGAATGTACAACCAGCACCGATATTATTATTTTCAAGGACAGGTGTCTCAAAAACAGTCACGTTTTCACCGTCGTAAAAAACGTCAATCGCTTTTTCCTTACTTAATCGGTTGCCACCTTTAACAACTACGTTTTTCGCTCCTAACTGGTGCAATTTTTTCGCCGCAGCTTTCATATCATCCAAAGTTTTGATTGAGGTTTGGGTCAATAGCTCAGCTTCTACCAAATTCGGCGTGATAATGGTCACATATGGAAAAAATTTCAAGAGTTCATCACGAAGCGCTGAAACTTCAACATCATGTTTTTCTTTACAAACCAAAACTGGGTCAAGAACAATTGGAATTCCAACGTGCGATTTAACGAATTCAAGTGCTAAATCAGCAACTTTCACGTTTGGCAACAAACCAAGTTTTATCCCTGAAAAAGGAACATCTTTGAGACTATTTAATTGGTGAGAAAAGACTGTCTCATCTGTCGCAAAAACATCAAATCCATTTTCTGTCAATGCCGTTAAGCAAGTTACCGCTAGAAAACCATGCAAATGATTGGTTGTATAGGTTGCCAAATCAGCATAGAGACCACCGCCACTAAAAATATCATTTCCTGAAATGGCTAAAATGTAGTTATTCGTCATAATTAATCTCCTTTAAATAAAGACCATTCCCCGCTGCCGTAGGACCTGCTAAATCACGATTTTTCGACTCTAAAACCGTCTTAATCTGACTAACTGGCATACGACCATTACCGATTTTCAACAAGGTTCCAACCATATTGCGAACTTGCTTGTAAAGAAAGCCATTGCCACTGAATGTAAACACAAAGAAACCTGTTTTGTCATCAATAGCAACTGTTGCTCGCGTAATCGTGCGAACTTTATTTTCAACAGAAGTCCCAGAAGCCGTGAAACCTGTAAAATCATGCGTCCCTACCAAATCCTTAATGGCTTCTTGCATACTTGTCAAATCTAGGGGATAAGGATAATGCGTCGCATAATGTCGCATCATTGGATTTTTGGGTCGTCCAGCATCTACTAAAAACTCATAAGTCTTGCTGTGCTTATTGTAACGGGCATGAAACTCATCACTGACTTGCTCGACTTTCACCACATCTATATCTTCTGGAGACTGCGTATCCAAACCAAATCGTAATTTTTCCACATCACGCGCCTGTGGCAAATCAAAATGTACGACCTGTCCATAAGCATGCACCCCTGAATCTGTACGACCAGCACCATGCACTTTAACTGGATTACCGCTATTCAATTTCTGTAATGTTTTTTCTAATTCTTCCTGAACAGAACGCTCACTCGGCTGTCGTTGAAAGCCAGCAAAAAGCCTACCATCATAGGAAATCGTTGCTTTATATCTTACCATGAGTGTATTTTATCATCTTAACAAAAGACTTTCCAGAAAATTTAGAACAAACTGTCCCCATACAGAATTTTACATAAAAAAGAAATTGGAAATGTTAGTTTCCAATCTCTGTGAGAGTTTATTTTTTTATAATATCAGATGTAACTTGAGCAACTTCAACTGGATTTTCCCATGCCATTGAATGTCCTACATTTTCAATAACTTTTAAAGGAATCCCATCTCTGTCTAAACTTTCATAATCATCATCTGGCAAAGATTTTCTTCCGAAAATGACGGTCTTAGGAATCTTTAAATCATATAACAACTTCCTCCAAGATACTTCCCCACCCTGAACAGCATTAACAGATAATCGATGTACAGCATATGGCGACCAATTAGATAAAGTAGCACCCCACATAGTTCCTCCAGAATTTCGACTATTTGACAGTATTTTTTCGCATCCAAACTCAATAAAATCACGTTCCTCAAAAGATGCTATTTCAAAACTTGAACTTCCTTTAACACTCGCATCGAGATTAGGCTCAGTTAAAATCAAATGTCTTACCTTATCTTGACAAAGAGTTGTGAGTTCTATGGCAATCGGACCACCTAAACTATGTCCAAAAACATTAAAGTCATTTAAGTTTAAATCTTCAATGAATGATTTTAAGTATTGCACATGCGAACTTACTCGATAATCAAATTCAGTTGGCTTATCACTGTATCCAGCTCCTAATAAATCAACAATAATACATCTTGTATCATTAAAGACGCTTTGTGCCGCTACTCCTGAATAATCAAATGAACCCGCGCAACCTAAGCCGTGAATGAATAAAATTGTATTTTCTGTTCCAAGAAAATCTTGATAACGAAGATACGCACTATGTTCCTTAATGTAATATTCTTTCATAATAACTCCTATCCCTATATTCAAAAACAGAGATCAGAACCGAACATTTCCAATCTCTGTGAGAGTTTATTCACCGTCAAAGGCGTCTTTCATTTTGTTAAAGAATCCTTTTTTCTTAGGATTAACAACTTTGTCACCACCTGCTGCTGCGAAGTTTTTAAGCGCTTCGACTTGAGCATCATTAAGTTTGGTTGGTGTTACGATATTGACGGTTACATGTTGGTCTCCTTGACCTCCACCACGCAATTTCGGAGCACCTTTACCTTTAAGGCGGAATGTCTTACCAGTTTGTGTTCCAGCTGGGATTGTCATTTCAACATCACCATGCACCGTTGGCACTTCGACAGTATCACCAAGAGCTGCTTGAACAAAGCTAATATTCATGTTGTAGTAAATGGTTGAGCCATTACGTTCAAATTGCTTACTTGGTAAAACATTGATAATAACGAAGAGGTCACCATAAGGTCCGCCGTTAAAGCCTGCTTCACCTTGACCTTGCAAGCGAATTTGTTGACCGGTTTCAACACCTGCTGGAATCTTAACAGATACTTTATGAGTTTTCTTTTCATGACCAGTACCATGACAAGTATGACAAGGGTCTTTGATTTCTTTACCTGTACCATGGCAGACATCACAAGTTACTTGACGACGCATCATACCAAGAGGTGTTTGTGTATCAACATTAATAACTCCTGAACCATGACAACGACTACATGTTACAGGGCTAGTTCCAGGTTTAGCACCTGTACCAGAACATGTTGAACAAGTTGATTCACGGTTATAAGCCACTTCTTTTTCTACACCAAAAACGGCTTCTTCAAAACTCAAATTCACACGGTATTGAAGATCATCACCTTGACGTGGCGCATTTGGATTACGCATGCCTCCACCGCCACCAAAGAAGCTTGAGAAGATATCTTCGAAACCACCAAAGCCAGCACCACCATCGAAACCGCCAAATCCACCAGCTCCGCCACCGAAGCCGCCATTAGCTCCCGCAGCACCATATTGGTCATAAGCGGCACGTTTTTGCTCATCACCTAGCGTTTCATAAGCCTCTTGAACTTCTTTGTACTTTTCTTCAGCACCAGGTTCTTTGTTAATATCTGGGTGGTACTTCTTCGACATTTTTCGATAAGCTTTTTTAATCTCATCTTGCGAAGCGTCTTTAGAAACACCCAAACGATCGTAAAATTCTGTATTGTTCATAATTAAGATACAAAGGGCGTTAAGCGGACAAAGCCAAAATAGAAGACTTGACAACGGACGTTTACGTCCTAGGAAAATCTATCTTTTTGGCACAGTCCGTAGCCCGTGTTCATTTCTGAACACTTTCCTTTCTTTATCATTAAAAAGGTTATTAAAAATAATTCTATGATTTCTCTATTTATCCAAAAACAGAGGTTGATATTTTCGCAACCTCTGAATTTTATAATTTACCAAGAAAAATTCACACTAAACTTACTAAAATAAGAACAGTCAAATATATTCTTGATAATCATTGATGAATTATTTTTCAGTAAACTCACCGTCAACAACGTCATCACCATTGTTTGATGAATCAGTTGATTGTGCACTTTCAGCACCTGCTTGGGCTTGTTGTGCAGCTGCAGCTTGTTCGTACAATTTCACAGCAAGAGCTTGAGCTTTTTCGTTAAGAGCTTCAAGTTTAGCTTTCATATCTTCAAGATTGTTAGCTTCTTGAGCAGCTTTCAATTCATCAAGAGCAGATTGAGCAGCATCACGTTCTGTATCAAAGCCTTTGCCTTCAGTTTCTTTGATTGTTTTTTCTGTTGCAAAGATAGCTTGATCAACTTCGTTACGAAGGTCAACTTCTTCTTTACGTTTAGCATCAGCTTCTGCGTTAGCTTCTGCATCTTTCATCATTTTTTCAATTTCTTCATCAGTCAAACCAGAATTAGATTGAATAACGATGTGTTGTTCTTTTTGAGTACCAAGGTCTTTAGCTTTAACAGACACGATACCGTTTTTGTCAATATCAAATGTTACTTCGATTTGAGGGATACCACGAGGTGCAGCTGGAATATCAGTCAATTGGAAACGACCAAGAGTTTTATTATCAGCAGCCATTGGACGTTCACCTTGAAGAACGTGGATATCTACGGCTGGTTGGTTATCAGCAGCTGTTGAGAACACTTGTGATTTAGATGTTGGGATAGTTGTGTTACGGTCAATAAGTTTTGTAAATACACCACCCATAGTTTCAATACCAAGTGACAACGGAGTAACGTCAAGAAGAACGACATCTTTAACATCACCAGTGATAACACCACCTTGGATAGCAGCACCCATAGCAACTACTTCGTCAGGGTTAACAGATTTGTTTGGTTCTTTACCAGTTTCAGCTTTAACAGCTTCGACAACGGCAGGAATACGTGTTGAACCACCAACAAGGATAACTTCATCAATTTCAGAGATTGAAAGACCAGCATCTGACAAAGCTTGACGAACTGGAGTTTTAGTACGTTCAACAAGGTCACGAGTCAAATCATCAAATTTAGCACGAGTAAGGCTTGTTTCCAAGTGAAGAGGTCCAGCAGCTCCAGCAGTGATGAATGGAAGTGAGATTTGTGTTTGAGTCACACCTGAAAGGTCTTTTTTAGCTTTTTCAGCAGCATCTTTCAAACGTTGAAGAGCCATTTTATCTTGGCTAAGGTCTACGCCATTTTCGTTCTTGAAGTCAGCAACTAACCAATCAATAATTTTTTGGTCGAAGTCGTCACCACCAAGTTTGTTATCACCTGCTGTTGCAAGTACGTCAAAGACACCGTCACCAAGTTCAAGAATAGAAACGTCAAATGTACCACCACCAAGGTCAAATACTAAGATTTTTTCATCTTTATCAGTTTTATCAAGACCGTATGCAAGAGCGGCTGCAGTTGGTTCGTTAACGATACGTTCTACTTCAAGACCAGCGATTTTACCAGCATCTTTTGTTGCTTGACGTTGAGCATCGTTGAAGTATGCAGGAACTGTGATAACAGCTTTTGTTACTTTTTCACCAAGGTAATCTTCAGCATAACCTTTAAGGTATTGAAGAATCATTGCTGAAATTTCTTGTGGAGTGTATTCTTTACCATTTGCAGATACTTTTTCAGAAGTACCCATTTTAGATTTGATAGAAATAACTGTATCTGGATTAGTTACTGCTTGACGTTTAGCAGCGTCACCAACGATGATTTCACCGTTTTTGAATGAAACAACTGAAGGAGTTGTACGGTTACCTTCTGGGTTTGCAATAATTTTTGATTCAGTTCCTTCAAGAACTGCAACGGCTGAGTTTGTTGTACCTAAGTCAATACCAATAATTTTAGACATATTTTATCCCTCTTTTTTATGATTTATCTTTTTTTCTTTCAGTTATAGTTTTATGACATTGCGGTCAAGTCTTTGCTAACGATTAGCTGTAAACAACAACCATAGCTGGACGCAATAGACGTTCGTGAAGTTTGTAACCCTTTTGAAGCACTTGAGCAATGCTATCTGCAGGATGTTCTTCATCAGCTGGAAGAGTTTGAACTGCCATATGCAAGTTGTGGTCAAAGTTTTCAACAACCACTTCTTCAACACCTTCTTCGTTAAGCGCACGAATCAAGCTGTCACGTGTCATTTCAAGACCTTTTTTCACATCATCTGTCAATCCTTCAACAGCAAGTGCTCTTTCCAAATTATCCAAACTTGGTAAAATTGCTTTGGCTAAATCTTGTGAACGGTATTTTTGCAATTGCTGACGTTCTTCATTAGCGCGACGTTGAATGTTTTGCATTTCAGCATGAGCACGAAGGTATTTATTTTCAAAATCTTCCGCACGCTCAAGTGCTTTTTGCAATTCTTCATTTTGAGCATCTTCTTGAGGCTGCTCTTCTACTTTTTCTTCAGTCACAACATCAGTGGCTTCAACTTCTTCTTGAAGTTCTTCGTTTTTAGTTTCTTCTGACACTGTGTCCCTCCCTTATCTTTTTTATCAATTTAATTACTAAACTTAGTTGACCTCGTAATGATTACTATTGAGGTAGCGATAATAATCACCAAGTTTCATCGCCAAAACACGCCCGATAACATTTACCAAGCTAACACTTCTGCGATAATCCATATCAATCGGACCAATCAAGCTAAGAAGCCCAAATCCACGATAAGGAATCAGAAACTTATGTGTCAAAACAGTCACATTAGCTAGCGCTGCTTCTTGACTATCTGCAACCTGAACAGTCGCAATCTCATCTTCTTTCATTGAAGAGCGAAGAGCAACCGCGACCCTTTGGTCATTATCTAAGAAACGATATGTTTCCAGATTAGCATAATCAAGCGAATTAACCTTACCAGCTACAAAAACCAATTCTTTAAACAATTCTGCGAAAATATAGTCGAACAAATCTAACACATTGTCTGTCACGGTAAAATATTTTTGCAAAATCTGCGGAATCTCTGTTCGTAACTTATAATGAATATCCATCACCGTTCGTCCAAGCAAACGCTCATCGACGATTTCTTTCAAAGTTACCAAATCTTTCAACATGAAGTTTTTAGGAATGGCAAATTGAATTGTCGCAGGTTTGGATTCATCCAAGGTTAAAACAGCTAGAGCATCATGACTCGATAATTGAACAATATCGAAAGCTGTAAGTTTTTGACGAGCTGGCTCAACATCCAAAATCACCGACGTGTAACCAGTCATATCAGCCAAAACCTGACTTGCTTTTTGTAGAATATCATCAAGCTTAAAAGCTTCAAAATCAAAAGCTTTGATGACCTGATAAATATCACGTTCATCGATACTGTCAAGACTCAATGAATGCTCAACAAAATACTTAAAACCAGCAGCACTTGGCATTCGCCCACTTGACGTATGAGCCTTTTCAAGTAAGCCCAACTTTTCTAGCTTCGCCATATCGTTACGAATCGTTGCACTACTCGAGTCAATGGTTGCCTGTAAAGTCTTAGAGCCGACAGGTTCATGCGTCTGTGTAAATAATTCGACAATCAAATTCAAAATATCACTTTGACGTTGGGTAATCATAACCTCGCTCCTTTCTACATTTAGCACTCATATACCTCGACTGCTAATTCATGATTTTATTATACTCCTTTAAAAACGAGTGTCAAGAGAAAAACTCAAAAAATTAGCACTCTTTTTAGTAGAGTGCTAATTTTTCTATTTATCATACGCTGTTAAGTTGTTTTTTTCAATAATAGCAATCAATTTCGTAGCATAGTCAGGGTCTGTACTGAATCCCATATCCTGCAACGATTGTGCTGTTTTTTTATAACCCATATTAGACACTAAAATATCATACGCTCCATCACTTAATTTGCCAGATTGTAATAAATCAAAATAATCATAAATAGCAGCCGTCCAAGATTTATAAACCGCAAAGCGACCTGTCTCAGTCTGCCACTCATTAACAAAATAACTCTTATAAGTTAATTCTATCGCCGTTTGACCATCCTGTGCCTGCACCGCAAATAAATTATGATATTTTACTGCCAATAAATTCGTCCCATAATTTGATTCCAAAACAGCTTGAGCAATGATAATCGAAGGACGTACGCCATATGACGCTGCTACTTTTTGAATCGTCGGAGCAATTTCTTCAATAAACTCTGTTTGCGTATAAGAAACACTCTGCTTCTTCGTAGCACTTGGCGTTGCATGGTGCAAGCAAAGCAAAAGAATTCCAACAAAAAAGATAAAAACAAAAGTCAAAAATTGTTTCAGAGAAAAACGAGATTTCATCGATTATTCTCCTTCAACAAAGCCACATATTCTTCTAAGGTTAAGTTGTTTTCTGTCATGTATTTAGCAGATTCAACACCAACATAGCGGAAATGCCAATCTTCGTAATCGACTCCCGTTGAATCACTCTTACCTTCAGGAAAACGTAGGACAAAACCATATTCAGGAGCAATAGCTGCGACCTGCGCAACAACATCAGCATCACTCTCATTCAAAGAATTTACCGTACTCATATCAATAGCAAGTCCAGTCTGATGTTCACTAGCACCAGCAGGCTGTGAATACGTCTTAACCAAATCCTCCGCCGCTTCTTGCGTTAAACTTGGATCAGCTGCCATTTCTTGTGACACATAGGAATTAAATAATTCTTCTTGATAAGCCACACTTCGGTAGCCAGAAATCAAATGTTCACTGCTATCAATAGCTTGCGCTGCTGCCAAAAAGTTTCGAACATTATCAGCAATACGTGAATCCACATAGATATTATCAATTTGCGTTAAATCAGGATTCATCTCAGCTGTAATATTATCACGATTAACTAAAACAAGCTCCCAATCACTTGATGAAACATCTGGCAAATCCGTCGCTGAAGCTGTTGAACTCGTTGAAGACTCAGAGCTCACCAAGCTTGAACTATCCGTTGATGACTTTTGAGCATTTCCACTCAATGACAATTTGTCACCTTGGACAAAAACAAAAATACCGACTATAAAAATTACAATAACTAACAACCCTAGAATAAGAGTTGGTAAACTACGCTTTTTTCTCATTTTTTCTTTCTTCTAATATTTGCCTACCACGCAAACGATAACTAACATCGCCGATAGACTCTATTGTAAATTTTCCATTTTCAAAACTAACAACGGAAATACTACCATTGTCCAACCCCAAACTTCTTGGCGTTGCGTGATCAATTAACCACAAAAACGTTCCAATAGTCATCCCATGGCTAACAACAATAGCATTTCCACCACCCAAAGCCTCGATTTTCTCAGCAATAGCAGTAAATCCCTCTAAAATACGGCTACTCAAAACTTCCCAAGTCTCAGCCCAACCAGCTGTATCGACTTGATAAATACCTGCCGCCATTTCTTGATAAGTCAACTTAGTCATATCCTTATCAAATACACGTGGCAACACACCATTAAAGAGCTCACCATCGTATCCGCCATCTAGGCTACCAAAACACCATTCGCGAATACGTTTATCACGAGTATATGGGATATTTTCCTGTTGACATTCACGTAAAATAATCTCCATTGTCTGTAAAGTACGTCCACTATCGCTCGAAAACGCCTCTTTAAAAACAATTCCTGCATCTTTCAAGCCTAAACCAAGCTCTTGAATCCCACGCTCACCATCAACAGTTAAAGGACTATCACTCCAACCTTGAGCACGACCAATCGTATTGAACATCGTTTTTCCATGACGAGCAATATACAATCTTGTTTTAACCATAACGATTCCTCCCAGACTTGATTCCTATAAAAAACAGAGGTGTACGACAACAAAAATAATGAATTTTTTACTTTTTTCAGCTCTTTTATTATATCATATTTTTCAAAAGCTTCATCAGTTGACACGCAGCTTTGATAACCTGAAATCATTTTTTTAAATTTAAGCAAAAAAATACCTAGGATAGCAACCTTTGCTTATTCTAGGTAAATATCGAACAAAATAATTAGTTTTTAAAGCTATGAACAGGGGCAGGGATTTGACCACCACGTTTGATGAAATCAGCAGATGAATTATGATTAACACTCATTACAGGCGCTGTACCAAGAAGACCACCAAATTCAATCATATCGCCTTCTTTACCTTTTGGAATAATACGAACAGCTGTTGTTTTTTGATTAATCACACCAATAGCTGCTTCATCAGCAATCATAGCAGCGATTGTTTCGTAAGGAGTATCTTCAGGAATAGCAATCATATCCAAACCAACAGAACAAATAGCTGTCATTGCTTCAAGTTTTTCCAAGTTAAGTGAGCCATTTTGAACAGCAGCAATCATACCTTCATCTTCAGATACAGGAATAAAAGCACCAGACAAACCACCAACTTGGTTACAAGCCATAATACCGCCTTTTTTAACCTGGTCATTTAAAAGTGCAAGCGCTGCAGTTGTTCCATGAGTACCAACTGTTTCAAGCCCCATTTCTTCAAGAACACGAGCCACAGAGTCACCAACCGCTGGCGTAGGCGCAAGAGAAAGGTCAACAATACCAAATTTAACCCCTAAACGTTCACTCGCCATCTGACCAACCAATTGACCAATACGTGTAATCTTAAAGGCTGTTTTCTTAACCGTTTCAGCAACAACGTCAAAACTTTCACCGCGAACTTTTTCAAGAGCACGTTTTACAACACCAGGACCAGAAACACCGACATTGATGACAACATCAGCTTCACCAACACCATGGAAAGCACCCGCCATAAATGGATTATCTTCAACCGCATTTGCAAACACGACTAATTTTGCTGCACCCAAATCAGACAATTCAGCCGTTTCCTTAATAATGCGTCCCATATCAGCAACTGCTGTCATATTAATCCCTGATTTTGTAGAACCAATATTGACGGATGAACAAACTTTTGAAGTTTCAGCAAGCGCACGAGGAATAGAGTTGATAAGAATTTCATCACCTTTTTGGTAACCCTTTTGAACCAAGGCAGAAAAACCACCAATAAAATCAATTCCAATTTCATTCGCAGCCTTATCCAAAGCATGAGCCAACGGAAGGTAGTCAGTCGCATCAGTCGCTGCTCCAATAATAGAAATCGGTGTTACAGAAACACGTTTATTAACAATTGGAATACCTAGTTCAGCCGCAATCTCATCTCCAACAGCCACCAAAGAACCAGCTTTTTCGACAACTTTCTTATAAATCTTATCTGCAGCCTTATTAATATCTGGATCAATACAATCAAGAAGAGAAATTCCCATTGTAATGGTACGAACATCAAAATTTTGTTCCTCAATCATCGCAATGGTTTCAGTAACTTGTTTAATATCCACGTCTTTCCTCCTTAAATATTGTACATAGCATCAAAAATAGCTTCACTTTGAATATTAATTTTAACATTCAACGTTTCACCATAAGCTTCAAATTCTGAACGTAAATAAGTAAAATCTTGCTTTTCATCAGATGAAACAACAGCCATCATCGTAAAGAAATCATCCAAAACTGTTTGAGAAATATCATCAATATTCAAACCTAATTCAGCAATTTTTGCTGAAACACCTGCTACAATACCTGTCTTATCCTTACCAACAACAGTAATAATTGCTTTCATGAGAAGCCTCCAAAATAATATTTGTTCAATTTTACCATAATTTTCAGAAAAATTCCATTTAATTCGGATACAAATTCATCAAAAAGCGAATTATTTTTGGCATTTTTAAAAAAATATTCATGTTTTAAAATTCTATTTGCTATTTTTCCCTAAACTCGTTAAAGAAGGGCTCAATTTGGGTTAGAAACGCCTTCTTGCCCTCAAAGCGCTCCCCTCGCATCACCTTCGCCAATTTCTCTCGTGCCCCTACTCCCAGTCGCTGCTCAACCGCCTGCAGCCGCTCCTGATAAGCCACATAATCCGCCAGATCCAGAAAGCTTGCTTGCGCCAAACAATGCCCCACGTCACTAATCTCCTCATATGGCAGCTGATTAAACTTGCGTTTCAAACTCTCTTGATGGCGAATCACATCCTTGAGATAGTTGGAAAACTTCGTTTTAAAATAGGCATAAAGGGACAAGTCGTCCTGCAACAAGTCTGGCTTTTCTTGCAGGAGACAGAACAGAACCACCCGTCCCTCTTGTAACCAATCATCATAGTCCCATAATTTGACAAAATAGTGACGACGCAACTTAAGCACAATCGGTTTGACCTTTTCAAAATAGCTTTCAAAGGTTTCCATCATTTTCAAATCTCCTTGACAGTTAGTTTCCCTTACTTAAAAGGTAATCCCATTATAAAAAGGAAAGCGCAAAAAGACCATGACATTTTTGTCATGGTCACAAAAGTGCTTATGAAGTAAGAAAAAAACAACAGCCTCAGCTATTGTCACCGTCTTCTTTACTCCGCCAGTAGGACTCGAACCTACGACATCATGATTAACAGTCATGCGCTACTACCAACTGAGCTATGGCGGATAAAAGCTAAGCGACTACCATATCTAACAGGGGGCAACCCCCAACTACTTCAGGCGTTCTAGGGCTTAACTGCTGTGTTCGGCATGGGAACAGGTGTATCTCCTAGGCTATCATCACTTAACTCTGATTGATTATCCAATCAAAATTGAATACCTATATATTCTAACAAGTTTCCGACGCGCTGTCAATTCGTCTCAGTTACTTTGGATAAGTCCTCGAGCTATTAGTATTAGTCCGCTACATGTGTCACCACACTTCCACTCCTAACCTATCTACCTGATCATCTCTCAGGGCTCTTACTGATATTAAATCATGGGAAATCTCATCTTGAGGTGGGCTTCACACTTAGATGCTTTCAGCGTTTATCCCTTCCCTACATAGCTACCCAGCGATGCCTTTGGCAAGACAACTGGTACACCAGCGGTAAGTCCACTCTGGTCCTCTCGTACTAGGAGCAGATCCTCTCAAATTTCCTACGCCCGCGACGGATAGGGACCGAACTGTCTCACGACGTTCTGAACCCAGCTCGCGTGCCGCTTTAATGGGCGAACAGCCCAACCCTTGGGACCGACTACAGCCCCAGGATGCGACGAGCCGACATCGAGGTGCCAAACCTCCCCGTCGATGTGAACTCTTGGGGGAGATAAGCCTGTTATCCCCAGGGTAGCTTTTATCCGTTGAGCGATGGCCCTTCCATGCGGAACCACCGGATCACTAAGCCCGACTTTCGTCCCTGCTCGAGTTGTAGCTCTCGCAGTCAAGCTCCCTTATACCTTTACACTCTGCGAATGATTTCCAACCATTCTGAGGGAACCTTTGGGCGCCTCCGTTACCTTTTAGGAGGCGACCGCCCCAGTCAAACTGCCCGTCAGACACTGTCTCCGATAGGGATTACCTATCTAGGTTAGAGTAGCCATAACACAAGGGTAGTATCCCAACAACGCCTCCACCGAAACTAGCGTCCCGATTTCGTAGGCTCCTACCTATCCTGTACATGTGGTACAGATACTCAATATCAAACTGCAGTAAAGCTCCATGGGGTCTTTCCGTCCTGTCGCGGGTAACCTGCATCTTCACAGGTACTAAAATTTCACCGAGTCTCTCGTTGAGACAGTGCCCAAATCATTACGCCTTTCGTGCGGGTCGGAACTTACCCGACAAGGAATTTCGCTACCTTAGGACCGTTATAGTTACGGCCGCCGTTTACTGGGGCTTCAATTCACACCTTCGCTAACGCTAAGCGCTCCTCTTAACCTTCCAGCACCGGGCAGGCGTCACCCCCTATACATCATCTTACGATTTAGCAGAGAGCTGTGTTTTTGATAAACAGTTGCTTGGGCCTATTCACTGCGGCTGACTCTAAGCCAGCGCCCCTTCTCCCGAAGTTACGGGGCCATTTTGCCGAGTTCCTTAACGAGAGTTCTCTCGCTCACCTGAGGCTACTCGCCTCGACTACCTGTGTCGGTTTGCGGTACGGGTAGAGTATAATTAACGCTAGAAGCTTTTCTTGGCAGTGTGACATCACTAACTTCGCTACTTAACTTCGCTCCCCATCACAGCTCAATGTTATAGATATAAGCATTTGACTCATATCACACCTCACTGCTTAGACGTGCTCTTCCAATCGCACGCTTTAGTTAGCCTACTGCGTCCCTCCTTCACTATATACTCTAGTACAGGAATATCAACCTGTTGGCCATCGGATACACCTTTCGGTCTCTCCTTAGGTCCCGACTAACCCAGGGCGGACGAGCCTTCCCCTGGAAACCTTAGTCTTACGGTGGACAGGATTCTCACCTGTCTTTCGCTACTCATACCGGCATTCTCACTTCTATGCGTTCCAGCGCTCCTCACGGTACACCTTCTTCACACATAGAACGCTCTCCTACCATACCTAAAAGGTATCCACAGCTTCGGTAATATGTTTTAGCCCCGGTACATTTTCGGCGCAGGGTCACTCGACTAGTGAGCTATTACGCACTCTTTGAATGAATAGCTGCTTCTAAGCTAACATCCTAGTTGTCTGTGCAACCCCACATCCTTTTCCACTTAACATATATTTTGGGACCTTAGCTGGTGGTCTGGGCTGTTTCCCTTTCGACTACGGATCTTAGCACTCGCAGTCTGACTGCCGATTATATCTCATTGGCATTCGGAGTTTATCTGATATTGGTAATCCGGGATGGACCCCTCAATCAAACAGTGCTCTACCTCCAAGAGACTTAACATCGACGCTAGCCCTAAAGCTATTTCGGAGAGAACCAGCTATCTCCAAGTTCGTTTGGAATTTCTCCGCTACCCACAAGTCATCCAAGCACTTTTCAACGTGCCCTGGTTCGGGCCTCCAGTGAGTTTTACCTCACCTTCACCCTGCTCATGGGTAGGTCACATGGTTTCGGGTCTACGACATGATACTAAGCCGCCCTATTAAGACTCGGTTTCCCTACGGCTCCGTCTCTTCAACTTAACCTCGCATCATATCGTAACTCGCCGGTTCATTCTACAAAAGGCACGCTCTCACCCATTAACGGGCTCGAACTTGTTGTAGGCACACGGTTTCAGGTTCTATTTCACTCCCCTCCCGGGGTGCTTTTCACCTTTCCCTCACGGTACTGGTTCACTATCGGTCACTAGAGAGTATTTAGGGTTGGGAGATGGTCCTCCCAGATTCCGACGAGATTTCTCGTGTCTCGCCGTACTCAGGATACTGCTAGGGTTTAAGACTATTTCGATTACGAGGCTGTTACTCTCTTTGGCTTACCTTCCCAGGTAATTCTTCTATAATCTTGCGTCCCACAACGCAGTCCTACAACCCCGATGTGTAAACACATCGGTTTGCCCTCTTGCCAGTTCGCTCGCCGCTACTAAGGCAATCGCGTTTGCTTTCTCTTCCTGCAGCTACTTAGATGTTTCAGTTCACTGCGTCTTCCTCTTCATTACCTTAACAGTAATGAGTGACATGCATCACATGCCGGGTTCCCCCATTCGGACATCTCTGGATCAATGTTTACTTACAACTCCCCAAAGCATTTCGTCGTTAGTCACGTCCTTCATCGGCTTCTAGTGCCAAGGCATCCACCGTGCGCCCTTATTAACTTAACCTTATTTTGGTCTTCTGACCTTAAACTCATTAAATCACAGCGTTTCGGTTTATTTCTTGTTACTTTCTACAATTATTTCTAATTGTGGAATTTGATATAGATATTCAATTTTCAATGGACAATCATCTTGAATCTTTCGATTCAATGGAGCCTAGCGGGATCGAACCGCTGACCTCCTGCGTGCAAAGCAGGCGCTCTCCCAGCTGAGCTAAGGCCCCACAAGACCTCTCAAAACTAAACAAGACTTCCCAAACGTGCTTCCGTTTTTTCCTTAGAAAGGAGGTGATCCAGCCGCACCTTCCGATACGGCTACCTTGTTACGACTTCACCCCAATCATCTATCCCACCTTAGGCGGCTGGCTCCTAAAAGGTTACCTCACCGACTTCGGGTGTTACAAACTCTCGTGGTGTGACGGGCGGTGTGTACAAGGCCCGGGAACGTATTCACCGCGGCGTGCTGATCCGCGATTACTAGCGATTCCGACTTCATGTAGGCGAGTTGCAGCCTACAATCCGAACTGAGATTGGCTTTAAGAGATTTGCTTGCCGTCACCGACTTGCGACTCGTTGTACCAACCATTGTAGCACGTGTGTAGCCCAGGTCATAAGGGGCATGATGATTTGACGTCATCCCCACCTTCCTCCGGTTTATTACCGGCAGTCTCGCTAGAGTGCCCAACTGAATGATGGCAACTAACAATAGGGGTTGCGCTCGTTGCGGGACTTAACCCAACATCTCACGACACGAGCTGACGACAACCATGCACCACCTGTCACCGATGTTCCGAAGAAACTTTCTATCTCTAGAAATAGCATCGGGATGTCAAGACCTGGTAAGGTTCTTCGCGTTGCTTCGAATTAAACCACATGCTCCACCGCTTGTGCGGGCCCCCGTCAATTCCTTTGAGTTTCAACCTTGCGGTCGTACTCCCCAGGCGGAGTGCTTAATGCGTTAGCTGCGGCACTAAGCCCCGGAAAGGGCCTAACACCTAGCACTCATCGTTTACGGCGTGGACTACCAGGGTATCTAATCCTGTTTGCTCCCCACGCTTTCGAGCCTCAGCGTCAGTTACAGACCAGAGAGCCGCTTTCGCCACCGGTGTTCCTCCATATATCTACGCATTTCACCGCTACACATGGAATTCCACTCTCCCCTTCTGCACTCAAGTTTAACAGTTTCCAAAGCGAACAATGGTTAAGCCACTGCCTTTAACTTCAGACTTATTAAACCGCCTGCGCTCGCTTTACGCCCAATAAATCCGGACAACGCTCGGGACCTACGTATTACCGCGGCTGCTGGCACGTAGTTAGCCGTCCCTTTCTGGTAAGTTACCGTCACTGTGTGAACTTTCCACTCTCACACACGTTCTTCTCTTACAACAGAGCTTTACGATCCGAAAACCTTCTTCACTCACGCGGCGTTGCTCGGTCAGGGTTGCCCCCATTGCCGAAGATTCCCTACTGCTGCCTCCCGTAGGAGTCTGGGCCGTGTCTCAGTCCCAGTGTGGCCGATCACCCTCTCAGGTCGGCTATGTATCGTCGCCTTGGTAGGCCGTTACCCCACCAACTAGCTAATACAACGCAGGTCCATCTACTAGTGATGCATTTGCATCTTTCAAGCATCTAACATGTGTTAAACACTGTTATGCGGTATTAGCTATCGTTTCCAATAGTTATCCCCCGCTAGTAGGCAGGTTACCTACGCGTTACTCACCCGTTCGCAACTCCTTCTACTCTAGCAAGCTAAAGTAGTCAGCGTTCTACTTGCATGTATTAGGCACGCCGCCAGCGTTCGTCCTGAGCCAGGATCAAACTCTCATTTAATCTTGTTCTCATTCTGTCACTGACAGATTTATTTTCTTAACAGGTCGATTTCTCAACCCGCACGTTTGGTTCGTCTTGTTCAGTTTTCAAAGGTCTTTGCCTCTTGCGAGACAACTTCTATATTCTATCAAATCTGAAACAGCTTGTCAACTACTTTTTCAAGTTTTTTTCAACTCTGTTTCAATCCGATTTCCGCCGCACCCCTCTCGGACAACAACTATATTAGTTGTATCATCTCAAGCTTACTTTGTCAAGAACTTTTTTAGCTTTTCTGTAAACCTAAGACCTGCCCTCTTGCGACAGCTCATCTAGTATACTAAACTTAGGAAAAACTGTCAACTACTTTTTGCATTTTTTACTGCAGTAGTATTAACTCCAAGTGGTATTTTCAACCCTTAACGGCAGTTATATCTTCTTATGTTTAATTTTTCCCTATCATAAAGTTTATTATGCACTACAGAGGAATTATATTGCCGATTTTTAACAAATACGACAGCTCTTCAGCTTTTGGAAACAAAAAAAGACATCCAAGATAAAAATCTTGAATGTCTTGAAACGTTGATATAATCGTATTGATTAACGTTTTGAGAATTGGCTTGCTTTACGAGCTTTTTTAAGACCTGCTTTGAACAGCTTTTGTTTGAATAAATTTCAAAAGCTTTTAATACCAAGCTTTCTCAGCGTTTTTTTGAAAACCAAATTTCATCTAATTTTAAATAATTTCATCTGAATGGTGTGAATTTTACTACAAAAATAAATGAATTGAGCTAACTAATATCGAAAATTCACACCTTTATTATCTGCGAATAAGTAAAAAATAAAGCAAATGATTTTCTAATAATCACTTGCTTTTTGTATCAATGATTCTCTACAAAATCTAAAATATCTTTATAGGTTAACTCTGATACTGCTACACCTAATCCAAGATGAACTAACTCTTCATCAACACAATCAAACACAATACCGTTAATTTCTAGTAGCAAAAGCATTACAAAATACCAATGCGTTATTCCCATCTAAAAAAGCGTGATTCTCAATCAAAGAACAACAAAATCTAGAGGCCTTTTCTTCAATAGTTGGATATTGATCGACACCAAAATAAGTATCAAAAATATTAGAAAGTGATGATTCAACTAGCCCCTTGTCTCGCACATCATCCATTCCTCCGGAAGCTGTAATTAATTGGCTATGTAAGGCAACAAACTGTTCAACGGTTAAGCGCTTCATTTTGCTAAATCCTTAAAGGCTTCTAAATGGCGTGACAAGATAGAACTTGCCACCTCGTCAACACTAGCTTGATCAGCAGCAGCTTCTGCCTGTTCTTCTTGAACCAAGGTATTGTAGTCAACCAAAACATATTTAGGCTTATTATTTTTTCAAAATAATAGCTATACCTTTACTATCGACTATACGAGCAACTTTAGAAAAATTTTGATTTGCCTCAGTGTTCGGAATTAAATTTTTAAAATTAATTTGTATTATCATCGCCTCCTTTTGTTTTTCATGCCATTTTTAAGCAACAAAAGCAAAAATAAAAATATAGGATGAATTCATCCTATATTAGGTAAAGTAGCTTTCAATTTTGCTATAAAATAAATTATTTTTACTAAATATTATCCTTAAATTCATTGAAACTAATAATTTCAAACGGAAATTCAACAAAGCTAGATTTTATAATTTTATTTGTAAGAAAATACGATTTTAGAGTATACTTTCCGTCTAGATTTATGTTATTACAAATTACATCCAAACTCTTTTCAAAATATTCTACTCGGCGTTTGAACTTTAAACCTTTAGCCTTTTTCCCAAAAAAGTAGTCCTTTTGATCCCCCATACTATCTTTCATGGTTTGACTTAAACGCATATATTTAACCTCAAATAATAATATTTCTTTCAGATAATTATCTATCACTATTAAATCATAATCACCTAAATCTCTAGGATGATTCCCTTTAGTATCCAATTTATATAATTCTTGATCTATATAAGTAATGTATCTATCATCTTTAAATAAGTCTTTTAGATCTTGGACTATCTGTTGTTCATAAAATTTCTTCCAAGTATTCATTATATTTAAAGTATTTTGCATACCAGTATCGTACGGTAAAATAAAGTTCATCAATCCTTCTACCCAATCTTTTTCCAATCTATCAAGAATAACAGGCGAAAAAATAATATTTTCGTAACTAACAACAATCGGCTTAGCAGAAAACTTATTGACCCTTTTCTTCTTTTCCCATATTGGAATTTCTCCATGAAAAGCTACTTTGTCCTTCTCTAAGGTTAGAAATTGTAAAATACTATAAAAAATTTCAATTGAGTAATTAGAATTACCCACAAAGTATTTAGCTAAATCTTCTATTTTTCCTTCTACAACATTTCCTTGTACAGTCAATATTTTTTGTTGTTTTAATTCTAAAATATTACCATTACTTGAAAACATGGAGAGAAAATAAACAAAGGAATCAAAGTCAATTTTGGTATCCTGAAAAAAGGCATCCTTAATCTTCGCAAGCTTACTCCTATCAATATCTTTATTTCGATTCATATATTCACCGTATTTGTATTTAACTTCTTTCATTTGTTTAGCAAATTGTAAGTACTTATCAGTCTCTGAGATATCTACAACATAATTATCTTTAATCTCTAATTGAAACCAATTGCTAGCACCATAATAATTTGCATCCGAAAGAACTTGAAAATCCAAAATATATTTACCATAAGCAACTAATTTGTCGACGATATCATCACTTGGAATTGACGGATGAGCTTTCCTTTTTGTTATTAAGTTCTCTTCAATAAGGTATTCTAATATTGGTTTATAAATACGAGCTTCTTCACGTAAATCGATTGTTTGTTCGCGAAATTTATTTAATTTATCAGTTTGAAGATTTCCGTTATCTGAAAATGTGGTTAATCTTTTATGGTGGATATCAATATAAAAAATAATTGATGACAAAATATTTTGTAGTTTAATATTTAAATTATCCTGATTATATAAAGACATGATAGAAACCAAATCTTTTCGTATTTTATTTCTAAAAGCTCTAACAATACCTACTACATCTTCCTCACGATATAAACCAGGTTTTAAATCAAGTTCTTTGATAATTTTAGAAATACTTTTCCTAACATTTTTAAAAGAGGAGATTTTAGGAACTGAAAATTCTAAAAGAGGTTGAATAAAATATCTGACTTTCACTTCAAATATGTTAGAAGTACGTTTTTCATTATCTGTTTGTTTGATTTTTTCAAAAAATAAACTTCTTTCCCTAAAAAGAAATCCTTCTAGTAAATTTATTAGGATTGTATTTTCAAACTCCAATGTAATTTTAGAAAGATTATCTGCAAAGATTCTATCCCATTTTGGTGCTATTAAAGCAATCTGGTGATTAGAATTTTGATTAAAAACAATTTTATTAAAATACTTAGTTTCTTGTATTAAATACCAAGAATTGACATTTTTATCAAGTACTGATTTAGAAACTAAATTGATTTCTATAATATCTTTTTCACAGCTAGATAAGATTAATTCTTTATTACGACTCAGTGCATTTAAAACAATTTCATCAAAAGACTTTACTTGTTCGTAATCTTTAATATCTATATCCTCTAATATAAAATGTAGCTCATGATATATAATCTTCTTATGACCATCAGAAAATATATCGATTGATCCAAGGTAAACTTTTGAGATAAGTGATAAGCAAGTTTGCTCCTTATCAACTATTTTCCAACTGTAAAGATTATAAAAATATTCTCCAACTTCAAAGGGATAATTATCAGCAATGCTATCAAATAATTCCATATTATAACGAACTGTCTCATATGAGGTGAATAATAGTGTAAGATCTACAGCACCTTCATTTACTGTATGATCTGCAGATTGCCACATACGGAATTGAGCGTCCCCATTTGAAAAGGATACTAGCCGGTCTCTGTTGTTATTAATATCTATAAAAAAGTCTACAATTTCTTTTATAGCATTTGCACTATTAATTATTCCAATTAAAGCACTTGCATTTAGTACATATTCATCAAATTTCTTAAATAAGAAGCTTTTATCTATATTTGAAGATATATTCTTAGTATCAACCCCGACAAAGGTGATATTGCTTGGAGATTTAAACTCAAATCCTCTAACCTCTCCATCCTGACAAAGACCTGCTATCTGATAAATATTATCAATAATACCTTTTTTCAAATGCTCTGAAATTTTATTTTCACTTGACTCTAAAATAACTAATTTATCCTCAATTAAAAACGCTAATGTATTTTCTAAATCAATCTTTTCTCCAGTCTCTTTACAAGTTAACCTAAGATTATAAAAAGAATTTCCTTCTTGTTCAAAGAATTTTGGGAAATTACAATTCAATCTCCTCCAAAAACTTAACCAAACGGAGTTTTCAAATTTCGATTCCTCTATTTCTCTTTCCATTCTCTCTATGAAACAATCCTTTATCACCGGCAAAAATATTGGAAAGTTATTGATAGGAGTAAATAATGAATATAACTCACTATTGCTACTTTTGAATGTCTTAAAATACTGAGCAAGTTTATCATTATAAAAAATATTATAATTTTGAGACATAAAATTATAATATTTTTCAGATGGACATTCAAATTCTTCTTGCGTAAACTCACTTTTAAAGGACTTCAGCGATGAAATAATTAAATCTTCATATTTAAGAATTTCATACCAAATTTCTTTAAATTGTTCAAAGTCATGTACTAAAGATTCCGTTATAAATAAAGTTTCATAAGTATCTTCATTGCCATTACCTATAAATACTTTATGGAACCTATTATTCGAATAAAAACTTACACTTCCGGTATCAATAGGGAAGTTTTCTTTGGGGTATTCGGGTATATAATTCTCAATTACTTTTTTATAGAAGTCTAGTAGTTTACCGTATGAATCAATTTTAATTTTCCCCAAAATTTTACTTTCATTATTAATAAAATCTCTATTTAGCTTATCTACGATTCCCAAAAACCTTCTATTAGGAAACCATGAAGTAATAGAATAAATAGCTGAAGCTAAAGTTGTTATCTCGTAATCACATAAAAAACTCATTTTGCATATCCTACTTTCTTCTGTAATATATGACTCCATGCTACACCTATATCATTTCTTTTATGATAAACCTATTTTATCATAAATCCATACTTTAATAACGGTCCCCCATCTCTTTATATGAAAACACCGATTTTATGGTATAATAGCATTATACAAGGAGATGTGTTATGACTCTTGATATAAATAAAGAAGGATTAACAATTTTAGGGATTCCCTTTGATAGCTTTTCAGATTTTAATATTGTCTGGTATGTATTGGATTATCAACGATTGAAAATTATGAACCTACTGTTCAAGAGGTGATTGTTTTAAAAACTTATATTATCAATAGACGAAAAGAATTGAATATTGGTTAAAAATCAATACGAAGGCTATGAGTACATTGACCCTAATCACCAATATACCTATCCGAATTCTACAGTCTTAATCAACAAACAAATATTATAAGTATTATTATTGATGAAGCCTATCGAAATGAGCACTCATTCGTTGCTAGAAGGTTTACAGGCTTGCATTTAAAAACCATTGAATTCTATTAGTGATATTTTAGCTATTCACAACTATTTATTTCAGAATGTCTATGCTTGAGCGGAATAAGATGAGGAAGTTTACAACCTTTATATGGACAGAACAGTCTATGGAGACTTTGAAAGAAATGTTTGATAAAATATTAAAAGAATTATAGAGCATAATACTTAATAAGTGCTGAGGTGAAATAGGGATTCACTACACGTCAATAGGCGGTAGAAACCTTGGTTTTATGCGATTATTGATTTTTTGAATTTCAGTATATTGCATTGAAAATCAACCAAATGACTACATTTTTGACTACATTTTTTGTGAAATAAAATTAGAAATTTGGATATTCAAAAGGCACTCTAGCAGTATGCTAGGGTGCTTTTTATTTGAAAGATAAAGCATATAAAGTAATTCGGTACTTGTTTTTCAATCTTCATTAATCTAATCGAATATGTCTTAGTGGCTTCGCATAATCTAATAACTTTTGATAAGTAGGTAGTTCATAATCATCAAAAACTTCTAACAATTCAAAACCACTTGAAGAAAACAAATACAACAAAAAGTGATTGCTGTATTCAGTTAATATATATGTCTCAAAATCTGTACCAACCAATTCTCTATATTCTGCTAATGTTCCAAACCAATTCTGCAAATTCTTGTTAATTACCTTTAACATTTTATCAAATGCTATTTCTTCATCAGTATAAAAACGAAATGGGAAAAATAATAATAAATTCTTTTGGGTTTCCATTGTTTTCAATGTATTAAGAATATCATAGTCATGCATATCTTCAGGACTTATATTTTCTTCTTCGTTACGTATCAAAAGTAAATCATTTAATTTCTTATCTCTAAATAAATTATGAAGCCAAGTCATTTTCTGACTTTCTCTTGTTCTTGCATTACCATAAGCAACACCCATTGTAGTTTTTTTAATTGAATTACTTGTTAATCTCAACGCTTTACAACAAGATGGTGAAACTAATAACTTAAAATCTATACTATACTCAATAGAGATGGCATCACATTCTCCATTACTTTCCTTGGCTGACTTTTGATATAAATTATACTTCGATTTCCCTTGAAAATATTTAGAACGATTAAGAAACTCCAATAAAAACAACTCGTAATTGGAATCTTCTTCATTCTTAACAAAATTGTTCAACACAACCGCTGCTTGAATTGTTTCAACTCCCCATTTAGCATCATCCACTACACTAATAACCTCATTCTCTAAATTTTATCTTATATATTATTCTACCACTAACGTTACTACTTTTAATAGGCCTATAGGAAACGTTAAAAAGCCTTTATATCTACTTTTAAAACGAGAAAAATTCAAAAAATCTATCATAGTTTTTTGCGATTGACTGTGATTTCAAGTTTTGATATTTTTATTATGTCTAAAATATTTTAGACATAATTGGTGCAAAATCATTTATCAAAATGATTTTGTTGGAGGAATTTTTAAAATAGGTGATAAAGTCAACATTCGCAGACTTTATCAAGAAAAAAAGCAATTTCAACTTTTTATAACACAATTAATAACTGTTAAAGTTTTGATATCTTCTTAAAAACAGTGATATGTATTGTTGAAATTTGTAAAAATCAGTTCTAAATTATTTTAATAATCTAGATGCAGTAAAAATGAAATTAATATTATTTCAAACATTATATATTAACGATCCTTAATATATAATGAAAAAGTGAGGGTCAAACTTCATTTTTTGTATGTCGCACAAAGAATGCGTTTTGAAAATGAAGAAATAAAAAAGATATCAAAAGTGGATTTTGAATGTTAAATTCATAATAGCGACAAATATTAAAGAAAGAATTTGTCAAATGACCACTTTTTTAGATGAATCTGTACAAAGATTCCGAGAAAAATTAGGATTTTATATAGCTTCACAAAAAAATATCACCCTCGATTCGGGTACCATGTCAAGAATAAGACACGGAAAAGTTCGAAAAAACGGGAAAACTTTTTTAACTGCTTCAGTCATATTTGATTTAAAACAGTGTTTGAAAATCAATTCCAATCGACTCTTCTTTTTTCCAAATGATATTTTTCTTGAAACATTTATATATGAATTGTTAAGAATAATGATTCATGAAGAAAAATTTCAGGATGATTCGATTGTTAAAAAATTTAAAATTAATGTTGACGAATATTTTAATAATCAATATCAATTAGTTAATATCAATTTAAAAGCAAAATTTGAACAATTTTTTGCTGATAAAAAAAATGATATGCTATTTTCTTTTAAAAATTTAACAAAAGAAATAGATGATATTGATAACCTTGACTCAAATAAAGTTGAAAATCTGATAATAAAATGGGTAGCATATTATTTGAATAGCTTATAAAATCTAAAAAGCATGAAGTCTTAAACGGCTTCATGCTTTTTTTGTTAATCATTAATATGACCAATTTCTGGCACAAAATGACTAATTCTTGATTTATTATCATCAATTTCTGGAATAAAAATGATTATATAATTAATATGTCGATACGTAAGACACAAAAAATAAGAATTATTAGCTAATAAAAATCAAAATTTACGAGGTAAAAATTATGAAAACAAATAATCGCAAAATTGGATATGCTTCTAACATTGCTAATAATTATATTGACAATAAACAAGCAATCTACTGCTTAAGCACTGAACTGGAAGCCCAAATCAAGTTTGAGAACGGACAACCAACCGGCGAAATTATCGCCTACAAATCTTGGTTCTCTCAAAAGGGACTACCACCTTTTCAAGTGAAATTTGAATCTGAGGTGGCGCTTCCAACTTATATGGCAATGGTTGAATTTAATAATTTAGAAGCCTGCGAAGTTGGCTATAATGTCTATTTCCGTGCAACTGACATTAAGGAGGTTAAATAATGACCAATAAAGAACTAGCTCAGTACCTACTCCAGAGTCTCAACATGGGACTTGGAGCCCTTATGCAAGGAGAAACTAGCTATACGAATAGCTTTGACATTAAAATCATGCCTAATGGCTTTCTGTTTATTCCTCGCTTACCAGCTAGTTATATCATTGATGACGATTTGTATCAAAAAATCTTTCTTATTGCCAATGCTTCACTATATCCACGATATACGTTACTCAAACAAAACTCTGCCTATTTCATGGCACTTGACACAGATGATATTCATGTTCAACGCGGTCTCTTCTTTCCTTGGAAAAAAGGTGTCTCTGAGCGTCTTGTTATTTCGGATTTAGATGATTTTTCAAAAATACAGAAAAAAGGTAAGCTTCCGATTATGAAAAACCTCACTTTAGATTTTAATAAAGTGACGTCACTAGCTATCGCTGGTAACAGTGGATCTGGGAAATCCTATTCCCTTACTTATTTTTTGAGTTTATTGAAAAATTTTTCAGAACTCATTATCGTTGACCCCAAGTTCGATACCCCGTCTCGATGGGCACGTGAAAATTCAATTTCTGTCATTCATCCACAAAAGAACCGTTCAAAGTCAGATTTTGTATCTGAAATTAATGAAAATCTTAGCAATTGCCTAAATCTCATCCAGCAACGGCAAAAAATTCTCTACGATAATCCAGACCATGTTTTCGACCATTTGACTATCGTCATTGATGAAGTGCTAGCACTCTCTGAAGGGGTCAATAAGACAATCAAGGATTCTTTTTTCTCACTATTATCTCAGATTGCTCTACTCGGTCGTGCTACTAAAGTCCATCTTCTTTTAGTAAGCCAGCGCTTTGACCACAATACAATCCCTGTCTCTGTCCGTGAACAATTAAATGTTCTTATCCAAATCGGAAACATCAATAAGAAGACTACACAGTTTCTCTTTCCTGATTTAGACCCTGAAGGGATTGTCATTCCCGTTGGTAAGGGGACGGGACTTATCCAAATCATTGACAATGAGCACCCTTACCAAGTACTCCCACTTCTTTGTCCAACTTACTATACTAAGAAAGGCATCCTATAATGAGAAAGAGTTTTTTTCAAAAGTCCTATAATATTGTTAGAAACTTACTGTTTTTGGGAACGATTAGCTTTACTTTTAGCCTGATTATCTACTTGGTAACTAAACTTATTGACAATATAAACATTCCAGAGTTATATAATCAAATCATTATTGTACAAAGTAAGCTAACTATCTGTGAACATATTACTAAAAATATTACAGGTCTCTCTATATTGATAGCATCTTTATTTATTATGTTAGAATTAGCTTTTCGTTTTACAAATGATTCTATTTTAAATTACTTTAAATCCGTCTATCAAACAATTCGCTTGCGACAATTTCTCAAGCAAGATGAAAACTCAAAATCAGTTATTTCGATTGACAATCAAACAACTATAACAAAATACAATCCTATTTTAAAAAAATTTAATCGAACAATATCAAAAAGTACTGTAGATGTCCGTAAAGAAGCTGTAAAAGTTTGTATTAAATATCCCAAAACTCAACAAGCTCAAAAACTCCTTCGAGATATGGAAACTCATATTAGAGAAGAGATTGCTAGTCGCAATCCTAATTATTACTTTTCTTCATCAAACCGAGCTGGAAATAAACTCTGGTTCATTGGAACAAGGCGATAAAAGAACAGGCAGTGCTTGGCTCACAAAGTGAAAGCCAGAAGCACTGCTCTTTCAATCTATCTAATTTAATCATGTCATGGGGTTACTACGACCCCCATGATACCAATAATCAGTAATCACGATTTTTGAAAAAAACTACCAAAATCACCTAAAAATTCTCCTGATAGATAAACCAATAGAAACGAGGTAACTGCCTATGGCAAAAGAAAAACGCTCCAACAAGTGGGCTTTCTTACTCTACCAAGAAAGTGCTCCTGAAAATTATTTAGATATTCTTGAAGAAATGCACATTCCCTTTGTCCTCAGTCCTTGGCATGACAAAGATGTTAATAAAGAGACTGGCGAATTCAAAAAAGCTCACAAACATGGTGCTCTCTACTTTGATTCTCTTAAAAGTTACTCCCAAGTTTCGGAATTAGTAACCACTCACTTAAACACCCCAGCACATGTGGAAGTGATTATGTCTCCTAAAGGTATGTATGACTATTTCACTCACGCTGAAAACCCTGAAAAAACTCTCTATGATATCAATGATATTGAATCAGGTTGTGGCTTTGATTTAGACAAATTTCTAATCACTAATAACTCAGATGATTTTTTGACATTGGTAATTGATACAATCGAAGAGCACAACTTCTTGGAATTTAACAGCTTAGTTCATTATGCACGGACAGAAAACCCAAAATTACTGAGCTTAATTATGGATAAGACTTACTTTTTCGCTAAGTATCTAGATTCAAGAAGGTATGATAAAAATAACAAGGAGAAAAAGCATGCAAGTCATTCTGCCAGATGAACAGATTCATCAAATTCAGCTTTTGATTGCTGATTTAATCAAACGAGAAATTGAAAATCGACTAGATAATAGCAATATCGGAAGTCCATTTTTGAACAAACAACAAGCCTGTGACTATCTAGGAATTTCCAATAACACACTTGATTCTTGGATAAAAAAAGGATTACCAGTTATCCGTATTGGAAAAACTGTTCGATTCGATAAAACTGAACTCAATCACTGGTTACAAAATCAGTAGCATTATAACCGTGGTTTGATATAATTAAGCCACGGTATTTTTCTAGCTCAATTCAGGAAAAGGAGAATACTATGTCAATTACAAAAACTAAAAATGGAACTTATCGCTTACGTATCTATATCCCAGAAGAAGTCAAATCATCATTGGGAATTGATAAAAAAGTGATTGAAAAACGTTTCAAACTAAGGAGTGAGGCTAAAAAATACGAACTTGAATTACAAAACAGGATTGATAAAATTTTAAGCGGAGATTCAACCTCATTGGAAACAAATAGTTCAATCCTCTTTTCCGATTTTTATCACAATATTTGGTGGGAATCTTACAAAGCAGGTCAAACAACATCTACCACAAAACCACCGTCACAAGCTACTATTGACGGTACAGAAATTGTCTTTAGAAAACATATCCTACCCTTGCTTGGAAATTATTCTATTGATTTTCTCAATCAAAATAAACAAGTTGTTTTGAACCTATTGACCCAAAAAGCAGAAGAATATGCCAACTTCAAAGTCATCAGAAGTTATGTTAACTCTATTTTTGATTGGGCTGAGGAATTAGAATATATCGAAACCAATCGTCTCTCTAAAACCATTAGCCGTATTAAGGCAACTAAAAAAATCAAACTACAAGAGGCTAAAAATGATGAAGATTTGTATCTGTCACAATCAGAACTACAAGCATGGTTCACAGCTTTTGAAGAAGATTTAGAAAATGACAAACTTCTATTCAAAGATTATGTGTTATTCTATACAACTTTTTTCTTAGGAGATAGAAAATCTGAAAGCTACGCCTTACAATGGAAGCACATTAACCTAGAGAAACAAGAAATTCAGTTAGTGAAAGCCTTGGATAAGTATAAAAATCCAAAATCAACTAAGGGTAATAAAAAGACGACTTTCCATATTCCTACTGAGCTAGCTGATTTACTCCGTGCTTGGAAAAAGCAACAAAAATTGGAATTAGCAAAATTCAATATTATTCAATCTGATGAACAGTATGTCTTTACTTATATTGACACAAAAGGAAACGTTAATAGTCCCTTACATGCTGATTATCTTAATAATAAGATGAAGTCAGTCGAACGCCGTCATAAGGAACTAATACACGCTACACCTCATAAATTACGTCATACGGGGGCAACTCTTGCCAAACAATCTGGCACATCACTAGAAGCCATTTCAGAGGCTTTAACGCATAGCGACACTCTTACAACTAAGACCTATGTCAATACTTCAAATGTCATACCAATGGCTGTTGGTGAAATCGCCTACCGTAACCTTAAAAAGTAATGGTGTGAATTTGGTGTGAAAAGTGGTGTGAATTTTGCTAAAAAATCAGCAAAAAACACCCCATGGTGTGAACCATGAAGTGTTTGTAATTGCTGTATTGTAGCTGATTCTTAACGTTTTGAGAATTGGCTAGCTTTACGAGCTTTCTTAAGACCTGGTTGGTGGAATTTATATCTCTTTAAATACTAAAAGCCTTTATTACTGCACTTTTATCACTATGTACTTTTCACTTTATGTTATATAATTTTAAATAATTTCATTTAAATAAGGTAAATTTCGCAACACTTCCAAAAAATAAAATACTGAGCTAGGGGTTATCTTATTAGACAAGGTGCTTTTTACTTCGATTAAATGAATAAATAAAAGAATATAAAATTGCCCAAAACAAAGAAAAAAGCCTTCAAATTATGTTCGAAGACCTTTAACTATACCGGCGGCCGTCAAAATTGAATTAAAATTAGCAAAATAGAAAAACAAGAACCGTGATTTATCAGGGCTTTGTCACTTACTTAATAGTATTGAAATTTTAAAGGTTGACCAAATGGGTGACCAAAATTTTTCCACCTTCAATTATTTCCACCTTCAATTATAGGATAAGTACAATTTGAGTATATTTATACCCGTGGGATTAGTTCCTCTAAAGTAACTAATCCCACGTTTTTTTATTAAACTTGCTATACTTCATTGGAGTTCTAAGACTAGCAGACTTTAAAACTTAAAGTCATTATTACACTCCATCCAGCAAATTTACCAAATCTTGGGTTTCTTTGATAAACTGATTTCGACCATAATTTTCTTGCGATAAAAACCATTCAATCATGGCTATTAATCCGGCTATTCTAATATGAGTCGTAAATTCCCTTGAATTGCCAACTTGTTCAGTAAAAAAAGAATCATTCTGATAAAAGAACTCTTTTAAAACTTTTTTAATAGAGCGAATAGCAAAAGGATAATTAGTTTCATTGAATAACCGCTTAAAGAAAGCGAGGTTGTCTTGCAAATAATCATACATCTGTCCTAACTGTTGCCTTAGTTGAACTTGACTTGATAAAGCTGTACCATTAGTCTCGATAATCGGTAATAAGCTTAATAAATAGTCATCCAAAAGAGCATACTTATCCTCAAAATGCAGATAAAAAGTAGAACGGTTGATATCAGCTAATTGGCTAATCTCATTAATCGTAATTTCAATAAAATCCTTCTCTAAAAATAGAGTGACAAAAGACGTATAAATAGCCTTTTGGGTTCTCTTAAAACGACGGTCTTGCTTCGTCATAACTTAAAACACTTTCTAGTCAATATGAGATATGTGTTGATTATACAACAAATATCGTTTTTTGCCCATTGTTTTCCTGTTAACGATTCGATAAACTATTAACTAACCATAAAGAAAGGACGGATAAACTTATGGGTAAACGTATTATTTTTATGGGAGTTCCTGCCTTTGGGCACACAAACCCAACACTTCTTCTTGTTAAAGAATTGATCAATAACGGACATCAAGTGCGTTATTACAGCGTCTCCAATTTTCGAAAAACTCTAGAACATATTGGAGCAGAAGTTATTTGTTACAATGATAAGCTTGATTATTTCACAGTTGAACACGTCAATCAACCAGTTCATAATCAAAAAAACCACTTAACCAGCTTATTATCTTTGATTTCAGAAGCTATGGATGACGTCATAAACACTTATTTGGAAGACGTTCGTAACTATCAACCCGATGTCATTGTAGGGGATTCACTTGCTTTCTGGGCACCCGTAATAGCTAAGCGCTTGGAAATTCCTTACGTAACATCAAATACTCACTTTGCTTTTAATGAACACACCCCTAGTATGATGAATAGCTCAGTCAATTTCAAGACTCTTCTAGAATTACCTGAACTGTTAAGAAATTATGAGAAAATCAAAAAATCAGGCTATCCTACCAAAAAACTAACTGATCTCGCTTTTACTAGAGGTGATTGCCCAGTTATTGTTACCACTTCTAAAAATTTTCAACCTGCTGGAAATACATTTGGACAAAATGTTCATTTTGTTGGTCCAATTATTCGAGAAAGCCAGACTGTTCTAGAAAAAGGGAATCGCCCTCTCATTTATATTTCATTAGGAACAGTTAATAATCAAGCAGAAAAATTCTATCAACAGTGCTTCAAAGCTTTAGCCAATAAAAATGTCACTGTCATTTTATCGGTTGGAAATAAAACAGACATTGAAACCTTGGGTTATATTCCAGATAATTTCCAAGTGGTTCATCAAGTTGATCAAATTGCCGTTCTTAAAATAGCCGACGTTTTTTTGACCCATTGTGGTTTGAACAGTACCAGTGAAGCCCTTTATTATCAAGTTCCCCTGTTACTTTTCCCTCAAACTGATGAACAAAGTATAGTAGCGGATCAAGTATTACAATTAGGTGCGGGGGTAAAACTTGATAATATTGAATCCGATACTATCGCACAAGGTATAAACAGATTACTAACAGAATCAACTTACAAAGAGCAAACGATTAAAATCTCTCAGGACTTTAAAGCTAGTGGTGGAGTGGCAAAAGCAATGGAAATTATTTTGGATAATTGTCGCTAGATTAAATAATAAAAAATATCAAAATAGGCTTATCAGCAAGAGTGGTTATCCTTTGGAGCCAAATCAAGCTGATAGGTCTATTTTGATGAGGTCAACTAAGAAGATGGGGTTATCTTCTAATAGCGTGTTTCTTAGGGACAAAACGCTTCAACTAGGTCGCTATGCTTTTATCTCATTTTAAAAATTGAACAGCAGCACCCAATATCATGCGAGCATCATAACGGATTGGTTTGACTGGAGCCACTTCACGTCTGCTTCCTGTTAACTGGTAGACTGCCATACGACTGGCACGGACTGAGTATTCTTCTGTAAAGACCACATCTTCAGGCACTTCACAGAATTGTCCTGTAAAGCCAAGGTTAGTTGAACCAGCAGGAACGACATCAGGACGATCCCCTAAAGAACGCGGTAGAAATTGAGCATCAATGTAAGGCATGGCTACTGGGATAGCTGCAACAACTTCATCACGACATTTTTGACGTGTTTCTTCATCCATAGGTAGGCTTAAAAGAATTTCATCCAAAATTTCCATACCAGTACAGTCGAATTCAGACTTGCCATAATGTTCCCCTTTGGCATAAGAATTAAAGGCACACATCCAAACAAAATCATAGTCTTCGGGTTGGTTTTTAAAGAATCCAGGAACCTGAAGTCGTAACTCCATTACCCAAGGCGATTTAACAAAGGTACTAGTAAGCCCTTCTCCTGTCTTATTATGAGTATATTTCTCTAGCCACTCTGTAAAGGTATGTCCTTTAAAGGTACAGTTAAAACTCATCCAAGCTGACTTATCTGGGTGCGAGAAGAATTTATCTGGATTACCAAGTCCCGCTTTTTTCTTAGAAATATTTTTCCAAAGGGTTGCACTGACCGGGTAGGAAGTATCAAGAGTAGCAGGAGTATCTTTACTACCAAATGTAGCATTGTCAGTCATACAGCCAAGAGTTGTGATCACGTTATCGTTTTCTCGAATAGGAATATAGCCTTCTTGACCATCTGATACAGTTTTCAAACCAGTAACAGTGATACCATCCCCCTCAGCAAAATCCATATCAATAACAGAAGTGTTGTAGATGAAGTCAACACCAGCTTCCTCAAGGACTGCCATAACAGGTTCAATCAGAGTCTCGTATTGGCTGTTAGGTGTCAAGGATACTCCTTCACAAGTAATGAGTTTGAGGATCAAATGCCAGAAACGCAGGGTATAACGGCGGAACTCCATAACAGAAGACCAAGGTTGGAAGGCAAAAGTTGCCTCATAGGCATACCAGAAGATGGTGTCAAAGAAAGCTTCATCAAACCAGTCTTCAATGGTGATATCGTCTAAATCAACTTCTGTAGATTTCCATAGGTTAATCAGTTGCATTAGGTGCGCCTTATTCAAACCATAGCTTGATGTATCCATAATTTCACCATTTTCATCAAAGAAACGAGCCTTTGCAATGCTTTTATGAATTTCTGAATGTTCGAAAATTTCGTCGGTTACAGACATCCCCTCCTTAACAAGAGAGGGAATGCTACTATAAATATCCCAAAAATTCTCATAGGTTTGGCGGTTGAGCATCCGTTCACCACGCATAATCCATCCATCCTCAGGATTTCCTTTCGCATCATTGGAACCACCCATAATTGGCAATGTTTCAATGATATGAATATTTTTTCCATCAAAACCACAGTCACGAAGGAGATAAGCTGCACCAGTTAAACTACCTATACCACCACCGATAAAGTAAAATTGTCCATCATCTGTTCTCTTATAATTTCCTAGCATAATGTTTACATCCTTTCTTATTTCCGGTTTCCTTTTAATTGGAAATTGCCTTTTTTCGTTTTTACGGTTGCTACAAGCGCATTCTCTTCGACTGTTCCTGAGCAATCATAGGTGATGTTCCCTAGAGCTGATTTCAAAGAACCCGAGAAGGAGAAGTTGTCACCCGAAACTGTTCCATTTTCAAGTGCTGTCCCCTTGCCACCAACTGTGATATTCCCTGTCAAAACATCATTAGTGGCTTCCAAGTGAAGCTCACCCTTCTTGGCTCCCATAGGAGTTTTCAATATTACATTATAGTTGCCATCAATCATTTTGTCTGGCTCCTTTCTTTTGATGGTTTTAGTATACCCCTACTTGATGGCAAAAAAAAAGATACAAAGTAGCTGCTTGTGTAAGATGTCTTACATAGGTAGCTACTTTGTATAGTATTTTATTCTTTTTTAGAAAAATTTTTTTATTAAAATTGATTGGCACTTGATTCAAGGGCATTTTTGATACTGCCTTGGATAGTTACTTCTAATAAGTTAATCATCTCTTCAGGACTTTTTCTATCAGTTTTTTTCAGCCATTCAATCAAGGTACCAGCAAAAGCGATGGTATAAAAATCTCTAATAAAATCAACATACTCTTCCTTAATATCTGGGATATCTAGCCGCAAATAATCAATAAATGCCTGCATAATTTGACTAATACTTGAATGAAAAAGTCTATATAATTCATCTCGTCCAATCGTCTGATAGACAGACAAACACATTTGTCGATGATCATCCAGATAGTTTAAAACTAGTAAAATTCCCTCATCCCAAGTAAATAAATCCTTACTTTTTTTGAGAAGTTCAACCAATTCATCTTCAAACATCCAGACCATGAGACTATAGATATCTTCAAAGTGGTAATAGAAAGTTGGTCTAGCGACTTCTGCATAGTCAATAATTTCCTTGACTGTTATATTATCAAACTGCTTACTATCCAAGAAATGTTTGAGCCCTTGAGCAAGTCTCCGTTTGGTATTTAAAGAAATTTGTTCATTTTTCATGTTTAGAATTCCCATCCTGTACAATATTTGATGAAAGCTCATCCTCATCTTAACATATTCAAACCATTTTTTCATTACTTGTATGCCAAAGTTGATCTATCTCTACGTAAACTTATTGGAAAATCTAACTGCTTTTAAATAGTTTAAGAAAGAGTTTGTAACTCAAAATTTAGACTCCTCTTCTCCTTCCTAAGAAATGGTCAGCTGCGTACCACATGGCAAGGGCAGACGTCGCATTCAAGATTTCGAAGATAACAAGCCCTGTTGTACCATATAGTCCATTTTGGAAGAGGGTGAGACCCACAAACATGACCAAATGATTGACAATTGCAATAAGGATAATCGTTGCAAAAGCTTTCCACGTAAATTTACCTTCTCCTTTGCCAAATCCAACATAGAAAGCCCAAAATGATGCTGGCAAGAAGATGACAACAGCTGTAAGTGTTCCTGCCGTGTACCCTGTCCCTGTTACAATTGGAATAAGGTGAGATATGGCATTAATAAATAGTTCTCCGAACATTCCCATCCCCATCAGAGGATACTTGCGTGCCATTTTTGCAGCAATGGGCGAAGCAAACCAAAACATAGAAATGTTAACTGCCATATAAAAAATAAGTGGTGGGGCAAATCCAACCATCGCTTCCATCGTATCTGGGAAGGGAAAGAAGTTACCAAACATATCCACCCCATATTCTTCTACATTGTGGAAAAGATAGCAGAAAGTACCTAACCAGGCCAGCCAAGCTGTGTCACGCCAACGTGATTTTGAAAAATCTTGGCGGAAGAAATCAGTGCACAGAAGTAAAATCAAAATAGAAAGTGCAAAGCCAAGCCCTGTCCAAGGCCATACTTGATAAATCCAATTAGTTGATGACATAAATTTTCTCCTCGTAAAATAAGTTTATGGGGATTTTTCAATCCCAAGTGTTAACAATTTTTTATAACTTGACTATTGCAAGGTTTTCCAGAACAATAGAGTCATGGAATGGACTCATGGTTGTTTCTTTTTCTCCTTGTTGCTTAGACTTCATTTTTAAGTCTGTTACCCAAGCGTTGTTCCTACTTCCAACACACTAGCTGTTTCCACTACGCTCACTTCTGTGCGTAGTAGCGTACAGGCGGCAGGTGAGCTAGTGATTAGAATTCTCTTAGGCGAGGCTGTTGGTTCAACGTGTTTCTGGGGAACCTTACAGTAGTCAAGAAACTTTCCAAATACAAATGAAAGGAGACCTTCCAAATGAAATGTTTTGTCGGTTTAGACGTTAGCTCTACCAAATTAGATGTCTGTATCATGCTTAGTGATACAACAACTCCCTTTGTATCTTCTCTTCCTAATAACTTAATCGGTGCTCAAGCAATCAAGAACCAAATTCTTGAACTCAATGACACCTATTCATTTGAACGTATCGTCATTGGCATGGAAGCCACTAGCCTCTATAGTTTTCATCCTGCTATGTTCTTTCATGAAGATAGTAACTTAAAAGCTTTAAACGTTGAAGTCATGGTGGAACAACCCAATAAGATTAAGAAATATCGAGATGCCTTTGAAGAAAGTAAAAATGATACCATTGATGCCTTCTACATAGCCGATTATTTCCGTATTGAGCGATTTTCACCTGCTTTTCTCAAAGAAGAAAAGTATATGGCTCTCCAACACCTAACGAGAACAAGGCTTCAACTCATTGAACAGTTGACAAGAACAAAACAACACTTTATCGAAAATATTTATTATAAGTGCAATACCTTATCAACTGAAATCAAGAATGAGAATCTAACGACCTCTCTTTGGTCTAGCGCTATCATTTCCCTAATGACCGAAGACTATACTCTAGACGAATTAGCGACTGTTCCTCTCAAAGACCTAGCGGACTTTATCCAAAAATTAGGGAGAGGACGATTCAAAGCTCCTGAAAAGCTAGCTAAAGCTATTCAAGCAGCTATCAATGGCTCTTATCGTCTCTCTAAACTCCAACAAGATTCCGTCAATGTTGTTCTCGGGCTATTAGCTCGAGAAATCAGAAATCTGGAACAAATGATTAAAGATATTGATAAAGCTATTGAAGACATGGTAGAAGTCATCCCTGAATACCAGTGCTTAACTTCTGTTCCTGGTGTTGGTAAAGTTTACGCTGCAGGGATTATCGCTGAGATTGGGCAGATTGAACGCTTTAAAGACCATCCTCAAGTCGCTAAATATGCGGGATTGAATTGGAAACAGAATCAATCTGGGAACGCTAATTCTCAAAATACTGACCTTGTCAAACGTGGCAATCGCTATCTCCGTTATTACTTAGTTGAAGCCGCCAACTCTGTCAGACGACATGATAGCGAGTATCAAGCCTTTTACAAGAAGAAGTATCAAGAAGTTCCTAAACATCAACACAAACGAGCCATCGTCTTAACCGCTAGAAAATTTGTGCGTCTGGTGGATGCGCTACTACGTAACCGCCAACTCTATACGCCACCAAGGAGGCCTATGGAAGATAAGTGATTATCGGCACAAGTCCTTGGTTAAGCTAGTGAAAAAAGCGTTTTTTGCTAGGTATTTTTAGTGCACCCTTTTTTCTAGAAAATCAACTAAAAATTAATCAACTTTCTATTGACTTTTTACCACTAGACTTTAAATTATTGTGATTTTTTTGTGTGAGTCGAGTTTCTCGATATGAAAACTAGTTAATACCAGCAGCAGCAAAATTTTTCGTAAAAGATTTGTCGCCTGAAATCTTGACTTTACGGAAAAGTAATAACTTCCAAAATTTTTCTTCGCCAATTTTTACCTTATAAAAATCAGGGAATCCTACACGAATAGACATGGTAGGATTTGGAACTGCTGTCCGTTCTAAAGGTAAGAGCTTTCCATTTTCCACACGAATAACGAAAACCCCATCCTCACTTGGTCGAAAATCAAATTGCAATGTTCCACAAAGCTCTTCTGCTAGTCCATCTTCTTTGGTTTTAGCATCCTTCCAGTACTCCTGAAAGAAATTTTCAGCGCTAGGAATAGATTCTTTTGTCATAATAACCTCCTTATGATAAAATTTAATGACACGACTAGCTGTCGTAAGATTATATTATATAAGGATTTTTTGGAAAATCAATGGACAATTTTCTGAAAATGTTGTGCCTTTTACCTAAAATCCAACACGAAACACAATCGAACTAGGGAGACAACTCAGAATGGCTAATCCGAAAATGAATAAATTTGAAATTAAATCACAGCAGACCAAAAAAGACTTAATTGATGCTTTTTGGGATTTAATGATAGAAAGGGATTTTGATAAAATCCGTATTAAGCAAATAACAGACAAGGCCGGCGTCTACCGCTCAACCTTTTACCTACATTTTTTAGATTTGTATGATCTTTTAGAACAAGAAGAAAATAGACTGGTAGCTAAATGGCAAAAGGTTTCCGAAGAAATGGAAAAAACTATTGATTCACTTGATCTTTTAATAGCTATCGCAAAATTTTATGAAGAAAATGCCTTACAAGTTTTTTTGCTTATAAGGGAGAAACGGTCTAGCATGTACGAAATCAAGATGAAAAATCTAATTAAAGAACGGCTAAAAGAACTTTATGATGTAGAAGAAAATCAAGAAGTAATATATATTTTCGAATTCTACATATCGGCTATTCTGCAAACCTTAAGCTACTGGTATCAAAATGATTCAGATAAAGATATTTTTGAAGTCGTGACATTGATGTTCAAATTAATGGAAAATGGGATATCAGGTATGTGGGACAGAAGGTGACGTGTAGCCTTGATTGGATTTGAGATGAAAAACATCAAAAAAGTTGAACAATTAATTTAGTTAAGGGGTTTGGACAAGTCAAGAAAAAGTGTACACAAAGTTAAGGTAATTAGAAACTATTTTCTTCAAATTTCATAGGTAATTGATATCCTAAAGTAGGATGGAGACGTTTAGGATTATAATAGGTTTCAATATATTTGAAAATTTCAAGCTAAGCTTGATCAATAGCTTGATGAACTAGAGGGAGTTCTTCTTGAAAATACTCACGCAATGTTTTTGCAGGTTAGCCGAAAACTTTTCAGTCGCTTTCTACTTTACATCCAAGCAAAGAAAATTGAACTATCTAGAAAGTAATCAAAGTTACTTTCTAGATAGTTCAGCTTATTTATCATACTTTGACATGTTGTTTAACTCTTCAATGAGATACCGCTCTATTTTTTTGAAAGAAGTATTATTAATTTTCGATTCTTTTTGCTTACCCAGGTAAAGGTTGAAATTTAACTGAAAGGAATTATTTAGTTCAACTAAATTTATATCTTGAAAGTTTCCTAAATCCACCAATAGTCCTATTGAGTTTTTCCTTTCAATCAAGTTTTTAAAGCTGCCTACATCACTAACTTCTGCTAAAATATTTGGAATAAACTTTGAATCATTAACATATTTCCAGAAAACTTCATTGTGTACAAAATGTTCATTAAATATAACAAACTCTTCGTTACTACAGTTTATCAGGCTAATTGTATGTGAATTAGAAAATTCATGTTTTTTTGATACTGCTAGTTTAAATGGTAAAGAGGCTAGTTTCATTAAATCAAGGTGATCACTATAAAGCTCTTTACATGACGCAAATAGTGCAATATCCAATTCATTAGATGCTATTTTACTCGTTATCTCTTTTGAGCCATCCTCAATTAAACTTACCTCATTTTGAAGAATGTTTTCAATATTTGTAAGATGATCAGTAAGAGCATAGAAACGTGATAAGTTTGCTGATATACCAAATTTAATTCGCTTACTCTTTAAAGATTTTAAAGCAGCTTTCCCCATATCTAATTGTTGTATTGCATTTTCTGAATAGTTTCTAAAAATTTCTCCCTCTCTTGTTAAAGAAATTTCTGAGTGTGATTGGTCTCTAATAATAAGTGAAGCCTTTAGACTTTCTTCAAGTGATTTAATAGCATAACTAACAGTTGGTTGACTAACATTAAATTTATCTGCTACTTTTGAGTACGTTTTTAAAGTACATAAAGCATTAAAGTATTCCAATTGACGAAGTTTCATTTCATCACCTCATATAGAAGATTTTTATAGGGAGTGCTCTGTTTGACTATGTTATATTCTTTTTTCTATAATGTCAATCATAAAGTAACTTCTATAAATCAATATAATGTAATGTGGTAGTTCACTATTTTGATTTAATCAAATTGATCAAGTATTTTTTCAAAAATCTCAATGAGGGATGCTTGTTTCTCTTTGGGAAGTTGCTTTATTTTCATTTCAAATCGTCTAAAAGTAAGGTCAGATAGTGGTTCAGAGTTAAAATTAAAAAATTCCTCTACCGTTAAATCTAAAGCAGTAATAACTTTTTCAAGAGTTTGAATACTTATGTTAATATTTTGATTTTCAATTTGATTAATGTATTTTAAGCCTAAACCAGCTTTTTCTGACAATTCTTCCTGACTGAGTTGCTTATTTTTTCTATAGCACTTAACTTTTTTAGCAATGTATCGCTGTAAATAATTATCTTTTACCATAACTATAGGATACAGGTTTTGTAACAAAGTTTTAACCTTTTATATAATACTTTGTATTATATAAAATACCCAAAAGTGCTATAATCTACTGTGTATAGTAACCCTATACCGTCTATCTATAAAAATAAAAGGAGTGTCGTCTATGGAAAATATTATTGTCTCAATTTTCCGTATTGAAAGTGAAGCTTTTCAAGCATTTTCAGAGCTAAAACAATTTGGTCAAACTGAAAAAACAAAATTAGCTCAGGTTTCAATTGTAAAGTCTGAAAATGGAATTATTAAGGTTAAGGATAGCTTTGATTTAACAGATTCTTTAGGGAGTGATTATTTCAAAGGTGGAGTGATTGGCGGCTTAGTTGGTATTTTAGGCGGTCCACTTGGTATCCTACTTGGTTTTACCGCAGGAGGGACTATCGGTGCTTCTATTGGTGCAGATAAAGAGCTAGCTAATTCAACCTTAATCACAACTGTTAGCGAAAATCTTATTAATGGTGAAGTGGCAATTATTGCGCTTGTTCAAGAAAGTGATGAATCTGTCTTAAATGCTATTTTTGAAAAGTATCAGGTTCACATTGCTAGGTGGGATGTCGCTACTGTTGCAGCGGAAATAGAGTCAGCCCTAGAAATTCAACAAGATCTAGCACATCAAGCTAAAGCACGCTTAATTGCTGACAAAAAAGAAGCTCGTCGTGAAAAGTTTGATAAGTTAAAATCTGATATTAGAGAAAAATTTCAAAGTTAAGATAATCTTCTATTTCTTAATTTCAATTTGCATTTTTAATAAAATAAAAGGAGAATTCATATGACTAACACAAATATTCCTCAACCAACTCGTGAAAAAGATAATAAAGGGTGGTTAGACTTTGGACCTCGTAACATTGAACGTGATCGTGAAAATCCGGATATTCTAGTTCCTCCTGCTACAGACCATGGAACCTTATCGAATATGCGCTTTAGTTACTCTGATGCCCACAATCGTATGGAAGAAGGGGGTTGGGCTCGTGAAGTAACAATCCGTGAATTACCAATTTCAGATGAACTTGCTGGTGTCAATATGGCTTTAGCACCTGGGGCTTACCGAGAAATGCACTGGCATAAAGAAGCCGAATGGGGACTAATGCTTTATGGTAACGCACGGGTAACAGGTATTGATGAACATGGTCAAACCTTTATTGATGATGTTAAAACTGGTGATTTGTGGAATTTTGAATCAGGAGTAGCTCATTCTATTCAAGCTTTAGATGAAGGATGTGAGTTTCTACTTGTCTTTAATGACGCAAATTTCTCAGAAAATCAGACACTCCTCCTAAGCGATTGGCTCGCACATACACCAGAAGAAGTTATTCAAGCTAACTTCAAGCAAAGTGAAGAAATTCTTGCACCTCTTCCTAAAAAGGAAAAATACATCTTTAACGGAACACTACCTCAATCCATTGAAGAAGAAAAACGTCCTAACTCAAAAGGAGATACCGTTCACCCACTAACCTTCCACTTGGACGATATTGATCCTATTGAAACGGAAGCTGGTCGTGTTTGGATTATTGATCAGTCTGTCTTTCCAGCGGCTAAAAGCATTGCAGGTGCGATTGTTGAAGTTGAACCAGGTGGTATGCGTGAACTTCACTGGCACCCTAAATCATCAGAATGGCAATACTACATTTCTGGTCAGGCAAGAATGGGAGTTTTTAATTCTAATGGTTTAGCTCGTACATTTGATTTTAAAGCTGGTGATGTTGGTTATGTGCCAAATGTCGCTGGTCACTATGTTCAAAATACAGGAACAGAAAAACTCGTTTTTGTTGAGGTCTTTCCAAATCCTGATTATTCGGATATTTCCCTTAACAAATGGCTGGCATCTGTACCTACAAAGACAGTTGCAGAACACTTAAATCTATCAGAAGACATTGTAGAACGTTTCCCACAAGAAGCTCAACCCGTTGTCTGGTTTGACCCTGAAAAGATTCAGTTTAATAAATCTGAAAAAAAGCCTTTTTAATGACTAATTCTGAAAAGAAAACAAAGGCCTTTGATTTTTTAGTCATTGGTGGAGGTATTACGGGATTAACTGTTTCAAGTAATTTAGCGATTGAAGGGAAGAAAGTTGCCCTAATCGAATCTAGGGATTGGGGTGGAACAAGTATTAACCGTGGTGCAACGGCAAAAAAGGCTATCTTAGCGTTAAGTGAATTACATCATAAAATTGAAGCATTTCACGGAAAAGGCTTTGATAGCATTCCTGATATTAACTGGGAAGATATGATTAGCCATCGTGATTGGTTAGTTGAAGATCAGCGAGCTAGAGCAAAAGAACGGGCTATTTCTTCTGGTGTTTATACCTTTGAAGGACAAGCAAGATTTCTAGATGATCACCATGTTATCGTTGATGGACAGGTTCTTTCAGCCGATACGATTGTAATCGCAACAGGTTCTAAACCTCGAGAGTTAACGTTTGAAGGAGCTCAATTTGTAGATGATAGCGGTAACTTGTTACGACAACATAGGAAACCTAAAGAGATTGCTATTATTGGGGCTGGTGTTATTGCTCTCTCTCTCATTTCAAGCTTTACCGAAGCTGGTGTCAAGGTTCATGTTATTCAGCACAACAAGGGCGTTCTTAGGGGCTTTGATAGAGAGCTTGTTGATACCTTAGTCACACGATTACAATCAAAAGGGGCTGAATTTCATTTAAATGCAGAACCAATAAGGGTTTGTAAAGAAGATAATGGATTTTACTCCGTATTACTATCAACTGGCACATCCTTAATTGTTAATGGTATTTATGATGCTGCTGGACGTGTTCCTTATATTCAACAGCTAGATTTAGAGAAGGCAGGCATTAGTTATAATTCCAAAGGTATTAAAGTCAATGACTATTTGCAAACTTCTAAAAAATGGATTTATGCTTTAGGAGATTGCTGCGATACTCCTGTTCCTAAATTAACAAGCTATGGAGATTATCAGGCGAAATACCTAGCAAACTTACTATTCGGTCATCGAAATGACAAAATTTCGTACCCTAAAGCTCCTGCTGTAACTGTTTTTAGTATCCCTAAGTTAGGTCAGGTTGGTATACCTGTTAGTCAGGCAAAAACTTCACCTAACCACTATAACATTAAAGATATTGATATGAGCCATTGGCAAAATTATAGGCGTGTTAGAGATGATCTAGCACAGTTAAAACTTGTCATTGATACTTCAAATCAACAAGTTGTTGGTGCGGAAATCTTAAGTGATACTGCGGATATTCTGATAAATTATTTAGCCTTGCTCATTAACTTGGGAGCTAGTATGCAAGATGTCCAAAATATCATCTTTGCTTACCCTTCAATAGCGACTGATTTGTATGGTATTTGGACGTAACAATAAAAGAGGAATTCACTTTTGATGATGAATTCCTTTTTTAGAAAGGTAAGCAATGAAGACTTCAAAAAAAATTACGTCTATCAATCAACGTGCCACCATAGCTATGTTCCTGACTTTTACGGGAGGTTTTATTGATAGTTATGCTTATAGTAATTTCAATCATACATTGCCACTCACACAGTCAGGAAATATGGTTTTGCTGACAAGTGATTTCATTTTAAAAGATTGGTCTGGAGTTTCTATTAAACTTTCCACGTTGCTCGGTTTCATTTTAGGAATTACTGTTTCAAGATATCTTGCCCAAAAAGTTCAACTTATTTTCTTGGAATTTTATTTACTATTTCTATTTTTAGCATCTATCATATGTAGCTATTTTTTGATTGATAGAGTTAGCGACCCGCTTGCACTATTTCCTTTGTCATTTGGTTTAGCTTTAACCGTCGTTAGTTTTGATAAAGTTGATGGACAACCTTATAATGATGCATTTACAACAGGAAATATTAAAAAGATGGTGTTATATTGGTCAGATTTTATACTCACTAAAGATGATAACAAAAAGGGATTAGCATTATTATTTACAAAAGTTGTTTTCTCTTTTGTAATAGGTGCACTTACTTCACAATATTTTCAAAAATTAATGCTACGTCATGCTTTACTTTTAGCATTACTACCAATTATGTTTTTAATAATATACGTATGTGATACTATTAAACACTCTTAAATTGGTAAGTCCAAGTGATTAAGAGCGTTTAAGTTGCTATATCTTCTCATTATCAATATTAAGCTACAAGCATTTTTAGCTAAGATACTCGGGGTTAAGGAGAAGTGAAAGATGAAAAAATTTACTTTAACAGAGGATGGGATAAATCAGGGTTCTGGCTTCTCTTCCCCTCCTCGTAAAATAAGTTTATGGGGAGTTTTCAATCCCAAGTGTTAACAATTCTTATAACTTGACTACTGCAAAGTTTTCCAGAACAATAGAGTCATGGAATGAACTCATGGTTGTTTCTTTCACCTCCTGTTGCCTAGTCTTCATAAAAAGTCTAGAATCATATCTTAGTGAACGAATATATTCATAATTTTGGTAAAAACCTCCTTTAATCTTTATTAATATAAAGAAAAAACGAGTATCTCTTGATATACTCCCCCCTTATAGTGGACAGTGAAAAACAAAAATTCACTAGAAACTATAAGGGGAGTTTTCGTATGTCTAAACGTAGTCCAAAATCAGTAGAAGAAAAATTACAATGTGTACAGTCTTATCTTAATCATGAAGACTCAATAAGCCAATTGGCAAATAGGTATCAAGTGGGTAAATCTACTGTTATGAGATGGATTAGAAAGTATCAGAACGAGGGAGTAGGGAGTAGGTGGCTTAGTAGAAAGTAGGACATGGCGAAATTATCCTGAAGCTCTAAAAATACAGGCTGTTGAAGATTATCTTCCACAGAAAATTTCCCTACCAGATATTTGTAATAAATATCAAATTTCAAGTGATTCAGTTCTCAGAAAGTGGATAAAACGCTATACTAGTGATAAAGAACTAACAACCACTAGTAAAGGATTAAGTAAGATGAAACAAGGGCGTAAAACAAGCTTTGAAGAACGCAATCGTTACCTTGAAATGGAGGTTAAACTCCTAAAAAAGTTAGAAGAAATCAAGAGACAAAACCGTCATCGAGATTGGGGAGAAAGCTAGACGATTACCAAACAATCCACGACTTACACCAAGAAGAGCCTGAGTTCTCCATTCAAGCTCTCTGCCAGCTTCTAAACGTTTCTCGTAGCCCGGCGGGCTACTACAAATCCGAAACGAAGTCTGAGGAGACGAATAAGAAGCTAATGGAGCAACTCCTATCTTTTACATCAGATTTTTAACGGTATTCTTGGTTATCGTCGTATGACGATCTTTTCTCAATCGTTTCAATCAGACTCATTACAATCCGAAGCGGTTTCATCGCTTGATGAGAATATTAGGGATCTCATCTGTTATTCGCAGAAAACGTCATTGATGTACAAGAACAAGCTATGTCAATATTGAAAATAACATCTTAAATCGAGACTTTACAGCTGAAGCTCCCAATCAGAAATGGTGTACAGATGTGACCTTCCTACAATATGGAGACGGAAAAAAGACTTATTTGAGCGCTATAAAAGACCTATACATGGCTCTATTGTCGCGTCACTATAATGACGGAAACCCTGAGAAAGGCCTTAAAAGCTAATCCAGAAGCACATCCTTTGATTCATAGCGATAGAGGAAGTCAATACACCTTTAAAAGAGTATCGTCATGTCACAACACAGGCCAATATGACACGTTTTATGTCTCGTGTAGGGAAATGCATTGATAATACGCCGATTGAATCATTCTATGGTCACTTTAAAACAGAGGCTTATGACTACCATTTCTTTCCGACTTACGAAAGTTTGGCGGAAGCAGTAGATAACTACTTTTATAACTCTGAGCGATATCAGAGTACAAAAAAACAACCTGACTCCTTTAGAATTCAGGAATCAGGCTGCTTAAAATCTTTTATTATTTCATTATCCACTTGACAGGGAGCTGTTCATCTACAGATTTGCTCGTTTTCTTTGATTGAAAATAATTTACCTCAGAATAAATACTTAGAAACAGAAATGACATTATACTAAGGTAATTACTTAAGATAAACCTTAATTAGTCAATAAGGACTTAATAATTTTTAAATTAACCATGAATTTTACATTTTTCTTATTTTATAATAAATCATGCCAGAGATAATAGCTACAATAAGAAAAACACCTAAAATAGTTAATGTCAAGTCACCTTTATCTCCAGTTGCTGGAAGTAGAGATGACTGTTTCGGTTTATTTTTTTGATTGCTTGATGGCGAATTTGGTTTATCTGATTTAGGAGTCGTTGGTGTGGTTGGCGTATGTGTATTCGTAACATTCATACCATCAACTACTGAAGTATAGCCACCAACAGTATCTTCACTTACTGTATAAGTAACTTCCTTACCATTTTGATATTTAGCAATATCTTTAAAGCTGTAAGTCCAGTTAGTATCAGCTGTCGCTGTCGTAGTTAAGCCCGTATCAACACCATTGGCTAAAAGGTGAAGCGTGATGGATTGTGGTCGAATACCATCTTGGTCATTATTATCATCCCATGTTTTCTGACCAGTTAGGGTGATTGTTTCTGGAACGTGGTTATTTGTTACGTTCATACCGTCCACTTCAGCTTTATAGCCTTCTGGAATGTTCACTTCTTTGACAGAATAACTAACTTCCTTACTATCTTTATAACGGTCAAGATTTTCAAAACTATACTGCCAGGCAGTTGCTTCACTGGCTGTTGCGGTTTGACCCGTTGCTTCACCATTGGCTAAAAGCTCAACTGTAATGTTCTCTGGACGAATACCGTCTTGGTTGTTATTGTCATTCCAAACTTTTTGCCCTGACAAATTAATCTTTTCAGGTGTATGAGTATTCGTAATGGTATATTGACCGTCATCATCTTTTTCAATTTTGGTTTCATAAGCGGTCACTGCAACTTCTTTCACCGTATAAGTAATTTCTTTTCCATTCTCGTATTTAGGCAAAGCTTTAGATGTAAATGCCCAGTTACTTGCTTCACTAACTTCAATTTCATCAACAACCTCTTCACCTTTCAAGATTTGAACTTTGACAGTTGTTGTTCGCTTACCATCTTGGTTATCGTTATCATCCCATTTCTTTTGTCCTGAGATGATGATTGTTTCTGGGTCATGACTATTCGTGATAGTTTGCCCCTCAACTGACGCAGTATAACCTTCTGGAGTATCTACTTCTTGCACAGAGTAAGCAATTTCTTGTCCTTTTTCAAATTGTGGGAGATTTGTAAAGGAAGCTTCCCATGTGTTGTCATTCGTTTGATTATCGGCTGTTAAAGTTAAGGTTTTGCCAGCTATTGGTGTCGGTTTTGCCTCGCCAACAGATTTATATAATTGAACTGTAATAGCACTTGGACGCTTACCATCTTGGTTATTATTATCTTTCCAAACTTTTGTTACCTTATATTCAATAGCTTTTGGAATATACTTATTTGTAATGGTGAAATCATTAATGATGGTCTCATATTCTTCAACTGCTTCTTCAGTAACGGTGTATTTAATTTCTTTACCGTCTTTATATTTTGGCAAATTAGTAAAGGAAGCTGTCCATGTGCCATCAGCTGCAGCAACTACTTTTTGACTATTTATCTTCTCACCATCAGCTAAAAGATTGACCGTAATTGAAGTTGGACGCTTACCATCTTGGTTATCGTTGTCGTCCCAATTTTTTGTTGCTTTCACATCAACCGTTTCAGGAGTATAAGAATTAGTTATATTATAACCATTAATACTTGTACTGTAACTATCAACAGCATCTTCATTTACTGTATAAGTAATCACTTGACCATTTTCATACTGTGGTAAATTGCCAAAATGATAAGCCCAATTAGTGGCTGCTGATACTTTTTGACTATCTACTTTTTTACCATTGGCTAAAAGGTTAATCGTGATACTATCTGGACGTTTACCGTCTTGGTTATCATTATCACTCCATGTCTTAGTTCCAGAAATAGAGGTTGTTGCTGGGGTATAAGAATTGGTAATATTGTAACCATTAATAGTTGTCGTATAATCTGAGACTGGGTCTTCCGTTACTGTATAGACAACCTCTTTGCCATCTTTGTATTTAGCTAAATCGGTAAAGTTGTAAGCCCAGTTGTTATTAGCAGTGACAGTTTGACTATCTACTTTTTCACCATCAGCTAAAAGGTTAATCGTGATACTATCTGGGCGTTTACCGTCTTGGTTGTTATTATCACTCCATGTCTTAGTTCCGGAAATTTCTACTTTTCCTGGTGAATAAGTATTTGTAATAGTATAGCCATTTTCAGTATCTCCTGAAATGTTGGAAGTATAACCATCTACACTAATTTCTTTCACTGTATAGGCAATTTCTTTGCCATCATCATCTATTTTTGCTAAATTTTCAAATTGGGCCGTCCAATTATTCTCATTGTTCAATGTCATAGTTTGACCATCAACTACTTGACCATTAGCATAAAGTTGAACAGTTATATCTTCTGGGCGTTTACCATCTTGGTTATTGTTATCATTCCACTGTTTTGTCACAGGAATAGACAATTTTTCCTTGCTATTCTTGATTGTACGAATAATACCGTTTTCTCCTAAACTTACTTCAATTGGGGTCTGATCTAAAACATATCCTTTTGGTGCCTTTATTTCTACAATTGTAAATTTTCCTTTTTTAGCTTCCTCAGCTGAATAAACTTTAGATTGTGCTACACCGTCTTTTTCAATTTTGACAGTTTCTTTGTCACCACTTGGAGATGTAATTTCAAATTCTGCCCCATTCAGCAAATTACCTGTTTCTGCGTCTTGTTTATATAGCGTAATACGATAACCAGTTTCTAACTGAATAGTCCCACCTGTTGTTATTTTTGTAGAACGTGTCACACGATTAATCGTTGTTGTTCTATCTGTACGCGTTGTTATTTCTTGCTCTCCACCAGTCATTGATAATTCATTTACAACATCTGTTCCGTTTGCTGGAGAGGTTGTCGAATAAGAAATTGAATATGTTGCTGGCTTTCCATTTGTTGCTAAGCGAGTAGCAGTGTTTAGGATTTTTAAATTAAAACTAGTATAGGCGCTATTATATTCAATGGTATAGTCTTCACCTTTTTTCATCAACTGTATATCAGTTAGCTCAAGACTAGTATTATAATAGCCTGCATAAATCTTTAGCTTTTCAGGAATATATTGCATAGGTGCCGAATCGCTTGGAATAGCATCTTTAAGACTAATAGAATCATAAGTGGATTGGTTAGTGTTTACACGTAGATACCAATTATGAATATATTCTCCACTCTTATTTAAAATCTCCGAACTCCAAGATTCTTTTTTCATAACACCACCAATTTTGGCAAAATTTTCCTTACCAATTGTATCTGTATAATCTGACGTTCCTCGTTCTGTTACAGAAATGGTATGTGTTATTTCTTTGGTTGTTTGGTTCGTTGAATATGTCAGTGTTTCGCTTTTGGTGACCTTCGTGATTTTAAAGTCAGTATAAAAGGTTCCTTTGACACCTTGAACTTGACTTCCACCTTTTTTAGCAAGATAATCTTTTAAATTTTTCAGAGTAACATTAACCGTTCCTCCTTTGCTGTCTCCACTTGACGTAACAACAGCTGTTCCCATAGCTACGCCTGTTTCTTTGTCTTCCAAATCAAAACTAGTATTTTCAACTGTAATTGGAGCTGGAACAGTAAATATAAAATAATCCCCGTCATTCAGCTTTCCATCATATTTAGATAAATCAAAAGTAGTTTCATACCGATAACTATTATCTTTAACTAAATTATAAGTCCCTGAGCTGTTTGGTTGAAGTGTTTGTCCATTGTTAACATCCCATAATGAAATATCTGTAATAACATTGGTTAATTCATTCCCACTAGCAGCATGAACAATCTGTCCTGTTGTCGTTGTCAATACTCCCATAAACACAATTATGGGAGTAAGTAACAATAGGAAATAATCTCTAATTTTTCTCATATCAAAAACTCCATTTTTTACTATTAGGTATTTAAATATACCGTTACCATTCTACTAGAAAAATCAAGTAGTTTCAAGGGGTTAACGTAACTTTTATGTCTATTATTCAATCCACCATATTTTCTCATTATACCTTGTATTTCTATTTGTAATGTTATTTTGATATAATACTACCATTATAATAAAAAGAGTTTTTAGTATTAATGGGTTTCAGTACAGTCTTCCTAGTTGTTTGTTCCAAAAAGAACAATCTTCACTATGGCTATTTTATAGTGGTAAAACTAAATTTAATGAGAATAGTGGAATATTCTACAAGGAGAAAACTTTTATTTCTGTAAATAATTGTGACTCTGTTTGATTCAGGAGATATATATGACATTTAAAATAGGCATCATAGAAGATGATTCAGATTTAGCAGCTATTGTAAAAGAGTATCTTGTCAGGTACGATTTTGAGGTGTGTATTTGTAAAGATTTCAAGACGATAGACCTCTTTGTTGAAGACTATAATCCTAACTTAATTTTACTGGATATCAATATTCCATACTATGATGGTTTTTATTGGTGCAATGAAATTAGAAAAATAACGAATGTCCCTATTATATTTACGTCTGCAAGAGCGGAAGATGCGGATCAAATCAGAGCTATTGTGAGTGGTGGGGATGATTATGTAATAAAACCATTTTCACATGAGTTATTGCTTGCAAAAATCAATTCTCAACTTCGAAGAGCTTATGGTGAATATGCCCGCAGTGAAACAGAAATTGATTGCGGAGATTGTACCTTTAACAAGCACAGATTTACAATAAAGTGCAAAAATAATCAAATTGATTTGTCCAAAAATGAGGCGATATTGATAGAGCTTCTGTTCAATCATCACCCGAATATCATTACTCGTGAAAAATTATTATCAGAAATTTGGGATAATGAACTCTTTGTAGAAGAGAATACGCTGAATGAGACTATCAGTAGAGTAAAAGATAGTCTTATAAAAATAGGTAAAAATACTATACTATTGACAACTACCTACGAGGGAATTTTAGTAGAGAAAATAGCTAGTATACAGGAGGGGATTCTGTGTTGTGAGATGAAAGGGAAATATGGATGGACTGGTGTCGCAACAAAATCCTTTTACAAGAGATGAATCATAATATTAGCAGGACACACGGGGGTTATCAGAGGATAGCATGATTAACTGCATATGGTTTAGGCTACAATATTACCAGTATCTTTCTCTTAAAGATAGGGAGAATATCAATATTGTAAAAAAAGGTGATAAAATTTTATCCATGTAAAGTTCACATTATAATACTTCTGGCAGATATATGCTAGGCTTGATTATGCAAGAATGATTTACCATTCCTGACTTTTGATGGAGTAAAGCAAGAAACAAACCCAATAAAAAGATGCAGAATCAAATCGACTCTGCATCATACATAGGTTAGATATAAAAAGTACGGTTGGCTTAAATCTCTGTTTTAGGCTTTTCCTGTGCCGCATGGCCGAGAATGCAGAAGCCAATTCCTTCGACTTCCTCCGTGATACCTGCTTTCGCTAGGATGGCTTTGCCTTCGTCTGTAGCGAACACTTCCTTTCCGCGATGAACCCAACGGCTGTCAATGCCCAGACTCCAAGCAGCATTCAGCATATTTCCGATTACGAGGCTGCCGTCATAGGTGGCAGTAGGTCCTTTCTTGACAACGACTGCAACCAGATCTTTTGCGCCATGGAAAGGGGCGTCCGGAAACTTAGCAGCCATCTCAGGATTCATTTTTAACAGCATAGCTCTTGCGACTTTGGCATTTAGAGCAGCTAGTTCCGCGACCGTCTCGTCATCCTGAACAGCTAGAAGTAATGCTCCCTGTGAATTCATACCGGAAGGTGCGTTTAATCCTGCGACGATGATTTCGTCAAGCACTTCGCGGGAAATGTGTTCCGGTTTGAAGGCCTGGCAACTTTTACGACTTGTGAGGGTTTTAATGGTTTCGTTCATGTGGACATCTCCTTTTCTATGTTTGAATGTATTGTTATCTGAGGACACCTTGCATTGGCGATGACATCAACCTACCGTTCGGTATTGTCATCCATCCATAATTGAATTTTCAGGGGTAACCTCCCTTCATTATTTTTCATATTTCTCAAAATAACCTTTGTCACGAAAAGCAAACTCTTTACTTTTTACTCGAGTGGAGATGGCAAAAGGTACTAGAATGAGAAAAACGGCGATTCCAACAAAAATACCGATTCCGCCTAGGATTTGAAGTAAACTGGCACCATTTGTCACTAGCCATTTTAGTGCTGAAGTTGCCAATGGAATCAGAATGAACCAAGAAGTCATCAAACCGGGAGCGTAGATTGTCTTTTTCCCTTTATCTTGATAACGAGCCTGCATTTTAATTCCACTGAGGGTATGATTAACGGTTTCACCAAGTGCGAAGAATACAATCAGAACCATAGCACTCGTTTCAATTTTCTGTACGTAGAATGTCACTAACATCAGTACAATCGTTGCGCCAAGATTTGTGACCATGTTTGTACAGCGATTTTGAGGATAAACCATCGGCTCTTTCGATTTAAACCCTAAATTGTTCATATAATAAAATCCGGCAGGAAATGTATTTTCTTCAAAAATATGTAAAGTCACCGCAATCGTCAGCATGCAGGCAAGTTTTCGAGTTAGTTCCCATGTATCCCAGTTCCAGATGAGACAGCAGGTCATCAGGATTCCCAGGAAGTATACAAGATACAGCCAGATCTGATCACACCATTTACTGAAAAAATTTTTATACATTATTCCACCCAGACGATACGACTATCGTCTTTTTTCTTTCTTTAGTGAAGGAAACTGAACCATCACCGAAACCTAGGAGAGCGTCTAGTTTTTCTTGTTCAGTTTTTCTGTCACAGCCACTTCTTACAAAATGTTGTGTTTTTAAATTTGTCAGTGCTATATTTGCCACTTACTTTACCTCTGTTCTTTTAGACTGGGGGGAGTCATCTTACCGCGATTTGCCCATGTGGCTGCAGCCATGGCTTCTAGTTCTTTTCTGGACTTGGCATGATTTTGCGTGCTGAAACCGAAGGTCAACTCTTTGTCACCTGCTTTTAATCCGTCCATGACACTATCTGCATATACGTTCAGATCAGCACCGATATTTGCGTGAACGCCAGCGCCACCAAGGTTTGTATTTACTGGAGGGGGGATAACTTCAACAACATCAATGCCACACTCTGCTACATGCTGACGCAGACAGAAGGTGAAGTTATGCATCCCAGCCTTTGTTGCTGTGTAGATTGGAACATAAGGTGCTGGAAGGAAGGCGAGTCCGCTAGTGACATTGATAATCGTTGCATTTTCTTTTCCTTTGAGTACGGGAACAAACAGCGTGCACAGATGAATCGGCGCTTCCATGTTTGTGGCAATTTCTTTGGCACAGCTGCTCCAGTCGACATCCTGTGTCAAATCTCTTTGAACCTGCAGACCTGCATTGTTTACGATGACATTGATTTCAGGAAATTCTTTTGTAACTTCCTCGAACAGCGCAATTCGTTGCGCTTCTACGGAAATGTCACATTGCTTGATATGAAGTTCTGGGAGCTTTTTTTTGGCGGCTTCCAATTTATCCATGCTTCGTCCACAGATGATCACCTCATTTCCTTCCTTGATAAATCTTTCCGCAAGAGCATATCCAATGCCAGACGCCCCGCCAGTGATGAGTACAGTATTTTCTTTGATGTTCATAATATAAGTACCTCCTTTATATTTGAAGCCTACTCACTTGAAATCGTGCGACAGATGTCGTACAATTACAGTATAGCTTTTTAGCATGGGAATCATCAAGCAACAATATCAGACAAGTGTCGCATGATAAGAGTAGATGACAAGGAGAAACGATGAAAAAGCAGCCGAAGATTACAGATGCCACAAGGGAAGTATTTATTACTACATGCTTCCAACTGGCAGAAGTTAAGAACATTTACAGTATTACGATTCGGGAAATTACAGATTTGGCAGGATATAACCGTACAACTTTTTACCGTTATTTCCAAGATATCTTTGCATTAATCGAATACGCAGAGGATGAATTCATCAACGATCTATTGGATTCTATTTTGCCGTTGTTGGGGGAGAGCAATGCACTAAATGATGACTTCTTTCGTATTTATTTATCTAAATTCAGGGAATATAAGGATCGGCTTCATGTTCTTTTAAGTGATCAAAACCGAGCTCATTTTATTCGAAGAATTCAGGAAAAAACGCTACACCGGATGAACAGTACGATTGCAGATACGCCTAAGAATAAGATAGTCATGAATATTTATCTGACAGGGATTTTTTCGGCATTGGCAGCACAGGTAAAAAATCCGAAAAGTATCAGTGACGAAGAACTTTTAGGAATTACTCGGAGGCTGTTTACTTTGTGGTACTGGCCAGAGGTAACTGGGGAGGGGAAGGAAGACAGTACTCTAAACAAGAAGTAGAAATCACTTTGCCCTGAAAATGAAGATTGTAGAACTGCCGCATATTCAGAGATTAGAGCGTTGGACCAAGCAATTAAAGCTAGAAGAGAAAGAGGTACCCCAGTAAGTGAATCATCTATTTTTGAAAATGCCGCATTAACGAAATAAATTTTTGTGAAAAAATAACCAGTAATCTCGCGATTGCTGGTTATTTTATAAGCTCTGATACTCATTCTGTTCCGCACATTCAATGATATTATGCTATACAAGGTTTGATACAGTTAATAGGATTCATCCAAAAAAAAGCGGCGTCAGAAGCCTTTTAATTTTTCTGGGAAGGTCTTCCCCTGTAAAAAATATTGGACAGCCTCGATATGGGTAGGGGCGTCACTGAATAGCCAGGCATGCCCTTTGTCGGGATAGTAGGCGCATTCGCTATCTGGATTTTCTTTAGCTAAGGTCTGATGTGATGCGTGAATAGAGGGGGATTCCTTGCCTCCTGAAAGAAAGAGAGCAGGGCTTTGAAAGATAGGCTTAGCTCTTAAGAGATTCGCCTGAGTCATGGCACGGCGAAAAAATTTGCTGGATGCGGCTCGCATATCCGCCAAAAAGGACTGGATTTCTTGGCTAGATACGCCATCTTTTTCCATCATCTTTGTTAGCAGCTTTTCGATGAAAGCTGTGTTTTTAAGCAGGGACATCAGCCCCACCATTATGACCATTATCCGATAACCCTTGATGGGCTGGTGGCTGGCGCCATCAATGATGACCTTGTCCACCAAATGACTGTGGCTTTCTAGTAACTTTAAGATGAGGGAGCCACCCAAGGAAAGTCCCACTAGATGAGGTTTCCCGTGGGATTTTTTGTTAATGATATCCACTATGTTCTCGGTAATATCCTCAAAATTCGTCCATTCTATCTCACGGCTTCTACCATGCCCTGGCAAATCAATCGCTAGACAGTGAAAATATCTTTCTAGTACTGCTAAATGATGGTGCCACATATGGCCACTAGCACCAGTCGCATGCAAGAAAATAATCGTCTGATGGTGCTCTTGCCCTCTCTCTTCAATAAATAATTGAGACATCTTTCTCCCCTCTATTCATTGTCATCGAAAATTACCCTCATAAACTGACCTCATTCTATTATGGCAGTTAAAGCTAAATCTTTCTGATATTCCCTAAGATAGCTAGAAATTCTTCAATAGTCATATCAGAAACATGATTATACCAATAGTCAAAGGCCATGATTAGCCCATGAAAATAGTATTCCATAGTCAATCGTTCTTCTTTTGAAAGAGGTGATTCCCTCTTTTCTTGGTACATGTCTAAAGTCAAATCTCTCAGGCGATAGATAATGGTGCGATTCCCTGCTTTTAAAAAAGCTGAAAGTTTAAAAGCGTAAGTTTGGTAGAGTAACACGATAGTTTCCAAGATTCGAGGATTTTTTCTTGAGACAAGGTTAGCATCCCATTTTTGAAATCTTCAACAAGCTGGTTTTCTTCTTGCTCTAATAAATCGTGGATATCAATGTAATATTTATAGAATGTCCCACGATTACAGGCCGCTTTTCAGTCAATTCTCTAATACGTATTTGGTCAATTGGTTTTTCTTGGTAATAGTGCCAAAAAGCTTTTTGGATACGTTCTTTTGCATTCATTAGTTTCCTTTTCCTCACCATAATCGTAATTAATATAGTATAGTTTATACCTTTATTTTTGAAAAAGCGACATTTTTGCAAAAATTGTGTCTTGTTTAAGTGGCCAGACTAAGTCTATAATAAGCTCATCAAACATAAAGGAGTCCATCTCATGATTGAAAAAATTCAAAAAAATAGTCTTGCTATTATTTCCGTTCTTGCTATCTGCGTTGGCATTTATCTAGTCTTTAACTGGGGAGAGATTCCAGCCTTGCAACGAGTCACATCTATCCTGTTTATTTGTGTATCTATCCATACTTGGGAAGAAAAACTATTTGGCTTCGAAGAATTGAACGAAACCAATATGGACAGTAATGCAAAGGTAGATAGTGGTATTGGCTATATCATGCTCTTATTGCTCACAGTCTATGTAGGGATTGTACCATTATTTTTTACAAATCAAATTTGGCTAGCAACGTCCATTCTTATTCTTGGATTCGTAGAGGTATTAGCCCATACCGCAGCCATTCGTATGAAAAAGAATAATAAGGGACTTATTCATGGTATTTACAATGCAGGTATGGCGACAGCCTACACGATTTTACCACTGTGTTCCATCTGGGGCTTCTACGTGATGAATCAGGAAGGGCTTTTTTCATGGGCAAATGTCAGCCTTGGTTTGCTTAACCTATTTGTACCACTTATCGTAGCACAAGCTATTGCGGTAAAATCCTCCGGTGCAAGCTATGGTGTTTTCTTGAAAAATACTATCAGTTCTATGAGAAAGAAAAAGTAGACGACCATCATTCTTAATCACTAAAAAACGATAAGCTCATTTCAAGTTGGGATTCTGAATTAAGAACTTAAAACTTAGAAACCGCCCTCAGTTTACTACTGCTGCACGATTATCTGTTGCTAAATTGCTATTCATAAGCTGTTTATTGTTCTCTTAAGTATAACATGCCCATGTTTGGAAAACTACTAATCGCCATTACACTAATCGCCATTACTCAGATAAGATAATCGGCAAGCCATTCCTTAAAAGTGACTTGCCGATTGCATTCTGAACATTAGCAGAGATGTCCTTCCCAAAGGTTAGTGACCGATTGAAAATACAACCGTTTTTGTAAAAAAATTTATAAAGCGTATTTTTGGTAAGCGATTAATCGGATGATCATAGGTGTTTGATACTTGAGGCTGTCATGTATACGATGGTAATTCCACCAATGGGCATAAATTCTTGTCTTATTAGTTAATTTTTCTAGGAAATGAAAGCCTCTCTTGGTTGGTAAACTCAATTTTGAAGGCACGATAGATACTCTCTGATATGGCATAATGGCATAGCCGGCTTGACTTGACTCAATGAACGTGTGATGTTAAAGGCATTAATTACTCGCTATTGCCAAACTCTTTTCCTCTGTCGGATGATGAAAAATAGTCGCTTTTGTTAAGACCAAGGGTTGATGCTCTGAATGGTTCCCTTCACCAAGTCTGCGGTCTTGTGCCAAACAAAGGATAATCCGATGATTTTTCCGGTTGTAGAGGTCAATAATGAAGCAACCATATGCCCAGCGTATTCCCCATTCTAACATAGGTCAAATCAGTTACCAGAACTTCTAACGGCTTTCGATGGTCAAATTATCTATCTAAGTGTTTGGACACAGGCTTCATTTTTTCCTTTAAGAATGCGGTTTGAAGTCAACCTTCTGATACTACAATAAACGAGGTGGTTTAAACGTTTCATGATGCGACGACGTGAGAGGTGAATACCTTTAATTGCAAAAAGTCATTTAATTTTTCTAGCATCATATCTCGCTTTGTTTTCCATTTTCCAGGAAGGTAGCTTTTCACTTTTGACTCTAGTTTTATTTCCAAAGTGGTTTAATGGCTTTGTAATAATAGCTAAAACGTGGTATTTTCCAAAGATGACACATGGCAGAAATACTGTATTTTTCCTTGTTGCCAGTGATTCCTTTTTTGTGCCACAATCACTGCCACTTGCTTTAGGGATACCAACCTGCATTACAAAGATGGTTCATATTTCTGTTAACTGTCCTTCTTGACACTTCAATTTCTCTGCTAACTTTGATGCTGGCACTTTACCTTCCCTGTAGCAGAACAGAAAGAGCCCCTATTAACCTATCTATTTTCATATGACTGTCACCTTTACATCTATTATAATATCACACTAACCATGCCAACAGTATGTCATGTTTAGTTTAAAATACCTATTCTTTCTAGACAAGTAAAAAGAGCCAAAACTTGGCTCCAACAACTCAAAAAGGCAGTTGCCCCTTTGAAGCCACTGAAAAGTAAAAACTAGAAAAATCTAATAGAGAAAAAATGAATGATATATAGCGCTCTTACTTAAGAAGGACCAATATCTTTCGTCTTTTAGTTATTTGAACAATGTCTAAATTACATTGTTCATATTATTTTTTAGACGATGACTTTTTCAGTGGGCTCGCCCCTTTTATTATGCTTGTAGATAGTTTAAAGACATCTTGACATCAGCAAAAACCTCAGGCATATAATTTTCCATATAATACCAATCAGACTGCCCTTGGGGATCGACAGGGAAGTTATACTCCCAATTCATCTGCATTTCCTTGCCTAAATTGGTCAATATAAGCATACTTTTTGAAGTTTGTGAATTTATTGAAACAGAGATAAATAACTTTTTATTTTCTGATAAATCATTATTAACAAAGAAATAAATATTATCATCTCCAGCATAATCATATAGATGATAAAAACAATTGCCAAGCATATCAACTGTAACTGGCTTTGTATAGAGAGTTCTATTATTTCCGATATATTGTGGGTAACACCTCAATTATCTTTCCCAGTAGTCACAAAGGGAATACTTCCCTCAAGTTTTTTATTTATTCAGATGTTCTTCATGGAAGTTTTCAAAACCTAATTCAGACAAAGCGAAAAATTTCCACTCACTCGTGTCAATCTTCACCATGTGTCTCACCTCCTTTTGCCAAGCTATCAAACCTATTTTCTCAACTACAATTCTTACTCTAATACTAATCTTCATATGACAAAAGCCTTAATTTCAAGGCTTTTCACACTATCCCAATGACTCAATTTTCACCAACAGTCCTACTGCCTCCACATGTGCTGACAGCTATTACCAATACCTTGAAAAGCTAGCGCAATTAAAATTGACATTTAACTAATCTGATAATTTGTTTCAAGATTCAGCTTACTCTTTCAATCATACTGTCATGAACATCTTTACTTTTCCTACTGACTTTTGTAGGATTCATAAAGCACACTGATAAGAACTAATAGCCTTAGTTTGCTTTTCTACATTATGAAATTTAAAGTTTACCTGGTGTTAGTCCTTTTACTAGAAATTTAAAGTTTACCTGGTGTTAGTCCTTTTACTAGAAATTCACTGATTTCTTTGGTTTTTTGGTCTATGTCAAACGGCTGCGCTGGTAAGTAAATGTAGGGAAGGGCTGCGGATAAAATCGCCCATGCCACATAAGTGAATATCCGCATGACATCCCAATCCACCAGTCTGCCCTGCTTTTTATAATGATCAAAAATATGCCAAATAGAGGTGTCAATGACGTCATGAAATTTATCCACCAAGACCTTGAGATATTGAGGATTGCTACCCGTCTCCTGCAGTAAAATCTTGATTTGAAGCTGATTTTCAACCAGAAACTCCAAGCGATTGTGGACAAGGTATGTCAAAAAATCCTGAAAATCAAGTCCAGTTTGACCTTTAAGCTCAGTGATAAACTCTTCAGACATGCGAGGGAGAAGCTCATCCGTGATAGAGCTCAAAATGACCTCTAAAATCCCACGTTTGGTCTTGAAATGTCTGTAAACACTGCCCTCAGCCACCTGCGCTCGTGCCGCAATCTGGCTACTGCTGGTCGCTTCATAGCCTTGCTCCGCAAACAGATGCAAACTAGCTAAGAGCACCGCCTCCTGCTTTTTGGGCAGATTGTAAGACTTCAAAGCCTGCTCAAATAGGGTTTGCTTTTGCTCCATAATTTTCACTTTCTTTCTGATAAATCGTTTCATCCCGCCAACCTGCAATGTCACCAACTTCAAAGTCATAAGTCAGAGGCTTCTGATAAGCCCGCTCGTAGGCAGCTTTTTTAGCTTCGTAATCCGCCTGCATGAGTATCTGAGAATTCTCTCTCACCGACTTGTCAGGAGTTGGATAAATCGCTGGCATGATATGTACTACAAATTGGATTGCAAGAAATTCGTCATTTTCTATTTTATCATAGTCCCGTATTTCTACAAAGCAGGGAACGATTGGCACCTGATTTTTAGCCGCGTAGAAATAGGCTCCGCGTTGTAGGAAGCGTGGTTTGCGGTAGTTATACCACATCTCCTGCTCAGGATAAATCAAAACCAGCTCATTTTGACCGAGTACATCAGCCAATTTTTCAGGAAAGGTATGCGCCATATAAGTCGGGTTGTTTCCATTTATCATGACTGGAAGCAAGTCATAGTGGCGCACTAAACTGCCCAAAAAGCCCGTCTCAATCAGGTTTATCTCCTGACTGACGATATACAAATGCTTGTGCCCAGTCTTGAGAGCCGCCGTTCGGATGGCCGTATTTTCCAGCGGATTAAAGTGATTGCTGGTCACAATCGCACCACCTTTGACTGTTGCAAGATTGTCGAGCCCAATAAATTTAGTCTTGTTATTTAAACTACGGGACAAAAGATTCGCAGCCCAGCGCGTCAAACTGCGCTGTAACTTAAACAAAGGCTTATTCTGATTGGCAAAAAAATCATCCACCAACTGCTGGCGCTCATACGCCGTCAAATCAGGGTCGCCGAGCTCTACCTTGGCATGCTGGTCACTTGCCAACAACGCCTGCTTCATATTTTCAATAACCGCTCGCTTTGAGCCACCAATCATCATGTCCTTCTTCCCTCACTTTCTTCAAGGTCTTGGCTATGCTGTCACCTACAATCTCGTTGGCGTGCTTAAGTAGTGCTGCCAAACTTTCTTGGTCTTTTTCTTTTCCCCCTTTAGAAAAAGCTGCGCGTTCATCTAATAAATCTTGATAATAAGGTGTTTTCTTTGCATACTCCCAGAAGTATTCTTCATAAGCCAATCCTTCGTAATGCCAAGGTTTATCAAAGAGATTATAATGAATGAGTTTTGGACTATCTATACGGATTTGTGGTAAGACATTCCAATCAGAGGATAATTTGACCTTAGCGCCGTCAGTCATGACATTCAGATAATCTTGGTCACCAGCAAGCAAATCAAAATTGTAAGCTGTTCTGAGATTGACAAAATGTTGACAGAAATTCACCGCACGCATGGCTTTCAAATTCATGACCAAGACACCTGAGTTGAGATAATCTGTCGCCTCAAGCCCTAAAATCTCTTCCACGTAACGCTTGGTGATAGGTACTTCTGAGGCAAAACTATCAAAAGCAGCTGCCACAAGATTACCAGATAAGTCTGTCTCAAAAAGCTCTGCAATATCCCTTAAAAGAATCGTATCCGCGTCCAGATAAATCGCCTTGTCATAAGCAGGAAACATCTCCGCGATGAAAAGACGGAAGTAAATGGTCATGGTGCTGTAATCGCCACGAAGAGTTGACGTGTCCCCAGTCATGACCTGTGCAAAGTGCTCACCCATATCCACCAAATCAACAGTCACATTGTCAGTCTCAAGTTTCTTGAAGTTAGCTTGGTGCTGGTCGGTCAGCCCTTGGTTGAGAATATGAATGTGATAGCTATGAAGTGGCGACGTGTGGGCAATCAGCGATACCAGACTAACATGCAAGTATTTAGCGTAACGGTCATCAGTCGCGAAAAAAACGGGAATCGTTTTAGTTGTCATTGTCTTCTCCTTAATATAAAAAATCTTCTTTGTAGGCCAAGTATTGGTCAATTAGGTCATCGTGGACATGCAATTTCAGGACGTCGTGCATCTTGTCAATCTCCCAAGGCTTGACGGTTAGCGTATGTACCCATGGGAAAAAGCGAAAACTGGTTGTAAAATGTTGAAAAACGGTGTTTTTATGGTAACGACGCTGGTCATTAAACTTGCGATTGGTAATCTTTTTCTTCTTAGCAAGCGTATTGAGCGCAGACTGATCTGGCATAAAAAAAGTCTTTTCTTGACATAATTTTCGACAGCGTCCGAGCAAATTAGTTTTTTGGATTTCAGCGGTGTTAAACAGTAGAACTCCTGAGTTGATGTAGTCAAAGGTTCTCCATTGGTGATGGAAAAACCATTTACCATAGTAATCTAAGACCCCAACGAACTCAACATCATTCAACTCCTGATGATAAAACTCAGAAAAATCACGACAGCAAATCACATCCGTGTCCAGATAAAGAAAGCGCTCTGGCAAATCAGACAACTTGTCCGCAAATAAGCGCAACATGCAATTTGGCGTGAAAATCGTCTCTTGATTAGCCACTGGAAATTCTGACAAGAGTAAGTCGCTGATATCAATAATAGTCACACAATGACGCTCGTCATAGGCCTGCAAGATTTTTTCCAGTTTAACTGCCGAATCTTCTGTCAAGGGGTGATAAGTTTTCTCAGCGCTCTCAATTCTTGCGGTCAAAATCCTAATATCTAATGCTTCATTGGTATTCTTAGCTAGCGATAAACTTGATAAAATCAAGCCGTCAATCATCTGACTGTCCCCACAATATAAGATGTGTTGCATGTGAAGCTCCTTCAGTAAATCTTGTTTTTAAAAAATGAGTGAATACTCACTCTTTTTTATATTTGCAATTATACTCCTGAGTTTTTATTTTTTCAAGCTATTTTTTGAAAAAAATAGAAACCGAGGTTTACTCAGTTTCAGATTAAAGACAAAAGTCCCTCCGACTAAAACAAAAAATAATGGTTTGATGAACTGCATCCCAAAAGTTAGACATGAAATTTAACGATTGAGGTGCTTTTTGAATGAAATTAACTTATAAAGATAAAGTAACGATTTATAACTTAAGAAAACAAGGATTGTCATGGCCTCGGCTTAGGTCAAACATATGATATCAATCCATCTAATCTCCGGTACATAGTTAAACTCATGGAGTGGTATGGAGTTGAGGTTGTTAGAAAAGGTAAAAACAGATATTACTCTCTCGAATTAAAGCAAGAAATGATAGAAAAAGTTCTGATTGACGGTCAATCACAAGACCTGGTTTCCTTAGATTACGCTTTACCAAATCGTGGTATGCTTCCAAATTGGCTAGCACAATACAAGAAAAACGGATATACTATTGTTGAGAAACAACGAGAGAGACCAACAATGGGACGCAAGCCTAAAAAGAAGACTGAGGAGATGACAGAATTAGAGTGTCTTCAAAAAGAATTGGACTATCTTAGAGCGGAGAATGCTGTGCTAAAAAAGTTGAGAGAATACCGCTTGAAGGACGAGGTAAAGCTCGAAGAGCAACAAAAATCATCCAAGAGTTAAGTGGTGAGATTCCACTAGCGATGTTACTTGACGTTTTAGGCTTACCTCGTTCAACCTATTATTATCACTTGAAACAACTTTATAAAGGTAATAAGGATATAAGGAGCTTAAAGCTATTTATGACGAGCATAAAGGGAATTATGGTTATCGTCGGGCTCACTTGGAATTGCGAAATCGTGGGGTGGTTATCAACCACAAGAAGGTACAACGCTTGATGACATTAATGGGGTTGGCTACTTGTATTCGTCGGAAACGTCAGTATTCCTCTCACAAGGGTGAGGTTGGCAAGAACTGATTAAACGTCACTTCAAAGGTTCTAAACTTTGTAAGGAGTGTTATACAGATGTGACGGAATTTGCTTTACCAAACACTAATAAGAAACTCTATTTATCACCTGTTTTTGATGGGTATAATAGTGAGATCCTTGTCACGCTCACTTGATTTAAAACAGGTTCAAACCATGCTTAAAAAATATTTCTAGCTGAGTCTTACAAAGGCACCATTCTTCACAGCGACCAAGGGTGGCAATATCAGCACCAGTCTTATCATAACTTCTTGGCATCCAAGGGGATTTGCCCCTCCATATCACGCAAGAGAAACAGCTCCGACAATGGCATGATGGAAGCTTTCTTTGGCATCCTCGAATCAGAAATGTTTTATGGTTTTGAGAAAACCTTTAAGTCACTTGATGAACTTAAACAAGCCATTATTGATTACATTGATTATGACAATAACAAACAAATCAAAACGAAATTAAAACATACTAAGATTAGTAGTTGGGAAAACTCCGACGGGAGAGAGCAGAGAGTATTCACTACTTTTTCGTTATGTTAAAGTAGAGGTTCTTGTTAAGTCGCTGAGCCCTTTGGTGCTAGACGTCGTAACTAAAACTGACAAGACACCTGTTTTAGTAGAATGTTATCAAAGTATGTGGGACATAAGACATCGAGTATTGAAAACGATATCGCTAAAACTAAGGTATCATTCTCAAGACAAAGAGGTAACTATCATACGTACAGTATTTGGAATTGATGTGAGTAAAGCCGGCTCAGAAGTGGCTATTTAGTCAATGATGATAAAATTCATGGTTATACCATACCTAATGACGTTATCGGATTCTCTCGCCTACTGGGTAATTTGAAGAGCGTTCATCACCCTGAGATTATCTTTGAGGCAACTGGAATCTATTCTCGTCGTCTTCAGGCATTCCTTGAGAATTATGGTTACGCTTATACTCGGCTCAACCCATTAGAGGCTAAGAAGTAACTTGACAGCTTGCGTGTTTGCAAAACTGACAAAAGCGATGCAGAAAAGTTAGCACGGTCTCAGTTCATTCTCAACCGTAAACCTCTTATGTCCAGGAGGAGATTTATCAGGAACTTCGTGATTTAAGTCGTTTCCATCAAAATTTAACGGAGGCGAAGAATCGACTTCACAAGGTTTTACAAGTCACTTTCCCAGAGTTGGAGACACTCTTGTCAGCGCCAACTGGTGAACAATATTGGAACTTGGTCATGACTTTTCCATGTAATAGCTTTGTACGGGTGGATGACTACGCATTATCAGCTATCATCCGTCAGTCTACGTCAAAACGCATCGCTGACAAGCGTGTGAATGACTTAGATAAGCTTACAGAACTAGCTAAACAGTCTTATTGTGCGGTTAAGAAAACCTCTCCCCTGATGGAAGAGGGTCGTTACTATGCAAAAAAATTGCTTAGACTTTCTGAACAGAGACAAGCTGTTCTTGATCAAATGGTAGGACTAGCTCAACCGTTACCAGAATATGAGATTTTGCTCTCTATTTCTGGAATCGCAGAAACTACTGCGACAAGCATTATTGGCGAACTTGGTGATATTCGTCGGTTTCAGTCTGCTAATCAGATCAACGCCTTTATTGGCATTGATCTTAGACACTATGAATCTGGAAACTATCTGGCTCAGGAACACATCACCAAACATGGGAATCCGTATCGTATGCTCGAAAGATTCTTTTCAAATGCATTCACAACATAGCCTCTGCTAATCATACTAATCCCTGTCATATCACAGACTTGTATGAGAAACGAAAAAATCCAACTAAGCCACATACGATTGCCTCTGTACATCGTCTCATTCGGACAATGTATTACCTCATAACGCATAACAAGCTTTACGATTATCGTTCTACCCAAAATCACTAAAGCCACTTATGCTCTTCATTGTAGCACCTTGTTTTAAAAAATACCAGACAAAGTGGTGTTTGCGTGTACCTTTTTGAAGCCGGTACAGTACCATAAATAAGACAATAGTCTATCAATGACTACTATTTTAAAAAATATTTTTCATCAAGAACCTTGATAGTCTTGATAACATATAGTTGATTCGAAAATATTTGAAAGACCATCTCATGTACATTCACTATAACATAAATCAAACCACCTTGCCACTAGAAATCAGATCTTGCTTGCCACAAGATCATATCGTCTTTACCGTTGAACAAGTGGTTAATGATTTGGAAGAAGACTTTTTCACTGCTTTTAATCATGATTTTGGTCGTCCTTCCTACCATCCTAAACTGTTATTATCAGCTCTTTTATTTGCCTATTCTCAAGGCATTTTTCAGGGCGAAAAATCGAGAAATCCATGATTGAAAATCTAGCCATGCACTATCTGACTGGTCAACTTGTTGTCAATTATCGAACCACCAATCGTTTCCGTGTCACTAAGAGAATGGAAGAAGACCACATGAAAAATGGGCAACTCAAAGCAGGCTACAATTTTCAAATTGCCACAGAAAATCAGTTTGTGCTTTATTATGCTGTTTTCCCAAATCCAACCGACACTAAAACACTATTTTTAGAAACTTATCCTCATGCCTTAAAAAGGGTTGTCGCTGATGCAGGCTATAGCAGTGAAGAAAATTTGGTAAAGTTGAATGAACAAGGGATTAAGCATTTCATCAAACATGGACGATTTGACAACGAACAAAAATGGTCTTCCAAACAGTCATCAAACCATCTGAACATCTAGACTTATGATAAAAGCACAATGACCTATCATCATCCTGATGGTTGGGTGTATCCATTTTCACATACCCAAACTAGGAAAACTGAGACAGGTTTTGAACAAAAAATCAAAGTGTATCGCAGTCCACAACCAGATGTCATCCCTCAAAAAGCTCTTTATGTCAATGAAAGGTATCAAGAGTTAAAACACCAAGAAAGCCAGGCGCTTTTATCTGAAGAAGGCAGTTGATGTGGAACCTGTCTTTGGGCAGATAAAGGCTTGTTTAGATTACAGACGTTGGGAAACGCCAAGCAACAATTATATGTATGGGACTGGTTTTGATATGGCCCGCCTCACTTCCAACGGTGATAACACAGTCATCTGCGTAACGAACAAAACGTAGTCCTCGTTTTTTCAAGTTCCTTATCCAATTCATTAAGAATAGTGTGAACATAAGACCTTAGGCGGTCTTGTGGAACAGTGTCAAAGAATTTTCTCTAAGTCTATATCCATAATCCATGTGTATCCGTCATTGAAATAATCCAACAGCTTGAGAATAACCATTTCACAAGAGCGGTTAGGCCGAAAGCCATAGCTCGTTTCTTGGAAGTTTGGCTCACAGAGTGGTGTGATAACTTGAACTATCGCTTGTTGGATAATCCTGTCAACCACTGTTGGTATTCCTAGACTCCTCTTCCCTCCCTGCGGTCTGGGAATTTTTACCCGTAAGACGGGCTATGGTTTATATTTTCTCACCAATATTTGGCCCTTAATGGTTCGCCAATTCTCATTGAGATACAACCCAATATCAGTTACGGTAATGCCATCTACCCCAGCTGAACCTTTATTGGCACTTTCATGAAAGCAATCATCATATTTTCTTTGGATAGAATTTGTGCAAATAGTTGAGACAGGCGTGTCATTCCTTTCTTGTTTTGTTACCTGCGAGACACCGTAGGTTCCCATCAACTATATGAGTTAATTTTCTCTACCTACCAGACCGACGTTACAGGTACAGGCGAAGCGGAACATCACTTCAGTTATTGGTTCACCCCTTCGCTCCACTTCCATTACAGAAGCTTCAACACTACTATGGGTTCAGCAAGGTTGAAATTCTAAGTCAAAAACTTGAAACCTGACAACCGTCCTCGACTTGCTACTGTAGTTTACCTGTTGCTAGATTGCTATTCATAAATGTTTATTGTCCTCTTAAGTATAACATGTTCATGTTTGGAAAATTACTAATCGCCGTTACTTAGATAAGACAAATCGGCAAGTCATTTCTTGAAAGCGACCTGTCAATTACATTCTTATAACTGCTGGATCCTCTGAATATTAGCCAAGACGTCTTTCCCAAAGGTTAGTGACTGATGTTAATCATGCCTATTACACAAACAATGAAAGATGTTCCTGAGTGTCATACAACTCTTTTTGGCATATACTTTGTCAGAATTTTAATGATAATAAACTCATCATGACAATGCTTCTTGTGAGAATTTTTTCTCCCATCTCGAAAGTGAATCCTTAAGGCTATTTCCAGCACAAAATAAAGAGAGTCTTATCAGCCAAATCAAAGACTGCATCAACTATAGCATACTATGGAAAAACTAAAAGGTATGACTCCTATCAACTCTAGAATCACACCTTCTACTGACTAAACATACTTTTTAACTATCCGTTTTAACTTGGACTTGACATGTTTTGATTTTCTTTTTATCGTTTACAGAATTACCAATCCTCCATCGCGCCCAATTTGTTGATTAACTGCTAGGCTAATAAGTAATAAGCCTACACTTTCTAATTCTCTTGCTCGACTTAATGGGCCTGCATCTACCAATTTAGCTCCGCTTTTTTCTAGGGCAGTAAAGATAGTTTGTTTTGCCTCTGCACTATCACTAGCAAAAAGCAGACTAGCTGGCTTACCCTTGACTTGGCAAGTTGCCAGTGAATCCGAGAAATTAATATTAAAGCCTTTTACCACCTGACTATTTGGTAATTTTTTAGCTATAATTTCAGCAACTGAGGTCCCCTTAGGCACCTGCAATTCACTTAAATTGGTAAAGCTGATAGGATTACTAATGTCAATAATAATTTTACCCGCCAAGTATTCTGCCTGGGCCTCAACTAGTGCATTTAGATCAGTATATTTTACTGCCAAAACAACAATGTCACCTAGCTTTTGCCCGTGATAATCACGCCCAATGACATCTACTTCATTGCCAGAACGCTTAAAAACTTCCGCGATAGCTGAACCCATATTTCCCTTACCACCAAAAATACTAACTTTTGTCATTTGTTTCCTCCTCGTAATATATATATTATATTTATGAAATTATTCAAGCATAAGCTTTAACAATTCATAGCTTGACTTTTTACCACTAGTCTTTAATTTTCATAATCGTACTTTCTTACTAATTTTACTATACTCGTTAAAAAAACAACAACCCCTAATATGCCAGAAAGTACTAAAAAAATATTTCCGTTTTTAAAACCACAGTATGATAAAAGTATACTCCCCAATAAAAAGACAACAGAGATAAATAAACCTAAGTTCTTCATATTACAATTTGCTCCTTTCATTTAAATTACAGTATACAAAAATTCAAAGTGTTATATTTTTCATTGTTGTATTATAACTAAACTAAAGGGATTATATGTTTAAAAAATATAAATGAATATAGATTTTTGCATATGTTATTCAATCACTCAAATTTATTATTGATGGGAATAGATGTTGATATTAGTTAACAGTGTATCCTTCTCAAGAATAGCATTTTCTTCTACAATTCATTGTAATAAAATCGCCTTCATCCGCTTATATTATATCTCTAAAGGATTTAAAAAGCAATGAATGAGATAACAAAGAGAATATATTTTTAAATTTCCATTCTTCATTTATGTATTACAATTATAACATTTTTCTGATACAATTTTTTCAAATTTCAAAAAGGAGGTCTTTACAATGAAAAAGATAGTGAGTACCCGTGGTGCTAGTTAAACTCAAAAAACAAGAAAAAGCCCAAAAGGACTATACTGTAAGTGACGAAACAAACAGGAGGTCATCCCAATGAGCCACTTACAGTATACTGCTAAATCTCATCATTTACAATGGAATATGCGACAATTATCAAAAATTTGTCATCAACTTTATCGTGATTATTGTCCTGACTCACTGAAACAACGTCATTTCTATCGTATCTGTCAACTATTTCCTTGCGGAAGATTGCTAGAACGAAGTCGCTTTAATCGTCGGTCTAGACAGTTAATTTGGTTGATGCAACTGATTCGTCAAGCTATGAATAAAGAGATATCACCTGATAGCATCGTCATCATAGATAGTTTTCCGTTAGCACTTTGTCACCCTGTTCGTAACCATATAGGGCAAGCAGTTTTAAAGAGTCGGCAAATATTGGTTACAACGCGTCTAAACACTCATGGTTTTATGGTTTCAAAGTTCACATGCTAGTTACCTTATCTGGCTATATTCTGAATTATATTGTCACGCCAGCTTCTGTTCATGATAGCAAAGCAGTCGATGAGTTGCTGGAAGGCTTAAGCAGTCTCACAAGATACGGTATAAAACCATCCTTTACTATATTCTACGGTTGGTTTCAGTAAATAGACATCATCCTTAGACATACCATAATGAATTCTTTCATTTTCTATAAAATCATATGGAGCTAGAAGATTTTGCTCGGATAGGTTATCAAAAGTCAATGAGGCTGCGATATCCGTTGGGACATCTAAACTAAATTTAGACTGTTTATCCATATCTCTTAAAGAATCACCAAAAATACGTTTATTACTCATAATGTTACCTCCTTCAATTATATGAGTTAATGTGTGGGACCTAAAATTAATAGTAAACAAAATATAATAAATATTAGGATAAAGGCACTAATATAGATTATACGACCTATTGGATGTTTGGGATTTATAGCTATACCAAGGTATCTAACTTCTGAAAAATTTTTAGAATCTTGGAATTTGTTATTTTCAAATTTATATCCAGCAACCAACATGCAAAATATTGAAACACATAGTAAACAAGCTAGTATCTTTTGGGTTTTAAGCGAAACATCACCATCCAAGCTAAGCATTATACCCATTATAATCAGTTCACAAATAAGAAAAGTGAAAAATAAAATTAATGGAATATTAATACTTCTATTTTGTTTACGTTTATTATTGTGTCTCTTTTTATCCCAATATCTATAATAATAATTTCCTAAAGCAAGTATAATTAACAGGCCTCCTAATCCAACTAGACTTATCAAATAGTCAATATGAGTATAAGTACAAATAATGGCTAATAAAATAAACCCTGCTGTAATTATCAAATTAAAAATTCTTATTTTTTTTTGACATAATATGCCCCCTCATAATAAGATGAAAAACATCTTATTTTACCTTGCTTAATTAACTATTATATTAAAATTAGCTCTGATGTCTTATTTATTATTCCTTTACTATATTTTCGCAATCATTATACAACTTCTTTTTAGTTTTTTCAATAGAAATTGAATAATTATTAATCAATATTTTTTGTTTGTCTATTTTTGTATTACATAATTGTAATATTTTTCGAGTATAATATTATAAAGGAGGTTTGGAAAATGAAAAAATTACTTAGCTTATTACTTTTAGGAATTGCTACTATATTTCTAATATCTTGTTCCAAGCAAAATACTCTTGACGGAAAATATTATAACCAATATGATTATCTAGTACTTGAAATTAAAGGAAATCAAGGAACATATCATGAAAATCACAATCATCCGATAACTAATGTAGATTCTCAAAATAAAACATTTAGTTTTTCAGCTTCTGGAAGAGAATATGTTGCAACCTATGATATTAAAAAAGATGGGACTTTAACATTTGATACAGGAAACTTCCTAACAGGAGGAAATAAACAAACAGTTTATAAAAAAGATAGTGAAGCCTATAAGAAAAATATAAAAAAATGACTTAGAGACTTTCTCTAGGTCATTTTCTTGTTATTAAAAGGAGTTTCGCATGGCGTTTAGCTTCTACTTCTGTCAATTGTTTAGGATTCCAAGCATAGCTAATAGATTGTCCCTTGTCATACAATCCCCAAATTTTGAATTTTGGATAACATTGTTTTACCAAAGAGATGAATTGAGTATCTGCTAACTCTGGTAAATCAATATCTGAAATAAAGTTTACTTGATTCATTAAATGATTAAACTTTTCTAATGTGCTAGGCTCAAATTCGTTGTAATCAGAGATGATATAATCTTTAACTTGGTCAAAATAACCTAAAATGTGAAGATTTTTCCTAGTAATGAAATCTTCGACAATCTGATTGGCTGATATTCTATTAAGCTCCAATTCAAAGTTAAGAAAATCAGTTAACCGAGTTTTGAGTGCTTGACCTGATACCTGTAATTCTTCTTCTATTTCCTGAAATGTTTTATTTTGGTAAAAAATCTTAGTTAATAAAACAATATCAGACATTAAGAGAAAAGCTGAGTAAAAATTGGCTTCCCTTTCTTGTAAAGAATCATCATGAAAATCAGTGAATACTCGCCCACTGTGATTTAATAAGATGTGTCCTAATTCATGACATTTTGTGAAATTTTGACGATTGATAGAATCGCTATCTTGATAGGAAATCGTTAAAACATCATCATTGATATTAAAACCTGCTATATCTATTCGGATATGGTGAGGAATAACCAGTATTTTTTTCTTGTTGACTTCATAATTGAAGTAATCCTGAAAAGTATAATAAAGAGGATGGACTTTATTTAATTTCATGAATGGATAAAGTGTTTGTTTGACACGATTCCAAACATTAAAGTAAATTCTTTGCACGAATCATCAGTCTTTCTTTTCTTTATTCATAGCCTTAATGGCTTTTTCTCTCTCTAACAGAAATTCTCTCAAATCTTCTTCTAGTATTTTCTTCTCCTCATCAGATAAATTTTTAGAAGTTTTCCGATACAGAACTTCAAACGTTGATAAGTCAATTTCATCTGAATTTTTGTAGTCAGATTTACCTAAAAGATAATCCGTAGAAACATTATAAAACTCTGCAATCTTAGGATATTTATCTGGAGTTGGTTTTTTTTCGCCTTTTTCCCAATTTGAATAAGTGGGTTGTGATACTCCAAATTGTCGCGAAACATCATTTTGCGTTAGATTAGCTTCTAAACGCAGAGCTTTTAAGCGTTCGGGAAACATTTTGTACCTCTTTAAAAATTTTTAATTTTTTTACAAAAAACTCTTGACAAATATAGCCAAAGGGTATATTATATAAATATAGCTGTTAGCTATAAAATGGTTTTGCTAGATTTCCTTAAAAAGTGAAATTACCTTCAATAAAGAATAGACAAGGCAATTTAGCAAAATAGTTGAATTTGTCCCTTGAAAATTGAATAAAAAAGTGCGTCAGACAACCTCACTCAAGCTTAGCTGACCAACACACAATAATCATTTAGCAATTATTATTGTACAGGTTTTATCGCAAAAAGTCAAGGAGGTTGGAGCAGATGAACACAAAAATTTTTTGGAGTTATCTCACGCACTCGGCTTTTTGCCCCTCTTGACCGAATAACAAAGGGGAACTGCTGGCGCTGGTGGCGTCGGAAATGCTGACAGGTAAGATACGTTCTGCTGGGGTAAGCATAGGCGGTTAATCGTGGCTATAGTGAAGTGAGATGACTATAATAACAGAGATTAGTCAAGTACAGCTATAGGACGGTGATAATAACAATGAGTGTGCGACGATATGAGCACGCCTTAAACAGATAATTAATTCATCTGTTTAGACGAGTAGAAAACACTAAAACAAATACAAATGATTGACAACGTAAACTATATGGTTTACAATAAATAATGAAAGGTGGTGGCGTTTATGGCAACTGTACCAACTCAAATTCGGATTGATGAAACTGTAAAAGCCCAAGCAACTTCATTATTTAATGACTTGGGGATGGATATGTCTAGTGCAGTCAATATTTTTCTTCGTCAATGTCTATTGCGTGGTGGACTTCCTTTCACGGTTGAAGTCCCCAATTATAGTCAAAAGACCTTAGAAGCTCTGGCAGAAGCTAAGCGTATTTCTCGTGATGAAACGGTCGCTTCTTATGACAATCTAGCAGATTTAAAGAAGGCTCTGGACGCTTAGATGTACCAAGTTAAGTTTACCTCTGCTTTTAAAAAGAGCTATAAACGAATTAAAAAGCGAGGCTTAGAGATGGCACTCTTAGATGAAGTGATTGAAAAACTTCGTTTAGGTCAGACACTAGAAGAAAAATACCGTGACCATGAACTCAAAGGAAACTTTGTTGGCTTTAGGGAATGTCATATTAAACCAGATTGGCTTTTGATTTATCTGATTGAAGAGGATATTTTGACCCTAACGTTAGCCGATACAGGCAGTCATGCGGATTTGTTTAAGATGTGAAGATAGTTCTTTGTGAGCTGTCTTTTTTGTTTTCTACTCCTTTAAGCTGATGAATCATTAGCCTATCCATGTCCTTTCAAACGGACAGTTCAAAAAATTGCCATTCTAAAGGAAAGCGAGGAAAAAAGATGAATGATTATGAACAAAGTTTTCGCCGTCTTTATGAGAACTTTGTTTTTTCTTTGAAAATCTATCCGGATAAACATTATCAAAAGGTCTTATGTTATCAAGTGCTAGAAAAAATGGATAAGTTGTTTCACGATTACCAAAAACTAGGCTTGCCAACGGTTCCATTAGTCCAATGGAAAAATCACTACAAATTTAAAGTTCAACATGATTTCATCATGAATGGAGGTACAACATGAATTATTTTGAAAAACGATTCCAACAAATCTATGAGAAGTTTCTTTTCTCCCTTAAAATTTATCACACGAATCCTACACACTGTGAAACGTGCTACCGAGACTGTCTAAACGAAATGGACAGTCTTTTTTTACGCCATGATACCCATGACAAATTTGCTAAAGAGCTTTTGAATTGTAAAAAGGCTTTTCAGTTTAAAATCAAAAAAGCTTATTTTGGAATGTAAGGAGAATAGTATGACCAGAGTAAGAGCACCTGCATATTAGAAGAGATAAGTTTATTTTTTGACCTAGACAAGTCATAAAACGGTCTAAACAAACTAGAAATTGAGGTAAACCTAATGGAAATTACAAAAGTATTCGTTGACCAAAACCAAGTCTTAGGAAATGAGGTCTTTGTCTCAGGTATGGAAGAAGTCCGTGCCAACGATTATAACCCTGTCTCTTATCGTATCTTTGAAATTTCAAGTCGAAAAGAGCCCTCTGCCTTTCTTATTGTAGAAGGGTTTAAAATGTCGGATGTCCCTGAAGGGCGTCAAAAAGTCGTCTTCCCTCGTGGAATTGCCATTGAACGCCGTAACTTCCGTTTTGGAGGCAAACGTAAACATGAAAATGTTATTGTTGCGGAAGAAATGCGTACGGTAAAGTCTAAATAAGAAATAGAATAGGAGAAATACTATGACTGTAAAATTTGCTGCTGATGTGATTGAAACTTTTGATACTGCAAAAACGCTGGGAACACTTAATTTTCTTGAAGCTCTTCCTAGTATGAAATGGGAAGATTACCTTGAAGAAGGAACAGGTGAAGAAAAACGTCGTGAAACAGACGAAGTGGACTATGTAGATGTGAAGCTCTACTCTTCTGCTGTAAACGGGGACATTACTGTAACTGTTCCTCCTGAAGCCAAAGTGGCTCAAATGACTGCGGAAAAGAACTACAATGAGGAAGTAACACTGGTAGCTCCTACGGCTCGCTTCTGGTCAAATTCAGAAACTATTAACAATCGCCGTGTCCTGACAAGTGGGGTTAAACTACGGGCTAAAGATGTGGTGTTAGTGGGGAAGCCTGAACCTAAAAAGGAAGGATAATCGCCTATGAAGCTGTTCACCTATCGGGGAATTCGTGTTCGGAAGTTTCATGAAAAAATCAAACAGCTAACCTTTGCCCTTTTTCTGCTGCCCTTTCTCCTTGAAGGTGGCCTTTTAGCTTACCTGCACCAAGACCAGCTTCAAAATCAGTTTCAACGTGACCCGCTAACCTACGGGATTCTTTTTGCTGGAAGTTTATTAGGATTGTTACTATTAGATGGTTTAGTGCAAGTAATTTGTTACCGAAAATTTCTTTTCTTTAGCCGTTTAGATAGTTTACGGATTCTTTCCCACTTTTTGCTAGATAATAACTTGTATAAGGTTAAGAAAGTTAAATCAAATCATCACACAAGGGAGCGAATTCTATTACCCAAAGTGTATTTGAAGCGTGACCGTTTTAGTATCACCGTTTCACTCCACCTTCAAGGTAGCCGATTCCAAGACCGTTTTATTGCTCTTGAAAAGCCTCTTGAAATTATGTTTGACGGAGACTTTATGAATAAGCAATTTACCAAAGGCTACGTGTCCTACACCATTGCCATTGACCAATTTTCAGGTCGCTTATCTATCTTTGATGTTAAGATGACTGAAAAAGGCATTTATCTAATGAAAGATGTCTATTGGGATTTCAATAAACACCCACACTTGCTGATTGGTGGTGGAACGGGTGGCGGTAAAACGGTTCTCTTGATGATTTTGATTTGGGTCTTGGCACAAATTGGTTATGTGGAAATTCTTGACCCGAAGCGCTCTGATTTTGTCGGATTGAAACAGATTCCTGTCTTTAAAGGGCGGGTTTACTGGGATAAACAAGAAATGTTAGCTTGTTTAAAGCGTGCTGAGCAGGAAATGGATAAACGTTATGATTACATGACTAGTCACCCTGACTATCAGGCAGGGAAAAAGTATTATGCTTACGGACTGAAGCCTCGCTTTATTGTCATTGATGAATTGGCAGCCTTAGCGGCTAAACTAGAACGGGATTACCAGTCATCTGGAGACTTTATCGAATACCTAACAGAATTGATTTTAAAAGGTCGCCAATCTGGAGTCATCATGATTGTTGCTATGCAACGCCCTGACGGAGAATACCTCAAAACGTCTCTACGTGACCAATTTATGAAACGGATTTCTGTTGGGCACTTAGAAGATGTTGGGAATAAAATGATGTTTGGAGACGCTAATGCGAATAAAGTCTTTAAAAAGATTGATGAAATTGACGGAGAGGAGATTTTCGGTCGTGGTTATATTGCAAACGGTGGAGAGGTAGCTAGAGAATTTTATTCACCTGTTGTTCCCTTTGAGGAAGGCTTTTCTTTCTTTGAGGAATACAAGAAACTACCCGTCTTAGATGACCCACTATTAGAAACAACAAAAACTACTCAAACGTCATCATCTGACTTGTCCGTTGAACAAGCAGAATCTCCCCTCCTTCCTCTGAATGACTTTGCCAAAGAATTTGATGTGCCCATTTCAACCTTACGAAACCTTGTGAAATACATAGAAGAACAGGACTATACATTCAGAAGAGAGGACAACCGTATTCTGCTAGATGAAGCAGATAGGGCTTTGTTGGAGGAAATTGTGACAGAGAAAGAACAGGCTGACTTGCCCTATAAGCAAGTTGTCCTTCAACACTTTGAAACACCTCCTGAGCCAGCGTAGGCACGAAGGTCAAGGTCAGGGCTACGCCCGTCCGACCTGCCCGACCGAGCTGACAAGCGGGCGTTTTGGGGTGTGCCCTAGGCACGCCCCAAAAGGGCTTAACCTCCCGATACTAATAGGGGCTTAAAACTAACACAAGCTTTTAAAAGGCTGTTCTTATCCTAATGACTAGCCTAGCTAGCATGAACACAAAAAATAAATACTTGTACAATTTCCTGTCAAGTGTTATAATAAGAATAGTCTTAAAGTGAGGTGATATAAAATGGAAGCTGTCGTCTATTCAAATTTTAGAAACAATTTAAAGAATTACATGAAAAAAGTCAACGATGAATATGAACCTCTAATGGTTGTCAATAAAAATCCTGATGAAAATATTGTGGTCTTATCTAAGGAAAACTGGGATAGTATTCAAGAAACTATCCGCCTAATGAATAACGATTATCTTTCAGACAAGGTTCTATCAGGAATGGAACAAGTCAAGCAAAAGAAAGTCATTCAACGCCCATTATTAGAGGTGAAAGATGTTTAACTTTACAGAACAAGCTTGGAAAGATTATGTTTCTTGGCAACAAGAAGATAAAAAGATACTTAAACGTATCAATCGTTTAATTGAGGATATCAAACGAAATCCTTTTGAAGGGATTGGAAAGCCTGAACCCTTAAAATACCGTTATTCTGGTGCTTGGTCTCGTAGAATTACAGATGAACACCGATTAGTCTATATGGTGGAAGAAGATGAAATTTATTTCTTATCCTTTCGAGACCATTATAAATAAAAGCAGTCATTATCCATTGGCTGCTATTTTTATTGTTAAAAGGAGGAAAAGTAAATTGTGACAAATGCTGAATTAAAACGTATCAGGCTTGAGTTAGGATTTACCCAACGCAAAATGGCGACCATGATTGGTTATAGTTACTACAACTACCGAAACATTGAACAGGGTCAACGAAAAATGACCAAAGAATTTGAAAAAGCACTCTTTCACTTTCTGAATCGTAAATCAGAAACCAAGCTAGAAAGCACGGTGGATTGGTTAAAAATTCGTTTCAAAACACTTGATTTTAAAGCTGTCATCACCTCTGTTCTAAAATTAAGACCAGCAGACTTTTTTCATGAAGGAAAAAGCCTATATAGCTATTCAGATATGGTGACTTATGGTTCAATTCGGGTGCTTTATTCCCATTCTGAAAAGAAGACAGAAGCTGGAACGCTGATTGACTTGACGGGAAGTGGTTGTCGTGAGCTTGAATTGTTATTAAAACAACAAGACCGGGATTGGTTTTCTTTTCTTCATGATGTCTTTCTCTTTGCGGAACAAGAACGAAAAGATAGACCTTTGGAAGACTTTTTAGCCTTTCCACGCTTTGATATTGCCCTTGATGAATTATACAAAAAATCAGGGAATCTTGACTTATTTGATATTAAAAATCGGATTTTTGACAATAAAATCATCATGCGAAAACTCCGCACTTTTACCGCTATTGAGGGCTTGAAAAAAGTTGAAAATCGATTTGTCAATCAGGGATTGACCTTAAACTTTGGCAGTCGTCAATCCAGCCTCATGATTCGCTTTTATCAAAAGGATTATGAACAAGCCCTCTTAAAAGATGTTTCTGTTGACTATATCCATGAAGCCTATAATTACAAAAACCGCTATGAGATTGAACTACATGATACCAAGGCGTTTGATATTTTGAAAGAATGGTATACGTTGGAAGCAGACTTGACCAAAATAGGAGCTCGGATTTTAAATAACTATTTTGAAGTGAAAGATTGGAATGGTAACTATGATAGTGAATGGGATAACCTGCTTGGAACACAAGCGGGTTTTAAATTTGTCACACGTCCCCGTCAAATTAACTATGCAAGGACAAAACATTGGGTCACAAAACAAGTCTCTAGTGCTTTGAAATTGTTGAAAATCGTTGATATGGTCTATCAGACAGATGAGCTTTCAGAAATCATTTCTGAAGCCTATCTGAGTAACAATCATACAAAACTAGCAGAAGAAATTTGTGAACGAAATGGAGTTGATTTTAATGTCATTGTCGGACAGATATAAACCACTCAATGTTCCCGATAAATTCAATCGCCCTCTTCAAATAAAAACCTTTCCAGTTGGTTATGAGGAACTCTACCTATCGTTTTACGATTTTGAATTGGTCAAAGATTTGATTGATTACTGGGGGCTCTTATATTATCCACCTAAGAAAGATTCTGAATTGAAATATGCGGAACAAATTAGAAAGCAACCCTTTAAAGATGAAAACCACCGACAAAATGCGATAAAGAAAGCGACTAGACAAGAAGCTAGACAGGCTTTTTTTGAGGAGTTAAAAACAAAGCCATTAAAAAAGATGAGCAAAAACGCTCTCTGGGTGGCAGAGATGTTCATACAGACGGGCTATGCTCAATTGGTGCTATAAGGAGGAACTAATAATTGATAACTATTACTAATACTAAGACGAGACAAAGGGCTCAATTCCCATTACCATTTACACTGAGCTCTCTATCGAAAATTGGTATTGATGAAACCTTTGAAGGAGTAATGTTTATAGAAGGTATAGATACTTTTGGTTATGGTTTAGATGGCTATTTATCTTTCTATGAGCTAAAAGACTTTCTTCAAAGTTACATAAACCAACAAAATCCTTATCACTTTAATTACATGATGTTGGGTCGTCTCCAACAAGATTGTGATTATTTCTTAGGATATGGCGGTCGTTATGAACCGCAATTATGGGCTGGCAGTGTAGAGGGACAAATTGCAGAGATGAAAAAGCTCTGGCAAAGTTTTCCTGAGCAAGAGAAACCAGAATGGCTGACTTGGGAACAGATTCTTGACTATGAGAAGAAAATGAAAAATGATGAATTATAATATATAGGGCTTTAAAAATGATACTTGTTAAAAAATTATATGAAGGCATTACTTGTTTTCCTGATAAAAACGAATTCTGGAATCTCTACATTGTTTTAATGAAAGAAACAGATTACTTCTTAGACGCTTTTGCACGGAAAAACCCTGACCTTGATTCCCCTACCCACTACCAACACGCTTATTTCACATTGGATGGTAAAGTGTTAGACTTCAATCAACACATGACGACACAACTTATTCATCTTTTTAGACAAGTTATCTTAGAAAATCAAACAAAATTTAGGGAGGAACTGATAATGGCAACACAAAATACACTCGAAAAGAAAGTTAGAGCGGTCTCATTGGAGCTAGGAGAATTGATGAAAGCCCACAATAACAAAGAAGCTTGGACAAAAGCAGGGGAATTAAACAGTCTCCTCAAAAAAGAAGAAGCTAAGCAAATACCAGAAGCGCTGGTCGAAAGCCTCCGCTCTGAACTGCGTGGTTATTATTATGTCAATGGGGAACTCAATAAACTTCATAAACAACTTTATGCCAAAGGAAATAAATTGATTGAACTAGCCAATCAATAAGGAGAAATCATGGATAAATTGAAACTTATTTTACATCAAGTAAAAGCTTATTTAGGACGTTTTTCTAAGCACCCTAAAAAGAAAGGAAAACCAACATTAACCCTTGCCAACAAAAAAACAGCCAATCTTGCCGTTCTGTCAGGATTGGCTTTTATTTTACTTGTAGGGCTATTAGGGGGTATTCGTGCTATGACAATGTCTAGTAAAGTCACCAATCTTGAAAAACTGATGGCTTCTAAACAAGCCACTTCTTCTACTTCTTCTACTTCTTCTGCTACAACAACAATTGATAATCGCTTGCAGTATTATCTGAATGACTTTGTTAATTGCTATTTTACCGTTCCTAATGATTCAGACGGTCAAACCAAACAAGCTAAGCAATTAACGAGCTTCTACGGTTCAGATCCTGATATTCAAGCACAAGGTCAAGTCAAAAATCCTAGTCAATTGAGCTGGTCACGCCTACTAACGGTTACGGATAATGTGGCAACGTATGAGGTGCATTATAAGCAAACGGTAAAAAATGGGGATAAGACAGAAGAAAAAGAATTGGTGACGGGGTTTAATATCCCCTATGCCAAAACAAAAACAGGCTACTACGTTACCGGCTTACCTTGGTTTTCTGGTTTGTCTACTAGCCAAGCAAATAAGAAAAACACCGATACAGAAGTCAAACTCAATCAGTCTGATAGGCTTTCAGAGAAAACAAAGAAGAAACTGGATAAATTTCTCAATGTTTTCTTTACTAACTATACGACTGACCAAGATAACTTGGACTTAGTAGCTCACAATGTAACAATTGTAAAAAATTCCACTTTTAAAACCTTGGATTTTAGTTACTACAAAGCAACTGATAAAGCAGTTATGGCCTATGTTCAAGTAACATTTGAAGTTGCAGGCTCGACACATGCTGAAAACTTCACCTTGACCTTATCAGAAAAAGGGAAGTCTTATTATGTGGAGAAAGTCAGCCATACAATCCCTGCTAATTACGCAGATACAAAAGAATAAAAGGAGAGTTTAATCGATGAGTTCATCTAATTTACAAACATGGTTACAAGGAGATGGTTTCTGGTTTATTACCTTTGGAGCGATTATCCTGATTATTTTAGCTTGGAGAAACAGCTCTTGGGGGCGACTATTTACCACGCTTGTTTTCTACGCAGTGATTGCCTCTTTAACAGGAGGCGGACGACAATTACTTCATGTTGTCGGCTGGTTCCTCCGTCTCTTTGGAATTGAAACGGGGTTGTGATATGGAAGAAGAACGATTGTATGATTACGCTAGAGGGATAAACGCTCCCTACTGGATTCAAGAAGTTAAAACACAAAAAGGAAAACGCATTTGGTATTTTGCAACACCCATGCAACTTTCCTTTTTTGTGGTCTTTGCCCTCGTCTTGATTTTAATGTTGACGGTGTTTAGCTCACTTCTTCTTCCGTTGAACAAATTAACGCATTCCATTTCATGTTATCTTTATTGGTATATCCCTTATAAACTCGCTAAGTTCTATACAGAGTATGAACCACAGGGAAAGAAAATGCACGTTTTCTTATGGGATTATCTCTGCTATCTTATGGATTTTCGCCTCAATCGTAAAGCGATTTATCATGAAGATAGAATGAAAACGATGGATGAAGAAGAAATCGTCTTTGAAAAAACAGATTTATAAAGGAGGTCTAATGGTTTTAAAACTGGTCTATCCGATTCTTAAAACACAGGATAATATAGCTTTAACGACAGATAAAATGGCGATGAGTTTTTATCGTATTCCCAATACTCCCATCACCATTACCGATAAAGCCAAGAAACTAAAACACAAGTTGACTACTGCTCAACTGATAAAAAAACTAGTTAAAAACAAGTCCTTTGAAGTCTCCTTGATTCCAAAGGACTATTTGCTAGAAGAAAAGATGAAAGACTTTTCTCATGCCTTGTCTTTTGATAGTCAAGCATTGGGGGAAGAACTGTTGCAGTATTCGACAGACAAATTGACACAAGAAATGGAAATTCCTTATCAATTTGACTGGTTGATTGGCGTCAATCTTTTAAAAGATGACCAAAACACCACCGTTCAGGATATGGCGGTTGAGCGCTTCTCTGAAGTCTCTGAAATGATTGCCAATAGCGTGGGCTTTCAATATGAGATTCCTGAAGATTGGGCACAAGAGTATCTGATGAGTGAAATGACCATCTATCAAACCCTTTCTGCTCTTCGGGCACAACGTTTGACCAATGAAGAGCTCTTTTACTATCAACGCATGCAATACTTGCGCTATATTCCTCATCTAAAGCAAGAAGTCACAGCCAATCGGGCACTCTTTAATGTGACAGACACTGTCTTAAGACCACTGACGGGTGGCTTTATGAAATTAGATAGCCCCTATGGTTCTTCTTTTCTCACCATTCTTCCGATTGCTAAAACACCCATTATTTTTAATGGCTTTCATCTGGGAGAATTTACTCAACGCTTTAATTTCCCTGTAGAACTACGGATAAAGGCAGAATTTATCGAAAAGAACTCTTTAAAAGGGCGAATGGCACGTTCTAATATTCGCTACCGCAACATTATGAATGAGGCAGAAAGTACCGATACCGTCCAACAAGATGAAATCATTCTGGGGGCAATGTCTCTCAAAGACTTGATGAAAAAAGTTGGTGGGAAAGAAGAAGTCATTGAATACGGAGCTTATCTCATTATTGCTGCGTCTAACCTGTCCCAATTACGACGTCGCCGTCAGGTGGTCTTAAGTTACTTTGAGGATATGCACGTAGAGGTCAGTGAAGCTAGCCATGATACGCCTTACCTCTTCCAGTCTCTCCTCTATGGTCGACCACTTGAAAATAAGACCAGAACGTGGACACATTATGTCACTCCAAGAGGTTTTGCGGAGTTAATGCCCTTTACCAATACAGCTTCAGGAAACCATATTGGCTGGCATATCGGACGGGTGGATAATTGGACAGGACGGTGGGAAAGTATTGAAAAAGCACAAGAAGCGTCTAAAAATATGGTGCTCTTTAATGCGACCGTTGGAAATAAAGAAGGGATTGCAGGGAAGCTCACGAAGAACCCACATATCCTGATTACTGGCGCAACGGGTGAAGGAAAATCCTTTTTGGCAGAACTTATCTTTCTCCTCACCTCTCTTCAAGATGTAAAATGCTTGTATGTTGACCCGAAACGCTCTATCCGAAAACACTTTGAAGCAATTGCCCACCACCCAGACTTTGAAAAACGGTTCCCGCTTCTGGCTAAACATATCAAACAGATAAACTTTGTCACCTTAGATAGTAAGGTGAAATCCAATCATGGAGCTCTTGACCCAATTGTCATGCTCGATAAAGATGACGCTGTTTCGGTTTCAAAGAATATGCTCAATTACCTCATTTTCTCTAACAAGCGAATTAAGGTCACCATGAAGCAAATGACCGCTATTTCTAGAGCAATTAACAAAGTGGTGGCTCAAAGACAAGCGGGAGAAACGGTTGGGTTAAAACACGTCCTCCAAGAGCTCACCAATAATCCAGATAGTGCTATCTTTGAAGTGGGAGACTATCTAACATCTATTGTTGAAAATTCTATTTTGGAATTGGCTTTTTCAGACGGCAATGTAGAAGGATTGTCCTATGATAAACGGGTGACTGTTTTAGAAGTAGCGGACTTATCCTTACCAGATAAAGACACTCAACAAGATGTCACCCCAGAAGATAAAGAAATCAATTCTACAGCGCTGATGTTTGCTTTGGGAGCTTTTTGTACACGCTTTGGAGAACTCAATCGTTATGAAGATACTATTGAATTCTTTGATGAAGCGTGGGTACTGATGAAGTCGGCAGAAGGACGAGCCGTTATTCAATCCATGCGCCGTGTTGGACGTTTCTTTAATAATGTCCTCTGCCTGATTACGCAATCCGTCCATGACGCTGAAGGAGATGATGATACTACAGGATTTGGGACACTCTTTGCCTTTAGAGAAGATAATGAACTTTCCGACATTTTAGAACACGTTGGACTAACGGATAATGAAGAAAATCTGGAATGGATAAAGAATATGATTTCAGGTCAATGCCTCTATAAAGATGTTTATGGCAATCTCAATATGATTTCCATTTATAACATTTTTGATAGTATTGACCCGCTTCTAAAACCAATGAAAGCTACGGTTTCTTCCAATCTTGAAAATAAATACGCATCTTAAGGAGGTGAGCTTGTGCAAGAAGCATTTGAAAAATTAAAGGGCATGGATATTTTTTCTTTAAAATCTTATACAGTACAAACTGGATTTTTGGATATTAGCGGAATCTGGGTGATGTTCAACGAAATCTTTGTCAACTTCCCCTTTTTCCTCCTTAACCTCATTGTTGGTTTCTTCTCCTTGATGATTCGGATTTTAGAAAATGTCCATCTTTACGATACTTACAAGCAATATGTCTTCAATGGAGCTCAATCCATTTGGCGAGGCTTTACAGGAGCTACTTCTGGTGTGGCTCAATCATCATTAGTCTTTCTGCTTCTCCTTTGCTTGGCTTTTTATCTCTTTTATCAGTTCCTCATTTCTAAAGGCAATTTCTCTCGAAAATTGCTTCATGTCCTTCTGGTTCTCTTTCTAGGCTTTGGTTGGTTTGGGACAGTTGCTGGAACTTCTGGTGGATTGTATCTGCTCAACACAGTAGACAGTATCGCCAGTACCACGATTCATCACATTTCCAATGTATCCGTCTCCTATGGAGAAAATCAATCTTTAAAGGTAGGGTCTTCTATCGCTGATTCTTATATCGCAGAAACTTCTTATAAAGCCTATCTTTTTGTTAATACGGGGCAAGAAAACGGAAAATACAAAGACCGGCAAACAGGAGAAGAAAAACCGTTTGAGGATTCAAAAGTCCTAGGCAGCTTAGATAAATCAGGCAAGTTTAAAGCCGTTTCTACCGCTGATAGGAATGATTACTTAAAAATGGGAGACGGAGCTAACGATGATAAAGAGAAAAACCGTTGGGTATCGGCTATTCCTGACTATATCCCTGTTAAGTTCTTCTATATCCTTTTTAAAATGGTAGAAGCGATTGTCATTGCCATTCCTATTGTTTTAATTCAGTTGCTCAATGTCCTTGCACAAGCCCTTGTCCTTATCATGATTCTTCTTTTCCCTATTACCCTTTTGGTTTCCTTTATTCCCAAAATGCAAGATATTCTCTTTGGAGTTTTTAAGGTCATGTTTGGAGGTCTTGCCTTTCCAGCCATTACAAGCCTGTTAACTTTGGCTTTACTTTACCTTGAAAAAATCATTGAAAACTTAGTAAGTAGTGGCTTTGACAAGGTCATTGGAGATTTTTCTTCCTTGTCTACTTTTAGCGCTCTCTTTAAACTAATCATCTCTGTTTGTGCCAAAGGTGTGATTTATTGGTTGCTTTGGAAATACAAAGGAGAATTGATTGAATTGTTACTCGGCTCACGAGCTAAGATTACGTTTGATGAGGTAAATACCAAAGTCAAAGAAACCGTGACAAATGGACAAGAAACCATGAAGCAGCTGCCGGCAAAAGCCACTAACGCCTTTGAAATGGCTCAAACATCCGGAAATTTTTCCCTTGCTGGAGCAGGATTTGGAGTGGGACTCTTCATGAATGCTGGTAAGCAGATGAAAAGTCTTTTTTCAAATCCACATCCGACTTCAGAAAAAACAGGAACTTCAACGCCTCCAGAAAATGACGAGGAGGAAACACCCACTACTTCTTCCTTTGAAGAAACAGGCGCTTCTGACGAGGTAACAACACCGTTTCAAGAACCAGATATGCCAATGGAGACTTTTGAATCTGCTATTCAGGAAGAAGACACAAGCGTTCAACCTTTTGACACAGAACCTTCTCCGCTAATGCTAATGGATACAAAGCAAAGCAGAGAACAGGAAGAGTTTGAAGAACGGCGTCAAAATCGCCTCTCTTGGAGACAGAAACATCATATCAATAAACTTGAAAAGGAACTAGAACCTTACAAAGATGATGAAGCACTATACCAAGCGCAAGGTTCAAATGCCTTTATCAGGAACTATCGTAAAACCTTACCAAAAGACGATAAATTAAAAGTCAATATCAACCGTAAACATCAGATAATAGAGGAATTAGCACGATTGAGAGGAGGAAAGGAATGATGAATACACGCATTTATTCTAAAAGAGGTTTTGAACAGACGGTGAACAATGCGGTTGCCCTTGCCTATGAAAGGAGAAAGCCTTCTATTGACTTTCTCCTTTTATTTTCAGTAAAAGAGGCTGAGAAGGAGCAACTGTTAGCAACTATTAAAGAAAATCCTCTCATTTTAACGGCTCAATGGCGATTTGAAACAGTGATGATGACAATCTATGTGAAGACTTAGGAGGGAAGATGAAGAAAAAATTAGTAATTGTTAGTGCTTTAAGTGCTCTGTTTTTACCTTTGTTCTTAGTCGTCATTATCATGGGAGCTTTTGCGGGTAGTGCGTCTTCCAATGGGCAAGCCAAAGGACTACAAACGAAACTAACTGCTAAAGAGGTGGCTCAAAAAGCCAATATTTCAGAAGAACGGGCAAGTGATGTCATCAAAATTCTGAATCATGAACTCTCACAAGAACACTTTACTATCGCAGGAGCTTCTGGAAGTTTAGCCGTTGCGGAACGTGAAAGTGGCTTTGACCCTAAAGCAGTTAATACAGGTGGCGGTGTGGCTGGCTATTTCCAATGGTCGGGCTGGTCTTCTACTATCAATGGCAATCGCTGGTCAAAGGCAAAACAAAAGAAATTAGATTCTGATATTGAACTAGACCTTTTATCTACCGAGCTAAACGGCTCTTATAGCAAAGTCAAAACAGAAATGCAAAAAGCAACTGACCCTGAAGAGGCAGCCCTTTATTGGTCAGAACATTATGAAGGGGTCGCTTTATCAGACGGTCAAACCAAAGCTAGTGACCTAAAAAAGAATGCGAGAAAATGGTATGACATCTTCAAAGACACTTTAACAGGTGATACAGCCAATGCCAAAACACGAGACGGTGGAGGCGTAACTTCTGATGGAGTGCCAGCTGGATATAGCCTTACAAAGGCAATCAACACTTCTAACTATACTTCTGCGACTTATCCTTGGGGACAATGTACATGGTTTGTCTATAACCGAGCCGAAGAGGTGGACGTTCATTTTGACCCTTATATGGGCAATGGTGGGGATTGGAAGCAGAAAGTAGGCTACCAAACCACACATACACCAACTGAGCATAGTGCTCTTAGCTTCTCTCCTGGTCAAGCTGGCGCAGACCCAACTTATGGACACATTGCATTTGTGGAGCAGGTCAAATCAGACGGGTCTATCCTCATTTCAGAAGCCAATGCCAAAGGGCTTGGAGTGGTTTCTTACCGCACATTTGATAAAGCAACAGCTAACCAATTTACATACGTGATTGGGAAGTAAAAATTTGACAAAAAACTACATTTGTCGTACAATTGAAGTACAAAAGAGGTGATTGTATGACTAAAAAAATGTTTCAAAAGCGAGTAGATTCAGAATTACTAGATGAAGTATCGGTACTATACAAATCCTTAGGAACTTCTGTAGGTGACGCTTTCGTGATGTTCTTACAAAAATCAAAGGAGGTGAATGGATTGCCATTTGATTTAAGAAAACAAGTCCATGCTATTTCTGATAATCCTTTAGAAAGACTAGCTTTGGCAAACTCAAATGTTATCAAAGTGACTGCTTCTAATCCAGAAGCAATCGCAGATTTCTTTGATGAAGACTATCCAGAATACGAGGAAAGACATGGCCAACTATAACCCATATGATATTCTGGTAGCAACTATTGCTTTTAGTGATGGGACAGGAGCTAAAAGACGTCCTGCTCTAGTCATTGCAAATAATGAAGAAGTTATCAGAACCTACCGTATCACTAGTCAGTATTCTCGTAAATCATCTTATATCCGTTCAAAATACTTTGAAATAAAAGAATGGGAAGAGGCAGGGTTAGTGAAACCATCTTGGATTGATACCGTTCAACTTTATGATTTAGACGTAGAACTTGTTCAAGTTCGCTTAATCGGAAAGTTAACAGAAAATGACCAACAGAGATTTGAAAAATTTTTAAGAGAAAATTAAGATTATACGATTATATTATAAATAATCCTAAAACTTTTCTTTTTCATAATCTCCTTAAGGTAAGGGCTTTATAGCTCTTGCTTTTTTTATTGCCTAAAAGGGAGGAAAACTATGCAAGTTATTTTACCAGAAGAACAAACAAAAGAAATTCAACTTTTTGTTGCAAATCTTATTAAAAATGAGATTGAAACCGTTAAAGAAGATTCAGGACAAATTAGTCCTTTTTTTAAATAAAAAGCAAACCTGTCAGTATCTGGGAATTTCAAATAACACGCTGGATATCTGGATAAGAAAGGGAATGCCACATATTCGGATTGGAAAAACAATTCGATTTGATAAAGACAGTATCCGTAGATGGATGATACAACTGGAAAATCACTTTTGATTTCATTATAATAAAGTCAGGGTAATTTTCTAGCTCAGTAAAAAGGAGATTACTATGACAATTACAAAAACCTCAAATGGTTCTTATCGTTTAAAACTCTATGTTCCAACAGAAGCTAGACCTTCTTTGGGAATTTCAGGAAATTACTACGATAAGCGTTTTAAAACAAAGAAGGAGGCTAAAGAAGCTGAACTACAAATTTTAATAAATATTAACACTATCCAAAAAGGGGGTGCATTACCACATCAAGCAATCAATGGCGATATTCTCTTCAAAGATTTTTATCATAATGTCTGGTGGGAAGCCTATAAAGCAGGTCAAACGACTTCAACAAATAAACCACCCACTCTTCCAACAGTTAACAATACAGAAACTGTTTTTAGATTACATATTTTACCAATGTTTGGAAATTATTCCATTAAATTTTTAAATCAGAATAAAACAGTTGTTTTAAATTTGATGACTGCTAAAGCAAATGAATATGCAAATTTCAAAGTCATACGTAGTTATGTTAACTCCATTTTTGACTGGGCAGAGGAATTAGAATATATTGAAATGAATCGCCTATCTAAAACAATCAGTCGTATTAAGGCTACTAAAAAAATCAAATTACAAGAAGCTAAGCGTGATGAAGATTTATACCTTACTTTAAGTGAGTTACGGGAATGGTTTGAAATGTTCCAAGAAGACCTAGAAAACAAAAAATTGTCGCTTAAAGATTATGTTTTATTTTTTACAACTTTTATCTTAAACGACCGTAAATCGGAAAGCTATGCTTTACAGTGGAAACATATCTCCTTAGATACATCTGAAATTGGTTTAATTCAAGCCTTGGATAAATATAAGAAGCCTAAGTCTACTAAAGGAGAAAAGAAAACAATTTTTGCTATTCCTCAAGAACTAACTGTTCTCTTATATCAATGGAAAATTCAACAAAAATCAGAATTAGCAAAATTTGGTATCATTCAAACTCCAGAACAATATGTATTTACTTATATTGACACTAAAGGCAATGTGAATAGCCCTCTGCATGCAGATTACCTTAATAACAAGATGAAATCTGTAGAACGTCGCCATAAAAATCTTAGGCATGCCACTCCTCACATGTTAAGGCATACTGGTGCTACTTTAGCTAAGAAGGCAGGAATGTCTCTGGAATCCATTTCAGAAGCTTTAACACATAGTGATTTGAGTACAACAAAGATTTATGTTAATACTTCAAATGTTGTTCCACTTAGTGCTGGCGAAACTGCTTATAGAGAGCTCAAAAATAAATAAGGTAAAAATAAGGTGAATTTTGAGGTGAGTTTTTCAAAAAGTGTACGAAAAAACACCCAATGAGGTAAACATTGAGTGTCTGTAATCGTTGCTGTAAAGCTGTTCTTAACGTTTTGAGAATTGTGAAGCTTTACGAGCTTTTTTAAGACCTGGTTTTTGGTTCACTATATTATTTAAAGTCAAATCCCTTTAAAATCAACGTTTCTAAAGTAAAAAATCACTAGAAATCTTATTTATAGACAAATATTTAAACCTAAACGGTATCAAAAAGGTATCAATTTTCTATAGTTTCGGAGCTTATAAAATAATGAAATCTCACTCAATTGTATTGAGCGTTTTTTATTGACTTTTTTAATATATATGAGATAATTAAGTAAATTACATAAAGGAGTTACATAAATGGTAGTTGCAGAAAAAAATAGAGCCGTCACTTTTCAAGCTAATAAAGAATTAGTAAGCGAAGCTAAAGAAGTTTTAAATAAAAAGAATTTGACATTATCACATGCTTTAAGATTATTTTTACAAAATGTTGTTGTTACTAATGAAATTGACTTGTTGAACGAAGAAGAGCTAGAAAAAGAGAAGTTATTTAGACAACTTCAAGGAGAAATAAAGCAAGCTATAGATGATTATGAAGCTGGTGTAAATACTTATTCAGCTGAAGAGGTGAGAAAACGTCTTGGATTATAAAATAAGTTATAACGCTGGTGCTTTGGAAGCATTGGTAGAAATAAAAGAATATATAATTAATAATTTCAAGTCAGAAACATCAGCGAAAAAGGTAGTTGATAATATCATGCAAAAAATAAGTGCTTTAGAGATTTTTCCTGAAGTAGGGTTTGATGCTGATGAAAGATTTGGAAAAACTTTAGATAAGCGTCATAAAACTAGAGGTTTAACAATCGGGAAAGATTATATAGCTTTATATTTTGTTAATGATGAAAAAAAGGAAGTTGTCATTACCCATATTGTCTCAACTCGAAGTGATTATGTGAAATTGTTCAAATAGCAATCTAAAAGCCTTAGTAGTAACACTAAGGCTTTTAAGATGATTTAAGTTAGGAGCAAAATTAGTTTGGGCTGTTTAGATATTCTCAAGGCAGAGCCAACCCTGTATTGATAAACAATACCTTTGAACAAGGCTGTTACCAGTTGCTCGACTTTCTCCTATCCTTGGAACTAATATATCATTTTTTAGTCATTTCAGTCAATTTTCTTAGGTAATTGATATGTTCCTTTGGAAGCATTGTACTTTCAGACTTAATGAGCCTGTGGTATATCCCATAGCAAGTATCAGTACTGGAAATATCTTCAATGAATTTTAAATACCCTCTGACATAGGTTTCTTCGTCCATAGGTGCAATTCCAATTAGCATTTTTCCTTTATGTTCTTCAGGAACTTTGTATCCGAGTTTCTCGAATTCCTTATCTGTTACATATGCAAATTTGATATTATATTTTTTTAGTTCCTGTTTTATGCGATAAAGCTGTAATTCGCTTTTGTAAAATTCCTTAAATTCTTTTGTTTCCCTAACAGCTTTAGTGACATCATCTTGAACACCAGATTCAATATCAACATAATTGTTATAATCTGTGTGAATAAAAGTCCACCATAATAAAAATAAGAGATTTTTACCAGTATATATTGGATCTATGCCACCTTTATCTTTTTTTGATAAGTCATGATGAAAATAGTAAAAGACTTCTTTATTTATCATTTTATGTACTCCTTGCATTAAAAAATTTATTCCATGGTCTACTTGACAGCAAGTAACCCATGCTATTTTTTTCTAATTTGTCGGTTGTCAGCTCTTCAGTCTGACAGCTCGTCAAATTTAGTCTAAATCGCATGGCTTGCTATCAAGTAGCTTTCACGGCATAAAAGTGATACTAGCTATTTTTGTCGACAAGATTTTTAACTTGCCTAACAACTGTCTTAGCTAACCCTATTGGGCTTAAGCTATTGACAAGTGAAAGTGTGTTTTGGAAAACTGGCTTTGGCATAAATTCTTTTGCTTTCTCTCTCCAAATAGCCACTTTTTTGTTTAATAGCGTTACTTGACTATCTAAATTTTTGACTTTGTCTTTTAACTGCCGATTTTCCTGTTTTAATATTAAGTTCTCATCACTTGTCTTACGATAAGACAATAAGTTTCGTGATAGTTGATTGTTTTCTGATTGAAGTTTATTTAATTCTTGTTTTAATTTAGTGTTATCTGATATATTCTTCTTTGCGGTATGATAGAGTTTTTCGAATGTTTCTTTATCCATTTTCAATTTACCGTCAAATGTTCGCTTGATGAGATTATTTTTTTGTAGGTTATCAAGGTTAAAGTTATCAAGTTCTGTTAAATCTATTTTTAAATTTGAAAGCTCCTTGATTTCTTTTTCGTATCTTTCAAGGGTTCCTACAGTCTCCCATTCCTTGTTTTCAAGTTCTGAAAGGGCTTGTTTTTTATTATCAATATCATTTTGTAAGTTATTTAGTTGATGTTTGGCATTGTCAATTTCGCTGTTTTTCTTATTGATGGCTTCATCAGCTTTTTTAAGTATTTTTTGTTTTTCTTTAAATTCTTCGGTTTTTAGATGTTTTTTCTTACTATCTACCTCACCACGTTGCAGATTATACCCCTGTTCATTAAGGTATTTTGGTAGTTCATCTTGAATTTCTCTTAATTTTTCTCGGTTTCCAAAAAGTGCTTTGGAGCTCAATTTACCATCTTTCATTGGTACAATTCCCAAGTGCATGTGTGGTGTACTTTCATCAAGATGTACACTAGCATAGGCAATATTAGCTTCTCCATATTTTTCAGCAAAGTAGTTTTTAGCACTCTCAAAGAATTTTTTAGTTTGTTCTTGGTCTAGCGACTCAAAAAACGTTTTATCTGATGTAATAACCCATTCGTTACAGAGTACAGCATCTTTACGGATTCCACGACTAGATATGCGATTTTCATTAATGTGCTCCTTTATTTGTTTATGATAGGTTTGAGTTTTGTCACGATTGGTTAGTTCATAGTTAAGGTGAGAACGACTAGGGTCTATATCTTTGTTAGAGTGATTTTTAAAAACACGTTCGTTATGATTATAAATACCACTCAATTGATTAGACTTGTATTTTTCCATTCTAGCTACAACATAGCTCATATTTCAATGCTCCTTTCTCGGCTCAAAAGGTCGCCGAGGTGGTGGCTGAAATTGCCACCACGAATAAGCAACCACACAATTAGTTTCCTCTTAAGAGGTCGGCACTACTTCCATGTAAAGTGTAACGCACTACGCTTTACTTCGTAAAAGTGCGTTCTCCGAAGGGTCTTGCAGACGGCTAGTTGCTCCGAATACAGGAGCGACTTCGAACCACCTCTCGAGCCACAAGAGGAGTTTCGATTATACTCGCCGAAGCGAGTAGGGCACTTAGTCAGTGCCAAAGGTCGGACGGCTTCGCATTGTCCGACATGCCGTTAAAAAACGTCAAGCCAAATCACTATCAGAAAAACGAGTAATACAGCAATGATAACAACCAAAATAATTTTCTGTCGTTCCAAAGCCTTAATATATTCTAGCAAGTCATATCTCTGTTCAAGCGAATTGTCTAGCTTACTAACTAATGTATCTATTCTATCCTGCATGTTTTTCTTTTCTGATTTGTGTTTCTCTAGTCTTAGTTCCAGTTTCGCATTTTCTTGTTCGTGTTCATCAACTATCAATTGCAGTATTTCTTTTTCTTGCTTGTGTTTTTCTTCAAGAACTTTAAGGGTTTCTTCTAATTCAGCAACATCATTTTCAAAATGATAATCCTCTAGTATCTTAATGCCTACTAAATCAATATTTTCAACCTTTTCGTTATCCTGATAGAGATGACCTTTCAGCCTGTCTTTATATTTTTGGGAACGCATTTTTTTATAAATCGTCTGACTGGTAACTCCCTTGCTGTCAGCATAATCTTTTATTCTCATTTTTAACCTTTCAAAACCTTGGTATTATAAGATTTTCAACCAAAAGGTTGAAAGTCATTTTTTGGTGTTTAATCTTAAAAATTGTTCATTAGCTCATCATCACTTTTTTAGCTATCAGCATAATCTTTTATTCTCATTTTTAACCTTTCAAAGCCTTGGTATTATAGGATTTTCAACCAAAAGGTTGAAAGCTATTTTTTGACTTATCTGGCTTTTGTGTGGTAGAATATAACGGAACATTGGTAGGAAAATCAGGTTGAGTTTCGTACTCAACGGGCTTTGGTGCTGTCCCTGGAGAATCATCTCCTAAAGAACTGGAACTGCGATTAAACAATTCGCCCCTAGTGTTAGGCTCTTGGTTTTAGCTAAGAGCCTTTTTCATTTTCAAGCATGCTAGCTTTCAATTCTTCTAGCTGAGCTTGTTCTTCAGCAGTAGCTTCGTGTCTGTAGTCTTTATCGACCCATTCAGGCACGTTGCTTTTTGCTGGTTGCTGATTAGAATAAGTACGTTGCGCTTTTTTGACATCAAAATTGCGTTGTTCTTCGTCTTGTTGAACAATTGTTTTGATACCGTTTTGAGCCCATTTTTTAAGAATTGAATTGACATAGCCAAAATTACGTTTAGAATTATCAGCTGCTCTGTCAATTGCTCGTTTAATTAATTCAGGAGCTAAATTATCAATTTGGATGTAATCTTTAAGTTTCTGCAACTGATAATCATCTAAATCATCAATTCTTTCTTGATAATAATCAATGACATTGAAATTAGATTTTTCAGTAGCAGTAGCAGGTTCACTAACTTCTACTACTACTAATTTATCCTTACTTATCCTATCCTTATCTATCCTATCCTTATCTATCCTATCCTGCGTATCCAAGTTGTATACATTTTGTATACGTTCTGTATACGACTTATTTTCTTCAAGCGTTAAACGGCTAAATTCTGTGGTGTGGACGGTTTTTTGGTATCTGTCTTTTGGAATGTAATTATGAATTTTCCAGTCTTTAATCACAATCACTCCGCTTTCAAACGGTAAAACAAAAGCTTGTTCCATTAATATTCTTAAATCACCGTCAGATGCTCCAATCATTCGTTTGATAGTTTTGATATTGTCTACAAAACCATCGTCATCAGCGTGCATATTCAAATGAAAATAGAGGGCTTGTGCAGTCAACGGTAAATCAAGAAATTTATCAGAATCTGTAATTTTTTTACTGAACATTCTTCTTTGTGCCATATAGTTATCCTTTCAAAATTTTTATCTAAAAAAGTCTTCTGTACCAACCATGAAAATGTGTGCTATTTTTGTATCAAAATTTCTGTATTTTTTTCTTGAAAAAGCTCATCAACTCCAATCTCAAAAATTTCAGCAATGGCTTTTACCCAATTTTCTGGAGGAAGAAGATAAGAACTACGATATTCCTTTAGTTTGTTGCAGAATCTATTAAAATCCATAGGGCTTATTTCTAAAGTATGTGTCAAAGTAAAGATATTCTGATACAAAGTTAAATACCTCATATGGAATTTAGAACGATAAAAAGCAACATTTTCCCAAAAGATACGACCTTGAGAGATTTCTTGAGCTTTCCTAAGAAGCTCTCTTCTCTCATATCCCTTCTGCTTTCGTGATAAAAACTGACCCAAATCATCAACCAAAACATTACTTAAAACTTGTGTATCCGTCTCTAGCAAAGGAAAATCTAAATATTTCTTTTTGTCTGCTAAAATTATAGCTATAAAGCCTTTCATAGTTGTCTGATTGTCTAGTTTATAGTGCCAAGTCGTTCGCTTAAGAAAACTAAAACAATCTTCAGTCTTGGTAAACAATCGAAGTAAATCAGTTTGAGTTAAATCATCAATGCTGTAACTCTGGAATTGAATATTATGATTAAATAACCATTGTTCAATATTGTGACGTCTAACGGCATTATTATCAAAATAAAGCTTTAACATATTTAAATCTCCTTGACATAAATTCTTGTTGGCAAGCACCCTGTAACTTGCGACACCATTATTTCTGTCTCCAATAAGCCATATTCTTCAAGAATATCTCTAATACCTACAAAAGTAGGCTTACTCATTTGTAACTTGACTCCTAATTCTCGATTTGAAAAAGCTAAAAAGACATCTCCATTCTCATCAAATTGCCCCTTTTCTGCCGCCTTACGCTGTTCGTCACGTAAGATTGCATAGGTTATCTTTGCTTTTAAAGGTAAACCCATATAATCAGGACTCGTATAGAAAGCCTTAGGAATCAAGTAATAATCGTTCTCATAATCAATCATTCTGTTTACCTCTCAAATTGTTGTAGCCATTGAGCGACCTTGTGCTTGTCGTATAAAGTTACTCCGTCAATAACCATGTGGGGCATACCTTCCTTCTGCCACTTCACTATTGTAGTGGTTGAGACTGACAACCACCGACACAAGGCAGACATGCGAACAATAGGTTTATAAAGTTCCTTGTCTTCAAGGGCTTTTTCAATGGCGGTTTGTAGCATGTTATCGTAGCGAGCTAGTAGCTCTTTTTCTTTTCGTTTAGGTAATTGTAAAATAAATTCTTCTGCCATTTGCAGGTTCTCCTTTTTCTTAAAATCGATTTTAAGCTCTGAAACGCTTATTGTAATATAGCGTTACGGAACTTAAACATCTTCCTAGGGTAAATATACCGGTGAAGATTTTTAGGTCGATTTTTGCCCTAAATTATCGACGATATTATCTTGAATTAGTTTTTAAACGTTCGGCTCTTGCTTTTTTCTGTTCATCAGTTAATTTTATTTTGTTTCTCACAAATGGATTGACAGAAAAATTATCTAAATCTGACAATCTAGCACGAACAGAAACACAAAGATTATTTTCAAGCTCTTTTTCGACGTTATCGAAAGCGTGTTCCATTTTCAAAATCTTTGTAATGTGTCTTCTAACGTTACTTTCAAAATACCAACAGTTATCCATTTCATCATAATGAATAATCGTTTCTCGTTCTTCTAGCGTGTAAGCCATAGCTGACCCCTTTCTTTATTGTATAAGCTTCGAAAAAATAAACATATTTGTTTAATAATTAGATTTTATAAAACAATTTTGTTTTTGTCAACTAAAATTATACTTATTTGTTTAAAAATGATAGAATAATACTTTGAAAGGAGTTTTATATGTCTAATATTGATGATATTTTTGAAAAACCACCAACAAGAATACGAGAGCTAATTATAAAATCTGGAAAAAAATTAAAAGAGATTAGTAAAGAAGCGGACATTCCTTACGGTGCTTTAAGTTCTTACAATCAAGGTATTAGGACGCCTAAAAAAGAAAATGCTATAAAACTAGCTAATTATTTTGGTGTATCAGTTCCATTTTTGTTAGGAAGAGATGAAAAAGAAAACACATTGAAAAATCTTACTGAAGATGCTAAAATTGTCTATCTTCATTTGGTGTATTTAGCACAGTCTAGTAAAAATTTGAATATCCTAAATAACGAGGATATTCAAAAATTACAATCTATCCATGAAGAAAAGAAAAAGACCTTAGATAAACTAAAGGACTTACAGAACTGCTTATTCAAGTTAGAAGCGGAAGAAGAGACCTTACAAAACAAATTCAAAGTACAAACAACTGAAATATTTAATAAAATCTCTAACGAAAAAGGAGAAATAGAACTTTCCTTACATGACTTAAAACAATTACTAAATAAATAATCTGAATTGGTTATAATTTCTTTATTTTATAAGCTTCGAAACCTAATAAATAAAGGAGAAATTACATGTCCATTCACAAATACCCAAGCAAAAAAGCCAAAAATGGCTATTTGTATTTAGTCAAGGTCTATATGACTAGAGACGGTCGGCGTGCAGACCATATCAAACGTGGCTTTCGTACTCGAAAGGAAGCCAAAGACTACGAAGCTAGACTTATTTATCTTAAGTCCTCAGGAAAGCTAGAGGAGTTTATCAAGCCTTCTCAGAAATCCTATAATGAAGTTTTCGAAAAGTGGTATCAAGCCTACCAAGATACGGTAGAGCCGACAACGGCTTCACGTACTCTTGATATGTTCAGACTCCACATTCTGCCAGTTATGGGAGAGTTTCCTATCAGCAAAATCTCTCCTCTAGACTGCCAGAACTTTATCACAGAAAAATCCAAAACCTTTAAAAATATTAAGCAAATCAAGTCTTACACTAGAAAAGTCTTTGATTTTGCAATCAAGATGAAATTGCTTAAGCATAATCCTATGGCTGATATTATCATGCCAAAGCGAAAGAAACAGCGAATAGAGAACTATTGGACGGTTCAGGAACTACAAGAGTTCCTAACCATTGTTCGTCAGGAAGAACCTTATAAACATTACGCACTTTTTAGACTACTAGCTTATAGCGGCTTAAGAAAAGGTGAGTTATATGCTCTTAAATGGACTGATATAGACTTCCAAAGCGAGACTCTCAGTATCAGTAAGAGCCTAGGAAGGCTAGACGGTAAAGCCATTGAAAAAAGCACTAAAAACGATTTTTCAGTTCGAAAGATTAAGCTAGACAGCGAGACCATTTCCATTTTGCAGAAATGGAAAGACATCAGCCAAAAAGAAAAAGCGCAACTAGCAGTCGCACCACTTTCTATCGAGCAAGATTTTATATTCACCTACTGCACACGTACAGGCTCAATAGAGCCATTACATGCAGACTATATCAACAATGTACTAACACGAATTATCAGGAAACATGGTTTAAGGAAAATCAGTCCTCACGGCTTTAGGCATACCCATGCAACCTTGATGATTGAAATTGGGGTTGACCCAGTCAACACAGCAAAAAGATTAGGTCATGCAAGTAGTCAGATGACTTTAGACACCTATAGCCATTCAACAGCCAAGGGAGAAGATAAGTCAATCAAACAATTTGCGGACTACCTAAAAGCAAAATAACAGTCAAAAAAGATGTAGAAGTTTTTTCCAAAACGGTATCAAAAAAGGTATCAAAAGCAAAAATCAACAAAAAAAGCACCTTGCAAGAGACTTGCAAAATGCTTGTAATCGTTGTTGTAAAGCGGTTCTTAACGTTTTGAGAACTGACTAGCTTTACGTGCTTTCTTAAGACCTGGTTTTTTACGTTCAACCATACGAGCGTCACGTGTAAGAAGACCAGCGCGTTTCAATGAATCACGGAAATCTGGATCTACTTGAAGCAATGCGCGAGCGATACCGTGACGGATAGCTCCTGATTGACCTGCGTAACCACCACCTACAACGTTAACGAAAACGTCATATGAACCTTCAGTTGATGTAACTGCAAATGGTTGGTTAATAACAAGACGAAGGTCAGCATGTGGGATGTATTCTTCTACATCTTTTTTGTTAACTGTAATTTTACCAGTACCTGGAACTAAACGTACGCGTGCAACAGCGTTTTTACGACGACCAGTACCTGTGTATTGTGCTTGTGCCATTTAATAGATGCTCCTTTCTCTCTTAGATAAGTCCTTTAATATCAAGTACTTCTGGTTGTTGTGCAGCATGTGTATGCTCGCTACCTACGAAGACTTTCAATTTCATGCCTTGTGCACGTCCAAGAGTGTTGTGTGGAAGCATGCCTTTAACTGATTTTTCAATCAAGCGAACAGCATTTTTAGAACGAAGTTCACCAGCTGAAATTTGTTTCAAACCACCTGGATACATTGAGTGAGTGTAGTAGATTTTATCAGTTGCTTTTTTACCAGTTAATTTAACTTTTTCAGCATTGATAACGATAACGAAATCACCTGTATCAGTGTGTGGTGTAAATGTTGGTTTGTTTTTTCCGCGAAGTACGCTAGCAACTACTGCAGAAAGACGTCCAAGAGGTACATCTGTTGCGTCAACAACGTACCATTTACGTTCAACTTGGCCTGGTTTAGCCATGAATGTTGTTTTGTTCATGAGTTCTCCTATACGAATTCGTTTTTGTTTACAAAGTGTGGATGTTCCGGTCCACGAGTTATTTGAAAGGTTCCGGGGCCTTACAAATGGGGTAAACAATACCGTTTATTATAATACCAAAAAAAGTGGTACCAAGTCAACACTTACCTACCATCTTTTCTAAGTTTTTTAGCGATTTTTTCTTCTTTTTCATAGAAAACGCTTAGCGGAATTTACGGGTATTTTCTGCTAAGTGAACTAAGTGGCGTAAAAAATCATGCGTTTTTGCTTGGTAATCATAAGTCCTGCCTAAATCATAAATATAACCATTGATATAATCAACTTCTGTCTGACGTCCTTTGTTCATATCTTGGTACATTGACGGATAATGCAGAGGACTTGTTTCCGCGCTAACATACCGAATGGTCTCCCATTCTTCATCACGACTATTCAGAGGAGTAATGCCCGCTAATTCGGCAACGTTATAAGCTTCATCAATTAATTGACGTCCTAGTTTTTCGGCACCTTCGTAATCAATGAATTGTCCCATACGAATTTCAAAAAGGGTGCAAATGGTATTGATGACAGAATTGAACACAACTTTTGTGTAAAGTGTTCCTAAAAAATTATCAGTCAGGTTTGGATTGAGGTTTGAGGCTTCAAATTCAGTTATTATCTGCTTTTGAACATCATCGACCGTTCCTGATTGAGCGGCAATATTAATAGAACCAGCACCTGCTTTTCCAATAAAATCAACATTTCCTGCGTCTTTCAAGACCGTTCCAATCAGACAAGTTCCTGCTAAAACTTTTTCAGGCGCAAAATAGCGATTGATTTTCTCGATATGTCCCATGCCGTTCATTCCTGTGAAAACATATTGATTTTTGTGGAAGAAATGCTTACTTCGTTCGAGCAACTGTGACAAATGCATTTGCTTATCAAAAATGATAAAAACATCTGGTTTTCCTTGGTATTCTTCTGGTGTCTGAATGCTAATTGGAATCAGATGACGATTTTTACCATCACGTGATTGATAAACACCACCTTGTTTTCTAACCGTGTCGATTTGCTCTTCCCACGTATCAATAAAATCCACTTGAGCACCGAGGTGTTCTTTTAATAGCAGCCCAAAACGTAATCCCATTGCACCACTTCCAAGTACAGCATAAGTCAAAGCCATGTCTTTTCCTCCTTTGATTTTAAAAATTATATCACTTCATCAGTCGAATATGGAGGAAATCAGGTATAGAATTTTCTTATGGCTAGCTATAAATAAAGCAACAAAAGATTTCATGTGCTTTTTCAAACAAGTCACTAACTATTAACTTTAATATTGTAATCCAAACTAACAACTTTTTCTGTATAAGCATCGGCTGTAATGCGAATACAATAGTCTCCACTTTTAAAATAGAGCTTTTGTGAATCTTTTAAGTCATCACCATCTATTTGATAATAGTGATGATGATTATTATTATCTACGATAGTTAGATGAAGGTTGCCATTATCTGTCGTCGCATTAACCTTGACCTCTAATTTACCAGCTTTTGGAACTGTAAAATACCCTTTAGCCACTGTCAGAGAGGTTTGTGCCATATCATTACTTCTATAAGTTTTATCATCTTTCATGGAAAAATTAACTGATTGGCTATTGTGTTTATTCCAAATACCAACAGCTATTACACAAATGAGGACAAAAATTGGTAGAGCAATCAACCATAAGCGAGATTTCGTCTTGGATTTGTTGCTAGTCGTCAAATGCGTTTCATTTTTGACTAAGTCATCAACTGAGATTCCAAAGTGTTGACTAATTTTAATGAGCATTTCAACATCGGGATAACTTTTCCCATTTTCCCAACTAGAAACCGTTTGTCTAGATACATGGAATAAATTAGCAAATTCATCTTGACTAAGATTATTCTTTTTTCTTAATTCATTGATATTTATTATAAAACTCTCCTTTCGCTACTGACGTAACGAGTACATTATCTCCTTTTTCGCTTTGAAACACTATCCAATATCCTTGACATATTAGCTAAGGCGCCTTTACATCGTGTCAAATTCACTTGACAGTCCCATTTTACAATAAAAGAGCAGCATTTTACTACTCTTTTTACTTTAACTTTATCTTGCTTCTTTTCCGATTGAAAAGACGGCTAATGTTCCTGGTCCTACGTGGGCAGAAATGACTGGTCCTAGTGGCATGATGAGGACATGGTCAACATCTTCATGTTCTAGTAATGATTTTTTGAGTGTTTCAGCACCTTCAATGTCATTGGCATAGGCAACAACGGCTGTGCCATGTGCTAATGATTGTGTTGCTTGGGAAACGACTTCTTTCAAGGCTTTTTTGCGTCCACGAACTTTGGCTAATGGAACTAATTTTCCAGATGGTTCAATCCACAAAAGTGGCTTGATATTTGCCAAACTTCCCATAATAGCTGACGTTTTTGATAAACGTCCTCCACGCATAAGATGATAAAGGTCATCAACCAAGAAATAGGTTCTTAGACGTGGCAAAATATCAATAATCATTGCTTTGGTTTCTTCAAGTGATTTTCCTTCATCACGCGCTTGCGCTGCTAAAATAGACAAGTAACCTTCACCACCAGCAGCAGCTAAAGTATCAACAATTTCAATAGTAGCTTGCGGGAATTCTTCCAAGACAATATCACGCGCAATCATCGAGCTTTGATACGTTCCTGAAAGAACAGATGAAAATGCCAAATAAAGCACCTTGTCCCCATTTTGAGCATGATGTCGAAAGCTTTCTTCAAATTGTCCCACATTAACTTGACTAGTGGTTGGTTTGCCACCATTTTTCATACTTTCAAGCAATACTTCACTCGTTAAACGATTCTCACCGACAGTTTCGTATGTTTTTCCGTCTAATTGAATGGTTAATCCTAAAATTTCAACATCGTGAGCGTTTGCCCATTCTTCATCTAAATCAGCTGTTGAATCTGTTATTAATTTAAAAGTCATAATTCTTCCTTTACTATCAAACACTGATTTTTCTGACATTTTACCGTCAAATCAGTTTTCATTTTCAAAATAATACTTTGATAATCAAATGATTTTAAATTATTATACCAAAAAAGCTCACATTGCGCGAGCTTCTTTTTAAAGTCTGATTCTGGTTTAATTACATGTCGTCTAGCAATTGCTTCAATTTATCCAGTTGTCCGTCGTTCCAAGGGCGTAATTTTGGTGTTGTTAAATCAATATGTTGAGACATTTTATCCAAATCTGATTTGACTGTATTAACACGTTGTTCGAGTTCACGGGCCGAGACACGTAAAGCTCCCTGCGAGAAAACTGTCCACTGCTCATTCAAATCACTGGTCGCAACTTCAACAAGATTACGGGGTGTGTTTAACTCAGCAGCGGTACGTTCAATGTAAGAATCTGCAGTCTCGTCTTCTTCTGTAAAGATGACTTGAATTTTATATTGGTCATAGCGTTGACGAACTCCAGGGACATATTGCGCATCAAAAACACAGATGATGTCAAGATTTTCAAAATGAGCGTAGTTATTTAACTTACGTAGCAAGATATTTCTGGCTTCGTCTAGTTGATTTTTCTTAAACAGTTGACGTGTTTCCTGCCAAAAGGCAATCATATTATAACCATCAACTAAGAGGATTTTTTTCTTCAATTGTTCTAGTCCTTTCATAGATGGCTAGCTTTTTTCGGCTTTACAAGGTTTTAGTCGATTTTATGGCGGAAGACTTCGTACATTAATACTGCCACAGCGACGCTGGCATTTAAGCTTTGCACATGACCGTTCATCGGAATGGTAATCATTTCATCAACTTGTTTTTTGATGTTTTGTGAAATGCCTTTTCCTTCGTTTCCGATGATTAATGCTAATTTACCCGAAGTATTCCATTTGTGAGCTGGGGTTCCATTCATGTCTGTTCCAAATACCCAGAAGCCCTGTCCTTTTAATTTATCAAGGGTTTGGCTGAGATTTGTCACACGCGCAATCGGCACATGCTCAACGGCACCTGTTGATGTTTTGGCAACAACTGGCGTAACACCAACCGCACGGTGTTTTGGAATGATAACACCTGTCACGTTTGTTGCATCAGCTGTTCGCAAGATTGAGCCAAAATTATGTGGGTCATTGAGTCCGTCCAAGATAAGAATGAGCGGATTTTCTTCCTGCGCAGCTTTATCCAAAATCGCATCCAATTCTGCATAGGCGAATTCTGAAACACGCAAAACAAATCCTTGGTGAACAGCACCATTTGTCATATCGCTAAGTGTTTTTTTAGGCGTCCAAGAGATTGATACTTTTTTCTCTGCTGCTAAGTTTTTTATCTTATCAACATTTTTTCCACGTAAATCGTCTTGAATGTAGAGTTTATTTCCTGTATTAGCCGTCAAACTCTCCGTTACGGCATGAACACCGTAAACAATGTCATTAGTTTCATTAAATTCTCTGTTTTTCATAGTGTTATTATATCACGAAAACCAGCTCTCATGCGAGAACTGGCTGTTATTTTTATTTATAGCTAGTCTTCTATTTTCTCAACGGCTTGAATACACCAGTCGATTAGTTCTTCGAGACGTTCGATTTGGTCAGTCATATGAAGATATCCCATGACTGCTTCAAAGCCTGTTGACATGCGATAAGTCACGACATCCGCATTTTTAGCTTTGGTGTGGCTATTTGTGTTGCGGCCACGTTTATAGATGTCTTCTTCTTTTTCGGTCAATAGCTGAGCTTCTAACATAAGATTAATTAGCATAGCTTGCGCCTTAGCAGAGACATATTTGGTTGCTTTGCGGTGCAATTGATTTGGCTTTGTTAATCCTTGAAAAATCAAGTGCTTACGAATATACATGGAATAAACCGCGTCACCTTCAAAAGCAAGGGCAATACCATTAATTAGATTGACATCTACCTTGTTAGTCACGTGTCCACCTCACACCATCTTTGGTATCGAGAAGTTTAATACCTTGTGCTGCTAATTGGTCACGAATGGCATCTGCTGTTGCGAAATCTTTATTGGCACGCGCAGCTTGGCGTTTTTCAATAAGTGCTTCAATATCAGCATCCAAGACTTCTTCTTCAAACACAATACCAAATACAGCAAGCATCTTTGCAAAGGTATCTTTGACTGCTTGATTATAATTACCTGAATTAATCCATTTTGCCATATCAAAAATGACTGTAATACCATTTGCCGTATTGAAATCATCATCCATAGCTGCTTCAAAATCAGCTTTAAATTTTGCCAATTCAGCAGCATCGGCTTCTTCAGTAAGTGGCAATGTAAAAGTATTTTTCAAATATTTAAGATTAACAGAGGCGTCATGAACAGCTTTTTCAGTGAAATTCACTGGCTTGCGGTATTGTTGTGTCGCAAGGAAAAATCTTAAAACTTGTCCATCAACGGTTTTTAACATATCATGAACAGTTACAAAATTTCCGAGAGATTTTGACATTTTTTCATTATCAACATTGACAAAGCCATTGTGCATCCAATAATTGGCAAATGTTTTTCCTGTTTTGGCTTCAGATTGGGCGATTTCGTTGGTATGGTGAGGAAATTCCAAGTCGGCTCCACCACCGTGAATATCAATCGTATCACCAAGAATGGTTGTCGCCATAACAGAACATTCAATATGCCAACCAGGGCGCCCTTCTCCCCATGGGCTTTGCCATGAAACCTCGCCTGGTTTGGCTGATTTCCAAAGGGCAAAGTCTAAAGGATTTTCCTTGATTTCTCCTTCGCCATCAACACGACCACTAGCTCCAACTTCTAAGTCAGCAAGTGTTTTATTAGCGAGTTTTGCATAGTTTTGGCTTTTTGCAACGCGGAAATACACATCGCCATTAGCTTCGTAAGCAAAACCTTTATCTACCAAAACTTTCACAAAGTCAATAATTTCATCCATATAATCAATGACACGAGGATTTTTAGTTGCTGGTTTCACACCGAGTTGTTTGACATCCTCCATGAAAGCGGCGATAAATTTATCTGAAAAAGCTTTGGTGTCCATACCAGCTTCAGCAGCTCCTTTGATGATTCTGTCATCAACATCTGTGAAGTTAGAAATATAGTTAACCTTGTAGCCTCGGTATTCAAAATAACGACGAATGGTGTCAAATGCCACAACGCTACGAGCATTTCCAATATGAATATAGTTGTAAACCGTTGGTCCGCAGATATACATATTAACCGTATTTTCAGTAATCGGCACGAAATCTCGCAAACTTCTGGTCATTGTATCATAAATTTTAATTGTCATGTCTGTTTCTCCCCTTTTATAGTCATTCTTAAACTATTGTTTAAACTGTTCATGTTGTCTAAAGTTTTGAGGAATGCAAGCTTTGATAGCGTGCTTCTTCAAGTTTAGACGTGTAATATTCACGATTTTCTTCCATGTTATGAATAGCATCCACATCTTTCTTACCGTGAACACGAACAACTTTTGCAGGAACACCGACAACTGTGACATCATCAGGAACATCCGCAACTACAACAGCAGCAGCACCTACCTTAGCATTTTTTCCAATTTCAATAGGACCAATGACTTGAGCGTGAGCAGAGACAAGCGCTCCTTCACGAACGGTCGGATGACGTTTTCCTACATCTTTACCTGTTCCACCAAGGGTTACACCGTGGTAGAGCATAACTCCCTTTTCCACAATAGCTGTTTCTCCGATAACAAGCCCTGAACCGTGGTCAATAAAAACTCCTTCAGCAATTTCAGCTCCTGGGTGAATTTCAATTTGTGTCCAAAAACGCCAAAATTGGCTGTGCATACGAGCAATTAATTTAAAACCATGTTTCCACAAAAAATGCGATAAACGATGTGCAGCTAGTGCTTTAATACCGGGATACGTTAAGATAATTTCCAGAGAGCTACGAGCCGCTGGATCATTTTTCTTAACGATATCTATGGTTTCTTTCCACCAACCCATATCTTCTCCTTTCCTTTATTCGTCTTCGTCAATTTCAGACCAATCCACTAAGATTTGTTGGTCGTCAAATGGATTAATCGCAACTCCTACGGTTTCGTCAATGTCATTTTCGCCATGTCCTGGTTGGTAAATATCTGCCAAGCGCCACGTTAAAACACTTCCTTGTGCTTTACGGAACGGCAAACCAAAGTCATTGTGATTATACCATTTAGCAAAACTTTGAAGGTTTGAGAAAGCAGGCACATAGCTTTTACCTTCTGGTGTTGACATTGTTGGAAACATACGATCAAAACTCTTGTCATCACGTGGGTGAACAAAAGCAGGTACTAAATAATATTTATCCAAAACATCCGCGGCGAGATTTTCTTCTCCCATGAGTTTGTTTAGGATAGTTGTATAAGCATTCAAAAATTGAATCAATTCACTGCTTTTGAAAATGGTTGAATTGCCAAAATCACCTGTCTTTTTAAGGTTAAAAACAAGTCCTGTCAATCCTTTTTCAATAACTTCTCTCAAAACATCTAGTGTTGAACGTTCCACCCAATTTTGTTGTAGGGCGCTAGCTTGTTCTGTTTTAAATGTTTCAAGGTCATCTTTGTCTGAAAAAACAGGTGTCACCTTTTGCCCATCAATTTCAAGAGCATAAGGCTGGTCACTGGCTAAGACAGGGTTGTTATGCAAGGCGTTGACAAGAGCAACACTATCTAAAAAATTGTCTGGTGCGTTAATAAAGGCACGCAAACGGATATCAAGTTCATTTGTATTTGTCATGATAAAACTCCAAAATTATAAAGAATGACTTTAAGAAAGATGATTAGTCGATTTTGTCATGTTTTTCTTTACGATCACGCAAGTGTCCGCCAAATGGTGAATGTCCTTTGTGTTCTTTCTCAGCTCTTGGTGGACGTGGTAACAAAGCCTTCATTGAAGCATCAACGCGACCTTTATCATCAACTTTAATGACTTTAACATCGACTTCTTCACCGACTTCTAAAACATCAGAAACATTAGCCGTACGTGACCATGAAATTTCTGAAATGTGAACAAGGGCATCTGTCTTATCAAAGAGATTAACAAACGCGCCGAATTTTTCGATACGAACAACTTTGGCATGGTAAACTTCACCAACTTTAGCCTCGCGAACTAAACCAGCAATGATTTCTTTTGTGCGGTCAATTGCAGCTTGGTCAGATGAATAAATAGATACATTTCCTTCATCGTCAATATCGATTTTAACACCAGTTTCTTCGATAATTTTATCAATCGTTTCGCCACCTTTACCGATGACAACTTTGATTTTATCAACGTCAATCTTGATTGTATCAATTTTTGGTGCTGTCGGAGCCAATTGAGCACGTGGTGCTAGGATAGTTGCTTCAATCAAATCAAGGATTTCAAAACGAGCTTTCTTAGCTTGAGCAAGAGCTTCTTTCAAGATTTGAGGGGTGATTCCTTCAATCTTAATATCCATTTGAAGCGCTGTAATCCCTTCACGTGTACCAGCAACTTTAAAGTCCATATCACCAAAGTGATCCTCAAGACCTTGGATGTCTGTCAAGATTGTGTAGTTGCTACCGTCTGAAATCAATCCCATGGCAATACCTGCTACTGGAGCTTTGATTGGTACACCCCCAGCCATAAGAGCAAGAGTACCCGCACAAATTGAAGCTTGTGAAGATGAACCATTTGATTCCAAAACTTCGGCTACAAGACGGATTGCATACGGAAATTCTTCTAAGCTAGGAAGAACTTGCGCAAGAGCACGTTCACCAAGGGCACCATGACCGATTTCACGGCGACCTGGAGCGCCATAACGTCCTGTTTCACCAACTGAATATTGTGGGAAATTGTAGTGATGTAAGAAACGTTTCTTGTATTCTGGGTCAAGACCGTCAACAATTTGTGTTTCTCCCATTGGAGCAAGGGTCAAGACTGATAATGCTTGTGTTTGTCCACGTGTGAAAAGACCTGAACCGTGAACTTTTGGTAAATAATCAATTTCAGCATCCAATGGACGAATTTCATCAACACGACGACCGTCAGGACGAATTTTGTCTTCGGTAATCAAGCGACGGACTTCTGCATGTTCCATTTGTTCAAGGATTTCAGCAACGTCACGCATGATAGTTTCGTAATTTTCATCGTCAGCGTAGCGTTCTTCGTAAACAGCAATGACTTGTTCTTTCACAGCTTCTGTCGCTGCTTCACGCGCTTTTTTCTCTTCAACTTGAACTGCTTTTTGAAGGTCAGCGTTATAAGCTGCGATGATTTCAGCTTGCAATTCTGGGTCAACTTGAAGCAATTCAACTTCAGCTTTTTCTTTACCAACAGCTGCGACGATTTCTTCTTGGAAAGCAATCAATTCACGAACAGCTTCGTGCCCTTTAAGAAGCGCTTCAAGCATGATGTCTTCTGACAATTCTTTGGCACCAGACTCAACCATATTAATGGCATCTTTTGTACCAGCAACAGTCAACTCAAGAAGTGAGGCTTCTTTTTGTGCAGCTGACGGATTGATAATAAATTCACCGTCAATGTAAGCTACTTGAACGCCTGCAATAGGTCCGTTAAATGGAATATCTGAGGTAGATAAAGCAAGTGAGCTACCAAACATAGCCGCCATTGGCGCACTAGCATCTTCATCGTAAGAGAGAACGGTATTAATCACTTGAACTTCATTACGGAAGCCTTCTGCAAACATTGGACGAATCGGACGGTCAATCAAACGCGCTGTCAAAGTCGCATCAGTCGTTGGGCGTCCTTCACGTTTATTGAAACCACCAGGGAATTTTCCAGCTGCATACATTTTTTCTTCATAGTTAACTTGAAGTGGGAAAAAGTCACCTGTTGACATCTTTTTAGACATGACAGCTGCACTAAGAATGGTTGATTCACCATAACGTACCACAGCAGCGCCATTGGCTTGTTTAGCAACTTGACCAATCTCAACAACAAGTGGTCTGCCAGCGAAAGTTGTTTCAAAAGTTTGTTTTGACATATTTATTCCTCTGATATTTTATTTTGATACGTCCGTTTTCTACAAAAACCAGTCTGTAAAAGACTTATAAACTCGTCTTTGCATAAAACCACGTATCTCTATCATTTTATCACATTTTATGGGAAATAGCAGAGCTTGTAGCATAGTTTTTTAAGAATACTAAAAAGCAGTTGTCAGTTGACAACTACTTCTTATCAAAATATTTACTTGCCAAAGAATAAATCAACGACTGCAATAACAATAATAGCTCCTAAAATCGATGGTAAAATTGCCATGCCAGCTAACGATGGTCCCCAAAAGCCAAATAAACTTTGACCAACAAAAGAACCAACTAAACCAGCAAAGATATTGTAAATGCAGCCCATAGATTCTCCTCTATTGGTGATTGCACCAGCCATCATCCCAATAAGCGCTCCGACAATTAATGACCAAATCATAATATTCTCCTTTTAAATCGTTGTCCCACTAGAAATGTTTGAAAGAGCCCCACTAATTATCCACAAAACAATTAGATAAAATGCCAAAACCAAAATAGCTACGACAAACAAAGCTATTCGGCTCCGCTTGCTAAATCGATTTGGGCAAGTGAATCCCATTCCAAAAGAACCTAGTATCATCAGTATTAAAAAAACAATTGTTTGTTCTGCCATGAAAATAAAGGAACTTAAAAATACAATTCCAAATGCTAGTGACAAAAGCCACATATATTTCCAACGGTGACCAATTGACAAACTCAAACCAAGAAAAATCAACCCTAGCGGTCCCATTAAAACAAAACAAAATGCTAAAATTCCAAATATCATATCCTTATTGTAACATAAAAGCCTCCCAAAGGGAGGCTTTTAAGGTATTGACTGCTAACTAAACAACTAATATTAGAACATATCAATCAAAAGTTGTTTCAATTCTGAAATGTATGGTTGACGTGGGTTTGCTGGAGTACATTGGTCATCATATGCCAAGCTTGCCAAACGATCAACTGCTGCATCAAAGGCTTCTTTTGTAACACCATTAGCAGAAAGTTTTGGTTCAACGTCAACAGCATGCATCAATTTATCAATGCGGTCGCAAAGTGCTTCGACTAATTCTGCATCATCTTTACCTTTAAGACCAATATAACGCGCAATATCTGCGTAATCTTTTTGAGCACGGTATTCTTCATAACGTGGGTAAACTGAGCGTTTAACATTACCAGATACACCGTTATAGCGGATAACATGTTGCATTGCGATTGAAATAGCTAAACCGTGTGGAAGTCCAAATTCACCACCTGTTTTGTGAGCAAGTGAATGGTTGATACCTAAGAAAGCATTACCAAATGCCATACCAGCAATAGCTGCTGCATAATGCATGTTTTCTTTAGCTTTTTCACCACGAAGTGTTGGATTCTTAGGATCGTAGTTATAAGCATCTTCAAGATTTTCAATAATCAACTTGATAGCTTCAAGAGACCATGGACGTGTAAAGTCAGATGCCATAACTGATACGTAAGATTCAAGAGCATGTGACAAAGCATCTAATCCTGACCAAGCTGCTGTACGTTTTGGCACAGTCATAACAAATTCTGGATCAACAATAGCAACTTGTGGTACCAATTCATAATCAGCAAGTGGGTATTTCACGTGTGTATAATCATCAGTAATAACCGCAAATGGTGTCACCTCAGCACCTGTACCAGATGTGGTTGGGATACAGAAGAGACGTGTTGTTGTTTGATGTTTGAATTTCACAATACGTTTACGAATATCAATGAATTTTTGTTGCAATTCAAGGAAAAATTCGCTAACAGCATCATAACTATCAAGGAATTCATCACCACGGTCAAGATAAACTTCATAAATTAAACGTGCAATCTTAGATGCATCAATAGCAGAGCCACCACCAATTGCAATGACTGTATCTGGTTTGAAATCACGCATTTGTTTTGCAATTTCGATTGTTTGTCCAAGAGTTGGGTCTGGTTTGATTGTTCCGTAAATTGATGTTGCGACTTTTTCATCACGCAATGCCAATTGAGCAAGGACAGTGTCAACAAATCCAAATTGAACCATACCTGGGTCTGCTACAATCAAAGCACGTTGCATTGGTTCATATTCATCTTGCAAATATGAGATAGCATTCTTTTCGTAGTAAGTTTTTTCTGGTAAGCGAATCCATTGTGGACGGTTACGACGTTTCGCAACAGTCTTGATATTTAAGAGATCGCCAGTTGAAAGATTGTGTGACAATGAATTTTTCCCCCATGATCCTGTTCCAAGTGTTAAGCTGGCTTTAAGTGCGTCTGTATAGACATCACCGATACCTCCGACTGAATCTGGTTGGTTAACCAAGACACGTGATGCTTTCACGGCATCGCCATATGTTGCTACAAATGGGTCTGCTTGTGAACCAATTTGGATACCGGCATTGTGTCCTGCACCTTGATAATCAAGAAGCGCTTCAACAATTTCGATACCTTCTTCACGATCTTTAGCTTTGTACACTGAAAGGAGTGGAGACAATTTTTCTGATGATAGTTTTTCACCGATGTTTTTCTTGTCAAGCTCAAACAAGAGAACATCTTTACCTTCTGGCAATTTCACACCAGCTTGTTCACAAATCCAAGTTGCTGGCATTCCGGCAACAGGACCGTTTACACCATGGTTGTCATTGAAAACAAAGTCTTCAATTTTCTTGTAGTCCTTCTTAGGTACTAAGTAAGCACCTTTATCTTGCATTTTTTGCAACCATTCTTTATAAACTGGCGCTTCAACGACTGCTGAATTTTCAGTCGCACAAATCATACCATTATCAAAGCGTTTTGATAACAACAAGTCTTCCACAGCGCGGTCAATATGAGCAGTTGCATCAACATAGATAGCACCATTACCTGCACCAACACCCATTGATGGGTTACCTGATTTAAGGGCTGCATTTACCATACCAGGTCCACCAGTTGCCAAAATAGAAGCAATTTTCTTGTTTTGGATAAGGGCTGTTGTGTTAGCGATTGATGGCGTTTCAATCCATTGGACAATATTTTCAGGAGCACCAGCTTTCACCGCAGCGTCGTAAAGAATTTTTGCTGCATGAGCTGAACATTTTTGTGCTTGTGGGTGGAATGCAAAAACAATGGCATTACGTGTTTTCAACGCTACCAAAATTTTAAACATTGTTGTTGATGTTGGGTTTGTTGTTGGGACAATACCTGCTAAAACACCAAGAGGTGCTGCAATTTGAATACTTCCAGAAACCTTATCTTCACCAATGATACCAACTGTTTTTTCATTTTTGATACGTTCGTAAACGTATTCTGTTGCGAAGTGGTTTTTAGTATCTTTATCCTCAACGACACCACGACCAGTTTCGGCATGTGCTTCTTTTGCCAATTCTAGCGAAGCTTCAGAACCTGCAAGAGCCATAGCTGCTACAATTTTATCAACTTGTTCTTGTGAATAAGTTGCATAAACGCGCTCAGCTTCAAGAGCTTTATCGACAAGAGCCCCTGTGTACTGCTGGGCTGCTTCTTCAGCGCTCAACTCGTTATTCTTTACATCTGCATTTGTTGCTTTAGCCATTAAGAAAACCTCCTTATAAGTACCCTTAAAATAAGTGCCTCAATTTTTAAGAAGAACAATGAATGAATGACACCAAGATAAAAACAAAGCCTGTATAGTCGTCTAAAACCTCAACAGAGGTCAAAAAACTCTCTTCACTACACAAAATCAAAGGTTAAGTTCTTCAACTATCAATCATTGTGATATTCTTCACCAACTATATTAAACTTTTTTCAAAAAAAGTCAAGTATTTTTTGTAAGCTTTTTCATTTTTATTACAAAAGCGTTGTAAGGGGATACAAAAGAAACGCCGTAAACCTTGCTATATTAATGTTTTTATCACTTTTGACACGATTCTCTCATTTTATTTAATCATCTCAAGGTTATTATCGTTTGCTTTCATTTTTTGTAAAATTTGTCTTTTTAAAGGAGAAATCATTTTGGAAAATACAAAAAAGCCCCTTGGAAAAATCCAAGAAGCTTTTAGTTGACTTGGGCGTCTGATTAACGACGAAGTCCGAGTGATGCGATCAATTCGCGGTAACGGTTAACGTCTGTGCGGCGAAGGTATGCCAACAAGTTACGACGGTGACCGATTTTTTTCATCAATCCACGGTAAGTTGCGTGGTCTTTTTTGTGTTGTTTAATGTGCTCGTTAAGGTGGTTGATTTCCCAAGTAAGAACAGCTACTTGAACTTCAACTGAACCTGTGTCACCTTCGTGACGTGCGTATTGAGCAATGATTTCATTTTTTTTCTCTTTTGAGATTGCCATAATATTTTTCTCCTTTATATTGCTTCATCCGAGTCGTAGGTTTTTGGCGTCTCCTACAACCAAGAAAAAGTTACTTGTCATACGACAGTCCTTATTGTAGCAGATTACTGCTGCTTTTGTCAAAGGTTTTTAATGTTTTTAGCTAAGGTCATCTAAAAGTTATTTGGAAGTCATCCGTTTGAAAAACTTTTTTCAAAAATTTATCAAGAAAGTCAGAAAAAATGACAAGAACATTCTAAACAACGCTCAGCTATTTTCATCTTTTCCAAAATCAACTATACTGAAATCAAACAACAAGAAAGTGAGAACTCTTATGACAAAATCTTTAATTATCATGGATATTGACGGAACATTGACAAACAGCGAGAAAAAAATCACTCCTAAAACAAAAGAAGCTCTTTTAGCCGCTCAAGAACAAGGAGCACGTCTCATCTTGGCTTCTGGTCGTCCTGTAAGTGGTATGCAGGATTTTGCTAAAGAATTAGCAATGGACAAGCACCACGGGCTTTTAGTGGCTTATAATGGCGCTGTGGTAGTGGATTGTGAATCTGGCGATATTCTTTTCAATCAAGCCATGACGGTTGAAGAAGGACAAGCAGTTCTTGAACACGTGAAACAATTTGATGTCATCCCAATGATTAGCAAAGGGGATTATATGTACGTCAACGATGTCTATAACAACATGATTCACTGGGAGAAAAAGAATCTAGACATTAATATCATTGAATACGAATCACGTGGCGGTAAATATTTGCTAGCTGAAAAGCGTGATTTGGCTGCCTTTGCTGATTTCCCGCTCAATAAAATCTTATTGGCTGGCAGTAGCGATTATCTTACTGCACATTACAAAGAAATTGCTGCACCATTTGAAGGCAAACTCAGTTCAATGTTTACGGCAGATTTTTATTATGAATTTACTGCTCAAGGAATCGACAAGGCAAAAGCCTTGGATACTGTTTTAGCACCGCTCGGTTATCAACCAGAGGATATGATTGCTTTTGGTGACGGACAAAACGATGCTAGTATGCTGACTTATTCTGGAACTGCGGTGGCAATGGCAAATGCTGTGCAAGAATTGAAAGACATTGCCGATATTATTACCCTTTCTAACGACGAGGACGGTATCGCTGAAACGTTACGAGATTACTTTAACATTTGATTAAACGGGAGATAGAAATGATAAAAATTGAACACATCGGTGTTTGGGTACGTGATTTAGAAACGATGAAAGAGTTTTTTGCTAAATACTTTCAAACAACAGCTTCTGAACGTTATCACAATCCACGAACAGGTTTTTCTTCCTACTTTTTAAGCTTCCCTGACAATGCTGCTCGATTGGAATTGTGTCATCGCGAGGACATTTCTGAAGGCGTTGATGAGAGTCTTGGCTTTGCTCATTTAGCCATTTCACTTGGTAGTAAAGAAGCCGTTGATCAGTTAACGGCACAGCTTGAAAACGATGGCTATCATGTTTTAGGTCAACCCCGAACAACTGGTGACGGTTACTACGAATCCGTCGTTTGTGACCCCGAAGGAAATCGTTTAGAATTGACCGTTTAATAGGCTTTGCTATGGGCAGATTACCTATCCAGCATTTGCGAATCTCACTTATAGCAAACAAAAAAAGCTTGGGCTAAATCCTAATCAGATAGGTATTAGGAGTAGTTACCAAGTTTTTTTATTCTTTTTTCGTTTTGGTCATTCGCTCATAAGCTTCCAATTTGAATGCCAAATTTTGGTCGTAATTTAATTGGAAATACAAAGAGTACAAACTATCTAACAAATAAAGTAAGGTCATTCGTGTCGAAAATGACGACATCTTATTGTAGTGATTTTCAGAAGAAGCCATGTAAATAATATCGTCAGCATAAGCTGTCAAGGGATTTCCTTGTGTTGATGTCAAGAGAATAATAGGTACCTGATTTTTCTTCAATATCTTGCAAAAGGCCTCCATTGAAGAGCCGCGACCACCAAACGAAATCACGAAAGCCAAGTGACTACTATCGCTGTTTGTCGCTGTCAAACTCTTGATATAGTCGTCTTTTGGTACCGCCACCAGCTGATTAATCTCCTGCATTTGAAATTGAAAATTTTCCGCAAAATACAGATTCGCTGATGAAGTATAAATGTCGATGATGTTTGCTTTTGACATTTTTTCAACGGCAGAAACCAACGTTTCTGGGTCTGCTAACCCCAAGGTATCCTCGATTGTTCGCTCATAAACCTCTTTTAACCGCAACATCACTTCATAGTGCGTATCCGTTTCTAAAATTGGAAAATCAATATCTGAAACTTGGTGATTTTGACCTTGTTGGAGGTCTGTTCGCAAAAGTAATTTCAAGTCATTGACCCCACGCAATCCCAGCTTATTAATCAAGCGGTAAATAGTCGAAACAGAAATAAAAAGTTTATCTGAGACTTCTCTTGGCTTTAAGGCAATAAATTCTTCTGGATTTTCTTTTAAGTAATCTACTAAAATCTGTTCTGTCGGTGTTAGGTGTTCTAGTAATTGTAACCTTTGTATCATTTTCATAGGTTTATTGTATCATTTTTGGCTTAAAAAGCGTGTTTTAAACATCAAGACAAGGCTGATTATTAGGCTAATAATAGCATAAATCACAAAGGCAAAACCAGGTTGTGGATTGATTTTTGAAAAAAGATTTAGGACAATGGCTGCGCTAGCTCCGCCAAAATTACAAAATAGCAGAACCAAAGTTGTCGCATGTCCAATCAATTGTGGCGATATTTTATTTGACACATTGCTAAAGACGCTTGTAACCACAATGCTGTACCAGAACCCCGAAAGCATTGCTCCGATAAGCATTAACCAGAGATTGTGTGCCACACCAAGCATAAACAACCCAAGAGCAAATGGAAGCAAGGAAACAATTATCAACTGTTTCTTAAATCGTGCTAATAAGCCTTCAAAGCAAATACCAGAGAGAATTCCCATTAACATCATGCCGCTCAAAATCAAACTAGCTTGGCGTGGACTTCCAAGGTGCAGTTGGTCAACGATAACTGGAATTCTAAGGCTATTGGCACTATTAATATTAATCACAAATCCTGCCAATAAAGACAATCCGACAATATACACAATATCTTTTTTTGTAAATTTAGCTGATGTTTTTTGGCTAGCCACTTCCGCTACAACAGCTCGTTTTGGAGCAAACAGCAAATAAAACAGTAAAATAGGTAAGGCAAACAGATAAACGATAAACGCCCATGACCAACCAAACGGCACTAAAAAACCTACCAGAGCTGTTAAAAAAGCATTGCCTAGCACTTCAAACGACCCACGAAAGCCAAGCATTTGTGCGCGCTCATTTCCTTGGTAATTTTCGCTAATGATACTAATCGCACGCGCGTTAATCAGACCAATTCCCATTCCTAGAAGCACACGTGAGACAACAACCAGCGCATACGTTTTGCCAACAACGGGCAAACTTCCACCAAATGCAATGAATGACAGTCCTAAAATGATACTGCTGCGTTCTGACAGAAAACGGTCCAAGAATGGATTTATCACCAACATTCCCATAATGGCAAAAGAGGAAATGGAAAATAGCATTTCAACCTGACTTGCAGCATAGCCTTGTTGCTGAAACGTTGTAATCATTTGCGGTAAAGCTGTTGACGTTGAAAAGGTCGAAACCAACATGAGAGACAGTGACAAGAGACTAAGTTTCTCCAAAAGTGCTTTCATATGAACTCCTTACTTGTTTTTTTCATCAAATCAAGTATAATCAAAGTTAACGCATAAAAATATGACTTTTGTCACAATTAAAAGGAGATATACGTGTCATTAGAAGCCTATATTAAAGAATATCAGCTAGAAAAAATCTTCCCTACTCATTATTTTGATAAATTGCAAGTCTTGCAACTATCTGCTGGGGATGCCATTTGTCATCAAGGCGAATCATTAACAGCACTCTCTTACTTTGCCAAGGGAAAACTTAAAATTGTTCGCCGACTTTTTAACGGAAAAGAGCACATTCTTGACATTAAAGAAAAGCCAACCTTAATCGGTGATATTGAGTTATTAACAGACCAGCCTGTCGTATCATCTGTTATCGCCCTCGAGGATACTCTCATTATCCAACTCCCCTTAGCTGGTATTCGTGAACAATTGCTTGCTGACAATGCTCTGCTTTTAAACTTGAGCAAAGGCTTAGCACAATCTCTCTACGAGCAAAACATTCGCGCGTCAACGAATTTAAATTACACATTGAAAGAACGCTTAGCAACGCATATCTTGGCTATCGAGGAAAAAGGTGTTTTCAAATTAGAATTGACAAGCCTTGCTGATTCATTTAGCGTCAGCTACCGTCATTTACTGCGTGTCATTCATGAACTGATTGATACAGGAATCATCGAAAAACGCAGACCCTATTATTACATCAAAGACATGACGCAATTGATTGACCTAAAAATCACTAATTAAGCCTTTAACTTTCTCGTTCCGCATTTTTGTGCTATATTGTTATTATAGAATAAATTGAGGAGAAAATATGTCAGTTATTGAAAAATTAGCAAAACCAAGTCATTTAATCAATATGGATGACATCATTCGTGAAGGCAATCCGACACTTCGTGCGGTTGCCGAAGAAGTAACGTTTCCTTTGTCTGATGAAGAAATTATTCTAGGCGAAAAAATGTTACAATTCTTGAAAAACTCACAAGACCCTGTGACAGCTGAAAAAATGGGCTTGCGTGGTGGTGTTGGTCTAGCAGCTCCACAATTAGACATTTCAAAACGCATCATTGCTGTTCTCGTTCCAAATCCTGAAGACAAAGACGGTAATCTACCAAAAGAAGCTTATAGCTTACAAGAAGTTATGTACAATCCAAAAGTTGTGGCACATTCTGTTCAAGATGCTGCGCTTGCTGACGGTGAGGGATGCTTGTCTGTTGACCGTGTTGTCGAAGGCTATGTGGTTCGTCACTCGCGTGTAACCGTTGATTACTTTGATAAAAATGGTGAAAAACATCGCATTAAACTCAAAGGTTATAATTCAATCGTCGTTCAACACGAAATTGACCACACCAATGGTATCATGTTCTACGACCGCATTGATGAAAAAAATCCATTTGCCATTAAAGAAGGTATGCTAATTATCGAATAAAACAAAAAGCTCATTGTCTTTCGCAGAAATTGACAATGAGTTTTTTTGTGGCTAAGGCGAACTTAGATGCCATTTTAGCAAAACCATTCGTAATAAAAAAACATCTTCGTTTAAAAGTATATATTTATTTTCGAATATGAGATTTTTGGGGAAATAAATTTCATATTTGAGAATATCGTAAGTCACGCCTTTATTGTGATATAGTTAGCTTATTAGTATTAGCAATAAATAATACTATTCAAACAGAGAAAGCTCTTGAGGAGAAAAGTTTATGGTGAAATTAGAACGACATAATCAAATGTTACTCTTGTCCTTTGCTTTGACGGCAATGAGTTGGTTGTCACTTAGCCTGATTAGCTTACTAAACCACGTGGGTAACCATGGAATTATCTCTAATGTTGTCACTATAATCGGTGCTATCGCTGGCATTGCTGGGTTTGTCTCTGGAATCGTAGCAATTGTGTTGTTCCTTATCGGGCAAAAAGCCAACACTACTCTCTATTAATTAATAATTTGATATAGAATATAGTTGTTAATATCATCAATTTGATATTAAGATGTATCCCCAATATAAAAAAGCTCATTATCAACCATTACGGCTGACAATGAGCTTTTTGTGTATGATTTGATTTAGTCGATTGCTGATAGAAGGGCTTGAGCTTGTTTGTCAAGATTTGCAAGAACTTCTTCTGTTGGAACGAACACACCATCCACCCAAGCTGAATCATTTACACGTGTCGTTGTGATTTCATCGACAAATTGTGTACGGATGAATGGGAGCAAGGCACGATAGCTTTCTGCCGCTTGTTCGTGACCACCATTAGCAAGAATAGAAACCGTCGTTACTTTTTCATTGATTGCTGATGGACCTGTTGGGTCTGAAAGGTCAATGGCACGTGACAACCAGTCTAGCAAGTTTTTCACAGAACCTGGGATAGCAAAGTTGTAAACAGGTGAGAAAATCCAGATAGCATCAGCTTCTGAAACAGCTTGACGAGCTGCCTGAACAGCCGCTGGAATATTAGCTTCTAAATCTTGTGAAAAGACTGGTACTTGTGACCAATCAAGATAGCTAACTTCTGCTTTTCCTTCAAGTACTTTTTCAGCATTTTTAGCGAATTGAGCATTGAAAGAACCGCTTCGCAATGAACCGACAACAAATAGAATTTTTTTCATGTGAGTCTCCTTAAAAAGGTTATTTATTTAGTAATGATTAGTTTTAAAGAAATCAAAGTATCATTTATCACTAAATAGTGCTTTTTTATATGCCGTCATTGTACGCTTTATTTTTGATTTTGTAAATTATTTTGCTCACAAGGTTTGAATTTTTTCAAAAGTCGAATGAGTTCTGCTTGTTCGTCCTCTGTTAGCACTGAAAAAGTTTCCTCAACTTTAGCGATATGGAGTGGCAGAGCGTGTTCAATGACCTGGCGTCCTTGCTCTGTTAACCCAACCAGATAAGCTCGTTTATCGTGAGGGCAAGTGGTACGTGTCACCCAACCTTTTTTCTCCATATTTCTGATGACAACCGTCATATTGCCAGAAGTTGCCAACATACTGTCTAGTAGCTCTGCGATTTTCATCGGTCCTTTGGCATAAAGAACGTCTAAAACACCAAATTGAGTCGGTGTCAAATGGTCAACTTTAAACGACTCTGATACTCTAGCATCAATCGTGCGAAAAGCTTTTCGCATCACAACCATTGATTTTACAGCATTATTTTTGAAATTCGCCATTTCGTCTCCTTAAAAATTTCCCTTTAAAAATAAATATCATAAGAAAACGAACAAACCACGCCAGTTTTTCTGAAAGCAATTTGTTCGTTTCTATCCTAGTTTAAGTTTCTATCTTAGAAGAAATCATCAAACAGACTTAATTGGTTATCTTCTGGCATATTGCCAAGGATTCCCATTTCGTCCATTTTTTCAACTAATGTGGCTGAAACGCCACCACGTTTGCGGAGTTCCATTTTTGAGAGGAATTCTCCTTCTTCACGTGCTTTAACAATTTGCTTAGCAACGTTTTCACCAAGACCGTCCATCGCTACAAATGGTGGAATAAGTGTATCACCGTCGATGATAAACTCGGTTGCATCACTACGGTAAAGGTCAAGTTGACCAAATTTATAACCACGTTCGAGCATTTCATTGACAATTTCAAGTGTGGTGTATAAATCAATTTCAACATTTGAAGCTTCGTTATTCTTACGCTTATTAGAAATATCAGCCATGCGTTCTTTCACCGCATCAAGCCCAGCACTCATTGTCTTAATGTCAAAGGCCTTAGCACGGATTGAGAAATAAGCACAGTAGTAGTAAATCGGATAATGTACTTTAAAGTAAGCTACACGAAGCGCCATTAAAACGTAGGCTGCCGCATGGGCTTTGGGGAACATGTACTTGATTTTACCACAGGATTCAATGTACCAGTCGGGCACATTATTTTCTCGCATAGCTTCAATGTATCCATTGCGTTCCTCGTCAGAGATTTTAAGCCACATTCCCTTACGCACACGTTCCATAATGGTAAAAGCCATTTTTGGCTCCAAACCTGCGTGCATGAGGTAAACCATGATGTCGTCACGACAACCGATAACGGTTTTCAGCGTGGCAATCCCCTCTTTAATCAAGTCTTGAGCATTTCCTAGCCAAACGTCGGTACCATGAGAAAGTCCTGATAACTGGAGCAATTCGGCAAATGTTGTTGGGTGAGTTTCTTCAACCATACCACGAACAAAGTTTGTCCCAAATTCTGGAATACCAAGCATTCCTGTCGGCGTTCCGATTTGTTCAGGGGTGACACCAAGCACTTCTGTGCCTGAGAAAAGCGCCATAACGTCTGGGTCATCAGCAGGAATATCCTTAGGATCGATACCAGATAAATCCTGCAATTTACGAATCATGGTCGGATCATCATGACCGAGAATATCAAGTTTCAAGACGTTTTCATCGATATCGTGGAAGTTAAAGTGAGTGGTTTGCCATTCTGCTGATAAATCGTCCGCTGGGTATTGAACAGGGGTAAAATCATACACATCCATGTAGTTTGGAATAACAACGATACCACCTGGGTGTTGTCCAGTCGTACGTTTAACACCAGCTGCACCTTGTGCCAAGCGTTCCACTTCTGCTTCTGGATAGAATTTGCCATAATCACGTTCGTAACCTTTAACAAATCCGTAAGCAGTACGGTCTGCCACCGTACCTACGGTTCCAGCACGAAAGGCGTATTGTTCACCAAAAATATCACGAACATCCAAGTGAGCTGACGGTTGGTCATCACCAGAGAAGTTCAAATCGATATCGGGAACCTTGTCTCCATCAAAACCAAGGAAGGTTTCAAACGGAATATCGTGTCCATCTTTCTTGTAACGTGTGCCACATTCTGGGCAATCCTTGTCAGGCAAATCATAACCAGAACCAACAGAACCATCGGTGATGAATTCTGAATGCTGACAATTTGGACAGACATAATGCGGTGGCATTGGGTTAACTTCGGTAATTCCAATCATGGTTGCCACGAAACTTGACCCAACCGAACCACGCGAACCAACCAAGTAACCACGGTCGTTGGAACGAATTACCAACATCTGCGAAGCCAAGTAAATCACGGCAAATCCATTACCCAAAATTGACGTTAATTCTTTTTCAATACGTAAATCGACGATATCAGGAAGTGGATTACCATAGATTTCAAAGGCTTTTTGATAGGTCATTTCAGCGACACGTTCTTCTGATTTTTCAAGGAAAGGTGTGTACAAGTCTTTCTTAACAACCTCAACTTCCTCGAAACGGTCAGCAAAATCATTGGTATTCTTAACAACAATTTCATACGCGACATCTTCGCCAAGAAAGGCAAATTCATCTAACATTTCATTGGTTGTACGGAAATGCGCTTTTGGTAGCGGAGCAGGTTGGGCATTTTCACCACGACCAATCGGACGGTTAATCGGTGCCCCTTGCCCTAAACTACGGACAATGATTTCACGGTAAATCTCATCTTCAGGCTCGATATAATGGACATTCCCAGTCGCCAAAACAGGCTTGTTCAGACGACGTCCAACCTCAAGCAAATCTCGGATGACTTGTCGGATACCTTCTTCATCTTTGATTGTTCCTTGTGCCAATAGCGGAGCGTAAAGCGCTGGTGGCATAACTTCGATGAAATCATAATATTTCGCTACTTTAACCGCAGCATCCACCCCTGAAGATAAGACCGCATCAAAAACTTCGCCCTCTGAGCAGGCTGTTCCTAGCAAGAGCCCTTCACGGTGGGCGTCAAGAACCGTTCTCGGAATACGAGCCACACCTTCAAAATATTTGACATTAGAAAGGCTGACGAGTTTGAAAATATTTTTCAAACCTGTTTGGTTTTGAACATAAATCGTCGCGTGTTTGACACGTGCTTTCTTGTAAGAATCCTCAGCAACCAATTTCGTATTCAAATCCATCATATTGGTTAAATTGTGGTTTTCACGTGCTTCTTTCAAGAAAATAAAGAGCAAGCGCCCCGTTGCTTCCGCATCGTAGTTCGCCATATGGTGGTGTTCTAGCGAAACTTGGAACCGTTTGGTCAATGGTCCCAAACCATGACGTTTGTATTCTGGATAGAGATTTCGGGCGAATTCCAAGGTATCAATGACAGGTTGTGTAATGATTGGCATGCCATGACGTTCATAATTGGCATTCATAAAGCCAACGTCAAAGGTTGCATTGTGGGCAACTAGCACAGTATCCTGACAAAAATCTTGGAACATTTGAAGGACTTCTTCAATCGGTTTAGCATTGCGAACATGATTATCCGTAATACCAGTCAATTCCGTTGTAAAAGCTGATAAATGATGACCTGGGTTGATGAACTCATCAAACTGCTCAACAATATTTCCCTTGTACATTTTTGAAGCCGCAATCTGAATCAAGTCATTATTGACCGCAGAAAGCCCAGTCGTTTCCACGTCAAATACGACGTAGGTAGCTTCGTTTAACTCAATATCTTGAGGATTGTAGGCAATCGGCACTTTGTCCTCAACGATATTAGCTTCTAAACCAAAAATCGCCTTGATACCATTTTTACGTGCTCTGTGATAACCGTGTGGGAAACTTTGCACATTGCCGTGGTCAGTAATAGCAACAGCCTTGTGTCCCCATTTCGCTGCTGTATCAATTAATTCTTCAACCGTTGGCAACGCATCCATAGTTGACATATTCGTATGGGCATGGAATTCCACACGTTTTTGACCTTCTGGCATTAAATCCTTGCGGTCATGATGAACAATCTCTTTGACATCTTGCACATTCATGGTCAATGCATGGGTGAAATTATTATTTTCAACATTTCCACGAACTCGAAGCCATGACCCTTTGGCAATCATATCGTATTTTTTCAACTCATCATCATCTTTTGCCCATTTTTGCATGGCAAAACTTGATGTGTAGTCAGTCATTTTAAAATTAATAATGTGACGTCCTGTACGAGTTGTTTTCTTTTCAACGTCAAAAACCATTCCTTCAAAGACAATTCGGTTTTCTTCTGTTGTGATTTCAACCATTGGTGTGATTTCGGCATTTTCAAAACCTGCACGGCGCTGTTTGGCACGTTCTTTAAAATCAAATTTAGGTTTTGGTGCTTCTTCAGTTGGTGGCATAGAAGCTTCCAGAGATTTAACCGCCTCACGATTTTCTTGCACCGCTTTTTCCACCATAGCTTCGCGATTTGACGTAAAGTCTTCTCGTAAAGCTTGCGTCATCGCTTCATCAGAAACCATGTCAATGGTAAGTTTGCCAAAACCAAATGCTTCAAATTGACGAGCTAGATTAGGCAGATGATTTTTGCGAAAATGGTCATTGTTAACAAATGCTGGCGCTTCAATCAATAATTTTGTGCCATCATAAGAGACCTTCAATTTACTGAAAGAAGCCTTGAAGCTGGCGCTATCACACGGAGCATGCTCAAAAGCTTCTTCATAGTAGGCTTGCAATAAAGGTTGTGAAAAATCGACAGTTTCTGCCTGAATATCAAAAGTCGCTCTGATATCCGCTTGCTTAAAAGTGTTCACCAATCGATAAGACAATTCACGATAGATGTCAATTGGCAAAATTTCCGCAAATGAAAAATGGAACTCCCAGAGGCGAGATACAGAATGCACCTTAACTTCACGAATATCTGCAGATGAAAAAGCAGAAGATTGTCGCATGTCAAGCGGCATATCGATTTGCTCCATCAATTTTTTAAATAATTCTGACATAATGCGTAAACTACCTCAATTCCAAAAACTAAATTTATCTACTAAGCAAAATACACCTCTTGGTTACCATATTTTGCCTTCTTTTCTAGTTACGTTATCTCTTAATTTTACCACAAATGGAATCTTTTTTCGACACAAAAGAAAAGATCAGGACTGACTGCCTGACCTTGTTATCATTAATTTTCTTTTGTCAAAATTTCAAGAGTTTCGATAAGGTTTTCTGCGTTAACTTCGATAGTATCGCCAGTTGCTTTAATTTTCACTTCAACGATACCGTCAGCAGCTTTCTTACCTACTGTGACACGAATTGGGAGACCGATAAGGTCGCTGTCTGAGAATTTAGAGCCGACACGTTCGTTACGGTCGTCAACCAAGACTTCGTAACCTTTAGCAACCAATTCAGCTTCAACTTTCGCTGTCAAAGCTTGTGCTTCTTCATCTTTCACATTGACAGTGATGACGTGTACATCAAACGGTGCCAATTCTTTAGGGAAGTTGATACCCCATGCAAAGCGGTAAGCACCTTTTGGTGTTTTAGAAACAAAGAGACGAGCATGTTGTTCGATAACAGCTGACAAGATACGGCTAACACCGATACCATAGCATCCCATAACGATTGGAATAGCACGTCCATTTTGGTCAAGGATTGTTGCTCCCATGCTTTCTGAATAGCGAGTACCGAGTTTGAAGATGTGTCCAATTTCGATACCACGAGCAAATTTAAGAACACCTTTACCGTCTGGTGAGATTTCACCTTCTTTAACTTCACGAATATCAACGTATTCCGCTTCAAAATCACGTCCTGGGTTAACACCTGTCAAGTGATAGCCGTTTTCGTTTGCGCCAACAACTGCATTGGCAACATCTTGCACTTTGCGGTCAGCAACGATGCGGACATTTTCAGGAAGGTTAACCGGTCCAAGTGAACCAAAGTTAGCACCAAAGACTTCAACAGCTTCTTCTTCGCTTGCAGGTTCAAGGAAATCAGCTCCAAGATAGTTTTTCAATTTAACATCATTGACTTGGTCATTTCCGACAAGAAGAGCAACTACTGGTTCATTATCAGCAATGAAGAAAAGTGTTTTGATTGTTTGTTCTTCGTCAACTTTCAAGAATGCGGCAACATCATCAATTGATTTGCAATCTGGTGTTTCCACACGTTTGACATCTTCTTGAGCGACAACTTTTGTTGTTGGTTTATATTCATTGCTTGCCATTTCAAGGTTAGCAGCGTAGCTTGATTCTGTTGAGTAAGCAATGGTATCTTCACCTGAAACCAACCATGATGCCAATTCTTTTTTGATATCTTCTAAAACATCAGCTGGAATTTCATCAATTGAAGCGATTGATTTATCAAGAACCAACCAACGGTCAAGGTCTGTACGGTCTGGAGTGATAGCCATAAACTCTTGAGAATCTTTACCACCCATGGCACCACCGTCACCAATGATACCTTTGAAATCAAGACCAGCACGTGTGAAGATAGCTTCATATGCTTTACGGTAATCTTCGTAAGTTGTGTCCAATCCTTCGTAGTCAGCGTGGAAACTATAACCATCTTTCATGATAAATTCACGTGTACGAAGAAGTCCGTTACGAGGACGTTTTTCATCGCGATATTTAGATTGGATTTGGTAAAGGTTCAATGGCAATTGTTTGTATGATTTTACCGCATCACGGACAAGACTTGTGAATGTTTCTTCGTGTGTTGGACCAAGAATGAAGTCTGATTTATCACGGTTTTTAAGTTTATAAAGGTCTTCACCATAAGTTTCGTAACGACCTGATTCACGCCAAAGGTCAGCATTCAAAAGTGCTGGGGCAAGCATTTCAACCGCACCAATTTTTTCAAATTCTTCACGCATGATTGCTTTGAATTTTTCAATCGTACGGTTAGCAAGTGGCAAGTAAGCGTAAATACCTGCTGAGACTTGGCGAACGTAACCAGCACGTACCATAAGTGCATGACTGATAACTTGGGCATCGCTTGGCATTTCGCGAAGCGTAGGGATAAGCATTTGTGATTGTTTCATAACAAAATATAACGGTCAAATCATGAAAATAAGTAAGCTCTTCAATCAAACAAGTAGCTCACTTATCTTCTTTTTATAAAAGGCCGTATAAATTCCTTTCTAAAAAATAGGTTTTATTTATAAATTATTGTACTACATCATTTAGGCGTAATCAGATATATCTAAAAGAAAACTCGCATAATATCGTTCCAAGTGACAGCAATCATCAAAACAAGCATGATAACAACGCCAACTAGGGTGATATAAGTTTCGGTTTCTTGTTTAAGCGGTTTACGACGAACAATTTCGATAAGGTTCATCAAAATTTTTCCACCGTCCAAGGCTGGAATCGGAATCAAATTCACAATTCCTAAGTTCATTGACAATAGCGCCAATAAGTAAAGAACTGAAGTCAATCCATTTGAAGCAGCTTGACTTGAAGCTTGGTACATGGCAACAGGACCACCTAATTTATCCAAACTAAAGTTTGAAATCAAGCCTTTCAAAGCTGTCAGAATAGCGGTCGCGCTTTGCCAAGCCATTTGGAAGCCACCAGTGACCTTGTCCCAGAAACCTGTTTTCAATTCTGGCGAAACACCGATATAATAACTACCATTATTTTCTTTCGGTGTTATATCAAGCGTTTCAGTCTTTCCTGAGCTGGTTTCAACGGTTACAGAAATCGTATCACCACTTGAAATATTTTCAGTTGCTTTTGTGACAGCCTCCGTCAAATCAGACCAATTAGAGATGTCATAATTTTCGATGGATAAGACACGGTCACCACTTTCAACACCAGCTGCCTGCATGGCACCACCGTCAGTTACTTGAATAACATTCGTTGACGTATCTTGAACACCACCTTGCATGAAAACAAGAAGGATAAAGACAATTGTTCCCAAAATAAAGTTATTCAACGGACCAGCAAAGTTTGTGATTAAACGTCCCCAAACTGTTGCATTTTGATATTGTACATCTAGCGGTGCAATACGGATTTCTGTACCATCTTCCTCGACAATAGTCGCATCATGGTCAACAGAATAAGTTTTCGTTTCATCAAGCACCAGACCTGTGATTTCCAACTTATCCTCTAAATCATAAGCTGTGACATTCATCGGAAGAGCGGTGTTGTCCAACTGCTTTTGTGATAAATTAATACGTGTCACCAAACCGTCTTGATTTAGTGTCAAACTGGCAGGTGTTCCAGTCTTGATTTCCGTCGTATCATCACCCCAACCAGCCATGCGTACATAGCCACCCAGAGGTAGGATACGAATTGTATAAGCGGTACCCTCTTTATCAATATGTGAAAAGATTTTCGGGCCCATTCCGATAGAAAATTCTCGTACTAAGATACCAGACTTTTTAGCAAAGTAAAGGTGCCCAAATTCATGGACAATAACTAAAATTCCAAAAACGATAATAAAGGTTAAAATTCCGAGCATTTTACTCCTTTCCGTACCAGTAAATTTGATATTATCCTAATAATCATTCACTAGCCATTAAGCGACAAGAGTGACTTGTCAGCGTTAACTCACAATCAAATTAGAAAAGACCAAGGAGATGCATAATTGGAAAGACAAAAATCATTGAATCAAAGCGGTCCAAAATACCACCATGACCAGGGATTAATTTGCCTGAATCTTTCACGCCAAAGTGACGTTTGATAGCACTCTCAACCAAATCACCGAATTGACCAAAAATACTAAACAACACAACATAAATAAGCATTGCAAAAAGATTATGCGGTGTATAGACTGCCTTATCAACAAGCATGAAAATCAAAGCCACAATAACAGCACAGACAATTCCTCCAAGGCTACCTTCGATTGTTTTATTTGGAGAAACTTTCGGCAACAATTTGCGGCGTCCAAAACGACGTCCAATCATGTAAGCACCGATGTCAGTCGCCCAAACGATAAACAAAGCAAATAAAACTTTATCTAAACCGCTGATACGAGCATTAACAAGGTTTTGAAAACCAATGCCGACGTAAAGACTAGCCGCAATCGGATAAGAAACGTCGTCAAATGAATAATCATCACTGTTTAAAACAGTTCCAGCCAAGAGTAGAAAAACTAGCAAGCCATAAACTGAAAAACTTGAGTCCAGCGGTAGCGATGTAAAATAATTATCCAAAGGCACAGTAAGAACAAAAGCTCCCAACATCGCCAAAACACCTTCAATTGAGAAAAATTCTAGACGTTTCATGCGCAACATTTCTGCCACACCAATCATCGCTAAAAGACCAGCAAAAACTTGGAAAGATAAGCCTCCTAACAACAGAAACGGCAGTAAAATCAGTAAGGCAATCGCCCCCCAAATCACACGTTGTTTCATGACATTTCCTTTCTATATTCCACCAAAACGACGATGACGTCGATTGTATTCAGCAATTGCCTTAATCAGCTCATCTTTTTTGAAATCAGGCCATAAAACTGGTGTGAAATAAAATTCACTATAAGCTGACTGCCAAGGCAGAAAATTACTTAGTCGAAGCTCACCGCTTGTTCGAATAATCAAATCAGGGTCGCGGTATAAATACGGCAAGTGATTTGTCATCAAGTGGTTTGAAATCACATCTTCTGTAATGTCATCAGGATTGATTTTAGCTTCAAGCACTTCTTGGGCAATGTTTTTTACTGCTTCTGTGATTTCTGAACGTCCACCATAATTAAGCGCAAAATTCAAAATCAAACCAGAATTGTGCTTTGTTTTCTCGCAAGCACGTTTCATCGCATCAAAAGTATCTTTTGGCAGGCGGTCTGTTTCACCAATAACTTGAACTTTGACATTATTTGCGTCCAATTCAGGGACATATTTATCAAAGAATTCGACTGGTAAATTCATAATGAATTTAACTTCATCTTCGGGACGAGACCAATTTTCAGTTGAGAAAGCATAGACCGTCAAAACTTTAACACCAAGTTCAGAAGCCGCAATGGTGACGTCTTGCAGAGCGTCCATTCCTGCTTTGTGTCCCATGACACGTGGTTGCATACGCTTCTTCGCCCAGCGACCATTTCCATCCATGATGATTCCGATGTGTTTTGGAATCTTTTCAAGGCTTATCGCCTTTTCTTTTTTTCTAAATTTAAACATAAAATTTCCTTAAAAGCATACTCGTTATAATATTTTACCATAAATTGGCAATTTTTTCTCCACTTATTACACGCTTTTAAGCAGATTATGCTGGAAAATTCTCCAAACATTGCATTTAAAAAGCCAGACGTTTTTCACATCTGACTTCATGTATTAATCTTTGCTTTCAATAGCAGTATCTGTACTTGCTTCTTCAGTAGCTTCTTCAACAACTGCTTCTGTTTCTGTTGCTTCTTCGATAACAGTTGTTTCAGGTTCAACAGTTTCTTGTTCTGCGCGGTTAATAACACGTTTCAAAGCGCTCAATTCAAATGTCAAGTAAACACCATCAATGTCTAAAACCATTTTTTGGTTATCTTCATCTACTTCGTCAACAACTCCGTAAAGACCACCGATAGTTACAATTTCATCACCTTTAGCTAATTCTTTAAGCTGATTTTGACGTTCTTGAGCTTGTTTCTTTTGTGAACGTTGCATGAACCAAATCATACCAACCAACACAACCAACATAATAATTGTTCCCATATGTTTCCTCCAAATTTATAAGGTCAAAATTTACTATACCAAATTTAAGTTATCAACGCAAGAATTGACCGTTAAAATGGTAATAAAGCAAGGATTCAACGTGTGAAATCTGTCAATTTTTTCGCATAAAACACTTGAGTCTGCTCTTTAAAGCCTAATTTTTCATACAGACTCTTGGCAGCAATGTTAGCTGACTCAACTGCAATCTGAAAGGCTTTCTCATTTTCAGCAATCAATTGATTCACCAGCCTTTTCATAAAATAAGTGCCAATTCCTTGACCGCGGCAATCCTCAACCACCGCAAAACCGTAAAAATAGTTATAATCCGTACTAAAATCAACTGTACAAGAGGACAAGACTGTATCTCCTCTCATGACAGTATACAGCTTGCCATTCTCATCTTCCAAAGCCCCTTTGGCATAATGAAGCGCTTGTTCTTTCGATTCTTTAAAAGCCTTCATTTGGAAATCAGCAATAGCTTCAATATGTGCTGTACTAGCCTCAAGAACGGTTAAATCCGTGCGTTCTTCTAAAGGATATGGTTCTCGCTCACGTGTCAACCAATATTCAAAATCAGGTTCTAACACCATGCCCAAATGTCTGATCAAGTCAGGATTTTTGTCTAAAAAACACTTCTCAGTCATGATGATTGGTCTTAGTTGATAATCACGTCTAATCTCATCAAATTCACGCCAGAGCGCCTTTGCATACCCCTTTCGACGATGATTTGGGTGAACCAAAATAGCAAGCTCGGCTTCTTGACAATCAGCATAAACGGTTAATAAAGCCACTAATTTTCCCTCATCATAACCCAAGAAAAACGCTGCCATATCCGCATCAAAATTAAGCTGATTAGACAAATACGGTGTGCGATGTGTCTGGTCAAACGCTTGAACAACCTTGATAAGTACATTAGCTGCCAACAATTCCTCATCTGTTAAAACATTAGCCCTAATAATTTCCATAATATCTCCTTTTATAATCAAGAATAGGACACCAAGTTGAACTTGGTGTCCTATTATATTTATCTATCATTATACCCATTTGGGTGGCTTGAGTGCCATGCCCATGCTGAGGCAATGATTTTTTCAATGTCGTCAAATTGTGGTTTCCAACCAAGGACTTCACGCGCTTTGTCAGATGACGCAATCAAGGTATCTGGGTCACCAGGGCGACGGTCAGCCAGTTCAGCTGGAATTTCTTTGCCGGTCACTTTACGAGCTGCTTCGAGAATTTGAAGATTTGAAAATCCTGTTGAAGAACCAAGATTGAATGCCGTTGACGGATTACCTTCACGAAGGTATTTAACCGCAAGCAAATGCGCATCTGCTAGGTCAAATGGGTGAACATAATCACGGACATTTGTGCCATCTGGCGTGTTGTAATCATTACCAAAAATCATGATTTTTTCACGTACACCTTGTGCCACTTGCAAAATAATTGGTAACAAATGTGTTTCTGGCCCATGGTCTTCACCGATTGAACCGTCTGGTTTTGCACCAGCAACATTGAAATAGCGAAGCGGTACAAATTTAATACCGTAAGCTTGGTCAGACCATTTCATGATTGTTTCCATCATGAGTTTACTTTCGCCATACGGATTAATTGGGCGTTGTGGTGTTGTTTCTTTGATTGGAATTTCATCTGGGATGCCATAAGTTGCTGCTGTTGATGAGAAAACAATGTATTTCACGCCAAATTCATTCATCACTTCAAGTAATTTGACCATGCCTGCTGTATTGTTATCAAAGTATTTTAAAGGTTTTTCCATTGATTCAGCAACCAATGAATAAGCAGCAAAGTGAATGACAGCATCAATATCTGGATTTTCTGTAAAGACTTTACGCATAAAGTCTTGGTCAGCAAGGTCGCCTTGATAAAATGTCGCATCAGGGTGAACCGCAGCACGGTGCCCTGTCACCAAACTGTCAACCACGACGACTTTTTCGTCACCTTTTTCAACCAAACGGTCAACCATGTGAGAACCGATATAACCAGCCCCACCAAGCACTAAAATTGACATGTATTTCTCCTATTCTAACCCCACGCTATCTACAAAACGCATAAAGGCAGCTTGACCTTTTTCATCACGTTTGTAAACACCTGCGTCTTCTAAAACACGAACAAAAACTTTTCCGACTTCCTCTTGTACAATATTATGCACTGATTTAGCCGTAATATCCGTACGTTTTTTAATATTATCTGCCCAATCTTTGTGATAGTCAGCGATTTCATTATACTGGTTCAAAAGATATTTTTCAACTTCTGACAGTTCATCTTTCAGACGCGGAGGTAAAATAGCTAAGCCCATAACCTCAATCAGACCGATATTTTCTTTTTTGATGTGTTGCACATCAGCGTGCGGATGATAAACACCGTCAGGAAATTCAGCAGTCGTGTGATTGTCACGAAGGACAATGTCCAATTCAAACAAGCCACGACGTTTACGAGCAATCGGTGTCACGGTGTGGTGCGGTGTGTCTCCTGTATAGGCGACAACATCAACGCTATCATCAGAATAATCACGCCAAGCCAAGCGAATGGTTTCAGCTAGTTCAACCAAACGATTTTTATCAGCGCTACGCAAACGAATAACAGACATTGGCCAGTTGACAATACCAGCTGTCACATCAGAAAAGCCTTTGAAATGAAACTCACGGTCTAGCTCTGCTATTTCCATAGGAAAGACATGATGCCCACCTTGATAGTGATTGTGTGTCAAAATTGACCCACCAACAATCGGTAAATCAGAATTTGACCCTGCAAAATACCCTGGGAAAATATCAACAATGTCCAATAATTGCGCAAAAGTATCCTTGCTAATAACCATTGGCACATGCTCAGTATTTAAAATAATGCAGTGCTCATTGAAGTAAGCATAAGGTGAATACTGGAAGCCCCATTTTTCATCACCTAACTTCATACGGATAATGCGGTGGTTAGCACGGGCAGGGTGGTTAATCCTACCTTGGTAACCTTCATTTTCCATGCAAAGTTGGCATTTTGGATATGAGGAAGCTTTGACCAGTTTAGCTTGTGCAATAGCTTTGGGGTCTTTTTCAGGTTTTGATAAATTGATTGTGATTTGAATATCGCCATATTGTGATGGTGTTGTAAAGGCAATATTTTTTGCGATTGCAGCAACTTTAATGTAATCGTTGCGTTTGCTGAGGGCGTAAAAATCTGCGATAGCTTGTTGAGGAGATTTTGCATAAGTATCCCAGAATTTACGGTTCACCTGACTTGGGACAGGCGTGATAAAATTCATTAGCTCAGCACCCAAACAATCTTTTTCAGCCACCAATTCACCAACCTTGCCATTTTGCACGGCTAGGTCAACCAGTTCATCTTTGAGGGCAATAAGCTCTGTTTGCTTCGTTTCTTGCTGTACGCCTTCTTCGCCAACAAGGGCAAGGACACGATTACGCAAGTAAAACATATCATCTGCTGTGTAGTCGCTAACTGCAATGACTTTAGCAACAAAAGTATCTAAAAGTTTCATTTTTCTTCTCTAATCTTACTTATTTTCGAGACAAGACACGTGAGCCACCTGCAATTTCAGCAATGTAGAAAGCTGGCGCATAGCCAATGATTTCTGTATAAACCTTGCCGACATTTTGGGTGAATTCATCAACTTTATCTTTAGAGACAATGGCAATACCGCAGCCACCAAAGCCCGCTCCTGTCATACGAGCTCCAAGGACACCTTCTTGTTGCCAAGCGGTATGAGCAAGGGTATCAAGCTCAATACCAGTCACTTCGTAATCATGCTCAAGTGACACATGTGAGGCATTGACCAGACGACCAAATTTTTCAAGTTCACCTGCAATCAAAGCTTCTTTGGCTTGAAGAGTGCGTTGATTTTCCCAAACAGCGTGACGAGCACGTTTGAGACGATTAGCATCTTTAATGAGGTAACTGTATTCATCAAAAGCTTGCAAATCAAGTTCACCAAGTGTCTTGATATCAAGCACTTGATTCAATTCTTCAACGGCTTTTTCACATTCGGCACGACGTTCATTGTATTTTGAATCAGCCAATTCACGGCGTTTGTTAGTATTCATGATAACAATGACATTGTCACCTAAATCAAGCGGCACAAGGTCGTATTCTAATGTGTTGGTATCAAGGTAAATAGCTTGCTTGTCAGCTCCCATACCAATAGCAAATTGGTCCATGATTCCTGAATTAACGCCGATAAATTCATTTTCCGTTTGTTTACCAATTTTTACTAAGTCAAGACGGTCTAAGTTGAGGTCAAATAATTCTTCAGCAACAATTCCGACCAAGAGCTCTAACGAAGCTGATGATGACAAGCCTGAACCGTTTGGAATATTCCCATTGACGTAAAGGTCAAAACCAGTATTAATCGTATGCCCAGCTTCTTGCAAGAATTTGATAACTCCTTTTGGATAATTCGTCCAGCTGTCTTTTTTATCAAAGACAAGATTAGCAAGGTCAACCTCGATAATGCCTAAATCAGCAAAGTTTGCTGAATAAAAACGAAGTGTTTGGTCATCACGTTTGCGAGCTGCACCGTATGTTCCAAGGGTGATAGCCGCTGGGAAAACATGACCACCATTGTAGTCTGTATGTTCACCAATCAAATTGATACGTCCTGGTGAGAAAAAGGTTGCGTCTGCTTCATTGCCAAATACGGCTGTGAAGGCTTCTTTTAATTCTGTAACTTTCATGAGGGTCTCCTTTTTTACTTCTTCTATGATTACGGTTTCATTGTACACCTGCTGATGTTCTAAGTCAATAAAGTTTACTAAAGTTTTACTTAAAATTTTCTTTATATTAATTTTTGTGCTATAATAAAGATAAGAAAGAAGGGATGACTTATGGCTACATTAAAAGACATTGCAAAGTTGGCAAAGGTTTCATCAGCAACCGTTTCTCGGGTGCTTAATCAAGATGCTACCCTTTCTGTTAGCGAGGAAACACGGCATCGCATTTTAACCGTTGCTGAAGAGTTGGGGTACGAAAAGCACAAACGCAGCACAAATATCTTACAAGAACGGCAAAAAATTGCTATTGTGCAATGGTACAGTGAGCAAGAAGAACTCAATGACCTCTATTATTACAGCATTCGTATCGGAATCGAAAAACGCGCTCAAGAGCTGGACTATGATATTATTCGTTACTTTAATAATGATATTTTAACGATTTCTGAAAACATCTGTGGTATTATTGCCATCGGTAAATTTTCTAGCGCACAAATTTCAAAACTCGAAAAATTGTCTCAAAATCTTGTGTTTGTTGACAGCGACACACTCAATGCAGGACACCCTTGCGTGACCACTGATTTTGATAATGCTGTTATCAAGGTGCTTGATTACTTTATGGACCAAGGGTTCACAAAAATCGGGATGATTGCTGGCGAAGAACGCACAACCGACCAACAAGAACTCATTGTTGACCAACGCTTCCGTACTTTCAAAAATTACGCCTATGAAAATAATCTCTACAATCCTAACTACGTATTTGTCGGAGATTTTTCAGCACAAGCAGGATATGAATTAATGAAAAAAGCCATTACCGAACTTGGTAATGACCTCCCTCAAGCTTTCTTTGTTGCCAATGACACCCTTGCAATCGGTGCGCTTCGCGCTCTCCAAGAAGCTAGTATCATTGTGCCAGACCGCGTTAGCCTCATCTCTTTTAACGACACCCCACTAACTAAACAAGTCTTTCCAGCCTTATCAAGCATCACTGTCTATACTGAAGAAATGGGACGGACTGCCGTTGACATCCTTAATCGCCAACTTATCAACCATAACACTATCCCAACAATGACAAGACTTGCAACCACCCTAACATTGCGAGATAGCACGAAATAAAAGACGTTAATAACGAGCTCCAAATTTAAATTTGGAGCTCGTTTTATTTCATATTTTCACCCAACTTTAACGCAAAAGGCATCCCATGGTTGAAGTTGATGATTTTCAAAATCAGCAAGTTCTGCGGTATTGCTGATAATAGTTGCTTGGTAGCTAAGGTCGCATTCAAATGGTTGCGCTTGGTCTGATAGGTTAGCCACAACAAGATAAGTAGCGTCCGCAGTTTTTCTGAGATAGGCAAAGACCTTATCTGCTGTCTCTAAAAGTTCAAAATCCGCATCAATCAACCACTCATTTTCCTTGCGAAGCTTGATGAGTTTTTGATAAGTATAGAAAATAGATTCTGGATTGTCTAAAGCAGCTTGGACATTGATGTCCTGATAGTTTGGATTAACTGGCAACCAAGTCTTATCAGCTGTTGAAAATCCTGCATTCTTGCTACTATCCCATTGCATTGGCGTTCTAGCATTATCGCGTCCAATCATGCGAATACTGTCTAGCACTTCTTCTGACGTCTTACCATTTTCAAGCGCTTCTTTGGCAAAATTGAGCGACTCAATGTCATCAATTTCTCCTAAATCCTTGAAAGGATAGTTAGTCATGCCGATTTCTTCTCCTTGGTAGATGTAAGGCGTACCACGCATTAGGTGCAAGCAAATCGCTAGCGCTTTGGCTGATTTTTCACGATAAGTGTCTGTGTCTCCCCAAATAGATAAAACACGTGGCAAATCATGATTATCCCAAAAAAGCGAATTCCAACCCTGACCAAGCTCAAGCTCTGTCTGCCACTTGTTGAAAATGGCTTTGAGTGCGGGAACATTTAATTCTTTTTCGTATTCCCATTTTGAAGCATTTGGCTTGTGTTGCAGACCGATATGTTCAAATTGAAAAACCATTGATAATTCTTTTTCATCTGGGGATGAGTACTGCTTAGCAATTTCTGGTGTTGCGCCCCAAGTTTCGCCAACCGTTAACAAATCCTTTCCAGCCAAGGTTTCTTGATGCATTTCTTTGAGATAATCATGCAATTTTGGTCCATTATTAGAAATTAATTGGTCTGGCATTTTCCCAATCATGTCAATCACGTCCATACGAAAGCCAGAAATACCTTTGTCAATCCAGCGATTCATCATGTCGTAAACAGACTTGCGTAATGCGAAATTTTCCCAATTCAAATCTGGCTGTTTCTTGCTGAAAAAGTGCAAATAATATTGCCCAGTTTTGCCATCATATGCCCAGGCAGAGCCACCAAAAATAGAATCAAGCTCATTTGGTTCATCACGCCAAATGTAAAAATCACGGTATGGGCTGGCAGGATTTTCACGCGCTTCAACAAACCAAGCATGTTCATCTGATGTGTGATTAACCACCAAATCCATGATAATGCGAATACCACGCGCTTTTGCCTGCGCTAGCAATTCTTCCATGTCAGACATATCTCCAAAAATATCCGCAATCGCCTCATAATTTGAAATATCATAACCATTATCATCCATCGGAGACTGATAAACGGGAGAAAGCCAAATCGCTGTAATACCAAGCTTTTGTAAGTAGTCAAGTTTACTGATAATCCCTTGCAAATCACCAATTCCATCACCATTTGAATCCTTAAATGATTTTGGGTAAATTTGATAAATGGTTGCTTTATGCCACCAATGTTTTTCCATAGTGCACCTCTATTTTGATTTATTTGTCTTTATTTTAGCGCTTTCTTGTTATTTGCGCAAGCGTTTGCGTTACAAAAAAATAAAAAGGAAGCTAGGAGTTTGCCCAGCCACCTTTAGATTATAAGAAAGTAACTTCTTCCCCGTTTTCTTTAACTGCGTAGCTTAACTCTTTTAAATTAATTTGGGCTTCCGCAACCACACTGCTACCTTGATTACGGCGAGTGATTACAAGCGTATTTTCATCTAATATCTCTACATCAATACTGCCATCAAGGTCAAAAGCAGCTGATTGATTTCGAAAAGTAAAGAGTTTGAGCAAAGCTTGAACTACTGGGCGTCGGACTTCTTCAGCAATTTCTTCATTCGTGTAATAATGACGATTGATGTTGCGACCTTCTTTTGTTTTTTCTAACAAATCAAGGTCATTTTTTCCTGCTAAAAATCCAACATAATAAACTTGTGGAATACCCGGGGCAAAAACCTGAATCAAGCGTGCTAAGAAATATTTCTTGTCATCATCACCAAGTGCAGAATAATAAGTCGAATTAATCTGATAAATATCGAGATTATTGTATTCAGCAGATGAGTATTTACGTTTGACATTAGCACCAACTTTATAAAGCTCACTGGAGGTATAATCAATTTCATCATCTGTCAAAATATCTTTGACATCAACCACACCAATTCCATCATGTGTATCAAGCGTTGTAAATTGCTTCATCGGCGACATTTTCAACCATTTTGCCAAACGGTCAACTTTTCTGCTATATAGGCTATAAAGCGTCACCATTGGAAGTGCAAAATCATAGACATAATAGTCATGCTCAGCAATCTTAAACTGGATTGAATAGTGCTCATGAATTTCTGGAAGCAATTCTGTGCCAGATTCCGCTGCAATGCTACGCACTTTATCAAGTAATTCCCAAATGTCTGGCTCCACAAAGAAATCATTGGTATCCAATTTCTTAACTGCATAAGCAAATGCATCTAGACGAATGAGGTCACATCCATTTTCTGCTAGGTGTTTGATGGTTTTTCGAATGAAATCCATGGTCACTTCTTTTGTCACGTCAAGGTCAATTTGTTCCTCACCAAATGTATTCCACAAATGCTCAACCGAACCATCTGTAAAATGAATTTCTTGTTTTGGTGCGCGGTCTTTACGCTTGTAAATCAAGTCCACATCAACTTGTGTCGGACGATTTTCTGGCCAAAATTTATCCCAGTTAAGAAACATATCCTTGTAAGCACTAGCTTCGTGTTTTTCTTGATAATCTTTGTAATATTTTGATTGACGAGAAATATGGTTAATCATGAAATCAAACATAAGATAATAGTTTTCACCCAAGCCTTTCACATCATCCCAAGTACCAAATGTAGAATCTACCTCATCATAATCGACAGGGGCAAAACCACGGTCACCAGTTGACGGAAAGAATGGCAATAGATGGATACCACCAACTGCCTCCCCGAAATACTTATCAAGATTTTGTTTAAGTTCTTTTAAATTTTTACCCAGACTATCCGAGTAAGTGATTAACATTGTTTTATTTTGAATTCCCATAGTTATTCCTTTATTTTATTTTCATCATTTATATTGTGATATCGTTGAACTCGGGCTACGGGCTTGGTGAAAAAGATGAGCCTCCTTGTGCCTTAATGACACCGCATCACTTCCTTATTTTTTTCACTGTGCCCGCTATACGCCTTATATATTACGACGTGAGAAAACAAAATCGATAATATTTTGTTTTCGAGCTAGTAAGGTGGTTAGCTAAGCCGCAATAGCGGTTAGCGTTAGTTAATGAATTGCTTTAGCAACCATCAACTATACCAAGTTAAATTGAACACGACCTACGAGCAGTGCAAAAAAGATAATTTTGTCCTAGAACGTACACGTTCTTCGTCAAAATTCCTATTTTTGCTACGCTCGCTATACGGCCTCTGTATCCTTACTTCACTGCGCCATTACTCATTCCTGAGATGATGTGTTTTTGGAAGATAAGATAAACAATTGTGATGGTAATAATACCGACGACATATGAGGCAAAGCTTGGTCCGTAATCGCTGAGGTATTGTCCTGTGTAGTTGTATTGGAAAAGCGGCAATGACCATGACTCTGAAGATTTATTCAACATTAAGAGGGGGAGCATAAAGTCATTCCAGAACCAAAGAGCATTGATAATCAAAGTTGTGGCATGCATTGGTTTTAACATTGGAAAGACCACTTTGCGGTATGTGGTAAATTTATCAGCTCCGTCAATTTCAGCAGCTTCATCCAAACTTTCAGGAACACTTAGCTTAATGTAACCAACATACAAGAATAAAGTTTGCGGTACAGCATAAGTCAGATACAAGATAATCAAGCCCCAAATATTTGTCAAACCAAGTCGGCTCATCATAACTGTGATTGGAATCATGATAACTTGAAATGGCACGAAAATTCCCAAAATTAGCAAGCTATACATGATGTTAAAAGCGCGTTTTTTGCTCATGTTACGCGCAATTGAATAGGCTGCCGCAGGAATAAATAGGGTTACCAAAATCACCGAAACAACTGTAATAATCGTTGAATTCCAGAAATAATGTCCAATACCGTCAGCCAACAAGCGTGTGTAGTTACTCAAGGTGACAGGATTTGGAAAAGCAAAGAAATGTTGCATGATATCTTTAGTCGTCTTAAATGAACTAAAGACTGTTGCTAGCAATGGAATCAAAATCAAAATTGATCCCATGACTAAGAGCACATATTTCCAAAAAGTATGATAACGTTCTTCTTTTTTCATATTTCACTCCATTTATACTTCGAAACGACTTGATAATTTCAATTGCAACACTGACACCAAAACAATAATAGCAAAGAGAATCAAGGCAATAGCGTTAGCATAACCATATTGGTTACTTGAAAAGGCGTAATTGTAAACCAAAAGCCCAATTGAAGTTGTTGAATTGCTTGGTCCACCACCAGTCAAAGCAAAAATCTGGTCAAAAGCTGTCAAACCAGCTTTAAGCGCCATGATAAAGACCATTGAAATACTTGGCAACAAATATGGCAATTCAATATTCCAGAACGTTTGTTTGCTATTTGCACCATCAATTGCTGCTGCTTCTGTGATTTCACTTGGGATAGTTTGAAGCCCTGAGAGGAAAAGGATAATTGGCATTGCGACACCTTGCCATAGCATGACAAAAATTGCTGCAAAAATGGCGCCGCCAGATGTCCCTAGAAGACTTGTTTTCAAGAATTCAATGTTCAAAACTTCACCAATGGCAGGTAATCCATAGTTAAAGACTTGTTTGAAAATCAAAGATACTGTTAACCCTGATAAAACAGCTGGGAAAAAGAACCACGCTCTAAAAAAAGTTTGTCCTTTGATTTTAGCATTCAAAGCTCGCGCTACCCAGATACCAATGACAATTTCTCCCACAATTAAAGCAAGAGTTAAAATTAAGGTAAACCCAAGCGCCTTAAAGAATTTGCTATCAGTCATCAAAATTTTATAGTTATTAATCCCTACAAAATCAAAATTATAAGTCAAGCCAGTCCAGTTCGTAAAACTATAAAAAGCTCCCTGAAACATTGGAAAATAGAAGAAAATAGCTTGTAACATTAAAGGAATAATCAGAAATGTCCAGCCCCAATACTTATTTAAAAATTTTCGCATTCTACTCTCCTCCTATTTATTTACGTCAGCTTTCATTGGATTGAAGAATGCATTTAACTCACTAACATATTGATCAGCATCTTGATTCAAAAGATAGTTAGCTGTCAAACTAAAGAAATCTTCTTCGCTTGTCCAATTTTCACCAAGCCAAACATAGTGTTTATCTGTAAATGCTAGCTGATAAAGCGGAGCAAGTGGAGAATTGTCATCTTCAACCACACCCTCTACAGACACTGGTGAACCATCAACATCATAATATTTTTGCATAGCCTCAGCTGACGCCATATAGGAAATAAATTTTTCACATTCTTTTTTGTGCTTTGTTGATGATGAAATTGATAGCGCCAAATCTCCCGCTCCAACTGTAACTTCTTGACCAGTTTTTTCACCAGGAAAGGCAAATGTTGAAATTTCAAAATCAGGATCTTGTTGTTTAATCGCTGCTAATACCCATGAACCACCTGGTAACATCAAGGCTTCTTCAGTCGCAAATGCCACAACAGAATCGTTGTAAGAAGCACCTTCCCAATTACTTTGCTGGTTCCCCTTATCAGCAAGTAAATCCAAACGAGTTAGAACTTCCTTAACTTCATTATCAGAAGTTGAGATAGAATTAACGGGAGAAAAACGAAGGTAATCATTTGCCTTATCACCACTACCAGTCACGCTAATGTAAGCCAGCTGATGATAACCATTTAAAGTCCAACCTTCACTACCAGCAAGCGCAAATGGTGTTTCACCGTCAGCCTTGATTTGTTTTACCAAAGTTTCAAATTCATCCCAAGTTTCTGGAACTTTGAGTCCTAATTCGTCAAATTTTGTTTTATTAAAGTAAATTCCTGAAACATTGGCTGATAAAGGCACGCTATAAATTTTTCCATTTACTGCATAGTTTTCTGCATAGTTATTTTTGATGTTCTCAAGATAAGACTTACCTGTCATATCTTCAAAATAACCAGCTTTTGCCCACTCTTTAAAATCTACATTCTGAGGATAAATGTTAATGACATCTGGGGCGTCACCTGCAAGCATACGTGTTTTTAGAACTGTTCCAGCACTTGGAACACTTGTCATTTTAACGTGAATGTTAGGATTTTCTGCTTCAAAATCCTTAATGATTTCTTTTAACGTATCCACCATTTCTGTCTTTTGATTGAAATATTCAATAGTTACTTTGCCATCAGCCGATGTGTCATCCTCTTTTGAACACGCCGTCAATATTAAACCAGCAGTGGTAGCTAAAGCTACTATGCCAGCAGCTATCAATTGTTTACGCCATTTCATTGAAAACCTCCTTATTGTTTCACAAAATAGTATTGTTTGCTGAGATAGTCACCTTGTGGGAGAGTTACGGTCAAACCTGCATACATGAGTTCAGCCCCGGAGAAAACTTGTCCTGTTTCTTGTAAGCGATAGGTATCTGCTTCCTCTAAACCTTTCAGCTTGAGCGTCGTTTCAATTGTTTCAATCATTGAAAGTGTGCGAACGTAAGTTACAACGACTTTATCTTCATAGACAAATTGCACAGCCGCTTCATTTGCGCCTTGTTCTGGATTGATAAGACGATAATGCTTCCCAAATTGGACAACTGGACGAATGTCTTTGTAGTGAGAAACCTGAGTAGCAATCACTTCTTTTTCACTTTCTGGTAGGCTTGTCAAATCAAGTTCGTAGCCAAGATTTCCCATCATAGCAACATTTCCACGTGTTTCAATTGGTGTTGTGCGTCCCATTTGGTGATTTGGGCTTGCTGAAACATGGGAACCCATAGAGATAGTTGGGTACAGATAGCTTGAACCATATTGAATTTGCAAACGAGAAATGGCATCTGTATTATCACTAGCCCAAACTTGTGGGAAGTAGCGCATCATTCCAAGGTCATTTCGACCACCGCCACCTGAGCATGATTCAAAGAGAATATTGCTATGTTTTCCAGTCAAATAGGATACCAAATCATACAAACCTAACATATATGCATGAGATTGCATCTTAGTGGCAAGAGCTGAGTCGCCATTTCCGATATTTGTGATGTTACGGTTATAATCCCATTTGACATAATCAATAGCATTTTCTGTCAAGATTTTATCGATAGCTAATTTAATATAAGCTACCACATCAGGGTTGGCAAGGTTAAGTACCAATTGATTACGAGAATAAGTATGAGCACGACCCTCAGCTTGAATAGCCCAATCAGGATGGGTACGGTAAAGGTCACTATCTACAGAAATCATTTCCGGTTCAAACCACAAACCAAATTTCAAGCCTTTAGCATGAACTTTATCAATCAAATCACTCAATGGTCCACCGAGTTTTTCTTCATTGACACCCCAGTCACCAAGTGCACGATTATCGTCAAATCGATTTCCAAACCAACCGTCATCTAAAACAAAGAGTTCAATACCAAGTCTGCTTGCTTCATCAACTAAATCAAGCAATTTTTCTTGCTTGAAAGCAAAATAAGTCGCTTCCCAGTTATTGATAAGAATCGGACGCTCAACATGAGCAAATTGTTTTGGCATGATATGATTTTGCACAAACAACTGGCTTTCTTGGCTCAAGTGTGTCAAACCTTTTGCCGAATAAGTCATCAAAGCCACTGGCGTTTCAAAATTATCTCTAGCTGCCAATTGCCAAGCAAAGTTATCATCATTAATACCAATCCCTAAGCGAACTTCATTCAATTGATTTTTTTGAACAAAAGCTTGAAAATTACCACTATAAAGTAGCTGCAAAGCAAGGGCACTGCCAGCATCCTCCGTCGCTGTCCTATCACACAAAATCACAGCTGGAGTCTGAGCATGACCAGAAGCTCCGCGATTTGAAGCAATGCTAAAGATGCCTTGCTCGACCATTTGACGACGAACTGTTTTCTCACGCGCATAAGCTCCTTGCAAAGTCACCACATCATAATTTCCAGCAGGTACATCAAGCATAGTTGATAAAGCACGGTTGATGATAACAGCTTTATCGGATAGATTACTAATCTTAGCAAAGGTTGAAATAGTTGCACGATCTGCATAAGCTGTGTAATAAAGCGTCAGACGCAATTTAGCAAATTCATCTTCTAAGATAAACACTAATGTTTCAGCACCTTCCATTGAATGAGGACTAGGTAATCCTGTTGCCTCAACAACTCCATGTAAAATATGACTATCTTTTAACTTAAATTGTGTTAATTCATTGTTATCATGTTGAATTTTAAGTGATGGGCAACGAAAATCACCAAAGCCATGCACACCAAAGATTTGACGTTGGGTATCATAGCTAAACGTACGATTATCGGGAGTCGGATTGCCTGAAAAAGCATGATCTTTCTCAAATATCGCATTTGAACCGTGATAGTTAGCGATTTTACCACCAATATGACGAAGAAGTAAATCACCTTCTCGATTCTCAATAATCATTGACATCTCTTTACTCTGAATATAGAAAAGATTTCCTTTGATTGTAATTCCCACAAGTTTTCCTCCTCTATTTTTACTAAAATTTTACCACTAAATTACCCCTTGTTGAATGGTAGGATGTTGGACAAATATGGTAAAATGTTGCTTATAGAGGAGATGATAGTTTGAACGTTCTAAATACCTATAACGAATTTGATACCAATAATTTTGATCTAAATGTTGACCACTACGGGGCTGAAATTTGTGACAAAAACTACTCTTTTGGTCCAACTATTCGTGATAATTTTGTTCTGCATTTTATTGTTGATGGTAAAGGAAAATTTACTATTGATGGCCAAACCACTGAACTTGGTGTTGGTGATATGTTTATCCTTCCCAAAGGAAAAGTGACCTTTTATCAAGCTGATAAAGAACATCCTTGGACATATCTCTGGGTCGGATTTAGCGGTTCAAAGGCTGAAAGTATTTTAAGTAAAACTCAGCTACTAGAGCAATACTTCTGCCATTCAACACTTAAGTCCAGGGTTCTTGATCAAATCGTCAAATTAACTCAATTTCGCGATCAAAAACTTGATGACGTGACTGAACTCCAACTGATTGCTGAACTTTACAAACTACTTGCTTACCTAATAGAAGAATCTCCCAGTAAAGCAATTTCTGATGGTAGTATTCTTATTCAAAATTATATTAGACAAACTAAAAAAATAATTCACTCACAATATGGAACTTCTTTAAAAGTGGGAGAAATTGCTGATAAACTCAATCTCAACCGCAGCTACCTCTACAAGATTTTCAAAGAAGAAACTGGCTATTCGATCAAAGATTATATCATCCAAGTCCGCATGGAAAAAAGTGCTGATTTACTTACCAACACTACTTTTCATATCTCAGAAGTCGCAAGCGCCGTAGGCTTCACAGATGGTCTCACATTCAGCAAAGCCTTCAAAAAATACTTCAACCAAAGCCCAAGCAATTACCGCAAAACACTAAAAAATTAAGCAAAAAGCGTTAGGATTTTCTTACCTAACGTTTTTTTACAACACCCAAAATCCCCCAAGAGACTAAGCTCTTGGGGGTGAAATGAAATGTATAACTAATCGACTTTAACAAGTCTGACGTTATCGATGTTTAACCATTTGTTAGCAGAGGCATTGACGTAAATGCCGATTTCACATTGTCCGTTTGTGATTTGGATGTTATCAATCGTGTACGTTTTCCATGTGCTAGAGTCTTTAAGGGAGATGTTTTGCTCACTGCCGCCATAGTTTTTGATATAAAGCTGAGCAGTCTCAAGGCTAGTGTCGCCCATAGCATCAATACTTAATTTGTAAGTACCTGAGCTGAGGTTGCTAATCGTTTGATAAATGGAACTTTCAAAAGCTGTGTCTGACCAGAAAGTGAGCTTGTAACGTGTATCGTCGTAAACTTCTGTCTTGATACCTGCATTTTGACTGTTGGTCCATTTGTTCCAAGAAGATGGGGTTTCGGTATAACCGTCCCATTCAAAACTGTTATTAGCAACAACGTTTGTTAGGTTAGCGTAATTAAAGGCTTTGACGGCGCGTAGAGCATTCCCTGAGAAATCAAAGACCGCTTGATTTTCCCATTCATTACCCGTTACATCTGAAACACCAAGATATGACATACCTGCTTGTGTTGCCCATGAGACATTGCCGTTATACCAGAGTGGTTCCCAATAGAAGAAACCGAGACCGTTGTTATTTTTGACGTCTTTAATTTTATCAACCAAGTCTGTCAAAAATTCATACTGACCATCTTGGCTAGCTTTGTAACCACCAGCAGTCTCTTCTGTTGCCGTAAAGGCATTTGTTTTCTGGTCAGCATTATCAAGGGTATTTGCATAAGCTGTTTCAACCACAACAACTTTTTTGTTATAACGTTCGCTGATATTATCCATATTTTCAGAGAGTTCTGCTAATGTGCCATGCCAATATGGGTAATAGGAAATGCCGACAATATCAAAATCAACGGATTGATTGGTAATTTCATCAAGCCACCATTGGAAAGCTGCTTTGTCACCACCGTCTGCTAAATGGAGCATGATAGGTGTATTACTTGTCTGCGTATCTTTCACAGCTTGAACACCAGATTTTAAGAAAGTTGCTAGGCGAGTGAATTCTTGACCATCACCACCCCAGCTTTTCCCGTAAGGCCAAAGCATACCGCTGTTTAATTCGTTTCCGATTTGCACCATATCAGGGTAAATGCCTTGTGATTTCATCTGATTAAGGACATCAGCCGTGTAAGAATACACTGTTGAATTTAATTGTTCAAAGGATTGATTCTGCCAAGCTTTGGGAAGATTTTGTTTTCCAGGGTCAACCCAGAAATCGCTGTAATGAAAATCGAGTAAGACTTTCAAGCCTTTATCTTTAGCACGTTTGGCTAATTTGAGTGTTCTGTTTAAGTCATTGGTTCCTGCGCCGTAAGCATTGCCATTTGCATCATAGGGGTCAACCCAGAGTCGCAAACGAACGTAGTTAACACCATTTTCTTTCAGAATGGTCAGCGGATCTTTTTGAGTACCATTACTCTTGTAAATCGCTCCGCTTTGTTCCATTTCATCAAGAATCGAAATATCAGCTCCGTTGATGAACTCATCTGCTTTAGTCACGGTAGTTCCAAGTGCAGCAAGACCAATAAGTGCAACAGTCGTCAAAAAAATCTTTTTTAGTATTTTCATAATCTTTCTCCCTAGCTTTTCCAGAATAGGTTAGGCAAAATAAGACATTACGAAGGCTACGGCACCTTCTGGGTCACGTGTTAATTTAATGTATTCAGCACCTTTTGTAGCTGCTAACTTGATACCAAGCGCGTCAGTATCTTTCTTAATATCTTCGTAGAATGAGTTAACTTGCGGAGCAAGCACAATCATGTCAAAATCTTTCATAATCTCATAATGTGAACCGTAAGCACCTGCTGACGCTGTGATGTTTGCACCTGTGGCAGCGGCACCTTCAGTAAGAGCATTAGCAAGCATAGCACTTGTACCAGCACCAGCACAAAGGACCAAAACGTTGATTGGTTTGTCAGTTGTAACTTTAACAGCTGGTTTTTCCTCAACAACTTTTTCAGCTACTGCTTTTACTGGAGTTACACTTTCAGCAGCAGTTTCTTGCGCAGCAATTTCAGCTTCTTCTTCAAGAAGTGATGCGTCATAAGCTTTAATGAATGGGAAGTAGATAATCGCATCAACAACGATTAAAACAAGGACAAGAACAACAGCTAGAAGGCTAACGCCTGTACCAAGAATAAGTCCGATTGGCGCTGGTGTTGCCCAAGGAAGAACGTACATGAAGCTGTTCATCTGAAGTACATCAACAAAGAATTTGAAAATCCAAACGTTGGCAATTGGTGCCAAAAGGAATGGAACAAAGAAATAAGGGTTAAGAATAATTGGTGTTGCAAAAAGCAAAGGTTCGTTAACGGCGAAGCTAACTGGGATAAATGAAGCTTTACCAACAGCTTTCAATTGTTTTGATTTGGCAAATAGCAAGAAGAGGTATGGAACGACAAGTGTTGCACCAGTACCACCCATAGTACCAACGAAGTTACCAAGACCAACAGTCAAAACGTTTGAAGCATGTTCACCAGCTTTGAATAATTGAAGGTTCGTTTCAACATTAGCATAGATAATAGCTGCGATAGCTGGCTCTACGATTGACGGACCATGCACACCAACGAACCAGAAGAGCGCCATAGCACCCCAGATAATAGCAATTCCAAGATAACCGTCTGCTGCTGTAAACAATGGTTGAAGAAGTGTAATAACAGCTTCTGCAAATGATGTGCCAAAGAAATAACGAATGATAGTATCAATGATAACAGCTGCAAATACGGCAAATGAGAATGGGAAGATATCACGGAATGTTTGCGAAATCGTTCCTGGTACTTCTTTTGGCATCTTGATAGTGATGTCACGAATAACACAGAATTTGTAAACATTAACAGTGATAAAGGCTGCTACAAAGGCTGCGAGGATACCTTTTGTCCCCATATAACCACTAGCAAGACCACCATCAAGCTCATCAGCACTCAACATCAAGAAGCTGACAATTGAGGCAAGCATAACAGAAACCGCATTGATTTTCTTATTACCTGGCATCTTACAGATTCTGCCAAGCAACGTGCAGTTGTTGCTGAAACCAGAAGCGCAACGACACCCATTGAGTAGTTATAAATCTTCCAAAGCCAGTTTGAAAAATCTTCTGGTAAAGTCACTCCGAACACATCTGGAATCGATGCAATCAAGATAAAGATACTAGAAAAGAGAATCGCTGGCATTGCCGCAAGGAAACCATCACGAATGGCACCTAAATAAATGTTACGAGAAACTTTTTCAAAAAAAGGTTTCCCTTTTTCAATTTGTTGAATGAGTTTGTTCATGATACAACTCCCTAAGAACCTAGGCTTGGCTAGTCATCTCTAATACGTCTTAAGGGTAAGCAAGACCTGTCAGAAATGACTATTGAGAATAAGGATACTCACTGAAAATCAAAGTCAGGCTAGGCGACGCTGATGCAGATTAAACTGAAGTTCATCAAATCAAGTCAACAACGCCTGCATTTGATTTTCAAAGAGTGTAAGCTTTTACCAAGCCATGTTCCGTCCTTTCTTTTTTCAAAAATTAGCGATTTTTATATAATTCAATAAAATCCGTAATGAGGTCACGTAGCAACAAGGTTGTCATCAAGTGGTCTTGACCGTGAACAAAGATGAAACCAAGTTCCAAATCTTCACCGCCTGCTTCTTGTGCTAACAATTGTGTTTGCGCATTGTGAGCTTTAGCCAAATTTTCGTCAGCATCTTTAATCGCTTTATCAACATTATCAAAGTTGCCAGAGCGAACTTCCTTAAGCAATTGAAGAAGTGTGCTTCTTGCATCACCTGAGTAAGCCACAATTTCAAAACCTAACATTTGTAATTCTTTTTTATCCATTTTCTAAATCCCCTATTCTACAATTTTTGTATCGCTAATGTGTTTGTACCAGTAAGCTGACGCTTTTGGATAACGTTTTTGTGTTTCAAAATCCACATAGAACAAACCATAGCGTTTATTATAACCATTTGACCATGAGAACAAATCCATCAATGACCAAAGGAAATAGCCTTTAACATTAACCCCAGCATCAATTGCTTTGGCAAGAGATTGCAGGTAAACTTTCAAATAATCAATACGCGGTTGGTCCATGATGATACCATCGTCAAATTCATCTTTATAGCCCATACCATTTTCCGTGATATAGATTTTATTGTAATGTGGGTAATCTGCTTTGATACGAAGAAGCAAGTCATACAGACCTTCTGGATAGATAATCCAATCCCAGTCCGTTCTTGGAATACCTTCTTTGTAAATGCGTTCGCCAATACCTTTAACTTTATAAACAGATGTTCCTTTGTCACCTGTACCGTTGTGATGAATGGCATTTTCGCCATTGTAGGCTTTAACAAAGTGACATTGGTAATGATTGATACCAAGATAATCGTTGCGGTGACTGGCTTTTTTCATTTCCTCAAAGTCACTATCAAGGAAGTCGTAACTGGCATTGTTAGCTGCGCAGATTTCGTTAAGCGCTTCCATTGTTTCGTTTGAATAATAACCTAGATAAGTTGCATCCAGTAAGAATCGAATAGAAAGGGCATCATCTAAGAAAGCAGCATGTTTATCTTCTTTACTATCTGTTGCTGGGTATTTTGTTTCAAGAGAATGTACCACACCAATTTCACCTTGGTAGCCACCGTCTTTGAACAAATTAACCACACGCGCATGCGCATACATCATATTGTGCAGACATTGAATGACTTTTGACAGGTCATATTTGATTCCTGGTGGGAAAATACCAAGCAAATATTGGTTGGTTGCTACTGGGTAAATTTCATTGAATGTACTCCAATGACGAACTTCTGTAAATTCTTCAAAACAGAATTTTGCATAGTTAACAAAAGCTTCAATCGTATCACGGTTTAAAAAATCACCATTGTCAAACAAAACTTTTGGTGTGTCAAAGTGATGAAGCGTGACAAAGGCTGTGATGTTGCGTTTTTGACATTCCGCAAACACTTTGTGGTAATAATCAACTCCTTCTTGGTTGACCTCACCAGTACCATTTGGGAAGATACGGCTCCAAGCAATGGATAACCGAAGTCCGTTGACACCAAATTTTTCACAAAGTTCAATATCTTGTGGGTATTGATGATAAAAATCACTAGCAGGATCTGGACTGAAACGCCCTTGTTCTGCTAAGAAATCATCCCAAGCTACTGGACCTTTACCGCCTTCTTTAGTAGCTCCTTCAACTTGGTAGGCTGCTGTTGCACCACCAAAAATAAAATCTTCTGGTAATTGATACATAATTTTCTCCTTATTTCAATAAGCGTTGAATGTGAATCACAAGGTAAACACGTTCACTACGCGATAAATCTATTTTTAATTCTTGTTCAATCAAATCATAAATGGCCTGCCCAATTTGATAGGCTTGCGGATAATCTGATTTCACATATTCTTCCAAATTAATCAACGATGCATTGTCTTGCTGGTTCATCTGCAATCGATTAATGAGGTAGGTTAAATGAATCATCAAACGGTCGTAAAGATTACTGTTTTCTGCGCTCCGCTTGATGTTATTTTTGGCCAATTCGTTCTCAATCAAAGCTAGCACTTTTTTAGTTGCATCCTCTTTGTTATTATCAGAAACTTCGTAATCACCTTTGGCATTAATGAAATGCAGAGCCATTCGTCCGACTTCATCATCTGGAAAAGTTACTGACAACTTTTGACTTAAAATAGCAACAGCTTCTTGCGCCATTTGAAACTCAGTAACATACGCCGCTGAAATATCTGGTAAATGACTTTCCTGATAAGCTCCCTTTAAAAGCTTTTGATATACCGAATAAACGTGGTCGGTAAGGGTCACATACAGGTATTCCTGAACCGGAAAATGATATTTGGCTACCAAATCATCAATCATGTTATAAGTCACCGTTAGAATATCAAGCGGAATATTTTTCAAAAGGGTTAAAAAGTTTTCTTTGGATTCCTCTGTTTTCAAAAGGAAAACTTTCTCGACTTTGCTTGGAGTGATTAAATCACCTTTTTTCTTTTGAAAGACTATCCCTAGCCCCATGACAACGGCTTGTTCATCCTGCTCATTTTTTACCAGAGCGACATTATTGTTGAGCGCTTGTACAATCCGAAACATTCTACTCTCCTCACGTGGTTCCTAGACAAATAAAAAACCACAAACAAACTAGAATCCTCCCTTCTAGGTCATTTGCGGTCTTGCCTAATGTCTTAGTTACAATCCACTCTATTAATTTCTACGGTTATAATATAACACACAATTTTAATTTTGTAAACCCTTTCTTTGTATTTTTTTGATTTTTTTTGTTTATTTTAAACAAATTCAAAAAATCGTAATATCAAAGGATTTTTTACTCGTTTCGCCACTCGCTACAAAAGTTACTTGACGTTTATCTTCTAAAATATCACTTTCATCAAGCGACGTTGACAAGCCACTCCACGGCTCTAGAGCAATAAAAGGGCTCTTATTGACGGTTGACCATAAAATCAAATTTGGAAAATCTTCAAAATCCAAACGCAATCCTTTATCGTGTTTATGAGATTTCAACGAAACGCTGCGTGAAGCTAATTTATCCAAAGTAATGGCATCTTTGGCAAACAAAGCATAATCCAAATTTAGAATGTTTTGCTTTTCTAAAAATGGCGTACGCTTATTCACATCAAGAAGCCCTGTTTCTGGAAAAGATTCTGGAACAGTACAAGTTTCCTCTTTTTCAAATTCGAGATAATAATCTTCATAACACTCATCAGCAAGCAATGGGCAATTAAACCCAGGGTGCCCACCAATAAAGTAAGGCATGACCTTTTCTGTCTCGCGATTGGTCACTTGGTAACTTGTTTTAATCGTCTTTCCAATCAAAGTGTAAATGATTTTCAACTCAAAATCATAAGGATAATTTGCCAACATTTCCGCATCAGGGGTGATTGAAAAAGCAAGGCTATTTTCAGATAATGGTTCATAAGTAAAAGTCTTCTTACGCACCAAACCATGTCGCGGTATCACACCTGTAAAATGGGGACGGCTACTAGGACGATAAATAGCTTCATCATCACGTAAGCTCCCACAAATCGGAAATAATACTGGTGCTTGTGAACTCCAATACTCTGGATTTCCTTGCCACAAATATTCGACGCCGTCTTTATCTTTTATGGATGACAAAGCGCCACCAAATTCCTTAAACTGAACTGTTAAGAAATCATTTTTTAATTCAATAACCATTATTTTCTCCTAAATAAAATGAGAATGAACAGCCTCATAACTGCCATTCTCATCACGCGTAAAAACAAAATAATAAAAGAAGTTTTAGTGAGTTAGATTAGATGTATTACTATTTGGCTTCTTGATAAGCTTGATTACGTTTTTTCATTTCTCCTTTATACCAGAAGAAGAGCAACGTGTAAACAACTAAAGCAATCGCTGCATAAAGAACGTAAGTCAAATCACCAGTTGAAGCTTTACCAACAAAGAATGCCAAGAATTTTTCAATTGGTCCTTCCATTGTTGTATGAGAAATCATGGTTGAAGTATCTAAACCACTTGGGAAGGCACCCACATTTTTAGCAGTTTCTGTGATAAATGGTGCAATCAATGTTCCTGACCACAAGAATAGCGGTAACTCAATAGCACCAATGACAATCATGCGGATTAATTTACCACGTGTAACAACTAGCAAAGCTGGAGTAACCCCCATCGCAATAATACCTGCGAGTGGCAATAATTTATTTCCTGGTAAAACAATTGCTTCTAACAACATAATTGGAGCTAAAATATTAGCGGCAGCCCATACTTCTGCACGACCTGCAATGAATGGCCAGTCCAAACCAATATTTAATGTGCGTCCTTGTAATTTTGAAGAAGCAAAGTCAGTAATACCTTGAGAAAGTGGTTCAACAGAAGCGATAAACCATGACCCAATCAATGAGAACAATTCCAAGCAGACAGCTGCTGTAAAAGCTAAAGAAGCAATTTCTGTTGGTGTTTGACCTGCTAATAAGCCAACAAAGATTCCTAAATAAATACCAATTGCAAATTTTGAACCCCAGAAACCAATTTTAGCATTTAATTTAGCAGCATCGAAGTCATATTTATCAAGCCAAGGGAAAAGCTTGTCAAAAATTTTATCGAATACCATAATAATTGGATTCATCATGTAGTTCATGTGAGTTGTTGTCATCGGATTTTCATCACCAGCACCCAATAAATCATTAAAAGTAGGTTTCATAAGGTCTGAATTGATAATTTTTAAAATACCGATAAAAATAACCAAAATCGTTGCAATCATGAGGTTTGCTCCACTATAAATAGCAAACAAGCCAACAATTGATAAATGCCAAATATCGAAAATATCAACATCAAGCGTATTGGTTTTATTCAATACCAACATAATGATATTTACAATGACCATTACCATCAAAAAATATAGGGTATAAGGTGAGCCCCAAGTGATAGTTGCCAACGGTGCCCAACCAACGTCAGTGATATTTAATTCCAAACCAGTTCTGGCAACAAAGTCAGCCATAGCACCCGAAAATGCCGTTGACAAGATATTGATAATTGCGCTAATACCTGTTAAGGCAATTCCTAGTTTAATACCACCTTCTAATGCTTTAGTGAATTTCACTTTAAAGAAGAGGGCAATGACAGTCAAGATGATTGTCATTAACGGAGCGGCACCAAGGTCAATAATTGGTTGGAAAATCGTATTTGCAAAGTCGATAATTACATTCATTTCATTTCTTCCCTTTCTTTCGAAAGCGCTTTAATTTATTTGTTTAAGCTATTAATAACGTCTTCCATTTTCTTATAAACAGGTTCTGCCATTGCTGGGATACGATAAAGAATAGCACCAGCATCGACAACTGGAATCTTAACATCAAAGCCTAAATCAGTCTTAGAAATTTGTGCAAAGATGTCATAATGCGATAACAATTCTTCATTGATATCTTTAATCATAACAGCATCACACGATACTTGATAACCACGTTTAGTCAATTCTGTTTCTAGAGCATTTTTAATTTGGTGACTTGAGTTAACCCCAGCTCCACACGCTGCTAAAATTTTAATCATGAGAAATTCCTCCTTAAAAATTATTTTCCAAAAATTGATAAATTCTTTCTGGATTTTCAGAATTAAAGAATTTAATTAATGCTTCCTTATCTTGTCTATTAATAAAATCCATTATTGCTGCCAATAAACCAGCTTGCTCTTTTTCTTCATTGTTTAAAATCATGAACAAAAATGAAACCTCTAGTTTTTCATCTGGCAAAATCATATTATGAAATGTTATCGCATGTTCCAGTTTAACTGGAACAATACGAGTAACATTTACAAACTGACTTTCTGTATGCGGAATAGCAATATTGGGAAGACTCGAATCAATTGGACTTAACGGTAAGGCAGTCGGATAATGTTCCTCTCTGTCAATTAAATTATCCAAGTATTCTTCTGTTACAAGACCTTTTTCAAATAATTTATGAGCGATTTCTTTAAAAACACTTTTTTGATCTTGTTGTTCAGATATATATACCGTATCTTCTGCAAATAATTGAGTCATTTTATCACCTTCTTACACTTTCTCACTCCATGAGCTGGCTGTTTTGGTAAGGACTGCGTTGAGTTCTTCGATATTCTTGCGTCCTTGTGTTCTTAGCCATTCACGCGCTGCGGCTTCGCCTTCTTCAATATACACTTGTACAGAGCCAGCCCAAGTAGCACGTCCGCAAAGGACACCGTTGAATTTAGCACCTGATTCAGCCGCAAATACCAACGTTTCTTGGAAAAGTTTTGCTGAAACACCTGCGCTAAGATAGATATATGGCAAATGACTTGCTGCTTCTTGGTCTTTGAAAGCTTTAGCAGCTTCTTCTTTAGTGTAAACCACTTCACCGTCCGCAAAACCTTCAACATATTTCATGTTGACAGGGACTTCAACCTTGAGCACATCAATACCAAAGCGGTCGTCAGAGAAAACTTTCATGGCTTCGTTAACTTTGTGAGGTTTTACTTTGGCAAATGCTGCGCTTGTATTGCCAGTGATATTTTCATCATAAGTCAAAATTTCAAGGAAGAATGGCATATCTTCAGCTTTACATTCGGCACCAATGCGTTCGATATAAGCTTGTTTTTGAAGATTAACGTATTCATCACCATCAACGTCATAATAAAGCAAGAATTTCACTGCATCAGCTCCTTCTTCTTTAAGACGTTTAGCAGACCATTCGACCAAGCAATCTGGCAAGCGGCTAGTTGTTGTCGCATCATAACCTGTTTTTTCATAAGCAAGCAAAAGTCCAGCATTCGCATCACGAACCTTACTTGCTGGCAAACCATACTCAGGGTCAAGAAGAATAGATGACGCATACGGTGTCAATTCTTCTGAAACCAAGGCTTTCAATTGTTCGATTTGTTCAACACTTGGTTCTTCTGTTTGATAGTTTGCCATCATGCGTTTAAGTGCTCCACGTTGGTCAAATGCCAAAGCAGAAATCACGCCATCACGGCTAAGCTTCTCAAGTAATCTGCGTTTTTCTTGTGTTAATATCATTTTTTCTTATACCTCTTCTACCTGAATTTGATTAAATAAGTTTTCGTAATTTGTCATATTGACATGACCTGTCATTTTTTCTTGAGCGTTTAGCATACCAAGGGCATTCGCATGACATAAGAAATCTTTGTCGGAAAGGTTATGGATAATCGCTGACGCAATACCAGCCACCGTTGAGTCACCAGAACCAACAGGATTGACCACATCGATTTTTGGAATGGTAACGCGGTAATAGTGGTCACCGTGTTTCGCAAAAGCTCCTTTGCTGCCTAGTGAAACAACCACCCAATCAATCCCTGCAAACAAATCATCTTGCAAGATTTCTTTTAACTCATCCACATCACCTGTCACTTCTCTTCCAACAAGTTGTGATAATTCTTCTGTGTTTGGCTTGATAACAAACGGTTTGTCATCACCTGTTAAAACAGCTTCCAGAGCCTTACCAGAACAATCTAGCACCACTTTTTTGCCTTGCGAATTAGCAAGCCCAATGACTTTTTGATAATAATCATTTTCAAGCCCCGCTGGAAGGCTTCCTGAAATCGTGATGACATCATAAGACGGGCAAAGGTAACGAAAATGATTAAGAAAACCATCTGCCTCATCTCGGTCAATCATCGGACCTGCTTCCAAAACTTCTGTCTGCAAGCCTTCATGTAAAATCGCAATGCAATTGCGAGTTTCCCCATGAATCGGAAAGAAACGATGTTGAATACCATTTTGATCAAGCCTACTGGTTAAAAAGTCACCGAGCTTTCCACCGATAAAGCCTGTCGCAGTCACATTATCACCAATTTCTGACAGCACACGTGTGACGTTCAAACCCTTACCACCTGCTGTTTTCTTAACCTCGGAAACACGATTGACCGTATCCAAAGTTAGTTCATCAAGCGGATAAGAAATATCAATTGACGGATTCAATGTTACGGTAAGAATCATCTGATTTTCTCCTAGTCGTGATATTCGCCACGGTCCCATTTTTCAAGAAATTCATCAAAGAAATCTGGTGATGTTTGGTCCTCATTAACCGTTTCGACTTGTGCAATTTTTTCAATCAAAGCTTTATTTTCTGCTGTTGGTTTGTATTCAGCTTCAATAAAAGCTTCAATAATATCGCACATGAGTAATTCACCTGTGATTTTGCCACCAAAACCGATGACATTAGCATTTAATTCTTCTTTGGCGTAAATCGCTGTTGTCATATCGCGAACCAAAGCTGAACGAATGCCTGGAACTTTGTTGACAGAGTTGTTGATTCCAACACCTGTTCCACAGATACAAACACCTAAATCTGCTTGACCGCTTGTCACCGCTTCACCGACTTTTTTACCAAAGATAGGATAATGTGTACGTGTGTGGTCATATGTTCCACAATCAATAACCTCATAGCCTTTTGATTTCAAGAAATCTGACACTGCCATTTTTTCTGTTGTTACGATATGGTCACATCCAATTGCAATTTTCATTTTATCTTCCTCGCTCCTAACACATTTTATTCAACATATCAACACGGATTTGGTGACGACCACCGTCATAGTGACCTTCCAAGAATCCTTTAGCAATATTTTTAGCTAATTCGACACCGACAATTTCTGCACCCATGGTAATCATACGAGCATTATTGTGAGCACGTGTCATATAAGCAGAGCGTTCATCTGAAACTTCCGCTGCAACCATACCTTTGATTTTAGTTGCTGTCATAAAGCTACCAGCACCATAAGCATCAATCATAATACCAAGATTGCTTTCAGCCGCATTGACACCCGCCACAACAGCAAGTGTATTATCAACAAAATCTTTAGTCACATCTGTCACATCATTAACATCATAATCATTTGCAAGCAAGTATTCTTTGATAATATTTTTCAAAGTTTCACCTGCGGCATCTGAACCAAGAATAACTGTCATTTTAACACCTCAAAATTTTTCTTTTATCTAGATAATTTTTTAAAAACGTTTTTTTATGTTTATATAATAAATCTAAAACAAACATTTGTCAACATATTTGTTTAATATTTTTCAATTTTGTTTGTTGTTTTATGTTTGTTACGAATATAGTTATTCCCGCAAAACCATTGATAATATTAGAGTTGTCAGCTTTATTACAATTCTGTTTCATAGTGTTTCTTTTTTTTCTTATTTGTTGAGTTTGTCTATTTTTTATGATAAGATAAAGATAAGATGTCATTTATTATGCAAATGGAAAGGAGATTTTTATGTTAAAAAAAGAACGCCTCCAGTGGATTCTTGAAAAAGTCAATGCCAAAGGTGTCATTACTGTTAATGATGTCATTAAAGAGCTTGGCGTTTCAGATATGACTGTCAGACGCGACTTAGATGAACTTGACAAAGACGGATTACTTATCCGCATCCACGGTGGTGCACAGAGCATTGATAGCCCAAAAATCAGAAGTAAACACGAAAAATCAAACACTGAAAAACAAGAACTCCAAATTGAAGAAAAACGTGCTATCGCTAAATTCGCTAGTCAGCTTGTTCAAGAAGGAGAAACGATTTTTATTGGACCAGGAACGACACTCGAACATTTTGCAAGTGAACTCGTCGCCAAAAATATTCGAGTTATTACAAATAGTTTGCCTGTTTTTAACATTTTAAATGAAAATAAAAACACCGATTTAATCTTAACTGGTGGAGAATATCGTGATATTACAGGCGCTTTTGTCGGGTCTTTGACTGCCAACTACCTCCAAAACCTAAAATTCTCAAAGGCTTTTGTGAGTGCCAATGGTGTGTTTGGTGATTCTATTGCCACATATAGTGAAAGTGAAGGAGAAATTCAACGTATCGCACTTGATAACGCCATTGAAACATTCTTGCTCGTTGACCATGAAAAATTCGACAAATACGACTTTTACGATTTCTATCGCATTAGCGACATAAATCATCTGGTAACCGATTCTGCTATTACCAGCGACACCAAAGAAAAATTCGGTCAACTAACCGATATTATCGTTGCCAAAGACTGATTTCAGTAATAAAAAAGAGTAGGAAAAATAAAGTCTCCAGTGGAGACTTTATTCATGAGCCTAGAAATTAAAAAGCGAATCGGTAATTTCAAAGAAATTCGATTTCTCAGCAAGTCTCAGTTTCTAGTTGCTGATCTAAAACGGTCTATTCCCAGATTCTTGAAGTCCAAACTACTGCGTCTTGCTTATTACAACTACATAATTAAAGAGGCTGAGCACTTGTCTCAGCCTCTTTTTTTAAATTTATCAATCAGCAAAAAATCCCTACACCAGTAAGTGTAAGGATTTTTGTGTTGTATTCTAGAATAGTTTTGTCTTGGAAAAATTAGCGAATAGCTGCTTCTGTTTCAGGGTCGAAGAAATGACCTTTAGCCACATTTAAAGTCAATTCAACTTGTTCACCTGGTTCATAAGTATCACGCGCATCTGTACGTGACACGAGTTCAACATCACCAGATTTGACATAAAGCATTGTTTCAGCACCGAGCAATTCTGACACAGTTACTTCTGCTTTGATTGTTGCACCAGGATAAGTATCACGAACTAATGGATTGTTTGAAATATCTTCTGGGCGAATACCAAAGATAACTTTTTTACCATTGTAACCTTTTGTTTCAAGCAATTTCTTTTGACCTTCTGGCAAAGTAATCTTGAAGCCAGCATCATTGACCAAAGTATCGCCTTCAACCGTTGCTTCAAAGAAGTTCATGGCAGGGCTACCGATAAATCCTGCAACAAATTTATTAGCAGGGCGGTTATAAAGTTCTTGTGGTGTACCAATTTGTTCGACACGACCAATTGTCCCTGAACCGTCAGGATTTTTTGTAGAACTCATGATAACAATACGGTCAGCAAGGGTCATGGCTTCTGTTTGGTCGTGAGTAACGTAGATTGTTGTTGAACCGATACGACGATGGATTTTAGCAATTTCAGCACGCATTGACACACGCAATTTAGCATCCAAGTTTGACAAAGGTTCGTCCATCAAGAACACTTTGGCATCACGGACAATGGCACGTCCCATGGCAACACGTTGACGTTGACCACCTGAAAGGTCAGCAGGTTTACGTTGAAGAAATTCTGTCAACCCAAGAATTTCAGCAGCTTCGCGAACACGTTTGTCAATGTCGTCTTTTTTGTATTTTCTAAGTTTTAGCCCAAATGCCATGTTATCGTAAACAGTCATGTGTGGGTAAAGGGCATAGTTTTGGAAAACCATGGCAATGTCACGATCTTTTGGTGCTTTGTCATTAACAACTTCACCATCAATTTTAAGTTCACCTTCTGTGATGTCCTCAAGACCAGCAACCATACGAAGTGTTGTTGATTTACCACAACCTGAAGGTCCTACAAAAACGATAAATTCTTTATCTTTGATGTCAAGATCGAAATCTTCAACAGCATAATGACTTGCATTTGGATATTTTTTGTAAATGTGATTAAGGTTTAATTCTACCATTTTGTAACTCCTTTGATCTATGTGGCTTTATTATAGCAAAGATAACGCTTACAGACCATAGACAGGAGTGACAAGATTTTTTGTGCAAAGTGCCCAAAAATTATGGCATCATGATTAGGAGATAACAAAAAGCAAGGCTATCAAGATTTTTCAAATTCAAACCAGACAACAATCGAAATTTTTCTAATTTATATTGAAGTGAATTTCGATGAATATAAAGACTTTGTGCCGTTTTGGCAAGATTTCCCTGCTCCTGCCACATGGCAACAATGATAGCTCGAATATCCTTGCTATCATCAATAGATTGTAATATTTTGTGTTTTATCGTTGGAATATCAAGATGACGTGCAAAATCTAACAACAACATTTCAGAAAACGTCGCCACCCGTTCATTACCACGATAGTGACTCACATCAGAAAAAAGCTTGGTTTCTTCATCGAAATAAGCTTGCAAATCATTTGCTTGCAATTTACTCCAGCTATTGCCAAAGAAAACAGTCAATTTAATCCCAAAATCACTTTCCAAAGTCGGTAAAACATCTTTTACCAATTCTTCTACCTCAATCGGCTCTGATTGGTCCAACAAAAGAATGGTCCGATTATCTGAAAGACTGACTTCTGTAATCATATTTGGCAAAAGAGTTGCTAAAAAATCAACCAATTCTTCTGGTAATCGATATTGGTGGTCAATGTAAATCATCTGAAGGCGTTTGTACTCTTGGGGTAAACTGCCCTTTTTTTGCACCAAATACTGATACCAAGGATTTTCAGAAACACGACTAGCTGAAATCGTCGTCTTTTTAAGCGTCAGCAATGCTTTTTCACGCTCACTAAGACTGGCTAGAGGAAGATAATAAGGCGTTCCATTCTCTTCTAAAATAAGCCATTCTTCTGGATTTTGGATATTTCCTTTTGATGTCGCTTCAGGAAACAATTCATCTAGTGACATGATTTACCTCCATTTTTAATAACTGTTGCGAAATTAATACCAATTTTATATTAAAGTCTCTACTTCAATCAAGGGATTAGCGTGCCTTAGTATCCAAGATAATGGTAACAGGACCGTCATTGACAAGACTAACGTACATATCAGCTCCGAAAACGCCTGTTTCAACAGGAACGTATTGCGCTAGTGCTTCATTGAAGGCATTGTATAATTGCTCAGCTTTGTCAGGTTTGGCAGCACCAGTAAAGGCTGGTCGGTTACCCTTTTTCGTATCCGCAAACAAGGTAAACTGTGACACCGATAAAATACTTCCCTTGACATCTTGAACAGATAAATTCATTTTTCCCATATCATCTGAAAAAATCCGCATATTCGTGATTTTTCGCACCGCATAATCAAGATCCTCTTGCTCATCATCTGGACCGACCCCAACCAAAAGCAACAAGCCTTGTTTAATATCACCGACAAGCTCCTCATCAATCACGACTTGGGCTTTCTTGACACGCTGAATAACAACTTTCATGTACAATCCTTTCTAAAAAAGCGGGCTGACCGAGTCAACTCGCTTGAAAAACACACTCATTACCCATTTGTTCGTTTGACGGAGTAAACATCTGGAATAATTTTGATTTTATCAACGACAGTTGTCAATGCTGTTAAGTTTGGAATAGCAAAGCTAACGTGAATATTAGCAAATTTCATATCTTTACTTGGTTGGGCATTGACAGTTGAAATGTTCTTAGTGGCATTTGATAACACTTGAAGCACATCATTGAGCAAACCTGAACGATTAAGTCCGTAAATGTCAATTTCAGCCAAGTAATCATTGCTGGCACTAGTATCGTCCCATTCAACTTCAATAAGACGTTGTTCGTAACCCTCTTGGCTCTTGATATTATGACAATCTGCACGGTGAATAGCCACCCCACGCCCCTTAGTGATATAACCTTCGATTGGGTCTCCTGGGACTGGGTTACAACATTTGGCAATACGCATCAAGAGACCTGAAGCTCCTTGGATAATAACACCATTTTCACTACGAACTTTCAGAACATCTTTGTTTTCAGTTTTAACTTCGCCACCGTTCATCAGTTCTTCGGCTTCAGCTTTCGCCTTCGCACGTTCTTCTTCACGGCGTTCTTTTTCTGTCAATCGATTAAAGACAGAAGCAGCGCTAATTTCACCAAAACCGACAGCAGCATACAAGGCTTCTTCGCTACGAACGCTAAAGCGTGGCAAAATTTCTTCAATATGCTTTTTATCAAGGTATTTATTAGCCACATAGCCTTGCTCTTGGAAATAATCCACTAAGAGCTCGCGACCTTTATTAATTGAGGTTTCTTTATCTTGATTTTTGAAAAATTGGCGAATGCGATTGCGAGCTTTATTGGTTTTGACAATCTTAATCCAATCACGACTTGGACCAAATGAATTAGGATTAGTGACAATCTCAACCACATCACCTGTTTTCAATTTAGCGGTCAGTGGCACCATACGTCCGTTAACCTTAGCACCGACTGCCTTTTCCCCGACCTGCGTATGGATAGCATAGGCAAAATCAATCGGACCTGAATCTTTTGGCAATTCTTGCACAGCACCTGTTGGTGTAAAGACATAGATACGTTCTGAGAAAATATCCTGCTTAACCGAATCAACGAAATCAACCGCATCACCATTTGAAGCGTCTTGCAATTCCACCAATTCCTTAATCCAGTTCATGCCGACAGCTTGTTCTTGGTTGTCAACTTTCCCTTTGATACCTTGCTTGTAAGCCCAGTGAGCAGCAACCCCGTATTCGGCAACTTGGTGCATTTCTTTGGTACGAATTTGAATCTCAATCGGACCTTTTGGACCATAAACTGTCGTATGAATAGATTGGTAACCATTAGCTTTAGGCGCAGCAATGTAATCCTTAAAACGACCAGGCATTGGACGCCACAATTCATGAATATAACCGACCATGGCATAAACATCGCTCGGCGTTTCCATAATACAACGAATGGCAATCAAATCGTAAATTTGGTCAAAACGTTTTTTCTTGTCACGCATTTTGCGATAAATCGAGTAAATGTGTTTTGGTCGTCCGTAAACTTCACCATAAAGCCCTTGTTCTTGCGTGTAATCCTTGATTTTCTTAACAATTTCGTCAACCAAAGCTTCACGTTCACGACGCTTTTCATTCATCATGTGAGAAATCTTGTAGAACTCAATTTCATTAAGATAACGGAAGGACAAATCTTCCAATTCCCACTTGATACGGCTAATCCCCAAACGATGAGCTAGGGGTGCATAGATTTCCATTGTTTCTCGTGAAATACGCTCTTGCTTATCTTTACGCAGATGTTTTAAAGTGCGCATATTGTGGAGACGGTCTGCCAATTTAACCAAAATAACACGAATGTCCTTAGACATCGCCATCAACATTTTACGGTGATTTTCTGCCAATTGTTCTTCATGTGATTTGTACTCAACTTTACCAAGTTTAGTAACACCATCGACAATATCACGAACATCTTTGCCAAATTCCGCTTCAATGTCATCTAAAGTAACTTCAGTATCTTCAACAACATCATGCAAAAAACCGCAAGCTACCGTCACCACATCAAGATGCAAATCTGCTAAAATACCTGCAACTTGGATAGGGTGAATAATATAAGACTCACCTGATTGCCTGACTTGAGAAATATGTGCTTTTGTTGCGTAATCCAATGCCTTTTGAACAATTGCCACATCAGATTCGCTCATGTATTGGGCTGTGAGTGCAACCACCTCTTCACCCGTTAAATTCACAGTTTTTGCCATAAAGACCTCTTCAGATTGATATTGTATTTATTTTAACACTAAACTGCCTAAAATACCAATTCATAAGCCAAAAAGCCACGTTTTGGAAGGAGAAATGTGCTAAATATTACCCAAATAAGAAATAACCAAGCTTAGAACAAATAAAATTTGGCGAATTGGCGCTTATTCCTCATTTCTTGCTGACTGACCGACAAGCCTAAACCACTGCATCTAGCAATATAATGACATAAAGGAAGCTGAGCACTTTTGTCTCAGCTTCCTTTCACTCTTTTTCAACTCATTTTCCACCTAAAATCTGGTGAATCTTGTCGTTAAATTTTGGCAAGTATTCGTGACCGTATTCTGGGTAAAAATAAAGTTTTTTCGGTGCCTGAATGTGGTTATAAACAGCAAATTGTGTTTTTGGGTGACAAACTCGGTCTTCTAAGCCCATCGCCCATATCACTTCTGCTTGGATACGGTCCACCAAATATTGAATATCAACATAATCTAAAGCGGCAAATACAGCTTCTTCTCGTTCATGAAGTGGGTCACGATAGCGGAAATAGTATGCTAACTCCTCATAAGCTGATTGTGTGACCTCTAAACCATATGCGGTACGATAATCGCTTAAAAAGGGATACTGCACAAATGTCCGTTTAACCTTTGGACACAGCGCCGCACAGACAAGCGCTAAAGCTCCGCCTTGTGATACGCCGTAAGAAGCCATTTTAGAACTATCCACAAATGGCAGACGACTCACCACATTTGTCAATTGGTAAACGTCCTGAAAAACCGCACGATAAAAAAGCTTCTCTGGACCGTCCTCAATGCCACGGATAAGGTGTCCTTTCAAGGTGCCACCACCTGTTTGCAAACGGTCTTCTGACTCGCCACCTTGCCCTCGAACAGACAAGGCAACCACAACATAGCCTTCAGACACAAAAGCTAATTTATCCGACCAATCACCGACATCACTATGATAACCATGAAATTGAAAAATAACAGGGTGTTTCGCACTCGATTTCTTTGGCAAAAGCAGTTGAGCATAGATTTTTGACTCATGAACACCTGTAAAATACAAGTCATAACACTCTGCCACTTTTGATGTAAAATCAGTCGGCGTCAATTCATAATGAAGCCCCAGCGAATCCACCTCTTTTTTGGCTTTATCCCAAAAATCATCAAAATCATCAGGCTTATCTTGACGTCCTTGGTAATTGCCCCATTCTCTCAAAGCATCCTCTGTTTTCATTGCCTACCTCTACTTTCAATAAATAAACGTTAGGCGTCTTAGGATTTCTTGAGCAATGATATTAGCGCCAGCCAATGTTGGGTGAACACCGTCATCACCTGTCAATTCACGTCTACCATAAAGCAATGCCTGCTCATTCATCAAGCCATCCAAAGGAACCAATTCCAATTTAAACTCACGCGCAAGATGACGGACAATTTGAATCTTAGGGTCCAAATCTCGACGCCATTCCATACGATCTTCTGGATAATCCAACACAAATGGTTCCATTAACAAAATGCGCTCAATTCCTGCTTGTTTCAATGCTTGCAGAAGCTGACGATAGACATTTTCAAAACGTTCTTGTTCTTCTTGACTAGCAAAGCCATCTTTACCAACCAAGTGCCAAACATCATTGATACCAACCATTAAAATGACAGCATTGGGTTGGCAAGATAAGCAATCATCCACACGATTTAACAAATCTTGAACCTTATCACCACCAACACCTCGATTGTAAAAATGCAATCCTAACTCTGGAGAACGATCCAGTAAATCTGCCGCTACAATACTCACATAGCCATGTCCTAGACTGTCTGGATTACTTTTATCACGTCCCCACTCCGTAATGCTATCTCCGAAAAAAACGATACGGTCATGTTTCCTAATTTCCATAGGTTGCCTCACTTAGTGTTTAAGAAATTTGAAACGGCTCCTAATAAATTGGCGTCATTTTTAAATTGACAAATTTTAAGTTCGTAAGTTAATTCATTGGCTTCAGTGTCATGAATTAATTTTTGAATACGTTTATCAAGTTCAGATACCAAATCTGGTCGAACTGAGATACCGCCACCGATACCGACCAAATCTGGATTGAAGCTGACAAGGCAATTGAAAATACCAGTAGCCAAAGCATCATACAAACCTGCCAAAGCAGCCTTAGCTTCTTCATTTCCATTATCTGCTAAATCAAACAAATCTTTCCCAGAAAAATCAGTTAAGCCATGAGCTTTAGCATAACGGTCAGCTACTTGAACTGGACTAGCAAGCGTGCTTAATGTCTTACCATTTTCGATAATCATATAGCCAAATTCACCACCGAAAAGGCTGCTACCTTTGTACAATTGACCATTTTGACAAACTGCACCGCCAATACCAGAACCAATGATAAAGTAAAGGGCATTTTTGCTGTCTTGACCAATACCAAATTTGCTTTCAGCTAGACCTGCACAGTTGGCATCATTTTCAATAGCAACAGGAAGCCCAAACAAAGCTTCTAATTCATCAACAATTTTGAAGCGATGAATGTATGGAATCGCACTAAGCCCTTTGATAACACCTTCTTCTGTATCCACGGCACCCGGGCTTGATATGGCAACACCTTTTGTATCAGCATCTGATAATTCTTTAAAGACTTGATACAGATTTTCTTTCATTTCATCCCAAGTTTTTGGCGTAGCAAAAGAGCTTTTCTTTTCGATACTACCATCTTGGTAAAGACCATATTTTACAGATGTTCCACCAATATCAAACACAACTAAATTCATTTTTTTCTCCATTCTAAGTGACGGAGATTGCCATTAATTATGTGTTAAAACAATCTCCACTGAAAATTCATCATAACGGTGGGTACTGATTGAATACTCAAAAGCGGCACCTGTGCTTAGGTAACCTGTTTGAACGGCAATCGCAACTGGATCACCTTTTTCCAAGTCTAGGTATTCAGCTTCCATATCCGTTGCACGACGTACTGTAATCGTACGGTGACCAGATTGGATTTTTAGCCCTAAACCACTTTCGATATAATCATAAATTGAGCTTTCAACATGCTCTAATTTCAGACCGTTAATTAAATCAATCGGCATATATGTTTCTTCAATAACCGTTGGTTTATCATCAACAATACGCACACGATGAATTTTGTACACAAAACTTGTTTCTTTAATTTTTAATTTGTCAGCAATTTCAGGCGTTGCTTTTACTACAGAAAAGTCAATCACCTTACTTGTAATGTTTTTGTCTGGATAGAATGCGGTTGTCCCCATCATTTGAATGTCCATCAACATTTTTTCCATTTTTTCAACAGATAGGTCCATCACAAAAGTTCCAGCACCACGACGCTTATAAATTAATCCCTCTGCAACTAGCATGTCCAAAGCCTTTTTAACCGTCATTTTACTAACATCGTAAAATTGACAAAGGTCTTTTTCAAAAGGTAGTTGCTCATTTGGCTGATAAACACCTTCTAAGATTTTCTTGCGAACATCATTTGCAATAAGATTATATTTTTCCATTTTTTCTCCTCTGCTCATTTTGATTACTCTTTTCCTTACCTTTATTGTAAACTAGAACGCAAGAAGTTCCAAATGTTATTTATCAATTTGTTGCAAATAATAAATTTTTCCGTTAAAATCACCCGGCATTTCGCGTGACCAATACTCATTTTCTCTACCGATATAATTTTTTCCTAAAACAATACCGATAGAAGTTAGGTCACGTCCATACCTTACCTCGTCTTTATCTTTTCCGAGAATATGATAGGCTTTATCAGGGTTGAGACCAACTAATTTTAAGCGTTCGTAAATTGGATTTGGTTGCGCCAAAATCGTATAATAGCCAACCAAAGCTTCTGTTCTTTCTTTATTGACAACCAGCCAGCCGACATGGTTTTTGTCCGTCAAATCCAAGCGATAGAAAATACCATTTTGAATCAATTCTTGATAGGCATGGTATTCTTTAATCTGCGCTTTTACAGCTTCTTTTTCCTCTCCTGTCAAAGCTAATGGATTTAATTCGTAGCCAAAGACACCAAACATGGCAACGTCTTTTCGCATATCAAGTGATGTCACACGTGCGACTTGATGATTAGGCACCGCTGAAACATGGGCACTCATGGTTGATAACGGATAGACCATAGAAGTCCCCCATTGAATAGTCAAACGTTCCACCGCGTCCGTATCATCACTTGTCCAGATTTGTGGCGAATAATAAAGCATCCCAGGGTCAAAACGTGCCCCGCCACCCGCACAAGATTCAATAAGAACATCAGGAAATGCCTGATTTAGTTTTTCGTACAAGCTGTAAACACCCAAGATGTAACGGTGGTTAACCTCACCTTGCTGTTTACTTGGCAAATGACTTGAAAAACTTTCTGAAATGTAGCGGTTCATGTCTAACTTAATGTAATCAATCGGCACCGTTGATAACAAGTGTGCCATTTGATTGTAAATTGCTTCAACCACTTCTGGATTGCCAAAATCAAGCACAAATTGGTTACGACCATGCGAAATATTTTTTTCTGGATTGCCAATGACCCAATCTGGATGTTCTTTAAACAAATCAGTATCATCAGAGACCATTTCTGGCTCAAACCAAAGTCCAAACAACATTCCTTTTTCTTTGATAGCCTTAGCTAAATGAGCAAGTCCGTCTGGTAATTTTTCCTTGTTTTCCGTCCAATTACCAAGTGAACCCGTGTCACTATTTCGCTTGCCAAACCAACCGTCATCCAAGACAAAAAGTTCAATTCCTAATTTACTGGCTTCCTCAGCCACTTCTAAAATCTTTTCTTGATTAAAATCGAAATACATCGCCTCCCAACTATTTAGTAAAACAGGGCGTTTTTTATTTTTCCATGAACTTCGTATTAAATGTTCTTTATAAAAATCATGAAAAACCTGACTCATCCCATTAAAGCCCGACTGGCTCACAACCAAGACAGCTTCAGGAGATTCGAACAGCTGTCCTGGATGAAGTTGCCAATCAAACTGGAAGGGATTGATACCCATTTGTATGCGTAGGGTATTGTAGTTGTCGGATTCAATTTGGGCTAAAAAGCTTCCACTATAAATCAAACTAAAGCCATATACTTGTCCATTATTTTCGGTTGCTTCTGGTGAACAAATGGCAAGGAAAGGGTTGTGAACATGACTGCTGTGCCCTCTCGTGCTTGAAATATTTTGGATACCTTTTTGAATGGAACTACGCGACAAATGATTTTCACGTGCCCAAGCACCATCTAAATGAACCCAGTCATAATTCTCATTTGGAAGGTCTAAACTAAAACTAGCAAAACGTTTAATCGAGACCGTTTGTGTGTCCTTGTTAATGATTTTTTGCTGACGCGTAATGATAGGATAATTCGCATAAATCGCATAATGCAATTCAAGCTCTAAATCAGCATAGTCATCTTTCAAACAAACAATCAACGTTTCAACATCCTCTTCATTTCCAAAAGTCCCTGGAAGAGCACCCGTTACCGTTTTTCCTTTTTCAATACGATAGCCCACATAGCGAAAATGTGAAATCAAATCTCCCGTCGGATATTGAATTTCTAAAGCAGGATAACGAAAATCCGTCGTCCCAAATACGGGATACTCTTGCTTAATATGCTCAAGCGACATTAAGCTCGACCCCATATAAAGATTATTTCCTGGGCGAATTTCACGCTCAATCAAAAAGGTAAACGATTCGTAATCAGAAATGGCAGGTCCGCAATATAATTGCTCTAAAATCCCTGTTCTCTCCATTACTCTAAACACATACGATACTTTTCCATTGGTCAAATGAAAAGAAAGTTCTTCCTCATTAATGAGAATCATGACTTGACTCCTTTAAATTGTACTTTTTGAATACGTCCAACAAGATAAAAATAAATTCCTGGAAACAATAACCAGCCCAACATTGTTTTGGTTAATGTTAACCACACAAAGATAAAAGCAAGAAGAAAGGCTAAAATAACCTTTTGAAAGTCCTGTTTCATTTCAAGAAGGCTTTGATAAAACTGATTTTCTCCGCTTGACGACTGTGTTTTAACGTAATAAATCACGATAACTAACCAGACTAGCCAAGCAAGCCCACCAATATAAAACATGGCAAACGATAGCTGGCTGATATTGACCAGACTAAGTAGCCAACCAGTCAATCCCAAGCTAAAGAAGAAAGTCATCATAGCCGAAATCACTTTAGCATAAGGAATACTTTCTTTTTGCTTTAACAAATCTCTAAATCGCAACGTCTGAGGATTTTCAGAAGTGAAATAAAGAGACACTATCTTTATGGCAAAGACCCAGCCATAAACAAAACCTCTACTTAGCAAAGCCAGCCAGAAGAGCACTGAGCCCTTCATGACGGTATAAACTAAATTAATAGCGTCTATCAAACGCGATGATTTTTCGGTCATAGCTGTTCCTTTCTAGACAATTTCTAAATCTTTCTATTTTACTGAACCAGCAACACCATTGTAGATGTACTTTTGAAGTGATAAAAAGACAATTAAAATTGGCAAAATAACGATGACAACCCCTGCCAAAATCACAGGCCAATTAGTTCCGTAAGGTCCCTTAAAGGCAAAGAGCGCTGTTGAAATAACTTTCAAATTACGGTCTGGCATATAAAGGAAAGGATTGTAAAAGTCATTGTAAACACCGACACCACTGATAATTAACATGGTAACAATCGGAGCTTTCAAATTTGGGAGAATAATGCGCCAGAAAATACCAAAATGACTAGCACCGTCAAGATAAGCTGATTCATCAAGAGAAATTGGAATTTCATCCAGATATTGTAAAAAGACATAGACGGAAATAACATCAGTTCCCAAATTGAGCAAAATAACTGACCAAATTTTGTTAAACAATCCAAGTGAATTGATGATTTGGAAAGTTGCAACTTGGCTAGTGATGCTCGGAATCAACATTGCCAACATAAAGAGCGTCAAGATAAGCTTTTTCAGTTTAAAATCAAATCGACTAACCGCATAAGCAAACATTGAGGCAAGAGTCAATTTCCCAACCATACTAACCACAAAGATAATCAACGTATTTTTAAAACCGAGCAACATTTGCCCATTCACAAAAGCCGTCTTATAATTTGAGAAATCTAGTGATTTTGGTAATTCCAAAACACCCGTACTCAAAAATTCAGTATTTGATTTGAATGAGCCGATAAAGACAACCAAAATCGGCAAAATCGCAACGGTTGCTCCAATTAGCAAGATAAGGTATTGAAGAATTTTTCCAAATGTTATTTTTTTCGTTTTCATCAGACATTCTTCCTTTCACTAGTAACAACCTTTTGAATCAAAGAAACAACAATAACGATAAACAAGAGAATGATTGCCATAGCCGATGCCAAACCGACTTTATTGTACTTGAAGGCTGTATCAATGGTTTGAATAACGAAAGTTGATGTTTCATTTGAACCACCTGTCATGATATATGGAATATCAAAGACGCTTAGTGAACCACTCACACCCAAGATAATATTAAGAAAGACAATGTTTCGAATACTTGGAATGATAATGTATCTAAATTGATCCCAGCGATTAGCACCGTCAATCTCAGCTGCCTCATAGACTTCAGGGTTAATAGACTGAATCGCTCCTAAGAACACCAAGAAATTAAACCCTGTGTAACGCCAAACAGATGTAAACGCAAGCGAGATATTATTGATTGAACGATCTCCCAACCAAAGTCTGATTTGGTCGCCAAGACCAACAGCTTTCAAAACTGTATCAAGTGTTCCGCCACCTTTATAGAAATAAAGGAAGATAAACCCAATCGCAACACCATTTAGAAGATATGGGAAGAATAAAATCCCTTTCCAGAAATTAGCAAACTTCACTTTGAATGAAAGAATCGTAGCAAATAACAGTGCAATTCCTAATTGGAAAAATGTTGCAATAAAGTAGTACAGACTTGTTTTAAAAACTGAAAAATAATTTGGATTTGTTAAAACCGTTTTATAATTATCAAGCCCAACAAAATTTGGATCTTGACTGTATCCATTCCAATCTGTCAAACTGTATTGAATCATTTTTATCAATGGATAATATGAAAAGACAAGCAACAGAAGAACTGGAATAATGGTGAAAGAGAAAACAAGAATCCGTTTTTCCCATTCTTTACTCAATTTACTTTTTGTCATAATAACCTCCACCATGACAAAGATGCTTTCGCATATTTAACACTAAATGAGCATAAGTAAGGGAGCCAGACATTTTTCGACTCCCAAACTTTCCCATCTCACTAAATTGAATTTTAGTTATCTGAAACTGCCTTGATGGCGTTAGCCCATCGTGTGTTAAAGTCTTTCATAATGTCATCAAATGATTCTTTTGAATTTCCAACAGCAGCGTCAATGATACGTTGTTTTTCAGTATCAGTAGAACCGATACCTAATTCAGATTCATTGTTAATGTCGCTAAAGAGTGATTCTTTACCTTCTGGAGCTGGATTTTCTTCAATCAATTCAACACCCGCATCTTGACTATCTTGAAGTGCTTTTGGATATTCTGCACCTTTCACAGTTGGAATACCACCATTGTCAACAGCGTAGTCAGATTCATTAACCATCCAGTCGATGAATTTGCGGGCTGCTTTTTTGTGTTTACTGTTAACGTTAATACCGTAGTTGTAGTCACCACCGATTGGCATATATTGTTTGCCATCAGATGCTGTTACTGGGAATGCTTCAAACGTAATGTTGTCCGCATTATCTTCATTGGCTTCTTGAACTTGTGGAACTGCCCAGCTTCCAAGTACCATAACAGCTACTTTACCATTTGCTAAGTCAACTTTTGATTGTTCCCAATCACTTGTTGTAGGGTCAGATTCAATCAACCCTTCTTTAGCTACTGTGTAAAGCGTATTGTAGATAGTGTACATTGTGTCACCTTCATCAAATGGTGATGTATCTGAAGTCATTTCATTAGTGAAATCAGCATCACCTGACACACCTGTACGTGTGAAGTCCCAGTTAGACAATGTCCAACCAGCAGCGTAGTTTGTGTAAAGTGGGACAATGCTACTATCATTTTCTTTTATTTTCTTAAGTGCAGCAATGAAATCCTCTGTTGTCTTAGGGAATTCTGTAATACCTGCATCTTCAAAGACTTTCTTATTAACAACCAAACCAGTCGCATTCATTTGGCTCGGAATACCGTATTGAACACCTTCATATGAACGGTCATTAAGTCCTAAGTATTTTTCTGATAATTCCTCTGTATCACCAAGTGGTTCAAAGAAGTTCTCATAATCTTTCGGGCTAATATCACCAGGAATCATTAAAACGTCGCCGTACTCTTTACTGTTCATACGAGTTTTCATTTGACCTGCATAATCAGTAATGGTTTGTACTTCAACTTTAATATCAGGATATTTCTCGTTAAATTTTGCAATGTACTCATCCCATTTACCGTTAGTTTCCCAATCGGTCTTATGGTTGATGAATGTAATTGTTTCAACATCGCTATCACTGCTTCCGCTTGAACAACCAACTAATGTCACGGCTGCTAATGCAGTCATCCCAATTGTAAGCAAACCTTTTTTCATAGGTTCTTCCTCCTAATTTTAGCTTCTTTTTGTTTGCGCTTACATTATAACACTTTGTATCTTAAAAGTATATACTTTTATTAAAAATATTTTTTATTTTTTCAGCTAAAATAACTTTTCTACTATATATGACCTTTAAAAAAATTTTTACTGTTGTTTATATGACAATTATATTTCTTTTTCTCTTAGGAAAAATCATGGAAAACGCGTCCAAAAGACTACAAAAAATAGTCTTTTGCTATTTTTTATTACAACTAATTGACAAGGTGTCAATTTTATTTCCTTACATTATATGGCATAACAAAACGCTTACATAATTTTTTAAAAATTCAAATTTATTTTAATTTTAGGTATATACTTTTTAAAAAACTTGTGTTATACTCATTTTGGAAGCGCATCCTAAAAGTTTTTTATTGTTTTTGTATACAACTACTAGTAGTTTGTAAAGAGGAGATTTTTTCTTTAAAAACATTATTTCATAACATTCAGAGATGACATTATGTCTTAACGCTTTTTTTGGGAGGAGAAAAAAACATTATGAAAAAAGCATTAGTTGGATCTTTAGCGACCCTAACTGTCGTTGCCGGTCTCGCATCAGCTCAAGGGGTAAAAGCTGACGAAATCGTTTCAGGACAGACTTACAAAATCACTGCAAAACATAGTGGTAAAGCTCTTGACGTTGCATCAAAAGCAACTTACGCAGGAGCTAACGTGCAACAATGGTCTTATAACGGCGGCACTAACCAACAATGGAAAGTTGTTGATACAGGAGACGGATACTACAAATTAGTATCAGTAAACAGTGGTAAAGTGCTAGACGTAGCAAGTGCAGCAACTTACAATGGTGCTAACGTACAACAATGGGACGATACTAACGGAACATGCCAACGCTGGAAAATCGTAGATACTGGTGACGGTTCTTACAAACTAATCTCTGCTGTCAGCGGTAAAGCTCTTGACGTTGCAGCAAACTCTAGCGATGACGGTGCTAACGTACAACAATGGGATGACAACGGTGGTTGGAACCAAAAATGGGAATTCACAAAAGTAAGTGACAGTGGAAACACTGGTGGTGATACTGGTGGCGACACTACTACTCCAGTTTCAACTAGTGGTTTCTACACAAACGGTACTACACTTTATGATGCAAAAGGTAATCCATTTGTGATGCGCGGTATCAACCACGCTTACTCTTGGTACCAAGGTTATGAAGATACTGCTATTCCTGCCATTGCAAAAACTGGCGCTAACTGTGTTCGCTTAGTTATCACAGATGGTCAACAATACAGTAAAACTTCACTCTCTGAACTTCAAAAACTTATTCAACTTTGTAAAGATAACAAATTAATTGCTATCGTTGAAGTACATGACGCTACTGGTTCAGATAACATTCAAGACTTAGAAAAAGCTGCTGATTACTGGATTGAAATGAAGAGTGCTTTGATTGGAAACGAAGCAAACGTCATCCTTAACATCGCTAACGAATGGGGCGGTGCTTGGGACAGTTCAAACTGGGCAGCAGGTTACCAACAAGTTATTCCAAAACTTCGTAATGCTGGTATCAAAAATACACTTATGGTCGATTGTGCTGGTTGGGGACAATACCCACAATCTATCGCAGAAGCAGGTCAAAGTGTCGTTCAAGCTGATTCACAACACAACATCATGTTCTCTATTCACATGTACGAATATGCTGGTGCATACGGCGCAGTTCAATCAAACATTGACTCAGCACTTAACGTAGGTGTACCACTTTGTATCGGTGAATTCGGTATCCGACACACTAACGGCGATGTAGATTACAAGACAATCATGAGCTACTCTCAATCTAAGGGAGTTGGTTACCTCGGTTGGTCTTGGAAAGGTAACGGCGACACTTGGGCTTACCTCGATATCGCACAAGATTGGAGCGGTTCACAATTAACTGAACAAGGTAACGCTATTATCTATGACCAAAATGGTATCAAGAACACATCTAAACGTTGTACAATTTTTGACTAATACAATTCGTATGTAAGTCATTATCTGACAACTCCATATTCTCGACTGGGGAAAGGTTATCATGTTGACCTTTCTTCAGTTTTTTATATCCTGTAAATTTAAAATTTTCTGAACATTTGTTATAATATTAGCTAGACATGTTTAATTCTAAAGGCTTTTAACGCTTTTAGAGAAAGGAGAGACTCATGAAAAATACCGTATTGAGCTTTCAAAGAGCCAAAAAAGACGGTAAAAAATTAACCATGTTAACCGCCTATGATTACTCAACTGCAAAATTAATCGACAGTACTGGTATCAACAGCATTCTCGTTGGTGATTCACTTGGAAATGTTGTTTTAGGATACGACGACACGGTTTCAGTAACACTAGATGATATGATTCATCACGGAAAAGCCGTTTGTCGTGGGGCAAAAAATGCACTCGTCATCGTTGATATGCCTTTTATGTCCTATCAGATTTCTGTCGAACAAGCCCTAGAAAACGCAGGACGTTTGATGAAAGAAACGCATTGTCAAGCCGTTAAATTAGAGGGTGGCAAAAGCGTTTGCCCACAAATCAAGGCTATGGTTGAGGCTGGTATTCCTGTCTGTGCGCACCTTGGCTTAACACCACAACACATCAACGCTTTCGGAGGTTTCAAAGTTCAAGGGAAAACCGAAGCTGCTGCCAAACAACTCATTGAAGATGCCAAAGCCGTCCAAGAAGCTGGCGCATTCGCTGTTGTACTCGAAGCCATTCCAGCCGAGCTCGCTCAATTAATTACCAAGCAACTGGACATTCCTACTATCGGAATCGGTGCTGGTAACCAAACTGATGGGCAAGTGCTAGTCTATGCTGACTTGTTAGGATTGTTCTCTGATTTCACACCTAAATTTGTCAAACGCTACGCTAACATTGGTGAACTCATCTCTGGCGCTGTTAAGAATTATATTGACGACGTCGCAACGCAGAAATTTCCAACACCAGAAAATGAATATCACATTGATGACACTATCATCGAAAAACTCTATTAATTAGAAAAGAGGCATATCGTTACATGAAAATCGTTCATACCGTTGAAGATGTCCGCAAAGCTGTGCAAGCTTGGAAAGCAGACGGAAAAAGCATTGGACTTGTTCCAACCATGGGTTACCTACACGAAGGGCATAAGAGTCTGATTGACAAAGCCGTTGCCGAAAACGACCACGTCGTCGTCAGCGTTTTTGTGAATCCAATTCAATTCGCACCAACAGAAGATTTAGAAAGCTACCCACGAGATTTAGAACAAGACGCCAGACTTTGCGAAGCTGCTGGTGCTAGCCTTATCTTCAATCCAGAGCCTAGTGACATGTACTCTCCAACTTTTTCAAGTTTCATTGACATGTCAACTCTAACACAAGGGCTTTGTGGCAAGACACGTCCTATTCATTTCCGAGGTGTCTGCACCGTTGTCGGAAAACTGTTCAACATTGTCGAACCAAACAGAGCTTATTTTGGGCAAAAAGATGCGCAGCAACTCGCTGTTATCAAGCACATGGTTGACGATTTGAATTTCAACCTTGAAATCATTGGTTGCCCAATTGTCCGCGAAGCAGACGGTCTAGCTAAAAGTTCACGTAACACTTACCTCTCAGCAGAGGAACGTCAAGCTGCCCTTGTTCTTTCAAAAAGTCTAGTCCTTGCTGAAAAAATGATTCAAGACGGTGAAACAGACACAGATAAATTAAAACAAGCCATGACTGATTTCATCGAAAAAGAACCCCTTGCTAAAATCGATTATGTCGAATTTGTTGACTGGAAAACACTTGAACCTGTCAGCCAAATTGACCGACCAGTTCTCAACGCTATCGCTGTTTACATTGGCAAAACACGCTTAATTGACAATCATATTTACGAATAAGGGAGGCTAATTGTGCACATTCAAATGTTAAAATCAAAAATCCACCGTGCTGTTGTCACAGGTGCCGAAGTCGATTACGTTGGCAGTATCACCGTTGACCCAGAACTTTTCGAAGCAGCTGGCATGGTTGAATACGAAAAAGTTCAAATTGCAGACGTGGAAACAGGCAGCCGACTAGAAACATACATCATTGCTGGCGAACCTGGAAAAGGAGAAATTTGCCTCAACGGCGCTGCCGCTAAGCTCGTCAACGTTGGTGACCACGTCATCATCATGTCTTATGCTAGCCTCACACCAGAAGAAGCCAAAACGCAAAAACCACTTGTCGTCTTTGTTAATGAAAAAAATCAACTCACACGCTTAACACATTACGAAAAATCAGGTCGCTTATACGACCAAGAAGCTGAAAAATAAGGAAAAAAACAGTCCAGTGGACTGTTTTTTCTCGAGACTAGAAATTAAAAGGCGAGTCATGTCCAGTTTTTTCATTGTCTAACTTATGCTCTCAATTCAATTTATCAATATCATCATTTTAAAAACGAAAACAATTTAAACCGTCGGCAAATCATTCTACTGCTTAATAACACAGTGCTAGTTAAAACCAGAATTTATTTCTAGGCGAGAATATAACAAAAGAGTTCTGGAATCACTCCAGAACCCTTTTGTTTCACTCATATTTATGAACAATAATTATTTTTCGTTTGCGTGACTAGCAATGATTTCTAGCTCACCATCAAATTCCCATGACTTAACGTCATTAGGAAGGATAAAGTGGTCACCTTTTTTGATGTTATAAACACGGTTGTCAACTTTCAAGCTACCTTGACCTGAAAGAACACTTACCAACAAGTATGGTGCTGTTTGTGTAAGGTTAACGACACCAGATACCACCCATTTATAAACAGCAAAGAATTCATTTGAAACCAAAAGGCTTGAACTCAAGTTGTCAACATCAACCGTTACAGGTGTACTGTTAGCAGGTTCACCAATTGTTAAAACATCAATTGATTGCTCAATGTGCAAATCACGAAGATTACCTTGTGCATCACGGCGGTCAAAATCATAAACACGGTAAGTTGTATCACTTGATTGTTGTGTTTCTAAAATTAAGATCCCTTTACCGATAGCGTGCATTGTACCACTTGGTACGTAGAAGAAATCACCAGCTTTAACAGGGATTTTTGTTAACAAATCATCCCATTTCCCAGCTTCAATCAATTGACGAAGCTCTTCTTTTGATTTGGCATTGTGTCCGTAAATAATTTCAGAATCTTCATCTGCAGCAATAACATACCAGCACTCAGTTTTACCAAGTTCGCCTTCATGTTCAAGAGCGTAAGCATCATCTGGGTGAACTTGTACACTAAGCCAATCGTTGGCATCAAGAATTTTTGTCAATAATGGAAAGACTTCAGATTTTGGATTGCCAAAAAGTTCTTTGTGTTCACGATAAAGTTTATCTAGACCTTCACCTTTATAAGTACCATTATCTACGATTGAAACACCATTTGGATGAGCTGAAATTGCCCAGTATTCACCAGTTGTTTCTGTTGGAATGTCATAACCAAATTCATCACGAAGTTTAGTTCCACCCCAGATTTTATCATGCATTTGTGACTTTAGAAATAATGGTTCTGCCATAAAAATTTTCCTTTCCTTCAAGCAAAATATGCTTGTTCACCAAGAAGAAACCCAAAGCATTTTTGGGTTTCTTAGTTAAATGTTCTTAACATCCAATAATGAATAACCTCTAGTATCGAAACGATTTCTACTACGAGAGTATTCAATCGGTCTTCCATTTTCCAAGTAAACAACTTGTTCGACTTGCAAAATGGGATCATCATCTTTGCAGGCTAAATAATCTTTGTCATAATGATCTGGCTTTTCAGCCGTGATATGTCGGTAGGAACCTGCAAATTTGAGACCGAGTTGATGCCAAAGGTAATCATAAACAGATGTTAATAAGATGTCATCATCCAAACCAGGTGCTAAATCGCAAGACATATGAGTATGCTCCAAAGCATAAGGTTTACCGTCTAATAAACGAAGTCGGATAATTTTGTAAACAGGTGTCGCTGAATCAACTTGAAGCCGCTCTGCTATTTTAGCATCTGGAAATTCGACATTAAATTCAATGATTTTACTCGTCAATTTCCGAGGGTCATCTTTCATATCATAGCTCAACCCATTGTAGTTGTTCAAACGGAATTTTGAGTCCTCTTTATCCCAAAACGAAGAATTTAAAACCTTTGTTCCATTTCCTTGTTTTGAAAGAACCAAACCTTCGATGGTTAACATCTCAATAGCCTTTTTGATTGTCATACGGCTTACCCCAAATTCTTTTGCTAAGTCCGATTGAATCGGTAACATTGAATCAATAGGGTAAGTGCCGTCTGAAATCCTCGTTCGAATAATACCTGCAATCTCTTCATATTTTGACATAGATCGCTCCTACTCTACTTGTATAGACTATTTTTTAAAAACTATAGTTCTATTATAACGCAGAATCAGGTTGTTTGTCTAGCATACGCAAGAATGGATACCAAATGAATCCGACGATGAGACAGTCAACGATTTGGAGAAGTCCACCTGCAAGTGAGTTTGTTGCAATCATACCGCTAAAGAATACTGGTACAGTCCAAGGCACTGATACACCTGTTGGAGCAGGTACAAGACCAATTGCCATTACGAAATAATTAAGAGCTGTAACGATGATTGGGGCAATAACCCAAGGAATAAGAATTGTAGCGTTCAACACGATTGGCAAACCAAAGATAACAGGTTCGTTAACGTTGAAGATACCAGCACCTAATGCCAAACGACCAACATCACGATATTGTTGTTTCTTCAAGAAGAATGCCATGATGATAACAACTGCCAAAGTCATACCTGAACCACCTAGACCAACAGTAAATGTTTCCATGAATGGTTTAGTAATGATGTGTGGAAGGTGTTCACCAGCTTTGTAAGCTTCCAAGTTTTCAAACATCAAAGTGTTCCAAACTGGGTCCATAACTGAGTTAACAAGGATTTGTCCGTGAAGTCCGAAGAACCATAGGAATTGGATGAAGAAAATTGCAATCAATGTTGCCCAAATACTACTTCCCAAACCAACAAGTGGAACTTGGATAACATTGTAGATAACGTCGTGAAGGTTTGTATTGAAACCAACTGTTACAATAGCATTGATAGCTGTGAAGACTGACAATGTCAAGATAGCTGGGATAAGCGCTGCGAATGATTTAGCAACTGCAGGTGGAACACTATCTGGCATTTTAATTTGCCAACCTTTTTTGCTTGCGCGGCTATAAATTTCTGCTGCAAGGAAAGCAACAATCATACCAAGGAACATTCCTTTGGCACCAAGACGATCAAGACTTAAAACACTTGAAACTTCTTCACCACTGTCGGTAGTTGTGAAGAATGGTGTTAAGATAAGGAAACTTGCAAATGAGATAGCCCCACCGAAGATTCCTTCAACGTCATAAGATTTTGATAGGTAATAACCAATACCAAAGGTTACAAACACTGTCATGATAGACATTGTGGCACTTTGACCACTACCCATAATGTCGTATAAAAGCGATTTCAAATCATCGCTTAAAAAAGGAAGGTTACAAATAACCACGACAATTGACCCAAACATAGTCAATGGAAACGCTAACATGAAAGCGTCTCGTAAAATAGATAGGTAACGGTTAGAACCTAACTTATTTGCCAAAGGCAAAAGTTTGTCACTGATAGCATCTAGAAACTTGTTCATAAACACTCCTCTTTCCATTAATTTGTTTTTACATTATAACTATATATTATTTTTTGTTAAATGTCTAGTCTTTTTTTATAAAAATATTGTCTTTTTGTACAAAAAGTGTATAATTGTATTTGTAAATGAAAATATTTTAAGGAGAATCTAATGGCAACTTACACATTCCCAGAGAACTTTTGGTGGGGTGCTGCTACATCAGGTCCTCAAAGTGAAGGGCGTTTCAATAAGAAACATGCTAATATGTTTGACTATTGGTATGAAATTGAACCTGAAGTCTTTTACGATCAAGTAGGTCCTGACACAGCCTCAAACTTCTATAACAGTTATAAAGAAGATATTGCATTGATGAAAAAAGTAGGACTCAATAGTGTTCGTACTTCTATTCAATGGACACGTCTTATTGATGACCTTGAAACAAATACTGTTAATCAAGATGCAGTAGATTTCTATAATAACGTTATTGATTGCTTCATCGAAAATGGTATTCGTCCAATCATGAACCTTCACCATTTCGATTTACCTGTTGAACTTTATCATAAATATGGTGGTTGGGAATCACGCCATGTTGTTGATCTTTACGTTGGATTTGCTGAACAAGCTTTCAAAGCATTCGGTGACCGTGTTAAAGATTGGACAACACACAATGAACCAATGGTTGTTGTTGACGGTGAATACCTTTACCAATTCCACTATCCAAAATTAGTCGATGGTAAGAAAGCGGTTCAAGTTGCATATAACTTGAATATTGCTTCAGCAAAAGCTATCGCTAAATTCCGAGAACTTGGTTTAGACAAAGATGGTGGTCGCATTGGTACCGTATTGAACTTAACACCAACTTACGCTGCTTCTGATTCTGAAGATGACCAAGCTGCAGCACACTTTGCTGAACTTTGGAACAACAAAATGTTCCTTGAACCAGCTATCAACGGACACTTCCCAGAAGAACTTGAAGCTGTTTTAGAAAAAGATGGTGTTATCTGGCAAACAGAACCTGAAGATGCTGAAATCTTCAAAAACAACACTGTTGATTTCTTGGGTGTTAACTTCTACCATCCAAATCGTGTGAAAGCTCCAGACATCGCACCTAACTCTGTTGGTGCTTGGTTGCCAAGTCGTTACTACGACGAGTACAATATGCCTGGTCGTCGCATGAATATTGATAAAGGTTGGGAAATCTACCCAGAAGCTATTTACGATATTGCTATCAACATTCGCGACAACTACAAAAACATCCCTTGGTTTGTTTCTGAAAATGGTATGGGTGTTTCTCGTGAAGAACGCTTCATGGATGAAAGCGGACAAGTTCAAGATGATTATCGTATTGACTTCATCAAAGAACACCTCGCTTGTCTCCACCGAGGAATCGAAGAAGGTTCAAACTGTTTCGGTTATCACCTCTGGACACCAATCGATTGCTGGTCTTGGATGAACGCTTACCGTAACCGTTATGGATTCATCTCAAACAATATTCACACACAAATTAAAACCATTAAAAAATCTGGCGAATGGTTTAAACAAGTTACTGTTGATAATGGATTTGAAGAATAATCATTTAATATTCTAATAATATTCGATTTCAAATACTCCTAATAAATTTCTACTTCATGATTTTCACCTAGCCAGTGAAAATTAACTTAACAAATCCTTTTTATCCATTTAAAACTATTTACTAGATTCTAACCCTCTTCTGCATAGGAAGAGGGTTTTGCTATACACAATTTTTTATAAGCGTAGCAAAATAATCTAGTTTTTCAAAAACAAACCTCAAATTTTATTGACCTTGCTTGATTTTAAGATTAGTGATGAGAAAAAGCGAGCATGAAATGTTTGATGTTGTTAAAGCCTCAGACTGAACAAAGAGAAATCAAAAAAGAAGACCTTACAGTCTTCTTTTTGAATGATTAAATCGCAACTTTAAAATGTTTTCGTGTTTAAAATGATGATATTGATAAATTGAATTTGGTGCGTATGTTAGACAATGGAAAACGCCCACTGGAATTGACTCGCTTTTCAGTTTCTAGGCGCGTGAAAAAACAGTCCACTGGACTTAATTCGCTTTTCAATTTCTAGGCTCATGAAAAAACAGTCCTCTGGACTTAATTCGCTTTTCAATTTCTAGGCTCATGAAAAAACAGTCCGCTGGACTGTTTTTTTCCTTATTTTTCGTCGAGTCGTTGGTACAATGTGATCATTTCCACCGCAACTTCTTTCAAAGTCATTGTAGTCATCAAATGATCTTGTGCGTGAACCATAATAATCTCGATTTTAACTTCGGTACCGCTTGCATATTTCTGTAACAAATCAGTTTGAGCATGATGTGCCTCCAAAAGTTCTGCATCAGCAGCATCTAGTTTTTCTTTTGCTTCGTCATATTTGCCTTCTTTCATTGCAGCAAATGCTTCGTGAACAGAAGTGCGGGCGTTACCGCTGTGCAAGATAATTTCAAAAGCAGCAAGTTGCAATTCTTCTTCAGTCATCTCTAACAATACCTCATTAAATGTTTTCTACGATAAGATTAGCCATTTTCTCAACACCCATTGGGATTGGAACATAAGCTTGTGGTGGAACTTTAACAACTGGACGACCTGATTTTTCACCAGCAGCTGCAAATTGGTTATAGTACATACCAGCTTGTGGACTAACTAGATACAAATCGTAAGTTGCGTCAGTAATAACTTGTTCACCTTCGTTAGAGCTGATAGCTTCTACAGTGATGTCTTTACCTTGGTTTTTGAAAAAGTCTGTTGTTTTTTGGGCCATTAGTGATGATGACATTCCAGCTACACAGATAATCAATGCTTTTGACATAGTCATTCTCCCTTTTAGAATAGAATATAAAATAGTTGTTTAAGATGTTTTACGCTCCCCAACATCTTTACTAAAAGTATATCACAGACTTTTTAAAATGTCTAGTCTTTTCTTTTTAAAAGTGTAAACTTTTTCAAAAAATTTAAACGCTTTCTAAATCATCTAAATTGCAGAGCTAAATTCTTGTTTATAACCATATATTGTGTTACATTATTCTAAGTAATACCATATATAGTAGGGAATTTATTATGTCACAAGAAAAAAGGTTAGCTCCGTTGAGCATTGTTTATATTAGTTTAAGCGGTAACACACAAAGCTTTGTAAAGCGCTTAACTGAACACTTACTGAACCATTATTCACTAGATACACAGACCATTAATATCAAAGAACTCAATCATGAAACATTTCCAATCACGACACCTTTTGTTGCTGTTTTGCCAACCTATCTTGAAGGTGGTAATGGTATTGATTCAGGTGATGTTGAAATCTTGACGAATCCGCTAGGTGATTTTATTGCTGCTCATGACAACTACAAACATTGTTTTGGTATTATTGGTTCTGGCAATCGTAATTTCAACGAACAGTATTGCCTGACAGCCAAACAGTACGCCAAACGTTTTGGTTTTCCGATGTTGGGTGATTTTGAATTACGAGGAACAAGTGCTGATATTGAGCGCCTAGCAAAAATTATTGTGAAGCAACACCAAGGATTTGCCAATCCTAGTTAATACATACAGTCCTCTCTCAACTAAATTTAGCAGACATGGTATAATAACATAGATGATATCGTGTATTTTATCGTCGATATGACTACTAAATTTTAATTGGAGAACTCATGAAAACTACGGTTGATTATATTACAAAACTTGCAAATATCCCTTCACCTACTGGCTACACAAGTCACATTATGAATTATGTGATTGCTGAACTTGAAAGCTTTGGCTATGCGCCTGCTCGCACGAATAAAGGCGGTGTTATGGTCACAGTCACAGGTAAAAATGACAGCAAACACCGTGTGGTGACTGCTCATCTGGATACACTTGGTGCTATGGTTCGCGCTGTCAAACCTGATGGACGTCTCAAAATGGACCTTATCGGTGGCTTTGTTTACAACGCTATTGAGGGAGAAAATTGTACCGTTCACGTTTCTAAAAATGGCAAGAAAATCAGTGGTACAATCCTTATGCACCAAACATCTGTACACGTTTATAAAGATGCTGGTACGGCTGAGCGCAACCAAACTAACATGGAAGTTCGCCTTGATGAAAAAGTGACAAATGAGAAAGAAACACGCGCTCTTGGTATCGAAGTTGGTGACTTTATCTCATTTGACCCACGTGTTGTCGTTACCGAATCAGGTTTTATCAAATCACGTCACTTAGATGACAAAGTGTCAGCAGCTATCTTAATTGAATTGCTTAAAGAATATAAAGCGCAAAACATTACTTTGCCATACACGACACACTTCTACTTCTCAGCATTTGAAGAACTTGGTCATGGAGCGAATTCGAGTATCCCGGTTGAAACTGTTGAATACCTTTCGGTCGATATGGGAGCAATGGGAGACGACCAACAAACAGATGAATACAGTGTGTCAATCTGTGTTAAAGACGGTTCAGGACCTTATCACTATGAATTGCGCCAACATCTTGTCAAATTAGCAAATGACAATAAGATTCCTTACAAATTGGACATTTATCCGTATTATGGTAGTGATGCTTCTGCTGCTCTTCGTGCAGGTGCTGAAGTCAAACATGCCCTTTTTGGAGCTGGTATCGAATCAAGTCACTCATACGAACGCACACACATTGACTCTGTCCAAGCAACAGAACGCCTCGTTGACGCTTACCTAAAAAGCCCAATTGTGGAGTAAAAATTGAATACAAAAAATAAGAGTGAATGTTATGTTCACTCTTTTATCGTTCTCTATTCGGATATAACCCTAAGTTCATGACCTTTGTAATCATTTTTGTCTAGGACAATGTTTTCTCGCCTGTACTGTTTGCTTACCAATTTCAAAGCTTCGTTTTCATCTCTTGCCTTAACTTTTACAATTCTTTGAGCACTTCACTTCCTCAATTTCTACATTAAATTTTTTCATTTTTATCTCCGTAATTAATCATTTATTATTTTAATGCTATTATTGCGGATCCATTATAACACATAACACCTAAAATCGCCCCTGAAATCAGGAGCGATTGTGTAAAAACAAACAAATAAATTAGGAGGTAATGTTATTAGTAGTTAAGCTCAACGGCAAGACCGAAATGGTCACTGACGATTGGCGCTTCACCGCCGTCAAATGTGACGGTTGATGATAGAATATCAATATCTTTACTTGTGAAAACATGGTCAACTTTGAGGGATTGTTTATTGCCCTCCCAGCCGTCAATGTCTTCAATAATCGTGTGGTCGCCTTGGACTTTCTTAGCCACTTTGTGGCTGTCTTGTAAATCAAGTGGGCTGTTTAAAATCATATCATAGCCAGCAGTATCCGTTGGGTTGTTAAAATCACCCATGAGTACCAATGGTTTGGGGTAATCAAGCAGGGCTGTCTCCAGCTTTTGCCATTCACTTTCAAAGCCTTTACCAAACCAAGACATGTGTAAGCTGACAACCGTAATTGGTTTCTGATCAATTTCTGTCTCCGCAACGAGAACACGTCTTGTGTGAAAATCAGTTTCGTCATCAACATCAGATACCAGAATATCATTCACTTTGATAGGTGTTTTTGATAGAATAACAACACCCTCATTGTACTTTTCGTATCCAATATGATTATATGCCCAAGACCAATAATAATATCGTCCTTGACTTCTCAGATAATTCACGAGTTGTAAAGCGTAGTTATCGCGATGCAAAGCTGGGCTGCCTGGTAATTTTTCATAGCCATCAACTTCTTTGGTTAACAGTCCACGAATATCTTGGTTAATTTCTTGAAGGCAAATGACATCATAATTTTCACTATAAATCGTTTCTGCCAAGTCGAATAATTTCTTTAATGAATTTGCCTCCAACCAAGAATGCGTATTAAGTGTTAAAAATTTAGCCATATCTGTTCCCTTCAAGTCAAAGGAGAGTCCGTGATTCCTATCTCAGACTCCCTTTTATTTAGATTTAACCTAAACATCTCTTATTCATATGAGTAATATCAGCTTAAAGTTCTACTTTGGCAACAGGTGTGTTAGCAGAAACTTTTCCTGTTTGTGTTAAATTGACTGCTTTGATTTCTGCTGTATTTGTGAAGGCAACAATAATTGTTGTTTCACGACCTGCTGAACGAATAGCTGCTAAATCAGCTACCACCAAAAGCTCACCAGCTTGAACACGTTGACCTTCTGCAATCTTAACTGAGAATGGTACTCCGTTAAGAGCAACAGTATCTAAACCAATGTGAACAAGAACTTCAAGTCCATTGTCTGTTAATAGACCAAAGGCGTGTTTTGTTGGAAAGACGCTGGTTACAATACCTGAAACTGGTGCGTAAACATTGCCATTTTCTGGTTCAACAGCGAAGCCATCACCCATCATTTTACCAGCAAAGACAGGGTCTTTAACTTCTGTGATAGGTTTTACATCACCGTCTGCAACTGCATTGACATCTTCTGTCACACCTTTATAAGAAACTTTTGTAACATCGTTTCCTTCAACTTCTGACAAGTTGACAGTTGGAATTTCTGCGCCAGAATCAAGAAGGTCTTGGATATCAGATTTCAAAATATCTGCTTTTGGTCCATAAACCGCTTGAACACCTGAGCCTTTGATAATAAGTCCCATAGCGCCAGCTTTTTTCCAAGTGTCCTCATCACCGACTTTAGCGACATCTTTGACTGTGACACGAAGTCGAGTCATACAAGCATCAACATCTTCGATGTTATCGCGTCCACCAAGGAGATTAATGATTTGAACGATTTGTGAGTCTGCAGAGACACTAGCACCGTCTGCTGATGCACTAGCTTGGTCATCATCCATATCGTCATAATTACCATTACGACCTGGAGTAGCAAAGTTGAATTTCTTAATCATGAAGTCTGCGATAAAGTACATCACAACCCCTGATAAAATACAACAGATGACAAAGTTAATCAAATCACCGCCAAGTCCAGCTTTGAGAGCCATAGGCGTACGTGTTAAAAGTTCAATATTACCAAATGAATGGAGACGAAGGTTAACTAAATCAGCTAAAGCAAATGTCACCCCTTGAACGACTGCATAAACAACGTAAAGTGGCATTGCAACGAACATAAACATGTATTCGATTGGTTCAGTAACACCTGTTAAGAATGTTGCTGCTGCTGTTGAGATGAACATAGCAGTGTATTTTTTCTTCTTGTCAGGGTCAACATTACGGTACATAGCAAGACTAAGTCCCATAAGTGTACCAGTTGCACCAATCATTTGCCCAACTTTAAAGCGAGCTGGTGTTACATTTGTTAAAAGATCTTGGTATGCTGAAGCATTAGAACCTTTAAGATTGATAAGGTCTGTTACCCATGCTAACCAAAGTGGGTCTTGACCAAAGACTTCTGTTCCTTTTTGAGCACCTGTCAAAATTTCATAAGTACCACCAAGTGATGTGTAGTTCATTGGGATAGTAATCATGTGGTGAAGTCCAAATGGAAGAAGCAAACGTTCCAAAGTACCATATAAGAATGGTGCTAAAAATGGTGCTGAATCTTGTGAAGATGCAATCCACATACCAAATCCGTTGATTCCTGATTGGATGATTGGCCAAACAAGTGACATAAACAAACCAACAAGAACTGAACGATAGATAACAACGAACGGTACGAAACGTTTACCATTAAAGAATGAAAGAACGTCTGGTAATTTGCGGTAGTTATAGTATTTATTGTAAGCTGTTGCCCCAACAAAACCAGAGATAATACCGACAAACACACCCATATTAAGGGCAGGTTGACCAAGAACATTGACAAAGTAGTCAGCTACAAGCATTTCACCACCAAGCACATTGTGAACCGTACTTGTACCATCGGCAATCATATCAAGTGAAATGCCATAAACGTGACCTGTGATAAGGTTGATGAGAATAAATGCGATACCTGCTGCAAACGCACCACCAGCACGTTCTTTTGCCCAACTACCACCAATTGCTAACGCGAAGAGGATATGAAGGTTATTGATAATTCCCCATCCGATTTGAGCAATAACATTACCAACCGTAGCAAGAAGGGCTGAGTCTGCATTGATTAGCGGAAGTGAGTTCCCAATACTAACCATTAAACCTGCTGCTGGCATAACAGCAATAACAACCATCAAGCATTTTCCGAATTTTTGCCAAAATTCGAAGCTGGTTAAATTTTTAAATGCCTTCTTCATGAAATACTCCTTAAACCATTTTCTAGGAAACCAATTGCTTTAATTTATGAAAAATAATGCCACTTCTATTTTCCAACTCCTTTAAAGTATTGGTTTGAGCTTTGTTTTAAATTTACGCAAACGTTTGCGTTGTTTTGATGATTTTATTATAACACGTATTTTTAATTTGTAAAGCGTTTTCCGTAATTTTTTTAAAAAAAGACATCTAAACAAACACTTCCTTGGCAAAAAAACCTCCAACGGAGGTTTTAGTTAGTAAAAGCTGTTAACCCAAATCTGGTGTTGATTCGCGTTCAATGATTTTATGTGGAATAACAACCGTTTGTTCAGTTAAATTTTTAGGGTCAGCTAATAATAATTTGGCGGCATTCTCCCCCAACTCATATGGAAAAATATCCACGGAAGTCAAGGCAGGGCTCGCAATTTCTGTAATCAATGAATTGTTAAAACCAATCATAGCATAATGATTTTCAAGGTCACTATCCTTAAATAAACGTTGCAAACGAATCGCCATGATGTCATCACAGGCAACAAAAGCTTCTGTTTTGGGATTTTCAGCAAGAAACGTCTGCAACTTCACCGCATTTTCCTCGTCGCTTAGGCGTGATAATTGCAATGTACTCCCTTTTTTACCGTATTCTTGCAAGGCTTCACAGTAACCTTGATAACGTTCGGTTTGCACTAATTCATCCATATCAGTATAGGCAAAAACAAGATGATTATAGCCTTTGGCTAACATGAATGTCGTTGCATCTTTACCAGCTTGGTCATTATTATTATCAACAAAACGCACCATTTTTTGCGGAGCATCTTCGTAAGAACGACCAACGACGACACAAGAAACCTTCTTTTCTTGTTTGACAAATTCAAAAACTGGATCTGCTTTTCTTGAATAAAGAAAAATAAGCTTAGTGATGTTGCCGCTACGAATTAAGGTTTGGATATTTTTTTGCAATTCGTCATCTGTTCGTCCTGTTGCCAAGCTGACCATGTAGTCATTCTCGCTACACACGCTTGAAATACCTTGAATAATTTGCATGAAAAATGGGTTATTTCCAAGTGAATCCTGACTTTCTCGCACGGGCAAAATAATCCCTATTGTATTGGTTGTGCGATTGACTAGATTTTGTGCCGAATAGTTTGGAGAGTAATCCAGTTCTTTCATCGCACGACGCACACGTCTTTTAGTCGCCTCGCTAATCATACTACTATCATGCAGAGCACGTGAAGCTGTCGAAGTTGATACCCCCGCAACCCTTGCGACATCTTTAATTGTTGCCATTATATTATCCTTATCTGTAATTTGTATATATCTAGAATAAAAACTTTTTAAAGCGCTGTCAACTCAAAACCTTCACAAGCACCAGTAAAAAATAAGTAAATAAAAAGAAAACACCTATAACAGTGTTTTCCATTATAAATTGTTAACAACCTAGGTTTCTAGCTACTTCATCAATTCCAAGGCATAGCTAACGCTCGCTAAAGCGTATAGCGGTGCGGTTTCAGCGCGCATGATACGTGGTCCTAAACCGATTTTCAAACCACCTTTTGATTCAAATGTTTCGATTTCTTCTGGCGAAATGCCGCCCTCTGGTCCAAAGATAAAGAGAATTTTCTCTCCTGCTTTAATTTGTGACAATTCACGCGCTAGAACAGCCGTCTCACCTTCCTTGGCTGATTCCTCATAAGCAATAAAAATCCTGTCAAATTGCTCAAGTTCTGCTAAAAAAGCTGCTTTTTTCTCAAAAAGAGTGACTTCTGGAATCACATTACGTTTGCTTTGTTCCGCAGCACCTAGTGTGATTTTTGCCAGCTTATCAGCTTTTTTGGCTAATTTTTTGCCGTCCCATTTGACCACTGACCAATCCGCTGGAAATGCCCAGAGCTTTGCCATACCAAGTTCAGTCCCTTTTTGTGCTAGAAATTCCAATTTATCACCCTTTGGAAATCCTGCGGCAATCGTCACCTCAACAGGCAATTCAACATTGCTATCTAGTTCTTCAATGATTTCAAAACGGTGTTCAGCACTATCAATGACTTTTGCCAAACGCTTCACGTGGTCATCAAAGACAAGGACAACTTCGTCGTTTTCTGTCAAACGCATGACGTTAAACATATGCTTAATCGTATCTTTATCTGTGATTGTAACGACATCTTGAGCTTGTCCTGCTACAAAATACTGTTGCATTTATCCTCCAATTACACCTGAAATATCATCTGTTTTTTTGAAAACACAAGCATTCCATTCGCCTTGAACCATGTGTGTTTCAAGGAAGAAACCTGCGTCCTCAGCTGATTTACGAACCATATCCCATTTATCAGAAATAATGCCTGACATGATAAGGTAACCTTCATCTTTGACAAGACGATAAGCATCTTCTGTCATATTGACCAAAATGTCCGCAAGGATATTTGCCACAATAACGTCTGCTTGAATGCCAACACCTTGCAAAAGATTTCCAGTAGCCACGTGGATATTTTCAGTATTAGCATTCAAATCAATATTTTCTTGTGCCACGCGCACCGCTACTTCGTCAAGGTCATAAGCGTAAATGTCTTTTGCCCCAAGTAGTGAACTTGCAATCGAAAGCACACCTGAACCAGTACCGACATCAAGGACCGTTTCACCGCCACGAAGCACTTGCTCGAGCGCAAAAAGACTCATTTTTGTGGTTGGGTGAGTTCCTGTACCAAATGCCATACCAGGGTCGAGACGAATTGTTTTCTCACCCTCACTAGCTTCATAATCTGTCCAACTTGGAACGATTGTCAAATCATGACTGATACGCGTTGGTTCATAATATTTTTTCCAGTTCTCTGCCCAATCTTGCTCTGCTAATTCTTGCGTTGCGTAGTGAACATCACCAGCATCAACGCCAAAATCAGTCAATTCCGCTAAGCGGTCAGCCACTTCTTTTTCAACAGCCTCAATATCAACGTTTTCTGGGTAGTAAGCTGTGATTTTAACAGTTTCCACTTGTTTGATTTCTGGAAATACTTCGCCGTATTTGCCAACATGACCGAGATAGTCCGCACTATCATCAATCGCCACACCTTGACTACCTAATTCAATCAAAATATTCGATGCAGCTTCTTCTGCATCACGTAAAACCTCAACAGTTAACTCTTGCCATGAGTTCATTTATTTCCCCCTTTAGATTCACTTGTAAGTTATACTTATCATTGCTTTAGTTATTAATAGTTTTAGTCATGTAAACCATATCCATACCTTCTTGCTCTGACTCAGTATGGGTTTGATGGTAACCACATTTTTCATAAAATTTTACCAAAGACTCTTCTTGAAAAACCGTGCACAAATCCCACTGGGTAACGGTTGAAAATTCTTCTTCAAGTAAATAAATGCCTTTAGAACCATAGCCTTTTCGCTGGTATTTCGGTAATATAGCTGCCGTTCCTAGCCAAGCCTTGGTTTGTCCATCATTGGTGAGTACCCGAAGAAAACCAATAATCTCATCGTCCTTTTTGACGAAATAATAAAAACTATTAGGACGTTCCATCAACTTCCACCTAATGCGCTCCTCATCTTCCACATAGGGATCATATTCATCATGATATTTATCATAAATTGCCTTAAAGCTAGCACGTTGAATACTGATAATAGCTTCTAAATCCTTTGCTTGTGCTTGTTCAAGTCTAATCATCTTTTATCCTCCAAATAATTCCTTAAACCTCAACACCAATTTAATGAACTTCAAGTCATTGTATGGGAACTATCACTCCCAAATCTATACGAACTACACCATACTTTTTTGTTTTACTTGGTAAAATTATCAAATATATAACTAGACCTCATTATTTCAAAGGCTTTGGAGATAATAATATTTCATGAATTTCCTCAATACCTCGGATAGGCAAAGTATTCTGTTTCTTTCAGTTCTGCTTTGCCATTTTCAAAGCTTTCAGCGTCCCATTCGAGCGCAAAGTCAGTCGCATTTTCGTCTGCTAAAAAGTCCATTAAATCATCAAGACCTTTGGTTGCTACGTCGTTCAATGTTTCAGCAAAATAGGCTAAAAATTCACGCGAGAAGCCTTTTTTGGCGTCAAATGGAATAGTCACCAAATAATCATCTTCATCAACTTTTGATTTTGCTTGATTGTAAAAAAGCACATAATCTTCAAAAATGATGTCATCATTGCTGATTTCACCTTGGTCATCCACAGTTTCAACCGCAAATTGATTCTGCGCTTCCAAAATAAAAGTCACTTCCACCGCATGATTTTTCTTATTCCAATCAATGGCATAATCAAACGTGAAGTGCTTGTCCATTTCTTCTTCTAATACTGATAAAAAGCCAAATTTAGCCATTAAAAATTTCTTCCAATCTTCTTTTGTGTTACAATTATTTTATCATACTTAAGGGGAAATGACATGCAAATACGACCAATGGAGCTAGAAGATATTGAACAAGTGGTTATACTAGAAAACCAAACATGGGATACATTTAACACGCCAGCTCCGCTACCTATTGCAAATAAGGATAAAATCATCAAAGATTTTGAAAATGGAACACATTATCTTGTCGCTGAAGAAAATCAGGACATTTTAGGTGTTCTTGATTACCATACTTATTATCCTTTCCCTAGCGGTCATCACGTGGTAACTTTTGGCATTGCCGTTTCTGAAAAAACGCGCGGTCAAGGTATCGGACGCAAACTTATCCAAACTTTCTTCGATATGGCAAAAGCTGACGGCTACCAAAAAGTTCTCATTCATGTGCTATCATCAAATGAAAAAGCCTGCACATTCTACGAAAAATTAGGCTTTAAACAAGAGGCTATTTTGAAAAATCAATTTTACCTAAACCATACTTACGTTGATGACCTCGTTTACAGTTATTATCTGGAGGAGATATATGCCAAATAATCTCGCTTTGCGAATGCGCCCTAAGAATATTGACCAAGTGATTGGGCAGAAGCATCTAGTCGGTGAAGGAAAAATCATTCGCCGTATGGTGGAGGCCAATATGCTGTCATCAATGATTCTCTACGGTCCTCCTGGTATCGGGAAGACCTCAATCGCTAGCGCTATCGCAGGAACAACCAAATACGCTTTTCGGACGTTCAACGCTACAACAGACAGCAAAAAGCGCCTGCAAGAAATTGCCGAGGAAGCTAAATTTTCTGGCGGTTTAGTCTTACTGCTCGACGAAATTCACCGCTTAGATAAAACCAAGCAAGATTTCTTGCTACCTTTACTTGAAAATGGCAATATTATCATGATTGGGGCAACAACTGAAAATCCTTTCTTTTCGGTGACGCCAGCCATTCGCTCAAGGGTACAAATTTTTGAATTAGAACCTTTGTCAACTGATGACATAAAGACAGCTTTGCAAACAGCGTTATCTGATAAAGAGCGCGGATTTGACTTTGATGTTGATATTGATGCCGATGCGCTTGATTTCATTGCAACGGCAACCAACGGCGACCTACGCTCAGCTTTTAATTCGCTTGATTTAGCGGTCATGTCTACCAAAGCAGATGATAACGGGCTGCGCCACATTAGCCTTGACACCGTTGAAAATAGCTTGCAGCGCAGTTATATTACCATGGATAAAGACGGCGATGGTCACTATGATGTGCTGTCAGCTTTGCAAAAATCCATTCGTGGCTCTGATGTCAATGCTAGTCTGCACTACGCCGCTCGTCTGATTGAAGCTGGTGATTTGCCAAGCCTTGCTCGCAGGCTAACTGTGATTGCTTACGAGGATATTGGGCTTGCTAATCCTGACGCTCAAATTCATACGGTTACGGCTCTTGATGCTGCCCAAAGAATTGGTTTTCCTGAAGCACGTATCTTAATTGCAAACGTCGTAATTGACCTTGCCTTATCACCAAAATCAAATTCTGCCATTACAGCGATTGACAAGGCTATCAGCGACCTTCATCAAAACGGAAATCTGCCAATTCCACGTCATCTACGCGACGGACATTACGCTGGCAGCAAAGAATTGGGCAACGCACAAGGCTACAAATACCCTCATGATTATCCTGAAAAATGGGTTAAACAGCAGTATTTACCAGATAAGTTAGTCGGAAAAAATTATTTTGACGCTAACCAAACTGGGAAATACGAGCGTGCCCTCGGTGCTAACAAAGAGCGAATTGATGAACTGTCTAAATAACAATAATATATTGACTTTCTCATTTTAATAGCTTTTGTTAATGCCTAAAAAGAAAACCGCTTTCTAAAAAATAAGATTTGCCCTTGAAATATTTTTTAAAAATGCTATCATAGATACATAGGTTATTGCTGTGGCATACGAATTCACATCAATGTGTTGACCGACTAAATATTTGTATTTCGGGAAACAGTAGTCTTTCTCCAGTATGCAAGCCGTTACACGCGGAAGCAACTAAGGAGAAGCGAGTTGCCCACCTGCTTGTAGATCGCGGGTTCAATACAAATCGTGAATCACGGTGCCAATACAGCTTCTTATCCTTCCTTAGCTCAGTTGGTAGAGCAGTGGACTCTTAATCCATGGGTCATAGGTTCGAGCCCTATAGGGAGGATTTTTCGAATTGTTAGAAACCTTGTTAAATCAAGGTTTTTTTGTTTGTTTTCGTAAATTTGGTCAATTTTTGGTCAATAAAATTTTTTCTTGTGATAATCTTTAATTACCTAATATATTTCTAATTTCCTCATATTCTTTATCAATAACTTCTTCTAATAAATGACCATACGTTGTGATGACCTGCTTAATATCTTTATGCCCAAGAATTTTTGAGACCACCCAAACATCAATTTTATTAGTACTAAAGTACTTTTATAAGCTTGTTACATTCCAATAGCACCTCTTTTTGAATTGATACTTAGCCTTACCAATTATTGATTCTTTTTAATATTCTAATATTTCACTAAGACTAATTTCTTGTCATAATAAAAATATTATTTTAAAATAAGGTTATGTGATGATTGGGAGATCATTACAAAATCTAATCATATCTAAACGATTTCTAAAAGGGATTGATAAATGGAAAGGGAACATTAATATGGCAACATTCACAGAAGTTTTCGAGAAGTTAACTAATGCGGACACAGCAACACTCAAAACTGATAACTTGAGTATCGAAAAAAATGTCATTAGTACAAAAAATGAACGTATTCAAATCCATAATATTTCAATGATAGGAAGAGGAGAATTTTCTTCTCCCATAACATTACTTGATATAATTGTTTTAGTTATTTCAGCATTATTAATACTTACACCTCTTGTAGTAATTGGCTTACCTGTTCTGATAATTTATGGTTTTATGACCTATCAAAAATACGAGAAGCACAAAGCAACTAAATACTTCATTGTTTTTAACCTTGGTTCTAGTCAAAATTATCATCTTTTCTTTAAAAATGAAAGCTTTCGGGATGAGGTCTTTCAAATTGTTACAAAATATTTTGATAATAGTATCACCAAATCTATCTCTGTTAATTTAAAAGAGGAAGTTATACGAGAACAAAATATTTTTAATGATAAATCTTCTCAAACCAAGGTGACACAAGATTATAGTCAAACTGTCAATGCTTCGGGTAATGCGGCTGCTTCCATTAATGGAAATGCTACTACGACTGGTGATACTACTATTTCAAATTCTAATATTGCTAAAAATAATTCCCAAATTAATGGTAGTGAAAACGATATGCCATGGGAAACGATTAATAATGACATTCAAAAGGTTATTAATGACGGAATGCTAGCTGACAACGTTTTAGAGGTTTTCAAAGAACTTCTTAAAGCCAGCGAAGAAAAAAATAAAGCTAATTTTGAAGACATTATCAAGAAAAACGAGAATATTTTCAATAAATCTTTCGTTAGAGATGTTTTTTCAGGCACGACTGTCAGTATCATAGCTTCTTTAATAAACATTATCCAATAACATAAAAGACGACCTGCAGGTCGTCTTTTTCTATTCTCATTAACAATGAATAACTGCAAATGAAATAAATAATATTACTTTTCAGAAATAATATTTGTGATAAAATCAATGGATTCTATTTTGGCTATTTCATTTGCTTTTCCTGTAAAACCATGACCCGCTCCATCAATGACCACAAGTCTAGCATTCGGAAATGTCGTCACCGCACGTTCTGAATAACTAATTGGGACAATATTGTCTGATGTGCCATGGATAATCAATGTTTTTCCGTGATATTGCGGCATTATGTCATAAATATCAAAAGACTGTGCATCAATATCATAAATTTTTCCAACTTCTATTCCCATAATACGACTTGTCTCTGGTCCTAACTCTGGGTTAGGATTTCTTTTCTTGCTATCGTCTTGTAGCACATAGGCAGGATATAAGACAATTAACCCAGCAATATCATCTGGTCTTGTTCCCGCTACATAGGTTGACACAAAGCCTCCCTGACTTGCTCCAAACAAGAAAATTTGTTGATTATTAATGCCCGAAAAATCTTGAAAATAATCCAAGACAACTTCGAGGTCTGCTGCTTCAGTCAATACTGACATTTCAGTCTTTTTTCCGTCGCTTCGACTTCCGAGACCACCACCATTAAAATCAAAGACATAGGCAGCAACGCCATTGTCAACAAAATAATGAGCATAGCCCTCTACGCTTTTATAATTAGCGCCAAAGCCATGCGACAAAATCACCAACGGCGGATTATCAACGGTTTCAGGCAGATACAATTTCCCATATAGGTGTTTTCCATCTCGTTCCATATAAAGACCACCTTTCTTAGTTTACGAAAGCGCTTTTGTTTATTGCCTATTATAGCACTCCAAACCTTTTTTACCAAAAATATGACACGCTAAATTTTCCAAAAACAGAATGACGCTTTATCGCCTAACAACTGATAAAAATGGGAACTTTTGCTAAAATATAGAAAAATGCTATGGAGGCTAATCGCTTGGACACTCTCATTATTTACGCACATCCTTATGATAAAAGCTTTAATCACGCTATTCTCAAAAAGGTAAAGGATTCCTTAACTCAAAGAGGACAAGAATTTCAGACGATTGACTTGTATAAAGATAATTTTAACCCAGCCTATACAACAGAAGAGTTGGCTTTGTTTAAAGAGGGAAAAACGACTGACCCGCTCGTCGCTCAATATCAAAAATCTCTAACTACCGCCAACGAAGTTATCTTTATTTTCCCAATTTGGTGGAATGATACGCCTGCTATCATCAAAGGTTTTATTGATAAGGTGATGAAAAAGAGATTTGCTTACGACGTTGGCAAAACTGGCTTGATTGGACATTTAACACATATCAAAAAAGCGACCGTTTTAACCACTTCTACATCACCAACTTGGTATTTAAAACTCTTTTGTGGCAATGCTATCAAGCGTGTATTTATCAACGCCACTTTAAAACAATTAGGCATTAAAACCGTCAACTGGCTTAATATGGGAAACATTGACAATAGCACCACTCAACAACGCCAAAATTTTCTTGAACGTATTAGTCTTTAGAAGACAAAAACGACCAAATCTCTGGTCGTCTTTTTATTTCAAAAATTAAAAATGTCGTTAAATACGATATTGTGTTAAATCTTGTTTTAAAAAGTAGTAAAATAAGTTGCCATAATTTCCTGAATAATCCAGTACATGACCGTTATAAACGACCTTAGTGACTTTGTAATAGTCGTCAATATCGATTGAGCAAACTTGCTGTGAACGTTCGAATTCCTCGTATGAGTCAAACGTCACCACTCGTTCTTGGTTTCCTGCGTTTAAAAATGTAATTTCAATCATTATTTACATTTCCTTTCTAATTCGTCATACTATATTACTTCAATGTTGGAATACAGTATGTAGAATTGTATAACACTATGCTACTACAAAGTGTGTTTTCACACAACTATTTTGCTCTGACTGGATTTTCTCAATCATAATGCAAGAATCGATTGTAAATTATAAAAAGAGATTCCAAACAGAGATCTCTTTTTAACTGAATTTGTAAAACGATATTATTCTTTATGATACTCAAAAGCAATTGTGTAGCTTTTCTCCTCATTTGCTTGCAGGGTAATGTCACCAAAATTATCATGATTAATAGCATCTGGGAGAAATTGTGCTTCAAGCGCTAAGGCTTCAAATTCTTTAGCCATTTTGCCCTTATCGCGCGCTGGATAAATACCTTCAGGAATGCCACCCATGCTGTAAACGACCCAAGCATCACGGTCAGAATAAAGGTGAACAGAATCGCCACTTTCCTCATCTTTCAATTCTCCACAAGGTTTATCAAGCGAAGCATTTACCAAGAAAGCATCGTCAAGCCCGCCTGTATCAGCAATAGTCTCTCCAAGGTTTTGCCCAGTTTGAAAATCATAAGCTGTGCCAGCAACGTCAATGAATTTTCCTGTCGGAATCAAATCATCACGAGTCTCTAAATAATGGTCAGCTGCCAAAGTGAAGGTGTGCTGACTTAAATCTTGACGATTTCCCAAGTTAAAATAAACATGGTTAGTTGGGTTAAAAAGCGTTGTTTTAGTAGCATTTTTGCCCGTATAAACAATCGTAAAACGATTTGCATTGTCTAGCGTAAATCGTACTTCTACCTGCATATCTCCTGGGAAATGGTCAATTTCCTCTTTAGCGTCATAAGTCATCACCACACTAAGCGCATTTTGACCAGCTTCGATAAATGCAGTCCAGATTTGCTGATGAAATCCTTGAGAGCCACCGTGAAGAGTGTTTCCTTTTTCGTTTTGTGGTAGCTGAATTTCTTTGCCATCAAGGTTAACTTTCCCTTGATTAATACGCCCTGCAACACGTCCGATTGATTGACCTGCACATAAAGGATTTTTCAGATAATCACTTGGCTTATCAAAACCAATGATAAGATTTTTCTGACCACCTTTGTCATCTGGCACTAAAAATTCTTGCCAAGTTGCTCCCAGCGTTAGTAAACCAACTTGGACACCATTATCATTAATAATAGTGTATTTTTCAACCTTTTGCCCATTAATTGTCTCAACAATTTCTTGTCTGACTTCCATTTTTTACCCTCTTTCTTAGGTTCTTTCTTTTATTTTACCTTTTAGATAATTTTTTGTAAACGTTTACTATGAGGTTTTACCAAGTTTTACCAGACATCATCTCCATAAACCAAAAACTCCTGCCCATTGGACAGGAGTTCAAGGTTATAGTAGTGATTATTTTACCACGATATTCAAGTTTGTTAGGCACTGCTCAAAAGCTCTGGGAGAGGGGTTGAGGTTGGAAATAAAGCTAACAAACTTGTATCAAAAATCTATTTCACAACAATATTTACAAGTTTATTAGGTACCGCAATTACTTTAATAATGTCTTTGCCAGCGATTTCTGTTTGGATTTTGTCGTTAGCAAGGGCAAGTTTTTCAAGCTCTTCACGGCTTGAATCTTTTGGCACAACGAGTTTAGCACGTACTTTACCTTTGATTTGGATAACAATTTCAACGTCGTTTTCAACGAGTTTTGCTTCGTCCCATGTTGGCCATGCAACATATGAAATTGATTCGCCTGATTGTGTCAATGTTTGCCACAATTCTTCAGAAAGGTGTGGTGCAAATGGTGCTAACAATTGTACAAAGCCTTTAGCGTAGTCAGCAAAGAGTTTGTCCTCTTTGTTAGCAGCGTTGACGAATACCATTAATTGCGCAATAGCTGTGTTGAATTTCATGGCTTCAAGTTGTTCAGTTACAGCTTTGACTGTTTCGTTGTAGACTTTATCCAAATTGCCATTATTTTCTGCAACAATTTCTTTTGTTGTCAACAAGCGATAGACGCGGTCGAGGAATTTACGTGAGCCTTCAAGACCTTCTTCAGACCATGCGATTGAGGCATCAAGTGGTCCCATGAACATTTCGTACACGCGAAGTGTATCTGCACCATAATGTTCAACCACATCATCAGGGTTAACAACGTTTTTAAGTGATTTAGACATTTTCGCTGGTGCTTGTTCAAGTTCTTCACCAGTTTCAATGTGGAAGAATGAACCGTCACGTTTTTCAACTTTGTCAGTTGCCACAAGCGCACCACGGTGATCGCGGTAGCTTGTTCCCAAAATCATCCCTTGGTTAAAGAGTTTTTGGAATGGTTCTTTGGTTGGAACGACACCTAAATCATAAAGGAATTTATGCCAGAAACGAGCATAAAGAAGGTGAAGCACAGCGTGTTCTGCACCACCGATGTAAATATCAACTGGCAACCATTGTTTCAACAATTCTTCATCAGCTAATTTTTCATCGTTGTGTGGGTCAATATAGCGTAGGAAGTACCAGCTTGAACCAGCCCATTGTGGCATTGTGTTCGTTTCGCGGCGACCTTTAACGCCGTCTTCGCGTGTCACTTCAAGCCAATCTGTCAAGTTAGCTAGTGGTGATTCACCTGTACCTGAAGGTTTGATGTCTTTGGTTACTGGCAATACAAGTGGTAATTGCTCCTCTGGAACAGCTGTTGTTGTACCGTCTTCCCAATGGATGATTGGGATTGGTTCACCCCAATAACGTTGACGTGAGAAGAGCCAGTCACGCAAGCGGTAAGTCACTTTCTTGTTACCAACGCCTTCTGCTTCAAGCCATTCAACCATTTTGTCAATAGCTTGCGCTTTATCAAGACCGTCTAGGAAACCAGAATTGATGTGAAGTCCGTCTTCTGTGTAAGCTTCTTCTTCAACATTTCCGCCTTCAAGAACTGGAATGATTTCCAAATCGAATTGTTTTGCGAATTCCCAGTCACGTGTATCATGAGCAGGAACCGCCATGATAGCACCAGTACCATAGCTTACAAGAACATAATCAGCAATCCAGATTGGCATTTCTTTACCATTTACTGGGTTAATGGCATAGCTACCAGTCCAAACACCTGTTTTTTCTTTAGCAAGGTCTGTACGAGCAAGGTCAGATTTAAGGCTTGCTTGGTGTTTGTAGTCAGCAACTGCTTGCGCTTGTTCTGGTGTTGTAATAGCTTCAACAAGTGGGTGCTCAGGCGCTAAAACAGCGTAAGTCGCACCAAATAATGTATCTGGACGAGTTGTAAATACGGTGAAATCTTTATCCGTATCTTTGATTTTAAAAGTAACGTTAGCACCAGTTGATTTACCAATCCAGTTACGTTGCATATCTTTGATTGATTCTGGCCAATCAAGGTCTTCTAAATCTTCGAGCAGACGTTCAGCGTAAGCTGTGATTTTAAGCATCCATTGGCGCATTGGTTTACGAACAACTGGATAACCACCACGTTCAGATGTTCCGTCAGGCAGCACTTCTTCGTTGGCGATAGCTGTCCCTAATTCTTCAACCCAGTTTACTGGCACTTCAGCTTCGTACGCCAAGCCTTTTTCGTATAATTTTGTGAAAATCCACTGAGTCCATTTGTAATAATTAGGGTCAGTTGTGTTCACCTCACGATCCCAGTCATATGAGAAACCAAGTGAGTTGATTTGGCGTTTGAAGTTTGCAATGTTTTGAGCTGTAAATTCAGCTGGATCATTACCTGTATCCATTGCGTATTGTTCGGCAGGAAGTCCGAAAGCATCCCAACCCATTGGGTGAAGAACGTTGTAGCCTTGAGCACGTTTGAAACGGCTAAGAATATCAGTCGCAGTGTATCCTTCTGGATGTCCTACGTGCAGACCAGCTCCAGATGGGTAAGGGAACATATCCAACGCATAAAAATTTGGTTTATCAGCGTCTGTTCCTGTTTTAAACGTATGATTATCAGCCCAATAGGCCTGCCATTTTTTCTCAATTTCTTTATGATTATAAGTTGCCATGTCATTCTCCATGTTCTTAGTGTTGGTTACTATTATACCACGAAAAGAATAAAGAAAAAAGGCGAAATCACAAGGGATTTCATGCCTGTTTTCAGTTGATAAGAAGAATTTTTAGTCAAATCAAATGCTCATTTAGTCATTTGTTAAATAATCTTTCAATTGTTCCATGATTGCTTTGGTATCTTTGACACCGATTTGGTAAATTTCTTCGTATTTGTCGGGGTTGGTTTCAAGTCGTCCGATTTCTAGATTTTGGCTTGGGCGAATGGCAAAAAGTTCGCCTTTATTTTCCAAATTGCTAATGTGTTCAATGGTGTCGTTATAGTGTTGATAACGTTTTGAAGCGACTTCTACAAACTTAGGGTATTTTCTGTAAAAAAGTTTATAGACATGACCATTACTTGGCTTTTTACGGTAATCAATTGGACGTGTTAAAACAACAATCAATTTATCAAAACCAAGGCTTTTGGCAAAATCGACTGGAATACTGTCTGACAGACCACCATCAAGGTATTTATTGCCTTGCCACTCAACGATTTTTGACGCCAAAGGCAATGCGGAACTCGCACGAAGCAACTCCATTTGTTCAAAAACATTGTCAACCTTATGATACTCAGCTTTTCCTGTTGCTAAATTCGTTACCGTTGCATAGAAAGGCACACCTGATTTTTCAAAAGCTTCCTCGTCAAAAACATCCAATTCCATCGGAACTTTGTAATAGGCAAATTCTTTATTGACCACATTTCCCGTTTTTAACCATGAACGAAGTCCCATGTATCCTGGATTTGAGGCATATTTTTTATTATAACGGAGGGCTCTGCCTTTTTGTTTTGACAAAAAATTCACCCCAAAAAGAGCGCCAGCAGACACCGAGACAACACCGTCCACCTTAATTCCCGCATCTAAAAAGGTATCCAAGACACCAGCGGTGTACAAGCCGCGCATGCCGCCACCTTCTAATACTAAACCAACAGACATCCTCATTCTCCGTTCTTTCTCGTTTTGTTACTTATTATACCAAAAAACATGCTATTTAGAGTGTTTTTGCTATGTTATAATAGTCCTAACAACATCAGGGAGACATTCATGAGAAAACAGCTTTTTAATATTATTGAACCTTCTGATAACCTAACAACCGTTGAAAAAATTTACGATGTTTTTATGGTTTGTGCTATCGTGGTTAGCTTATTGCCACTGACAAGTAAGACAACGACGTCATTTTATATCACGCTTGATGCTATCACAACGATTATTTTTATTATCGACTACTTTTTGCGTTTTATAACCGCCGATTATAAGCTAAATCAAGGAAAATTATCCTTTGTCAAATACCCTTTCACTTTCCTTGCTATTACTGACTTAATCGCCATTTTATCCTCTGTCCTTTTTTGGAATAATACCTTTAAACTGTTGAAAATCATTCGCATGGTTCGCACCATTCGCGTATTTAAACTTTTTCGTTATTCTAAAAGCCTTAATCTGCTGATAAATGTTCTCAAAAGACAAAAGGAATCACTATTTATTGTTGGTGCCTTGGTTATTACCTACATTTTTATCTCGGCTCTGGTTATTTTCAATGTTGAACCAGATACCTTTAAAAACTTTTTTGACGCGCTTTATTGGTCAACCATTTCTTTGACAACGGTAGGTTACGGTGATATTTATGCCGTTTCTGAAATTGGAAAATTAATCACAATGATTTCTTCTATCCTCGGCGTTGCTATCATTGCACTCCCTGTCAGCATCATGACTGCAGGCTACCTCGAAGAAATCGAAAAAGAAGATACCGAATCAAAATAGCATTCAAATACAAAAAACGCTGAATTCCGTCTAAGAGTTCAGCGTTTTAGAATGTAAGCCAATATACACGTTAGGCTTGTGAAAAATCATTACAATTCAGCGATTTGGTAAAGCTCCAATTCAGCTTGTGTTTCAGTTCCGAACATGTTAATCATCAATTTCACTTTGTTGTTTTCAATTTCAACAACACGTCCTTCTTGTCCTGCAAAGGCGCCGTCGATGATTTGAACCACATCACCTGGTTTGATATTTGTGTCAATGACATCAACAGTTTGTCCCATTGAGATAAGAATTGAACGAATTTCTTCTTCCAAAAGTGGTGTTGGTTTTGAACGGTTACCGTGTGACCCAACGAATCCAGTAACGTTTGGTGTGTTACGAACAACGAACCAAGCTTCGTCTGTCATCACCATTTCAACTAAGACATAACCTGGGAAACGATTTTCTTCAACTTCTTTGACTTTCCCATTTTTTTCAACATTAACTGTTTGTGTTGGTATTTCAACGCGCAAGATGTTATCTAACATATTGTAAGTTTGCGCACGTTGCAACAATGTTTCTTTAACTTTGTTTTCGTAACCAGAGTAAGTTTGTAAAACGAACCAACCCTTATCAAATGAATCTAACATAATTTCCTCCATTATAAAAAAGCCCAGCAAGGCTCTTTGGGTGTTTTTCTTTATTTTATTATAGGAAAAATAATAAGCGCTGTCAACGAATTGCTGCCAAATGCGCACAAAAAAGCCTGAGAAAGGACTTCTCAGACTTCTTTTGACTTAATCATCAATCAGAAGCTTGCTGCTGCAAAACTTCAAATCAAACTTAATCTTAAAAACGATTCAATAAATCTGTCACTCCGAGTGAGAGCAATTTATCGAAAATGAAAATAACAATGGTAAAGAATGCTGTATATTCAAGTACAGAAATAAAATCTTTCCAACGTTGTTTACGATTTGGCCATGTTGTGTCTTTTAAAATCGTAAAAACTCCCTTAATGAATGCCACGGGCGCCTCCTTTTTCTATCATCTCCGCTCATTACTCTAAAGCTGAGAATGCCAGTTGCTACATAAAATGATTAACGTGTTTCTTTATGTAGTGTGTATTTTTTACAATGTTTACAAAATTTATTAACTTCTAGTCGTACAGGCTTTGGATTACTACTAACTCCAATAGAGTAGTTACGGCTTCCACATTCTGTACAAGCTAAACTTGCTTTTTTCTGTGCCATAATGCCTCCGAGACCTTATTTTATCATGTTTTTGATAAGTTGGCAAGTTCGTTAGTTCGTCTGGCTGTTAAACCAACTTGAGAAACTATCCCAAGCGTCTTTAACCGCTCGTCCAATCGTGTCGCCAGCGTTTTGTGCGGATTCTTGCACTTTATCAAGGATACTGTCAGAGCTTGATGACGAACTGCTACTGCTTGTATCTGTTGAATCATCGGTGCTATAAACTAAATCGTATCCATTCTGGCTATAAGCATTTTCGACGGTAAACTCTGTTCCTGCCGTATATGGTAAAATGCTACTTGCTACCGCACTAAAAATGGTTGATGCCGTTCCCGAACTTGCGTCGGTTAGGTAGTGATTTTCATCAGTCGAATCATAACCAATCCATTGAGCAATAACAACATCAGGCGTATAGCCAATTACCCATTGGTCACTTGTCAAGTCTTCATTGAAGCTTGCTTCTACGGTACCTGTCTTACCTGCCATCGTGTAGCCATAAGCATTAGCGTTAATAGCAGAGCCGTTTGAGAATGTTCCGAGCATCATGCTTGTCATCTTATCTGCGACGGATTGGCTAATGACGCGTTTATTGGATTGTTTAAATTCTGCAATCACATCACCGCTAGCATTTTCGATTTTGGTAATCAAATGAGCTTTTGGCATCACACCACCATTAGCAAAGGTTGAATAGGCTTGCGCCATTTCAAGTGGATTCGTTGTGACACCACCACCGAGCGCAATACCCAATTCCTCGCTGACATTGTCCATGTTGAGACCAAATTTCTTACCGTAGCTAATTCCCTTACTGATACCAATTTCATTTAAGAGATAAACAGCAGGGATATTATAAGAATTAGCTAAGGCTTGATACATTGGCAAATCATCTGTCTCAATGCCACCATAGTTTGTTGGTGCATAGCCATCGTAGTCTTGAACCGTATTTGGCAATTCAGTTGTAATTGAATAACCTGAGGCAACCGCTGGTGAATAAACCACCAGAGGTTTGATGGTTGAACCAGGGCTACGTGATGCTTGTGTCGCATAGTTGAAACTTCGGAAGGTTGCAGAGGTTGAGCTAACACGCCCTACCAGACCACGAACAGCCCCCGTTGATGGGTCCATAGCAACACTTGCTCCTTGGGCACTTTCACCGTCATAATCTGATGTTGGGAAGTAAGACGTATTATCAAAAACAGCTTGCATATTGGCTTGATAATTTTGGTCAAGCTCTGTGTAGATTTTATAGCCATTATTGACAATATCATCTTCTGATAAGCCATATGTTTCTTCAGCTTCCTGAATAACCGCATCAAAATAAGAAGCGTATTGGTAATCGTCAGAAGTTCCTGTGTAGGTATCGTTAAGCTCGCTGGAAATATCAACTTGCTCAGCTTCATCAGCCTCTTCCTGCGTGATTTTACCAGCATCAACCATAACACTTAGGACCGTATTACGACGATTTGTCGCATTTTCAATAGAATAATAAGGATTGTAAATTTCAGGACCTTTCAACATCCCAGCAAGAATCGCTGATTGTTCAATGGTTAAATTTGCTGCGCTGGTGCCAAAATATTTTTGACTTGCGTCCTCAATTCCCCAGACCGAATTTCCAAAATAAGCATTGTTCAGATACATGGTCAAGATTTCATCTTTGGTGTATTTTTTGGTTAACTCGAGCGCGAGAAAGAATTCCTTGGCTTTTCGGGTGATTGTCTGTTCTTGACTCAGATAAGCATTTTTAGCTAATTGCTGGGTGATTGTCGAACCACCACCAAAGTGCCCAAAGGTGAACAGAGCCAGGAAAAAACGTGAATAATTAATCCCGCTATTTTCATAGAAAGTTCGGTCCTCGGTTGCAATAACCGCATTTTTCATGTTATCACTGATAGCATCTAATTCGACATACGTTCCTTTTTGACCTGAAAGCGAACCGACTTGGTCACCATTTTGGTCATAGATAACAGTTGTTGCTTTCAAAGCATCTTGCAAATCCGAAACATTCGTTGATTTGGCGACAAAGTAAAGGTAAGAACCAATCGCTAAAACACCAATTCCTGTTAAAATAAGCAGAATTTTTCCAATACGGTAGCGACGCCAGAAACGTCGGATTGGATTTTTGGTGGAGGGCATGAAGCGAGAGATTTTTTGCACCCAAGCAGGCGATTTTTTCACCTTTTCGTGGTGTCCTTTGCTTCGCTGATACGTTGGTGTTGCTTCTTTTTCTTCTGTTTTTTCTGTTTCAAATTCATTGACAGTAGCGCCTGATAACTCCTCCTCAGATGAGTTACGCTTACTGTGATTGTGAGAAGGTATTCTCTCCTTGATGTCATTAAACAAAGAAAGAATTTTTTCTTTAATCATTTTTAATTTTGTCATAGCTACATTATATCAATTTCTTTTAAAATCGTCAGAGATAAAGGGATTCCTTAAATAATACAACGTTTTCATTTCATTTTAGCCTTTTTGTGATAAAATAAAAGCATAGAAAAACAGGCACAACTGGTCTCAAACAGCCACTCATTCCCACAATACTTCTACCGAGTATTAGAAAGGATTTCACGATGAACAAAGGATTTGAAGCATTTAAAAAAACATTGTCACACGAAAGTTTAAAAGCCGTTTATGATGAAACAAAAATTGAAGTTTCTGAAAGTGAAGCCGAAGGCACAGAAGCCTATTCAATGGCAGTCGCAACTCAAATGGCAGTTAATTTGTTGGAAAAATACCACGATTGGTTGCACGAAAACGACCAAAAATAAACTATCAGCGCACCGAACAAGGTGCGTTTTAACTTGTAGTCATGCTATAATAGAGCTATGACTTTATCATTTACGCTTAAGAATCCTTATCCAGACTGCACGGTCAAAGAACTTTTAGAAGAGCATTTACTCATTCCACGAAAAATTCGCCACTTCTTGCGCACTAAAAAACATCTTCGTATCAACGGAGAAATGATTAATTGGCAGAGTTTGGTCAAAACTGGTGACACGATTCATTTAGTTTTTGATGATGACGATTATCCCAAAAAAGAGATTCCTTTTGGACAAGCTGAGCTGGTTGATTGTCTTTATCAAGACGAACACCTCATCATCGTCAACAAACCAGAAGGCATGAAAACCCATGGCAACGAACCCAATGAAATCGCTCTGCTTAACCACGTCTCTGCCTATGTCGGACAAACGTGCTATGTGATTCACCGTTTAGACATGGAAACTAGCGGAGCTGTCATGTTTGCCAAAAATCCTTTTGTCTTGCCAATCCTCAATCGCTTGCTAGAAAACAAAGACATTGCTCGCGAATACTGGGCTTTGGTGCAAGGAAAATTCGAACCCAAACACCAAGTCTTTCAAGATAAAATTGGGCGCGACCGTCATGACCGTAGAAAGCGCGTGGTTGACCGCAAAAATGGGCAAACTGCCTTAACCATCGTTGACCGCCTCAAAGTTTTTCCAAATGGAACTCTGGTTAAATGTCGCTTAAAGACGGGACGCACGCATCAGATTCGTGTGCACTTATCAGCTCACAACCATGCCATTATTGGCGACCCACTTTATAGCAAAAGCCCTGCCAAACGTCTTATGCTACACGCGCACAAATTAAGTTTCACACACCCATTTACCCTTGAAAAAATCAGCGTTGAAGCCAAATCTCAAACCTTTGAAGCAGGCTTATCATAAAAACAAAAGCACCCCAATCATTAGATTTTGTATCTAACTTTTGGGGTGCCGTTCTTTGTGCGCTTTTTAATCGTTAAACGGAATAATTTTCTATTTTTTCGTCAATGTATTGCCGTAAAGTGGTTTACTGTAATCAAAATCGTCATTTGTTCCAGTTTGCCAAAGGACTAATTTCAAATGTGACCCATCAATTTTAATACCGAAAGCATATTTGACACCGATACCGCCAATACCGCTAGTAATAAAAGCTGATGTATCGGTACCGTCATCGTAAACATAACGATAAATATTGTCCCCCTCTTCTTCAAGTTTAGTAACTTTCGCTGTTTTGACTTCGTTATCTTTCGTTGTTTTAGTAATCGTACCGTCAGCCTCAAACTTGAACGTCATGTCATCCTTATCATCAACCTTCCATGTTCCCAAGATTTTTTCTGGGAAGACTGAATCTGATTTTACTTGATTATTCTCACCTGTCACGGTGATATTTTTTTGCCCAGAATTAGCCACAACATAGCTTGAACCTGATTTTTTCAAGGTCATCTTGCCTTCCAAGGTCTGAATAACATCACCAGACGTATTTTTCTCGCTATCTGTTGATTTATCATAATAAAAATCATAAGTTGCTGAAAAGTTAACGAGATAGGACTCCTTGCCAATCTGAGACAGACTCGTCAGCGTGATGGCTGGCACAGTCAGACTTGACGCCTTACGAGTATCTGTCTGCATTTTCGCCTTAATGCTCTCTTTTAAGCCTTTATAAAACTCATTATTCGCTCCATCTTCAAATACCGTAGAGACAGTTGATGAATCTTGACCCGTGCTTAAATACGAAATCAATTGGTCAAAAGCTGACACAAGAATCTGACCAGCACTTGCTTCATCTAAGAGATTTTCAGCATCTAAAGCCACCGTATCACCATCAGAAATGCCAGAAAGAGCCTGCTTTTGTGATGTCAATTCTCCGTCTGAATAATTCTTTTTAACATAAGCTTGCGCAGAATCTGTCAAAGGATAATCACTCACATCATACTCACCATTTGACAAAGTCCCAATGCGTGTGTCATCAAAATAAAGCTCACCGTCAGTCAAATTACTTGTTACTTTGAATGTTTTAAAACTAACAGTCAAATCCAACAAGCTATTCTCACCGTCATAAGCCTTACTTAGCTCTACTGACTTCCCATTATAAGTGCCTGAAATACTCGCCGTATAATCCGCAATTGGTAAACGCTCAAGTGTTAACGTATAGTCTTCCGAATCACTAACCGCTACTTTTTTCTCATTTAGAAGAACATCAACTTGATTAATATTTGTCTTAATGGTTAAACTCATTGGTTTTAAAGCTACTCGGTAAGCTGGGAAAAAGAGAAATCTTCGCCCCACTTTTTTAATGTAGGAATCATCTGAACTGTCTGCCTTCTCTAGCGTCTCTGACAGTTTTTGGGCTTCACTTTTAGAAAGCTTTGTAAACGTCGTATATTGCGCTTGATCATTCGTCACTTGTTGATTGGTATCCGACCAGACGACATACCCCTTGATATTTTCAAACGTATCGCCAGACTGACGGTAAGCAGAGACATATTCCTCAATCAAATGTTTCTTTGAATAATGAAAACTCCCCCACACCAAAAATAGTACCAAAGCAAGTCCTAAAATAAGACTAGGTATCCAAACTTTTTTAAATCTTAAAATGCTTTTTATCTTTTTCATGACTTTTCTCCATTATTCTTACTATTTCACATATTATATCAAAAGCTCTTTAATCTCTTGTTACAAAACAGCCACACCATATTACAGTAAAAAACAGAAAAAACGGCTCAAAAAGCCGCCATTAGTCAAAAATCATCTTTATTATCAATCCTAACAATATAAATAGCACCCAAAACCGCACCAGCAACGCCTAACCAAAAGAACATAAGCTTACCCCCTTCACCTCAAAAACTACTACATTCACGAGTAAACTGTTATTGTTGCTTTTAGTATACTACACCTTCTATTATTTTTCGACCATTTTAATGCTTCTTGGAAAAATTGACGCAAAAGAAAAAACGAACCCCACCAAATCAAAAAGTTCGTTTTTTCTTTAAGTTTTTTAGTGTAGCTTATCAGTCTTTTCAGAAGGTAATCAGTCATCAAGCTGCACCAACATATTTTCAGCTGCCCCCAACCGAAAATACGGTGTCAAATAAATATAAGGTCTACGAGGATGTCTAGGTTAGCTATCAGTGATTTTATATGTGAACAATCATGTCTAAAACAAACCTTATAAACCGTTCTTAATGTTGTCATACCTCATGGATATACTAATTTGTAATTGAGTAAATAATACTACTACGAATACTACAGACGGTGTCACTCAATTGAAAAAGGTATGACTTGTTAACTTGAACTGGTCATTGTTCAAGTCTTATTTAGCAATTCTGCTAATTTTCTCCTAGGAAGGTCCAATTCCCTTAGAACAATATCTTGGTTTTCGAGTATGCTCCCAAAATCAAAATACTTATGGATATAATATAACATAGAAAACTGCCGATATTAAAAATTCGCAAATATGAAAATTTAAAAATATTTTTTTCATATTTGAGAATTTTAGCTTTTTTTCTTAATTTATTCTATAATGGATAGAAAAGGGAGGTAATGTTATGCTCAAAAAATTGATTGCTGTAGCAGCTGTTCTTCTAACTTTTAGAATTTGGCCATTTTAATTAGTGCCAACTATTTCCGAACACGGAGAGTAGATAACAATTATCCACTATTAGGTTAGCGGTGGTTGTTTATCTGCTCTTTTCTTGTCTTTTAGGCAAAATTCTTCTAACCGTTCTCTTAACACCAAAGCAGTTGTAGGGTTACCTAGTTTTTCTACCATTTCAATATATTCTTCCATTGGTTCGGTCGTTGTTATTTCACCTTTTAAATAAGCTAGAATTTGCCTTAAGAAATTTAAAACAACAATCGCAAACATATCTTGATAATTTAATAATTTTTCCAGTTTATCAATAAAAAAAGTGGTGTAATAAAACTCTTCGCGGTCAATTAGCGCAAAGATAATATTTAAAAAGGTTAGCTCTGCTGTTTTTTTATGCTGCGGCAATGATAAATAAAACTTATCACGTTCTGCAAAAGCTTTCCCTAAGAAAATCAAATCTGCATCTGACAAAATAGCCATTGTATTTCCAAAAATGTACAGTTCATACTCCGTCCATTCTTCTATACCATAAAGATAGTCTGTCAAAAACTTCTTGTCCTCATCGGCGATTTCATAATTTGGGTCTAGTGAATGAATAGCGCTAGCGACATCTATCCTATTTAGTCGGTTATAGGTGTCAAATGTTTCCGTATCTTCCAAAGTGTTCAGCAATTGTTTTAATCCTTCAACATCACCCTTTAACTGTAATTTTGCAATCTGTTTACCAACAGCAAAAAAGGGGCTTTCTTGATAATGATTTAAAGCGTGCCCGAACTCGGCGAAACTCATGTGAATCCCAGAAATAGCTACTAACAATTTATCAGCTGCTAACATTGTTTGCCCATTTTCAAATTTTGATAATTGTGAAAGAGACAAATTGCCACGTGCCACATCTTTTAATTTTAGCCCACGCGCCACTCTGAGTTCCCGATAAAGTTCACCTAAATTCATTAATTCTTTTTCGTTCAATATCATTTTTCTCCATAACAATGAGCGCTAGCTCTTTTCCACGTTATCTATACTTTTTCTTATTATATCAAATTTTGTTATAAAACTCTTAAATAAAGACATTGCTTTCAAGGCAAATGAAAACTCCTCAGAATTTGAGGAGTTTTCGTTATTTTTAATAATCATTTATCTAGCTTAGAAGCCACCCATCATTGATGGGTCCATACCTGGAGCTGCTGGCGCTGGTGCAGCTGGTTCTGGATGATTAGCCACAACGGCTTCAGTTGTCAAAATAAGACTTGCAACTGACGCGGCATTTTGAAGGGCTGAACGTGTTACTTTAACAGGGTCAATGATACCTGCTTCAACCATGTTTACCCATTCACCGTTGGCAGCGTTAAATCCTGTACCAACTTCTGAGTTTTTCAAGTGTTCGATGATAACTGAACCTTCGTAACCAGCATTGAATGCAATTTGACGAACCGGTTCTTCAAGAGCACGAAGAACAATGTTACGACCTGTTGCTTCATCACCGTCAAGTTCAAGTTCAGCAACTTTTGAAATGACATTGACAAGTGCTGTACCACCACCTGCAACAATACCTTCTTCAACGGCAGCGCGTGTGGCATTAAGCGCATCTTCAATACGCAATTTCATTTCTTTCAATTCTGTTTCTGTCGCTGCACCAACTTTGATAACAGCTACTCCACCAGCTAATTTAGCTAAACGTTCTTGTAATTTTTCACGATCAAATTCTGATGTTGTTGCTTCGAGTTGTGATTTAATCACATTGACACGATTAGCGATAGCTGAAGCCTCACCAGCTCCTTCAACAATAACTGTACTATCTTTATCAACAGTTACTTTAGCAGCTTGTCCAAGAGCTGTCATGTTGGCATCTTTCAAATCAAGACCAAGGTCTTCTGTGATGACAGTACCACCAGTTAAAACGGCAATATCTTCAAGCATTGCTTTACGACGGTCACCAAATCCAGGAGCCTTAACAGCTACAACGTTGAAAGTACCACGAATTTTGTTAAGCACAAGTGTTGGAAGAGCTTCACCGTCAACATCATCAGCAATAATAAGAAGTGGACGACTAGTTTTAAGCACTTCTTCAAGAAGTGGCAAAATGTCTTGAATGTTTGAGATTTTCTTATCTGTAATCAAGATGTATGGATTTTCAAGGTCAGCAACCATTTTTTCATTGTCAGTAACCATGTATTGTGAAAGGTAACCACGGTCAAATTGCATACCTTCAACAACGTCAAGTTCTGTTTCCATACCACGTGATTCTTCGATAGTGATAACACCGTCGTTGCCAACTTTTTCCATAGCTTCTGAAATGTATTCACCAACTTTTTCAGAACGTGATGAAACCGCAGCGACTTGAGCAATCGCTTCTTTATTAGCAACTGGTTGAGCAATGGCTTTTAATTCGTCAACTGCAACAGCGACAGCTGATTCGATACCACGACGGATACCAATTGGGTTTGCGCCCGCAGTAACGTTTTTAAGACCTTCACGAACGATAGCTTGTGTCAATACTGTGGCAGTTGTCGTACCGTCACCAGCGATGTCGTTTGTTTTTGAAGCAACTTCTGATACAAGTTTAGCTCCCATATTTTCAAAATGGTCTTCTAATTCGATTTCTTTGGCGATTGTCACACCATCATTTGTGATAAGTGGTGAACCAAATGATTTTTCAAGAACCACATTACGACCTTTAGGGCCTAAGGTTACTTTAACGGTATCTGCCAAAATATCCACACCACGCATCATGCTTGCACGTGCATCTGCTGAAAATTTAATATCTTTTGCCATGATTAGTTTCCTCTATTTTATTTCTATTGATAAATTTTCTAAATAAACGTTTATAGCACAATCTCTCTTATGCTAGAATAGCCAAAATATCTGCTTCACGAACGATAGTTACTGTGTTATCGTCGTCTTTGACTTCAATTCCAACACCATTTTCAATAATAACTTTATCACCTGCTGCAACACTTGGCGCTACCAGTTCACCTGTCAAGGTACGAGCACCGTCACCGATTGCTACAACAGTTGCTACTTGAGTTCTTTCTTTGCTTGCGCCAGCAAGGACAAAACCACCAACTGTTTGCTCTTTTTCTTCTTCAACTTTCAAGACCACACGGTCACCTAATGGTTTTAACATGCTTTTGCCTCCAATTATCTCTTAATTTTTGTTTGAAAATAGCAGAGCTAAATTCTTTTTTAGCACTCTAATACATCGAGTGCTAATTCCTACAAAATCTATTCTAACACTTGGTCAGAAATAGTCAAGAAAAAAACACTAATTCTCAAAAAAAGAAAACTGAGCTGAAATCGTTCCTATAGTGGAAGCAATTTTGCTCAGTTAATCTATATCACCCCAGCACTAGGGCGTCGTCGTTTAGGGCTTGACCGCTATTTTTGTGGAAGAGGTCCATGAGTTGAGCAACGGTGAGGTTTTTCTTTTCATCACCGCGAACGTCAACCACGATTTTGCCATGATAAAGCATGATAAGACGGTTACCATACTCGATAGCGTGTTCCATATTATGGGTAATCATTAAAGTTGTTAGCTCTTGTTCTTCAACGATTTTTTTCGTTAAATGCATAACCATGTCACTTGTTTTTGGGTCAAGGGCTGCTGTGTGTTCATCTAAGAGAAGAATTTTGGGGCGCACCAAGGTTGCCATGGCAAGCGTTAGTGCTTGACGTTGCCCTCCTGATAAGAAAGCCGCATCTGTTTTCATACGGTTTTCCAGTCCTAAACCAAGCTCTGTCAATGTTTCTTTGAACAATTCACGTTCTTGTTCGGTGACAGATTTTTTGAAGAAGCTGCGCTTTTTACCACGACGGTAAGCAATCGCCATATTTTCTTCAATCGTTAAATTGGTTGCTGTTCCCATTCGTGGGTCTTGGAATACACGGCTAATATCTTTTGAACGTGCGGCAACAGAAGCTTTACGAATAGATTCTCCTTCCAGAAGAATGTCTCCTTCGTCAATGTCAACGACGCCAGCAATGGAATTCATAAGTGTTGATTTCCCAGCACCATTTCCTCCAATGACAGAGATGAAATCACCTTGTTCAATGTCTAAATCTAAGCCACGCAAAACGTGATTTTCGTTAACAGTTCCTTTTTCAAAGGTTTTATGAATATTTGATAATGTTAAAAGTGCCATTAATCTTCACCTCCTGGAGTTAATGTTTTTGAGGGTTTGATATGAAGTTTGTTGCGAATTTCTGGAACATAGAGAATCAAGGCAAGCAGAATCGCTGACGCTAATTTGAGCATTTGCGCATCGACATTCATGGCTAGAATGATAACAAGCACCAGACGATATAAGATTGAACCAAGGACAATTGACCAGAGACGTTTGCCAAGTGGCAAGTATTTCACGATAACTTCAGCAAAGATAATAGATGCCAAACCATTAACAATCGTACCTGTTCCCATATTCATATCCGCGTAGCCATTATTTTGCGCCAAAAGTGAACCAGCAAGGGCAATCAAACCATTTGAAATCATGTAACCCAAAATCTTCATGCGGTCAACCTTAATACCATTAGCTTCACCCATAGCAATATTATCACCTGTTGCACGAAGCGCGAGACCGACTTGCGTATTTAACAGAACCACCAGCAAGATAATGACTAATGCGACAAAGATAACACCAATCAAAATCACAGCATATAGTTTCGACAAGTTAAGTGCTGACGTCATTAAGGTCACGAGTGTTTCTTGACCTGCTAACGAAACATTGGCACTACCTAGCACCAAAAGATTGATAGAATAAAGTGCCGTAAGAGTAATAATCCCTGTTAACAGAGCTGGAATTTTCATCTTGGTGTGCATGAAACCAGACACCGCACCAGCAATCATTCCTGCCACAAAACCACCAATAGTAGCAATTAATGGATTAATGCCATTGACAATCATAATCGCTGTTGAAGCTGCCCCGAGTGGGAATGAGCCTTCGGCAGAAAGGTCAGCAATATCTAAAATACGGAAAGTAATAAAGACACCAATTGCCATGATTGACCACAAAAGACCTTGTGAAATTGCCGATAAAACAATATCAAGCCAACCGTTCGTACTTGATGAATCTGACGTTTGTGTTGACGTGCTTGATGAACTTGTTTTCGTTGTGCTTGAGCTTGCTGATGTGCTTGTTTCGGTCGTATCAGAAGACGATTCTGTCGTGTCGTTCTCAATACTACTTAAATCAATTCCTAAAGTCTCAGCCATTTCATCATTGGTAACGACGTTTAGTGTCTCTGGATATTCCGCAGCAACATCACTAACATCTTCACCTTCAAGGATACGAATGGCTAATTTTGCCGTTTGACGACCAAGGGCTTCGTAATTAGCACCGTACGTAAAGAGGACACCTTGTTCCACAACATCTGCTGAACCACCGACAACTGGAATTTTTGTTTCTTTCGATAATTCTGTAATGAGCGAGATAGCACTAACAATCATATTATCCGTTGGGATAAATAGAACTTCTGTCTGGCTCATCAGGCTTTTAGCGGTATCTTGGACATCATTCGTTGATGAGATACCTTTGGTAATGACCTCGATACCTGCCTTAGCAAACGCTTCTTTTGCTTCTTCAACTTGAACTTCGGAATTGCGTTCATTTGTCGTGTACATGATGCCAACTTTTTTCACATTCGGCATGACTTTTTGCAATAATTCGACCTGTTTTGAAATAGGCGACATGTCACTTGTCCCTGTTGCAATGCCCCCAGGATTTTCCATTGAATCAACTAATTTTGCTGATACTGGATCGGTAACTGCTGTAAACAAGACTGGAACGTCGGTTGATAGATTAGCCAAGGTCTGTGCGGCTGGTGTTGCAATCCCTAAAACAAGGTCATTATTAGCAATCAAATTGGTTGAAATGGTTTGTAAATTTGACTGGTCACCTTGTGCATTTTCATAATCAATGACGATATTATCCCCGTCAACGTAGCCTTCTTTTTTTAATTCATCCACAAATCCCTTGCGAGCTGCTGTTAGCGATTGATGTTCAACATACTGAAGAATCCCAATATGGACAACATCGTCGCTAGTGCCTTTTGATGATGAACACCCAAATAACGTGAGTACAGCTAACATCAAAGCCATAATAGCTGCCATGTTTCTTTTCATACTACTTACCTCTGCTTTTCTTACTCCCAATCTTGATGTCGAGATTGGAAAACTTTTTTCAATATTAGAACTGCTTAGTTCTACATCAGCCACAATAAATAAAACCAGCTAGGCTCAAAAGTCTAACTGGTTTTCAATACATGCGTAAAAACATATCTTACTTGCCAATTAGAACTCAAAGTATCTAATCGGCTTTTCTCAACAGTAAAATGCTTTAGCTTCATAGATACAAACGGTATGACGTTTGCATCCATGATTGGCTACAAACGTCTATCTAAAGAAACTAAAGTAATAGTAATGATTTAGTTTTTCAGTCATTACAGACGCCTTTTTCAGCATATTTCCTCCTGTTAAGTTGTAAACCATGAGACATTCACATGGCTTACCGTCATTGTTTTTGATTGTTTACAGTTTACCCTTATTTTTGCTTTCTGTCAATATATTTTTAAAATTCAGAAAAAAGAGTTTGATTTCGACATGCTATTTCACTCACTAAAAATAATGGCATCTGCGTAATCTATGCCAAATTTTGATAAATCATAAATCGTTTTTTCTTGCGTATCCACAGAGTATTTCACTAATTGTTCATTAAATAAAAAGTAATAATCTGAATCTGTCTGTGTGAAAAAGACTTCTAACATGCCCGAAGCAATTTCTGGGAAAGTAAACTGGGTCTGAGAGAGCGTTTCTAAGTCAATGATTGTCCAAGTGTAATCAGCAACGTATAGCGGGTCATGAAGAACTAGCAATTGATGACGAGACTCGTCATAATAAATAAATTTTGGGTATTCAAGCTTGGTTTCAATACGACTGGTTTCACCACTTGCAAGGTCATAGACAAGAATATGTTGCCCACCATCTGGCTCACCGTCCTCACGAATCCCCTCTTTAGCAGCTGTCATATAAAGTTTTCCGTCTGCTTCAACCATTCGAAAATAACCACCCTCGGTATAGTTGAGGTCGATTTTTTCTTGGACTTCTAATTGCTTATTCATCACCCATAGATAATTAGCATTAGTCGCTGTCTCATTATCCACGGCACCAACAAGGACATAAAGAGTATCTCCAACAAAAATCATGTCATTGGTGAGGTTCATTAGACCGTCCTCTTTAATTGATTTTTTGGTAACTTGATGTAGGTCGGTATCGTATTTATAAAAATCAGTATGTCCTAAGAAAACGGCAGTTGTGTAAATATACTCTTCATCACTAGCCGAGCCATAGATGTCATTACCACCAACCTCTGTCAATTTACCTTTTAACGTTTTAGGTTCTACATCGAATAAATACTTTTTAAATGAATTCGGTGATTCGTGAGTTTTACCATATAAATTTCCTTTGACAGATTGTAGGCGTTCTTGCCAAATACCAATATTTTTATCAAATAATTGTCGTGTTTCAACTTTTTCAAGCTGATTATTATCAGTTTTAAATGTCGTTATCTGATTGCCATACGAAATTGCCAAATCATACGCTTTTGCTGGTTCACTGTTAACCTTACTCTGACAACCCGATAATCCTAAAGCACCCATTGCTAATAAAATTAGCCAAAATTTCTTTTTCATTATAATCTCCTAACTTTTCCTTTTTTAATACTATACCATAGTTTGGCTAGAAATTTACCACAAAAAAAGTCTCTAGCAAAGAGATTATGTACTAGAAACTTTTTATTTTTTTGAATAAGTATTGTAATGAGATTAAAAAGGTATTTTTAAAGGAGTTTTGTTTATGTTTAAAAGGATTGGAGTTTCATTTCAAAATCATCAATGAGTTTGGCGACATTTTGTTTGCCACGGTAAATGCCGTAGCCAAAAAGCAACATCCCAAAAACACCGACAAAAGCTAGAACGTAGCCAAGTATAGATAAAATGAGGTTGGTTTGACGAAAGAAATATATTAGCAAAAATCCGATACTTGCTACTAAGAAGAGCAAGGTTAGCCAACGTCCGAGATTTTCAATCATATGTTTTTGGTAGGCTATTTCTGTTTGATAACCGTTAATCACTTCTGATTTTGTCATGAATTTTTCCTCTTTTGATTGATATGATACGCAAGAAATCCCTAGTGAGGTTGGTATTTCTAAAACGTATTAGTAAGACAAACCTGGATCGAAGAATCCAACGAGAACACCAACAAAGGCAATAACAACGAGTAATAGCATGACTTTAATTGGTGAGATATTTTTCTTAGCCATTAGCCACCAGCAAAAGACGATGAAGATTGCTGTTAGCAAACCTGGATAAACGGCGTCTAATTTATCTTGAAGAACCAAGTATGGATTTTTGGCACTACCAAGTTGGAATGATGTTTGGACAGATACCCAAGTGGCAGCAACACCACCGACAACCATACCACCAACGATAGAAACGGCTTTACGAATGGCTTGACCTTGAGCACCAACTAGAAATTCAACGGCTTTATCACCGAGTTCATAACCTTTGAAATAGGCAAATCTCATACCCAGATAAGCTAACAAGTTCCAAACGACGATGTAGAAAACGGCACCGATTGGTGAGCCACCAGTGGAAAGACCAAGGGCAATCCCTAAAATAACTGGAATCAAAGTTCCAACAACAAGTGAGTCACCGATACCAGCCACAGGTCCCATAAGCCCTGCACGAAGTCCGTTAATGGTTTCGTCATCAACTTCTTCAGAACCATTAGCACGCGCTTCTTCAAGACCTGCTGTGATTCCGACAATGAGTGAACCAAGCTGAGGTTCTGTATTGAAGAAAGCTGTATAAGTTTGCATTGAACGCGCTTGGTCTTCTTTATTGTCATACAATTCTTCCACGATTGGGAGCATTGATGTCAAATAACCAAAGGTTTGCATATGCTCTTGTGAGAAGCAAGTAAGGTTACCATAATACCAATGATGGAAAGATTTCATCAAAGTTTTCTTTGTTAATTTCTTTTGAGCCATTTTAGATATCCTCCTCATCATCGTCATCAAAATCATCAGCTGCTGTGGCTGTTGCTTTTACAGTTTTAGCCATTTCAAGTTCGTAGAATAATACGGCAAAGATTAATGAAATCACTGCACATGATACCAAATTCAAACCAAGTGAAGCTGCCAAAGTGAAACCAACAAAGAATGGAATAAAGTCAGTCACTTTTTCAACAATTTGTTTCAAAAGAATGGCAATTCCGACACATGGTAACAAAGCCCCTACTGTAAAGAGGGTTTTCATTGGAATACCATCCATTGGAAGTGCATCTTTCATTGCTGTAACAGCAGTCGCACCAAGTTTACACATTACCAATGTTGGGATAAATGAGAATACAAAATGTGATACCCATGGATAGAGCCAGTCAACTTGATAAAGTTTTCTAAATTGACCTTTTTCTACCGCACGCCAACCAATGTGTTGCCAAACAAGGTTCATGGTTGCTGTTCCGTAGAAAAGAACCGTACCGACAGTACCAACAAGCGTACCCATTGATTTAGCCAAGTTAGCCGCATCAGCTGAATCAGCTGATAAACCTTGAGAATGGATGGCTACCATTGCCAAAGGAATACCGATATAAGACACCGCACGCACGTCGGCTGAAACCGTACCACCAGGTGTTACAAGGGCAATGTAAACCAACTGCATAGCAACACCACAGATGATTCCTGTTTTAACATCGCCAAGAATAAGTCCACAGACAAGACCACCGACAAGAGGACGACCAAGCGTATAGTTACCAATGGTTGTACCACCAAGCCCTGGCATTGAAGACAAACATGCAAACAACCCTAACAAAGCTGCTTGAAACCAAGAAATTGTCATAATACATCTCCTATACTAAGATACAAAGAGCGTCAGCGAGCAAAGGCAAAATAGGAGTTTTGACGAAGAGTCGCTAGACTCTAGGAGAAACTATCTTTTTGACACAGCTCGCAGCTCATGTTCAATTAACAAGATACAAAGAGCGCAAACGAGTTTTGGTATCAAAAATAGCTATACTCACTTTATTCGCTGCTAAGTAACAATAAATTAATAACCAAATTTTGATTTGAAATCTGACCAGTAACCGATTGAAACATCTGGCAATAATTGGAATTTCACTTTGTATCCAGCTTTTTCAATTGCTTCAAGGGCATCTGCTTCTTCTTGGGTGATAGATTGATTATTCCCAAGTTTGACAGCACCTGGTCGGTCATTACATGGACCAACGATAATTTCTTTTACATCACTAGGAACAAAACCTTGGTCAACCAGAATTTTTTTCATGTCAATTGGATTCTTGGTAATCACAAAATAGCGCGTGTCAGAATCCAATACTTTTTGAGATTTTTGTCCAAAAGCATCTACCGACCAAACAAAGGTTTTCTTGTCCGAAGCTCCTTTGTAAGCTTGGGTTAAAACTTTGTTTTTTGAAGCAGCATCGTTTACGGCAATCAAACCGTCACAAGGGTATTCTTTTGCCCAACGTGTTACAGTTTGCCCATGAATCATGCGGTCATCAATACGTACAAATGATACAGTCATTTTTATCTCCTTTTTTAAATATCATCGTCATCATCATCTGAAGTGATTTTGAATTCTTGAAGAGCCGCTTGAGCTTCTGGCAAAACGGCTTGTACAAAATCATCGCCCTCAAGCATATCTTTCATCACTGCAGAAGTAATTGCCATTGGTAAATTCATACCACCTAAAACAACAGCATTTTCCAATTTTCCGAGTTCGTCCAAGACGTTACAAGCAGTTGTCAAAGGGCTACCGCCAATAATATCAGCAAGAACAACAACGGAATCGTCAGCTGTTAAACCTGAAATAGCTTGTCTGAAGTCTTTTTCAAAGTCATCAACTGTTTTGCCATTTTTTAGACCGACAGCGATGACTTGGTCAATTTTGTCTTCCGCAAACATCGCCAAAGACGTTTTTAGACCCGTCGCAAAGTCTCCATGACTGACTAGTAGTAAATACTTCATAGAACTTATCTCCTTATCTGTCTTTTATTTTAGTCTTAAATAAAGCGTTTTCACACTCTCATTTGTCACTTTCTTTTGATGACAATTATCACCTCGAATGTGACATTTGTCATTTTGAAAGCAAACAAAAACATCTGGGGATCAAACTCTCCAGATGTCATCAAGATTATTTCAAACTGTCTTCTATTGTCTTTTGGATTGTAAACAAATCTGTCTCGATACTGTTATTGGCAATGGATTTGGTAATCAAATAGTCTGCTTGTTCCAGTACGGTGTTATACGTTTTAAAGGTTGGCTGGGTAATTCCCTGACTAAGCATTGAATCCAATGTTGAAACCGTCAAAGAATCTGAACCAAAACCATCCTCTTTTAGTTTTTCTTTCGTGGCGTCACTTTGCATCACACTTTTCAAAACAGATGCCCCTTGCGAATAATCAAAGACTGATTGTTGAATGTCCACATCGGTACAGAGTAATTGCAAAAATTCCCACGCCAAGGTACGGTGTTTGGTTTTTGAGGACATGGCATAAAGTGATGTTGCGACTTGCGTTGCATCGCCGTCCTCACTACTTGCTGGCATTGTCACACAAGACCATGAGAAGCTAGAATATTTCGCAACATGATAAGGATAAGGTTTATAAGTGCGATATTCTGCCAAAGTCATTGGCAAAAAAGCAACCTTTCCTTCGTCAAAATCTTGTGAAGTGACCTCATAATTGCCACTAAGGGCATTGAGTTGCGTAATCAAGGAAAGGGCATTTTTCACGTCATCACTGTCAAAATAAGCTTTCGTTCCCGTTGTGTTAAATAGCTTCGCACCATAGGCAGCGACAGCTTGTTGCCAAGTGTAGCCTGTACAGCCATACTGGTCAATCACCCCATCACCGTCAGTATCCTTGGTCACTTGCTTGCAAATATTGTAAAAGTCCTCTAAAGTCCACCCAGAATCTGGAATCGAAATTCCCTCTTTTTCCAAAAGTTCAATATTAATACACATCATGGTTGGATTGCTTTCAAATGGCAAAGCGTACTGCGTATTATTGTAATTTCCTGCCTTATAAGAGGATTCATAAAATATCGAATCATCAAAGCTCGTACTAATATGCTCATCCAACTTAGCAAGTGCACCTGTTGATGACAAGAGGTTAAAGTCATCTTCTGGCACGATAAAAACATCTGGCTGTGTTCCTGCAACAATCTGGTCTGTTAACCAATCAGAATAATCATCCTTTGAAATACCACTCTCATAGACCACCTCGACATTTGGGTGCAATTTTTCAAAGCGTGAAATCGCAGTGTCAATGACTTTATAATCATTTCCATTCGGCACATCCCAGCTACTTCCTGCATAAATGCCGATTTTTAAAATGATTTTCTGGTGTGTTTGATGATAAATAAAAGCAGCACTCCCAATGACAATTACTAGTAGCGGTAGCAATAACCATTTGTAATATTTTTTGAGTTTAGTCATGGTCATCTTCCTCAAATGATTTCAAGGTGACACCTGTCTGCACCGCCCAAATAGCAAGCTGCGTACGGTCACGCAAATTCAACTTAGAAAGGATGTTAGATAGATAATTTCTAACGGTTCCTTCCGACAGATACAGTTTGGCAGCAATTTCTTTATTGGACAATCCAAAACCAATCTGCTGTATAATGCGCCACTCCATTTTACTAATATCAGTCGTTAGCGCATCATCAACTTGGATAGCAAAGTTTGATTGCGCCATTTGTGAAAAAAGTTTAAAAACTTTTGTGGCAATATCTGGATTTAGCATGGCACGTCCGTCATTAACCGTCACCACCGCATCATGCAATTCATCCATCGAAGTTCCCTTCAGCAAATAACCACTGGCACCATATTTTAGAGCGCTATAAATAAAATCATCATCATCAAAAGTCGTTAGGATAATCACCTTCGTATTTGGAAAATGTTCTTTAACAGCTTTGGTACACAAAACACCGTCCATTTTTGGCATACGAATATCCATTAAAATCACGTCTGGTTTGCTAGTCGGTAGAGCTTCCAAAACCTCTGTCCCATCACTCACCGCGCCAACAACTTCGATATCAGGATAGGCAGACAAGACAATTTTTAACGACTCTCTAATCAATTCTTGGTCGTCTGCAATTAATACTCGTATCATTCTTCTTCTCCTTTTATTTTAGGGATATGAATCGTTGTGGCAAAACCATCCTCACCTGAAAATTGGACACGACCACCAATAATGGCTAAACGTTCCGTCATTTGGGTCAACCCAAAACCGTATTGAATCGTTTCGCTCCCCACTCCATTATCTTTAATGAGCAAAACGTAATCATCTTCATTTAGCATACTAATCTTAATTTCAGTTGCTCGTCCATGACGCAAAGAATTGGTCACAGATTCTTGAATGACACGGAAAATGACATCTTCTTTTGTTTTGTCAAAATCAACATTGTCCCACTGATAATTCAAATCAATCTGCAAATGCGATAATTCTTGATACTCGGCAAGCATTTTTTCAATAGCGTCTTTTAAACTGCGGTTTTCCAGAGCACCTGGACGCATTTTATTCAGCGAGCGCCTAACATCAACAATCCCTTCTCGCACAACGTTGGAAACATTGGTCAATTGCTTTTTAGCGTTATTTGGGTCAAGGTCAATCAAGACAATCACCGCATCAATTCCCGCAGAAATGCCTGTCAAGGCATGACCAATAGTATCGTGAATTTCACGCGCAATACGCCTGCGTTCCCTATCCTCAGTAATTTTTTCAGACACCGCCACGTATTCTTTCAAACGCGTATTTGCCTGCGAAGCCATGAGCAATTCTTCCTCAATCTTATGGTTTTCAGTCACCGAATAAACAATGTAAGTCACTAAAGAAATAATGAAAATGATAATATTTAGCGATACCAGACAATTTTTGATGAAAAGAATCACTAAACGCGTGCTTGCAGGGAAAAATCCGATATAAACATCCAAATCAGGCGTTCTAATCAGAAGCGACAAGACGTCATAATTTGACAGCAAAAGCGCACCGAAACTAGCGACAATAAAGAGCAACCATGACTTTTTCTCACGAAACGTGTAAAAATCCGTGTAAGAGAAAAAGATATCCATAAAAACAAGCAAAATTAAACCGTTATAGGAAAATTGCAGCGCTACAAAGGTAGCTAACAACAAGAGCACCTCAAAAATCGCAAACCAATCACGCGCCGTTGTCCCTTTTTTAAACTTTTGATTTCTGATATAAATAACAAGTAAAAGCCCTGCAAAAAAGAGATTTGACAACCAAAAAATTCGCTCTGGTGAACTTGGAATGACGCTAATTTCTTCTAATAAAGAACGACTCAAACCATTGTCAATAATGTACTTTGTAGCTGACAAATAAACTGAGCTATAAAATAACACCGCCAAGAAATTAATAATAATCAGGGCACGTTTTGCAAAATCAATATTTTTCAAAGCTTTCATCATTGCCACCCCGCTAAATCAAAGTCAGAAACGTTCTCACTAGTCATAAATTCAACTGGAATGACAATTTCCTTATCTACTGATTTGTTGTGATATAGCGAGTAACCCGCCTGAATCGCTCGTTTACCGATTGTTAACGGCGATTGAGCTACTGTTGCTTGAATTGAACTCGTCGTTGCCAATAAATTTTTCATATCTGGCGAACCATCTACACCATAGATTTTAATCGATGTTGTCACATTTGAATTTTCAATTGCAGCCAAAGCTCCGATAGCCACTTGGTCATTAAGCGCCATCACCGTGTCAAATTCGACCCCTGAAGCGATGACCGATTCCACTTGCGGCATCGCTATTTCGGTTTGCCCTAGGCAATCCTTGCGGTCAACCACTTGATAGGCATCATTTCCTTCAATCGTATCTAAAAATCCATTGATACGATCTACTGCTGATACTGCATTTTGATGTTCCAATAACAAAATTTTGGCACTTGACTGCGTCTGCATTAAATTTTGAGCGCATAAAACACCAGCTTGATAATTATCCGATACAATCGTCGTATCTACTGAAGAATCATCTGATAGTTGACTATCGACAACAACAATTTTTATCCCAGCTCTTTTCGCTTTCTTCAAAGCTTTTATTAATTTTTGACTGTTTGCATCAACAGGATTGATGATAATGATATTAACACCCTTTTCAATAAACGATTCAATCTGTTGCGTTTGTTTATCAACGTCCAAAGCAGGGTCTCTAGTGTACAAAATATCATTATTTTCCTCAACAATTTTTTCAACCTCGTTGTTCAATACCTTGTAAAAATCATTGTTCATGGTCATGTAGGTCGCACCAATCTTAACCTGATTTTCATTTGAAGGAACCATTTTATAGTTCCAATAAACCCCAACAATGGCAAGAACCCCAATAAAAGCGCTTATCAAAACACCGATATATTTCCGTTTTTTCATCTCATACCTTTTCAATAAAACCAAGAGACCACTGATAGCTATATTCGCCTTAATTATAACACGTTTAAATTATACGGACAATTCAGTCAGAAATAATAAAAATAGCACTTTATCGATTGACGTGCTAACAACAATGCCTAAATATATATACTTATGTATTATTGACATATACTTTTTGCAATGTTAAAATTATTCTGTAAATTATAATTTAAGAGAGGAGAATATTATGGAATTTCGTGAATCAAAATTCAATGTGGCGCGTTCAGAAAAAGAAATCAATATCTGTATTGTTTGCAAATAATTTTTCTGAATAGCCTAGAAACTTATTATTTCTAGGCTTTTTTATTTTATGATGATTTTATAATAGGGAAGGAATTTATGACTTATTTTAGGTTAAAAAAGGAACTAAACTGGTCGCTTAGAGATAATGGAATCATAGTTTATGAGGGAAATAAAAAACTTCAATTAGCGATAAATACAGATAAAAACACTGACATTTTTCTTTTTTTTAAATTTTTATCGGATTTTAAAAGTGAACAGGAAATTGCTGACTATCCTAAATTAACTGCCGTGGAAAAGAAAGATACTTTAAATTATTTAAAATCAAAAAACTTTTTACAGTCTTTTGATACTCCTACGCCTCTTACTCGAACAGACACCTTTTTAAACTGTTTTCCTAATACAAACTTTGTTGATTTTAAAACGTACGCTGAAGCTTGTACGATTGTTATAATTGGATTAGGAACAGTAGGTAGTCATGCACTAGATATGTTGGTTAGAATAGGATTTCAACATTTTATTATCATTGATGGTGATATAGTAGAAGAAAAGAATTTATATGCACAGTCCTACTTTGTTAGTGATATCGGAAATTTAAAGGTAGATGTGATGAAAAAAAGATACAGAGTTTTAGCAGATGTAAAAACAGTTCCACATTGTATTACTCCTATTCAACTACATCAAATAACTAACAAACTTAAAAAAGAGGATATAATCATTAATGCTGCTGATGATTATACTTTAATGAAGAAATTAGCACAATCAATTATGGAAAATAAACTAGCTTGTAAGGTTATTGAATCTGGATACGGTCCATTACTTCAAACTGCATATGTAGTTGATTCCTTTGAAACTGCTAAATTATTTTCTGATTATATTGAAGATATTACAAAATTGGGTAATAACAATATTAATGAGAATAGTGGTAGCATCATGAATGGGTATATGTCTGCTTTTATGATTGGGCAATTAATTATTTCGCCTTTTGTTAATAAAAAAATAAAAGTTGCTGAACATAACTTTGTTGATGACTGCTTAAAATGGAAAGAGGAGGTATAGAACTTAATGTTTTTTTATATTAGGCAAAGATACAAAGAAAACTTTTTCTTACTACTCATCATTCTCTTTTCTGTAATTATACAGTTGAAAGCAGCTTTTCTAACTGCAGATGCCTTCAATAGCTTAATATCAGGGAATACACGATTATTTGTCTTTAAAGTGATTCTTTGTGCCATTTTGTACCTTATATACACCATCATATTTGCTTTTAAGTCATGGTACGAAATCTATGTTAGACAAAAAATTCTATCGGATATTAGGAAAAATATTACAGATGCATATGCCAAACACCACCCTGATAACAACTCGGACTATGCCAGTGGAAAAATGATTTCATGGCTTACAACTGACATTAGTAGAATAGAAAGTGAAGGCTATCAAAATTTTTATAATATTGTTGAAGCAATTATCAATGTCACTTTTTCAATTGTTGCTTTATTTTTTGTTAATTGGATGTTAATGTTGGCAATTATTGTCTTAGCTATTGTCAACCTAATCTTGCCAAAAGCGGTTGATAAAAGAATGGCTTCATCTTTCAAAAATTTAACACTGCAACAAGAACATTTCACAGCTAATATTAGCAATCTTTACGAAGGCTTTAATCACCTGTTCTCCCTGAACAAGCAGAGCTTCTTATTATCTCAATCCAACAAAGAAATAGACACAATTTGTAACACCGAAATTACCAGTTACAAAATTGTAGGAGTTGCAACATTTTTTGCAGCACTCGGAAATGTTTTAGGACAAATTGGTTCTTTGATTATTTCAGGAGTTTTTGTAGCTCAAAAATTATTAACTTTCGGAGATATTCTTTCCGTATCTACAATCAGCGTTAATATTTTTAATGGTGTTAGTAACTTATCATCAAGCATCATCAGCATAAAAGGTGTCTTTCCAATTTTTGAAAAACATACCAATTTTTTTGAGCGTATTCAAAAAGAAATTGTTGATGAAAATCAAAAATTGTCAACTATCCATTTTAACTCACAATTAACTTTAAAAAATGTTGGACTAAGTTTCGATAAACACACTATCTTATCCGATGCTAACTATGAATTTCAAAAAAGGAAAAAGTATTGTATCGTTGGACCTAGCGGTTCAGGAAAATCAACTCTTTTCAAATTACTAAATGGTAGCCTTAACTGCGATTCTGGAACAATTGAGCTAGACAATCATTCTCTCAAAGATATTAACGGTAGTTCTTTACGGTCACAAATAACCTGTATAGAGCAATTCCCTTATATTTTTAATGGAACAATTCGTGAAAATCTTCTATTGGATAATGACTTTTCTGACGAAGAAATTGATACTATTATTCATAAAGTTGGACTAAGTAACGAAATAAAACAATTGCCTAAAGGATTAGATACTGTGGTTGGTGAGAATGATTTAAACCTATCAGGTGGGCAAAAACAACGATTATCATTGGCAAGAGCTATTCTTAATGGCAGCCATTTCTTGCTACTAGACGAAAGCACCTCTAGCTTGAATGCAAAATTGGCTCAGTCCATTGAAAAAGAATTGTTATCTGATAAAAATTATTCTATTATTTCAATCACTCATCACTTATCAGAAGAAATGATACCTTATTTTGATGATATATTAGAACTCAAAAACGGTAAACTTATCTCACAGAAAAAGCCCATTTAGAGACATTATTTTCTCTAACGAATTTTAAAAAACACCCGCAGGTGTTTTTTATACTCTATTTATTCGAAACTACTTATGCCAAGTTTTTCCAGAACTAAGGCAATACCGTCATGATTGTGACTAGCTGTTACGTGTCCGACTTGCTCCTTGACTTCTTGAGGCGCATTTGCCATAACATAAGCTTCACCTACTGCCTCTAGCATGTCTAAATCGTTAAAATTGTCACCAAAAGCAAGCGTATCTGCCATATCAACCTCGTAATGCTGCGCCAAAGTCTGGACTGCCTTTCCTTTATGAATCCCACTTGCCATAATTTCAATATAATAAGGCAGCGACCTTGCAATTGATAAATCTGAATAGAGACTTTTTAGCTTATTTTCCAAAGCTTCCATGCGTTCTGGTTCACCCATTAACAAGATTTTATGAACTTCTGGCAATCGACCGATTTGTTCCAAGTTCGCTTCCTTAGAGGCTAAGCCCACCACGCGCTCTTCACGTGAAATCCAACGATTAGCACGGTTTTGGGACAACCACTTTTCACCGCTGTAAACATTCCAAGCAACGTCAGAGACTTCTTTTTCTAAATACTGACAAATCGCTTGCGCTTCTTGTGGACTCATCGGACAGCTATCAATCACTTGCCCTTGTTCATCTTGGATGAGGGCACCATTATAGGAAATCATGGGTACATCAGGTAAAAAATCTTTCAAAATTGGCTTAATCGCCTCTGGCATACGCGCCGAAACTGGAACAAATAAAATACCTGTATCAACAGCATGACGAAGGGCTTGGCGTGTCCTAGGCGTCACTTTCAAGGCATCATTAATAAGAGTGCCGTCAATATCACTAAAAATTATTTTTACCATTGTACTTTTCCTCCTATTTTCTCTCAGTATAGCATTTTTTGAAAAGGGTTTCAAAAACTATTTCCTGATAATAACAAAAAAAGCCCAAGTCAAAAACTAACTCGAGCTTGGGTTGGTTAAAAATTAGTTACTGTTTTTGAACAACAATCTCCCACGAAGCTTGACCAACTTGTTCAAAACGTGTGACAGGGTAGTTATTTTCTGCTGCCCAATTTGGAATACTCTCCGTTGCTTGTGTACAGTCAAACTTAATAAGAAGTTCATCACCAATTGATAATTCTTTCATCTTGTTTTTAGCATCAATCAATGGAAAAGGACACACTAATCCACCCGTTTCAAGTTCTACTACAGCCATAACTATTCTCCTTTCAAATATTGATTTGGCTTAACAAATATAAAATAAGATGCAGTCCATACTCCAAGAATAGTTAAAGGCAAAGCAATCCAACCTTTGCTAGAGATGACTGCTGTTGCTGTTAAACCATTTCCAATCGTACATCCCCCTGCCCAAGAAGCACCTATTCCCATAAGAATACCACCGACAGTGCTCTTCCCAATAGTTTTTAGATCAGGAAGACGCCATCGAAATTCTCCGGCACCTCGAGCAGCAATATAAGATCCTAGGAATATTCCTAAAATAAGAAAAACTCCCCAATTAAGCAAATTAGCATCCCCAGTTGTTACATAACTAATAAGATTAGCAGAGGGTGTTGTAATACCCAAACCACCCGTACGTCCAGTAAGCTCACTTGCTGGCCACGCTATAAGAGCAATCAATCCAATGACAAATCCAGCCCAAAACTTATGATATTGCTTCTCAAAAAGTAAGTGTCGGATTCCTTTATATTTGGGTGCAAGCGTAGCAACAATTTTTTTAGGTTTATTCAGTTCTCTGATGACTAAAAGTATTGTTACAATGACTAAAAGTAAAACAAAATACCACACCGAAATTCCTAATTGCCCTGCTAGATTATCATTAACTACCCAGTATTTTGAAATTGCCTGATTTAAAAACTGTAAAGCACCATACTTCATACTTGCTGCACTTAACATATAGAAAAGTAAAGCTACCCAACTACCTATTAAGCCTTCAGCTGCACGATACCAAGTTCCTGTAGCACAACCACCTGCTAACACTATACCAATTCCAAACAAATAAGATCCTATAATCGCCCCAAGCACTGAGTAATCCTCATAGGGAGATGAAATTATCCCCAACTTAATTAGGCTAAGAACACCAATGCTTTCTACTGTAATTGCTATTAAAAACGCATAAAACAAAGTATTATTTTTGGCAATATACATATCTCTGAAACCACCCGTCATACAAAAGCGTGTGCGTTGCAAAACAAATCCAAAGGCAATACCTACAAGACCACCTGAAATTATTTTTAAAAGCATTTATTACCTCCGAATTAATGATACGATTAGATTAACATGTTTTAATGTAATTGCCTAATCTATTTTTCTTATGACCAAATATAAGAAAAATTTATCCCACTAAATAACAAAAAAAGCCCAAGTCAAAAACTGACTCGAGCTTGGGTTGGTTAAAATGGTAATTCTTCCTCTTCCAAAACTAAATCAGCGAGGTCGTTTGCCACATTATTTTCTCGCATGGCACGTTGGGCACGGCTTTCTAAAAGTTGGAAAGAATGGCAAAGCACTTCTGTCACATAATTCGTGTGGCCTTCTTTTTCATATTTGCGTGTGCGAAGCTCGCCATCAATCGAAATCAGACTTCCTTTTCCAGCATAAGAAACAAGTGTTTCTGCCAAACGTCCCCAAACCACAACTGAAATAAAATCAGCCTCACGCTCACCATTTTGCGATTTAAAACGGCGGTTGACTGCTAGTGTTACACGTGTAACAAATTTCTCATTTGACGTCGTCACAAGCTCAGGCTGCGCCGTCAAACGACCAATCATAATAACTTTATTGTACATCATTACCTCCTTATCTTATTATTAGAAAAAGAAGTTGTTAATCTACTTGAAAAATGAAATTTTCAAACAATTCTGCTAAAATAAAATCAATTTTTACAGATAGGAGATTTTATGACAGTCAATATTAATGCCTATAAGGAAATGCTAAATCAGCCTTGGGGAAAAATCATGTACCGTTTGATTTTTGCGCAGCTCAGCCATATCAAAAACAAGCAAGTCTTAGACTTCGGTGCTGGTTTTGGGACAACCTCACAATACTTATCACAAAATAATACCGTTACTGCCGTTGAACCAAATGCCGATATGCTTTTTGCCGACGATACACAGACATTCACTAAAATTAATGGTAGTTTAGAAGTTCTTAAAAACTTACCAGAACAATCCTTTGATGTCATCATTTGCCACAATGTCTTTGAGTACATTGATAAATCTCTCCACCAAAAATACCTTGGTGAATTTGAACGTCTGTTAAAGCCAAATGGTGAACTGTCTTTGATTAAACACAACCTCACTGGAAAAGTGTTACATCAGGTTATTTTTAACAATAACATCGAGGATGCTCTTCATCTTTTAGAAGGAAAAGATAGCTACAATAGCTCATCATTTGGACATGGTGAAACTTACAGTATTGACGAATTAACCAGCAAGACTAACTTAACACTTGAAAATTATCAAGGTCTGCGCACCTTTTATGCCCTCCAACCAAACGCTTTTAAAACAGAAGAAGGGTGGCTAGAACGCCTAACAGAAATTGAATTAGCTGTGGCTAACCAAGAACCTTACAAAGATATCGCTTTCTTGCAACACCTTACCTTCTACAAGCATTAAATACAACACATAAATTAAAAACAGAGACTCACAAATACGTGAATCTCTGTTTTTCTTAACTAAGAATTTCTCTCAAGCTCTTTTTCTTACCCTTTCCAGTGTTTTTCTGGATTAAAGGCTTCGCCGACTAGGGCTGTGTCATCAAGTTCGATGATACCACGTTTTTGTGGGGCATTTGGAAGGGCTAATTCGCGAGGTGAACACATCATACCAAAGCTCTTTTCGCCACGAAGGGCACCTGGGAAAATAAGGCTTCCGTTTGGCATCATAGCACCTGGAAGGGCTACAATTGTCTTCAAACCAACAGCGGCATTTGGCGCACCTGCAACGATTTGAACGGCTTTGTCATCTGAGATTTGCACTTGGCAAATGTTCAAGTGATCGCTGTCTGGGTGAGCAACCATTTCTTTGATTTGACCAACAACAAATTTTGGTGAAGGGTCATTTTCCAATTGTTCGCCGAAACCTTCTTTTGTCAATTCAGCGTTCAATGTTGCAACGTCTTGGTCAGATAGAGTAACTTGACCAACACCTTCAATTGTAACCAAGCTTGACACTTCAAAAATATTCCAAGCAACTGTTTCACCATTTTTCTCAAGGAAAACGCGTGAGACATTGCCTTTGCGTTCATAGTCAAGTTTAGCACCTTTGCTATCTTTGACAATTACCATGAGGACATCACCGACATGTTCTTTGTTGTACGTAAAAATCATTTTCTCTCCTATTTCAATCCAGCTAAAAAGCTGTTAATTTCTGCTTTGGTTTTGCGTAATTTATTAACTAAACGACCAATTTCTTTTCCATTTTCAGTCACTACAAAACTTGGAATCCCAAAAATATTCCAGCGTTGTGCTACTTCCATGAAATCATCACGATCCACACGGACAAAGGTGAATTCAGGATTTTCTGCTTCAATTTCAGGCATGACTGGATAGATGAATTGGCAGTCTGGGCACCAATTTGCCGTAAAAAAGAAAACCACTTTTTCAGGTTTTTCTAGATAGGTAGCCATTTCTTCATAGGATTTTGGGCTAATCATTTTTCTCCTCCTCATAGCTAATCTCACCATTTTGGTAAACAAATTGAAACGTCCGACCGTCCTCTAAAACAAGACCACCAGTCGTTCTCTCCTTATCAGATTCAAAAGCATTCGCATAAAGCACCGAGATATTGTCAAATCGACTAAAATAATCACGAATGGCTTGCTTAATCTTTTCTTGTCGCTTTTCTTCGCGTTGTTTTTTTAGGATTGTTCCCAAAATGATGACACCACCAACTCCCACTAAGCTAAAACGTGACAGTAAGTTTCTTTTTTTGTTTCTCATACGCTTTATTTTAGCATATTTCCTAGCAGATTTCCAAAGAACATGACATAGGATTTTGAGTCGAAATGCTGCAGTTACCATTACTAAGACATCTGACCTAGCAGTCACAGTAGGTGATTGCTACCACTTCAGCACTTATATAAGCACTAAGATTAAACAAATCTACTTGGTTAAGATTGAGACTGTCAGACTTTCACAGAATATGATATAATGCAGTCACGTAGAAACAATTACGACAAAGCTAGCCACTGGTTCAGACTATCGGATTTCGTAGCATCGTTATGGTAGAGGGATTCTCAGTTAGTGTCTTGTTTGCCTTTGACTGAAGGCTAAGAAGAACGCCAACCAACAAACTGTTACTCAATGTCAATCTGAAGTTGTCATAGTTGCTACTGATAATGCTTACCAAAGGCTATAGTTACAGGATACAAGAAGCACAAGGAGAACGCATGTTTATTAAACAAGAGCAAGCATCAGATATTACTGCTGTTGATCAGGTTATCAAAAAAGCATTTGCATCCCTACCTTATTCTGATCATCAAGAACATTTACTTGTCCGACGACTACGTCAAAGCAAAGAATTCATTCCCGAATTATCTTTAGTTGCCGAGCTTGACGGTCAGATAGTCGGTCATATCTTATTCACCAAAGCACAGGTCAATCATACTACTGTCCTAGCTTTAGCTCCCCTCGCTGTCCATCCCGATTATCAACAGCAAGGGATTGGATCCGCCCTAGTTAAGAAAGGGCATCAATTAGCGCAAGCTCTACAGTTTCCTTATAGTATTGTCTTAGGTGACCCTCAATATTACTCAAGATTTGGCTATCAAGCAGCAAAAAACTGGGGCATTCTCCCTCCCTTCGATGTTCCGAGCAATCATTTTATGGGGATTAAATTGATTCAATCAGCTCCTCCGTTGCATGGCACATTAGCCTATTCTGAGGCATTTGGAGTTTAAATCAGAAAATAACTATTCATTTATGAAAGAATCGAGGTTTTTATGTCAGAATTATTTTCAAAAATAAAAGAAATCACAGAACTTGATAGTATTGCAGGATACGAGCATAGCGTTCGTAACTATCTTCGTTCAAAAATCACACCGCTTGTTGATGACGTGCAAACTGACGGTCTTGGTGGTATTTTTGGTATTAAAAACTCTGCTGCTGAAAATGCACCACGCATCATGGTTGCCGCTCACATGGACGAAGTTGGTTTCATGGTCAGCGACATCAAAGCTGACGGTACCATGCGTGCTGTTGGCATTGGTGGGTGGAATCCTTTGGTGCTAAGCTCACAACGTTTTACTCTTTACACACGTGACGGTCGCGCCATTCCAGTCGTTTCTGGTTCTGTTCCACCGCATTTCCTTCGTGGAGCAAATGGCTCTGCTGCTCTTCCAAAAATCGATGACATCATTTTCGACGCTGGATTTACAGACAAAGCTGAAGCAGAATCATTTGGCATTCTTCCAGGCGACATCATCGTACCAAAATCTGAAACAATTCTCACAGCCAACCAAAAAAATGTTATCTCTAAAGCTTGGGACAATCGCTTCGGTGTGCTTATGGTAACCGAATTGCTTGAAAGCCTTAAAGGGCAAAAACTTGATAACACTCTCATTGCTGGTGCTAATGTTCAAGAAGAAGTTGGTCTTCGTGGCGCACACGTTTCTGCCACAAAATTCCAACCAGAACTCTTCTTCGCCGTTGATTGCTCACCTGCTGGTGACATTTATGGCAACCAAGGTAAAATTGGCGACGGAACACTTTTCCGTTTCTACGACCCAGGACATATCATGTTAAAAGATATGCGTGATTTCTTACTCACAACCGCTGAAGAAGCTGGTATCAAATATCAATATTATGCTGCCAAAGGTGGTACAGATGCTGGTGCTGCTCACCTCAAAAACGGTGGTATCCCATCGACAACTATCGGTGTTTGTGCGCGTTACATTCATTCACACCAAAGCCTTTATGCTATGGATGACTTCTTGCAAGCGCAAGCTTTCCTTCAAGCTATTGTTAAAAAATTAGACCGCTCAACTGTTGACCTCATCAAAAAATACTAGAAAGGAGCTAGGGGACTCAGGTCATTAAGCAGCTCTGTTGCACTTCCCCTTTGTCTTACTATGAAAATTGGATTTATCGGAGTTGGAAAAATGGCAACTGCCATTATCAACGGACTCAACACAACATCGCACGATATCATCATTTCAGGATCTTCACTTCCTCGCTCACGCGAAATCGCAGAGCAGCTTGAAGTTGAAGCAGCTCTTTCACACCAAGAACTCATTGACCAATCTGATTTGGTTATCCTTGGTATCAAACCACAAATGTTTGAACCAGTCCTTGCTGGACTTCACTTCCACCAACCCATTCTTTCAATGGCAGCAGGGGTAACATTGGAACGCCTTGGTAAATTAACAGACCCAAATCTTCCATTAATTCGTATCATGCCAAACCTCAATGCTCAAATTCTAAAAAGTACAACAGCGATTTGTAGCAATGACAACGTTTCTGCAGAACTCCTAGCAACCGCCAAAGAAATCACTGACAGCTTTGGTTCAACTTTTGACATTCCTGAAAAAGACTTTGATACTTTTACAGCTCTTGCAGGCTCTAGCCCGGCTTACATTTACCTATTTATCGAAGCTCTTGCCAAAGCTGGTGTCAAATACGGTATTCCAAAAGAAAAATCACTCGATATCGTGACACAAACGGTCCTTGCTAGTGCTGAAAATCTTCTTCAAGGTTCTGACAGCCCACATGACTTGATTGATAAAATCTCAAGCCCTGGCGGAACAACCATCGCAGGACTTCTCGACCTTGAAAAAACAGGATTGACAGCAAGTGTCATTTCAAGTATCGATGCCACTATCGATAAAGCAAAAGCTTTGTAAATAAAAACCGCCTCTACGGCGCTTCAAACAAAAGACAAACCTCTTTTCTTGAGGTTTGTCTTTTTATGCGTCTAAGAGCAAAGGCAATTCCAAAATTCACAAGTATTACTTGCCTAGCTCACTTCTATTACATCCCCACTAAAATGTCATGTTGTTGTATCCAATTCCCATTCTTCTTTAAGCTTATTTTCCAAATAAGTATCTCCAATTAAGTTAGCAAATAAAATAGCATTGGAGTAAGATTTTTGTACCGCTAAAAAATCTTTTTTAAATTGTAAATAATATTTCCACTCAACTAAACTTAAAACTGGACGTCTTTGAAAATCATGAACACTTGTCATGATAGTGTCACTTTTTATAATAATTCGTTTCATAAAAGATTCTCTATGGAATCGTAAAACCAAATCTACATTATTTAACAAAACATTATTTAAAATCAAAGAAGTTTCTAGTGAAAGATTTTCTTGATTTAGTAAACACTCCATTAATTCATCATACAAATCTAAGCTATAGATTCCCACAAACGATTTAGCAGAAGCAAGGCAAGCAAAATATAAATCTATTAAAATCAAATCATTAATTTGAAAGTTCTTCTTTCGTCTAACTTGGTCAAAATAATCATTTAAAATTCCTTCACCAAAATTAACATCATCACTAAAATGGACATCCAGTTTAGCTTGTAAGCAATCAATGATTAATCTTTCTTCTTCGGGAATAATATCATAAAATTTCTCTGAAATTTCATCAAAATATTCTCCCTTACGCTCCAATCTAACTTTATCCCCATATGTCGGTGTACGAATCAAAAGATACTTTAACTCTTCATACCGTCTAGGCAATTCCAGGCTACCACCATCCGTCATTGTACCCAAGGTAACACCAAGTTGATTGGCAATGAATTGGGCTTTACTTAGGCTAGGAATTGACTGATTGGACTCAATTCTAGCTAGCTATCTCACAGACAATTCTGTTTCATCACCACAGAATTCCTCACGTGAAATTCCCTTTTCCTCTCTTAATGCACGTACTTTAATCCCAAACTTTTCCAACTTAATCTCCTATCAGCAAAAAAGTATATATTTCATATTTTAGCATATCCTCATCTCTCGACAAAATAATTCCCTTAAAAATAGCGAATTTTCTGACAAAACAACATAAAAAATACCTGAGACTACTCGTCTCAGGTATTCTATTATTAATCTCCTAAACCGATACGGTTAAAGATTTCATCAACACGTTTAGTGTAGTATGATGGATTGAACAATTCATCGATTTCTTCTTGTGTTAAACGTGAAGTGACTTCTTCATCAGCTTCAAGAAGTGGTTTGAAGTCAACTTGGTTATCCCAAGAATAAGCTGTCTTAGGTTGAACAAGGTCATAAGCTTGTTCACGTGTCATTCCTTTTTCAATCAATTTAAGCATTACACGTTGGCTGAAAATAAGACCAAAAGTAGACCCCATGTTGCGAATCATGTTTTCTGGGAAAACAGTCAAATTTTTCACGATATTTCCAAAACGGTTAAGCATGTAATCAATAAGGATTGTAGTATCTGGTGAGATAATACGTTCAGCAGATGAGTGAGAGATATCACGTTCATGCCAAAGTGACACGTTTTCGTAAGCTGTTACCATATGACCACGAATAACACGTGCAAGACCTGTCATATTTTCTGAACCGATTGGGTTGCGTTTGTGAGGCATAGCTGAGCTACCTTTTTGCCCCTTAGCGAAGAATTCTTCAACTTCACGTTGTTCAGATTTTTGCAGACCACGGATTTCAGTTGCCATACGTTCAATTGATGTTGCAATGCTAGCAAGAACTGCAAAGTATTCTGCATGAAGGTCACGTGGAAGAACTTGTGTTGAAATTTCTTGTGCACGAATACCAAGTTTTTCACACACATAAGCTTCAACAAATGGTGGAATGTTAGCGAAGTTACCAACAGCACCTGAGATTTTACCAGCTTCAACACCAGCAGCAGCGTGTTCAAAACGTTCGATGTTACGTTTCATTTCACTGTACCAAGTTGCCAATTTCAAACCAAAGGTAGTTGGCTCAGCATGGACACCGTGAGTACGTCCCATCATGATTGTAAATTTATGTTCTTTAGCTTTGTTAGCAATGATTTCAAGGAAATTATGCAAATCTTTGCGGATGATTTCATTAGCTTGTTTGTAAAGGTAACCATAAGCTGTATCAACAACGTCAGTTGATGTCAAGCCATAGTGCACCCATTTACGTTCTTGCCCAAGACTTTCAGAAACTGCACGAGTGAATGCCACAACGTCGTGACGTGTTTGTTGTTCAATTTCCAAAATACGGTCAACGTCAAAGCTTGCATTGGCACGGATTTTAGCGACGTCCTCTTTAGGAATTTCTCCCAATTCAGCCCAAGCTTCGTCAGCCAAAATTTCAACTTCAAGCCAAGCTTTGTATTTGTTTTCTTCACTCCAAATTGCCGCCATCTCAGGGCGTGAATAACGATCGATCATGTTTAAGATATTAAGGGCGTTAAGCGAATACAGTTAACACCCTAGCTCCTTTCCTTTTTTTAGTTATATCAATAAAATAACTAACACAATTAATTAAAATCTTCCTTACCAATTTCAACAGATGGATAGTGAGGTAAAGTTGTTAAATCTGTATCAAGTGGTAAATCATAAACAACAAGGTAATCATTGGGGTACTTATTTGTCAGTTCTGCCATTTTTTCAGAAATACGAGACTTATCAGAAGAAGCAAAAACGACTTCAACGATAGCTTTCTCAGCATTATCAATATAAGCATGAACAATGATTTTCAGCATATTTCCTCCGATTAACACTTTAAAAATCCATTCCTTCCCCCATTTCCGCAATGGTATCTGGTTCATCACTAAACAAAGTAATGTGTCCCATTTTGCGGTTATGTTTTGCCTCTAGTTTACCATAAAGGTGGAGGTGAGCGCTAGGATTTTCTTGCACATAAGCTTGTGCTTTTTCCATGTGTTGTCCAAGAACATTCAGCATAACAGCTGGTTGATGGAGGTGAATTCTTGGAAGTGGCAAGCCGAGAACTCCCAAAATATGTGTGTCAAATTGTGAAAAATCACAGGCTTCAATTGAATAGTGTCCTGAATTATGGGGACGTGGTGCAATTTCATTGACGATAATATCATCAGGTGTCGCAAACATTTCGACACAAAGTGTACCAGATAATTCCAGTTTTTCAGCGATTTGAACAGCCATAGCCTGCGCTTTTTGAGCAAGTTCATCAGAAATGCGAGCTGGTACAATTGTTTTAGATAAGATATTATTGCGATGAATATTTTCTTGTACTGGAAAAGCGGTCATATCCTTGCCATTTCCTGAAACAATCACTGAAATTTCAAGGTCAAAATTCACAAATTCTTCCAAAACACATTCGCAAGAATTGGCTAATTTGTTAGCGTCAGCTAAGTTTTCAACTGATTTAATCACGATTTGACCATGACCATCATAACCGCCAGTTGCTGTTTTTAAAACGTATTTCTTAGATAAATCAATATCCTCAAGGTCAAGACTTGATGTGACGACCTTGTACGGTGCTACTTTCACACCTGCTGTTTTAGCTAGAAAGTCTTTTTCAAAGATACGGTTTTGCGAAATACGAAGCAAATCAGTTCCTTGCGGTAATTGCCCTTCCTTGACAACCGCATCCAAAGCATCCGCATCAACATTTTCAAACTCATAAGTGAGCACATTGCAGCGTTTTGCTAGTTCACGCATAGCTTCAACATCATCGTAAGGTGCCACAATCATATCACTCACACGTGAAGCTGGGCAATCTGCTGCGGGGTCCAAAGTAACCACTTTATGCCCCATATAGATAGCTGAAATAGCCATCATTTGCCCAAGTTGTCCACCACCGATAATACCGATTGTTTTAGTCGAGTTCATCTGTTGAAGCCTCCGCAACTTTACCTTGTTCAAGTGCAAAGTTTTCTAGTTTTTCTGCCAATTCAGTATCTTCAATTGCCAAAATACGAAGAGCTGTTAGGGCAGCATTAGTTGCTCCTGACTCTCCGATAGCCATAGTTGCCACAGGTACTCCGCCAGGCATTTGAACGATTGAATAAAGCGAATCCAGTCCGCTAAGCGCGCGTGATTTCACAGGAACACCAATAACTGGAAGTGTCGTTTTAGCTGCGACCATACCAGGCAAATGAGCAGCACCACCAGCACCAGCAATAATCACCTTAATACCACGCCCTCGTGCTTCTTCGGCGTGTTTAAACATCAAATCTGGTGTACGATGTGCAGAAACAACTTTCTTTTCATACGCCACACCAAATTGATCAAGTACCTCTGCTGTTTTTTTCATGGTAGCCCAATCAGATTTACTACCCATGATAACTGAAATTAATGGTTTCATTATTTTCCTTCCAATTGTTTTATATCTTCAACATCAACAACATGATAGCCAAGTTCTTTTAATTTTTGAGCAAAGAGCCCACTACCTGCCACTTTTTGTCCAGAAAAGTTTCCATCATAGACTTGATTAACACCACATGACGGACTACGTGATTGTAAAATTGCTAAATCAATTGACTTTCCAGCCATTTCATCTAGACAACGTTTAATGCCCTTTTCAAACATCTCATCATAACAATTACCAGCAACATCAACAACACGACCGTCACACAATTCAACTGGTTCTCGTGGTGTAGGCAAACCTGCTAACACTTCTGGACAAACAGCTATCACATCTTTGTCAGCAACATAATCTACAAGGGCTTGATTGTAATTATGACCTCCGTTATACTTACATCTTTCGCCCAAAAGACAAGCGCTGACTAAAATACATTTTGGTTTAACGTCCAATAGCTTTGCTTCCGATATCGTTTCGATAGAAAAGACCTGTTGTGTCTTGAGTTGCAAGTTCAGCATAGATAACATCTTGTGCTGATTTAACATCTTCCTTAGTTGTTACCAGCATGTAAACCCGACCACCATTTGAAAGAAGTGCTTTATCATCAGCAAATTTAGCACCTGCATAATAAGTGATAATATCACCTGACGTTTTCTCTGGAAGGCGGACACCTTTTTCATAAGCAACTGGATAACCTTCTGAAGCCACAACAACACCAAGAGTGACCCCTTTATCTGTCCAAGTGATTTCTGGAGCTTTGCCATCTAAAATGTCAGTGATATTTTGAGCAAAATCAGATGTCAAACGTGGTAAGATAACTTGGGTTTCAGGGTCACCAAAACGTGAGTTAAATTCGATAACTTTTGGACCATCAGCTGTCAAAATAAGTCCTGCATAAAGAACACCAAGATATGGACGCCCTTCCGCAATCATACCATTAAGAACTGGCTTCACAATTGTTTCTACAGCTGTGTCAACAACACTTTGTGGCAAATGTGGAACTGGTGCATAAGCTCCCATACCACCAGTATTAGGACCTTTATCGTCATCAAAAGCACGTTTGTGGTCTTGTGCAGTTGGCATGATATAGAATTTATCACCATTAACAAAGGCAAATAATGAAAATTCTTCACCATCAAGAAATTCTTCAATGACCACACGCGCACCAGAATCACCAAATTTATTATCAAGCAACATTTCATGCGCTGCTTCGATCGCTTGTTCTACTGTTTCGGCAACGACAACACCTTTACCAAGCGCCAAACCGTCAGCCTTAACAACAATTGGTGCACCGTGTTCTTCAATATAGCTCTTTGCTTGCTCAAAATCTGAGAAAGTGCCGTAAGCAGCTGTTGGAACATGGTATTTAGCCATGATTGATTTAGCAAAATCTTTAGACCATTCAAGCTCTGCAGCTGCTTTACTTGGTCCAAATGCTTTCAAACCAGCAGCATTAAAATCATCAACGATTCCTGCAGCCAAAGCATCATCAGGTCCAATAAATGTCCAAGCAATATCATTAGCTTTCGCAAAATCAATCAGCTTAGAATGTTCGGAAATACCGATATTTACCAAATCAAGTCCATCAAGTGTCATGCCATCATTACCAGGTGCTACAAAAACCTGATTCACTTGAGGAGATTCCAACAACTTCTTAGCAATAGCGTGCTCGCGCCCACCAGAGCCAACAACTAAAAGTTTCATAAGTAAAAATACCTCAATACAAACATCACAGGAGCCTAAGCTCCAAACTCAACAAAGTACGCAAAAATATATTTTACGAATTATATAAATACATTATAACATATTTGTTCGGAAATTATCGCAATTCATATAACAAGTTTGTAAAAAATAATAGAACTACAACAAAAAAAGAAGCATCTTGCCGTTTCAAAACACTTCCCTTTCTGACTTTATCTTATCTAATCTATTTTTTAACTAAGAACGCAGAAGGCATTCTGCCAGTTCCTCATTCCCATAATATTATTTAAAATTTTGCCTACAATCCATTATTTCAAGAACAAGACTCATAGAGAATTATTCTTGTAGAAGATTATAATCCCCACCAATTTCCTAAACTTCCAAACATTTATTTTCTCCTTTCCCCTATCTTTGTTCTTATTATAAAAAATTCTATAAAAAAACAACATGACAAAAATGTCATGTTGTTGTATCCAATTTCCATTCTTCTTTCAACTTATTTTCTAAATAGGTATCGCCAACTAATCTTGCAAATAATGTTGCATTTGTAAAAGACTGTTCTGCTGCAACAAAATCATGTTTAAACTTTAAATAATACTTCCACTCTACCAGACTTAAAATTGGGCGACGCTGGAAGTCATGAATTTCTGTCATAATACTATTACTGATTTCAATAACACGTTCAACATAATTTTCTCGTCCATATTTAAATGCTAAATCAATATTATTTAACAACACATTATTTAAAATCAAATCGGTTTCTGGCGAAATACGTTTTTGATTGATTAGTCTCTTCATCAGTTTATCGTAAAAAGTTATACTATAAATTCCTTCAGTTGTCTTAGCCGATTCCAAACAAATAAAATAGAGGTCAATCAAAATCAAATCATTAATGTTAAACAATTGTTTTCGGTTAACTTGGTCAAAATAATCATTTAAAATTCCTTCACCAAAATTAACATCATCACTAAAATGGACATCCAGTTTAGCCTGTAAGCAATCAATGATTAATCTTTCTTCTTCGGGAATAATATCATAAAATTTCTCTGAAATTTCATCAAAGTATTCTCCCTTACGTCCCAGTCTAACTTTATCCCCATATGTCGGCGTACGAATCAAAAGATACTTTAACTCTTCATACCGTCTAGGCAATTCCAAGCTATCACCATCCGTCATTGTACCCAAGGTAACACCAAGTTGATTGGCAATGAATTGGGCTTTACTTAGGCTAGGAATTGACTGATTGGACTCAATTCTAGCTAGCTGTCTCACAGACAATTCTGTTTCATCACCACAGAATTCCTCACGTGAAATTCCCTTTTCCTCTCTTAATGCACGTACTTTAATCCCAAACTTTTCCAACTTAATCTCCTATCAGCAAAAAAGTATATATTTCATATTTTAGCATATCCTCATCTCTCGACAAAATAATTCCCTTAAAAATAGCAAATTTTCTGATAAAAACAAATAAAAATAACCCAAGTCTCCTTTTCTTAGGTAGCTTGGGTTAAATTAATATAATCAATTATGAAACTTTACCTTACAGGAGCATAAGAAGCACTCCCAATGCATTATTGATAAAATGGATAGCTATTGTATACTCCAGTTTCTGTGTCTTATGATAAACAACAGCAAGTACCAATCCCATACCACCGTAAATAACCCAACTTCCAATATTAGTTGGCATATGCAATAAACCAAAAAGAAGAGAGCTAATGATAACACCAAAATAAGAATTATTAAAGGTACGTCCTAAGATAAGTCCACGCATAACTGTTTCTTCTACAATCGGTGCAGCAATAACAGTCAATACAATTAACAAAAGAGGTGACATTCCAAGCTGTTCAAGTGCTGCTTGGTTTTCTGTATTTGCCCCAAGACCATTTTCTAAAAGTAAAATAATACCACCAATATACTTAACGACAGTTAGTACAACAAAGCCTATCAAAACCGTCTTCCAAGCTTGCCAGGTCTTTAATTCCTCTAAATGATTCAACAGCCCAACTCGCTTAGCAACATAGACTGTGAAAGCAGCAACTACCAAAAGAGCTAAAGTAATTAATACAGATTGCCAAAATGGTTGATTTGCCGTAATAAAAGCAGTTGGCAACTGTTCCAGTAAAATCAATCCTAAGGCCAAAAAGAAATATTTTAAAGCTGTTAAAAATTTTTTCATGATATCACCTCTTATAAAATTCTTGTAAATATTAGTTTAAAGAAAACAAATCCCAAAAATAAACTATACAACCAAATCAGCAAAACTATCGGATACGTTAACACCACGCCCATAAAAGCATATAAGATAATCAACATAAAATTCTCTAAAAATAAGAAAATCAAAGTTGATATAGCTGTCACCCTCAAAATAAATTGATTGCGCTCATCATAAGCTGCTATGTAAGCTGCTTTTAACCGATTCGGCTGCCTTGTCAAAGTTAAATAATAGATAGCAACTACTAATCCTGCTACTCCTCCGCCTAGTAATAAACCAGCCGCAAAATCATTGGTCTTGATAAAAAATGAAATCAATAAACATAAAGCAGCAACAAATAGAAAACTTAATGATACTGTCATCATATAATGACGATATTCTTCCAATGTCTTTTTCCGAGTTAGACTTATTAAAGCTTTTAAAACCAAAATTTTCTCCCTTTATTTCCCCAAAATTTTATCTTGAAAAAAAGTAATAGATAATACGTTTAACATGATACTCATTGCTAGTAAAAAACCTGATAAAAGGTCACTCAGATTAGCCACCAATGCCGTAAGTAACAATAGTTACCCTAAACTTAGCGTAGCAAGACCAATGTTTTTCAACGTCACATGATTGCTGTTTTTCATAGTCTCATAAAGTGTGTTCATCTTTTTCTCCTACTTTTCATCTTCAAAAATAAAAATCTCTTCAATTGTTTTCCCAAAGTATTTAGCGATTTTATGAGCTAACTCCAAAGAAGCATTATAACGTCCCTTTTCAAGTGAGATAATCGTCTGCCTTGTCACAGCTAACGCTTCTGCCAGTTCTGCTTGACTAATTTTATTTGCTTTGCGTAGTTCTTGGATTTTTGTTTCCATTTCCTCCTCCATATCGCATCAATTGGTAAAGGAGACTTTACATTTTTAGTATAGTTTACTTTACATTTTTTGTCAAGTTTATTTTACATTTTTTATAAAATAATCAAAAAAGCTGACCCATTCAGGTCAACTTTTCTGGTCTTATCATAATATTTGATAACTTAATTAGTAGAATTTTTAAAACGTTCAACGTCACGCGCAATCACAAGTTCTTCATCGGTTGGGATAACCATAGTTTTCACACGCGCTTGATCTGTTGAAATAACGCCGTAGGCTCCTGACACATTCTTAGCTGGGTCCGTATCAACACCAAACCAAGTCATGCCAGAAATAATATCCTCACGAACAACGCTTGAATTTTCACCGATACCTGCCGTAAAGACAATAGCATCGGCGCCATTCAAAACCGCAAAATACTGTGCAATGTATTTTCGTAATCGATCAATATACATGTCATAAGCTAACTGACATTTTTCATCGCCCTCTTCTTTTCCAGCAAGAATATCACGCATATCACTTGATTTCTCAGAAATACCAAGAAGACCTGAATCGCGATTTAATACCGTACGAATTTTTTGAGGGCTATCGAGATTTGGTTCACATTCTAGTAAATACGTAATCACACCAGGATCAATGCTTCCTGAACGTGTCCCCATCATTGTTCCACCAAGCGGTGTCAAGCCCATTGAAGTATCAACAGATTTACCGTCCTTGATCGCAGTCACGGACACCCCATTACCAATATGGCAAGTAATCAATTTCAAATCTTCCAAAGGTTTTCCTAAAACCTTTGCCGCTTCTTGCGCGACATATTGGTGACTTGTTCCATGGGCACCATATTTACGAATCTTATAATCAGTATAATAACGATTTGCAATCGGATAGCGGTATGCTACTTCGGGCATTGTTGCATGAAAAGCGGTATCAAAAACAACAACACTTGTAATGTCAGGCAAAAGGTCTTTAAAAGCTCTAATTCCAAGAGCTGCTCCAGGATTGTGAAGCGGTGCTAACATGGATAACTCTTCAACTTGTTGAATGACTTTATCAGTTACCAAAGCCGAGTCTTTGAAATACTCACCTCCAGCAACGACACGGTGTCCAACACCTGTGATTTCATCATAACTAGCAATGATGTCCATTGAAATCAAATCATCCAAGAGAATTTTAACAGCCGCTGTGTGGTCTGGAATATCCTTGGTTTCAGATTTCGTCTGTCCATTAAATTTAACCGTGGAAACACCATTGACAAGACCAATACGTTCAATTAGTCCTTTTGCAATAACTTCTTCTTCTGGCATATTATACAATTGCCATTTCAGACTTGAACTTCCTGCATTAATAGAAATAGTTTTCGCCATAAATTTACCTCTAAAGCGCTTTCATGTTATATCCCTATTCTATCACATTTTTTTAAAAATTCATATTATCAACTTTCCATTTTTGAAATTTTCTAATGAAATCAGTCAGAGCTTCACGACTTTGTAAGTCAGAAAGTGGATAAACAAAGGTTTCTGGCGTATGCGCAGCCTGTTTTTTCAAAACAAAAATTGATTTTGCATTCGCTGCATTACCAAAAATAGATTCTGGCAAGGTAATCACGGCGATAATATCCGCGTAATCTTTCAACCATTGTTTCAATAAATCACTTTGCTTACTTGTCAAAAGACTGACAGGCGCCAAAAAGACTGCAATACCATCTTTTTTGAGATATTTTAACGATTGTTCCATTAACAAATGATGGGCATAGGTATGCTCATCAGAACTTGCCACTTTATAACGTTTGGCAATGTCATCATTAGGATAAAAACCAACTGGCAAATCACTAATAATCACATCACTTTCTTTCAGAATTTGTGGACGTACAGCATCTTCTTGAATAAACTGAGCATCAGAATCCATCACTTCTGCAATACTGGCTGATAAATCAATCAACAAATCGTCAACTTCAATACCAAGATAATTTAATTCTTTAGACGAATTATTTAACAATGTTTGAGCAAGGTTTCCTGTCCCACTACCAATTTCTAAAAGATCAATTTTATCTGAATCTGTCAGATTTTCAATCAAGAACAGCAAAATAAAACCAATAGCATCTGGTGTAAATTGATGATTGGCTTGCAGCTGCTCTGTTTGACCAGCTTTGATAAAGATAAATTGGAAAGCTCGACGCCACTCTTCTTTGGTCAATGCAAGCTGACGCAGTTTCTCATTGTTGGCAGCAACTTCTTCACTGGCACCTTCAGCCCCCAAGTAAAAAGAATTCTGTTCAATAAGCGCATCATAAATATGAGTTTTTAACTCATTTTCAATTAATTGGATATTTTCTAAAATCAGCTCATAGGCTGTTTCAATTTTTTCAAAATTCATCTTGTCCTCCGCAACCCTATCATATCAAAAAACGCAGGAAATGAAAAGAAAGCCCTAATTAGCTTTCTCTTTCTGGGCTCTTTGGAAAACATGGTCAAATTCTTGTTGATTAGGCAGTTTGACCACCACCTGCAATTGATTGTCTTGGAAGTTGTAGTCAGCTACTCCTTGGTCAAATGTAAGGTGACCAGTATCCTCTTTTGCCAAATCTTTTGTTAATTCTGCCATTAAATAAGCCTGACTAGCAGATAGCTGCGCTTGGTGTTGTCGCTCCATTGCCACGACACGTCCTAGATAAAATTGTAAAAGCAAGGCAAAAATTGCTGCCATAAGCAAAGCATAGATTAAAATCCCTGCCTTAACTTGCCGTTTCAAAAGTGTAAACAAATGTCCTCTCCAAACCATTCTCTAAATTCAATGTCATTGTCACCTTCTGACCATCTCTAGAAATAGCAGAAGATTTTACTCCAAATATCATTGGCTGATAACCTTGACCAGATGCGTTTGTTTTACGAAAATCATCAGCCTTTGACTGTCCAAATGCCAACTTTTGACTGGACTTCGTCACATATAGCTTGTTATTTTCAACCTTATCTAATTGACAATTGGCAAGCTCCGCACGCAGCTGTTGTGAAAACAAAAGCCAGTTTTCCTCTTGATTTTCCGACAAATAATGCACATTTGCAGAAATAGATTGCGTTAAGGCATTGTAAACAAGAATAGCACCCGAAATTACCAATAAAGAAACCAAACATTCTATGAGGGTGAATGCCTTTAAACTAGTCTTTTTTAACGTGTAATATTTCCGTTTTCCCCTCATAAACATAGACCTCTCCATCTTTTTTGATAATCTCAACCTCAACACCATTCATCTTCAAATGATTTTGTCCTGTTTGCACAGCCATTGTTGCCACATTAAGAGCTTCCTGCTGCCGTAAACTTTCTTGCATAGACTGCCTATTTTTATCAATTTCCCCTAAAACAATACTCGTAATCATCGCTAACAATCCTAGTGCTATCAAGCTTTCAAGGAGTATGTAAGCTTTTAGTTTCTGTCTTTTTATATTTACCACTCCCTAAATATAATTGATAGTTGACCTCTTTATCTGACGTTTGAAAGGTTAATTTTGCCAAGGACGAATTGCCTCCTGCTTTGTCAAAATTGACTTGATAAGTTTTATCTACTTTGACCGACGGAGGGAGTTTTACAGTTGAAAAATCAGTTGACACTTCCTCTTGCGAAACAGTCAACGTAAGACTTTGTTGCCTAGCATTAGCTAATTTTTGCGTGTCACAATAGAGATTTTCAAACGATAAAAAGAAAATCTTTTCTTCCACATTTTGAAAAATACCATTCAAAGAGCCTGACAACATCATGATAATAAAACAGGAAATTCCTAGTGTTAATAAACTTTCTAAAAGGGTAAAAGCTGAAACTGTTTTATTTTTTAGCTTCATTGTAAGTTTTTGCTTGTTCAGAAGTGATGTAGCCAACTTCAACTAAATCATCAACAGTTGGTTTATCTCCCGTTTTCACTTCGTACAAATCCATTTGGCTCTCTACCACTTTCACAACAGCAGCATCGCCTTTTTCACGAACAACGTCCTTTTGCTTACTCAAATTCGGTACAAAAAGCAACATTAAAACACTGATAATAAGAAGCACAATCAACATCTCCACAAGTGTGAACCCTTTTACCGTTTTCTGACGTAATTTTTTCCAAAACTTTTTCATTAAAAATTTCCTCCCATATTTTGATACATTGGCAACAGCATTGCCACATAAATTAATACAATAATCAAAGCCACAAAGACAAAAACAAGTGGTTGAATGAGCTGTGTTGCTTGGGTCAATTTGCCAAAGAAGCTCTGCCATGTTTCCTCAGCATAAATGTCTAACTCACGCCCAAGCTTCGATTTGACCTCACCATATTCAATCATTAGGCTCAATTCTCGCAAAAAGAATGGATAGCCCAGAACTTTTTGATGAAAAGCTTGCCCTGAAAGCAACGCTTCTTCCATATCCTTTCCAATCTCTTGAAACAAGAGCGACTTTTGCTTTTGCATGATTCCCACGATTGCCATTAATTCAATACCTTGCCCAATCAAATTTCCCCATTCACGCGCATAGTAAGCTGTCAAATATAACCTAACATAGTTTCCCACAAGTGGAATCCGGCTTATTCGACTATATAAATCAATCTGCGATAAACGCCTAGCATAAAATGTCGCACAAGCAAGTAACACTCCAATCGAGAAAATACTTAGCAAAAAAATCGTTGGAAAATGCGTAATAATCTGCGTTGCCACATTTTGGCTTTCCAGCTGTGGCAGTAGATAATTCTTCAACCCCAGCATAATCAAAATAAGAAACAACAACAAAATCAATGGATACGTTGCAACTTCAATCAACTTTTTTCTGACGACAGTCATGCTAGAAAGGTAAGACTCAATCTTCAGCAGACTTTTCTGACTGTTTCCATGAACATCAGCCAAAGCAATTTGTGTGACAATATTGTCTGAAAACCCTAAATCTGCCATCATTGTTGCTAGGCTAGCACCATTTAACAAACTTTCTTGCATTCTCTCAACATAAATGTCTAACAACAATTGACTTCTTCGGAGAAAAGACACGATTTCTGTTAAATTAAACCCACTTTCAAAAAGATTATTAAAGAGTTGAATAACCTTGCGCTGTTTTTTAAATGGCAATTTTTTCGATTTTTGCTTGTTCAGCTGTGATATGTCCGTCTTTAACAAGACTTTCAATTTTTGTATTCCAGCACTCTGGTCGGTGACTTTCAAAGTTTTCTTTAGCAAAATCAATCACACCTCCTCCGCCAATTAAGCGTTGATAAACAATGGCACGCAAACTATTTTCCAATTCTTGCTTACTAACCCCTAATTCCAAAAGACGTGCGTAAACGCCAGGGATGCTCTTCGCATGAATAGTCGAAAATACAACAGCTCCCGTCAAACTCGCACGAATAACTGCACGCGCTGTCTCGCTATCACGAATTTCTCCGATAATCAGAATATCTGGTCTATGGCGAAGCGATAATTTAATCAGCTCGTCATAAGTCATCCCAATATCACTATTTAACTGCAACTGCAACATTTGTTCCTGTTTGATTTCAACAGGGTCCTCAATTGTAATGACTTGCTTATTAGGAAATTTTTCACGAACCAATTGGTACATGAGAGTGGTTTTTCCACTCCCTACTGGTCCCGAAAAAAGGTAAAGCCCCCTACTATCAATGGCTTCTAAAATATTTTTCATCCCGTCAAACCAATATTGTAAATCATGACGACCAGAATAAAGCAAGCGAATCACTAAACTTTCTCGTCCACGATAATCACCAACACTCGACAAACGAAGCGAAATCTCTTCCTCATCTGCAAATTGATAATCACAAGAACCTAGCTGGCTGCGACGTTTCTCCCCAACATTCATACCAGCCACAAATTTAAAATGACTAATCAAGCTAGTCATCTGCTCTAGCTCAAAATAATCAACAAATTGCCGTTGGTCTCCCACGCGTTGATACACTTCATAACAGTCTTCTCTAGGTAAAATGTAAATATCTTGCGCATTAACTTCAACAGCCTCCTTAATGAGTTGCTTTGCTTTTTCCTGAATCATCTTGACCTCCTACTTTTCTATTCGTAAATTAGTCATAAAAAACAAAAAAATCATGGAAAAAATTCCATGATTACGATTCTAATTTACAATTTTGAGGTCTTGGTCTTGATTCATCATTTTGAATGTTAAAATGATAAGAAAAAGTCCCTTCAGGTAATTCTTGACCGTCTTTGAGCATTAAAATGGAATGGTACTGTTGCAGATAATCCCCACAATTCTCACACCAACGTTGCTCTGTTTTATCCCAGAAAGCCGCCTGAAGATTATCATGACATTTACAACTTGGTAAAGTCGTTTTAAGAGATAACCATTCTGTTTTGTAGAAAGAGAAAGCATCCTCAAAATACTCAAAACATTTTTCTTCTATAATATCTTTTTGCCAATCTTTCAAGAACCACCACGGCTCCCAATCCCCATACATTTTTATCACTTGATACATTTAACACACTTCCTTACGGAATTTATTATATAAAAATTAAAAGCTTTTTAAAAAGAATTTGCTTATTTAGAATTATTATTATCAGCAAAATTCCGATAATAACAAGCAAAAAGGTCTGAGAATTTTCATCTCAGACCTTTTCATTTATTAGCATAAAATGTGAATTAACCTTATTCAGCATCTGTTGAAACAGTTGCTTCAACTGTTTCTGCTTCTTCACTTGTTTCAAGTTCATTAACAGCTTGTGGTTCAAGGTTGCGGTAACGAGCCATACCTGTACCAGCTGGAATGATTTTACCGATGATAACATTTTCTTTAAGACCAAGAAGATGATCTTTCTTACCACGGATAGCAGCATCTGTAAGAACACGAGTTGTTTCTTGGAATGATGCGGCTGACAAGAAGGAGTTAGTTTCAAGCGAAGCTTTTGTAATCCCCATAAGCACTGGACGTGATGTTGCAGGGATACCACCAGAGATAACAACATCTTTGTTAGCATCCGTAAAGTCTGCAATATCCATAAGTGTGCCTGGGAGAAGTTCTGTATCACCTGGATCCATGATACGAACTTTGCGAAGCATTTGGCGAACCATTACTTCGACGTGTTTATCACCGATTTCTACCCCTTGGCTACGGTAAACTTTTTGTACTTCAGCAAGAAGGTAAGTTTCAACTGATAATGTGTCACGAACTTCAAGGAGACGTTTAGGTTGGATAGAACCTTCAGTAAGTGGAGCACCACGGTGTACCTCATCACCAACAGCAACTTTCATGCGGGCAGTGAATGGTACCACGTATTCACCCATACCAGTTTTACCTTGAACGTAAACTTTCTTAGTACGTGTAGAAGCATCTTCTTCGATGTCAACAACAGTACCTTTAACTTCAGTGATAACGGCTTCCCCTTTAGGATTACGAGCTTCAAAGATTTCTTGGATACGAGGAAGACCTTGTGTGATATCGGTATTTGACGCAACACCACCCGTGTGGAAGGTACGCATTGTAAGCTGTGTACCAGGTTCACCGATAGATTGAGCAGCAATTGTACCAACTGCTTCACCAACTTCAACCGCATCACCTGTTGCAAGGTTGACACCATAACAGTGACGGCAGACACCATGACGAGTGTTACATGTAAATACTGAACGGATTGTAACTTCTTCAACACCAGCTTTAACAATTTCAGCTGCCATATCTTCAGTAATCAATACATCTGGACCAACGATAACTTCGCCAGTTTCAGGATGTTTAACAGATTTCTTAGTGTAACGACCAACAAGACGTTCTTCAAGAGTTTCTGTTACTTCTTTACCATCAGTAATGGCACGAATAACAAGACCACGGTCAGTTCCACAATCGTCTTCACGAATGATAACGTCTTGGGCAACGTCAACCAAACGACGAGTAAGGTAACCAGAGTCGGCAGTCTTAAGGGCTGTATCGGTCATACCTTTACGAGCACCGTGAGTAGAGAAGAACATTTCCAAGACAGACAAACCTTCACGGAAGTTAGATAGGATAGGCAATTCCATGATACGTCCGTTCGGAGCAGCCATCAAACCACGCATACCGGCAAGTTGTGAGAAGTTAGAAATGTTACCACGAGCTCCTGAGTCCATCATCATAACGATAGGATTCTTAGGATCTTGTGTTTCAATCAGACGTTGTTCAAGTTCTTCTTTAGCTTCACGCCATGTTGTTGTAACAGCAACATAACGGTCATCATCAGTCATCAAACCACGACGGAAGGCTTTGTTGATTTGTTCAACTTTGCTGTGAGCTGCATCGATAATTTCTTGTTTGTTATCGATAACTGGGATATCGGCGATACCCACTGTCAAACCAGCAAGAGTTGAATGATAGTAACCAAGGTCTTTCAAGCGGTCAAGGAAAGCTGATGTTTCTGTTGTACGGAAACGTTTAAAGATTTCCGCAATGATATTTCCAAGATTTTTCTTCTTAAATGGTACATTGATTTCCAAGCTGTCAATAGCAGATTGAATATCTTGTCCTGGTGCCAAGAAGTACTTATCTGGCGTTTTTTCTGTTAGGTTAGCATTGTTTGGCTCTTGAAGGTAAGGTAAATCCTCAGGCATGATATCGTTGAAGAGAATCTTACCTACAGTTGTAACCAAGATTTTATGTTTCTGTTCGTCAGTCCATGGTTTATTTGGCATGCTATCAACGGCAATACCCACACGAGTATGCAAGTGAACATAACCATTGCGGTAAGCCATAACTGCTTCATCACGGTCTTTGAAGATCATTCCTTCACCTTCACGACCTGGTTCTTCCATAGTAAGGTAGTAGTTACCAAGAACCATATCTTGAGATGGTGTTACGACTGGTTTACCATCTTTAGGGTTAAGGATGTGTTCTGCGGCAAGCATAAGAAGACGTGCTTCAGCTTGTGCTTCTTCAGAAAGTGGTACGTGGATGGCCATTTGGTCACCATCGAAGTCGGCATTGTAGGCTTCACAAACAAGTGGGTGAAGACGAAGTGCTTTACCATCAATAAGGACTGGTTCGAAGGCTTGGATACCCAAACGGTGAAGAGTCGGTGCGCGGTTAAGAAGCACTGGGTGTTCTTTGATAACTTCTTCAAGAATATCCCAAATACGTTCATCACCACGTTCAACCATACGTTTAGCTGCTTTAACGTTACCAGCATAGTCACGCGCAACGATTTCACGCATTACGAATGGTTTGAACAATTCGATAGCCATTTCACGTGGCACACCACATTGATACATTTTAAGTGTTGGACCTACGGCGATAACTGAACGTCCAGAGAAGTCAACACGTTTACCAAGCAAGTTTTGACGGAAACGACCTTGTTTACCTTTAAGCATGTGGCTCAAAGATTTAAGAGGACGGCTACCAGGACCAGTGATTGGACGACCACGACGACCGTTATCGATAAGAGCATCAACAGCTTCTTGCAACATACGTTTTTCATTTTGCACAATGATACCTGGGGCATTCAATTCAAGCAAACGAGCCAAACGGTTGTTACGGTTGATAACACGACGGTAAAGGTCATTCAAGTCAGATGCAGCGAAACGTCCACCATCCAATTGAACCATTGGACGAAGATCTGGTGGAATAACTGGCAAGATGTTAAGTACCATCCATTCTGGTTTGTTACCAGATTTGTAGAAGGCATCGAGCACATCTAAACGACGGACAGCTTTGATACGTTTTTGCCCTGTTGCTGTTTTCAATTCTTCCTTAAGTTCAGCGATTTCAGATTTCAAATCAACGCGCTTAAGAAGATCTTGGATAGCTTCAGCACCCATTTTCGCAACAAATGAGCCTTGTCCGTATTCTTGTAATTTTTCACGATATTCACGCTCAGTCAAAAGTGATTTTGGTTCAAGCGGAGTATCTTTTGGATCGATAACTACGTAAGCAGCGAAGTAAATAACTTCTTCAAGAGCACGTGGACTCATATCAAGAGTAAGTCCCATGCGTGATGGAATACCTTTGAAGTACCAGATGTGTGATACTGGAGCTTTCAATTCGATGTGTCCCATGCGTTCACGACGAACTTTAGCACGTGTTACTTCAACACCACAGCGGTCACAAACAATTCCTTTATAACGAATACGTTTATATTTACCACAAGCACATTCCCAGTCTTTTGTTGGTCCAAAGATTACTTCATCAAAAAGACCTTCACGTTCTGGTTTGAGCGTACGATAGTTGATTGTTTCAGGTTTTTTAACTTCACCATAAGACCATGAACGGACTTTACTTGGTGAGGCTAATGTGATTTGCATACTTTTAAAACGATTTACGTCAACCACTAGTTTTACCTTTCTTTATTGTTCTTTTGAAAATAGCAGAGCTACTTTCTAACTTGTCACGACTTACAAACTTTTTGTCTGCAAGACATTATTTATCGTTATAGGACTCATTCAAACAATCTGACTAGGAAAGGCAAGGTTGGCTTGCACTTTCCATGTCTAAATTGTTGTTTCCTATTATTTATTTTCTTCAGCAGAAACTTCTACTTTTTCAGCAGATTCAGTTTCTTGTTTTTGACGAGCTTTTTCAAGGTCATCAACGTGCATAACATCGTCGTCTTCACCTTCATCAAGATCACGAAGTTCTACTTCGTTGTCATCTTCATCAAGCACACGCATATCAAGACCAAGTGATTGCAATTCTTTAACAAGCACTCGGAATGATTCTGGTACACCTGGTTTTGGAATTGGTTTACCTTTAGTGATAGCTTCATAAGCTTTAAGACGTCCAGTCACATCATCTGACTTGTATGTCAAGATTTCTTGAAGGACATTTGATGCACCATAAGCTTCCAAAGCCCAAACTTCCATTTCACCGAAACGTTGTCCACCAAATTGTGCTTTACCACCAAGAGGTTGTTGTGTAACAAGTGAGTAAGGACCAACTGAACGAGCGTGAAGTTTATCATCAACCATGTGGTGAAGTTTGATCATGTACATGATACCAACAGAGACACGATTATCAAATGGTTCACCTGTACGACCGTCATAAAGAACTGTCTTAGCGTCGCTATCCATACCAGCTTCACGAACAGTATCCCAAAGGTCTTCTGAAGTTGCCCCGTCAAAGACTGGAGTTGCAATGTGAATACCGAGGTTACGAGCTGCCATACCAAGGTGAAGTTCCATAACTTGTCCGATATTCATACGAGATGGCACCCCAAGAGGGTTCAACATGATATCAACTGGAGTTCCGTCTGGAAGATATGGCATGTCTTCAACAGGAACGATACGAGAAACAACCCCTTTGTTTCCGTGACGACCGGCCATTTTATCTCCGACTTTGATTTTACGTTTTTGTGCAATGTAAACACGAACGAGCATGTTGACACCTGATTGCAATTCATCACCGTTAGCACGTGTGAAGATTTTAACATCACGAACAACACCGTCTCCACCGTGTGGCACACGAAGTGATGTATCACGTACTTCACGAGATTTATCACCGAAGATTGCGTGAAGAAGGCGTTCTTCAGCAGAAAGGTCTTTTTCACCTTTAGGTGTTACTTTACCTACAAGGATATCACCTTCTTTAACTTCAGCACCGATACGGATAATACCCATTTCGTCAAGGTCTTTAAGAGCTTCTTCACCAACGTTTGGAATTTCGCGAGTGATTTCTTCAGGGCCTAACTTAGTATCACGTGTTTCTGATTCAAATTCTTCCAAGTGAACTGATGTGTAAACATCTTCTTTAACAAGACGTTCGCTCATGATAACGGCATCTTCATAGTTGTAACCATCCCATGTCATGTAGGCAACGATTGGGTTTTGACCAAGTGCCATTTCACCTTTTTCCATAGAAGGTCCATCAGCAATGAAGTCACCTTTTTCAACAATATCACCAACTTTAACAAGTGTACGTTGATTGTATGCTGTACCTGAGTTTGAACGACGGAATTTAGTAATGTGGTAAACATCAAGTGAACCATCTTCACGACGAACTTCAACTTTTTCAGCATCTGAGAAAACTACGCGTCCATCGTGTTTAGCGATAACAGCGGCACCAGAATCGTGAGCTGCTTGATATTCCATACCAGTACCAACATATGGTGCATGTGGGTCAATCAATGGCACCGCTTGACGTTGCATGTTGGCACCCATAAGGGCACGGTTTGAGTCATCATTTTCAAGGAAAGGAATACATGCTGTCGCAACGGCAACTACTTGTTTAGGAGAAACATCTACGAAGTCAACGATGTTTGATGGGAATTCTTGGTTATTACCTTGATGACGTCCCATAACGATTTCTTCAGCGAATGTTCCATCTTCGTTAAGTTTTGAGTTAGCTTGCGCTACTGTGTATTCATCTTCTTCATCGGCAGTCAACCAAACAATTTCGTTTGTAACCACACCAGTAGCACGGTCAACTTTACGATATGGTGTTTGGATGAAACCATATTTATTAAGATGTCCGTATGTTGACAAGTTATTAATCAAACCGATGTTAGGTCCTTCAGGAGTTTCAATCGGACACATACGACCATAGTGAGTGTAGTGCACGTCACGAACTTCATAACCAGCACGGTCACGAGTCAAACCACCAGGTCCTAAGGCTGACAAACGACGTTTGTGAGACAATTCAGAAAGTGGGTTGTGTTGGTCCATGAACTGTGACAATTGAGAAGAACCGAAAAATTCTTTAACAGCCGCAGTTACAGGACGAATGTTGATGATTTGTTGTGGTGTCAACACTTCATTGTCTTGAACTGACATACGTTCACGAACATTACGTTCCATACGAGCAAGACCAATACGGAATTGGTTAGCAAGCAACTCACCAACGGCACGAATACGACGGTTACCAAGGTGGTCGATATCGTCAACTTTACCAAGACCTTCAGCAAGGTTAAGGAAGTATGACATTTCAGCCAAGATGTCTGCTGGTGTAAGCGCACGCGCTTTATCATCAGGATTGGCATTACCCACGATTGTAACAACGCGGTCTGGGTCAACTGGTGACACAACTTTGAATTTTTGAAGAACAACAGGTTCAGTGACAACAGCGTAATCATTTGGTGTGTAAACAAATTTGTTAAGGTCACCGTCTAATTGTTCAGCAATTGAATCAATCACGTCACGTGTCATTACTGTACCAGCTTCAACAAGAATTTCACCAGTTTCAGCATCAACCAAGTTTTCAGCAATGGTTTGATTCAAGAGACGAGTCTTGACGTTAAGTTTTTTATTGATTTTGTAACGTCCAACAGCTGCCAAGTCATAACGACGTGGGTCAAAGAAACGAGCTACAAGCAAACTACGTGAGCTATCAGCTGTTTTTGGTTCACCTGGACGAAGGCGTTCGTAAATTTCTTTAAGAGCTTCGTCAGTACGTGAATCTGCTGGATTTTTGTGAATATCTTTTTCAATAGTATTACGAACGAGCTCGCTATCACCAAAGATATCCATGATTTCATCATCACCTGAGAAACCAAGCGCACGTACAAGTGTTGTAAATGGAATTTTACGTGTACGGTCAATACGTGTGTAAGCAATGTCTTTTGAATCTGTTTCTAATTCAAGCCAAGCTCCACGGTTAGGAATTACAGTTGAACCGTAACCAACTTTACCGTTTTTATCAACTTTATCGTTGAAATAAACACCAGGAGAACGAACCAACTGAGAAACGATAATACGTTCACCACCATTGATGATGAATGTACCCATTTCGGTCATGATTGGGAAATCACCGAAGAAAACTTCTTGAGTTTTGATTTCTCCTGTTTCTTTATTAATCAAACGGAAGGTTACAAAAATAGGTGCTGAATAAGATGCATCGTGGATACGAGCTTCTTCAAGCGTATATTTAGGCTCTTTTAACTCGTAACCAACAAATTCAAGCTCCATAGTATCCGTAAAGTTTGTAATCGGAAGTACATCTTCAAAAACTTCTCTCAATCCATTATCCAAGAAGTCTTTAAAAGAATCCGTTTGAATTTCAATCAAGTTAGGTAAATCAAGAACTTCCTTGATTCTTGAAAAGCTACGACGTGTACGGTGTTTCCCGTACTGAACTTCATGTCCTGCCAAGTTTTTTACTCCTTCATTAAAATACAGAGGTCAATAAATGTCACATAACCCGATTCCCTTCATTTTGACGAGAATCATCATTATTTTTCATCTTGACCTTTATAGTTAGGCTGCTCGTTAAAACACCCTGCCAAGTGTGTCGTTGATGTGAATTTTTAGAATCTTTAAATATAGGTTACAACTCCTATTTTTTCTAAAATTAGGCACAAAAAGAGCAGCTAAATCTGACCAATAAAAGTGTGATTTAACTGCTGTAAACCTTAGTTGGACAATATTTCAACTAAAGCAGACGACAAATAGTCGTTAATATTATACCTTATTTTTTCAATTTTTGCAAGTATATTAGTTGCTGCTACTTGTTGTGATAGATGAATTACTCAACAAACTTTCCCAAGCTTTTGTATAATCACTATCTGTACCACCAATAGCAAATTTATAAGTCATTGTACCCGCACCATTCTTAGCCCAGTAACTTGTCGTTGTTTCACCACTCACAGTAAGCGAACGACCATTGACCGTCACCGTACCAGGCTGTAAACCTGTTGCTTTAAGAACAGTTGATTTGATAACACTTGAAGACAAACTATATTTCTTATCAACACCTAAGACACTTGAATCAGCATTGTAGATAGCATTAACCAAATAAGCCATGTACTGCGCGTTATAAGTATGTCCTGCTGCATCAGGTAAAGAAGTATTGTCGTCATTACCTGCCCAACCACCAAGCGTTACTTTCGGTGTTGATAGCACAAGCCACACGTCTGTATAATTGTCAGTTGTACCGGTTTTACCTGTCCAATCCGCACTAGCGGCTGTCGCATTTAAACTCTTTAAATCTGCATAAAATTTTGTCGTACCACCACCAGTGATAACTTCTTTTAATAACTGATTTAAAATGCTAGCCGTTGCTTCAGAAAAGACACGTACAGGATTAGCTTTATGTTGATAAATAACATTGCCTTGACTATCTGTGATACTGTCAACCATGTAACCTTTCAAGTAAACACCACCATTTGAAATCATTTGGTAAGCATTAACTTGTTGAAGAACCGTTGTCTCAATTCCTCCACCTAAAGGCAAGCTTTCAATAGAATAATCATCAATATCATATCCCATTTTCTTCATATAAGATTCAACATCAACGTCATCATTGAGCAACATTTGATACGTCCAATAAGCTGGAATATTCCATGACGTATTCAAAGCTTCTTGGAGAGTAACCATTGCCGTTCCTTCTTCACTACCGTGCATGATTGACTGACCACTAGAGAAAGTTGTCGGATAGTTAGATAACATACTAGCACTACCTAAAAGCCCTTGGTCAATAGCAATCCCATACGCGATAATCGGCTTAATACTTGATCCTGGTGACCTCGCAGTGTCAAACGCATGGTTGTTCTGGTTAGTTGAATAATCCCGTCCACCAATAAATCCTAGAATAGCCCCAGTTGAATTATCCATCAAGACATTACCAACTTCAACCGTTTCTGAGCTTCCTTGATCAAGCGTGCTACCGTATTGTGCTACGGTATTCTGCATGGCGTTATAAACATCTTTATCAATTGTTGTTTTGATGGTATAGCCACCCTGTTGCAACGCTTCTAAAGCCAATTTTTGGTAAGATTCCTTCGTTGAATCATTTTTTAATTCTTGTTCAGAAACACCATTTTGCTCAACCAAATAATCATACATGATATCCTGAGCCTCTTCTAAAACGGCATAATAAAGGAAATCATGTTCACTCGTTGTCGTTGATTCAGGTTGAATGAAATCCTGACTAACATCATAAGCCTTATATTCCTCATATTCAGCTTTAGTCAAATAGCCTGCGCGATACATATTATAAAGAACATCTTGCTGACGAGACAAACCATAAGCCATATCCTCCTCGTCTTTCAGCTGCCCTGCAGCTGTGTACGGAGAATAGACAATCGGACTTTGTGGCAAACCAACTAAAAATGCCGCTTGTGGAATTGTCAAATCACTGGCTGAAACGCCAAAAATACCTTGCGCTGCTTCTTCAATCCCAGCAATATTTTCACCTTTATTATTACGTCCGAATGGAGAGACATTAAGATAATCAGTCAAAATCTCATCTTTACTCAAATAACGTTCTAGCGCCAATGCGTAGATAATTTCGCGTGATTTACGTTTAAAGGTTGGATCGTCTCCCAAAATTTGCTGTTTAATCAACTGTTGCGTAAGAGTTGACCCACCACTTGTCTCACCCAAACCAAGCACTGAAGCTAAGGTTGCACGAAAAACAGCTTTTGGAACAACACCATCATGGCTCTCGAAATTTTCATCCTCAGTCGCAATAATGGCTTTTTTAACATTGTCTGAAATAGCGTCGCTTTCAACAGGTGTTCGCAACAAATCAGTATCAATACTTGCAATCGAACTACCATCAGAATACGACATCTCTGAAATCCTAGTCAGAGATGTTACCTGACTAACCAGACTTTCCTTGCTAGGAACTTTGACAGAATCAATCTGACTTGCAAGATAACCAAAAGCTATCCCCGCCCCTAACATCCCAAACAGGATGATAATAATATAAAAAAAGTCGGTTAATAATTTCACTGTTCTTAAAACAACCGAACCCAAATCTATAACACTAAGTTTCTGGTGATTTGTTTTTTTCTTTTTCTTGTTTCTCTTAAACATTCTAATACCTCATTAATATTATACCAAACTTTGATAAAGCTTGCATAGAAGTACCGCTTTTTGATATAATAGCCTGTAAACTACAATATATCATTGGGGTAGATTTAGCTTAGCTAGAAATTACTATCAACCTCAAAATTTTAAGTAAGGAGAAAGCTCGTGAACATATTCGAAGAACTCAAAGAACGTGGCTTAGTTTTTCAAACGACTGATGAAGAAGCCCTTGTCAAAGCATTAACAGAAGGGCAAGTATCCTATTATACTGGTTATGATCCTACAGCTGATAGCTTGCACCTTGGTCACCTAGTTGCTATTTTAACATCACGCCGCCTTCAATTGGCAGGGCATAAACCATATGCTCTTGTTGGAGGAGCTACTGGACTTATCGGTGACCCATCATTCAAAGATGCTGAACGCAGTCTTCAAACTAAAGAAACTGTTGACGGCTGGGTAACTAAGATTCAAAATCAATTATCACGTTTCCTTGATTTCGAAAATGGTGACAACAAAGCCGTTATGGTAAACAACTATGATTGGTTTGGTAATGTCAGCTTCATTGACTTCCTACGTGATGTCGGAAAATACTTTACTGTCAACGCTATGATGAGTAAAGAATCCGTTAAAAAACGTATCGAAACTGGTATCTCATACACTGAATTCGCCTACCAAATCATGCAAGGTTACGATTTCTACGAATTAAATGACAAATACAACGTTACCTTGCAAATCGGTGGTTCAGACCAATGGGGAAATATGACTGCTGGTACAGAGTTGCTACGCCGCAAAGCTGATAAAACAGGTCACGTCATGACCGTACCACTCATCACTGATTCAACAGGTAAAAAATTCGGTAAATCTGAAGGAAATGCTGTTTGGCTTGATGCCGACAAAACATCTCCATACGAAATGTATCAATTCTGGCTCAACGTTATGGATGACGACGCTGTTCGCTTCTTGAAAATCTTCACATTCCTTTCACTAGAAGAAATCGCTGAAATCGAAAAAGAATTCAACGCAGCTCGTCACGAACGTTTAGCACAAAAAATCTTAGCACGCGAAGTTGTCACACTTGTTCACGGCGAAGAAGCTTACAAACAAGCCCTTAAAATCACTGAACAACTTTTCGCTGGAAACATCAAGAGCCTTTCAGCAAAAGAATTGAAACAAGGTCTAAACAACGTTCCTAACTACGCTGTTCAAGCCGACGATAACCGCAATATCATTGAAGTTCTTGTAGCCGCAAAAATCTCACCATCAAAACGTCAAGCACGTGAAGACGTTCAAAATGGTGCCATCTACATCAACGGTGAACGTATCCAAGATTTAGATTACACACTTTCTGACGACGATAAAATCGATAACGAACTAACAGTTATCCGTCGCGGTAAGAAAAAATACTTCGTGTTAACATACTAATTAGCACAATCTTTACAGGCACCATTGGGTGTCTGTTTTTTATCACAACAAAAAAAGAGGGAGAGCCCCTCTTTTTTTAGCTATTACGATGAAAAATCATATTAAATAAATTCACCAAAAGGAAAATTCCCACAAAAATAACCGTAATGGTTGCACTCGCAGGTGTTTCCCAGTAGTAAGAGGTGATAATACCAGCTACCATACCGATAAAACCAACGATTACACCAATAAGAATGACCGATTTAAAATTCTTCCCCAAGCGCATAGCAATACTTGCTGGCAAAACCATAATCGTTGAAACCAAAAGAGCTCCAGCCGCAGGAATTGTCAAAGCAATCGCAATCCCTGTCACAATATTAAAGAGAACAGACATTAAACGAACAGGCAGACCATCAACAAAAGCTGTCTCCTCATCAAATGTCAAAATATACATTGGTCTAATAAATAAAATCGTTAGAAGCACAACAACAACTGCAATGGTAAATAGCGCAATTACCTGTTCCATATTTATCGTAATAATCGAACCAAACAAATATTGATCCAAATTAACACTACTACCATTTTCAGACTTACTCGTCACAATCAACGAAATCGCCAAACCAAGTGACATTAAAATAGCTGTTGAAATTTCAACATAATGCTTATAAACCGTCTGCAAATACTCCAAAATAACCGCAGCAATCGTGACAACAAGAATCGTTGACCAAGTTGTTGAAGTCCCAAGCAAAATGCCTAAGGCAACACCGGCCAAAGAAACGTGGCTAAGCGTATCACTCATTAAACTTTGATGACGTAAGATAAGGAAAATTCCTAAAATCGGGGCAAAAATACTAATAGCAATTACTGCCATAATAGCACGTTGCATAAAATCATAAGAAAATATTTCAATCAACATCAACAGCCCCTTTCACATCAGTACCATGCACATTAAAACAACGCCATGGCGTCTTTTGATTACGTATCAAATGAATGTTACGGTCAGCATAATGTTTTACCTCATCTGGATCATGAGTAATCATCAAAACAGATTTTCCATGTTTATGCGCACTATGATGCATCAACTCATAAAAAGTTTCTGTCGTTCCAGCATCCATACCAGTAGTTGGTTCATCCAAAATAAAAATATCAGGATCAGATGCAAAAATTCTAGCAATAACAACACGCTGTTTTTGCCCACCTGACAAGCTACCAATTCTCTTATGACGATTTTCCCACATGCCAACAGATTCTAAGCTAATTTTGACATGCTCATCATCATGCTTGGTCAGACGACGAAACCAACCATTCCTTGGATAACGCCCTGATTTCACAAATTCATAAACCGTTGATGGAAAACCTGCGTTAAAACTCGCAATTTGCTGTGGCAAATAAGCAATGCGGAGCTTCTTACCCTCTTTATTCGTTTTTGAAATAGTTACTTGACCACTCTTTGGTGTCAAAATACCTAATGTCGCCTTTACCAACGTAGATTTGGCAGCACCATTTTCACCTGTTAAAGTGACAAATTCTCCACTATCAAGATGATAGTTAATTCCTTCTAAAACTGGCTCACTATCATATTGAAAAGACAAATCTTCTACAGTAATATATCTCATTCTCGCCCTTCTAACTCATCTGAAAAGACCTTCAAAAATCGTGCAATAACGTCTTGTTCATCCTCAGAAAACTGGTTAAATAAATTTTTGTAAACAGCCAATGTTGCATCATGATGATGAGTATGCTCTTTGGCAACTGGCTTAGCAATGTCTGTCAATTCAAAATAAGTCACTCGCGCATCCTCTTTATTTTTCACAGACGCTAACATTCCTTGACTCACCAAATACTTAATTGCCTTCGTTACCGCTGCCTGACTAATATTCAAACGTTTTGCCAAATCAGAATTTGTCAAACGTTCTTGTGACAGAAGCATTAAGATATGCTCTTGAGTATTCGTTATGGCAACACCACTCTGACAATCACCAAACAACAATTCATGCTGATTTTCTGCTTTCAACAAAATTTGATTTACTAACTTATCTACTTGCTTCTCTAGCTGCATATTTCACACCTCATTTCATTAACCAGTTAATTATATCAAAAACTAAAAAAAGAATCAATGACTTGACTCTTTCCTCTATAAAATACGAACCTTGTAAACTTCCTTACAAAAGCCACGCATACTATTGACCAGACGATCGGCTTTTTTTTCCGAACGACACAAAGCATAAACTGTCGGACCACTTCCCGTCATCAAAGCAACATCTGCTCCACAATTCATCATCCGATCCTTGATTTTTTGAATAAATGGCTTGCGCTTAATGGTAATATCCTCCAAAGAATTTCCCATATATGCAATCATTTTTTCGTAATCCTTAGCAAGCACCGCCTCTCGTAACGAAGCGATATCTACACGTGAAATCGTCTTACAATCAATTTCAGGAAAAACCGTACGTGTTGAAACACCAAACTCAGGTTTCACTAAAACAACCCAAGCTGATAATTGATAATCAAGACATTCTACAATCTCTCCCTTACCAGAAATACACGCACAACCTGCCTCCAGACAGTACGGAACATCACTCCCAATTTGAAATCCAACATCAATCATTTCATCCTTAGAAAGATTAAGCTGCCATAATTTATCCAAAGCTCGAATTGTAGCAGCAGCATCTGTTGAACCACCACCCAGGCCAGCACAAATAGGAATTGATTTTTTCAACTCAATCTTAACCCCTGAATCAATCTGATAAACCTCACGAATCAATTTAGCAGCCTTAAAAACGTCATTTTTATCATTCAAGGGCATTTTATGATTATTAGACTCAACCACAATCTCACTTCCATCAATTTCAGAAACCGTAATATAGTCATTCAAATCAACACTAACCATAATCATAGATAAATCATGATAACCATCCGGTCGTTTTCCAATAATATCTAGCCCCAAATTAATCTTAGCTGGTGCCTTCTCAATAATAGCCATTCAATAATCCTTTTAAAATATTACATCTATTATATCAAATAATTTTAGAAGATAACAAAAATATCCACATTCTTCCCAAAAGCCATAAATTTTTAACATTACGAACATCATCACCCAAACATTATTCAATGATATATATTCCTTCTTATCTAAAGTCAATCATATTTCAGTCTTAAGAACATATTATATTTTAAAATTAAACATTAAAAAGCGAGAACAAAAGTTGTTCTCG